>NZ_JADIJE010000009.1 GCF_015278315.1 Microbacterium ureisolvens | reverse complement strand
GCGACGCGGACCACGTCGTCACGGAACTCGCTCGGGTACGGCTTGGGCACAGCAACATCCTTCCAGGCCTACCCCTCGGGCAAGCCAGATCAGATGTCACCTACTCGTGCAGCAGTCCCGTGCGGTCGTACTGCGCCCAGTAGGCATCGAGGTTGGGCACGGTCACTCGTCCTCGTCCGTCTCGACAGCAGTGAAGGTGTCCGCATAGATGCTGATGGCCCCGTAGTTGGCCCCGTAGCGGTTGCCACCGTCGTGGGTGACGACCATCGCGTCCTCGCCGTACTCCTCGATGGCCTGCTCCACGGCGTTGAGCAAGTCGCGGAGGGTCATGCTGTCCGTGATCTGGTCGGGTGCGTATCCGCGGTTGCTCTCCACCGCGAGTAGTACGCGGTCGGTGTCGGTTGAGGTGGTCATGGTGTCTCCTGAGTGGTGTTAGATACCCAAACCGTTCGGTTAGGGTCGATACCCATTTTATCGAACTTATCTTCGAATGCAACCACCGAATGCCGCGATGACCTGGGCTTTCTTGCCAACGAGAAGAGGCCCAGGCTTGTGCCTGAGCCTCTTCGCGATCGACATCCTTATCCGAGCGAGCGCGAGATTTTCACCACCCCAATGACCTCTTTTCCTTCGTCCATAAGGTCGGCTTTCTCATGGGTGGCTTGGGATGCTTCCTCGATCCGTCAGCGCGAGATCGGAGACGCGACCGGCACGCCGTCCACGATGTTGATCGTGTAGGACCCGCTGATGTTGTCGGGGACGAATCCCCAGTGCGGCACGCTGAATCCGTTGCAGTGGGCGACCCGATGCTCAGGGCCTGTAGCGTCCTCGCCGTCAGGCCAGCCGTGCGAGTGGACGATCCCGCAGAACGGGCACTCCACATCGACCGAGAGGACGCCGCCTCCCCAGCGCAGGCCCGGAGTGCGTCCGTACTCGTTGCGCATCTTGTAGGGACGGACGATCACGCTTTCCTTGCGGGCGCGTCCCATCCGGCTCGGCTGGAAGGCCACGAGCCAGGTTCCGCATCCGGCGCACTGACCGTTGTCTCCGTGGTTGGTGCCGTGCGTCCAGGCGGTGCTGCACTTCGGGCAGCGAGGGGCGGTGAGGTCGGGCAAGGTGATTTCCTTTCTGGATGGGCGAAGAGGAGTGTACGCGAGGTCTCAGACCCCTCCGAGGGGTTCCCTCGCGCGTATATACAAACTGGGGTAAATAGGGTGTATAAGTCGCTTTCTGGGCGACTTATACACCCGATCACCCGATTTCGATATACGCGAGGGACGGGTGTATAGGTCAGTCGGCCGGTTCCCATTCATGGCGGTGACCCGTGCCGCTGGGTCCGAACGGCGAGGCGAGGATCGGCACGCTGTACAGTCCTCGACCGACACGCTGGATCTCGCCCTGTTCGACCATCCGGGAGAGCTTGTTGGTCATGTTCGAGACGGACTGGTTGTGCCCGATGCCGTCGCCGTCGATGTTGTTGACGTACTTACGGATGTCCTCGGAGCTCTGCGGTTCCGTTGCAGCCTGCAGGAACTCCTTGACGAGCTTGCGGACAGGGTCGCTGTTGCTGCGCCCGTCGTTCGCTCGCTTCTCGCGTGCCAGGAGGTCGTCCACGCTCACATCGCTCGGACCGAGGTAGATCGCCACCCCGAACTCCTGGCTTTCGGTGAGCGGGTTTCCCCACTGGTCCTCGTCGCCGGTCTCCACTTCGACCGGTGCCTGGGTCATCGCGTACGCCCAGCAGTCACCGTCCGGCCCGTAGTTGTTCTTGTCCTGCTGGGCGACGGTGTACCCGGTCTGCTTGTCCTTCGCCACGGCGATGTACGAGCGGCAGATGTCTCGCCACGCGTGGGCACCTGACAGCTTCTCAGCGATGGAGCCGTGGCCCTTGCGCCAGTGCATCACGCACACGATGGCGACGTTGAGTTCCTGCGCGAGCTTCGCGACAGGATCGAGGGCGGCCCGGACCTCCTTGGGACGGTCGGGGCTTCCCTCCATGAACGAGATGATCGGATCAAGGATGACCACCTTCGCCCCGCTGTCGATGATGTCGGCCCGGAGGTCGTCAAGGTCATCGCCCAGCTGGAACATCGTCGCGACGCCCTTGGTCGTGTTGGTGTCCATCTCGACGTAGAACTCTTCGATGAGGTCGGTGTCCGCGCCTGCCGCGATCAGCTTCGGCGTCACCTGCCGCTCGAAGTCGTCCTCACCAGCGGCCATCAGAACCGTGACCTTCTGGCCCTCGAGGTCGCCTGCCATCGTGCCGTTCGACCAGTCCGCCGCCATGCGGGTCAGGATCGTGGACTTACCCACGCCGGCCGTTCCGGCGATGATCGTCACTGTGCCCATCGGGACGTAGTTCCGCCACGCCCACCATGTCTTCTTCGGCTTCATATCCGATGCCTTCCTTCTTCGTGTCCGTCTGTTGGTCGCCTCCGGCTTGCTGTCCCCGATCCGCTGCGCGAGCTTCCAGATTTCGGCGGGTGGCAGAGGCGGGATCTGTTCGGCGCTCATGCGGCGGCCCTTCCGTAGAGCCAGGCGGTGAGCTTCTGGCGGTACTTGTACTCGTCTTCGGTCACATGCTTGAGGGCACTCGCAACGGCGGTCTCGACCTCCGACCACGGGAACGTGTCGTGCCCCGGTGTCACGTCCCATACAGCGCGGGCGAGGGCCCAAACCTCGCTGTGTGCGTCGAGCCCGAGCTTCGAGTACCACCGGCACGCGAGCCGATGCATGAAGTCGTTGCGACGCCGGAGCGGCAGGCCGTGCTTGATGGCTTCCTCGGTCGAGGGAAGGTCGTCGCCGGGCGAGGTCGAGCCGCCTCCATTGCCCGGTCGCCCCACGCGCCACCCACGAATCGCCGACAGCAAGGCGTCGGGCGCGCGGGGAATCGCTCGGAGGTTGCCGCGAACGAGGGTGTAGACCCTCTCGATGCCCTCCTGGTCCTCTCGGATAGTCCCCGGCCCGGCGACCTGATGCCCTCCGTCGGCCTTCACATCAAGGAACGGCACCCACGGGACCTTCGAGGCGAGATGACCGTCATAGCGGAAGTACAGATGCATGCCATGGGCGGTCGTCACCAGCGGGAGGTTGCTGAGGTCGATGCCCAGCAGTTCCTCGATGTCGATCAGCGAGCCGAACCCTCCTGGGTCGCCCTCTGGGGCGTTCTTCGTGTCGAGGTCGAGTACACCCACACCCTCGCCCGTTCGGATGCCCCAGTTGCATCCTGGGATCATCTGGCGCCATTCAGCGATCTGGGTCGAATCGCTCGTTGCGATGTTCTGCCAGTTCTTGACGGCCGGGATGTTCGTCCCGGGGCGAAGCGGCAGCACGCGAAGATCGGTCATACCGGCATCGCCGCCTTCAGCTTCGACAGACCGAGGCAGAGGGTCGAAGCGAGAACGAACTCCCAGCCGTCTTCGGGTTCGCAAAAGCGCCGGTCAGGTGTAAAATCGACTTGGAGCTGAGTGTTCTGTTGGGGGCTGTCCGTAGCCGGGGCGGCCCCTTCTCCATGTCTACGCGACATCTCGGACCTCCTCGTCCTGCGAGGCGGCGATGTCGTCAAGGAAAGCCACGACGCGATCAACGATGGCCGGTGACACCTGCTCGGGTGTCGTCGAGCGGGCCACGATCACTCACCCGCTTCGTGGCGGTCGGTGTCGAGCTGGGCCTGGGCGCGTTCGAGTTCGGCCTTCACGAGGGCGACGCCTCGCAGCGGAGGCCAGTTGTACCGGTACTCCAGCATCGACTCTTCGAAGAAGTTGTGAGCCGGGAGCGGGAAGAACAGCGCTTCGAGCGCGTCGCATTCTTCCGGAGTCGGGTAGACGTGACCCTTGATGAGGTTCGCGATCCTCGGCACGTTGGTGCCCAGCTTCTCAGCGACCTCGGCGTAGGTGAGCTCGTAGTACCTGATGAAGCGGCGGAGCCGCTGGGGGCGATGTGGGAGCGCCACTGGAAACACCACCTATCGGTGTGTCTCAACAGAGGCTCTGTCCGCTAGGTACTAGCCGGAGGTCCGAACCTCGTCCACTCGCTCACGCTGATCGGAGATGGACGCTATCGCGTTGTCGATAAATCAACAGATATCACTTCAGGTCGCTGTTGGCGAACCCGTACGGGAATTCGCCTAGGAGCCTCCGGCGAGGCGCGGTCGATATTCGATTCGACCTCGCGGGGTTCGGGCCTCAGATGGTCGTCTAGGGCCTCTCGTCAGCCGATCCGTCCCGCGCTGTCGCGATCTGTTCATCGATGTAGCGCTGTGCAGCCGCACGGCCGATGAACGTTCGACACTTGCAGTGACGCTGGGCATGGGCGTGGAAGGGGCATCCGGGCTGGATGGCGAGGTACTTCGTGGGTCCGCCGTTCCATCCGCCGTTCTGATGCAGACGTATCCGCCAGACCTTGGCGGGCGCGTTCGGGTCAGTCATAGCCCAGCTCGACGTTCGACCGACGACCGGCGACGACATCGACCCACTTCTGCGAGGCCGGTCCCATCGGGTCGCCGGGGTCGGGATTCTTCACGGGTGGAGCGGAGAACTCACTCTCCTGCGCTCCTGGCACTCTTCCGTCGAGTCGTTTCATCACTACCCCCAAGGGCTTCTCATTGACTGGCGCTGTGGTGGTTCCGCTGAGCCGACGCGCTGCGCATCGCGTCGTTCGCTGATCTGCGGAAGCTCGGCGCGTGCACGGTCGCGCGCGTCGGCCTCGTAGGCTGCACGGTGCTTCGCGGCTTCCTCGCGCTCATGACGTTCGAGCGGATCGTCATCGTCTTCGATGACATCAGCGTCGATCACATCGCCAGCCGCGAGCTCGGCGGGAACCTCACGGATGATCCCTGCCTCGCCCGGGATGAGCATGAGTTCCCACTTGGCCTTACCGTCGATGTTCACCGTCTTGCCGGGGACGAATCCGGTGCGGTCGAAGATCATCTTCATGAGGTTCTGTTCCTCGGCAACGGTGAGTTCGCCCTTCTCGGCTCGCTCCAGTTGCTTGTGCATGAGGTTGATCGCCGGGTCGACGGCATCGTTGAAACGCTCACGGGCGGACTTGATCACCTGCGGCGCGGAACCTCCGTGGCGGCGGCAGACTGTGCCGCCCTTGATCGCGGGCAGCTTGCACCGCTCGCCCGAGCCGCGCTTGTGCGCGGTGCATCGAGGCGTGGCCGGATCGAGGACTCCCTTAGGCATTCAGATCACCATCCCGGTACGACGACTTTGGCTCGCTTGATAGCGGCGAAGAACTCGTCTTCGGCGTCGAAGCCTGGGCCGTTGCTGTTGTAGATGAAGGTTCGCGCTCCGTCAGTCGGCTGCTGGCTGTCGACGGGCACGGCTTCGATAGCGGCCTGCATGCTTGCTGACAGCCCGCCTGCGAGTCCTGCACCGAGAGCGTTGATCTGCTTGTTGAGCGCGGGTTCCATACCCTCCATACCGATGAGCAGGCCGCGCATGGTGTCCTCACCGAGGGCGGCCATGACGCGCGAGGGCGAGTGAATGCCCATCACGTTCGCGAACGTGTCGGCAATGGTGCTGCCGATGTCTTCGATCCAGCCGACGAGTCCGTTCCAGATGTCCTGCAGGCCCTCCCAGAGGCCGTTGAGAATGTCCTTGCCGATGTTGTACAGCCATTCACCCGCGCCGTTGAAGACGTCCATGATCCAGCCGGGGACGCTTCCGAGCCAGTTAAGGACGTTGTTCCAGACGTCCTGGGTGAACTGCATCACGCGGTTCCAGATGTCCTGGATGATGTTGGGCACCTTGGAGAAGTCGCCGGTGAAGATCCCGATGATGACCCCGACGATGGTCATGATGTAGGTCTCGATGGCCTTCCAGATGAACTCGAAGATCGAGAACACCGTGTCCCAGAGGCCTTCCCACCAGGATCGAACGTCGTTGCCGAATCCGACGAAGAAGCTGTAGATCGCGAGGACGACGGAGGTCACAAACGACTGGATGTTGTTCCACGTGTCCTCGAAGAACCCAGCGATGGCCACCCATGTCTCGTTGAAGAAGTTGGCGACGTTGGTGAAGGTCTCGGTGAGGAACTGAGAGACGTTCGCCCAGGCCTCACCGAGGAAGCGAGTGAAGTTGGCCCAGACCTCCCGGCCCAGCTCGGTCTGAGTGAAGAAGTAGACCAGGCCGGCCACCAGTGCGGCGATGGCCATCACGATCAGCATGATCGGGTTCGCCGCCATGACAGCGTTGAAGGCGGCTTGAACTGCGGTGCCGATCTTGGTGATCGTCTGCCACGCGGTGATGGCGGCGTTCCAGGCGACCCAGACAGCGGTTGCCGCCGCGATTGCGACGGCAAGCGGGGCGACCCAATCGAAGTTGTCGCGGACGAAGTTGACGACCTCCGCGATGCCAGCGAAGACAGCGGTGATCGTCTCACCGAGCGCGGCAAGGAGGCCGGTCAGTGCGGGCTTGATGAAGTCGATGGCCTTCGCGAGTCCGCCGACGATGATGGCGTTGAGGTTGCCAACAGCGCCCTCCATCGTGCTCACCGACTGGGCGGCTTCGACGGCGACCGGCTTTGAGCCGAGCGTCAGCAGGGCGGCGTTGAACTCTTCGGCGGTGATCTCGCCTGCCGACATCGCCTCGCGGAAGTTGCCGGTGTACGCGCCTGCCTCCTCGAGGGCCTTCATGAGCGTGCCAGCGCCGCCAGGCACGGCATCGGCAAGCTGGTTCCAGTTCTCGGCGGTCAGCTTGCCTGCACTCGCCGTCTGGGTCGATGCGAGGAGAAGTCTCTGGAAGGTCTCTTCGGTGCCACCGGCAACGGCGTTGAAGTTACCGATGGACTCGACCAGATCGTTCGCGTTCGTCACCCCGTTCGCAGTGAACGAAGCGACCGCGTTCAGGATCGTGTCGAGGCTGTAGACCGTGCTGTCGGCGTAGGCCTGCGCTCGCGCGGCGGCAGTGTCGATGGCCGACGTATCGAGACCGGCGAACTCCATCGACTTGCGGAACTTGTCGTTCGCATCCGACGCGGCCACGGCATCGGCTATCCAGTCCCCGACTGCCTGGCTGACGGCCATAGCGGCCTGGCTGACTACAGTCCCGACAATCGCCATTCCGGCGACCCAGCCCGCGCTGATCTTCTGCGGCGCTTTGGCGGCGTCATCGCCCTTCTTCTCAAGGTCGTCGAGCGCTTCCTCAGCGTCCTTGACTCCCTTGACGTCGGTGTCGATGACCACCTTGCCCTGGGCGGTCCCGAGATTGTAGTCAGCCATGTCGCGCTACACCTCCGTGTCGTCCTCGCCGACGCGAGCGGAGCGCTCGAACTCGACGTAGGTGTCACCGGACTCGACCCGGGAGCGCTCGGTGACGTGGCTTGCGAGCGAGGCAAGGTGGATCATGCAGTCGCGGCACAGCGCGAACTCGACCACGAACCGGCCTCGCGGAATGTAGAAGGTGGCCTGTGCACGCTTGCGCTCGAACACGTCGAGCGAGTCGCATCGGTGGCAGCTGGCCATCGGGAGGTTGTCCGTCGAGTCGAGACCGGCGACCGGCTTGCCGTTGAGCTCCGATGCGTAGCGCCACTTGCGACCGAGGATCAGGGAGTCACCCGCGTCAGGGTCGGTCGTGCTGGTGCTGTTGCTCTCAACCGCGATGGCGCGGGAGGGATCGGGGACCGGGCTGAACCCGAGGTCGGTGGTCGCCGTGATCATCGACTGAGCGATCCACGGGTCCAGGTCGACCAGCCAGCGGTTGTCGCCAGCGGTCTTGCAGAACACGAGCGCCTCGATCATTGCGGCGTTCTCTGCATCGATGGTGTTGATGTCCATGTTGTTTCCCTTTCGCTTCCTCTCTCGCGGTGGGTGAACCGGGGCGTCGCGCGAAAGAGGAAGAGCGACGCCCCGGTGGTGAGACGAGGTGAGCCCATGCCCTGAGCGGTCGTCTCGCCGTCTCGGTAGCTAGCCGAGTCGGGGGTTTGAGAGCGCCACCGTCCACGCGAGCGGTCCGCTGGAGTGGACAATCCCGTGGCTCGGTGGCGCTCGGTCTTACGGCCAGGTCGGGTTGTCGTACGAACCCGAGGCCTTGATCTGCATGACGGCGGCGGCGGAGCGGTAGCGCACGCCGAGGCCGTAGCCGTGCTCGTAGGTCGCCTCGACCAGCGGGTAGCGCTCGTACTGCGGGAGCAGGCGCAGACCGCGGTTGGCGGCGACCGGGTGCTCGCGGAACCACAGCGGGTTGCGAAGCGAGCCGGGGCCGCCCGTCGCGACGGCGATCACGTAGCCCGCCGGAACGAAGTGGTTCTTGGTGATCCAGGCGTCACCGTAGGAACCATCGAGCGCCAGACCCGAGAACTGCGCGGGCGCACGGTCACCCACGATGCTGAGGTCCGTGAGGTACGCGGGAGCCGACGCGGCGGGGATGAAGTCGTACTTCGCGACCGCGCCGTTCGCGTTCACCTCGTTCTTGCGCCAGGTCCAGATCGCGTCGGCCTGAGCCGGGTTGACCATGATGATCAGCTGCTCGTTCGACGTGCGAAGTCCGTGACCGTGTTCCTGGATCGTGGCGATGAGTGCCTCCACGTCGCCGGAGTCGATGGCCGCGGCACCCGACACGAGGTAGTGATCGTGCGTGGACGAGAAGGTGCGACCGGCGTACGCGGGCGGCGCCTCGCCAGCCGAGCCGTCCCAGAGGTCGAAGATCTCGACGCCGTTCTCGTTGACCGGGCGCGAGCCGGCCTGCGCCTTGCTCGTCAGCGCTCGCATGGTGTCTCGGAACGTGGCGCGGTTGTCGGCCTCGAGGACCGCCTGGTGCTGTGCGCGGACCTGCTCGGCGGTCGCGTCGCGCAGGAACTTGCGGGTGTAGCGAATCCCGACGTCGAACCAGTCGAGCGGGAAGCCCATGCGGGTGTACCCCGGCTGCACGCGAACGGCCTGCGGCACGCCGAACTCGGACTGCTTTTCGAACTCCACCGAGTCCGAACCGGCGATCACCTGGGCGAACGACTCGGTGGTGTTGCGAGTGAACAGGGCAGCGATGGCGTTTCGCGTCTGGTTCCACTCGATGAGCTGGGACGAGAACTCGTTCCACAGGGTGTTGAGCTGCACACCGTCTGCGGTGTGGGTGAGGATGTCGGCGGCGACGTTGAAGCCGCGGTCTGCGCCGACGATGTCGCGAGCGAGGCACGCGATGTTGAGGCGGCTTTCCATGCCGACCCTCCTTCGTCAGAGATGGGTAGCGATACCCCGCCTCTGACGGTGGCTGTTTCCTGAGGGAGCGAACTCAACCTCTACGCCGAAACTAGGCGACCGACTTACTCTGGGCGAGGTCGATAATCGGATTGTATATCGACGTCGATACTCATGCACATTCGGGTTATTTTCGGATCTTTCGACTCGTCGAGGAACAGGACGCCCTCGCTCGCCCGGGCGATGGCACCGGGCCGCACGACGCGCGTCCCTCCGCCGACGAGGGCGGCGATGCTCGCACTGTGATGCGGGGCCTCGAATGGCGGCGTGCGCGACAGCTCGACCACGCGAGCACCCGCCAGGCTGCGGATCGACGCACTCGCGAGGGCCGCCCGATCGTCGAGCTCGGGGAGGATGCCCGGAAGCCGTCGAGCCAGCATCGTCTTGCCGGCGCCGGGCGGTCCGCACATCAGCAGGTGGTGTCCGCCGGCCGCCGCCACGATGAGCGCGTCGACGGCGTCGCGCTGGCCGATCACCTCGGCGAGGTCGAGGGCCGCCCGGGGCGGCTCCTCCTCGTCGGCGAGGAACACAGGCTGGTCGTCGGGCACCTCCACGTCGCCGCCGTGCCAGGCGACCACCTGCGCCAGGTTCAGGGCGGCCAGCACGTCGACCCCTTCGACGAGCTCGGCCTCGGGACCGTTCGCGAACGGCACGACCACGCGGCGATGTCCCGCTCGGCGCGCGGCGACCACCGCCGGAAGCACACCCGGCACCGGCCGCAGCCGACCGTCGAGTCCGAGTTCGCCGATGTGCACGGCGCTGGCGACCGAGGCGGCGTCCATGGTCGACTCGGTCGCGAGCGAGGCGATGGCGATCGCGACATCGAATCCGGATCCTTGTTTGGGCAGGCTCGCGGGAGACAGGTTCACCGTCAGCCGCCGCCGCGGCAGCGGGGTGGCGCTGTTCGCGCACGCGTTGTGCACCCGCTGCACAGCTTCGCCGAGGGCCTTGTCGGGCAGGCCGATGATGCGGAACTCGGGCGTCTGCTGCGACAGGTCGGCTTCGACCTCAACGCACTCCCCCTCGGCTCCGACGAGGGCCACCGCCCAGGTGCGCGCGACGCTCACGGCACCTCGACGTCGACGAGGTGCTCGAGCCGCGCGGCGTCGACAGTCGGGCCGGTCAGCCCGACGGCGTCGATACGCAGCCGCCGGCCCTGCACGAGGTCGCGATGCGCGCTCGCCCACGCGACCGCCAGTCGCCACAGCCGCGCGCGCTTGCGGCCGTCGATCGCCTCGAACGGGTGCCCGAAGCCCTCACTTCGGCGCGTCTTGACCTCGACGACCGCCACGATCGTGCGGTCGGCGACCACCAGGTCGATCTCACCGTCGCGGCACCGCCAGTTCCGGGCGAGGACGGTGAATCCCCGCTCCTCGAAATACCGGACGGCGCGATCCTCGCCCGCGCGTCCGAGGTCGTCTTTGTCTGCCATGGCAGCATCGTCGCGCGGGCGTGCATGCGCGCGGACGCCGGGGTGCGGCATCCGTTCAGAAGCAGCGAAACGCGCCGCAGACGCCGGGGTGGGGAGGAGCCGGCGGGGTCGATGCTCCTATGGATGTCAAGCGGTGAGGGCGCTGTAGATCTCGCGGGCGATGAGGCGTTTGAGGCAGCGGATGATGTCCTTCTTGGAGAGACCTTGTTTGGTGCGTCGTCGCATGTAGGCCTGGGTTCTGGGGTCCCATCGGAGTCGGCAGAGGACGATGCGGTAGAGGGCGGCGTTGGCTTGTCTGTCGCCGCCGCGGTTGAGTCGGTGTCGGCGGATCTTCCCGGAGGATGCGGGGATGGGCGCGACGCCGCAGAGCATCGCGAACGCTGCTTCGGAGTGAAGCCGGTCGGTGTTCTCCCCTGCGGTGACGAGCAGTTGTCCCGCAACGTCCGTGCCGACGCCGTTGAGTTCGAGCAGGGCCGGGTTGATCGCGGGCGACGAGCGGTCCGATCAGCTCGTCGAGGTCGTCGATCTCGGCTACCAGCGCGGCATGGCGGCGGGCGAGAGACCGCAAGGCAACCTTCGCGGCCTGCTCGGGCTCACCGACCTGTGTGGTGTCGGGGCGTAGGCCCGCGCAGGCGTGCAGGAGTTCCCTGTCGGATAGCCGGCGCAGCCGCTCCCGCAGTCCGTCGGGAGCGGTTACCAGCAGCGTCTTGATCCGCCGCATGCAGTCGGCGCGCTGATCGACGGCGCTGCGCCGGGCGACCCGCAGGTTCCGCAGCGCCTCGACCTTCCCGGACCGGTCCTTCGGGACGCCGGTTCGTGCCCTGGACAGGCCCGCGCGTGCTGCCGCTTCCGCGTCCAGCGGGTCCGACTTGCCCGCGAATCGGCGGGTCTTGCGGTCAGGGCGGTCGATCTCCAGCAGCTCAACACCCGCGCCGCGGAGGTATCGGGCAAGACCAGCGCCATACGCGCCGGTGCCTTCGATCGCCGCGACGAGCAGCATCCCGAACGCCATCGCCCATGTCAACAGCGCCGCGTAGCCCTTCGCGTCCGCGGAGAACTGGGCGCACCCCAGCAACCGTCCCGTGGTGTCGATGACCGCGGCGGTATGGGTATCGCCATGTGTATCAACCCCGACCGCGACCTCGACCTGTTCAACTTCTCGTGCGATGGTGGTCATCGCCGTTCCTCTCACTCAACCGGGAATGAACGGCACGCACCGCCGAGAGCGAGCGGACAAGACAGTGATGGGTGCCTGCTGGCACAGGCTCCTATGAGGTCACAACCCTCGCACGGTGAGTGCACGGCAGCCCCGCAGCGAATCAACCGACAGATCGCGTTGAAGACCCTCAGTCAGTCAGTAGCTGAGTCAGGAAGAACCGCTGCGGGGCTCCCACCACCCCATCATCACTGTCAGTTGTCGAGCGACAGCTCTTCGGGGAGATGGAAGTCGCGACGCGAGAGCTCCTCGACGTTGACGTCCTTGAAGGTCAGCACCCGCACCGCCTTGACGAAGCGGTCGGCACGATAGATGTCCCAGACCCAGACGTCGGACATGGAGATTTCGAAGTAGAAGTCGTGCTCGGTGTCGCGCCGCACGACGTTGACCTCGTTGGCGAGGTAGAAGCGACGCTCCGTCTCGATCACGTATTGGAACTGCGAGACGACATCCCGATATTCGCGGTACAGCGCGAGTTCGAGTTCTCGGTCGTAGTCTTCGAAGACCTCGTCATCCATGGTGGTTCCATCCTATGGGCGCGGACGGATGCCGCGACCCGCGGTCCGCGGCCGGCGAACGCTCAGAACAGCGTGGGCGCCTCGGCGATCGACCATGACGCACGATGGTGCCGGCTGATGCCGTACGCGCGGATCGCGTCGCGATGGTCGGGGCTGGCGTAGCCCTTGTTGCGGGCCCAGTTGTAGGCGGGGAGCTCGTCGTGCAGGTCCGTCATCAGCCGGTCGCGCGCGACCTTCGCGATCACCGAGGCGGCGGCGGCCGACGCGCAGTCGCGGTCGGCCTTGATGACGGGACGCACCGTGAGTCCCCACGCGCCCGCCGGGGTGATGTAGTCGTAGTTGCCGTCGAGGATGACGATCGCCTCCTCCGGGATCACGCCGTGGGCGCGGAGATCGGCGAGTGCTCGGATCGATGCGAGTCCGAGTGCCCGCATGATCCCGATCTCGTCGATCTCCTCGGAGCTGGCCCAGCCGACGGCGCTCGCGGCCACCCACGTCGCCGCGCGGGCGGCGACGTCGGCACGCTTCGGTTCGGGCACGAGCTTGGAGTCGCGCAGGCCCTGCGGGATCCGCTTGCGGGACCTCGGCGCATCGACCACCGCCGCTCCGACGGCGACCGGGCCGGCGAGGGCTCCCCTTCCCACCTCGTCGCACGCGATGATGAGCGCATGCTCCCGGAGCAGCTTGCGCTCGAGGGTGAGACGGGGCTCCGCGACGGTCACTGCGCGTCGCCCTCCGGATCCGGCGCAGGCACGCCGGAGAAGACGTCGTGGTGGAAGTCGAGCATGCCGAAGCGGTCCAGCGGCCAGGTCACGAGGAACGCGCGGCCGACGAGGTTGTCCATCGGCACGAAGCCCTTGCCGGGCTGGTCGGTGTTGTAGCGCGAGTCCTTGGAGCGATAGCGGTTGTCCCCCAGCACCCACAGGCTGCCGTCCGGCACGGTGACGTCGAAGGCGTCGCCGGACGCGGCGGTCTCCCCCGCCGGCAGCTTGATGTAGCCGCTCTCGTCGATGGGCACGTCGTTTACGGTGATCTGGCCGATCGCGTTGCAGCACACCACGTGGTCGCCGGGAAGCCCGATGATGCGCTTGACGAGGTGATCGTCGCTGTCGGGCGCGGCCAGACCCACGAGCGAGAGGACCCACTCGACGGCCTCGACCACGGGAGGGCGCGCGGGGGCGGTGCTCGGGGGAAGCCAGCCCCCGGGATCCTGGAAGACGACGATGTCGCCGCGGTCGTAGCCGCCGAAGCGCGGGGTGATCTCGTCGACGAGGATCCGGTCCTGGACGTGGAGCGTGTCCTCCATCGATCCGGAGGGGATGTAGAAGGAGCGGACGATGAACGTCTTGACGACGAGCGATACGAGCACCGCGATCACGATGATGATCACGACGTCGCGCAGGAACGCCACCCAGCCCCGACGACGCGGCTGGAGGGTGGCGGCGGCCTCGTGCCCGGGCGCCGGCTCGGCCGGAGCCGACTTCTCGGTCGTCATGCAGTTCCTTCGCGGGTGCCGGCGGTCGCGGCGGCCCGCCTTCAAGGGTCGCACACTCCGGCCTCCGCCGGAGAACGGAAGAAGCCCCGGACGTGATCGTCCGGGGCTTCTGAAGAGCGCTGCGGCAGCGGCCGTCAGTTCTCGCGCTTCTCCTTGATCTTGGCCTTCTTGCCACGGAGGTTGCGCAGGTAGTAGAGCTTGGCGCGACGCACGTCACCGCGGGTCACGACCTCGATGTGGTCGATGACCGGGGAGTGCACCGGGAAGGTGCGCTCGACGCCGACCTGGAAGCTGATCTTGCGGACGGTGAACGTCTCGCGGACGCCGTCGCCCGAGCGGCCGATGACGACGCCCTGGAAGACCTGGATGCGGGAGCGGTTGCCCTCGGTGATGTTGACGTGCACCTTGACGGTGTCGCCGGGGGCGAAGGCGGGGATGTCGGAGCGGAGCGAAGCCGCGTCGACGGCGTCGAGGATCTGCATGATCGTCTCTCTCTGCGGCCGCCACAGGTCGACCACGGGAAGGAAGGTGAAAGGATTCGTGTGCCGCAGGCCTCCGGCTTGACGCCGTACAGCTGGTTCCCCTGAGGCAGAACCGGTCAGGGCACAAACATCCATTCTGCCATGGATGCCGCACCCGGCCAAACCGCGTCAGCCGGCGGGCGGTACCTGCTTCTCGTTGATGATGATGACCTCGCGTTCGTCCGGCTGCTGCGGCGCATCGGCCCGCGCCGGGATGTACGCGACGCCCTCGGAGGTGCGCAGGACGAACCGGGAGGGCCGCGCCTCGCTCCACAGCTGCCAGAGCTCGAGCCAGAACAGGCCCACACCCGCAAGGATCGCGACCGCCATCACGGGGGCCCACCAGTCTTCGGCGAAGAAGCCCAGGGAGATCACCAGGCCGTGCCACACCGTGAAGCCCAGCACGTCCCACCACGAGACCGCACGATGCGCACGGACCGTGCCGCGCGCCCGCACCAGCAGCGTGAGCAGCAGCTGCCAGAGGAACACACCCGGGATGGCGAGGAACAGCACCCAGAGGAACTCCCACCCTCCGGCGCTGAAGACGGCCCAGCCGACCAGCAGCCACAGCGGCAGCAGGAAGGCCGCCGGGATGAGCCAGCCGAAGAACGCACGACGCAGCCACATGTGTCTGATGCTACGCCTGAGATGCCCGGCCGTGGTCAGCTCCCGCGCGCCGCGGAGCATCCTCCCAGCCCCGCGCCGACCGGTCCGACAGAATGGAGCGGGAACGAGAGGAATCCACATGATCGAGCTGCGCACCCCTGCCGAGATCGAGGCGATGAAGCCCGCCGGGCGATTCGTCGCCGAGACGCTCGCGACGCTGCGCGACGAGACCAAGGTGGGCACCAACCTGCTGGCCATCGACCGCCGCGCGCACGAGCTGATCCGCCGAGCCGGGGCAGAGTCCTGCTACATCGACTACCACCCGTCGTTCGGCGCGAGCCCGTTCGGCAAGGTCATCTGCACGTCGGTCAACGACGCGGTGCTCCACGGACTCCCGTTCGACTACACGCTCCGCGACGGCGACCTGGTGTCGCTGGACTTCGCGGTCTCGATCGACGGATGGGTCGCCGACTCGGCCGTCTCGTTCGTGGTGGGGACGCCGCGCGACGAGGATCTGGCCATCATCGACACCACCGAGCGGGCGCTCGAGGCCGCGATCGCCGCAGCGACCGTCGGCAACCGCATCGGCGACATCTCCGCGGCGATCGCGGCGGTGGCGCACGGCGACGGGTATTCGATCAACACCGACTTCGGCGGGCACGGCGTCGGCCGCGAGATGCACGGCGACCCGCATGTCGCCAACGACGGCAAGGCAGGCCGCGGCTACCCGCTGCGCGCGGGCCTGGTGCTCGCCCTCGAGCCCTGGTTCCTGCAGACGACCGACCAGCTGGTGACCGACCCCGACGGATGGACTCTCCGCTCCGTCGACGGCTCCCGCGGCGCCCACTCCGAGCACACCGTGGCGATCACCGAGGACGGTCCGGTCGTCCTCACCGATCGCTCGTGGCTCGGTGTCCGCTGAGCTCAGCCCCGGGTGACGACGGCCGCCGACCGCGGCGGCAGCGAGAGCGCGTCGTCCTGAAGCATCGCGTGGGCGTCGGTCGCCAGCAGCACCTGGGCCCCTCCGAGGGCGGGAAGGCGCACGCCCTCGGCCGCGAAGTTGACCACGACCTCTGACCTTCCCCTTCGCAGCCGGAACCACCGCTGGTCCTCGTCGGCTGTCGCCTCGAGTCTGCGGAGATCCGGGTCGGCGAACTCCGGGCGTGCTTGGCGCAGTGCGATGAGCTCGCGGTAGAGCGCGAGGATGCGGCCGTGGACCCCGGCATCCTTCTCTTCCCAGCGCAGCTTGGAACGCTGGAACGTCTCGGGATCCTGCGGGTCGGGCACGATCGACTCGTCCCACCCCATCCGTGCGAATTCGGCCTTGCGTCCGCGCGCGGTCGCCTCGCCGAGCTCGGGCTCGGGATGCGAGGTGAAGAACTGCCACGGGGTGGATGCGGCCCACTCCTCGCCCATGAAGAGCATCGGCGTGAACGGTGAGAGCACGGTGAGCACCGCGGCTATCGCGAGGCCACCTTCGTCGAGCGACTGCGAGAGGCGGTCGCCGGCCGCGCGGTTGCCGATCTGATCGTGGTCCTGCGAGAAGGTCACCAGTCGCCAGGCGGGAATGCGCGGATCGATCGGATGCCCGTGGTTTCGGCCGCGGAACGTAGACCACGTCCCGTCGTGGAAGAAGCCGCGGGTCGATGCCTTCACGAGAGCGCCCAACGGGGTGAAGTCCGCGTAGTAGCCGGTCGTCTCGCCGGTGAGGGCGACGTGCAGCGCGTGGTGGTAGTCGTCGCTCCACTGCGCCGTGAGGCCGTACCCGTCGGCCTCCCTCGCCGCGATGAGCCGCGCGTCGTTCATGTCGGACTCGGCGATCAGGGTGAGGGGCCGGCCGAGATGCGCGCTCAGGGCGTCCGCCGACTCCGCCAGCTCCTGGAGGATGTGCAGAGGCTGGTTGTCTTTGAGGGCGTGCACGGCGTCCAGACGCAGCCCGTCGACGTGGTGGTCCCGCAGCCACATCAGCGCGTTGTCGACGATGTAGCGGCGGACCTCGGGCTCGTCGAGGTCGATCGACGAGCCCCATGTATTCGCCTCCGCGTCGCGGAGGTACGGGCCGAATTCGGGCAGGTAGTTGCCGCTCGGCCCCAGGTGGTTGTAGACCACGTCCTGGATGACGCCGAGCCCGGCCGCGTGGCAGGCGTCGACGAAGCGCTGATACGCGGCGGGTCCGCCGTAGGCCTCGTGGACGGTGTACCAGAGCACTCCGTCGTAGCCCCAGTTGTGAACGCCGTTGAAGCCGTTCACCGGCAGCAGCTCCACGAAGTCCACGCCGAGATCGACGAGGTGGTCGAGCCGCTCAGCCGCGGCGTCCAGCGTGCCTTCCGGGGTGAACGTGCCGATATGCAGCTCGTAGACGAGTCCGCCGGCGAGCTGCCGGCCCTTCCAGGCGGCGTCCCGCCACTCATGGGCACCGGCGTCGAAGACCGCGCTGAGGTCGTGGACCCCGCGAGGCTGCCTGCGCGAGAGGGGATCGGGTCGCGCGGCGTCTGCACCGTCGATCACGAAGCCGTACTCCTCCCCCGGTTCGAGCTCGAGGTCGGCACGCCACCAGTCGCCGTCGCGACGCACCATGGGCACGTCGTCGCCGCGGCTCGGGGCGCGCAACGCCACCGAGGCGGCCCGCGGCGCCCAGACCTCGGGGATCACGAGGCGTCTCCCGCCACCAGCAGGGCGACCGGATAGAGGTCGAGGAGCTCTGCAAGACGGATGCCGCCGTCGAAGGTGCGTCCGGTGAGCAGGTCGGTCGTGGGGCCGCTGTGACGCAGCAGCATGGTGTCCTCCCAGGGTGAGCCTCCGGCCGACCCGCGGGCGGCGAGGGCGACAGGCAGCCGCGTGGCGACGGCGACCGCGCCGCCGCGGTCGACGGCGATCGCGTGATCCGCCGCCGCACCCACCACGGTCATGGGCGTGTAGCGCGTGAACAGGTCCGGCCGCGCGCGCCGCAGCCGGAGCGCACGCGAGGTGACGAGGAGCTTCGCGGCCCCGGTTCGGTCCACCACAGGCTGCTCGCCCGCATCGATCCGCGCGAGCAGGCGCCGCCTCTCGTCGAAGTCGACGGCGCGCCGGTTGTCGGGGTCGACGAGGCTCTGCTCCCACAGCTCGCTGCCCTGATACACATCCGGCACACCTGGACCGGTGAGCTGGAGGAGCTTGGCCGAGAGCGAGTTCGACCAGCCGGCCCCCTCGATCTCCGACACGAAGGACTCGACACGGGCGGAAACCTCCGGGTCGTCGAAGGCGGCGTCCACCAGGGCGTGCATCCGCTCCTCGAACGCCGCGACCGGTGCGAGCCACGTCGTCGCCTCCCCGGCCTCGCGTGCCGCCTTCTCGGCGTACGCGTGGAGCCGCTCGCGCGAGGCCGGCCACGCACCCACGATCGCCTGCCACAGCAGAACGTCGAAGGGACCGTGGCCGGTGGTCGCGGCATCCGTCAGCTCTTCCAGCACCTCCGCCCAGCGCTCGGGGATCTCGGAGAGCACCGCGAGACGAGCGCGCACATCCTCGCCCCGCTTGGTGTCGTGAGTCGAGAGCGTGGTCATCGAGTGGGGCCACGCCGCGTGGCGCGCCGCCTGCGCCGAGTGGAACCCGGTCACCGAGAGTGCGAAGACCGACGGGTCGGCGCCCACCTCGGTGAGCGTGCCCAGACGGGTCGCGCGGTAGAAGGCGGTGTCTTCCACGCCCTTGGCCATCACCATGCCGCTCGTCTGCTGGAAGCGGAGGGCGGCGGGATGCCCCGGCTCGAGGAGGAGCGGCAGGACGGCGTCGATCGCACCGGAGAGGTCGGGCCGGTGCGCGCGCGCCTGCGTGGCCGCCTGCTCGAGGTGCTCGGCGCCGGCGGGGAGGTAGGAGCGGTAGACGGGGAATCGTGCCAAGAGCTCCGCGAGCGCGTCCTCGGTGCCGGCGTCGTCCGCGGCATCCAGGTCGCGCGCGAGCCTGCGGACCTCGGAGCGCAGGATGCCCTCGCCGATCGCGCGCTTGGTCCCCGCGATGACGTCCGCCCAGGGCTGCGCGGCGGGCAGGCCCGATCGCTCGCGCAACCGTGCGTCCAGTGCGTCGAGGGCCGCTTCGCCGCGCGGATCGACGAGCACGCGGTCGATGTCGGCGAGCGCGTCGTACCCCGTCGTGCCGTCCGCGGCGAAGAACTGGGGCAGGACTTCGCCGTGCTCGAGGATCTTCTCGACGAGGAGGTACGCCCCGCCGGTCAGCGCATCGAGGCGCTCGAGATACTCGACCGGCGCGCGCAGCCCGTCGGGGTGATCGACGCGCAGACCGTCGACGAGATCCTCCTCGAACCACCGGCGGATCTCGGCGTGGGTCTCGTCGAACACCTCCGGGTCCTCGACGCGGACCGCGGCGAGGCTCGAGACGCCGAAGAACCGGCGGTAGTTCAGGTCGTCCGCCTCACGCCGCCACGGCATGAGCTCGTAATGCTGCCGGGCGTGCACGGTGAGCACGTCGTCTTCCGACGCGGTGCCGGGGGCGAGCGGGAAGCGGTGCTCGTAGTACCGCAACTCCCCCGCCTCGACGCGGAGAGCTCCCGACCCGGCCGCCGCGGAGAGCTCCTCTCCGAGCACCGGCAGCCGCACCTTCCCGCCCCCGAACTCCCAGTCGATGTCGAAGGCGGTCGCGTATCGCGACGAGCGGCCGTGCGCGAGCACGTCCCACCACCACGGGTTCTCGGCGGGACGGGCGACGCCGACGTGGTTCGGCACGATGTCGACGAGCACTCCGCGGCCGGCCTCGTGGAAGACGCGCGATGCGCGCTCGAGCGCCGCCGCCCCGCCCCGCGCCGGGTCGACGCGGGAGGGGTCGACGACGTCGTAGCCGTGATCGGAGCCCTCCGACGCGGTGAGCAGCGGCGAGAAGTACACCCAGTCGACCCCGAGGTCGCTCAGGTAGCCCTCGAGCGCAGCGGCGTCGTCGAGCGTGAACGACGGCCGGATCTGGAGGCGGTACGTCGAGGCCGGGCGGCGCGTGGGCACGGCGGCTCCTCTCAGCGGCTGAGTTCGGGGCGCGGTGCGGCGCCCGGCACCTCATCGGCACCGGCCACCGTGGTGACAGCGAGGGATGCGGCCACCGAATGGTCGACCTCGGGCTCGGGCAGCTCGTGCTCGCGGAGCACCATGAGTGAGCGCCCCTCCACCGACAGGGTCGAGCCGGGCACCACCGGCTCCGTGTCGGCGTATACGCCCGCGGTGTCGACGATCACATCCCATTCGGGACTGAAGTCGACCTCGGGGATCAGGAAGTCGACATGCTCGTCTCCGGCGTTGAAGAGAACGACGAAGTGGTCGTCCGAGATCGGCTCGCCCCGGCGATCACGCTCCCGGATGCCGTCGCCGTTGAGGAACACCGCGACGGCGCGGCCGAAACCGGAGCCCCAGTCCTCCGGCTGCATCTGCGAGCCGTCCGGGCGCGCCCACACGATGTCGGGAAGAGGCGCCCCCTCCTCGCGCCGCACCGGCCGGCCGTCGAAGAACCGGCGGCGGCGGAAGGTCGGGTGCTCGCGGCGCAGCCGCGCGAGGGCCGCCGTGAACTCCACCAGCGGCTGGTCCGGCGACGACCAGTCGACCCACGTCAGCTCGTTGTCCTGCGCGTAGCCGTTGTTGTTGCCGCGCTGCGTGCGACCGAGCTCGTCGCCGTGCAGCAGCATCGGCACCCCCTGCGACAGCAGCAGCGTCGCGATGAAGTTGCGCTGCTGACGCGCGCGGAGTGCGAGGATCTCGGGGTCGTCCGTGGGGCCCTCGACGCCGCCGTTCCAGGAGCGGTTGTCGTCGGCGCCGTCACGGCCGTCCTCGCCGTTGGCCTCGTTGTGCTTGTCGTTGTACGAGACGAGGTCGCGCAGCGTGAAGCCGTCGTGAGCGGTGACGAAATTGATGGATGCCACGGGCCGGCGTCCGGAGTGCTCGTACAGGTCTGCCGAGCCGGTGAGCCGCGAGGCGAACTCGCCGAGGGTCGCGGGTTCGCCGCGCCAGAAATCCCGCACCGTGTCGCGGTACTTCCCGTTCCACTCCGTCCACTGCGGCGGGAAGTTGCCCACCTGGTAGCCCCCGGGACCGACGTCCCACGGCTCGGCGATGAGCTTCACCTGCGACACCACCGGATCCTGCTGCACGAGCTCGAAGAACGCCGCCAGACGGTCCACCTCGTAGAACTCGCGCGCGAGCGTCGAGGCGAGATCGAAGCGGAAGCCGTCGACGTGCATCTCCAGCACCCAGTAGCGCAGCGAGTCCATGATCAGCTGCAGCGTGTGCGGATTGCCGACGTTGAGGCTGTTGCCGGTGCCCGTGTAGTCGGTGTAGTAGCGCTTGTCGTCTTCTTCGAGCCGGTAGTAGGCCTCGTTGTCGATGCCGCGCATCGACAACGTGGGGCCCAGGTGATTGCCCTCCGCGGTGTGGTTGTAGACGACATCGAGGATGACCTCGATGCCGGCTGCGTGCAGCGCCTTCACCATCGCCTTGAACTCCTGCACCTGCTGGCCGCGCTGGCCGCTGGAGGAGTAGGTGTTCTGCGGCGCGAGGAAGGCGATGGTGTTGTAGCCCCAGTAGTTCGAGAGGCCCTTCTCCTCCAGCACGGAGTCGTTGACGAACTGATGCACCGGCATCAGCTCGATGGCCGTCACCCCGAGCTTCTGCAGGTGCTCGATGATCGCCGGGTGGGCGATCGCGCTGTAGGTGCCGCGGATCTCCTCGGGGATCCCCGGGTGCAGCTGCGTGAGGCCGCGCACGTGCGCCTCGTAGATGAACGACTCGGCGTACGGGGTCTTCGGGAGGCGGTCGCCGCTCCAGTCGAAGTACGGATTGACCACCACGCCCATCATCTGATGGGCGGCCGAATCCTCGTCGTTGCGCGAGTCGGGATCGCCGAACTCGTAGCCGAAGACCGCCTGACCCCACTGCACCTGGCCCTCGACGGCCTTCGCGTACGGGTCCAGCACCAGCTTGTTGGGGTTGAACCGCTTGCCGCTGGCCGGGTCGTACTCGCCGTGGACGCGGTATCCGTAGCGCTGGCCGGGCTGCACCGACGGGAGGTAGCCGTGGTGGACGAACGCGTCCACGTCCTGCAGCTCGACGCGCGTCTCCGCACCGTCGTCATCGAACAGACACAGCTCGATGCGCTCGGCGCCTTCGCTGTAGAGCGCGAAGTTGGTGCCGCTCCCGTCGAAAGTGGCGCCCAAGGGATACGGGGAACCGGGCCAGATCTGCATGCAACCTCCAATTCGGCGGGGCCTTCACCATAGCGGCCCTGCCGGACCGGAGCCTCGGACTGGCGCGAACGCCGTCGACACGGTAGGCGCCGGGCGAGGCATCGGTTCTCACATCCTCACGGGGTGCCGTGTGAGAGAAACGTTCGCTCGGGGTAACCCCCGCCGACCGGGCGGTGAAACACCGCGCTCGTAGCGTCTGTGATCACCGAGACCTTCGCCACGAGGAGAAGCCATGGCCCACCGCGACCGTGTCAACAGCCGGAAACATGACGCTGACGCCTCTGCAACATCACCCGCGTACGGTGACGGCATGAGCACCAGCCCTGCCCTCGGCACCCATGTGGTGGTCGTGGGCGCGGGGATGGTCGCCCACCGCTTCGTCGAGAGCCTGCTCAGCCGCGCAGGCGAGGAATGGCGGATCACGCTCATCGGCGAGGAGCAGCGACACCCCTACGACCGCGTCGGACTGACCGGCTTCTTCGCCGGGGCCTCCGCGGACGACCTGGAGCTCGAGCGCGCCGTGCTCGAGGACGACCGTGTGCGCTTCCTCCGCGGCGACGCCGTCACGCGCATCGATCGAGCGGCGCGGCGCGTCACGACCCGCAGCGGCACCAGCGTCGCCTACGACCGGCTAGTCCTGGCGACGGGTTCGTACGCCGCACGCCTCGCGGTCGACGGCTTCGGGCTGGAGGGGTGCTTCGTCTACCGCACGCTCGACGACGTCGAGAAGCTGGAGGCCTTCGTGCAGCGGCGCTCGGCCGAGCTCGGTCGCCCGCTCGTCGGCACGGTGATCGGCGGGGGCCTCCTCGGCCTCGAGGCCGCCGGAGCGCTGCAGGGGCTCGACGTGGACTGCACGGTGGTGCAGTCGTCCGACCGCCTCATGTCGGCTCAGCTCGACCTGCCGGCCGGCAACGCGCTGCGCCGCCTCATCGAGTCTCGCGGCATCGCCGTCAAGACCGAGGCGGTCACCACTCGCCTCGACCCCGACCGCTCGGGTCAGGTGACCGGGCTGGAGTTCCGTGACGGAACGTACGCCCGCACCGACGTGGTCGTCTTCACCGTCGGCGTGCGGCCGCGTGACGAGCTCGCGCGCGGCGCGGGGCTCGAGGTCCACGAGCGCGGCGGCGTGCTGATCGACGCCGGCTGCCAGACCTCGGACCCGCGGGTGCTCGCGATCGGCGAGGTCGTCAACTACGACGGCATGTGCGTGGGGCTCGTGGCCCCCGGCTACGCGATGGCCGAGGTCGCTGCGACGCGACTGCTGGGCGGCGAGGCATCCTTCCCCGGATACGACCTGTCGACCAAGCTCAAGCTCTCGGGCGTGGACGTCGCGAGCTTCGGCGACGCGTTCGCCGAGACGCCGGGGGCGCTCGACGTGACCTACGCGGATCCCGTCGCGGGCGTGTACAAGAAGCTCGTGCTCTCGGATGACGCCAAGACGCTCCTGGGCGGCATCCTCGTCGGCGACGCGTCGGCATACGGGTCGCTGCGTCCGCTCGTCGGCGGCGCGCTCGGCGGCGACCCCGCCGCGTACCTCATGCCCGAGGGCGGCGTGGCCGCACCGACGGGCGATCTTCCCGACGAGGCGCTGGTGTGCTCGTGCAACAGCGTCACGGCGGGCGCGATCCGCCACGCCGTGCACGAGGACGGCTGCACCGATGTCGCGGCCATCAAGTCGTGCACGAAGGCCGGGGCAGCCTGCGGCTCGTGCGTGATGATGGTCAAGAAGATCATCGGGACCGAGCTGGCGGGGTCGGGCGCCGCGCTCAGCAACGCCATCTGCGAGCACTTCGACATGTCCCGCCGCCAGCTGTTCGACGCCGTGCGGGTATCGGGTCTCACGACGTTCAGCGCCGTCATCGAGCGCTTCGGATCGGGCCGCGGCTGCGACATCTGCAAGCCCGCGCTGGCCAGCATCCTGTCGACCCTCGTGCGCGGCCACGTCCTGGAGGGCGAGAACGCGACGCTGCAGGACACCAACGACCACGTGATGGCGAACCTCCAGAAGGACGGCAGTTACTCGGTGGTCCCCCGCATCCCCGGCGGCGAGGTGACCCCGGAAGGGCTCCTCGTCATCGGCCAGGTCGCCAAGGATTTCGGCCTCTACACGAAGATCACCGGCGGACAGCGCATCGACATGTTCGGCGCGCGGCTCGAGCAGCTCCCCGACATCTGGAAGCGCCTGGTGGACGCCGGGTTCGAGTCCGGCCACGCCTACGGCAAGTCGCTGCGCACGGTGAAGTCCTGCGTCGGCTCGACCTGGTGCCGCTACGGCGTGCAGGACTCGGTCGGCATGGCGGTGCAGCTCGAGCTGCGCTACCGCGGGCTGCGCTCGCCGCACAAGATCAAGCTCGGCGTCTCGGGCTGCGCGCGGGAGTGCGCGGAGGCCCGCGGCAAGGATGTCGGCGTGATCGCGACCGAGGCCGGCTGGAACATGTACGTCGGCGGCAACGGCGGCTTCACGCCGCGTCACGCGGTGCTGCTGGCCGAGGGGCTGAGCGACGACGAACTGCTCACCGCGATCGACCGCTTCCTGATGTACTACATCTTCACGGCCGACCGCCTGCAGCGCACGGCGCCGTGGTTCGAAGACCTGGACGGCGGGATCGAAGGTCTGCGGGAGGTGATCTTCGAGGACAGCCTCGGCATCTGCGACGACCTGGACGCTGCGATGGCGGCACACCTCGACTCCTACGAGGACGAGTGGAAGGCGACCCTCGAAGACCCCGAGAAGCTCCGCCGCTTCGCCTCGTTCGTCAACGCGCCGACGACGCCCGACCCCTCCCTCGCCTACACCGCCGAGCGCGGACAGCCCCGACCCGCCACCGACGACGAGCGCGCCGACTCGCGCGTGCTCATCGCCGGCACGACCCTGGAGGTGCACCGATGACCCTCGTCGACCCGCAGACGGCCGAGTACACCGCCCCCGACGGCTGGGTGCGCGTGTGCGCCCTCGACGACCTCGAGGTCGAGCGCGGCCGGGCCGCCCTCCTGGGCGGAACCCAGATCGCCCTCTTCCTGCTGCACGGGCCGGACGGCACGGCGGGCCGCGTGCACGCCGTGTCGAACCTGGATCCCTACAGCCACGCGCACGTCATCTCGCGCGGCATCGTGGGCACCCGGCAGGACGTTCCCACAGTGGCCTCGCCGATGTACAAGCAGGTGTTCGACCTCCGCACCGGCGTATGCCTGGACACACAGGGCAAGGAGCCCAAGAGCCTGCACGTCTGGCCGGTGGCCGTGGACGACGGACACGTGCTGGTCCGCTGGGACGGCGACCGATGAACGGGCGGATGCCGGACACGGCCGGGCGCGTCGACCTCGTCGGCGGCGGCCCGGGGCCGATCGACCTGCTCACGCTGCGCGCGTGGCGGCTGCTGATGCGCGCCGAGGTGGTGGTCATGGACCGCCTGGGTCCCACCGACATCCGCGACCACCTCGGTCCGGAGGTCGAGATCATCGACGTCGGCAAGCACCCCGGGCATCACCCGGTGCCGCAGGAGGAGATCAATGGGCTGCTCGTCGACCGCGCACGCCGTGGCAAGCGCGTCGTGCGCCTCAAGGGCGGCGACCCGTTCGTGTTCGGTCGCGGGGGCGAAGAGGTCGCCGCGTGCCTGGCGGCCGGCATCCCGGTCGACGTGGTGCCGGGGATCTCCAGCGCGGTCGCCGTCCCGCAGGCCGCCGGCATCCCCATCACCCACCGCGGGGTCGCGGGGTCCGTCCACATCGTGAACGGCCCCTCCGAGATGACCGAGGCGACGTTGGCGGCCCTCCGCGACGACAGCGTCACGACGGTCATCCTGATGGGCGTCGGGGCGCTGCCGCGCATCGTCGCCGACGCGCTGCAGGCCGGCGTTCCCGCCGAGCGCCCGGTGGCGATCGTCGAGCGCGGCCACCATCGCGACCAGCGCACGACGCACACCACACTGGGTACGGTGGTGCTGGATGCCGGCGTCGCCGGCGTGCGCAACCCCGCGGTCATCGTGGTCGGCGAGGTCGCCCGCGCCGGGCTGCTGCTCCCCGAACACCAGCTGGCAGGTGACATCGTCCGTTGAGCTCCACCACCCGTCCCACCCTCTCGGCCGCCCTCGACGGCTGCACGATCGTCATCGCCGTCGACCGTCGCTCGTCGGAGCTGGCCGCCGCGCTGGAGCGGCACGGCGCCCAGGTGCGTCACGCCCCGGCGCTCACGATCGTCCCTCACATCGACGACGACGCGCTCATCGCCGCCACGCGCGAGCTCATCGCGCAGGCTCCGGATGTGGTGGTCGCCACGACGGGGGTCGGTTTCCGCGGATGGATGGAGGCCGCCGACGAAGCGGGGTTGCTCGACGACCTCCACGCCGCGCTCAGCCGCGCGCAGATCGTCGCGCGCGGCCCGAAGGCGCGCGGCGCGATTCAGCAGGCCGGGCTCACCGCCGACTGGGTCGCCGAGTCGGAGACCTCGGCCGAGCTCGGCGAGTACCTGCTGGCCGAAGGCGTCTCCGGTCGCCGCGTCGCGGTCCAGCACCACGGCTCCGGTGCGGACGGCCTCGACGAGCTGTTCGAGCAGGCCGGCGCCGACGTCGTGAGCCTCACGGTGTACCGCTGGGGTCCGCCGCCCGACCCGGCCGCCGTCTCGCGCTCGGTCGTCGCCGCGGCGCAGGGCGAGGTGGACGCGGTGCTGTTCACGTCGGCGCCCGGAGCGGCAGAGTGGATCGCGGCCGCCCGCGGCGAGGCCGTGCTCGAGGCGATCGTCGATCGCGCGTCGGAGGGCCGGCTGCTCATGGCGGCGGTCGGACCGATCACCGCAGGACCCCTGCAAGACGCGGGCCTCCAGCCGCTCATCGCGGAGCGCGGCCGTCTCGGGTCGCTCGTGAGGGCCGTCGTGACGCACTTCGGCGGCGGCGGCGCCGCCTCCCTGCCGACCTCGGCCGGCCGTCTCGAGCTGCGCAGCAACGGGATCGTGCTGGACGGCCGGCACATCGCCCTCTCACGCAGCGCCACCGACATCGTCGCTGCGCTCTTCGACGCGCACGGCGGGGTCGTCTCCCGCCCGCGCCTTCAGGCGGCGCTCCCCCGCTCGGGTGAGAACACGCATGCCGTCGAGATGGCCGTCGCGCGACTGCGCGAGTCGCTCGGCGTGCCCGACCTCGTCAAGACCGTCGTCAAGCGCGGCTACCGCCTGAACGTCATCGAACCCGCCTGACGCCCGTCCTGGTCATGGCGCCGGGTCTGCCCGTGAGACCGGGTCCGCCTGCGGCAGCAGATCGGGCCGGTGCGCACGCGTGCGTTCCAGGCTCTGCTCGTGCCGCCATGCCGCGATCGCACCGTGGTTGCCGCTGAGGAGCACCGCCGGCACCTCGAGGCCGCGCCACTGCGCCGGCTTGGTGTAGCTGGGGTATTCGAGCAGTCCGAGCTCGTGCGACTCCTCGACGAGGCTCTCGGGGTTGCCGACGACGCCGGGGATGAGGCGCGACACCGCCTCGATCACGGCCATCGCGGCGACCTCTCCGCCGTTGAGCACGTAATCGCCGAGGCTCACGAGCCGCACGCGGCCGCGCTCGGCGTAATGGTCGACGACGCGCTGGTCGATCCCCTCGTAGCGCCCGCAGGCGAAGACGAGGTGCTTCTCCTCGGCCAGTTCGCGCGCCATCGGCTGCGAGAACAGCTCGCCCGCAGGCGACGGCACGAGGAGCACCGATTCCTCGGTCAGCATCGCGTCGAGCGCTTCGCCCCACGGCTCCGGCTTCATCACCATTCCGGCGCCGCCGCCGTAAGGGGTGTCGTCGACGGTGCGGTGGCGATCGTGGGTCCAGTCCCGCAGATCGTGGACGTGCATGTCGAGGATGCCCCGATCCCGCGCCTTGCCGATCAGTGAGACCCCGAGCACGTCGAAGAACGTCGGGAAGATCGTGACGATGTCGACGCGCATGCCTTCGAGATTACCGTCCCGGGTTCTGCGCCCGAGCCGCGTGTTTCCGACGTGTGACGGGCCGCCCACCTCCCGCGCGCCCCGGCGGTGATGCGGAAGTGACGGAGAAGTAACCGCGCGGGCAGAGGGGCCGAAACACCCCGTTCCTAGCGTGGGAGACACACTCACCCCCAGTGTCTGCATATCAGGGAGGCGCCATGACAACGACCGATACGCCGTCGATGACGGATACCGCTGCTCCGCCCCGCACCATCTCGCCGGTCGACGCGCCGGTCACCCTCACCCATCGTCCCGGCCGCTGGATCGACGGCTGGAACGCGGAGAACCCGACCTTCTGGCAGGCCCAGGGCCGGGCGATCGCCCGCCGCAACCTCGGCTGGTCGATCTTCGCCGAATTCCTCGGCTTTATCATCTGGCAGCTGTGGAGCATCGTCGTCGTGATGCTGCCGGCCGCCGGCTTCCAGCTCACGAGCTCCGAATCGTTCTGGCTCATCTCGCTGCCGAGCCTCGTCGGCGCGACCCTGCGCTTCCCGTACACCTTCATGGTGGCGATCTTCGGCGGCCGCAACTGGACGATCGTGTCCGCCGGGCTTCTCCTCATCCCCGCCGTGCTCTTGGGCATCGTGGTGTCCAACCCCGAGACGCCGTTCGGCGTGCTGCTGCTGGTGGCCGCGCTCGGCGGAGTCGGCGGCGGCAACTTCGCAAGCTCGATGGCCAACATCACCTACTTCTTCCCGCAGAAGGAGAAGGGCTGGGCGCTCGGTCTCAACGCGGCGGGCGGCAACCTCGGCACCTCGGTGGCGCAGTTCGCCGTTCCGATCGCCGTGACCATCGGCGCCGGTGCGACGCTCAACATCGCTCTCGCAGGCTGGATGTGGATCCCGCTCATCCTGCTGGCCATGTTCGGCGCGTGGCGGTACATGGACAACCTGTCCTCCGCCAAGGCGGACTTCGCGGGCTCCGCGGCGGCCCTGCGCGAGCCGCACCTGTGGATCATGGCGGTGCTCTACATCGGCACGTTCGGCTCGTTCATCGGTTTCGCCAGCGTGTTCCCCAAGCTCATCGCCGATCAGTTCCCCGAGTTCTCGACGATCCAGGTGGGCCAGGCGGCAATCACCCTCGCGTTCCTCGGCGCCCTCGTCGGCTCGCTCGCCCGCCCGTACGGCGGCCGCCTCGCCGACCGCTTCGGCGGTGCCCGGGTGACCGTCGGCGCGTTCTCCGTCATGGCGCTCGGCGCGCTGGCGCTCGTCTGGACGCTGCCGCTTCGCAACTTCTTCGTCTTCCTCGGGTGCTTCCTCGTGCTGTTCGCGGCCACGGGCATGGGCAACGGCTCGACCTACCGCATGATCCCGAACATCTTCGCGGCGCGCTCGGCGGCGAAGGGCTACGAGCCGGGCACGCCCGAGGCGACGAAGATGCTCCGCAAGTCTGCGGCCGCTCTCGGACTCATCTCCGCGATCGGCGCCTACGGCGGGTTCCTCGTGCCGCAGGTGCTCAACGCCTCGCAGCTCGCCACCGGCGGCTATGCGGCGGCGTTCTACGGCTTCGTCGCCGCGTACGTCGCACTCCTGCTGCTCACCGTGTTCGTCTACGTCATCCCGCGCGCGTCGCTCGCGAAGCAGCGCATCTGACCCGCAGTCGGTCGAGATGAGCGGATGCCTCGCCCCGAGGCATCCGCTCTTCTCATCTGCCCACGAGGCGGGCGCCGCCAGCCCACCGGTCCGGCGCGCCTCGCAACCCGCCCGTCCGCATTGCGCCGCCGGCCTGCTCCTCAGCTGAGGACTGTTCCCTGAATGCGGATTGTCGCGCCAGGCAGGGTCCTCATCTCGGCGATGCTCCTCAGCTGAGGACCAAGTCTCGGACGCCTCACCTGGGGCGCATCGTGAGTCGAACTCCTCAACTGAGGGCGCTAGAGCACCGGATCCCGGAGCTCAGTAGACGTCGCGGGCGTAGCGCTCGTCGGCCGCCAGGTCGCGCACGTACTCCGCGGCAGCCTCTTCCGAGAGCTTGCCGTGCTGCTGCGCGATCGCGACCAGCGTCGCATCGACGTCCTTCGCCATGCGCAGGGCGTCACCGCACACGTAGACGTGGGCTCCGTCCTCCAGCCACCGCCACAGCTGCGCGCCGTGCTCGACCATGCGGTCCTGCACGTAGATCTTCTGCCGCTGGTCGCGGGAGAAGGCGACGTCGAGCCGCGTGAGGAAGCCGTCCTCGTGCATCTCGGCGAGCTCGTCGCGGTAATAGAAGTCGCTGGCCGCGTGCTGCTCGCCGAAGAACAGCCAGTTGCGGCCGGCGTGGCCGTCGGCGCGACGGTCGTGCAGGAACCCCCGGAACGGCGCGACGCCGGTGCCGGGACCGATCATGATCATCGGGGTGTCACCGGCCGCGGGCGGGCGGAACGCGGGCGACCGCTGCAGATACACCGGCGCCACGAGCGCCTCGTTGTCGGCGAGGAACGTCGAGCACACGCCCCCGCGCGCCCGACCGGATTCGGTCTCGAAGCGCACGACCGAGACCGTCAGCTCGACAGCGCCGGGGTCGGTCTTCGGGCTCGACGAGATCGAGTACTGGCGCGGCTGCAGGCGCTTGAGGACGCCGGCCCAGTCGGCCGCCGTCGCCTGCACCGGGAAGTCGCGGACGAGGTCGACGGCCTGCTGGCTCCACAGGAACTGCTCCAGGCGCCCCTTGTTCTCGCGCCGCAGCAGCGCGCCGAGCATGCTGTCGCCGCTGCGCTCGGCGATGAAGCGCACCAGGTCGACGGGCGTCTTCGTGATGTCCAGGCGCGTGCGCAGGGCGTCGGCGAACGTGCGCTCCTCGCCGTCGAGCTCGACGATCGCATGCGGCGCGATGCCGGTGGCCTCGAGCCACTCCGCGACGACGGCGGGTGAGTTGGCGCACACCACTCCGAGGGAGTCGCCGGCTTCGTACGTCGCGCCCGACGCCGACAGGTCGAACGCGAACCGCCGCACCTCCTTCTGCGACCCCGGTCCGCTCAGCAGCTCGTTGCGCACGAGCGGGGCGTGCACGGGATTGCCGCGGGTGAAGAGTCGCCGGGCGGGCGCCGCCGGCGCGGAGACGGATGCCGCCACCGCCGGTCCCTCGGCCGCGAGCGTGTCGAGGATCTGGGCGAGCCAGGCTTCGCGGGGCTGGTCCGCGTCGGGCTCGAGGTCGACGCGCTCCAGCAGCGCGGTCGCGCCCAGTTCCCCGAGCCGCGCGTCGAGGCGCCGCCCGTGCCCGCAGAAGTCGTCGTAGTTGGAGTCGCCCAGAGCGAGGACGGCGTAGTGCAGCCCGGACAGCTCGGGCGCGCCGTCGGCGTTCAGCTCGTGCCACAGCGCCGCGGCGTTGTCGGGCGGGCCGCCGTCGCCGAACGTGGAGGTGACCACGAGCAGCCGCCGCACGTCGGTGAGGTCGGTGGCCCGCAGCTCCGCCATGCTCCGCGCCCGCGCGGGGATGCCGCGCGCCGCGAGGGCCGCCGTCGCGGCCGTGGCGAACTCCTCGGCGTTGCCGGTCTGCGAGCCCCACAGCACCACGACCTCGTCGGCGGTGCCCGTGGTCGGGTCAGCCGCCGCAGCGCGCGAGAACGCACCCGCGAGCACGCCATCGAACCATGCGCGGGCGAGGGCGCCGAGCGGCGCCTCCGCCGGCAGCACCGGCACCTCGCCCGGTGCGAGGGAGACCGAGCGGACCGTCGAGAGGAACCCGGCGAGGTAGGCGCCCTCCAGGTCGCTGAGCGCGGGCGGGGCGAGGTCTACGCCCGCCGCCGCGAGGGCCGCGTCCGCCGAAGCCGACGGCATCTCCGGGGCTCCGGGGCCGGGGCCGACCCGCCGCAGCGAGACCGCCGCGAACTTGAACTCGGGCTGCGACGACAGCGGGTCGACGGCGTCGCTGGTCACCGCGTTGACGGTGACGTACTCGCCGTGCTCGTCGTTCCAGTGGAACGGCGCGAAGAGGCCGCCGCGCTGCACGCGGTCGGTCACGACGGCCGGGACCACGAACCGGCCCCGGCGCGAGGCGACCTCGACCTGGTCCCCCTCGGCGATGCCATGGCTCGCCGCGTCGTCGGGGTGCACTTCGACGAAGGGCCCGGGGTGGAGCTTGGCGAGCTTCGCGACGCGACCGGTCTTCGTGAGGGTGTGCCAGTGGTGCGGCAGGCGCCCCGTGTTGAGCACCCACGGATAGTCGTCGTCGGGCAGTTCGGCCGGCGCGAGGTGCGGCCGCGCCAGGAACTGCGCCCGTCGCGAGGGGGTCGCGAAGGCCAGTCGAGGGACCGTGCCGTCCTCCTCGACGTGGAGCGACTGGCTCACGCCGTCGTTGAGATAGCGGATCGGATGCCGCGTTGCGGAGTCGTCCGGGGGCGCCGGCCACTGCACAGGCGTCTCGCGCAGGCGCTCGTAGCTCACCCCGCGCAGATCCCAGCCGGTCTGCGGGTTCCAGAAGCGACGGATCTCGTCGAACACCTCGGCGCTCGAGGCGAAATCGAACCCCTCGAAGCCCATCGCACGGGCGACCTGGCAGATGGTGAGCCAGTCCGGCTGCGCCTCCCCCGGCGCCGGGACGACGTCGCGGACGAGGGTGAGCGTGCGATCGCTGTTCACGGTGACGCCGTCCGCTTCGACCCACAGCGTCGCCGGCAGCAGGATGTCGGCGTACGCGGTCGTGGCGGTCTCGGTGTAGACGTCCTGGGCGATGACCAGCTCGGCGGTCTCGAGCGCCTCGATCACGGTCTTGCGGTTCGCGACCGAGGCGACGGGGTTGCTGCAGATGATCCACACGGCCTTGATCTCGCCGTCCGCCGCGCGGCGGAACATGTCGATCGTGCCGGACCCGGATTCAGCGCGGATCGTGCCGGGTGCGAGGTCCCAGACGTCCTCGACGAAGGCGCGGTCGGGGGCGCTGAACACGGCGCGCTGACCGGGCAGGCCCGGGCCCATGTAGCCCATCTCCCGCCCGCCCATGGCGTTCGGCTGACCGGTGAGGGAGAACGGGCCGCTGCCGGGCCGGCAGATCGCACCGGTCGCCAGGTGCAGGTTGCAGATCGCGTTCGTCGACCACGTGCCGTGCGTGGACTGGTTGAGTCCCATCGTCCACAGCGTCATCCACTCGCCGGCCTCGCCGATCCAGCGCGCGGCGGTGCGGATGTCGTCCTCGGCGAGGCCCGTCACCTCGGCGACTCGCGCGGGCGGGTACTCGGCGAGGAGCTCGGCCATGTGCTCCCAGCCCTCGGTGTACGCGGCGATGAAGTCCTCGTCGATGTCGCCGGCTTCCACGAGCAGGTGCAGGAGTCCGTTGAGAAGCGCGAGATCGGTTCCGGGCCGGATCTGCAGGAAGAGGTCGGCGCGGTCGGCGGTCGTGGTGCGGCGGGGGTCGACGACGATGAGCCTCGCGCCCTGCTTGAGCCGGTCGGCCATGCGCAGGAAGAGGATCGGGTGGCAGTCGGCGGTGTTCGACCCGATCACGAAGAACAGGTCGGCCTTGTCGAAGTCCTCGTACGATCCGGGCGGCCCGTCGGCGCCGAGTGACTGCTTGTAGCCGGTTCCGGCCGATGCCATGCACAGTCGCGAGTTCGACTCGATGTGGATCCCCCGCAGATACCCCTTCACCAGCTTGTTGGAGAGGTACTGCGCCTCCATGCTCATCTGCCCCGAGACGTAGAGCGCGATGGCATCGGGCCCGTGCTCATCGAGGATCGCACGGAGGCGCGCTGCGGCATCCGTCACCGCATCCTCCAGCGCGACGGGAACCGCCGGCTCGCCACGGCCGGGCCGAACGTGCGCCGAGGTCATGCGACCGGGAGCCTGCATCAGCTCCCCATGGGTCGCGCCCTTGGTGCAGAGGCGTCCGGCGTTCGTCGGGTGGGCGCGGTCACCGGAGACCTTCGCGATGGCGAGCGGATGCCCCGCCCCGGCGTCCGAGGTCGTCACCGAGATACCGCAGCCGACGCCGCAGTAGGAGCACACGGTGCGTACTTCGCCCATGCCTCCGATGGTCCCGGACGGAGGTTCCGGGGCGTTTCCCGCCGTGTTTCCCGCAGATCACATCTGCCGCACGGTTCCCCGAGAGGCGTCGTGAGAGTCGCTCAGGCCGAGGGCTCGGTGTCGTCCTCGATCGGCTCGGCGGGTGTGTCGTCGCCGTCGTCGGGGAGCTCCTCGAAGAGCCCGGCGGGGGGCGTCACGATGAGGCGTCCGGCCGCGATGTCGACCTCTGGCACGATCGCCTTGACGAACGGCACGAGCACCTCTTCGTCACGGACCTTCACGATGAGCAGGTCCTGCGCGGGGAGGTGGTCGACGCGCGCGACCTTGCCGACGACCTGGCCGTCGCGGACGACGTCGAGTCCGACCAGCTGGTGGTCGAACCAGGCGTCCTCCTCCGTCGGCGAGGGCTGCGCGTCCTCATCGACCCAGAGGATCGCGCGGATGAGCTCTTCGGCTGCGGACCGGTCGTCGACCCCTTCGAAGAAGGCGACGGGGTGGCTGTTCATGAACTTGAACTCGCGCACGGTGAGGGGTTTGCCGTGCCAGGGCGAGGACTCGGGCACCTGCAGGGTGAACGTCGCGCCGGGCACGAAGCGGCCCTCGGGATCGTCGGTGTACAGCTCGAGCTTGATCGCGCCCTTGAGGCCATGCGCCTTCACGAGGCGGCCGACGCGGAGCTGGGTCTTTCCGGTGGGGGGTACGGCATTCACGGGCTTGCGGGCGTCAGCGCCCGATCCCGCGGTGTCCTCGCCTGACACCTCAGTCATCCGCCACGTCGACGCGCACACGGCGTCCGTCGGCGAGGGCGGTGATGAGAGTGCGCAGGGCTTTGGCCGTGCGGCCGCCGCGCCCGATCACGCGACCCCGGTCTTCGGGGTGGACGTGCACCTCGAGCACGTCGCCTCGAGGCGACGTGGACGAGTCGATGCGGACGTCGTCGGGGTGATCGACGATCCCCTTGACGACGTGTTCGAGCGCGGCGGCGAGCAACGGATTACTCGGCGGACTCGGCGGCCCCGTCGGCCGCGTCGGTCGCCTCGTCGGCGGGAGCCTCGGCGGGCTCCTCGGCCTTCTTCTCAGCCTTCGGCTTGATGACCGACTTCTTCGAGGAGTCCACCTCGAAGGCGGCCTTGTCCTCGCGGGTCTTCACGGTCGAGACCGCGTTCTTGTCACCCTTGAACTGGCCCCAGTCGCCGGTCAGCTTGAGGATGGCGAGCACCTGCTCGGTCGGCTGCGCACCGACGGACAGCCAGTACTGCGCGCGCTCCGAGTCGACCTCGATGAACGAGGGCTCCTCGGTGGGGTGGTACTTGCCGATCTCCTCGATGACACGGCCGTCGCGCTTGGTGCGCGAGTCGGCCACGACGATGCGGTAGTAGGGCGCACGGATCTTGCCGAGGCGCTTGAGACGGATCTTGACAGCCACGATTCTCCTGAATGTGTGGAAAGTGATTGAACCGATCGCCTGGAGCGTGGGGTGCACACCCGGCGGAAGCTCTGAAGGGAGGATCTCCGCGCTGGATAGAGGGTCGAGCGGGTGATCCAGCCCACAATTATTTCATACCGCAGGAGCTCCCGCGAACACCCCGCCCACCACATGACGCACCGTGCCGTCAACCAGGTGGGCTCGGCGAGCCACCGTGTCAGACTGTGCCCCATGACGGTGCCCTTCGCGACATCCTCCCGCTCCTCCGTCGGTCTCGAATGGGAGCTGATGCTCGCCGACACCGCGACCGGCGACCTCATCCCCCGCGCTCCGGGCCTGCTGGCCGCCCTCGAGGATGACTCCAGCCTCGAGCGCTACACCGTCACCGGAGAGCTGCTCACGAACACCGTCGAGGTGACCAGCGGCATCGGCGACATGGTGGAAGCCGCCGTCGACGACATCGCCGATGCGATCGCCGCAGTCCGCACGTACACCGACCGGCACGGCATCGACCTGCTGTGCGCGGGCAGCCACCCCTTCGCGCAGTGGTACGACCAGAGCGTCACCGACAAGACCCGCTATCACAAGCTCATCGAGCGCACCCAGTGGTGGGGACGCAACATGATGATCTGGGGCATCCACATCCACGTCGGGGTCGACGACGTGAACAAGGTCTTCCCGATCATCAACGCCCTCGCCGTCTACCTGCCGCACCTGCAGGCGCTCTCGGCGTCGAGCCCGTTCTGGGCCGGAGAGCGCACCGGGTATGCGTCCAACCGCGCCCTGGTGTTCCAGCAGCTGCCGACGGCGGGCCTCCCCTGGCCGCTGCAGGACTGGCGGCAGTTCGAGCGGTACCTCGACGACATGGTGCGCACCGGCGTCATGGAGGATGCCACCGAGGTGCGATGGGACATCCGCCCGGCACCGCGCTGGGGCACCATCGAGGTGCGCGCCTGCGACGGCATGTCGACCCTGCCCGAGCTCGCCGCGGTGGCCGCGCTGGTGCAGGTGCTCGTGGAGCACTTCTCGCGCCGGCTCGACGAGGGACTGCCGCTGGAGACGATCCAGCCGTGGTTCATCCGCGAGAACAAGTGGCGGGCGGCCCGCTACGGCCTCGACGCGCGTGTGATCGTCGACCACGAGGGAACCCAGCGCCCGGTCACCGATCACCTGCGTGAGACCCTGGCCGAGGTCACCGACATCGCCGTCGAGCTGAAGTGCGCGCGCGAGCTGTCGGGGATCGAGACCATCCTCACGGACGGCGCGAGCTATGCGCGGCAGCTCGCGATCGCCGACGCCGCGGACGGCGACCTGCGCGAGGTCGTGCGTCACCTGGTCGGCGAGTTCCGCTCCGGCCCCACGCTGCGCGAGCACCTCGCCGCACTCGGCCACTGACCGCCGGCGCCACCGCCTCAGGTGATCTCACGAGCGCAGGACGATTCCGCGCCGATCCTCCTACCCCGGTGGGATCACCTGAACACGACGCAGTTGCATACCGTCCAGGTCGAGGAGAGCGGATGCCGCGGGCCGCGGCATCCGTTCACGCTCGACGGATTCGTCCCCACGCATGCGCGGCCCGCCCATTCGCCTGCGGGTCGTGCGGGCCCCGTCACGGGATCAGGTGATGTCACCGGCGCAGGACGTCATCGCGCCGATTCTCCTACCGGCGCGATCTCACCTGAAGCGGTGCCGGCTCCTCCCCAATGACTGTCGAAGGCGAGCTGTCCCCTCTCTCGCGACCCGACAGGATTCAGCCTCGCGGCGCCCGTGAAGGTGGGGCGTGTGAGACACGAACAGATCATTCTGCGCTCTTCTCTTCCACGCCTCGATGCGTGGCTCGATGCACGCCAGGGCGTCGCTCACAGCTCTCTGATCCTGGCGGCGGGCTTCACGCAGCGGCAGATCGCGGACGCCGTCGCGCGGTCCGCAGTCCGACGGGTCCGCCGGTCGTGGCTGGTCCGTCCGGATGCGGATCCACGCCGTGCAGCGGCCGCGCTGGCCGGCGGCCGCGTGACGTGCCTCAGCGCGGCAGGACTGCTCGGACTGTGGACGCCCAACCACAGCGAGGTGCACGTCGCAGTTCAGTCCACGGGGTCCCGCAACCGCGTGGCAGGGGTACGGCTGCACTGGGCGAACGGCCCCGCCCCGGTCAGCCGACCGGGGTGCGGCCCGGCGTCAGCCGCGTCCGAGCATCTTCTGCAGCTCGGCGAGGTCGGCCTCGCTGGGCATGCCCTTTGCTCCGGCGCCGGCGCCCAGACCGAAGCCCGATCCGGTCGGAGCCTCGGCGGCCTGTGCGGCGATGCCGGCGTTCTCGGCTGCGCGCTTGGCGGGGTTGCCCGAACGAGAGCCCTTCGCCTTCTGCTGCTTGCCGCGCTTCGACGAGGCACCCGGGCGCCCGGCGCCGGGAACCGGGCCCATGCCGGGGATGTTCGGCACGCCGCCACGGGCGACGGTCTTCATCATCTTGGCGGCCTGATCGAAGCGCTGCACGAGCTGGTTGACGTCGGTGACCGTCATGCCCGAGCCTCGGGCGATGCGCAGGCGACGGGAGCCGTTGAGCAGCTTGGTGTTGCGGCGCTCGGCAGGCGTCATCGAACGGATGATGGCCTCGGTGCGGTCGATCTCACGCTCGTCGAAGTCCTCGAGCTGCTGTTTCATCGAGCCCATGCCCGGGAGCATCCCGAGCATCTTCTTCATCGAGCCCATCTTGCGCATCTGCTGCATCTGCTCGAGGAAGTCCTCGAGCGTGAACTGCTCGGTCGCCAGCTTCTCGGCGACCTTGAGCGCCTCGGCCTCGTCGAAGGCCTGCTGGGCCTGCTCGATGAGGGTGAGGATGTCGCCGAGGTCGAGGATGCGCGACGCCATGCGGTCGGGGTGGAACGCCTCGAGGTCTTCGAGGCCTTCACCGGTCGACGCGAAGATGATGGGGCGTCCGGTCACCGACGCCACCGAGAGTGCGGCGCCACCGCGGGCGTCGCCGTCGAGCTTGGAGAGCACGACGCCGGTGAAGTCGACACCGTCCTGGAAAGCCTTCGCCGTGTTGACGGCGTCCTGTCCGATCATCGCGTCGATGACGAACAGCACCTCGTCGGGATCGGTCGCCTTGCGGATGTCGGCGGCCTGCTTCATCAGCTCGGCATCGACGCCGAGACGGCCGGCCGTGTCGATGATGACGACATCGTGCTGCTGGCGGCGGGCGACCTCGACGCCGTCCTTGGCGACCTTGACCGGGTCGCCGACGCCGTTGCCGGGCTCTGGCGCGTAGATCGCGGCGCCGGCACGCTGCGCGACGACCTGCAGCTGGTTGACGGCGTTCGGGCGCTGGAGGTCGGCCGCGATGAGGAGGGGCGTGTGCCCGTCCTTCTCGAGCTGACGGGCGAGCTTGCCGGCGAACGTCGTCTTGCCCGAGCCCTGGAGACCGGCGAGCATGATCACCGTCGGGGGGTTCTTCGCGAACTGCAGGCGGCGCTGCTCGCCGCCGAGGATCGCGACGAGTTCCTCGTTGACGATCTGCACCACCTGCTGCGCCGGGTTCAGCGCTCGGTTGACCTCGTCGCCGAGCGCGCGCTCGCGCACCTTGGCGGTGAACTCCTTGACGACGGGCAGCGCCACGTCGGCGTCGAGCAGCGCGCGCCGGATCTCGCGGACCGTGCCGTCGACGTCCGCGGGCGTGAGCTTGCCCTTGGTGCGGAGGTTGCGGAAGGTCTCGGTGAGCCGGTCGGAGAGGGTGCCGAAAGTCGCCATGATGCCCCGATTCTACGGGAGCGAGCCGCGTGCTTCGCCGTGCACCGTCGCCTCGATGTCACCCCCGGGAGCCCTCGGACGTGCGCTCGTGCCCCTCGGGCGCCCGCTCGTAGCCGGCGGGCGTGAGCGTCAGCTCCGCCTGACCGCCGGTGAGCGCGCGCAGATCGAGCACGTACCGGGCCAGCTCCGCGTCAGGCACGGTCGCGATGACGCGGGTGCGTCCGTCGGCGTCCGTCTCCGTACCGACCACCCGGCCGCGCCTTCCGGACAGGTCCGTGAGCACCAGCCCCTGCCCTGCAGCCGGCACGGTCACCACGGCGGTGGAGACCGGTTCGAGCAGCACCGCGCCGGCCTGCGCGAGCGCCGTCTTGACCCCCATCGCCGCTGCGGTGCGGAACGCCATCTCCGACGAGTCGACGGAGTGCGACTTGCCGTCGAAGAGCTCGACGCGGACGTCGACGACGGGATGCCCGAGCGTGCCCCCGGCGGCGAGGGCGTCGCGCACGCCCTTCTCGACGGCCGGGATGTACGAGCGGGGTACGGCGCCGCCGACGACGGAGTCGACGAACTCGAAGCCGCCGCCGGGCGGAAGCGGAGCGACCCGCAGCATGACGACGGCGAACTGCCCGTGTCCGCCCGACTGCTTCTTGAGCTTCCCCTCGGCCGCCGCGCCGTGCGCGATGGTCTCGCGGTATGCGACCGGCGCGGGCCCCGTCGTGACGTGCACGCCGAGCACCCGAGCGAGCCTCTCGACGGCGACCGCGATGTGCGTGTCGCCGAGGCCGCGCAGAATCGTGTCCGGGCCCGAGCGATCCAGGACGAGCGTCGGGTCCTCTGCGAGGAGGCGGCCGAGCGCGGTGGTCAGCTTCGTGTCGTCGGACTGCGACACCGGCCGCAGGCTCATGGCGAAGACGGGTGGTCGGGACGGGAGCCGCGCGGGACGAGCGTTCGTCTGCGCCCGACTCCACAGGAGCGAGCCCGAAGGAGTGCCGGCGAGCTTGGCGACCGCGCCGATCTCGCCCGCACGCAGGGCGTCCACCGGCAGATGCTCGGCTCCACGCAGCCGGAACAGTGCCGGCATCCGCTCTTCGACACCGGTGGTCGCGTTGCGCAGGCGATCGCCGGGACGCAGGACCCCGGAGAGGATCTTCAGCATCGCGATCTGGCCCACGAACGGGTCGGCCACGGTGCGGAACACGTGGACGAGCTTGTCGCCCGACGGATCGGTGGCCACCTCGTGCTCGCTGCCTCCTGCGCCTTGCTCGTCCACTCCCAGCACGATCCGGCTGTCACGGCCGGCCACGGCGGGCGCGAGCTCGCACACGAGATCGAGGACCCGGTCGATGCCGGTGCCGGTCGTGGAAGAGCACACGACGACGGGGATGCCGTCGCCCGCGGCGACGGTGCGGGCCAGTGTGCGCCCCAGTTCGGCTGCCGGCGGCTCGTGTCCCTCCAGGTACGCCTCGAGCTGCTCGTCGTCCCGCGAAACGATCTCCTCAGTGACCTCCTGGTGCAGGTGGTGCTCCTCCTCCACGAGGTCGGCGGGCAGCGGCGCCTCATGGTGACTTCCGTCGGCGTCGTAGAGAACGGCCCGCTCGGTCAGCACGTCGGCGACTCCCTGGAAGGACTGCGCCTCTCCGAGCGGCAGTTCGAGCGCCCAGACGCGGTCGCCGAACTCGCCGCGCAGCTGATCGAGCACAGCCCGGAACGAGGCACGCGCACGATCCTCCTGTGTCACGACGACGACCCGCGGGACGCCGGCGGACTCGGCAGCGGACCACGCGGCGCGGGCGCCGGCCGTCACGCCGTCGATGGCGCTCACGACGAGCACCGCCACATCGGCCACCGCGAGAGCCGCGTCCAGGGCGCCCACGAAGTCAGGGTGCCCAGGCGTGTCCATCAGCGTGATGCCGTAGTCCGCGTCGTCCAGGCGCCACGGGAGCCAGGCCGGCGTCAGGCCGAGCGTCGCGTGGCGCGCGATCTCCTCGGGTTCGTGATCGCACACGGTCGTGCCCTGCTCGATCGAGCCTCGCCGGGAAACCGCACCTGCGCGGTGCAGCAGCGCCTCCGCCAGCATCGTCTTGCCCGATCCCGTCGCGCCGATGAGAGCGACGGAGCAATGTCTGGCGAGCTCGGATGCCGCTTCCACGGTGACCTCCCACGACGATGTGGTCTGGGGACCATCGTGCACCGTCTCGGAGGCGGCTGCCAGAGGACCGGGCGGAACGACGTGTCACGGTGTGCGCACGAGGCCGCGCCGACTCCGCCCGTTCGGGCTCACTCCGCGGTGCGGAGCTCCTGGAAGAGCGTGAGCTGCAGACCGGCGGGGCCGCGCAGGCGCGCGTTCCGCGAGTTCCACGGCGTGACGCGGGCGGATGCCTCGACCTCGGCGCCGCCGTGATCCAGCCGGGTGACGGCGGCGTCGGTGTCGGCCACCTCGAGCGCCAGACGGATGCGGTCGCTCGGGGCGTCGCCGTCGGTCTCGACCCGGTCGATGAACTCGACCTGGGCAGGGTTGGCGATCTCGAGCGTCGCACGCCCCGCGGCCAGGATGGCCACGCGCGCGCCGCCTTCGGCCTCGTAGGCCTCGGCCTGCGGCATCCCGACCACGTCGCGGTAGAACGCGAGCGTCTGCTCGAACGCCGCGGCCTGCACGACCACGCGAAGCTGGGCGACCTCTCCCACCGGCACCGGCGACGACACCGGCGCAGCCGCGTCGGCGGCGAGCGAGAGGAAGCGGACGAGCGACGTGCGCCCCGCGCCATCGTGAGCCCAGGCCTCGATGGCGGCGAGGACCGCACCGCCCCACGCCGCGCCGGCGACATCGGCGCGCACACGGTCGGCGCCGGCGCGGACCAGACGCGTCGACACGGCTCGGGCGACGCGGGCACGGCGCAGCGCGGCGTCGCGCTCGTACTCCGCCTCGAGGCCCATCGCGATCACGTTGACGATCCCGAGGGCGAGGCTGTCGGGGACGAACGAGTCGGCGATCGCCAGCGTCGCGCTGCGGACGGCGGCTGCGGCATCCGTCCCCTCATCCTCGGCGAGGCGCGCCTCCAGGACGCCGAGCCGCTCGTCGAGGCCGGCCCAGAGCACGTCGGACTTCGAGGAGAAGTAGTTGAAGAAGCTGGAGCGGCTGACGCCCGCGCGCCGCGAGATGTCGACGATGGAGGTCTGTTCGTAGCCCTGCTCGAGGAACAGCTCGCACGCCGCCTCGGCGATCGTCTCGCGGGAGGACGCCTTCGGCCTTCCCGCGCGCGACTCCGTGGACATGAAGCCCACCCTAGGGGTCGCCGCGCGGCGACGCGCGGATTCCCTGACGGCGGACCCCGCACGGCTTGACAGCCCGCCTGCGGATGTATTGTTGGACGCGATCCAGCAATCGCCACAAGCGAAGGAGCACGATGCTCGACATCCAGACCGTCGGCCTCTCCCCCGACTACGTCCCGTACCTCGACGGCTGGGGTCTCCAGCGCGAGGTGCACGCGGAGGTGGTCGCGGGAACGCGTCCGGACACGCTCCTCCTGCTGGAGCACGAGCCGGTTTACACGGCGGGTGCGCGCACGGCCCGCCATGAGCGCCCGACCGACGGCACGCCCGTCGTCGACGTGGACCGCGGCGGCAAGATCACCTGGCACGGGCCCGGACAGCTCGTCGGCTACCCGATCGTCCGGCTGGCCGAGCCGGTCGACGTCGTCGCGCATGTGCGCCGGCTGGAACAGCTGCTGATCGAGGCGCTCGGCGAGTTCGACGTGGACGGATACCGCGTCGAGGGCCGCAGCGGCGTCTGGGTGCGCCGCCCACTCGGCGAGGACAAGGTGGCCGCCATCGGGGTGCGCGTGCAGCGCGGCGTCACGATGCACGGCTTCGCCCTCAACTGCGACAACTCCCTCGCAGGCTTCCGCGGCATCATCCCGTGCGGGATCACGGACGCCGGGGTCACGACCCTCAGCGAGATCGCCGGCGCCGACATCGCCCCCGCTGACGTGGTCGACACCGTGAGCCGCGTGTTCGCGGCCGACTTCGCGGGGGTGCCGGCATGAGCGCGTGCGGCACCGGCGCGTCGACGGGTACCGCGGCTGCGGCATCCGCCCCCTCTGCCGCCCCCGACGGTCGCAAGCTGCTGCGCCTGGAGGTCCGCAATGCGCAGACGCCCATCGAACGCAAGCCCGAGTGGATCAAGACCCGGGCGAAGATGGGGCCGGAGTATCAGGCGCTGCACTCGCTCGTGAAGACCGAAGAGCTGCACACCGTCTGCCAGGAGGCCGGCTGCCCCAACATCTACGAGTGCTGGGAGGACCGCGAGGCGACGTTCCTCATCGGCGGCTCGCAGTGCACCAGGCGGTGCGACTTCTGCCAGATCGACACCGGCAAGCCCGCGGACTACGACACCGACGAGCCGCGCCGCGTGGCGGAGAGCGTCGTGCGCATGAACCTGCGGTACGCGACCGTGACGGGCGTCGCCCGTGACGACCTCGCCGACGGCGGGGCGTGGCTGCACGCCGAGACGGTGCGGCAGATCCACGCGATGAACCCGAACACCGGGGTCGAGATCCTGGCGACGGACTTCAACGGCGACCCGGCGCTGCTCGGCGAGGTCTTCGACAGCCGGCCCGAGGTGTTCGCCCACAACGTCGAGACGGTGCCGCGCATCTTCAAGCGCATCCGGCCCGCCTTCCGGTACGAGCGGTCGCTGGACGTCCTGACGCAGGCGCGCGATGCGGGCCTCATCACCAAATCGAACCTCATCCTCGGCATGGGCGAGGAGCCCGAAGAGGTCGTGCAGGCGCTCGAAGACCTGCACGCCGCGGGCACCGACATCATCACGATCACGCAGTACCTGCGGCCAACGCCGCGCCACCTCCCGGTCGCGCGCTGGGTCAAGCCGCAGGAGTTCGTGGAGTTCAAGGAGGAGGCGGAGCGCATCGGATTCCTCGGCGTGCTGGCCGGCCCGCTCGTGCGCTCCTCCTACCGCGCCGGTCGCCTGTGGGCGCAGTCGATGCTCTCGAAGGGCCGCACCATCCCGGCCCACCTCGCGCACATCGCCGAGGACGTCCACGTCGAGCGCGGGTTCGCGCAGGCGGTCTGATCCGGCCGATCCCGCCCCGATCCGGGCGCGGGTTCAGTCCGCGCTCGTCACGGACAGCACGCCGCCGTCCGAGTCGAGGTTGACCAGCAGCACGTCGTCGGTGGCGTCGGGGTCGAGCGCGTACTCGAGCACGGCGAACGGGTCGGCCCCGCCGTGCTCGTCGGCGAGGATCGTCATGCTCATAAGCTGCAGCGAGCGGATGACATCGATGTGGACGTCGCCCGAGATGTCGACGAGCACGTCCTCGAGCGCCTCGCCGAGCGCCTCCTGCTGCTGCAGGATGTACTCCGTCACCTCGCTGGTGCGGTCGCTCAACTCGTTCACCATGGCGTTGCGCGCGCTGCGGTCGATGTCCTCGATCGAGGAGATGAGCGCGGCGGCCACGTCGAGGGCCGCCTCCGAGACGTCGTCCTGGTCGGGCGCCGTGAGGTCCACCGTGACGGACTGGTCACCCAATTCCACGTTCTCCGACCAGAAGATCGATCCGTCAGGCCCCGATTCGAGGAGTCCGAAGTAGTCGTGCTCGATCGCCATGACCCCATGAAAGCGCAACGAGCGCGTCGGCGATAGCCCGAACGCGGCATGGCGCGGATTCGGTCCGATCCGAGGGCCGGATCAGTCGACGAGCGATGCCGCGAACACGTGCGGAGTGAAGCCCGTGAGGTCTCCGATGCCCTCGCCCTGGCCCAGCAGCTTCACCGGGATGCCGGTGCGCTCCTGCACCGCGAGGACGAACCCGCCCTTGGCCGAGCCGTCGAGTTTCGTGATCACGAGGCCGGTCACGCCGGCGTGCTCGAGGAACGCCTGCGCCTGCATCACGCCGTTCTGGCCGGTGGTGGCATCGAGCACGAGCAGCACCTCGCTGATCGGCGCCTGCTTCTCGACGACCCGGCGGATCTTGCTCAGCTCGTCCATCAGCCCGCCCTTGGTATGAAGGCGTCCGGCGGTATCGACGAGCACGATCTCGGTGCCCGTCTGCTTGGCGTACTCGATCGTCTGGAAGGCGACGGATGCCGGATCCTGGCCCTCCTGCTGAGGCCGAACGATCGTCGCCCCGCCTCGCTCGGCCCACGTCGCGAGCTGGTCGACGGCGGCCGCGCGGAAGGTGTCGGCCGCGCCGACGACGACGGAGCGCCCGTAGCGCTGGAGGAACTTCGCGAACTTGCCGATCGTCGTGGTCTTGCCGACGCCGTTCACGCCCACGACCAGCACCACCGCCGGTCGCTCGGTCAGTCGCAGCGTGGTGTCGAACTTGGCGAAGTGCTCTTCGAGCGTCTCCTTCAGCATGCGCTGGAGATCGCGCGGGTCGGTGGTGCGGTAGCGCTCGACCTTCTCACGGAGCTCGTCGACGATCCGCTCGGTGATGTCGGGACCGAAGTCCGCGGTCAGCAGCGCCGTCTCGAGGTCGTCCCAGGTGTTCTCATCGATCGTGGGTTTGACGAACATGCCGCGCAGCGCGCGACCGAGCGACCAGGAGCTCTCTGCCATCCCCCCAGCCTAGGCGCCGACGCGCTCGGCGATGCGCTGACCCACGACGGCCGAGACGCCGTCCTGACGCATGGACACGCCGTACAGGGCGTCGGCGATCTCCATCGTGCGCTTCTGGTGCGTGATGACGATCAGCTGACTCGACGCCCGCAGCTGTTCGAAGACGCCGAGCAGCCTGCCGAGGTTGGCGTCGTCGAGCGCAGCCTCCACCTCGTCGAGGATGTAGAACGGGCTCGGCCGCGCCTTGAAGATCGCGGTGAGGAGCGCGACGGCGGCGAGCGAACGCTCCCCGCCCGACAGGAGCGACAGGCGCTCGATCTTCTTCCCGACGGGCCGCACCGCGACCTCGATGCCGGTGGTCAGGGGCGACTCGGGATCGGTGAGGGCGATCGAGCCCGTGCCACCGGGGAACAGGATCGGGAACACCTCGCCGAACGCGACCTTCGTGTCTTCGAACGCGGCGAGGAAGATCGACTGCATCCGCTCGTCGAGCTCCTCGATGATCGTCAGCAGGTCCTTGCGCGTCTGGGCGAGGTCGGCCAGCTGCTCGGTCATGAACTTGTGCCGCTGCTCGAGGGCTTCGAACTCTTCGAGCGCGAGCGGGTTCACGCGGCCGAGCTGCGAGAGCTTCCGCTCAGCCTCCTGCAGCCGTCGGCGCTGCTCCGCGCGGTCGTACGGGACGGATGCCGCATCCTCGCCGTCGGCTTCCGTGTCGGCGGGTTCGGACCGGGGTCCGAGCGGGACCGGCTGATCAGGACCATATTCCGAAACGAGAATGTCTTCGTCGAGCCCCAGTTCGGACTGGACGCGCTCGAGGAGTCCCGTCACATGCAGACGCTTCTCGTGGATCTGCAGCTCCAGGCTGTGGACGCTCTCGGTGAGGCCTGCCAGCCGTTCCCTCACCGACGACTCCTGAGTGCGCAGCTGACCGAGTTCGGCGGTCACCGCCGTGCGCTCCGACTCCGCCGCCGCGAGCCCCGCGCGCGCCTGCGCCAGGGAGCGGTCCACGGAGTCGATGACCGCCGGCAGCTGGCCGGCGACGCCGGCGGCGATCTCGCGCTGGGCCCGCCGGATGACGGCCCGTCGCGCCGCTTCCGCGGCCGCCTCGCGCTCCCGCTCGCGCTGGCGCTCCAGGGCCACGACGCGCGCCTCGCCGGCGCGGATGCGTTCGCGCAGCGTCTCGACCTCGAGACGTGAGCGCATCTCGGCGTCGCGTGCCTCTTCGAGCGCCGCGAGCATGCCCTCGCGGGCCGAGGCGTCGAGGATGGGGCGCGGCGCTTCGAGCGCCGCGGTGAGCTGGTCCTGCGCCGACCGGGCCGACGCCTCGGCTTCTTCGACGGCTGCGGCGGCCTGCGCGAGCCCGGCGGCGAGGCGGTCGCACTCCGCCACCGCGGCCTCGTGCCGCACGGTCGCCCGGTTGACCTGCTCGGCGTGCGCTGCCAGCGCGGCGTCATGCTCGCGAAGAGTGGCGAGCGCGGTCTTCGTCCGCTGCCTGGCCGACTCGAGCTCGCGGGTCGCGTCACCGAGCGCCTCCCGCAGCGAGTCGGCGACCACCGCGATCTCGTCGCGGCGGACGGCTGCGGCGTCGCGTTCGGCGGCGAGCTCCAGCCGCGAGCGGGACGCGCCGGCGCCCGCACGCAGCGAATACTCGGTGTAGACCTCGCCCGCCCGCGTGACGACGGTGATCGGACCGCCGAGCTCGGCGGCCGCGAGTGCGGGCCCCGCCGCGCGCGCCGTCTCGAGGTCGTCGGCGACGACGACGTACGACAGCAGGCCGAGCACCCCCGCGGGCGCGGTCACGACCGCGCGGGCCGGCACGACGCCCGGCATCTCGGCGAAGGAGGGACGCATCATGCCGGCGTCGGCGATGACGATGTCGACGAGCCCGGCTTCGGCCTCGCGCGCGGCATCCGCCACCGCGAACGCGCTCTCGCGGTCGTCCACGAGCACGCCCTCTGCGATCGGCCCGAGCACGGCGGCGACGGCCGCCTCGAACCCCGGCTCCACCTGCACCGCGTCGCCCACGAGACCGCGAACGCCCGGCCGGCCCTCGGCGATCAGCGCAGAGGCGCCGTTCTTCACATCGAGTGCGCGACTGAGCGCGGCGGTCTGGGCCGTGAGCGCCTCGCGCTCGCGCTCTGCGGCATGAAGGCGCTCGCGCAGCGACGCCGTCTCGGCCTCGGCCTCGGTCGCGTCGCGCTGCGCGCGCTCGTAGGTCGCGGCATGATCGGCCGACGACCCCTCCGGAACGAGGTCGGGGTCGACCCCGGCGAGGATCTCCTCCGTCTCGGCACGACGCGCGAGCGCCGCGTCGAGGGCTTTCTGCTGCCGCTCGACAGCGCCCTGCACCGCGGCGAGAGCGGATGCCGCGGCCTCCGCGGTGCCGCGCAGCGCGGTGATGCGCATGTCGTGCTCGGAGACGAGCGCGCTCTGCGCGGCGATGTCGGTGTCGAGCGCATCGAGTTCTGCGCGGGCGCGCATCACCTCGCGCGCCGCCTCGGCCGCGGCATCCTCCGCGGCCCCCAGTCCGTCCGAGACCTCGTCGATCTCGGTGCGAGCCTCGTCGATCATCGCCTGCGAGACCGTGGTCAGCTCGATGCGCTCCTCGTCCTCGGCGTCACCGAGAAGTGCCAGCCGCTGGCCGGCCAGCGCGTAGAGTCCGCGCAGCCGCTCCTGCACCCGTTCGAGCCCGTGGGCGACACGTCGTGCGCGGTCCACGCTCTCCGACCGCTGGTCGCCCTCGAGCTGCTCGATCCGCACGCGGGCGTTGTCGAGCCGCTCCTGGAGCACCATCCGCTCCGCATGTCGCTCCTGCTCGCTCTGGGCGTGCGAGGCGAGCTCGGCCCGGAGCCCGACGAGCTCGTCGGCGAACAGGCGTGACTTGGCGTCGCGCACGACGGCCGCGATCGTCGCCGCCTCGCGAGCGATCTCAGCCTGCCTTCCGAGAGGTTTGAGCTGTCGCCGCAGCTCCCCTGCCAGGTCGCTCAGGCGGGTGAGGTTGGCCTCCATCGCGTCGAGCTTGCGCAGGGTCTTCTCCTTGCGCCGGCGATGCTTGAGGATGCCCGCGGCCTCCTCGATGAAGCCGCGGCGGTCCTCCGGGGTCGCCTGCAGCACGCTGTCGAGACGGCCCTGACCGACGATCACGTGCATCTCCCGACCGAGTCCCGAATCGCTCAGGAGCTCCTGCACGTCCAGCAGGCGGCAGGGCTCGCCGTTGATGGCGTATTCGCTCGTGCCGTTGCGGAACAGGGTCCGCGAGATCGTCACCTCGGAGTACTCGATCGGAAGAGCGCCGTCGCTGTTGTCGATCGTGAGCTGCACCTCCGCGCGGCCCAGCGGACCACGCGTGGCGGTGCCGGCGAAGATGACGTCCTCCATCTTGCCGCCGCGCAGGGTCTTCGCCCCCTGCTCCCCCATGACCCACGCGAGAGCGTCGACGACATTGGACTTGCCCGAGCCGTTGGGCCCGACGATGCAGGTGACGCCGGGCTCGAGGGCGAAGGTCGTCGGCTGGGCGAACGACTTGAACCCTTTGAGCGTCAGGCTCTTCAGGTGCATGGCACGCCCCCCACCCCAGCTCGATTACCCGCCTACGCTACCGGAGCGCAGCCCGGCCGCCGGGCCGACGAGCCGGGCGCGGCGGGATCGCGACACGCCATGGGATCACCGAATCTGCGAGAAAGCTTGACGCGGGTATCGCTGACACGCTAGCGTCACTCTCTGCGTCTGAAGTCGAGAAAGGAGGTCCCCCGATGATGCTGATGAATCCAACCGGAATCGCCGCCCGTGATGGCGGAGCGATTCGTGCCGTCGCGTCGGGGACCGTCTCCTTCGGCGCTGTGCTGAGCGGCCGCTTCCCCGCCGCCATCTGATCCCCGCAGGGGACGAGTCTGCCCGTTTCCGGGCGCGACCTGTCTGCTGCGCCGCACCCGCTTCGTGGTGCTGAGCGCGCTCCCCCTGCATCTCCGACCCGTCGTGCTGCGGCACGGCATCTCCGCCTCCGGCGCCCGCCAGAGGCATCCTTCCCACACGAAAGAGCAATCATGAACACTCTGCACGCGCCGCAGCGCCCTTCGGGCCTTCCCGATACGCTGCGGCTTCCGAGCCGCGACGACCGCATCTCGCTCCTGGACCGCCTGGCCCTGCACGTCGGGCTCCGGCTGCTCCTGTGGAGCGCACAGAAGACACGGCTCACCGACGACCGCCGCCGGCACGCTTCGGCGTTCCAGCTGCAGCAGGAGGAGGAGGCCCGCAGGCAGGCCTACCTCCGCGGGGTTCTCCTCGCGCACCCGCTGTGACGGCCACCGGGTCCGCCGCCCGTTCGCGGGCGGCGGACCTCCCGGCCCCATCGCATCCCTCTGCTCCCCCCCTCCCGCCAGTTCCATCCGCAACGCAAGGACGCACCGACATGACCACCCTCACCGAGGTCGAGTTCCGACCCCTCGTCATCCCCGCCGCCATCGACGCCGCCGACGCCACCGACTTCGTCGAGATGGTGCGGGTCCGAAACCTCATCTACCGCGAGATCTCCGGTCATGACGACCACCGGATCTCGGCGGACGAGCTGCTTCCCCACTACCGCCCCTCCGAGTACGAGACCAGACTGTCGTGGGTCATCGTCGACGACGGCGCGATCATCGGCCGCGTCGGCGTCGACATCCCGCACGAGGAGGGCTCGAAGGCCGCGTTCTGGCTGATCGAGCTGCTGCGTGCGAAGTGGGGCCGAGGCATCGGCTCGGCCGCCTACGAACTGGTCGAGAAGACCGCCCGCGAGCACGGCCGCACCGTGCTGCAGTCCTGGGCCGAGCACCCCGAGGCCGAGGGAGCGCGGCTCGCCCCGCCGACGGGGTTCGGCGAGATCCCCGAGGATCACATCGCCCGGTTCTTCCTCCGTCACGGCTACAAGCTCGAGCAGGTCGAGCGCAACAGCGCCTTCGACCTCACCGGCTCGTTCGACGAGGTCGAGCGCCTGCTTGCCGAAGCCCGCGCGGCCTCCAGCGCCTACCGGGTGGTGCAGTGGTTCGCGCCGACCCCGGAAGAATATGTCGCCGGCTACGCGTGGATGAAGTCGCGCATGTCGACCGATGCGCCGGCCGCAGCGCTCGAGTTCGACGAGGAGACCTGGGATGCCGCACGCATCGCCGAGCACGACGCCCGCTACACCGACTCCGGGCGCACCATCCAGGTGACGGCCGCGCAGCACATCGAATCCGGCGAGCTGTGCGCGTTCAACGAGCTTGTGATCGGCAAGGACCGCACCGAGGCATCCCACCAGGAGGACACCCTCGTCCTCAAAGAGCACCGCGGTCACAAGCTCGGGACGCTCGTCAAGTGCGCCGGACTGCTGTCCTGGCGCGAGGTCGCGCCCGACTCGGCGCGCGTCATCACCTACAACGCAGAGGAGAACCGGCCCATGCTGGACATCAACGAGGCGATCGGCTTCGCGCCGATCGCGTATGAGGGCGCATGGAAGAAGGTGCTCGATGACTGATCTGGCAGAAGCCGGCGTGGTGACGATCGCGCGCATCGCCGTCCCCGAGACGGCCGAAGCGCCCGGTGCACGCCTTTTCCTGGAGATGGTGCGCATCGCCAACGCGGTGTGCCTCCATGACGCCGGGCACGACTACCTCCGCGAGGAGCCCGAGGAGATGCTCGGGTTCTGGCAGGACCAGACGGACTGGACGCAGCTGGGCTTCGCCGCAGTGCGAGGTGACGACGTGCTGGGCGCCGTCAAGCTGATGATCTCGAACGAGGCAGAGGCGAGCACGGTGGAGTTCGACCTCATGGTCGACCCCCCGCACCGCGGCCGCGGCGTCGAGGAGCTCCTCCTCGCCGAGGTCGAGCGCGAGGCGCGCGAGCGCGGTCTGGCGACCATCCAGACCTGGACGCTCCACCGGCCCGATGCGCCGGGCGCGCGGCTGGAGCCGTCGACGGGCTGGGGCTCGGTGCCGGCCGAGGATGCGCAGACGCGGTTCCAGGTGGCGAACGGGTTCTCCCTCGAGCAGGTGGAGCGCAACAGCGTGTTCGATCTGACGGGCGACTTCCGGCTCGTGGAGCGCATGCACGCCGACGCGCTGGACCGCGCCGGAGAGGACTATCGGGCGGTCACATGGACGTCGCCGACCCCGCCGGAGTACGTCGACGGGTTCGCCTACGCCATCTCCCGCATGTCGACCGACGTCCCCGCCGGCGGCATGGTCATCGACGAGCAGCACTGGGACGCCGCGCGCGTCGAGCGACGCGATGCACGACTGCAGGCACAGGGACTCACCGTCTCGGTTGCCGCCGTCATCCACGTGCCGACGGGTCGGATCGCCGCGTACAACGAGCTCGCCATCGCCGAGGACCACAGCGGTCCGACGCAGCAGTTCGGCACGCTGGTGCTCAAGGAGCACCGGGGGCACCGCCTGGGCACGATCGTCAAGTGCGCGAACCTGCTGCGCTGGCGCGAGATCGCGCCCGAGTCGCCGCGGGTGTCGACGTTCAACGCCGAGGAGAACCGCCACATGCTCGACATCAACGAGGCGATCGGCTTCGTGCCGGCCTCGTACGCGGGCGCGTGGAAGAAGGTGCTCGACCTGTGATCAGGCCGACGCCTGCCGCGGCGCGCGCTGACAGTGCGCGCAGAAATGGCTCGAGCGGTTGGTGAACGACACGCGCATGATCGGACGGCCGCATCGGGGACACGGCTCCCCGGTGCGGCCGTACGCGTTGAGCGAATGCGCGAAGTAGCCGGCCTGGCCGTTCACGTTGACGTACTGCGCGTCGAAGCTCGTGCCGCCCTCGGCGAGTGCCTTGTGGAGCACGTGCCGCACCTCGCCCAGCAGCCGGTTCATGGCACGCGTCGACAGCTGGCGAGCAGGCGTCTCGGGGTGGATGCGCGCGGCCCACAGCGACTCGTCGGCGTAGATGTTGCCCACGCCGCTGATGACGGTCTGATCGAGCAGCACGCGCTTGATCGCCGAGTCCTTCCGGGCGAGCGCGCGCCGGAATCCCCCGTCGGAGAAGGCGGGATCCAGCGGATCGCGCGCGATGTGCGCCACCTGCGAGGGGACGGATGCCTCGCCCCATCCGTATCCGCCGGGCGCGCCGTCGGGCGTGGCGACGAGCGAATCGATCGCGAGGGAGCCGAACGTGCGCTGGTCGGCGAACACGACCGAGAGCTCCCCGTGCACAGGATGTGCGAGGTCGATGCGGACGCGCTCGTGGCGCTCCGCAGCGGCACCCGGCAGCCGCAGCAGCATCTGCCCGCTCATTCCGAGGTGACCGACCACCGCCTCCTCAGCGGCGCCCGCGCCGACGCGCGGCTGCAGCGGAAGCCACAGGAACTTGCCGCGCCGTGCCGCCGCGCTGACGACGCGCCCCGTGAGCCGCGTCTCGAAATCACCGGCGTCGCCGAGGTGGCGGGTCAGCGCGCGCTCATCGGTCGCGCTGACACCGAGCACCAGGGCGCCGGTGACGGCGGGAGCGAGGCCGGCGCGGACGACCTCGACTTCGGGAAGCTCAGGCACGTCCGCTGAGCTCGCGCCAGGCGGTGAGCGCCGCGGCCATCTCGGCGTGCTTCTTGCTGGTGCCCGCGCCCTCGGCGGTGAGGTCGCCGACGGTCACGGTCGCGGTGAAACGCCGGTCGTGGTCGGGCCCGGTGGAGGTCACCGAGTAGACCGGAGGAAGCAGCGCCCCGCGCGCAGCGAGCTCTTGCAGCGCCGTCTTCGGGTCCATCGCCGCGCCGTACCGCTCGGGGTCCGCGAGGAGCGGCTCGACGAGCCGCAGCACCAGGCCCGTGGCGGCGTCCGGTCCGCAGGCGAGGTAGGTCGCCCCGAAGATCGCCTCCATCGTGTCTGCGAGGATCGAGTCCTTGTCGCGCCCGCCCGTCAGGATCTCGCCGCGGCCGAGGAGCAGGTGATCCCCGAGGCCGATGCCGCGGGCGATCTCGGCCAGGGCGACCGTCGAGACGACGCTGGCGCGCCGCTTCGCGAGCGCGCCCTCTTCGAGCTCGGGGTGGCCCGTGAACAGGCGTACCGTCACGGCCAGACCGAGGACGGAGTCACCGAGGAACTCCAGGCGCTCGTTATGCGGGACCTGGCCGTTCTCGTAGGCCCAGGACCGGTGCGTGAGCGCCAGCGACAGAAGCTCGGGGTCGATATCGACTCCGAGCTTCTGCGTGAGGTCTGCGAGCGCGGTGCGCTCGGCAGCGACGTCGGTCACGTCAGGTGCGCGACGATCAGACGTCGGCGACCTTGCGGCCCTTGTACTCGAGGAACAGCTCGGTGCCCTGCGAGTCGGTGACGACCTTCGCCTGGTGCGGACGGCTGTAGACGACCTTGCCGTTCTCGACGGTCTTGACGAGGGCGGGCGCCTCGGCCTTCCACTGCGCGCGACGCGAGCGCGTGTTGGAACGGGAGACCTTCCGCTTCGGGGGGTTGCCTGCCATGGCTTGCTCTTCTCTGTGTTCTCGACGCGGTCAGCCGCGGGAGCGCGGTGATTCGTCGTCGTTGGTCATGGTGAAGTCCTGGAGCGCAGCCCATCGTGGATCGAGAGGCTCGCTCTGCTGCGATCCGGTGCTCTCGGTCAGCCGCTCACCCGTGACCGGATCGAGGCCGGGGCAATCCGGCTGACACACCGGCTGAAATGGAAGCGACAGGACGACCGCTTCCCTGACCAGAGTTTCAAGATCCACGTGGTCGTCTTGAACCTCGAAGTCAGCTTCGTCCTCCCCAGGATACGCGAAAAGCTCCTGAAACTCGACTTTGACCCCCTCGGCGATGTCCGTGAGGCACCTGCCGCAGATGCCGGTGTACTCCGTCTCGACCTCGCCGGAGGCCAGGATCCCCTCGTGGACCGACTCGAGCCGCACGTCGACGACGAGCGGCTCGCCCGCAGCGACGGCGACGAGACCCTCGCCCCATTTGTCGGGCGCCGGGACGTCGAAGGTGTGCTCGCGCATCTCGCCCGGACGATGGACGATGTCGCGGACCGGGAGGACGAAGGGACCCGTCACATTCTTTCTGGCCACGGGTCCAGCCTAGCCGCGGGTGGACACCCCCAGCCGCGAAGCGGCTCAGATGCCGCGGGCGCCGGTGTCGAGGAAGCGCGCGACGGCGGGCGGCACGAACGGGGACACGTCGCCACCCAGCGATGCCACCTGCCGAACGAGCGAGCTCGACACGAGTGCGTGCGCCGGGTCGGGCAGGAGGAACACCGTCTCGACGTGGGCGAGATGACGGTTGACGATCGCCATGGGCGTCTCGTAGGCGACGTCCACCTGCGAGCGGATCCCCTTCACGAGCACGCCGGCTCCGACATCCGTCGCGTAGTCCACCAGCAGTCCCATGCTCCACGAGGCGACGACGACCTCGCCGTCGATGTCGGTCTCGGCGATCGACTGCTCCAGGAGCGCCTGACGCTGCGCGATCGGCAGCATCGCCTCCTTGCCGGGGTTGTGCACCACGAGCACGTGCAGCTGGTCGTACAGCGACGCCGCACGCCGGATGACATCGAGATGACCGAGGGTCGGCGGATCGAACGATCCCGGGACGACGGCGATCCGGCTGCTCATGCCGACCAGCCTACTGGCCCGCGGGGCACCGCCCGTCGCGCCTCAGTTCTTCGCGAGCGCGGCGCGCTCGGCCATGCCGACGTTGCGCTCGAGGGCGGCGGCCAGGCCGGGGTGACGCAGCAGGGCCGGGTCGTCGGCGAGCACCTGCTCCGCCGCGACGCGCGCTTCGGAGATGATGTCGGCGTCCTTCACGACCCGCAGCAGCCGCAGCGACGACCGCGCGCCGGACTGCGCGTCGCCGAGCACGTCGCCTTCCCCGCGCAGCTCGAGGTCGATCTCGGCCAGGGCGAACCCGTCCAGGGTCGATGCCACGGCATCCACCCGATCCCTCGCGGGTGTTCCGAGCGCCGCCTCCGTCACGAGCAGGCACAGGCCGGGCACCCCGCCGCGGCCGACCCGCCCGCGCAGCTGGTGCAGCTGCGACACGCCGAATCGGTCGGCCTCGAGGATCGCCATCGTCGAGGCGTTCGGCACGTCGACGCCCACCTCGACGACCGTGGTCGCCACGAGCACGTCGACGTCGCCGCGGGCGAAGGCCTGCATCACGGCATCCTTCTCATCCGAGGGCATCTTGCCGTGCAGGATCTCGACCCGGATGTCGGAGAACGACGGATGCCGCGACAGCAGCTCCGCGACCTGCACGACCCCCCAGCGGGTACGGCTCGCCTCGCCGCCCGTGTCGCCGGCCGGCTCATCGGCCGTGTCGTCCTTCGTGAGAGCCTCCGCGTCGATCGCGGCACACACCACGAACGCCTGGCGTCCCTGCCGCACCTCCTCCGCGATCCGCTCCCACACCCGCCCGAACCAGGCCGGGCGCACGTCGAGCGGCGCGACGAAGGTCTCGATGCCCGCGCGACCGGCGGGCATGGTGCGTATCGTCGACACGTCGAGGTCACCGAAGACCGTCATCGCGACGGTGCGCGGGATGGGCGTGGCCGTGAGCACGAGGGCGTGCGGGGACGAGCCCTTCGCGCGCAGCGACTCGCGCTGCTCGACGCCGAACCGGTGCTGCTCGTCGACGACGACGAGCCCCAGGTCGGCGAAGGTGGTGCTCTCGCTCAGCAGCGCGTGCGTGCCCACCACGATGCGCGCCTGGCCGGAGGCGGCCCGCAGCGCCGCCTTGCGGCGCTCGGCGGCGGGGAGCTGGCCGGTGAGGAGCGTCGGCATGAGCTCCGGCGCCAGCTGCGGCCCCAGCATCCGGGCGATCGAGCGCACGTGCTGTGCGGCGAGAACCTCGGTCGGGGCGATCAGCGCGGACTGGCCGCCGTCCTGCGCGACCTGGAGCATGGCGCGCAGCGCGACCAGCGTCTTGCCGGATCCGACCTCGCCCTGCACGAGCCGGTTCATCGGCCAGTCGCCCTGGAGATCGCGCGCGACGTCCTCGCCGACCGTCACCTGGTCGGGCGTCCGCGGGAACGGCAGGGCGGCGTCGAATCGCTCGAGGAGCGCGCCCGGCGCTCGCTTCGTCGCCGACAGCGCTCGCACGAACTGACGCTGCTGCAGCAGCGCGACCTGGAGCACGAACGCCTCCTGCATGCGCAGCGTCTCGCGGGCGAGCTCGATCTCTCCGAAGGCCTTCGGCCGATGGATCCGCTCGATGGCGGTGCGCGCGTGGAGCAGACCGTGCCGAGCGCGCAGCTCGTCGGTCAGCGGCTCCGGCACCTCCCCCAGCCCGTCGAGCACGAGCTCGACGATCTTCTGCAGCTGCCAGCTCGCGACGGTGCTCGTCGCGGGGTAGATGGGGATCGGCAGGTTCGCGTTGGCCTGGGCGGTGAGACGCGCCTGTTCCTCGTCCTCGAACAGCTCGTAGTCGGGGTGGGCGAGCTGCTTGGCGCCGCGATACTCGCCCACCTTGCCGGCGAAGATCCCCCGACGACCGGGCCGAAGGTCTTTGACGCGCCAGGACTGGTTGAAGAAGGTCAGCGAGAGCTCGCCGTTGCCGTCGCTGATCACGACCTCGAGCAGCGAGCCGTTGCGGTTCTTCATCCGGCGCTCGTTCACCCGACGCACTTCGGCGACGATCGTCACCGGTTCACCGACGGGGAGCGAGGAGATGAGCGTCAGCTCGCCTCTCCGGGCGTACCGCCGCGGGTAGTGCACGAGCAGATCGCCGACGGTCGACATGCCGAAGGCGCGTTCGAGCGCGGCCGCCGTCTTCCCGCCGATCGCGCCGCCGAGGCTCGATTCGAGCGTGAAGGAGGCCACGCGACGAGTCTAGGTTCGACCGGCGACGTCCCGCGCGCGAGAGGGGCAGGAGCCCGAGGGCGCACCCGGGGTGCGATCTGCGCTCGCTCGCTCGAATGACGGGCGCGCAGGCCGTTATCGTGAGGGGGTGACGCGCATCATCGCCGGCCGTGCGGGCTCGCTCTCTCTCGACGTTCCCGACGCCGGCACCCGCCCGACCAGCGATCGCGTCCGAGAGTCGCTGTTCGGAGCGCTCGAGTCCGCAGATGCGCTGCGGGGCGCCGCCGTGCTGGATCTCTACGCCGGCTCGGGCGCCCTCGCCCTGGAGGCCGTCAGCCGCGGCGCGGCGTCCGCCGACCTCGTCGAGAAGTCCGCCAAGGCCGCGGCGGTGGCTCAGCGCAACGCCGGACGGGTCGCCAAGGCGGTCGGAAGGGATGCCGCGATCCGCGTGCATCGCTCGTCCGCCGACGCCTTCCTGCGCGCCGCGCGAGGGCCGTTCGACCTCGTGTTCCTGGATCCGCCCTACGACGTCGGCGAGACCGAACTCGCGTCGACGCTGGCGCTGCTGGCACCGCTGCTCATCACGGGTGCGGATGTCGTCATCGAACGCGCCGCGCGATCCCCGGAGCCGGCGCTGCCCGACGGGATGATCGCGACGCGCAGCAAGCGCTACGGCGACACGGCGCTGTGGTGGGCGACGACGTCGGACTGAACGGGTCGTCCCTCCCACACCTCGGTGCCGTCGAAGCCGACGTCGCGTGTGATGCGCAGGTATCCGCTGCCGTCGAGGACGAGGTGGAACGTGGTCGCGTCCTGCAGCAGCCGCAGGTCGGCGGTGAAGGTCTCCCCCGTCCACCCGCCCGAGACCGCGACCCGGTCGCCGTACCAGAAGCGGTCGGCGGAAGGATCAGCCGCGAGGATGCCGTCCGACCACGCGTCCGGACGACACACCAGCTCCCGGCCGTCGATCTCGAGCACCCCCTCCGACACGCGCAGCGAGCGCACCGGCCCCTCGTACTCGTAGGCGACCTCGCCCGCGCGCACCTCGCCGCCGACGGCGGGCACAGGTGTGGGCACGGCGGGCTCGCCCGCCGGCTCCGTCGTGTCGAACGCCGGGAGCAGGAACTCCCACAGGGCGTCCAGCGGCTGCTGCATGTCGGGGAGCCCTCCCGTGATCGCCACCACGGCGTCGTGGCCCGGCAGGACGACGACGTACTGGCCGAAGGCGCCGTCACCGCGGTAGGCATCGTGGCGGCACCGCCAGAACTGGAAACCGTAGCCCTGATTCCAATCGCGGTCGCCCGGCTCGTTGTCGACCTGCTTGCTGGTGGCCTGCTCGATCCACTCGGCGGGCACCAGGCGGCGCCCTTCCCAGACACCGCCCTGCAGGAGCAGCTGGCCGAAGACGGCCAGCTCCTCGGGACGGATCGACAGGCCGAACCCGCCGGCGTCGACGCCGGCGGGGCTCTGCTCCCAGACCGGCTCGCGGAACCCCAGCGGATCGAACAGGCGCGGGCGCAGGTAGTCCAGCAGCCGTTGCCCGCTCCGCAGCTGCACGATCTGCGACAGCACATGGGTCGCAGGGGTGTTGTACAGCCAGTGCGTCCCCGGTGCGTACCGCAGCTCGGCCGCCAGCGCGGCGCGCACCCAGTCGTCCTCCCAGAGCGGGCTCTCCTGCGCGTGCCCGGTCGTCATCGTGAGCAGGTGGCGCACCCGGAGCGCGCGCAGATGCTCGGACGGGTCATCCGGTGCGAAGTCGGGAAGGAGGTCGAGCACGCGGTCGTCGATCCCGAACAGACCCTCCGAGACCGCGAGGCCCACGGCGATCGAGGTGAAGCTCTTGCTGACCGAGTACATCGCGGTCGGCAGCTCGCGGTCGTACGGCGCCCACGTCGCCTCGGCGATCACGTGGCCGTGTCTGACGACCGTCAAGGTATGGATCTGGTCGACCCCGTCGAGGGCGGAGATCAGGCGCGCGATCGCCGCGGACGGCACGGATCGGAGCTCGGGCGTCGAGCGCGGGAGGAGGTGCGTCACCGTGTCACCGTAGCGGTCCGGGCCGACATCGCGCGTCAGCCCGTACCCGAGTCCCAATCCCGATACGGATCCCAGCCGCCGCGACCCTCGTACGCTCGACCGTCGACCAGCACGGGCTCGTCACCGCGCGCACGCACCAGGCCCACGCGCACGAAGCCGTGCGGCAGCGGCCGGTCGGGTGGGAACGCGGCCAGCAGCGCGTGATCTTCGCCACCCGCGAGCGCCGAGGCGGGGTCGCGACCGAGGAGCGGGGACTCGAGGGCGATGGTGACGCCGGATGCCGCAGCCATGCGGGAGGCGTCCAGCACGAGTCCGTCGGAGACGTCCATCATCGCTGTCGCGCCGGCATCCGCCGCGTCCGGGCCGAGCCACACCGGCGGCGACGGCCGCAGCTGCGCGTTCAGGTCGGCGAGGTCCTCAGCGGCCAGGAGGCTCTCGTCGACGGGGATCGGCCGGCCCTCGGCATCCGTGAACCGCTCGAACAGGGTCCGCAGGCCCCGCGCGGCGCGCCCGAGTTCGCCCGCCACCGCGACGACATCGCCGGGGGCGGCCCCCGAACGCAGCACCGGCCGGCGGCCCGCCAGCGCTCCCAGCGCCGTCACGGCGACGGTGAGCGTGTCGGAGACCGTGAGGTCGCCGCCCTCGACGCGACAGCCGGGCGCCAGATCGCGGCACGCCGCGCGCAGGCCGTCCGCCAGACCCGTCACGAACGACAGCCGCGTCGCGTCCGGCATCGCGAGTGCGACGAGCAGCGCCGTGGGGGTGGCGCCCATGGCGGCGATGTCGGCGAGGTTCACGGCGGCGGCCTTGTAGCCGAGGTCGAAGGCGCTCGACCAGGCGAGGCGGAAGTCCGGACCGTGCACCAGCGTGTCGACGGTCGCGACGACCCGCCCGTCGGCCGCGGCGATGACGGCGGCGTCGTCGCCCGGACCGACCAGGGCGTTCGACCCGCCCAATCGCTCGAGGATCCCTCGCAGGATGCGCCCCTCGCTGAGCTCGCCCACCGTCGGATCCTCGCGCTCTTCGACCACCCGACCACGCTACCGTCGCCGACAGGTCGGGTCGCGCGGCCGGGTTAGCCTGGAAAGGTGCGTGTTCTCCCCACCTTCGTCGCCATCGGTCTCGCTGCGGTCGCGGCGGTCGGCCTGACGGGCTGCAGCACGACGGTCGACCTCGACCCGGCACCCGCGGCGAACGACCCGCTGTGCGCGGAGGTGACGTCGAATCTGCCCGGCACTGTCGGCGGAGAGCCGCGCCGGTGGACGGACGCACAGGCGACCGGCGCGTGGGGAGAGCCGTCCACGGTGCTGCTCACGTGCGGGGTGGAGCCTCCCGGGCCGACCACGCTCCGCTGCGAGGAGGTCGCGGGCGTCGACTGGATCATCGACGACAGCGACGCGCCGCGCTTCCGCGTCACGACCTTCGGACGCACCCCTGCGGTCGAGATCTACCTCGACACGACGGCCGACGACGCGGGGAACGGCGTCTCGAGCCGCGATGTGCTCGATGCCCTGTCGCCGATCGTGAGCGTGCTCCCCGTCGACGGTCAGTGCCTCGACCGCGACGAAGCGACCACCGCGCCCTGATCCCGGGCGCCGCTCTCGTCAGCGGACGGATGCCGCCGCGGTCACTGCACCGGCGCGCTCGAGTGCGGTGTCGACGAGCTCGGTGATCAGCTCGCCGTACGACATCCCCGAGGCGATCCAGCACTTCGGGAACATCGAGATCGGTGTGAAGCCCGGCATGGTGTTGAGCTCGTTGACGTAGAGGCCGTCGGCGGTGAGGAAGAAGTCGACACGGGCGAGTCCCTTGCCGTCCACGGCGAGGAACGAGCGGATGCCGAGCTCCTGGATCGCCGCGATCTCGGCGTCGGTCAGATCGGCGGGGCACACCACATCGGCCCCGTCGCCGCCGAGGTATTTGCCCTCGAAGTCGTAGAACTCGCGAGTGGTGAGCACGATCTCACCGGGGAGCGACGCACGAGGCGCTGCTCCGCCGCGCCCCTCGAGGATCGCCACCTCGACCTCGCGGCCGGCGATCGCCGACTCGATCAGGACCTTGTCGTCCTCGGCGAAGGCGAGGGCGAGGGCCGCCTCGAGCTCGGATCCGTCGTGGACCTTCGAGACGCCGACGCTCGACCCCGCGCGCGCGGGCTTGACGAATGACGGCTCACCCAGGGCCGCGGCATCCGCTCGCACCCCCTCGGGGTCGCTCTCCCAGCGCGCGCGCGTGACGGTGACCCACGGCGAGACCGGCACACCGGCGGCGGCGAGCACGATCTTCATGAAGTGCTTGTCCATGCACAGCGCCGAGTCGAGCACGCCTCCGCCCGCGTACGGGATGCCGAGGGTGTCGAAGAAGCCCTGGACCGTGCCGTCCTCGCCGTGGAGGCCGTGGAGGATCGGCAGCACGACGTCCAGACGCCCGAGCTCGTCGAGCGCGCCGTCGGCACGACGCACCCGGAGGGTGCGGTCGGCGCCCCCCTCGGGCCACACGACGCGGGTGCCGTTGTCGACGACCTCGGGGAGCCGCTCGGCGTCGAGCGCGAACTTGTCGGGGTCGTCGTCCTCGAGGACGAACACGCCGTCCCGGGTGATCCCGACGGGGATCACCCGATAGCGGTCACGGTCGATCGCTCGCAGCACCCCGCCCGCCGTTGCGGAACTGATCGAGTGCTCGCTGGATCGACCGCCAAAGAGCACCGCCACCGCCGGCTTGTCCATTCGTCGTCCTCTCGCCCTGGGGGGTGTCGTCATCCGTCGTGAGATGCGGCGCGATGTCGCGCGGGTTCATGGTTCCGTCGAGGACCATCTTCACCTGCTCGACGATGGGCATCTGCACGCCCACCTCTCGCGCCAGCTGCAGGATCGGCGCGACGGACGCCAGGCCCTCCGCCGTCTGGTTCATCTGCTTGACGACGTCGTCGAAGCGGTAGCCCTGGCCGAGCAGGCGCCCGGCGGTGTTGTTGCGGCTGAGCGGCGACTGGCACGTCGCGATGAGGTCGCCGAGCCCGGCGAGCCCCTGCAGGGTCTCGGGCTGCGCGCCGAACGCCACCGCGAAGTCGGTCATCTCGACCAGGCCGCGCGTGATGATCGACGCCTTGGTGTTCTCGCCGTAGCCCACGCCGTCGACGATGCCGATCGCGACCGCGATGAGGTTCTTGAGCACGCCGCCGAACTCGGTGCCGATGACGTCGGTGTTGACGAAGCTGCGGAAGTAGCGGTTCCGGGCCAGTCGGGCCACCGCTTCGGCGGTCTCCTGGCTGGTCGACGAGATCACCGCGGCCGTGGGCTGCTCGCGCGCGATCTCGAGTGCGAGGTTCGGGCCGGAGGCGACGGCGACCCGCGCCGGATCGCAGTGCAGCTCCTGCTCGATGACCTGGCTCATGCGCAGGCCGGTGCGGCGCTCCACACCCTTCATGAGCGACACGATGGGCGCCTCGGTCTTCGAGATCAGCGGGCGCACGGCCTTGAGGTTCTGGCGGACCGCCTGGCTGGGGATCGAAAGGTAGATCTGGTCGGCGCCGTCCAGCGCCTCCGACAGATGGTGCGTGGCGTGCATGTCGCGGGGCAGGTTGATCCCCGGAAGGTACTCGCTGTTGCGCTTACCCTCCTGGATCTCGGTCGCGAGCTCGGGGCGGCGGGCCCACATGGTCACGTGTGCGCCGCCGTCCGCCAGGATCTTCCCGAACGTCGTGCCCCAGCTGCCCGCGCCGATGACGGCGACGCGCGGGCGCCCGGCATCCCTACGGCTCAAGGCGTCCCGTCTCCTTCTGGCCGTGATCGGCCGGATTCCACCGCTCGGCAGGGGCGGGCTCGCCGCGCAGCTGCGCCAGCAGTCCCGCGATGTCGGCCATCACGACGTCCGTCGCCTCGACGAGCGCGGTCTGCGACGACGCGGCGTCGGCGTACGCCGACAGGTCGACCGGGTCGCCCACCAGCACGCGCACACGGCGGCGCAGCGGCCACAGCTTCAGCTTGCCGTAGCGAGGCAGCACCTGCTGAGCGCCCCAGTGCGCCATCGGGATGACCGGGATGCCGCCGGCCAGCGCCAGCCGGACCGCGCCGGTCTTGCCGCGCATGGGCCAGAGGTCGGGCTCGCGGGTGAGCGAGCCCTCCGGGTAGACGATGACGCCGCGACCGTGGCGCACGAGGGTCTCGGACGCCTCGAGCGTGGCCCGCGCCGCTGCGGCGGAGGTCGCCCGCGCGACCGGAACCATGCCGGTGGCACGCAGCGCCCAGCCCAGCACCGGCACGCGGAAGAGGCTCTCCTTCGCCATGAACCGCGGTGCGCGCCCCAGCCGCCAGACGGCCAGTGCGACCACCAGCGGGTCGATCTCGCTGACGTGGTTCGGGGCCAGGACGTAGGCGCCCTCGCGGGGCAGCTTCTCCCCGCCCTCGACCTCGACCTTGAAGATCAGGCCGAGCAGCGGCACCACGATGGCCGCCAGCGGCCAGAAGACACTCGGACGGGTCTTCTCCGCCGAAGCCCGCGGTCGATCGCTCGCCACCGGACTATCCGATGACGTCGAAGTCGGCGCCGAGCTGGTCGAGCTTGGCGAAGAACTTCTCGTAGCCGCGCCGGATGATCCCGACGTTGCGCACGATCGACTCGCCCTCGGCAGCCAGTGCGGCGATCACGTAGCTGTAGCCGCCACGGAGGTCGGGGACGACGACATCCGCGCCGTGCAGGGGTGTCGGGCCGTTGATGACGGCGGCCTGCTCGAGGGCGCGGCGCGGAACACGACGGCCGGGTGCGTCGATGCCGTCGCTGTGCACGACGATGTCGGCACCCATCAGGTTCAGCGCCTCGGTGAACCCGAGCCGGTTCTCGTACACCGTCTCGTGCACGGTCGACTCGCCCTGGGCCTGCGTGAGGGCCACGATCAGCGGCTGCTGCCAGTCGGTCATGAAGCCGGGGTGGACGTCGGTCTCGACCACGACGGGCTTCAGTGCGCCGTCGCGCCGGAACTGGATCCCGTCCTCGCGGACGTCGAACCAGCCGCCGGCCTTGCGGAAGACGTTGAGGAACGTCAGCATCTCCTGCTGACGCGCGCCGCCGACGAAGATGTCGCCGTCTGTGGCGAGGGCCGCGCACGCCCACGAGGCGGCCTCGTTGCGGTCGAAGATCGCCCGGTGGTCATAGCCGCGCAGCGAGTCGACGCCCTCGATGAAGATGACGCGGTTCGGCTCGTACGAGATGATCGCCCCCATCTTCTGCAGCACGGCGATCAGGTCCATGATCTCGGGCTCGATCGCCGCGTTGCGCAGCTCGGTGACGCCCTTGGCACGCACAGCCGTCAGCAGCACCTGCTCGGTCGCACCCACGCTGGGGTAGGGCAGCTCGATGTTCGCGCCGTGGAGTCCGTTCGGCGCCGTGATGCGGATGCCCTCGTAGCTCTTGTCGACGACGGCGCCGAACGCGCGCAGCGCGTCCATGTGGAAGTTGATCGGGCGGTCGCCGATGCGGCAGCCGCCGAGGTCGGGGATGAGCGCCTCGCCGAGGAGGTGCAGGAGCGGCCCGCAGAAGAGGATCGGGATGCGCGATGCCCCGGCGTGCGCGTCGATCTCCTCGAAGTGCGCGGCGACGGCGCCGCTCGGGTCGAGGTGGATCGTGCCCTCCTCCTCGCCGTCGACGACGCGGACGCCGTGGACCTCGAGGAGGGACCGGACCACCTGGACGTCGCTGATGTCGGGAACGTCGCGCAGCGTGCTCGCGGTCTCTCCGAGCAGGGCCGCGACCATCGCCTTCGTGACGAGGTTCTTGGCGCCCTTGACCTCGACGCGCCCCGTCAGCGGGCGTCCGCCTCGGATCGCCAGTACTTCACCGGTCACTTCCTGCTCCCCCGCCTTCGCAGTCGTGCTCTCGCCTGCGGCGACATTCAGAAGTGGCTTCATCCGGTGGTCCTCACTTGGTGTGCACGAGGGTGCTTTGCGGCGGTCGGGCGCCCGGGTTCGGGCGCCCGGCCCGGCTTACGGAACGGGAAGCGTCCGCGGCCGCCACGCCTCTCGGCGAGCCTCGAACTGCGCGATCTTGTCTTCGTCGCGCAGCGTGAGCCCGATGTCGTCGAGCCCTTCGAGAAGCCGCCACCTAGTGTAATCATCGATCTCGAAAGCGAGCCTCAGCTCGCCGATCGTCGCCGTCCGGGCCTCGAGGTCCACCGTCATGGTGGCTCCCGGGTTCGCTTCGAGCGCCGCCCACGCCGCCTCGAGATCGCTCTCCGAGATCACACCGGCCACCAGGCCCTGCTTGCCGGCGTTGCCGCGGAAGATGTCGGCGAACCGCGGGCTCAGCACGACCTTGAAGCCGTAGTCGCGCAGCGCCCACACGGCGTGCTCGCGGCTCGAGCCGGTGCCGAAGTCGGGGCCGGCGACGAGGATGCTGGCCTGCGAATACACCGGCTGATTGAGGACGAAGTCGGGGTCCTGCCGCCAGCTCGCGAAGAGGGCGTCCTCGAAACCCGTCTTGGTCACGCGCTTGAGGTATACGGCGGGGATGATCTGGTCCGTGTCGACCGCGGAGCGCTTGAGCGGGGCGGCGACGCCGTTGTGAGTGGTGAACTTGTCCATGTCAGACCTCCGTGCCCTCGGCTGCGGCTGCGGCTGCGACCGGCGCCGGAAGATCGCTCGGGCTCGCCAGCCGCCCCAGAACGGCGGTGGCGGCGGCGACGAGCGGCGAGACGAGATGCGTGCGTCCGCCCTTGCCCTGCCGGCCCTCGAAGTTGCGGTTGCTCGTCGAGGCGCAGCGCTCCCCCGGCGCGAGCTGATCGGGGTTCATGCCCAGGCACATCGAGCAGCCGGCGAATCGCCACTCCGCCCCGAACTCCTGGAAGACCTTGTCGAGGCCCTCGGCCTCCGCCTCGAGGCGGACGCGGGCGGAGCCGGGAACGACCATCACGCGCACGCCGTCGGCCTTCTTGCGGCCCTCGATGACCGACGCGAACGCGCGCAGATCCTCGATCCGGCTGTTGGTGCACGATCCCATGAACACGGCGTCGACGGGCACCTGCTTGAGCGGAGTGCCGGGGACCAGGTCCATGTACTCCAGCGCGCGCTCGGCGGCGGCACGCTCGTTGGGATCGGCGAAGTCGTCCGGCGAGGGCACGCTGTCACTCAGCGAGACGCCCTGGCCGGGGTTCGTGCCCCAGGTGACGAAGGGCTCCAGCTCATTCGCGTCGAGGAAGACCTCCGCGTCGTAGACGGCGCCCTCGTCGCTGGGGAGCGTCTGCCAGTAGGCGACCGCGTCGTCCCAGTCCTGCCCCTTCGGCGCGTGCGGCCGGCCCTCGAGGTAGGCGAACGTCGTCTCGTCGGGTGCCACCATGCCGGCTCGGGCACCTGCCTCGATCGACATGTTGCAGATCGTCATGCGGCCCTCCATCGAGAGCGACCGGATGGCACTGCCGCGGTATTCCAGCACGTAGCCCTGGCCGCCGTTGGTGCCGATCTTGGCGATGACGGCCAGGATGATGTCCTTGGCCGTGACGCCGGGCTTCAACTCGCCCTCGACGGTGATCGCCATCGTCTTGAAGGGCTTGAGCGGCAGCGTCTGGGTCGCCAGCACGTGCTCGACCTCGCTCGTGCCGATGCCGAAGGCCATCGCACCGAAGGCTCCGTGCGTCGAGGTGTGCGAGTCGCCGCAGACGACGGTGATCCCGGGCATTGTCAGCCCCAGCTGGGGACCCACGACATGCACGATCCCCTGCTCCGCGTCGCCCAGCGAGTGAAGGCGGACGCCGAACTCCGCGGCGTTGCGGCGCAGCGTCTCGATCTGCGTGCGGCTGGTCAGGTCGGCGATCGGCTTGTCGATGTCGAGCGTCGGGGTGTTGTGGTCCTCGGTCGCGATCGTGAGGTCGAGACGCCGCACCGGGCGCCCCTCCGCACGGAGGCCGTCGAACGCCTGCGGGCTCGTGACCTCGTGGACCAGGTGGAGGTCGATGTAGATCAGGTCGGGCTGACCGTCCTCGCCCTTGACGACGAGATGGTCGTCCCAGACCTTCTCGGCGAGGGTCCGCGGGCGATCGGGAATGCTCGGTGCGTCGGGAATGCTCATTGCTCAGTTCTCCTCAGAAGGGATCAAGCCCGCGACGAAACTCCGCGACGAGAGAGGCCTGGGAACTAGGACTCGTCGCGGCCGCTAAGGAGGAGGCGAGCGATCCGCACGTGCCCAGGCTACCACCGCCGTCGCGCGGCCCCGGTCGCCCCTGTCACACGGCGTCCCCTCACGGCGGCGCCTGCGGCCAGGGGGCTCCCTCGTAGATCCAGACCTCGACGGCATCCTCGTCGAGCACGAACCGCACCACTGTTCCCGACGGGAAGTGCTCCGTCCACTGCTGACGCCAGGCCACCGGCACGTCGACGATCTCGACGACGGGCTGCGCCGGAGGCGGCACGCACCCCACCCCCAGGAGGTCATCGGTGACCGGCTCGAAGACGAGCAGGCACTCGTTGCCGAGCCCGCTGCGCGCCGACCACACCTCGAGCCCGAGGATCGACTCGAATCCGCGGAGAGAGGCCTTGCCGACCATCTGCCGCCGCGCGTAGTCGGCGAGCCGGAGCACCTGTTCGCTCGGGGCGGCGCCTGTCGGGCGCAGCGTCGCGTCGGGGCGAGGTGCCGCCCACGCGAGCCAGCCCGCGCCAGCCGCGGCGATGAGCGTGGCGACGGCCGCCCCCGCGACGAATGATCCCGCCCGGGAGCGGCGCCACCACCCCGGCCGCACCGGTTCGGCATCGCCGCCGGTCCCCCGCGGCGCCTGGGCCGCAGCGGACGGCCGCCGCTGGCCTTCCGACCGGACTGCGGCCGCACGGCGCGTCTCGAGCTCGGCGAGCCGCGCGACGGCGACGGGGTCGGCGTCGATGTCGGCGTCCACTCCGTACGCGCGTTCCCTCAGGGCGGTCAGCTCGGCGTCGAGAGCGCCGTCCGCGGGGACTCCCCCGCTCCGCATGGCGGAAGTATGGCACCGCGCCGGGCCGTCGACAACGGCCCAGCGCAGAGGTCAGCGGCTGTCGTCGGAGTGCGGCTGTTCGACGGTGGGCGGGGTGCCCTTCTCGTCGGCCACGACGGCGGCCGCGGCATCCGGCGTCCCCGCCCGCCGCTCGCGCGCCGACGCGATGAGGCTCGCGATCGTCGCGACGGCCATCGAGAGGATGATCACACCCAGCGACATCCAGGTGGAGATCTCGGGTGCCCACTCGATGTGCTCGCCGTTGTTGATGAACGGCAGCTCGTTCACGTGCATGGCGTGGAAGACGAGCTTGAGTCCGATGAAGGCGAGGATGAACGCGATGCCGTAGTGGAGGTAGCGCAGGCGGTCGAGCAGGTCGCCGAGCAGGAAGTAGAGCTGGCGCAGACCCATGAGGGCGAAGATGTTCGCCGTGAACACGATGAACGCGCTCTGGGTGATGCCGAAGATCGCGGGGATGGAGTCGATCGCGAACAGCAGGTCGGTGACACCGATCGCCGCGAAGACGATGATCATCGGCGTCCACATCTTCTTGCCGTCCACGACGGTGCGGATCTTCGCGCCGTCGTAGTGGTCGCTGATGTCGATGGTGCGGCGGAGCAGGCGGACGACGAAGGCCTCCTGCTTCACCTCGTCGTCGTGGGCGCCGCCGGGGAAGGCCTGCCGCCATGCCGTCCACACCAGGAACGCGCCGAAGATGTAGAACACCCAGCTGAACTGCTCGATGACGGCCGCGCCGACGAGGATGAAGATGCCGCGGAGCACCAGCGCGATGATGATGCCGACCATCAGGACTTCCTGCTGGTAGCGGCGCGGCACCGCGAACTGGCTCATGATGAGGACGAAGACGAAGAGGTTGTCGATCGACAGGCTGTACTCGGTGAGCCAGCCGGCGACGAACTGCCCCGCGTACTCGGGTCCGGCGACGATCCACATGATGCCCGCGAAGATGAGGGCCAGGGTCACGTAGAACACGACCCACAGCGTCGACTCGCGCGTGGACGGGATGTGCGGGCGCTTCAGGATCAGCAGCAGGTCCGCGAGCAGGATCAGGGAGAGGATCACGAGGGATCCGATTTCGAACCACAGCGGGAGTTCGAGGTCCATTCAGGGCCTTTCGAAGTGGGGAAAGTATGAGGGGTCGGTCGACGCCGAAAGTCTCTCCCCCGCGGGCCGATCGGCCTGCGGCGCGTACCCGGGGTCGCGGTGTCGGGACCCGTGATGACGGATGCGCGGTGACGGGATACTCCCTCTCGCTCGGATCAGGATACAGGCGGGATGCGGGCTCCGTGCGCCGTGAGACGATGCGGGCGATGCGGACACTGACAGGGTGAGAGATGATTCGGAGGATGGGGATGGCCGACGACGACCCGCCGGGCGCCACCGGCGACGCCGAGCTCGTGGAACTGGCCGCGGGCGGGAGCGAGCACGCCTTCCGCACGCTCTACCGCGCGTACGTGCGGCCGGTGTACTGGATGGCGCACGGGCTGGTCAGCAATCCCGCCGATGCGGAGGAGGTCACGCAGGAGACGTTCCTCGTCGCCTGGCGCAAGCTTCCCGGCCTCGACCTCGCCGGCGATTCGCTGCTGCCCTGGCTGGCGACGATCTGCCGGTACCAGAGCGCCAACCGCATCCGCCGCCAGCGCCGCGATCGCGAGTACACCACGGCAGGCGTCGACGAGACCATCCCGGCGACGGTCGACGTCGAGCAGCAGGTGATCGACGAGCGCCTGGCAGAGGCGATCCTCCAAGAGGTCGCCGGGCTCGGCGACCTCGATCGGGCGATCTTCCGGCTCTGCACCACCGAGGGGTACGCCTACCAGGCCGCCGCCGATGAGCTCGGTGTGGCCCACGGCGTCGTCCGCAATCGTCTCTCCCGCATCCGCACCCGTCTGCGGACCGTCGTGAAGGAGAGCACATGAACACCCAGCCTTCGGGAACCCCGGCGTCCCTGCCCCAACTCACCCCCGAGCGCATCGACGAGATCGAGGGCGCACTGTTCGCCGACATCGCCCGCGAGCGCGCGCGCCAGACAGACCGGCGCACGCGACGCGGCCGGCTGTGGCTTGCAGGCGGCGCGGCCGCGGCCGTCATCGCGGTCGCGGCCGTCATCGCACCGTCTGTCGGGTCGCTCGTGAACGGATCGGGCGGTTCCTCCTCGGATGAGTCCGCCGTCGCGCCGGTGGCACCCGCCGACGGTGCGGGCTCCGAGAGCGGGTCCGACGCGGCCGTGACCGACTCCCGCGACGCCGCGCCCCTGACGATCGGCCCCGAGTCCTCGGGCCAGGGCGCCGCGGGCGGCGTCTCCGGAGCGGCGCAGACCGACCGCGACATCATCACCACGGCCTCGGCGACGGTCAGGGTCGACGAGGTCGACGCGGCGGTGCGCGCGATCGGCAACTCGGCGGTCGCCCACGGCGGCTACGTCGAGTCGATGAGCGTCGGCGGCGACGGCACCGTGTATCCCATGACGCCGGAGGGCGGCATGGTCTACGACACCTACCCCGCCCCCGAGCCCACCGACGGAGCCTGGATCACCGTCCGGGTGCCCTCCGACCAGCTGACCGGCGTGGTCGAGGAGCTCGACGATGTCGGCGAGGTCACCGCCACGAACGTCTCCCGACAGGACGTCACCGATCAGACGCTCGACCTCGAGGCGCGGATCGAGGCGGCGGAGGCGTCGGTGGACCGTCTCACCGCACTGATGGCCCAGGCGGAGAGCGTCGCCGACCTCATCGCGGCGGAGTCGGCCCTGGCCGAGCGCCAGGCCCTGCTCGAGTCCTACCAGCAGCAGCTCGACATGCTCGATGACCAGGTAGCGATGTCGACGCTCTCGGTCACCATCGTCCCCGACGTCGAACCCGTCGCTGCCGACCCCGCCGGCTTCGGCGACGGCCTGGCGGCCGGCTGGAACGGACTCGTGGCCACCCTCAACGGCATCGTCGTCGCCCTCGGATTCCTGATCCCCTGGCTCGCCGTCGCCGCCGTGGTCGGGTTCGTCGTATGGGGCATCGTCCGCCTCGTGCGCCGGCGCCGGCAACGGCGCGCCGACGAGGCGGCGCGGGCCGCGGCATCCGTCTCCGACGAACGGGGCTGACGGATGCCGCGCCTCGGCCCGCGAAACCGCTCGACGGACGCGGGATGATCCGGGCGGCCGGAGCCGCGCGCCACGGCCTAGGGAGTCGGCCACCCCTCCCCTAGGGAGAACCCCCATTCCCCTCGACAGCGCGGATCCGCGGGCGTAGCGTCCTCCACGCCGGGCGCCGTGTCCGGACTGGGGAGGGCAATTCAGATGAGCATCAGATCGCGAGCAGCTGCCGGCGTGGTCTTCGGACTCGTCCTGGGCATCGCGGGCGCGAGTTCCGCCGGCGCAGCACCGGTGGCGTACCCCGTCGACGTCGTCGTGCACACGGAGAGTCTCGAAGGACCCAACGACTTCGAGGGGAACATCGAGGGATGCGAGACGGGGACCGTCGTCGACGTGAACGCCAAGGCGAACTTCACGCCGTGGGGCGGCGTGTTCATCGGCGACAAGGAGTTCACCTGCGACAGCGGGAACGGCGGCTTCACCGTGCGGCTCAAGGCACGGTTCGGTGAGCCGGGCTCGACGGGCACATGGACACTCGTCGACGCGTGGGGGCTTTACGAGGGCGTGAAGGCGTCCGGATCACTGGTCGGGACGTACACCCCCACGGGTGGGATCGACGACCACTACATCGGCACCGCTCGCTGAGCGCGGCGCGCCGGTCGTGGCGAGGACATGCGCGGACGTCCCGCAGGATGGGCCCGAGATGCGAAGAAGCCCCGAGCCTTGGCAGGCCCGGGGCTTCTTGTCGGTGACCCCAGCGGGATTCGAACCCGCGTTACCGCCGTGAGAGGGCGGCGTACTAGGCCGCTATACGATGGGGCCGTACAGCGCGCCGCAACCGGGATTGCGACGTTGTTGCCTGACTGGTGACCCCAGCGGGATTCGAACCCGCGTTACCGCCGTGAGAGGGCGGCGTACTAGGCCGCTATACGATGGGGCCGTTCAGGCAACCGTTCGATTATGCCACGGCGCTCATGCCCGCTCCAAATCGGCGCGGGCATCGCGGTTCCGCTTGCCCGTGCGACGGCCGGGCGCTTGACTCGAGGCATGCGAGTCACGAAGTTCGAGCACGCCACTCTCACCATCGTCGACACCGGCAAGACGCTGGTCATCGACCCGGGATCCTTCACCGCCCCACTGGGCGAGCTCGAGGGGGTCGTCGGCATCGTGATCACCCACGAGCACCCCGACCACTGGACGGCGGACCACCTCGACCGCATCCTCGGAACGTTCCCCGGCATCCCGATCTTCGCGCCGGAGGGAGTCGCCAAGGTGGCCGTGGACTACGACATCACGCTGGTGCACCCCGGCGACATCATCGAGCTCGATCCCTTCCGGCTCGAATTCTTCGGGGGCAAGCACGCGGTGATCCACGAGTCGATCCCGGTCGTCGACAACGTCGGCGTCCTCGTGAACGACGAGTTCTACTACCCGGGCGACTCGTACGCGGTGCCCGAGGGGCGTTCGGTGAAGCTCCTGGCCTCCCCCGTCGGCGCACCCTGGCTCAAGATCGGCGAGGCGATGGACTTCGTGCTCGCCGTCGCGCCGCGACGCGTGTTCGGCACGCACGACATGACGCTGTCGGTCGCCGGCCGCGACATGGGCCGGGCGCGGCTCGCATGGGCTGCCGAGCAAGGCGGCGGCGAGCTGGTGGCGCTGAACCCCGGCGAGGGCACCGACATCTGACGCTATCGGTCCCCAGACGCGGACGACGGATGCCGCGGCAGCTTCGATCTGCGGCATCCGTCGTCTCGTCTTCCCGTGCGGCGCTCGAGCCGGACGGTGGATCAGCGTCTACTGTGCGTCGAGGTCGGTCTCCAGGAGGCTCACCAGCGCGTCGAGCGCATCGTCCGCGCCGTCGCCGTCGGCCTTGAGGGTGACGACGGTGCCCTGCGAGGCGCCGAGGCCCATCAGCGACAGGATGCTGCCCGCGTTGAGGTCGGGGCCGCCCTCGACGGCGATGGTGACCGGGACGGGCTGCGCCTGCACGGCCTGCACGAAGAGCTTCGCGGGGCGGGCGTGGAGTCCTGAGCTGCTGGCGATGGTGGCCTGACGTTCTGCCATTGTTCTCTCCTGTCTGCGTCGGACCTCGGCGGTCGACGCTTCCGATTCTGTCGGACGACGGCCTCAGGCCGCCACGGGTACGGCCATCTCGGTGGCTTCGGCCTGCTCGAGCTCTTTGCGGCCCACCCACTTCTTCAGGGCGATGACGACGAGCGCCGTGACGACCGTGCCGGCCGCGATCGCTACCAGGAAGCCCCAGATCGGGTTGATCGCGAAGAGGACGAACACGCCGCCGTGCGGAGCCAGCGACTCGACGGCGAACGCCATGCTCAGCGCACCGGTCACCGCGCCACCGACCATGGATGCGGGGATGACCCGCAGCGGGTCGGCGGCAGCGAACGGGATCGCCCCCTCGCTGATGAACGCGGCGCCGAGCAGCCACGCGGCCTTGCCGTTCTCGCGCTCGACCGGCGGGAACAGGTTGCGTGCCAGGACGGTGGAGGCCAGCGCCATCGCGAGCGGCGGCACCATCCCCGCCGCCATGACCGCCGCCATGATGTAGTACGGCGTGGGATTGTCGGCCGAGCCGGCGGCGAGGCCGGCCACGGCGAACGCGTACGCGACCTTGTTGATCGGTCCGCCCAGGTCGAAGCACATCATGAGGCCGAGGATGACGCCGACCACGATGATGCCCGCGGTGCCGGCGAGGTCGGTCAGCCAGACATTCAGCCATTCCATCAGCGTCGCGATGGGCCGACCGAGGAAGAGGATCATCAGCCCCGAGGCCACGATCGAGGCGAGCAGCGGGATGATCACGACCGGCATCAGGCCGCGCAGCCAGCGGGGCACGCTCCACGAGCCGATCCACCAGGCGGTGACACCGGCGAGCAGGCCGCCGACGATGCCGCCGATGAAGCCCGCGTTCATGAGCACCGCGACAGCGCCGGCGACGAAGCCGGGTGCGATGCCCGGCCGGTCGGCGATCGCGAACGCGATGTAGCCGGACAGCGCCGACACCAGGAATCCCATGGACGTGGCGCCGATCATGAAGAAGACCGAGCCGAGGTACTGGCCCAGCGGTCCGTAGTTCGACGTGATGTCTTCAGTGGGAAGATCCCACAGAGAGTTCTGGATGATCACGTTGGCGGCGTTGTCGGTGACGTTGTAGCCGCCCAGGAGGAAGCCGAGCGCGATCAGCAGACCGCCGCCCGCGACGAACGGGATCATGTAGCTCACGCCGGTGAGGAGGATCCGCTGGATGCGGGCGCCCCAGGACAGCGTCTCGGCCGGGGCCGCGGAAGCGGCGGAGGCCTCGCCGCCGACCCGGGTGGCCGACGGGTCGCTCACCGCGGCGACGGCCTCGGAGATGAGCTGGCCCGGCTGCTCGATGCCGCGCTTGACCCCGGAGCGCACCACGGGCTTGCCAGCGAACCGCTGCTGGTCGCGCACGTCGACGTCGGTGGCGAAGATGACGGCGTCGGCACCCCGGATCACGTCTGCGGGCAGCGCCTGGTAGCCGCTCGAGCCCTGCGGCTCGACGACGAGGTTGACGCCCGCCTTCTTGCCGGCTGCGGTGAGCGCATCGGCTGCCATGAAGGTGTGGGCGATGCCGGTGGCGCACGCGGTGACGGCGATGATCCGCGCGGGCCGTCCGTCGACCGTGAGCCCGTCGCCCGCGGGTGCGGCGGCGTCCGGTGCGGCGGCTGCGTCGGCGGCCGGTGCGGCGGCTGCGGCGGCGGCCGGTGCGGCGGCGGGTGCGGCATCCCTTTCGCCGATCGCCGTCTGCACGATCGCGACCACGTCCTCGTCGGTGGTCGCGGCGCGCAGCCCAGAGGTGAAGTCCTCCTGCATCAGGCTGCGGGCGAGCTTGGACAGGACCGCGAGGTGCGCTTCGGCCGCGTCGGCCGGAGCGGCGATGAGGAAGACGAGGTCGGCGGCGCCGTCCGGCGCACCGAAGTCGACGCCCGGAGTCAGCCGCGCGAACGCGAGTGACGGCGTCGTGACCGCGGCGCTCTTGGCGTGCGGGATCGCGATCCCGCCGGGGAGCCCGGTCTCGTCCTTCTGCTCGCGCGCCCATGCGTCGTCGAAGAGCGCATCGGCGTCGGTCGCGCGGCCCTGCGCGACGACGCGTGCGGCGAGCGACCGGATGACGGCGGCCTTGTCGGCGCCCAGTGGCGCGTCGAGGCTCACCAGGCCTGTGGTGATGGTGTCGGACACGGTGACCTCCTGCGGTCGTGGGTGGGTGGGTGCTGGGCGAGTCGAGTCAGGCGAGCCGGACGACGGGCACGTCGCCGGCCGGCAGGTCTTCGGGGGCGGGGGCTTGCGTGCCGGGAAGGGATGCCGCAGCCGCGCCGTAGCGGACGGCCAGGCGGAGCCGCTCCTCGGGGCCGGCGCCGCGCGTCGCGGCCAGCACGTATCCCGCGAGGGAGCTGTCACCCGCGCCGACCGTGCTGACGACCCGGATCGGCGGCGGGGTGGCCACCCAGGCGCCGTCGGCGTCGACGAGGAGCGCACCGCGTGCGCCGAGCGTGATGAGGGCGGCGCGGGCGCGGGTGGGGACCAGCGACCGCGCGATGCCCACGATCGCCGTCGGGTCGGCATCCTCGAGGGCCGCGCCGGCGAGCTCGGAGAGCTCTTCGTCGTTCGGCTTGATGAGGTCGGGCTCACCGTCGGCGACGACGGCCGCCAGGGCTGCCCCCGAGGTGTCGACCGCCACGAGCGGCGAGTCGGAGCCGTGTGCTTCTCGGACCGCCCGGATGACTCGCACGTAGAAGTCCTCTCCCGCGCCCGGAGGCAGCGAGCCTGCCAGGACGAGCCAGCGTGCGCCGGCGGATGCCGCCACCACCGCGTCGACGACCGCACCGACCTCGTCGGCCGACAGCTCGGCGCCGGGGAGGTTCAGCTTCGTCGTCACGCCGGCGGGGTCCGTGATCGCGAGGTTGGCGCGGACGTGGCCGCTGACCGCGACCCGATGGGTGTGAAGACCGGCCTCGCGCAGCGCGGCCGCGAACGGGTCGCCGATGGCCAGCGGCAGCACGGCGGTGCAGTCCTCGCCTGCCGCCCGGATGGCGCGGGCGACGTTGATGCCCTTGCCCCCGGCGTCCTCCCGCGTGGAGGCGGCGGACTGCACGTCGCCGACCTGAAGCGGTGCCGGAAGCGTCACCGTGCGGTCGAGGGACGGGTTGGCGGTGAGGGTGACGATCATGCGAGCCAGACCTCCACGTCGGCGTCCGCGAGCGCGTCCGCGAGATCTTCGTCGGGCGCGGCATCCGTCACCAGCACGTCGATGTCGGACAGCGCCGCGAAGCCGACGAGCAGCTCGGCGCCCAGCTTCTCCGCGTCGGCGACGACGACCACGCGCCGCGCGGACTCCACGATCGCGCGCTTGACCGCGGCCTCATCGGGATCCGGGGTGCTGAGGCCGAACCCGGCCGACACGCCGTTGGTGCCGACGAAGGCGACATCGGGACGGAGCGCGCCGATCGTGCGGACGGTGTCGGCCCCCACGGCCGCGGCGGTGAGCCCTCGCACCCGGCCGCCGACCAGCGACAGCGACGCTCCCGGCACGCCCGCGAGCGAGTGGCCCAGGGTGAGCGAGTGGGTGACGACTTCGATGCGGGCGTCGGCGAGCCGCGGAACCAGAGCCGCGGCCACGGCGCCCGTGGTCGTTCCCGCGTCGAGGAACAGCGAGCCGCTGAAGTCGGCGCCGAGTGCGTCGAGCGCGCGGCGGCCGATCGCGGTCTTCGCGCTGCCGTGGTGCTCGAGGCGCTCAGCCAGCGAGGGCTCGCGGGTGCTGGCGCGCTCTCGGGCGACCGCTCCCCCGTGCACCCGTCGCAATGCGCCGCGCGTCTCCAGGTGGTCCAGGTCGCGCCGGATCGTCTCGGTTGTGACGTCGAAGCGGTCGGCGAGCTCGACGACGCTGACCCGGCCCTGCCCAGCCAGCAGAAGCTCGATCTGCTCGTGGCGCTCCGTCGCGTACATGGTGCACACCCTCCTTTGGATTCCCACACAATACAACACAGTCCCACACAAACACAACAGGGTATCTTCGGACGGTGCAAGACAAACCCTCAGCCGACGTCGACATCGACGAATCACTCATCCGTCGGCTGCTGGTCGGGCAGGCGCGGGAGACCATCCCGGGGGTCGACTCATTAGGCCTGCGCAAAGTGGCGGAGGGCTGGGACAGCGAAGTGTGGCGGCTCGGCGACGACTACGCAGTCCGCCTCCCCCGGCGATCCGCGTCGGCCCCGCTCGTGCTGCACGAGCAGGCCGCCCTCCCCGCGATCGCCGCACGGCTGACTTCGGTCGGCGTCCGCGTGCCGGCGCCGCTCGTGCACGGCGTCGCCGGCGAGGGGTACCCGTGGGCGTGGTCCGTCGTGCCGTGGATCGACGGCGAGCGGGTGCTGGATGTCGACACCCCCCGCCGCACGCCGTGGGCGTCGACGCTCGCCCGCGCGCTCGTCCTACTCCACGTCGACGCCCCCGACGACCACCCGGTCAACCCGTTCCGCGGCGTCCCGCTGGCCGCGCGCGCACACGCGGTCGAGGGCCGGCTCGACGGCCTCCTGCGACACGGCACGCTGGACGCGGCATCCGCCTCCGCGCTGCTGCGGATCTGGCGCACCGGCGTCGAGGCCGCGCCGTGGGACCGACCGCCGGTGTGGATCCACGGCGACCTCCACCCGGGCAACCTCGTCGCCCACGACGGAGTCCTGGCCGGGATCATCGACTTCGGCGACGTGACCGCCGGCGACCCGGCCTACGACCTCTCCGTCGCGTGGCTCGCCTTCGACCGCGAGGGCCGCGACCGATTCATCGCTGCGGCGGGTTCGCGGTATGACGACGCAGCGTGGGTGCGGGCGCACGCCTGGGCCGTGGCCGTCGCCCTCATTCTCCTGGCGCACAGCGACGACAACCCCGACTACTTCGCACTGGGACGTGATGCCGCAGCCGAGGTCCTCGCCGCGCACGAGTGAGCCGAGTCCCACGCGGCGCGGACGAGCGCGTGCGGCGGCGGTTCTCGACGAGGAGACCGTCGACGGGATCCCGGTGCGCGCCCGGACTCAGAGTCCTCGGCTGCTCAGCACCTCTGTGGCCGCGATCTTGAGCACGCCGCCCTCGTCGATGAACCGGTACGCCGTCACCTCCTCGACGACACGGCCGTCCTGGAAGCGGTAGGTCACCGTCGCCTGCCCCTGCTCTGGGCTGGAGGCGCTCACCTCTGACACCGACACCTCCGACACCTGCGACCAGAAGGCCTCGTAGCCGCCGCGACCTCCGGCGTGGTTCACCTGGTAGTCGGCGGTCATGAGAGGCCACGCTGCGTCGCGGTCACCCGGGAGCATGGCGTAGTAGCCCGTGATCGTGTCGACCACGCGCTGCTCGGGGGCGACCTGCGGCGCCGGCGCCGGAGCCGGTTCGACGGCGGGCGGAGCCGAGGGACTCGGCGTGGGTGCGGGCGCTGCGGTCTGCGTGGGACGGGCTGACTCCTCGTCAGGAGTCGTGACGGCCGTGGGTTCAGGAGTCGGTTCGGCGCGCGGTGCGACGTCCGGCTGCAGGTCGAGCGACAGCACGATGGCGATCACCGCGGCGACGACGACCGCGATCACGCCCGCAACGATCCCCACCCGGCGGCGGCGCCCGCGGGGAGCCGTTGCCGTTGCCGCCTCCGCGGGGCGCTCCCGCCCCGGGGACGGCACGCCGACGTCGCCACGTGCCGCGCGACCGAGCGGCTCGGTCTCGGCCGTCGGCGGCTGATAGCGAGTGGGCTGGTCCATCGGCAGGGTGCGCCCGATGGGCGCAGGCACGGGCATCGGGTCGGGCGGACGGGGCGGCACGAAGATGGCGTTCGGGATGTCGGCGCCGTCGCGATCGGGCCGGGCGGGCCCGACCGTGGCGGGAGCGTCCGGCTCGTCCTCGAGCGCGACCGTCGGAGCCGTCGCCGACGGCTCGTCGGACGCCGCAGTCGCAGCCGGTGTCGCGACCTCCTCGACCGCGGCGTCGTGGAGTGCTTCGGTCGGCGCCGTCGCCGCTGACTCTTCGAGGGGAGTGTCTTCGAGCGCTTCGGTCGCCGCCGTCGCCTCGTCGAACGCGACCGTCTGCGGCGTCTCCGCGTCGTCGCCGGCGCGATCGGCATCCGCGGAACTCGCAGCCACGACCCCGGCGGCGCCGAATCCCAGCGTGCGCAGGTCGCCGGCCAGATCGGGAAGGCTGTTCCCCTGCTGCAGCGCCGCCAGCATCTCCGCGACGGACTGCATCGTCGGTCGGCGCTTCGGCTGGCTGGAGAGCATCTTGCGCAGCGGCGCCGCCAGCGGCCCGGCGTGCTTCGGGGCGGGGTATCCGCCTCGGGCGACCTTGTGCAGGAGGGTGATGGGGTTCCGCTCGGTCCCGAACGGCGGGTCGCCCTCGAGCATCGCGTACAGCGTCGAGCCCAGCGAGAAGACGTCGGAGGCGAAACTCGTCGGCAGTCCGCGCGCGACTTCCGGCGCGAGGTAGGCGGGCGTGCCGTGAATCATGCCGGTCGCGGTGATCGTCGCGTCGCCCAGCGCGTGCGAGATGCCGAAATCGCTGATCATCGCCGAGCCGTCGGCCGCGATCAGGATGTTGCCGGGCTTGACGTCTCGGTGGACGATCTTCAAGTCATGCGCGGCGGCGAGGGCGGAGGCGACCTCGGCGCCGACACGGGCGGTCTCGACGGTTGTCATGGTGCCGTTCTCGCGGAGGAGATCCGACAGCGGGGTGGATTCGATCAGCTGCATCACGATGCAGGGCTGGCCCTCGTGCTCGACGACGTCGAACACGGTCACCGCGTGTGGGTGGTGAAGGCCGGCGGTGTTCCTGGCCTCGCGCATCGCACGGTCGGTGGCGACCTGCCGCTCCCGGTCGGTGAGCTCGGGCTGCGTGCGCAGCATCTTGAGCGCCACCGGCCGTCGCAGCCGCGTATCCCACGCCTGCCACACGACGCCCATCCCGCCGGCCCCCAGCAGCTTCACGAGCCGGTAGCGATCGGCGACGAGGGCGGACGGTGTACTCATCGTGCCCCACCCCTCGAACCCTGGCGTGAACGCTACGCTCGCTGCAGCGGGAGCCGAGGGGGTTGCATCCGCGGAGACGGTGTGGAAGCGGCGGAGATCGCACCCGGAAACGCAAGAGCCCCGGTCTCCGCGGTGAAGCGGAATTCCGGGGCTATCTGTCTTGCTGGGGTACCTGGACTCGAACCAAGAACAACTGAACCAGAATCAGCCGTGTTGCCAATTACACCATACCCCAAGGCTGTCAGCCGAAGCGGTGCCGAGGAATGAGTCTACGCGACGCCGGCACGTGCTCCAAACCGAGCCGTCACCCGCGCGCGTCGACGAGCGCCGCGAGCCGGCGGATCGACGCGGTCTTGCCGAGCAGCTCCATCGACTCGAAGAGCGGGGGCGACACGCGGCGGCCGCTCAGGGCGACGCGCAGCGGACCATAGGCGACGCGGGGCTTGAGACCCAGCCCGCCGTCTTCGACGGGCGACACGAGCGCACCAGCGAGCGCATCCTGCACGGCGGCCGCGGTGAACTCCGTCTCGGGCACGACCTCGAGAGCGCCGACGGAGGCGACCAGCACCTCGTTCGCGTTCGCGGGGAGCGACGCCAGCGCGTCCTCCTGGTAGGTGACGGAGTCGGTGAAGAGGAAGCCGAGGAGTCCCGGCGCGTCGCCGAGGAGCTGCATCCGCTCCTGCACCAGCGGAGCGGCCGCCACGAGCATGGCCTGCTGCGGGGGCGTGGGCGTCTCGTCGACCACCCCGGCGGCCGCGAGGTACGGCACCAGTCGTGCGGCGAAGTCGGAGGGCTCGAGCATCCGGATGTGGTCGCCGTTGATCGACTCCGCCTTCTTCTGATCGAAGCGGGCCGGGTTGGGGTTCACGTCGACGATGTCGAAGGCCGCGACGAGCTCCTCGAGCGAGAAGACGTCCCGGTCGGGGCCGATCGACCAGCCCAGCAGGGCGAGGTAGTTGAGCAGGCCCTCGTGGATGAAGCCCTTGTCGCGCTGAAGGAAGAGATCCGCCTTCGGGTCGCGCTTGGAAAGCTTCTTGTTGCCCTCCTCGCCCAGCACGAGCGGCATGTGCGCGAAGCGCGGGATGAAGGTCGTGACGCCGGCATCCACCAGCGCGCCGTAGAGCGCGAGCTGACGAGCCGTCGAGGGCATGAGATCCTCGCCGCGGATCACGTGGGTGATGCCCATGAGGGCGTCGTCGACAGGGTTCACGAAGGGATAGAGCGGAACTCCCCCGGCGCGCACGAGAACGAAATCGGGGAAGGACCCGGCGGGGAAGGTCACCTCGCCGCGAATCAGGTCGACGTAGGTCAGGTCCTCGTCGGGCACACGCAGCCGCCATGCGGGCTCCCGGCCCTCGGCGCGGAACGCGGCCTTCTGCTCGTCGGTCAGGTCGCGGTCGAAGTTGTCGTAGCCCAGCTGCTTGGCACGGCCGTTGGCTTCGTTGCGGGCGTCGATCTCCTCCGCGGTGGAGTAGCTCTCGTAGACAGCGCCCGACGCGATGAGCTTGTCGAGCACCTCGCGGTAGATGCCGTGGCGCTCGGACTGCCGGTAAGGGGCGTGCGGACCGCCGACCTCGACGCCCTCGTCCCAGTCGATCTTGAGCCAGGTGAGCGCGTCGAGCAGCTGACGGTAGCTCTCCTCGCTGTCGCGTGCGGCGTCGGTGTCTTCGATGCGGAACACGAGCTTGCCGCCGTTGTGACGCGCGTATGCCCAGTTGAACAGCACGGTGCGGATGAGGCCGACGTGCGGCAGACCGGTCGGCGACGGGCAGAAGCGGACGCGGACATCCGCGCCGGTGGCGGTCGTGGTGCGAGGATCAGGCGAAGAAGACATCGCCTCCGAGTTTAGTCAGCCGCCATCGCGCCCATCGATGACGCCTGCGGAGCGGATGCCGCACCCGCGGCCGGGCGCGCGGGCTCGGCGATGAGGCGGGCGAGGGCGTTGAGCGTCGCCCGCACCGCGGGCACCCGGTCGGCGCCGCGGGCGGTGACGGTGTGGATCGTCCGCTGCTCGCGCGCGGGCAGCGGCACGACCGCCACCCCCGGCAGCTGCGGAAACGACTCGACGGCCATGCGAGGAAGTGTCGCCACTCCGATGCCCTGCGCGACGAGGCCCTCGACGGCGACGAAGTTGTCGGTCTCGAACGCGATCCGCGGAGCGAACCCGGCGCGTCCGCACAGTTCGAGGAGGTGCCCTCGGCAGCGCGGGCAGCCGGCGATCCAGTCGTCGTCCGCGAGGGCACCGACCTCGAGCGACGTGCTCTGCGCTGCGGGGTGGCCGACGGGAAGGACGGCGAGGAGCTCGTCCGTGCCGATCGTGTGGACCGAGAGCCCGCGCGCGCTGCTGCCGTGCGGATCCTCGCGGTCGCCCGGGTAGCTGAAGGTCAGGGCGATGTCGGTGCGGTCCTCGCGCACCGCGTCGACAGCCTCGGGCGGTTCGGCCTCGACGTACGTGAGGGAGATGCCGGGATGCCGCTGCGCGAGGTCTGCGAGAAGCCGGGGCACGATCGTGGGCGAGGCCGAGGGGAACCCCATCAGCCGCACGCGAGCGACGCGCAGGCCCCGGAGCTCGGCGAGCTCGCCGGCGGCGGCGTCCAGTGCGGTGGTCACGGCAGGTGCGTGCCGCGCGAGGATGCGGCCGGCGTCGGTCAGGCGCACGCTGCGGCCGACGCGCTCCACGATCGCCACGCCGAGGCGCTGTTCGAGGCGCTTCAGCTGCTGACTGACCGCGGGCTGGCTGTACCCCAGCACAGCCGCGGCGCCGGTGATCGATCCGGCGTCGGCCACGGCCTTCACGACGCGCAGTTCACGGGCACCGAAGCCGGGGTCGTCATCGGCGGGATCGGTCATGGCGAAATCATAACTGCGCGTGATGGAACTCATGGAACACCTGCCGTAGACGTGAACTGTTTCCGGCGGGATCCTTGTCTCGTGCCCGCCCTCGCTCACTCGCCCTCCATCGACGCCGCCCGGCGCGAGTTCGCCGGCGGCCGCGACTACCTGGCCGCGTGCACCGTGGGCCTTCCCCCTCGCGCCACGCGCGATGCCGTGCTGGCCGACCTCGACGCCTCCGCATCAGGAAGACCGGACCTCGCCGCGTACGGCGCTGCCGTCGAACGCTCGCGCGGGCTGTTCGGCTCCCTCGTCGGCATCGGCGCCGAGCGCGTCGCGATCGGCTCCCAGACGTCGGTGGCGGCGGCGACGGTGGCCTCCGCGCTGCCGGACGGCGCAGACGTCCTGGTCCCGGAGGGCGAGTTCTCCTCCGTGGTGCTGCCGTTCGTGCACGCCGGGCGCGGCATCCGTGTCCGCACCGCTCCTCTTCGCGACCTGGCCGAGAGCGTGCGCCCGGGGACCGCGCTCGTGGCGTTCTCACTGGTGCAGTCGGCGACCGGCGAGGTCGCCGATGCCGCAGCGGTCGTCGCCGCCGCGGCCGCCTGCGACACGCTCACTCTGTGCGACGCGACCCAGGCGGTCGGCTGGCTGCCGGTCGAGGCATCCGTCTTCGACGCGGTCGTGTGCCACGCGTACAAGTGGCTCTGCGCTCCCCGCGGGGTGTCGTTCCTCACCGTCTCGGAGCGTCTGGAGGCGCAGATGCCGCCCATCCACGCCGGATGGTACGCCGGCGACGACCCGTGGACGTCGTGCTACGGCGGCGAAGTCCGGCTCGCGCCCGATGCACGCCGGTTCGACGTCTCACCCGCGTGGCAGGCGTTCGTCGGCGCGGCGCCGGCGCTCGAGCTCTTCGCCGGCCTCGAGCCGTCGGAGCTCCACGCCCACGCGACCGGGCTGGCTTCCGCGTTCCGCCTCGGGCTCGGCCTCGCCGAGCCCGAGCGCGCGTCGGCGATCGTCACGTGGGACGACCCGGAGGGCTGCGAGCTCGCGCGACTGACGGCTGCCGGCATCACGGCATCCGGGCGGTCGGGGCGCGCGCGCGTCGCATTCCACATCTTCAACGACGAGGACGACGTCGACCTGGCGTTGGCGGCGCTAGGTCACTGACCCGCGCCGCCGCGTCCGGGCCGACTGCGTAGACTTCGAACGCGGGTCACCGGGCCGCGCATCGACGGAGGCCGCATGACCCCCCACTCCGACCGCACCGTGCTGCGAGGCGGCACGGTGATCGATGGCACGGGCGCCAGCGGTCGGGTGGCGGACGTCGCGATCGTCGGCGACCGGATCGGCCGGGTCGGCGACGTGGATGCCCAGGACGGCGATGCCGTCGTCGATTGCACCGGACGCCTGGTGATGCCCGGGTTCATCGACGCCCACGCGCATGCCGACGGCGCCGTGTTCGATGCGGACGTGCAGCACGCGCTGCTGCGACAGGGCATCACCGCGGTGATCGGCGGTCAGGACGGCGTATCGTACGCGCCGGGCGACGGCTCATGGGCGAGCCGCTACTTCGCCGCGATCAACGGCGCGCATCCCACCTACAGCGGCGGCGGTGTCGCAGAGCTGCTGCGCAGCTACGACGGCACCACCTCCCTCAACGTCGGCTATCTCGTGCCCGCCGGCACCGTGCGCCACGAGGTGATGGGGATGACCGCGGGACGAGCGGATGCCGCACAGCTCGCGCGCATGCAGCAGCTCGTGGCCGAGGGGCTCGACGCCGGTGCGCTCGGGCTGTCGACGGGCCTCGACTACGTTCCGGGGATCTTCGCCGACACCGAGGAGCTCGCGCAGCTCTGCGTTCCCGTCGCCGCGGCCGGGGCCCTCTACGTCACGCACATGCGCGGCGGCTACGAGAAGAACACGGCTGCAGGCCTTCGCGAAGTCGTCGAGATCTGCGCTCCCGGCGCTGCGCACGAGGGCGTCCGCGGGCATATCTCGCATCTGCACGTCGATGCGGCCGACGCGGAGCGCCTGCTCGGGGAGGCCGCTGCCTCCGGCGCCGACCTCACCTTCGACATGTACCCGTATACGCGCGGCTGCACGCTGGTGTCGATGGCGGTGCTGCCGCCCGAGTACAGCGCGCTCGATGTCGACACGGCGATCACGCGACTCTCCGATCCCGCCGAGCGCGCCCGGCTGCGCGCGGACTGGTTCCCGGCCCTGGCGGACAAGCCGAGCCTCGGGCCCCAGTGGCCGTCGATGATCCGGGTCGGTCACACGCCGGCCGCGGAATGGGCGTGGGCGCCCGGACTCACCCTCGCCGAGGTCGCCGTGCGCCGAGGCACCTCCGTCGAGGATGCGACGCTCGACCTGCTGGTCGCGGGCCGCCTCGAGGTGAACGCCGTCATGGCCGTCCGCGACGAACGCCCCGTCGAGAATCTCGCGCGCCTGTTCGCCCATCCGGCGCACACCGGCGGATCCGACGGCATCTTCGTCGGAGCCGTGCCGCATCCGCGCGCGTGGGGCGCGTTCGCCCGCTTCCTCGGCACCTATGTCGGCCGGTCCTTCTCGTGGGAGGAGGCCGCCGTTCACCTGTCGTCGAGAACGGCCGAGCGGTTCGGCCTCGCCGATCGCGGCACCGTGCGCGCCGGCGCCGCGGCAGATCTCGCGATCGTCGATCCCGCGGCGGTGACGGATGCCGCGACCTACGACTTCCCGCGCCGCCCGGCGAGCGGCGTCGATGACCTGTTCGTCGGCGGCGGGCATGTGCTCCGCGGCGGGTCGCTCACCGGAATCCGCTCCGGGCGCGGACTGCGCCGCTCCCCCTCCCCCTCCCCCTCCCCCTCGAAAGGAAATCCATGACCAAGCACGCCGTCCTCATCGAGAACGCCCCGAAGCCCGCGGGCCCCTACAGCCACGGTGTCGCCGCCGCCGGCCTGCTCTTCACCGCCGGCTTCGGGCCGCAGGATCCGGCCACCGGCGAGGTCGTCGCCGGCGGCGTCTACGAGCAGACGCAGCAGGTGCTGCGCAACGTCGGAAGCGTGCTGGCCGCGAAGGGCGCGTCGTTCGACGACGTCGTCAAGGTGACCGCTCACCTGCAGCACCTCAAGCGCGACTTCGCCGAGTACAACCGCGCCTACGGCGAGTTCTTCACCGAGCCCTACCCGGTGCGCACCACCGTGGGCTCCGACCTGTTCGACATCCTCGTCGAGATCGACGTCGTCGCGGTGCTGCCGGGCGAGTGATGGCCGGCGACGCCGCCGCGCGCGTCCTGGACGCGGGCGACAAGGGTCTCCCCGCGGGCGCGGCCGGGCAGACGGTCGCCGAGTTCTTGGCGGCGCGCCCTCTGCTCTCGGAGCTGTGGACGCCCCTCGTCGTGCTCGATGACGGCGCGCTCGCGGACAACATCGCCTTCCTCGCGGGGTGGGTCGCCGAGCGCGGGCTCGAGCTCATGCCCCACGGCAAGACGACGATGGCCCCGCAGCTGTGGCGGCGTCAGCTCGACGTGGGCGCGACCGGCATCACCGTCGCCAACCCCTCGCAGCTGCGCGTGGCGGCCGATGCCGGCATCCCGGCGATCATGCTGGCCAACCAGCTCGTGCAGCCGGAGGCCATCCGCTGGACGGCCGGGCTCGTCGCCGCCGGCACCCGCGTGTGGAGCTGGGTGGACGACCAGCGTGGCATCGACCTCATCGAGCAGGCCCTCCCGGATGCCGTCGACGCGCCGCTGGAGGTGCTCGTCGATGTCGGCCGGCCCGGCGGGCGCACCGGCGCGCGTTCGTTCGACGCTGCGGTCGCGGTGGCCGAACGGGCGGCGGCATCGCCGGCGGTGCGACTCGCCGGCGTCACGGGGTATGAGGGCTCGGTGGCGCACGGCCGCGGTGACGACGCGCTGGCTTCGGCGCGCGCGTACGTCGACGAGCTTCTCGCCGTGCACGACGCCCTCGCGCCGCTGTACGACGAGGGCGACGTCCTCGTGTCGGCCGGCGGCAGCGCATACCCCGACGTCGTCGGAGCGGCTTTCGCCGCGGCATCCGTCGCCGGCGACCGCGCCAGGTTCGTGCTGAGGTCCGGGGCGTACGTCGTCCACGATCACGGCTACTACCGGCGCAACTCGCCGTTCGAGGGGTCGGGGCTGCGCCCGGCCGCCCGGGGCCTGGCTCGCGTGGTGTCGCGGCTGGACGCCGAGACGGCGATCGTCGACGCGGGCAAGCGGGACTTCTCCTACGACGAGGGGCTGCCGGTGCCGCTGTACGCGATCGACGGCGCAGGCGCGCGCCTTCCGCTGCCCGACGCCGAGATGACCAAGCTCAGCGATCAGCACGGGTTCGTCCGCGTTCCCGCGTCGTCTGCTCTCGGCACCGGCGACCTGATCGTGTTCGGACTCTCGCACCCCTGCACGATGTTCGACAAGTGGCGGCTGGTCCCCGTGGTGGATTCGCTCGACGACACGACGTTCGACCCCGCTTCGGCCGAAGTGACCGACCTCGTCGAGACCCGGTTCTGACGGCCGGGGGAACCTGCTCAGGCGTCGGCCGCTCCAGCGTCCGCGGCCGGGGCGACTGACGCGCGCCAGCCCAGCGGTGCGAGGAGCACCGAAGCCGCCACGAGCACCATGACGACGAGGGCGAGCCCCCCGTAGCCGAGCCAGCCGAGCACCCCTCCGGCGATGATCGCGCCGATGCCGCCCACGATGCTCATCGTGAAGTCGCTGATGCCCTGCCGGCGCGTGCGGAGTGCCTCGGAGGAGGACTCGGTGAGAAGCGTGGAGCCCGCGACCGTCGTGGCGCTCCACCCGAGTCCGAGCAGCACCAGCGCGACGGTCACGGCCGTCGTGGACGCCTGGCCGAAGGAGGCCGTCAGCAGGGCGGCGGCCAGCAGCGCCTGGCCGATCAGGATCGTGGGGACGCGCCCGAGGCGGTCGGCGAGGATGCCGAACACCGGGGAGAGCACGTACATGCCGGCGATATGCAGGCTGATGGTCAGGCCGATGACCGACAGCGTCGCCGCCTCGGTCGCGCCGTGGGTGAGATGCGCCAGGTGCACCGGCGTCATCGCCATCACCGAGACCATGGTGCCGTGCGCGGCGGCCACAGCGAAGATCGCGTAGCGCGCCGCGACGGGGCGGTCGGCGCGGGCTATCGGCCTGCTGCCGGCCGGCGCAGTCGCGACCACGCGCTGCGCGAGCAGCAGCGGATCCGGGCGCATCGCGACGAGGTACACCACGATGGCGAGCCCCTGCGCAACGAGGGTGAAGAGATAGGCGCCGGTCAAAGGCGGCATCCCGATCGCTCCGCCGAGGACCTCTCCGGGACCGGTGAGGTTGGGGCCGAGGACGGCCCCCACCGTGGTCGCCCAGACCACGATGGACAGATCGCGGCCGCGCGAGGCATCCGTCGCCAGATCCGTGGCCGCGAACCGCGACTGCAGGTTGGCGGCCTGGCCGGAGCCGATGATCAGGAAGCCGACCAGGAGCAGCGGGAAGGCTCCGAGTCCGACCGCGAGGATGACCAGCCCCACGCCGATGAGGGCCACCGCCATACCGGTCGTGAGCGAGAGTCGCCGGCCGCGACGGCGGGCGATGGCGGCGAGCGGCACGGCCGTCAGGGCGGTGCCCAAGGTGACGGCCGCCGCCGCGAGTCCCGAGAACGACTCATCGCCCGAGAGCTCGGCGGCGAGCACCGCGCCCAGTGACAGGGTCGCCCCGAACGCGAGTCCGCCCAGCACCTGCCCGAGCGAGAGCACCCACACGGTGCGCCGCTGAACGCCCGCGACCTCCGCCGCGGACGGCGCGACGTCGGCTGCCGCGGATCCGGTGTCAGGCATCTCGGGCCGGGTTGCGAAGCGTCCCGAGCCCGGTGATCTCGACCTCGACCGTGTCGCCCGCGCTGATCTGCCCCACGCCGGCGGGGGTCCCCGTCAGGATCACGTCGCCCGGGAGCAGCGTGAAGGCCGCCGACGCGAAGGCGATGACGTCCGCGAGGGAGAAGATCATGTCGCTGATCGGACCCTGCTGACGCACCTCGCCGTTGAGCCTGGTGGTGATGAGCGCCGGACCGTTCACGTCGAAGTCGGTCTCGATCGCGGGGCCGAGGGGGCACGACGTGTCGAAGCCCTTGGCACGCGCCCACTGGCCGTCGGACTTCTGCCAGTCGCGCGCCGTGAGGTCGTTCGCGATCGTGTAGCCGAAGACGTAGTCGAGCGCGTTCTCGGCGGGGACGTTCTTGGCGATCCGGCCGATGACCGCCGCCAGCTCGCCCTCGAAGCTGATGAACTCCGACCCCTTCGGCAGCACGACCGCGTCGCCCGGGCCGATCACCGAGGTATTCGGTTTGAAGAACAGCATCGGCGCAGTCGGCACGTCGTTGCCGAGCTCGGCCGCGTGGTCGCGGTAATTGCGCCCCACTGCCACGATCTTCGAGCGCGGGATCACCGGCGCGAGCAGCGCGACATCCGAGAGGGGCACCCGCTCGCCGGTCGTGTCGTACCCGGCGAACATCGGGTCGCCCGCGAGGACGACCAGCTCCCCCTCGTCGACGATTCCGAATCTGATGGCGTCGTTGTGGCTGAAGCGCGCGATCCTCACCCGCTCAGCCTAGCCACCACCCCGGACGCCGAAAGCCCCGGCCGTCGCACGGGCGACGGGCCGGGGCATCCGGGATCGACGTCAGCCGTCGAGACGCACGAGCCAGCCGTGCTTGTCCTCGCGGCGCCCGTACTGGATGTCGGTGAGCTCTTCGCGCAGCGACAGTGCCAGCTCGCCGGTCGGCTGCTCGTCGAGGAAGTCCTTGCCCTTGAGCACCCCGATGGGGGTCACCACCGCGGCGGTGCCGCACGCGAACACCTCGACGATGTCGCCGGAGGCCACGCCCTGGCGCCACTCGTCGAACGACACCGCACGGCCCTCGATCTTGTGGCCGCGGTCCTGCGCGAGCTGCAGGATCGAGTCGCGCGTGATGCCCTCGAGGATCGAGTCGGACTGCGGCGTGACCAGCGTGCCGTCCTTGTAGACGAACACGACGTTCATGCCGCCGAGCTCCTCCACGTTGCGGTCCTGGTCGAGGAACACGACCTGGTCGCACTCGTTCTCGTACGCCTCGGACTGCGGCAGCAGGCTCGCGGCGTAATTGCCGCCGGTCTTCGCGGCCCCCGTGCCGCCCTTGCCGGCGCGCGCGTAGTCCTCGCTGAGCCAGATCGACACCGGCTGCACGCCGCCCTTGAAGTAGGCGCCGGCGGGTGAGGCGATCACGTAGTACCCGACCTTGTTCGCGGGGCGCACGCCGAGGAACGCCTCCTTGGCGAACATGAACGGACGCAGGTACAGGCTCTGGTCCTCGCCGGAGGGAACCCATGCTCCGTCGATCGCGATGAGCTCACGCAGCGACTGGATGAAGTAGCTCACCGGCAGCTCGGGAAGGGCGAGGCGCCGCGCGGAGCGCTGCAGACGCCGGCCGTTCTGATCGGGGCGGAAGGTGTGGATCGACCCGTCGGCGTGGCGGTAGGCCTTGATGCCCTCGAAGATCTCCTGGCCGTAGTGGAGCACGGCCGCGGCGGGATCGAGCGACAGCGGGCCGTACGGCTGCACGCGGGGACGGTGCCAGCCGCCGCCGACCGACCAGCAGATGTCGACCATGTGGTCGGTGAAGCGGGTGCCGAAGCCGGGGTTCGCGAGGATCTGGTCCCGCTCCTCGGCGCTCTTCGCCTGGAGGTTGCGGTTGACGGTGAACTCGAGCGGCGCGAGTCCGGTGTCGGGATCTGAGTCGATGAGGGTCATGACGGGACCGTGCTTTCTCCTGCTTTGGGCTTTCGTGCGGGGTGGATCCCGCTGGGTGGAGAGGCGCTTGCCGGTTCCAGGTTACGCCGGGAGCCGGCCGGCGATGGCGTCGCCGATCTGCGCGGTGGTACGGGCAGCAGAGCCGCGCGCGGCGAGATCCTCCTCGACGGCGGTCGTGACGCGCTGTGCCTCGTCGTGGAGCCCGAGGTGGTCGAGCAGCAGTGAGACGGAGAGGATGGCGGCCGTGGGATCGGCCTTCTGCTGTCCTGCGATGTCGGGCGCCGATCCGTGCACGGGCTCGAACATCGAGGGGAACGCGCCGTCCGGGTTGATGTTGCCCGAGGCGGCGAGGCCGATGCCACCGGTGACGGCGCCGGCCAGGTCGGTCAGGATGTCGCCGAAGAGGTTGTCGGTGACGATGACGTCGAATCGGCCCGGGTTCGTGACCAGATAGATGGTGGCCGCGTCGACGTGGACATAGTCTACGGTCACGTCGGGGTGCTCGAGCGCCACCTCGTCGACCAGCCGCTTCCAGATGCCGCCTGCGTGGACGAGCACGTTGGTCTTGTGCACCAGCGTCAGCTTCTTGCGGCGGCGCTCGGCGAGGTCGAACGCGTAGCGCACCACGCGCTCGACGCCGAAGGCGGTGTTCACCGACGTCTCGTTGGCGACCTCGTGCGGGGTGCCGGTGCGGATCGATCCGCCGTTGCCCACGTACGGGCCCTCGGTGCCCTCGCGCACGACGACGAAGTCGACGTCGCCCGGTTCGGCGAGCGGACCGGGGACGCCCGGATAGAGCTTCGACGGGCGGAGGTTGACGTAATGGTCGAGCTCGAACCGCAGCTTCAGCAGCAGGCCTCGCTCGATGTTGGCGTTCTTCAGCCGCGGGTCGCCGGGCACTCCCCCGACCGCGCCGAGGAGGATCGCGTCGTGCCCCTTGATCGCCTCGAGGTCGTCGGAGGTCAGCGTGTCGCCGGTGTCGAGGAAGCGGGCGGCCCCCAGCGAGAAGCGCGTCTTGTCGAAACGGATGCCGCTGCCCGCTGCCGCGGCGTCCAGCACCTTCTCCGCCTCGGCGATGACTTCCGGACCGATGCCGTCACCCGGGATGACGGCCAGCTTCACGGTCTTGGTTTCCTGCACAGACGTCATGGGGCTCCTACAGCTTCGGGCGGATCCTTTCCAGGGTAGTGGGAGGGATGCGACCGCCCGTCCTTGCTTACGCCGGTCCCGAGGCGCCAGGAGGCAGGGCGTCCGATCAGGGCTCGGCCCGACCGCCGCGCAGCATCGTGGCGGCGATCACGCCCGCGACGACGACCAGACCGGCGCCGATGAGGGCCGTGACGGTCACGCCCGCATCGAACGCGGTGGCGGCCGCCTCGAAGAGCGCCGCACCGGTGCTGCCGCCGATCGCGTCGGCCTCGTGCACCGCACCGGCCAGGGTCTCGGACGCGGCCGCTGCCGAGGCATCCGGAATTCCGTCCGGGATCACGAGATTCGTCCGGTAGAGCGCGGTGAGGATGCCGCCCAGCACCGTGGTGCCCAGCACCGCGCCCAGCTCGTACGCCGTCTCCGACACGGCGCTCGCGGCGCCGGCCTTCGCGGGAGGGGCGCTGGCGAGCACGAGCTCGTTCGACACGGTCTCGGCCGCGCCGATGCCGATGCCGAGCGATACGAAGGCGACGACGAGCACACCGATGCTCTCCGGTCCGGTGGCGAACGCGACGGTGATGTACCCGGCGACCGAGAACACGAGGGCGACCGGCACCACGAGGCGAGCAGGCCACTTCTTCGAGATCGGCACGACCGCCAGGCCCGCCGCGATCATCATCGCGAGTCCGGGCACGAGCGCGAGGCCGGCTTCCATCGGGGACAGGCCGACGATCAGCTGCAGGTGCTGCGCGACGAAGAACAGGAAGCCCACCAGCGCGATCACGCTGAGGAGGTTCACCAGCAGCGCACCGCTGAACGTGCCGAGGCCGAAGAGCCGCATGTCGAGCATCGGCGAGGCCGCGCGCAGCTGCCGCCGCACGAAGAGCACGCCGAAGCCGAGGCCCACCAGCATCGGCAGCCAGGCAGCCACGACGAAGCCGTGGACGGCGAGTTCCTTGATGCCGTACACGACCGGGATCATCGTCGCCATCGACAGCGCGATGCTGAGCGGATCGATCCGGCCCGGACGCGGGTCGCGGCTCTCGGGCACCAGGAGCGGTGCGAGCACGAGCAGCGGGATGAGCACCGGCACCGACAGCAGGAACACCGAGCCCCACGAGAAGTGCTCGAGCAGCAGGCCGCCGACGATCGGACCCAGCGCGGCACCGGCGGAGAACATCGCCGCCCACACGGCGATCGCCAGACGCCGCTGATCGCGGTCGGTGAAGATGCTGCGCAGCAGTGACAGCGTCGACGGCATCAGCATGGCGCCGAAGACGCCCATCGCCGCGCGCGCGGCGATCAGCCACGCGGCACTCGGAGCGAAGGCCGCGAGCACCGACACCGCGGCGAAGCCGGTCGCACCGATGAGCAGCATCCGTCGACGTCCGAACCGGTCGCCGAGCGTGCCCATCGTCACGAGGAGACCCGCCAGCACCAGCGGGTACGCGTCGATGATCCACAGCTGCTGCGCGCTCGACGGGCCCAGCTCGAGGGCGATCGAAGGCAGCGCGAAGCTCAGCACGGTGTTGTCGACCGAGACGAGCAGCACCGGCAGCATGAGCACGACGAGCGCGGCCCAGCCTCGCCAGCCGACCTTCCTCCCCTGGGCGTCGGCGAGCGAGAGTTCTTGTGTGAGAGTCATCATTTCTATACCGTCCAGCCGGTATAGTAACAGGATGCCGCGGCCGCCGTCGATACCATCGAGCACATGAGCCGTCCTCCTCTCGCCCGCGAGAAGGTGCTCGACGCGTTCGAGCGGATCCTCATCGAGGAGGGCGAGCGCGCGGCCACCATGGACGCGACGGCGCGGGCGGCCGGCGTCTCGAAGGGCGGTCTGCTCTACCACTTCGGAACGAAGGAAGCCCTCGAGGCGGCGCTGCTGGAACGGCTGGAGACGCTGGTGCAGGCGGACGTCGACCTCATGGCGGCCGCGCCGGAGGGGCCGATCGCATACTTCCTGCACACCTCGGTCATGGCCAACGATCCGATCGATCGGGCGATCCTCGCCACGTCGCGGCTCGCGCAGGGCGGGAATGCCGCCGCGAGCGATGCCCTCCGCGGCATCCGCGAGCAGTGGGCCGCCGTCCTCGAGCCGCACACGCGCGACGCGACAGCCCTCGACCTCGTGATGCTCGTCAGCGACGGCCTCTATTTCAACAACGCCCTGTCAGGGGGGTCGATCCCGGGGCCGGTCCCCCGCGGCGACGAGCTGAACGCCCTGGTCGCACTGGTCGAGCGCGCAGCGCGCGATTGACGCCGGCCGCGTGATCGCTGCCGGGCGCGCGATCGACGCTGGGGCGCGGGCCGCGCGTCAGCGCACGCGCGCGAGCGCGCGCCGGGTGCGGCGCAGCATCGATCCCACGACCAGCGGGTGCACGAGTGAGACCGGCGTGAAGTAGACGCGTCCGCGCCAGTCGTTGAAGCGCACCACCGTGGTGACCCGCACGACGGCGGAGGCGGCATCCACTCCCACTCCGCATCGGAACGTGAGGTGCGCGTCGACGTATTCGATCAACGCCTCGTCGCCCTCCACCCGGCGCACGTCGAACACGCCTCGCGGCGCCGCCTCGAGACCGAGCAGCGGAGCAAGGGCCATGCGCAGTCCCATCGCCGCCTTCACCCAGACGGGGGCGCCGGCCGGTGAGAAGAGGGTCTCGGCCCACACGCGCGGATCCCGCGTCGCGGCGGGCGGAAGCGCCGCGAGCAGCACGTCGCCGTAGTCGAACCGCTGCCAGCCGTCGAAGGCGAGGCTGCGGAATGCCGGTCCCCCGTCGGGCTCGGTGAGGGAGCTCATCGCGGGACCGGCCTCGCGCTCAGGCCTCGGTGACCTCGATGAGGCGGAAGAGGTCGGCGCCCACCGCCTCGCGCATCTCGTCGAGCACGGCCTCGGGCACGGGCGAGTCGACCGTGAGGACCGAGAGCGCACGGCCGCTCGCATCGGCCTGGGCGACCTGGAGGCCGGCGATGTTGATGCCGGCGTCGCCGAGCTTCTGGCCGTAGATGGCGACGATGCCGGGGCGGTCCGCGTAGCGCATCACCAGGTGGTGGCGCTCGATCGGCACCTCGATCTCGTAGCCGTTGATCCCGACGACCTTGGGCACCATGCGGGTGCCGGCCAGCGTGCCGGCGACCGTGAGCACCGACCCGTCGGCCAGGGTGCCGCGCAGGATCGTGATGTTGCGGTACAGCGGGCTCTCGGCCTCGACGATCAGTCGCGTCTCGATGCCGCGCTGCTCGGCGAACAGCGGGGCGTTCACGTACGAGACGTTCTCGCTGACCACGTTGGCGAGGATGCCCTTGAGCGCGGCGAGGCGGTAGACGCTGACGTCGTAGGCAGCGAGCTCGCCGCGCACCTCGATGTCGAGGCTGGTGAGCGCGCTGTGCGCGAGCCCGGTGAAGAACTGGCCCAGCTGCTCGACGAGCGAGATGCCCGGACGCACGAAGGGGTCGATGATGCCGCCGGCGACGTTGACCGCGTCGGGGACGAGGTCGCCCTCGAGCGCGAGCTTGACCGACTTGGCGACCGAGATGCCGGCCTTCTCCTGCGCCTCATCGGTGGACGCGCCGAGGTGCGGCGTCACGACGACGTTCGGCAGGTTCAGCAGCGGGAAGGCGGTGCCGTCCTGCGCGGGCGGCTCGCTGGTGAAGACGTCGAGGCCGGCGCCGGCGATCTCACCCGTGGTGAGCGCCGTGTAGAGGGCCTCCTCGTCGATGAGGCCGCCGCGCGCGACGTTCACGACATAGGCCGTCGGCTTCATCAGGCGGAACTGCTCCGTGCCGATCATGCCCGTGGTCTCGGGGGTCTTCGGCATGTGGATGGTGACGAAGTCGCTCTGAGCGAGCAGCTCGTCGAGCTCGACCAGCTGCACGCCGAGCTGCTGCGCCCGGGTGGGGGTGACATAAGGGTCGTAGGCGATGACCGACACGCCGAAGGCCTGCAGACGCGCCGTGATCAGGGCGCCGATGCGGCCGAGGCCGATGATGCCGACGGTCTTCTCGAAGAGCTCCGTGCCCGTGTACGAGCTGCGCTTCCAGGCACCGCCGGCGAGCGACGCGTGCGCGGCGGGAATGCGGCGGGCAAGGCTCAGGATGTGGCCGACGGTGAGCTCGGCGGCCGAGATGATGTTGGAGGTCGGCGCGTTCACGACCATGACGCCGGCGGTCGTCGCCGTCTTGATGTCGACGTTGTCGAGTCCGACGCCGGCGCGCGCGACGACCTTGAGCACCGGCGCTGCCGCGATGGCCTCGGAGTCGATCTTCGTCGCCGAGCGGATCAGCACGGCGTTCGCGTCGGCCAGCGCCGACAGCAGCGCGGGCCGGTCGGTGCCGTCCACGGTGCGGACGTCGAAGTCCGGACCCAGGGCGTCGATCGTGGCGGGAGACAGCTCTTCGGCGATGAGGACGACAGGCTTCGGCACGGGTGTTCCTTCGTGGGGCATGCGCGAACGCGCGGAGCAGGGCAGACCGGATGCCGCGCCGCACGCCGTCGGGGGCGAGGCCTGTGCCAGCCTACCTCCCGCGCGAGCGCCCGCCCGACCGTGTGACGACGGTCAGGCCAGGAACGACGCCGCCGAGATCATCCGCCGACCAGCGACGAGCCGTACGCGAGCGCATACGCGACGACATTCAGCCAGAAGATCGCCACAAGCCCGAGACCGGTAAGGAGAATGACTGCTAGGTGACCTGGAGGCCGTCTCATGCCCACACCAAGCGCCACGGCGAACACGATGATCGGGAACGCGACGGCAAAGAGCAGTACGCCCCATCCGAGAGCGTTGAGCCCCAGCATTCCCGTCGCCTGCTGGATAAGGAAGGCGACCGCGTTCCATACCGCGTAGGCGTAGAAGAGACCGAATGCGGCGGCGATCGTCGCCACCAGCCATGTCGGCGTGCGTGGCGTCTGTGTCACATCGGAGGTCACGATCCCACCGCCCCGAGCATGATGAACGGCCAGGGCACCATCAAGACAGCTCCCGCCACCAAGAGAATGAAACGCAGCCAGAGTGCGGAGCGTCGGGTGAGAAGCAAAACGGTCCCGAACCAGAGCGCCGGCGCGAGAACCGCTAGCCACAGTGCCGGCACCGATGCGGCCGGAGACACGAGAAAGACGGAGAGATCGTTCAGCCGCAAGCCGCCGATGATCCACCCGACGGTGAACAGCAGGTACACGCCGCCCAGCACGCCGAGGCCGACGAGCGCGCCGTTGCCGAGATGCGGCCGCTCGTCCGATGCGTCGCCGTCGTCGTCCGGGGTGACATCGGCGTCGACGGATGCCGCACCCCCGGCGCCGGCGGAAGCCACCGCCTCGCTGCCCTTGCCGACAGCCGTGTACCCCTCCGGAAGCGTGGCGCCCGGGTTCGCGACGGCGGATGCCTGGCCCGGCGATCGCGGCTCATCCACCGCGTCAGCCCCGGACGGCGCGTCAGGCGCGTCGGCGTCGGCGCGCGCGTCGGCTCCGGCGGATGCGCCGAGATCGAGGGTGGGATCGTCGTCGCCGTCCCAGGTCAGGGCGTCGTCGTCGCGTCCGGCAGTCACGGTCCCAGCGTAGTGCGGGGCGACCCGGCGGGGCCGCGAGCACACCGGCGAGGCGGCGGCTCCACGGCCCGCGACCGGTCAGTCGAAGAGGCGCATCATCAGGGCGTGCCAGGTGTCCGGGCCGACGATGCCGTCCGCGGGCGGCGCGAACATGCCCTGGAACTCTCGCACCGCGGCGTCGGTCGCGGGGCCGAAGTCTCCGTCGACGTCGAGATCCGCCAGGAGCGTCTGCAGGGCGCGCACGGCCTCACCCTTCGGCGCCTCGGGTCCGTCGCCTTTGCGCACGGTCATGATGAGGCTCGGCCAGTCGAGCTGGCCGAGGGTCGTCGAGATCTCCACCGCGCGCAGCGTCTGCTGGAAGTCGCGAACAGCCTGCCCGCTCTGCGGACCGAACACGCCGTCGGCAGCGATCGTCGCGCCGCGGGCGCGCAGCAGATGCTGCGCCGCGAGCACGCGCCAGTTGGTGGACTGCGACGAGCCCTGCTTGACCAGTGCCCACGGCCGCGGACCGGGGACGAAGGTGCTGAGGAACGACCAGGTCTCACGGCCGGCAATGCCGTCGAGCGTCAGCCCCCACGACTCCTGGAAGAACTCGACGCGCTCCTTGGTCTGCGGGCCGAAGTCACCGTCGACGACGAGCGGGTCCTCGCCGGGCGACCGCTGCAGGCCCAGCGTCTGGACCGCCTTCACGGCGTCACCGGTCGATCCCTGCTGCACGGCGATGATGAGCCGCGGCCACGTCACCGGGCCCACGATGCCGTCGGCCGGTACGCCCTGCGCGGTCTGGAAGGCGCTGACGGCCACGGCGGTGGCCGGACCGTACAGCCCGTCCACGACGACGGCATGCCCGCGGGCGTTCAGCAGGAACTGGATGCTCCAGACCAGCTGGGTGGGCGTTCCCTGTCCGACCGTGCTCCACGGTTCGACGTTCATGGCGACTCCTCTGCTTTGGCGATGGCGATGGGCGGGGTGATCCCCCTCTCGCTACGGAGGCGCTCCGGCGGGGCCTGATACCTCACCGGCGCACCGCGGTCACGGCATCCGTCTGGATCGCCTTCGCGTGCTGGAGCGCGAGCGGCACCGAGAAGGCGTCATCTGCCGCGGTGTAACGCTGCTGCAGCCCTTCGGCGAGGATGCGCCAGGGGCGCTCGTTCGACGGTGTCGCGGCATCGCCGTCGTCGGGCAGGAACTGCACGTAGTCGTAGGGGTGGCTCGCGGTGGCGGCGAGCGGCACCGAGAAGGTGTCGACTGCCAGGACACCGGCGGCGAGGTCGATCTGCAGCAGGCGCTGGAAGCCCGTCGCCCGCTCGCCGGTCGGGGTGCGGAACTCCTGGTAGTCGCCGAGTGCCTCCAGCACGGTGTGACCGGGGATGCCGCCGGCGCTCTCGGTGACGATCGCACCGACCCCGTGGAAGTGCCCCGAGAGCACCAGCACGACGTTCCGGTTCGGAGCGACGACCCGGTCCCACAGCAGATCGCCGTGCGACACCCAGCGCGACGTGGTGGACCGCTCGGCGTCCCGCTCGCCCGTCGCGGGCGTCAGATGCTCGTGCGTGGAGACCACGATGTTCGCTTCGGGATGGTCGGCGACGACCTCCTGGGCCCAGGCCACCTCACGCTCTCCGTAGGCGTACGGCAGCGAGATCATGACGAACCTCGCTCCGCCGGCCTGGAAGCCCGACCAGTTCGCGCTGTTGTCGGAGGCCGAGAGGGAGCCGCCGTACCACGGCTGGTCGCGGTACCGCGCCGGACCGAAGTAGTCGTTGAACAGGGCGTTGCTGACGCCTCGCTTGTTGTCGTGGTTTCCGGGCAGCACGCTGTTGGCGATGCCGCGCACGTCGAGCACGGCCTGCATCCGTGACGCGAGCTCGTATTCGCGGCGCGCGCGGTCCTCCGGCTGCGCCGGGTCGACCCAGTTCTGGATCAGGTCGCCGGTATGGGTCACGAACGCGATCTTTCGTGCGTCGGCGTTCTCGGCCAGCCAGGCCACCTGCGCCGCGTACACCTCGGGGTACGCCTCCGAGTAGTACTGCGTGTCGGTGAGGTGGCCGACGGCCAGGTCGTAGTCGGCCGGGGCTGCGATGCCATCGGCTCGCGCGACCGCCGTTTCCTCGCGGGGCACGACCTGCACCAGCAGGTCGGCGACGCCGTCGACGACCTCGGCACGTCGCACGGAGCCCTCGAGCGTCACCGCCGCGTCGGCTGCGGCATCCGTCGCCGTCGCTTCGCCGGCGGCCTCATCGATGGTCCGCCAGGCGCCCGACGGCGCGGTTGCAGACGACGGCTCCCACACCGAGAGCCTCAGCTGCGCGCGGCCGACGGTGCGCCCGTGCCAGGTGAGGGTCCCGCCCGCGGGCGGGAGCGCCACACGCATCCGCACGTACGGGAGGCCGTACGCGTCGTCCCGGGAGGCGAGCGCATCGGCGGCGACGGGCTGCTCCCCCGGCGCATCGAGGCGCGCGAGAGGTGCCGGGGATGATCCGGCGGACGCTGCGACCACCTCCACGGGCGCGCCCTGCGCCGCTTCCAGGCGTCCTGCGCGGGATGCCGCTGCGGAGCCGGCCGCATCTCCGACGGCGTCCGCGCGAGCGAGGTCGAGTGCGCGTGCGACCATGTCATCGGTCGAGGGGGATCCCGGCCAGGCGCGCACGCCGGCGGTCGCCGGCGCAGGCGCGAAGTCGGTCGCGTCGTCGCCCGTGAAGCCGACGCGCTGCAGGGTCTCGCCCCGCAGCCGGTCCACCGCGAAGGTCGACAGCGCCATTCCCTTCGTGCAGGGGCTCTCGCGGTCGACGCTGCGGTCCATCTCGTTGCGGTGGTAGATGCCCACGCTGTCGACGCGGCGCCCCTCGGCATCTTCGAGCCAGACGCCGGCGCCGGCGAGCTCCAGCGGCTCGTCGAACCGGGCGTCGGCCTCGCCGGCCAGAGGTGTGCCCCTGAGCGCGGCCGTCCATGTCTCGTCCGGGGCGAGCACCGTGCCCGGCGCCGCGACGGCGAGGTCGTCGAAGCGGCGGAAGCCGTCGACGCCGCAGGCGATCAGCCGCCAGCCCGAGATGTCGACGTCGGCGTCGCCGACGTTCGCGAGCTCCACGAAGTTGCGGCGCGGCATCCCGTCGATGACCGGATCGTTCGCGATCTCGCTCACGACCACGCCCGGTCGCTGCGGATAGGAGAAGGCGGAGACGGATGCCGCGACCGGCGCCGGCGTCACGTTCGGGGTGCCGGGGGTTCGAGCAGCGATCGCGAAGCCGCCGGCAAGCTGGCGCTGCCAGCTCTGACCGGTGCGGTAGTCCAGGGTCGACGGGAGCTTGCCGCGACCGGTCTGGCACGCCGTGTCTTCGTGGGAGGACACACCCACGCCGTCGACGCGCCGCCCGTCCGCGGTGACGAGGAGCACCCCCGACACAGTGTCGGCGAGCGAGGTGGTCGTCCGCACGTCGGCGGACTCGGCGAATGCCGGGCCGCCGACGACGAGACGCTCTCCCGGTGCGAGCGCGTCGCCGTCGCCGAACCGATGCTGCAGCGCCTCCGTCGGGGCTGCGCCGGTCGCTGTGCAGCGGTACAGCCGCCAGCCCGCCAGCTCGACCTCCGTCGAGCCGGTGTTCGTCAGTTCGACGAAGTCGTCGCCGTGACCGCCCGGACCCGCCGCCGCGATCTCATCGATCCTCACGCTGGAGGTCGCCTGCTGCGGCAGCGCGTTCACGGCCCCTGGCGTCGCGGGCGCCCGCAGCCACCGCTCCTCGCTCCGCGGCGCGCCCTCCACGCGCTGCCAGCTCTCGTCCAGCGCCGCGGCCGTCGTGACCGGCAGCTCGGTACGCCCGCCGCACTCCGACATCATCGGTGCGGGATCGTCTGGGTACACCGCGATCGCGTCCACGGTCGCGCCGGACGGGTCGATGACGACGAGGCCGTATCCCCGCTCGGAGAGCCGCGCCGTGCGGAACGCTCGCCGCTCCCCCGGCGCGAGCGTGACGCCGCTCAGCTCGGCCTCGGGGTCGGTCGGGCGCGCCCGCAGCCCGTCGCCGTCGCACCGGTACACCGCGTAGGCGCTCAGGTCCACGGGATGCTCAGTGGGGTTCACGAGCTCGAAGAATCCGTCACCCGATCCCGCTGCGCCGGCGGGCGTCACCTCCGACAGCACGACGCCGCCTGCGACGGCCGGGTCGATGGCCATCCGTCGCTCCGCGTCCGGCGCCGTCGCGGCCGACGCCGTCGTTTCCGGCGAGCCAGGGCCCGGCGCGGCAGCAGCGCCTGACGGGCCGCCGAGGGCGGCCGCAACCCCGATGAGGACGACGGATGCCGCGAGGAATGTGGTCACACGGTTCGTGTCGCGCACGCCTCGACCGTGGCGCGCGGAGGTGAACCCGCGCGGGCGGACGGGCGATCAGTCGGTGTACGTCGTCGAGACGATCGGTTCAGCGGGCAGCGGCGGCGACCGCCTCCGCGACGATGCGGGCGTCGGTCACATCGTGTCCGGCGGATCCTCCGCCCGGTCCGGACGGCGCATCCAACCCGCCTCTGCCTCGCGCCGACAGGTGCACCGCGTCCACGCCGGCGGCGAAGAGTGCGGGGATGTCGCCGGGCTGTACGCCGCCGCCGGCCATCACCTCGACCGACCCCGACCGCGCGGCGAACGCCGACAGTGCGGCGAGCCCCTCGATGGACCGAGGAGCACCGCCGGATGTCAGGACTCGGTCCACGCCTTCGGCAACGAGCGCGTCGAACACCGCGGACGGATCGGCGGCGGCATCGACGGCGCGGTGGAACACGAGGGTCGCCGAGCTGGCGGCATCCCGCCATCTCCGCAGCGCCTGGATGTCGAGCCCGCCCGACGCGGTCAGTGCGCCGACGACCACGCCGCCCGCTCCGCGTTCGACGCACGTCCGGATGTCGGCCGTCACGAGGGCGACCTCCTCCTCGCTGTACACGAAGCCGCCCCCCCGCGGGCGGACCAGCACGTTCACCGCCGCCGGATCGACCGCGCCGAGGACGGCCTCGAGGACGCCGAGGGAGGGCGTGATGCCGCCGAGGTCGAGAGCCTGGCACAGCTCGAGGCGGTCGGCTCCCGCCCGCATGGCCGCCTGCGCGCCCGCGGGGTCTTGGACGGCGATCTCGACAGGACGCGCAGCTGACATGCCGCGAGCATATCCGGGCCGAAGAGGACGCGCAGACAGGGTGAGACCCGCCGCGCTCCGGGCGGCGGGTCTCTGCGGATTCACGCGAATCGCGCCTGACGCGGCCTCGTGAAGAGGTGGCGGAACCACACGCCCACGCCCGCGGCGACGTGCGCCGTGGGGCTCTCGGGGCTGATGGTGACGCCGCGATCGGCGACGCTGCGGAGAATCTCGTTCTCGCGATCCAGGGCGGCCGCCCGCTCGCGATCGAGCCGGTCGGCCGTGAAGGTCAGGGTGCTCCCGTCCATGGCCGTTTCCTTTCGTGGTGCTCGCCCGGGTTGGCGAGGTATGAGTGGTGTGAGTCGCGGTGGGGTGCCGGTGATACGCCGGAACCCGGATCACAATCGCTCATCGCCCACGAAGGGCGGTTCCGCCCCGATCAGAAGACGGGCACGCCGGCGCGGACCAGCCTCCAGTTCACGACGTGGAAGTCGGCCGGATCGATCACCCCGGTCGCCGACGCGAAGGCGACGATCGCCTCGCGGATCGCGACCTGGGCGTTGTAGACCACGGGTGCCCCGGCGATGTGCGGGAACCCGCCGCCGCCCGACTGCCGGTAGTTATTCACCGCGACGACGAACCGCTGGTCGGCCGCGACGGGGACGCCCTCGAAGGCGAGGTTCGCGATGCGAGAGCCCGCGACCTGCGAGATGTCGATGTCGTAGGTGACGCCCGAGAACTGGTCGAAGTTGTAGTCGGGGATGCCGGCGGCGTTGGTCCATGTCGCGGGCGCGACGGGCGCTCCAGGCGCGACGGTCAGGAAGTACTTGGCCGAGTACTCGAGGTAGTCCTTGATCTGCGCGCCCGTCAGCACCGACCCGAGCAGCGTGTTGTCGTAGATGTAGAGTCCGGCCACATCCTTGATCGTCACCTCGCCTGCGGGGAAGGTCGCCGCACGGTTGAACGGGGCGGCGAGCGAGATGATCGGGAGGGATGCCTCGGGCGTGCCCGCGATCGCCTGCGACACCGTGTCGATCTGGACGTGATGGATGTAGTCGAGGATCGCCGTGTCCTTCCAGCAGGACTCGGCCGCCGAGAGCTCTTCGGTGGAGGTCGCGACCGGCGTGTTCACGTAGGCGACCACCGCATCGTGCTGCGCCTGCACCACCTGCACGAGGGCGGGATCCTCCTGAACCGTGTTGGTGTTCACCGTGTAGGACTCGGCGCCGGCCACGTGCCAGCGGCCCCGCTCCATCGTGAGCGTCAGGTCGAACACGCTCACGCGCTGGCCCCAGCGCCCGGGCTCGCTCATGATGACCTGCTCACCCGTCACGACGTTGGTCACGAAGCGCTGCGGCACATCGTTGTGCGCGTGGCCGAAGAGGATGGCGTCGATGCCTGGCACCTGCTCCGCCAGCATGGCCGAAGCATTCTCGACGGGGATGTCGCTGCCGTAGGACGAGAGCCCGCTGTCGCCGGCGTGCACGCTGACGACGACCACGTCGACGCCCTCGGAGCGCATGACGGGAACCCAGTGCGCCGCGGACTCGACGACGTCGAGCACGTCCAGCCGGCCGCTCACGTTCGCCTTGTCCCAGATCACGACGCCGGGGTTGGTGAGGCCGAGGACTCCCACGCGGATGGGCTTGTAGCCGGGCACGTGCATCTTCTTGACGATGTAGGGCCGGTACGCCGGCTCCGTCGTGCCCGCGTGCACGGCGTTCGCGGCCAGGGCCGGGGCATCCAGCTGCGAGATCCAGTTGTCGAGGAAGTCGAGCCCGTAGTTGAACTCGTGGTTGCCGAGGGCGACGGCGTCGTAGCCGATCGCATTGAACTGCGCCGCGATCGGGTGCGTCGCGCCCGACTCGTCGACCGGGTCGACCGTCGCGTAGTAGAAGCCGAGCGGAGAGCCCTGGATGGTGTCGCCGGCATCGAAGAGCAGCGTGCGTCCCCGGCCGCGATCGGCGCGGATCTGGTTCACGACGCTCGAGACCCGGGCGAGGCCGATGGTGTTGCCGGCGCTGTCGCTGTAGGCGGCGTCCTTGTAGTAGTCCCAGTTCAGCGCGTTGGCGTGGATGTCGGACGTGCCCATGACCGTGATCGTGACCGAGCGTCCGCCGGGTGCCGCCACCGCCTTCGGCGTCTGCGACCATCCGGCCGCGGCGAGCACACTGGCCGCGGAGACGCCGACCAGGAAATTGCGTCGGCTGAGACCGGACCGAGGCGGGGTGTCCGCCGGCGCCTCGAGCTCGTGATCGGATGCGTTGTCAGGCATGTGTTCTCCCATGGCGAGGATCACATCACGCGCGCATCATCACCGACAAGAGCCGTTCGATGAGGAAGTTCTCAGCAAGAAGACGCCGAGAGCCCGGCCCTCGTGGGGCCGGGCTCTCGGCGTCTGCAGCGCGTCGGCGCGCGTCAGCGGGGCGGGGTCAGCGCGCGGCCGAACCCTCAACGTAGTCCGCATCCTGCTGCTTCCACGCGAAGAGCGAGCGCAGGTCCTTGCCGACCGACTCGATCGGGTGGGCGGCGGCCTTCTCGCGCAGCTCGAGGAACTCCTTCGCGCCGTTGTCCTGGTCGTCGATGAACCGCTTGGCGAACGCACCCGACTGGATGTCGGCGAGCACGGCCTGCATGTTCTCCTTGACGTGCGGGTCGATGACGCGCGGCCCCGACACGTAGTCGCCGTACTCGGCGGTGTCGGAGACCGACCAGCGCTGCTTGGCGATGCCGCCCTCCCACATGAGGTCGACGATGAGCTTGAGCTCGTGCAGCACCTCGAAGTACGCGATCTGCGGCTGGTAGCCGGCCTCGGTCAGGGTCTCGAAGCCGTACTGGACGAGCTGCGAGACGCCGCCGCAGAGGACCGCCTGCTCACCGAACAGGTCGGTCTCGGTCTCTTCCGTGAAGGTCGTCTTGATGACGCCGGCGCGCGTGCCGCCGATGGCCTTCGCGTACGACAGCGCGGTCGCCCACGCGCCACCCGAGGCGTCACGCTCCACGGCGATGATGTCGGGGATGCCGCGACCGGCGACGTACTCGCGGCGCACGGTGTGGCCGGGAGCCTTCGGCGCGACGAGGATCACATCGACGCCCTCGGGCGCCTCGATGTAGCCGAAGCGGATGTTGAAGCCGTGCGCGAACGCGAGCGTCTTGCCCGGGGTCAGGTTGTCCTTGATGCTCTCGTTGTAGATCGAGCGCTGGTGCTGGTCGGGCGCGAGGATCATGATGAGGTCGGCCCACGCGGCGGCGTCGGCGACCGTCTTGACCTCGAACCCCTCGTCCTGCGCCTTCTCGGTCGACTTGGAGCCCTCCTTGAGCGCGATGACGACCTCGACGCCCGAGTCGCGAAGGTTCTGGGCGTGGGCGTGGCCCTGCGAGCCGTAGCCCACGATCGCCACCTTCTTGCCCTGGATGATGCTCAGGTCGGCGTCGGCGTCGTAGAAGATCTCAGCCATCTTCGTGTTTCTCCTTGATAGATGTCGGTCCCTGAGCTTGTCGAAGGGACCTGATCGGGGTCGTGCACCGGCCCTTCGACAAGCTCAGGGACCGGAATTGTTGTCAGCCGCGCAGCACGCGCTCGGTGATGCTCTTGCCGCCGCGGCCGATGGCGACGAGGCCGGACTGCGCCAGCTCCTTGATGCCGAACGGCTCCAGCGCGCGCAGGAAGGCCTCGACCTTGCCCTTGTCGCCGGTCACCTCGACCACGAGCGCGTCCGGCGCGTAGTCGACGATCTGCGCGCGGAAGAGGCTGACGACCTCCAGCACGTTCGAGCGGTTCTGATTGTCGGCGCGCACCTTGATGAGCATGTGCTCGCGCTGCACGGATGCCGCGGGGTCGAGCTCGACGATCTTGATGACGTTGATGAGCTTGTTCAGCTGCTTGGTGACCTGCTCGAGGGGCAGCTCGTCCACATCCACGACCACGGTGATGCGGGAGAGGCCGGGGACCTCGGTGACACCCACCGCGAGCGACTCGATGTTGAAGCCGCGGCGCGCGAACAGCCCGGCGACGCGGGTGAGCAGACCAGGCTTGTCCTCCACCAGGAGGCTCAGCACGTGACTCGACATGGGGTCAGTCCTCCTGCTCGGCGAAGGCGGGCGAGTGATCGCGCGCGTACTGGACATAGCTGTTGCTGACGCCCTGCGGCACCATCGGCCACACCATCGCGTCGGCGCTCACGACGAAGTCGATGACCACCGGACGGTCGTTGGTCTCCAGCGCCGTCTTGATCGCGGCATCCACGTCCTCCTCCTTCTCGACGCGGATCGCGAGGCACCCGTACGCCTCCGACAGCTTCACGAAGTCGGGGATGCGGACGGTGCCGTGACCGGTGTTGAGGTCGGTGTTGGAGTGGCGGCCGTCGTAGAACAGCGTCTGCCACTGGCGCACCATGCCCAGCGAAGAGTTGTTGATGATCGCGACCTTGATCGGGATGTTGTTGATCGCGCAGGTGGCGAGTTCCTGATTGGTCATCTGGAAGCAGCCGTCGCCGTCGATCGCCCACACCACACGCTCGGGCTCGGCGACCTTGGCGCCCATGGCCGCGGGCACCGAATAGCCCATCGTGCCGGCGCCGCCGGAGTTGAGCCACGCGTTCGGGCGCTCGTACTTGATGAACTGCGCGGCCCACATCTGGTGCTGACCGACACCCGCGGCGTAGACGCCCTCCGGCCCGGTGAGCTCGCCGATGCGCTGGATCACGTACTGCGGCGACATGAGTCCGTCGGTCGGCTGCGTGTAGCCGAGGGGGAACTCGTCGCGCAGCCCGTCCAGGAACGACCACCACTCGGCGATGTCGAGCTTGCCGCCCGGACTGGTCGCGCGGTAGGCCGCGTCGAGGTCGACCAGCACATCCTTGAGGTCGCCGACGATCGGCACGTCGGCCGTGCGGATCTTCGAGATCTCGGCCGGGTCGATGTCGACGTGCACGACTTTGGCGTACGGCGCGAACTGCGCCGCCTTGCCGGTGACGCGGTCGTCGAACCGCGCGCCGAGCGCCACGATCAGGTCGGACTCCTGCAGCGCGAGCACGGCGGGCACCGTGCCGTGCATGCCGGGCATGCCCAGGTGCTGCTCGTGCGAGTCGGGGAACGCGCCGCGGGCCATGAGCGTCGTGACAACCGGTGCGCCGGTGGACTCCGCCAGGGTGCGCAGCTCTTCGGAGGCCTGCGCGCGCACCACCCCGCCGCCGACGTAGAGCACCGGCTTCTTGGCCTCGGCGATGAGGTGCGCCGCGGCCTGGATCTGCTTGCCGTGCGCCTTGGTCACCGGGCGGTAGCCGGGGAGGTCGATCTTCGGCGGCCACACGAACGGCGCCTCGGCCTGCTGCGCGTCCTTGGTGATGTCGACGAGCACGGGCCCGGGGCGGCCGGTCGAGGCGATCTCGAACGCGGCCGCGATGGCGCCGGGGATGTCTTCGGCGCGCTTGACCAGGAACGAGTGCTTGGTGATCGGCATCGTGATGCCCACGATGTCGGCCTCCTGGAAGGCATCCGTCCCCATGAGGGTGGAGAAGACCTGACCGGTGATGCACACGATCGGCACCGAATCCATATAGGCGTCGGCGATCGCGGTGACGAGGTTCGTCGCGCCCGGGCCCGAGGTGGCGATGGCGACGCCCACGCGGCCGGACGCCGCGGCGTAGCCCTCGGCCGCGTGGCCGGCGCCCTGCTCGTGGCGGACGAGGATGTGGCGCACCGACTCGTCGTCCATGAGCGGGTCGTAGACGGGCATGATCGCGCCGCCGGGAAGACCGAACACGTCGGTCACGCCCAGCAGGTCGAGCGAGCGGACGACCGCTTCCGCGCCCGTGAGCACGGGCGTCGAGGCGGTGCGGGCTGGCGGCCGGGGAACGGCCGCGGCGGTGTCGGCTGACATGGTGATGTTCCTCTGAAGTGGGTCGGAGGGGATGTCGGAAGCCAGGCTCAACCGGTGGTCGCGCCCTCCGCAGCGGAGCGCACGAGTCGGGAGTACTTGGCAAGGACGCCACGGGTATAGCGCGGGGGAAGCGGCTCCCAGCCAGAGCGGCGGGAATCAAGCTCAGCCTCGTCGACGAGTAGGTCGAGAGTGCGAGCCGCGATATCGACCCGTATCAGATCACCATCGCGCACGAACGCGATGGGACCTGCGTCCACCGCCTCGGGTGCTATGTGGCCGATGCACAGGCCGGTTGTGCCGCCTGAGAATCGTCCGTCCGTCAAGAGTAGTACATCTTTTCCGAGCCCCGCGCCCTTGATGGCGGCGGTGATCGCGAGCATCTCGCGCATGCCCGGACCGCCCTTGGGACCCTCGTAGCGGATCACGACGACGTCGCCCTTGTCGATCCGGCCGGCCTCCAGCGCATCCATGGCGGCGCGCTCGCGCTCGAACACGCGGGCAGGTCCTTCGAACACGGCGGCGTCGAAGCCGGCCGTCTTCACGACGGCGCCCTCGGGCGCCATCGAGCCGTGGAGGATGGTGATGCCGCCGGTCGCGTGGATCGGGTTGTCGAACGTGTGGATGACCGTGCCGTCGATCGGGTCGGGGTCGAGCTCGGAGAGGTTCTCGGCGAGCGTCTTGCCGGTCACCGTGAGAGCGTCGCCGTGGAGCAGCCCCTCGTCGAGCATCGCCTTCATGATGACGGGGATGCCGCCGTGACGGTCGACGTCGTTCATGACGTACTTGCCGAACGGCTTCATGTCGGCCACGTGCGGCACCTTGTCGCCGATGCGGTTGAAGTCGTGCAGGCTCAGGTCGACCTCGGCCTCGCGTGCGATGGCGAGGAGGTGGAGCACCACGTTCGTCGAGCCGCCGAGCGCCATCGCGAGGGCGATCGCGTTCTCGAACGCCTCCTTGGTGAGGATGTCGCGCGTGGTGATGCCCTGGCGGAGCAGGTTGACCACGGCCTCGCCCGAACGGTGGGCGAAGTAGTCGCGGCGACGGTCGGCCGAGGGCGGCGCGGCCGATCCGGGAAGGGAGAGGCCGAGCGCCTCGGCGACCGAGGCCATCGTGTTGGCGGTGTACATGCCGCCGCACGCGCCCTCGCCCGGGGCGATCGCGCACTCGATGCGCTTGAGGTCGGCCTCGCTCATCTTGCCCGCGAGGCACGCGCCCACGGCCTCGAACGAGTCGATGATCGTGACGTCCTTCTCGGTGCCGTCCGACAGCTTGACCCAGCCGGGGGCGATCGAGCCGGCGTAGAGGAAGACGCTGGAGAGATCGAGGCGCGCCGAGGCCATCAGCATGCCGGGGATCGACTTGTCGCAGCCGGCGAGGAGCACCGAGCCGTCGAGCCGCTCGGCCATGATCACCGTCTCGACCGAGTCCGCGATGACCTCGCGCGACACGAGCGAGAAGTGCATCCCCTCGTGGCCCATCGAGATGCCGTCCGAGACCGAGATCGTGCCGAACTGCAGCGGGTACCCGCCGCCGGCGTGCACGCCCTCCTTGGCGCCCTGCGCGAGCCGGTCGAGGCTCAGGTTGCAGGGTGTGATCTCGTTCCAGCTCGACGCGATGCCGATCTGCGGCTTGTCCCAGTCCGCGTCGCCCATGCCGACGGCGCGGAGCATCCCCCGCGAGGTCGTGGCCTCGATGCCGTCGGTGACGACGCGACTGCGGGGCTTGATGTCGATGGAGTTGTCAGCGAGCGAATCGGGCTGGGCCATTGTCTGATTCTATTGCCGCGCGGCGGACCGCTCCCGCGAGGTGGCGGATTCCCGTGACAACGGGCTCCTGGTCCGTGTGACGGTGCCGCGCGAGGGTCTCAGCTGCGCAGCCGGGTGCGCTCGGCGGCGAGCTGCTGCAGCAGCTCCGCGAGCGCCGCGATGTCGGGCACACGCACCGCCGCGGCCGTTTCGCCGTCGCCCACGCGGACGCCCAGATCGTCGTCGCCGAGGCTGGCCAGCGCGTCTTCGTCCGTGATGTCGTCGCCTGCGAAGAGCACCGCGTCGGCGCCCAGGCGCTCTCGCAGCTCGGCGATGGCGGAGTCCTTGCCCTCGTGGCGGAATGCGAACTCCACGATGTTGTGGCCTGTCCGCCGGCGCCACTGGGGCGCCTCAGCGGCGACGATCGCGTCGACGATGCGGTTCGCCTCTGCCGCCGCCTCGGGCGTCGCCCGGCGCGTGTGGACGCCGAACCCGAAGGTCTTGGGTTCGATCCACACGCCTTCGAGGCCGGCGGTGTCCCGCTCGGCGTGCGTGCGCAGGGCGTCGCGCAGGGCGACGTCGGCGTCGTCCTCGCCGTGGCTCAGGATCCCTTCTCCGGGCGACCAGAACTCCGCGCCGTGCGAACCCGCGAGCAGCACCCGCGAGCTGTCGTCGTGGTCCGCGATCACGCGCAGATCGACAAGGCTGCGGCCCGACACGAACGCCACGACCGTGTCGGGCGCGGCGACGAGCGCGTCGACGGCATCCCGTGCGGCAGGCAGCATCCGTGCGCTCATCGGGTCGTCCGCGAGCGGCGACAGCGTGCCGTCGAAATCCAGGGCGACGAGGAGGAGATCGGATGCCGCGACCCGGGCGACGCCCTCGCGTGCTTGATGAGTGAGCGTCGAGGTCACGCGTCCACCTTCTCGCCGCTGCGGCGCAGCTGTCGTGCCTCTTCGAGGGCGTCGAGGAACGAGCGCGACCACCGTGCGACGTCGCTCTCGATCACCTTCTTGCGCAGGGCCCGCATGCGGCGCCCCTGCTCGGCCGTGGGCATCTCGATGGCGCGCATGATCGAGTCCTTCATGCCGTCGATGTCGTGCGGGTTGATACGGATGGCGCTGGGCAGCTCGTCGGCCGCGCCGGCGAACTCGCTGAGCACCAGCACGCCCTTGTTGTCGATCCGTGACGCCACGTACTCCTTGGCGACGAGGTTCATGCCGTCGCGCAGCGCCGTCACGAGCATGACGTCGGCGGCGAGGAAAAGTGCCACCATCTCCTCGCGCGGGTACGCCTGATGCAGATACCGGATGGCGGTGTGGTCCATGGTGTCGAAGTCGCCGTTGATGCGGCCGACGGTGAGCTCGATCTCGTCACGCAGCTGCATATACGCCTCGACACGCTCGCGGCTGGGACTGGCGACCTGCACGAGGGTCACGTCCTCGACCGAGATGCGGCCGTCCTGGAGGAGCTCGCCGAACGCCTTCATCCGATGGCGGATGCCTTTGGTGTAGTCGAGGCGGTCGACGCCGAGGAGGATCTTCTTGGGGTTGCCGAGGCTCTCGCGGATCTCGCGGGCGCGGGCCCGGACGTCGTCCCGGCGGGCGAGCTCGATGTACGACGTCGCGTCGATCGAGATCGGGAACGCCTTGGCGAGAGCCCGCCGCGTCGTTCCGTCGGGGTTCGGCACCGTGATGCCGGTGGCCTTCGTCTGGTAGCGGAACTGGCGCCGGACCGCGCGGGCGAAGTTGCCGGCATCCGCCACCCGCTGGAATCCGATGACGTCCGCGCCGAGCAGCCCCTCGAGCACCTGGCGCCGCCAGGGCAGCTGGGAGTAGAGACCGTATGCCGGGAAGGGAATGTGGTGGAAGTATCCGATCGTGAGGTCGGGCCGGGCGTCGCGGAGCATCTGCGGCACGAGCTGCAGCTGGTAGTCCTGCACCCAGACGGTGCCGCCCTCGGCGGCGACGGCCGCGGCCGCCTCGGCGAATCGTCGGTTGACCCGCACGTAGGTGTCCCACCAGACGCGGCGGTACCGCGGCTCGGCGATCACGTCGTGATACAGCGGCCAGAACGTGTCGTTCGACATGCCCTCGTAGTACTTCTCGACCTCGTCCGCGCTCAGCGAGACGGGCACCAGGTGCGTCCCCTCGAATTCGAAGGGATCGACGTCGATGTCGGGCTGACCGGGCCAGCCGACCCAGGCGCCGTCGGCGCGCCGCATCACCGGCTCGAGTGCGGTGACCAGCCCGCCCGGCGAGCGACGCCACCCCGGCTCGCCGTCGTCGTCGACGACCCGATCAACGGGCAGCCGGTTGGCGACGACGACGAGATCTGCGGTGGGGGCGGGCTCTGTCACGCGGGCTCCAGACGGTTCGTGGACTCGGCAGGCTCAGGCTAACAGCGCGGCCAACCGCCCGTCCGGCCTTGACGAGCACGCGACCCCATGTCAAGGGGCGCATGCGTCGCACCTGCCGCGCTAACGTGGCCCCATGCGCAAGTACCTCTTCGGCACCGGGCTGCTCACCGCCATCACGGGAGGCGCGACGCTCCTGAGGGCACTCCGCGAGCACGAGCCGTTCACGTGGCGGCAGGCTCTCGCGTGGATCAGCTGGGGCATCTCGCTCGCGCTCGCCATCGGGGCGATCGTCGACATCCGGCGCGCGTCGCGCGGTGAGTCCATCGCCGACGACTCGCCCATTCACGGCAGCGAGTCGAAGCTGCGCCGGCAGCGCCTCGCGCGCCGCCTCCAAGCAGACTGAGCCCCGCGCCACCGCCGCGACCGGCGCCGCCGGAACCGCTCGGCGCCGCCGGGACCGCGAAAGGGTACGTCTCCGCACGAGCAGCGTGCGAAGACGTACCCTCTCGATCTCACCTCAGCGCGTGAGGATGAGCGCGTCGCCCTGACCGCCGCCGCCGCAGAGGGCGACCGCGGCCGTTCCGCCTCCCCGGCGCACGAGTTCATGCACCGCGTGGACGACCAGCCTGTTGCCGGAGGCCCCGATCGGGTGCCCGATCGCGATGCCGCCGCCGTGCGGGTTGACGACGTCGTCCGACAGTCCGAGCTCGGCCTGGCAGCGGGCGACGACGGCGCCGAACGCCTCGTTGATCTCGACGATGTCGAGATCGGATGCCGCGATCCCCTGCTTGGCGAGCGCCTGGTCGATCGCGCGCGCGGGCTGCGAGTGCAGGGAGTTGTCGGGGCCGGCGACCTGCCCGGACGCGCCGACCACTGCGAGCACGGGCCAGCCGCTCTCGTCGGCGTGGGAGCGGGTCGTGAGCACGACCGCGGAAGCGCCGTCTGAGATCTGCGACGAGTTGCCGGCGGTGATCGACCCGCCTTCGGCGAACGCGGGGCGGAGCCCCGCCAGCGTCTCGACGGTGGTGTCGGGCCGCACGCCCTCGTCCTTGGTCACGACCACGGGATCGCCCTTGCGCTGCGGGATCTCGACCGGCACGATCTCTGCGTCGAAGACGCCGCCCGACTGCGCGGCCGCGGCCCGCTGGTGCGAGCGCGCCGCGACGGCGTCCTGCGCTTCGCGCGTGATCTCGAGCCGGCCGTTGTGCCGCTCGGTCGAGGCGCCCATGCTCTCTCGGTCGTACGCGTCGGTGAGGCCGTCGAACGCCATGTGGTCGAGCACCTCGATCGAGCCGTACGCCCAGCCGTCCCGCGACCCCATCATCAGGTGCGGAGACCGCGTCATCGACTCCATGCCGGCGGCGACCACGACGGTCGCGTCGCCGACCTTGATCATGCGCGCGCCGTCGATGATCGCCGTGAGGCCCGACAGGCACACCTTGTTGACGGAGCTGGAGTGGACATCCCAAGGGATGCCGGCACCCACGGCCGCCTGACGCGCGGGGTTCTGCCCGCTGCCGGCGGGAAGCACCTGACCCACGAGCACCGCGTCGACCGCATCCGCGGGGATGCCGCCCTGCGCCAGTGCGCCCTTGATCGCGGCGCTGCCCAGCTGCACCGCCGTCAGCGGAGCCAGCTGGCCCTTCAATCGACCCTGCGGCGTCCGCGCCGCCGCGACGATGACGACGTCGTCGTTGATGTTGTTCATGCCTCCACCTTCATCTCGACGCGCTCGTCCCGCGCTGCTCGCTGGGCGGGACTGAGCTGGAGCTCCGGTTCGGTCGCCGCGATCACCTCGTCGGCCGTGACGCCGGGAGCCACCTCGACGAGCACGAGTCCGGCATCCGTCACATCGATGACCGCGAGGTCCGTGATGATCCGGTCCACCACGCCTTTGCCGGTGAGCGGCAGCGAGCAGTCGTTCACGATCTTGGCCGACCCATCCTTGGCGACGTGCTCCATGAGCACGATCACCTTCGCGGCTCCGTGCACCAGGTCCATCGCGCCGCCCGGGCCCTTGACCATCTTGCCGGGGATCATCCAGTTCGCGAGGTCACCCGCGGCCGACACCTGCATGGCGCCGAGGATCGCGGCGTCGATCTTGCCACCGCGGATCATGCCGAAGCTCGTCGCGGAATCGAAGAACGCCGCACCGGGCAGCGTCGTCACGGTCTCCTTGCCGGCGTTGATCAGGTCGGGGTCGACGCGGTCCTCGGTCGGATAAGGCCCGACCCCGAGGATGCCGTTCTCGGACTGCAGCACCACGGTGACGCCGTCGGGCACGAAGTTCGGCACGAGCGTCGGCAGCCCGATGCCGAGATTGACGTAGGCGCCATCGGCGAGCTCCTGGGCCGCGCGCGCGGCCATCTCGTTGCGGGTGAGCGGCATGTCAGGCTCCTTCGGGCATCTCGCGCGACGCGGCCTGTGCGACCGAGACCGTGCGACGTTCGATGCGCTTCTCGATGTCGGATCCGACCTCCACGATGCGGTGCACGTAGATGCCGGGAAGATGGATGGTGTCGGGGTCGAGCTCGCCCGGCTCGACCAGCTCCTCCACCTGGGCGATGCACACGCGACCGGCCATCGCCGCGAGCGGGTTGAAGTTGCGCGCAGCCTTGTTGAACACCAGGTTGCCGTGCCGATCGCCCTTGAGTGCGTGCACGAGCGCGAAATCGGTGACGATCGCCTCCTCGAGCACGTAGTCGCGCGCGATGCCCGACACGTCGAAGCTGCGCACATCCTTGACCGGCGACGCCACCGCGATGCTGCCGTCCGCGGCGTAGCGGCGCGGCAGCCCGCCTTCGGCGACCTGCGTGCCGACGCCGGTCTGCGTGTAGAACGCGGCGATGCCCGAGCCGCCGGCGCGCAGCTTCTCGGCGAGTGTTCCCTGCGGCGTCAGCTCGAGCTCGAGCTCGCCCGAGAGGAACTGCCGCTCGAACTCCTTGTTCTCGCCCACGTACGACGACGTCATCTTGCGGATGCGCTTGGCATTCAGCAGGATGCCGAGGCCCCAGTCGTCGACTCCGCAGTTGTTGCTGACGATGCTGAGATCGCCGGTCCCCTGCGCGAGGAGAGCCTCGATCAGCGCGATCGGATTGCCCGACAGGCCGAACCCTCCCACCGCGAGCGAAGCGCCGTCGGGGATGTCGGCGACGGCCTCCGCCGCCGAGCCCCACGTCTTGTCGATCATTCTGCTCCTTTGCATCGACCACGTCTGCAGAACTCCTCTTCTCCGCGCCGCGCACAGGGGCGGATGCCGGTTTCGCGCGCTGTTTCTGACGAATCGAAGGAGTTCTGCACACCATGCTCCACCGCCGACCCACGCGTACGCCAGGCGGCGCTTGCGATGTGGAGTCCCCGCGTCGTAGCGTCCATATCGTGGACAACACCGCGAAGCGCAGCGTTCCGGGCGCCCAGTCGATCGCGCGGGCGGCGCACCTTCTGCGACTGGTCACCTCCGGTGGAGACGACGGGATGCCGGTGGCCGAGCTGGCCCGCCGTGCGGAGCTCACCCGCCCGACGACGCACCGCCTGCTGACCGCCCTGCGCCAGGAGGGCCTGGTCGACCAGGACGAGCGCACCGGACGCTGGATGCCCGGACCCGAGCTCTTCCTGATGGGCACGGTCGCGGCATCCCGCTACGACATCACCGCCGTCGCACGCGACATCGTGCGCTCGCTGGCCGTGCGCACCGAGGAGAGCGCGTTCCTCTCGGTCCGCCGGGGCGACGAGACGGTGTGCCTGCTGCGGGAGGAAGGCAGCTTCCCGATCCGGTCGTTCGTGCTGTCGGAGGGAGTGCGATTCCCCCTCGGCGTCGCGTCGGCAGGCCTGGCCATCCTCGCCTTCCTGCCGCCCCACGATGTGGACGCCTACTTCGAGCGGCATCCGGAGCTGCCCCGCGAGTGGGGAGCCGCCCACGGGGAGCCTCGGATGCGCGCACGCCTGCGCGAGACCCAGGAGCGCGGCTACGCGGTCAACCCCGGCCTGATCGTCGAGGGCTCGTACGGCATCGGCGCCGCCGTCTTCACGCGCGAGGGGCATCCGCAGTGGGCGCTCAGCCTCACCGGCGTCGAGTTCCGCTTCGGCCCCGACCGGCTCCCCGAGCTCGGCCGCACACTTCTGGCCCACGCGCACCAGCTCACGACGCGCATTGCGGCCTCTCGCTGAGGGAGCGGGTCCGACCGCGCCGGGGCCTCAGACGGCCGCGACGGCGAGCTCCTCGCGGACCGCCGCCGCGACGACATCGGCGCCGGCGGGCGACATGACGATCGTGTAGTGGTTGAAGCCGTCCACCCGCTCGTGCTCCACACCGGGGTAGGCCGCCAGCAGTCTCTCGAGGTGGTCCGGCGCGTACAGGCCGGGCGGCTCGTCCTGCAGTCCGCGCGGCACCGTGAGGAGCCGGGACGGATGCCGCAGCCCGGCCAGCGCCGCCGGCAGCGCCGTGCCCGTGTTCATGTCGACCGTGTCGTCGGCGGTCGTGGCGTAGCTCGTGGCCGGCCGGAACGCCCCCTCGCCGTCGTCGACGAGGTCGTACGAGAGGTAGCGCTCGAGCTCGGGCGTCCAGTCCGACGCGAATGCGGGATGCTTCCGCCAGAAGTCGAGGTACTCCCCCGCATCCGGGAACCGCATCGACAGTCGCGCGGCGGTCGGCCCGAGGATGCCCACCACCAGCTGGTCCGTCGTCAGCCCCGCCGGAACGTCGAGCGGAAGCCCGCCGTCGACGAGCAGCAGCCGCGCCACGCGGTCGGGGTGCTGGTGCGCGAACACGACGGAGACGAACCCGCCCATCGAGTGCCCCACCACGACGACGCGTGAGATGTCGAGAGCATCCAGCAAGGCCGCGAGATCCGCCGCGTGCGCGGCCATGCCCGCCGATCCCGTGATGCCGTTGCTGCGGCCACGACCCCGGAGGTCGGGCGCGACCACTCGCACGCCGGGCAGCCGCTCGACGACGAAGGGCCAGGCGAGGTGCGACGCCGTCACGCCGTGCACCGCCAGCACGGTCGGCGCGTCGGGTGCGGCATCCGTCGGCTCCCACACGCCCGCGTGCAGCGACCCGCCATCCACGGGGACGTCGATCGCGCGATACTCGTGGCCGGCCGTCGCCGCCCTCTCCTCGGTGCCGCTCATCGAGCCGTCCACCCGCCGTCCATCGTGTACGAGGCGCCGGTGACCATGCCCGCCTTGTCCGACACGAGCCAGCCCGCAAGGGAGGCGACCTCGTCAGCCTCGACGAGACGCTTGACCGCGCTCTCGGTGAGCATGATCTTCTCCACGACCTCGCTCTCGGGGATGCCGTGCACCTTCGCCTGATCGGCGATCTGCTTCTCGACGAGAGGCGTCCTCACATAGGCGGGGTTGATGCAGTTGCTCGTGACGCCGTGCGCGGCCCCCTCGAGCGCCGTCACCTTCGAGAGCCCTTCCAGGCCGTGCTTGGCCGCGACGTAGGCGGATTTGAAGGCGCTGGCGCGCAGGCCATGGGCGCTCGAGATGTTGACCACACGCCCCCAGCCCCGCTCGTACATCGCCGGCAGCGCGGCACGGATCAGGAGGAACGGCGACTCCAGCATGAGCCGCAGGATGAGCCGGAACGCATCGGGATCGAACTCCGGGATCGGTGAGACCCGCTGGATCCCCGCGTTGTTCACCAGGATGTCGACATCGAGCGTCAGGTCGTCCAGGGCGGCGGTGTCACTGAGATCGACAGCCCAGGCCTCGCCGCCCACCGAGGCTGCGGCATCCGTCGCGGCATCGACGTTCAGATCCGCGATGATCACATGCGCGCCGCGGGCGGCGAACTCGTGCGCGCAGGCCAGGCCGATGCCGCTCGCGCCGCCGGTGACCAGCGCGCGCCTGCCCGTCAGATCGTGCTCCGTCATCAGGCGTCCTTTCCGCCGGCTCGCGGTGCGAGGGCGTTGTCGATGAACCGGGTCATGCCGGCGAAGACGTCGGGATCGAGCTGCGCCGGGGGCTTGCCGTCGGCGTCGCGCTCCCACAGCAGGAAGCGCATGCCGATCAGCTCGCCCATGCCCATCAGCGCCCAGGCAGCGACCGCCGGGTCGAGATGCGGATCGACGTCGCCCGTGGTCTGCGCGGCGCGCAGGCCGGCCTCGTAGCCCTCGACGATGCGGGTGTAGTGCGTGCGCAGCACTTCGGGCGAGACGAACTCGGCCTCGCGCACCACGCGGTACAGCGCCGGATGCTCGGCGGTGAAGCGGAAGAAGCCCGCGAACCCCGCGCGCTCGGCTTCGAGGCGGCCGGACGCGCCCTCCATCGCCTCCGACATGGAGTGGCGCACGCGGCGGTTGAGGTCGAGCACGAGCGCCTCGAAGATCGACTGCTTGCTGTCGAAGTAGAGGTAGAAGGTGCCGAGGCCGATGCCGGCCCGCTCGGTGATCTTGACGATGGATGCCTCGTGATACCCCTGGTCGGCGAACACCTGCTCCGCCGCCTCCAGCAGCCGGCGTCGCGTCGCCTCGCCGCGCTTGGTGAGCGGCCTCCCGGTCGCGGAGGAGACCAGCTCCTCCTCGTGCTCGACCAGTTCGTCGGACATGCTCATCGGGACTCCCCCTTCGTGCGCACGTCGCCGTCGACGGGTGCGCCGTCCGCATCGTCGCTCTCCCCCGAGCGATCCATCAGCATCCGCGCCTGCGCGCGCAGTCGAGACCGGGCCAGCTTCTCGATCGTCGAACGCGGCAGCGCGTCGACGAACTCCACGTGCACCGGGATCTTGAAGGCCGCGAGGTTGCGCCGTGCGTGGGCCAGCACCTCGTCGACCGAAAGGGCCGCTCCGGCGGCCGGTACGACGAACGCGACGCCGCGCTCCCCCCAGACGGCGTCGGGCACGCCCACGACGGCGGCCGCCTCGACGAGCGGGTGAAGGCAGAGCGCGAACTCGACCTCGGCGGGGGCGACGTTCTCGCCGCCGGAGATGAAGATGTCTTTGAGCCGGTCCACCACCCGGAAGACGCCGTCGGCGTCACGCGAGACGAGATCTCCCGTGCGCAGCCAGTCGCCGCGCATCGCCCGTGCCGTGGCCTCGTCGTCGCCGAGATACCCGGCGAACACGCTGGGCCCGCGCACCCACAGTTCGCCCGTGGCCTCACCGTCCAGGGGCAGCTCCGACACCGGATCGACGACGCGCACCGAGACGTGCGGATAGGGCCGTCCGACCGCGCCGGGGGCGGCGGCCGCCTCCGCAGCGGGGAGGTGGAGGACGTTCGGCGCCGCCTCGGTGAGACCGTAGCCCTGGGTCAGCGCGATGCCGCGGGCCGTCCACGGCTCCTGCAGCGAGACGGGCATCGTCGCGCCCCCGACCAGCGCCAGGCGGAGGGACGAGGCATCCGTCGCCAGCCAGTCGCGGTCGTCAGCGAGGAGCGCGTACTGCGTCGGCACGCCCATCATCGCGGTGACACCGCGCTCGGCGATCAGCTGGAGCACGCGCGCGGGCTGGAACGAGCGCTCGAGCACCACCGTCGCCCCCACCCACCAGGCCAGGAGCGGCTGGCAGTTCCACGCGGCGACGTGGAACTGCGGCAGCATCGCGAGCACCACATCGTCCTGCGTGAGCGGCAGCGCCCGCGCGAGAGCGAGGTTGTTCCAGAAGCAGTTGGCGTGCGTCAGCACGACGCCCTTCGGCGCCGCCTCGCTGCCCGAGGTGAAGATGATCAGGAGCGCGTCGTCGTCGTACACCGGCCGGCGCGCGCGCGGATGCGCCGCGGGGGGCACGGATGCCTCGACCCCGGTCGTGCCCAGCACCGCGACAGGCGGCATCGCGTCAGCGACGCGCAGCGCCTCGCCGGCGAGGGATGCGTGCTCATCCTCGATCAGCAACAGCGCCGGCGCGGAGCGGCCGAGCACGTCGGCCAGCTCCCGCGGCGTGAGTCGCCACGACAGCGGCACGAACGCGACGCCGGCGATGGCGCAGGCGAAGAACGCGACGACGTGATCCGTCGAATTGCCCGACACCGTTGCGATCCGGTCGCCCGGACCGTAGCCGGCACGGCGGAGGCCGTCGGCGAGCGCCGTCGCGCGTGTCGCGAGCGTCGCGTAGTCGGTCCTCACGCCGCGGTCGTCGATCGCCACGCGCTCCGGCGAGTGCGCGGCGCGGTCGACGATCCAGCGCCCGATGGTGTGGGGCCCGTCGTCGAGGGCGGGGTCGTCGGTCCAGGTCACGCGCGCACCTCGACGGGCGCGTCAGCGGTCTCGGCGGTGTGCTCGGCGTCGTCCAACCCGCGCAGCGAGCCGCGCACCTTCTCCCCGCGACGGCGGCGGACGGCCGCGTCGATCGTGCCGGCGATGCCGCCCGGGAGGAACATCACGACGATGATGAACAGCACGCCCAGGAGGAACAGCGGCTCCGACAGCGGGATCCGCAGCACGTCGGGGAGGCCGGCGATGGCCTCGGAACCTGCGAGCACCGTCAGTCGCTGATCCAGCAGCGTGTAGAGCACACCGCCCACGATCGCACCCCAGCGGAATCCGACGCCACCCAGCACGACCATCACCAGCACGGTGATCGTGAGGTCGGCCGAGACGGCGCGCGGCACCGTGCCCGACTGCAGGAGCATGTAGGCCACGCCGGCGAGGCTCGCGAGCCCTGCGGCGATCACGAACACGATGAGTCTCACCCGGTAGGGCGAGAGGCCGAGCACGCGCACGCGCTGCTCGTTCTCGCGGGTCGCCCGGGCCAGGTGGCCGAGTCGCGACGTGTCGACCCACAGCGTGACCAGGTAGACGACCACGAGCACGGCGAGCGTGAACCAGTAGAGGTTGCGCGTGTTGATGACGCCGATGAGGAAGTCCGGCACCTGCTCGGTGTTGAGGCTGAGTCCCTCCTCACCCCCGGTGACCTGCGAGTTGCGGCGCACGAGCACCGAGCCCGCCTGCGCGAACGCCAGCGTCACCATCGCGAACGGGATGCCCGACACCCGCATCGAGACCGCCCCGGTGACCAGCGCGATGATCATGCCGCCGATCAGGGCGACGAACACGCCGGGCCACAGCGGAACCCCGAAGTGCTCGAGCGCGATGCCGAGTCCGTACGCGCCCGCACCGAAGTACAGCGCGTGCCCGAATGACAGCATCCCGCCCGATCCGAGCAGCAGGTTGTACGACAGCGCGAGCGCGGCGAACACCATGCACAGCGACAGCAGGGCGAGCGTGCCCGGCATGTACGTCGGCGTGGGGAGGATCCCGGGCAGCGAGAGGTTGAGCAGCGGCAGCATCGCCATGAACGCCACCAGCACCACGCCGATCACGGCGGGGACGAATCGACGGATGCCGGAGCCCGCGGCGGCGCCGGCCCCCTGAGCCTGCTCCCCCGGTCCCTGAGCTCGCTCCCCCGGTCCCTGAGCCTGTCGAAGGGTCATGCCTTCCTCCCGAGGAGTCCGGTCGGCCGCACCAGCAGCACGAGCGCCAGCAGGATCACGACGATGAAGTCGCCGGTGCCGCCCAGGTAGAAGTTCGCGAACTGCTGGAGCACCGCGACGAGGACCGACGCGACCGCCGCGCCCGTGAGCGAACCGAGGCCTCCGACGACGGTGACGATGAACGCGAAGATGAGGAGCGTCTGCCCGAGGTGGGCCGAGACGAACGTCGAGTAGTGCATGGCCAGCACGCCGCCGATGCCGGCGGCCGCACCGCCGATCGCGAAGACGAGCGTGAAGGAGCGGCGCACGTCGATGCCGAGTGCGGTCACCATCGAGCGGTTCTCGACGCCGGCCCGGATGATCATGCCGTAGCGGGTCTTCTGCAGGAAGAGGACGAGCGCCGCGAGCACGAGCACGGCGGCGATCATCAGCACCCAGTACGTGTTGGGGATGCGGGCGCCGAGCACCTCGGTGGTCTGCTTCAGCCACGACGGCCCCGAGATGTGGATCGGGTCGGTGCCCCAGATGCCTTCGAACAGTGCGACCGCGGCGAACGAGAGACCCACCGTCACGAGCACCTGCTCGATGTGCCGCTCGTACAGCGGGCGGATGAGCACGAGCTCGGTGAGGGTCGCGAAGACGGCGCCGACGGCCGCTCCGACGAGGACCGACAGCAGGAAGGAGCCCCACGAGTCGGTGCCGAGCGCCTGCGCCACCATGAAGCCCATGAAGGCGCTCAGGGTCAGGAACGCGCCGTGCGCGAAGTTCAGCACGTGCATGAGGCCGTAGATGAGGCTGAGGCCGCTCGCCACGAGGAAGTAGAGGGCGCCGAGGCCGACGCCGGTGATGAGGGTGAGGACGAGGGTGCTCACTTCGACTCGCTCCGCTCGCTCAGTGCGTCGCCAGCGTCCTCATGCTCCACGTGGACGCCCAACAGGCGCCGGGTGAGGTCTTCGTCGTCGAGGATGTCGCGCGCCTTGCCGACGTGCGCGACGCGGCCACCGGCGATGACGACGGCATCGTCGGCGAGGCGCCGGACGACCTCGAGGTTCTGCTCGACGAGGAGGATCGGGACGGTCTTCGACGCCTCCTGCAGCGCGTCCGCCACCTCGCTCACGATCTTCGGGGCCAGACCCTTGGTCGGCTCGTCGACGAGGAGCAGCTGGTTGTCGTTGAGCAGGGCGCGGGCGACCGACACCATCTGCTGCTGGCCGCCCGACAGCGTGCCGGCCTGCTGATCCCGACGCGCGACGAGGTCGGGGAAGAGGTCGGCGACGAACTCGCGCCGCGGGTTGCGCTGCCGCTCGGCGAGGGCGAGGTTCTCGGCCACGGTGAGCTTCGAGAAGACCTCGCGGTCTTCCGGGACGTAGCCGACCCCGCGCCGCACGATGCGATGCGTGGCGAGTCCGTCGATGCGCTCGCCCGCCAGCCGCACCTCGCCGCGGCGGGTGATGAGCCCCAGAATGCCCCGGAGCGTCGACGTCTTGCCGACGCCGTTGCGGCCGAGGACGGCGGTGATCCCGGTGGCCGGGACGTCGAACGAGACGTCCTCGACGACCTGCTGGCCCGCGATGGTGCAGCGGAGATGCCGCACGCTGAGGATGGCGGATGCCGCGGCCGCGGTGTCTGCGGTGCTCATGCGGCCTCCGTCCCCGCCGACCCGGTGCCGAGGTAGGCGCTCTGCACCAGCGGGTTCTCCATGATCCGCTGCGGCGTGTCGTACGCGATGATCGTGCCGAAGTACATGACGGCGACCTTCTCGACGAGCCCCATCAGGACATCGATGTGGTGCTCGACCATCAGGAGCGTGCACCCCTTCTCGCGCTGCATCTCGCGGATGTTCTCGACGAGGCCCGGCACATCGCCGGAGGCGACGCCTGCCATCGGCTCATCCAGCAGCACGATGCTCGCCTCCGTGGCCAGCAGCACCGCGATCTCGAGCTTGCGCTTGTCGCCGTGCGAGATGTCGCCCGCGAGTGCGTCCTGCATGTGCGTGAGCCCGACGGCGTCGAGCTTGGCCAGCGCCAGCTCGGTGGCGGCATCCGTCCGGCGCGGGAATCGCAGCAGCGACCCGGAGCCACCGAGCGACACCTGGGCGGCCAGGCGCACGTTCTCGAGCACCGACAGCTTCGGGAAGAGGCTCGAGGTCTGGAAGGTGCGACCCAGTCCCGCCCGCGCCCGCGCCGGCACCGACGCCGTCGTGATGTCGCGGTCGTCCAGCACGACGCGGCCGGCGGTGGGCTTCAGAAGCCCCGAGATCACGTTGAAGAGCGTGGTCTTGCCGGCGCCGTTGGGACCGATGACACCCACGAGGGAGCCGGCGGCGACGTCGAGCTCGACGTCCTTGAGGATCGTCGCGCCGCCGATCTGCAGGCCGAGGCCCTCGATCTCTAGTGCGGAGCCGCGGCGCGCGGTCTCCGCGGCGGGCGCGGACGGGACTGTGGTGTTCATCTGCTCGCGAGACCCCGGATCACTCGGCCTCGGCCGGCGCGACCTCGTCGGCCGCGACCGTGTCGACCAGTTCGGGCACGAACGAGCCGTCCTTGGCGACGAGCTTGGCCTGGTACATCTCCTGGAGGAGCGCGTGGTCGCTCTCGCGCACCGTCATCGTGCCCTTGGGTCCCTCGAACTCGAAGCCCTCGAGAGCGGCGACCATCGCGTCGACGTCGCCCTTGCCCTCCTGGATGGCGTGCACGATCATGATCGCCGCGTTGAAGCCGTCGGGGCTGAAGAGGTCGGGGGTGCCGCCTGCTTCCTCGATCGCCTCGACCATCGCGGTGTTGACGTCGTTGTCGGGAGCGCCGGGGAAGTAGTGGTTCAGGAAGTTGATCTTCTCGGATGCCTCGCCGTAGGCGCCGAACGTCGCTGCATCGCCGAGACCGGTGACGACGGGGATCTCGTCGAGCACACCCTGCTGGCTCATCGCCTGCCACATCGCGCCGGACGTGGCGCCCGCCCATGCGACGAACACGAGGTCGGGGGCGCCCGCGAGGACCTGCTGCGCGAAGGGAGTGAACTCCGTCGCGTCCTCGGCGACGAGGACCGGCTCGACGGTCGCGCCCTTGCCCCCCAGGATCGCCTCGACGGCCGCCACGTTGCCCTGGCCGAACGCGTTGTCCTGCGCGAACACGGTCACCTTCTTGCCCTCGATGTCGTCGAGGAACGTGCCCGCGGTGGCGACGTCCTGGGCGCTCTGGCGGCCCGAGCGGAACGTGTACTCGTTGATGCCGGTGACGGCGTCGGCGGCAGCGGGACCGGAGATGTAGAGGACCTTGTTCTGAGCCGCCTGCTCGGCAACAGCGAGCGCGACTCCCGACGACGCGGTGCCGGCGATGATGTTGACGCCTTCGCCGATGAGCTCTTTGACGGCGGTGACGGCCTTGTCGGGGTCGCCGGCGTCGTCGCGGTTCTCGATCGTGATGGCCGTGCCGTCGATCTCGCCGGTGCCGTCGGTGGCGTAGTCGAGTCCTGCCTCGAACGCGTCGAGGTACTGCTTGCCGTAGCCGGCGAGCGGACCGGACTCGCTCGTGACGATGCCCACGGTGACCTCGGCGGGGCCTTCGCCGTCGGCCGGGTCGCCGGACGGCGTCTCGGCTGTCGGCGCGCACGCCGCCAGGGCGAGCGCTGCCGTGACGACCACGGAGCCCAGGAGCAACTTCTTCGTAACCCGCATGTGCGTGCCTTTCCCCATTGGAAGGATCTGGTGCATGAACCGGCGCTTCGCTCTCAAACATGAGATCCGATTCAGGTTCTTGCAATCTAGGAAACAGAGGCGGTCGGGGTCAAGTCGGCGGGGGCGGCACGAGTGCGCCGTTACCGAATCGGAACGTCGGGCAGTTTCAATACCGGCGATATATATCGGCGGTATGCTTATGTCGTGACCCACGATCAGGACATCGAGACCCTCATCGTCGCCGCCCACGCGCTCACGCGCGTCGCGGCGCTCGAGACAGCGAACGAGACCCCTGCGGCCCAGTGGCGGACGCTGACGATCCTCCGCGACCACGGACCGCTCCGCATCGGCGAGCTGGCGCGCCTGAGCCGCGTGACGCAGCCGGGGATGACGCGACTGGTCGGGCAGATGGCCGACCACGGACTCGTGGAGAGGGCGACGGATGCCGCGGACTCTCGCGCGACGGTCGTCGAGGTCACCGCGCTCGGCCTCGAAGCGCTCAACACCTGGCTCCTCCAGCTCACCGCGGCTCTCGCGCCCCACTTCGACGACCTGGAGCCGGAGGAGTGGGACGCGCTGCGGACGACGGCATCCGTCCTCATGCGCAAGCTCGATCACGCGCGCCCCGCCGCACCATCGACGACCGTGGAGGCGGCTCGATGAGGGGGCACGGGCACGTGACGGGATCCGTGTGGCGGCAGCCTGCCCAGGTGTGGGCGGTCGCCTTCGCCTGCGTGGTGGCCTTCATGGGCATCGGCCTGGTCGACCCGATCCTCCCGGCGATCGCCGATTCGCTCCAGGCCAGTCCCGTCCAGACCGAGCTGCTCTTCACGAGCTACCTGCTGGTGACCGGTCTCGCGATGCTGATCACGAGCTGGATCTCGAGCCGGATCGGCGCCAAGGCGACACTGCTGATCGGTCTCGGCCTGATCGTGGTGTTCGCCCTGCTCTGCGCGCTCAGCGGCAGTGTCGACGCGATCATCGGCTTCCGTGCCGGCTGGGGCCTCGGCAACGCGCTCTTCATCTCGACGGCTCTCGCGACGATCGTCGGCGCGGCGTCGGGAGGCAGCGGCGCGGCCATCGTTCTGTACGAGGCCGCACTCGGCCTCGGCATCGCCGTCGGCCCGCTCCTGGGCGGCCTGCTCGGCGAGGTGAGCTGGCGGGGACCGTTCTTCGGCGTCGTCGCCCTCATGGCGATCGCCTTCGTCGCCGTGCTCGTGCTGCTGCGCGGAGCCGGCCCCAAGCCGGTGCCGGTCAAGCTCTCCGCGCCCTTCACGGCGCTGCGCATCCCGGCGCTGGCGGTCCTCGCCGTCGCGGCGCTGTTCTACAACATCGGCTTCTTCGTGCTGCTCGCCTTCTCGCCGTTCCCCCTCGGCTTCGGGGCGATGGGCATCGGGCTCACCTTCTTCGGGTGGGGCGTCGCCCTGGCGATCACGAGCGTCTGGGTCGCGCCGCTCCTGATGCGCTTCCTGGCGCGCACCACCGTGATGCTGCTGACCCTGCCCCTGCTCGCGATCGACCTCGTCGTCGCGGGGATCGTGGTCCACAACGCTGCGGCGCTCGTCGTCTGCATCATCGTCGGAGGCCTGCTGCTCGGCATCATGAACACCGTCCTGACCGAATCGGTCATGGAGGCCACCGACCTTCCCCGCTCGGTCGCGTCCTCGTCGTACTCCGCGGTCCGCTTCCTCGGCGGCGCCGCCGCGCCGCCGCTCGCCGCGTGGCTGTGGCACGCGTACGGCCCCACCGTCCCGTACATGTTCGCCGCGGCGTCCATCCTCATCGCCACGGCGACGGTCCTCTTCGGCCGGCGCGCACTGGCGCGGATCGACGAGCGCGAGGCGGATGCCGCGGACGAGGCAGCCGCTGTGCTCGTGGGGGACGCGGCCTGACGCTCATCCCCCGGCGAAGGTGTGGCCGAACGTGCTCCACGCGTTGGCGAGGTAGGCCGCGCCGTGGGGCGGCTCCGCAACGCCGAACGCGACGTCCTCGAGCCAGCGGCATCGAGCGTGGAAGCGGATCCGCCTCGCCTCGTCGGCGCCCACCGGTCCGTTGAGCGCCGCGCCGATGCGGAAGGCCGTGTCAGGGCCGAGGTCGCGATAGATCGACCCGATGTCGCGCGCCGGATCCGCGAGCGCGGCATCCGTCCAGTCGATGATGCCGGTCACCTGCCCGTCGTCACCGACGAGGATGTGCTCGGCACCGAGGTCGTTGTGCTGGGCTACCACGTCGGGCCTTGTCGCCGGCGGCGGCTCGTCGAGGAACGCCTGCACCAGCCGCCGCTGATCCGCGGTGAGGTGCTCGCGCACCGCCCGGAAGGCCTGCACCGCATCGTCGTGCCACCTCGCGTTCGGATGGTGATCCAGCGGCAGCCGCGTCGACGCATCGAGGCTGCGCAAGGCGGCGAGCGCGTCGATCACGGCCCGGTCGAGATCGCGCGGCGGGCGCTGCGCGGTGGACAGGAGGGGCGCGCCGTCCAGGCGGCGATAGGCGAAGAGCCCGAGCGCAGGCTCGTGGAACGCCGGCGTCGGCGTCGGGACCGACGTCGCCGTCGCCAGGCCCGCCAGCACCTCGACCTCGCGCACGACCGCCTCGAGGTCCTCTGAGCGCCGCACCATGTAGTCGCCCACGGCGAACGTGACGTTCTCAGTCCCCCGCGATACAAGGCCCGGCACGTCGGCGGTCGACCACAGACCGTGCCGACGCCCCAGCTCGGACAGGAGTGCGCTCTCCTCCGGGGTGACGGCGGGGATCACTGCGCTGCGTCCACGGTCTGCATCGGTCCAGCATCACAGGCCGGCCCGGCCGGCGTGTCGGCTTTCGTGCCCGGTCAATGTCCGTGGCCTCCGCTCCCGTCGGTGTCGCCGACGTTGCGGCGGGCATCATCGCGGCTGACGACGAACTGCGACATCAGCCCCTCGTCCTCGTGCAGCAGCAGGTGGCAATGGATCATGTAGGGCTTCTCGTCGTCGACGTAGTCCTCGAACCGCATCATGATGCGGTAGATCCGTCGGGGCTCGAGGTAGATCGTGTCCTTCCATCCCCGAAGCTCCGGCCCCGGCGTGGAGCCGTCGATGTCGACGACTTGGAACTGGACGTCGTGCACATGCCAGTTGTGCGGGAACAGGTCGAGGTTGGTGACCTCCCACAGCTCGGTGCTGTCCACCTGCATGACCTCGTCGATGCGGTCCATGTCCATTCGGCGACCGTTGATCTCGCGGTTCTGCACCTCGAAGGTCCGCGAGGTGTCAGCATCGTCCGCGACGAATCTCGGGATGGCCGCGAAGCGGTCCGCAAAAGGAGCGGACGGCTGCAGCTGATCAGCGGCACGGAGCAGCAGGACGTCGAAATCATCGAGGCCTCCATATGCGGAGGGCACCGCGACGGCGCCGAGATCCGGCGGGAGCGAGCGCAGCATCGCCTGCGAACCGGGAGCGAGTCCGACGACGACCTCGGCTCGCTCGCCGGGTGACAACCGCACGTGATCCGTCGAGTGCGGCGTCTCCAGCACCCCGCCGTCCGTGCCGACGAGTGAGAAATCCCGACCATCGTCGAACGCGAAGTCGTAGGTCCGCGCACTGGAACCGTTGAGGATCCTGAGCCTGACCAGCTCGGTCGTCACGTCGAACACGGCGCCCCACGCTCCGTTCGTCAACACGACGTCGCCCAGCAGGCCCACCTCGTTGCCCTGGGAATCGAGCTGGAACCGGCCGTCGGCGAGGAACTTCTTGTCCTGAACGATCAGCGGGATGTCGTCGACGCCGTAGTCCTGCGGAAGCCCGTAGGTCTGGCTCTGATCGTCGTCAAGGATGAACATCCCCGCGAGCCCCCGCATCACGTGCTCCTCGGTGTCGCCGTGCGGGTGAGGGTGGTACCACAGCGTCGCGGCAGGCTGGTCGACCCTCCACTCCGGCCGCCACCGCCCGCCGGGCTCGATCGGCTGATGCGGACCTCCGTCCATCGCCGCGGGCAGATGCATGCCGTGCCAGTGCACGGTGGTCGTCTCCGCAAGCGCGTTGGTCACCTCGACGGCGACCTTCTCATCGCGGTGCGCCCGCAGCGTCGGTCCCAGGTAGGCGCCGTTGAAGCCCCAGGTGGGCGTCGTCATCCCGTCGATGAACTGCGTCCGGCCCTCCTGGGCCGTGAGAGAGAACACCCGCACACCGTCGACGACCTCCGACTCGGCCAGCGGAGGGATCGGCAGCGCCGTTTCGAACACCGCCGGCTGCCGCGGAACGAACGGCGAAGCGTCCTGGCCGAACCCCGAGTCGAACGCGCACGCGGCGAACGTGACGGCGGTTGTCACCAGGACCGCCCCCAGCAGGAGGACCGGACCGAGGAACCTCCTCGTACTGCGCCGCGCGCGTAGGTCCTGGGGTGTCGAACGGTTCGTGCGCGTCATACCAGGACCGTAGGAACCCGCGCGCGAGAAGCCGTCCGCTCTGCATCGACAGTCGCGTCGCTCCAGGGCGACACGCGTCGATGCGGCAGACGACCGGCGGGCGGACCGGCTGAGAGATGTCGCTCCGGGACGACTCCCCCGCGCTGAGGTCGCGACCTACCATGACAACGTGACCGAGACCTCACCGCGTCGGCAGACGACATCCCGTCGCGCACCGTGGCTCGTCGACGCGCTGCTGGGCGTCGGCGTGACACTCGTCGTGTCGGTGTCGATCGCGGCCGATATCGACGGCACGGACCCCGATGGCTGGGCTTATCTGTGGGCGGTGGGGCTCGGCGCTCTCATGCTGGTCCGCCGTCGGTATCCGGTGCTGGTGGTGGCGTTGTCCGCGGCCGCGGTCGTGGCGTATTACGCGTCGGGCTACCCCGCGATCGGCGTCGCGGTCCCTTTGGCGGCAGCGGTCTTCTCCGCTGCCGAATTCGGCCGGGTCACGGCATCCGTCGTCGCATCGTCGGTCGTCCTGATCATCTCGATCGCCTATCGGCTCGCGATCGGACAGGATCCGGCGGTGGTCCTGGGCTACGAGCTGGCGGGGCACGCGCTCCTCCTCGCCGGCGCCATCGCCTTCGGCGACAGCGTTCGCTCGCGCCGCGAACTGCGCGAGAAGTCGTCCGAGATCGCGGCGCTCACCGTGGAGCGCTACGCACGCGAGACCGAGAAGCGCGCCATGTCCGAACGGCTGTCGATCGCCCGTGAGCTGCACGACTCCGTGGGGCACGCCCTCACCGTCGTCGCGCTGCATACGCAGATCGCCCAGGAAGCGCTGGACTCCGAGGACCCCGGCGCTGCGGACCGCATTGCTGCACGTGAAGCGCTCGCCGTGATCGGGAATACGACGTCGGCGACGTTCGAGGATCTCAGACGCACCGTCGCCGGTCTTCGGCGGGAGGACGGTGCGACGCGGCCCGCCCTTCGCATCGACGACCTCCAGACGGCGATCCTCCCTGCTACGAGGGCCGGGCTCGACGTGGACCTGCAGGTGGAGGTCGGATCCCCCCTGCCCGCGACCATCGAGGCTGCGGTCTTCCGCATCGTGCAGGAGTCGATCACGAACGTCGTCCGCCATGCCGACGCCGATCGCGTCGACGTGGCGATCCGCCAGGGACGGGACGCCGTGGAGGTCAGCGTCATCGACGACGGCAGGTCGGGAGAGACCGATCGCGCCCACGTCCCCGGCGGCTCGGGTCTGGCAGGCATGCGGGAGCGAACCCAGCTGCTGGGCGGCACATTCTCGGCGGCGCGGCAGGAGTCGGGGTTCGCGGTGCGAGCCTCGTTCCCACTGGAGGTGCCGGCATGACGTCCGTGGTGCTCGTGGACGACCAGGACCTCGTTCGCGCGGGCCTGCGCACGCTCCTCACCCGCGACGAATCGATCCAGGTGGTCGCGGAGGCCACCGACGGGCGCAGCGGCGTCGAAGCCGTGCGCAAGTACCGGCCGGACGTCGTCCTGATGGACCTGCGGATGCCGGTGATGGACGGCATCGAGGCGACCGCGCTCATCTGCGCCGACGATGCGACCAGCCGGACGAATGTCGTCGTGCTGACGACCTTCGACGACGACGCGGACATCGTCCAGGCGATCCGAGCCGGAGCCATCGGATACCTGCTCAAGAACACCTCCCGAGACGGCCTTCGGGACGCGGTGACGCGAGCCGGCAGAGGCGAGAGGCTCCTGTCGCCCGCGATCACCGAAAGGCTGATGGCACTGGTCGCCTCCGGCCGTGCGGCCTCCTCCCCGGATCCGAGGCTCGCCTTCCTCAGCACGCGGGAGATCGAGGTGCTGGCGCGGATCGGCCACGGCGACACGAACGACGAGATCGCAGCCGTCCTGCACCTGAGCCCTGCGACCGCGCGCACCTACGTCAGCCGGATCCTCGCGAAGGTCGGCGCGCGCGATCGCCCGGAGCTCGTGGTGATCGCCCACAGGTCCGGTCTCGTCACCTCCTGAGCCTCACCCGGGAGGGCGCCGCAGAAACCAGTTGGGCACGCCCAGGATCTGCCGTCGATCGATGACCGCATATCCGTGCCGCCGGTAGAAGGCGACCGCCTCCGGCCGATCGGTCTCCAGGTAGCCGGCCACGCCCACCGAATCGAGTCCGGCGACGTGGCGGAGCATGAGCACCGTGCCGATCCCCTGCCCGCGAAGATGCCGGTCCACCGAAACCGGACCGAGGTGGACGTGAGGTTCGGGGATGTCCTGGGCGGCCCAGGCCCCGCTCCACGACAGGAGTCGCGTTGCGACCCGCGGCCCGAACGTCATCGCCCGGCCGAGGAGCCGGATGCGGTCGGCGTCACGCGGCTGACAGCCTCCAGGCGGAGTCGACACGGCGACGGCGACGAGGAGGCCGTTCTGCTCCGCGACCTCGACCCTCATCGAAGGGGAACCGGAGAGCAGCACCCTCATGAGTCGTTCGTGAGTCCGCGCGCGATGCGCTTCCTCGCCGCCGTAGACGGCGATGTTGATCGGGTTGTCGGCCATTCCTCGTCCGAGCAGTGCGGCGGCCGCGCCCGCTTCGGAGGGCTCGAGGGGGCGGATGTGGAGGTACGGTGCGTGTCGGTTCATCGCGATGGTCCTTTCATCACGCGGGAGTGATCAGACCTTCCTCCGTCCGCGCGCTGTGCGATGCCGCCGCGGGTCGACTTCTCACGTCGCTTCCGGGCGATGCGCACCGCCTCGTGTCCCCTCGCCTGCGACCGCCGGTGTCGCCTTCACGCGACGCGCTTTGTCGCTCCGCGACGGATGAGATGCCGCGGGCGACCTGCCTACCTTTGGCGCATGTCCGAGATACCCACCTCCGTCCGCCCCGCCACCCGACGACGCCCCCTGGGCCTGTCGACGTGGTCGCTCATCGGCCTCGCCGCCGTCGCCTTGCCCCGAGTGCTCCTCCACGACCTGCACCTCATCGATGAAGGGAGCGCGGTCGCGTGGCTGCTCGCGGTGGGCCCGGTCGTGCTGTGGATCGCGGTCGCCGTCGTCAAGCGAGTGCCGAATCCTTTCCTCACGGTGCTCGTGATCGGCGCCATCTTCGGCGCGATGCTCGTCATCACCCATCAGCTGCTGTGGGACGTCGCCTTCGCCGGCAGCCCGCCGTCCATCGGCGACGGCCCGGGCGCGACCCTCATCCCCCGCTTCGCCGCGATCCTCAGCGGCCTGTTCACGGGCGCGATGATGGGCGCCATCGGCGGCCTCATCGCGTGGGGCGTCCAGGCGATCCTGAGGCGACCGCAGCGGTGATCGAGACCACTCGCCACCTCCGTGCGCGCCGCGCTGCGCAGCCACGCCGCAGACAGCAGAAGGGCGGCCCGTTCCGGGCCGCCCTTCTGTGCGGTGCACCCCCTGGGACTCGAACCCAGAACCCACTGATTAAGAGTCAGTTGCTCTGCCGATTGAGCTAGAGGTGCGTTGTTCACGGTGAGGCGAACGAGGATCAACATTAGCATCACGATCGCGTCTCATGAAATCGAGGCGGGAGCGCCCCGGTTATCCTTGATCCTGTGACCGCCCCTCTCCCCTCGTCGACGTTCGACACGCCGTTCGAGGGAGACCTCGGGGCCGACCTCGAACTGGCTCTGCGCCTCGCGGATGCCGCGGATGCGGCATCCATGTCCCGCTTCGACGCCGACGACCTCGACGTCCGGCTGAAGGACGACGCGAGCCACGTGACCGAGGCGGATCTGGCCACCGAACGCGCGATCCGCGCGGTGCTCGAGACCGAACGACCGGGTGACGGCGTCTTCGGCGAGGAGTTCGGGATCACCGGCGACGTGGCGCGGCAGTGGATCGTCGACCCGATCGACGGCACCGCGAACTACCTCAAGGGCATCCCGATGTGGTCGACCCTCATCGCCCTCGCCATCGACGGGGTTCCGCGCGTCGGCGTGGTGAGCCAGCCCGCGATCGGACGCCGCTGGTGGGCAGCGAGCGGGCACGGGGCATGGACGAACACTCCCGGCGGCGAACCCCGGCGCCTCGCAGTGTCGAACGTCGACGCGATCGCCGACTCGAGCGTGAGCTTCCAGAGCATCGGCCAGTGGCGCAGTGCGGGCAAGCTCGACGCGCTGGAGCGCCTGACCTCGTCGGTGTGGCGTGACCGCGGCTACGGCGACGCGTGGCCCTACATGCTGCTCGCCGAAGGGCGCCTGGAGTTCGTCGCCGAGTTCGACGTCAAGGAGTACGACATCGCCGCACACGTGCCGATCGTCCTGGAGGCCGGCGGCCGATTCACCTCGTTCGACGGCGCCGACTCGCTGTCGGAGCGCTCGTCGCTCGCCACCAACCGCATCCTCCACGACGCCTACCTCGACCTGCTCCACTCCGCCTGACACCCCGACCGCCTCCCATCCCCCAACGGAGACCCTCGATGCCCGCCCCTCGCATCCTCGGCGCTGCTGCCGTCCTCGTCCTGTCCGCGGTGATCCTGTCGGCGTGCGCCGGCACGCCGGAAGAAGCCGCACCGGAGGTGACGGGCAACGCCCAGACTCCGACCGCAGCCGCTCCCGAGCCCACCACGACCCCCGAACCCGAGCCGGCATCGACGGAGAAGCCGACCTGCGAGACGATCATCAGCGAGTCGGTCGTCGCAGACTTCGAGAGCCTCGGCTGGAGCGCTCAGGAGTCGCCCTTGTACATCGGCAGCACCGAGATCACCGATGGCCTGCAGTGCATGTGGGCGGACTTCGAGGGCCCAGCCGGCGACCACGGCCAGATGTACGGCTGGGCGCCGGTCACCGAGGCCGAGGCGACCGACGCCCAGGACGAGCTGATCGCCCAGGGCTGGCAGCGGGAGGAAGACGCCGCCGGCGTCTACATCACCGAGAGCGCCGAGACCGTCATCGCCCCCGATGCCGAGGGATACGGCATCACGTACCTGTTCGGCGAGGGCGACGTGAAGGTGGCCGACACGAAGCAGAACCTTCTGCTGATCGAGTGGCCGAAGAGCTGACACCGTGGGTGACGGACGCGGCACCGCGATCCTGATCGGCGAGAGCCGCGGCATCGCTCTGCGCCTGTTCGGCATCGCCGACCTGCCCGCGTACCGGGAGTGGCTGCTCCCCCACCAGGACTGGCATCTGTGGGACGGCCCGTACTTCCCCAAGCTCGACGAGGCAGGGGTCGAAGAGGCCGTGGGGCGACTGCGCGCCGCCCTCGCCGACGGCTCGTACGCCGAGGAGAGTCCGGTGCGCCGGGCCGTGATCGCGGCCGCCGACGCCCCCGACCGCATGCTCGGCACCGTCTCGTGGCACTGGGAGTCGGAGGAGTCCGACTGGCGCCGCATGGGGATCACCGTGTACGACCCGACCGTACGCGGCAGAGGCGTCGGGACCGAGGCCATGCGCATCTGGACGGACTACCTCTTCGCCCGCACCGCGGTCGTGCGCCTGGACTACTCGACCTGGTCGGGCAACGACGCGATGCTGGGCGTCGGGCGCAAGCTGGGCTTCCTGGAAGAGGCGCGGTTCCGTGACGCCCGCGAGGTGCGCGGACGGCGTTACGACTCGGTCGTGATGGGCGTGCTGCGCACCGAGTGGGCGGCGCAGGCCGAGCACTCCGTGCTGGCTCCGGCCTGATCCGGCCGAAGCCTCAGTCCGGCAGCGGATGCTCGGCGCGCGCCCGCCGGGCCTCCTCGAGGAGGATGCGACCGCCGCGCTCGTAGAGCTCCATCGCGCGCTCCGGCGTGTCGCCGACCGCTGTCATGCCGATGCGGCCGCGTTCGGTGATCGAGCTGATCATGTGGAACACGATCCCCTCCTGCCGCGAGCGGTCGAAGTGCAGGTCGTGGCGCGCCACCGCGTCGAACAGGTCGCCGACCGAGAGCGCCCGCAGGTCGTCGTCCTCGAGGTGGTCCGTCGCCACGAGGTGCTTGCGCGCGCCCTCGGGCGTGAGGAACGCACCCTCCTCGCCGTCGTACCGCCCACCGGTGAGGAACTGCAGCGTGAGGAACGGGTGGGTTGTGCCGCCCTTGCGGAGATTCAGCTCGATCGCCCACGGCGACCACTGGCCCGCGGCATCCCGCACGACCACGAAGTCCAGCGCGAAACGACCTCGCACCCCGAGATCCGCAAGACGCCGTGCGACGGCGAGCGCGGGCTCGCTGATGAGCCGAGAGTACGCGGGATCTGCGGGGAAGACGCATCCGAGGTAACTCTGTCCGCTCCGACCGCCGAGCAGCTGGTCGTGGGTGGAGAGCAGCTCGATGGTCCGATCGGGCAGCACGCGCAGCTGGACGCTCGGGCTGAGGATCTCCTCGCCGACGATGCGCTCTTCGATGATCCCGTGCCTGGTCGCCAGTGCCTCCAGCATGTCGGCGGGGCTGAGCGCCTCGACCTCCGGCTGCATCCGGTCGAGCCGGTCGGCGATCGCCGCCCGGCGGGCCTCGCCCGAGAGCGCGCCGACGCCCGCGAGGTCGACAAGCGCGTTCCCCGACCCCGACACTCCCTCGTCGAGCTTGAAGATCATCTGCTGCACGCCGGGCTTCTGGTCCAGCACGGTCTCGATCGCGCGCACGGCATCATCGCGACTGCGCAGGTCCTCGATGCCGAGCGGATGCTGCACCCCCACGTCGCGGAAGAGCCTCCGGCAGCCGGTCTTGGTGCCCAGCGCCGCAAGGCGATGGTCGGCGCCGAACATGGGGATGCCGAGCTCGAGCGCCAGGTCGCGCTCGCTCGGCGTGGTGTTGTACGGGATCAGGTGGCAGCGCTCGCGATCCGGGATGCTGCGTGCGATGCGGGCCAGCACATGCGGCCGCTCCAGGATCTTCTCGCTCAGGGTGCGGTGTGTGCCGTCGCCGACCGAGATCAGGGTGAGGCGGGCGAGCGCGTGGCTCGGGATCACTCCCGGCAGGAGCGCGAGGTAGTACTCGATGATGCGCGGATCGATCGGCTGCGAGGTGACGTAGGTCATGCGCAGCATCGGCTGGCGCAGCAGCAGGAGCAGGAACAGGAAGCGCTCCTCGTAGGCCTGGACCATCGCCGCCGATGTCGCCCGGCTCCCGACCGTGAGCGACGGGACGACGACGACCGACTCGTCCTCCAGGTTCTGCTGCATCGACGCCCAGACCGGCGGCATCCGTTCCTGCAATCTGTCGAAACGCTCGTCGCGCTCGGCCTCGGTGAGCGACGAGAGCGTCACCGGTGCGGTGGCTGTGAGGGTCATGGTGCGACTCGATTCTCGGGTTGTCGGATGCCGTCCACGGCGTAGGCGCGGACCGCCCTGCTGAATCCGCGCACATCCAGTTCGCCCACGGGATTCGCGGCGACGTGGTCTTCGACAGCGGTGTACGCGCGCTGCGCCACCAGGATCTGCCCGCCCGCGGCCGCCGCGCAGAGCCGGGCGGCGAGGTTGGTGACACTGCCGATGGCGGCATAGTCGAAGCGACCCTCGAAGCCGATCCGGCCGAGCGTCGCGTAGCCCTGGGCCACGCCGATGCCGATGTCCAGATCGATCGCACGACCATGCCACTGCCTCGTCAGCTCGCCGACGCGCTCGCGGATCTGGATCGCCATCTCGACGGCGCGGCGCGCGGGGTCGTCGAGCGGGATCGGGTCGTTGAAGAACACCATGACGCCGTCGCCCGTGAAGCGCTCGAGCGTGCCCTGGTAGCGGTCGATGAGCTCGCCGAGCACCGCGTGGTACTCCGAGAGCACGCTCATGACCTCTTCCGGCTCGCTCGACTCGGCGAACGGCGTGAAGCCGCGCAGGTCGCAGAATACGACCACGATGTCGCGCCGATGGCTCGACAGCACGCTCTCGTCTCCGCTGTCGAGCACGAGGTCGACGACCTGCGGCGACAGGAACCGCCGCAGCCGGTTCACGCGGTCGAGCTCGTCGACCTGGCTCGCGACCCGCGCCTCGAGCTCGACGTTCCAGCGGGCGAGCTCGGCCGCCTGACGTTCGATCGTGTCGTGATAGCGCTTGAGTCGCGCCAGCGACGCGACGCGCGCGATGAGCTCCGCCTGGTCGAACGGCTTGCTCACGAAGTCGTCGGCGCCGGCCTCGAGCGCGTGGCGCTTCTCCTGGTCGCCGCTCGCCGTGATCATCACGACCGGCAGGAATCTCCACCGCGGCACCGCACGGATGCGGCGACACACTTCGTAGCCGTCGATGCCCGGCATCATGATGTCGAGCAGCACCAGATCGACGTCGTGCCGGTCGAGCAGGTCGAGGGCCTCCTCCCCGGAGGCCGCGGTCACCACGGCATAGCCTCTCGGGCTCAGCACCGCGTCGAGCAGTCGCAGATTCTGCTCGAGGTCGTCCACGGCGAGCACGACGATCGGTTCACCAGGCATCGGTGCGCCCCCTCCCGATGAAGGCACCCACCTGCCCCGGCAGGTCGCGGATGCTGATCGGCTTCTCGAGGTAGCCGTCGAAGCCCGATCTGCTGGCTCGCTCCCGGTCCTCCCGCATCGCGAACGCGGTCACCGCGACCACGGGCACCGTCGCCAGCGCAGGATCCTCCCGCAAGCGCCGCAGGGCTTCGAACCCGTCGATGTCGGGCAGCTGGAGGTCCATCAGCACGAGGTCGGGTTCGCAGGTCGTCGCGAGGGTGACGCCCTCCTCGCCGGTCTCCGCCGGCAGCACCTCATAACCCGACGCGGTGAGCACATCGCGGACGAGCTTCAGGTTGAGCGGGTTGTCCTCGACCACGAGCACCCGGTTCCGCCCGTTCATGAGAACTGCCCTCCCGCCGCGCCCGTCGCCACCGCGCCGGGGATGGCACCGACGTCGCGCAGCGCTCCGACGAGCGCGTCGCGGTGGACGGGTTTGACGAGATACGCCGACGCGCCCAACGCGAGGCCGCGCGCCCGCTCATCGACGATCGAGACCACGATGACGGGAACCGCGGCGGTCGCAGCATCCGCCCGCATGCGCTCCAGCACCTGCCAGCCATCCGTGCGCGGCAGGCGGATGTCGAGGAGCACCGCCGCGGGAAGGTGCTCGCGGATCGCCGCCAGGCCCTCCTCACCGTCTCGCGTTATCACGACGTCGACCCCGAGCCCGTCGAGATACGCCGAGATGAGGTCGAGCGAGGCGCGGTCGTCCTCCACCACCACGACCGTCGGGCGCTCCCCCTCGTCGACCGAGACCTGCCGGGCGATCGGCACGCGTCGCGGGATGGTGAACCCGAAGGTGCTGCCCACCCCCACCTCGCTCTCGAGCCACATGGTGCCGCCGAGCAGCGACACGATCCGCCGGCAGAGCGTCAGCCCGAGGCCCGTGCCTTCCTCGCTCTGCAGTCCGCGACGGCCCTGCTGGAACGACTCGAAGATGCGCTCGCGGTCGGCGGGCGCGATGCCGATCCCGCTGTCGGCCACCGCCACCGCGATCTCGTGCTCGCTCCCCCGGGCGCTCACGGTGACACGGCCGCCGTCGGGGGTGAACTTCACCGCGTTGCTCAGCAGGTTGACCACGACCTGCTTCACGCGCAGCTCGTCGGACTCGACGCCGTCGAGATCGTCGTCGACATCGACGGTCAGACGGATGCCGTGCCTCGCGGCCCGCTCGCGCACCATCGACGCGCCGTACTCGAGGGCGGAGCGCAGCGAGAACGTCGACGGCTCGAGCTCCATGCGCCCGGCCTCCACCTTGGACAGGTCGAGGATGTCGTTGAGCAGCTGCAGCAGATGGCGGCCGGAGCCGAGGATGTCACGCAGGTACTCGTCCTGCCGGTCGTTGAGTTCGCCGAACATGCGCTCCAGCAGCACTTCCGAGAAGCCGATCACGGCGTTCAGCGGAGTGCGCAGCTCGTGCGACATGCTCGCGAGGAACTCGGACTTGTGGCGGCTCGCGATCTCCAGCTCAGCGGACTTCGTCTCGAGCTCGCGGAACAACTGGGCGTTCCAGACGGCCAGGGCCGACTGGCTCGCGAAGGTCTCGAGGAACTCGATGGTCTCGGGTGAGAACTCCCCGGGCCTGCGCCGGCGCACCACGAGCGCTCCGACGATGCGCTCGCCGCGCAGCACCGGCACCGCGACCATCGACCTCCAGCCGTCCTCGTGCAGCAGCCGCAGGTGGGTGTCCAGCTCGACCTCGTCCAGGTCGGCGACGGCGATCGGATGCCTCTCCTTGGCGGCGCGTCCCACCAGGGTGGTGTCGAGGCCGACCTTGATGGTCCTCAGCCGATCCAGCAGGCGGTCGCTCGCGTAGGCGCTGCGCACCGTGAACGCGCGCTCGCGCTCGATGTACTCCATGATCGAGCCGCCGTCGCAACCGGCGAAGCGCACGGCGTTCATGATGATCGTCGTCAGCACCTCGTCCAGCACGAGGCTCGAGCTCACCGCCTCGCCCACCTCGCTGAGCGCTTCGAGCTGGTTCACCTTGCGCGCGAGCTCCACGCTGCGGTCTTCGAGCGCGCGCACGAGGTTGACCTGCCGCACGACGACGGCGGCCTGCGTGGCGAAGGCCTCGAGCGCCGCGCGCGCCTGCTCGTCGAAAGGCGACACCTCGGTGCGCGAGAGGGCGAGCACACCGACCACTTCGTTGTCCAGCAGCATCGGCGCCGAGATCGCGCTGCGGTAGCGCCCCATCTTCTGGATGTCCTGGCGTCCGTACTCCGCATCGTCGAGGACGTCGTCGATCTGCTGAAGCTGCCGATCTGCGGCCACGCGTCCGACCAGGCTCGCCCGATCGACGCGGAACGGGTGCGCGGCGATGTAGGCCACCATCTCGTCCGGCGCGCCCACCCACGAGGAGAGCACGAACTGGTCTCCTTCGATGAGGTACACGTGGGCGGCATCGGAGCGGCACAGCCGCCGCGCGCTCTCCACGATGGTGTCGAGGGCCGCATCGGGGTCCGACGCCGACCGCCCGAGCGCGAGCAGCACCTCGTTCATCGCCGCGAACTGTTCGGTGGCGTCGGTGTAGCCCCGTCGGAGGGTTTCGAGCTTCCCCTCGTCGGCCTCACCCGAACGCTCCACGATGGCCTCCTCCCAGTGAGACCGCGCGTCCGCCGCAATGACAGGCCACATTGTCCTCGCGCCGGGCGGCGCTTTCAAGACTGACGCCTGCCGGGCGTCGGGCTCAGTCCGCGCCGGTGAGGGAGAGCAGGCTCCTGAGCCCCTCGGGCGTTCCCGGCCAGTGCCGCTCGATCGCCGGGCGTCCGGCCGTGCGCATGGCGTACCGCAACGCGACGGCGACGATGATCGCGTCGTCGGCGTAGCCGAGCACGGGGATGAAGTCCGGCACGAGGTCGATGGGCAGCAGCAGGTACACCAGGAGCCCGCCGAGCCACCATCGGGTGCCTCGCGGCACCGCCGGGTCGGCGACGAGCCGCTTGAGCAGCACCACTACGTCCGCGACGAGTCGCACGATCTGCCGCCAGTCGACCGCACCGCCCGTCCGACGCGCCTGCGCCCACAGCACGAGCAACAGCACCAGCCACACGAGGACGAGTCCGGCGATCACCGAGAGCACCACGAGCACCCAGTCCGGCATCCGCCGACTGTAACACCGGCCCACCGGCATTCTGCAGCGCGTCGACGGGCGTCCAGCATGACGCGTCCTTGCCGCGGCTGCGCACCGCGTAGGCTCGGACCTCATGGCGATCGGCGCGACGATGCACACCTTCGATATCCAGCTGGCCGACGTCGATCGGGGTGTCTACGAGGATCTCTCCGTGCGAGTGGCGCGGCATCCGTCCGAGACCGACGCCTTCATGCTCACCCGGGTGCTCGCCTACTGCCTCGAGTACGAGGAGGGCATCGCCTTCAGCGAGGGCATCTCGGCGACAGACGAACCTGCGGTGCTGGTGCGCGATCTGACGGGCGCGCTGGTGGCATGGATCGAGGTGGGCGCACCGGATGCCGCGCGCCTGCACACCGGGAGCCTGCAGGCCTCACGCGTGGCGGTGTACACGCAGCGCGATCCCGCGAAGGTCGCCCCGCCGTGGGCCGGCAAGCGCATCCACCGCGCGGACGAGATCCCGCTCTACAGCTTCGATCCGGGGTTCTTCGACGCCGCGACGGCGCCCATCGAGCGCCGCAACACCATGACGGTCTCGATCACCGAGCGCCGCCTGTACCTCGACCTCAACGGCTCGTCGTTCGAGTCCGACATCCACGAGGTATCCGCGGGATAGCCGGCGTCCGCGGTCAGCCGGGCAGGAAGTTCTCGCGGGCCAGGGGCGCGATCTCGAGTTCGGCGGCATCGGCCCGCACGACCCAGCGCAGCTCCTCGATCTCCGCGGCGATGACCGGAACCTGGTCGCCGATCGCGACCTCGAAGACATCCGCCACGACCGAGAAGCCCGGCTCGTTCGCCGCCGCGGCGGTGTACAGCCCCAGCGGGCGCAGCTCGGCGGGATCGACCGCGAGACCCAGCTCTTCCAGAAGCTCGCGGCTCAGCGTCTCGCTCGGGCTCTCCCCCGGCTCGGGCTTGCCGCCCGGCTGCATGAAGGCCGTCGTACCGGCCTTGCGCACCAGCAGCAGCTCGTCGCGGTCGTTCAGGATGACCGCGGCCGACACACGAATGCTGCGGGCTGTCGCGGGGGCCGGGTTCGAGGTGGTCACGAAGGCACGCTAACAGCAGACCCTGAACCGGTCCGGCGTAGAATCACGTGTGCTTCCCGATTCCCCCGCTCCCTCCGACCTGCCGCCGAGCGGCATCGACCCGGACGACCTGGCGACCACCCTTCGCGTACTCGCGAGCATGGCGGGCGTGGATGAGAAGCATCCGGACTACATCGCGGTGCGCCGCGCGACGGCGGCGATGTTCAAGGCCGTGAAGAAGGAACGCCGCCGCGAGATCCGCGAGGCGATCGCCGCCGCAGACCGCGCCGTCGTGGCGGCCACGGCCACGGGAGCGCCCGACCGGATCGACGACGAGACGCGCGGCATCCCGATCTCCAGCTCCACCACCGCGCCCACCGCCGGCACCCTCTTGAAGCCGCGTGCGTGCTACATCTGCAAGCAGCCCTACACGGTGGTGGACGCGTTCTACCACCAGCTGTGCCCGACGTGCGCGGCGATGAGCCACGCGAAGCGGGAGGCCCGCACCGACCTCACGGGCAGGCGCGCGCTCCTCACCGGCGGCCGCGCGAAGATCGGCATGTACATCGCCCTGCGCCTGCTGCGCGACGGCGCGCACACGACGATCACGACGCGGTTCCCGCGCGATGCCGTGCGACGGTTCAGCAGCCTCCCTGACGCACCGGAGTGGATCGACCGGCTCAAGGTCGTGGGCATCGATCTGCGCGATCCCGCTCAGGTGATCGGGCTCGCGGAGGATGTCGCGGCCGCCGGGCCGCTCGACATCCTGATCAACAACGCCACGCAGACCGTGCGGCGCTCGCCGGGCGCCTATCAGCCGCTCGTCGACGCCGAGCTCGCGCCGCTGCCCGACGGCCCGCTGCCCGAGCTCGTCACCTTCGGCCACACGAACGACCGCCACCCGCAGGCACTGGAGCGTTCGGTCACCGCCCACCCGATCCTCGCCGCGGCCGCCGCTCGCGCCGAGGAGCTGACCGAGCAGGCGATGGCGGCCGGCTCGAGTTCGCTCGAGCGTCTCGCCGCCGGCACGGCGATCGACGCCGGAGGCTTGATCCCCGACCTCGATCACACCAATTCGTGGGTGCAGGGCGTCGACGAGGTCGATCCGCTCGAAATGCTCGAGGTCCAGCTCGCCAACACGACGGCGCCGTTCCTGCTGGTGTCGAAGCTGCGCTCGTCCCTCGCGGCGAGCCCAGCGCGGCGCACCTACGTCGTGAACGTGAGCGCGATGGAGGGTGTCTTCAACCGCGGCTACAAGGGGCCGGGGCACCCGCACACCAACATGGCCAAGGCTGCGGTCAACATGCTGACGCGCACGAGCGCACGCGAGCTCTTCGAGACCGACCGCATCCTCATGACGAGCGTCGACACCGGCTGGATCACCGACGAGCGACCTCATCCGACGAAGGTGCGCCTCGCCGAGGAGGGCTTCCACGCCCCGCTGGACCTCGTCGACGGCGCGGCCCGGGTGTATGACCCCATCGTCCGCGGCGAGGCCGGCGAGGACCTCTTCGGCGTCTTCCTCAAGGACTACTCTCCCGGCGCATGGTGAACCTCCCCGAACCGGGCCGACGGGTCGTGGTCCGCTACATCCTGCCGACCGGCCAGGCGACCGACGCGCTCGGAGAGCTGCTGAGCGCGGATGCCGCAGACGTCGTCGTCGACGGCAAGCGCGGCGTCGAGCGCATCCCGCGCGGCGCGATCATCGCCGCGAAGGAAGTGCCGCCGCCCCCCGCGCCGCGGGCTCCGCGGCGCCCGTCGGCCCCGTAGCCCGCCGGCCGGCCCTCGCGGGATCAGAAGCGCAGGAGCACCTTGCCCGCGCGTCCGGGCACCGCACTCGCGGCTGCGGCCTCGCGCGCCTGCTCGAAGGGGAAGACCGCGTCCACGGGCAGCGCGACCTCGCCCGACCCGATGCGCTGGATCAGCTCGGCGAACAGGGCACCTCGCTTCGCGGCATCCATCGTCCGGCTCACCGTGCTGCCCCAGAAGCCCTTCACCGTCGCCTGCTTGAAGATGAGGTCGCCCGACGAGAGCTGCAGAGTGTCGGAGCCCATCGCGCCGAACGACACAAGCGTGCCGCCCTCGCCGAGGAGGGACAGGAGGTCGCCCGCCGCCGTGCCCCCGACCGAGTCCACCGCCGCGCGCGGCGCATCCTCGCCGAGGATCGCCGCGGCGCGCGCACGCCAGCCGTCCGACGCGGTCGAGACGACATCGCGGATGCCGAGCCCGGCCAGCTCCTCGACCCCGGCGTCGCGGCGCACCAGGCCGAGCACGCGCACGCCGCGGGCCGCGGCGAACTGCGCGACGAGCTTGCCGACGGCGCCGTTGGCGGTGTTCTGGACGATCCAGTCGCCCGGCTGCACCGCGAGGAAGTCCAGGAGGCTGAGCGCGCTGAACGGCATGGCGACAAGCTGGGCGGCCGTCTCGTCGCTCATCCCGTCGGGCACCGGGATGAGTCCCGCCGCCTTCGCCACGAAATACTCGCTCCAGACCCCGAACGTGCCGCCGGTCACGACGCGCTGGCCGATCTGCAGCGTGTCGACGCCCTCGCCGAGCGCATCGATGACCCCGACCGCCTCGGTGCCGGCCGGCGCCGGCAGCTCCGGTTTGAACCCGTAGGTGCCGCGGATCGTCCAGAGATCGTGGTTGTGGATCGGCGAGAGCACCGTCCGCACCCGCACCTGGCCGGCTCCCGGCCCGGGCAGCGGTCGCTCCGCGACCTCGAGGACCTCGGATGCCTCGCCGAAGGTGGGGTGGATGAGTGCGCGCACGGTGGTGCTCCTTGTGATGTCTTGCGGGCCGCGGGTGCGCGGCCACTCGAACCTATAGCGGGCACCGCGCAGGCGGCATTCCCCAGGCTTCGCCGACGCTCACGAGCGCGGGCCGCCGCAGACACCGCGGGCCCGGAGCGCGATCGGCGATCCGGGCCCGTGTGATCGCGCGTCAGGCGCGCGGCGGGTTCGCCGGCAGCCACTCCTCCAGCGTCGTGTCGAACAGCCGCACTCCCTCGACGGGCATGAGCGTGCGCTCCTCCATCCGCGCACCGAAGTACGGAGCGTCGGGATCGGTGACGACCTCGCGCGCGTCGCCGCGGAACACCAGGCCGCGCCGCACCATCTCGTCGAGCCCCATCACCTCCGGGCCGGCGATCTCGATGTCGGCGCCGAGCGGCTCACCCGCCGCCGTCCGAGCGACCGCGGTGGCGACGTCCTCCGCCGCGATCGGCTGGACGAGGTTCCCCGGCAGGTGCAGCGCATCGCCGTTCGCCGAGACCGCGGCGATGCCGGTGATGAACTCGAAGAACTGCGTCGCGTGCACGATCGAGTACGGGATGCCCGACGCGCGGATCAAGTCTTCCTGTGCGGTCTTCGCCGCGAAGTACGAGATCGTGTTCGGACGGTCGGTGCCGACCACCGTCAGGGCGACATAGTGACCGACGCCCGCCTCGCGCGCCGCGCTGATCAGGTTGCGGGTCGACGTCGTGAAGAACTCCATCACGTCGTCGGGGGCGAACGACGGGGAGTTCGACACGTCCACGACGACGTCGGCCCCGGTCAGCACCTCGGCCAGACCTTCGCCGGTGATGGTGTTGACGCCGGAGTTCGGCGATGCCGGAACAGCCTCGTGCCCGTGTGCGGTGAGCTTCGCGACGACCTTCGAGCCGATGAGCCCGGAGCCTCCGATGACGACGATCCTTGCCATGATGTGCCTTTCGTTCGGGAGCGCGTGGGGCGGCGCTCACGAGCTATGACCGGATCCGCACCTGATCTGTGACAGAACGGCTGTCAGCACGTCCAGCGCGTCAGCTTGTCGGGGTTCGCGACCAGCCACGCCTCGAGGATCCGGCGGCCGCGGACGCGCACGCTGAGCACGCCGACCACCCGCCCGTCGCGGCACACGACGATGCCCGGCACGCCGTTGACCGACTCGACCCGGACCGCCGCCCGCGGCTGCGTGAGAAGGTCGACGAGGAACGATGCCACCGGCATCACGCCCTCCACCGCGACATCGGGGGCCGCCACGACGCCACCACCGTCGACCGTGAGCATGACGCCGGGGCGCAGCAACTGCGCGACGCCCGCCGCATCTCCCGCTCGCGCCGCCGCCGCGAGCTCGCCGACGGCGCGCCCGTGCCCGGCCGACCCTGAGACCGCTCCTCGAGCGGAGCGGTGCAGCCACGAGCCGCCGGACGGCCTGCTCACGCCCCGACCTGGGCGACGTGCCCGAGCTTGTCCGGGCTCATCACCCAGAGGAGCTGACGGATGCCGTCCTCCGCTGCCGTCACCGTCACGATGGTCGTGACCGTCCCGCCCTCCGACAGGGTCGCCGCCGGCTGGCCGTTGACCTCGACCCAGTCGATGGTCTTCCCGGTCCAGAAGTGGCCGGAGAAGGCGGCGACGAACTTGGCGACCCGGCTTCTGCCCGCGACGGGGATGCGTGCGGCGAGTTTGACCCCGTTGCCGTCGGTGTAGCTGACGACATCTTCGGCGAACAGCCGCTCCAGACTGCTGACGTCACCCTTCTGCGCAGCGACCAGGAACGCCTCGAGCAGCCGCCGCTGCTCGGCCGCAGCGACTTCGGCTCTGCGCGCGGATGCGAGATGCTTGCGTGCACGGCTGACGAGCTGACGTGCGCTCGCCACCGTCGCACCCACGACATCGGCGATGCGCTCGTAGGGATAATCGAGCGCCTCACGCAGGATGTACGCCGCGCGCTCGGTCGGCGTCAGCTTCTCGAGCATGAGCAGGATGGCGAACTGGAGGGCCTCGCCGCGCTCGGCTCCGAGGGAGGGGTCGGCGTCGGTGTTGACCGGCTCGGGGAGCCACGGGCCGATGTAGGTCTCGCGTCGCGCATGCGCGGATTGGGTCGCGTTGATCGAAAGGCGCGTGGCGACAGTCGCGAGGAACGCCGCGGGCTCCCGGATGTCGGTGCGGTCGGCGTTCTGCCAGCGGATCCAGGTCTCCTGCACGATGTCCTCGGCATCGGCCACGGTCCCGAGCATCCGATAGGCGATGCCGAAGATGCGCCGCCGATGTTCGCCGAACACCTTCACGGCGAGGTCGATGTCGTCCTGCTCGGCACCGCGTGCGTACGTGTCACCCATCGAGTCTGCCGCTCCCATCGTCGCGCTCAGCGTACGCCCGCGACCGGGGGCAGCAGTTCCGCGTCCGAATCGCGCGGTGCGATCTGCCAATCGTGGAACCTGGTCGGTGCGATGACCGCGCCGGCGCCGGGGAGCAGCTCGAAGCGATCGAGCTGCGCGCCGAAGTAGGTCGCGAGCGGGTCGGCGACGACCTCGCGGTCGTCGCGGCGGAACCGAAGTTCGCGCTGGGCCAGATACCCGAGCTCGAAGACCTCCGGCCCGGCGTGCTCGGCGATCCCGCCCGTCGGCCGTCCGAGCGCCGAGCGGGCGACGGCCGTCGCCACGTCGTCGGCGGCCATCGGCTGGATGAGCGCGTCGGCCACGCGCGCGATCCCGCTGCGGGTGGCGGCGTCCGTGATGCTGCGGATGAACTCGAAGAACTGCGTCGCGTGGACGATCGAGTACGGCCGCGCGGATGCCGCGAGGAGGCGTTCCTGCTCTGCCTTCGCCTGGAAGTAGCCGCCCTCCGATCGCGCCAGGCGATCGGTGCCGACCACCGACAGTGCGACGTGGTGGCGCACCCCGGCCACAGCGCCGTGCGTGAGCAGGTTCAGCGTCGACCCGGAGAAGAACTCGCGGGCGCCGGCCTCGTCGGTGTACGACGAGTTCGACACGTCGACGATCGTCTCCACGCCTTCCAGCGCGTCCGCGAGCCCTTCGCCGGTGAACGAGTTCACTCCGACCGCCCGCGCGACCACGACCACGTCGTGCCCGGCGGCTTCGAGCGTCGTCACGACCCTCGATCCGATCAGTCCCGTTCCTCCGATGACAGCGATCCTCATGACGGTTCCTCTCCGCTCCCGCGCCCGCGGAAACGCGCGCGTTTCCAGCTCTGACCGGACGGCGGTCGCTGGTGTGACGGATTCTGCGAAATCCGCCCGCCACGTCGCCCTGCCGTTCCCGACCGCAGGTCGCCTCGCCGGCGTCGTCGGGTCAGGCGCTTGTCGCGACACGCATCGTGGCCGACTGCTGCGCAGCCAGTTCCGCGGCGGTGCTGATGATCGTCGTGCGCATCACCTCGACGGCGGCGGCGGGTGCCATGTCCGCCGCGCGGGCGATGCTGATCGTGCGGGTGAGCGTCGGCGAGGCCAGCCGCACGGCGCGCAGACCCGGGCGATCGACCAGCACCATCGCCGGGACGATCGCCACACCCAGACCGCGCTCGACGAATCGGATCACGGCGTCCATCTCCGCCCCGTCGATGGCCGCGCGGGGTACGAGGCCCGCGGCGCGGAAGGCCGCATCCGTCGTGGTGCGCAGGTCGTACGAAGAGGCGAACACCACCTGGGGCAGCTCGGCGACCTCGGCGAGGGTGATGGAGTCGTGCGATGACACGGGCGGCTCCCCGCCCGATGAGATGACCACGAGCTCTTCGACGAGGAGCGGTGTCGAGGTGAATCGATCGGCGGATGCCGCATCCGACGTCGTCACCAGCGCGAGATCGAGCTCACCGGCAGCCAGCTCGTTGAGCAGACGCCGCGAGCCGTGCTCGGAGATGTGCAGCTCGATGCCGGGGTGCCGGGCGTGGAAGGCGGCGAGCGCCTCGGCGACGAGGCTGACGCACAGGGTGGGGGTCGCCCCGAGTCGAACGCGTCCGCGGCGGAGCCCCGCGAGCTCGTCCATCTCGCGGCGGATGGACGAGGCATCGGCGAGCATCCGGCGCGCCAGCGGAAGCAGCGACTCACCGGCCGCCGTCAGCGTGCTGCCGGCGCGTGAGCGGTGGAACAGCTCTGCGCCCAGCTCCTGCTCGAGCACCGCGATCTGGCGGCTGAGCGACGGCTGCGCGAGATGCAGCTGATCGGCCGCCCGCGTGAAGTTCCCCAGCTGAGCGACGGCGACGAAGCTGCGGAGCTGCTCGAGATTCATCGTCATAGCGTACGGCTATCGCTGCTCACAAAAAGATGCATTGGATATATCGATGACCCGTTCGTACGGTGGAATCGTGAGCACCTCTGAGCGTCAGCTGTCCACCACCGTCCTCGTCATCGGCACCGGAGGATCGGGCCTGCGCGCCGCGATCGAGCTGGCCGAGGCGGGCGTCGACGTCCTCGCGCTCGGCAAGCGACCGAAGAGCGACGCGCACACGTCGCTCGCCGCGGGCGGCATCAACGCCGCGCTGGGCACGATGGACGAAGACGACAGCTGGCAGCAGCACGCCGCCGACACCCTCAAAGAGAGCTACCTGCTCGCCAACCCCGAGACGGTCGAGATCGTCACCAAGGGAGCCGCGCGGGGCATCGACGACCTCGAGCGCTACGGCATGCCGTTCGCCCGCGAGGAGGACGGGCGCATCTCGCAGCGCTTCTTCGGCGCGCACACCTACCGTCGAACGGCCTTCGCCGGCGATTACACCGGCCTCGAGATCCAGCGCACGCTGATCAACCGCGCGGTCCAGCTGAAGGTCCCGATCCTCGACACCGTCTACATCACGCGCGTCCTCGTCAACGACGACGGCGCCGTCTTCGGTGCATACGGCTTCGACCTCGAGGACGGGACGCGGTACCTGATCCACGCCGACGCCGTCATCCTGGCAGCGGGCGGCCACAACCGCATCTGGCGACGCACCTCGTCGCGACGGGACGAGAACACCGGCGACTCCTTCCGCCTCGCCGTCGAGGCCGGTGGACGACTGCGGGATCCCGAACTGGTGCAATTCCACCCGAGCGGCATCATCGAGCCCGAGAGCGCCGCCGGCACGCTCATCTCCGAGGCCGCGCGCGGCGAGGGCGGGATCCTTCGCAACGGGCTCGGCGAGCGCTTCATGCACAAGTACGACCCCGAGCGTCTCGAACTCTCGACGCGCGACCGCGTGGCCCTGGCCTGCTACACCGAGATCAAGGAGGGGCGAGGCACGCCCAACGGCGGAGTATGGCTGGACGTCTCGCACCTGCCTCGGGAAACGATCATGACCCGCCTTCCGCGCGTCTACCAGACGATGCTGGAGCTGCAGATGCTCGACATCACGAAGGACCCGATCGAGATCGCCCCCACCGCTCACTACTCGATGGGCGGCGTCTGGGTGCGCTCGTCGGATCACGGCACCGACGTGCCGGGCCTGTACGCGATCGGCGAGGCCTCCTCGGGCCTGCACGGCGCCAACCGCCTGGGCGGCAACTCGCTCATCGAGCTGCTCGTCTTCGGGCGGATCGTCGGGCAGGCGGCAGCGGGATACTCCGCGGCGCTGCCGGCGCAGGTGCGGTCCGCGGCCGCGGTCGACCAGGCGCGCGCCGAGATCGCCGAGCTCCTGGCATCCGACGGTCCGGAGAACGTGAGGGCGCTGCAGCGCGCGATCCGCGACACCATGACCGAGCACGCGGGCGTGGTGCGCTCAGAGGACGGTCTGCGGGCCGGGCTGGCGGAGCTCGAAGCGATCGAGCGCCGGATGGCGGACGTCGGCGTGCACCCCGACATCGCCGGCTACCACGACCTCGCCCACGCGTTCGACCTCAAGTCCGCGGCGCTGGCCGCACGTGCGACGCTCGAGGCCGCGTTGGAGCGCCGGGAGACGCGGGGATGCCACAACCGCAGCGACTTCCCCGAGACCGATCCCGAACTCCAGGCGAATCTGGTGTGGTCGCCGTCCACCGGCGTCGTGCGCGAGCCGATCCCCCCGATCCCGGACGAGATCCTGGCGCTCATGCGTGACGAGGTGTCGGTGGTCGGCAAGCTGGTCGAGTAGTTGTCGGCGCACGCCTCTACGCTCAAGGCATGCACTGCGTCGCCTTCATGCGGAACGTCAACCAGGGTCAGCGCGGTCATCCCTCGACCGCCGACATCCTGGCGGGCTTCGCCGATGCCGGATGCCCCGATGCCCGCACGTTCCAGAGCAACGGCACCGTCGTCTTCGACTCCGATCGACCCGCCGAGGTGGTCGCCACGGCGGAGGAGGCGATCGCGGCAAGGTCCGGTCACGCACGGGAGATCCTCTGGACCTCGATGCACAGCGCCACCGAGGTCGTGCACAAGCACGGCGCCACACCCGAACCGCGACGATTCGAGTTCACACTGCACCGGGGAGCCGCGATCGATGCCCACGACGCCGATGCGACGGCGGTCGCTGCGGAGCACCGCTGCGCCATCGTCGACGCCGGCCGCGGCTGGGCGCTCGTCCGCAACGACGTCCCCGGCGAGGGTCACGCGACTCCGGTGCTGGAGCGGCTCACGGGCGAACGGGCCACATCGCGCGGATTGCCCACGCTCATCCGGCTGGTGACCCGCTTCGGCGCGTGACTCTCGAAGGGTCGCCCACCGGCGCGTGTGTCACGCAGATGCGTTGAGTCCGACCCGGTTGCCTTCGGAGTCCTCGATGTACGCGTAGACCCCACGACCACCGGCGATGTCGGTCTTCGGAACCAGGATGCGCCCGCCGGCCGGCTCCACTCGCGCGAGCCAGTCATCGATCGACGGGTTCGCGTCGAAGTACACGCGGGACCCGAAATGCGAAGGCTCGTCCTCGGGCGCCGCGAAGAGGCATCCGCCCGCTCCGCCGTTCTCCATGGCGAACAGCGCGGTCTCCTTCCCGGGCCCGACAGGGAGGCGGGTGAGCTCCTCCCCGGTCAGCGCTTCGTAGAACGCGATCGCACGCGTCATGTCGGTGACGGGAATGTCGAACCAGACGGCCTTCGCCATCGGAACCTCCTGGGGGACGGGGTACACCGAGACTCTCGGAGACCGTCCCTAGCGTCAAGTCCCGATCGAGACGCCGCGGGGGTCCCTCGGCTGGGGTCAGGCGGAGGTCGCGAACGCCGGCAGGTCGAGCACGCCTTCGCGCGCGGCCCCGACCGCGGCGCACACCGCTCCGATCGAGACGATGTCGGCGCCCAGTGTGGATGCGACGATGTCGGGCGCCGGGAGATCGAGCTCCCGCGGCAGCGCCGCGACCGCGGCATCGATGACCGGGCCGGCGCCTTCGGCCACGGCCCCGGAGACGATGATCCGCCGGGAGTCGAAGAGGCTCCCGAGCACGCCCGCCACGACCGCGAGCGTCTCCCCCACCTGCTGCGCGATGGCCAGCGCCCCCGCATCGCCCTGCGAGGCGAGCGTCAGGACCGTCCTCCCGTCGATCTCGGCTGCCCCGAGCTCGCGCAACGCGCTCGATGAAGGAAGAGACTCCTCCTCGAGGGCCTTGCGCGCGAGGTCGCCGGCCCGGTACCCGAGCCCCCACGCACCCCGCACGCCGCTCACGTGGTCGAAAGCCACCATCTCGGCGGCTCCGCCGTGGGCACCGCGCAGCAGCCGCCCATCGACCCAGACCCCGGCACCCAGTCGCTCACCCGCCAGCAGCGCGACGAAATCGTCGTAGCCGACGGCCGCGCCGACCGACCGCTCTGCGACCGCAGCCAGAGACGCATCGTTCTCGACGCGCACGATGGGCGCCCACCGGCTGAACAGCTCGGCGAATCCTGGATTCATGCGGCGCCAGAAGTCGTCGCGGTGGCTCGGCGAGAGCCCGTCCCCGTCCACCGGCGCCGGTACCCCGATGCAGAGCGCGGCGACGCCCGACCGATCGACGCCGGCAGCCGCCAGCGCATCGTCGACGACGCGTCCGGCGTCACGCCGCCGCGCGCCGGGCGAATCCTGCTCCGGGTCGACGTCCAGGTGCCGCACCGCGCGTGCGTCGCCCCGCAGATCCGCCACCGTCGCCGTCAGATGCGCTCGGCCGGCGTCGACGCCGACCACGTACGCCGACTCGGGGCGGAATGCGAAGCGTCGCGCAGGGCGCCCTTTGCGATAGTCCCCCGCGGCTCGCGCGTTCGGAAGCTCGGCGAGCAGGCCACGACCGACGAGCTCGTCGATCACGTCGATGGTGGTCGACCGAGTCAGTCCCACCTCTTCGATGACGTCGGAAGCGGTGAAGGCCTCCGCGTCCCACGCGAAGGCCAGGACAGCGTCGAGGCTGGCGCGACGGAGCGCTGTCGGAGTGAGCAGCGGTTGCGACATCAAGCCCCTTGCCTGTTGCGGATCACTCCTGCATTATGGTCTACGACACATTGATTCGGTGCGTAAATCTACTCTTCGAAGCAATGAGTCTTCATCGACCAACGGAAAAGGACAACGTCGTGCCTGCAGCATCCGTCACCGTCCGCCGCGCCTGCGCAGCCGCGGCCGCCCTCGCGATCGCCGGCAGCTCGCTCGCCGCGTGCGCGGGCACATCAACCGGGCCCGCGGAGGTGAGGTTCCACCTCAGCAAGCCCGAGGCGATCCCCTACTTCCGCGATCTCATCGCCGAGTACAACGCGAGCCAGGACGAGGTCGAAGTCGTCTTCGACACCTCGTCGAACCTGCAGGCCGGCTTCCTGCGCGGGAATCCGCCGGACCTCGGCCTCCTCAACTACAACATGGAGATGGCCCGCTTCATGGAGCGTGGCGCCCTCAGCGACCTGAGCGACATGCCCGAGGCCGAGCGCATCCTTCCGGAGGTGCAGGACCTCGTCGACCAGTACGCCACCTACCCCGGACGCACCAGCGTGCTGCCGTATTCGGTGATGGCGGCATCCGTCATCTACAACAAGCGGATCTTCGAGGAGCAGGGCCTGGAGGTGCCCACGACGTGGGATGAGCTCATCGCCGTCTGCGACGCCCTCAAGGCGGCGGGCATCACGCCGTTCTACGCGACCTTCAAAGACCCGTGGACCGTCGGCCAGGGCTGGTTCGACTACGCCGTGGGCGGCGAAGTCGACGTCGCCGATTTCTACGACCAGATGAACGAGCTCGGCACCGAGGTGGGTCCGAACTCCCCCGTGTCGTTCCAGAAGACGATGGCCGAGCCGGTCGACCGCATGGTCGAGCTGACGGAGAACTACACGAATCCGGATGCCGCGAGCCGAGGCTACGGCGACGGCAATCTCGCCTTCGCCAAGGAAGAGGCGGCGATGTACGTGCAGGGGCCCTGGGCGTTCGGCGAGATCGACAAGACCAATCCCGACCTCGATCTCGGCACGTTCCCGCTGCCGATGACCGACGACCCCGGCGACAACAAGGTCCGGGTCAACATCGACCTCGCCGCGTGGATCCCCGAGGCCTCCGACCAGAAGGAGGGGGCGCGTGACTTCCTCAGCTACCTCTTCCAGAAGGAGGTGATGGACGAGTACAACGCCGCCTTCCTCGGGTACGGCACCACGACGGACTCGGCACCGGTGACCGACGAGCGGATCGTGGGCATGAAGGAGTACTACGACTCCGCGCAGTTCTACCAGGGCGCCTCGAAGGCGATCCCGCTGACCATCCCCACCGACAACTACATGCAGGGCATCGTGACCGGCGAAGACCCCGAGCGCACACTCGCGCGACTCGATGCCGACTGGGCCCGCCTGGCGCTGCGCCAATAGCGCGAAACGAGAGGAACGCACACATGGCAACCACCACGGCAGCCGTCACGGCGCCGAAGACCGACCGGCGCACAGGCGCGGCGACGATGCCGCGCACGCGCCGCAAGGTCGAAGGGGTCTACTACCTCTTCCTCCTGCCCGCCCTGATCCTGTTCACGCTGGCGATCACCATCCCCGCGGTCATCGGCATCTTCTTCAGCTTCACGAACTCCATCGGCTTCGGCGACTGGGAATTCGTCGGCATCATCAACTACATCGCGCTGTTCTCCGACCCGGCGATCCTGCAGAGCTATCTGTTCACGTTCTGGTTCGCGTTCGTCACCGTCATCGTGGTCAACCTCATCGCGTTCCTGCTCGCGGTCGGGCTCGTCTCGCGGGTGCGGCTGAAGACGGGGCTGCGGACGATCTTCGTGATCCCCATGGTGATCTCGGGCATCATCATCGCCTACGTCTTCAACTTCCTCTTCTCGAACTCGGTGCCGGCGCTCGGGCAGTCATGGGGCATCGCGTGGATGAGCGAGAGCATCCTGGCCAACCCCGACCTCGCGTGGATCGCGATCGTGATCGTCACCTCATGGCAGGCGATCCCCGGAACCCTGCTCATCTACATCGCCGGGCTCCTGTCCATCCCCGGTGACGTCTACGAGGCCGCTGACATCGACGGCGCCGGCAAGCTCCAGCAGCTGACGCGGATCACGCTGCCGCTGGTCGCCGGCTACGTGGTGATCAACATCATCATCGGCTTCAAGGACTTCCTGAACGCCTACGACATCATCGTCGGCCTCACCAACGGCGGCCCCGGCACCGCGACGCGCAGCATCGCCATGACGATCTTCACCGGATTCTCGGGCGGCGACTACGCCTACCAGATGGCGAACGCGACGATCTTCTTCCTCATCGCGATCAGCCTCGCCCTCCTCCAACTCCGTCTCACTCGCGGAAGGAACGTGTTCTGATGACCACGCAGCCCGCCCTCGCTGTCGAGGACATGACCGCCGAGCGCGTGCTCGCCGGCGACGAGGCCCGAAAGCCCGCCCGCTCCCGCTTCGCGATGGAGCGCGTCAACTGGCCCGGGACCATCATGCTCGCGCTCTGCACGATCACGGTGCTGGTTCCGCTGTACGTCACCGTCATGATGGCGTTCAAGACGACGTCTCAGGCGGTCGACGGCAACGCCTTCACGTGGCCGGCGCCGTGGAGCATCGAGGGATTCGTCACCGCATGGGAGCTGACCAACTTCCCGCGGGCGTTCACGATCTCGCTTCTGATCACCGTCTTCACCGTGGCCGGGACGATCGTCCTCGCGGCGCTGGCATCGTTCGCGATCTCGCGCAACTGGGACCACAAGCTCTTCCGCTACTCGTTCTACTACCTGCTCGCGGCGATGTTCCTGCCGTTCCCGGTGGTCGCGCTCCCCCAGATCCAGCTGACGGGCCTCACCGGGCTCGACAACCCGGCAGGCGTGATCATCCTGAAGATCATGTTCCAGCTGAGCTTCAGCATCCTGCTCTTCACGGCTTTCCTGCGCTCGATTCCCGCCGAGCTGGAGGAGAGCGCGCGGATCGACGGCGCCAGCACCAATCAGACGTTCTGGCGGCTCATCTTCCCGCTTCTCGCACCGATGAGCGCCACTGTCGGCATCTTCGCCTTCCTGGCATCGTGGAACGACTTCATGATGCCGTCGCTGATCATCTCCGACCCCGCACTGCAGACGCTGCCGGTGGTGCAGAACATCTTCCAGACGCAGTTCAGCAACAACTACAACGTGTCGTTCGCCTCGTACCTCATGGCGATGGCACCCGCCATCATCGTCTACCTCTTCACCCAGCGATGGGTCGTGGACGGCGTCACCCAGGGAGCCGTCAAGGGCTGAGGCCGCGGCATCCCGTTCCCACACCGAACACCACACCTCGAAAGGAAGCGCGTCCCCGTGACGACTGTGCACTCCGCACCCCTGACCTCCCAGCTCAACGACCTCGAACTGCCGGCCTGGTGGCGGCAGGCCGTGGTCTACCAGGTGTATCCGCGCAGCTTCGCGGACGCCGACGGCGACGGCATCGGCGACATCCGCGGCGTGACCTCGCGCGTGCCATACCTGAAGGAACTCGGCGTCGACGCGGTCTGGCTGAGCCCGTTCTACCCGTCCGCCCTGGCGGACGGCGGCTACGACGTCGCCGACTACCGCAACGTCGATCCGCGCCTGGGCACCCTCGACGACTTCGACGAGATGCTGGCCGCACTGCACGCGACGGGCATCAAGGTCGTCGTCGACATCGTGCCGAACCACACCTCGGACCAGCACGCGTGGTTCCAGGAGGCGCTGGCGGCAGGCCCCGGCTCGGCTGCCCGCGCGCGCTACATCTTCCGGGACGGTTCGGGACCGGACGGCAGCCGGCCGCCCGCGGACTGGGTGTCGGTGTTCGGCGGCTCGGCGTGGGAGCGCGTCGCCGACGGGCAGTGGTACTTCCACAACTTCGCAGTGGAGCAGCCCGACCTCGACTGGTCGAACCCCGAGGTGCGCGCCGACTTCGTGAAGACCCTGCGCTTCTGGTCGGACCGCGGCGTCGACGGCTTCCGCATCGACGTCGCGCACATGCTCACGAAGGACTTCGTCGACCCGCTGCCCTCGCAGGCAGAGCTCGACGCCATGCCTCGGGACGGCAACCACCCGATGATCGACCGCGACGACGTGCACGAGGTCTACGCCGAATGGCGAGCGGTGTTCGATTCGTACGACCCGCCCCGCACCGCCGTCGCCGAGGCGTGGGTCGAGCCCTCGCGCATCCCGCTGTACGCACGCGCAGAGAGCCTCGGCCAGGCGTTCAACTTCGACCTGCTCGAGGCCGACTTCGACGCGGCCCAGTTCCGCCGCATCGTCGGCGACAACCTCGCGCTCGCCGAGAAGTCGGGCTCGTCCACGACGTGGGTGCTGTCCAATCACGACGTGGTGCGCCACGCGACGCGGTACGGCCTTCCCGATGCGGACCGCGACGAGAAGGGACGCCCGACGCGCAAGCACGGCAACGAGTGGCTGCTGTCGGGCGGCACGACGCCGGTGCTCGACAAGGACCGCGGGCTTCGGCGCGCCCGCGCGGCGTCGCTGTTCGTCCTGGGCCTGCCCGGCTCGGCGTACATCTACCAGGGCGAGGAGCTGGGCCTGCACGAGGTCGCATCGATCCCCGATGCCGCGCGTCAGGATCCCACCTTCTTCCGCAGTCCCGGTGAAGACATCGGGCGGGACGGATGCCGCGTGCCGCTGCCGTGGTCGGCTTCGGGGCCGTCGTTCGGCTTCGGCGAGGGAGGATCCCACCTGCCGCAGCCGGAGTGGTTCGCCGACTGCGCGGTGGCGACCGAGGACGGCGACCCCACCTCGACGCTCGCCCTCTACCGCCAGGCGCTGGCGCTGCGGCGGCTGCTGCAGACCGCCGAGTCGCTGAAATGGATCGACACGGGCCGCGAGGACGTGCTCGGCTACCGTCGCCCGAACGGCTGGACGGTCTTCACCAACTTCGGGACGGAGCCGTACGCGCTCCCCGACCGCGGAGCCGCTTCGCTGTCGAGTCACCACTTCGAGGGGCACGAGCTGCCGGGTGAGGCGACCGTGTGGATCTCGGGCGCCTGAACGCCGCGCCTGCCTCGCAGCTCGACGGATGCCGCGGCCGCACCGGGCCGCGGCATCCGTCCGTCCCGCTCCTTCGCGTCACCGCGCGAGCGGCGCGCGGGACGCGCGGAGATCCTCGGCCTCGAGCACTCGCGTGAGGCCGCGGAAATCGCGCACGAGGATGCGCGACAGGACGAACGTCGGCAGCAGCGCGACGATCCGCAGCCAGCCCGCGACGTCGCCGGCATAGTCGGCGAGCACCCGTGTTCCGTCGCCATCCTCGAGGCAGAGGTACTCGACGCGCGAGTTCCATGGCGCGCTGGAGTGCCACACGACCCTTCGCGGCGCCTCGATGCTCTCGAGCTCGTCGGCGAACCGCACTCTGAACGGCCCGATGATGCGGTCGACGGCCCACCATCGGCTCCCCACCTCGGACGGCCCGTCGCCGATCCGCTGACGGAACTCCACCGCGGGAGCGAACAGCGGCCACCTGCCGGGGTCGGCGAGGTAGGGGAACACGCGCGCCGGCGGATGCGCCAGATGCACATCCAGACTCACGCGGCGCCACATGTGTCACTCCATCGCCGGCACCGGGCGGTCGGGGTAGAGCTCGCGCATCGCCCGGTCGTACTGGCGCTTCATCAGCAGGAGGTACAGGAGGCGGATGGGCGCCGGGATGTTCCTGTGCATCCACTCGTCGCGTTCCGCCTCGGGCACACTGGCGATCAGCAGTCCGAGCTGCAGCGACAGGATGTCCTTTCCGAGCTCCTTGCGCTGCGACGCCAGCGTCGCGCGGGTGTGCTCCTCCATCCAATCCCACTCCTGCTGCGAAAGCACGGCGCCCGCGACCGGCATGATATCTTCCTCCTCCTGGTGGAGGTGCGCTCGCAGGGTGTCGCGGAGCGTTTCGATGTCGGCCGCGAAGCCGTCGCCGAGCATCGGGTCGGCCGTCGCCACCCACGGGTCCAGCTGCGGCTCGATGATCCCGAGCTGAGCCGCCACTTCGGCGTGCTGTGCGCGCATCTGGTCCACGTGCAGCGTGCACGCCGGATCGCGGGCGGTGAGTCGATCCCACAGCGCCGCATCCTCCGTCTCGTGGTGCATGTGCAGCGCGTAGAAGTCGAGGTGGGCGTAGCGACCGACGATCGCGGCACGCTCGAGATCACCGGGACGGACGTCGCGGATGAGCAGCGGCAACTCCCGATAGAGCCAGCGGAAGATCCGGTGCACCAGGATCAGACCGGACGTATCACAGCCAGCGTGCTGCCCCTCGGGCAGCGCACCGGACGAGGGCAGTCGGGTGGCCATGTTCGTTCTCCCCAGTTCGCCGGCCCGCCATCCCGTTCCCCGATGTCGGGACGCGGACAGCCGCAGGCTACACCTGCCGCACCGGTCAGCGCACCACCAGTCGTCGGCCGCTGTAGGGACTCGCCCCCCGACTGTGGCGGGGTTTCCCTAGGTGCTATCTCCAATCGACGGGAGGTCGCCCCGATGCCACAGTGAGAGCACCCGGGTCATCGCCTCGGATCACGGCTTGTGAGGTTGTCATGAACACTCGTCGATCCCTCAGCATCGTGGCAGTCGCCCTCATCGCTTCGGTGACCGTGGGCGGCGCCGGCGCCTCGGCGGCACCGCCGACGGAGACCGACGCCACAGCGGTCAGTCACTGGAACCAGGTCGCGGTCGCCACACTGTCGGTCATCCCCGGACCTGACGGCGGCGCACCCCCGGCCTATCAGATCAACATGGCGATGACGCAGGGGGCCGTGTACGACGCGGTCAACGCCATCGGCCCCAAGCGCTACCAGCCCTACCTGCTGGGCCAGCGCTTCGGCACGAAGGCGTCCGTCGAGGCCGCCGTCGCGACCGCCGCCTACGAGGTGCTCACATCGCTCGTCTCGACGGCACCCGCCATCGTCCCGTTCCCCGGGCGCGACGGACTGCTGACCGCGCTGGATGACCACTACGCGGCCGCTCTCGACGGCGTCGACGACGGATCGTTCGAGCGGCAGGGTGTCGCCGCCGGCCACGCTGCGGCCGAGGCGATGCTGCACGCGCGCGAGGGCGATGGACGGTTCGGCCCGTCGCAGTGGGTGCGCAACCCGGCGCCCGGGCACTGGTCGCCGCTGCTCAACGCGATGGGGCAGGAGATCCTCGACCCCACGCCCTGGGCCGGTGGCGTCGAGCCGTTCCTGATCGAGAGCCCCTCGCAGTTCCGCTCCGCTCCGCCGCCTGCGCTGGACAGCGCGCAGTACGCGGCCGAGGTCAACGAGGTGAAGCAGATCGGCCGGGCCACAGGATCGACGCGGACGGAGCACCAGACCTATGTCGCGCAGTGGTGGCAGTGGGCGCCGATCACGGCCTGGAACGAGGTGGCGCGCGCCTTGATCGACGAGAACGATCTCTCGGCCGCCGACGCCGCCCGGCTGCTCGCCCTCCAGAACCTGAGCGGGGCCGACGCCTCGATCAACTGCTGGAACGACAAGTACCACCACGACTTCTGGCGGCCGTGGAATGCGATCCAGCGGGCGGATGAAGACGGCAACGCGGACACGATCGCCGAGCCCGGCTGGACCGCGCTGATCACCGCGCCGTACCCGGACCTGCCGTCCGGGCACAACTGCCTCGATGGCGCGCACGTCGCCGTCCTGCGGATGGTCTTCGGCGACGTGATCGCGGGCGGCTTCCAGATGACGAGCGCCTCGACGTTCCTCCCGGCCGACGCGGAGAAGGTTCGCACGTTCGCATCGTTCTCGCAGCCGCTGGCGGAACTGATCGAGGCCCGCATCTGGGCGGGGCTGCACTACCGGTTCGCGGACGTCGCAGGGCAGCTGCTCGGCGTGAACGTCGCCCAATACGGCGCCGCCCACTACTTCCAGCCGGTGGGACGCTGATCCGCGGGCGCGCGATCGCGCCCGAAGGGGGAAAGGCACCTGCCCCCGCGATGATCGCGGGGGCAGGTGCCTTCAACTCCTGTGACAGCGGTTGTGGAGATGGGGGGAATCGAACCCCCGTCCATCGCTGAGTAACGGCGGATTCTCCGGGCGCAGTCTGTGCGAGCGTTCTACTCGGCTCCGACCTTTGTCACAGACACCTAAGTCGACGAGCCCATCCTGATAAGAGTCCCGCGTGACGCTCAGGCGACGTCACGCAGCAAGATCCCTAGATGACGCCAATACCCGTGACGGGATCAGTCACGGATTGACGGACTCGGGCTCGCTGCTCAGGCAGCGAGGGCGAAGTCGGACTGCTTCTTTTCGGCAGTTATTGGTTTGCAGGGAGCGTTCACGAGATAACCCTGCATCCTCGGCCCGCTTCACGCAGATTCGCAGGCGATGTCGAAACCGATCATCCCCGTGCCCTCGTTCGAGGGTGTCCTTCTTGCGAAGGGCCGCTGTCACGCTGTGGAGTTGTCACCGCTCGGGCGCCGAAGCATCCGAGCACATCAGAATACAACGGATGCCGCTCCCCCGCCATTCCCGGTACCCGTCGTGTCGTCCCGTCCTCGGGTCGAGACCATGTCAACCCGGTGACGCCGGCGCGCGCGAGCAGGTGAGACTCGCGGCATGGAAGCTCGCAATCGCACCGCGATCGTCACCGGATCGGACTCGGGTATCGGGCGCGCGGTCGCCGTCGCCCTCGCGCGCGACGGCATGGACGTGGGCATCACGTGGCACGCCGACGAGGCGGGCGGAGACGAGACCGCCGACGAGGTGCGAGCTCACGGCCGGCGTGCCGAGGTCGCGTACCTCGACACCGCAGATCCGGCTGCAGCCGACGTCGTGGACGATCTCGCGAACCGGCTTGGAGGCGTGGACGTGCTGGTCAGCAACGCGGGAATGGTCCAGAGCGCGCCCTTCCTGGAGCTGAGCACCGAGACCTGGGACCAGACGCTCGCCGTCGATCTGACCGGCGCGTTCCGCATCCTGCAGCGGGCAGCCAGGCACATGGTGAAGGCCGGGCGCGGCGGACGGCTGATCGCCGTCACTAGTGTCAACGAGCATCAGCCGCGCGTCGGCTTCACCGCGTACAACGCCGCCAAGCATGCGCTCGGCGCCGTGATGAAGAGCGCCGCGCTCGAGCTCGGAGCACACGGCATCACCGCCAACAGCGTCGCGCCCGGTGAGATCGCCACCCCCATGACCGGCAAGGAGGACGCCGACGTCACCGAGACCGAGCGCCCGGGCATCCCTCTCGGTCGCTCGGGCGACGCCCGCGAGGTGGCCGACGTCGTCGCCTTCCTCGCGTCGCCCGCCGCGTCGTACGTGACCGGGGCGTCTTGGGTCGTGGACGGCGGCATGCTCCTGATGGGCCCGGTCGGCGGCTCAGATCTGCGCGACACCGGGTGGCGAGAGGCGTAGGCCGCGGCATCCGTTCGTCCGCCTTGTCAAGGCCCGTGCAGGGCATCGCCGGCGGTGGTCGGCTGAGGGCCACCCACACAAGGAGTGAGACATGTCGCAGAACACCCCGCAGCAGCGCGCGAAGCAGCCCCGGACGGCCCTCGCCGGACCCTATGGCCACCCGTTCCACCCCATCCTCGTGACCATCCCGATCGGCGCGTGGGTGGCGAGTCTGATCTTCGACATCATCGGGCTCGCCACTGCCGACGCGGCGCCCTACGTCCACGGCGCGTGGATCCTCATAGTCATCGGTCTGATCGGAGCGGTGCTCGCGGCGATCTGGGGCTTCCTGGACTACCTGCAGCTCGGGCGGAGCACGGCCGCGCGACGCACCGCGACGCTCCACATGGCGCTCAACCTCGGGGTGACCGCGCTGTACGTCATCAACCTGCTCGTGCGGCTGTCGGCCGACGACGTCGACGAGGTCAGCATCTGGGGGTTCATCCTCAGCATCATCGGGCTCGGCGCCCTCGGCCTGTCGGGCTGGCTGGGCGGCAAGCTCGCGTATCGCTTCGGCGTGCGCGTCGCCGACGAGCGCACTCAGATGGAGGGCTTCCGCTGATCCGTCTCGTGCGGTCTCCTACCCGGCGGCCGGCGGGCGACGGCGCACGAGAAGCGTCGACAGCGCGGCTGCCGCGGCCGCGGCCCACAGCAGACGGACGCCGCGCGAGCGCCAGCCGCCGGTCACCGGGCTCGCGGCAGCCGGAGCCTCGAGCACTGTGCCGACGGTGACCTCGGCACCCTCGCCGTGAAGCTCGACGCGCTCGACCATCAGCGATGACGCCGCGTCGTACGCCGCCGGCGCGAGGTCGTGCACGACGACGGTGGACTTCTGGACGCGGCCCACGTAGGCCGAGAAGCGCCGTCGGCGAGGCGCCCGCTCGATCGCCCGGGCGACTCTTTCCGGCGATGCCGCGGGAGGCAGCGGCCGCACGTGGCGGGTCGTGACGTTCGCCGCGTGCTGGTAGATCGGCGTGTCGACCGTGCCGGGGAGGACCACGCGCACGCGGATGCCGCTTCCCCTGAGTTCCTGGCGCAGGCATTCGGCGAAACCGAGCAGACCCCACTTGCTGGTCACGTACGGCGAGATGATCGGAGACCCGACGCGCGAGTACAGGGAGCCCACCATCACGAGGGTTCCGGAGCCCTGACGCCGCAAATAGGGCAGCACCGCCCGCGCACCGTGCACCTGCCCCATCAGGTTCGTCTCGAGCACCTGCCGGAAGACCGTCGGCGGCAGGTGCTCGAACGCACCGTAGGCGAACACCCCGGCGTTGCCCACCCACACGTCGATCCGGCCGAACTCGAGCACCGCCGCAGCCGCCAGCGATCGCACCTCGCCCTCGTGCGAGACGTCGGTGGGCACCGCCACCGCCTGGGCACCGAGCTCCCGGCATTCCGCCGCGACCGTCTCCAGCGCAGCGCGGCTGCGCGAGGCCAGCACGAGCCGTGCGCCGTGTCGGGCATACCGACGTGCCGTCGCACGACCGATGCCGCTGGAGGCACCGGTGATGACGACGACGGGCGCGTGGGGCGGCGCGCCCTTCATGACGCCGCCTGTGACGGCCTGCCGGGAAGGTTGAGATCGTCGGGGTCGACATCGACATCGCCCACGTCGTCGGGACCGCCGGTGCCCGGCACGACTCTTACGTCGTCGGCATCGATGTCGGCGTCGATGGTGTCGGGCAGGGGGTCGTCCTGCTTCCGCTGGGTCTCGGTCTCGCTCGCCGGGCTGTAGCTCATGTCCTTCCGCAGCGATTGCTGCTCGGTCAGCGGCCGGAGGTGCGACGCGGCGTCCGTCGTCGCCGCTGCGTCGGGGTTCTCATGCGGGGAGTCCATGTCGGCGACGCTAGGCGCCGCGCCGTCGCACGGTCGTCCCCCTTGACACGAGCTCGCAACGGCCTGCGCAGGTGTCATGGCACCGGGGTCGGTCGCCCGGTTCGTGCCAGGCGGCGCCCTGCTTCGGCGTACCACTGCGCGCAGAAGATGACGATGACGGATGCCTCGACCAACCCGCCGACGTAGTACATCAGCTGCGCGCCGGCCTGCGCCTCGGCGAGAGACAGCGATCCGGGCGGGTGCGCGTACAGGTGCTTGGCCAGGATCGCGTGGGAGGCCGCTGTCATCACGAGCACGACCGCTCCGACGAGACGCCGCGGACGATGGGGTGCGGGATCGAGCCCGATCACGGAGGCAGCGAACAGGTAGCCCGCGCCCACGAGATGCACCTGTACCAGGGCGTGGACCAGGGCATCGGTGCGCATCGCATCGAAGACCGGCGAGAGATAGATGGCCCACAGCCCGCCCGCGCTGAGCAGCGCCGCCGTGACGGGATGGGCGAGCACAGCCGCCGGCCGACTTCGCAGCAGGCGCGCGAGCCGTCGCGCCGGCGTGACGTGCATCGTGCGCAGCGCGAGCGTGAAGGGCGCGGCGAGCACGAGACAGACGGGGGCCAGCATGCCGCCGAGAACATGCGCCCACACGTGCGCGAGGAAGCTGACGTGCGCCGCCTCGGCGAGCGGTCCCGTCGCCGACACGGCGGCCAGCGCGAGCCCCGCCAGCCACAGCCCAAGTCGGTGGGGCGGCCACGGCCGACCGCGTGCGCGTGAGGCCACGACAGCCGACACGTACGCGATCAGGGGGATGCCGATGAAGACGAGCGGGATGACGACCAGGGATCCGCCCCCGGCGTGGGGCTCGTGGACGACAGCGATGTCGGAGACGCGGTTCACCGCGAGCGCCTCCGCACCCGCGGCGCCCGGCCCGCCGCGAGGAGGACGACCCCGAGGCCGATCATCACGAACGCCACCACATTCCAGATCACGTCGTACACGATCAGGTCGTCGACATAGCGGATCTGGTGGATGCCCCACAGCTTGTGCTGCACGATGCCGTCGTAGAGCTGGAAGACTCCCGCGCCCGTGAGCACCCCGCCGACCCAGAGAGACCACACGAGGGCGTCGCGCCGTCGCAGGTCGGCCAGCAGGAACAGCCCGCCGATCGTCGCGAACCAGCTGAGCGCGTGGAACACGCCATCCGAGACGAGACCGACATCGGACGAGGCGAGATCGTAGAAGTGGTGCCAGTGCAGCAGCTGGTGGAACACCGCCTCATCGACGAAGGCGATCAGCCCGATGCCGAACAGGACCCCCGACCACACGTTGCGAGCCGGCCTGTCGGTGTGAGCACGCCACAGCGCCGCAGACGGGCGCCTCCCGGCGTGTGGGTCGCGGCGGCTGGACACACGCGAAAGATCCTGCCTGCCGCGCGCGCGATGAAGGGGCTCGACGCGTGATCACCGACGTGCTAGTCGGAGATGCTACTGCCCGCCGTGGGTCGCGGCGAGAGATCGGGGCGCGTCCGCGTCCCGAACTCGTGGCGCAGCGCGCTCAGCGCCGCGAACCAGCCGGGAAGTCCTGTCACGCCCGGTCCCGGCGCGGCCGACGCACCCGCAAGGTAGACGCGCGGTATCGGCGTGCGCCACGGGTCGGGGCTCAGCACGGGGCGGCTGAACAGCTGCCAGAAGCTCGGCGCGCCCGCGGCGATGTCGCCGCCCGGATAGTTCGGATTGTGCCGTTCGACCTCGCGCGCGGTGCGGGAGCTCGTCGCGAGGATCGTGTCGCGGAAGCCGGGGGCGAAGCGCTCGATCTGACGTGTCACCGCCTCCCGGCGGTCCACGGCGCTGCCCGCCGGGACGTGCGTATACGTCCAGAGCGTGTGTCTGCCGGCCGGTGCCCGGGTCGCGTCGAAGAGCGACGGCTGCGAGACCAGCACGTACGGCCGCTCGGGCAGCCGCCCGCGATTCACCTGGTTCTCGGCATCCGCCACCTCCGCGCGCGTCCCCCCGACGTGCACCGTGCCGGCGCGGCGGAGTTCGGGGTGCGTCCAGGGCACGGGCTCGCTCAGAGCGAAGTCGACCTTCGCGACGCCGTCGCCGTAGCGGAAGCGCTGCAGGCGACGCCGATAGCGCGAGGGCATCGCGTCGCCCGCGATGCGGACGAGGGCTTTGGGAGTGACGTCGAGCAGGGTGACGGTCGCGTCCGGCAGCGCGGCGAGCGAGGTGACCTCGTGGTCGACCACCACCTCCCCGCCGTGGTCGCGGAGATCGTCGATCATCGCATCGATGATGGCCTGGCTGCCGCCGATCGGGATGGGCCAACCGCGTGCGTGCGCGTAGGCGGCGAGCGCGAGTCCCGCACCCGCGGCGGCGATGCTCGGCTGCGACAGGATGGTGTGCGCGGCGACACCGGTGAGCATCGCCGGCGCAGCGTCTTCGCGGAAGCGGGCGTTCCAGGCCGGGCTCCCCTGCTCGAGCGCACGGAGCCCGAATGCGAGCGCGGTGGGGATGTCGTCGGGCACGCGCACGAGCGGCGACCCGGTGAAGTCTGCGACGGCGGTCGATCGCCTGACGAGCGGCTCCAGCAGCTGGGCGTAGGCGAGGGCGTCAGGACCCAGTGCCTCGATCGTGCGGCCGAGGTCGCGATAGGCGACGCCGGCGTGGCGTTCGTCGAGGGGGTGTGCGAAAGAGACCTCGGGCGTGACGAACTCGACGCGCTCGCGAAGGCCGAACTCGCGGAAGAACCGCGATTCGAACGCCATCGGGTGCACTGCCGAGCACACATCGTGCTGGAAACCGGGAAGCGTCAGCTCCCGCGTGGCCGCGCCGCCACCCGGCCGGTCGGCGCGCTCGAACACGCGCACGCGCAGGCCCGCGCGGGCGAGAGTGACGGCGGCGGCGAGACCGTTGGGTCCGGATCCCACCACCACGGCATCGAGCTCGGTGCCGCCGCGCCGGGGTCGGGTGCTCACGGTGACGGCGCCTCCTCCGTGCCCGGTGTCGCGCGCTTCGGCTTCGGAGCCGGCTTCTTCACGGCGGCGGCTGCCTGGCGCGCCGCCGGCTCGGCCGATGAGTCGCCTGACTGATCCTCGGCGCCGGCCTCCGCCTGTGGCGCGACGGACCCCGCGTCCGCCTCCGGTGCGATCGGCTCGGATTCCCCTGCTCCCGACATCGGATTCCACGAGTCCTCGGGGGTGCCCGCCGAGGCGCCCGCCTCGTCGCCACGGGCGACGCGCTCGTCGAGGCCCGCGGATCCGGTGTCATCCATCGGGGAGTCATCAGCGACGGGGCTCTCCGCGTCGGATAACACCGGATCCGCGTCCCGCGCGTCGGAGCTCTGCGAGGCGGAACCGAGCGGCGGCAGCGACTCGCTCTCGCCCGGCTCGTCCGCGGGACCCGCCTCGACCGCATCGATCGAGGTCGCGGCATCCACCCAGTCGCTCTGGCCGCTCCGCCCCGCGGACTCCTGCTCTTCGTCCCGCGTCATCGCTCCATCCTCTCGCTCGGCCGGCCCGCCGGCTTCCGGGGCGGCATCCGTCCCCTCGCTCCCGCCGAGCGCGGCCGACGGCTCCTCACCGGACGCGGCCATCTCCTTCTCGGCCGTCGTGGCGGCTGTGCGGCGCGCCGCCCGCCCCTCTGCGAGGTACGCCAGCCGATGCAGCGTCTCGTTGTTGCGCCAGTGCAGGGGGATGTCCATCAGCGGCGCCGGCACGAACCGCCCAGGTCCCGCGATCGCCTCCTCCTGGATGCGCACGACGCACTCGTCGCCGCGCGCCTTGACGTCGATGGTCACGCGCGCCTCCCCGATCGGCCACCCGCGCGCCCGCATCACCATCATGCGACCCGGCACGAACTCCTCGACGACGGTCTTGTCGTTGATGAGCGCCGGCCACACGCCGAACGAGTGATGCAGCTGCGCGCCCGCCATCGGCCATGTCTCGTCCACCTCGCGCATGCGCGAGGCCCCCACCACCCACGACGGGTAGAGCCATCCGTCGCTCAGCACCTCGAACACGTCGTCGGGTGCACAGTGCAGCAGCCTCACGTTGCGGGACATGGCGTCGCTCCTGTCGTCGGTCACCTGCTGTCGACGCTAGACCGGCACCGGCGGCGCGAGGAGCGGGTTGCGCGGCAGGCGGCGCCTGTGGCAGACATCCGAAGGTGCCGGCGGGCTATGACGGCTCGGTCATGCGAAACCGAGCTCGCCGCGCACGATCGAGTCGCCGGAGTGATCGGGATTGCCGTCACTCGGCTCCTGCGAGATGTCGACGAGCACGTACTCCCGCAGATCGATGTTCTCGGGCACGGGGAACACTCCGGTGCTGCCCTCCAGCACGCCGAGGCTCACCAGCGCCGTCGCATCGGCCGTGATGAGCCACACCTCGCGGAATCCGTCGTCGGCCTCGGCGTCGTCGAGATCGACCTCCACCTGGCGTTCGCCGTCGGCCGTCTCGACGACCACCGCCGTGCCCGACGCGTCGGGGTGGGCGGGGAACGCGTCGAGCGTCGCCGCCGCGATCTCCACCGGCTGGCTCTGCCTGACGAGCGCGACCGTCCCCACGACGCCGACCACCAGGGCGATGCTCGCCGCCAGCGCGAACAGCAGCCGGAAGCGCGACGTCCGGCGGGCGGGCGTCCTGCCTGCACGGTCAGCGGCGGGAACGGATGCCGCGCCCTCCGCCGCGGCTGGGCCCTCGGCCGGCGGGATCGATGTGGCTGCGGCGCCGGTCAGCTGCAGTTCGCCCGCGATCCGCTCCCACACGCGCTCCGGCGGCGCTTCGAGGTCGCCGACGGCGACCGTGGACCGGCCGACGACGACCGTGTACTCCAATTCCGCGAGCTCGAGCGCACACGTGTCGCACACGTCGAGGTGCGCACGCTCCGCATCGGTGGAGGGCTCTCCGAGCGCGATCAGCGACAGACGGTCGGGATCAAGATGCTGCATGGCCCACCTCCAATCGGCTGCGCAGGCGGGTGAGACTTCGCCTGATGTGGCTCTTCACGGTACCGAGCGGCATGCCCAGCCTCTCGGAGATCTGCTCGTGGGTGAGGTCGTCGTAGAACGCCAAGCGCACCACGCGACGGGCGTCCGGTTCGAGTCGATCGATCTCGTCGGCCAGCAGCAGCCGGTCGCCGAGGTCGATCTCGGCGCCGACGACGGCGTCCGGCGTCGTGAACCGCTGCAGTTCCTCCTGCAAGGCGCGCACCCTCGCCCGCGCCTCGAGCGTGTCGGCGATCCGGCGGCGCGTGATCGCGATCAGCCAGGTCGACAGCTTCGCCTTCGACGAGTCGTACGACTCCCGCGAGGTCCACGCCGAGACGAACGTCTTCTGCGTCACGTCCTCGGCGTCGCCGCGATCGCCGACGAATCGCAGCGCCATCGTGAACACGACGGGCGACCACCGGCGGTAGATCTCCTCGAGCGCGCGCTCGTCGCCGCCGCGGAAGCGATCGCTCAGCTCCCGTTCGTGCGCCTCGTCCACGCTGCTTCCTCTCCTCGGGCCGGCCACGTCGCCGCCTCATCCGATCGGGGTCGCGATGGCGACCACGTTATCCGCGTATCGGCCCGTCGTGGAGTCGAACGCTCCGCCGCAGGTGATCAGCACCAGCGAACGCGCCCCGGCGCGGGCGAACAGTTCATCCACCGGCAGTGCCGCCTTCGGGTAGTAGGTCACGGACTCGACGGAATATCGGTGCGTGGTGCCTCCGGCATCCGTCACCTCCACGGCGTCGCCTCCCGAGAGATCCCGGAGCCGGCTGAAGGGGCCGATGGGGTACGCCGGCGCGTCCACGTGTGCGGAGATGACCACGTTGCCGTCGGGGCTCGCCGGGTCGGCGCCGAACCGGTACCACCCGGCGATCGCGGGGTCGACGGGAAGCTCCATGAAGCCGCCCGTCTCCACTCCGACCGGAACCACGGGGACGTCGACGCCGACCGAGGCGGCGACCACTCGCACCGGCGGCTGCGATGTCCGCGGGGGTGTCGGAGTGGCCGCCGCGACCGGCACTTCGACGACCGGTGTGGGGAGCGGCGTGGGGATCGCCGTGGCCGTCGATGCCGCCGGTGGCGGGGTGGTCTCGGTGGCGGACGAGCCGCACCCCGCCAGCACGAGGACGACCGCGAGAGCGGTGAGCGCCCCCGCGATCGTCCTGGCCATGTCGCGCCCGCTCAGCGGCGGGACCGCGCGCTTGCGACGACCACTGCCGACGCTGCGATCGCCGCTGCGACGGCGAGACCACCGAGGACGAGGAGCGCCTGCATCATCGCGTCACGCTCGGCGAGCTGGCCGCCGCTGCCCGACGGAACCCCGTCAGGAGCCGAGTGCAGACCCGAGATCGTCTGGACAGCGACGGCCAGGTTCTCGTCCTCGAGGCTGCCCCACGCGTACACGATCGTGAGGACCCCTTCCTGGACGTCGACGTCGGTGGGGCCGAGCACGGGGTCAGTGGTTCCAGCCGCAGCGACGGACGCCGAGACGGTTCCCGCCGCGAGATCGAGCGTGGCCTCGTCGGGGTTCGACAGGTCTTCGATGACCGGCGATCCTCCGGCGAGCACATCGACGGCCGGTGCCGCCGCGACGTGCCGGACGGTGAGCCGGCCCTCGCCGGCCGCGGTCGCCGATGTGTCGTTGGTGAACAGGGTCGCTGTCGGGGTGGTGCCGTCGGCGTTGAGGTGAGCGACGGCGGTGTAGTTCATGTCGGGCGCGAGGGTGAGGGTCACGGGGCCGAGGACGGGCGAGCTGTCGTCGGCGGCGTCGGTCTCGGTCAGGGCGACCTCGTAGTCGCCGGCGGGCAGCTCCAGCGGTCCGGCCAGATCGCCGGGCTGGAAGTCGTCGATGGTCAGCTCGCCGTTGACGTACACATCGACGGGAGTGTCGGGGATGCCGTGAAGCACTGACAGCTGGGCGTTGCCGGCAGTGGCGGCGCCGGCGGGTGCGACCATCAGGCCGAGGGCGGCGACCGCCCCTGCGGCGATGCCCGCGAGAATCTTGTTTCGCACGGTGGTCCTCCTTGGTCGGGGCGGCTGTTGCGCCGCCCATCGAAGAGTGATTCCCAGGCGGGTGGGCGTTTGGATGCAGCTGAATGAAGATTTCTCGGAACTCGCGCGCGGGGTGCGTAGAGTCGGCGTCATGAGCGACGTCGTCATCACGGTCCGCGGGGAACACGAGACCCGCATCGCCCCGGAGCGCGCGATCGCGCACCTCACCATCCGTGCCGAGGGCCCCGAGCGCGGCGCGGTCGTCGAGCGCATGGCAGGCCTCACCGAGCCGGTGCGCGACGACCTGATCTCGCGGAAGACCGCCGGCACCGTCGCCGAGTGGACGAGTCAGCGGGTTTCGGTCTGGTCGGAGCGCCCCTGGAACAACGAGGGCAAGCGACTCGCGCCGGTGCATTACGCCACGGTCGACTTCTCGGTGACGTTCACCGACTTCGCCGTGCTGTCATGGTGGGCCGGCGAGGTCGCCGAGCGCGAAGGCGTGCAGCTCGGCTGGATCGAGTGGAAGCTCACGCCCGAGACGCGCGCGGCGGTCGAGCGCGACGTAGCGACCGAGGCGGTCCGCGTCGCGGTGGCGCGTGCGACCGCCTACGCGAGCGCGCTCGGCCTCGAGAAGGTCACCGCGCTGGAGCTCGCCGACGTCGGTCTGCTCACCGAGCAGAGCCGCACCGAGTCGGCGCCGGCACCCCGCATGCTCATGGCGAAGGCGTCGTTCGCCGCCGATGCCGGCGGGGCGCCGGCGGTGCAGCTGCAGCCGGAGGACATCGTGGTCTCGGCGGCCGTCGAGGCCCGCTTCGCCGCCCGATGAAGATCGCAGTCCGCGAGGGGATCGCGGAGCGCCTGTCGCGCATGATCCAGCTGCCGACCGTGTCGGCCGAACGCGGGGAGCGCGGACAGCGGCCGTTCGACGCCTTCGCGGATCTGCTCGTCGAGCTGTACCCGCTCGTGCACGAGCACCTCGAACGCGAGCTCATCGGCGATCTCGGCATCCTCTACCGGTGGGCGGGCCGCCGAAGCGCGGACCCGGTCATCCTGATGGCCCACTACGACGTGGTCCCCGTCGATGAGAGCGACCCCTGGACTCACCCGCCCTTCGAAGGGCGCATCGAGCGCGGATGGGTGTACGGGCGCGGTGCGCTCGACGACAAGGGTCCGCTGGTCGTCGTGCTCGAGGCCGTCGAGAACCTGCTCGCGACCGGGTTCACGCCCGCGCGCGACGTGTACCTGTCGTTCGGCGGCGATGAGGAGACCTTCGGCGGTGCCGCCCGCCTCGTCGCCGAGACCTTGCGCGAACGGGGTGTATCGCCGTGGCTCGTCCTCGATGAGGGCGGCGCGGTCGTCGACGCCCCGCTGCCGTTCGTCCGCGGCAGCGCGGCGATGGTGGGCGTCGGCGAGAAGGGCGTCCTGACGCTCCGGCTCAGCGCGCGAGGAGAGGGCGGTCACGCCTCCGCCCCACCCGCGCGCACCGCAGTCCGCCGCATCGCGCGGGCCGTCGAGCGCCTGTCGCCCTCGACGTTCCGCCCTCGCACGCCGACCGCCGTCTCGCGCATGCTCGAACTCTTCGCGGGCCGGTCCGGCACCGTCCCGCGGGCGCTCTATCGACTGCTCGCAGCGACCCCGTGGCTGACCGCGCGGGTCTTCACCGCCCTGGGCGGCGAACCCGCCGCGCTCGTGCGCACCACCGTCGCGGCGACGATGCAGTCGGGCGGGACCGCGGCGAACGTGCTCCCCTCGCAGGCATCCGCGACGCTCAACCTGCGCATCGCGCTCGGCGAGTCGGTGGACAGCACCGTGCGGCGCGTACGACGCCGGGTCGCAGACCGGCACGTGACGGTGGAAGTGCTCGAGGGCGACGGCCCGTCGCCCGAGTCATCGACCGAGAACGCGCAGTTCGCGCTGATCAGCGATGCGGTGCGCGTTTCGCACCCCGACGCCGCCACCGTGCCCTACGTGATGATGGCCGCGACCGACTCGCGCCATTTCCACCGATTCTCGCCGGCGGTCTACCGTTTCGCGCCGCTGGAGATGAGCAAGGCGCAGCGCGGGTCGATACACGGCGTCGACGAGCGGGTCGAGATCACCGCACTCGAGCGGGGTGAGCTGTTCCATCGCACGCTCCTGCAGCGCTTAGAGTGACAGCACCCGCACCATCCCCCGGCGACCCGACGTCGGAAGCTCGAGCGCGGGGCTGGGGTCCACCGCCGAAGGAGCAAGGATGACGCGCCGCGCCATGTCCTCACGTGTGACGATCGGCGCGCTCGCCGGCGTGGTCGGCTTCCTCGCGTTCGTGGAGTTCACCAGCGGTGTGATCCAGGGCTACTACACGCCGATGCTCACCGACATCGCACGGCACCTGGGCGTCCACGACGCCGACGTCAACTGGCTCGAGGGCACCCAGCTGATGCTGTCGGCTCTGGTGGTCCCCGCCTTCGCCAAGCTCGGCGACATGGTCGGGCACAAGCGGATGCTCGTCATCTCGACCGCGATCACCGCGGCGGCTTCGCTCGTGCTCCCCTTCACCGACTCCTTCGCGGTCTTCCTCGCCGCCTGGGCGATCCAGGGCTTCTACGTCGTCTGGCTTCCGCTCGAGATCGCGCTCATCTGGTCGCGCTCCCGCCGCATGGAGGGCCGCTCGACCATCACGGCGCGCGCCGCCGGCTTCCTCGTCGCCGCCCTGGAGAGCGGGGCCATCATCGGTGCGCTCGTCGGCGGCATGCTGATCGACAGCCTGCCGCTGTGGATCGTGCTGCTGGTTCCCGCGCTGCTCGTCGTCGCATGCTTCTTCGTCATCCTGTTCGGGGTGAAGGAGTCGCCCGAGCCGACGGGTGGCCGCCTCGACAATGTGGGGCTCGTGCTGATCTCGCTCGCGCTCGTGGCCTTCACCGGCGGGTTGAGCCTGCTGCGCCTGAACGGCCCCGCCGATCCCGTCGCGTGGCTCGTGACCGCCCTGGGCGTTCTGCTCGTGGTGCCGTTCGCCCTCTGGGAGCTGCGCCACGACGATCCGCTGATCGACGTGCGCATGTTCCGATCCCCCGCGCTCGGGCCGGTGTTCCTGACGGCGGGCCTCTTCGGCGTGAGCGTGCTCGGCGCGCAGGCGCCGCTGTCGACCTTCGCGCGCACGGACCCCGAGACCTACGGTTACGGGCTGGGCACGACCGGCTTCCAGACCTCGCTCATCATCGGCGTGTACCTCATCGCGATGATCACCGGCGCCTTGCTCTATCCCCTCATCGCCCGCCTGACCGCGCCACGGGTCACCCTCATCGGCGCGGCGACGCTCGTCGGCGTCGGGTTTCTGATGTTCCTGCCGTTGCACCACACGTACACCCAGGTCATCGTCAACATGATCGTCGTCGGCCTCGGCTCGGGAGCCCTGGTCGCGGCGCTGCCGGCGGCCGCGGCATCCGCTGCTCCCCCGTCGCAGACGGGTGTCGCCACCGGCCTCACGAACTCGGTGAAGACCGTCGGCGGCGCGATCGCCTCCTGCGTGTTCGGCATCGCACTGCTGCACGGCGCAACCGGCGCGGTCGCCGAGGGCACGGCGGGCTCGTTCTCGGGCTACGTCACGGTGTGGGTCGTGTGCGGCGCGACAGCGCTCGTCGCCGCGGTGCTGCTCTGCTTCGTGCCGAAGGCAGCCTTCAGCGACAGTGCGGCGCACGCGGCGCCGGATGCCGCCGGCACGGTGGTGCGGTAGCCCGCGGCTGTCACTCGCCGAGGCGGTTGCGCGTGCGCATCGCGCGCTCGGCCTCGCGCTTGTCTTCGCGTTCGCGGATCGTCTGGCGCTTCTCGAACTCGCGCTTGCCCTTCGCGACGGCGATCTCGACCTTGGCCCGGCCGTCCGAGAAGTAGAGCTTCAGCGGCACGAGCGTGTAGCCGCCCGCGGCGACGGCGTGCGAGAGCTTGATGATCTCGTCCTTGTGCAGCAGCAGCTTGCGAGTGCGCTTGGACGAGTGGTTCGTCCAGTGGCCCTGCGAGTACTCCGGGATGTGCACGGCGTCGAGGAACGCCTCGCCGTTGTCGATGTACGCGTAGCCGTCCGAGAGGTTCGCGCGCCCCTCGCGCAGCGACTTCACCTCGGTGCCGGTCAGCACGAGGCCGGCCTCGTACGTCTTCTCGATCGCGTACTCGTGGCGCGCGCGACGATTGGTCGCCACGACCTTCTCACCGCGTTCCCTGGGCATCGCCGCTCCATTCCGGTTGCTGGGCTTGTGAAAGCTTGCCGCCCGGCGGTCCCTCGACGGGTGAAGGCGCCCACGGCAGCCTTTCAGTGTACCCGCGCTTCGACGAGCTCAGCGACCAGGCGTGGGTCGTCGGCCAGGGATGACGGTCACGCGCGCAGCCAGCGCCGGATCGCGAAGCCCGCCGACAGCGCGGCGAGCACGACGCCCACGAGGATCAGCACCGGCACCACCAACCACGCATCGCCCACGTCCACCCACGTCGTCACGAAGTCCACGCGGTTGCGCAGATAGGTGTCGACGCCGAAGTGGACGCCCGCGATGACGGCCACACAGGCCAGCAGCGAGCCCAGCAGCGCGGCGAAGACGCCCTCGAGGATGAACGGGGTCTGGATGAAGCGGTTGGATGCCCCGACCAGACGCATGATCCCGAGTTCGCGCCTCCGCGCGAACGCGGAGAGCCGGATCGTCGTCGCGATCAGCAGCACGGCTGCGATCAGCATGAGCACGGCGATGCCGACGGCGATGTACGTCGCGATCGTGAGTGCCGAGAAGAGCGGATCGAGGTACTGCATCTGGTCCTGGACCTGCTCGATGCCCTGGATGCCGCTGAAGGCCTCGATGATCACGTCGGACTGCGACGGATCGACGAGCGTGATCCGGAACGTCTCGTTCACCTGATCCGGGGTGATGACGCTGGCGTTCTCCTCCCCCGCGATCTGCAGCAGCTCGTCGTAGGCCTGCTGGTGGTCGAGGAACTGCAGCTCGCGGATGAGCGGTGCCAGCGCGCTGCCCTCGAGTTTCGCACGCACCTCCTCGACCTGCTCCGGGCTCGCCTCGCCGTTCGAGCACGTCGCGGGGGTCGAGATGTTCGTGCACATGTAGACCGCGACCTGCGCGCGCTCGACCCAGAAGTCGCGCATCGTGCCGATCTGCATCTGGATGAGGATCGCCGCGCCGACGAAGGTCAGCGAGACGAACGTCACGAGCACCACCGACACGACCATCGAGAGGTTGCGTCGCAGGCCCGTGAACGCCTCCGACATGATGAGTCCGAACCTCATGAGGTGGGCCCCACTTCGTCATCGGGGTCGACTTCGCCGAGGCCGAGCCGGTCGGCGAGTCCGAGCTCCTCGACGGCGAGCTCGCGTGCGTCGACGACGGGGATCGACTGGGTGTGCGGGGGCGCCGGCTTCGGGGGAACGGATGCCTCCACCTCGTCATCGCCGTCCGGCGCAGGTTCGACGGCCTGGGCGAGAGCCGCGGCCTGGCTGGCCTCAGCTGCGGTGACCGCCACCGCCGCGGCTGCTGCGGCGGCCGCAGCGGCGGCAGCAGCAGCCGGGGACGCGGCATCCGCCGGCGTGGACTCGTCGTCGTCCACCGCGGTCGGATCCAGGCCCGCCGCGGCGGCGATGGCCGCCTCCCGCTGCACCTCGAGGACGGCGGTGAGCGCAGCCACGGCTGCGGCGCCGCGCTCCGGCTCAGGGGCCAGGCTCGGCAGGCCCGAGCGGTCGCCGTAGCCGCCGTGCCGCTCGTCGCGCACGATCTCACCGTGGCTCAACTCGATCACACGGCGCTGCATCTGGTCGACGAAGCCGGCCTCGTGCGTGGCCATGACGACGGTGGTGCCGCCGGCGTTGATGCGCGCCAGGAGCTGCATGATGTCGACGGAGGTCGCGGGGTCGAGGTTTCCGGTCGGCTCGTCGGCCAGCAGGATCTGCGGCCGGTTCACCAGCGCGCGCGCGATCGCGACGCGCTGCTGCTCACCGCCCGACAGCTCGTGCGGAAACCTCTTCTCCTTGCCGGCGAGACCGACGAGGGCGAGTGCTTCGGGGACCGCCTGCTGGATGAAGCCGCGCGAGGACCCGATGACCTGCAGGGTGAACGCCACGTTCTGGAAGACGGTCTTCGTCGGCAGCAGCCGGAAGTCCTGGAAGACCGCGCCGACATGGCGCCGGAAGTACGGCACCTTGCGATTCGACAGGCTGCGCAGGTCGCGACCGAGCACGACCACGCGGCCTTCGGACGGCGTCTCCTCGCGGAGGATGAGCCGCAGACACGACGACTTCCCCGACCCGGAGGCGCCGACGAGGAAGACGAACTCCCCGCGTTGCACCTCGAAGTCGACATCGCTCAGCGCGGGGTGGGAAGTGCCGCGAAAGCGCTTCGTGACGTTCTCGAACCGGATCATGGCCTAACGAGCCTATGCGGATGCCCCGCCTGGGTGTCCAGCGACACTCGCCCCGACGCATCCGCCCTGTTCTACTCGTCGTCCTTGCGCTTGCGCCACCGGATGCCGGCCGAGATGAACCCGTCGAGGTCGCCGTCGAAGACGACCGCCGGGTTGCCGACCTCGTGCCCGGTGCGCAGGTCCTTGACCAGCTGCTGGCCGTAGAGGAAGTACGAGCGCATCTGGTCGCCCCAGCTCGCGGTGATGACGCCGGCGAGCTCTTTCTTCTTCGCGGCCTCCTCCTCGCGCTGCAGCAGCATCAGGCGCGTCTGCAGCACGCGCATGGCGGCGGCGCGGTTCTGGATCTGCGACTTCTCGTTCTGCATCGACACGACGATGCCGGTCGGGATGTGGGTCAGACGCACCGCGGAGTCGGTCGTGTTGACCGACTGGCCGCCGGGGCCCGACGAGCGGAAGACGTCGACGCGGATGTCGCCCTCGGGGATGTCGACCTCCTGGGCCTCCTCCATCACCGGGATGACCTCGACCGCGGCGAAGGAGGTCTGGCGCTTGTCGGCCGAGCCGAAGGGGCTGATGCGGGCGAGGCGGTGCGTGCCGGCCTCGACCGAGAGGGTGCCGTAGGCGTAGGGGGCGTCGACCTCGAAGGTGGCCGACTTGATGCCGGCGCCTTCGGCGTACGAGGTGTCCATGACCTTCACCGGGTACTTGTGACGCTCGGCCCACCGCAGGTACATGCGCAGCAGCATCTCGGCGAAGTCGGTGGCGTCGTCGCCGCCCGCACCCGAGCGGATGGTCACGACCGCGGAGCGCTCGTCGTACTCGCCGTCCAGCAGCGTCTGCACCTCGAGCTGGCTGATGATGTCCTCGAGCTCGGCGATCTCGTGGCGGGCCTCCTCGGCGGAGTCCTCGTCGTCCATCTCGTTCGCGAGCTCGACGAGGACGTCGAGGTCGTCCAGGCGCCGCTCGACGTCGGTGACCCGCTTGAGCTCCGCCTGGCGGTGGCTGAGGGCGCTGGTGACCTTCTGTGCCTTCTCGACGTCATCCCAGAGGTCGGGGGCGCCGGCCTCCTCGCTGAGTCGGGCGATGTCGGCGTTGAGTGCCTCGACGTCGACCACGGCCTTGATGTCGGCGAACGTGGAGCGCAGGGCCTGGATGTCGGCGGAGGGATCGAAGTCGAGCATGACACTCCAGACTAACGTGGAAGCGATGTCCGATCACGCCGATGCCCCCACCGCTCGCGACGTCCTGTGGCGGTTCGGCCCGATGGTCTACGGCCCGACGGTGCTGTTCGCACTCGGCGAGGGTGCCGTCATCCCGCTGATCCCCGTCATCGCCGCGCAGCTGGGAGCGGATGTCGCCACCGCCGCCCTCGTCGCCTCGGCCCTGGTCGTCGGACAGCTGTGCGGCAACATCCCCGCGGGCTGGGCGGTGGCGCGCATCGGCGAGCGGCTCACCATGGCGATCGCCGGCCTCGTCTCGCTGGCCGGCATCGTCGGGATGGCGCTGGCTCCCTCGCTCGGGATCTTCGCGATCGCCGTGTTCCTCATCGGCTTCTGCGCCGCCGCCTTCGGCCTCGCGCGCCACTCCTTCATGACGACGCGCGTTCCGCTGTCGTTCCGGGCGCGCGCGCTCTCGATGCTGGGCGGCACGTTCCGGCTCGGCATGTTCATCGGGCCGTTCGTCGCAGCGGCGCTCCTTGCGATCTTCGGCGACGAGCACGCCACTGTGTGGTTCTTCGGCGGATGCCTCGTGGCCACGGTCCTGCTCGTGCTTCTGGGACCGGATCCCGAGAAGCAGTTCCTGGCCCCCACGGCACGCGGACGCACGGAGGCGATGGAGACCGAAGACACCGGCGAGCCGGTCACGGGCTCGATCCCCGTGCCGCGGGCGCAGCGGCCGCAAGCCGGATCCGACGCGGGCTCGGGAGCGGGCACCGGCGTCATCCGCACGATGTGGCGCCACCGCCGCGTGCTGTCGACGCTGGGCCTGGCCGCGGCATCCCTCTCCGCCGTCCGGTCTGCGCGGCAGGTGGTGCTGCCGCTGTGGGGCGTGTCGATCGGACTCGACGCGCAGACCATCGCGCTCGTCGTCGGCATCTCCGGCGCGATAGACTTCGCCCTCTTCTACGCCAGCGGCCAGGTGATGGACCGGTTCGGTCGCCTCTGGGCCGCCCTTCCCGCGATGCTGCTGATGGGGGCGGGCTTCGTCGCGCTCGCCTTCACCCACGACCTGCCGGAGGCGGCGATGTGGTTCGCGATGTTCGCCGCCGTGCTCGGCGTCGGCAACGGGCTGTCCAGCGGCATCCTGCTCACGCTCGGCGCCGATGTCGCGCCGAAGGCGGATCCGGCGCCGTTCCTGGGCTCGTGGCGCACGCTCACCGACGCCGGCGGCGCGGTCGCGCCGCTGCTGGTCTCGGGCATCGCTGCCGCGGCCTCACTCGCTGTCGCCACGGGCGTCATGGGGGCGATCGGGCTCGTCGGCGCCCTCGCGTTCGTGCGGTGGGTGCCGCGCTATGTGCCGCGGGTGAAGCCGTGAGCGAGGTGCTGCAGTTCTGCCGCAGCCGCAACGACGGGCGTCGCTGCACGCGTCCGCTCGATCACGCGGGGCTTCATCGCCACCGCACGATCATGTGGTCGGATGCCGGAGCCGACCCCGCTCGCTGCCCCGGCTCCGCGACGCCCGGCGCCCCGGCGGAGCCGCAGGCCGACGGCTTCCCGCACGGACGCGCCCTCTGCCCGGTCTGCCTGCGCTTCGTGGAGCTGGACGACTCCTCTCGGCTCGTCGAGCACGACACTTCGGACCCCGCCGAGACGGCCGCGGAGGCGCACAGCCGGCGGGGGTGGTTGAACGCCCACGGCTGGTGACGACTCAGACCCAGCTGCGGCGCACGGCCTCGGCGCCGAGCTGCATGCGTGTGGTGACGCCGGCGGTCTCCATCAGCTCGGCCACGCGGCGTTGGACCGTCCGCAGCGAGATGCCGAGCTGTGCGGCGGCTGCGGCATCCGTCACTCCCAGAAGCAGCAGGCGGAGGAGATCGCGGTCGACCTCCTCGGTCGTCGGCACGGCCGCGATGGGGAGGAACTCGGTCGCGGCCCGCCAGTACTCCTCGAAGATCGACGAGACGAGGTCGAGCAGGCCGCTCGGGTGGATGAGCAGCGCTCCGAAGCCGCGATCCTCGTCCTGCGAGTGCATGGGCACCAGCGCCATCTGGTCGTCGGCGATGAACATACGCGTCGGCAGGGTGGGGAGCACCCGGATCTCCTCGCCGATCTGGGCCATCTCGCGGGCCGCGGCGAGGAACCCTGGGCGCGCCAGCACCGCGCTCTCGACGATCACGCGGTACCTCACGCCGCGGGCGAGAGCGCGGTCCTCCTCGATGTTGTCCTCGCCGCTGAGCAGCGCGATCTCGTGCAGCACGAGCACGCGCACCTGCTCGATCGATGCGGCCTGCAGCTGCGCCACCCGCTGCCGGACGGCATCGTCTCCGATGACGACGTCCACCACGTCGGCGACGCTGCGCTGCTCGGCCGACCGGCGGTAGAGATCACTGAGCTCCACCAGGGCCTCGTGGGCGCGAGTGAGCCCGCGCTCACGCTCCAAGAGCAGCGGGCGCAGCGAGATGGAGGGCGGCGACGCCACGAACCGGTCGCTGCTCGACGCCTGACGCGCGAGCAGACCCAGCCGCTCCAGCTCGGCGACGATCGGGCGCGTGCGCGGCAGCGACATGCTCATGGCCGACGCGATCTCGGCCGTCGACGCGGACGGCTGCTGCAGCACGCACCGGTACACCGCGGTGTGCGCCTCATCGAGGCCGAGCGCATCGAGCACGGTCACCTTCTCCACGCCGTCCATCGTCACCCACCGGAGCTGGCGGATGCCGGCCATGGCATTTCTCCGCCAACCACTTTATGCACCCGGGCCACGAAGGTGGGGATACGGAATCCCCACACCGAGAGGCTCGCGCATGTCACGACCCCAGCCCATCGGCCGCCGCCTGCGTCCGATCGTCGCCGCCACAAGCGGTCTGGCGATCGGAATCGCAGGCATCGGCCTGACAACTCTGCCGGCGACCGCCACATCCGCCCCCGAGGATGCCCCCGCCGCCCCCGCGGTCGCCGGCAGCGCCCACACCGTCACGCTCATCACCGGCGATCGCGTGACGGTCACCGACCTGTCGGACGGCACCCACGCGGTGTCGATCGACACGGCCGTGGAGGGCGCCGGCGCCCGCACCTACGAGGCAGCCGGCGACCTGCACGTGGTGCCCGACGTCGCGATGCCGTATCTGGCTTCCGGCGCGCTCGACCAGGACCTGTTCAACGTCTCGCTGCTCATCGAGTTCGGCTACGACGACGCGTCCGTCGACGCGACACCGGTCATCGTCGAGCAGGACGCCGCCTCACCCCGCGGCTACACCGCTCCCGTCCCCGGCCTCGAGGTGCACAACCAGCTCGAGAGCATCGGAGCCGCCGGCGCCACACTCGGCCACCGCGACGCGTCAGCGGCGTGGCAGGCGCTCACCGCTCCCACCGCCCGTGCGTTCTCGTCGGCGCCGGCGCTCGCCGGCGGCATCGAGGCGATCCACCTCGACGGCAAGGTGCAGGCGACGCTCGACGGGAGCGTCGGCTACATCGACGCCCCCGAGGCGTGGGCCGCCGGCCACACCGGCGAGGGCGTGACCGTCGCGGTGCTCGACACGGGCTACGACGACACCCACCCCGATCTCGAGGGCCGCGTGCTGGCCGACTCGAAGAGCTTCGTCCCGGGCGAGGAGGTGGCCTGGGACCCCAACGGCCACGGCACCCATGTCGCCTCCACGATCGCGGGCACGGGCGCGTCTGACGGCGGCACCCACCGCGGCGTCGCCGACGGCGCGGATCTGCTGGTCGGCAAGGTGCTGGACGCCAGCGGCTGGGGTCAGGACTCCTGGATCATCGAGGCGATGGAGTGGGCCGGCCAGAACGCCCCGATCGTGTCGATGAGCCTCGGATCGCCGTCGCCGTCGGACGGCAAGGACCTGATGGCGGAGTCTCTGAACCGCATCGCCGAAGAGACCGGCGCGCTCTTCGTCGTCGCCGCCGGCAACTCCGGCGCCCCCGAGACGATCGGCGCTCCCGGCTCGGCCGCCCAGGCATTCACGGTCGGCTCCGTCGACGACCCGTCGGGCGCCCTCTCGTGGTTCACCAGCCAGGGACCGCTGTCGCGCTCGGGCGCTCTCAAGCCAGACGTCACCGGCCCCGGCAACGATGTCACCGCCGCACGCTCGGCCGACAGCGCCGGCGACGGCCCCTACATCGCCATGAGCGGCACCTCGATGGCGACCCCGCACGTCGCCGGTGCGGCCGCGATCCTCCTCGGTGCGAACCCCGACTACACCACCGCGCAGCTCAAGGCCGCGCTCGCGAGCACCGCGCGGGATCTGGGCCACACCCCGTACCAGGGCGGCACGGGCGTGATCGACGTCGACGCGGCACTCGAGGCACCGGTCGTGGCCTCGGGTTCCGGCGACTTCGGCATGCTGATGTGGGGAGAACAGCCCACTCCGGTCGAGCGCGTGGTCGAGTACACGAACCGGACGGATGCCGAGATCACGGTCGCACTGACCGCGACGCTCACCGACACGACGCCCGGCTCCGACAGCGGACCCGCGCCGATGTCGGCGGGGATCGCCTTCGACGCCCTGACCCTCGATGCCGACGCACTCACCATTCCGGCGGGCGAGACCCGGACGGCGACGTTGACGGTGGACCCGGCCAAGGTCCCGGCCGGCACGCAGCTGTCAGGCGTGCTCGTCGGATCGATCGACGACGAGCCGGTCACCCGCACCGCACTCGGGACCATCGCCGAGGCCGAGCGGTACGACCTCACGATCACCGCGACGGACTTCGAGGGCAGCCCCGCCGCCGCGTACGCGATGCTGTGGGATCCGGCGACCGAGTGGGCAGAGCCCGTGCTCGTCGACGGCGAGACCACGCTGCGCCTCATGAAGGGCGACTACACGGTCATGTCGTTCATGGAGCTCGAGCGCACGCCCGACACGATCGCGAGCGTCCTGGTCGGCGAGCCGACTCTCGAGCTCGACCAGAACCGGACCGTCGCGCTCGACGCGCGCACGGCCGAGCAGGTGACGGCCGACGTGGGCCAGTCCGGACTCGACCCCGTCTTCCGCCGCATGGACGTCACGGTCGACGGCTTCGCGGCGAGCGCGATGATGCCGGTGTGGACCGACGAGATGTGGGCCCAGCCCATGACGGTCGACGACGCCGACTTCGGCTTCACCACGCGGTGGCGCCTCCAGAAGCCGCTGCTGACCGTATCGGCGGGCAAGAGGCCACTCGACCTCATCGTGCAGATCGGTTCCACGTTCCTCGACGGGTCGTTCAAGGCGGCCGCCGTGGACGCCGGGAAGGGCAGCGCGGAGGAATTCGCCGCGGTCGACGTCGCGGGGAAGATCGCCGTCGTGACCCGGTCCGCCGAGGTGTCGGCATCCGTCCGCGCCGCGAATGCGGCAGCCGCCGGCGCGAAGCTGCTGGTGGTCGTGAACGACGCAGACGGCGAGTTCAACGAGTGGGTCGGGTCGGAGGACTTCACGACGAACGTCGGCATCCCGGTCGCCGGTGTCAGCGGCGTCGAGGGTCGGGCGCTGCTGGCGCAGCTGGCCACGAAGAGGGTCACGCTGTCGGCTGTCGGCGTGCCGACCTCGGACGTCGTGTACGACATCGCCGAGTTCGGCGACGGTGAGATCCCGTCCGATCTCTCGTTCGTGCACACGGCGAAGGACCTCGCACGCATCGACACGCGTTACATCGGCCAGCCGGAGGAGATCGGCGAGTTCCGCTACGACTTCGTGCCGGGCGCGGAGTACGGCAACGGGTTCCCGATGCGCACTCAGCGGGGCACCGAGCGCGCCGAGTGGGTCAACACGGATCAGCTGCGCTGGTACCAGGGCACGATGATCACGTCCGTCGGCTGGGAGATGCGCGACATCCAGCGCACCTACGAGCCGGGCGAGCGCGCCGAGGCCGAGTACTACGGCGGCATCGTGCGTCCCTACGTCGCCACCGGGTACTGGGCGCCGTTCCGCCAGTCCGACTCCGCCCAGATCAACATCCCGAGCTGGGCGGACGGCGGCGATCCCGACCACACCGGAGCATTCGACACATGGCGGGAGGACTCGGTCGTCCAGCAGCTCACCGACGTCTATCTGGACGGCGAGCTGATCGCGCAGCGGGAGCACCAGGGCGCCAACGTGTTCGACCTGCCCGACGGCGAACAGGATTGGCGCGTGGTGAGCACCGCGACGCAGGACGGCTCCCACCTGGCCGGCTCCACGAAGACGGTCAGCGAGTGGACCTTCCGCTCGGCCGGTCAGGCGGGCGACTGGGAGTACCGGCTCATGCCGATGATCCAGGCGTACTACGACGTCGACGTCGACGACGAGAACCTCGCGGGAGAAGGCCGGCGCAAGGGCTCGGCCGTCACCCTGGGGCTCGAGCTCGGCCACGTCGCGGGCACGGCGCCCGCCGGCGCGATCACCGGCGCGACCCTGGAGGCGCGCGCCGCCGGCGGCGAGTGGGTGCCGGTCTCGCTGAAGTCGGCGAAGACGGACGCCCCCACCGGCGCCGTCGAGGGCGACGGGTACATCTTCGCGGTGTCGCGCGCCTGGGTCAGCGGGTACTCGGCCCGGATCCCGGTGCCCGACCAGGGCGGCTGGGTCGACCTGCGGGTGACGGCGACGGATGCCGCGGGCAACACCTTCACGCAGGAGATCGAGAAGGCCTTCCAGGCGGCGAAGGCGAAGGGCGCCCGCTAGGTCGCAGCACGAGGTGCCCCGGCGGGTGAGCGCCGGGGCACCTCGTGCGCTCGGCAACCGAAGAGCGTCGGTGGGCGCTCACCACATCACGCCGACCAGGTGGGCGAACACGTCCTCGGGGTCGTTGTCGCAGCCACGCCTCGCGAACCACGTCGAGACGTTCATGACGTCACGGTAGAGGAAGTCGAGTCCCTGCGGGTTGGCGGCGACATCCACGATCTGCGGCAAGTCGATCACGACGATCCGGCCGTCGTGATCGAGCAGGTTGTACGGCGAGAGGTCGCCGTGGGCGAAGCCCGCGCGGGCGAACGCCTCGAGGATCGCCACCACCTGGATGAAAGCATCCGTCAGGTCCTCCCCGTGCAGCCGGCTCTGCGCCAGACGCGGCGCCGCGGTCCTCCCGTCGCCGATGAACTCCATGAGCACCTCGGTCTCGCTCACCTGGACGGGGTAGGGCACGGGCACGCCTGCGCGCCAGGCGCGGCAGAGGGCGTCGAACTCGCTCACCGCCCAGTGGCCCGCCGCCACCGACCGGCCGTACGAGGACTTCCGGCCGACGGCACGGGCGTCGCGGGTGTTGCGCATGGTGCGCCCCTCCTCGTAGCTGCCGGAGCGATGGAAGTCGCTGTGGTGGGTGCTGCGGTAGCGCTTGGAGGCGAGGAGCACGCCGGCCGTTCCCGGCACCGCGCGCTCGATGAGGTGGACGTCGGCCTCCTTGCCGGTCTTGACGACGCCGAGTTCGGTGTCCCACGCCCCGGCGGAGGTCACGAGCCAATCGGGATGAGGGAGCGGACCGCGCTGCGTCGGCGACGAAGCCGGCCAGGTGGACCAGCGCTGGTCGGCGCCCGGCTCGAGCTCGGGCGGGAGGAGGGATGCGGACGCGTCGAAGCGTGCGGATGACATCGGATGGGCACTCCAGGGTGGGAGGCCGCCGATCTCAGTGGGTGCGGGCGACCTCGAGGGAAGGGGAATGGGCACGGGTCATGGTGAAGACAGCCATCGTTCTCCTCCTTCCGGTCGGGGTGCAGAGCACCGATTCGCGACAACTGTAGCCGAGGCGACCGCTCACCACACCCCTCCGGAGCTATGGCCGTCGCGTTGCTCGCCAAGCGCTGCCCTTTCGCCACGCCATTCCTGGGCTTAAGCTGAGAGCCGCGTGGGAACGCGGTCGCCGGGTGAACCTGAGATCCCAGCTGGATCATCCTCCGGTGCAGTTCCAGGGCGGGAGGCGCGCGATTCGGGGAGGAATCGTGAGCACGGAAGATGAATACGCATTGGTGGTCGCGGGCGACCACGTCAGATCCGCATACGTGGCACTCGTAGGTCGGCTCGGCTTGCGCGCCGCGGATTTCGGAAGAGCAACGGATGCCGCCGCCTGGCTGAACGGCAGCGCGCCGGCGGTGGCGATCCTCGAGGTCGAGGACGGCGGCTGCGGGTTCCTCCGCGAACTGCGAGATCGCTACGGACCCGACATGCCCGCTGTACTGGTCTCCGCCGACCGCACGACGCCCGCGGATGTGGTGGCGGGGCTGCTCGTCGGCGCTGACGACTACGCCGCCGAGTCGATGGACGCCGAGGAGTTCCTCGCGCGCGTGCGCCGCCTGGTGGACCGGACGAAGCCCGCCCGCGGTGAGACCGCCGACCTCCGGCGCCTGTCCTCGCTCACCCAGCGCGAGCGAGAGGTGCTCACGATGACGACCGAGGGGATGACGCAGAAGCAGGTGGCGACGGCGATGGGCATCAGCATCAAGACCGTCGGCGCGCACATGCAGAACCTGCTGGGCAAGCTCGGCGTGCACTCCCGCATGGAAGCGGTCGCGCTCGCCGCGCGGGCGGCTTCGGCCGGCATGTGACCGCTCGGGCTGACCCGTTCCGGTCTCGTCAGTGCAGCGCCGTGCGGCTGGTGGCCGTCGCCTCCAGTGCGACGCCCTCCGGCACGAACACCGTGACGACCGGCGGATGCCACGACCCGGCCACCGTCACCCGCGCTGAGACGCTGTCGGGGGTCGTCGCCGAGATCAGCCGCGCGTCGGTGGCGATGACGCCGATCATCGCCTCGGCCTCGCGGCGGACGCCCGCATCCGTCAGCGTCGCGACCGGTTCACCGTCGATCACCGAGAGCTCGAAGCCGTCGGCCGCGGCCAGGGCTGCGGCATCCGCCACCGCGTCCAGCTGCTTCTGCGCCAGGTACAGGCTCGTCGCCGCCGTGCACACCAGGATCACGGCGATCGCCAGGACGCCGTAGCCGAGCGTGAGGATGAGGACGCTGCCCTCGTCATCGCCCGTCACCCCGCTCCGTCGCAGGAGCGCCCGAAGGCGGCGGATCATCGCTCGCTCCAGAATCGCGACACCTTGTGCGCGGCCGACGCCTCGACGGGGATGGCGGCGATGCGGTCGAGTTCGAGAACCGGTGGCACGAGTGGAAGGGGGACGGTCGTGCGGACGCTCACGTGCAGCGTGGCGCCGGCCCGCGGGCAGGTGGCACCGGCTGGGGTGCAGTCGATAGACAGGTCGACCTCATCGAGCCCGTACTCCTTCGAGACGGCCGCCAGCACGGCGTCGGCGCGTAAGCGAGCATCCTCGGCGTCGGTGGCCGTCGAGACCGCGCGCGCGATGTGCCGAGATGCCGCCTCGGCGCCGAGGCTCTGCCCCTGGATGAGGCCCAGGGCCACCACCAGGTAGACGAGGGGCACGAGCAGGAGCAACCCCACGAGGATGAACTCGAGCGCGGCCGATCCGCGGTCTGCGGGGTCATCTGACGAATCGCAACCCGCACCGGCGTTCTCAGTCGAAGGACTCGACCGGAGCATGGGCCGTCACCTCCATCGAGCGAGGCGCACCGAGCAGCCCGACAAGTGGCAGGGTGGTAGCCACCCGCACCTCGACCGCCTCCTGGCCGACGGCCCCCGTCTGCCGGACCGTCACGTCGGTCGCGTATCCGGCTCCGACAGTTTGGGTCACGATGTCGCGCGTTCGCCGTGCACCGTCGTCGAGCGTGGTGTCGGCGAGCGCGGCGTGATACGCCCCCTCGACCGCAGCGTCGTGGACGACGTTGCGCACGTACACCGCCAGCCCGAACTGAAGGACACCGAGCGTCAGGACGGTCAGGAGGGCGCCGACGAGCACGAACTCCACCGGGCTCGCGCCTGTATCGTCGTGGACCACCGTCGCCAGCCGCGCGCGGGCGCGCCCGATCGCGCGGATCACGACGCCGGCCACGGGTTCACAGTCCGGAGACGCGGCTGATCGCCTGCTCGAACAGGTCGGCGAGCGCCGGCCCGGCCATCGCCCAGATCAGCACCACGAGCCCAGCGGTCATGAGCGTGATCAGCACCCAGCCCGGCACGTCGCCCCGGTCGTCGTCCGCGAGATCGCGACCTGCGGTTCGAATCCGCGACACCAGCCGCCGCATCCGTGCGTTCATCATTTCTCCTTCCGGCCGTCAGCCGAGTCCGAGTCGAAGCATGAAGATCCCCGGGAACACCGCGAACAGCACGCTCAGCGGCAGGATCAGGAAGACCAACGGAAAGAGCATGAAGATCTCCTTCCGGCCCGCGCGCTCGATGAGCGCCCGTTTGGCGTCCTCGCGCGCATCCAGCGCCTGCGCCTGCAGGACGTGGGCGAGCGGTGCACCGCGCTCGATCGCGGCGACGAGCTGATCGACCGCGCGCGTGAGTGCCGGGATCTCCAGGCCGGCGGCCAGGCGGGTGAGCGACTCCGACAGCGGCGAGCCCGTGCCGACGGCGACGACCACGCCGCGCAGCTCGCCCGTCAACTCGCCGGCGCCGACCTCGCTGACCCGGCGCAGCGAGTCGAGGATCCCCTCCCCTGCCGACAGGCAGAGCGCGAGGAACTCCAGCACCGTCGGCAGCTCCTCTTCGATGCGGGCGGCGCGAGCGCGCCCCGCGCGCGTCAGCCAGGTGTCGTAGGCGAGCGCTGCGGTGACGGACGCGACGGGCGGGAGCAGCCCGAGCGCCGGTGAGCCTCTCCCCGCGAGCACCAGCGCGATCACGGCCACTCCCCCCGCGGCGAGGCCGGCGATCGCCCAGGCGAGCTGGCGGCCGCGGAAGCGAGCCGGGTCGATGCTCCAGGCCGCACGGTGCAGGCGCCGCTCGAGGGCCGCGTCGCCGCCGGCGAGGCGCGCGAGACGCCGTTCGGCGAAGGCCGACCAGGTGAGCGCGGTGGCCCCGAGCCCCGCCGCCGACACGTCGAGCCCTCGCGCGTCGGTGATGTCGCGGATGTACGGCGCGATGCGGCGCGCGAGGCTGGGCGCGCCCCAGCGCGGGGCGAGCGAGATGAGCAGGCACGCGCCGATCCCGAGCGCGGTGCCGAGCACCACCGCGTAAGCCACGTCGCCCACGGCCGCCCCGATCACCCGAACCACCGCCGCGGCTCGGGAAGGCGGCCGAGCCGCAGCATGAGCCGGTACGCGACGAAAGACACCGCCGCGCCGACGAGGATGAGGGCGATGCCGCCCGGGCTGCCGTAGGCCCGCGCGCCTTCCGGACGCATCGCGAGCATCGCCAGGATCACCCACGGAGCGACCACTCCGAGAATCGCCGCGCCGCGGATCCACGACTGCCGCGATTCGACCTCCGCGCGCAGAGACGCATCGGCGCGAACGGAGGCGGCCAGCGCCCGCAGAACCGGCGTGAGCTCCGTGCCACCGACCTGCCGCGCCATCCTCAGCGTCTCGACGATCCGATCGGCGACGGGGTCGGCAAGGCTCTTCTTCAGCCTGAGGATGCTGGAGTCGAAGTGCCCCGACGCGGCCATGTCGCGCGCGAACGCCGCGAACGGCGGCCGCAGCTCGGCCGGGGCGGAGTCCGCGAGGCTTCCGACTGCGTCGGGAAGCGACATCCCCGCCCGCACCGAGGCGATGAGCAGGTCGCAGACATCGGGCCACAGTCCGCGCCTGGCGCGCAGCAGCTTCGAACGTCGCGCGCGCAGCCAGGCGAACGGTGCGATGGCGCCGGCGGCTGCGGCGACGAGCGCCAGCGCCGCGACCGGAGCGACCAGCCACGCGATCGCCGCCGCCACGACGGCGCAGACCACCGCCACCACCACCAGCGAGGCGACGGAGAGCCGCGACATGCCGGCGTCCTCGAGAAGTCGCCCGACGCGACCCCGGCGAGACACCGTCGACCGAGGATGCGAGCCCGCAGGCCACAGCCACGGCGACACCGTCAGCAGCAGTCCGGCTGCCAGCACGGCGCCCCACACGAACGTCACGCCGCCTCCGCCCGGTACAGGGTCCGCGCGGTGATGACGCCGTCCGCGATTCCGGCCGGCGCGACGATCTCGACGACGCGGCGCGCGCCGGCGGCGTCTCTTTCACAATGTGCGACGAGATGGACGGATGCCGCAACCGCCGGCTGCACGAACGCGGCGTCGATGTTGCGCCCGGCCAGGAGCGGCAGCGCCGCGAGTTTGCTCAGCGCCTCGCGCGCCGAGTTGGCGTGAATCGTCGCGGCGCCCGGCACGCCCGTGTTCAGTGCGAGCAGCAGGTCGAGGGCCTCGGCGTCCCGCACCTCGCCGACGACGAGGCGGTCGGGGCGCATCCGCAGCGCCTCCTTGACGAGCCGGCGCAGCGTCACTTCGCCGGTGCCTTCGAGACTCGGCTGACGGCCTTGCAGTGCCACGAGGTCGGGAGCGGCCACGGCCAGCTCGAAGGTCTCCTCCACCGTGACGATGCGCTGATCGGGCGGGCAGGCCGCGATGAGAGCGCCGAGCAGCGTCGTCTTGCCGGCGTGGGTCGCGCCCGATACGAGCACCGACCGCCCGCCGATCATGGCGTCGCGCAGGAGCGTGGCAGCCGCCGGGGCGATCGATCCGGCGGCCACGAGCCTGCCCAGATCCCGGTATGCGGGCAGGAACTTGCGGATGTTCACAGCCCAATGACGCCGTGTGATGTCGGGGATCACGACATGTAGCCGGCTGCCGTCGGGCAGCGAGGCGTCGACGAAGGGCTGGCTCAGGTCGACGCGACGGCCGCTGGACTGCAGCATCCGCTCCACCAGGTCGCGGACGGCCGTGTCGGTGAGCGTGAGGGGCGTCCGCTCGGCGACGCCGCCCCGCGCGACGAAGATCCGATCCGGGGCGTTGATCCAGAGCTCCTCGACGGTCGGATCGTCGAGGTACGCCTGCAGCGGGCCGAAGCCGGCGACCGCCGCCAGCACCTCGCGTACGCACGCGCTCTCGTCGTCGACCGGCGCGAGGCCCCGGGCGAGGGCGAAGTCGTTGTGGCGCCGCACCTCCGCCCGCGCGATCTGAGCGGCGAACTCGGGATCGCGCGCGGGGTCTGAGCGTTCCGCCCGCAACCGCTCGCGGACCCGCTCCGCCACGACGGTCGCGACGGGGGCGGCGGGAGCGGTCACGTCAGCATCTTGGCAATTCGGCGCCGAGCCAGCCGAAAGTTATCCACAGAGGCGCGCAGCCGATGCTCCGTCCCGCCGTCGTCCGCTGGATCGGCCAGGATGGCGAGGTGACCTCTCCTTCGCCGGCAGACGTCGTCCTGTGGTCCGGCACGGCCGACCCGTCGGTGTGGGACGCCGTGACCCGGCTGTATGTCGAAGCCTTCGCGGCGCCGCCCTACGGCGAGGAGCCGGGACAGCTCGGCGAGATCGCGGTCTGGGGACCCGCGTTCCTCGCCACTCCGGGGGCGGCGCTCGTCACCGGGACGCAGGATGGCGACACTCTGGGCTTCGCCCTCGGGCGCACACTGGCGTCCGATCCCGGGTGGCAGCGGCTGCTGGGGCGTTGCAGCACTGCCGAGGCGACGGCCCTGACAGGCGACCCGCACGACGTCTTCGTCATCCAGGAGCTCGCCACGGCGGCCGCGGCGCGGCGACGTGGCATCGCGAGGCTCTGTCTCGCCCGCCTGCTCGGAGCGCGCCCCGAATCGCGAGTCGTGCTCGGGGTCTACGAGCAGGCCGTGCAGGCCCACCGCTTCTACGCCGCGCTCGGTTACACCGCCGTCGGCGCCGTCACGATCGAGGGCGGACAGCGCCTCGACGTGCTGGCCCGCTGATGCGTCGCAGAGGGGTGCGGCATCCGTTCCCGCGCGGCAGGATGGAATGACGGACGAAAGGATCACGATGACGAAGACCGAGATCTCCCCCAGCGCGAAGGCAGGCCTCGGGGTCCTGGGGATCGTGCAGGTCGCGTTCGCCTTCCTGGCGTTCTGGGACCTCGCCCACCGCGACGCCGACGAGGTGCGCGGGCCGAAGGCCGCGTGGATCCCGGCGATCCTCGTCAACTGGATCGGCCCGGCGAGCTACTTCCTGTTCGGCATCCGCCGCTGACCGCGCCGAAACGGGGGTCAACCCCACCGCGGACGTCCGGTCTGCTCAGTAGACTGAGTCCACTCGCGGGAGTGGTGGAATTGGCAGACACGCAGGATTTAGGTTCCTGTGCCTCCGGGCGTGTGGGTTCAAGTCCCACCTTCCGCACGCGAATCCGCGCATCCTCCGCCGACTGACGACGGGACGACCATCGTGCACGCAGTTCCCACCGCCCTGATCCCCTGGCTCGATCCTGCCGCGATCATCGGATGGGCGGGCCCCTGGGCGCTCGTCGTCGTCTGCTTCATCGTCTTCGCCGAGACAGGTCTGCTGGTCGGGTTCCTGCTGCCGGGCGACACGCTCCTGGTCATCTCGGGACTGCTCTCGCACCCGCAGCCGTACGCACCCAACGGCGTCTTCGGCCTGAGCGTGTGGTGGGTCGCGCTCCTCATCGGCCTCGCAGCGTTCATCGGCGGTGAAGTCGGCTACTACATCGGCCACAAGGGCGGCCCGGCGGTCTTCGAGAAGAAGGAGTCGGGGCTGTTCAGCGTCAAGAACGTCGAGCGCACGAACGCCTTCTTCGAGCGCTTCGGCGGGCTCACGATCATCCTCGCCCGCTTCGTGCCCATTGTGCGCACGTTCGCCCCCGTCGCCGCCGGCATCGGCCACATGAACAAGTGGAAGTACACGCTCTACAACTTCATCGGGGCGGTGATCTGGGGCTTCGGGCTCACGATGTTCGGCTATCTCATCGGGTTCATCCCGCCGGTGGCCGAGTTCGTCGAGAACTACATCGACCTCATCCTGCTCGCGGCGGTCGGCGGTACGGCGGTCGTGACGCTGTGGCACTACCTCCGTGAGCGCAGCAAGGCGAAGAAGGCCGCGGCCGCCGGGGAAGACGTCGTGACCGATCACGACGAGGCCGAGGCCCTCGTCCTCGACCCCGAGGTCTTCGACCGGGGTCCCGAGCACCACGAGGGCGACACCCGCAAGGGCTGAGACCCCGGCGGGGTCAGCCGCTCAGGACGCCTTCTTCTTGGCGGCCGGCTTCTTGGCGGTCGTCTTCGACGACGAGCTCTTGGCTGCCGGCTTCTTCGCCGGGGCCTTGGACGTCGACTTCGCCGCGGGCTCGGCATCCGCCTTCGTCGAGGTCGAGCCGCCCTCGCGAGCCGCGCGCGACTTCTCGACGCTCGCCCGCAGCGCGGCCATCAGGTCGATGACCTCGCCGCCCGCTTCCTCTTCCTCCTGCTCATCGAAGGTCTCGGTCGTGTCGACGGCGTCGCCCTTCTCGAGCTTCGCCTCGATGAGCGTGCGCAGCTCCTCCTGGTACTCGTCCTTGAACTCCTCCGGATCGAAGTCGCTCGAGAAGCTCTCGACGAGGGATGCCGACAGCTCGAGCTCCTTCGCCGAGATCCGCACCGTCTCGTCCAGCGACGGGAAGGCCGCCTCGCGCACCTCGTCGGACCATAGCAGCGTCTGGAGCACGAGCACGTCGTCACGCACGCGCAGCGCCGCCAGACGCGTCTTCTGGCGCAGCGAGAATCGGACGATCGCCGTGCGATCGGTCTGCTCGAGCGTCTTGCGCAGCAGCACGTATGCCTTCGGCGAAGAGGAGTCCGGCTCGAGATAGTACGAGCGGTCGAGTGTGAGCAGGTCGATCTGGTCGCTGGGCACGAACTCGACCACGTCGATCTCGCGGCTGCGCTCGGCCGGGAGCGAGTCGAGGTCCTCCTTGGTGAGCACCACGGTGCGCTCACCGTCGTCGTAGGCCTTGTCGATGTCTTGGAACGCGACGATCTCGCCGCAGACCTCGCATTTGCGCTGGTAGCGGATGCGCCCGCCGTCCTTGTTGTGCACCTGATGCAGCGACACGTCGTGGTCTTCGGTCGCCGAGTACACCTTCACCGGCACGTTGACGAGCCCGAACGTCAGTGCACCCTTCCAGATCGCTCTCACCTCACCAGTGAACACCAGTGCGCCGACACCGGGCCACCCCTTGCGCATCGCGGCGCCGATACTCTGAGCCCATGGCGGGCGACGAGCAGCTGGTGCGCATCGGCGGGCGCCGCCTGCGCATCACCAACCTCGACAAGGTGCTCTATCCCGAGACGGGCACCACCAAGGGCGAGGTGATCGACTACTACTCGCGAGTCGCCGAGGTGCTGATCCCGCACGTCGTGGGCCGGCCGGTCACCCGCAAGCGCTGGCCCGACGGCGTCGGCACCGCAGACGACCCCGGGATGGTCTTCTTCGCGAAGGATCTCGAGCGCGGCGCGCCGTCGTGGGTGAGACGGATGCCGATGCCCCACTCCACGGGAACCAAGGAGTACCCGCTGGTCGGCGACGTGCCGACGCTCGTCTACCTCGCGCAGGTCGCGAGCCTCGAGCTGCACGTGCCGCAGTGGCGCTTCGCGCCGGACGGCGACCGCGGCCCGGCCGATCGGCTGGTGCTCGACCTGGATCCGGGTCCGGGCGTGGGGCTCGCCGAGTGCGCGGTGGTGGCCGGCTGGGCACGCGCGATCCTCGTCGGCATGGGCCTCGAGCCGTACCCGGTCACCAGCGGCAGCAAGGGCATCCACCTGTACACCGCCCTGCCGCCCGGCCAGTCCACCGAGCAGGCATCCGCGCTCGCGAACGAGCTCGCTCGCGCGATCGAGGCGGATCATCGCGACCTCGTGGTCAGCAGCATGAAGAAGTCCGAGCGGCACGGCAAGGTGCTCATCGACTGGAGCCAGAACAACGGCTCGAAGACGACGATCGCACCGTACTCGCTGCGGGGCCGGGTGCACCCCACCGTCGCCGCGCCGCGCACGTGGGAGGAGCTCGACGAGCCGGGGCTGCGGCACCTGGAGTTCACCGAGGTGCTCGAACGGATCGAGACGGGCGGCGACCCCATGGCCGCACTGGGCTTTCACGCGGGTGGACGCGAAGCCGAATCGGGGCCGCTGTCGGCCTACATCTCCAAGCGGAGCGCCGACCGCACGCCCGAGCCCGTGCCTGCGAACCCACTGGGCACGACGCCGACTGGTGAGCGCCCGCGCTTCGTCATCCAGGAGCACCACGCGACGGCTCTGCACTGGGACTTCCGCCTCGAGCACGACGGCGTGCTGGTGAGCTGGGCGGTGCCGCGGGGCGTTCCCCACTCGTACAAGCGCAACAACCTCGCCATCATGACCGAGGACCACCCGATGGAGTACGCGACGTTCGAGGGCACGATCCCCGCCGGCGAGTACGGCGGTGGGACTGTCACCATCTGGGACGACGGCCGCTACGACCTCGAGAAGTGGCGCGACGACGAGGTCATCGCAACGCTCGAAGGGCGGCCGGGCGGCCCGCTCGGCCGCGTGCGGCTGGCCCTCATCCGCACCGGGGGCGAGGGTGAGAAGTCGAGCTGGCTGCTGCATCGGATGAAGACGGATGCCGAGGGCCGGCCGCAGCCGGACGGTGTCGTCGTCGAGCCCAGCCCGCAGGCCGACGAGCCGCGCGCAGCGGCCGCCCGGGCCGGTCGCGGCCGACGTGCGGTGGCGGGGGACGCGCAGCCGCGGACGGGTACGAGATCAGGTGATCTCACCGGCGCAGGAGATTCCACGGCCGATCGTCCTGCGTCCGCGAAATCACCTGAGGTCGTTGACACGGCCGAGCGCCGGACGGATGCCCCGCTCCACCTGGAGTCGCTGCGCCCGATGCTCGCCACCTCGGCGACGCCGGATCGGGCGCGGCAGGACGCGGAGCAGTGGGACGAGCACGCGTGGGTCGAGATGAAGTGGGACGGCATCCGGGCGGTGGGCGTGTGGAACGGTGCCCGGCTGCGCCTGTTCGCCCGCAGCGGCAACGAGGTCACGCACCGCTACCCGGAGCTCACCGCGGTCGACGCCGGACTGGGTGCCGAGCCGTGCGTGGTCGACGGCGAGCTGGTCGCGCTGGAGCCCGACGGCCGACCCAGCTTCCCGCTGCTCCAGACGCGCATGAACCTCGAGCGCGCCGGAGACATCGCGCGCGAAGCGCGCCGCACCCCGGTGCGCTACTACCTGTTCGACGTGCTCTCGCACGACGGCGACGACCTCGCCGACCTTGCCCTCCGCGAACGCCGGGATGTGCTGGAGGCGGTGGCCGAGGCATCCGTCGATCCGATCGCCGTCCCGCCGGCGTTCGACGACGTCGACGCCGCCCTCGACACGAGCGAGCAGCTGCGGCTGGAGGGGATCGTCGTGAAGGATCCCTCCTCGCGCTACGTGCGCGGCGGGCGGTCGGAATCGTGGCTCAAGGTCAAGCTCACCCGCACGCAGGAGGTCGTGATCGCCGGCATCCGCCCCGGCAAGGGCGGACGCAGCAGCACGTTCGGCTCGCTGCTGCTGGGCATCCCCGGCACCGACGGCCTGCAGTACGCCGGCCGCGTCGGCTCGGGGTTCAGCGACTCGACGCTGCGCACCCTCATGAAGAAGCTGACCCCGCTCCGGATCGACCGGAATCCGCTCGTCGGGGTGCCGCCGCTCGACGCCCGCGACGCGCTGTGGGTGCGCCCGGAGCTCGTCGGCGAGGTGGAGTACGGCGAGTTCACGCCCGGTGGCATCCTCCGCCACCCGCGCTGGCGCGGGCTGCGTCCCGATAAATCGCCCGCCGAGGTGCGACGGGAGGACTGACTGCCGGGCTCGCACCGCGGGCGAGGGCGGCTCAGGTGTGGGCGCCGTGCTCGACGTGGCCGGCGGGCTCGAGCTGGAACGTCGAGTGCTCCACGTCGAAGTGCTGCGACAGGCAGTCCTGCAGACCGCTCAGGATGCCGGCGGCCCGTCCGTCGGCCAGCGCGGCGTCGTCGACGACGACGTGGGCGGTGAACACCGGAGCACCGCGGGTGAGCTGCCAGACGTGCACGTCGTGCACGTCGACGACACCGGGGGTCGAGAGGATGTGATCGCGGATCTCGCGCACGTGCGTGCCCTTCGGCGCCGATTCTGCGAGCACCGACATCACCTCACCGAGCAGCCGCAACGCGCGCGGCACGATCATGGCCGCGATGAGCAGCGACGCGACGGCATCGGCCTGATCCCATCCCGTGGTGATGACGACGACCGCCGCGACGATCACGGCGGCCGAACCGATGAGATCACCCAGGACCTCGAGATACGCGCCTCGCACGTTGAGGCTCCGCCGCTGCGCCGCACTCAGCAGCCACAGGGCGACCGCGTTGGCGAGGAGTCCGACGATCGCGACGACGAGCATGAGACCGCCGGCGATCTCGGTCTCGCCGGGCTTCATCAGTCGCGAGACGCCCTCGACGGCGACCCACACCGCCAGCACGATGAGGATGACGCCGTTGACCAGGGCACCGAACACCTCGGCGCGCTGGTAGCCGAACGTGCGACGGTCGTTCGCGGGTCTGGCTGCGACGGTGCTCGCGATGAGGGCGATGACCAGGGCCGCGGCATCCGTGAACATGTGCGCGGCGTCGGCGAGGAGCGCGAGGGATCCCGACAGCGCCGCCCCGACGATCTGCACCACCATGACGGTGGCGGTGATCGCCAGCGAGATCGCGAGCAGGCGGCGGTTGCCCGCCGCTCGGATCCCTGTCGGCGCGTGGTCGTGCATGACCTCAGGCTAAGCCCGTCGCCGCCTGGGGAAGGCGCACTTCGCCTAGTCGGGAATGATCGTGATTCTCACTCCCACCGGTGCTCAGAGATCGGCCAGCAGCGGCCCCAGCGCCTCGAACGCACGGGCCCGATGGGACTCCGCGTTCTTCTGCAGCGAAGTCCACTCGCCGACCGTGCGCTGCTCACCCTCAGGCTGCCCGTCCGGCACGAAGATCGGGTCGTATCCGAAGCCGCCCTCGCCCGCCGGTGCGGTCGCGAGACGTCCCGGCCACACGCCCTCCACGACGCTCTCCCGCGAGGCGTCGCCAGGCACGACGAGCGCGATGGTGGAGACGAACTGCGCGGTGCGGTGCGGGTCGCGGATGTCGGAGAGCTGGTCGAGCAGCAGGTTCAGGTTGGCCGCGGCGTCCTTCGCGTGCCCCGCCCAGTACGCCGAGAACACGCCGGGGGCTCCCCCGAGCACGTCGACGCAGATGCCGGAGTCGTCCGCGAGCGCCGGGAGCCCGGTGTGCTCGGCCGCCGCGCGCGCCTTGATGAGCGCGTTCTCGGCGAACGTGATGCCGTCCTCCACCGGCTCGGGGCCGTCATAGGCCACGACGATCAGGTCGGGGCGGGTCGCGGCGACGATCGCCTGGAACTCCTCGACCTTGTGCCGGTTGTGGGTGGCGAGGACGATCTGCGGCAGATCGCCGCCCGTCGCCGCGGACTCCGCCTCGATCGCCGCGACGACGTCGGCCATCTCCTCGGGGTGCGCGGTCACGCGGCGCCGTCCGCGGAGAGCGCGGCGAGCTGGATGTCGCGCAGATCGGCGCAGCCGTTCACGCCGAGCTCGAGGAGCGCGTCGAGCTCGCGCTTGTCGAACGGGGCGCCCTCGGCGGTGCCCTGCACCTCGACGAACAGGCCGCGCCCGGTCACGACGACGTTCATGTCGGTCTCGGCGCGGACGTCCTCGACGTATGCGAGGTCGAGCATCGGCTCGCCGTCGATGATGCCCACCGACACCGCCGAGACGGAGTCGAAGAGAACCTGCGCCTTCTGCCCGATGAACTTCTTGCCGCGACCCCACTCGATTGCGTCCGCGAGCGCGACGTACGCGCCCGTGATCGCCGCCGTCCGGGTGCCGCCGTCGGCCTGGAGTACGTCGCAGTCGATCACGATCGTGTTCTCACCGAGGGCCTTGGTGTCGACGACGGCGCGGAGCGCGCGCCCGATGAGGCGCGAGATCTCGTGGGTGCGGCCGCCGATCTTGCCCTTCACGCTCTCGCGGTCGTTGCGGTCGTTCGTGGCGCGAGGCAGCATCGCGTACTCGGCGGTGACCCAGCCCTTGCCTTTGCCGGTGAGCCACCGCGGCACGCCGTTGGTGAACGACGCCGTGCACAGCACCTTCGTGTTCCCGAACGAGATGAGCGCGGAGCCCTCGGCCTGCTTCGACCAGCCCCGCTCGATCGTGATCGGACGCAGCTGGTCGACGGAACGGCCGTCGGCGCGGGTGATGTCGGTCATTTCTCTCCTCCTACGGTGAGCGTGTCCCGATTCCGGTCGCTCCGGGACCGCCGGACTGAGCGAAATCGGGACACGCTTCGTGAAAAGTGGGACACGGATGCCTCAGCCGAGGCGGGTCGGCAGGTCGATGGCGCCGGTCTGCACGAGCCGGACGGAGCTCACCTCGCGGCCCATCAGCCGGTGGGCGAGGTTGAGGAACTCGTCGGCGGACGCGCCGGTGGCCTCGTAGACGTGGCGGGGCGCGGCATCCGTCCCCGCGAGCAGGTTGCGCGAGACCAGCTGACGGTAGACGTCCTTCGCGGTCTCGGTGTCGCTGGAGACGAGACTCACGTCCGGCCCCATGACGTAGCTGATCGCCCCCTCCAGGAACGGGTAGTGCGTGCAGCCGAGGACGAGGGTGTCGACGCCCGCGTGGCGCAGCGGCGCGAGGTACTCCTCGGCGACCGCGAGCACTTCCGGCGAGCCGGTGACGCCGGCCTCGACGAACTCCACGAACCGGGGGCACGCCTGCGCGAACACGGTGAGGCGCTCGTTCACGCCGAGCATGTCCTGGTAGGCGCCCGAGCTGATGGTGCCGGCCGTGCCGATCACGCCCACACGCCCGTTGCGGGTCGTCGACATCGCCGTGCGCACTGCGGGGTTGATCACCTCGACCACGGGGACGTCGTAGCGTTCGCGCGCGTCGCGCAGCATCGCCGAAGACGCTGTGTTGCACGCGATCACGAGCATCTTGACGCCCTGTGCCACGAGGTCGTCGAGCACCTCGAGCGCGTACCGGCGGACGTCCGCGATCGGCTTCGGGCCGTACGGGGAGCGGGCCGTGTCGCCGATGTACAGGATGGACTCCTGCGGCAGGAGCGCCGAGACCGCCCGCGCGACGGTGAGCCCGCCGACACCGGAGTCGAAGATCCCGATCGGCGCGTCGGCGCCGTTCTCAGCCGGTCCAAGGGTCACGATGCCCCAGCCTACGCCAGGCGCTCACTAGGCTGGCCCGCATGACCCATGGGCACGCTTCGCGCGGGACCGCCTCGACCGCCCTGCTGACGGACCGCTACGAGCTCACGATGGTCGACGCCGCGCTGCGCGACGGCACGGCACATCGCAGATGCGTCTTCGAGCTGTTCGGCCGCCGTCTCCCGGGCGCGCGGCGGTTCGGCGTCGTCGGCGGCACCGGCCGTCTGCTGGCGCTGATCCGCGACTTCCGCTTCGGCGACGACGAGCTGCGCTACCTGCGCGATGAGAACGTGGTGGATGCCGCGACCCTCGACTTCCTCGAGGGCTACCGGTTCACGGGCTCGGTCACCGGCTACCGCGAGGGCGAGCTGTACTTCCCCGGCTCGCCCATCCTCACCATCGAGGGCACGTTCGCGGAGGCGGTCGTGCTGGAGACCTTGGCGCTGAGCGTGCTCAACCACGATTCCGCCGTGGCGACCGCCGCGGCACGCATGAGCATCGCGGCGGGCGACCGGCCGCTGGCCGAGATGGGCTCGAGGCGGGCGGCCGAGGCCTCCGCCGTCGCCGCTGCCCGCGCCGCGTACATCGCCGGGTTCGGCGCGACGTCGAACCTCGAGGCCGGCCGGTGCTGGGGCATCCCCACCATGGGCACGGCCGCACACTCATGGACCCTGCTGCACGACACCGAGGAGGACGCCTTCCGCGCGCAGATCGAGGCGCTGGGGGTCGAGACGACGCTCCTCGTGGACACGTACGACATCCGCACCGGGGTCGAGACCGCCGTCAGGGTGGCCGGCACCGGGCTCGGCGGGGTGCGGATCGACTCGGGCGACCTGCCGACGGTCGCCGCCGAGGTGCGCGCCCAGCTCGACGAGCTCGGAGCGACCGGCACCCGCATCACGGTGACCAGCGATCTCGACGAGTACGCCATCGCGGCTCTCGCCGCGTCGCCCGTCGACGCCTACGGCGTCGGCACCTCGGTCGTGACAGGGTCGGGCACCCCCACCGCCGGCATGGTCTACAAGCTCGTGGCCCGTCAGGATGCCGATGGCGGCTGGGTCGCCGTCGCGAAGGCGTCGACCGACAAGGGGTCCAAGGGCGGCCGGAAGGCGGCCTTCCGCACCCTCGACGCGGGGACGGCGACCAGCGAGCTGATCGTGGTGTCGGACGGCTTCGAGGACCTCGAGACCGGCACGTCGCACCCGGATGCCCGGCCGCTCCAGGTGCCGCTCGTCGTCGACGGCGAACCGGATGCCGCGTACGAGGGCGCCGCGGGCGTCGAGGCGGCTCGCGTCCATCACTCGCGCGTGCGCGAGGAGCTCCCGGTGCGCGCTCTCGCCCTCAGCCGCTCGGACCCGGCGATCCCCACGGTGTACACCGACGCCGAGCCGGGTCGCTGAGCCCTACTCGATCAGCCTCAGGCGCAAAACCTGTCGAAGCGACCGGCCTCGGTCGCCGAGCCCGACGAGGCGATCAGCCTCGGTCGCTGCGCCTGCCCGAGCGATCAGCCCTGGAGCGACTCGTAGATCTCTTTGCAGGTCGGGCAGACCGGGAACTTCTCGGGATCGCGACCGGGAGTCCACTTCTTGCCGCATAGCGCGCGCACCGGCTTGCCCGTCAGAGCGGACTCGAGGATCTTGTCCTTCTTGACGTAATGCGAGAAGCGCTCGTGGTCACCCGGCTCGATGTTCTCTTCTTTGAGGAGCTCTTCGAGCTCGCGATCAAGGGTCGCGATGCCGCCCTGGTCGGGGCTGTCCAGCGGGGTGCTCATGGTCTGCCAGTGTAGCCGTGGCGAGCGCTCGCCGGGCCGGTGACGGACGCTCAGGTGGCCTCGGCGAACTCCATGAGGCGACCGCCGCGCCGCTCGAAGACGATCGACCCGATGCCGATGCCGACGACCAGCACGCCCAGTCCGATGGCCAGGCCGCCCCACAGGGCGGTGGTGGCGGCATCCGTGTCTCCGCGCAGCGCGAGCCAGCCGCACCACAGCACCGGGGCCGAGACGACGATCGCGCCGAGCATCACCAGCCCCTGGGCGACGGCGCCGCTCGAGCTCGTGCGCTGCGGCTGCTGGAACGGGCTCTCGCCCGGACGAGAGACCGCGTACGGCGCCACCACCGAGGAGATACTGGACAGCCCCAGTCCCGCGAAGAACAGCGAAGCGCAGACGCCTGTGAGAGCCGGCAGCATCGCCCAGCGGCCGTGCAGCACCGTCGCGACCGGAATGGCCACGGCGAGGAGCGGGACGCCGACGAGCAGCACGGGGACGAGCCGGCCGACGCGGTCGGAGATCCCGCGCACGCCGCTGGCGATGTGCATCCAGACGGCTGTCGAGTCGTACGCGAGGTCGTCGTGCGGGAGCCAGCCGAGGAAGAGCGCCGCGAACGGCACCGGCACGAGCGCGACCAGTTCGGGTGGCACACCGGCGATCAGAAGGGGCACCGCGGTGATCACCGCGGCGAAGGGGATGACGAGCCCGTTCACGACGTACCGTCGGTCGCCGAACCAGTACAGGAGGCTGCGGGCCGCGATCGCGCCGCCCGGCGTTCCGGGCGCGACTCCGAACCAGCCGAGACCGCCGCGTTCGCGACCGGTGCTCGGACGCTCGGTCGTCGTGAGGAGGCGCTTGACCGCCCAGGCCCAGAGCAGAGCCAGCACGACGACCGTCGCCGACGCCACGCCGATCGAGAGCCAGACGTCGCCGCCCTCGGCGACCATGCCCGGGATGGCCCAGGCCGCACCGATCGGCGTGATGGCCAGCCAGTCCACCGCCTCCAGGAGCTGCGGAGGGACGCTGCCCTCCCATTCGAGCGACGCGAGGAAGACGCCGACGGGAACCACCACGACCAGCACCACGAGCACGAACACACCGGAGAGCTCACGGGAGCGCCTCTCGCGGAGGAACAGCGATGCGAGCGCCATGCAGACGCGGGCCAGCAGCGAGCACGTGAGCACGCCGAGAACGACGCTCAGGACGCCGGCGGCGACCGGGACGCCGTGATCGGACCACACGACCGCGGAGCAGATCGCGATCGCCAGGAGCACGAGGATCGGCACGCTGAGGAGCCCGGCGAAGGCCAGCACGACGGCGAGACTCCCGCGCGACAGCCCGAACAGGGCGAATCGCCGCGGGTCGAGCGGATCCTCCGCCGCGCCGAACAGGGGTGCGAGGGCGAAGCCGAGAGTGATCGCAGAGCCTCCCAGCACGGTGACCGCGAGCGTCTCGTCGGTCCGCGCCTCCCCCAGCGTCAGCAACGCCCAGCAGGCGGCCGCCGTTCCTGCCACGACGATCAACAGGACCGCCACCACCCGCACGACATGTCGGGCCTCGCCGCGGAACGTGCCCAGGAGCAGGGCGATCCTCAGTCGGAGAACGTGTGCAGCCACTCGAGGCCCTCCACGTCGCTGAGGCCCCCGGCCAGTTCGACGAAGCGCTGCTCGAGCGTCAGCTCGCCGCGTACCTCGTCGACCGTGCCCTCGGCGAGCACCTGACCGGCGACGATGACGGCGACGCGCGTGCAGACGCGCTCGACGAGCTCCATGCCGTGGCTCGAGAGGATCACCGTGCCGCCGTGCGCGACGTAGGTGGAGAGGATGTCGAGGATGATCGCGCTGGAGACGGGGTCCACGGCCTCGAATGGCTCGTCGAGCACCAGCAGGCGCGGCGAGTGGATCAGCGCGCCCGCGAGCATCACCTTCTTGAGCATGCCGGCCGAGTAGTCCGACACGCTGCGACCCAGCGCATCCTCGAGGTCGAAGGCGCGTGCGAGATCGACGGTGCGGCTCTCGACGACCGCGGGCGGCAGGCCGCGCAGGACGCCGTAGTAGTAGAGCAGCTGGCGGCCGGTGAGCCGGTCGAAGGTGCGCAGCCGATCGGGGAGGACGCCCATGAGCTTCTTGGCCGCGAGCGGCTTGGCCGCGGCATCCACTCCTCCGACGTGGATCGTGCCGCGATCGGGCTCGAGCAGTCCCGCGATCATCGAGAGGGTCGTCGTCTTGCCTGCGCCGTTGGGTCCGACGAGGCCGTAGAACGTGCCGGCGGGGATCGTGAGGTCGATGCCGTCGACGGCCGGCGTGCTGCCGAACCGCTTGGTCACGCCGCGCAGCACGAGCGCGTCGCCGGCGGTCGCCGGGGCGGGCGCGGGCGCGAGCGCGACGGATGCCTCGCCAGGAGCTTCGTCGATGACGGCCGCGACCGCGGGAGCCGGTGCCAGGATCGCGGTGGTCGTGTCGCGGGATGCCTCCGGCGCGACGACCGGAGCGACGAGCTCCTGCGGCTCGGCGGCATCCGTCTCGGCGGTCGGTTCGGGCGCGACCGTGGGATCGGTCGTCGTCGGCGCGACGGCCACCGACGCTGCCACGGGCTCGGCCACGGGCGCGGGTTCGACCGCGGGCGCGGGCTCGATCACGGGCTCAGCATCGACTACCGGCGCGTTTTCGGCAAGAGGCTCGTTCTCCGGCGTCGACGCGGCTTCCTGTTCAGGGGCCGGCGCGGCGACGGGCGGGAGCGGCGGTCGCGGGGGGACGACGATGTCTGCGGCGGCGCTGGCGGCTCGCTGCAGATCGCTGGGAAGGGGCGGCGGCGGTCCGGGTGCCGGAGGCACCGCCACCGGCGGGTCGACCGGCGCGGCAGGCTCCGTGGAGGTCTGCGGGGCGGACTCCTCGTCCGGGCGGGACGCGGTCCGGGCCTCGGCCGGCACGGGCGAACCGGAGTCCGTCTTCTGCGGGTCGGACGTCGCGGGCGCCTCGGACGTCGCGGGCGCCTCGGGCGTCGCAGCGTCCTCCGGCGTCCCCACGCCTCGGGCCTCCGCCTCGGCTTCCGCCTTCGGAGCGGACGCCGCGGCGGGGCGTTTCTTTCGCGGCGGGTTCTTGCCCCCGCTGTCGGACCGCGGTTTGCGCGGGGCGCGGCGAGGTTTGTCGGGAGCCGGTGACACCGTGTCTGCGAGTCGCACGACACGCGCACTGGAGTGACGGTCCGGCTCTTCCGGATCGATGTCGTTCGGCACCGGGAGGGAGGCTGTCACCGATCCAACGTATCAAGTGGGCCTGATGGCGTGGCAGTTCGTGTCGCCGCGTCGCGGCATTCGCGTTATGTCACGAATCGGCAACGGGGGGCCATCATTCTGCACCTTCTCAGCCCTCATCGCTACCATGGTCGAGGCACGAAGGGGTGTCGCGCCGGTGAACCGGCAGTGAATCACGCACTTCAGGAGCAGACTTTGACCCTTCAGACCGTCATCCTCGCAGCCGGAATGGGCTCGCGTCTCGGACGCAGCCTTCCGAAGCCCCTCACCGAGCTCAGCGACGGCCGCAGCATCATGCAGCAGCAGCACGACAACATCCGTGCCGCCTTCGGTCGCGACGCCAAGATCACCACCGTCGTGGGCTACCGCGCCGAGACCATCGTCGAGGCGTTCCCCGACGTCGACTACGTCTACAACGACCGCTACGACCAGACCAACACCTCCAAGAGCCTGCTGCGGGCCCTCGCCAAGACCGGCAAGGGCGGCGTTCTGTGGATGAACGGCGACGTCGTGTTCGACCCGCGGGTTCTCGGGCGCGCGATCGAGCTCATCGAGCGCGATCAGTCGTTCGTCACCGTCAACACCTCCAAGGTGAGCGACGAAGAGGTCAAGTACACCGTCACGACCGAGGGCTACATCAAGGAGCTCTCGAAGACCGTCAAGGGCGGCATCGGCGAGGCCGTCGGCATCAACTACGTCTCGAGCCGCGACAAGAAGGCGTTCATGCGCCACCTGACCCGCGTCGACGACCAGGACTACTTCGAGCGCGGACTCGAGCTCGCGATCGCCGAAGACGGCGTGCTGCTCGAGCCCCTCGACATCTCGGACCTGTACGCCGTCGAGGTGGACTTCGCCGAAGACCTCGAGCGGGCGAACCTCTTCGTCTGATCACTGCGCGAATGGCGGCCGGGGTGTCAACCCCGGCCGTCTTCGTCTTCCGGCGACATAGGATCACCCCGATGACCGACAAGGTGCACCGCATCCACTCGCTCCCCGGGGACTCCCCGTGGCAGGGCGGGCTGCCGCCCACGGGCTCGGAGGAGCATCCGTTCACGATCCGGGCGCTCGACCGCGTGCTCGCCATCCAGCGCCCCGTCGTGCTCGCGCATCTTCGCAGCATCAGGCTGAGGCACCCGGACGCCTCCCCCGCCGACATCGTTCGCATCCTCGAGCGCCGCTACCTCGCAGCCGTCACCACCGGCGGCGCCGCGGTGGGTGCGACGGCCGTCGTGCCGGGGATCGGGACCGGCGTCACCCTTGCGCTCAGCGGCGTGGAGACCGTCGCCTTCCTCGAGGCCACGACGCTCTTCGCCCAGTCGGTGACGGAGGTGCACGGCATCCCGGTGTCGGACCCTGACCGAGCCCGCGCTCTGGTGCTCACCCTGATGCTGGGCAAAGAGGGCGTCGACCTGGTCGCCCAGCTCGCCGGGCAGGCCGCGGGCCGCGGGCCGTCGCGGTCATCGTATTGGGGTGAGCTCGTCACGAAGTCGCTGCCCCGCGCGGCCGTCGGCCCGCTCGTGGATCGACTGAAGTCGACATTCATCCGGCAGTTCGCCGCGCGCGGCGGCGCCTCGTGGATCGGCAAGGCGCTGCCCTTCGGCATCGGTGCGGCGATCGGCGGCGCGGGCAACAACATCCTCGGCAGAAGGGTGCTCGTCGGTTCGCGGCGCGCCTTCGGCGCGCCGCCGGTGGTTCTGCCCGAGGAGCTCGAGCCGCGGCCGGGTTCGGACCGCATCGAGCGCGTCGCGGGGCGAGGGATCCGGCGCGCCGGCGAGATCGTCGTCGGCGGTGTCACGCGCGGGACGAGTGCGGTCGGCAAGGCGGTGCGGCGGAAGAAGCCGGATCCGCAGCTCGAGGCCCCGCCCGCCGACTGAGGCTCCTTCCCGCGCGCTCGGTTCCGCGCCGAAGACGGCGAGAAGTGCTTGCCGACGAGGGGTGCCGACCGCCGCCGGCGGGGTCAGAATGGCGGTATGGGCATGTTCAGCAAGCTTCCCGAGGAACCCGTCGAGTGGGCCGGACTCCCGTCGGAACCCGCGCGCGGCGAGACGGCGGCGGAGCGATTGACGGATGCCGCCACCTCCGATCTCGGCGGGCTCGGGTTCGGCGAGAGCGGGCTGGGCGGCGGCGCCGTCGAGTCCATCGTGATCCCGGTCGCTCCCGTGGTGGAGATCGCCGAGCACCAGGAGTCCGGCGAGGGCGAGTAGCCCGATCCGTGCAAACGCTTTCACGCCATCTCGACATCGCCGCAGCGGCGGGCATACCCTCGACGGTATGGACAGCACCCTGGCGTGCCTGGCGGCATGGATGCCGCGGCAGCGGTGGTACGCCGCGAAAGGGCGGCCTCCGAGCCTGAGGCTGCTCGCCTGGTGGGACCTCGAGGCGGCCCCGGACCACCACGGTCTGGAAGGCAGTGGCGTCCCCGGCGAGCGCGCACGGGTTCGCACCTTCCTCGTCGCCGACGAGGGTGCACTGCCCGCCGTGCTCTACCAGATCCCCGTCGTCGAGCGCGCGACCGAGACCGTCACCGCCGACCCCGACCACATCATCGGCAGCCCGGTCCCGGGGACCACCTTCATCGACGGCCCGTTCGATCCCGCCTACGCGATGGCTCTCCTCGAGCTCATCTCGCGCGGCGGCACCGCTCAGGGCCCGCAGGCGGCGGCCGTCGGGCGACCGTCCCCCGGTGCTGTCACCGCCGAGCATCCGGTCGCGCGGGTGGTCAGCGGCGAGCAGTCCAACACGTCGCTGATCTTCGAGGGCGCCGGGACGCCCGTTATCTGCAAGGTGTACCGGCAACTCCACGCGGGGTTGAATCCCGACATCGAGCTGCAGGAAGCGCTCGCGGCGGCCGGCTCGCCGCATGTGCCGCGACCAGTCGGATCGATCGAGGGAACCTGGCCCGACCTCTCGACCGCCCACGGCACGGTGCGCGGCTCCCTCGCGTCGGCGCAGGAGTTCCTCCCGGGGGTGGAAGACGCCTGGCGCGTCGCGCTGCGCGCCGCCGCACGCGGTGAGGACTTCCGCGAACCCGCGCGGGCGCTGGGGGCAGCCACCGCCCACGTGCACGTGTCGCTGGCGGGCTGCTTCCCCACCCGCAAGCCCACTGCGGCCGACCGCGACGCGACCGCCGCGACGTGGGAGCGACGCTTCGCCATCGCGAGCGCCGAGGTTCCCGAGATCGCCGGTCAGCACGAAGCGGCCACCGCGGTCTACCGCCGGGCGCTGGAGGTGCCGTGGCCGCCGCTCCAGCGCATCCACGGCGACTATCACCTCGGCCAGGTGCTGCACTCGCCCGATCGCGGCTGGATCGTCGTGGACTTCGAGGGCGAGCCGCTGCGCCCGATGGCCGAGCGCACCCAGCCGGACTTCGCGCTGCGCGACGTGGCGGGCATGCTCCGGTCGTTCGACTACGTGGCAGGATCGCTGCGCCTGGGCGACCCGGATCGCGCCGACGCCGTCCGCGCGTGGGCGCGCGGCGCGCGCAGCGCGTTCGTCGAGGGGTACGCCGCCGCTTCGGGGGGCGGGCTGGACCCCCGGCATCCGCTCCTGGCAGCCCTCGAGCTCGACAAGGCGGTGTACGAGGCGATCTACGAAGCCCGAAACCGGCCCACGTGGGTGGCGATCCCGCTGCGGGCGATCGCCCGTCTGGTCGAGCGGCCCACGCCCGTCGCCTGACCGCACCGCCCTCCGGCTTCGCGATCCGGCCCTCGGGTCAGCTCTCGTCGTCGAGTTCGGCCTCGTCCTCGGGCTCGTCGTCTTCGCCCTCGTCGACGGAGCGCGCATACCAGCGATCCCAGTCCTCCATGAGGCGCTGGACGGCCCCGTGGAATCGAGCCGTCGCGGCGCCGGGGGCCGTGTCGCCGAAGTAGTGCGTCACCCACCGCTCAAGCCGAGCGACGGCCTCCGGATCGCCCAGCACCCGCTCGGTCTGCGCCACGATGTCGGGCGCGGCCGCGGCATCCAGCCATTCGCACGCCGACAGGTAGCCGTGGGTGTCGATCGCCGCCGCGGGATCCACCGGCCGGGTGATGAAGAGGGGCTTGTCGGCGGCCAGGCGGTCGTAGACCATCGCCGAGATGTCGACGACGGCCACATCTGCCGCGGCGAGCTGCCAGCCCAGGTCCGGTCCGTGGTCGTACACGTGCTGCGCGGACCGGTCGGCTGCGTTCGCCGCGGCCAGCGCCGCGATGATCCGCTTGTTCGCCGCACCGTACTCGGGGTCCACGACGCCGGAACGGGGGTGCGGCCGGTAGATCACCCTGTGCCGACCGCTCGCGAGGAGTGCCGTCACGAGGGCTTCGCCGTGCGTGGCGATCGAGCCGTAATGGGCCGAGGGCCGGTCGCCCTCCCACGTCGGCGCGTAGAGCACGACAGTGCGGTCGTCGGGCGTGTAGGGAAGCGTGCCCGAGTAGTGGTCGGCTTGGGGACGGCCGATCTCGAGCGTGCGGCGGTCGATGTCGTAGTCCCACAGCACGCGCGACAGGCGCTCGCGCGCGGCGGCGCCCGCGATCATCGCGTAGTCGTACGCCTTGTACTGGTTCGTGGTCATGTACATCTTGTCGGACTCGCCGTGGTTGATGAACACGTGCCACCGGCGGCCGTAGCGGAACATCTGGAAGTTGCGCGTGTTCTGGTTCACGTAGAGCACCACGCGGATGTCCTGCTTGGCGATGAAGCGCTCGAGGTCGCGCACGGTCGGCACGAACGCGACGGGCAGTGCGCCGTCGGCCAGAAGCGCCTCCGCACCCGTGGCGGCGCGGCTCAGCACGACGACGGGCCACGTCTTGGCAAGGCCCGCCAGAGGCTTGTACCACTGCCGCATCTGGTACATGTTGACCGCGCCGTCGGCGAAATACACGGCCACGCGGTAGTGGAAGGGCGGATGCTGCGGCCGGGCTGCGAGGGTGCGCCGGACGTCGATCACAGCGGAGCGGTTGCGCACCGCCTTCCTGACGAGCTTGACCGCCTTCTTGCCATCCGAGACCAGACCCACGCATCCAGCCTACCCAGCGGCACCCATGGCATGATCGACGCGTGCATGTCGAGCAACACGGGCGCAGGGACGCTCCGGTCCCTCCCCCCGGTGCCGGCGTGAGCTTCGTCATGCCTGTGCTCAACGAGCACGACTACCTCCGCCGGGCGGTCGAGACCGTGCTCGGCCAGGACATCGCGGGTCCCACCGAGATCATCCTCGCGCTCGGTCCGTCCACCGACGGCACGACCGAGCTCGCCCGCGAGCTCGCCCGCGACGACGAGCGCATCGTGCTCATCGACAACCCCGCCGCCGACATCCCGATCGGACTGAACCTCGCGATCGACGCGGGCCGGTACCCCACCGTCGTCCGGGTCGACGCGCACTCCGAGCTCGACCCCACCTACGCCCGCCGAGCCCTCGCGACCCTCGACCGGGTGCGGGCCGCCAACGTCGGCGGCGTGATGCGCGCCGACGGCCGCACGCCGTTCCAGCGCGCCGTGGCGCGCGCCTACAACTCCCCCATCGGCCTCGGAGGCGGCGCCTACCACGGCGGCACGCAGGAGGGCGAGGCGGAGTCGGCGTACCTCGGCGTGATGCGACGCGCGGTGCTCGACGAGGTCGGCGGCTTCGACGAGAGCATCCGCCGCGGCGAGGACTGGGAGCTGAACCTGCGCATCCGCCGCGCCGGCTACCGGGTCTGGTTCGACCCGGCACTCGCCGTCACCTACTGGCCGCGCGAGAGCTGGACCCGCCTGGCACGTCAGTTCGCCGCGACCGGACGCTGGCGCGGTGAGCTCGTCCGTCGATTCGGCAGAGGCAACTCGCTGCGGTTCTTCGCTCCCCCGGCGCTCGTCGTGACGATCGCACTGGCCGTCGTCGTCGGCGTGCTCCAGCTCGCGGGCGTGCTGCAGGGCTGGTGGGCGGTGGCGGCATCCGTCGTCTACCTTCCCGTGCTCGCGTACGCCGTCCTCGTCGTCGGCTACGCGATCGGCCCGGGCGGCGGGCGCGGGTGGCGTGACAAGCTGTGGACGGCCGCCGTGCTGCCGACCATGCATCTGTCGTGGGGCTGGGGATTCCTCCTCGGAGTGATCGGCGGCGCCCACGACACGGTCGACACGTCCCGCCTGGGCAGCCGCAACACGCCGCTGCCCTGAGCGGGCCGCGACGGGATCAGGCGTCGATGAAGCCCTGGTCGAGGATGCGGGAGACGACCCGCTCGGCGGCACGGCCGTCGTCTCGGGCGTTGAACTTCTGCCGCCACTGCGCATAGCGGGCGGCGTGCGCCGACGGGTCGGGATCGGCGAGGGCGGCCACCAGCTCCTCCTGCGAGCGCACCATCGGCCCCGGGGCGTGGGCGGCGAGATCGAAGTAGAACCCGCGCAGCTCGCCCCGGTAGTGCTCCATGTCGGGCACGAGGAAGTACATCGGCTTGCCGGTGACCGAGTAGTCGAACATCACCGACGAGTAGTCCGTCACCAGCGCGTCGGCGACGAGCAGCAGCAGCGACGTGTCGGGGAAGCCGGTCACGTCGATCACGCGGGGTCCCTCGGCGTCGCGTCCGGGGAGCAGCGTGCGGGAGTGGCCGCGGACGAGCACCACGGCATCCGTGGCGGAGGCGAGCGCGACCGGGTCGACGAAGTCCACGATCTGGTCGCGGTCGTCGCGCCACGTCGGCGCATAGAGGATCACGCGCTCTTCGGGGCGGATGCCGAGCGCCTCGCGGGTGGCCGCGCCGTCGCCGGTGCTGAGCACGTCGTTGCGCGGATACCCCTCGACCCAGACCGGGCGGGTGAGGAACGCGTACGCCTTGCCGAGGATGCGGGCGGCGTACGGGTTCTGCGCGAGCAGGATGTTCCACCGGCGCGACTCGCGGATCACCGCCGCCGTGCGTCGCGGATCGAAGCCGGGCCGGTGCAGCGCGAGGCGCTTGAGCGGCGTGCCGTGCCACGTCTGCAGCACCACCTGCCCCTTGCGGCGTGAGAAGCGGCGGCGCAGCCAGTCGTTGACGACGAGCAGCCGGGCGGCCCCTCGAGCACGCCACCAGTCGGGGCTCCCCTCGACGACGGGGATGGCACCCTCGGGTACCGCCACCGAGAGGTCGACCACGCTCCAGTAGCGCGTGACGCCCGGGGCGCGGCGCGCGATCTCGCGATCGATCGCGAGCGGATTGCAGCTGGCGTTGCGACCGTAGAAGCTCTCGAAGAACACCGCGTTCTCGAAGCCGGCAGACGGCCGCGTCGCGTACCGGCGCTCCAGCGCGTCCTGCCCCTCCCCCGAGTCGTAGGCGGGGTCGATCGGCGGCCCGATCAGCAGCGTCCAGCCGTCCAGCGACGCGCGCAACGTGCCCAGCTGCGCGAGCGGGATGTCGTGCGGGGGACGGATGCCTCGGCCCTCGGCATCCGCGATCCGCACCTGATACGTGCCCGACGGGAGGGGCAGCTCGGCGCCACCCCAGCGCGCGGCTCGCAGCGGCAGCGTCGCCTTCCAGGTCTTGCCTCGGCCGGTCACGCGGGCGGCGACCCGCGCGCGGGCGCCCACGATCTCGACGGATGCGGGCCGCTCCCCATCTCCCGACACCACGAGCGCGGGACCGCCCTCCGTCGTGAAGCGCGCCTCGGTCATCCGGTTCCTTCCCTCGGGCGGGCGTCGTCCGTGCCGGCCAGAATCGCACGGTACACCCTCTCGGCATTGCGGCCGTCGCGGAACGCATGCACCCGCGCGCTGAGCGCGCGGGCCCGCTCGATGCGACGGTCGCGCTCCCCTTCGTCTGCGAGGAGGGCCTCCAGCTGCGCGGCCGCCTCTGTCCAGTCCTGCGCCCACGCGTCTCCGGCCACCTCGGCGTACGTGCCGTAGAAGCCGCGCCGACGCCCGTAGTCGTCGACGTCGGGCGCCAGGAAGAGCGTCGGCAGGGGCACGAGCGCCGCGTCGAAGGCGAGCGACGAGTAGTCGGTGACCAGCGCGTCGAGGCCGGGCAGAAGCGGAGTGACATCGGCGACGAGGTCGCTGCCGAGCGAGTGCACGCGATCCGTCGGGAAGGGCGGCGCGTAGTCCCCCGCCCCCAGCGGGTGCGAGCGCACCAGCAGGGTCGCGTCGTACCGCGTCAGGACCTCGACGATGCGCCGCCACTCGGCTTCCGTCGGCACGGCGGGGTCGACCGCGCCGTCGCGCCAGGTGGGCGCGTAGAGCACGAAGCGCGTCGACGGATCGGCCCGGGGCACGGCACGCCCGATCCCCGCGCGCGCGGCGACCCGCCTGTCGTCCGCCTCCCCGCGTGAGAGCACGTCGACGCGTGGCTCGCCCGTGACCGGCACACTCGCGTCTGGCAGCGCGAACGCGGACTCCAGCCGCCCGCGCACCAGGTGGGACGCGGCGGGGAGCACGCGGATGCGTCGCGCCGCGCTGCGGAACATGGAGCGCAGGAGCCCTCTGACCGGCGCTGCGGCCGAGGTGCGCGCCACCGCGCCCGGCAGCCGCAGGGTCTCCGGGGAGTCGAGCCCGATGCGCTTGAGGGGGATCCCGTGCCACAGCTGCACGACGAACGCTCCTGAGACGGCGTAGCGGTTCACGTCTCCGAACCCGTGCGTCACGACGACGACGCGTGCGCGCGCGGTGCGCCAGAGCCCGCGGAGGGAGTTCTTCGGGACGGTGGGGATGCCGCGGGCCGCGGCATCCGTCGCCTCCCGCTTCGAGGCGACCAGCCACACCGCCCGGCGACCGTCGGCGGCCGCGACATCCCAGAGCGCGAGGGCGCCGTCGCCGATGCCGACCGCGCAGCCGAACACCCACTCGTCGCGGGTGCGCGGAACAACGAGCGTGAAGATGCGTCCTGCGGCATACAGCGGGATCGTCGCGAGCTTCTTCGCATTCCCCGCGCCGAACGAGAAGGACGCCATCCCGCGAGCCTACCTGCTCGCGCGATGGCGCCCTCGAGGGGTGTGGACTACGGCTCGAGCGTGCCGAGCGTGACCGTCACCGTCTGGCTCTTCCCGTCGCGGACGTACGTGACCTCCGCCTCGCTGCCGGCCGCCGCGGCGCGGACCTGCGCCGTGAGATCGGTCGCATCGGTGATCGGGACGCCGTTGAACTCCGTCACGACGTCGCCCTCCTGGAGGCCTGCCGCGGCCGCCGCACCGCCCTCGACGGCCGTCGCGATGTACGCGCCGGTGATCGTGGATCCTTCCACGGATGCCGCCGGCTGGACGTTCGCGCCGAGCAGGCCGTGGGTCGCCTCGCCGTTCTCGATGATCTCGTCGGTGATGCGCTGGACGATGGTCGACGGGATGGAGAAGCCGACGCCGATGGAGCCGGAGCCGTCGGAGGACGAGCCGCCCGCCGTAGCGATCGCCACGTTGATGCCGATGAGCTTGCCCTCGGAATCGACGAGCGCGCCGCCCGAGTTGCCGGGGTTGATGGCGGCGTCGGTCTGGATGACCGCGATCGAGATGCTCTCGGTCGCCGTGCCCTGCTGCTGGCCCTGGCCGAAGTCGAAGCGGAAGGGTCCCTGCTGACCGTTCTCGTCCTGCGGGTCCTGGTCCTCGTCGCCGCCCTCGGGGGCGGCCGACGAGGCGATCTGGATCGAGCGGTTCAGTGCGCTGACGATGCCCTCGGTGACGGAGTTGGCCAGGCCCAGCGGCGCGCCCACCGCGACGGTGGTGTCGCCGACGTTGAGCTTGCTCGAGTCGGCGAAGTCGATCGGGGTCAGGCCCTCGGCGTCCTGGAGCTTGATGACGGCCAGGTCGTACGTCGGGTCCGTGCCGACCACCTCGGCGTCGTAGACACGGCCGTCCGACGTGGTGACACGGACCGCGGCGTCGCCGGTGGCGCCGTCGAGGGTGACGACGTGGGTGTTGGTGACGACGTAGCCGTCCTCGGTGAGGACCACGCCCGAGCCGGTGCCTGCTCCGCTCGAGCTCGCCGCCTCGATCGTCACGACGCTCGGTACGACCTTCGCCGCGATGGCGGTGGTCTGGTTCACCTCGTCGGTGTCGTTCACCGTGACCGTGGAAGGGCCGGCGGCCGGCGACGAGGCGACGGGCGTGAACCAGCTGACGCCCGCATACGCCCCGCCGAGGCCCGCTGCGCCGCCGACGATGGCTGCGGCCACGATGAGGCCGACCACCTTCCCGGCGCCGGTGGGCTTCTTGGGCGTCTTGGTGGCCGTCGCGGTCGAACCGGCCGGAGCGCCGCCGCCGAGCGGCAGGGTGGGCTGCGTGTCGGGGTTCACGCCGAACGCCGCTCCCGCGGCGGGCGCTCCCGGAGCCTGACCGGCGTACGAGTGCGGGTACGGGGCCGGCTGGCCGGCGTAGCCCTGGGGCCGGGCGTACTGGGCGCCGACCGGGTAGCCGGCGGGGGGAACGGGGGGCGCGGGGTGCGCCGGCGCGGCCGACGGCACGTGCGACGCGGGCTGCGACGTCGTGGGCTGCGCCGACGCGGTGGTCTGGGCGGCCCAC
>NZ_JADIJE010000008.1 GCF_015278315.1 Microbacterium ureisolvens | reverse complement strand
CAACCCCGAAGGATTGAGGTGCTCCTTAGAAAGGAGGTGATCCAGCCGCACCTTCCGGTACGGCTACCTTGTTACGACTTAGTCCTAATTACCGATCCCACCTTCGACGGCTCCCCCCACAAGGGTTAGGCCACCGGCTTCAGGTGTTACCGACTTTCATGACTTGACGGGCGGTGTGTACAAGACCCGGGAACGTATTCACCGCAGCGTTGCTGATCTGCGATTACTAGCGACTCCGACTTCATGAGGTCGAGTTGCAGACCTCAATCCGAACTGGGACCGGCTTTTTGGGATTCGCTCCACCTCACGGTATTGCAGCCCTTTGTACCGGCCATTGTAGCATGCGTGAAGCCCAAGACATAAGGGGCATGATGATTTGACGTCATCCCCACCTTCCTCCGAGTTGACCCCGGCAGTATCCCATGAGTTCCCACCATTACGTGCTGGCAACATAGAACGAGGGTTGCGCTCGTTGCGGGACTTAACCCAACATCTCACGACACGAGCTGACGACAACCATGCACCACCTGTTCACGAGTGTCCAAAGAGTCCCCTATTTCTAGGGTGTTCTCGTGTATGTCAAGCCTTGGTAAGGTTCTTCGCGTTGCATCGAATTAATCCGCATGCTCCGCCGCTTGTGCGGGTCCCCGTCAATTCCTTTGAGTTTTAGCCTTGCGGCCGTACTCCCCAGGCGGGGAACTTAATGCGTTAGCTGCGTCACGGAATCCGTGGAAAGGACCCCACAACTAGTTCCCAACGTTTACGGGGTGGACTACCAGGGTATCTAAGCCTGTTTGCTCCCCACCCTTTCGCTCCTCAGCGTCAGTTACGGCCCAGAGATCTGCCTTCGCCATCGGTGTTCCTCCTGATATCTGCGCATTCCACCGCTACACCAGGAATTCCAATCTCCCCTACCGCACTCTAGTCTGCCCGTACCCACTGCAGGCCCGAGGTTGAGCCTCGGGATTTCACAGCAGACGCGACAAACCGCCTACGAGCTCTTTACGCCCAATAATTCCGGATAACGCTTGCGCCCTACGTATTACCGCGGCTGCTGGCACGTAGTTAGCCGGCGCTTTTTCTGCAAGTACCGTCACAAAAAGCTTCTTCCTTGCTAAAAGAGGTTTACAACCCGAAGGCCGTCATCCCTCACGCGGCGTTGCTGCATCAGGCTTCCGCCCATTGTGCAATATTCCCCACTGCTGCCTCCCGTAGGAGTCTGGGCCGTGTCTCAGTCCCAGTGTGGCCGGTCACCCTCTCAGGCCGGCTACCCGTCGACGCCTTGGTGAGCCATTACCTCACCAACAAGCTGATAGGCCGCGAGCCCATCCCAGACCGAAAAATCTTTCCAAACGTTGACCATGCGATCACGTCTCATATCCAGTATTAGACGCCGTTTCCAGCGCTTATCCCAGAGTCCAGGGCAGGTTGCTCACGTGTTACTCACCCGTTCGCCACTGATCCACCCAGCAAGCTGGGCTTCACCGTTCGACTTGCATGTGTTAAGCACGCCGCCAGCGTTCATCCTGAGCCAGGATCAAACTCTCCATAAAAAAATGATGCTGCAAACAGTCGGAATAAGACCGCAAGCAACGAGTTCAATCATGACCAAAAACGAATATCAAACTGACATCCATGAATTGATCCAAAAAGACCCCCACCAACCAGAAAACTGATCGACAGAGAAAAAAATTGGCATTTGACAAGTGCACGCTGTTGAGTTCTCAAAGATCGGACGCACCCGCGTTCCAGTCTTTCAACCTTCGCCGCAGGGCAACTTCTCTATCTTACACATCCCGGCCCGCCTGTCAAACCAGCCAGGCGAGGCACACGACCTCACCACAGCCGGATGCAACCGACACGAGAGTGGAAGAAACCCATCCTAAACCGAAACCCGGCCCGCTCACCAGGAGCAGATCGGATGGGGTGGTTCGCTGCTTGAGGGGAGCCAGGCCTTCCGGCCTTCCGCTCTACCCTTTGGGGCGAACAACAAGAACATTACGCCGAACCCGCACCGACGTCGAATCGGCCCCACATCCCGGGCGTGTCGCACCCCGCCACCCGCGGAATCACGCGGAAACCGGCTCAGCCGGCCGCGCTACCGTTGATTCCATGACCGATGAACGATGGGTGTGGGGCGTCGGCCTCGCCACGACCGCCGAAGACGGGACCGTGCTCGACACGTGGTTCCCCTTCCCCGCCGCGGGGCGGATTCCGCTCGGGTTCGATCCGCAGATGCCGCCCGACCAGCTGGACCGCCTCGCTGTGGCTGACGACCGACGTGCGGTGAGCGTCGACGTGGTGACGATCGAGGTCGATCTCGACGCCGCCCCGTCCTCGACCCCGGACGCCTACCTCCGCCTGCACGCGCTGTCGCATCGGCTCGTGCGCCCCAACGAGGTGAATCTCGACGGCGTCTTCGGCCATCTCCCCAACGTCGCGTGGACCACGGCCGGCCCGATGCACCCCGACGCCGTCACCCGGCTGCGCCCGTTCCTCGCGCGCGACGGGATCCAGATCCAGGGACTGGACAAGTTCCCCCGGCTGCTGGACTACGTCACTCCCCCGGGTGTCCGGATCGCCGACGCCTCCCGCGTGCGTCTGGGCGCATACCTCTCGCCCGGCACGACCGTCATGCACGAGGGCTTCGTGAACTTCAACGCCGGCACGCTCGGCCAGAGCATGGTGGAGGGTCGCATCTCGCAGGGTGTCGTCGTCGGCGACGGCAGCGACATCGGCGGCGGCGCCTCGATCATGGGCACACTGTCCGGCGGCGGTACCCACAAGGTGTCGGTCGGCGCCCGCACGCTGCTCGGAGCGAACGCCGGAATCGGCATCTCGCTCGGGGACGACTGCGTGGTCGAGGCCGGACTCTACGTCACGGCGGGGACGAAGATCGTGCTCGCCGACGAGCCTCGCCGCGCCGACGGCTCGCTTCCGACCGTCAAGGGCGGCGAGCTCTCGGGCCGCGCCGGTCTGCTGTTCCGGCGCAACTCGCTGACCGGCGCCGTCGAGGCCGTGCGTCGCGCAGGCGTGGGCGTCACCCTCAACGAGGCGCTGCACGCCTGATCTCCGTCCGAGAACGCCGGATGCCGCGCCCCCGATCGGGGCGCGGCATCCGTCATTCCATCGCCACGTCGCGAAGTGGCACCTCCGCGCGGCGGCTCGATTCAGGACAGACCGGGGTAATTCCGCTCCGCGGCCCCGACGTACAGCTGCTGCGGGCGGCCGATCTTGGTCTGCGGGTCGCCGGCGGCCTCGCGCCACTGGGCGAGCCATCCGGGCAGACGCCCGATCGCGAACAGCACCGTGAACATGCGGGTCGGGAAGCCCATCGCCTTGTAGATCACGCCGGTGTAGAAATCGACGTTCGGGTACAGGCGGCGGTCCTGGAAGTACGCGTCGTTGAGCGCGATCTCTTCGAGCTCCTTGGCGAGATCCAGCAGCGGATCGCTGACGCCGAGAGCCGAGAGCACCTCGTCGGCGGACTCCTTGACGAGCTTGGCGCGCGGGTCGTAGTTCTTGTAGACCCGGTGCCCGAAGCCCATGAGCTTGACGCCGTCCTCCTTGTTCTTGACCCGCTCGACGAAGCGCTGCACGCTCTCGCCGGAGTCGCGGATGCGCGCCAGCATGTCGAGCACCGCCTCGTTCGCCCCGCCGTGCAACGGCCCGTAGAGCGCGTTGATTCCGGCGGAGATGGACGAGAACTGGTTCGCGCCGGTCGAGCCGACCAGGCGCACGGTCGAGGTCGATGCGTTCTGCTCGTGGTCCTCGTGCAGGATGAGCAGCCGCTCGAGTGCACGCGACATCACGGGGTCGACCTGGTAGACCTCGGACAGCACCCCGAAGTTGAGCTTCAGGAAGTTGTCGACGAAACCGAGCGAGTTGTCGGGGTACAGGAACGCCTGGCCGATGCTCTTCTTGTGCGCGTACGCCGCGATCACGGGGAGCTTCGCGAGCATGCGGATGGTGTTCAGCTCGACGTGCTCGGGGTTGTTCGGGTCGGACTGGTGCTCGTAGTAGGTCGACAGCGCCGAGACCGCCGACGACAGCACCGACATGGGATGCGCCGTGTGCGGGAGCGCCGAGAAGAACCGCTTGAGGTCTTCGTGCAGCAGGGTGTGACGACGGATCTTCTCGTCGAACTCGGCCAGCTCGTCGGCCGAGGGCAGCTCGCCGTAGATGAGCAGCCAGGCCACCTCGAGGTAGGTGCTGTTCTTCGCAAGCTGCTCGATCGGATACCCGCGGTAGCGCAGCACACCCTGGTCGCCGTCGATGTACGTGATCGCGGACTTGGTCGCCGCGGTGTTCACGAAGCCGTAGTCGAGAGCCGTGTAGCCGGTCTGGCGGGTGAGGGTGGAGAGGTCCACGCTCGGGGTGCCGTCCGTGCCCCGCAGGAGCGGGAACTCAGCGGTCCTCTCACCGATCGTGAGGGTGGCCTTCTCCTGCTGGGTGCCCGCTTCGCTCACGGCGCCTCCTCGCGATTTCTGGTCGTATGGGGGTGTCGTCCAGTCCTGGGCGACACCGGGGACGGTCTGCGTCAGGACGGAGGAACGGGACGGGGGATGCCGCGTCGCCGCGTCTCTACAGCCTAGTCCGCCGTCAGGACTACTGCTGACACGGCCAAAGGGATGCGGCATCCGATGGAGGAATCCTCAGCCCCGCGACCCGGCCGCGCGCAGGCGGTCAGCGGCCGCCGCGATGCGGTCGTCGGACGCGGTGAGCGACAGGCGGATGTGCTGCGGGAAGTGCGTGCCGTAGAAGTGACCGGGGCCGGCGAGGATCCCGAGATCGGCGAGGCGGCCGAGGCTCTCCCACGCGTCGCGGCCCTCGGTGGCCCACAGATAGAGGCCGGCTTCGCTCGCGTCGATGCGGAACCCCGCCGACTCGACAGCCGGTCGCAGCACCTCGCGGCGCCGGCGGTAGAGCTCCTTCTGCGCCGCGACGTGGCGGTCATCGTCGAGGGCGGCGACCATCGCGGCCTGCACCGGGAGCGGCAGCATGAGTCCCAGGTGCTTGCGGGCGGTCAGCAGGCGCGCGACCACAGCGGGGTCGCCGGCGAGGAAGGCGGCGCGGTAGCCGGCGAGGTTCGACTGCTTGCTGAGCGAGTAGACCGACAGGATGCCGCGCACGTCGCCGTCCGTCACACGGGGGTCCAGAGCCGACGGCACGGGCTCGGCATCCCACGGCGCGTCCCAACCGAGCTCGGCGTAGCACTCGTCGGAGGCGAGCACCGCCCCCAGCTCCCGAGCTCTGGCCACGGCGGCGCCGAGCTCCGCGACATCGAGCACCCGGCCGTCCGGGTTTCCGGGCGAGTTCACCCATACCAGGCGCGTTCCCGCAGGCCACTGCGCCGGATCGTCCGCGGCCACCGGGGTGGCGCCGACGAGGCGCGCACCCACCTCGTACGTCGGGTAGGCGGCACGCGGGTGGACGACGACGTCACCCTCGCCGAGGCCGAGGAGGAGGGGCAGCAGCGCGACGAGCTCCTTCGACCCCACGGTCGGCAGCACGTTCTCGGACGTCAAGCCCGGGACGCCGCGTCGGCGCTCGTACCACTGCGCGATCGCGGCGCGCAGCTCGGGGGTGCCCATCGTCTGCGGATAGGCGTGCGCGTCGGTTGCGACGCGCAGCGCGTCGGCGACCACGGCGGGCGTCGGGTCGACCGGGGATCCGATGGACAGGTCGACGATTCCGTCCGGGTGCGAGCGGGCTCGCGCGGCGTACGGTGCCACCGCGTCCCAGGGATAGTCGGCGAGGTCGGCGACCCCCACGTCAGTGTTCCTGCGGCGGCAGCGCCTCGATGATGGGGTGGTCCTTGTGGATCACGCCGACCTTGGCGGCGCCGCCGGGGGATCCGATGTCGTCGAAGAACTCGACGTTGGCCTTGTAGTAGTCCTGCCACTCGTCGGGCAGGTCGTCTTCGTAGTAGATCGCTTCGACGGGGCACACCGGCTCGCAGGCGCCGCAGTCCACGCACTCGTCGGGGTGGATGTACAGCGACCGGTCACCCTCGTAGATGCAGTCCACCGGGCACTCGTCGATGCAGGCGCGGTCCTTGACGTCCACGCAGGGAAGGGCGATCACGTACGTCACGGGACCAGTCTACGTGCGAGCGAGGGGCGAGCCCCACATGCCTCGAGGGCGGGCAGGGCTACGCCTCAGGCCGTGGGACGGCGGCCCGAGGACCGCGCCGTATGACGGCGCGAACTCAGGCGGGTGAGGTCGGCTGCTCGGTGCGAGGGAGACGCTCGGGCCACGCCACGGCCACCGCGACCAGCACCGGGACGGTGAGGGTCCAGACGACGGCCAGGCCGGTCTGCGGCACGACCACCGATCCACCGGGTCCGCTGCCGGAGAACACCGTCGTCGAGATCACCATGCCGACGCCCGTCGCCAGGGTCGCCCAGCGATCGGCTGTGAGCAGCCGCACCGCGAGGAGCAGGGCGGCCGTGCCGATGACGCCGAGGATCAGGCCGAGGGGAAACCAGCCGATGGCGTACGCGTGGGCGACCGTCCCGGCCACGCCGTAGACCAGCCCCACCAGCAGGGCGACGATCCAGCTTCCGATGCGGGCGGGAACCGAGGGGCGCATCCCTCGATGGTACCCACCGTGCCCGCGGCGGACCGTCGGCGGGCCAGGTCCGCCGGCATGCGGTGACGCCGGGGCACCGGCATCCGTCTGCGTCGCCTACGCGGCCCAGCCCCACAGCCGCAGCAGCGCCGCGACCAGCGCGGCGGCGATCACCACGACGAGGAAGGGTGCCCGGAGCATCAGCAGACCCGCAGCCACCAGCAGGGCCGGCACCCGGGCGTCCACGACGACCGCCTGCCCGGCACCGAGCGTCTGCACGGCGACGAGCGCGGCGAGCAGCGCCACCGTCAGGAGGTCGGCGATGCGCAGCGGCGTGGGCGCCTCGACCCATTTCGCCGGAATCAGGTACCCCACCGTCTTCAGGGCGACGCACACGATGGAGGCGACGAGCACAGCGGTCCACATGGTCACGGCAGCCCCTCCCTCTCGGCCACGTCATCCGGCTCGGCGGCGGGCGTCTTGTCGTCCCTGCCGAGCCAGTTCGTCCATCCGACGACGATGGCGACCGCCGCCGCGATGATCACGGGCAACCCGGGCATGAGGACCGGCGTGAGCACGGTGGCCACGACCGCCGCCGCCACCCCTACGACGATCGGCTGCCGGGCACGCAGGCGCGGCCACAGCAGCGCCAGGAACGCGGCGGCCGCGGCAGCATCCAGTCCATAGGCGCGGGGGTCGCCGAGCACGTCGCCGAGCAGCGCGCCGGCGAGCGTCGAGAGGTTCCAGCCGATGTAGATGCCGATGCCGGTGACCCAGAACCCCAGCGTGCGCGCGTGCCGCGTCTTCTGGGCGAGTGACACCGCGGTCGACTCGTCGATCGTGAACTGCGCGGCGACTGCGCGACGCCAGAAGCCCGTCCCGATCACCGGCGACATGCGGATGCCGTACGCCACGTTGCGCACGCCCAGCAGCGCCGCCGAAGCGATGGCCGACGAGCCGGCGGCCAATCCCCCGGCGCCGACGATGCCGACGAACGCGAACTGCGAGCCGCCCGTGAACATGACGAGGCTGAGCACGCACGTCTGCCAGACGTCGAGACCCGAGGCGACCGCCAGCGCTCCGAACGAGATGCCGTACGCGCTCGTCGCGAGGGCGACCCCGAGACCCTCGCGAACCGCCCGCTTCGCCTCGCCGGCGCTGTGCGCGTCGTCGAAGTGAGGGTCGTGGGTCACCTCGTCATGCTAGCGACGGCCCGGCGGCGGGGCGCCGGGCCGCTCTGCCAGAAGTGGCCGGGTCCCTCCAGCCGGCGGCGGGGCCGCTGCCGGCGGCGGGGCCGCTGCTGGCGGCGGGGCATCGCTCAGCCAGCAGTCGACGGTGCCGGGGCCGCTGCGCAGGCCGGTGCCGGAAGACGGGGTTCGCCGTGCGCGCAACCGGGTCGTCGAAGGCCCGAGATCCGTCTGAGAGCTTTCTCATATCCCCCCTCTCGGCCGGCCACAGACGTGTCGTGAGGCCATGTCCGGTCCAACGCTCGTACGTGCCCTGACTGCCGCCGCCGTAGCCGGCATGCTGGCCGTCTCGTCGGCGACAGCCGCCGGCGCTGTCGAAGCACCGCGTGGAGGCGGCGCTGTCGAAGATCTCATCGAGCTGCCCGACGGGTTCCAGCCCGAGGGCATCACCATCGATCCGCGCGGCACCGCGTACCTCGGTTCGCTGGCCGACGGCGACATCTACGCCGCGAACCTGCGCTCCGGCGAGGGCGAGGTCATCAGCGAGGGTCCCGGCATCCCCGCCGCCGGCCTCAAGGTCGACCGATTCGGGCGCCTGTTCATCTCCGGCGGCCCCACCGGAGTGGTTCGCGTCGTCGACTCCGGTACGGGCGAGGAGCTCGCCCGCTATCAGCTCGCACCGGCGGGCGCCTTCATCAACGACGTGGTCCTCACCCGCGACGGCGCGTGGTTCACGAACAGCACGGCCGCGGAGCTGTACTTCCTCCCCATCTCGCCCTCGGGAGAGCTTCCCGACGCATCCGAGGTGGTCACGCTGCCCCTCACAGGCGAATGGGTGCAGCAGCCGGGGTTCAATGCGAACGGGATCGCCGAGACGACGGACCACAAGGCGCTCCTCGTGATCCAGTCGTCGACCGGAACGCTCTTCCGCGTCGATCCGGCCACCGGCGAGGCCGACGCCGTGGATCTCGGTGGCGCCTCGCTGCAGTTCGGCGACGGCATCCTCGTCATCGGGCGCACCCTCTACGTCGTGCAGAACCGTCTTGATCAGATCGCCGTCGTCCGGCTGGATGCCGACGGCTCATCGGGCTCGCTCGTCGACACGCCACGAACGACGCGTTCGACGTTCCCACCACCGTCGCCGCGTACGGGTCGAGTCTGTTCCTGCCGAACGCGCGCTTCGGCACCCCGCCGACGCCCGCCACCGAGTACGACGTGGTGCGCGCCCCCCGCTGAGCACCCCGGACCGGCACGACCCGTCTTCCGGTCCCGGTCCACACCGCCTCTGCCGCGCCGGGCTGCGGAAGCCGCGCGGCAGCATCGGGCATTGCGGTTTCGCGCCGGCTTGACCATGCTGGTCGCAGACGCAGAAAACGCTTCCCCGCTTGTGGGCACCGGGTGCCCGTTCTCATCACGGATTCTGCCCAGGACGAAGGAGTCCCATGAGAACGATGCTGCCCGCGCGTGCCGCGCGAGCGCGACGCCCCCTTCCCGCCCGCATCGGCGCCGCGAGCCTGGCGACCGTGCTCGCCGTCGCCCTCGCGCCCGCGGGGATCGCGGTCGCCGCACCGCCCGCCGGCCAGGCGCCCTCGCCCGCCGTGGACCTCGGTCGCGAGGTGATCGCGCCGGGTGACGGGTGGGCGTCGTGGTCGGGCCCGACTTTCCCCGAGCGGGTGCAGCGCAACGCCGCGCCGGTCACCGGCGGCGCCACGGCCGCCGCGGCCGACGTGTACGTCGTCGACGACTGGCAGGAGTTGCGGGATGCGCTGGCCGGCGCGCCCGGCGGCTCGCAGAACGACGCCCGCTACAACAAGGTGCCGCGGATGGTCTACGTCACCGGCACGATCGACCCCTGGCAGCGCCCCGACGGGTCGCGGGTCACGTGCGACGACATCGCGGGCGAGGTGACCGTCGCCGGCACCGGGCAGCCGTTCCGGATGGCGGACTACATCGCGGCGTTCGGTCCGGGCGTGGACCCTTCCGGCCCGCTCGAGCAGGCGCGCGTCGAGGCCGCCGGCCTCCAGGCGAAGCTCACGCTGCAGCACATCGGCTCGAACGTGACTCTCGTGGGTGTGGGCGACGACGCGCACGTCGTCGGGGCATCCCTCCGCATCCGCGACGCGCACAACGTGATCGTGCGCAATCTCACCCTCTCGGACGCCTACGACTGCTTCCCGCAGTGGGACGCCGGCGACGGGGCGGGCGGCGCGTGGAACTCGGCATACGACAACCTCTCGGTGTGGACGTCGACGAGCGTGTGGATCGACCACAACACCTTCGACGACGGCGACCACCCGCCCCGGAGCCTCGAGAAGGTCTACGGTCAGACCTTCGAGGTGCACGACGGCCTCGTCGACATCACGCACGGCTCGGACCTCGTGACGATGTCGTGGAACTGGATGCAGCACCACGACAAGACCGACATCATCGGCTCGTCCGACTCCCGGCTGCAGGACCGAGGCCAGCACCGCGTGACGCAGCACCACAACCGCTGGACCGACATCGGCCAGCGTGGGCCGCGCGTCCGCTTCGGCGACGTGCACGTCTACAACAACCTCTACGAGCAGACCGGTGACACCATCGCGTCTTCCGCGACGGGCTCATCGTTCTTCCAGTACTACTGGGGAGCCGGCCGCGAGAGCAGCCTCGTCGCCGAGTCCAACGCCGTCGAGCTCATCGACCCGTCGAGCGTCTCGCGCATCATCGCGGGATGGGGCGGCACCGAGCTGCGCGCCGACGACACCCTCGTGAACGGCGAATCGGTCGACGTCCTCGCGGCGTACAACGCGACAGCGGCGACCCCGCTGTCGTCCGCCGTGCGCTGGGATCCGGCGAACGCGTACCCTTACACGCTCGACCCCGTGGCCGAGGTCGCCGCGATCGTCAGGGAGGGGGCGGGCGCCGGCGTCATCGACTCCGGCACACCGATCGCCACGGCCGCGCCGGGCACGTTCGCGGTTTCCGACGACAACGGTCACGACACCGGGCTCCGCGACGGGACGTACCGCGTGCTCGCCGACCTGTGGTGGGGGCAGAACGCCACCGTCGTGAAGCTCTACGAGAACGGAGTGCTCGTCGACGCGCAGCGAGTCGAGGGGGCGAGCCCCGCAGCACAGCGGGTCGCGTTCGACGTCGCGGGACGTGCGAACGGCGCCTACGAGTACCGTGTGGTCGCCCTGAACCCGCACGGCGAGTCGGCGTCGCGCGTGCACACCGTGACGGTGACGGATGCCGCGCCCGCGCGCGCGGTCCTCAGCGCCTCGGGCGTGCGCACCGGATCGGTGACGATCTCGGCCGATCTGTGGTGGGGCACCAACGCGATCGAGTACGTCCTGCACCAGGACGGTGTCGAGATCGATCGGCAGTCGCTCACGGCCGCCACGCCGGGAGCCCAGCACGTTGCCACCGCCGTCGGTGGGCTCGCACCCGGAACCTACGAGTTCACCGCGACGCTCTCCAACGCGGCCGGCTCGACACCGGCGCGGCCGATCACGGTGACCGTGAAGGACTGAGAACGGCGGATGCCGCGACCTCATGCCTCAGCGAGGCGCGGGGTCGCGGCATCCGTTCTCGTTCTCTACGCGTTGGCGTCCTGGCGCTTCAGGCGCGAGGCGGCGCGGCCGCGCTCGGTCGCGTCGAGGATCACCTTGCGGATGCGCACCTTCTCAGGCGTCACCTCGACGCATTCGTCGTCGCGGGCGAACTCGAGGCTCTCCTCGAGCGAGAGCTGGCGCGGCGGGGTCAGACGCTCGAGCTCGTCGGCGGTCGACGAGCGCATGTTGGTGAGCTTCTTCTCCTTGGTGATGTTGACGTCCATGTCGTCGGCGCGCGTGTTCTCGCCGACGACCATGCCCTCGTACACCTCTTCGGTGGGCTGGACGAAGAAGCTCATGCGCTCCTGCAGCGCCATCATCGCGAACGGCGTCACGACGCCCGCGCGGTCGGCCACGATCGAGCCGTTCTGGCGGGCCTGGATGTGGCCGGCCCAGTCGTCGTAGCCGTGCGAGATCGCGTTGGCGATGCCGGTGCCGCGGGTGATCGAGAGGAACTCGGTGCGGAACCCGATGAGGCCGCGCGAGGGGACGACGAACTCCATGCGCACCCAGCCGGTGCCGTGGTTGACCATGGTCTCCATGCGGCCCTTGCGAGACGCCATCAGCTGGGTGATCGCGCCGAGGTACTCCTCCGGGGCGTCGATCGTGAGGTGCTCGAACGGCTCCTTGACCTTGCCGTCCTCGCCCTTGCGCGTGACGACCTGGGGCTTGCCGACGGTGAGCTCGAAGCCCTCGCGGCGCATGTTCTCCACGAGGATCGCGAGGGCCAGCTCGCCGCGACCCTGCACCTCCCACGCGTCGGGGCGTCCGATGTCGACGACCTTGAGCGAGACGTTGCCGATGAGCTCGCGGTCGAGGCGGTCCTTCACCATGCGGGCGGTGACCTTGTGGCCCTTCACCTTGCCCACGAGCGGCGAGGTGTTCGTGCCGATGGTCATCGAGATGGCCGGGTCGTCGACGGTGATCGCGGGCAGCGGCCGGACGTCCTCGGGGTCGGCGATCGTCTCGCCGATCGTGATCTCCTCGATGCCGGCGATCGCGACGATGTCGCCGGGGCCGGCCTCTTCGGCGGGGTAGCGCTCGAGGGCACGGGTCTTCAGCAGCTCGGTGATGCGGGCGTTGGAGTGCGAGCCGTCGTGGCGCACCCAGGCGACGGTCTGGCCCTTCTTGAGCGTGCCGTTGAAGACGCGCAGGAGGGCCAGGCGGCCGAGGAACGGGCTCGAGTCGAGGTTCGTGACCCAGGCCTGCAGCGGCGCCTCGTCGTCGTACGCCGGAGCGGGCACGTGCTCGAGGATCGCCTCGAACAGCGGCTCGAGGTCGGTGTTGTCGGGCAGCGCGCCATTGTCGGGACGGGTGCGGGATGCCGCGCCCGCGCGCCCGCTCGCGTAGACCACCGGCACGTCCAGCAGGGCGTCGACGTCGAGGTCGGGCACGTCCTCGTGGAGGTCGGAGGCGAGCCCGAGCAGCAGGTCGTGCGCCTCCTCCTCGACCTCGGCGATGCGGGCGTCGGGGCGGTCGGTCTTGTTGACCAGGAGGATCACCGGCAGCTTGGCCTCGAGAGCCTTGCGCAGCACGAAGCGGGTCTGCGGGAGCGGGCCCTCGCTCGCGTCGACGAGCAGGACGACGCCGTCCACCATCGACAGGCCGCGCTCGACCTCGCCGCCGAAGTCGGCGTGGCCGGGGGTGTCGATGACGTTGATCGTGACCGGCACGTCGGTGTGGGCACCGTTGTAGGTGATCGCCGTGTTCTTGGCGAGGATCGTGATGCCCTTCTCACGCTCGAGGTCGTTCGAGTCCATCGCGCGCTCCTCCACGTGCGCGTGCTCGCCGAATGAGCCGGTCTGGCGGAGCATGGCGTCGACGAGCGTGGTCTTGCCGTGGTCGACGTGGGCGACGATCGCCACGTTGCGGAGGTCCGGTCGGAGGGCGCGCGCCATGAGGGAATCCTTGAAAGATATGGGGGATGCCGGAATGCCGGCATCCCCCATTCTATTGGGCAGTCCTGTGTATCGCCTTTCGGCGCCGTGATCAGCCTTCCAGGCCCGCCTCGAGCAAAGCCGCGCGAGCTTCGCGACGCACGCGCTGCTCGTCGGGATCGGGCACCGGGATGGCGGCGATCAGGCGGCGCGTGTAGTCCTCCTGGGGCGCGCGCAGGATCTGGCCCGTCGCGCCCTGCTCGACGATGTGGCCGTGGTGCATCACGATGATGCGGTCGGCGAGCGAGTCGACGACCGCCAGGTCGTGACTGATGAAGAGGCAGGCGAAGCCCATGTCTGCCTGGAGCTGACGCAGCAGCTGCAGCACGGTCGCCTGCACCGAGACGTCCAGCGCGGAGGTCGGCTCATCGGCGATCAGCAGCTTCGGCTGCAGCGACAGCGCGCGCGCTATGCCCACGCGCTGCTTCTGGCCGCCGGAGAGCTCGTGCGGGTAGCGGTTGCGATAGGAGCGGGGCAGCTCGACCGAATCCAGCAGCTCCTGCACCTTCACATCGAGCTCGCGGCCCTTCGCGATCCCGGCCAGCAGCATGGGCTCGCCGATCGACTGGCCGATCGGCAGCCGGGGGTTGAGCGACGACGACGGGTCCTGGAAGACGATGCCGACGTCCTTGTGGACCTTGTGGAGGAGGCGACGGTCGGCCTTCGAGATGTCGTAGCCGACGACCTCGGCCTTGCCGTCGGCGATCGGCAGGAGGCCGATGGCCGCGCGGCCGACCGTGGTCTTGCCCGAGCCCGACTCCCCCACCAGGCCCGTGACCTCACCGGGGTAGATGGTGAAGTTCGCGTGCTCCACCGCGCGGAACGCCGGAACGCGCCCCTTCTTCGGGTAGTCGATCGCCACGTCCTGGAAATCGAGCACCGGTGCGCCGAGGCTCTTGCGACGCTCCGCGTCCTCGCGAGCGGCGACATCGGCCAGACGGATCACCGAGGTGTCGCCGGCGAGTGCCGCCGTGGTGTCGATCGTCTCGCCCTGCGCGTCGCCGATGCGCGGCACGGCCGCGAGAAGCTGCTGCGTGTACGGGTGTGTGGGGCGGTTGAACACCGCGTCGACGCTGCCGCGCTCGACGATCTCGCCCTTGCGCATCACGACGATGTCGTCGGCGATGTCGGCGACCACGCCCATGTCGTGCGTGATGATGAGGATCGCCGAATCGAGGCGGTGCCGGAGGTCGCGCATGAGGTCGAGGATCTCGGCCTGCACCGTCACGTCGAGCGCCGTCGTCGGCTCGTCGGCGATCAGCAGCTGCGGATCGCACGAGATGGACTGCGCGATCATCGCGCGCTGGCGCTGACCGCCCGACAGCTGGTGCGGGTAAGAGTTGAAGGCCTTGAGCGGATCAGGCAGCTCGACCAGGTCGAGCAGCTCCAGCGCGCGCGTGCGGGCCGCGCTCGGGGTCATGCCCTGGTGGATCCGGAGGGTCTCGATGATCTGGAAGCCCACCGTGAACACCGGGTTCAGCGCGGTCATCGGCTCCTGGAAGATCACCGCGATCTCGCGGCCGCGGACCCGGCGCAGATCGTCCTTGCGGAGCCCGAGGATCTCGCGGCCGCCGAGCTTCACGCTGCCCGACACGCGGGCGTTGGACGGCAGGAGCCCGAGCATCGCCATGGAGCTCGCGCTCTTGCCGGAGCCGGACTCGCCCACGATCGCGAGCGCCTTGCCCGACTCGACGGTGTAGTTGAGCTTCTTCGCCGCGGGCACCCAGTAGTTGTCGACGGCGAAGTCGACGGACAGTCCGCTCACCTCCAGCAGCGGGCTGCCGGTGACCGGGATTTCGGGGGACACGTTCATTGGATGGTCCTTGTGGGATCGGAAGAGAGAATGAAGAGGTGACCGACCAGCCGATCCGCATCGACTCCCGTTTCAACCGCATCGCGGCCGTCATCGTGTGGAGTCTCGCGGCGCTCGCACTGATCACCGCCGTGTGGAGCGCGGATGCGCGGCTGGCGTGGGTCTACGCCGCCGCACCGCTGGCCGCCCTGCTCGGCTGGATGGCGCTGTGGCGCCCGTGTGTGGTCGTGTCGGATCGCGGTGTGCGCGTCGAGAACGTCAGCCACGACGTCGATGTGCCGTGGGAGGCGCTCGTTCACGTCGAGACCGCTCGCGCGCTGACGCTGCACACCCCGTCCGGAAGCTTCACCGCGTGGTCCGCGCCGGCGCCGGGCTTCTTCACCACCATGATGGGCAACGCGAAGGCTCGCCGTGAGGAGCGCGCCGCCGGCGGCGAGGCGCGCCCGAGCGACCGGCTGGGAACCGACTCGGGCGATGCCGCGCTCGTCGTGCGCGAGACCTGGCGCCGCCGGCTCGACGCCGGTCAGATCCTGCTCGGCGTGGCCGACGAGACGCCGGTCCAGCGCCGCTGGCACGTGCTTTTCCTCGTCACGTCGGTCCTGCTCGCGGCACTCTCGATCGCGCTGATCGTCGTCACGGCCTGACGGCCTGGCGGGCATCATCCGCGCCGGTCCGGGTCAGGGGCGATCTCCTCGTCCAGGACGTCGTCGCCGCGGTCGCTGGTGACGCCTTCGACGACAGCAGCGCCGCCCGCGGTCACCAGCGCACCCTCGGGCACGTCGGCGGTCGCGCCGGAGACGATGACCGCGTCCTCCGGGAGCTCCTTGACCTTGCGGAAGATCACGCGCTTCTGGCGCGGATCGAACGCATCGCGCAGCCCGTCGCCGACGAAGTTGACGAGCAGCGAGAGGATGACGATGAACGCCGCCGGCCACCAGAACAGCCACGGGCGCGTCTGGAACGCCGACTCGTTGGAGGAGATCAGCAGACCCAGCGACACGTCGGGCGAGCGGACCCCGTAGCCGAGGAACGACAGCGACGTCTCGAGGATGACCGCCGCCGCGATCAGCAGCGTGGTGGCGACGATGACGACACCGATCGCGTTCGGGAGGATGTGCTTGAAGATGATCCGGGCGTCGGACGCGCCGGCCACGCGCGCAGCTTCGACGAACTCGCGCTCGCGCAGCGTCAGGAACTCCGCGCGCACCAGTCGCGCGATGCCCGTCCAGGCCACGAAGCCGAGGAACAGCGCCAGGAGCACCGGCCCGAGGCCGCCGACCGCCGAGCCGACGACCGCGCCGATGACGATGACGGGGATCACGATGACGATGTCGGTGATGCGCATGAGCACCGAGTCGACCCAGCCGCGGTAGTAGCCGGCCAACGCACCGACGACGACGCCGATGATCGCGCCGATGATGCCGATCACGAACATGATGTACGACGAGTTCACGAGACCGCGCATGGTCATCGCGAAGTAGTCCTTGCCCACCGTGCTCTGCCCGAAGGGGTGCTCGCCGAGCGAGAAGGGCCACAGCGTCAGCGTGGGCTTGCCGCCGTTGGTGATCGGGAGGAGCTGTTCGTAGTTCCACTTCCACCAGCCCGGGATCGGGCCGATGCCGGTCGCCGAGACGGCGAACCCGACGATGAGGATGAACAGCACGGCGCTGATCACGGCGGGCTTGTGGGCGATGAAGCGACGGAAGGTCAGTCGCCCCTGACTGACGCCGCGCTCGTCGGCGGTCTGGACGTGCACGCCGCCGTCGGACGGCGCGGTGGGCGGCTCGAGGGCCGGATCGATGGGGATCGACATTACTTGACCCTCACTCTCGGGTCGATCGCCGAGTACGCGAGGTCGGCGAGGAAGTTGAACGTGATGGCGAACACCGCGATGACGACGAAGTACGCCATGACGGGGTTCGGATCGGCGTGCTGCAGGCCCTGGTTGAAGAGAGCGCCCATGCCGCTGAACGCGAAGATGCGCTCGGTGATGATCGCGCCTCCGATGAGGGCTCCGACGTCCGCGGCGACGATCGTGGTGATCGGGATGAGCGAGTTGCGGAACGCGTGGCGGACGACGACCGTGCGCTCGGGCAGGCCCTTGGCGCGCGCGGTGCGGATGTAGTCCTGGTTCAGCGTCTCGAGCATTCCACCGCGCGAGTACCGGGTGTACGCCGCGAACGAGATCAGCATGAGGCTGATCGTCGGCAGGAGCAGGTGGGTGAACGTGTCGATGCTCTGGATCCACCAGTCGCCCTGCAGGTTGGGCGTCTCCGAGCCGATCGTCGCGATCGGGCGGCCGTTCACCTTGGGGTTGTTGACGTACGAGTTCCAGTTCTGCATGAACTGATCGAGGATGATCACGCCCATGCCGAGAGCGCCGGTGAGGATGCCGATGCGGATCGCCTGGCCCTTGTCGTACTCGCCGAGGAACCATCCCGCAACCGCGCCGACCAGCGACGCCGCGACGAAGAGCGCGAACACCCCCCAGCCGTTGAACGACTTGAGGAACGGCTGCAGCACGAAGTAGGCGGCGATGAGGACGATCACGGTGACGCCCGCGGTCCGCCACGCGTAGCGCGCCCGGGCTCCGGCGATGATCAGCACCATTGCGGCGCCGAAGGCGGCGATCAGCAGCGGGGTGAGGATCGGGCCGAGCGACGGGTTGAGGAACCACGCCGTCACGCTCATGCCGTAGAGCATCGCACCGGTGGTCACGACGGAGGCGAGGAAGACGACCAGGCGACGCTGCCTGGGTCCGCCGATGATCGCCTGCCAGAAGACTCCGGACACGAGACTCAACGCGATGATCCACGGCCATGTGAACACCGGACTGTCGAGCCAGTCGTTGAAGCCGAGAGCGACGAAGACCTTGAGCAGAACACCCATCACGAAGGAGGGCAGTGAGTAGAAGAGGAAGCTGGCGAACGTGAACGAGTAGTCGATCGCGCTGTACTGGCGCAGAGCCGAGACGATGCCGACGAGGATGCCGAGGACGATGGCGAGGATCGTGGAGGCCGTCACGAGCTGGAGCGTCGCGCCCATGGCGCGGGCCAGGACGATGGTGACGGGCTGGTTCTGGATGGTGACGCCCAGGTCGCATCCGCCGAACGGGATGACGCAGCGCGCCGCGCCGAGGAACCAGTTGAACCAGCGGACGGGGATGGGCTGGTCGAGATTGAGCCACGCGGTGCGCTGAGCGATCAGCGCATCCTTGTTCGGGCTGTTGGAGGCGTACAGGTCCTCGAGCGGATCCCTTGCCAGGGCCACGAGGGTGTACATCAGGAAGGAGGCGGCGATCAGGATCAGGATCGAGACCCCGACGCGCCGCAGGACAAAGCTAAGCACTGGGCTGGCCCTTCATGCAGAAAAGGTAGCAGGCGGGCGACGGCGGCAGATGAGACCGGGCGTCGGGTTCGCCGGCTGTGGACGGTAAGACACACGCACGGGGCGCCGGGCTGTTAGCACCCGACGCCCCATGGCGTGGTGTTTCAGTCAGTCACCGAATTACTCGGCGACCGTCCACTCCCAGAAGTTCCAGAACACACCGGTCTGGTTGCCCATGAAGGTGATGCCCTCGATGCTGTCCGAGTGCGCCTCGAGACCGGGACCCTGGAAGAGCGGCAGGCCGTAGGCGTCGGCGAACAGCTCGCCGTCCGCCTCCACCGTGAGCTCGTCGATGGTCTCGATGTCGAGGGTGGTCGGGATCTCGCGGGCGATTTCGTCGACGCGCTCGTTGGCGTACTTGTTGTAGTTGCTGCCACCGAAGCTCGCGAAGATCTGCGGGATGGTGCCGTTGCCGACACCGGGCGAGATCCAGCCGAAGATGACGGCGTCGTAGATGTCGGAGCCGAGCTGCGCGCTCCAGTCCTCGCGGCCCACGTCCTCGATCACGAAGCCGGCCTCAGCAGCCGAAGCCTGGATGGCCTCGAACGCCGCAACGCGGTTCGGGTTGTTGATGTTGTACATCAGGCGGATCGTCGGGGTCGCACCGGCGAGGAGCTCCTTGGCGCCCTCGATGTCGACCTCGGCGTACGCGTCGGAGCCGTTGGAGGCCACGGCGTCCTCGTACGCGTTCTGAGCCGGGATGAAGAGGTTCGAGTTGAGAACCTCAGCCTCGGGGTTGATCGGCTTGATCAGCGTGTCGACGAGCTGCTGACGCGGGATCGTCTTGAGGAACGCCTCGCGGACGTTCTGCTCGGCGAACGGACCCGCGAAGGTCAGGTCGAGGTGGTCGTAGTTCAGAGCGTCGCCCTGGATGACCGTGACGCCGTCGAGGCCCTCGAGCGCGGTCAGCGTGTCGCCGCTCGCCTGCGGGGCGATCACGTCGACCTCGCCGTTCTGGAGAGCGGTCACCTGGGCCTGGGCGTCACCGATGAAGCGGATGACCAGCTCGGAGAACTGCGGCTTGAGGTCGCCGGTGTACTTGTCGTTGAGCTTCAGCGTCATCGACTGGGTCGGCTCGTAGGAGTCGATGATGAACGGTCCGCTCGACAGGTACAGCGAGGGGTCGTCCGGCAGCGACGTCATGTCGAAGCCCGTGTTCCAGAAGTCCGCAGCGGCCTTGAGGGTCTCGTTGACCGGGGCCGGAGCAGCCGCGTCGCCGCGGGGGCTCGTCAGGATCGTGTCGACGAGCTCAGCCTGGTCGACGCCCGACTTCTCGGCGACGACGTGGACGGGCTGGTCGATGAGGTCCTGGATGTTCCAGTCGACGAAGGGCTCGTCGTACTCGAGGACGAGCGAGAGCTTGTCGTCGGCGACCTCGGTGATGGTCGACGTCTTGAGGCCCTCGGTGCTGCCCGCGTACTGGAAGTACTGCGTGCCGCTCACCGGCTCACCCGACTCGGGGTCGAGCGTGGCGTCGTCGAAGACACCGGACGTGACGGCCCAGCCGAAGACGAGGTCGTCGGTGGTGATGGGCTCGTCGTCCGACCACACGAGGCCGTCGTTGAGCGTGTACTTGACCTGGAGGGGGTCTTCGCTGACGACCTCCATGGTTCCGAACGACTCGTCGGGGACCACTTCGTAGCTGTCGCTGACGTAGTAGAACGTGGACTTGGTCAGATAGTCGACCTTGCCGTTGATGTCGAGGTTGCCGTTGACGCTGTTCGAGTTCGTACCCGTGAACTCGTTCGTCTCCGCAACGGTAACCGCGGTGTCGGTGGTCTCCGGGGCGGCCTCATCCTCCGGCGGGGTGGTCGAGCAGCCGGCGAGGACCAATGCGGTCATGCCGACGCCCGCCGCGACTCCGAGTGCGCGCTTGCGCCACGTCGTCTTGTCAGACACTGTGTCTCCTCCTGTGCAGGGTAATGCGCGCGAGTACGGCAGGAAACCGGACGGGCGCGCGGATGGGAAAACGATAAGCACCGGTTGTGAGATGGTCAAAACGATCGACGAAAACGTTACAGAGCCTTAACTCAATCGACGCGGAGTGTGACAATCTGACAAGATGACCCCTCCGAACCCTGCCGCCGACAGGAGGGAATCCACTACCCTCTCGCCCTTGGATCGCTATGCGCGGCGCAGGCTGGTGTGGGAGGTCTGGATCGTCCTGGCGATCACGGTCGGACAGTCCGCGGTGTACTCGGTCCTCTCGCTCGTGCGGAAGCTCCTCGCCCCCGTCCCGCTCGGGCAGCAGCAGACGCAGGTGAACCCCGCACGAGACGCGCAGGCCGTGTGGGACGTGGTCTACCAGCTCCTCTCCGTCTTCTTCGCGCTCGCCCTCGTGGCGCTCGTCGTCTACCTGCTCTGGGAGCCGGGCAGTAACGCGCTGCGCCGCATCGGTCTCGACTTCACGAGGTTCGGCGGCGACCTCGGCCGCGGCATCCTGCTCGCCGCCGTCATCGGGCTCCCCGGTCTCGCGCTCTACGCGGCCGGCCGTGCGCTGGGAGTCACGGTGGCCGTCGTCGCCTCGCCGTTGGATGCCGCGTGGTGGACCGTGCCGCTCCTCCTGCTGTCGGCCCTGCGAGCCGGGCTGACCGAGGAGGTCATCTTCATCGCCTACCTGTTCGACCGGCTGCGCCGTCTCGGGTGGAACGACTGGTCGATCATCCTGTCGGCCGCCGCCCTGCGGGGGGCCTATCACGCCTATCAGGGCATCGGCGCGATCGTCGGCAACGTCGTCATGGGTGTCGTGTTCGGCTGGTGCTATCGCCGGTGGGGCCGGGTGATGCCGCTCGTCATCGCGCACACGGTGCTCGACATCGTCGCCTTCGTCGGCTACCCGCTCGCTGCGGCGCTCTGGCCCGGCGTCTTCGCCCCCATCCCCACCCCGACGCCGACCTCCCCGTCGCCGTCCCCCACGCCGACGCCCGCCGCCTGAGCCCCGACCCCGTCCGCGGCCGCGCGCCGTAGGCGCGGCGCCGCCGCCCTGGGTACGACGCCCTGGGCGCCCCTGCTGGGCGCGGTCGGCGCCGCGGCCCGCGGCATCCGTCCCTCGCCCCGTCCCTCCCCCGGTGGCGGCCACGCGTCTTCGACCGTGAGGCGACACTAGGCGGACGAGACGACGGGCCACCCCCGAGGTTTCGTCCGCCTACTGTCGTTTCACGGCGCGGGTACGGGCACGGGACGCGGGCACGGGCACGGGACGCCGGCACGGGCACGGGACGCCGGCGCGGGCCCGGGAGGCACGGAGCGCGCGGCTTCTGCACAGAGCACGAGGTGGCGCGGCTCTCCCCAATCGTGGCTCGGTGAGCGGACGGTGCGCCCCTCGAGTCGCAAGCATTGACGGATGCCGCAGCTTCTGTCCCCGATCACCATTCAGCCGGCGCCGCTTCCGCTGTTGCGGGCGGACGAGGTGCCACACCCCGAGCGGGCGGTTGCACGGCGCGAGCTGATCAAGGTGCGGCGTGGCCTCTACGCGCCAGCGGAGGCGTGGCTCAGGCTTGCGCCGTGGACGAGATATCTCGCCCACGTGCACGCGGCACTGCTTCTCGATCCCACGGCCGTTCCCTCCCACGAGTCGGCGGTTGCATTGCTCGGCGGGCCGGTGTTCGGCAACCCAGGCGTCGTTCACGTGCTTGCCCATGCGGCGGGGGCATCTCGCCTCGTGGCGGGAATCCGCACGCACACCACGACGGACGACCGCGCCCTCATCGTCGCCGGCGGGATCACCCTGGCGGCGCCGGCGGAGGCGGTGATCGACATCGCACGCTCGCGGCATCCGGCGATCGGACTGGCCGTCGCCGACTCGATGCTGAGGAGATACGACCTGCCGTCACGCGAGTACCTGCAGCTACTGAATGAGACGCGGGCAACCAAGCGCGGGAGGGACATCGCACGCTGGCCGCTCGAACGAGCGACGGCGGAGGCCGAGACGGCGTTCGAATCCGTCAGTCGAGCCGCGATCGAGTGGCTGGGGTTCCCGGCACCCGAACTGCAGAGGTCGTTCGTCTCGTCGAACGGGGAGGTCGATCGGAGCGACTTCGTCTGGGGCTCCTCGTCGCTCGTGGGCGAGGCCGACGGCGATCTCAAGTTCGATGGGAGGTTCGGCGACGCCTCGACACTTCTCAAGCGTCAGCGTGCTCGGGACGCCCGGCTCCGACAGCACGTCCGAATGGTCGCGCACTGGGGCTGGCAGGACGCGACGACGTTCACGCCTCTCGCCACGCTCCTCCACGGCGCCGGCCTCCCTCGAATCGCCCCGGAGAACGTCGCCGCGCTCGCGTCCATGCGCCATGCTCTGGGAGGACACCCTCCGCACCCGACCGCGCCGATCTGACCGTCTCCCGGTCTCCATTTCCCCGCACCTGCACACGGCACACCCTCATACGGGGCGCAGGACGACACCCTCGGGTCAGCACCGTGGTCTCGTCCAGCCCGTCGCGCCAGTCCTCGCCGATCGGCCAGCCCTCGCCGGTGAGTCCACAGCTGTCGGACGAGACACTGGGTCGACGCCATGGTCTCGTCCGTCACCTGTCGTCTCACGGATCCAGCTGCGGGCCTCCCGACACCCAAGAACCTGTCGCACCAGCCTTCGCCGATGAGACGACAGCTACTCGACGAGACGCTGGGTGGACCCCGATGTCTCGTCCGCGCCGTGTCGTCTCACCGCCTGGACCTAGACCTGGCCGGGGGCGGGGCGGGCACCGGGCGCGGACGAAGGAGCGACGGGATGCCGGGGGCACCGGCATCCCGTCGCTCAGGAGGTGGTCAGGCGAAGGCCTCGATGGGCGGGCAGGCGCACACCAGGTTGCGATCGCCGTAGGCCTGGTCGATGCGACGGACCGGCGGCCAGTACTTGGTGCGCACGAGGGCGTGCACCGGGTAGACGGCGGTCTCGCGCGAGTACGGGTGCTCCCACGAACCCGCGACCACGGATTCGGCCGTGTGCGGGGCGTTCGCGAGGGGGTTGTCGTCCCGCGGCCACTCCCCCGCGCCGACCCGGTCGGCCTCGGCCTTGATCGCGATCATCGCCTCGATGAAGCGCTCGATCTCGGCGAGGTCCTCGGACTCCGTCGGCTCGACCATCAGCGTGCCCGCGACCGGGAACGACATCGTCGGGGCGTGGAAGCCGTAGTCGATGAGGCGCTTGGCGACATCGTCGACCGTCACCCCCGTCGCCTCGCGCAGCGGGCGCAGGTCGAGGATGCACTCGTGCGCGACCAGGCCGTCCTCGCCGGTGTACAGCACCGGGTAGTGGTCGCGCAGCCGCAGGGCGATGTAGTTCGCCGCGAGCACCGCCGCAGCGGTGGCGTTGCGCAGGCCCTCCGCGCCCATCATCCGGACGTACGCCCACGAGATGGGAAGGATGCCGGCGGAGCCGTGCGGTGCGGCCGAGATGGGTCCACCGTCGAAGACGCCGCCGGCGTGGTCCTTGCGCTGCGAGAACGGATGCGAGGGCAGGTACGGCGCCAGGTGGGCCTTCGCGGCGACCGGTCCGACGCCCGGGCCGCCGCCGCCGTGCGGGATGGCGAACGTCTTGTGCAGGTTGAGGTGCGACACGTCCCCGCCCAGATCGCCGAAGCGCGCGTAGCCCAGAAGCGCGTTGAGGTTCGCGCCGTCGACGTACACCTGCCCGCCGGCGTCGTGCACGGCCTGCGTGATCTCCAGCACGTCGTGCTCGTAGACGCCGTGCGTCGACGGGTACGTGATCATGAGCGCGGCGAGCTCGTCGGCGTTCGCCGCGATCTTCGCCCGCAGGTCGTCGAGGTCGACGTTGCCGGCCTCGTCGCACGCCACCACGACGACCCGCATGCCCGCGAGCACCGCGGAGGCGGCGTTCGTGCCGTGCGCCGACGACGGGATGAGGCACACCGTGCGGCCCGCGTCGCCGTTCGCGCGGTGGTACCCGCGGATCGCCATGAGCCCCGCGAGCTCGCCCTGCGAGCCGGCGTTGGGCTGCAGCGACACGGCGTCGTACCCCGTGACCTCGGCGAGCCACACCTCGAGCTGCTCGATCATCGCGAGGTAGCCGCGGGCGTCGTCTTCGGGCGCGAACGGGTGCACGCGCGAGAACTCCGGCCACGACACCGCCGCCATCTCGGTGGCCGCGTTGAGCTTCATCGTGCACGAGCCCAGCGGGATCATGCCGCGGTCCAGGGCGTAGTCGCGGTCGGCGAGCTGCTTGAGGTAGCGCATCATCGCCGTCTCGGACCGGTGCGTGTTGAACACCGGGTGCGTGAGGAACTCCTCCACGCGATGCAGCCCGGACGGCACACCCGCCAGCGGCGCGGCATCCGCGAACGGGAGCACGCGCTCGCCCTGCTTACCGGCGCCGAGGAATTCGCCCTCGGGCAGGCCGAAGGCCCATGCCACGGCGGCGAGGTCGTCGGCGGTCGTGGTCTCATCGACCGAGACGCCGACCGTCGCGTCGTCGGCCCAGAAGAGCTGGTACCCGCGCTCCCGCGCGCGCTCGATGACGCGGCGCGAGGCACCCGGAGTCGCCACGCGGATGGTGTCGAAGAACGAGTCCGAACGCAGCGACAGCCCGTACGAGCGCAGGCGGGACGCGAGTGCCTCCGCCTTGCGAGCCACATCGGTCGCGATCGCGCGCAGGCCCTCGGGGCCGTGGTACACCGCGTACATGGAGGCCATCACCGCCAGCAGGACCTGCGACGTGCAGATGTTGGACGTGGCCTTCTCGCGGCGGATGTGCTGCTCGCGCGTCTGCAGCGCGAGACGGTACGCGGGGTGGCCCGCGGCGTCCTGCGAGACGCCCACCAGGCGGCCGGGCAGCTGGCGCTCCAGTCCCTGACGCACCGCCATGTAGCCCGCGTGCGGACCGCCGAAGCCCAGCGGCACCCCGAAGCGCTGGGTCGTGCCCACCGCGACGTCGGCGCCGAACGACCCGGGCGACCGCAGCAGCGTGAGCGCGAGGATGTCGGCGGCGGCGACCACCAGCGCGCCGGCGACGTGCGCCGCGTCCACGACGCCCGACGGGTCCCACACGTTGCCGGAGGCACCCGGGTACTGCACGAGCACGCCGAACAGCTCCTCGGGCAGCGTGGCGCCGTGCGCGAGGTCGAGCTCGACCAGCTCGATACCCACCGCGGCGGCGCGGTGGGCCAGCAGCGCCTTGGTCTGCGGAAGCGCGTCGGCGTCCACCACGAACACATTCGATGCCGACTTCGAGCCGCGGCGGGCGACCAGCATGCCCTCGACCACCGCGGTCGACTCGTCGAGCATCGAGGCGTTGGCGGTCGCGAGCCCGGTGAGGTCGGTGACCATGGTCTGGAAGTTGATCAGCGCCTCAAGCCGCCCCTGCGAGATCTCGGGTTGGTAGGGCGTGTACGCCGTGTACCAGGACGGGTTCTCGAGCACGTTCCGCGCGATCACCGAGGGCGTGATCGTGTCGGCGTATCCGAGGCCGATCATCGGGCGGGCCCCGCGATTCTGCGACGCGAGAGCCCGCAGCTCGGCGAGCGCCTCCGCCTCGGTCGCGGCCGGCGGGATGTCGCTCGTGGAGCGGGGCTTCGCGTGGATGGATGCCGGAACCGCCGCCTCGACGAGGGCGTCGACGCTGTCGTAGCCCAGGGCATCGAGCATAAGACGCTGGGCCGCGGCATCCGTTCCGATGTGACGATCGGCGAACGAACCCGTCATTCGGCGCCGCCCGTGAGCGAGATGTACGCGTCGCGGTCCATGAGTCCGTCGAGCGACGCCGGGTCGACCGTGATCTTGACGAGCCAGCCGGCGCCGAACGGATCGGCGTTGACGAGCGACGGGTCGTCGACCACGGCGTCGTTGACCTCGAGCACCGCGCCGGTCACGGGGGCGTAGAGCTCGCCGACGGACTTCGTCGACTCGATCTCGCCGACGACGGTGGCCGCGGTCACCGAGCTGCCCACGGCGGGGAGCTCGACGAAGACGACGTCGCCCAGCTTGTCGGCGGCGTACTCGGTGATGCCGACGGTGGCCACATCGCCGTCGAGGGCGACCCACTCGTGCTCGGCGGTGTACTTGAGGGCGGTGAGGTCGGTCATGAGTTCCTCCGGTAGAAGGGCAGGGCGGTCACGGTCGCGGGGATGCGGGTTCCCCGCACGTCGATGAAGAGCTGGGTTCCGGGCTCGCTCACGGCCGGTGAGACGAACGCCATGGCGATGGGATGCCCGAGCGTCGGGCTGAGCGCCCCGCTCGTGATCTCGCCGACGGGGGTGTCGGCGTCGGGCGCGTCGAAGACCCCGTAGCCGGCGCGGCCGGCGCGCCGGCCCTCCGACATCAGGCCCACCAGCACGGGGGCATCGGGCGCGTCGAGCGCAGCCTTGCCGACGAAGTCGGGCTTGTCGGCTGCGACGACGCGGCCCAGGCCCGCCTGCGCGGGCAGGATGTCGAGCGACAGCTCGTGGCCGTACAGCGGCATGCCCGCCTCGAGCCGCAGGGTGTCGCGGGCGGCGAGGCCGGCAGGCACGAGACCGAGCGGCTCACCCGCCGCGAGCAGCGCATCCCACAGCGCCGGAGCGCACGTCGCCCGGATGTAGAGCTCGAACCCGTCCTCCCCGGTGTAGCCGGTGCGGCCGATGTGCATCGGGACGGCCGGCTCGCCCGGCGCCGTGAACTCGGCGTGGGTCATGCGGTAGTACTTCAGCTCGTCGTACGGCGTGCGGGGAGTGCCGATCTGCGACGTCGCCTCGAGGATCGCCTGCGCCGCCGGGCCCTGCACCGCGATGAGCGCGATGTGGTCGGTCGCATCGTCCAGCTCGACGTCGAATCCGGCGGCACGCTCGGTCAGCGCGGCGACCGCCGCCTCACGGTTGCCCGCGTTGGCGACGACCATGAAGCTCTCGGCGTTGTGCCGGTACACGATGACGTCGTCGACGATGCCGCCGGCGGCTTCGAGCAGGAGCGAGTACTTCGCCTGGTCGTCGGCGATCGTCGAGAGGCGTCCGGCGAGCGCGTAGTCCAGGAACGCGCCGGCGTCCGGACCCTCGACGAGCAGCTCGGCCATGTGCGAGATGTCGAAGAGACCCGCCGCCGTGCGCACGGCGTGGTGCTCGGCGAGATCGGAGCTGTAGCGCACCGGCATGAGCCAGCCGCCGAAGTCGGTGAAGGAGGCGCCGAGCGCCTCGTGGCGCTCGTGCAGGGCAGTCGTACGGAGTTCTGTCATGAGTTCTCCCGGTCGCGGACGGGCAGACGCCGGAAGGCGCCTGTGAACTCCCCCTCTGTCATAGGCCTGAGAGTTTCGCCCGCTCCGCGAGGGAGCGGGGTTTCACCGTCGGCGGATGCGGCGAGCATCGCTTTTCAGAGTCGGCCTGCCCGGACGGTACGCGTACCTGAGAGATTGGCGGGGAGGCTTGCTCCTTCGGTGCTCGGCGATCGCGCTGCCGAGGCTCTCCCGCCCGGGTTATGGGCCGTTATTGACTTGCGGAGCCAGCATACCCGGCGGCGCCGTCAGCCGACGCAGGAACCCGACGACACGGTGTTCGACAGCGACGGCGCCTGCTCCGCCACCGGCGTGAGCTCGGTCATGGTCATGGCGTAGCCGAGATCCTCGTCGTCCTCGGCGCGCGCGAACACGACGCCGGCCACGGCGCCGTCGCCCGTCAGCAGCGGGCCTCCGGAGTTGCCGGGCCTGACAGTCGCCTGCAGCGCGTAGATCTCGCGGGGGTTCCAAGAGCCGTCGTACACGTCGGGCACGTTCGCCGTGCCCACCGAGCGCACGCCGGCCGACACCATCGTGAAAGGACCGCCGTACGGATAGCCCTGCACCACCGCGGCCTCGCCCTCGGCGAGCGTCGGCGAGAAGGGCAGCGCCTCGGCGCCCAGGTCGTCGACCGCGATCACGGCGAGATCGTCGACCGGGTCGAAGTAGACGACCCTGCCCTCGCGGGCGGCCACGCCGGGCAGCTCGACGACGGGCGTGTCGACACCGGCGACGACATGCGCGTTGGTGACCACGCGGTCCTCGGCGACGACGAAGCCGGTCCCCGACGATCCGCGGCCGCACGCGTAGGCGTTGCCTGACACGCGGGCGACGGATGCCGCGGCCCGCTGCAGCTCGGGATCGTCCAGGGCGATCGGGGGCGCCGGTTCGACCGTGCCCGGGCCCAGCAGCTGCCCGAGCCCCGGGAGGCCGTCGTCGATCAACGCGCCGCGCAGCTGCGCCAGCGCGGCGGCCACCGGATCCGGGGTCGCCGCCTCGATCGAGCGCAGGACTGTGGACGACGCCACGGCGGACGACACGACCGGGATGCCGGCGACGGCGATCGCCGGGGCGACGAGGGCGAGGGCGAGCACGGCGGCGAGCACCGACGCGATGCCGCCGAGGAACCGCTCGATGCCGCGGAGCTTGAGGCGGTCGGCGCCCGAGCGCAGCGCCGAGCCGATCGCCGCTCCGAGGGCCGCGCCCGCGAACACGAGTCCCACCGCGGTGATGAGCACGGCGGGACCGCGCCACACCCGCGAGGGAACCCAGGCGCTCACGAGGGGCGTCAGCCAGTACGCCGCGAAGGCGCCGGCAGCGAGGCCCGCGAGCGTGCCGATGCTCGCGAAGAAGCCGCGCTGGACGCCGGCGACGCAGGCCAGCACGAGGATGAGGATGACGAGGACGTCGACGACGACCATGCCCACCCCTTCCGCCGTCCGGACTCGTCTCGACAGGCTACGCATCGTGCCTGGGAGACGACCCCGACAGCGGCCCCGGGCGTGTCGCGCCACGAGGCTCGCCGGCGCGCCCGGGCAGGGCTGCGCGCGGCCGGCTGAAGCCCGCGCCGAGACGGCTTCGCCTGAGCGTGCCTGGGGCGCAGCGCTTCAGCCCTGCTGCCCCGCGAGCTCCCTCCGGACCTCGTCGCGAAGGCGTCCCTGATTGTCGGGATCCGGGGCCGCGCCCAGGAGCGTCCGCGTGTACTCGTGCTCGGGCTCGAGGATCACCCGGTCGGCGGGGCCGCGCTCGACGATGTCGCCGCGGTACATCACGAGGATCTCGTCCGAGAAGTGCCGGGCCGTCGCGAGGTCGTGGGTGATGTAGAGCACGCCGAGGTGATCCTCGCGCTGCAGCTGGGCCAGCAGGTTGAGGACGCCCAGCCGGATCGACACGTCGAGCATCGAGACGGGCTCGTCCGCGATGATGAACTGCGCGCCGGGGGCAAGCGCACGAGCGATCGCGACCCGCTGCCTCTGGCCGCCTGACAGCTCGTGGGGTCGCCGCTCGGCCATCTTGTCGGTCGGGGTGAGCCGCACGCGATCGAGCAGCTCGAGCACACGGCGGCGCACCTCGTCGTTGCCGATGCCTGGGTTGTGTATCCGCAGCGGCCGCTCGAGGTGATGGGCGATGGAGTGGAACGGGTTCAGCGAGGCGAAGGGGTCCTGGAACACCATCTGCACGTCGCCGCGGTACTTCGCGATCTCGCGGCTGCGGCCCCCCGCCGGGGTGCCGTCCAGCAGGATCTGACCGCTCGTAGGCGTCTCGAGCCGGGCGAGCATGCGGGCGATGGTCGACTTGCCCGAGCCGGACTCCCCGACCAGCGCGATCGTGCGGCCCGCTTCGAGCGTGAAGGACACGTCCTTGACCGCGTGGAGCGTCGAGAACTTCAGCCCGCTGCGCAGCCGGAAGTCCTTGACGAGGTTGCGCGCCTCGAGGGTGCGCGGCCGGTCGGCGGCGGGGTTCTCGGCGGTCATGCGACGCCTCCTTCGACGGTGCCCGCGGTCGAGCCGAGCCCCGCCGACACCGGCTGCGCGCCGGTGCGCACGAAGTCGCCGCGCGCGCCTCGCAGGCTGGGGAAGCTCGACAGCAGCTTCTTGGTGTACTCGTGCTGGGGATCGCGGTAGATCTGCGTGGCCGTTCCCAGCTCGACGATCTCCCCCTGCAGCATGACCGCGATGCGATCGCTGATCTCGATGAGCATCGGCAGATCGTGCGTGATGAAGATGACGGCGAACCCGAGCTTCTCGCGCAGGCGCATGATCTCGCGGATGATCCCACGCTGCACCACGACGTCGAGTGCCGTGGTGGGCTCGTCCATGATCATGACCTGCGGGTCGAGCGCGAGCGCCATCGCGATCATGACGCGCTGGCGCATGCCGCCGGACAGCTCGTGAGGGAAGCTCGTCAGCCGCTTCGGGTCGACGCCGACCAGTTCGAGCAGCTCTTCGCTGCGCTGCTGCTTCTGCCGCTTGGACATCTCGGGCCGGTGCGTCGTGAAGACGTCGAACAGCTGTGCGCGCACGTTGATCACGGGGTTGAGGGAGTTCATCGCCCCTTGGAAGACCATCGACACCTTGTCCCAGCGGAACTGGCGCAGCTGCTCGTCCTTCAGCCCCACGACGTCGATGTCCTCGCCGGAGCGGTCGTGGAAGACGACCTCACCTGAGGTCATCAGCGCCGGCGGCTTCAGCAGGCGGTTGACGCCGTAGGCGAGCGTGGACTTGCCGCAGCCCGACTCGCCGGCGAGGCCGAGGATCTCACCCCGGTTCAGCGTGAGCGACACGTCGCGCACGGCCTTCACGGGCGGATCGACCTCGTACTCGATGGAGACGTTCCTCGCGGTGAGGACGGCATCGCCGTTCATGCTTCGGCTCCGTTCGCGACGCGGGTCGACTCGACGCCGCGGCCGGCGCGCTTGGCCTGGCGCACCCGGCGGGCGTTCTCAGGAGCGAGCCGCAGCTTGGGGTTGATGATCTCGTCGATCGAGAAGTTGATCAGCGAGAGGCCGGCGCCCAGGAGCGCGATCATGAGGCCCGGCGGCACGAACCACCACCAGGCGCCCGTTCCGAGCGCCTGACCGGTCTGCGCGTCGTTGAGCATGGTGCCCCAGGTGATGGATCCGGTGGGTCCGAGGCCGAGATAGGAGAGCCCCGCCTCGCCGAGGATCGCGAAGATGATGGCGAAGAGGAACTGGGCGGCCAGCAGCGGCAGGAGGTTCGGCAGGATCTCGACCCGGATGATGCGCGCCGTCTTCTCCCCCGCCACTCGGCTGGCCGCCACGTAGTCGCGCGACCGGAGCGACCGCGCCTGCGCGCGCAGCACGACCGCAGAGCCTGCCCACCCGGTGATTCCGAGGACGAGGGCCACCAGCATCCAACTGCGTCCGGGTATGTAGGTGGCGATCACCATGACCAGCGGCAGTCCCGGGATCACGAGCATGATGTTCGTGAACAGCGACAGGATCTCGTCCCACCAGCCGCCCTTGTAGCCGGCGATGATGCCGAACACGATCGACAGGATGAGGGCGATGAGGCCTGCCACGATGCCCACCATGAGCGATCCGCGGGTGCCCCACGCGAGCTGGGCGAGCACGTCGTAGCCGAGCTTCGTCGTGCCGAGCCAGTGCTCTGCGCTCGGCGGCGACAGCGCCGGGTTGTCGGAGTTCATCGGGTCCTGTGCGAACAGCGGCGCCAGGATGCCGAACAGCGTGATGCCGATCACGATGGTGAGGCCGAGGGCGAGCTTCAGCGACATGCGGGGCAGCAGCTGCCGGAAGCCGCGACGGGCGGCGCGCGCCTCTTCGCGCGCCGCGTCGACGTCGGCGTCGACGGGCGGAGACATCATCGCGCCGGGAGCGATGATCGCGGGATCGATCGTGCGATCGGACAGCGTCTCGGGGACGCTTTCGAGATCGGTGGTCGACGAGTCGGTCACTTCGAGCCTCTCAGACATTGTGGCGCGCCCTCGGGTCGATGAATCCGTAGACGATGTCCATGATGAAGTTCGCTGCGAGCACCGCGATGGTGATCACGAGGAACACACCCTGCATGAGCGCGTAGTCGCTGTTCTGCACGGACTGGATCATCAGCTTGCCGATGCCGGGGTAGGTGAACACCTGCTCCATCACGATGGAGCCGGCCACGACGAAGCCGAGCGAGATGCCGAAGCCGGCGATCGACGGGATGGCGGCGTTGCGGGTCGCGTAGGTGCGGAGGATGCGCATGGGCTTGAGGCCCTTGGCCTCGGCGGTGACGATGTAGTCCTCCGAGACGGTCGAGACCATCATGTTGCGCATGCCGAGCAGCCAGCCGCCGACTGAGCTGAGCACGATCGTGAGAGCGGGCAGGAAGCCGTGGTACACCGCGCTGCCGATGAAGTCCCAGCTCCACTCGGGTCCCTCGGGGAACTCCCACACGTCATAGCCGCCGAAGATCGGGAACCACCTCAGCGCGACCGAGAAGATCGCGACCAGCACGAGGGCGAGCCAGAAGTAGGGAATGGACTGCAGCACGGTGGTGAACGGCACCAGGTGGTCCACCCAGGTGCCCCGGCGCCAGCCGACCCACGCGCCGACCCCCACGCCCAGGACGAAGGAGATGACGGTGGCGAGGCCCACCAGCACCAGCGTCCACGGCAGGGCGGCGGCGATGAGGTCGGTGACCGGGGCCGGGTACTTCGTGATGGAGATGCCCAGATCCCCCTGAAGCATCCGGCCCCAGTACGCGACGTACTGATCCCACATCGACGAGGAGTCGCCGCCGAGGAGGGTCTTGATGTTGCGGACCGTGGTCTCGCTGATCTCGCCGCCGGCTCGCTGCATCTTCGCGAGCAGGATGTCGGCGGGGTCGCCGGGCAGAAGCCTCGGCAGGAGGAAGTTGAGGGAGATCGTCGCCCACAGTGTCACCACGTAGAACGCGATCCGCCGCGCATAGAACTTCATTGCGGCCTGCTCCTCCTCGCCGCGGCCTCTGCCCGGTTCTGCATTACTTCACCGGCTCCAGGTGCTGCAGGACGTAGCCGGCGGCCACCGATCCCCAGGCGGGCGGGAAGGCGTACAGGTCGTCCTCGGTCGGCCAGCCCGTGAAGTCCTTCGTGTTGAAGAAGGTCTGGGTGGCGTTGATGACCAGCGGGATGTAGGGCAGGTCGCGGACGATCTCGGTCTGCAGCGCGGCGTAGGCCTCCTGCTTGACGGCCTCGTCGTTCGTCGCTGCGGCCGCGGCGACGGCCTCGTTCACGATCGGGTTGTCGTAGCGGCTGAAGTTCCAGCGACCGGTCGGGACCTCTTCGCCGACCTGCGAGGTGGACTCACCGGCGAACCAGTCCTTGTAGATCTGGAACGGGTCTGCCACCGACGTGCCGATGACGCCGCCCATGATCAGCTGGTACTGGCCGGTCTGGCGCGCGTCCGAGAACTCCTGCCACTGCACCGTCGAGGCGTTGACCTTGATGCCGGCCTCGGCAGCCTGCTCGCTGATGAGCTTCGCGGCGTCGTTGTAGTCCGTCCAGCCGTCGACCGAGACGAGGCTCAGCTCGATCGGCGCGCCGTCCTTGCCGTAGAAGCCGTCGCCGCCCTTGGTGTAGCCGGCGGCCTCGAGGATCTCACCGGCGGCCGCCGCGTCGGGCGACTGCGGGCTGATCTCGTTGGCGGGGTCGGCGACCCACTTCTGGTCACGCGGCAGCAGCGCGAAGGTCGGCGAGATGTCACCGGTGAGACCGACGAACGCCTTCTCCTTGATCGTGCCGCGGTCGATCGCGACGTTGAGCGCCTGGCGGACGGCGACATCGGTCTGCGGACCGGTGCAGCCGAGCTCCGCGTTCGAGCAGGTGTAGAGCACCGTCGGGTCCTGCGGCGTGTTCAGCATGCTGATGACGCCGTTCGAGGTCACCGAGTCCGGGTTCGGCACGAACATGCCGGTCCAGTCGAGCTCGCCGGCGGTCAGGAGGTCCTGAGCGGACTGGTTCGCGTCGATGCCGATGTACTGCACCTTCTTGATGGCGGGGACGCCCTCCTCGCGGAAGTTCTCGTTCGCCACGACGGTGTACGAGGCATCCGTCACCTTGTCGACCACGTACGGGCCGGTGCCCACCGGCTCCTCGTCGGTGAAGGTGGTGTAGTCGTCGACCTCGGCCCAGACGTGCTCGGGCAGCATCCACGTGGTGCCGAGGATCTGGAACTCGTTGGTGAACTGCGGCGTCTCATAGGTGAGGACCACCGTGCTCTCGTCCGTCGCCTCGGCCGAGATCAGGCCGTCGCGCTGGTTGGGCTCGTAGTTGAACGTGAACGCTGCGTCGTCGGCGGTGAAGTCCTCGCCGTCGCTCCACTTCACGCCCTCCTTCAGCGTGACCGTGATGACGGTGCCGTCCTCGTTGTACTCGAAGCTCTCGCCGAGCATCGGCTGCGGCGCCTCGTCGGACGTCTTGTTGTAGAAGAACAGCGGCTCGTAGATCGGGCCGAGCGCGGCGTGCAGGACGGTCGGCGAGAACGGGTTGAAGTTGGCCTCGATCGGCGTCTGGCTACCGGCCCAGACCCGCAGCGTGCGTCCTTCGGAGTCGCCGCTGTCGTCGCCGCCGCCACCGGCGCAGCCCGACAGGCCGATGCCGAGGACCGCAGCCCCGGCCACGGCGATGAGCGCCGCTCGGCGCTTCGCGTTTCGAATCATCGTTGGTTCTTTCTCTCGTGCGGCATTGCAGGGAGGAGTGCGAGGGGCACCCGAGGGCATTCATTAAGTACTGAGTCCTAACAAATGTGTGTTAGTAAACCTAACAAACATTCCCTCCGCTTCGCACCCCCTGAGTGCGGCGCGTACGTCACGTCTTGGCAACAGTTCGCCTCGAGTGACCTTCGCCCGCGTTGTTACGGCCGGCGTTTGGCTTCTGGTCATCATGACACTATGATCGATCCCGAGAGTTAGAGTCATGATGACCAGAACAAGCCCTGAGCCCCAGTCCCCCGCCGACGCGACCCGCGTGGCGGTCTCGACCGTGATCTTCACGCTGCGCCGCCTTCCGGGCAGCGACGCTCACCAGGTCGTGCTCCCCCTCGTGCGCCGGACACGCGATCCGCATGAAGGGCAGTGGGCACTGCCCGGCGGATGGCTCGACATCGCGGAGAGCCTGGATGCCGCGGCATCCCGCACTCTCGCCGAGACGACCGGGCTGGCACCGAGCTATCTCGAACAGCTGTACGCGTTCGGAGCGGTCGAGCGCTCCCCCACCCGCGTGGTCTCGATCGTCTACTGGGCGCTGCTGCGCGCCGACGAGATCACCGACAGCACCGTCGAGAACGTGCGGTGGTTCGACGCCGCGGATCTCCCCCAGCTCGCCTTCGATCACAACGAGATCGTCGACTACGCGCTGTGGCGCCTGCGCAACAAGGTCGGCTACAGCCGAATCGCACACGGACTGCTCGCCGAGGAGTTCACCCTCGCCGAGCTTCGCGAGGTGTACGAGGCGATCCTCGGGCGTCAGCTCGACCCGGCCAACTTCCGCCGTCAGGTGGAGAACTCCGGCACCCTCATCCCGACCGACCGCTTCCGCACGGGCAGCCACCGCCCCGCCCGCCTCTACCGCTACAACCAGGACGTCGAGCTCGCCGACCGCGGCCCGCTCGACAGCCGCCATTGACCCGACCGAACGGAGCGCCCGACATGCCTGCCGTCAACATCACCCTCCAGCCCCGACTCGACGCCGCCCTCGCACAGCCGGCCGGCACCGATCCCTCGGTGGACCACGCGATCCAGGCGATCATCGCCGGCGCGCAGGTCGGCCAGACGTGCAACACCGACCTCGCCGCGGGCCCCTGGGACTTCGACGCGCGCCCCGGCTACGGTCCGGGCTCGTCGATGGGCGACGTCATCCCCACCGGCTCGCCGCGCCAAGGTGAGCTGCCGCGCGAGTACCGCGAGGCGTCCGAGGCCGAGCTCGCCGAGCGCATCCGGGCCGCCAAGTCCACCCTCGGCGACCGCGTCGTCGTGCTCGGTCACTTCTACCAGCGCGAAGAGGTGGTCGTGCACGCCGATTACGTGGGCGACTCCTTCCAGCTCGCGAACGCGGCGCTCGAGCACCCGGATGCCGAGGCCATCGTGTTCTGCGGCGTGCACTTCATGGCAGAGACCGCCGACCTGCTGTCGCGCCCCGACCAGGCCGTCATCCTCCCCAACCTCGCCGCCGGCTGCTCGATGGCCGACATGGCCGACATCGACCAGGTCGAGGACTGCTGGGAGCAGCTGGCAGACATCTACGGCGACATGGATGCGGTGGATGCCGACGGCCTCGTGCCCGTCGTCCCCGTGACGTATATGAACTCCTCGGCCGCGATCAAGGGCTTCGTCGGCCGCCACGGCGGCATCGTGTGCACCTCCTCGAACGCGCGGACGGTGCTCGAGTGGGCCTTCCAGCGCGGCCGCCGCGTCCTCTTCTTCCCCGACCAGCACCTCGGCCGCAACACGGCGAAGGCGATGGGCGTGCCGCTGGAGCAGATGCCGATGTGGAACCCGCGCAAGCCGCTGGGCGGGGCATCCGCCGACGATCTCGCCGAGGCACGCGTCATCCTGTGGCACGGCTTCTGCTCGGTGCACCGCCGCTTCTCGGTCGACCAGATCGAGAAGGCGCGCGCCGAGCACCCGGGCGTGCGCGTCATCGTGCACCCGGAGTGCCCGATGGAGGTGGTCGATGCCGCCGACGAGGCGGGCTCGACGGACTACATCCGCAAGGCGATCGAGGCCGCGACCGAGCCGACCACCTTCGCGATCGGCACCGAGGTGAACCTGGTGCAGCGCCTCGCGGCCGACCACCCTCAGCACACGATCTTCTGCCTCGACCCCGTGGTCTGCCCGTGCTCGACGATGTACCGCATCCACCCCGGCTACCTCGCCTGGGTGCTCGAGGGCCTGGTCGAGGGCGACGTGCGCAACCGCATCACGGTTCCGCAGGACGTCGCCGACCCGGCACGGGTGGCACTGGAGCGGATGCTGGCGGCCAAGCCCCCGGCAGCTCCCGCGGCCGCGTGGGAGAACGCGTCATGACGGCGCCGCGCACGAGCGGGGCCACGCCCCATGCGGTCGTGGTCGGATCGGGCATCGCCGGGCTCCTCACCGCACTGCACGCCGTCGAGCACGGCTGCCGCGTCACGCTCGTCACGAAGGACGTGCTCGAGCACGCCAACACCCGCTACGCCCAGGGCGGCATCGCCGGCGTGATGTTCGACGACGATCGCGCCGAGGACCACGTGCGCGACACGCTCGTCGCCGGCGCCGGCCTCGGCGATCCCGAGGCCGTGCGCGTGCTCGTCGGCGAGGGGCCGGCACGGATCCGCGAGCTGATCGCCTTGGGCGTCGCGTTCGACCGCGACGCGGAAGGCGGTCTCGTGAAGGGCCTCGAGGCCGCGCACTCGTACCCGCGCATCCTGCACGCGGGCGGCGACGCCACCGGCACCGCGATCGAGAAGGCGCTCGTCGCCCGGCTGCGCGCGAGCGACGTCGAGGTGATCGAGCACGCGTTCCTCGTCGACCTCGTCCAGAACCCGTCGAACCCGGGAGCCCACACCGAGACCGGTGACCGCGCGCCGGGTCTCGGCGCGGATCCCCTGGCTCGCCGGGTCACCGGCGTCGAGCTGCTGATCGGAGAGACGGATGCCGCACCCGGCCACCGCCTGATCCTCGAGGCCGACGCCGTCGTGCTCGCCACCGGCGGCGCAGGAGAGCTGTACGCGCACTCGACCAATCCCGAGGTCGCGACCGGCGACGGCATCGCCGCCGCGATCCGCGCCGGCGCGGCGACCGCCGATCTGGAGTTCTTCCAGTTCCACCCGACGGTGCTGGAAGGCAGTGCCGACGCCGCGGGTCTCCCCGGTGGCGACGACCGCGATGCGTTCCTGGTGTCGGAGGCGGTGCGCGGCGAGGGCGCGACCCTCGTCGACGAGCACGGCCGGCGGTTCGCGTTCGACGCCCACCCGGACGGCGAGCTCGCGCCGCGCGACGTCGTCGCCCGCGCGATCGCGCGGCAGATGGAGGCGCAGGACGGCCGTCCGGTCTTCCTCGATGCCACCGGCCTGCACTTCGCCGAGGCCGGCGAGCGCGCCGCGTTCCTGGCGCGGCGCTTCCCCACCATCGATCGCGCTGTGCGAGAGCGCGGCCTCGACTGGGCGCGGGAACCCATCCCCGTCACGCCGGCCGCGCACTACCTGATGGGTGGCGTGGCGACCGACCTGCTCGGACGCACGACGATCCCCGGGCTCTACGCCGTGGGCGAGGCCGCCCGCACCGGCGTGCACGGCGCCAACCGCCTCGCGTCGAACTCGCTGCTGGAAGGTGCGGTGTTCGGGGCGCGCGCCGGCGACGTCATCGCCGCCGACGCGGCATCCGGATCCTGGCCCGCCCCCTCTCTCCGGCCGTCACGCGCGCACGCGGATTCCGCCCTCTCCCGCGCACAGGCGGCGGACGATCCCGCGAGCGGCATGACGAGCGCGGCCGGGGCGTTCTCGCGCGCGGCGCTGCAGGAGCTCCTCTGGGATCACGCGGGACTCGTGCGCGATGCAGCGGGGCTCGGGCACGCGGCATCCGTCATCGCGACGTGGCGCGCGCAGCAGCGCCTCCCGGTCTCCGAGCGCGACTACGAGGACGAGAACCTGCTCCTGGTCGCCGAGCACCTCGTGTCCGCTGCGCTGGCCCGCCGCGAGTCGGTCGGCGCGCACTTCCGCTCCGACGACCCGTCGGTCGCAGCTGCTCAGGATTCCGGTTCGGCGGAGGCATCCGTTCGCACCGTCCGGGCGACGGCGCCCGTCGTGAGGAGCGCCCGCCCCAGCCGCGCCCCTGAGGAGGCCGTCGCATGCTGACCCGTGCCGTGATCGACCGCGCCGTGACTGCCGCGCTCGAAGAGGACGCGCCGTGGGGCGACCTCACGAGCGAGGCGCTGATCCCCGAGAACGCCGTCGCCCGCGCCGACCTGGTCGCCCGGGAGCACGGCGTGTTCTCGGGCGGCGACGTGTTCGAGGCAGCCTTCCGCCTCACCGACCCCGCGATCGAGGTCGACCTCGTCGCCCTGGACGGCGAGTGGTTCGAGCCCGGCGCCGTGCTGGCGGTGGTGACCGGCCCCGCGCGCGGCGTGCTGACCGCCGAGCGCATCGGGCTCAACTTCGTGCAGCGGATGTCGGGCATAGCGACCCTCACCGGCGCGTACGTCGCCGAGGTGGCCCACACCGGGGCCCGCATCGCCGACACGCGCAAGACCACGCCCGGACTCCGGGCGTTCGAGCGCAAGGCGGTGCGCGACGGCGGCGGGCGCAATCACCGTCACTCCCTGTCGGATGCTGTCATGGCCAAGGACAACCACCTCGCCGTGCTGGCACAGAAGGGCGTCTCGACGACGGCTGCCCTGCTCGCGGCGAAGGACCTCCTCCCCCACACGACGCACATCGAGGTGGAGGTGGACTCGCTGGAGCAGATCGAGCCCGTGCTCGCCGCCGGCATCGGCACGATCATGCTCGACAACTTCTCGCTCGACGACCTGCGCACCGGCGTCGCGCAGGTCGCGGGACGCGCGACGGTGGAGGCCTCCGGCGGCGTGTCGCTGGACACCGTGCGGGCGATCGCCGAGACCGGCGTCGACGTCATCTCGGTCGGTGCGCTGACCCACTCGGCGCGCGCCCTCGACCTCGGCCTCGACGTGCGGATCGACGCCGACTGAGCTGCTGGATACCGCCATGAGCATGCTGTACCTCGACAATGCCGCCACGACGCCGGTTCGCCCCGAAGTCCTCGAGGCGATGATGCCGTACCTCACCCGCTGGTACGGCAACCCCTCGAGCCATCACACCGTGGGCGAGGCTGCCGCCGACGCCCTCGCCGACGCCCGCTCGCGCGTCGCGCGCGTGCTGGGCCTCCGCAGCGGCGACATCGTGTTCACCTCGGGCGGCACGGAGGCCAACAACCTCGCGGTCAAGGGCATCGCGATCGCGGCGGCGCAGCGGCGCCCCGACCGGCGCGCGCACGTGGTCACCACCCCCATCGAGCACGAGTCGGTGCTCGAGTCGGTCGACTACCTCGAGCGCGTGCACGGGTACGACGCGACGCTCGTGCCGGTCGACGAGCACGCGCGGGTGTCGACGGATGCCGCGACCGCCGCCCTGCGCGACGACACGGTGCTGGTGAGCGTCGGGTACGCGAACAACGAAGTCGGGACGGTGCAGGATGTCGCGGCCCTCGCCGCCGTCGCCCGCGAAGCGCGCGTCCCGCTGCACCTCGACGCGGTGCAGGCCGCCGGCTGGCTTCCGCTCTCGGCCGAGGAGCTCGGCTACGACGCCATCTCGCTCGCCGGCCACAAGCTGGGCGCCCCGAAGGGCATGGGGGTCCTGGGCGTGCGGGGCCGCGTCCCGCTCGAGCCCCTGCTCCACGGCGGCGGGCAGGAGCGCGGGCGCCGCAGCGGCACCGAGGACGTCGCGGGAGCGGTCGGGTTCGCGACCGCGCTCGAGCTGGCCGAAGCCGAGCGGGTCGAGGCATCCGCTCGCGTCTCGGCGATCCGCGACCGCTTCATCGCCCGCGTCTGCGAGCGCGTGCCCTCGGCGCGCCTCACCGGCGACCCGGTGCACCGCCTCGCAGGCACCGCCAGCTTCACGTTCGAGGGCACGAGCGGCGAGGCGGTGCTCCTCGAACTCGAACGCCGCGGCGTGGTGTCCTCCAGCGGCTCCGCGTGCGCGGCGGGCAGCGACGAGCCGTCTCACGTGCTCGTGGCGATGGGCATCGCGCCCGAGATCGCGCAGACCGCGGTGAGGTTCACGTTCCCGCGCTGGCTGAACGCGCCCCTGGATGCCGTCGCCGACGCGGTCGAGGCATCCGTCGCCGCCGTGCGCTGATCGGCACGCCGACGCAAGATCGGATCCGCTCGTGCGGGCCGCGGAGCGCGGCGCGCCGCGCGATCCGACGCCGGATCGGCGTGTCGCAGCGGCGCTCCGCTCCTGCGGATCCGATTCCGTGACGCGGTGTCATACGCGTGCGCTGCCGCGCCCGGGTCCGCGGGTCGCCCATAGGATCGGACGGTGCCCCCCGCCGTGACCGTCATCGTCCCCGGCTACGACGTGGCCCTCTACGCCGCCGAGGCGCTGGACTCGCTGCGCGCCCAGACGCGCACCGACTGGACGGCCATCCTGGTCGATGACGCCTCGACCGACGAGACGGGCGCGCTGTTCGACGCCGCAGCGGCGATCGACCAGCGGTTCCAGGTCGTGCACCACCGCGAGCAGAGCGGGCTCGGGGCGGCGCGGAACACCGCGCTGGACCTCGTGCGCACGCCCTTCGTCGGATTCCTCGACGCCGACGACCGGCTCACTCCGCACGCCCTCGAGCGCCTGGTCGGCACGGTGACCGCCAGCGGCAGCGACTTCGCCGTCGGAGCCTACGTGCGGCTGCGGCCCGACACCGCCGGCGGCTACGAGGCCGGCGGTGTGCAGCCGTGGGTATCCGCCGCCACCGATCCGGCCCGCGTCGGCACCACCCTCGCCGACCACCCCGAGGCATCGGGCAACATCGTCGCGTGGTCGAAGGTCAGCCGCACCGACCTGTGGCACCGCACCGGCCTCCGCTTTCCCGTCGGCAAGGCCTACGAGGACCAGATCGTCGCACAGCAGATGTACACACGCGCCCGTGCGTTCGACGTCATCCCCGACGTCGTGGTGGAGTGGCGCGAGCGCGCCGACGGCTCGTCGATCACGCAGCACAAGGGCGAGCTGCCCGTGCTGCGCGACTACCTCGAGGCGCTCGGCGGCGGGATCGCGGTGCTGGATGCCGCCGGTCAGACTCGCGCCGCGGCAGCCCGCGTGCGTCTCATCCTGGCGATGGACCTGCCGCCCCTCGTCGACCTCGCGCGCGACCACGCCGACGACGCGTACCGGCGCGAGCTCGGGGCGTTCGCCCGCGAACTGTGGTCGCGTTCGGGCGATCCGGTCCTGAGCGACCCCGCGGCGACGGCGGTGGCAGCCGCGCGGCTCTGGTGAGGTCAGCCCGCCGCTGGTGAGCGCCTGCGGGTGGCTCGCCGAGATCGCGCGGCGCGCTCAGCGCTGATCGGACTCGGGGTCGCCGACGCTGCCGCGACCCGCGGCGAGCACTTCGCTCGGGGCGACGACGGGGGTGTCCGGCGCCGTGTCGGCGCGACGTTCGGGGTGGTCGGCCGGGGGCTCGGAGTCCTCCACCTCGGCTTCGGCCTCGAGGATCCTCGTCGTCGCGAGCTGCTGCGCCGCCAGCTCGGCGTACAGCCCGCCGGCCGCCAGCAGCGAGGCGTGCGTGCCGGATTCGACGATGCGGCCGGCTTCGACCACGTGGATCACGTCGGCGGCGATCACCGTCGACAGCCGGTGCGCGATCGACAGCGTGGTGCGGCCGCGCGCGGCGGCGTCGAGCGCCTCCTGCACGACGCGCTCGGACACCGTGTCCAGCGCCGAGGTGGCCTCGTCCAGCAGCAGCACGGGCGGGTCCTTGAGCAGCACGCGGGCGATGGCGATCCGCTGCTTCTCGCCGCCCGAGAGCCGGTAGCCGCGCTCGCCGACGACGGTGTCGTACCCCTTCTCGAACCGTTCGATCACGTGGTGGATGTTGGCGGCGCGGCAGGCGGCCTCGAGCTCGGCATCCGTCGCGTCGGGCTTCGCGTACCGCAGGTTCTCGCGGATCGTCGCGTGGAAGAGGTAGGTCTCCTGCGACACGATGCCGACGTGGTCGACGATCGACTCCTGGTGGAGCCGGCGCACGTCCTCGCCGGCGAAGAGGACGGACCCGCCGGATGCCTCGTACAGGCGCGGCGTCAGGTACAGCACGGTGGTCTTGCCGGCGCCCGAAGGGCCGACGAAGGCGACGTGCTGACCCGGCTCCGCCGTGAACGACACGCCCTGCAGCGTCGCGCGGGCGTCGGGGGCGGCATCCGGATACCGGAAGACGACGTCGCGGAACTCGATGCGTCCGAGCGGACCCGGCGCGTCGGCGACGTCGACCGCGTCGGGTGCGTCGCGGATGGCGGGCACGAGATCGAGGTACTCGAAGATGCGGGCGAACAGCGCGGACGAGGTCTGCAGGTCGAGCGAGACGCGCATGAGACCCATGAGGGGCATGAGGAGGCGCGCCTGGACCGTCGTGAACGCGACGATCGTGCCGGCGGTGATCGCGTCGGTGCCGCCGCCGATCAGGTAGCCCGACACGAGGTAGATGATCGCCGGCACGCTCGCCATGATCACCTGCACGACGGCGAAGAAGCCCTGGCCGCTCATGGCCCGCCGCACCTGCAGGCGCACTTGGTTGACGTTCTCGTCGGCGTAGCGCGTCGACTCGGTGCGCTGCCGGTTGAACGACTTCGACAGCAGGATGCCCGAGACGCTCAGCGTCTCCTGCGTGATGGAGGTCAGCTCCGACAGCGACTCCTGCGTCTCGCCCGCGATTCGTGCGCGCACCTGACCCACGCGGCGCTGAACGATCACGAGGAACGGCATCAGCACGACGGCGATGATGGTCAGCCGCCAGTCGATGAGGATCATCGCCACGAGCGAGGCGACCACGGTGACGGTGTTGCCGAGGATGCTGGTGACGGTGTTGGTGAGGACGCCCGAGACGCCGCCGACGTCGTTCTGCAGTCGGGACTGGATGACGCCGGTCTTGGTGCGGGTGAAGAAGCCGAGCTCCATCGACTGCAGGTGGTCGAAGAGCTTCACGCGCAGGTCGCCGGTCACGCGGTTGCCGACCGTGGAGGTCAGCCACGTCTGCGCCACGCCCACCGCGGCGGACAGGAGGAACAGCGCGATCATCGCCACCACCAGCTGCCACAGCAGCGTGAGGTCGGGCGCGGACCCGTCGACGGGGAACAGCGCGTCGTCGAAGACCTTCTGCACCAGCAGCGGCGGGATGACCGCGATGCCGGCGCCGGCCACCACCAGGATGCCGGTGACGACGATCGGCCATGTGTAGGGGCGGAAGAGCGCGACCACCCGCCGGCCCAGGTTCGGGATCTCGGGCGCCTCGGCGTTGGCCTTGCGCTGCGCCTCGGTGTCGACGGGCCGGAACCCGGGGTGCCCTCCCCCGCCACCACCGCCGCGCATGCTCACTCCGCCAGCCTAATCAGCGTCGCCGACGCTAGGCTCGTGCCATGAACTCGACTCCCGACCGGCCCGAACACGACGGCAGCGACCTCGCCGAGCTGCGCAAGGAGATCGACGAGCTCCAGGCGATCCCGCATGAGGAGGTCGTCAACCCGCTTCCGAAGAACATCGAGGATCGCGAGCCGGAAGCCGAGCCCACCGACGCCATCGGCTCGGAGGACTGGAACGGCCCGGAGGCCGAGCGCTCCGACCGCTGATCCGGCGGGTCGGCTGACCGCCGGCATCCGTTCCCGGATCGGGAATGGGATGTCGGAACCTGTGGTTATCCTGAAGGCTTGCCATCCTCGGGTGGCACATCGCTGCCCATCCGAGCCTCGAGGAGACGACCCATGGCCGCCATCGAAACGACCCCCGGCACCGGCAGCCTCCCCGCCGTCTCGAGCCGGTCGGCCGACGGCACGCCGAAGCTCAGCACTGAGGAGAGCCGCGTCATCTGGCTGCTCCTGGCGGCCGCCTTCGTCGCGATCCTGAACGAGACCACGATGGGCGTGGCGATCCCGCATCTCATCGTCGACCTCGGCATCACGGCGCTCGCCGCGCAGTGGCTCACGACCGCGTTCATGCTGACGATGGCCGTGATCATCCCCATCACCGGCTTCCTGCTGCGCCGCTTCACGACGCGCGCGATGTTCGTCGCCGCCATGGGGCTGTTCTCCCTCGGCACGCTCCTGGCGTTCCTGTCGCCCGGCTTCCCCATGCTCCTCGCGGCGCGCGTGGTGCAGGCCTCGGGCACCGCTGTGATGATGCCCCTGCTCATGACGACGCTCATGACCGTCGTGCCGGCGGCGATCCGCGGACGCATGATGGGCCGCGTCAGCATCGTGATGTCACTCGCGCCGGCCATCGGGCCGACCCTCGCCGGCGCGCTCCTGAACAGCTTCGAGTGGCGCTGGATCTTCGGCGTCGTCCTCCCGATCGCCGTCGTCGCGCTCGTCGTCGGCGCCCGCTGGATCCACAACCTCGGCGAGACCACGCACGCACCGATCGACGTGCCGTCGGTGATCCTGTCGGCACTCGGTTTCGGCGGCCTGGTCTTCGGACTCAGCCAGCTGGGCGCGGGCGGGCACGGGGGCGGAGCGGATGCCGCCGCCGCGAGCGCCGCGTCGACCACCACGCTGATCGTGTCCCTCGCCGTCGGGGTCGTCGCGCTCGGCGTCTTCGGCTGGCGCCAGGTCGTGCTGCAGCGCAAGGACGACGCCCTGCTGGACCTCCGCGTGTTCCGCAGCGGCAACTTCTCGCTCTCGATCGCCCAGATGGCGATCATGTCGATGGCGTTCTTCGGCGCGATCACGGTGGTGCCGCTCTACCTTCAGGACGTCCTCGGCGTGGACGCGCTGACCGCGGGCCTGGTGGTGCTGCCCGGCGCTCTCGCGATGGGACTCGCCGGCCCGCTCATCGGCCGGGTCTACGACCGCTGGGGAACGAGGGTGCTGCTGGTGCCGGGCGCGGTCATCACGAGCGGCATGCTGTGGGTGTACACGACGTTCACCGAGGCGACGCCGGTGTGGGTGATCGCCGTCACGCAGACCGTGCTGTCGCTCGGGCTCGCGCTGTCGTTCACGCCGCTGTTCACGGCGTCGCTGGGATCGCTCCAGCCGCGGTTCTATTCGTACGGTTCGGCCGTCGTCGGCACCGTGCAGCAGGTCGCGGGCGCAGCGGGCATCGCGCTGATGTTCGGCGTCATGGCCGCCGCCACCAGTGCGGCGACGGCGTCGGGCGCCTCCGAGGTCGCGGCAGGAGCAGCCGGCACGCACGCCGCGTTCCTGATCGCCGCCATCCTCTCGCTGCCGCTCCTTGTCGGGGCCTTCCTGATCCGCAAGCCGGCCGATCAGCCGATGGGCGCGCCCGTCGGCCACTGAGCCCGGGGGCTTCGCCCCCACGTATCACGCGGATGCCCCGCCCCTCGACAAGGGGTGGGGCATCCGCGATTCTGGTTGCGCCCCCAAGCTCCCACGGGAAAGGCAGCACGATGATCGTCAGCACACCGGAGATCGACGACGCGACCGGCCACGTCGCCGAGATGTACGACGGCGACCTCCGTGGCGACGGCTTCGTCTTCGCGCACACGCGCGCGATGGCGGTGAACCCCGAGGCGCACCACGCCTTCGAAGACCTGATCCACGCGATCGTGCCCTCGATCGGCCTGCGCACGTACGAACTGGCGACGCTCGGTGCCGCGCGCGCCGTCGGCTCGGAGCACTGCCTGCTCGCGCACGGGCGCAAGAGCCTGCGGGCCGGTCTCTTCGACGAGGACCAGCTCGCCCGGCTCGTCCGGGACCATGCCGACGCCGACCTCGACGAGGCGGACCTCGCCGTGGTCGCGTACGCCGAGAAGCTGTCGACGGATGCCGCGTCGATGACAGACGCCGACACGCTGCGCCTGCGGGCGGTCGGCTTCAGCGATCGGCAGATCGTCGACATCACCCTCGCCGCGGCAGCGCGCAACTACTTCAGCAGGGCCCTCCAGGCGCTCGCCGTCCCCGTCGACGACGTGCCCGGCCTGAGTCCGGCACTCACGGCGGCTCTGCGCGCACCGGGCGCGGTCGCCCGCGACGTCAGTGGTGGATGATCGCCTTCAGCAGGATCAGCACGCCGCCGAACGCGGCGGTGATGACCGCGCTGAGGATGCGTGGCAGCCAGTGCGTGCTCCACCGCGCGACGGCGATCCAGCCCAGCGCACCGAGCAGGACGGTGTTCACGATCAGGGCCGTCCACAGGGCGAACGAGTCGTCGATGACGCGCGTGGCACCGAGGAGCAGGACGACGAGCGGCGCCACAGAGGCGAGCAGCATCCCGCCCGACTGATGAGCCGATGCCCGGAGACTCGCGCGGAGCCCCGCCCGTCCGTCCGTGGCCGCCAGACGACCGAGGGTGCCGGCGAAGACGTGCGCGGCGAAGAAGACGAGCACGGTGATCGCCACCGTGATGAGGGCGTCCCAGGAGGTCCCCTTCGACGAGCCGCTCACGACGATCATGCCGGAGACGAGGATGAGTCCGTAGATCGCCTCCTCCGACATGAGGATGCGGCCCACTCGCGGGGTGATGTGCAGCTGTTCGTCTGTCATCGACGGCGAGGGGTCGGGATCTCGAACGCGGTATCAGTCGATGCTGCAGCTGCCGCCGCCGCAGCAGGAACCCGCGGACTCGACGACGGTGAGGAGGTTCTTCTCATCGGGCACGGGGGCGAGGGTGATCGGGGCGGGCTGCTGCGAAGTCGTCATGACGACCATGCTACCGAGGTCCTGGTCACCGAGGCGGTTGCGCGATCGCGCGAGCGTCAGCGCCGCTCGATCACAGCGGCTCGCCGCCGTTCTGGCAGGTCGGGCAGTACTGCGCCGAGGCGCCCGAGAATGTGAGATCGAGGATGGTGTCGCCGCAGACCGGGCACGGCTCGCCGGTGCGACCGTGCACACGCATGGCAGCCACCTTCTCGGCTTTGAGGCGATCGATCGGGACACCGTTCCTCGCCTCGATCGCACCCCGCACGGTCGCGACCGTCGCCTCGAACAGGCGGTCGGCACCCTCGGCATCGAGTGTCGCGGCGTGGGCGACAGGTGCCACCTTGGCCAGATGGAGGATCTCGTCGGAGTAGGCATTGCCGATGCCGGCCAGCGACTCCTGCTCCTGCAGGATCGCCTTGATCTGCTTTCGGCGACGGCCCAGCGCGCGGTCGAAGTCCTCACGTGTGAACCCTGGATCGGCGGGGTCCGGGCCGAGCTTGGCGATGGCGGGCACATCGGCCGCGTGGCCGACCACATAGAAGCCCAGCGAGACCCAGTCACCGGCATCCGTCACCTCCAGCGTCCGGTCGCCGGAGAGCCCGAAGGTCGCCAGTGCCGGTGGCGGGTCGACGGCGTCTGCCGGGTCGCCGACGGGGGAATCCGCGAGCGGGTCGACCCAGCGCATCCACCCGTGACGGCCGAGCGAGACGACCAGGCTGACACCGTCGAGGACGAGTTCGACATGCTTGCCGTGGCGCGTCGCACCGGTGATCGTCCGCCCTGCCAGCCCCGACGGCGGCGCACCGCGCGTCTTCACGGTGCGGAACTCGAGCACGTCGACATCGCGGATCTCTCGACCGGATGCCTCGGCACCGAGGAACCGCGCGAGGGCCTCCACCTCCGGCGACTCGGGCATGGCCCCATCCTGCCACCGACCGGCGACATCACGGTGGGTCAGCTGCGAGCGGGTGGGCGGTGGGGAATCGGGGCAGGCTTGAAGGACCGGGTGCCGCAGGGGTGGTCGAGCAGCTCCATGGCGGCGAGGAACACCGCATCGAGCGACTCGTAGCGCGCAGCTCCGAGACCGAGAGACACCCAGACGGCCTCATAGGTCCCGGTGTCGAGCAGCTCGACGTACGCGACCAGGCTGGCCGCGTCACCGCGCACCACGTTGCGATCGCACAGACGCCAGGAACGGTCGGCGAGCGGGGTCAACACCAGTTGGTGGATGCCTTCGTGCTCCATGTCGCCTCCCGGGGCCCACTCGCTCCGGTCAGCGGATGCGACCGGTCCGGGGTCGAAGCGTCGTTCGCGCAGGCGGCGCTCGGCGCTCTGCTCCGCAGACGTGCCCCGCGCTGGATCGCCGGGCTGCTCCGCGGAGCGCGGACGCTCGGTGTGACGAACGCGGAGGCTGGCGCGTTCGCCGGCGACATCGCGCGGCGCTGTGTCGCTCATCGTCGGGCCTCCTCCTCGAGCCGTGATGCGGCCGAGCATGAACCCCGCAGGCGCTCAGGTGTGAGGGGGTTGACAGACGGGCAGGGCCCTGGCACGTGCCGTCGTGGACGACGGGGCACCGTCATGCGCTCGGGGAAAGGTCCGGCTACGCCTGCTGTTCCCAGCTGTCAAGCCCCTCAGCCGCGGGTGTGGTCGCACGTACCGTCGCCGACGACCGAGAACACCCGGGCATACCCGGACGATTCGAAGGAGAGGACCGATGACCACCGCCAGGGACATCATGACTCCCGACCCCCGTTGTGTGGGCGAGAACGAGACGCTCGTCGACGCCGCCCGCCTCATGGCGTCGCTCGACGTCGGAGCACTGCCGATCTGCGGAGAAGACAAGCGACTGAAAGGCATGCTCACCGACCGGGACATCGTGGTCAGATGCATCGCCGAGGGCGGCGACCCCTCATCGACCACCGCGGGAAGCCTCGGCCAGGGCAAGCCGGTCACCATCGGCGCGGATGACGACATCCAGGAAGCGCTCGATGTGATGAAGCGCCATCAGGTGCGCCGGCTGCCGGTGATCGATGACCATGAACTCGTGGGCATCATCAGTCAGGCGGACATCGCGCTCTCGCTGTCGGCCGAGGACGCCGGCGAGACCGTTGCCGAGATCTCCGAGTGACCCGCCGAACGGGCGGGCGGACGGCCCCTCAGAGCAGCGCCCGCGGCCGCTGAGGGCGCCTGGTTCAGGACGCCCCGGGGCTGCCGGGCGGCGGGTCACGCCGCCGGCTGAGCGGCCTTCGGCGTCGCTGCGCCCGATCGGGCAGCCTTCGCGCTCGACGACGGCATCACTGAGACCTCCTCCAGTTCGAGGGTCAGTCCGCCGTTCGAGCTCGCCGCCGCCGCGAGGCGGCTGAGGAGTTCTCGGTCGATCACGGCCTCTTCCGGGGTGTCGAACACGAACCGCAGGGGAATCGCCGGCTGGAGCCAGATCGATGACCGACCGCTGCCGTCCGGATGCCGCCACGACATCATGAAACTCTCGTTGCGACGCAGCTTGGTGGCGATGACGGCCTTGACGTGCACGAGCAGATGCTCCGGGATCTCGATCGCGGCACCGTCGGCGCCGTAGATCAGCTGAGCCATGAGGTTCTCCCTTCGGAGGGTACTCCCATGTTAGTTCGAGATCGAATAATACGATAATGAGAATTTCATCACCATAGCTTCGAAAAGCAAGTGTTTCGTGACCGAATAGTCCAGGATGTGGGAATAATAGGATTCGAGAGACGACCGGACGGACGGTGAGGAACGATGTCGACCAGAACGGCGGATGACGCACGACCCGACGTCGCGGGCATTCTGGAACGTCTGCGCCTCGCGGAAGCCAAGCTCGCCCGCCAACGGGAGCAGCAGACCGGGATGAACGAGAGTGACCGGGCGGCCATGCGCTATCTGCTCGAGCGGGTCGACACCGAAGAGATCACCCCGGGCATCATCGCACACGCCCTGCATCTGTCGCCGGCATCGGGGACGGCGCTCATCGACCGACTGGTCGCGCGCGGCCTCGTCGTGGTCGGCAACCACCCGCGTGACCGGAGGAAGAAGCTGGTGCGTCCGTTCGACCGCAACGTCGACCCGGATCACCTCGATCCGCTCACGACGCGACTCCGCACGATCGCCGACGGACTCACGACCGGCGACGCCCGCATCGTCGCGGGCTTCCTCGAAGACGTCCTCAGCACAGTGACCCACGCCACCGCCCCGGCCGCGTGACGGCGCGCCCCCCCTCAGCTCTGCGGTATGGACAGTCGCTCGGAGATCTGATCGAGCGCGTCGCGCAGCGAGTCGAACTCGCATACGCCTGCCGAGCCACTGACCCACAGCAGGTAGACGCGACCGTCTTTGCACTCGAGGTAGGCGAGCACGCGGCGCGGGTCGCTCGTATCCACAGCCGGGTCGCACGCCACCCAGGCCCCGGACCCCACCCACAGCAGCTCCGGCCGACGGACCTGGTCCCCGGTGATCGGTGTCGCGAGCATCGCACCCTCCCCCTGCGGCTGTTCGCGCATCCTGCGCGTCACGATAAAGATGGCGGACGCCGACCTCCGCGAAGAAGGGCTTGACGCGGCGGCTGCGATCTGCATCCCCCGGCACCGCTGTAGCCGGACGACCGCCCCTGTCCTGCTCCCCGCGACGGCGACGTAGGGTGATGGAGATGCGCGAGTTCGTCCGAGGAGCCGGCCTGCTGGGAAACGGATTCGCCTACTGGCGCCGTCGCCCGGGTCTCATGGCGCTCGGCCTATTGCCGGCCGCGATCGTGGGTCTGCTGTTCCTGTCGGGACTGATCGCGCTCGGGACATTCCTCCCCGCGATCACCGAGGCGGTGACGCCCTTCGCCGACGGGTGGCCCGGCGTCTGGGCGACGGTGTTCCGTGTGGCCGTCGGCACCGCGCTGCTCGGTGCGGCGCTCGTGCTGGTCGCCGTCTCATTCACCGCGCTGACGCTCGTGGTGGGCGAACCGTTCTATGAGCGCATCTGGCGTGCGGTCGAGACCGATCTCGGGCCATCGGGCATCGAGTCCCCCTACGGCTTCTGGCGTTCGGTCGGCGACGCGGTGGGCCTCATCGCCCGGGGTGTCGCGATCGCTGCCGCGGCCGTGCTGATCGGCCTGATCCCCGTGGTGGGTGCCGTGCTCAGCACCATCTTCGCGGTGCTGTTCACCGGCTGGCTGCTGGCGGACGAACTCTCCTCGCGCGCGCTGACGGCGCGCGGGATCGGTCGGGCCGCGCGGCGCCGACTGCTGCGGAGCCACCGGTCCCGCGTTCTCGGTTTCGGCGTCGCGACGCAGCTCTGCTTCCTCGTCCCGCTCGGCGCCGTCGCCACCATGCCGGCCGCCGTGGCCGGATCCACGCGTCTGGCACGTTCGCTGCTCGACGACGCGACCGCGCCCTGATCGAGAGGGGCGCGCTGTCGCGAGGCGGCACCCGCGTGCCCGTGGCGCACCGGAGGCCGCGGACTGCTCGGTCCGCGGCCCCGGTTGCCTGCTCACATCCGCGCGTATCGCGCCCGGGCGAAGCAGAAGAGGCCGTAGATGATCAGGCCCGCGGCGACGACCCAGAGGATCACCGCGCCGAACGGGAGCTCTGCGAGCGTGTGCAGCGCGGCATCCAATCCTCCCGCGGCCTCGGCATCGTGGGTCAGCGCCGCGACGACGAACAGGACCCCCGTCACGCCGACAGCGATCCCCTTGGCGACGTAGCCCACGATGCCGAAGGTGACGATGCCCTTGCGGGCGACGCCGGCCGGCAGCTCCAGGTGCTTCTCGAACGCGCGGGTGAACCCGCGGACGATGAATGCGATGCCGATGCCGAGCACGATGAGCCCGACGAGGACGAGGAGGATGAGCCCGCCCGGCGTGCTCATCAGCTGCGCGCTGAAGGTCTGCGTCGACTGCGACGAGTCCGAGCTGCCGCCGAGGGCGTAGACGATCGCGGTGATCGCGATCGCGATGTACACCACGGCGGTGCCGATGTACTTGATCCGGTGGCCCCACTTCTTCTTCGAGTCGGCCTCGCGCTCGAGGAAGGCCTCGGCGATCTGCCAGGCGGCGAGCGCGACGAGCCCGATCGCGATCGCCCAGAGGAGCAGTACGCCGGCCGGCGTGTCGCGGATGGTCTCCATGGCGCCGCCCTGGTCAGCCTCGCCGCTGCCGCCCATCGCGACGGTGATCGCGATCGCGCCGATGACGATGTGCAGGATGCCCAGGACGACGTAGCCGATGCGGGCGATGGTACGGAACACGGGTGATTCCTGCGCGGCCCGCGCCGCGCTTTTCGCAGTGGTCATGCGCGAAGCGTATCCAGGCGGCGCGGCGCGAAACGGGGGGTTGAAATCCAGCGCGGAACCACTCACGACTCCCGCGGCGGGGAGGCGGCCATGGCTCGCCTCACCCGCAGCGCCTGCACCGCGCTCCATACCAGTGTGGCGACCGCCACGCCTTCGAGCATGCCCGCGATCACGTCGCTCAGCCAGTGCGCGTAGAGGTACGTCCGGCTCCACATCATGAACAGGATCCACAGCGCACCGAGCAGCCACACGTACCAGCGACGCAGGAGCAGGCCGAGGGTGACCGCGAGGGTTGTCGCGACGGCGGTGTGACCGGACGGGAACGACGTCGCCACGGTCTCGGCCAGCGAGTTCTCCGGGCGCACGCGAGCGATGATGGCGGCCATCGGCGCCCCGATCGCGACGACGGTGATGATCGCGAGCGCGAGGTTCGCGGCATCCCATCGCCGTCGTCGCCAGAGGAAGACGCCCACCAGCACGATCCCGATGATGATCACACCGATCGTCCCGCCCACGATGGCAGGAACCCACGCGACGACGATGCCGACATCGCTGTAGGTGGCGACCATGAGGTCGTGCCACCACACATCCATCGGCAGCGGGTTGTGCCCGCCGAGCGCCACGATGAATCGCAGCACCACGAACGCCACGGTCGCCAGGACTCCGACGACCAGCACGATCCCTCGATGCGGATCCGGGTGCGGGAGCGACTGCTCGCTCTCCAGCGCCGCGGATCGATCGCCGTACTGCTCCTCGGTGTCGCTCACGGCACCATTGTCGGCGAGGCGCACCCCAGACGGGAATCATCAGCGCGCCCTTGCCCGCGAAGGGGTGCCTGGCGTAAGAGCGTCCTCCCTCACCCCTCCGACGCTGTCGTCACCCGCCCCCATTGACGCGTGCGCCGCACACTGCTCTGATGAGCGCATGGAGGCGGTCGTCGACGTCGACTACGTGGTCGTCGGGGCGGGGGCGATGGGGATGGCGTTCGTCGACGCCCTCACCGCTCACGATCCCGACGTCTCGGTCGCGATCGTCGATCGCCGCCACGGCGCGGGTGGCCACTGGCTCGACGCCTACGGCTTCGTCCGCCTCCACCAGGCGTCGGCCTTCTACGGCGTCGCCTCCACGCTGCTCGGCGGCGGCCGCGTGCAGGAGGACGGTCCCGAGCGCGGCCTCCACGAGCGCGCGAGCGCGGCAGAGGTGTGCGCCTACTATGACCGGGTGCTCGGGCGTCTCACCGCCACGGGCCGTGTCGCCTTCCACGGCCGTTGCGAGTACCTCGGCGACGGCCGTTTCGTCTCGCTGCTGAGCGGCGCGCGCTGCCACGCCCCCGGGGCACGCATCGTGGACGGGCGGTACCTGGCGCCCGACATCCCGTCGCTCACTCCCGCCCCCTTCGCGGTCGACGACGGGGCGCGGGTCGTCGCCGTCAACGAGCTGGTCCGGCTGACCGAGGCACCCGAGCACTTCGTCATCGTCGGCGCCGGCAAGACCGCCACCGACACCTGCGTGTGGCTGCTGCACAACGGCGTGCGGCCGGACGCGATCACCTGGGTGAGGGCACGCGATCCCTGGCTCTTGAACCGCGCGGTCGTCCAGCCCGACCCGGCGATCTTCCTCGGCATGGCGGCCGAGACGATGGCGGCTGCTGCGGCGGCCTCGAGCGCCGACGACGTGTTCCTGCGGTTGGAGGATGCCGGCGTCATGCTGCGCATCGATCGCGGGGTCACGCCGACCATGGCCAAGACCCCCACGCTCGCCACGTGGGAGCTCGACCTCGTGCGCGAGATCGGCGACGTCATCCGCCGCGGACACCTGCGCGCCGCCGCGCCCGGCCGCCTGCGATTCGCAGACGGCGACGTGCGCGTACCCGCCGGCGCGCTCGTGGTGCACTGCGCAGCCGAAGGCCTGAAGTACCCCGGGCTGCGGCCCATCTGGACCCCCGACGCGATCACGCCGCAGCCCGTGCGGGTCGGGTTCCCCTGCTTCGGCGCCGCCCTGGCCGGCTATGTCGAGGCCACGCGCGACGATGACGACGAGAAGAACCGCATCTGCCGGCCGTCGCCCTATTCCGACACTCCGGCGGACTGGGCGATGATGCAGGTGATCGGCGGCGACGCGTCGCTCGCGATGACGAGGGAGACGGACCTGCGCGACTGGTCGAACACCACGCCGCTCAACCCCTCCCGGATCCCGCCGGAACGCGCCGACGATCCGGCGGTGCTCGCGGCGCGCACGCGCCTGAAGGAGCACATCATCCCCGGTCGTGAACGCCTCGCGGAGTTCGCCGGCCGCGGCTGAGGAAAGCACCCACCGGGTGCGCGAAGCGCCCGCGTCGGCCAGGATGGTCTCCGTCACTCCCCCGACCGCGACGGTCACTCCTCCGACGAAGGAGCAGCTGCGATGACGAAGTACATGATCTCTTTTCCAAGCTCCGCCGTGGTGCTGACGGAGCAGGAGTTCCCGGCCGTCGCCAAGGCCTCGTATGCCGTGGTGCAGGAGGCGAAGGATGCCGGCGTCTGGGTCTTCGGAGGCGGGATCGACGAGAGCATCGCGCCGGTCATGGTCGATGAGTCGGGCAACGTCACGCAGGGCACCTACGCGGACACGACCCATCTCGAGGGCGGCTACTCGGTGCTGGAGCTACCCTCGTACGAGGCGGCGCTGGAGTGGGCGGCGAAGATGGCGGTCGCGACCCACTGCGCGCAGGAAGTGCGCGCGTTCCAGGACGACCCGGAAGGCTGAGTGCTCGGGCTTCCGCCGGGGCTCAGCGTCGCCGGGTCGGCGAGGCAGGTGCCTCAGTCCCAGTCGAGGTAATCCTCGATCGGCCACGCCGTCGCACCCACGTGCGTCACGGGGAACAGGTGGCCGGCGCCCTCGACGCTCACGACGCTGACGCGGTCGGGGGCCGACGCCCGCAGCTGCTCGCCGTTGGCCGGCGGCGTCATGCGGTCTTCCGCGCCCTGCACCACGAGCACCGGCACTGCGGGGGCCAGGGACGACCACTCGAGCTCGGGAGTGGCCAGCTGCGCGCCGCGCTGCAGCGACTCCACTGCCGCATCGCGGGCCTGCTCGGGGATCTCCGAGCCCTCGGCGTGCAGCTCGTCGGTGAGCTCGGCGCCCTCGACGCCCAGCAGGAGCACGCCGCTGACGAGTTCGGGGTGGTCGAGCGACACGGCGCGCGCGACGGATCCGCCGAACGCGTGGCCGCCGACCCAGGCGCTGCCGATGCCGAGGTGGCGCATCACATCCGCGACGTCCTGCGCGAGGTCGTGCATCGTGACGTCCTGGTCGGCCGCGCTCGAGGGGTGGCGCGGGCCGATCCGCACGATGTGGAAGTCCTCTTCGACGAGGGCATGGGCGAGCGGGCCGAGGTAGCTGATGTTCAGTCCCAGCCCGGGCAGCAGCACGAGGGTGGGACCGACGACCTTGTCGTCGGCGTACGGGATGGCGCGGCCCTCGGGCTCGAAGATCTGGGTGTCAGCCACGGTGTTCTGTTCCTCTCGCGGGGGCTGGACGGTACTCGGCGCCCGAACGGGCGGGGTGTCGGCTCAGACGTTGAACCGGAACTCGACGACGTCGCCGTCCTGCATGACGTAGTCCTTGCCCTCCAGGCGGGCCTTGCCCTTGGCGCGGGCCTCGATGACCGAGCCGGTCGCGACGAGGTCGTCGTAGGAGATGACTTCGGCCTTAATGAAGCCCTTCTCGAAGTCGGTGTGGATCACGCCGGCCGCCTGGGGCGCCTTCCAGCCCTTGCCGATGGTCCAGGCGCGCGCCTCCTTGGGGCCGGCCGTCAAGTAGGTCTGCAGCCCGAGCGTGTCGAAGCCGATGCGGGCCAGCTGGTCGAGGCCCGACTCGTCCTGCCCTGTCGACGCCAGCAGCTCCGCGGCGTCCTCCGGGTCGAGGTCGATGAGCTCGGATTCGATCTTCGCGTCCAGGAACACGGCCTGGGCCGGAGCGACCAGTGCCGCGAGCTCGGCCTTGCGCGCGGCATCCGTCAGCACCGCCTCGTCGACGTTGAACACGAAGATGAACGGCTTCGCCGTCAGCAGGCCCAGTTCCTTGATGGGAGTCAGGTCGATCCCCGACGCGGACAGCAGCTCGCCGCGCTGGAGCGCCTCGCGCGCCTCGACCGCCGTCGCGAGGACGGCCGGATCGAGCTTTCGCCCCTTGACCTCCTTCTCGTAGCGCGTGATCGCGCGCTCGAGGGTCTCGAGGTCGGCGAGCTGCAGCTCGGCGTTGATCGTCTCCATGTCGCTGCGCGGGTTCACCGCACCGTCGACGTGGACCACGTCGTCGTCGGCGAAGCCGCGCACCACCTGCGCGATGGCGTCGGCCTCGCGGATGTTCGCGAGGAACTTGTTGCCGAGCCCCTCGCCTTCCGACGCGCCGCGGACGATGCCCGCGATGTCGACGAACGACACCGCCGCCGGCAGGATGCGCTCCGAGCCGAAGATCTCGGCGAGCTTGTCGAGCCGCTCGTCGGGCAGGTTGACCACGCCGATGTTGGGCTCGATCGTCGCGAACGGGTAGTTCGCGGCGAGCACCTGGTTCTTGGTCAGCGCGTTGAAGAGGGTCGACTTGCCGACGTTGGGGAGACCGACGATTCCGATGGTGAGAGCCACGGGCATCCAGTCTAGATGGCCCGACCGCGACGCCTCGCCGGGCGGACGCTTCAGTGGCCTGCCGAGAAGATGACGACGGATGCCGCGGCCCGCGGCATCCGCCGTCCCCACGTCAGTCGGGGTCGACGCGCCATCTCATGAGCACATTGCCCGATTCCTCCCACGCTCGGGTCTCGAGGAGCTTGAGGGCGACGGGAGGGCGGGAGTCGAACAGCGGCACGCCCGTGCCGGCGATGAGGGGGAAGGTCACGAGGTGCAGCTCGTCGACCAGGCCGGCGTGCATGAGGTCGTTCCACAGGATCCGGCCGAGGAGGATCAGGATGCCGCGCCCGTCGCTCCGCTTGAGTGCGGCGATCTCCGACCGCGCGTCGGCGACGGGCACGATGCGGACGTTCCGATAGGGCGCGATGTCGTCCTCGGTGATCGTGTCGGACACCACGATCTTCTCGATCTCGAGGATCAGCTCGGCGAACTCGCGACGGATGGCGGTGGCCTCGGGATCCTCGCGCACGCCCGTCCAGTAGCCGAGGTTGCCGAGGGCCGAGCGACGCCCCGAGAGCACGAGCGTGTTCGAAGCGCGCATGAGGCCGGTGGTGTAGTGGTCGAAGGTGTCGGCCCCGCGATAGTCGGGATGCTGGTGCTCGAAGAAGGACACGATGTCGTGGTCGTCGTCTTCGTAGCGGCCGTCGACGGTGACGAAATTGCAGACGGTGAGGGTGCGCACGGCGCAACCGTACGCCACGGGCACGACACCGCGCTCGCCGGCCGCGACGCGACGGCAGCAGCCCGGCTGGTGCGGGCGGGGCCTCGGCCGCCCGGCTCGAGCCGTTGCCCCGACGCTGAGCCGGCGGGATACTGACCGCGTGGACGAGTGCTGCGCACCGCAGACGCCGGAGGACTTCGACCGCGAGTTCAACGCGCGGTTCGCCCGCCGCCTGGCGCGGCGCTACCGGCGCGAGGGTCTTACGCCCAGCGCCCGGCTCGTCCTCGAGTTCGCCGAGGCGGTCGGCCTCGAGGGCTCGTCGGTGCTCGAGATCGGCGGCGGCATCGGCGACATCCAGCTCGAGGCGCTCAAGCGCGGCGCGTCCCACACGACGAACGTCGAGCTGTCCTCCGCCTACGAGCCCGAGGCGACGCGGCTGCTCGAGGATGCGGGCCTGCGCGATCGCGTGACACGGATGCTGGGGATCGACCTGGCCGGGACCCCGGAGGCCGTCGAGCCCTCGGACATCGTCGTGCTGCATCGCGTGGTCTGCTGCTACCCGGACTACGAGGGTCTCCTCGGCGCCGCCGCCGGACGAGGACGGCGCGCCGTGGTGTTCAGCCACCCGACGTACAGCCTGTTCGCGCGCGTCATGGCCCGCGCGATCAACGCGGTGTACACACTGACCGGCAACCCGTACCGCGCCTTCGCGCACACGCCGGACGGGATGATCGCCGTCCTGCGTGGACGCGGCTTCGAGCCGCGCTACCGCGGTCGCAGCGGACCGTGGCACGTCGTGGGCGCGGTGCGGGCGTAGGCCGCCCACGTCGTCGCGGTGGTCCCGGGTGCACCGGACCGCGGTGCGCGCGGACCGCGTGCGCCGCAACTCGCCTCAGGGGCGGATGCCGCGGTAGGCGTGCGTGACGTACGGCAGGTCGACGACCTCCGCGCCGGTGGCGTCGGTGATCCGGCGCTCGTCGAACAGCGCTGCGACCGCGGTGAGGATGGCGGCGCGCTCGGCTTCGGGCGCGGTGATGATGTAGCTGCGCGAGGCGACCATGTCGAGCAGCGCCGCCCGCGAGATCGGGCGCGTCCAGGTCCACGTGCGGGCTTCCAGCCCTGCGAACGGGTCGGCGACCCGGGGTCCGTCGCCCGCGAGCATCTCCTCGGCGTGGCTGCCGTGCATCGCCGCGGTGAGCCGCGCGACCCACGGATCGGACTCGTCGCGGATGTTCCACACCAGTCCCAGCACGCCACCGCTGCGCAGCACCCGGCCGGCCTCGGCCGACGCGGCGACCGGATCGACCCAGTGCCACGCCTGCCCGAGGAGCACCGCGTCGACGGACGCGTCGGGCAGCGGCATCCGCTCTCCCGTCCCCACGAAGGTGGGAACGCCGTGCACGTGCTCCCGCAGGGCGGCGAGCATCTCGGCATCGGGGTCGATGGCGACGACTTCCGCGCCCGCCTCGACGATCGTGCGGGTGAGCTTGCCGGTGCCGGCGCCGACGTCGGCCGCCCGCACCGCGCGTCCGGGCTCGCGGGCCGGGCCGAGCAGCCACTCCACCGACTCGCGCGGGTAGTCCGGGCGTCCGGCCTCGTAAGCGCGGGCGGCGGCACCGAATGACAGCGACATCTCCTCGCGACCGGCCATGCCCCGACTCTATGACGGAGGTGGCCGCTCGGCGCGCCTTCCGGCGGACCGGCGGTGCCCGGGTGAGTCTGGGGAGGTGCCACTGGACTTCACCGCGATCGACTTCGAGACGGCGAACTCCAGCAACGCCTCGGCGTGCGCGGTCGGGCTCGTCCGCGTGCGCGACGGGCGGATCGTCGATAAGACCGGGTGGCTGATCCGTCCCCCGGCCGGCCACGACGTCTTCTTCGAGCTGAACGTGCGCATCCACGGCATCCGGTCCGAGGACGTCGCCGACGCCGCGACCTGGACGCAGCAGCTGGCTCCCCTCGCCGCCTTCGTCGGAGACGACATCCTCGTCGCCCACAACGCCGGCTTCGACATGGCGGTCCTCAAGCGCGCGTGCGACGCGACCGGCGACGAGTGCCCGCCGTACCGGTACGCGTGCAGCCTGCAGGTCGCCCGCAAGGTGTACCGGCTGGAGTCCTACCGGCTTCCCTTCGTCGCCGCCGAGGCCGGCTTCGCCGACTTCCCGCATCACAACGCCACCGCCGATGCGCTCGCGTGCGCCCACGTGATGATCGACGCCGCGCGCCGTCTCGGGGCCGCCGACATCGAGTCGCTGGCCGGGGCCGTCGGCGTGCGGGTGTCGCAGATCGCGGTCGCCGAGGCGCCGGCGGTCTCGTTCGCCGTGGCGTAGCCGCGATCGGATGCCGCCGCGCGGGGTCGCGGCGATGTCGGAGGCATCCTGCACGCTGGAGGCATGGACGCAGTCGTGATCAGTGTGGTGGTGATCGCCTGCCTCGCCATCGGCGCGGTGGCGGGGTGGGCGGCCGGACTGGCGCGCGCGGCCGCGCGGGGGGCTCGCGAGCACGCCGACCTCACCGCCCGTCTGGCGGCGTCGGATGCCTCACGCCAGGGCGTGCAGGCGCAGCTGGAGCATCAGCAGCTCCTCTACCGCGACCTCGCCTTGCAGGCCCGGCACGATCAGGCGGCCCGCGAGGAGCGCGAGCGGCGCGAGCAGTCGGTGCTGCGGGCGCTCGCGCCGGTGCAAGAGACTTTGGCTGCCATGCACAGCAAGGTCGACGAGCTCGAGCGCGACCGCCACACGCAGTTCGGCACGCTCGCCGAGCAGCTGCGGCGCGCCCACGAATCCGACGAGGCGCTGCGCGCCACCACCGAGTCGCTCGCCGGAGCCCTGCGCTCGGGCAGCACGCGCGGCGTGTGGGGCGAGACCCAGCTGCGGCGCGTCGTGGAAGCGGCCGGGCTCACGCGGCATGTCGACTTCGAGCTGCAGACGTCGATCACGACGGACGCCGGCGCCGGGCGCCCCGACATGGTGATCCGGCTGCCCGGTGAGAAGGCGATCGCCGTCGATGCGAAGGTGCCGCTGGACGCCTTCCTCGAGGCGAGCGCGATCCCGCTGACCGCCCAGGGTGCCGAGGCCGCTCGGCGGCGAGCGCTGCTCGACAAGCACGTCAAGGCCGTGCGGGCGCACGTCGACGCCCTGGCCCGCAAGACGTACTGGGCCGGGCTGTCGTCGAGCCCCGAGTTCGTGGTCTGTTTCGTGCCCAGCGAGTCGCTCCTCGCGGCCGCGCTCGAAGAAGACCCGTCGCTCCTCGACTACGCGTTCGGCAAGCGCGTGGCGCTCGCGTCGCCCGTCAACCTCTGGGCGGTGCTCAAGACGGTCGCCTACACCTGGACCCAGCAGGACGTCTCACACGAGGCCCGCGCGCTCTTCGACCTGGGCAACCAGCTCTACGAGCGGCTCGGATCCCTCGCATCGCACGCCGACGATCTCCGCCGCGCCATCGAGCGCACGGTCGACAGCTACAACCGCTTCGCCGGTTCTCTCGAGACCCGCGTCCTGGTCAGCGCGCGCAAGTTCCCCGGCATCGATGCGACGAAGCTCGACGCGGTGAGCGAGCCCGCGGCCATCGAGAAGAGCCCGCGACGCCTCACGGCCCCGGAGCTCCTCGAGGAGACGCTCGATGGCATCGACGACGCACCGGAGCACACCGTGACGGCCGAGCTCGGCGACGTGCGCGCGCGTCTCGCGGCCCCCCGGGACTGACGACCGGCGGAACCGCAGCGCGAGGTCAGGCGCCGCCGGGAACGAAGCTCAGCAGGACGATCACGGCCGCCGAGACGCCGACGAACGCGCCGATCATCCACCACGCGCTGATCTCGTGGCCCTCGTCGCGGCGCACGCGCAGCAGCACGTCGGGCCGTCGGGCAGGGTCGATGGCGTTGGCGACGACCGCTTGCGCGCCCGTCTGGGCCGACGGTTCAGCTGGCTGGGCAGACATCGTCAACTCCTCGCGTCGGAAACACTCCGTGCCTCCATCGACACCACAGACGATTCTGCCAGAGTTCGCGGCCGTGACGATCACGAAACCGTCACGGCAGCATCACGTGTCGCACGTGCCCCACCGGCCCGCTGGAGCCGCCGCGGGACGCCCGAGCTCAGAGCCACTTGGAGACGAGATGCTCCGACGAGATCCGGCGCAGGGTGCCCGAAGCGCCGCGCAGCACGACGCTCTCGGTGTAGACGTAGCCGCCTTCACGTCGGACGCCCGCCACCAGCGCGCCGTCGGTGACCCCGGTCGCGACGAAAATCGTGTTGTTGCCCTTGACCAGATCGTCGGCCTCGTACACATAGTCGTCGAGCCGCAGGCCGGCATCGATGCCGCGCTGCTTCTCATCGTCGTCGCGCGGCCACAGCCGGCCCTGGATGTGCCCGCCGAGCGCCTTGATCGCGCACGCGGTCACGATGCCCTCCGGGCTGCCACCGACACCGACGCACATGTCGGTGCGGGCGTTGTGGCGGGCGGCGTTGATGCCGCCGGCGACATCGCCGTCGCTCATCAGTCGGGTGCCGGCGCCCGCCTCGCGGATCTCCTCGATGAGCCGCTCGTGGCGCGGGCGATGCAGAACCGAGACGACGAGCTCGTCGACCGGCTTGTCGAGCGCCTTCGCGAGGCGGCGGATGTTCTCGCCGATGGGCAGGCGGATGTCCACGACGCCGACACCGGCCGGCCCCGTCACCAGCTTGTCCATGTAGAAGACGCTCGAGGCGTCGAGCATCGTGCCGTGGTCCGAGACGGCGATGACCGAGAGGGCGTTGTTGCGCCCGGCGGCGGTCAGCGAGGTGCCGTCGATCGGGTCGACCGCCACGTCGGCGCGAGGTCCGCGGCCGTTGCCGACCCTCTCGCCGTTGTAGAGCATGGGCGCCTCGTCCTTCTCGCCCTCGCCGATGACGATCGTCCCGTCGAAGTTCACGGTGGTGAAGAACGCCCGCATCGCGTCCACCGCGGCGCCGTCGGCAGCCTCCTTGGCGCCACGGCCGATGAACGGAACGGCGCGGATCGCCGCGGCTTCGGTCGCACGCACCAGTTCCAGCGCGAGGTTGCGGTCGGGGTGGAGGGGACTCATGTCCGCGGTCAAGCTCACCATGACGGTCAGCCTAGCCAGCCTGACGCCCGATTCCGCGGAATTTCACGTCGGAGCAACTGAAGGAATCCCGATTCTTTCCGATAGTGCAGGGACCGAGTTTTCCCCGGCAGGTGAGCCGCCGGGCGACGGTCGCCTCAACCGGGGCTTGGGTAGAGTTTGCGGTGACGCCCGCATCGATCACGAGGAGCACTCATGCCCGTCGCCACCCCGGAGCAGTACGCCGACATGCTGGACCGCGCGAAGGCCGGTGGCTTCGCGTATCCCGCCATCAACGTCTCCAGCTCGCAGTCGATCAACGCGGTCCTGCAGGGCCTCACCGAGGCAGGATCCGACGGCATCATCCAGGTCACCACCGGTGGCGCCGACTACTTCGCCGGCCACACCGTCAAGGCGCGGGCCGCCGGCGCGCTGGCGTTCGCGAAGTTCGCCACCGAGGTGGCCAAGAACTACCCGATCACGGTCGCCCTGCACACCGACCACTGCCCGAAGCCCGCTCTGGCGGACTTCGTCCTGCCGCTCATCGAGGCGTCCGAGGAAGAGGTGAAGGCCGGGCGCAACCCGATCTTCCAGTCGCACATGTGGGACGGCTCCGCGGTGCCGCTCGATGAGAACATCGAGATCGCGAAGGACCTCCTCCCCCGCCTCAAGAACATCAACGCGATCCTCGAGGTCGAGATCGGCGTCGTCGGCGGCGAAGAGGACGGCGTGAAGCACGAGGGCTCCAACGAGGCGCTCTACACGACGGTCGCCGACGTGACAAAGGCCGTCGAGGCGCTCGGTCTCGGCGAGAACGGCCGCTACATCTCGGCCCTCACCTTCGGCAACGTCCACGGCGTCTACAAGCCCGGCAACGTCAAGCTCCGCCCCGAGCTCCTCGGCGAGATCCAGGAGGGCATCGCCTCGAAGTTCGGCACCGGCCCGAAGCCGCTCGACCTCGTCTTCCACGGCGGCAGCGGCTCGACCGACGGCGAGATCGCGCTGGCGGTCGCCAACGGCGTCGTGAAGATGAACGTCGACACCGACACGCAGTACGCGTTCACGCGCTCGGTCGCCGGCTTCATGTTCCAGAACTACGACGGCGTGCTCAAGGTCGACGGCGAGGTGGGCAACAAGAAGGCCTATGACCCGCGCGCGTGGGGCAAGATCGCCGAGTCGGCGATGGCCGCCCGCGTGGTCGAGGCGACCCAGCAGCTCGGCTCGCACGGCAAGAGCCTCGCCGCGTAACGACAGCGAGAACAGCGGATGCCGCGACCCGGGCCTCACCAGAGGCGCGGGCCGCGGCATCCGTCGCCTCAGGGAGTGGCTCGGTCTACTCGGGGTCGGCGTAGCGATCGAGGAGCCCCGGCGCATCCTCGGGACGGTGCACGACGACGATCTCGTCGCCCGCCTGCACGTGCCCGGCGCGCACGACGCGCAGATACGGCCCGAGGCGACGCTCGTGCGAGAACCTCTTCACCCAGCCTCGGGCCTCCGGTCCGCCCACCCAACGCGCGAACGTCGCGCAGGGTGTGCGGGGCATGGTCACCTCGACCTCGACCCGCTCGCCGATGCGCCACCGCTCGCCGATGCGCGCGGCGTTGACGTCGAGGCCCTCAACACGCAGGTTCTCGCCGAACCAGCCGGGCGGGAGCTCACGTCCGAGCTCGGACTCCCAGTACGCGGCGTCCTCCGTCGAGTACGCGTAGAGCGCCTTGTCGAGGCCGCCGTGGTGCTTGCGGCTGGCCTGCACGTCGCCGCGCACGCCGTAGGGACCGATGCGCACCGCCCCCTCGACCGGCCCCTTGTCGATGGCCGTCACGCCCACGCTCCCCGAGTCCGGACGCAGCTGACGGACGGCGCAGACGGCGACGAGGCGGGGCATCCGCTCATCCTAGCGACGGCATGCCCGGCAGCAGCCGACCTCGCACGGTTCACCCGGGGGGCCCGACGGCGCGCCGCTTCCGCACGACTCAGCGCGGCTCGCCGCGCAGCAGCACCCGCCCGTCCGAGACGGCGCGCACCTCGATCGAGGCGATCTCATCGCGGTCCAGAGCGGTGCCGGCATCCAGCCGCGCGGTCGTTCCCGGACCCGCACGCCACGACGACAGCTCGCTCGACGTGCCGTCGGTCGAGGTGACCACGAGCACATAGGGCCATTCCTGGCCGGCGGAATACGGGTCGCTGCTGGGCGGGTAGTGGCACACCATCTCGATGCGCGTTCCCCACGGGGCTTCGGTCAGCTCGACCTGCGCCGTCAGGGCCACGTCGGTCACCGGCTCCAGCGCCACGACCTCCTCGGGGACGGCGACAGGGTCGACGGCCGAGGTCACCGCGAAGCCCACGACGACGGCGAGCGTCGCAGCCGCCACGAACCCGCCGCCCCAGGCCAGGAGACGCCGGCGCCGCGCATCCCGCGTGCCGCGCGCTACGACGCGCTCGCGTGCGCCCTGGGCCGGACCCGCGCCCACCGCCGGCTCCAGCAGCGATTCCGCACGCACTGGGTCGACGCGCGCCAGCAGGCCCAGCGTGGGTGCGAGCTCGCCGATCGCTTCGCGGCACAGGACGCACTCGTCAAGGTGCGCCTCGTAGCTGCGGCGGTCCTCGACGCTGAGCGCGCGCACGACGTACGCCGCATCCCAGTCGGCGAAGTCGATGTGCTCCGTGTTCATCGCGTCACCCCCTTCTCCTGCAGGGTGAGCCGGAGGGCGCGGAGCCCATAGTGGAGGCGCGATTTGACGGTGCCCTCCGGAATGTCGAGATCGCCGGCCATCTCGGCGACCGTTTGTCCTCGGTAGTACGCGCGGATGACGACGGCGCGATGCTCCGTCGTCAGTGCGGCGAGCGCCTCCTCCACGAGGATGGCTTCGAAGAGCGCGTCGGTGGCATCGGGCGTCGTCCGCTCGGGAACCTCGGCGACATCGATCTCACGACGTCGGTGCGCGCTGCGCGCCTCGTCGATGACGAGGTGGCGGGCCACCGTGAACATCCACGACCGCGTCGTCGACGGGTCCTGCTCGAGGATCCGAGGGGTGCGCCATGCCCGCAGCATGGTCTCCTGCACGATGTCGTCTGCGCCCGCGCGGTCGCCGGTGAGGTGCACGACATAGCGCCAGACCGGTGCCGCGTGGGCGTCGTAGAGCGCGGCGAGCCGCGTGGCGTCGCGGTTCGCGGCGCTGTCGCGGCGTTCCACGCTGTCGTGCGGCATCCGTCACCTCCCGCAGGAGACACGAGACGCGCCACCCGGAGGTTCAGGTGATCCGCGCGACCCCGCGCCGTCCTCCCGAGTATGCACCGCCCGCGGCGAGCGCGGGCGTCGGCGCGTCGCCGACGGGCTCAGCCGGCGCCGCCCGCCCTCTCGAAGAGCGCCTGCCACACGGCGGGGTCGTTCATGAGCGGAATCGCCATCAGGGCGCCCGCGAGGAAGATGAACGCGATGCCGCCGACCAGCGGGATCCACCACGTCAGACGCCCGGCCCGCATGCTCCACACCGAGACCGCGGCGGTCGCGCACCAGCCGATGATGAGGACGAGCACCGCCGCGATGCCCCACGCCCTTCCGGCGGCAGGATCGGACAGCTCCGCCTCGACGCCGAGCGTCGCCAGGATCGACTCCGCGTACGCGGCGTAGTCCAGGAACGCGGGCACCGTCGAGATGACGTTGACCAGGCCGTACGCGAGGAGCGCGAATGTGACGATGCGGTCGACGGGCCGCTGACGCTTCTCGACGACAGGTGGAGCCTGCGGGATGCCGGGCTCCGGAGCATCCGTCATGATCGGCGTCAGCGCCTCCAGCTGCCAGGGCGCGGGCTCCTGGATGCGCGCTCGCTGCTCCTCAGGGGTGGCGTACTCGCCGTACTGCGGGCGCGGCCGTGCGGTCTCGACGCTCGGCGTCGGCGTGACCGCGCGACCGACGTCACCGGCGGAGGCCTCGCTCATGCGCGGGTCCGGCCGCCGAGGGCGCGGTCGTCGCGCTTGCCCGCGGCATCCGTGCGGAGCTCCTTCGGCAGCGAGAACTGGAGGTCCTCTTCAGCCGTGCGCACCTCCTCCACGTCGCGGTAGCCCGCGGCCGCGAGGTCTTCGAGGACCTGCTGCACGAGCACGTCCGGAACGGAGGCGCCGCTGGTGACGCCGACCGTCTCGACGCCCTCGAGCCACGCCTGCTCGACCTCGTCGGCGTAGTCGACGCGGTACGCGGCCTTCGCGCCGTACTCCAGCGCGACCTCGACGAGCCGCACGCTGTTGGACGAGTTGGCCGAGCCGACCACGATGACGAGGTCGGCGTCCTTGGCGACCTTCTTGATCGCCACCTGGCGGTTCTGCGTGGCGTAGCAGATGTCGTCCGACGGCGGATCCTGCAGCTGCGGGAACCGCGCGCGCAGGCGCCGCACCGTCTCCATCGTCTCGTCGACGGAGAGGGTGGTCTGCGAGAGCCAGACGACCTTCGACGGGTCGCGCACCTCGATGGTGTCGGCCTCGTCCGGAGAGTTTACGATCGTGACGTGGTCGGGCGCCTCACCGGCGGTGCCCTCGACCTCCTCGTGGCCGACGTGGCCGATGAGCAGGATCTCGAAGTCGTCGCGGGCGAACCGCACGGCCTCGCGGTGCACCTTCGTGACCAGCGGACACGTCGCATCGATCGCGCGGAGACCCCGATCGGATGCCGCGTTCACGACGGCCGGCGACACCCCGTGCGCGCTGAACACGACGTGGGCGCCCTCGGGAACCTCGTCGACCTCCTCGACGAAGATCGCGCCCTGCTGCTCGAGCTCGGTGACGACGTGGATGTTGTGCACGATCTGCTTGCGCACATACACCGGCGCGCCATAGCGCTCGAGCGCCTTCTCGACGGCGATGACCGCGCGGTCCACACCCGCGCAATAGCCGCGGGGGGATGCCAGCAGCACCCGCTTCTGTCCGGTCCCGGCGATATCCTGGAGCGGTTCGCGCCGCCGCGGGATGCGGGGGACGGGCATGCTCACAGGGGGCCGACTCGCAGGGGTCTGTCCCACAGTGCTGGTGCTCACTCCTCGATTCTACGGGCGGCCCGCTGAGCGGAGCCTCGGTGCGGACACGCCCGCGCTCGGGCACGAAAGGACCGAATGACGAGTTTCCAGCCGGCCGCCGTCCCCGGCGAGCCGCCGCCCGCCGATTCGGTGCGCCCCCGCGACTCGACGCCGCAGGCCCCGACATCCGTCGCCCGTCTCAACGACACCATCCGCGGCTTCGTGCAGACGTGGGGGTCGGTGTGGGTCGAGGGCGAGATCACGGCGTGGAACCAGCGCGGCGGCAACGTCTTCGGCCGCCTCAAAGACCTCGCCACCGACGCCACCATCTCGTTCCGCATCTGGTCCTCCACCCGCGAGCGTCTGCCCGGCGACCTCAAGGTCGGCGACCACGTGATCGCGTGCGTCAAAGCGGACTACTTCGTCAAGAACGGCGATTTCAGCTTCTCGGTCTCGGCGATGCGCCACGTCGGGCTCGGCGACCAGCTCGAGCGGCTGGAGCGTCTTCGGGTGCAGCTGCGGTCGGAGGGCCTGTTCGATCCGTCACGCAAGAAGCCGCTTCCGTTCCTGCCGCACCTCATCGGCCTCATCACCGGCGAGAACTCGGATGCCGAGAAGGACGTGCACCGCAACGCCGAGCTGCGCTGGCCGCAGGTGAAGTTCGTGACGAAGTACGCCGCCGTGCAGGGCGAACGCTGCGTGCCCGAGACGATCGCGGCGCTCAAGGCGCTGGACGCGGCACCCGACATCGATGTCATCATCATCGCGCGCGGCGGCGGCGACCCGCAGACCCTGCTGGGATTCAGCGACGAGCGCCTCGTCCGCGCCGTCGCCGCGGCATCCACCCCCGTCGTCAGCGCGATCGGCCACGAGAACGACCACCCGCTCCTGGACGATGTGGCCGACCGCCGGGCGTCCACACCGACCGACGCGGCCAAGCGCGTGGTGCCCGACGTCGCCGAGCAGCGGGCGCTCGTGGCGCAGCTGCGCGCGCGGCTGACCTCGCGCCTGACGCAGCGCCTGACCCACGACATCGCACAGCTGGAGCAGCTGCGGTCGCGCCCGGTGCTGCGCACCCCCGACACGCTGCTGACCGCGCGCGCGCACGAGGTGGAACTGCTGGCCGCGCGCGGCCGGGACCGCGTCGACCGCGCACTGCAGACCCACGACCGCCGCACCGCCGAGCTGCGTGCCACCCTGCGCGCGCTCTCCCCCGCCTCGACGCTCGCCCGCGGCTACGCCATCGCCCACCTCGCCGACGGCGTCATCGTCCGCGACGCCGCGCAGGCACCGGCATCCACCCCCGTCGTCGTCACGGTCGGCCGCGGATCGTTCGCCGCGCACTCCGACGGGGAGGTATCCGAAGGTCGCGTGCCGCCGCATGCGGCGGGGCCCGGTGAGGACGGGGCCTCGCCCGCGCCGAACTAGACTGGGACCATGACCGAGCCCAGCGGCGCCCAGAGCGACGTCGCGACCCTCTCGTTCGAGCAGGCGCGCGACGAGCTGGTCCGCGTGGTCGCCGAACTCGAGCAGGGCGCACCCACCCTCGAGCACTCCCTCGCCCTGTGGGAGCGCGGCGAGGCGCTGGCCGCACGCTGCGAGGAGTGGCTGCTCGGCGCCAAGCGCCGGCTCGAGGCCGCGCGCACGTCGGCCGATCGCGGCGACGGGCATACGCGCGAGGACGGGGTGCTCTGATGGCTCGCGAACCCCGCATCGTCGCCGAACTCGGCCGGCCCGAGACGCCCGAGGAGACCGCCGACCGCAAGGCCGCGTCGTCGCGCGTCTACCGCTCGAGCCAGAACGTCCGCAACCTCATCGCCGCGCTCCTGGCGACCCTCGCGGTGGTGGCGGTCATCATCTTCGCAGTGCCCCGCGGCTCCGCCCCCGAGCGTGAGCCCGTCGATGTCGCCGCGGTCGCCGAGCGCATCGCGGCCTCCGAAGGACGCACCGTGATCACGCCGGAGATGTCGGAGGGCTGGGTGGTGAACCGCGCCGGCATCGAGGGCAGCGGCTCCGCGCGGGCGTTCACCGTCATCTACGCGCCGGAAGGCGAGGACGATCGCGGCTTCCTGCGCGTGGCGCAGGGATTCGACGCCGAAGAGTCCTGGCCCGCGCGCGTGCTCTCGGGGGCGGCCCCGCAGGACACGGTCACGATCGACGGCATCACGTGGGATCGTTACGACCTGGATCCCGACCGCAGCGGCAACATCTCGGTCGCGCTGGCGACCGATGCCGGCAACGACATCGTGCTCATCTACGGCTCCGCCGCCGAGGACGCACTCGAAGAGACGGCGCGCTCCGTCACCGAACAGATCACCGCATTGCGCGAGGAGGCCGAGTGACCGACCAGCCCACACCCGCGAAGGCCTGGCAGGAGATGCAGCGCGGCAACGCGCGATTCGTGGCCGGTGAGCCGCGTCACCCCCGCCAGGACGTCGACACCCGACACGAACTCGCGGGAGGGCAGCGTCCTCGCGCAGCCCTCTTCGGCTGCGCCGACTCACGCCTGGCGGCCGAGATCATCTTCGACAAGGGGCTCGGCGATCTGTTCGTGGTGCGCAACGCGGGGCAGGTGGTCTCCGACTCGGTCGTCGGCAGCCTCGAATACGCGGTCGCCGTCCTGGAAGTCCCGCTGATCGTCGTGCTCGGCCACGACGCCTGCGGCGCGGTGCGCGCGGCGATCGACAGCACGGACGCGGATGCCGACCCGCTGCCGCCCCACATCTGGCGGCTGATCTCCCCGATCGTGCCCGCCGTGCGCCGAGTCCAGCGCGCGTCCGCCGTCGACGGCGTCTTCCCCGACACCATCGACGCAGAAGAGGTCGGCCGCGAGCACCTCCGCGACACGGTCGGCGAGCTGCTGAACTCGTCGGAGCTGATCAGCGCCGCCGTCGCCGAGGGGCGTCTGGCCATCGTGGGCGCCAACTACCGGCTGGCCGAAGGCACCGCGGTGCCCGACGTGATCGTCGGCATCACCGAATCGGCCTGAGTACGACTCCCCCTACCCCCTGTACCGATACGTGAGGAACGACGACGTGACCGACACCGAGTACCGCATCGAGCACGACACCATGGGCGAGGTGCGCGTGCCCAAGAACGCGCTCTACGCCGCCCAGACCCAGCGCGCGGTCGAGAACTTCCCGATCTCGGGCGACCGCCTGGAGCCGGCGCAGATCGTGGCGCTCGCGCGCATCAAGAAGGCCGCCGCGCTGGCGAACAAGGAGCTCGGCACGCTCGACGGTGCCATCGCCGACGCCATCGCCGGCGCTGCCGACCGCATCATCGCGGGCGAGTTCGCCGACCAGTTCCCGATCGACGTCTACCAGACCGGCAGCGGAACGTCGTCGAACATGAACATGAACGAGGTGCTGGCGACGCTCGCGACGCAGTCGCTCGGCGCGACCGTCCACCCCAACGACCACGTGAACGCGTCGCAGTCCTCGAACGACGTGTTCCCGACCTCCGTGCACATCGCCGTCACGCAGGAGATCATCGACGACCTCATCCCCGCGCTCGACCACCTCGCGGTCGCGCTCGAGGCGAAGGCCGACCTGTGGAAGACGGTCGTCAAGTCCGGCCGCACCCACCTGATGGATGCGACCCCGGTCACGCTCGGCCAGGAGTTCGGCGGCTACGCCCGCCAGATCCGGCTCGGCATCGAGCGGGTGCAGGCGGTCCTCCCCCGCGTCGCCGAGGTTCCGCTGGGCGGCACCGCGGTCGGCACAGGCATCAACACGCCGCTCGGGTTCCCGCAGCGCGTGATCGAGCTGATCGTCGCCGACACCGAGCTGCCGATCACCGAGGCCAAGGACCATTTCGAGGCGCAGGCCAACCGCGACGGCCTGGTCGAGGCATCCGGCGCACTGCGCACCGTCGCCGTGTCGCTCACCAAGATCAACAACGACCTGCGGTGGATGGGCTCGGGCCCGAACACGGGTCTCGGCGAGCTGCACATCCCCGACCTCCAGCCGGGTTCGTCGATCATGCCAGGCAAGGTCAACCCGGTCATCCCCGAGGCGACGCTGATGGTGTGCGCGCGAGTCATCGGCAACGATGCGACCGTGGCGTGGGCGGGCGCGTCCGGTGCCTTCGAGCTCAACGTGGCGATCCCCATCATGGGCAGCGCGGTGCTCGAGTCGATCGAGCTGCTCGCGAACACGTCGCGCGTGCTGGCCGACAAGACGATCGCCGGCCTCGAGGCCAACGTCGAGCGCGCCGCCGCCTACGCCGGCATGTCGCCGTCGATCGTGACGCCGCTCAACAAGCTCATCGGGTACGAGGCCGCGGCGAAGATCGCCAAGCACTCGGTCGCCAAGGGCATCACGGTGCGCGAGGCCGTGATCGACCTCGGCTACGTGGAGCGGGGCGAGCTCACCCTCGAGCAGCTCGACGAGAAGCTCGACCTGCTTTCGATGACCCACCCGGGCTGAACGCCCGCACTGTGCCGGAAGCCCGTCGCGGGCGGGATAATCGGGACATGGCCCGCACGCCCCGCCCGGTACCCGCGCGTGTCAGGATCCTCGCAGCGATTCTGGCCGTCGCGTGCGTCGGCCTGGCCATCGTGGGCAGCGTGACGTTCCTGGTGCAGCGGGAGCAGGCGCTGAACAGCGTGAACGAGCGGCTCGAGAGACAGGTCGAGTCGCTCAAGGAGGTCGCGGGCGGCGACGCACCCGACGCCTCCGACGGTGCACCGGAGGCGACTGTCGATCTCAATGAGAATGAATTCCAGTCGATCGACGACTACCTTTTCGCCGTCGTCGGCCGGCTGGTTCCCGCACGCAACGAGGCAGCGGTCGCCCTCATCGACGGACAGCCGCGGTGGCGACCCTCCACCCTGTCGGGCTTCCGCATCGACGGGAACCAGGAGCTGATCGACCGCGCGATCGAGGTGTCAGCCGGCGGGGAGACCAAGAGCGGCACCGTGGTGACCGATGACGGCTCGCTCCGCTACATCGCCGTTCCGGTGACGATGGAGGGCGACCCGCGTCAGGGCCTCTACATCCGCGCCGTCGACCTCGGAGCCGAGCTGCAGCCCGTCACGCTCGCCATGACGACGTACGTCATCGCGGCCCTGGCGGTCCTCGCCGCGATCGGGGTGGTGGGCTGGTTCGTCACGGGTCGTCTGCTCTCCCCCATCCGCCACCTCCGCGAAACGGCGGACGCCATCTCCATCACCGACCTCTCGCCGCGTCTGAACGCGCAGGGCAACGATGACATCGCCGATCTGTCGCGTACCGTCAACTCGATGCTGGACCGGCTGGAAGGCTCGGTCGACGGGCAGCGCCAGCTGCTTGACGACGTGCGGCACGAACTGAAGACGCCGATCACGATCGTGCGCGGTCATCTCGAACTCATGGACCCGCGGGACTCCCTCGACGTGGCGTCGGCGCGCGAGATCGGGATCGCGGAGCTCGACCGGCTCGCACGTCTGGTCGAAGACATCGACCTGCTCGCAACGGCGGAGGCCGACTCGTACGCGCTGGCGGAGGTGGACCTGACCGCCCTGACCGCGCGCGTCGGCGAGCTCGTCGCCGTGATCCCAGGTCATACGTGGACCGTCGAGGCCAGCGCGGGCGGCTTGACCACCGGCGATCAGGACCGTCTGCTCCAGGCGTGGCTCCAGCTGGCCGACAACGCCGCGAAGTACACCCCGGTGGGCAGCCCCATCGAGATCGGAAGCGCCCACGATGCCGCCGGCAGCCGCTTGTGGGTGCGCGACCACGGCCCCGGCATCCCCGCCGACGCCCGATCCCGCATCTTCCGTCGCTTCGACCGAGCCCACGTCAAACGCGCCGTGGGCGGTTCGGGGCTGGGCCTTGCCATCGTCGACGCCATCGCGAAGGGTCACGGCGGTCACTGCGTCGTGACCGACACACCCGGCGGCGGCGCCACATTCACCATTCATCTCCCGCCGACCGAGGCGGAACTGCCGGCACCGGTGCGGGCAGGGGATGTCGTGCTGCAACGGGAGGCTGCGGGATGACGAAGATCCTCATCGTGGAGGACGAGCCGCGGATCGCCGCGTTCGTCAGTCGCGGCCTGGAGGCGGCCGGCTACGAGACGCTCGTCGTCGAGGATGGCGCCGAGGCGCTCGAGGCGGCACTGCGCGGGGATGGCGATCTGGTGCTGCTGGACGTCGGGCTGCCGACGATGGACGGCTTCGAGGTGCTGCGCGAGCTGCGTGCCCGCGGCTCGGCGGTGCCCGTCATCATGCTCACCGCGCGCTCGAGCACCCGCGACACCGTCACCGGATTGGATGCCGGGGCGAACGACTACGTGCCCAAGCCCTTCACGTTCGAAGAGCTCCTCGCCCGGGTGCGCTCGCGCCTGCGCGAGAGCGTGCCGCAACCCGGTGTCTCGATCGCGCACGGCGACGTCGTGCTCGACATCCTGGCTCGTCGGGCGACCGTCGGAGGCCGGGAGGTCGATCTCTCGGCGCGGGAGTTCGCGCTGGCGGAGCAGTTCCTGCGCAACCCCGGTCGGGTGCTCAGCCGTGAGCTGCTCCTGAGCCGCGTGTGGGGCCTGGACTTCGACCCGGGATCCAACGTCGTCGACGTCTACGTGCGTTACCTGCGTGGAAAGCTGGGCCCCGATCACATCGTGACCGTCCGCGGCGCCGGCTATCGCTGGGAGTGACCGGCGCCGACGGCCGCGTGCTGATCCCCGGGCACGAAGAAGCCCCCGGTGCTGGGGGACACCGGGGGCTGTGAAGGGCCGGACTGGGGGATCCGGCCTTTAATCAGTCGCGCCTGTCTGGGGAATTGCGCGACTGGTCTTTCTTCGCGTCGGGACCGGCGCCGTTGCCGTTTCCGACGTTCGATCCCGCGTGAGCGGGACGCTTCGCACTCTCCGCCGGGCGCTCGGCCGGGCGGTCGTGGACGTTCTTCTGCTGTTCGCGCGTGGCCTGCTGCTCGTGCTGCGCGCTCTGCTGCTCCTGCTCGACGCGCTGCTGTTCTTCCTGAACGCGCTGCTGCTCCTCCTGGACCCGCTGCTCCTCCTGGACCCGCTGCTCTTCCTGGACGCGCTGCTCCTCCTGGACGCGCTGCTCCTCCTGGATCCGCTGCTGCTCGAGCCGCACGACGCGTCGCTGCTCGAACTGCCGCCCGACCAACCCCCGACGCTCGGCGGTGAGGTCGTCCTGAGCCGGGAGCTCCGCGATCCCGCTCTTCTGCGTCTCGGCTTCGCGCTCGAGCCGCGCGACGAGTGCGTCGATGCGACCCGACGACCAGCCCTGCGCTGCCGCCCAGGCGCGCAGCGCGTCCCACGAGCCGGCGGCGCGCGCGGCGGCGATGGCCGACTCGAGATCAGCGGGCGCCGCAGGCGCCACGGGCGTGACGGTCGTGGGGATATCGGGGACGGTGGCGGGCGTAGCGGGCGTGCGGGCGGTGCTCACCGATGGAGCAGTGTCGACGACGACGGGTGCGGGGGCCTCGACCACCTCGGCTTCCGCCGAAGGCACGTGGAGATCCGGCACGGCGGACGGAGCCGCCGACGGCGTCGGGCGCGGAGTCGACGAAGGCGACGCGGCGGACGGCACGACGACGTGGTCGGCCGAGACGGTCGTCGCGGGCGAGTCCGACAGCGCAACGGTGTTGGTGAGGGCGACGACGGTGACGACGGCAACGCTCGCAGCGACGGCGGTCATGCCGCCGACCACGAGTCCCGTGCGTGCGTCCACGTCTCGCCTGACCTCCGTTGTGCGCGGATTCGTTCCCCTCACCAATGGTGACAGACCGATCGCGTCAGATGAGCCACTGGCCATGAGACTCTTCTCATGCTAGCGACCGGCAGCGGGCCGGGATGAGGCATCCCGGCCCGCTGCATCACAGGGGCGATTCCGCGCGGGATCAGGCGAGTTCGCCGGCCTCCAGCAGGTCGGTGACGAGTGCGGCGATCGCGGACCGCTCCGAGCGCACGAGGGTCACGTGGCCGAACAGCCCGTGCCCCTTCAGCGTCTCGATGACGGACGCGACACCGTCGTGCCGCCCCACCCGCAGGTTGTCGCGCTGACCGACGTCGTGGGTGAGCACGACCCGGGAGTTCTGTCCGATCCGGCTCAGCACCGTCAGCAGCACATTGCGCTCGAGCGACTGCGCCTCGTCGACGATCACGAACGCGTCGTGGAGCGACCGGCCCCGGATGTGGGTCAGCGGGAGCACCTCGAGAAGCCCGCGTTCGACCACCTCCTCGAGCACGTTCGCCGAGACGACCGAGCCGAGGGTGTCGAACACCGCCTGCCCCCAGGGATTCATCTTCTCCTGCTGGTCGCCCGGCAGGTAGCCCAGCTCCTGCCCGCCCACGGCGAAAAGCGGGCGGAACACGATGATCTTCCGCTGCTGCTGCCGTTCGAGCACCGCCTCCAGCGCCGCGCACAGCGCCAGCGCCGACTTGCCGGTGCCGGCCCGTCCGCCGAGAGACACGATCCCGACCTCGGGGTCCAGCAGCAGGTCGATCGCGATGCGCTGCTCCGCCGACCGCCCATGCAGCCCGAACACCTCGCGGTCGCCGCGGACCAGACGGTACTCCCCGTCGCCGACCACCCGGCCGAGCGCCGAGCCGCGCTCGGAGTGGATGATGAGCCCCGTGTTCACGGGCAGCCCGCGCACCTCGTCGCTGGATGCGACCTCGCTCTCGTAGAGGTCGCTGATGTCGTCGCCCGACACATCGAGATCGGAGATCCCGGTCCAGCCGGAGTCGACAGCCTGCTCGGCGAGGTACTCCTCGGCCGTGATGCCGAGCGACGCCGCCTTGACCCGCATGGGAAGGTCCTTCGAGACGACGGTGACCTCCTGGCCATCCTGCGCGAGGTTCATCGCGATCGCGAGGATGCGGCTGTCGTTGTCGCCGAGGCGCATGCCCGAGGGCAGCACCGTCGCATCGGTGTTGTTCAGCTCGACGCGGAGGGTGCCTCCTGCGCCCACCGGAACGGGGAAGTCGAGGCGGCCGTGCTCGACCCGCAGCTCATCGAGGTGGCGCAGGGCCTGCCGGGCGAAGTAGCCGATCTCGGGGTCATGTCGCTTGCCTTCGAGCTCGGTGATCACCACCACGGGGATCACGACGCTGTGCTCGGCGAAGCGGAAGAACGCCCGCGGATCGCTCAGCAGCACGGACGTGTCGAGAACGTAGGTGCGCAGATCCTGTTCGGATCCGGCGACCTGCTCGAGGTCCTGACTGCGCTGCTCGTGTGGTGCTCGTGTGGTCACAACCCACTCCCGCCCCGGGTGGTTCACCCGGCAGTCACGAGTCGACCATGGGTCACGAGTCGCGATCCGGAAGGCCGACTCGACCGGGCTCCTTGCCCGATGCGATCACGCTACGACCGCCCGACGACATCGGGGGCACCCGACACGCCCGAAGATGTGACGTGTCGGTTAACGGATGCCGTCACCCTCGCGCACAGCCCGCCCCCTGCCCGCACATCCACGGCCGGTGGACGACGGTCCGCGGAGCGTCGCCCCCCGCCGGGTCACCAGACGCGCGCGGAGGAGAAGGCGGCCAGCGCGTCGCCGAAGAGGCGCAGCGTGTCGGCGCCGGTGCCCACGTGCGGGGCGACGCGGATGCGGCCGGACCGTGTGGTCACCGTGAGGCCGTGGTTCGCGAGGGATGCGGCCAGCGGAGCCGCATCCTGCGCCGCAGGTTCCAGCGTCACGATGCCCGCCCGACGCTCAGCATCGCGCGGCGTGACCACGGGCACCTCGTAGCGGTCGGCAAAGAACATCACGTCGGCGGTCCGGGCCGAGAGCACCGACTCGATGTTCCCGACGCCGGCGTCGACGACTTCTCGCAGCGCCGTAGCCAGCCGGGCCGCGGCGAGTGTATCGGGACCGGAGATCGAGAACGCCTGAGCCGACGCCGACGGCGCCGGCACCGCGTCGACCGGCAGGTCGCCGTCGATCCCGCGGAACCCCGACAGCACCGGGGCGATCCGCTCCAGCGCCCGCTCACCGAACCACGCGAATCCCGTGCCGCGGCCGGCGCGCAGCCATTTGTAGCCGTGGCCGCACACGACGTCCGCCGCGAGGTAGTCGGCCTCGACCATGCCGAACCCCTGGATGGCGTCGACGATCAGGAGGCGATCGCCGATCACCTCACGCAGAGCCGACAGGTCGGCCCGGTAGCCGGTCCGGAAGTCCACGAGGCTGACGGCGACGGCCCGGGTGTCATCCGACAGCGCGGCGCGCACGACGTCAGGGGTCATGAAGCCGTCCGCCGGCTCCACCCACTGCAGCCGCAGCGAGCCGAACGCGTCGGAGGCGCGCGTCGCGGCGACCGTGAGGCTCGGGAACTCGCCGCGGCCGAGCATCAGCCCCCCTGCGAGTCCGTAGATCGCGTGCATCAGCCCGTAGGTCGTCGAGGGCTGCAGCACGACCTGTGCGGCATCCGTTCCGATCAGCTCGGCGACGAGCTCGCGCGCCTCGCGCACGTGGTCGCCGACGAGCTCGATGCTCGTTCGCCGTCCCGTGCCGAGCAGCTCGGTGTCTCCCTGCGCCTCGCTGCGGACCGCAGGCGAGAGCGGGCCGAAAGCCGCCCAGTCCAGATATCCCGGTTCCCCATCGAACGACGCCAGATACGAATCCAGATCGGTCACGCCGATCATTCTGGCAGAGCCGCGCCCCCGCGTGCGCGCGCGGTCCTACCCGCCGAATCGACGGTCCCGCGACGCGAAATCACGGATGGCGCGCAGGGAGTCCACCTCACGCAGATCGGGGCCCAGCGCTTCGACGAAGGAGAAGCTCCGAATGGGATAGACGCCGTCGGCCTATCCGCCGAATCGACGGTCTCGCGACGCGAAATCACGGATGGCGCGCAGGAAGTCCACCTCACGCAGATCGGGGCCCAGCGCTTCGACGAAGGAGAAGCTCCGAATAGGATAGACGCCCTCGGGCTACCCGCCGTATCGACGGTCCCGCGACGCGAAATCACGGATGGCGCGCAGGAAGTCCACCTCGCGGAGATCGGGACCCAGAGCTTCGACGAAGTAGAACTCCGAATGCGCCGACTGCCAGAGGAGGAAGTCGCTCAGGCGCTGCTCCCCCGAGGTGCGGATCACGAGGTCGGGATCGGGCTGACCGCCGGTGTAGAGGTGCTCGCCGATCTGCTCCGGCGTGAGGCTCGCCGCGAGCTCCTCGAGCGAGCCGCCGCGTTCGTCGTGCTGCGCGATGATGCTGCGCACGGCGTCGACGATCTCGCCCCGGCCGCCGTAGCCCACGGCGAGGTTGACGTGCATTCCCGGGTTGCCGTGGGTGCGCGCTTCGACATCCGACAGCACCCGCGCGAGGTCCGGCGGCAGCCCGTCGGATCGGCCGACGTGCTTCACCCGCCAGTCGCGCTCGTGCGAGAGCTCGTCGGCGAGCTCCGCGATGATCTCGATGAGGTCGGAGAGCTCCTGCGAGTCACGCTTGCGAAGGTTGTCGTTCGAGAGCAGGTAGAGCGACACGACGCGGATGCCGACGTCATCGCACCAGCGCAGGAACTCCTTCATCTTGGCCGCGCCGGCGCGGTGACCGTGCGCCGCCGAGTCGTACCCGAGCTGCCGCGCCCAGCGACGGTTGCCGTCGATCATCATCGCGAGGTGGCGCGGCACCGATCCAGGGTCCAGCCGGCGGCGCAGACGGTTGATGTAGAGGCGGTAGAGGGGACCCTTGCCCTCGTTCGTCTCGCCGCGTGCCACACGCCTACGCTACCCCGCTCACGGCCAGTCCCCCAGCGTGGGACCCAGTGCCGGTGCCGGCGGCATGGAGTATGTTCCGCGCGCGGCATGCGCGGCGCTCTACGCTTAGGGGATGAGCCCCCGTCGCCGCCTTCCGCAGGCTCCCGAGGTGCCGGTGCTGCCGCTGATGGACGCGGCCGCTGTCGACGCGGCCGCCCCCGAGCTCAAACCGAGCTGGCGCGGATGGATCCACGCGGCGACCTTCCCGATCGCGATCGCCGCGGGCATCGTGCTCATCGCGCTCGCGCAGGGAGCGCCGGCCAAGTGGGCCTCCGCGGTCTTCATGGCCACGTCGCTCCTGCTGTTCGGAAACTCGGCGCTGTATCACCGGTTCAACTGGAAGCCGAAGACCAAGGCGATCCTCAAGCGCATCGACCACGCCAACATCCTGCTGCTCATCGCCGGCACCTACACTCCGATCGCGACGCTGGCGCTTCCTCCGCAGCAGGGCGCGCTGCTGCTGATCCTCGTCTGGAGCGGCGCCCTGCTCGGGATCCTCTTCCGCGTCTTCTGGATCAACGCCCCGCGCTGGCTGTACGTCGCCCTCTATCTCCTGCTGGGCTGGGCGGCCGTCATGTACATCGTCCCGCTGTTCCAGGCCAACGCGGCCATGATGGTCCTCGTCGCCGTGGGCGGCATCCTCTACACGCTCGGCGCGATCGTCTACGCGCTCAAGCGGCCCAACCCCTGGCCCGGCCACTTCGGCTTTCACGAGATCTTCCACGTGTGCACGGTGCTGGCGTTCCTCTGCCACTGGACGGCCTGCCTGCTGATCGCCCTCGATCCGCTGTCACCGTCGCTCGGCGTACCTGCCTGACAGCGGAGACGGATGCCGCGGCATCCGTCATCCCCTCCGCTGAGGGCCGCTCAGCCGCGGGGAGGGGTTCCGCCGCGGCGCCCCGGCTCGTCGTCGGGGTCGATGCTCTCATCGTCGACCTCTGTCGCCGAGGCCGCGCGCGCCGCCTGCTCCTCCGCGTCGAGCTGCTCCTGGATGTCGGCGCGGACGCGCCCCCGCCGGATCCGGCGCATCATGTCCCAGACGAGGAAGATCACCGCCACGGCGACGAGCGCGGTGATCACGAAGCCCCAGACGCCGGGGGTGACGAGGTCGGGGTCGACCTCGATCGTGGGCGTCGGTGTCGGAGTCGTCGCGGAGGTGAGGGCGACGATCGCGTGCTGCATGGGGTCCTCGCTCTGCCCGCGGGCAGCGGGCGTGTTCGTCGGGGTGCGCGCGAGCGCTTAGCCTGGAGTTCCAGCCTAATCTTCCGATCCGGCCCGACGAGAACCAGGAGCGGCGTGACCACGCAGGACGTGCTCGACGAGCGCTACGGCCGACGCCGGTCGCCCGCGCGCGCATGGATCATCGGCGGGGCCATCGCCGTCGCGGTCGCACTCGTGGCGCTGTTCGGCTGGTGGACCGTGCAGGGCGCTCTGGACTCCGTGGACTCCGACACCACGTCGTTCGACGTGAACGACGAGCACTTCGTGACCCTCGGGTTCCAGATCACCGCTCCCCCGGGCTCTGCCGTCGCATGCGCCATCGAGGCGCAGGACGAGGAGCACGGGGTCGTCGGGTGGCGCGTCGTAGAGATCCCGGCATCCGATCTCCACGCCCGCGCGTTCCGAGAGACGATCCCGACGACGGCCCTCGCCACGACCGGGTTCGTGAACTCGTGCTGGGTTCTGCCCTCGTAGACCGACGGGTTTGTCCCGGCCCCCGCTGTGACGTAGTCTGACGGGACACATCAGTCGAATCGCGCCCTGGCCGTGAGCCGGGGCGTTCGGTTTATGCCCGTGGCGCTCGCGCGCCGGCGGGCCCAACGAAGGAGTCAGCCGTGTCCACCGACGCCCCCGTGACCTTCCTCACCCAGGACGCCTACGACCGCCTGGCCGCCGAGCTCGAGCACCTCTCGACGACCGGCCGCGAGGAGATCGCCAAGCGCATCGAGGCCGCGCGCGAGGAGGGCGACCTCAAGGAGAACGGCGGGTACCACGCCGCCAAGGACGAGCAGGGCAAGCAGGAGGCGCGCATCCGCACGCTCCAGCACCTGCTCAAGACCGCGACGGTGAGCGAGGCTCCCGAGAGCAGCGGCGTCGTCGAGCCCGGCACCGTCATCACGGCGATCGTGGCCGGTGGCGAAGAGGTCTTCCTGCTCGGCAACCGCGAGATCGCCGTCGGCTCCGAACTCGACGTCTACAGCGAGGCGTCGCCGCTGGGCACCGCGATCCTCGGCCGCAAGGAGGGCGAGAAGACCTCCTACACCGCGCCGAACGGCCGTGAGATCGCCGTCGAGATCATCAAGGTCGAGACCTACAACGGTCAGTGACCCGGCGGGCCGACGGCCCGCCCTCCGGCATGCGCCGGCCGGCGACCCTCAATCGGGGACGACGGTCGGCGTGTACCCGGCGTCCTCGAGCACCGAGATCACGTGCGCCCGGTGCTCCTCCCCGCGGGTCTCGACGCTCAGCTGCAGGATCACCTCGCTGATCTGCAGACCCTGCCCGTGGCGCGTGTGCAGCACCTCGATGACGTTCGCGCCCGCGATCGCGAGCAGCTCCGACACGCGTGCGAGCTGGCCGGGACGATCCGGGAGCGGGATGCGCAGGGTCATGTACCGGCCGGATGCCGAGAGCCCGTGCGCGACCACGCGCTGCAGCAGCAGCGGATCGATGTTGCCGCCGGAGAGCACCGTCACGGTCGGGCCGTTCGCGACCACCTTGCCCGCGAGGATCGCCGCGACACCGACCGCGCCCGCCGGCTCGACGACCTGCTTCGCCCGCTCGAGGAGCACCAGGAGCGCGCGGGCGATGTCGTCCTCCGACACCGTGACCACCTCGTCGACGAGGTCCCGGATGATCTCGAAAGGCAGGTCGCCCGGCCGCGCGACCGCGATGCCGTCGGCGATGGTCGGAGACGTGCGCACCTCGAGCGGACGCCCGGCCTCCAGCGACGCCGGATAGGCGGCGGAGTTCTCGGCCTGCACGCCGACCACCCGAACGGTGCGCCCCTCGGCGGCGGCGCGGGCCTTCACGGCGGCGGCGACGCCAGCGACCAGGCCTCCCCCGCCGATGCCGAGCACGACGGTGTCGAGATCGGGGAGCTCGTCCATGAGCTCGAGACCGAGCGTGCCCTGGCCGGCGATCACGTCGGGGTGGTCGAACGGGTGGATGAAGACGGCTCCGGTGCGCTCGGCGAACTCCGCGGCGAGCCGCAGCGGCGTCTCGACCGTCGCCCCCTCGAGCACGACGTCGGCGCCGTAGCCGCGTGTGGCCAGCAGCTTCGGCACGGGCACGCCCAGAGGCATGAAGATGGTCGCCGGGATGCCGAGCGCCTTGGCGGCCATCGCGACGCCCTGGGCGTGGTTGCCCGCCGAGGCGGCGACCACGCCGCGCGCGCGCTCCTCCGCGGTCAGCCGCGAAAGCCGGTAGGTCGCCCCGCGGATCTTGAACGAGCCCGTGCGCTGCAGGTTCTCGAGCTTCAGGTGCACGGGGACGCCGAGGACGTCGGAGAGATGCTGCGACTCCTCCAGCGGCGTGTGCGAGATGACGCCCTCGAGGGTGGCGGCGGCATCCGCGAAGTCATCGAGCGTGGGCATGGCATACCCGGGCGTCGCCGGGACGGGCGCCGACTCGGCGGGTTCCGTCGCGGCGGGCTCCGTCGCGTCCGGAACCTGGTCGGCGGAAGACATGGCGGTGGTCACGAGCGGGCTCTCCTCTGCCGCGGCACGGTGCTCCAGATGAGATCGCCGCGGGGTCTCGCGCCGGTCTCCCACGCGCGTTCGGCGAGGTAGACGGCGACGACGTTGACGAAGGCGGCGAGCGGGACGGCGAACAGAGCACCCGGGATGCCGGCGATCATGGCCCCGCCGGCGACCACGAGCACGACGGCCAGCGGGTGCACCTTGACGGCGGACCCCATCAGCAGCGGCTGCAGGACGTGGCCCTCGAGCTGCTGGACGCCGAGCACGACGACGAGCATCCACAGGGCGATCCAGGGGCCGTTGTAGACCAGGGCCAGGAAGACGGCCACCGCGCCGGTGACCACGGCTCCGACGATCGGGACGAAGGCGCCGAGGAAGACGAGCACCGCGACGGGGATCGCGAGCGGAACGCCCAGGAGCGCGGCGCCCAGGCCGATGCCGATGGCGTCGATGGTGGCGACGAGCAGCTGCGTGCGCGCGTAGTTGACGACGGTGATCCATCCGGCCCGGCCGGCGCCGTCGGCGGCGGGCCGCGCCTTCTTGGGGAAGAGCCGCAGCGTCCACCGCCAGATGCCGGCGCCGTCGGCGAGGAGGCACAGGAGGATGAAGAGCGCCAGGACCGCACCGGTGACGACATGGCCGATCGTGGTGCCGATGGCGAGCGCACCCGACCACAGCAGCTCGGCCTGTTCCTGCACGAACGCCCAGCCCTGGTCGAGGAGGTCGTCGATCTGGTCCGCGCTCAGGTGCAGCGGCCCGTCGATGAGGTACTGGCGGAACTGCTCGACGGCGGCGACCGTGCTGGCCTGCACCGAATCCCACTGGCGCATGATCTGCCACACGACGAGCCACAGCAGCCCCGTCACGATCGCGATGGTGCCCACCACGGAGATCACGATGGCGAGCCAGCGCGGCACCCGGTGACGCAGCATCCAGGCGAACGCGGGCCACAGCAGGGCGGTGATCAGGATCGCCACCATCAGCGGGATCACCAGGAGCTTCAGCTGGATGACGAGCCACACCGCGATGCCGACCGCGACCGCGACCACGATGAGCCGCCAGGAGTACGCCGTGGCCACGCGCAGACCGCGCGGGACGGCGGCCGACGTCTCGGTCGAGACGACACGGCCGCGGTCGCGGACCGCGTCGAAGATCGAGCCGCGGGGCTTCTCGTCGGAGCCGCCCATCCGCCCAGTGCTCATTCGCCCAGTCTAGGCGCGTCGCATTCCGCGCCGGTCATGCACGCCCCAGTGGTGTCGGAGCCGGTGGCTAGGCTGGCGCGCGTGAGATCCACGCTCAGCGCCGCCGAGGCGCGCCGGGTCGCCCTTGCAGCCCAGGGGTTCGGTCGACCGCGCCCGGCCGCAGCCGGCACCCGCCAGCTCAACGGCGCCCTCGCCCGCATGAGCACCCTGCAGATCGATTCCGTCAACGTCTTCGCCCGGTCGCACTACATGCCGCTGTTCTCGCGCGTCGGAGCGTACGACACCGCGGCGCTGGACCGCCTGCTGTTCGGGCGGCGCGGGCCGTACGTCGAATACTGGGCGCACATGGCGGCGTTCATCCCGGCGACGGACTGGGGGCTCTTCGACTTCCGCATGCGGGCGATGCGCGCCAAGTACGGCTCGAAGCCGGGCGGGTGGTTCGACGCGAATCGCGACATCGTCGACTGGGTGCGGGCCGAGCTCGCCGACCGCGGACCGCTGCGACCTGCGCAGATCGAGCACGACGCCAAGAAGGCCGCGCGCGGGCCCTGGTGGGACTGGGATGTCGTCAAGCAGGCGCTCGAGCATCTGTGGCTCTTCGGCGAGGTGGCGATCGCCGGCCGCCGCGGCTTCGAGCGACGCTACGGCCTGGCCGAGCACGTCATCCCCCCGGAGGTGCTGGACACACCCGTCCCGCGCGAGGACGCGGTGTTCGAGCTCGTGCGGCGCGCCACGCGCGCTTATGGCGTGGCGACCGCCGCCGACGTCGCCGACTACTGGCGCATCGCCGACCGCAAGACGGTCACCGCCGCTCTCGACGACCTCGTCGATGCCGGCGAGCTGCATCCGGTCACGGTCGAGGGCTGGACCACCGCGGGCCGCCCCGCGAGGGCGTGGCTGCACGCGGATGCCGTCGTACCCCGGCGGATCGACGCCGCCGCGATCCTCACGCCGTTCGATCCGGTCGTGTGGTTCCGCGACCGCGCCGAGCGCCTCTTCGACTTCGAGTACCGCATCGAGATCTACACGCCGGCGCCCAAACGCCGGTACGGCTACTACTCTCTGCCCATCCTTATCGACGACGACGTGGTGGGTCGCGTCGACCTCAAGGCCGACCGCGCGGCCTCGACGCTGCTCGTCCAGTCGGCCTGGTGGGAGCACGGCAAGCCTGCCGATGCCGCGGCGCGGCTCGCCGACGAACTGCGCCTCGCGGCGGGGTGGCAGGGACTCGAGTCCCTCTCGGTGTCGCGCTGGGGCGACGCGGTCGACGACCTCGCCGGCGCCCTCCCCGAGGCGGCCCGTCACGATGCGGGCCCTGCGGAGCCCGTCCCGCTCGCGCCCGACGAGCCGGGAGAGCTCGCAGAGCCCGCGCCGGGAGAGCCCGGCGCACCCGAACGGCCTGGCGCACCCGGCCCGGACGCTTCGGAGCCGACGGAATGAAGGCGGGGCGCAGACGCGTCACGCCTGCGGAAGACCGACGATCTCGAGACCCAGCCACCGCGCGAGGTCGCGGAGCTCGCGGTCCACGGCCTCCCTCACCTCGTCGCTGAAGGGGTCGTCCTCGTGGACGGCGTGCACCCGGAGCACTCCGGCCTTGCGATCGGCTTTCGCGTCGAGCTTTCCGACGAAGCGGTCACCGTGCAGGATCGGCAGCGCGAAGTAGCCCCACCGCCGCTTCGCCGCCGGCTTGTACATCTCGAGCAGGTACTCGTAGCCGAACAGCTCCTCGAGGCGTCTCCGATCGAAGACGAGCCGATCGAACGGCGAGAGCAGCGCCGTTCGCGGGGCGAACGCGTCGGCCGCGGCGAGGGTCTCAGGATCGACCCGCCACACCCCCGGCGTGTCGTCGACCGTCGCCTCCTCGCCGATCTCTCCGACGTCGATCGGCTCCAGCGGCTGAGCCACCCCCTTGGCCCGGGCGATGCCCAGCGACGCCAGGCGCCGCTCGGCGCGCTCGCGAGCCGCCTCGTCGTCGGCGAGCACCGGCAGATCGGTCGGGTACACCCGATCGGCCACGTCGAACAGCCGCCCCGCGGCATCCCTCCCCGATACCGCGACGTCGCCGCAGAGCACGAGCATCTCGAGCAGCTGCATCGAATTGCGATTGTTGGTCCACCCCGTCGACCGCCACGAGACCTGCGCCGTGTCGGGGATGTCGGCGGCCCGCAGCGGTCCCTCCGCCCGCAGGCGCGCCATCACCTCGCGGCGGAACCTGTCGTTGGCGGCCAGCCACGCGCGCGCCTCGGCGGAGTGCGGCCGCTGCCGCATGTCGGGCAGCAGCAGCGGGAGGTCGGTCATCGTGCGGTAGAAACCGCCCCACTCGAACACTGCGCGGTCCTCTTCCACGAGCCGCACCAGGTCGGCGGGCTGGTACGGCCACCCGAGCCTGCTCCACAGGATGAGGTCGGCACTCGGCGCGATCGCCGCCGTCGGCTCGATGTTCACGACCGTGAGGGCGTCGATGGTCTCGACGATGCCGGCGGGGCGCTCCGCGGCGAGCAGCTGGGCCGTCACCGCGATGCGGCGCGCCTGCTCACGAGTCAGTCGGTGGGGCATGGGCCGACGCTACCGCCGGGGGCCGACAGCCATCGACGCCGGTGCGCTGCGCGAGTCCTCGACCCCAGCCGACTCAGAACTGCACGCGAGGCGGCTCCGAGATGGCGGCGCCGTCGATGACCTCGAAGAACTCGCGCTCGTGGAAACCGAGGTTGCGCGCGAACAGGTTGTTGGGGAACACCTTGATCTTGGTGTTCAGCTCCCGCACGCCGCCGTTGTAGAACCGGCGGGACGCCTGGATCTTGTCCTCGGTGTCGACGATCGACTGCTGCAGCTGCAGGAAGTTCTGGCTCGCCTGCAGCTGGGGGTAGGCCTCAGCGACCGCGAACAGCGACTTCAGCGCCTGCTGCATGCGCCCCTCGGCGGCGCCCGCCTCGGCCGGCCCGCTCGCCGACAGCGTGTCGGCACGCGCCTGCGTGACGCGCTCGAACACGGCCTTCTCGTGAGTGGCGTAGCCCTTGACCGCCTCGATGAGGTTCGGCAACAGGTCGGCTCGTCGCTTGAGCTGGACGGTGATGTCGCTCCAGGCCTCATCCACGCGCACGTTCAGCTGGACCAGAGAGTTGTAGGTGGCCCAGAGATAGATGCCGACGATGACGACGAGCGCCACCACGATGAGGACTGGGATCAGCCATTCCATTGCAGAGGCTCCGTTCGATAGTGCCCTCATCCTACCGACGCGCGCGAAGCCCGCATGTGGCCGATCCGCCTACTCTCAGCCGTTACCCACCGAGCACGCGGTCGAGGTACGGATTGCGGAACAGACGCTCCGGATCGAGCCGGTCGCGCAGCGCGAGGAAGTCGCCGAAGCGGGGGTAGCGCTCGCGGAGCACGTCCGAGCCGAGGGTGTGCATCTTGCCCCAGTGCGGCCGGCCGTCCCAGCGCAGCATGATCTCCTCGACGGCTTCGAAGTACTCGGTCGGATCTTCGCGCCAGTACCGGTGGACGGCGATGTAGCCCGATGCCCGGCCGTGGGCCGTCGACAGCCAGCGGTCGTCGGCAGCGGCGAAGCGCACCTCGATCGGGAACCCGATCCGCCAGCCGCGATCGTCGATGAGCGCGCGCATCGCGTCGAAAGCCGGACGCACGTTCTCGGCCGGCAGCGCGTACTCCATCTCACGGAACCGGACGGACCGGTTCGTCGCGAACACGCGGGCCGAAGCATCCGTGAACTCGCGATCGCCCCAGATCTTCGCGGAGAGCCGGTTGATGGGTGGGACCAGAGCGGGGATCGCCTTGCCTGTCGCGCACGCCATCCGGTGCAGACCCGTGCCCACCAGCGTGTCGTCGATCCACTTCCCCACCGGCGGGAGCGGATGCCGCGGCGCGCTCTCAGGCAGACGCGTGTTGGTCTTCGTCATCGCGCGGTCGGTGTGCGGGAACCAGTAGAACTCGAAGTGGTCGGCGGCGGCGACGCGGTCGTCGAGGGCGGCCAGCACGTCCTCGAGCGCTTCGGGCTGCTCGACGGCGTGGAGCACGAACGCCGGCACGCACTGGATCGTGACGTCGACGAGGATGCCGAGCGCGCCGAGTCCGAGCGCGACGGCCGGGATCAGCTCGGCGTTCTCGTCCTCGTCGACCCGCAGCAGCTCTCCGGACGCGGTGACGAGCGTCGCGCCGACGACCTGACCGGCGATGCCGGTGAACCTGGCCCCGGTGCCGTGCGTGCCGGTGGAGATCGCGCCCGAGATCGACTGGCGGTCGATGTCGCCGAGGTTCTCCATGGCGAGGCCGTAGGGCGCGAGCAGCGCCGGGATCTGGTGGAGGCGGGTGCCGGCGAGGAGCGTGACCCGCGCGCGGTCGACGTCGACCGAGACGAGGCCGCTGAGGTCGCGCAGCTCGAGCAGGACCCCGGGCGCCACCGCGATGCCCGTGAAGCTGTGGCCGGCGCCCACGGCCTTGATCGGGAGCCTCTGCGCCGCGGCGGCCGTCACCGCGCGCTGCACAGCCGCCACCGTGGGCGGGTACTCGACGCGCTGCGGGCGGACGGATTCGGAGCGGCCCCAATTGCGCCACACTCCGCCGGGACGGGTCACAGGAACGCCTTCCCCTCGCCGCGGTACGTCGCGAGCTCGCCGACGCGCGCGCCGGCCTCGACGACGTGATAGCGGTCCACGCGCTCTGCGAGCTCGCCGCTCTTCGAGTGACGGAACCACACGCGATCGCCCGTGCGCAGGCCGCGCGCCGCCTCTCCGCGCAGCGGCGTCTGCACCTCGCCCGCGCCTTCGCGAGGGGCCGTTCGCAGGCCGGCAGGCCACACCGGAAGCGGCTGACGCGACTCGACCGCCGGTCCTGACGCGATCCACCCGCCGCCCAGCACGGTGGCGACGTCAGGCTCCGGCTTGCGGACCACGTCGAGCGCGAACGCGGCGGCGGGCGCCGGATCGAAGGCGCGGTAGCCGTCGAAGAGGTGGCCGGCGAGCAGCCCGCTGCCGGCGGTGAGCTCGGTGACGGATTGATCGGATGCCGTCAGCTCGAGGGATCCCGTCCCGCCGCCGTTGACGAACTCCAGCGGGGCGATGTCGCGCAGGGCCGCGACGATCGCGGCGCGCCGCTCGAGCAGCTCGGCGCCGGACCGGCGCTGCATCCAGCGGATGGCGGCATCCCCCCGTCCCGTCGCATCCCCCTGGCCGGCGATCTGCGCCTCGTACATCATCAGCCCGACCAGGCGGAAGCCCGGCCGAGCGGCGATGGAGCGCGCCAGCGCGGCGACTTCGGCGGCCTCGTGCACGGGCGAGCGCAGCACGCCGATGTGACCCAGCCCGGGGGCGCGCCACGAGGCGTCGGCGTCGATGGCCACGCGGATCTCGGGCCGGGCACCGGGCGCGGCGACGGCATCGACGAGGTCGAGCTGGGCGAGGTCGTCGACCATGAGCGTGACGTGCGCCGCCGCCGCCTCTGAAGCGGCGAGAGCCGCGATCGCGGCGCGATCGGCCGTCGGGTAACCCAGCACGATGTCGTCGTGGGTGTCGGCGAGCCAGAGCGCCTCGGGAAGCGTGAACGCGAGGATGCCCTGGTAGCCGGGAAGCGCCAGCACGGCATCGAGCACCTCGCGTACGCGCACGGACTTGCTTGCGACGCGGATGGGCACGCCGCCGGCCCGCACGACGAGGTCGAGCGCGTTGTACCGCAGCGCCTCGGCGTTGATGGCGGCGATGGGGCCGCTGAGGTCCGCCAGGGCATGGGTCATGTCGCCCCAGTAGGCGGCGGGGTTCTCCCACGGCTTCGTCGCGGTGGGCGTGGACAGCAGATCGAGACTCATACGGCTCGCTTCGGGTGCGCGCGCATCGCCCCAGCCTAGAGCCAGCCGACCCCCGCCGATGACCGGCTGTGGAAGGGCCGAGACCCCTGCGCGCAGGCGAGCGCGACGCGGTCTATTCGCCGGCTCTCGCCGCCCGCTCCCGTTCGACGTCTTCTTCCGCCCCGTAGACGGCGATCGGCGGCGCCCCGAAGAGCAGCGCGGTGAATCGCCACCACCAACCGCTCTTCTGCCCGCCCGCGTCCGCCGTCTCGCGCCGGTCGTTGCCGTTCTCGCTCATCCCCGAGCTCCTTCGCGCGCTTTTCCCCAGATTAGCGGCAGATCTGGAAGATCACGAGGGGCGCTTCCGGCAGGCCGTGGTGAACGGTACCCCCGGTGGGATTCGAACCCACACTTGAGCGAGTTTAAGTCGCCTGCCTCTGCCATTGGGCTACGGGGGCCGGCCGCGCTCCCCCCGGGAACGCGGAAGCCGCAGGCTCATCTTCTCAGACGAGCCTGCGGCATCCGGTCGAACTCAGTTGGCGGCGACCTTCTCGGCGTCGGCCGTAGCCTTCGCGGCGGTCTTGCGCGCCGGCGCCTTGCGGGCGGGCGCGGCCGCCGGTGCGGCCTTCTCAGCCGGCGCCTCGACGGGCTGCGGCGGCCGCGGGCGCGCTGCGAACTCTTCGAAGACGTACCGCGGGTTCTGCACCGTCGACAGGTTCACCATGTCGCGGCCGAGCCAGAAGTTGTTCCACCAGCCCCACAGCACGCGCCACTTGCGCTCCCACGACGGCATGGCCAGGCCGTGGTAGCCGCGGTGCGCGAGCCACGCGATCGGGCCCTTCAGCGCGAGCTTGCCGGACTGGAACACACCGACCCAGAGGCCCAGGCCCGCGACTGCGCCGAGGTTCTTGTGGTAGTACTCACGGGGCAGCTCGCCGCGGAGCACCGCGACCAGGTTCTTCGCGAGGAGCTTCGCCTGGCGCACCGCGTGCTGGGCGTTGGGGACGCAGTAGCCGCCCACACCGCCGCCCGTGAGGTCGGGCACCGCCGACACGTCGCCGGCCGCCCAGGCGCCCTCGACGATCTCGTCCTCGGAGCCGACGCGCAGGTCGGCGCGGGTGCGGATGCGACCGCGCTCCTCGACCGGGAGGTCGCCGCCGCGCACCACCGTGGGGTTCGCCATGACGCCTGCGGTCCAGATGATGAGATCGCTCGGGATCGTCTCGCCGGTCGACAGCTCGATGTCGCCGCCGACGGCGCCGGTCACCTGCGTGTCGAGGTGGACGTACGCGCCGCGCTGAGCGAGGTTTTTCAGCACCCACTCGCTGGTCTTCAGCGACACCTCGGGCATGATGCGGCTCATCGCCTCGATGAGGTGGAAGTGCGTGTCGTCGAACGTCAGCTGCGGGTAGCTCTTGACGAGGGCGGATGCCAGCGAGCGCAGCTCTGCGAACACCTCGATGCCCGCGAAGCCGCCGCCGACGACGACGACCGTCAGCAGGCGGTCGCGCTCGGGGCCGGGGGGCAGCGTGGAGGCCTTGTCGAAGTTCGACATCAGCTTGTCGCGGATCGCGACGGCCTCTTCGATCGTCTTCAGGCCGATCGCGTTGTCGGCGATGCCCGGGATCGGGAAGGTGCGCGAGACGGCGCCGGCCGTGACGACGATCTGGTCGTACTCGAACTCGTAGGGCTCGCCCGCGATGGGCGTGATGGTCGCCACCTTGTTCGCGTGGTTGATGCCGGTGACCTTGGCGGCCACGACGTGGGTCCGCTTGAGGTGGCGTCGCAGCGCCACGACGGAGTGACGGGCCTCGATGGAGCCGGCCGCGACCTCGGGGAGGAACGGCTGGTAGGTCATGTAGGGCAGCGGATCGACGATCGTCACGTCCGCCTCGCCCTTGCGCAGATGCTTCTCGAGCTTCCAGGCCGTGTAGAAGCCTGCGTATCCGCCACCGACGATGAGGATCTTGGGCACGGTGTTGGTCACGGTTTGGAGTTCTCCTCCTGTGTCAGCGGCTCGGCGCGCGGGACGCCAATCGGATGCGTCGGACAGCAGCGGTGACGCCGAGCGCCACCAGTATAGCCGTCGTGGTGAGCAAGGCGAGCGGAAGGGTGCCGTAGAGGACGGTGCCGCCGTCGGGTAGAAGAGGCGAGGTGGCGCGCGTGGCGAGGTCGGCCTCGGGCAGGGCCGGGACCTCTACGGTGGGCGCCGGCTCGTCCGGCAGCGGGGCGACGGGCGCACGTCGGTACAGGCGCACCCAGTCCTCGAGATTGCCCATGGGGTTCGCGGTCACGCTCGCCACGCCGGGGGCCGAGACGGCGGCCGCCGCGTCGATCAGGCCGTAGCCGTAGAGCACGTCGGGCACGTCGGTCGCGCCGGCCGCGGGACGGGCGGTCTTCACGATGCGGTTGATGACGTTGTTCGCGTCGAGTTCGGGGTGAGCAGCCCGCACCAGGGCGGCGATCCCCGCGACGATGGGCGCGGCGCCGCTCGTGCCGTCCCATGAGACCAGCGTCGAGTCGGCCGACACGCCGACCAGTTCCTCACTGGGTGCGGAGACGCCGATGGTGATGCCCTGCGTCGAGGCGTCGACGCTGGCCCTGCCGGAGCGATCGACGCCGCCGACCGTGAGGACGCCGGGGATGGTCGCCGGTGCGCCCACGCGCGTCGTGCCGCTGCCCCGGTTGCCGGCGGCGACGACGATGACGACATCGTTCTCGAACGCGTAGAGGAAGGCGTCGTCCCAGCTCTCTGGCCAGTCCGGCACGTTCGTGGTCAGCGACATGTTGATGACGTCGGCGCCGTTGTCGACCGACCAGCGGATGGCGTCGGCGATCTGGTCGGAGAACGACCGCGGGGCCGACGATCCGAACGCGACGGACACCGACAGCAGCTGCGCCTCGGGGGCCACGCCGATCATCCCGGTGTCGGGCCCCGTGCCGCGGCCGGCCGCGAGCGAGGCCACCCAGCTTCCGTGGTCCTTGTCCACCGCACCGACCGGTGTGCGTCCGTCGGGCGAGCCCGCGCCCGAAACGTCCGTGCCGCCGGCGACCGCGCCGGCGAACTCGACGGGTCCGCGGCCGATCCCGGTGTCGATGACGGCGATCTTGACGCCCGCTCCGCGGGTGGTCTGCCACGCCTGCTCGATGCCGTAGTCGGCGAGCCAGTACTCGGCGGCGCGGACCGGGTCGGGCTCGGCGGGCGCCGCCTGGGCGGCTGTCGGCCCCGCCGCGACGAGGGTCGTCGCGACGGCTGCCGAGGCGGCTGCGGCCAGGAGGCGCCGGATCATCCGCCCGATCCCGGCTGCGCGCACACGCAGCGCTCGGGTGACCACGACGACAGCGCGAGCGCGCGATCGCCGATCGGGTTGACGCCCGGGCCTGCCGCGAGCGCGTGGCCGGCGAGAGCGTGCAGGCACTTCACCCGCGTCGGCATACCGCCGGCCGAGATGCCGGCGATCTCGTCGACCTCGCCGTACTGCGCGCGATCGCGCAGGTACGCCTCGTGGGCACGGCTGTAGGCGGCGGCGACCTCTTCGTCGGCGGCCAGCTCGTCGGACAGCTCGCGCATGACGTGGTCGGCCTCGAGCACCGACATCGCGGCGGTCGCCGCGGGGTGGGTCAGGTAGTAGAACGTGGGGAACGGCGTGCCGTCCGGCAGCCGCGGGGCGGTCGCCACCACCGTGGGATTGCCGCAGACGCACCGCGCCGCGATGCCGACGACGCCGCGCGCGGGGCGCCCGAGCTGCTCTCGGAGCACAGCCAGGTCGGCGTCGCTGACAGGGGGATATGGCGGGGTCGTCACAGAGCTGCTCCTTGGTCGGGCCCAGGCTACCGGGGCCACCTGGGACGGTGCTGGACCGTGGCCGCGCGGTCCGACGGCTGCGGGCAGGTCAGGGGGTCGGCGTCGACGACGGCTCCGGATCGGGCACCCCGATCGTGACGGGAGCGACGGTCTGCGCGAGCCCCGCCTCGGTCACCGAGCGCACCAGCTTGGTCATCCAGTCCGCGTCGGCGGCCTCGAGCTCGTCGCTCACCGGCGCCTGCTCCTGCGGCTCGAGCTCGGGCGGCAGGTCGTCGTCGACGAGGTAGACGACCTCACCCGGTTTGACGTAGTACAGCCGCTCCCGCGCCTGCGTGGTGATGTAGGCGGGATCCTCCCACCGCTCGCGCTGCGACTCGAGCTCGGCCACCTCTTCCCTGCTCAGCTGCACCGCCGCCTCCAGCGCCGCGATCTGCTGCCGCTGGTCGACGTACGTGCCGATCGTGGGGACGAGCACGAAGGCGGCGAGGACCACGAGGCCCATCATGATCACCATGAAGCCGGAGAGGCGGATGCCGCCGAGCCAGGCCCGCACATCGACCGGGCGCCGACCCGCCACAGGCCGTCGCCGGGGCGGTGTGCCCGTGCGGGGGGAACGAGAAGGGGGAGCCGTCGTCTTGGCCACGGCTCCCCCTTCTCGTCTTCGTCACGCTGTCAGCGCATCAGCCCTTGAACCGGGGGAACGCTCCGCGACCCGCGAACACCGCGGCGTCACCGAGCTCCTCTTCGATGCGCAGAAGCTGATTGTATTTCGCCACGCGCTCGCTGCGGGCGGGCGCGCCGGTCTTGATCTGACCCGCGTTCACGGCGACCGCGAGATCGGCGATCGTCGTGTCCTCGGTCTCGCCGGAGCGGTGCGAGAGCATCGACCGGTAACCGTTCTGGGTGGCCAGCGCGATCGCGTCGAGCGTCTCCGACAGCGTGCCGATCTGGTTCACCTTCACCAGCAGCGCGTTTCCGACGCCGAGGTCGATGCCCTTCTGCAGGCGCGTCGGGTTGGTGACGAACAGGTCGTCGCCCACGAGCTGCACCTTCGAGCCGATCTTGTCGCTGAGGGCCTTCCACGCGTCCCAGTCGTCCTCGGCGAGGGCGTCCTCGATGGTGACGACGGGGTAGTTCGCGACGAGGTCGGCGAAGTAGTCGGTGAGCTGCTCGGCCGACCACGGCTTGCCCTCGACGGTGTAGACGCCGTCCTTGAAGAACTCGGTCGCTGCCACGTCCAGGCCCACGCCGATGTCCTTGCCGGGCGTGAAGCCCGCCTTCTCGATCGCCTGGATCAGGAAGTCGAGGCCCTCGCGGTTGTTGGGGAGATCGGGTGCGAAGCCGCCCTCGTCGCCGAGGCCGGTGGCGAAGCCGGCGGACTTCAGCTCGCCCTTGAGCACGTGGTAGACCTCGGTCCCCCAGCGCAGCGACTCGGCGTACGTCTCGGCGCCGATCGGGGCGAGGAAGAACTCCTGGAAGTCGATGCCGTTGTCGGCGTGCTCACCGCCGTTGATGACGTTGAACAGCGGCACGGGCAGCACGTGCGCGTTGGGTCCGCCGAGGTAGCGGAACAGGGGCAGGTCGGCCGAGTCGGCGGCGGCCTTGGCGACCGCGAGCGAGACGCCCAGGATCGCGTTCGCGCCGGTGCGCGACTTGTTCTCGGTGCCGTCGGTGGCGATGAGGATCTCGTCGATGACGCGCTGCTCGCTCGCCTCGACACCCTCGATCGCGGGGCCGAGCTCGTCGATGACGGCCGCGACCGCCTTCAGCACGCCCTTGCCGCCGTAGCGGCTCTTGTCGCCGTCGCGCAGCTCGTACGCCTCGAAGGCGCCGGTCGACGCGCCGGAGGGGACGGCTGCGCGCTGGACGATTCCGTCGTCGAGCAGCACCTCCACCTCGACGGTCGGGTTTCCGCGCGAGTCGAGGATCTCGCGCGCGCCTACAGCCTCGATCTGTGCCACAGGGTTTCTCCTTGCTTGTGGAGCGTGAATCGTCGGAGCGTCGTCGGTCCGCCCCCGAGTCTAGTGAGGACGGATGCCGGGGCCACAGGCATCCGTCATCAACCGGCCGGCCGTTCCGTCGCCGGCCGTCACACGACGAGGGCGATCGCGATGCCGTCGTAGCCCTTCGCGTCGAGCGTCTGGATCGCGGTCGCGTCGAACCGCGGGTCACGGCCGAGCATCTCGAGTCCTCGCTGCACCCCGATGATCTGGGGATTCTCGGTCGCGGGGTTCGCCACCTCTCCCCCGCGCACGGTGTTGTCGACCATCACGACGGTACCGGGGCGGCCCAGGCGCGCTGCCCAGTCGAGGTAGATCGTGTTCGACTCCTTGTCGGCGTCGATGAAGACCAGATCGAACGGATCGCCTTCGTCCAGCGTCGGCAGCACCTCGGCCGCGCGCCCGAGCCTGATCTCGACCTTCTCCCCCACGCCCGCGCGATCGAGGTTGGCGCGGGCGAGGTCGGCGTTGCGGGGTTCGGCCTCGATGGTCACGACCCGGCCGTCGTCGGGCACTGCCCGCGCCAGCCAGATGGTGGAGTATGCGCCGAGCGTGCCGATCTCGAGCACCCGGCGCGCGCCCGACATGCGCGCGATGAGATGCAGCAGCTTGCCGTTGACGGGGGCGACCTCGATGGCCGGCAGCCCGGCGTCGTTCTGATCGGAGACCGCCTGCTCGAGACCGGGGTCGTGTCCGACGAGCAGCTCGGTGAGGTACGCGTCGACGCGTCGCCAGGTGTCAGGTGTGGGATCGGCCATGACCACAGCCAATCCGCACGCGGCGCCGGGCGTCAAGACCTCGCGGCGGCCCGTTCGACCAGCGCCTCCAGCAGCGCCGCACCTGTTTCGGCGTCGTCCACGGTCACGACGAACCGCCTGCCGTTGCGGCGGACCACCTCGATCGCCTCCCCGGTGCGCAGCACGACCCCGAACCGTCGTCCAGCTCCCATGCGCAGACCCCATCCGCCGAACTCCGGCATCGGGTTCACCTCGACCCTTGTCACCGCGGCGACGTCGCCGAGCGGGACCCGGAACCGTGGGAGGCCGAGCAGCGAGTGGACGTGGAGTCCGGTGTCGTCCACGCGCACGTGGAACGCGATGGTCGTCGCCGCGAACGCCAGCAGCACGAGGGCGAGTACGGTGAGCACCCCCGCGAGCACCGCGTCAGCACCGGCCACCCAGGCGATGACCGCCGCGAGTGCGACGACGAGGGCGGCCGCGACGACCGCGACCGCGGCGCTGGTCTTCATGGCGGTCGTGCGCACCCACACGGCGCGCTCGTGGGGGCCCAGCGCGAGCGGCGTCGCCGGCGACGGCTCTGCGGCGGCCGCGTCCTGGCGCGGCTGCAGGAACCACGCGCCGACGCCGGCGACCACCGCGGCGGCGAGCGAGGCGAACAGGGCCTGCCACACCGAGGGAGCGTCGTCCGCCGTGCCGAGGCCGGCCTGCAGGACGAAGGTCGTGGTGAAAGCGACGGTAGTCAGGGCCGACACCGCCGCCGCGGTGGCACCCATGAGCCGATACGTGGCCCCGCGCTCGCCGCGACGCAGGCCGGGCAGCGTGGTGAGGGTGATGAGAGCCGGGATGCCGAGCCCGAACCCGATGGTCGCCACCGGCTGCGTCCAGGCCGGGGCGAAGCCGTCGGCGACGCCCGCCCGGTTCCAGTGCACTGCCACGGTGGCCGGCACCTGCGGCAGGAACGCCAGCTGCACCACGACGCCGACGAGTACGAAGGCGACCGGCAGCCACAGCGCGACGAGCAGGAAGCGACCGACGACACGATCGGCGCGGGTCATCGGACGCCACCCCCCGAGAAGGGCGCTGCCACGGCGACGCGCGCCGGAGCGGGCATGCCCGCGCGGAACTGACGCAGCAGCACGATGGCCACGACCACGACCGCGAGGACGCCCCACGCGACGACGCCGAGCGCGCCGACGATCGCGAGGTCGGGAGCGGCGCCGGATGCCGCGAGCAGCAGCACGAGGCCGCCGACAGCGTTGAGCGAGCCGTGCGCGAGCACCGCCGGCCATAGCGACGCGCTGCGCAGGCGCAGCCAGCCGAGCAGCACGCCCCACGCGAGGCAGCCGCCGACCATGAAGAGCACGCCGGTGATGTCGGGACGGGCGAAGTTGTAGCCGAGCAGGATGATCGGGGCGTGCCACAGGCCCCACACCGCGCCGGTGATGAGCAGCGCGGGCCAGGGTCCCAGTGGCAGCAGCGCGGTCTGCAGCCAGCCGCGCCAGCCGAGCTCCTCGCCGAACGCGAGAGCGCTGTTGATGATCGCCGCCACCGGGATCATCGCGAGCTGGATCGCGACGAGGAGGCCGATCGGAGGCAGCGGCGTGCCGGCGGGCGCCGCAGCGGCGAGCTGATCGGCGAACGCGGAGAACTCCACGAGGTCCAGCCGCACGAGGCCGACGGCACCGGCCAGCAGCACGGTGGCGATCACCACCACGATCGGGAGCACGAGGCCGAGCGCCATGAAGAGCAGGAATCGCCCGACGGGCCGCAGCGGCCACATGCCGACGTGCCTCAGCCGCCCCGTGGCCGGGGCGCGGAACGCGAACATCACGATGAGCGTCGCGACCGCGGGCGTGAACATCATCACCGGCAGCAGCAGTCCCGTCAGCGGCGACGCGAGACCTTCGCCGAGCCAGAGCGGGACCGTCACGAGCCACGCCAGGCCACACGCGAGGAGGATGAAGGCGATCACGTCGCGCCAGGCGACGCGCGTGGGCGGGGTCGCGACGGCGGGCGTCCGGGGGTCAGCGGGGGGTGCGGTCGTCATGGGTGGCGATCTCCTTCACGAGGGCAGCGAGCGCGTCGGGCGGGAGCCCCGCCGTGCGCGCCCGCGCGACGAGGTCTTCGATGTCGTGGTGCAGGGACTCCAGCGTCGCCGCCTGCTCGGTGACCACAGCGCCGCGGCCGCGCCGGAGCTCGACGAGCCCCTCGTCGCGGAGGTCCTGATAGGCCCGCAGCACCGTGTGGACGTTCACGTGGAGCGCGGCGGCGATGTCACGGGCCGCCGGAAGCCTGTCGCCGGCGCGGACACGGCCGGCCGCGGCATCCGCTCGCACAGAAGCCGCGATCTGCGCGAACAGCGGCGCGTCGCTCTCGGGATCGACTCGGACTAACACGCATTAATTCTATGACAACTAGAACAAGTTGCGCCAGCAATTGTGGAGATCCGCCAACCGAATGCGTCGCGCCGCTGGCGACGGCCAAGCTGGGCCCATGCGTGTGACCCCCCGCCGCCTCGCCGTCGGCATGAGCCTGTGGATCCCGAACCTCTTCAGCGGTATTCGCGTGAAGCGGTTCGCCGCCGACTGGACCAGCGCGACCGTCGAGCTGCATGTCAATCTCTTCACCCGCAACTACGTGAAGACGGCCTTCGGCGGCTCGATGTCGGCGATGACCGACCCGTATTTCTTCATGCTCGTGATGCACCAGCTCGGCCGCGACTACGTCGTGTGGGACACGCGCGGCGAGATCGAGTTCGTGAAGCCCGGCCGCGGCGTCATCACGGCGCACTTCGAGGTGCCCCGTGAGAAGGCCGAGGAGATCCGCGAGCGCGCCCGCGGGGGCGCGAAGGTGCTCGAGTGGTTCGAGACCGACATCACGGATGCCGGGGGCGATGTCGTCGCCCGCGTGCGCCGCGAGGTGTACATCCGCGAGAAGAAGCGCGTGACGGCGGCCGCCGCCGCAGCGTAGTCGGCGACGTCACGCCGCCCACCGAGAGGCCGCCCCGGGCACGAGTCCCGGCGCCCCGGCAGGAAGCCTCCCTCCCCCACGCTCGGTGCCGAAAACCTGGCCCGTCGCGCGACACGCCGGGCGCCGTCGCGTTCGCCGGCGCGCCGCCGTCTCCGGCCAGGTTTTCGGACGCCCATAACGCCAGGTTCCGGACGCCTCGCGGCCAGGTTCACGGACCTCCCACGCGGCCAGGTCTCGGACGCGGGCGCGGTCAGACGTCGTCTACGCGCACGGCGGCGAGCGCGCCGACGATCGCCGGCAGCAGCGCCTCGGCGGTGCGGCGGTAGCCGAGTGCGCTCGGGTGGAAGCGGTCGAGGCTGAACATCTCGTCGGGCTGGGTCACGAAGAACGGGCCCACGGCACGCCGCAGCGAGACGGGCCGCGCGCCGCACCGAACAGCCGCCTCGGCCTGCGCGTGGGCGAGCTGGCGCGACAGCCGCGACCCGAGCGCGCGCAGCGGCTGCGGCACGGGGCGCAGTGCGCCCAGGTCGGGGCACGTGCCGACGACCACCGCGGCGCCGCGAGCGCGCAGGCGGACGATGGCCTCCTCGAGGTGGCGGACGGATGTCGCGACCGGTACGCGATGGGTGATGTCATTGCCGCCGACCACGATGACGGCGGCATCAGGCCGGTAGTCGGCCGGGAGCCCGTCGATCTGATCGGCGAGCACCGACGACTCGGCCCCCACGACCGCCGCCGTGCGCAGGCGTACCGGCCGGCGCTCCGCGCGCGCTATGCCTTTGGCGAGCCGCCCGCCCAGGGTGTCCTTCCGCCGCTCCGCGCCCAGGCCCGCGGCGATCGAGTCGCCGAGCACGACGAGCTCGAGCGGCGGCCCGTCCAGCCGTCGGCCCCACACGCGGTCGGCATCGAGCGCCTCCTCGCCGAGCGGCTTGCCGATTCGCCGGCGCGCGACCGCGGCCTGGCGAGTGAGCACGGCGCGGCCTCCGAGCAGCACCAGTCCGGCGCCGAGCGCGACACCGGCCGCGCCGATGACGGCGATCCTGGGCGCGATCTCACCCGAACGAGCCATGGCCCCATGCGACAACAGCCAGGTGAACGGATGCCGTCACCGGGGTGACGACGCGGTGCGCTGCCGCCCTGCCCTGCGCCGCGTGAACACCGTGCCGTGTCCGGCAGCGTCGGGGGCACCGTCTAGGGCGCGGCGAGCTCCTCGATCACGGCCGCGACACGGCGCTCGCGGGTCTCGGGCCGCTTGGCCTCGGCGACGCCGCGCGCGAGCTCCTTGCGACGCGAGAACGTCAGCGCGTCGAACGCGGCGCGCGCTCCTGCGGCGTCCAAGGCGGCTGTCAGCTCGGCGGGCACCTCGACCTCGCGCTCGGCCGTGTCGAGGTCGACGGTGGCGTCCACCTCGTCGCCGATGTCGACGCCGAGCTGTGCCCGCACCGCCTTCGACAGACCGATGACGTTGCGCCCGTCCATGACGGCGAGCCGCACGCGTGCGGTGCGCCCGCCGATGCCCACGACGACCGCGGCACGCTTGCCGCCGCCGAGCTCCGCCACCTGGTCGTCGGTCAACTCGATGGCCGTGGCCGGGCCGAAGGGCTCGAGCACGGTACGGATCTGCAGTGTCATGAGCCCATCCTGTCGGGCGCCGGCACGCGCCGGGAAGCCCTCATCGCGCGTTCGCCGTGGCGCGCTACCCTTCGGCCGTGACGTCCCCTTCGCTTCAGCGCCGCCTCGGCCTCGGCGACGCCGTGTTCATCGGACTCGGCTCGATGGTCGGCGCCGGTGTCTTCGCGGTGTGGGCACCGGCGGCGGATGCTGCGGGCACCGGTCTGCTCGTCGGCCTCGCGATCGCCGCGATCGTCGCCTTCGGCAATGCGACGTCGTCGGCCCAGCTCGCGGCGGCTCACCCGACCTCAGGTGGAACGTACGCCTACGGGCGTGCGGAGCTCGGCCCGTGGTGGGGGTTCGTCGCCGGCTGGGGGTTCGTCATCGGCAAGACCGCGAGCTGTGCCGCGATGGCCCTCACCTTCGCCGCCTACGCGGCGCCGGCCGGGTGGGAGCGTCCCGTCGCGATCGCCGCGGTCGTGGCGCTCACCGCGGTGAACTGGTTCGGCGTCACCCGCACCGCCGGTGCCGCCCGCGTCATCGTCGTCATCTCTTTCGGCGCTCTGGCGGCCGCCGTCACCGCCGCCTTCTCAGCCGGCGCGACACCGGAGTGGCTCTCGGCCGACGCGCTGTGGACGGGCGGCGGCTACGGCATCCTGCAGTCCGCGGGTCTGCTGTTCTTCGCGTTCGCGGGCTACGCGCGCATCGCCACCATGGGCGAGGAGGTGCGCGATCCGCGCCGGGTGATCCCCCGGGCCATCGTCGGCGCCTTCGTGATCGCCCTCGCCGTCTACGCGGTCGTGGCCGTCGCCGTGCTGAGCGCACTCGGCCCCGACGCGGTCGCGGCGTCGACCGAGCCGGTCGCGGAGGCGGCCGCACAGTCGGGGTGGGCGTGGATCGACCCGGTCGTGCGGGTCGGCGCGGCAGCGGCGTCGCTCGGCGCCTTGCTCGCCCTCATCGCCGGTGTCGGTCGCACCGCGTTCGCGATGTCGCGGGAGCGCGACCTGCCGGGCCTCCTCGACGCGGTGCACCCGCGCTGGCACGTGCCGCATCGCGCGGAGCTCGCCGTGGCTGCCGCGACGGTGATGCTCGTGGCATTCGTCGACCTGCGCGGCGCCATCGGCTTCTCGTCGTTCGGCGTGCTCCTGTACTACTTCGTCGCCAACCTCGCCGCGCTCCGGCAGCGGGGCGACGCCCGGCGCTACCCCGTCGCGCTGCAGGTCGTCGGCGGGATCGGATGCCTCGTCCTCGCCGCCACGCTCCCCTGGCAGTCCGTCGTGGCCGGCGTGCTGGTCGTCGGTGTCGGGGTGGTATACCGGGCGCTGCGCCTGCGCGGCAGGCTCACTCCCCCGGCGTGACGGCCGGGATCCCGCGGTCCCGGATCAGGTAGACCCACGGGAAGGCCCGGCACCCCACATCCCAGCCGTCGGCGCGCTCGGCCGCAAGCGAAGCGCGCCACAGGATGCGGCGATGCTCCCACTGCGTGTCGGTGCGCACCATCCGGTGGGCGAGCGTGCCCGCCTCGACCGTGTGCCATCCGGCGCGCCCCGCGAGTTCGAGCTCCGCCATCTCGTCGAAGGCCGTCACCGGCCCGAGCCAGCGCTCAGCGGTGCCATCGGCGGGGTCGTGCCGCGGCGATGCTCCCGATGTGCCGAAGCGCTGCTGCGCAGCCTGGCGCGTCATCCCCAGCTCCGCCCCGATGCGGGCCCAGCTCGCCCCGCCCGCCCGAGCGGCGGTCACGGCGCTGTGCAGGATCGCTCGCACCTCGGTCTCCGCACGGGCCCCCGCCGCGACGAGGGCGACATGCTCGTCAGCAGTCAGCGTCTGATCGGCGCCGACGCCGGCGTCCGCGAGGACGGCGCGGCCGATGGAATCGGCGAGATCGCTCACCCGCGTCCGTCCCGGCTCGGAAGCCACGTCCCCCGCGACGACGGCCGCCGCAGCCCGTTGGCGTAGCCCCAGAAGTACATGCCGACGGCGGCGAGGCCGATGCCGGCGCCGATGACGAGCCCACCGCCGAAGCCGTCCCAGTCGAACCCGACGCCGAGGATCACGAGCACGAGGCCGACGGCGATCGCGGCGACGGCCAGACTGACGATGCGTCCGGGTGTGGCGGACTCGCGAGAGGTCGAAGCATTCATGACGTCAACCTACTCTTGACAATGGAACGGCGTCAAGAATTCATTGACATCAACCGAGCGGCTTGACCTCGAGCGAGTCCGACGTCGTGCCCGGCGCCACGATTGCAAAGGCGGTGTAGCCGTCGGCCGCGCCCCGCTCGAGCAGCGCCTTGAGGTTCTTGGTCCGCTGCTCCAGGCGCACCCGCGAGCCCTGGCCGACCAGCCCGGCCTTCAGGGCGAGCAGCACTCCCTGCGACACGTCGCGGTCGTGCACCAGCACGACGGCCGGGGCCGCGGCATCCGTCCTCTCCGCCACCAGGTCGACGATGCGCTCGAAGCCGATCGAGAAGCCCACCGCCGGCGCGTCCTGGCCCAGGAAGCGGCCGATCATGCCGTCATAGCGACCACCGCCGCCCAGGGAGTAGTCGACCGACGGGTGCGCGAGCTCGAAGATCGTGCCGGTGTAGTAGCCCATGCCGCGCACCAGGAACGGGTCGAAGACGAGTGGGATGTCTCCGGCGAGCCCCTCGGAGGCCGCCTCGGCACCGGCTGCGGAGCCTGTCGAAGCGCACGCGGCCGCCACTGCCTCGCCGATTCCGACGAGGTGCTCGACGATCTCGGCGGGAGCATCGTCGGGCAGCGCCTTGCGGATCTGCCGCTCGCCGTAGGGGTTGTACTCGAGCGTCATCGGCCGGCGCAGGAAGGCGTCGAAGGCGTCGACCGCCGCGGGGGTCGCGCCCCGCTCGCGCAGCTCGGCGACGATGCCGTCGGGGCCGATCTTGTCGAGCTTGTCGATGGTGATGAGCACCCCGGGACGCTCCTCGGCCCCGAATCCGAAGCTGTCGAGCATCCAGTCGAGCACACGGCGGTCGTTGATGCGGACGCTGCCGCCCTCGAGTCCGAGGGCGTCGACGGCGTCGAGCGTCGCGACCACGAGCTCGGCCTCGGCGCGGGCCGAGGCATCCCCGATGATGTCGATGTCGCACTGCACGAACTGCCGGTAGCGGCCCTTCTGAGGACGCTCGGCCCGCCACACCGGCGCGATCTGGATCGCTCGGAACACCGAGGGCAGCTGGCCGCGGTTGGTGGCGTAGAACCGCGCGAGCGGGACCGTCAGGTCGTAGCGCAGGCCCAGGTCGGTGAGGCTCGCCGGGTCGTCAGCGGCGGCGCGGATCGCGTCGGCGTCGAGGCCGCGCTTGAGCACGTTGTACGCGAGCTTCTCGTTGTCGCCGCCGATGCCCGCGTGCAGCCGCGAGTACTCCTCCATGACCGGCGTCTCGATCTCGTCGAACCCGTGCGCGCGGTAGCGCTCGCGGATGACGGCGAGCACGCGCTCGCGACGGGCCTTTTCAGCGGGGAGGAAGTCGCGCATGCCGCGCGGCGGATTGACGGATGCCACGCCCTTATCTTTCCAGGTCCGGCCGAGGTCCTCCGTCCCCGGCCGGTCCCGGTGCCCTCTCAGGCCGAGCCGTCGTCCTCGGTCCCGGCGGGACCCTGCGGCGTGTCCGGCGTCGCCTCGGCGGCGCGCATATCGCGCTCGAGGCCGCGTAGGCGCTCGCGCAGGGCGCGCTCGGCGTCCCACCCGTTCGCCCGGGCGGTGGCGACGAGCTCCAGCAGGACCTCGCCCAGCTCGGCCTCGCTCGTCGGCCCGCCCACGTTCTCCCCGTGAGACGACAATCGAGGGACGAGACCTCGGGATTCGCCCGCGGTCTCGTCCGCCGGCTGAGGTCTCAGCGACGGGCGGAGCGGGAGGGCGGGGTCGAGGCCGACCTGGGACGCCTTCGACAGGAGCTTCTGCGCCAGCGCGAGGCTCGGCATCCGCTCGCTCACGCCGTCGAGGACGGAGCGGCGCTGGTGCTTCTCTGCGGCCTTCGCGGCGTTCCAGTGGACGAGCACCTCCTCGGGCGTCGTCGCCACCGCGTCGCCGAAGACATGCGGATGCCGCCGCACCATCTTCTCGGTGAGCCCCCGTGCGACGTCGTCGATGTCGAAGGGATCGTCCTCGTCGCGCGAGGCGATCTCGGAGTGGAACAGCACCTGCCACAGCAGGTCGCCGAGCTCTTCGCGCAGCTCCTCGCGCGTGCCGTCCTCCACGGCGTCGATGAGCTCGGAGCTCTCCTCCACGAGGTAGGGCACGAGCGCGCGGTGGTCGACCTGCTGCGTCCACACGCAGCGATCGCGCACGGCGCGCATGACGTCGGCCGCCTCCCGCAGCGGATCGGGCGTGCCGCCGGTCGGGGTCAGCTCGCGGCGGCTGCGGTCGTCATCCGGCGTCGATAGTGCCATGCCCGCCACGATACGAGGCCTGCGGCCAGGAGGAGCGAAATCACCGAACCCGCGAGCACGCCCAGCGTCGCCTGGTCGCGCAGCGCGGCAGCGCCCGAGAAAGCCAGCTCCGAGAGCAGGAGCGACACCGTGAAGCCGATGCCGCCGAGGGCGCCTGCCGCGACGAGGTCGCTGAAGGCGAGCGGAGCCTGCCCGCCCCGATGGGAGAGCTTCAGCGAGAGCCAGCCGAACACGGCGATGCCCACGACCTTGCCGACCGGCAGGGCGATCAGCACGCCCCAGAAGGCCGGCGACAGCTGCGCCAGCGGCACGGCGGGGATCACCACGAGCGCCGCCGAGAAGGCGAACACGGGCAGAACGATGCCGTTGACCCACGGCTCCAGCTCGTGCCGCACCCGCAGCGCCGGCCGCTGCGCGATCGCCAGGCCCAGCACGACGCCGGCGATCGTGGCGTGCACGCCCGAGTTGTACACGAGCACCCACGTGGTGATCGCCAGGAGCACCAGCAGGATCGCGACCGGCACGCGGGCGCGCGTGTCGAGCAGGCGGCTGAGGATGCCGAAGGCGACCACGGCGACCGCGGCGCCGGCGAGCGCGCCGAAGTCCACGCCGGTCGTGAACAGCACCGCGATGAAGACGATGCCCACGATGTCGTCGAGGATCGCCAGTGCGAGGAGGAACACCCGCAGCGCGGCCGGCAGCCCCTTGCCGAAGACCGCGAGGACTCCGAGCGCGAAGGCGATGTCGGTCGCCGTCGGGATCGGCCACCCCGCCGCGGCGTCCGTGCCCCACGCCACGGCGAGGTAGATCGCGATGGGCACCAGCACACCCCCGGCGGCGGCGATCGCCGGCTGCATCGCCTTGCGTGCGGAGTTCAGCTGGCCGGTCGTGAGCTCGTACTGGAGCTCGACGGCGACCACGAAGAAGAAGATCGCGAGCAGGCCGTCCTTGATCCAGTGCGAGAGGCTCAGTTCGAACACGCCGGGGATGCCGATGTACGCGTGCATGGCGTCGTCGACCGCCGGCCACAGGGGCGAATTGGCGACGATCAGCCCGAGGGCGGCGGCGATCAGCAGGACGATCGCGGGGAATCGGGCGGAGCGGAGAAGCGACATCGGGCCTCCAGGAGGTGATCGCGGGGTCGTCAAGGGCGTGCCGACCAGACTTCCCGGCGCTCCACGGGCCAGTCTAGCGAGCGGGTTTCCGGCGACCCGGCAGCCGTGAGCACCTGCGCGTCACACAACGGCGCCCGTGTCATCGGAGAAACCGCGCGCCGTTAGCCTGGACAGATGCGTGAACTCACCCACACCGAAGCGATCGACCTCGTCGGACGGTTCGAGGCGGAGCAGGCCATTCCCGAGAAGATGCGCGGCGACGTGCGCATGCTGGGGACCCTGCTCGGCCAGGTGCTGCGGGAGAGCGGTTCGCCGGGTCTCTACGAGGATGTCGAGCGACTGCGCACGGCGACCATCCAGGCCTACACCGACGAGACTCCGGAGGCGTTCGCCCGCGCGGCAGCCATCGCCGACTCGTTCACGATCGCCCGCGCCGACGAGGTCGCCCGGGCCTTCACCGCCTACTTCCACCTCGTGAACCTCGCCGAGGAGCACCAGCGCGTGCGCATCCTCCGCGAGCGCGACGGCCGCCCCGACCGCGAGCAGGCGACGGACTCGGTCGCCGCGGCGTTCGTGCGCCTGGCGGCCGAGGTCGGAGACGACACCGCTCTCAAGCGCCTGCAGAGCATGCGCTTCCACCCGGTGTTCACGGCGCACCCCACCGAGGCCCGCCGCCGTGCGGTGTCGACGAGCATCCGCCGGCTGGCGACCCTCCTCGAGGAGCACGACGCGTCGCTCCGCGGCGGCGCCGACGAGCGACGAGCCGAGCGCCGCATGCTCGAGGAGATCGACACGCTGTGGCGCACCGCTCCGCTGCGGCCCGAGAAGCCCTCGCCCACCGACGAGGTGCGCGCCGTGATGGCGGTGTTCGACGACACCCTGTACACCGCCGTCCCGCACGTGTACCGCCGCGTGGACGACGCCCTCCAGGGGCCCGCCGCCGGGGGCCGGGCCCCCGTCGTGCGCCCGTTCGTGCGCATCGGGTCGTGGGTCGGCGGCGACCGCGACGGAAACCCGTTCGTGACGGCATCCGTCACCCGCAAGGCCTCCGCCATCGCGAGCGAGCACGTCCTCCTGGGCCTCGCCCGCACCACGAGCCGCATCGGCCGCACGCTCACCCTCGACGCCACGACCACCCCGCCGAGCGAGGCGCTCCTCGCGCTGTGGCGGCGCCTCAAGGCGGCTGACGAGGACGCCGCGAAGGACATCGCCAAGCGCTCCCCCGACGAGCCGCACCGCCGCATCATGCTGCTGATCTCGCGCAAGATCGAGGCGACCCGCGCCCGCGACGCCGACCTCGCCTACCGCGACCCCGAGCACCTGCTCGCCGACCTCCGCGTCGTGCAGGACTCGCTCGTCCAGGCCGGCGCACCCCGTCAGGCGTACGGGCACCTGCAGCAGCTGCTGTGGCAGGTCGAGACCTACGGCTTCCACCTCACCGAGCTCGAGGTGCGCCAGCACTCGGCCGTGCACGCCAAGGTGCTCGCCGAGCTCGAGTCGGACGCGCCGCGCAGCGAGCTCGCCGAAGAGGTGCTCGACGTCATCCGCACGGTCGGCTTCCTCCAGGAGCGGTACGGGCCCCGCGCGGCCGGCCGCTACATCGTCTCGTTCACACAGTCCGCCGACGACCTCGCCAACGTCCACCGCCTGGCCCGGTTCGCCGTAGGCCCCGACGGCACGCCGCCCGTGCTCGACGTCATCCCGCTGTTCGAGACCTTCGCCGACCTGCAGGCCGCGCCCCGGATCCTGGCCGAGATCGTCGAACACCCCGAGTTCGCCGCCCGCCTGGAGGCGACCGGCCGGCGCCTGGAGGTCATGCTCGGGTACTCCGACTCCTCCAAGGACGTCGGTCCTGTCGCCGCCAACCTCGCTCTGTACGAGGCACAGGCGAAGATCGCGGCCTGGGCCGACGAGAACGGCATCGAGCTGACGCTGTTCCACGGCCGCGGCGGCGCCCTCGGCCGCGGCGGCGGACCCGCCAACTCCGCCATCATGGCGCAGCCGCCGCACTCGGTGGACGGCCGGTTCAAGCTCACCGAGCAAGGCGAGGTCATCTTCGCCCGCTACGGCGACCCCGCCATCGCCATGCGGCACATCGACCAGGTCGCCGCCGCGATCCTGCTCGCCTCCTCCCCCTCGAACGAGGAGCGCAACCGCGCGGCTGCCGACACCTATTCCGGGATCGCGGCGACGCTCGACGGCGCCTCCCGCGAGCGGTTCTTCTCGCTGGTGAAGGCGCCCGGCTTCGCCCCGTGGTTCGCGCGCGTCACCCCCATGGAGGAGATCGGGCTGCTCGCGCTCGGGTCGCGGCCTGCCCGCCGCGGCCTGTCGGTGGAGTCGCTCGAAGACCTCCGCGCCATCCCGTGGGTGTTCGCGTGGACGCAGGCGCGCATCAACCTCGCCGGCTGGTTCGGCCTGGGCACCGCGCTCGACGCGGTCGGCGACGAGCCGCTGCTCCAGCGCGCCTATCAGGAGTGGCCGCTGTTCCGCACGCTCATCGACAACGTGGCGATGAGCCTGGCCAAGACCGACGACCGCATCGCGCGCCACTACCTCGAACTCGGCGACCGCGACGACCTCGCCGAGCTCGTGCGCGACGAGATGCGGCTCACGCGCGACTGGGTGATCCGCATCACCGGCGGCACGGAGCTCCTCGGCAACAAACCGGTCCTCCAGCGCGCTGTCAAGATGCGCAGCCCCTACGTCGACGCGCTCTCGCTGCTGCAGCTGCGGGCGCTCCGGGCGCTGCGCGAGGCGCCCGAGGGCGCACCCGTCGACCCCGAGCTGCAGCGCCTGCTGCTGCTGTCGGTCTCGGGTGTCGCGGCCGGCTTGCAGAACACCGGCTGACGCCCGCCGCGTGGATCCCGGTCGATCGCCGCCGTCCGCGCGTCGCACCCGCGATCGCGGAGGCCGCGGCGTACCGTGGCGCCATGGCACGGATCATCGTCGCCGAAGTCTGCCCCGAATGCGGGTCGCTCGATGTGCGGGCGACCGAGCCGCGGTGGTTCCGGATCGAGTGGGATCGTCGAGACGCCCTCGACGACGGCTGGGTCGACCGCCTCGAGCTCTGCTGCCGCGACTGCGGCCTCGTCTGGGACTGACTTCTCGAAACGAACGGACGCCGCGGGCCGCGGCATCCGTCTCCCTCACCGTCGTGGGGGACCGAGACCCGCGCGGTTCAGTCGAGGCGGCGGTCGTCGGCGTGGCGGGCGAGGCTGCGACCGTAGCGCTCGGTCAGCTGCACCATCAGGTCGGGGGTCTCGCGGTCCAGACCGAAGACGTACCCGGGGAAGTCGAGCTCTCGCTGGGCGGCCCAGATCTCCTCGTGCCGGTCGGGCGACAGGATCTGCACCGGATCGCCGACGGCGACCCACCCGATCGGCACCGTGGAGTCGGCCGGCAGCGTCGTGCGCAGGTGCACCACGCCGTTGATGCGCACCTCGCTGCGCGCCCCGAGGTGCGCGCCGTTGAAGACACGCGTCCCGGTGGCGAGGAAAACCTCCTCCTCCACCACCGCGCCCGAGATGCTCGCCATGGGTCCCACCAGCACGTGATCGGCGATGTGCACCGGGTTGGTGGCGATGGCGCGGATGAGCGCGTTCTCCATCACGATCACGTTCGCGCCGAGGGTGATCGCCCCGCCCTCCGCGGTGATGACGGCCCCGTGGAGGATCTGGCAGTCCGCGCCGATCTCGACGTCACCGCTGATCACGGCGGTGGCGGCGACGACCGCGTCGGGGTGGATGCGGGGCTGCGCCCCGAGGTGCTCGAACCTCATCGTTCCTGCCTCCCGCCTTCGTGGATGCGCCCAGCGTAGCCGCCGTCACACACACGATCCGCTCGGCGAACGCTAGGTAGGGTGAAGGAGCGCCGCCCCCCGCGCACCGCTCCACGTTCTGAAAGCTCCACGGTCATGCCCTCTGCGCTCCTCACATCCACCGACTCCATCCGGCTCGTCCTCGACACCGTCGAGGCCCGCAACCCGAACGAACCGGAGTTCCTGCAGGCCGTGCACGAGGTGCTCGAGTCGATCGCGCCCGTGCTGGAGGCGCACCCCGAGTTCGTCGACGGCGGCATCCTCGATCGCCTGGTCGAGCCGGAGCGCCAGATCCTCTTCCGCGTGCCGTGGGTCGACGACGCCGGACGGCTGCAGGTCAACCGCGGCTTCCGCGTGCAGTTCTCCTCGGTGCTTGGCCCTTACAAGGGCGGTCTGCGCTTCCACCCGTCGGTGAACCTGTCGATCATCAAGTTCCTCGGCTTCGAGCAGATCTTCAAGAACGCCCTCACCGGTCAGGGCATCGGCGGCGCGAAGGGCGGCAGCGACTTCGACCCGCACGGACGCTCGGACGCCGAGATCATGCGCTTCTGCCAGTCGTTCATGAGCGAGCTGTACCGCCATCTCGGCGAGCACACCGACGTGCCCGCCGGTGACATCGGCGTCGGAGCCCGTGAGATCGGCTACCTCTTCGGTCAGTACCGCAAGATCACGAACCGCCACGAGTCGGGCATGTTCACCGGCAAGGGCGTGCAGTGGGGCGGCGCCGAGGTGCGCACCGAGGCGACCGGCTACGGCGCCGTGTTCTTCGTCGACGAGATGCTCGCGGTCCACAACGAGAGCCTGCAGGGCAAGCGCGTGGGCGTCTCCGGCTCGGGCAACGTCGCCATCTACGCCATCGACAAGGCCCGCCAGCTCGGCGCGACGGCGGTCACGGCATCCGACTCCTCCGGCTACGTCGTCGACGACGCCGGCATCGACGTCGACCTGCTCCGCCAGATCAAGGAGGTCGAGCGCGCGCGCATCTCGGAGTACGCCGCGCGCCGCCCCGGGGCGCGCTACATCGAGGGCGCTCGTCCGTGGGAGGTGCCGGTCGATGTCGCGATCCCCTCGGCGACGCAGAACGAGCTCGATGCCGACGACGCGCGTGCCCTCATCGCGAACGGCGTGCGCGCCGTGGCGGAGGGCGCCAACATGCCCTCCACGCCCCAGGCGATCGAGCTGTTCCAGTCCGCGGGCGTGCTGTTCGGCCCGGGCAAGGCTGCCAACGCCGGCGGTGTCGCGACCTCGGCGCTCGAGATGAGCCAGAACGCCGCGCGCCAGCGGTGGAGCTTCGACGACAGCGAGGCCAAGCTGCGCGCGATCATGGCCGACGTGCACGACGCGGCGTTCCGCGCCGCGGAGAAGTACGACCGCGCCGGAGACTACGTCGTCGGCGCCAACTCTGCGGGCTTCGAGCGCGTGGCCCACGCGATGCTCGCGCAAGGCGTGATCTGATCTCGACCCGCAGGCCGGCGACCATCGGCTCCGCAACTGAGCGGCCTGCGTCCGCCGCCGCTCAGTCGGTCGACGGCCGGTCCCGCGGCCGGCGGGTGGGCGGCCGGGCCTCTCAGCCCGGCAGCCGGTAGACCGAGACGTGGCTGAGCGATTCCCCCGTGAACTCCTCCCGGCGCCAGTTCGCCCACCGGCTCTCGCGTGTGAACCCGGCGAGCTGAGCCATGAGGTCCAGCTCGCTCGGCCAGATGTAGCGGTGGGGCGAGCGCCCGACCCGCGCCTCGCGCCCGTCGGCGAGGTCCGGCCCGAACCGGAAGTGGTGCGACGTGAGTCGCTGGGTGAGAGTGTCGATCGTGTCGACGAGCACATAGCCGGGCTCGCTGACCTCGACGGTGCCCGCATGCCCCGGTGCGAGCGCGCGCAGCTGCGGCACCCAGAGCTCGATGACGAAGCGCCCGCCGGGCGCGAGGTGGCGTGCGGCGTTGCGGAAGCACTCGACCTGCTCCTCCTGCGTCAGGAGGTTGGAGATCGTGTTGAACACCAGGTACGCCAGCGCGAACCCCTCCCCCGCCGAGGCCGTCGCCATGTCGCCCTGGACGACGGGGATGTCGTCCTCTCCGACCTTCTCGCGCAGGCGGGCGATCATCGCGTGCGAGAGCTCGATACCCGACACCGGCACGCCGGCTTCGCGGAGCGGGATCGCCACCCGGCCCGTGCCGATCGCGAACTCGACGGCGGCGCCTCCACCGGCGAGCTCTGCCAGTGTCGCCACGGTGGGCCCGAGCACGTCATCGGCGAACATGCCCTCGCCCGGGGTGTCGTACGACTGAGCGACGTCTTCGTCCCATACCTGCTGCTGATCGATCACGCCCCCATCGTGGCGGCCGTCAGCGGCGCGGTCAAACGGCGCGGGGCATCCGGTCGGCGAACCGACGCGGCCGGTCAGGCGTCGCCGCGGGGGCTGCGGTTAGTGCGTGCGGTCGCTGGTCCGGCGGTCGTGGCGGGTTCCGGCGGTCGCCGCGGGTTCCGGCGGTCGCGACGGGTTCAGGCGGTCGTGGCGGGTCCCGGCTCGCGACGGCTTCAGGCGGTCGCTGCTGGGGCCGCGGCATCCGTTCCGGGCTTCTTCTCGGGCCAGAGCTGCTCGATCAGCTGCGCGACCCACGCGATGAGCTCCGCGTCGCCGAGCGGCTCGCCGCCGGCCGTGGGCAGCGGCACCACCATCGCCTCTCCTCCCGCGACGAGCTTCGCCTTGGGATGCAGGCGCTGCAGGCGCACGCGCATCGAGTCGGGCAGGTTCGCCGGCGCGATGCGCAGGTTCGGCCCCATCGCGACGACATCGGCGAGGCCGGCGGCACCTGCGCGCCGCCGCAGCCGGGCGACCGCGAGCAGACCTTCGACCTCCGACGGCGGCTCGCCGTAGCGGTCGGTGAGCTCTTCGATGACGAGGTCGATCGCGTCGTCCTTCGCGGTGACGGATGCTGCGGCCGAGAGCTTCTGGTACGCCTCCAGGCGCAGCCGCTCGCTGTCGATGTACGCCTCCGGGATGCGTGCCTGCACCGGAAGCTCCAGCCGCAGCTCGGTGGGTCCTTCGGTCTCCTCGCCGCGGAAGGTCGCGACCGCTTCGCCGATCATGCGCAGGTACAGATCGAAGCCCACGCCGGCGATGTGGCCGGCCTGCTCGGCGCCCAGGAGGTTCCCCGCCCCGCGAATCTCGAGGTCTTTGAGCGCGACCTGCATGCCCGAGCCCAGATCGTTGTTGACGGCGATCGTCTCGAGCCGGTCGGCGGCGGTCTCGCTGAGCGGCTTGAGGTCGTCGTACATGAAGTACGCGTACGCCCGCTCGCGCGCACGGCCGACCCGGCCGCGCAGCTGGTGCAGCTGGCTGAGGCCGTACTTGTCGGCGCGGTCGATGATGATCGTGTTCGCGTTCGAGATGTCGAGGCCGGTCTCGATGATCGTCGTCGAGACGAGCACGTCGGCCTTGCGTTCCCAGAAGTCGTCGACGACCTGCTCGAGCTGGTGCTCGCCCATCTGCCCGTGCGCCACGGCGATGCGCGCCTCGGGCACGAGCTCGGCGAGCTCGGAGGCCACGCGCTGGATCGACTGCACGCGGTTGTGCACGTAGAAGACCTGGCCCTCGCGCAGGAGCTCGCGACGGATGGCCGCCGCGATCTGCTTGTCGTTGCGGGCGCCGACGTAGGAGAGGATCGGATGCCGGTCCTCGGGCGGCGTCTGCAGGGTCGACATCTCGCGGATGCCGGTGACCGCCATTTCGAGCGTGCGCGGGATGGGCGTCGCGCTCATCGCCAGGATGTCGACGTTGGTCTTGAGCTTCTTCAGCTGGTCCTTGTGCTCGACGCCGAACCGCTGCTCCTCGTCGATGATCATGAGCCCGAGGTCTTTGAACAGGACCTTCTCGGTGAGGATCCGGTGCGTGCCGATGACCATGTCGACGGTGCCGTCGGCGAGCCCGGCGATCGTGTCGCGTGCCTGCTTGTCGGTCTGGAAGCGCGACAGCGGCCGCACCTTCACCGGGAAGCCGGCGAAGCGCTCGGTGAACGTCTCGAGGTGCTGCTTGACGAGGAGCGTCGTCGGAACCAACATCGCGACCTGCTTGCCGTCCTGGATCGCCTTGAAGGCGGCGCGCACGGCGACCTCGGTCTTGCCGAAGCCGACGTCGCCCGAGAGGAGCCGGTCCATCGGGATCGGCTTCTCCATGTCGGCCTTGATCTCCTCGATCGTCTGCAGCTGGTCGGGCGTCTCGGCGAACGGGAACGCCTCCTCCAGCTCGCGCTGCCACGGGGTGTCGGGGCCGAACGCGTGCCCCTTCGCCGCCATGCGCGCCGAGTAGAGCTTCACGAGCTCGACCGCGATGTCGCGCACCGCGCGACGCGCCTTGCTCTTGGCCTGCGACCAGTCGCTCCCGCCCATCTTCGACAGGCTCGGCGCCTCGCCGCCGACGTAGCGCGACAGCAGGTCGAGCTGGTCGGTGGGCACGAACAGCTTGTCGCCCGGGTAGCCGCGCTTGGACGGCGCGTACTCCAGCACGAGGTACTCCCGCACGCTCTTGACCGCGTTGCGACCCCCGCTGGACACCTCGCGCTGCGTGAGCTCGACGAACTTGCCGATGCCGTGCGTGGCGTGCACGACGTAGTCGCCCGCGTTCAGCTTGAGCGGGTCGACCACGGCCTTGCGCCGCGACGCGAGCTTCTTGACGACGCGGTTGTCGCCGCCGATCGTGCGGCCGTAGAACTCCGACTCGGTGATGACCGCGAGCTTGGCCGCGGGCACCTCGAAGCCACGCTCGAGCACGCTCAGCACGACGTGGGCGACGGCCGGCTCGGGTGCGTGCATCACCTCGTCGACCTTGCGTGCCGCGATTCCGCGCTCGGCGAGGACGTCGCGCGCCCGCTCGACCAGTCCGGCGCCGGATGCCGCGACGACGACCCGCCATCCGTCGGCGAGCAGCGCACCGATGTGCTCGGTCGCGCCGTCCACATTGCCCTGGAACGACGGCACCGCCGTGCCCGGAACCCGGATGGCGGCCGCGGCCTCGAGCGCGACGTCGATGTCGTCGTCGATGAGGCCTTCGGCGGCGGCATCCGCCTGTCCCGAGTCGAAGGCGCTGAGCGTCCACCACACGCCGTCGCGATCGCGGGCGGCCTCGCGGAGGTCGGGCAGGGTCAGGAAGTCGCCCGCGCCGAGGTCGATCGGCGTGGTCGCTCCGGCGGTGGCGGCGCTCCAGGCGGCCTCGAGGAACTCGCGGTTCGTCTCGCCGAGCGTGATGGCGCGGGTCACCGCGCGCTCGGGATCGACGAGTGCGACGGCCGACCCTTCGGGCAGATAGTCCACGAGCGTCACCAGCCGGTCGACGACGGCGGGCATGAGCGACTCCATGCCCTCGACCGGGATGCCCTCGGACATCTTCTCGAGCATGCCCGCGAGGCCGGGGAACTCGTCCTTGAGTTGCCGGGCGCGGCCGCGCACGGCGTCGGTGAGGAGCAGCTCACGGCTGGGCAGCAGCGTGACCTCGCGCACCTCGCCGGGCAGCGAGCGCTGGTCGGCGACCGAGAACGCCCGCATCTCGTCGACCTCGTCGCCGAAGAACTCCACGCGGTACGGATGGGGGGCTGTCGGCGGGAAGACGTCGAGGATGCCGCCGCGCACCGCGAACTCGCCGCGCCGCGAGACCATGTCGACGCGGTGGTACGCGAGTTCGACGAGTCGGGCCGACACGTCGCCCAGGTCGTGCCCGCGTCCGCCGACGACGAGTTCGATGGGCGGCACGTCCGTGAGCCCCGCGGCGAGCGGCTGGATCGCCCCTCGCACCGAGGCGGTGATGACCAGCGGCGTCGCGGCGTCCCACTTCGCGATGCGCGCGAGGACGTCCAGGCGCGCTCCGACGGTCTCGGCGCTGGGGCTCAGGCGCTCGTGGGGCAGCGTCTCCCACGCCGGGAAGTGCAGCACCTCGGCGCCCGGCAGCAGGGCCCCGAGGGCGGGGCCCAGCGACTCGGCGCGGCGCCCCGTGGGCGCGACGAGCAGCACCGCCGGCGGCTTGCCGGCAGCTCGGCGCCTTTCGAGCAGGGCCGCGAGCAGCGGTGCGTCGAGCCCTTCCACGAGCGAGAAGTCGGCATCGACGGATGCCGCCGCCACCGCGTCCCGAAACGGTTCAGCCTGTTCGAGGGCGCGCACGATCCCGGGAACTGTCACCGGACGAGTCTAGTTCCCGGCGACGACATCGGATTCGGGCGAGGATCGCCAAGGGGCGGAATGCCGCACGTCGCCCGGCCGGCCCGTCCGCGATCCGGGCTCCCGGGTGGGCCGCCACGGGGTCGGACCGCGGCGGCCGGCTCCTAGGATGAGCGTGTGAGCCAGCCCGACGCGCCCCCGCACCAGCCCGCCTCGCCGGGATGGTCCGCCCCACCCGCGGGCGCGTACGCGCCCCCGTCCGGCTACGCGCCGCCCGCCGGGTACGTCCCGCCCGCGGGCTACCCGGCACCGGGTGCCGGCGCACCGGTGCCCGGCTCCGGCGCGCAGGGCGCGGCATCCGTGTCCTCGTACGGCACTCCCGCGCCGGCTCGGCGTAGCGGCGCGCTCGGACTCGTCGCGCTGGGACTGGCGCTCTTCGCGACCATAGGCGCGAGCGTCGTCGGGGGCATCGCGGCCTTCCGCATCGGCGTCGGTGCCGGTCGCGAGATCACGACGCGCGCGTTCGACGCGGACTTCGACTGGTCGGTCCTGGCGCCTGTGCGCGACTGGGTGCTGACGGGCGAGGTCGCCTTCTGGGCCGGCACCGTGATCGGCCTGTGGGCCCTGGTGCAGGGAATGGTCGCGATGATCACCGGGCGCGGACGCGGCGCGGGTATCGCCGCCGTCGTCATCGCCGCCCTCGGCCCGATCGTCTTCGGCGTCGTGATGCAGGGCGTCCTCACCGCCGGACTCACCGCGGGCAGCGGCATCGGCGGCTGACTCGCGCCGCACCCGGGCCCGTCAGACGCGCGGGGCGTGGTGCTTCTGCTGAGCCGCGAGCAGCCCGTCGGCGACCAGCTGCTCGACCGCATCGGCGGCGTCTCCGACGAGGATCGGCAGATTCTTGCGCTCGGTCGCACCGAACGGGTCGAGCACCCAGTCCGCGGCGTCCTGGCGGCCCGCGGGGCGTCCGATCCCCACCCGCACGCGCGGGAAGTCCGCCGTGTCGAGCGCCTTGGCGACATCGCGCACGCCGTTGTGGCCACCGTGTCCGCCGCCGACCTTGAGCTTGATGGTGTCGAACGGGATGTCGAGCTCGTCGTGCACGACCACGACGTGGTCGGGCTCGATGCCGTAGAACTTCGCCAGGCCGGCCACGGGCCCGCCGGAGACGTTCATGAAGGTGTTGGGCTTGGCGAGCACGAGCTTCGCGCCGCCCGGACGCAGCCAGGTCTCGACCACGCGGGCGTTCGCCTTGTGAGCCTTGAAGGTCTCGGAGCGCCGGCCCGCCAGCTCGTCGACCACGAGCTGCCCCACATTGTGCCGGGTCAGCTCATAGCGGGGTCCGGGGTTGCCGAGGCCCACGACCAGCCAGGTCTCTGCCATGTGATCCATCCTGCCCGAACCCGCATCGCACAGCGCGGGCTCTCGTGAGACGAAGCGAGGGGGTGCGGCGACCGCACCCCCTCGCTCCGGAAATCGAGTCGATTACTCGGCGGCCTCCGCGGCCTCCTCGGACGCCTCCGACTGCTCGGCGGCGACCTCGGCGTCGGCCTCGGCGATCTCCTCCTCGGCCGCGATCGCCGCAGCCGGGATCGCGATGGCGACGACGAGCAGCTCGGGCTCGGCGACCAGCGTCGCGCCCTTCGGCAGCTTCAGGTGGGCTGCGGTGACGTGGGTGCCCTCTTCGAGACCCTCGACGTCGACCTCGATGTGCTCGGGGATGTGGGTGGCCTCGACCTCGAGCGCAACCGACGTGGCGTCGAGGTTGACGATCGTGCCGGCGGCGGGCTCGCCCAGGACGACGACGGGGACGTCGACCTGGATCTTCTCGCCCTTCTTCACGACGAGGAGGTCGATGTGCTCGATGATCTGGTGCACCGGGTCCTTCTGGACGTCCTTGACGAGCGTCAGCTGCTCCTTGCCGTCGAGGTCGAGCTCGAGCACCGCGTTGGCGCGGCGGACGAGCAGCGAGACCTGGTGGCCCGGAAGGGCGACGTGGACGGGGTCGGTGCCGTGGCCGTAGATGACGGCGGGGATCTTGCCGGCGGCGCGGAGGCGGCGGGCGAAGCCCTTGCCGAAGCTCTCGCGGAACTCGGCGCGGACCTTGGTGTCGGGTTCGGTCGACATGAGGTTCTCCTTGCGGGCTGTGGGCCCGTTGTAGATCGGCCTGCGAAGCGGCTGGCCGGGGGCATGGGGCGGCGGTGTGCCTGAATTCGACTCGAACGCACGCGCGTGAGGAAAGCCCGCTGGGCCGGCATCACCGCGTCGATCACGGATGCCGCAGCCCGCCGCGATCGACGGGCGCGAGGCATCCCTCGCCGAAGTTCGACACGAGTCTACCAGCGCCCCCGCTACGATGAGGAACGCACTGCTTCGCGCTTCTCACGGAGGACCCCCATGGACTACGGCTTCTGGAGCCACGCTCTTCTCTGGCTCATCGGCGCCATGGCCGCAGTAGGCGCCCTGGGCACGGTGCTCGCGTTCTGGAGCCTCGGCCGCCAGGGCTACCGTAAGGACTGAGCGTTCCGGCCCACCGCCGCCGTACCGCTCCCGACGCCGCGGTGTCGCGTCGGCACCGGCTCGGCCTGCCCTTCTGTCGCGGAGTTCGCACATGACCAGCAACGCACCGATCCTCGTCCTCATGGGGCCGTCGGGCACCGGCAAGTCGACGGTGGGAGCCATGCTGTCGGGCCGGCTCGGCTGGCGGTTCCAGGAGGGCGACGACCTCCACCCCGCCGCCAACGTCGAGAAGATGCGGCGTGGCCACGCGCTGACCGACGACGACCGCATCCCCTGGCTGGGACTGATCGCGGACTGGATCGACGAGCGACGCGACGCCGGAGAGCCGGGGATCGTGACCTGCTCTGCGCTCAAGCGCTCGTACCGCGACATCCTGCGGCGCGACAACGTCACATTCGTGAACTTCACCGGCGACCCGGCTGTCGTGTTCGAGCGGATGATGCGGCGCCAGGGTCACTTCATGCCGCCCGCACTGCTGGATTCGCAGTTCGCGACGCTGGAGGCGCCCGGGCCCGACGAGCGGGCGATCGACGTCGACCTCGCAATGGCCTCCGACCAGCAGGCCGACTTCATCGCGTCGGAGCTCGACCTCGAGCGTTCATGACATCGGGCCGGAGGCCCGTGTGCGGCCCGGGCTAGGCTCGTTGCATCAGCCGCGAGCCGGCACCCGAAGTCCTGAGCTCACATCCGGCCGCAGCGCGGCGTGAGCACCCGGCCATGCCGTGTAACACGGACGCGCCAGACTCTAGGCTGAAAGCGACGATTCAACCTCAGGAGCACGTGTGTCCTCGAACGACCCCACAGTGACCGACAGCCCGGCCCAGACCAACATCTCGACGGATCAGGACCAGGCGCCTGACGAGGCGACGACGGCGCACGAGGCCGCACCGGCGCCGGAGGACGTCGAGCGCCCGACCCCCGAGCCCGAGGGGCCGGAGTCGGCCGCCGCCGCGACGGCGAACATCGGCGTCGTGGGCCTCGCGGTGATGGGCTCGAACCTCGCCCGCAACCTGGCCTCGCGCGAAGGCAACACCGTCGCGGTGTTCAATCGCAGCCGGTCCAAGACCGACGAGCTCACCGAGGCGCACCCCGAGGCCGAGTTCGTGCCGGCGTTCTCGTACGAGGAGTTCGCGGCGTCGCTCAGCAAGCCCCGCACTGCCGTCATCATGGTGAAGGCCGGCCGCCCCACCGACGCCGTCATCGACTCGCTCATCGAGGTGTTCGAGCCGGGCGACATCATCGTCGACGGCGGCAATGCCCTCTTCACCGACACCATCCGCCGCGAGAAGGCGGTCCGCGAGACGGGCATCAACTTCGTCGGCGCCGGCATCTCCGGCGGCGAGGAAGGCGCCCTGAACGGCCCGTCGATCATGCCTGGTGGCTCGGACGAGTCGTGGGTGACCCTCGGCCCGATCCTCAAGTCGATCGCCGCCGTCGCCGAGGGCGAGCCGTGCGTCACGCACGTCGGCCACGACGGCGCCGGCCACTTCGTGAAGATGGTGCACAACGGCATCGAGTACGCCGACATGCAGCTCATCGCCGAGGCCTACGACCTGATCCGCCGTGGCACCGGCAAGTCTCCCGCCGAGATCGCCGAGGTGTTCGCCGAGTGGAACCGCGGCGAGCTGGAGTCCTACCTCATCGAGATCACCGCCGAGGTGCTGCGCCAGGTCGACGCCGAGACCGGCAAGCCACTGGTGGACGTCATCCTCGACCAGGCCGGCGCCAAGGGCACCGGGGCCTGGACCGTGCAGACCGCGCTGTCGCTCGGTGTGCCGGTGTCGGGCATCGCCGAGGCCACCTTCGCCCGCTCGCTGTCGTCCCACCCGGAGCAGCGCGAAGTCTCACGCGATCTCCCCGGCCCTTCGGAGGGGCTGCAGGTCGACGACGCCGAAGCGTTCATCGAGGACGTGCGCCTCGCGCTGTACGCGTCGAAGATCGTCGCGTACTCGCAGGGCTTCGACGAGATCCGCGCCGGCGCAGCCGAGTACGACTGGACCATCGACCTCGGCGCCGTGTCGAAGATCTGGCGCGCCGGCTGCATCATCCGCGCCCAGTTCCTCAACCGCATCGCCGACGCCTACGACGCCCAGCCCGAACTCCCCGTGCTGCTGACCGCGCCGTACTTCGTCGAGGCGCTCGGCCGCGCCCAGGGCGCGTGGCGACGCATCGTGTCGGCCGCTGCCGGCGCCGGCATCCCCGCCCCGGCGTTCTCGTCGTCGCTGTCGTACTACGACGGCCTGCGGGCCGAGCGCCTGCCCGCCGCCCTCATCCAGGGACAGCGGGACTTCTTCGGCGCCCACACCTACAAGCGCATCGACAGGGAAGGCACCTTCCACACGCTGTGGTCGGGCGACCGCACCGAGATCGAGGCCGAAGACACCCACTGACGCCTCGCGCGCACACGCCGAAGGCGGGTCCCCTCGTGGGGACCCGCCTTCGGCGTCTGCGATGGATCCGGCCGACGCGGTCGGCCGGCGGGGTCGGGCCGGCGGGCTCAGCCCCGCGCGGTCGGCCGCCGCGGGCAGGACTGTAGGGTCAGCCCGCCTGGCCGTTCGGAGCCGGCTTGACGTTGTGGTTGCGGCAGAACACGTTCCCCGGATCCCACTCGCGCTTGACCGCGGCAAGACGCTCCATCGTCGCCGGCGGGTACATCCGCTCGGCGAACTCCGCGTCGGCCGAGACGGAGAAGTTGCCGTAGACCCCGCAGCCCTTGGCCTCGATCGCCTCCCATGCCGCCAGCGCAGCTGCCCGCGCCGCGTCGTCGAGAAGGCCCGGCACGTCGAAGGCCCCGGCCATCGCGAACCAGGTCGCGGCGCGGCCGGGGAAGGCGGAATCGTCCTGCGCGACGTCGCCGTACGCCCCGCCGAGGGACCGCAGGAACGCGACCGACGCCGGGTTCTGCTCGCGGAACGTCACGATCCGTTCGATCGCGTCGTCGTCGAGCACGGTCAGCAGGGCATTGCCGCCGACGAAGCCCGGCATCGGCTGCTCGGGGTCGAACTCGGGCGCCTCGAGCAGCACGTCGGGATACTCCTGTACACCGAACTCGCGCTCTGCCACCCCTGGGGCGCCCGCCAGCGGGGCCAAGGCCCGACGTGCCGCGTCTTCGTCGGTGCCGATCCACACCGCGGTGATCGAGGCGCCGGCGGGGGCGCTGGGATCCATCGCCGGAACGTCCATGTAGGTGAGGGTGAGGTCGCGCGGGGCGCTCGCCATGAGGTCTCGCAACGCGCGGAGGATCGGGCGCGCGTCGCCCTCGATCCCGTACACCGCATGCACCACGCCGCCGAGGTGATGCGCCTCGAAGTCGAAGCGAGTGACCACCCCGAAGTTGCCGCCGCCGCCGCGCAGCGCCCACAGCAGCTCCGGGTGCGAGGCATCCGTCGCCTCCACGACCTCGCCGCGCACAGTGACGAGCTGGGCGCCGACGAGCTGGTCGGCGGCGAGCCCCCACGCGCGGACCATCCAGCCGATGCCGCCGCCGAGCGTGAGGCCGCCGACGCCCACCGACGCCGTGTCGCCGGAGCTGATGCCGAGGCCGCGTTCGGCGAGCGCGTGCGCGACGGCGCCCCACTGCGCTCCTCCGCCGATGCGCACCCTCGTGCCTTGGATCTGGATGTCGTCGAGGGCGGAGATGTCGAGTGTGAGGCCGCCCGGCACGCCGCCCCAGGCGCTGTGACCGCCCCCGCGGATCATGACGTCGAGGTGCTCGGCCGAGGCGTAGCGGAGGGCCCCGCGCACGTCGTCGACGGTGGCGGCGCGGATGACGGCGGCGGGCGTGCCGATGCCGGAGTGGAAGCGGCGGGCGGATTCCCACTCGGGGTCGCCCGGACGGATGACGGTGCCGACGGCACCGCTGCTGAGGTCGTTGCTCATGACCGACACGCTAGGGCGCTCCGCCGACATTGGCGAGAGGGCCCCGCCGCCATCGGCGGGAGGGGCCGCCACCGGCTCGGCGCGAGCCGTGACCGCCTGTGCGCGGCGTAGGCTCGCGAAGGTGACGAGCATCCTCTACATCGGCGGCACCGGAACCATCAGCGCGGCGTGCGTGCGCCGCTCCGTCTCACTGGGGCATCGGGTCGCGGTCCTCAACCGGGGCAGCGGGCGGCGGCCGCTGCCGCCGGAGGTCGAGCTCATCGAGGCCGACATCCGCGATGCGCGGGCGGTGCGGGCGGCTCTGGGCGACCGCCGCTTCGACGTCGTCGCCGAGTTCCTGGCGTTCACACCCGAGCACATCGCGACCGACCTCGACCTGTTCGAAGGCCGCACCGGCCAGTACGTCTTCATCAGCTCGGCATCCGCGTACGAGAAGCCGCCGCGCCGGCTCCCCGTCACCGAGTCGACGCCGCTGCGCAACCCGTTCTGGCAGTACTCCCGCGACAAGATCGCGTGCGAGGACGTCCTGGTCGGCGCCCACCGCGAGCGCGGACTGCCCGTGACGATCATCCGGCCGTCGCACACGTACGACGAGCGGATGCTGCCCACCCTGGGCCACTGGACCGACATCGCCCGCATGCGCGCGGGCAAGCCCGTGATCGTCCACGGCGACGGCACGAGCCTGTGGACGATCACGCACGCCGACGACTTCGCCGTCGCGTTCACCGGGCTGCTCGGCAATCCCGCCGCCATCGGAGAGGCCTTCACTATCACGGGCACCCACGCGCCCACCTGGAACCAGATCTACGGCTGGCTCGCGGATGCCGCCGGCGTCGCGTCGCCCGACCTCGTGCACGTCGCCTCCGACACCATCGCCGCGTTCGAGCCCGAGCTCGGGCCGACGCTCATCGGCGACAAGGCGCATTCGATGGTCTTCGACGTCTCGAAGGTGACACAGCTGGTGCCGGAGTTCCGCACGACCGTGACGTTCGACGAGGGCGCGCGGCGCATCCTCGCATATCACGACGCCGACCCCGCCGCGCAGGAGATCGACGAGGGCCGCGATGCGCTCTTCGATCGCATCGCGGCCCATGCCCGCTCGGCGGGCTGACGGCCGGACCGTCAGCGCGTGACGTCGCGCACGGTGCCCTTGTCCAGGCGCAGGCGACGCCGCGCGCGGCGCGCGACGGCCGAGTCGTGGGTCACGACGATGAGCGTGAGGCCGTCATCATTGAGCGTCTGCAGCACCGCGAGGATCTCGTCGCGCATGCTCTCGTCGAGGTTGCCCGTCGGCTCGTCGGCGAGGAGCACCCGTGGCCGTTTGACGATCGCCCGCGCGATCGCGACGCGCTGCTGCTGACCGCCCGACAGCTCGCCCGGCCGATGATCGGCGCGCTCGGCGAGACCCACGTGGGCGAGGGCCTCGGCGACCCGCGCGACCCGCTCGTCCTTCGACAGTCCGAGCGGCTCGAGCGCCATGTCGACGTTCTCGCGGGCGGTGAGGGTCGGGATGAGGTTGAAGCCCTGGAAGACGAAGCCGATCTCGTGCGCGCGGATGCGGCCGAGTTCGCGCCCCGTCGCGGTCGCGATGTCGATCTCGCCCAGGTGCACGGATCCGCTGCTGGGCCGATCGAGGGCGCCGAGGAGCTGCAGGAGCGTCGACTTGCCACCGCCGGTCGGCCCCTGGATCGTGACGAAGTCGCCGGCGTCGATGGTGAGGTCCACGCCTGCGAGCGCCTTCACGACCCGGCCCTTCTGGGTGTAGGTGCGAGTGACGCCTTCGAGTCGGTACTGCGCCCGGGGCGCGGCATCCGGATCCGTCGCCGGCTCGCTGTCGATCATGGTCATGCCGTGCTCTCCCGTCGGTGAGGTGGGTCGGGGTGCGGTGGGGATGAAGTCGGACACGGGATGCCTCAGCCGACCGATCGGAGGGCCTCGGCCGGGCTGAGCCGTGCCGCGCGCCAGCCGCCGAAGGCACCCGCGACGAGACCGCCGAGCACTGCGATGCCGACCGCCGCGAGGACGACCCACAGCGTGACCGGCGCGGTGAGGACGATGTCGCTGCCCGCGGACTGCATCATGGCGTCGCCGAAGGCGCCTCCACCGCCGCCCGTCGGGCCTCCCTGACCGCCGCCGGGTCCGAAACTCTCCGCCGACGGCGCCGTCGAGATCGTCGGCGAGATGAGGTTGATCAGGGCGATGCCGGCGAACCCGATGATGAGGCCTGCCGCTCCGCCGATCGCGCTCTGCGCGACGGACTCGCCGGCCACCTGGCCGACCACCCGCCCGTCGGACCAGCCGATGGCCTTCAGCGTGCCGAACTCGCGGGTGCGGCGGGAGACTCCCGAGATCGTGAACAGCACCGCGAGCACGAGTGCGACGGCGAGCACGATGAGCGAGAGCCAGGTGCCCAGGTTGGTGATCAGGGCCGAAGCGCTCGACAGCGATCCCGAGACCGTCGAGGCGAGGTCGGCCTGCGAGCTCACCGTGGCGTCCGGGAGCTCCTCCTGCAGCGCCGCCTGCACCGAGGCGATGGCGTCGGACGAGTCCGCCTGCACGTAGACGGTCGAGATGACCTCGCCGGCACCCGAGAGCTCCTGCGCGACGTCCAGCGGGACGTAGACGTTCGACGCGGTGTCGGCCTCGTCGGACGTCGAGGCGACGATGCCGACGACCTCGAACACCTGGCCGCCCACGTCGATCGTGTCGCCGACGCCGAGGTCGGCGCTCGTCGCGTAGGTCGCGTCGAGCGCCGCGACGTACTCGCCTTCGTCCGACGCCTGGAGCCCGCGTCCGTCCGAGACGGCGACCGCCGAGAGCGGACCGACGGCGTCCGCCGACGGGTCGATGCCCAGCACCGTGAACGAGTCGACGCCGAACGAGCCGCCGCCGAAGCCGCCGCCCCCGCCGACGTCGCCCTGCGCGGGCGGCTCGCCCGGCGTCGCCGTGCCGGACTCGCCGGTGTCGCCCTGCCGCTGCGGGAGTTCACCCGAGAAGGTCATGTTGGTGAGGCTGAGAGCGGCGGACGCCGCGCCCACGCCCTCGACGCCGGTCACGGTGTCGAGCGTGGCGGCGTCGAGGGTCGAGCGCATCGGCTCGGTCACGAGCCGCGACTGGCTGAGCTCGGTGGTGCCGTCGGCGGCGGTCGACCCGCCGTCCTCCCCGAAGTCGAAGCGCGCGGGGCCCCCTTCGCCCGGCTCGGCCTGTGCGCCGGTCACCGTGAGGTCGGTGCCGACACCGTACACCGACTCCAGCGCCTGCGCCTGGGCCGCGCTCACGCCCGCGGCGAGCGCGTTGACGATCATCACGAGCGCGATCGCGATCGCGAGGCCGGCGGCCACGATGATCGTCTGCTTCTTGCGGCCGGCCAGCTCCCGCCGCAGATAGGTCATGTACATGGGTCTCCTCCTGGCGGGCGCTGCGCCGGCCGTCGCTCAGACGCTAAGAAGCGCTCTCATGCGAAGCGCCGGAACGAGCTATGGAGACCGTATGAAACGGGATGCCGCGAGCCCCGGCATCCGTCCCCGTTCCTTCGAATCGCGCACACTGCCGTTCGTCAGCGGTCAGGACCGCGAAGTGAGCGATTCGGAATGGGCCGGAGCGCCGATTTCACAGCCCGCACATAGCGGGCTCCATAGGAAGCACATAGCAAGGCGTCCACAATGGACCCATGACGAACCCCGCACCCGCCCTGCTGCGTCCCGACGGCTCGAACCTCCGCGTTCTCGTGGTCGACGACGAGCAGATGCTCACCGACCTGCTGTCGATGGCGCTGCGCATGGAGGGCTGGGAGGTGCGCACCGCGGGGTCGGGCTTCGAGGCGCTGCAGTCGGCGCGCGAGTTCGAGCCCGACGCCATGGTGCTGGATGTGATGATGCCCGATCTCGACGGCATGGCGGTGCTGCAGCGGCTGCGCCAAGCCGGCGACGACGTGCCGGTGCTGTTCCTCACCGCGAAGGACGCCGTCAGCGACCGCGTCGCCGGGCTCACCGCGGGCGGCGACGACTACGTCACCAAGCCCTTCAGCCTCGAAGAGGTCGTCGCGCGGCTGCGCGGGCTCATGCGCCGGGCCGGCACCGCGCACGCCGCGGGCGCCGAGCCGATCCTCCGCGTCGGCGACCTCACCCTCAACGAGGACAGCCACGAGGTCGAGCGCTCCGGCACCGAGATCGACCTCACCGCGACGGAGTTCGAGCTGCTGCGCTACCTCATGCGCAACCAGCGCCGCGTCGTGTCGAAGGCGCAGATCCTCGACCGCGTGTGGAACTACGACTTCGGCGGCCGGTCGAGCGTCGTCGAGCTGTACATCTCGTACCTCCGCAAGAAGATCGACGCCGGCCACGAGCCCCTGATCCACACGGTGCGCGGCGTCGGCTACATGATCAAGGCTCCGCAATGACGGTAGAGAAGATGACGGATGCCGCGACCCGCGCGACCGCGCCGGGCGAGACGTCCGACGCCGCCGGGCCCGCGGACGCCACGAACGACGAGGAGCTCCCCCGGCGCGCGCCGTGGACGCTGCAGCGCAAGCTCATCGTCACCGTGGTCGGGATCACGTCGTTCATCATGGTGCTGGTCGCGGTCGCGACGAGCGCCATCCTCGGACAGGTCCTCGAAACCCAGCTCGACAACGAGGTGAAGGCCGCGCGCCAGAGCGTCGAGTTCTTGCGTGGTCCGATCGCCACAGGTCTCTCCGCCGAGCAGATCCTCCAGCAACAGCAGCCGGCGCGACCCGGGTACTTTCTCGCGGTCGAGTCCACCCCGGGCCGGCCGACGGCCGCGGTCGTCGACTCGGACGGCGACATCGTGGCTCTCACCGACGCGCAGATCAGCGGGATCGTCGCGAGCGTCGAAGAGCAGCGGGGTCAGCTCGTGGTGACGATCGACGACCTCGGCACCTACCGGATCGAACCGGTCGCACTCGGAAACGCGTACGCGATCGTCGGTCTGTCGCGAGCGGGGATCAGCGACACGCTCACCCGCATGCTGACGACCATCGGCCTGCTCACCGCGGGTGGTCTGATCCTGCTGGCCGTCGCGACCGCGTGGACGATCCGCCGCGGGCTCGCACCGCTGCGTGCCGTGGCCGACACCGCGGCCCGCGTGTCTGCCCAGCAGCTCGCCCAGGGCGAGGTCTCGATCGCCGAGCGCGTCCCGGTGCGCGAGTCGGACCCGCGCACCGAGGTCGGCCGTGTGGGCGCCGCGCTCAACACACTGCTGGACCACGTGGACGAGTCGCTCAGCGCCCGCCAGCGCAACGAGGAGCGCATGCGCGCCTTCGTCGCCGACGCCAGCCACGAGCTGCGCACCCCGCTCGCGTCGATCCGCGGGTACTCCGAGCTCTCGCTCAAGGCGCTCGGGCGCGCGCCCCGTGAGGCACGCGGACCGGAGGCCATGACACTGGAGACGACCGAGGCATCGCTCGAGCGCATCCAGGCGCAGTCGCTGCGCATGACCTCGCTCGTCGAGGATCTGCTGCTGCTCGCAAGGCTCGACGAGGGGCAGGAGCTCGTCTACGGCACCGTCGACCTGACGCGCCTGGCGATCGACGCGGTCGGCGACGTCACACCCACCGGCCCCGACCACGAGTGGGTGCTCGAGGTCGGCGACGAGCCGGTGCTCATCGCCGGCGATGCCGGGCGCCTGCACCAGGTGGCGGCGAACCTCCTCGCCAACGCGCGCACGCACACCCCGGCCGGCACGACGGTCACGGTCAGCGTCACCCGCAACGGCCGCGACGCGGTGCTGCGCGTGCACGACGACGGCCCCGGCATAGATCCGGCGATCACGGACGAGCTCTTCGAGCGCTTCTCGCGCGGCGACCGCTCGCGCGCGCGTCAGACCGGCGGCACCGGCCTCGGCCTCTCGATCGCCCGAGCCATCGTCGATGCCCACGGCGGCAGCATCCGTGTCACGAGCGCACCGGGAGACACCACCTTCGAGGTGCGCCTCCCCGCCCGTCCGGCCGACCCGGTCACCCCCGCCTGACCACCCGTCACCTTCTCCGCGAGAGTACTGCTGGTCGACGAGGGGGCGGGAACCAACCCGGATCTCGGCGACCAGCTGTACTCTCGCGGGCTTCATCGGGCTTCATCGGGCCACGGGCCGCGGGCCGTGGGCGGACGGAGCGCACGTGCCGCGGGCGCGGCGGAGCACACGGGCTCAGTAGCCGCTGAAGGCGTCGGTGGTGATCGAGCGGGCGCGCTCCAGCGCCGGCGCGAGCTCGGCGATGAGGCCGGCAGGCCCCGAGATGTACGCGTGGCGCGAGCCGATGTCGGGCACGACGCGCAGGAGGCCGTCCGCATCCAGGCGCACGCCCCGCGCCCACTGCCAGTGCTCCGGCAGATGGGCAGGGCGGTCGCGCGTGAAGACGACGACGTGGGCGCCGGACGCCTCGATCTCGTCGCGGAACGCCAGCTCCGAGGCATCCGACGCCACGTAGACCAGCACGATGTCGCGATCCAGCCCCGCCGCCCGGACGTGCCGCAGCTGCGACACGAACGGCGTCACGCCGATGCCGGCGGCAACCATCAGGATCGGAGCGGCGTCGCGCTTGGGCAGCAGGAAGTCGCCCCACACGCCCGTGATGGCCAGGTCGTCGCCGGGCGCGACCTGCGCCAGCGCCTTCTTGTACGAGCTCAGCGGCTTCGTGCTCTTGCCGTCCTTGAACGCCACCTTGAGCAGCGGCAGATCCTCGGGGGCGGAGGCGATGCTGAACTCGCGCCGCGTCCCGCGGGCGTCGGGGTGCCGGTGCGGCACCTCGAGCTCCAGGTACTGACCCGGCAGGAATGCGAGGCGGTCGTGCACGCGGAAGGTCAGCTCCTCGACCGTCGGCGTGGGTTCGGCGCGCGACACGAGCGTCAGCCGCACCGCCGTGCGCACGGCGAACGCGAAAGCGATGAGGTTGCCCACCAGTAGCGCGCGCTCCTGACCGAGGGTGATGTCGCCGATCGGCAGCGGCCAGCCCGCCAGCACGCCGACGACGGCCGCGACGGTGAGCTGCTGCCAGCGGCGCGGGGGCAGCGTGAGCGGCTCCGACAGCATGAAGGCGCCGAGGAACAGGAACGGCGAGGACCACAGGATGGGCCACAGCATGTCGAGGACCTCGACCTCGAGCCCGGCCGCCTGATACTGCGCCGCCGTGCGGAAGACGGCGACGCCGACGGCGATGACGAGGAACACCGCCACCACCCGCAGCTTCTCGGTGCGCACGAGCACCGCGAGGCCGAGCACGATGACCGGCGCGGCGAGCGCCGGCGTGCCCACCCACCACGCCGACGACCCGAGTCCCGGCCACACCAGGCTGAGCAGCGTGACGACCGTCGCACCGACGGCGGCGGGGTTGAAGATGTGGCGGCCGCGCCAGGCGAGCACGTACTTCGACAGCGATGCGACGGCCGCAGCGAGTGCGATCCCCGCGAGGCCGACGAGGTCGAGGGTCGGTCGCAGGACGAAGAGCAGGATGTGCGCGGTGATGAGCGAGGATTCCAGGCGCCAGGGCAGGTGCATCACCCGCTGGGCCGCGGCATCCACCCCCACGCAGACGGCGGCCAGCACCAGGAGGGTGACGACCAGCTCCAGCGGACCCGGGCCGACGAGGCCGAAGAACGACAGCAGCAGCGCGACGACGGCTAGCGCGGCGAGCGCCAGGTAGACGAGGCGGTACATCGACATGCGGCCGAGCACCGCGAAGACGCGGTTCCATACAGCGGTGAGGGTGCCCATCGGATCACACCGGCTGCAGGGGCTCGGGAGTGCCCGCAGGCAGAATGACGCGGATGCCGTCACCCGGGCGGACGACGCCGCCGCGCAGGACGACCGACATGACGCCCGCCAGGCGCACGGTGTCGCCCGCCTCGTCGACGTAGACCAGCTCCTTCATGAGTCCTTCCGAGATGCCGTTGATCTGCGCGCAGGGATTGCGCAGGCCCGTGATCTCGACCACGGCCTCGTCCCCGACCTCGAGTCGGGCTCCTCGCGGCAGGGCGAGCAGATCGATGCCGGAGGTCGTGATGTTCTCGCCGAGGGCGCCGGGGGCCACCTCGTGGCCGCGGGCGGCGACGTCGTCGAAGAGCTCGGCATGGATCAGGTGCACCTGGCGCAGGTTCGGCGTCGTGGGGTCGCGCCGGATGCGGGAGAGGTGCTGGACGGTGGCGCCGGCGTGCGCATCGCCCTCGACGCCGAGGCCGGCGATCAGGGTGATGCTCTCGCGCGTCGGCTTGCTGAAGCGATGCGCGTCGTCACGGGCGACCGCGACGACGTGTCCGGGGAGGGGCTCGGTCACCGTTCCAGGCTATTCGGTCGAGGACCCGCCACGGTCCGCGGGCCGCCGGTCGGTCGCGAAGCCGGTGCGGTGCGGGCGCCGGCATCGGTTCGCACGAACAGATCGGCGTGACATCCCGGCGACCACTCGACGCGGCCGTCCGTGGTCATGCGCACCCACTCGACTCCCCACTGGTGGGCGAGGCGCGGCCCGCCGTCGAAGAACAGCGCCGTGGCGATCGCGTCGGCCATCATCGCCTCCGGCGCGACGGCCCAGGTCGCCGCGATCGTGCGCACCGGCTGCCCGGTGCGGGCGTCGAGCACGTGATGCAGCGTCTCCCCCGTCGCCGACGGCCATGCGCGCCGGTTGACGGCGGAGGCGCAGAGCGCGGCATCCGTCACCTCCCACACCCCGATGGCGCGGCGGGCGTCGTACGGATGCTCCAGCCCGATGCGCTGCGGACGCCCTCGGACCGCGAGGTCGCCGCTCGCGTCGACCGTCACGTCGCCGTCCACGGAGCTGCCGACGATCTCGAGCACGAGGTCGACGAGCCGGCCCTTCCCGAGCGCACCGACGTCGACGGTGGCGAGCTCGCGCAGGGCGAGGCGACCGTCGCGCCAGCTCAGGCGCTCGATCCAGTCGCCGGGGGCCGGAACGGGCCGGCCGCTGCGCAACGAGTAGTCCACGCCGTAGCCGAGCGCGTCGAGCGAGTCGCCCACGAGCGGGTTGACCGCTCCCCCGGTCGCTGCCGAGAGTGCGGCGAGAGCGTCGAGCATGGCGACGGCGTCCACGGGCGCGGCGATCGAGCCGCCCCCGCGCGCGAGCGCGCTCACCGCGGAGTCGGTCCGGAACCGCGACCAGTCCCGGTCGAACGCATCGATCCGGGCCGTCACCGTGGCGCGGACCGGCGCGGGCAGGGGTCGCTCGGTGACGACCTCCCAGCCCGTGCCGATCGCGTCGAAGCGCCACGACGCCGCGGCGGCGGTCATATCTAGCCCGCGGCCTCGGTCTTGATCGACTCGATCGCCTCGTTGAAGCCGTTGCTGGTGAGCGACGAGCCGGCGACGCGGCTGACCTGGATGTCGTCGATGTCCTCACCGACGACGACGTCGGCGATGCCGCCGATGAACTGGCCCTGGTACTGCTCCGACTCGCGCTTCTGCGGGTCTCCGGTCACCTCGACATCGGTGATCACGTCGTCGGCGAGGGTCACCGTGACGGTGATCTTCTCGACCGACTCGGGCGTCGCGTACGACCCCTCGGCGGTGTAGGTGCCGTCGGCGTACGAGCCCGACCCGGAGCCCGCCGAGCCCGAGTCGGTGGACTCGGAGGTCTCCGCGTCGGTGGTCGTCGGCTCTTCGGCCTCGGATGCGGTGGGCGCACATCCGGCGAGGAGCGCGATGCCGGCGGCGGCGGAGAGCGCCGCGCCGGCGCGGACAGGGCGGGAAGCGAGTGCGGTGCGGATCATGACGGTCCTCCTGGCTCGGGTCTGGCTCGTGTGAATGGTGCGCGACGCGGTCTGCGTCGCTCACGATCCTGTCAACCGGTCCTATGAGCCGCCTTTGAGCGAGCCCGCCGCGAGCGATGAGGAGGACCGCGCCCGCAGCACCGCCTTCAGCGCCTCGACCGCCAGGAAGATGCCGATCGACGCGCCGATCGGGACGATCCAGTCTGCGGGGGCCAGCGGTCGTGAGTCGAAGAGCACGTTCATGAAGGGAACGTAGGTGTAGACGAGCTGCAGCACGACGAGCGCGAGCGCCGACAACCACACGGCCCGGTTGCCGCGCAGCACGTCGAGGGTGAGGCTCGAGCGGGTGAGGAAGCGGCAGTTGAGCAGATAAGCGAGCTGTCCGAGCGCGAGCATGAGGACGGCCTCGGTGCGGGCGACCTCGATGTCGACACCGGTCGCCACCACACCGTAGAAGACGCCCATGGTGGCGCCGCCGATGAGGAGCGATACGACGAGGATGAATCCGAGCTCGCCGCGGTTGATGATCGGGCCGCCCGTAGCCCGCGGCGGCCGTCGCATGATGCCCCGCTCCGCCGGCTCGTAGGCGAGTGCGAGCGAGAGGGTGACGGCCGTGATCATGTTGACCCACAGCACCTGCACGCTCGTCACCGGCAGCGCCAGTCCGAACACCACCGCGACCAGGATGACGAGCGACTGCGCGCCGTTCGTAGGCAGGAGGAAGACCACGGATTTGCGGAGGTTGTCGTAGATGCGCCGCCCTTCGGCGATCGCGCTGCGGATCGTCGCGAAATTGTCGTCCGCGAGGACGAACTCGGCGGCCTCCTTGGTGGCCTCGGTGCCCTTGATGCCCATCGCGATGCCGACGTCGGCGCGCGTCAGCGCGGGTGCGTCGTTCACCCCGTCCCCGGTCATCGCGACGACCTCGCCGTGGGACTGCAGCGCCCGCACGATGCGGATCTTGTGCTCGGGGCTGGTGCGCGCATATACGTCGACGTCGCGCACCACCTCGCGCAGCTGCTCCTGGCTGAGAGCCTCGAGCTCGGCGCCCGTCAGCACGTCCGCGTCGGCGCCCGCCAGGCCCATCTCGTTCGCGATCGCGAGCGCTGTACCGGCGTGATCGCCCGTGATCATCTTCACGCGGATGCCGGCGGCGTGGCAGTCGGCGATCGCCTCGACGGCCTCAGGCCGGGGCGGGTCGACGATGCCCCATAGGCCCAGGAACTCGAGGTCGACCAGGTCGTCGAGGGCGAACTCGTCGGTCGTGGCCCGCACGGGCTTGCGGGCCGCGGCCAGCACTCGCAGCCCTTGACCGCTGAGGCGCGCGATCGCCTGCTCCCAGCGCGCCAGATCGAGGGGCTCGGCGCCGTCCGCCCCGCGCTGGGTGAGCGAGCGCTCCAGCAGCCGGTCGGGAGCGCCCTTCACCAGGATGGCGCGTGAGACCTCCCCCGAAGCGCCGCCCGATCGCGCACCCTCGTTGAGGGTCGCCATCAGCTTGTTGGCCGAGTCGAAGGGGATCACCGCGACGCGGCGTCCGCCGGCACTCCCGACGCCGCCCTTCATCGCCACGACCTTCAGCGCGCCCTCGGTCGGCTCGCCCACGAGGGTCCACGCGCCGTCGTCGCCGCGCACGATGTGCGCGTCGTTGCACAAGGTGGCGATCGCGAGGATGGCTGCCAGGTCGCCACGGTCGGCCGACGGTGAGTCGGCCGCGGTGGTCTCCGCCGTCGCGGCTTCGCCGACGCGGACGATCTCGCCCTCGGGGACGTAGCCGAGGCCGGTGACGTCGTACTCCGCCAGCGGGGTGACGATGTGGCGCACCGTCATCTCGTTGCGGGTCAGCGTGCCGGTCTTGTCGGAGCACACCGTGGTGACCGAGCCCAGTGCCTCCACGGCGGGGAGCTTGCGGGTGATGGCGTTGTGACGTGCCATCTGCTGCACGCCGATCGCGAGCGTGATCGTCACGAGCGCGGGAAGGCCCTCCGGGATCGCCGCCACCGCGAACCCGACGGCCGCCGAGATGATCTCGTCGAACGGCATCCCGTGCAGGAAGCGCCCGATCATCAGCATGACCGCCGCCATGCCCAGGATGACCACGGTGAGCACACGTCCGAAGCTGTCGAGCTGCCTGGTGAGCGGCGTCGCCAGCGCGTCGGCTTCGTCGGCCAGGCTCTGGATGCGTCCGAGCTCGGTGTCGGTGGCGGTCGCGGTCACGACGCCGCGTCCCTGTCCGGCGCTCACGATCGTGCCCGAGAAGGCCATCGATCCGCGGTCGCCGACACCCGCCTCCGCTGCGACGGGATCGGTCGTCTTCGACGACGGCACGGACTCCCCCGTGAGCGCCGCCTCGTCGATGCGCAGCTGGAACGACTGCAGCAGCCGCAGGTCGGCGGGGACCTTGTCTCCGGGCATGAGCCGCACGACGTCGCCGGGCACCAGATCGGCTGCCGTGACGGTGACCCAGCCGCCGTCGCGGCGCACGCTGGCGTCCGCCGAGATCATCCCCCGGATTCCGGCCAGGGCCTTCTCGGCCCGCCCCTCCTGGATGTAGCCGATCACCGCGTTGATGATCGCGACGACCATGATGACCCAGAAGTCCAGCCAGTCGCCCATGAGCGCCTTGATCACGGCGGCGCCGAGCAGGATGTAGATCAGCGTGTCGTTGAAGTGCGAGAGGAAGCGCAGCACCGCGGGCTTGCGCGCGGGCTCCGGCAGCCGGTTCGGACCGGCGATCTCCAGTCGCGCCGCCGCGTCATCGGCGCGCAGTCCGCCCGCGTCGGCCTCGAGGTGAGCCAGCACGTCGTCGACCGGCAGTGCCCAGGGGCGGGCGACGGTCAGCCGCGCCTCCGTCAGCGGTGCGGGGCTCAGCGGCTGCGTCATGGATGTCTCGTCCTTCCGTCGCCGCCGCGGAGCCGGTGTCTCGACCCGGTGCCGGCGTCAGGCGGCGCCGTCGAACATGCTGGTGACGGAGCCGTCCTCGAACACTTCGTGGATCGCACGCGCGAGCAACGGTGCGATAGGCAGAATCGTAAGGGTCGAGAAGCGCTTCTCGGCAGGGATCGGCACCGTGTCGGTCACCACCACCTCGTCGATCGCCGGACTCTGCAGGCGGGTGGCGGCCGGGTCGCTGAAGATCGCGTGCGTGGCGGCGACGATGACCTTGACGGCGCCGTTGGCCTTGAGCGCCTCGGCCGCCTTGACGATCGTGCCGCCGGTGTCGATCATGTCGTCGACGAGGAGGCACACGCGTCCGTCGACGGCGCCGACGATTTCGTTGACGGTGACCTGGTTGGCGACGTTGGGGTCGCGGCGCTTGTGGATGATCGCCAGCGGCGCCCCGAGGCTGTCGGACCACTGGTCGGCGACGCGCACGCGGCCCGTGTCGGGCGAGACGACCGTCAGTCGCTCGCGGTCGGCGTCGCTGAGGGTGTTCTCGAAGTACTCCAGCAGCACCGGCTTCGCGAACAGGTGGTCGACGGGCCCGTCGAAGAAGCCCTGGATCTGCGCGGCGTGCAGGTCGACGCTCATGACGCGGTCGGCGCCCGCCGTCTTGAACAGATCAGCGACCAGGCGCGCGCTGATCGGCTCGCGGCCGCGTCCTTTCTTGTCCTGACGCGAGTACGGGAAGTACGGCGCGACCACCGTGATGCGCTTGGCCGACGCGCGCTTGGCGGCGTCGAGCATGATGAGGGTCTCCATCATCCACTCGTTGACCGGCGGCCCGAAGCTCTGGATGAGGAACAGGTCGCAGCCGCGGATCGAGACCTCGAAGCGCGTGAGGATCTCGCCCGACGCGAACGTGCGGTACTCGGTGGGGACGAGTTCCGTGCTCAGCTGCGCGGCGACCTCGGCCGCGAGCTCGGGGTGGGAGCTTCCCCGTGCGACCACGAGGCGCTTCTTCGTCTTCGCGACGAGTCCCGGGGCGATGTCGTTCGCCCGGTCGAGCTCAACGGTCTTCTTCTTGCGCGCCATCGTCCGCCTTCTGTGCGCTGCGGGCCTTGGCTGCGACATCCGCCGCCCCGGTTCCCGGCCTGTTCTTCTCGACCCAACCCTCGACGTTGCGCTGAGGGGCGACGCTGAGAGCGAGGGCACCGGCGGGCACATCCTTGCGGATGACCGCCCCTGCCCCGGTCTTCGCGCCGTCTCCGATCCTAACGGGCGCCACGAAGACGTTGTGCGAGCCGGAGTGCACCTCGTCGCCGATCTCGGTGCGGTGCTTGGCGATGTCGTCGTAGTTCGCGGTGATCGCGCCCGCTCCGAGATTGACATGCCTGCCGATCGTCGTGTCGCCGATGTACGACAGGTGCGGCACCTTGCTGCCCTCGCCGATGGTGGAGTTCTTCGTCTCGACGAAGGTGCCGATCTTGCCGTTGTCGCCGAGGTACGTGCCGGGGCGGATGTAGGCGAAGGGGCCGACGGTTGCGCGGGCGCCGATGACGGCGAGGGTCGCATCGGTGCGGGTGACGGTGGCGTCCTCCCCCACCTCGCAGTCCACGAGGCTGGTGTCGGGGCCGACGATCGCGCCCGAGGCGATCACGGTGGCGCGCAGGATGTGCGTGTTCGGCAGCACCGTCACGTCGGGGGCGAGCTTCGCGTCGACGTCGATCCACGTGGTGGCGGGGTCGAGGATCGTGGCGCCCTCCAGCTGCCAGCGCCGGACGGTCCGCGCGTTGAGCACGCGGGCGGCCTCCGCCAGCTGGACGCGGTCGTTGACGCCGAGGGCGGCCGCGGCATCCGGAGCCGACTGGGCGGCGACGGCGAACCCGTCGCCGCGCAGCAGCGCGACCACGTCGGTGAGGTACTTCTCGCCCTGCGCGTTGGCGGTGCCCACGAGTGCCAGCTCGGTGCGCAGCGCCGTCGCCTGGAACACGTAGACGCCGGCGTTGATCTCGGTGACGGATGCCTCGTCCGCCGTGGCATCCTTCTGCTCGACGATGCGCGACACGGTGCCGTCCGCGTCGCGGATCACGCGGCCGTACCCGGTGGCGTCGTCGACCGAGGCGCTCAGGAGCGTCGCCGCGACGGCGCCGTGGCGGTGGGTGGCCACGAGGGTGGCGAGCGTATCGGCCTCCAGGAGCGGCACGTCGGCGCTCAGCACCAGCACGTCCCCGGCGAAGTCCTCGAGCGCATCGAGGGCGACCTCGACGGCGCGTCCGGTGCCGGGGATGTCGTCCTGGTCGACGACGACCGCTGCGGGGACCGCGCTGCTCACCGCGTCGGCGACGAGGTCGCGCTCGTGCCGCACGACCACCACCAGGCGGTCCGGCTCGAGGGCGAGGGCGGTGTCGAGCACGTGCCCGACGAGGGGGCGGCCGCCGATGCGGTGCAGCACCTTGGGCAGCGTCGACTTCATGCGGGTGCCCTGGCCGGCAGCGAGGACGATGACGGCCAGTGCGTTGTCGCGGGGGGTGTCGGTCATGCTCCGCCGCCAGGACTCGAACCTAGACCTCACAGCTCCAAAGGCTGTCGTGCTGCCATTACACCACGGCGGACCGCGACGATTCCGGGTGCCGGGCGCCGCCCGACAAGTCTGCCAGACCGCGCACCTGTCGCTGAGCTCGTCGAAGCGGCTGGCTCGGGATAATGGGGGCATGACGGCGCAGAGCGACGAGGTGGACCGCATCGTCGAGGCGTGGACCACGCAGCGCCCCGACCTCGACTTCTCTCCCCTCGGCGTGCTGTCGCGGGTCGACCGCCTCTCGCGGCACCTCGACCGCGCGCGGCGCGACGCGTTCAAGCGCAGCGAGCTGGAGCCGTGGGAGTGGGACGTGCTGTCGGCGCTGCGGCGCGCGGGCGAGCCGTTCCAGCTGAGCCCCAAGCAGCTGCTGCTGCAGACGCTCGTCTCGAGCGGCACGATGACCAACCGCATCGACCGCCTGGTGGGGCGTCGCCTGGTGCGCCGCGAAGCGGATCCCGACGACGGCCGCAGCGTGCTGGTCACCCTCACCGATGAAGGACGGATCCGCGTGGATGCCGCCATCACGCGACTCGTCGACGCCGAAGCGCTCCTCCTCGACAGCCTCTCGCGCGCCGACCGCGAGCGACTGGCCGCCCTGCTGCGCAAGCTCAGTCTGGGGTTCGACTCGGCCGACTGAGCGCGGACCGGCGCGACCGCGAGGTGGCGGGCACGGCAGTGCGCACTCCGGAGGACCTGCCAGCACGCCGCTGACTCGTCGAGGATGCCGTGGACACCGCCGAAGCTCGAGGAGTTCGGGCTATCAGCCGATCTGCTCGGTGACCTCGAACCAGCGCTCCTCGACGCCGTCGCGCTCCTTCTCGAGCTCGCCGATGCGCGCCATCTCGGCGCCGAGGCCGACGTAGTCCGACTGGTCGTGGTCGGCCAGCGCGGTGCGCGCGGCGGCGATCTGCCCCTCGAGCTTCTCGAGGCGGCGCTCGAGCGCGGCGACCTCCTTCTGCGCGGCGCGCAGCTCCTGCCCCGACAGCGCCGACGCCGGGGACGGGACGGATGCCGCGGCCGCGGCATCCGTCGCCTTCGAGGTTGCGGCAGGCGCCGACTTCTCGCGCTCGCGCAGACGCAGGTACTCGTCGACGCCGCCCGGAAGATGACGCAGGTGGCCGCCGAGGATCGCGTACTGCTGGTCGGTGACGCGCTCGATGAAGTACCGGTCGTGCGAGACGACCAGGAGCGTGCCGGGCCACGAGTCCAGGAGATCCTCGATGGCGGCGAGCATGTCGGTGTCGAGGTCGTTGGTCGGCTCGTCGAGGATCAGCACGTTCGGCTGCTCGAGGAGGATCAGCAGGAGCTGCAGCCGGCGCTTCTGGCCGCCCGAGAGATCCTTGACCGGCGTGGAGAGCTGCGCGCTCTGGAACCCCATGCTCTCCAGCAGCTGGCCGGGGGTGAGCTCCTGCGCCTTGGATCCGCTGCCGAAGGTGTACGTCGTGCGCAGCCGCGAGATGACGACGCGCACGGGGTCGTCGAGGTGCTCCTCGAGCTCGTCGAGCCGCTGCGTGAGGGTGGCGACCTTCACGGTCTTGCCGCGCTTGACACGCCCCGCGGTCGGCTCGACATCACCGGCCACCAGACCGAGCAGGGTCGACTTGCCCGCGCCGTTGACGCCGAGGATCCCGGTGCGCTCGCCGGGGGCGATGCGCCACTCGACGGGATGCAGCACCTCGCGCCCGTCGTAGGAGACCGCGGCGTCGAGGAGGTCGACGACGTCCTTGCCCAGGCGCGACACCGCGAGCGAGCGCAGCTCGGTGGCGTCGCGGATCTCGGGCACGTCGGCGATGAGCACGTTGGCGGCGTCGATGCGGAACTTCGGCTTCGACGTGCGCGCGGGCGCGCCGCGACGCAGCCACGCGAGCTCTTTGCGAGCGAGGTTCTGGCGGCGCTGCTCGATGACGGCAGCCTGCCGGTCGCGCTCCACGCGCTGGAGGATGTAGGCCGCGTAGCCGCCCTCGAAGGGCTCGACGATGCGGTCGTGCACCTCCCACGTCGTGTTGCACACCTCGTCGAGGAACCACCGGTCGTGGGTCACGACGAGGAGGCCTCCCTGATTCGCCGGCCAGCGTCGCTTGATGTGCTCGGCGAGCCAGGCGATGGCCTCCACATCGAGGTGGTTGGTCGGCTCGTCGAGGAAGATCACGTCGTGATCGCCGACGAGGAGCGCCGCGAGCGACACCCGCCGGCGCTGGCCGCCCGAGAGTCCGGCGATGGGTCCGTCCCATGAGAGGTCGCCGAGCAGTCCCGCGATGACGTCGCGCGTGCGGGCATCGCCGGCCCATTCGTGGTCCGGGCGATCGCCGACGACGGCCTCGCGCACCGTGAGCGCGTCGTCGAGGGTGTCGGCCTGGTCGAGCACGCCGACGCGCACTCCCCCGCGCACGGTCACCCGGCCGCCGTCCGGTTCGAGCCGGCCGGCGAGCATCGCCAGCAGGCTCGACTTGCCGTCGCCGTTGCGTCCGACCACGCCGATGCGGTCGCCCTCGTCGATGCCCAGCGACACGCGGTCGAAGACCACTTTCGTCGGGAACTCCAGGTGCAGGGCCTCGGCCCCCAGAAGATGTGCCATGTCCCCTCAAGGCTAGGCGACGCCGGCGGCGCGCAAGGCGCCAGCGACGTCGGCTCGGCCGAGGAGGTCGACCGTCAGTACCAGATGCTCAGCCGCGGCGCCGTGTGCCAGCCGAGCACGGCGGTCGCCTTCGCCACGTCGCCAGGCTCCGTCGGCGTCACCGTCACGCGCCCGGCTGCGGTGAGGGTCGCGAGCGACACCCCGCCGAGGTAGACGGCCGACAGCTCGGTGATCCCGAGCGCGACGGCGATGCCCTCCGCCGTCTCACCCTCTGCGAGGCGCCGTACGGTGCCGGCCCCGTCGGCGTCGACCGTCAGCACGTACCGGCCGGCGGCGAGCCCCAGCGGGTCGGCGACGTCGAGCACGAGCGTGCCCTGCGCTGCGTAGCGGCGGGCCTCGAGGGCGGTGGCGACATCGAGGATGCGGACGTACTGGTGATCGCGCACGGTCGTCTTGGCCGCCCGTCGGTCGGCGATCATCCACAGCACCGGTTCGTCGACCGAGAGCTCCCCGGCGTGAACGGAAGCGACGAGGTCGAGCTCGAGGAGGAACCGCCACAGCGCCGCGTACGCGTGGTCGGTCTCGGCCAGGAGGTAGTGGACGTTCACCGTGGCCTTGGTGAAGTCGTCGTGGTTCTCGCGCACCGTGTACACCGCCGCGCCGCGGACCTCGCCGGCAGCGTCGGAGTACTGCACCGCGCGCTTCTCGGTCGCCTTCTCGGCACCCGGCCACACCCCGGCGATGTTGTCCCACTGGCTGCTCTGCACGTCGATCTCTCCCGGCGCGCGGTGGCGCACCCGTTCGTGCAGGACCGGCAGCACCTCGCGCACGCGCTCGCGGCCGACGAAGTCGACGCGCCCTTCGGGGCGCGGCCCGGTCCACACCGCGCGCCTGGTCTCGATCTCGAACGACGCCGCCGGGGCGGCCGAGGCGAACCCGTACCGGCCGTAGAGCTGGGACTCGCTCACCGTGAGCATCGCCATCGGGATGCCGGCGGCCCGCGCCGCGCGCAGCTCGCCCTCGAGCATGGCCCGGGCGACGCCCCGGCGGCGGTGCGTCGGGGCCACGGTGACCGCCGAGATCGCACACGACGGGATCGTCGCTGCTCCGGGCACGGTGAGCTCCCCCAGCCACGACGCGATCGTCGCGACCGGAGCGTCAACCGGCGCCGCCGGGTCGTACACGCCGGTGAGCCTGCGGTAGCCGCTGCGCTCGCGCGATGCGGCGATCTGCTCGTCGGTGCGCTCGCCGTCCTGGAACCCGCGGGCGACGGACTGCAGCCAGCCGACGTACTCGTCGCCGTCGACCGCGACGCGACGGTACTCCAGGCCGTTCTCGGCGAGTCGGGCGGCCGACTCCTGGTCGACCTCGCCTTCGCGGAAGGCCTCGCGTGCGGTCTCGTCCGCGGCGACTGCGGGAGCGATCGTGTTCATGCGACTTCCTCTCCGTGTCCGCGGGGGCGGACCTCGTGACGTTCTTCCGCGCCGGTGTCAGTTCACGACGCGTGCACCGGCCACCGGCCCGTGCACGTGGAGCGCCTGGTACCCGGCGGCGGACAGGGTGATCTGCAGCTCCAGGGCCGACTCGGGGTCGGCCGTCAGGAATGCCAGCGTAGGGCCGGACCCCGACACCAGCCCCGCCAGCGCCCCGGACTCCTCGCCCAGCTCCAGCACCTCGCGCAGCTCCGGGCGCAGCGACAGCGCCGCGATCTGCAGATCGTTGCGTGTGTGCTCGGCCAGCGCCACCGGGTCGCCCGCGCGCAGCGCCTGGAGCACGGTCGGCGCGACGGCCGGAACGCGGGCGCCGGTGGTGATGTCGGGGCGCGACCGGAGCTCGTCGAGGTGGCCGTACACCTCGGGGGTGGACAGCCCTGCATCCGACGGCACCACGACCCAGTCGAAGCGGCCCTTCGCGAGCGCGGGGCTCAGCTGGTCTCCCCGACCGGTCCCGACGGCGGTGCCTCCCATGAGCGCGAAGGGCACGTCGGCCCCGAGGCGGGCGGCCAGCTTGTGCAGCTCGGCGCTGCCGAGCTCGGCGCCCCACAGCGCGTCGCAGGCGACGAGGGCGGCCGCGGCATCCGCGGATCCTCCGCCCATGCCGCCTGCCACCGGGACGTGCTTGACGATGTCGAGGTGGACGCCGCCCGCGTGGCCGATGCGCTGAGCCACCAGCCGAGCCGCGCGCACCGCCAGGTTGCGGTCGTCGGCGGGGACGCCCGACACGTCGACCGTGCCCGAGACCGCAACCGTGAACTCGTCGGACGGCGAGGCCCACACGTCCTCGTACAGCGAGACCGCCTGGTACGCCGACGCGACGTCGTGGTAGCCGTCCGCGTGCACGCCGCCGACCTCGAAGAAGAGGTTGAGCTTGCCGGGCGCCCGCACCCGGACGCCGTCGGCGGCGAGAGCCTCGCTCACCGGTTCGCCGATTCCGCCCAGAGGTCCACGTCGATGCCGTCCGACAGCGCGTCGATGCGCTCCTGCTCCTCCGTCGTGAAGGCGGGCCCCTCGAGTGCCTTGAGGTTCTCGTCGAGCTGTGCCGGTCGCGAGGCCCCGATGAGGGCCGACGCGACCACCGGGTCGCGCAGCACCCACTGGATGGCCATCTGCGCGAGCGTCTGCCCGCGCTCCTTGGCGATGACGTCGAGCGAGCGCAGGGTCGACAGCCCCTTGTCGCTGAGAGGCCCCCTCGGCAGCGAGGCGCGCTGCTGGGCGCGGTCGGCGTCGCCGCCGCCCAGGTATTTGTCGGTGAGCAGGCCCTGCGCGAGCGGCGTGAACGCGATGGCGCCCATGCCCTCCTGCCGCAGCACGCCGGTCAGGCCGTCCTCGACCCACCGGTTGAGGATCGAGTAGGCCGGCTGGTGGATCACCAGCGGAGTGCCCAGCGAGCGGGCGACGGATGCCGCGACCGCCGTCCGCTCCGCGCTGTACGACGAGATCCCCACGTAGAGGGCCTTGCCTTGCCGCACCAGCGTGTCGAGGGCGCCGACCGTCTCTTCGACGGGCACATCAGGATCGACGCGGTGCGAGTAGAAGATGTCGACATAGTCGATGCCCATGCGCGTGAGCGACTGCTCGGCGCTGGAGATCAGGTACTTGCGGGAGCCGCCGTTGCCGTAGGGACCGTGCCACATGTCGTAGCCGGCCTTCGACGAGATGATGAGCTCGTCACGGTAGGGGGCGAAGTCCTCGCGCATCATGCGGCCGAAGTTGGTCTCGGCCGTGCCGTAGGGCGGGCCGTAGTTGTTCGCCAGGTCGAAGTGGGTGATGCCCCGGTCGAACGCGTGGCGCAGCAGCGCACGCTGGTTGTCGAAGGGGATGTTGTCGCCGAAGTTCCACCACAGGCCCAGCGACACGGGCGGAAGCGTCAGGCCCGACGTGCCGACGCGACGGTAGTCGGCGCCGGTGTAGCGGTCGGCGGCGGCGGTGTAGGGGCGGTGGAGATCTCCTCCACGGGACAGGTAGCGCGCGTCTTCGGTCACCGGTCCAGGCTAGCGACGTCGGGCCGCCCGCGCAGGTGCGCGCCGAGGGCACACGGGTGGATCCTGTGTCAAGGCCCTTCGCGCGAAACGCGGCCGTAACCGACGCTCGCTTATGGTGTCGAGACCGGCTCTGGACGCGTTCGGGCGCCGCCGGCCGCCGACCGAGAAGGAGGACCGCATGACCCTGCTGTCTGCGTTGCCGCATGCCGCCGATCCGTGGACCGTGCTCACCGAGCGGGCCGACGTGGTCGTGGACCGCGGCATCCTCCATCTCGTCCACGACGACGTCGCGCCTCACGACGCGCGGGAGGCCGATCTGCTGCTGACCGCGTCCGCGCTCGACGAGGCGGGCATCCAGACCCTGCTGATCCGGCACGACCGCACGATCCCCGCGCTCGTGGTGGACCTCCGCGACCGTGACGAGGCGATGAGCGCCCTGGCCGCCGTGTGCACGCGCGAGCCGCTGTACGTCAAGGCCAAGGGCCGCGGCCCGCTGCTGGCGTGCGACGCGCCGGCCGTCGCGGACGCGCCTTCCGTCCTGCGCCTGTACCGCCCGCGCATCACCAGCGCCGGCTCGCTGCGCTACGGTCCCGCAGTCGGCGTGCATCTGGAGTTCTGGCGCTTCGGGGACGACGTCGTCGAGGCACCGCGCGACAACGCGCTGACCCGCCGGCACACTCCTGCCGAGGACCTCGCCTACACCACCGTGGAACGGCACGGACGGATCTGGCGCACCATCGCCGGCATGTTCGACCCGCAGCCGCTCGAGATCACCGAAGACATCGACCTCGTCTTCTCGTGGGTCGACGGCTCATCCAGCGACTTCCGGCGGCAGCGGGCCGCCCAGCTGGCCGAGTACGTCGTCGGCGAGGGCGACGACGGCCCGGCCCGCTACCGCCACGTCGACGAGCTGCGCTACGCCCTGCGCAGCGTGCACATGTACGCCCCGTGGGTGCGACGCATCTTCATCGCTACCGACTCGCCGGCGCCCTCCTGGCTGCTGGACCACCCGAAGGTCACGATCGTCCGCAGTGAGGAGTTCTTCGCCGACCCCTCGGTGCTCCCGACCCACAACTCGCACGCGGTCGAGGCGCAGCTGCACCGCATCCCGGGCCTGGCCGAGCATTTCCTCTACTCGAACGACGACATGTTCTTCGGGCGCCCGGTCGAGCCGGAGATGTTCTTCACACCGGGCGGCGTCACGAAGTTCGTCGAATGCGAGGTGCGCATCGGCGCCGGAGAGCCCGCCCTCCAGCGCAGCGGTCACGACAACGGCCTGCGGGTCAACCGTGCGCTGCTGAAGGAACGGTTCGGGCGGACGATCGTCCGCGACCTCGAGCACTGTGCCGCACCGCTGCGCAAGAGCGTCATGGCCGAGCTCGAGGAGACCTTCCCCGAGGACTTCGCCCGGACCGCGGCATCCCGGTTCCGCTCCGCCACCGACATCTCGGTGACCAACAGCCTCTACCACTACTACGCGCTGCTGACCGGCCGCGCGATCGCCACGCGAGCACCCCGCGTGCGCTACGCGCAGACGACGCTGGCCAAGGGCCTGCGGCTCATGGAGCGTCTCGCCGAGCGCTGCGACGCGGACATGTTCTGCCTCAACGACGGCGGTGAGCTGGAGGTCCCCGAGGAGATCCGCGTGCGCTCGATCGGCAGCGTGCTGGAGCGCATGTTCCCGGTGCGCCCGCCGTGGGAGCGCGACGAGCTCAGCGCAGCACGGGAATCGGCTCGGTCGGCGCATCCCTCCGCGCGGCGGTGAGAGGCGCGACACCGGCGTCGAGCAGGCGCCGGCGAGCCTCGTCGGCATCGATGTGCTCGAGCGTGAGCGGCGCCGCGACGGGCACCACCGAGTGCACCACGGTGTCGTCGTACACGTGGACGAGATTGAAGGCCTGAGCGCCGTCCTGCGGGCGGGTTCCGCCGACGGGGACGGTGAGGTCCTGCGCGTAGCAGGTCGATGACGCGACCGACACCGGGATGCCGGCGAACGTCGCGAAGGTCGAGTAGTGCAGGTGACCGGCGATGATGGCGCGCACGTCGCTGCCACGCAGCACCGCGGCCAGCCGGCTCTGGTCGCGCAGCTCGACGCTGGCGGCCAGCGGCAGCACGCTCGGAACCGGCGGGTGGTGCATCGCGAGGACGGTGCCCAGCGGCGCGGGCGTCGCGAGCACCTCGGCGAGCCATGCCAGCTGCTCGTCGCGGACCTCGCCGTGGTGATGGCCCGGAACACTGGTGTCGAGCGTTATCACGCGGAGGCCGTCGAGCTCGTCCACCCGGTCGACCGGACGCGGATCGGATGCCTCGTCGAGCAGGTTCTCGCGGAAGGCACCGCGCTCGTCGTGGTTGCCCATCACCCACAGCACGCGGGCGCCGAGGCGATCGGCGACCGGCTCGACGATCGCGCGCAGGTCGGCGTAGGCGTCGGCTTCGCCGAGGTCGACGAGGTCGCCGGTGAAGACGACGGCGTCGGGCCGGATGCCGCTCGCCTCGATCGCGGCGAGCGCCTCGGTCAGGCGCGCGGCGCCGTCCAGGGCGTCGAAGAGGCGCGGCGTCGCGGCGGCGCGCAGGTGGGTGTCGCTGAGGTGCAGAAGGACGCGGTCGGGAGCCGGGTACTCGGCGGTGCGCATGGCAGGTTCACTCCGGTCCGCCGCGAGGCGATCTGCCTGTGTTACCGGACGACGAACGCTGAAATGTTACCGGCGTGTTTCGGGAGGTTCCCGACGACGCGGTGAAGATCCGCTGAATTTCAGCTTGCAGGTTGCGAAGAGGCGGCCTCGGCGATGCGCACGTAGTCGTCGATCGAGAGGTCCTCGCCGCGGGCGGTGGGTGCGACGCCCGCGCGCTCGAGGATGACGGATGCCGCACCCGCGCTGCCCCCGAGCACCTGCGAGAGCGCCTGCCGCAGCATCTTGCGCCGCTGCTGGAAGGCGGCGTCGATGATCGCGAACGTCCGGCGGCGCAGATCCTCGTCGCCGCGCGGCTCGGAGTCGCGATGGAACCCGACGAGCACGCTGTCGACGTTGGGCACCGGCCAGAACACCTGCCGCGACACGGTGCCCGCCAGTCGCCAGGGTCCGTACCACGCGGCCTTGACGCTCGGCGCCCCGTACACCTTCGACCCGGGCGGGGCCGCGAGGCGTTCCCCGACCTCTGCCTGCACCATGACGACGCCTCGATCGAGCCCGGGGAAGGTCTCGAGGAAGTGCAGCAGCACCGGCACGCTGACGTTGTAGGGCAGGTTCGCCACCAGCACCGTAGGCTCGCCCGGCAGCTCGGTGACGCGCAGCGCATCGGCGTCGACGACGGTCAGGGCGCCGTCCGGGACGCCGTGCGCGGCGGCGGTCGCAGGGAGCCGCTCGGCGAGGCGGTGGTCGATCTCGACGGCCGTGACGGATGCCCCGGCCTCGAGGATCGCCAGCGTGAGCGACCCCAGCCCCGGCCCCACCTCGACCACCCGATCGCCCGCGCGGACCTCGGCGACATGCACGATCTTGCGGACGGTGTTGGCGTCCACGACGAAGTTCTGCCCGAGCTTCTTGGTCGGGGTGACGTCGAGGTCGGCGGCGAGCGCGCGGATCTCGGCCGCACCGAGCAGTGTCACGGGCATGCGTTTCACTGTACGGCCTCATACCACGCGGGCGACGCGCCACGCATGCCCTCGCCCCGCGGTCGACCGCCCGATAGCGTGACGAGCATGCACTCGACCGGCTCGATCCCCGCAGACGCGTTCTCCCTCCGCAGTCCTTACGGGCGACGAGCGATCGGCCTGTCGGTCGCGGCGGCGGTGGGCGGCTTCCTCTTCGGCTTCGACTCCTCGGTCATCAACGGCGCGGTCGACTCGATCTCGCGGGACTTCGCGCTCAACGACGTCATCACCGGGTTCGTCGTGGCCATCGCCCTGCTCGGCTGTGCGGTCGGCGCGATCATCGCGGGCAATCTGTCGGACCGATGGGGCCGCCTGCGGGTGATGTTCCTCGGCGCCATCATGTTCTTCGTCTCGTCGATCGGCGCCGGCCTCGCGTTCTCGGCGTGGGATCTCGCGCTCTGGCGGGTGATCGGCGGGCTCGGCATCGGCATCGCATCGGTCGTCGCACCGGCGTACATCGCCGAGATCGCACCGCGTCAGATCCGCGGCGGGCTCGCCTCGCTGCAGCAGCTCGCGATCACGATCGGCATCTTCGCGGCGCTGCTGTCGGACGCGCTGCTTGCGAACTCCGCCGGCGGCGCCGACAACGTGCTGTGGTTCGGGCTCGAGGCGTGGCGCTGGATGTTCATCGTCGGCGCCGTGCCGGCCGCGGTCTACGGCATCCTCGCCTTCACCCTCCCCGAGTCGCCGCGCTACCTCATCGCGAAGGGACGCATCGACGAAGCCCGCCAGATCTTCGCCCGCCTGGTCCCGGCTGCCGACCTCGACCACACGATGCGCGACCTGCAGACGGCGATCGAGACCGATCGCAAGAACGCCGGCGTCTCCCTCCGCGGCCCCGTGCTCGGGCTGCAGCGCATCGTCTGGGTGGGAATCATCCTCTCTGTGTTCCAGCAGTTCGTCGGCATCAACGTGATCTTCTACTACTCGACCAGCCTCTGGCAGTCGGTCGGATTCGACGAGAGCGACTCCTTCACGATCAGCGTCGTGACCTCGATCACGAACGTCCTGGTCACCCTGATCGCGATCTTCCTCGTGGACCGCGTCGGCCGGAAGCCGATCCTGCTGACCGGCTCCGTGCTGATGACGCTGTCGCTCGGCCTCATGGCCATCTCGTTCTTGTTCTCCGAGACCGACAGCGCCGGCGAGGTCGTGCTCCCCGCGCCGTGGGGTCCGATCGCCCTCATCGCCGCGAACGTGTTCGTGATCGGCTTCGGCGCCTCGTGGGGCCCCCTGGTCTGGGTGCTCCTGGGCGAGATCTTCCCGAGCCGCATCCGCGGCAAGGCGCTGGGGGTCGCTGCCGGGGCGCAGTGGATCGCGAACTTCCTCATCACGATCTCGTTCCCCGTCATGTCGACGTGGTCGCTCCCCCTGACCTACGGGATGTACGCGCTGTTCGCGGCGCTGTCTTTCATCTACGTGGCCTGGCGCGTGCCCGAGACCAAGGGCATGGACATCGAGCAGACCGAGACGCTCTTCACCCACCGTGGCGGGGCGCCCGCCGGGAAGTGACGGGCGCTGCGGGCGCGGCATCCGTCGTCCGTCATGGCGGCCCCGCTGCCGCCTCTAGGATGGCGGGATGCCTTCGCTCGGCGACCTGATCGCACCACGCCGCCTGGGCACCGATTTCCGGTGGCTGCTCGCGTCGTCGTGGACGAGCAACCTCGGCGACGGCATCGCGCTGGCCGCCGCGCCGCTGCTGATCGCGTCGCTCACCTCCTCGCCGATCCTCGTCGCCGCCGGCGCCATGATGCAGTTCCTGCCGTGGCTGCTGTTCGGCCTGCTGGCGGGTGCGGTCGCCGACCACCACGACCGACGCCGGCTGGTGATGCTCGCCAACGGGCTGCGTGCGGTGATCGTGCTGATCCTCGTGGCGTTCCTGGTCACCGGGCAGGCGACCGTGTGGCTCGTGCTGGCGACGGCGTTCCTGTACGGCACGGCGGAGGTCTTCGCCGACTCGGCGGGCAGCACCCTGCTCCCGATGCTGGTCAAGCCCGCCGATCTCGGAATCGGCAACGCGCGCATGCAGGCCGGCTACCTCGTCGCGAACCAGCTGGCCGGGCCCCCGCTGGGCGCCTTCCTGTTCGCGGTCGGCTGGTTCTGGCCGTTCGTGCTGCAGGTGCTGTGCGTGTCGCTCGCGGTGCTGCTCATCTCGCGCATCGCGCGGACACCCGTTCCGCAGCATCCCGAGTCAGAGCGCGGCACGAAGGCGCACGCGATCCGCGAGGGCCTGCGATGGCTGCGCCACAACGCGCCCGTGCGCACCCTCGTCATCATCATCCTGGTCTTCAACGTGACGTGGGCCGCGCCGTGGGGCGTGCTCGTCCTCTACGCCACCGAGCATCTCGGCATGGGGCCCGTCGGCTACGGGGCGCTCACGACCGCGTCGGCGATCGGCGGCATCATCGCGGTCTTCAGCTTCGGCTGGCTCGAGCGGCACGTCTCGTTCTCGACGCTGATGCGCGTGTGCCTGTCGCTCGAGGTGCTCATGCACCTGTGCTTCGCCCTCACGACGTCGCCCGCGGTGGCTTTCGTCATCATGTTCGGCTTCGGCCTGTATGCGTTCGTGTGGGGCACGATCTCGACGACCGTGCGTCAGCGCCTCGTCCCGATGGAGCTCCAGGGCCGCATCGCGTCGGTCAACATGGTCGGCGTCTTCGGCGGGCTGGTGATCGGGCAGTTCATCGGCGGGCTGCTCGCGCAGCTGTTCGGGCTCACCGCCCCCTGGTGGTTCGCGTTCGCCGGCTCGGCGGTGACCCTCGCCCTGGTGTGGCGCTCGATCTCGCACATCGCCGCTGCCAAGCCCGTGCTCGACGCAGCGGACGCCGACGAGGTCTCCGGCGAGGAGGAGCCCGGCGCCGGCGGCCTTCCGCTGCGCGACTGAGCACGGGCTCGGCAGCACCGGCCCGACGTCGCTCAGTGCTCGTAATCGGGATTGTTCCCGGTGGGGATGTCGATGTTGATCTGCTGGAACGGGTTCAGATAGAACAGCGCGAACAGACGGATGAGCTCCTCGAACGCCGAGTAGATCGTGGGTGCCAGCGGGATCGGCAGGCCGGCCTCGCGGATCCTGACGAAGATCGGCCACGCCTCCTCGACCGTCTTCTCGAGGATCGGACGCCGGGTGAGCTCGAGCATGTCGGTGACCGTGTCGCCGAGCATGTAGCGCGTGACGGCTTCGAAGATCGGCTGGGTGACGAGCGTGAAGTCGATGTACTCGCCGAGGTTCACCAGCATGTCGGCGAGCTTCACGCCCTCATCGGTGCGGGCGAGAAGGGGGACGAGCACCTGCTGGCGCTGCTGCTCCGCCTGCTCCCAGCTGACGGGGATGTACTCGTCGTCGACGCCGAGCATCGACGCGGTCACCTGCCACAGGTGCAGATAGGCGTCGCGCTCGTCGGAGGGGATGCGCACTCCCCATTCGTCGAGCTTCTGCATCACCGACGACGCCAGGCTGTGCCACGTCACGAGGATGTCGTACTGGCTGATGGGGATCTGCTCGTCTGCCGACGCCCTCCAATGCGATGACTGCGGGAGCAGGTGGCGCACGGCCGAGTGGGTGAGGCGCGTCTTCACGCAGGTGACGATCATCTTCCCGTCGGGGCGGTACGCGTGGTACGCGCCGATGTCGTAGCCGAGCTTCGCCGTCTTGGCGATGCGATCGCGGATGTCGGCGCCGCCCTTCGACCAGTAGACGGCCCGTGCCTCACGCGGGATCGCGGCGCTCATCATGCCGCTGTTCATTCCGTACAGCACACCGAGATAAAGTCCGCGCTTGGTGGCGAACCGGTAGGCGATGTCGAGTTTGCGCAGGTCGGCCCACGACGGCAGCGTGCGCGCCATGTCGACGATGCCCTGGACGTCGGCGGGCAGGCCAGAGGGGACGCGCTGTCCGTTGTACACCCAGGGCTTGAGCGTGGCGTTGACGGCAGGGACGCCGCCCCGGTCGAGCAGCGAGGCGATGACCGGATCAACCTGGTCGTCCCAGACGAAACGGGGATCACGCACGGAATCCGTCGCGGCGATGGAGCCGAGTGAGTTCCATGTCCAGGCGTGGACGGGCGAGACGACGTTCAGGGCACCCATGGCCCCGATCGCACCGCCGGCGAGCAGGAGCTTCCGTCTGCTGATGTCTGCCATATCGAACTCCTTCGTCCGTGTTCCATGGGGGGTCGCGCTTGTGAATCGCGATTCACTTCGGATGGTAGAGGCTTATTGCCAGGGTGACAACAAGCAATCGCAACCATGCTGCGGGCACTCGCCGGAGCCGCGCACGGACTGAGGCAGGATGGCTCCATGGACTCCCCGCGTCGCCGTCTGCCGCCCGACGAACGGCGCGAGGCGATCGTCGCGGCCGCGAGCACCGTCTTCGCGACGCGGCCGTACGAGCACGTGACGGCGAGCGAGCTGGCCGCCGCGTGCGGAGTCAGCCGGGGGCTCCTCAGCCACTATTTCCCCACGCGACGACAGCTCCACGTCGCCGTCCTGGCGCGACTTCTCGGCGAGCCCCGCTTCGATGGGCCGTCCTTCCCCGAGACCGCGTCGCTCGAGGAGCGGATCGCGATCGGCGTCACGGGCTGGGTCGGCATGGCCGCACGGGGGCGGGAGACGTGGCTGACGGCATCCCGTTACCTCGGCTCGACGCTCGAGGACGACCTCGCGCGCATCGTCGACGAGTACATCGACGCGATGGCCGACCAGATCTGCGAGATCGTCGGGCTCCACGATGTGCGCGACCACCCCGTCGTCCGGTCCGCGCTCCACGGGTACTCCGCCTACGCCACGTCCCTGACCCGCAGGTGGCTGATCGTCGACGACATCACGCGGGCCCAGCTCGAGGCTCTGCTGCGCGGCACCCTCGTCACGCTCGTCCGTACCGCGATCCCCGACGCACTGGCGGTGCCGGAAGGACGCACCGGCACCGGGCGGGCGTGAGGCGTGCCGACTACCGGCTCACGAGCTCGGTCAGCAGGGCGCCGAGCGCCTCGAGCCGCGGGGTCCAGGGGCCGGCCATCTCGCCGTCCGCGCCGCGACGCAGAGCCTCGGCGAGAGGCACCCACGCGCTCTCGCACACCTCGGCGGGGTCGAGCGCCAGCACGGGATCCCCGGGGACGTGGACGACATAGACGTCGAACAGCGCCGTGCGCTCGGTGAGGCGCCCGACGAGCTTCAGCTGCGACGTCCCCACCTGCACGCCCGTCTCCTCGCGCAGCTCGCGCACCGCCGCCTGCGCGCTCGTCTCGCCGGTCAGGGCGCTCCCGGCCGGGAACTCCCAGGTGAGCCCCCAGTCCTTCGCCTCCGCGCGCCGCGTCATGAGTACCAGGCCGTCCTCGCGCACGACGCACACGGACGCCACGATGTGGAACAGGCCGGCGGGGAAGTCCGGGTCGCCCCGGCGATGGGTGCGCCCGAGGGAGGTGCCGGCGGCATCCGTCAGGTCCCACAGCTCGTCGTCCACCGCCGCCTCCGCGCCTGCTCAGTCCTCGAAGGAGCCGTATACCTCGAGCGTGTTCGCCGCGATCTGCGCCGACAGCTCGTCGACGTCGACGCCGAGCTCGGCGGCCATGAACCGCACCGTCACCGGGATCAGGTACGGCGCGTTCGGCCGGCCGCGGTGCGGCGTCGGTGTCAGGAACGGGGCATCCGTCTCGACCAGGATCCGCTCGCGCGGGATCACCGCGAGCGCATCGCGAAGGTTCTGCGCGTTCTTGAACGTGATGTTGCCGGCGAACGACAACCAGTAGCCGCGCTCGCCCGCGATGCGGGCCATGTCGGCGTCGCCCGAGAAGCAGTGGAACACGGTGCGATCCGGCGCGCCGACGCGCTCGAGCGTCTGGAGCACCGCCTCGTGCGCGTCGCGGTCGTGGATCTGCATCGCGACGCCGTGCTTCTTGGCCAGGGCGATGTGCGCCTCGAAGCTCTCGAACTGCGCCGGCCGCCCGCCGTCGTCGGTGCGGAAGAAGTCCAGGCCCGTCTCGCCGATCGCGCGCACCCGCGGCTGCGCGGCGAGCTCGTCGATCACGCCGATCGCCTCGTCGAGCCTGCCCGCCTCGGCGTACGCGGGCGCCTCGTTCGGGTGGATGGCGACCGCCGCGAGGATGCGGGGATGGGATGCCGCGGCCCACGCCGACCACCGGCTCGACTCGATGTCGCCACCTGCCTGCACGACGCCGACCACGCCGACCTCGCCCGCGCGCTCGAGCTGATCGTCGAGCGACAGGCCGACGCCGTCCTCGATCTCGAGGTGGGCATGGTTGTCGTACACCGGCACCGCCAGGGGCTCGGGCGCGTCGGGGTATGAGACGTCGCGCGAGCCCTTCTCGCGCGTGCGCACGTACTGCGACGGGTCGGCGGTCGCATCGGGGTACGGCACTCTCGGCTCACTCATGCGTGTCCCGCTTTCGCTCATGCGTGTCCCACTTTCGGCCCGAAAAGGGGTCGCGGAGCCGCGGAAACTGGGACATGGAGGCGGGAGAACGGGACACGGAAGCTCCGGTGACGCGCTGATCAGACCGACTGCTCGACGCGCGGGAACAGCGGCGCGAGGCCGTTCACCGAGGTGCCGGGCGTGAGCGCACCCCATGCGCCCGCCTCGCGGAGGGGCTGGTCGTGCAGCCGCCCGATCGACTCGGCCGCGCCGAGCGCGATCCACAGCTTCTCGGTCGAGACCGGCATCACCGGCGACAGCAGCACCGCGAGGGCGCGCAGTCCCTCGGCCGCCGTGTACAGCACGGTGCCCAGGCGCTCGCGCTGCGTCTCGTCCTTGGCCAGCGCCCACGGCTCGTTCTCGGTGATGTAGAGGTTCAGCGCATCGACGATGGTCCAGATCGACGAGATCGCCTCATCGATGCGGAACCGCTCGATCGCGGCGTCCGCGGCGGTCGCGGCATCCGCCACCGTCTTCTGGATGTGCAGGTCGGCCTCGGTGTAGGCGCCGGCGGGCGGCACGATCCCCTCGAAGTAGCGCTCGATCATCGCCGTCGTACGCGAGGCGAGATTGCCGAACCCATTGGCGAGCTCGGCCTGGTAGCGGGCCGAGAGGTCCTCCCACGAGAACGAGCCGTCCTGGCCGAACGCGATCGCCGACAGGAAGTAGAACCGGTACGCGTCCGAGCCGAAGACGTCGGTGATCTCGGTCGGCGCGATGCCGGTGAGCTTCGACTTCGACATCTTCTCGCCGCCCACGAGCAGCCAGCCGTGCGCGAAGACGCCGCGCGGCACCTCGAGGCCGGCGGCCATCAGCATCGCGGGCCAGATGACGGCATGGAAGCGCAGGATGTCCTTGCCGACGATGTGGTACGCCGGCCAGCGGCGGGCGAACCCCTCGGGGTCCTCGCCGTAGCCGATGGCGGTGGCGTAGTTCAGGAGCGCGTCGACCCACACGTAGATGACGTGAGACTCCTCCCACGGCAGCGGGATGCCCCAGTCGAACGCCGAGCGCGAGATCGACAGGTCTTTGAGGCCGTTCTTGACGAACGAGACGACCTCGTTGCGCGCCGACTCGGGGCGCACGAAGTCAGGCACGGTCGAGTAGAGCTCGAGCAGCTTGTCCTGGAACTCGCTGAGCTTGAAGAAGTAGTTCTTCTCCTGGAGGAGCTCCAGCGGCTTGGAGTGGATCGCGCAGACCTTGAGGCCCTCGAAGGCACCCGTGCCGTCGACGATCTCGGACTCGGGCTTGAACTCCTCGCAGCCCACGCAGTACAGCGCCTCGTACTCGCCGGCGTAGATGTAGCCGCGATCGAAGATGGCCTGCACGAACTGCTGCACGCGCTCCTCGTGGCGCTGCTGGGTCGTGCGGATGAAGTCGTCGTTGGCGACGTCCAACGTCTCCAGCAGCGGGAACCACGCCTCGGTGACGAGCTTGTCGACCCACTCCTGGGGCGTGACCCCGTTCGCCGAGGCCGCGCGCATCATCTTCTGGCCGTGCTCGTCGGTGCCCGTGAGCATCCAGGTGTCGTCGCCCGCCTGGCGGTGCCAGCGCGCGAGCGTGTCGACCGCCACGGTGGTGTAGCCGTGGCCGATGTGGGGCACGTCGCTCGGATAGTAGATCGGCGTCGTGATGTAGAAGGACGAGGGGCCGGAAGTCACCCGACGAGTCTAGTCAGCGCGGATGCCGCCACCGCCGCTGTGACCGGACGCCCCCGTCCGCACGCCTCGGAGGGGCTGGACGTAACACTCGGCTCACGCGCTGTCGCGCACGACGAGGGTCGTGGGGAGGGTGAGCGGCTCGGGCCGGCCACCGTCGATCACGTCGAGCAGCAGCGACACCATCCCGTCGCTGATCCGCTCCCACGGCTGCCGCATGGTCGTCAGCGCCGGCTCGTGCGTGGCCGCCAGGCCGGAGTCGTCGAAGCCGGCCACCGCGATGTCTTCGGGCACCCGCAGGCCCGCCTTGCGGAGGGTCGCCACGGCTCCGGCTGCCATCAGGTCGCTCGCGGCGAAGACGGCGTCGATGTCGCGCGTGCGCTCGAGCAGCCTGGCCATCGCGACGGCGCCCGACTCCTGGCTGTAGTCGCCCTCCTCGACGAGCGCGGGGTCGAACTCGTCGCCCATCTCCTCTTCGAAGCCGACGAGGCGGAACTTGCCGCCCGGCGTGTCGTGAGGGCCGGCGATCATGGCGATGCGCCGGTGGCCGCGTCCGCGCAGGTAGCGGGTCATCTCGCGGGCCGACCCGATCTCATCGACCGAGACCGTCGGCACCTGGGACTCATGACCGAGCGGGATGCCGCAGCACACGGTGGGGACCCCCGCCTCGAGCAGCTCGTCCACGAGCGGATCGGCCTCGTGCGATGAGATGAGCAGCACGCCGTCGACATGGCCCGCGCTGACGAAGTGGGCGACGTTCGCGCGCTCCGCTGGCGTGCCGGCGACCAGGAGCACCAGTGTCATCGACCGCTGCGCGAGCGCCTCGGCGGCCCCGCGCAGCAGGAGCGCGAAGGTCGGGTCCTGGAAGAGGAGGTGCTGCGGCTCGGTCAGCAGGAACGCGAGCGAGCCCGACCGCCCGGTGGCGAGGCTGCGCGCAGCGTGGTTCGCCGTGTACCCGGTGCGCCGGATCGCCTCCTCGACAGCCACCCGCGCGTCCGGCGACACCCAATGGCCCCCGTTGATGACGCGCGACACGGTGCCGCGCGAGACGCCGGCAGCCGCGGCCACGTCGCGGATCGTGGGCTTGCGCCGCACCGATGTCGTCTCCTCCACGACCAGCGACTCTACTCCCGCCGGACGCGGTGCGACGCGCCGACACGGCCAAGGCTGTGACCGGTCACAGTTGGGTAACGGTTCCGAGCGGACCCGTGCCCGACGACGTCCGCTCGGGTAGAACTGTGACCGGTCACAGTCATCACGACGCCGGCCACCGCCCCACCCGCAGGATCGCACCTGCCCCCGACCCGATGGAGTGTTATGAGCTCGCCCGACCGCTGGCCCGAGATCAGGGGGATCGCCTACGGCGGCGACTACACCCCCGAGCAGTGGCCGAGAGAGGTGTGGCGCGAAGACGTCGCCCTCATGCGCGAGGCCGGGGTCAACCTCGTCAGCGTCGGCATCTTCGCGTGGGCACTCATCGAGACCAGCGAGGGCGTCTTCGACTTCGCGTGGCTCGACGAGCTCCTCGACCTGCTGCACGAGAACGGCATCTCGGCCGATCTCGGCACGCCGACCGCCTCTCCCCCGGCCTGGTTCTTCGCGAACCACCCCGACGCCCGCGTGGTCTCGCGCGACGGCGTCACGATGGGCTTCGGCGCGCGCGGCATGGCCTCGCATGCGTCGCCCGCCTACCGCGAGGCGATCGTGCGCATCGCGTCGGCACTGGCGGAGCGCTACGGCTCGCATCCGGCCGTCGTCATGTGGCACGTCCACAACGAGTACGGTGTGCCCGTCGGCGAGGACTACTCCGAGCAGTCCGTGCGCGCCTTCCGCGACTGGCTGCGTGAGAAGTACGGCACGCTGGACGCCCTCAACGCCGCGTGGGGCACCACGTTCTGGGGCCAGCGCTACGGCGAATGGGAGCACGTCGGTGCGCCGGCGGCCGCACCGTCGGTCGTGAACCCGGCGCAGCGCCTCGACTTCGCGCGCTTCACCGATCACCAGCTGCGCGCGTGCTTCATCGCCGAGCGCGACGCGATCCGCGCCCACGCATCGCAGCCGATCACGACGAACTTCATGGCCAACCAGAGCTGGACGACCGATATGTGGGCGTGGGCCCGCGAAGTCGACATCGTCTCGGACGACCACTACCTGTGGGCAGCCGACCCCGAGGGCGAGATCGGCCTGGCGATCGCCGCCGACCTGTCGCGCTCGGTCGGCGGCGGCAAGCCCTGGATCCTCATGGAGCACTCGACCTCCGCGGTCAACTGGCAGCCGCGCAACGTCGCCAAGCGGCCCGGCGAGATGGCCCGCAACTCGCTCACGCACCTCGCGCGCGGCGCGGATGCGATCCTCTTCTTCCAGTGGCGCGCGTCACGCTCGGGCGCCGAGAAGTTCCACTCCGCGATGATCCCCCACGCCGGCACGACCTCGCGCGTGTGGCGCGAGGTCGTCGAGCTGGGCGACGCCCTCGGGCGCCTCGACGAGGTGCGCGGCTCACGGGTGGCGGCCGAGGTCGCGATCCTGTGGGACTTCGAGTCGTTCTGGGCGCAGGACCTCGAGTGGCGCCCGTCGGTGGACGTGTCACATGCCGGGCAGATCCGCTCCTTCTACGAGCGGCTGTGGCGCGACGGCATCACGGTGGACTTCGCCCTCCCGGGCCAGGACCTCTCCGCCTACAAGCTCGTGGTGGCCCCCGCGCAGTACCTGCTGAGCACCGCCGACGCGGCGAACCTCACCCGGTACGTCGACGCCGGCGGCACGCTCGTCGTGTCGTTCTTCTCCGCCGTCGTCGACGAGAACGACGCCGTGCACGAGGGCGGTTTCGTCGCTCCGCTGCGCGACGCGCTCGGTCTCGTGGTCGAGGAGTTTTTGCCCCTGCGCGAAGGCGCCCGGCACGCGGTTCGGTGGGAGGGGGAGGCATCCGTCACCCTCCTGGCCGACGCGTGGCAGGAGGACGTCGTCCTCGCGGGCGCCGAGGTCAAGGGCACCTACGTCGACGGACCCGGCGCCGGCAAGGCGGCCGTCACCCGTCACGCGCACGGCGCCGGGCACGGCTGGTACATCAGCACGCGATTGGATGCCGCGGCCCTGCGCACCGTCATGTCGGAGGTGTACGCCGACGCGGGCATCTCGCCCTCGGAGCGTCCGGAAGGGCTCGAGGTCGTGGTGCGCCGCGGCGGCGCGGCGGACTACTCCGTCGTGATCAACCATCGCGACGACGACGTGCCGCTGGTCGCCATCGGCACGGAGCTCCTCACCGGCAGACCCGTCGAGGGTGAGCTCGTCGTGCCGGCCGGAGGCGTGGCCGTCGTCCGGACGCCGCGCACCTCCTGACCCGAATCCCCCACACCACCCACCATCGAAAGGGAAACCATGCGAAAGCAGATCGCATTCGGAGCGCTGGCGCTCACGGCAGCGGTCGTCCTCGCCGGCTGCGCCGGCGGCGGCTCGTCCGACAACGGCGACAGCGATGCCGAGGGCAGCGACGCCACGCTCGTCATCTGGACCGACGAGGAGCGCGAGCAGGCCATCGCCGACGCGGCGGCCGCGTTCGAGGAGGAGACCGGCGCGACCGTCGAGCTCGTCCAGAAGAACTTCGAGGACCTCCGCAACGACTTCATCGCGCAGGTGCCGACCGGGGAGGGCCCCGACATCACCGTCGGCGCGCACGACTGGCTCGGTGCCCTCGTGGCCGCGGGCGTCGTGGACACGATCGACCTCGGCGACAAGGCGTCGGAGTTCGAGCCGGTCGCCCTCGAGGCGATGACCTACGACGGCCAGCTCTACGCCCTGCCCTATTCGCTCGAGACCATCGCGCTGGTGCAGAACGCCGATCTGGTCGGCGCCGAGGCCCCGGCCACGTGGGACGAGATGATCCAGAAGGGCCTGGCGTCCGGCGCCGAGCGCCCGTTCGTCATCAACACCGCCGGCGAGACCGGAGACGGCTACACGATGTACGGCTTCCAGACGTCGTTCGGCGCCCCGGTGTTCGTGCAGGACGCGTCGGGCTCGTACACGACCGAGGTCGGCATGGGCGGCGCTCCCGGAGAGGCGTTCGCGACGTGGCTGGGCGCCAACGGCACGAACGGCACCGGCTACATCTCCACCACCGTCGACTACGACATCAACAACGAGCTGTTCAACTCCGGCAAGGCGCCGTACACGATCCAGGGCCCGTGGGCGATCAGCGCCTACCCGGATGTCGCGAACATCGCGGTGAACCCCATCCCCAGCGCGGGCGGCGAGACGGCGGCGCCGTTCGTGGGCGTGCAGGGCTTCTACCTCAGCTCGCAGTCGAAGAACGCGCTGCTCGCGCAGGAGTTCCTGGTGAACTACGTCGGCACCGAGGAGGCGCAGCGCGCGCTCTACGAGGCCGACCCGCGCATCCCGGCGTGGTCGACCCTGGCCACCGAGGTCGCGTCCGACCCGATCATCGCGGGCTTCCTCGCGTCGGCGCAGAACGGCGTGCCGATGCCGAGCATCCCCGAGATGGGCTCGGTGTGGGACCTGTGGAACGCCGCGCAGTCGCAGATCATCAGCGGCGCCGACCCCGTGTCGACGTGGAACACGATGGTCCAGGACGTCCAGGCCGCGGTCGGCGGCTGACCCCGACAGCCGGCTGACGCCGGCCGCCGGCCGGCCCGACGGCCGGCGAAGACTCCGGGAGGCGGGTGAGTGCCTCTCCCCGCCTCCCGGACCCCATTTCCCTCGAACCCTCGGCTCCGCATCCGGAGTCCCGTGACAGGAGCAGTCGCATGACGGTGGACGCACCCACCACACCGCAGGCGCCGGCGCAGACGCCCCCGCGCGAGTCGCACGCGCGCCGCTGGCGGGGACCCGGCTGGGGGTTCCTCGCGAAGCTCGGGCTGATGGCGCTCGTCAACGCGTTCGGAGTCATGACGCTCCTGAGCGCCTTCCGAGCCGAGTCGTGGATCGTGTTCTCGGCGACGCTCGTCCTGCTGGTCGCCGCCGACATCGTCTACTTCACCAAGCGCGCACTGCCTCTGAAGTACCTGCTGCCCGGGCTGGTGTTCCTGCTCGTGTTCCAGGTCTTCATCTTCGGCTATACGGCCTACATCGCCTTCACGAACTACGGCACCGGCCACGCGGGGACCCAGGAGCAGGCGGTCGAGGCCGCCCTCATCCAGGGCGAGCGGCGGGTCGAGGACTCCCCGACGTATCCCCTCTCGGTGGTCGAGCGCGTGGGCGAGCTCGGCTTCGCGATCGTCGACGAGAACGGCGACGTGCTCGTCGGCTCTGCCGAGCAGCCGCTGGAAGAGGCCCGTGACGCCGAGGTCGGCAGCGGCGGCGCGCCGTCCGAGGTGCCGGGCTGGGAAGTCGTTCCGCGCACCACCGTGATCACCGACGCCGCGCTGCAGGAGCAGATCGCGAGCCTGCGGGTCCCGGTGTCCGAAGACCCCAACGACGGCTCGATCCGCACGCGCGACGGATCATCGGGCGCCGTCTACGAGTCGACGCTCGTGTGGGATGCCGACGCACAGACCATCACCGACACCACGATCGGCACGGTCTACACCGCGGACCACGACAGCGGCTCGTTCGTCGCCGAGGACGGTTCGACCCTCCCCGCCGGCTGGTACGTCACCGTCGGCTTCGACAACTTCCTGCGACTGTTCACCGACCCCGCCCTGGCCCAGGTGCTGCTGTCCGTCACGGTCTGGACCTTCGTCTTCGCGACGCTCTCGGTCGTCCTGCCGTTCGCGCTCGGTCTGCTGCTGGCGCTCATCTACAACGACGCGCGCCTGAAGGGGCGCCGGTTCCTGCGGACGCTGTACATCCTCCCCTACGCCTTCCCGGCGTTCATGTCGGCCCTGCTGTTCCGCGGCATGTTCAACGCCGAGTTCGGCGTGATCAACGACCTCTTCTTCTTCGGCGCGAACATCAACTGGCTCGGCGACCCGTGGCTCGCGCGCGCGGCCGTCGTGTGGGTGAACCTCTGGCTCACCTACCCCTACTACTTCCTGGTGTGCACCGGCGCCCTGCAGGCCCTTCCGCAGGACACCCTCGAGGCGGCATCGCTCGACGGCGCCGGACGATCCCGCCAGCTGCGCTCGATCATCCTGCCGCTCGTGCTGGTGGCGACGGCGCCCCTGCTGATCTCGTCGTTCGCGTTCAGCTTCAACAACTTCACCGTCATCTACATGTTCAACAACGGCGGCCCCGCCATCCCGGGCGCCCCGTACGCGCTCGGCGCCACCGACATCCTGATCTCCGCCATCTACGACATCTCCGGGGTCTCGGGGGGTGCGGCCGACTACGGCCTGGCCAGCGCCCTGTCGATCCTCGTGTTCGCCGTCGTCGGGGGCATCTCAGCGATCGCGTTCCGCCAGACCCGCAAGCTCGAGGAGTTCCAGTGATGTCCACCGCCACCGATGTCGCCGCACCCTCGACCACCCGCCGGGCCGACGACCGCCGCGCCGCCCGCCGCCGGCGCTGGCTGCTCGAGGTCGGCTGGAAGTATCTCCTCGCCGTCGTGGTCATCTTCTACGCACTGTTCCCGCTCATCTACGTGCTGTCGGCGTCGCTGAACCCCAACGGCACCCTGGCGGCCTCCAACGCCCTCTTCAGCGTGATCGACCTCTCCAACTACGCCGCACTCGCCGAGACGCGGTTCTGGACATGGGCGGGAAACACGCTCCTCGTCGGCGGCGTGAGCTCGGTGGGCGCCGTGCTCATGGGTGCGGCCGCGGCCTACGCGTTCTCGAGGTTCCGCTTCTCGGGGCGCCGCGCGGGCCTCACCGGCCTGCTCATCATCCAGATGTTCCCCCAGGCCCTCGCGTTCGTCGCGATCTTCCTCATGCTGCTGACGCTGGGCGAGGTGGTCCCCGCGCTCGGACTCAACTCCAAGATCGCGCTCATCTGCGTGTACCTCGGCGGCGCGCTCGGCGTGAACACCTTCTTGATGTACGGCTTCTTCAACACGGTGCCGATCGAGATCGACGAATCCGCCAAGATCGACGGCGCCTCCCACGCGCAGATCTTCTGGCGCCTCATCATGCCGCTGGTCACGCCGATCCTCGCGGTGGTCGCGCTTCTCGCCTTCATCGCCGCGTTCGGCGACTACATCATCGCCAAGATCGTCCTCGTCTCGGAGGAGAACTGGACCCTCGCCGTCGGCATGTACCAGTGGGTGTCGAACCAGCTCGCCTCCAACTGGGGCCTGTTCGCCGCGGGCGCCGTGATCGCGGCGATCCCCGTGCTCGTCCTGTTCCTGTCGCTGCAGCGCTACATCGTCGGCGGCCTCACCGCGGGGTCCGTCAAGGGCTGACGCCCGGCGGTCCCCCGATCAACGTCGATCGGAGAGACATCGTGTCCTACCACCCCCGACCCGCCCGCCTGGCGGCGGTCGCGGCATCCGTCGCCCTCGTCGCGACCGCGCTCGCAGCGGCGCCCGCCGCCGCCGAGGACGGGCCCGTCCCAGCCGGCATCGTCGTGCCGAAGGTCGAGAACCTCCCGGCGGACTTCATCAGCGGCGTCGACGTCTCGTCGGCGATCGCGCTCGAGGACTCCGGTGTGGTCTTCCGCGACGGCGCCGGGCAGCCCGCCGACCTCTTCGACGTCCTCGCCGACGCCGGCATCACCGACGTGCGGGTGCGCGTCTGGAACGACCCGTTCGACGCGGCCGGCAACGGCTACGGCGGCGGCGACAACGACGTGGCGCGCGCCGTCGAGATCGGCGAGCGGGCGACGGATGCCGGACTCGGCGTCCTGGTCGACTTCCACTACTCCGATTTCTGGGCCGACCCCGCGAAGCAGCAGTCACCCAAGGCGTGGGCCGATCTCGCGGTCGCCGACAGAGCCGCCGCGGTAGAGGACTTCACCGCCGGCGCGCTCGGACAGCTCGCGGCCGCGGGGGTCGACGTGCGCATGGTGCAGGTCGGCAACGAGACCAACAACGCGGTGGCAGGCGTGAGCGGCTGGGACGGCATGGCGCAGATCTTCTCGGCCGGCTCGGCCGCGGTGCGCGAGGTCTATCCCGACGCGCTCGTCGCCGTGCACTTCACGAACCCCGAGACCAGCGGCCGGTACGCCGGGTACGCCGCGAACCTGGCCTCGCGCGGCGTCGACTACGACGTCTTCGCGTCGAGCTACTACCCGTACTGGCACGGCACCCTCGAGAACCTCACTTCGGTGCTGAAGGGCGTGGCCGACACGTACGGCAAGAAGGTGATGGTCGCGGAGACCTCGTGGGCGTACACGCTGGAGGACGGCGACGGGCACGGCAACGTGATCGACCTGCCGTCCGAGGCGACGCAGTACCCCATCAGCGTGCAGGGCCAGGCGACCGCGGTGCGCGACGTCATCCAGGCCGTCGTCGACGTGGGTTCCGCGGGCATCGGCGTCTTCTACTGGGAGCCGGCATGGCTGCCGGTCGGCCCCCCGTCCGAACTGGAGGCCAACAAGGCGCTGTGGGAGGAGCACGGGTCGGGCTGGGCGTCGAGCTTCGCCGGCGAGTACGACCCCCACGACGCCGGGCAGTGGTTCGGCGGCTCGGCCTGGGACAACCAGGCGCTCTTCGCCCACGACGGCACGCCGCTGGAGTCGCTCAAAGTCTTCTCGTACGCGCGGACCGGGGCCGTCGCGCCCCGTGAGGTCACCGGCGTCGCGCCGGTCGAGCTGAACGTGGACGAGGGCGATGCGATCGAGCTCCCGGCGACCGTGGCGGTGTCGTACAACGACGGCTCGAGCGAGACCGAGCAGGTGACGTGGTCCGACGCGGTGAAGTGGATCGAGGGCCCGGGCACCTACGCGATCCCGGGCGTCACGGCCTCCGGGCTCGCTGCCGCCGCCACCATCGTCGTCGCGCCGAAGAATCTGCTGCGCAGTCCCGGGTTCGAAGGAGACAACAGCGCCTGGGCCAAGACGGGCGCGGCCCTCACCGTCGGCGCGTGGGACGATCCGCGCACCGGCACTCGGTCCGCGCACTTCTGGGCCGCGGACGCCTACGCCTTCACGCTCTCCCAGCGCGTGGACGGCGTCCCCGCCGGCACCTACGTCGCGCGCGCCGCGCTGCAGGGCGACGGTGAGGACGCGGCGAGCAGCGTGCGCCTGGGCATCGCGAGCGCGTCGGGCGAGGCGTCCGTCCCGTTCTCGATGGACGGGTGGCGCAACTGGTCCCAGCCGGCGACCGCACCTATCCAGGTGCCTGCCGGCGGCAGTGTGACGGTGACCATCACCGCGACGCTCGCGGCCGGCGCGTGGGGCACGATCGACGACGTGGAGCTGGTGCGCGCCGCGCCGGCGCCCGCCGACACCTCCGGTCTCGAGGAGGAGCTGACCACGGCGGAGGGCGTCGACCAGGCCGCCTACCTCCCCGAGACCGCGACCGCACTGCAGCAGGCGATCGAGCGGGCGCGCATCGTGCTGTCGGCGGATGCCCCGTCCGAGGCTGCGGTGGCGGGCGCGCGCACGGCGCTGGCGGATGCCGTCGACGGGCTGCTCGTACCGGATGCCGCCGCGCAGGCGCCGGCCCGCGGCATCCTGTCTCACGACAACGGGTGGGACACGGGGCTCAAGGACGGCGCCTACACCGTGAGCATGAACCTGTGGCACGGCGAGAACGCGACGAAGCTGCGCGTGTACGAGAACGGCGTGCGCATCGCCAGCGTTGCCCTGACGTACGACGGCGTGGCCGCGCAGTCGGCGACGATCCCCGTGTCGGGGCGCGCGAACGGCGTCTACGTGTACACCGGCGAGCTGGTGAACTCGAAGGGATCGACCGCCGTCGCACCGGTGACGGTGACCGTGACGGACGCATCGCCCGGCAAGCCGGTGCTGAGCCACGACAACCGCGACGGTGACGGCACCTACACGGTGAGCGCCGACCTTTGGTGGGGCACCAACGCGACGAGCTACCGCTTCTTCGAGGACGGCGCGCTGGTCGCGGAGGGCGCGCTCACGGCCGCGACGCCCGGAGCGCAGCACGCGACGCTGTCGGTGGCCGCAGCGACCCGCGGCACGCACACCTACCGCGTCGAGTTCATCAACGATGCCGGTGTCAGCCGCAGCAAGGAGCTCAGCGTCACGGTCCGCAGATGACCGCGGGAGCCGTCGGGCCCGGGCGCGGCCCGTGCCCCGGCGGCGGGCGTCATCCTCGCACCGAGAGCGCGGCCTGATACAGCTCGCGGCTGGAGTGTCCGGTGAGGCCGGACACCTCGGCCGCGGCCTCTTTCAGCCTCGTGCCGCCGCGCACCAGCTCGAGCACCTGCGTGACCGCGTCGGGGAAGGCGACGCCGCGCGCGGGCGCACCCTCGACGACGATCACCAGCTCCCCGCGCACACCCGCCGCAGCCCACGTCGCGAGGTCGCCGAGAGGCCCCCGCGCGACCTCCTCGTGGAGCTTGGTCAGCTCCCGGCACACCGCACCGCGCCGTTCCTCCCCGAACGCGGCGGCCATGTCGGCGAGCGTCGCCGCCACGCGCGAGGGCGCCTCGAAGAAGACCATCGTGCGCGGCTCGGAGGCGAGTGCGCGCAACGCCGCGGCGCGCTCCCCCGCCTTGCGGGGCACGAACCCCTCGAAGGTGAACCTGTCGGTCGGCAGTCCTGAGACGGCGAGCGCGGTGACCACGGCGCTCGGGCCCGGGATCGCGGTGACCTCCACACCCGCTGCGGCGGCTGCCGCGACCAGTCCGTAGCCCGGGTCGCTCACGGTGGGCATGCCGGCGTCGCTCAGCACCAGGACGTCCTGCTCGCGCGCGAGCTCGACGAGCTCCGGCGCGCGCTCCTTCTCGTTGTGGTCGTGCAGGGCGATCAGTCGCGGGCGGTTCGCGACGCCGAGCGCGGCGAGCAGCCGCTGGGTCGTCCGGGTGTCTTCGGCGGCGACGACGGTCGCCTCCTCGAGCGCCTCGACGAGGCGGCGGGAGGCGTCCCCGAGGTTTCCGATGGGCGTCGCCGCGAGGATGATCACGCCCCTCAGCCTAGACTTGGCGGCGTGACGGACGCCCCCCGGCCCGCTGTCGATCAGCACAGTGCCGACCCGCCCGCCGCGCCCCTCCTCCCCCCGGCACGACCGAGCCTCTACGACCGCTTCTCGCGTCGGGTGAGCGAAGACGCCCGGGCACGGCGGCTCTACGCGTGGCTGGGGCCCGCGGTCGTCCTGGTCGTCGCCGCCGTCCTGCGCCTGTGGAACCTCGCCGCCGCGCACGACCTGATGAACCAGTTCGACGAGACGTACTACGTCAAGGACGCCTGGACCCTGCTCAATCTCGGCTACGAGGCATCCTGGCCGCCCGACGGCAACGAGAGCCTCCTGTCGGGCGACCCGAACGTGTTCACCACGAACCCGGCGTTCGTGGTCCACCCGCCGCTGGGCAAGTGGATCATCGCGCTCGGCATGATGGTGCTCGGTCCCGGCTCGGGCTGGGGCTGGCGCATCACGACGGCCCTTCTCGGCATCGCCTGCGTGCTGGTGCTCATGCTCATCGCGAAGCGGCTCACCCGATCGACGACGTTCGCCGTCGTCGCCGGACTCCTCATGGCCGTCGATGGGCTCGCGATCTCGATGAGCCGCGTCGCGCTGCTGGACACGTCGCTGACCTTCTTCGTGCTGCTCGCCTTCCTCTTCGTGCTGCGCGATCGGGAGCGCACGATGATCCGGCTCGCCCAGTCGGTGGCCGCCCGCCACGACGGCGAGGCTCCGCCGTCGTGGGGACCGGTGCTGTGGAACCGTCCCTGGATCGTGGCGGCCGGCGCCGCGCTGGGCGCGGCGAGCGCCGTGAAGTGGTCGGGCGCCTGGGTGCTGGCAGGGCTCGGGATCTACTTCGTGGTCACCGACGCCCTCGCACGGCGCCGTGCGGGCGTGGTCTTCTGGCCGACAGATGCCGTGCGTCAGGGCCTCGCCACGTTCGTGCTGCTCGTACCGGTCGCGCTCGGCGTGTACCTCGCATCGTGGACCGGGTGGCTGGTGACCGACGGCGGATACGACCGCCACGCCGGGAGCAATCCGCTCGAGAGCCTGTGGCTGTACCACGTCGCGATGTACAACTCGACGGCGGGCATCACCTCGGGCCACGCGTACGCGAGTCCGGCGTGGCAGTGGCCGCTGCTCATCCGTCCCACGAGCGTCTACTACCACCACGACGCCTTCGGCGTGAACGGCTGCGCCTCGAGCAACGGATGCTCCGAGGTCATCGCGACGATGCCCAACCCGCTCGTCTGGTACGCCGGCGTGGCGGCGGTGCTCTACCTCGCGTACCGCTTCGTGATCACCCGCGACTGGCGCCACGCCCTCGTGCTCACCGGCATCGCGGTCACGTACGTGCCGTGGCTGTTCCTGCCCGAGCGCACCGTGTTCCAGTTCTACACGGTGCTGATGCTGCCGTTCATGCTGCTGGCGCTGACCTTCGCGCTGAAGGACATCGCGGGGCCGGCGTCGGCCGACACGTACCGCCGGCTCACGGGTGAGCGGCTGGTGCTGGTCTTCCTCGGCGTGGCGCTCGCGCTGTCGGCGTTCTGGTACCCGGTCGTCTCGGCGATGAACGTGCCGTACGACTTCTGGCACGCGCACATGTGGCTTCGCAGCTGGGTGTGAGGCCTCACGGCGCGAGGCCGGCAGGGTCGGTGACGGGCAGCCGGCAGGCGAAGTCGCGACAGTCGTAGGCGGTCGGCAGGCCGTCGCGCTGCGCCTTGTCGGCGAAGAGTGCGAACCCCGCCTCGGCGAAGGCCCTCGCCTGAGCCGGCGAGACGACGCTGACCACGTCGGCACGGATGCCGCGGGCCACGGTCGCGACCTCGGCGCCGGGGTCGTCGGTCACGACGATCACCTGCCGCGGCGCGACGGCGAGCGTCGCCGCGACGCGCAGCAGCGCCCCGTAGGCGAGCGGCTGCGCGACCGCGGCCGGACCGTGAGAGGCGACCAGGCGTTCGGCCAGCGCGCGGTAGTCCTCGCCGGCGCCCAGCAGCCACAGCGCGGTGGCCGCCTCGGCGAGCGAGGCGATGCCCGAGGGCTCGTCGCCGTCTGAGGCGGCATCCGGCGCCGCGATGCCCTGCTGCGACAGGACGGGGTCTCCCCCGCCGGGCACGACGACCTGACCGTCGGCGGCGAGGCACGCGTCGACCAGGGCGCGCGCTCGCTGTGCGTACGCGGGCTCGCCGCCGGCGGCCGCAAGAGCCACGAGGCCGGCCGCGAGCTGGCCGTGGTCGGCGAGCGTCGCGTGGGCGCGCGACGGGATCTCGTCCAGCGACGCCCGCAGCAGTCGGCCGTCAGCGGCGACGTTGGTCTGAAGCACTGCGTCGGCGGCCCACCGCGCCGCTTCGATCCATGCCTGCTCTCCCAGCGCCGTTCCCGCTCGCGAGAGGGCGCGGATAGCGAGACCGTTCCAGCCGCTGACCACCTTGCCGTCCACGGCGGGCGGTTCCAGCCCTTCGCGCGCTCGGGCGTCGCGCGCGTAGTAGCCGCCTTCGCTGCGCGCGCCGTCGATCCACGACTCCGAGTCCTGCGCGGCGCCGAATCCGCCCGCCGGCTGCTGGAGCACGTCGATCAGGAACCCGGCGATGCCGCGGGCGACGTCGTGACGAGCCGATGCCGCGTCCATCGCGACGTCGAGCAGCTGGGCGTTGTCGATCAGCATGCGCTCGTAGTGCGGCACGGTCCAGTCCGGAAGGGTCGCGTAACGGAAGAACCCGCCCTCGACCGGGTCGCGCAGCGGCGACTGCGACATCGCGGTGAGCGCGCGGTCTGCGACGGCGGAGGCTTCGGGCGCCGCCTCACGCACGACCCGTGTCTGCAGGAACCGCAGCGCCGTGGCCACCGGGAACTTCGGCGCGGCTGCGGCGGGGTCGCCGAAGCCGCCGTGGCGCGGGTCCTCGCGCGCGGCCAGCGCCTCGGCGGCCGACGCGAGATCATCGGCCGACGGGGCCGGCGACGCGCCCCCGGGCGCGGCCGCCCGCACGTCGGCGAGCGCGCCGGCGACGGCATCCGCTGTCTCATCGATCTGGTCGCGGCGATCGGTCCACGCCTCGCGGACCGCGGCGAGCACCTGACGGAACGAGGGCATGCCGCCGCGCGGCTGCGGCGGGAAGTAGGTGCCGGCGTAGAACGGCCGGCCCTCGGGCGTCGCGAACACCGTCAGCGGCCAGCCGAGACTCCGGCTGAACGCCGAGGCGGCGGCCATGTACGCCGCATCCACGTCGGGGTGCTCCTCGCGGTCGACCTTGATCGACACGAACCCGGCGTCGAGCTCGGCCGCGGTGGCAGGATCCTCGAAGGACTCCCGGGCCATCACGTGGCACCAGTGGCACGTCGAGTACCCGATCGACACCATCACCGGCACGTCGCGCCGGCGCGCCTCGGCGAACGCCTCCTCACCCCACGGGAACCACGCGACCGGATTGCCCGCGTGGGCTCTCAGGTACGGGCTCGTGGCTTCCGCGAGGCGGGAGTTCATGGCATCCGCTCCCCTCGGCGCCGGGGCGTCAGTTCACCTCGTCGGGGTGCGCGCTGACGCGGCCTGAGCCGTCGCCCGGGTCCATCGCGTCGATCGCGGCGATCTCGTCGGCGGTGAGCTCGAAGTCGAAGACGTCGAGGTTCTCCTCGAGGCGCTCGCGGCGCACCGACTTCGGGAAGACGATGAAGCCCTTCTGCAGGTGCCAGCGGAGCACCGCCTGCGCGGGGGTCTTGCCGTGCGCGGCGGCGGCCGAGGCGACAGGCTCTGCGTCGAACAGGTCGTACTTGCCCTGGCCGAGCGGACCCCACGACTCGATCTTCACGTCGTTCGCCGCAGCCCAGTCGGTGATCTCGCGCTGCTGGTAGGCCGGGTGCAGCTCGATCTGGTTGACGGCGGGCACCACGCCGGTGGCCTCGACGATGCGCTCGAGGTGGGGCACGAGGTGGTTCGAGACGCCGATGCTGCGCGTGAGGCCTGCCGCGCGGAGCTCGACCATCTTCTCCCACGCGTGCACGTAGTCGTCCTTGGCCGGAGTGGGCCAGTGCACGAGGTACAGGTCGACCTTCTCGAGGCCGAGCTTGTCGAGGCTCTCGCGGATCGCCGCCTGCGGCTCCTCGTCGTGGTGGCGGTCGTTCCAGAGCTTGGTCGTGATGAACAGGTCGTCGCGGGCGATGCCGCTGGCGGCGATCGCCGCACCCACGCCCTCCTCGTTGCCGTAGATCGCCGCCGTGTCGATGTGGCGGTAGCCGACCTCGAGGGCCTCGGCGACGGCTCGCTCGGTGTCGGCCGGCGGCACCTTGAAGACGCCGTAGCCGAGCTGAGGAATCGAGTTGCCGTCGTTGAGGGTCACGCTGGGGACTGTCATGCTCCCAGCCTAGGCGCGCGGCACGCGGCGCGGCCGGCTCAGCGGTAGCGTCTTCCCTCGTCGCGGCGGAACAGCAGCAGCGCGGCCACGAGCGACACCGCGGTCCACACCAGGATGCCGGTCCAGACCCACCACTCCAGTGACCCGCCCTGTACGGCCCAGATGACGAACTCGCGTGCTTGCCGCGACGGCGTGAACGTGGAGATCGCGTCGAGCCAGTCGGCGAACAGCACGGGCGGGAGGAACAGGCCGCCGATGAAGGCGAGCCCGAACATCACGATCTGGATGACGGCGATGGCCGCCTTGAACGGCATCGCGTAGCCGATCGCCGTGCCGATGAGCATGAACGGCACAGCCGAGACGGCGAGCGCGACGATCCCGGCGAGCACGCGCCAGGCCGGCGCTTCCGCAGCGGTGAACAGTCCGCCGACGATGACCACGGGCACGATCGCGGCGAGGCCGAGCAGCCCCGTGGACAGGATCTGGGCCAGCACCCGCGCGATCCCCGGCGCCGGCAGCGTGCGCAGGTACGGGTCCCACGGCTTCTCGCGGTTCTCGGCGGTGTTCAGACCGAACGAGAACAGCGCGTTCGACATGACCGCGAACACCGACAGCGAGATCACGGCCTGCGTGGCATACGCCGGGTCGTCGGCGACCACCCGCTGCGGCACGACGAAGAAGAGCAGCGCGAGGGCCGGGAAGACCAGCGTGCCGATCACCGCGATGGGCACACGGAAGGTCTCGATGAGCCCGAAGCGCGCGTGGAGGAGCGTCAGCCGGGCGACGGACGGTTCGGCCGTGCCGCGCGCACCGCGCGCGGGAGCCGTGGCTGCGGCGGTCATGATGCCTCCTTCAGAGCGAGTGCGGCGTCGGAGTGCCGGGGCGCGGTGAGAGCCAGGAAGGCCTCCTCGAGGGAGGCGCCGCGCACCGTGAGGTCGCGGAAGTCGAGATCGCTGCGGACGAGCTCGCGGATGAAAGCGTCGGCATCGGAGACGGTGAGGATCTCGCGGTCGTCGGCGCGCTCGTGATGCGCGATGCCGGGCAGCGCAGCGAGCGCGGCGGGATCGGTCGTGCGCAGCCGCACCTGGCTGACGCCGACCCTCGCGAGGATCCGCTCGACCGAGTCGTCGGCGATCACGTGCCCGCTGTCGACCACGACGACGCGCTCGGCGAGCGCCTCGATCTCCTCCAGGTAGTGGCTCGTGACGACCACGGTGGCACCGGCTCGATGCTGACGGCGGATCGCCTCCCACAGGGCGCGCCGCCCGTCGACGTCGAGACCGGTGGTCGGCTCGTCGAGAAGCACGAGCGCAGGCCGCCCCACGAAGGCCAGCGCGACGGCCAGACGCCGCTTCTGCCCGCCGGACAGCGACCCGCACTGGCGGCGCAGGAGGTCTTCGATGCCGAACTCGGTGGCGAGCTGCGCGGTCGGCACACGGGCGGCGAAGTGCCCGCCGACGTAGTCGATCACCTCGCGCACCCGCAGGGTATCGGGCAGCGCGGTCTCCTGAGGGGTGCCGCCGAGCCGCTGCCGGCTCACCGCGTCGCGGGGATCGCCCCCGAACAGCGTGACCACGCCGGACGTGGGGCGTCGCAGCCCCTGCAGCAGGGCGAGCAGCGTCGTCTTCCCGGCCCCGTTGGGGCCGAGGAGCCCGACCAGCACGCCGGGTTCCAGGTCGAGCGACACGTCGTCCACGGCCACGACGTCGCCGTACCGGCGGGTGACGTGGTCGAAGCGCGCGAGATTCATGGCAGTTCTCCCAACACGGAGCGCAGGGCCTCGGTGTAGTCCTCGAACGCGCGGCGGCCCTGCTTGGTCAGCGCGAGGTAGGTGACGGGCGTGCGCCCGCGATGGGTCTTCTCCACGCCGACGTAGCCCGCGTCCTCGAGCTTGCGGACGTGCGTCGACAGGTTGCCGGCGGTCATGTCGAGCAGCTCCTGCAGCCGCGGGAACGCGATGCTGTCGCCGGGATCCAGCGTCGCGAGCGTCGCCGTGATCCGCAGCCTCGCCGCGGCGTGGATGACGGGGTCGAGCTCCGTCATCGGCGCACCCACAGCCACCCGGCGACGCCCCCGGCGAGGAAGACGCCCCCGCCCGCGAGGGCGAACACGAGGTAGTTGGTCGGGTAGCCGAAGAAGGGCGCCACCAGCGCCACCACGATGAACCAGCCGCCGAGCCACAAGAGCGGCTTCGCTCGCCAGATACCGCCGCCGACGAAGTACAGAAGACCGACGATCAGCGAGGACGCCGTCGGGTAGTAGATGTTCGCGAGGTCCGGCGGCATGCCGTTGCGGATGAGCGCCGTGCCGAACACGAACAGCGCGATGAAAGAGATCGTCCACGACCAGCCGTACACGGCGCCGGTGAAGGCCGCTTCCGCGGATGAGCGGATGCCGCGACCGCTGCGGATGCCGAACAGGGCGGTCGCCACGAGCGCCCCGGCCATCAGCACGATGAACACCACGACGGCCACCGGGAGCGGGACGGCGAACGCGGGCTTCGCGCCGTCGATCATCCACAGCAGCCCGAACCCCACGAGCCAGGCGACACCCCACGCGGCGAGGATGAGCGGCACCTCGGCTGCGAGCTGCCGGGTCACGCGCTCCTGCTGCGCACGCACGAGGTCGAGCATCGCGGCAGCGTCGCGGGGTTCTTCGTCGTCCGGTGGCAGGTCGGCGGGAGTGTTCATGAGGATCCGTTCGCGAGCAGGAAGGGCACGACGAGCGCCGGCAAGGTGGTGAAGAGGTTGACCAGGCCATGCGCGACGATGAGCGGGAGCAGGCGGCGCTGGCGCCACGCGATGATGCCGGAGCCGATGCCCCACACGAAGAACGCGCAGGCGTAGACGACGACCGCGTCGGTGGTCGGGGCGTACCAGACGTGCTGCAGGCCGAAGAGCGCCGCCGACACGAGGATGGCGGCGGGAACGGGCATCCGGCTCGACAGATCGTCTTGCGCCGAGCCGCGATAGACGAGCTCCTCGGTCGGCGCGTTCAGCGGCGCGAACGTGAGCACCGCGACGGTCGCGAGCACCGCGGCGACACCCGGCGAGAGATCGGGCACCGCCTCAGGATCGAAGAAGACGGTCTGGAAGGCGGTGTACATCCCATCGCCGTGCAGGGCCCACATCACGAGCATGATCGTGACCGCGAACGGCACGTACAGCACGACGAGCCACAGCAGTCCCCACAGGATGTCGCGGCCCAGGTGCCCGCGCCGGTACCCGATGAGGTCGGCCCCACGACGCCCGGTCGCGCGGATGCGCCGCAGGACCACGATGAGGCACACGACGTTCACCGGCAGCATCGCCACCGCCGAGACGAGTGGCGGCGGCGGGAACGGGGACCATCCCGTGCCGGCGACCAGTGCGAGCCAGGCGACGCCGCATACGAGCGCCACCAGCAGCACGCGCCCCAGCGGGAGTCCCAGGCCCCACGCGAGCGCGCGACGATCCCGACGTCGTCCGCCGGCCGGCGGTGCGGGGTCCTGCACCTGAACGATCATGCTCACTTTGTACTGCAAACTACTCTGCGCGTCAATAGGGTTTGCGGTCCGTGAAATCGGTGGCGGCGGCTCGCCCGCCCCGCCGGGCGGGATACGATCGAAGGCTATGTCCGCGCCCGAACCCGTGATCGCGTATCCGCCGGAGCTCCCCGTCAGTGCCGCGCGCGACGAGATCGCGCGCGCCGTGCGCGATCACCAGGTGGTGATCGTCGCCGGCGCCACCGGGTCGGGCAAGACCACCCAGCTGCCGAAGATCGCGCTGGAGCTCGGGCGCACGCGCATCGCGCACACGCAGCCGCGCCGGATCGCCGCCCGCACGATCGCGGAGCGGATCGCCGAAGAGCTCCAGGTGCCGCTGGGCTCGACCGTCGGCTACAAGGTGCGCTTCACCGACAAGGTGTCGGACCAGACGCGGATCGCGCTCATGACCGACGGCATCCTGCTCAACGAGATCCACCGCGACCGGCTGCTCCGCCGCTACGACACGATCATCGTCGACGAGGCGCACGAACGCTCCCTCAACGTCGACTTCCTCCTCGGCTATCTGCATCGGATCCTCCCCAAGCGCCCCGACCTCAAGGTCGTCATCACCAGCGCGACGATCGATCCCGAGAGCTTCGCCAAGCACTTCGCGCAGGCCGACGGCACGCCCGCACCGATCATCGAGGTGTCGGGGCGTACGTATCCGGTCGAGATCCGCTACCGCCCGCCCGCGCGCCCCGCCAAAGGCGAGGACGAGTCCGATGACGTCGACGGCATCACCGCGGCTCTGCGAGAGCTCGACCGCGAGACCGCGGGCGACGTGCTGGTGTTCCTGCCCGGCGAGGCCGAGATCCGCGACGCCGCTGACGCGGTCCGCGGAATGTATGCGAAGGATGCCGCGCCCACGGAGGTGCTGCCCCTCTACGGCCGGCTGTCGGCGGCCGAGCAGCATCGCGTGTTCGAGCGGTCCCAGGTCGCCGGCATCCGTCGCCGCGTCATCCTCGCGACCAACGTGGCGGAGACGAGCCTCACCGTGCCCGGCATCCGGTACGTCGTCGACACCGGAACCGCGCGCATCTCGCGCTACAGCAACCGCAGCAAGGTGCAGCGGCTGCCGATCGAGCCGGTGTCACAGGCGTCGGCGCAGCAGCGCTCGGGCCGCGCCGGCCGCACGAGCGACGGCATCGCGATCCGGCTCTACGCCGAAGACGACTTCGACGCCCGCCCGGAGTTCACCGAACCCGAGATCCTGCGAACGAGCCTCGCCTCGGTGATCCTGCAGATGCTGTCCCTGGGCTTCGGCGACATCTCGTCGTTCCCGTTCCTCACCCCGCCGGATTCGCGCGGCGTCAAGGCCGCACTCGACCTGCTGATCGAGCTCGGCGCGGTGCGCCCGGCACGCGGGCGGTCGGGGCCGGAGACCGGCGGCGACCACCCGACGCTGACGGACCTCGGCCGCGAGATCTCGCGGCTGCCGATCGATCCACGCTTCGCGCGCATGCTCCTCGAGGCGCGCCGCGGCGGCGTGCTGCGCGACGTGCTCGCGATCGTCGCGGGCATGTCGATCCAGGATGTCCGGGAGCGCCCCGAGGACCGCCGCGACGAGGCGGACCGCCTGCACGCGCGGTTCACCGACCCGACGAGCGACTTCCTCAGCCTCCTCAACCTCTGGAACCACCTGCAGGAGAAGCAGGCGGAACTGGGCTCCAGCGCCTTCCGCCGCCTGTGTCGCGCCGAGCACCTCAACTATGTGCGTGTGCGCGAATGGGCCGACGTCCACCGGCAGCTGAGCGCGCTCGTGAACGCGCCGCGCGCCTCGACGCGCTCGGCGAACGGCCGAGGTTCGGGCAACGGCGGCGGGGGCTCGGGCGGCGCCGGACCGGGCACCGGCGGCGCGGGCGTCGCCGACCCCGACGAGATCCACAAGGCGATCCTCTCGGGCCTGCTCTCGCACTTGGGCATGCTCGACGAGCGCACCACGGGGGCCGCGACGCGTGGCCGCGGCGGCTCCGACCGCTCGGAGCGCACCGACCAGCGGCGCGGTGCCGAGTACCTCGGCTCGCGCGGCACGCGCTTCGCGATCTTCCCGGGGTCGGGGCTTCGCAAGAAGCGGCCGACCGCCGTGATGGCCGCCGAGATCGTCGAGACGAGCCGGCTCTTCGCGCGCACCGTCGCGGCCATCGATCCGGCGTGGGCCGAGCCGCTGGCGGGCGACCTCGCCAAGCGGTCGCTGAGCGAGCCGCACTGGTCGAAGGCGTCGGGCGCGGCATCCGCCTACGAGAAGGTCACCCTCTTCGGACTCGAGATCGTGCCGAAGCGACGGGTCCAGCTCGCCCGGTTCGACCGTCCGTTTGCGCGCGAGCTGTTCGTGCGGCACGCCCTCGTCGAGGGCGAGTGGGACTCATCCCACCTCGACAAGCGGCTGACGGCGTTCGAGCGGCGCAACCTCGAGCTCCGGCGGCGCCTCGAGAAGATCGAGGAGCGCGAACGCCGCCGCGACATCCTCGTCGGCGACGAGGCCGTGTACCGGTTCTACGACGCGCGCATCCCACGGGACGTGTTCGACGCTCGCTCCTTCGAGGCGTGGTGGAAGGATGCCTCGACCCGCACGCCGCGCCTGCTCGACATGACCGAGGCGGACCTCGTCGACGAGGCCTCCCGCGGCGACGAGCGCGACTTCCCCGCCCGCTGGACGCAGGGCGACCAGGTGCTCTCGCTCGCGTACCGCTTCGAGCCCGGCGCCGCCGACGACGGCGTGACGGCCGTCGTACCGCTGGCGCTCCTCGCCCAGCTGCGCCCCGACGGCTTCGACTGGCAGGTGCCGGGCATGCGCGACGAGCTCATCACCGCCCTGCTGCGGTCGCTGCCGAAGGCGATCCGCCGCCACGTCGTGCCGGCGGCCGACTGGGCCGCCACGTTCGCCGCCGAGCTGTCCGGCCAGGGACCGGAATCGCACGACGGCCTGCCGCTCACTCCGCTGCGCGACGCCCTCGCCGCACGCATCCAGCGGGTCGCGAGCCAGCCGGTGAGCCGCGCCGACTTCGAGATGGAGCGCGTGCCCGGGCACCTGCAGGTGTCGTTCCGCGCGGTCGACGAGCGCGGGCGCACGGTGGGCTCCGATCGGGATCTCGCCGCGCTGCAGGCGCGCCTCGCCGACCGGGCACGGGCCTCGGTCTCGCGCTCGCTGAGCGCTCCGGCCCCGGGCGCGGGCCGCGGGCCGCGGACTCCGGACGGCCCGGCGCCGCGCGTCCCGGCGACCGGCGCTGCGGCAGTGGGCGGTGAGTCGGCCTTCGCCGAGCGCACCGGGCTGACGGACTGGACGTTCGGCGACCTGCCCGACGTCGTCGACACGAAGGTCGCGGGCGGCGTCGTCCGGGGCTACCCCGCGATCGTCGACGAGGGCGCGTCCGTGGCGCTGCGGATCGAGACGACGCCCGAGGCGGCGGCCCGGGCCACCCGAGCCGGGGTGCGGCGTCTGGTGCTGCTCTCGGTCCCCTCCCCCGCGACCTATGTGCTCGAGCACCTGACGTCGGCAGAGAAGCTCGCGCTCGCGGCATCCCCGTATCCGTCCGCGAAGGCGCTCATCGAGGACTGCCGCGTGGCGGTGGCGGATGCCGTCATCGCATGCACCGCTCCCGACGGCGTGGTGCGCACGCGCGCCGGCTTCGAGGCGGTCCGCGACGCCCTGTCGGCGAGCGTGGTGGACGAACTGTTCCAGACCGTGTCGCTGGTCGCGCGCATCCTCACCGCGGCGCGGGAGGTCGAGCGGGCGATGCGCGACGCGAACTCGCTCACGCTGCTCGGAGCGCTGGGTGACGTCAAGGGACAGCTCGCCGGGCTGGTGTTCCCCGGTTTCGCCTCACGCACCGGCACCGCCCGCCTCGCGCACCTGCCGCGGTACCTGCGGGGTGCACTCGATCGCGTGCGAACGCTCTCCGACAACCCCGGCCGGGACCGCCAGCGTATGACCGAGTTCGAGCGCGCCGCGACGCTGTTCGCCGAGGCCGGCGGCATCATCCCGCCGCCCGAAGACGCGCCCGTGACGCTCATCCACGCCCGGTGGCTCCTCGAGGAGTACCGTGTGAGCCTGTTCGCGCAGTCGCTCGGCACGGCCGAGCCGGTATCGCTGCAGCGGATCCAGAAAGCCATACGCGACTAGGGCACGGGACACCCGCCCGCGCCGGACCGCCTCGAAGTCGGGAGCCACCACGCCATGACCACCGCGATCGCCTACACCGAGTTCGGCGGGCCCGACGTTCTGCACGAGATCCCGCTGCCGGAGCGCACGCCCAGCGCTGACGAGATCGCCATCCGGGTGGCCGCCGCCGGCGTCAACCCGATCGACGCGAAGCTGCGGTCGGGCAAGCGGCCCTCGGGAGAGATCACCGAGCCCCGACGCGTCGGGGCCGACGGCGCCGGAGTGGTCACGGCCGTCGGCGCCGACGTCGACGGATTCCGGGTCGGCGATTCGGTGGCCTTCACCGGGGTGTCCGGCGCCTACGCCACCGACATCGTCGTGCCGGCGCGCCACGTCTACGCGCGGCCGGCGCGGGTGAGCGCCGCCGAAGGCGCGGCGCTGGGCATCCCGGTCAGCACCGCCTACCAGGCGCTGCGCTCGCTCGGCGTCGGAGCCGGCGACACGCTGCTCCTGCACGGCGGGTCGGGCGCGGTCGGTCAGGCGGTCATCCAGTTCGCGGTCCTGTGGGGCGCCGACGTCGTCGCGACGACCTCCGACCGCCGCGCCGAGCGCGTCCGCGAGCTCGGCGCGATCCCGGTGGCATACGGCGAGGGCCTGGCCGACCACGTCCGTGAGGCCGCGCCGCAGGGCGTCACCGTCGCGATCGATGCCGCCGGCACCGACGAGGCGCTCGAGACCTCGCTCGAGCTCGTGCCCGACCGGCACCGCATCGCGACGCTGGTGCGCGGACGGGATGCCGCGGGCCTCGGCATCCGGGCCTTCTCCGGCGGCTCGCCCCAGCCGCTCACAGTTCAGCAGCTGACCTGGCGCGCCGAGGCGATGCCCGTGGCGATCGCCCTGATGATCGCCGGACGCTTCTCGGTCGAGCTCGGGCCGACCTTCGCCCTCGCCGATGCCGCCGAGGCGCACCGCGCCGTGGAGGCGGGCGTCGACGGCAAGATCACGCTCGTCCCCTGACGGCTCTCAGACGACGCCGGTGATCTCGGCCGGACTGCCGCCGGTGGCGACGGGCCGTCCGGGGGTGTTGGACCACTGGCTCCACGACCCCGGGTACAGACGCAGGGCGAGGCCCGCACGCTCGGCGGCGAACACCGCCTGGGAGGCCGTGACGCCGGAACCGCAGTAGGCCGCCGCGGGTACGCCCGGCACGATGCCGACCGAGGCGAACAGCGCACGGAGAACCTCGGCATCCCGGAACCGCTCGCCATCCATGTAGGCACCGGTGGGGAGGTTCGCCGCTCCCGGGATGTGCCCGGCGATCGGATCGATCGGCTCCGTCTCGCCGCGGTAGCGCTCCGCCGCGCGCACGTCCACGAGCACGCCGGTGCCCGGCAGTTCGGCCGCGTCGTCGATCGAGAGCACGGGCTCGCTGAGAGCCTGCAGCGTCACCGTGCCGGGCTGGGGCTGTACCGGACCGCTCTCGAGCGGCAGGCCGGCGGCGATCCAGGCGCCCAGGCCGCCGTCGAGGATCCGCACGTCCCCCACGCCGGAGCGGGTGAGCAGCCACCACGCGCGCGCGGCGCCGAGCGACCGGTCGTCGTCGTAGACGACCACGGTGTCGCCGTCGTTCAGCCCCCAACGGCTCGCCGCGGCCCGGAGTTTCTCAGTCGAGGGAAGCGGATGCCGCCCCTCATCGGGTCGCCCGTGGCGCGAGAGCTCGGTCTCGAGGTCGACGTACACCGCGCTAGGGATGTGACCCTCGTGGTGCTCGGCGCTGCCGTCGGGCCGGTCGAGCCGGTACCGCACGTCCAGCACGCGGACCGGGCCGTCATCGAGGATCCGGTGGAGTTCTTCGGGGGTGATGAGCTGCGCCACGGGTCCATTCTGGCCGCTCGCGCGACTACCGCCCCGCGGGCGCCGCGGGGCGGCCGATGCAACAGTTCGACACACGAGACGCGGGTGCCGGCGGTGCGGATCGACAATGGTCAGCATGCCTGAGAACACTCGTCCTGCCGCCCCTCGCTCGTTCGCGACGGCGCAGGTGCAGGCCGGGTTCGACTCCGGCATCGCCGAGAACACCGCGATCCCGTCGATCCACCAGTCGAACGGGTTCGAGTTCCGCTCCCTCACCGAGGCCCGCGAGCTGTTCGCCCTCCGCCGCGACGGCAACATCTACAGCCGTGCCGCCAACCCGACGGTGCTCGTGTTCGAGCGCCGCGTGGCCGAGCTCGAGGGCGGCATCGCCGCGGCCGGCGTCGCCTCCGGGCAGGCGGCCGTCGCGGTGGCCCTGCTGGCGCTGGCGAAGCAGGGCGAGCACATCGTCGCCGCCCGGCAGCTGTACGGCGGCACCGTCGACCTGCTTCAGGACACGTTCGCGGACTGGGGCATCGAGGTCACCTTCGTCGACCAGGACGACCTCGACGCGTGGCAGGCCGCCGTGCGCCCCACGACCAGAGCCCTCTTCGCCGAGTCGATCTCGAACCCGATCGCGCAGGTGCTCGACCTCGGCGCCGTCGCAGCGGTGGCGCAGCGCGCCGGCGTACCGCTCGTGATCGACAACACGGTCGCGACGCCCTACCTCCAGCGCGCGAAGGACTTCGGCGCCGACATCGTCGTGCACTCGGCGACCAAGTTCCTCGGCGGGCACGGCACCTCGCTCGGCGGCGTCGTCGTCGATTTGGGAACGTTCGACTTCACGGCCGAGCCGGAGCGCTGGCCGCAGCTCACGCAGACCTATCCGCGCGTGCCCGACGGTAGCCTGGTCGAGCGTTTCGGCCAGACCGGGTCGCCCTACATCGCCCTGGTCAAGACCAAGTACGTGCACGACCTCGGCCCGTCGCTGTCGGCGTTCAACGCCTTCCAGCTGCTGCAGGGACTCGAGACGCTCGACCTGCGCATGCAGCGCCACACGGCCAGCGCGCTCGCGGTCGCCCGGTTCCTCGACACCCACCCCGCCGTCGGCCGCGTGCACCACCCCGGCCTCGGCTCGAGCCCCTGGCACGGGCTCGCGCAGACCTACCTCCCCGAGGGAGCGAGCTCGGTCTTCTCGTTCGACCTCCCCACGACCGGCGACCCCGAGGCCGACTTCCGGCTCGTGGAGGACTTCATCGCCCGCCTGCAGGTGGTGCGGCTCGTCGCGAACATCGGCGACGCCCGCAGCCTCGTCGCGCACCCCGCCTCGATGACCCACAGCCACATGTCGCCCACCCAGCTCGCCGAGGCGCACATCGGACCGACGACGATCCGCCTGTCGATCGGCCTGGAGGACCCGCGCGACATCGTTGACGACCTCGCGCGGGCGCTGGATCAGATCCCTGTGGCCGAGACCCGCGCCGAGCTCGCGGAGAGCCTCGCCCGCTAGTCCTCCGGCGCAGGGCGCGCCGGCGCCGCTAGCCTCGACGTCATGACCTCCCCTTCGTCCCCCCGCTGGGGGATCCTCGGACCGGGCGGCATCGCCCGGGCGTTCACCAGTGACCTGCGCACCGCCGGGCTCGACGTCGCCGCCGTCGGTTCGCGGCGCCGCGAGACCGCGGAGGCGTTCGCGGCCGACTTCGGCATTCCGCGCGCGCACGGCTCGTACGAGGAGCTGGTCGCCGATCCCGAGGTCGACATCGTCTACATCGCGACGCCGCACCCGATGCACGCCGGCAACGCCCTGCTCGCTCTCGAGGCCGGCAAGCACGTGCTGGTCGAGAAGGCGTTCACCCTCAACGCCGCCGAGGCGGCCATGGTGCGCGACGCCGCCGCGGAGCGCGGACTGCTGGCGATGGAGGCGATGTGGACGCGGTACCTGCCCCACATGGTCCGCATCCGCGAGCTCGTCGCCTCGGGGGCGCTCGGCGAGATCCGCGCCGTCACCGCCGACCACACGCAGAGCCTCCCGTCCGATCCCGCGCACCGCATCAACGACCTGGACCTGGGCGGCGGCGCGCTGCTCGACCTCGGCATCTACCCGGTGTCGTTCGCCTGGGACATCCTCGGCGAACCCCTCTCGATCGCGGCCGCTGCGCGCATCGGCGATGCCGGCTCCGACACGGAGGTCGCGACGATCATGACGCACGCGTCCGGCGCGCTGTCGACCTCGCTGTCCGCGTCGCGGGGCGCGGGTCCCAACACTGCGACGATCATCGGCACCGATGCCCGCATCGACATCGACCGCGTCTGGTACTCGGCGACCTCGTTCCGCCTGGTCGGCCCGGACGGCGCCGTGCGGGAGGAGTACCGCTCAGAGATCGAGGGGCGCGGCATGCAGTACCAGGCGCTGGCCGCCGAACGGCTGCTGGCCGAGGGCCGCACCGACTCCGACGTCCTGCCGATCGACGAGACCGTCGCGATCATGGCTGCGCTCGACGAGATCCGATCCCTTGTGGGCGTCCGCTATCCCGGGGAGGAATGACATGCCCGACCTGCTGAGTCCCCGCGTCGCGGTGTACCTCGACTTCGACAACATCGTCATGTCGTGGTACGACCGCGTCCACGGCAAGAACTCGTACTCCCGCGACCGGCAGAAGATCGCCACGGATGCCTCCGACCCCGAGATCGCCGAGCGCCTGGCCGCCGCGACGATCGACGTGGGCGCGATCATCGACTACGCCACGTCGTTCGGCACGCTCGTGCTCACCCGCGCCTACGCCGACTGGTCCGCCCCGGTGAACGCGGAGTACCGCTCGCAGCTCGTGGCGCGCGCGGTCGACCTCGTCCAGCTCTTCCCGGCCGCCGCCTACGCGAAGAACGGTGCCGACATCCGTCTCGCCGTCGACGCCGTGGAAGACATGTTCCGGCTGCCCGACCTGACGCACGTCGTCATCGTCGCGGGCGACTCGGACTATGTTCCGCTCGCGCAGCGGTGCCGGCGCCTGGGCCGCTTCGTCGTAGGCGTGGGGGTCGCCGGCTCCACCGCGAAGTCACTCGCCGCCGCGTGCGACCAGTTCGACTCGTACGACGCGCTCCCCGGCGTCGCCGCTCCGCCGGCGGGACGGAAGGATGCCGCCGCCCCGCGGTCATCGGCGGGCGGGCGGCGCGCGAAGAAGGCCGCGGTGGATCCCGTGGAGTCGCTCCTGGAGAGAGCGCTGCGCCTGGAGAGCGACAAGGAGGGCGTGGAGTGGCAGCACGCGTCCGCCGTGAAGAGCCTCATCAAGCGGCTCGACCCGTCGTTCAGCGAGAAGGCGCTGGGCCACAAGAGCTTCTCGGAGTTCGTCAAGGCGCACCCCGGCGTGGCCGAGGTGGACGAGTCCGGCAACATCGTGCTGATCCGCCTCGCCGCCGACCGCCGCTGACGTCCGCCGCGGCCGACGGAGGAACCGAGAGATCTACTCTTTCGCGCGTCCGGCGGGAGCTGTGCGCGCGAGGAAGGCGAGCAGGCCCGCGTTGAAGGCCTGAGGCTGCTCGATGTTCGCCGCGTGGCCGTCGCGGGCGATCATGGCGGACTCTCCCCGCGGCGCCAGCGCTGCGGCGGCTGCTGCGTGGGAGCTCGGCCAGAACTCGCTCTCGGCGCCGGCGACGAAGAGCACCGGCACGTCGGTGCCGGCGATCGCCGCGCGCCAGTCCGCCCGCGCGTGGTCGTTGAGCAGCGACAGCTCGCCCGGGGTGAGCTTGCGCTCGGCGCCCTTCATCGCGCGCAGGAGCCGGATGAGCCGCCGGCCGCGGCGCAGCATCGGCGTGCCCCGCCCGGTGTCGGGGATGCCGTCGGCGAAGTAGGTGTCGGCGTTGTCGGGCGCGTACCCGTAGAAGCCGTGCGGCCAGTCCGGCGTGTTCATCATCTTCGGCGTCTGGTCCACCGACACGACGGCGGCCACCCGGTCCGAACCTTCCTGCGACAGGTACGACCAGATCGTGCTCGCGCCCATGGATCCGCCGACCAGCACGGCACCGCGGAGGTCGAGCGCGTCGAGGAAGTCGCGCACGTCCTGACCGCGACGAGCAAGGTCGACGCCCGACGCCGGTCGCTCGCTGCCACCGTGCCCGCGCAGGTCGACCGTGAGCACCCGGTATCCGGCGCGTTCGAGCGCGGGCACCTGATAGAGCCAGCTGGTGGCGGCGGCCTTGAAGCCCGCCAGCAGCACGACCGGCCTGCCGGCCGGGTCGCCGTGGTCGGTGTACTCCAGCCGGACGCCGTCATCGGCGCGGATCGAAGGCATGTCAGGCTCCGTTCGGGAAGGCTTTGCCGGGGTTGAGGATGCCGGCCGGGTCGAGAGCGTCCTTGATCACCTGGTGCAGGCGCAGCACCGTCGGGCTCAGCTCCGCGGCGGCGCCAGGGAGCTTGAGCAGTCCGACTCCGTGCTCGCCGGTGACGGTGCCGCCGAGCGCCCGGCAGTCGTCGACGATGCGGTCGAACGCCGACTTCGCGCGGGCCTTGGCATCGTCGTCGCCCTCGGGGGCGATGATGAGCGGATGCAGATTGCCGTCGCCGGCGTGGGCGATGTTGGCGATCACGACGCCCGCGTCGGCCGCGGCGGCCTCGATGCGCGAGAGCATCTCCGGCACGGCGCCGCGGGGCACGCAGACGTCCTCCGTCAGGACCGGGCCGAGCCGCTCCAGTGCGGGGTACGCCAGGCGCCGGGCCGCGAACAGCCGCTCCACCTCGTCGGGCTCCGCGGCCCGCTCCACGCGACTGCCGCCCGCCTCGCGGAAGATTCCCTCGATGGCCGCCGCGAGCTCGTCTCCGCGCGCGCCCGGTTCGTCGACCTTCGCCAGCAGCAGCGCGGTGGTCTCCTCGGGCAGATCCCAGCCCTGCCACTGCGCGACGGCGTGCAGGCAGGTGCGGTCGATGAGCTCCAGCGCCGAAGGGACGATGCCGGCCCGGCTGACGGCGGCGACGGCGCGGCCGGCATCCGTCAGCGTCCGGAAGTACCCCACGACCGCACGCTCCTCGCGGCCGGCGAGCGGCCGCAGCTTCACCGTGACGTCGACCACGATGCCGAGGGTGCCCTCGGAGCCGACGAACAGCCCGGTGAGGTCGTAGCCGGTGACGCCCTTGGCGGTCGTGCGCCCGAGCTCGGCGACGCTGCCGTCGGCCAGCACGACGGTCAGGCCGATCACGTAGTCGCGCGTCACGCCGTACTTGACGCAGCAGATCCCGCCGGCGTTCGTCGCCACGTTCCCGCCGAGCGTCGAGATCGCCTGGCTCGCGGGGTCGGGCGGGTACCACAGCCCGTGGCCCGCCACGTGGCGGCGCAGGTCGTCGTTGAGCACGCCCGCCTCGGCGACGGCGTACCGCTCGGCGGCGTCGACCTCGATGATCCTCGTCATGCGCTCCAGCGACAGGACGAGGCATCCGTTCGTCGCGTTCGCGCCCCCCGACAGCCCCGTGCCCGCTCCGCGCGGAACCACCGGCACGCCGTGAGCCGCCGCGATCCGGACGGCCGCCACGACGTCGTCGACCGACGATGCGAACACCACGGCGGCGGGCAGGCCGTAGTCCGCCCACTCGGCGTCGTCGTGGCTCAGTCGTTCCAGCGTGTCGAGGTCGGTGGCGACGGCGTTCGGGGGAAGGGCTGCGCGGAGGGCGTCGACGACGGTGTGCATGGCGTACCGATGCTATTGCGTCCGCCGCCCGGCCGAGCGCCGATCCGCCTCGATCCCGGAGCCGACCTGGGAAATCGGCCGTCGGGTACAGTGTGACCTGTGGCACGCCGCAACGCCCCGCCCGGCTCTCAGACCTCGCTGCGCGAGGCCAACCGCGCGCGTGTCATCGAGTCGCTGAAGCGGCACGGCCGTCTCACGCAGATCGAGCTGGCCGGCAGCACCGGACTGTCGCCGGCCACCGTCTCGAACATCGTCAAGGAGCTGACCGCTTCGGGGCTCCTGCACACCTCCTTCACGACCAGCAGCGGCCGCCGCGCGACCCTGGTCTCGCTCGCCCGGCGGCTGGGCCTCGTCGCGGGTGTGCACTACAGCTCGCGGCACCTGCACATCGCGATCGCCGACACCGCGCGCACGATCGTGACGCAGTCGTCGCTCCCCCTCCCCCTCGACCACCGCCACGATTCCGAGCTCGACCGGCTCGCACTGCTGCTGGGCGACATGATGGAGTCCCTCGGCGGATCGCTCTCGGACCTCCTGGGTGTGGGGCTCGCCCTGCCCGCTCCGATCGACCCGCGCACCGGAATGGTGTCCACGCCCGGCCTGCTGCGCGGCTGGGAGAACGTCGACGTCGCCGAGAGCCTGTCGCTGCGCATCGGGCGGCCGGTCCACGTCGACAGCGAGGCGAACCTCGGCGGCCTCGCCGAGGCCCGCGAGGGCAACGGCCGCGCCGCGGCCTCGTCGGTGTTCATCCGCGTCGGCCACACGATCAGCGCGGGGCTCGTCGTGGGCGGCGACCTGTTCCGCGGCGTCAACGGCAAGGCGGGCCAGATCGGGCACGTGACGCTCGACGAGAACGGACCGATCTGCCGCTGCAGCAACCGCGGGTGCCTCGAGACCTACGCCGGCGGCCCCGCGCTGCTGTCGCTGTTCCCGCCGAGCGAGGGCATGCACCGCCTCGGCGACCTGCTGCACGCCGCCGAGCTGGGCGACGGCGCGGCCCGCCGGGTGATCGCGGATGCCGGGCGGCACATCGGCATCGCCGCCGCGAGTCTCTGCAACCTCTTCGACCCCGAGATCATCGTCGTGGGCGGTGAGCTGGGTCAGGCCGGCGAGATCCTGATGGCGCCGATGCGGCATTCGCTCGAGCGCACCGCGCTCCCCTCCGCCGACGGCCTCCCCGAGATCGTCGGAGCGTCGTTCGGCGAGTGGGCCGAGACCCGGGGCGCGATCGCGATCGCCCTCGATCATGTCTCGGTAGACGCGCAGCTACCCGGTGCGCCGTCGCTTCCGATCACCGCTTAAGCTCTTCCGATGCCCCGTACGCGACACCACAGGCCGCGGCGGCACCCGAGCGGGCGCCGCATCGCGGCGGCTGCGGCATCCGTGCTCCTCGCCGCCGCTGTCCTGACAGGCTGCACCGGCGCACCCCAGCCGAGCGGCACCCCCGCCGACGACGCGATCGCGCTGCTGCTGCCCGACGCCAAGACCGCGCGCTACGAGACGTTCGACCGTCCACTCTTCGAGGCCCGGGTCGCCGAGCTCGGCGACTACCGCGTGCTCTACGCAAACGCCGACCAGGACGCCGCGAAGCAGCAGCAGCAGGCCGAGTCGGCGCTCACGGCCGGCGCGGGCGTGCTCGTGCTCGACCCGGTCGACGCGAACGCCGCGGTGAGCATCGTGACCTCCGCCAATGCGAAAGGCGTGCCGGTCATCTCCTACGACCGGCTCGTCGCGGGCGGCGATCTCGCGTACTACATCTCGTTCGACAACGAGAAGGTGGGCGTGCTCCAGGCGACGGCGTTCGTCGAGGGCATGCGCGGGAGCGACGAGGGCAGCGGCATCCTGATGGTCAACGGCTCGCCCACCGACAGCAACGCGGCGCTGTTCAAGGAGGGCGCGCACAGCGTGATCGACGAGAGCGGCCTGCGGGTGCTCGCCGAGTACGACACCCCGGGCTGGAACCCCGAGAAGGCGCAGGAGTGGGTGTCGGGCCAGATCGCGCAGCACGGCGATGCGATCGCCGGCGTCTACGCCGCCAACGATGCCACCGCCGGTGGTGCCATCGCCGCGCTGCGGGTCGCGAACGTCGACCCGCTCCCCATCGTGACCGGGCAGGACGCCGAGCTGTCGGCGATCCAGCGCCTGCTCACCGGCGACCAGTACATGACGGTCTATAAGGCGATCAAGCCGCAGGCCGAGCTCGCCGCCGAGGTCGCGGTGAAGCTGCTGCACGACGAGGAGGTGACGGCGCCGCTGGAGATCCAGGGCACGCCGGCCATGCTCCTCGACCCGGTGGCGGTCACGGTCGACGACATCATGGAGACCGTGGTGGCCGACGGCTTCTGGAGCGTCGAAGACATCTGCACGCCGGCCTACGCCGATGCGTGCGAGGCAGCGGGCATCGGGTAGGGTCCGGAGGATGTCGATGACGCACCCGCGGACGGGACGACCGCGCGACCGCGTGCTCACGATGCGCGGCATCGGCAAACACTTCGGTGCTGTCAAGGCGCTCACCGACGTCGACTTCTGGGTCAACGAGGGCGAGGTGGTGGCGCTCGTCGGCGACAACGGCGCGGGCAAGTCCACCCTCGTCAAGGTGCTCGCCGGCGTGCATCCCCCCGACGCCGGCACCATCGAGTTCGATGGCGAGCCGGTGGTCATCGACTCCCCTGCCGATGCGCAGGAGCTCGGGATCGAGACGATCTTCCAGGACCTCGCACTGTGCGACAACCTCGACGTCGTGGCGAACCTGTGGCTCGGCCGCGAGCTGCGCGACGGCGCGACGCTCGACGAGGTCGACATGGAGCAGCGCACCTGGACGCTGCTGCGCGAGCTCTCCGCCAAGATCCCCTCGGTGCGGGTGCCCGTCGCATCGCTGTCGGGCGGGCAGCGTCAGACGGTCGCCATCGCACGGTCTCTCATCGGCGAGCCGCGCGTGGTCATCCTCGACGAGCCCACCGCGGCCCTCGGCGTCGCGCAGACCGCCGAGGTGCTGAACCTCATCGAGCGGCTGCGCGAGCGGGGCCACGGCGTCATCCTCATCAGTCACAACATGGCCGACGTGATGGCGGTCGCCGACCGCGTCGTGGTGCTGCGCCTCGGCCGGAACAACGGCGTGTACAACGTCGCCGATGTCACCAGCGAGATCCTGATCGCCGCCATCACCGGAGCGGTCGACCACTCCGGCATGCGCCGGCCGGATCGAGCGGATGCCGCGCCGCACGCGCGCGACGGCGAGCCGGTTCTCGACGCCGCGGCCGCGGCCACGGACGAGGAGACGGCCGGCGGCACCGTCATCCGGATGCCCCGTGGCGGTGCCCGGCGCACGGCCCGCCCGCGCGGGGACGGCAGCCGATGAGCGCGCCGGGCGAAGAGCGGCTCGCGGAGCCGCTGACCGAGGAGCGGCTGCTGAGCTCCAGCGGCATGCGCCATGCGATGGAGGCGTTCGTCGCACGCGTACGCGGCGGCGACCTGGGCGCGGTCCCCGTCGTACTCGGCATCGCCGTCATCTGGACGGTGTTCCAGCTGCTCAATCCGGTGTTCCTCTCCAGCGAGAACCTCTCCAACCTCACGATGCAGTGCGCGGCGATCGGGACGATCGCACTCGGTGTCGTGCTGGTGCTGCTCGTGGGCGAGATCGACCTGTCGGTCGGCTCGGTGTCGGGGCTCGCGGCGGCCGTGCTCGCTGTCACCTTCGTGCAGCTGCAGTGGAACCTCGTGCTGTCCATCGCCGCGGCGATCGCGATCGGCTGCCTGGTGGGACTTCTGTACGGGTTCCTCTTCACACGCTTCGGGCTCCCGAGCTTCGTCATCACGCTGGCAGGCCTCCTGGGGTTCCTGGGGCTGCAGCTGTGGGTGCTCGGCGAGACCGGTTCGATCGCGATCCCGTTCGACTCGTGGCTGGTGCAGTTCGCGCAGCAGATGTTCCTCCCGGCGTGGGCGTCCTACGCGGTGGCCGTGGCCGCCGTCGCGGCGTTCGCCTGGTCGCTCGTGCGGCGGTCGCGCCGGCGCGCCGCCGCGAACCTCGTCAGTCAGAGCTACGGCGAGATCGCGCTGCGCAGCGGTGTGCTCCTGGCGTTCCTCCTGGTCGCGACGTGGTACCTCAACCTCGATCGCGGTGTCGGGGTGATGTTCCTGTTCTTCCTGGCGCTGGTCGTCGCGATGAACTTCGTCCTCACCCGCACGCGGTGGGGTCGCGCCGTGTACGCGGTCGGGGGTTCGGTCGAAGCCGCCCGGCGTGCCGGCATCCGGGTCGACCGCATCTATCTGTCGGTGTTCGCGATGTGCTCGACGCTCGCGGCCGTGGGCGGCATCCTCGCCGCCGCGCGGCTCGCCTCGGCGAACCAGAGCTCGGGCACCGGGGATGTGAACCTCAACGCGATCGCCGCCGCCGTCATCGGCGGCACGAGTCTGTTCGGCGGGCGGGGCTCGGCGTTCTCCGCCCTGATCGGCATCGTGGTGATCCAGTCGATCTCGTCGGGGCTGACACTCTTGAACCTCGACTCGTCGGTGCAGTTCATGGTCACCGGCGCCGTGCTGGTGCTGGCCGTCATCGTCGACTCGCTGTCGCGCCGCACCCGCGCGGCATCCGGTCGGGCCTGAGCGCCACCGGTCCGCACTGTCTTCACTTGACGAACACGCGGGGCCACCACCTCGGCATGCTTGGCCGTACGCCTGCGCGAAACGGCGAAATCATGCCGCATTCGCGAGCATTCTGCACGGTAAGCGCTCTCTGTCCGGCCGCTCGCTCGCGCGTCGAAGGGCTGGCGGTGCCACGTTGCCAAAGCGTTATGTTCAAGACTTGACGACAAGAATCAGCGTCGTCGATGATCGCTTCAGCGCGATGAACGCCAGGGACGATCCTGGGACTCGCTCGCTTCAACGACGAAAGGCGAAAGATGAAGAAGTCTTCACTCCTCGCCGTGGCGGCCCTCACGGGTGCCGCCGCGGTGCTGCTGGCCGGCTGTGCCGGCGGCAACGGTGACGGCGGAGACGGCGGCGACGCGGGCGGCGACGCCGCGGGCCGCGCGTGCGTGATCCTGCCCGACGCCGAGTCCTCGAACCGCTGGGAGGACTTCGACCGCAAGTACCTGCAGGAGGGTCTTGAGTCGGCCGGCTTCGAGACCGACATCCAGAACGCGCAGGGCGACGTCAACAAGTACTCGACGATCGCCGACCAGCAGCTCACCAAGGGCTGCGGCGTCATGCTGCTCGTCGACTACCAGGGCGCCGCCGAAGGCGTCGCCGAGAAGGCCAAGGCCGAGGGCATCCCCGTGATCGCCTACGACCGCCCCTTCACCGGCGCGGACTACTACGTGTCGTTCGACAACGTGGAGGTGGGCCGCCTCGAGGGCCAGACGGTGCTCGACGGCCTCGAGGCCGCCGGCAAGGACCCGGCCACCGCGAAGGTCGTCTACATGGGCGGCGACCCGACCGACGGCAACGCGGCGATGTTCAAGGAAGGCGCCGTGGAGGTCATGGAGGGCGCGGGCATCGTCGCCGCGGCCGAGCCTCCCGGGGTCTGGGACCAGGAGAAGTCGGCCACCAACTTCGAGCAGGCGCTGACCTCGCTCGGCGGCACGGTCGACGGCGTCTGGTCGGCGAACGACGCGAACGCGGCCGGCGTCATCTCGATCCTGCAGAAGAACAACCTCACGGGCGTGGCCCTCTCGGGTCAGGACGCGCAGGTCGGTGCGCTGCAGTACATCCTCCTCGGCTGGCAGACCGCCACGGTCTACAAGCCGGTGAAGCTCGAGGCCGAGGCGGCCGTCGAGGTCGCCGTCGCGCTCCTCCAGGGCGAGACCCCGAGCGCCGACCAGGAGCTCGAGGACGGCACCCCGTACATCGCCGTCACGCCGCAGCTGGTGGGCCCCGAAGAGGTCGGCGACGTCATCGCCGCCGGCGACGCGTCGTACGACGATGTCTGCACCGCCGACGTCGTCGCGAAGTGCGACGAGTACGGCATCACGAAGTAAGCGGTCCCGACCGCGAGGGTGCCGTGCCCACCGGGCGCGGCACCCTCCTTCGCACGATCGACCCGCAAGGAAGCGAGCATGTCAGACACCACCCTCACCACACCCGCCGCCGTCGGCGACGAGCCGATCATCCAGCTGGTCGGCGTCAAGAAGTCCTTCGGGCCGGTCAGCGTCCTGAAGGGCGTCGATCTGAAGGTCCACCCCGGCAAGGTGACCGCCCTCGTAGGCGACAACGGCGCCGGGAAGTCCACGCTCATCAAGGGTCTGGCCGGCGTGCAGCCGTACGACGAGGGCGAAGTCCTCATCGACGGCACCCACCGCGACCTGCACGCCCCGCGCGACGCGGCGCACCTCGGCATCGAGGTCGTCTACCAGGACCTCGCACTGTGCGACAACCTCGACATCGTGCAGAACATGTTCCTCGGGCGCGAAGAGCTGTCGTACGGCACGTTCAACGAGGGGCGAATGGAGAAGGAGGCGTCCGACACTCTCCGCTCGCTGTCGGTGCGCACGGTGAAGTCGGTCCGCCAGAAGGTCTCGAGCCTGTCGGGAGGCCAGCGGCAAACCGTCGCCATCGCACGCGCCGTGCTCAAGAAGGCCCGCGTGGTGATCCTCGACGAGCCGACCGCGGCGCTGGGCGTCGCGCAGACCGAGCAGGTGCTCAACCTCGTCAAGCGACTGTCGGAGCAGGGCGTCGCGGTGGTCCTCATCAGCCACAACCTCGCCGACGTGTTCGCCGTCGCCGACGACATCGCCGTGCTGTACCTCGGCCAGATGGTGGCGCAGATCCCCACCTCGCAGACCACCCGCGACGACATCGTCGGCTACATCACGGGAACCAAGACCCCGAGCGGCGTCGACCTCGTCGACACGTCCACTCTGCGCACCGAGGGAGGAGCGGAATGACCAGCAGCGTGACCCGGACGGAGGCCGGGCCCGACCCGATGGCCGGCGACATGATCGGCAGCGGCGTCGAAGGCGGCGTGGGCGACCAGGTGCGCGCCTGGTGGCAGCGCGTCCGCGGCGGCGACATGGGCGCGCTGCCCGCGATCGGCGGCCTCGTCGTCCTGACGATCCTCTTCGCGACGCTGAGCCCCTACTTCCTCACCGAGCGCAACTTCGCCAACCTGCTCAATCAGGCCGCACCGCTCGTGATGCTGGGCATGGCACTCGTGTTCGTGCTGCTCCTCGGCGAGATCGACCTGTCGGCGGGCGTCACGGGCGGCGTGGGCATGGCCGTGTTCGTCGTCCTCGCAACCCAGTTCCAGATCGCCTGGCCGCTCGCCCTGCTTCTGGGCTTCGGCGTCGGCTTCGCGACGGGCGCGCTCATCGGCTTCTTCGTGGCCAGGGTCGGCATCCCGTCGTTCGTCGTGACGCTGGGTCTGTTCCTGGGCTACCAGGGCCTCGCGCTGCTGATCATCGGCGACGGCGGCCTGTACCGCGTCCAGGTGCCCGAGCTCATCGCCCTGCAGAACGGCAACCTGCCGGTGTGGGGCGGCTGGGTCATGCTCGCCGTCATCCTCGCCGTCTCGGCGGCGACGTCGTTCTGGGACCGCATGCGCCGCACGCAGGCCGGTGTCCCCAACCGCCCGCTGTCGCTGGTCTGGATCAAGCTGGGCGTCATCGCGGTCATCGGCGGCGCATTCGTCTACATGCTGAACCAGAACCGCGGCAGCGCGCTGCACGAGGTCGCGGGCGTGCCCATCATCGTGCCCATCGTGCTCGTGATCCTGTGGATCGGAACCTTCGTGCTCGATCGCACCAAGTTCGGCCGCTACATCTACGCCATCGGCGGCAACGCCGAGGCCGCACGCCGGTCGGGCGTCAAGGTGCGCTGGGTCAAGTGGTGGGCGTTCGTGATCTGCTCGATGCTCGCGGTCGTGTCGGCGCTGTTCAGCGTGGCCCGCGTCGGCACGGTCGACGCGACCGTCGGGCGCGACATCGTGCTCTCGGGCGTCGCCGCGGCCGTCGTCGGCGGCGTGAGCCTCTTCGGCGGACGCGGTCGCCTGATGCACGCGGCGATCGGTGCCCTGGTGATCGCCGTCATCACCAACGGCCTGGGTCTGCTCAGCCTGCCGGCCGGCATCAACCTGCTCGTGACCGGTGGCGTCCTGATCCTCGCCGCGACCGTTGACGCGCTCTCGCGGCTGCGATCGGGCGGCGCCAGGATATAGCGGGCTGGAACACGGCGAAGGCGCCGGGCGGAGGCATCCGCTCGGCGCCTTCTCGCATCACGACCGCGGCGAACGCGCCGCGATGATCTCGTCGACCCACGCCGGGACGAGCTCGCCGGCCGGCCCCGTGCGCGCATCGTCGAACGGCACCGCTGCATCGGTCGGCTCGAGGTTGAGCTCGAGGGTGCGAGCCCCGAACGCGGCGGCCAGCGCGACGTAGCCCGCCGCCGGGTACACCGCCCCCGATGTGCCGATGGAGACGAACAGGTCGCACGCCACGACCGCCTGCTCGATCCGATCGAGCTCGTACGGCATCTCGCCGAACCAGACCACGTCGGGTCGCAGCATCCGCTCTCCGCACGCCGGGCAGGCAGGGCGATCGATCAGGTCGCCGTCCCACGTGGGCCGCGAACCGCAGTTCAGGCACAGGGCGCGGCGCAGCTCGCCGTGCATGTGCACGAGGTTGCCGCTTCCGGCGCGTTCATGCAGGTCGTCGACGTTCTGCGTGACCACGAGGAGGTCTTCGCCGATGGCGCCTTCGAGCCTCGCGAGCGCCCGGTGGGCGGGGTTGGGGACGACGGATGCCGCGGCCCGCCTCCGCGCGTCGTAGAAGGCGAGCACGGTGTCGGGGTCGCGCTCGTACGCCTCTGGCGTCGCGACGTCGTCGATCGCGTGCCCCTCCCACAGCCCGTCAGGACCGCGGAACGTGGGAACCCCGCTCTCGGCCGAGATGCCCGCTCCGGTGAGCACGACGATCCGCGTCATCGCACCGTTCCGGGCGCCACGTGCGAGAGCACGCGCTCCCAGACGTCGGCGAGGATCAGGCGGGACGTCGGGTCGCCGGTCCGTGGCACCATCTCGATCCGGGCCGACGGCATCCGCTCCTTGTACCATCGCGCAGCGGCCGCAGCCGCCTCCGGGTCGTTCTGCCCGTTCATGATGAGCGTCTTGGCGGCGATGCGTGCGAGCAGGTCGGCCACTTCGGAGCCGGCGAGCTCGGATGTGGGCTGGGGAACGGCCACCAGCGCGAGCCGGTCGACGCCCTCACCGAGGTGAGCGGCCACCATGATGGCCAGCTCGCCCGCTTCGCCGACCCCGACCAGCCCGACGGGTCGGTCGTGCCGCTCGGCTCCGGCGAACTGCGCGAGCGTCGCCGCCGTGGCCTCGGCCGACGTCGCCCCGCGGTAGGCAGCGGGATCGTCGATGTCGTCGACGGTGAGCCCCACCGCGACGATGCGCGCGTCACGGCGGACGGTGATCTCCGGCTGCGGGTCGGACAGCGTCGAGACGCCCGTGCGCATCAGGATGACGGTGCGCTCGGCGCCGGGGGCGCCGAAGCTGCGGTGCTCGAACGAGGCGCTCGGCGCCGGTCCCTTGGTCATGCCGAAATCCTACGATCCGCACTCCCCTGGGGCGGCCCTCAGGCCATGAGCGGGATCGCTCCGACCAGCACGCCGACCGCCAGCATCGCGAGCGACACGACGCAGGCCCGCCACAGCACCTTCTTGTGGTGGTCTCCGAGGTTCACGCTGGCCAGCGACACGAGCAGCAGGATCGCCGGCACGAGCGGGCTCTGCAGATGCACCGGCTGCCCGGTGATCGACGCGCGGGCCATCTCCACCGGCGCGATGCCGAAGTGCTCCGCACTCTGCGCGAGCACCGGGAGGATGCCGAAGTAGAACGCGTCGTTCGACATGAAGAACGTGAACGGGATCGACAGGATGCCGGTGATCACGGCGAGGAACGGTCCGAGTGACGCCGGGATCACGGTGGTGATCCAGGTCGCCATCGCATCGACCATGCCGGTGCCGTTCAGCACGCCCACGAGCACCCCGGCGGCCAGCACCATCGAGACGACCCCGACGATGCTCGGAGCGTGGGCGACGATCTCGTCGGCCTGGCCCTTGAGCTTGGGGAAGTTCACGACCAGGGCGATCGCGGCGCCGACCATGAAGACGTACGCGAGCGGGAAGATGTCGAGCACCAGCAGCACCATCACCGCGATCGTCAGCGCGAGGTTGAACCAGATGAGCTTAGGCCGCAGCGTCGCACGGTTCGGGTCGAGCATCGTGTCGGCCATCGCGGTGTCTTCGCGATCGACCACGGCGGTGGCGGCGGGGACGCCTCCGTGGCCGCCCGCCAGCGTCACGATGTTGCCGGTGCGCAGTGTCGCGCGGGCACCCGGCTTCGCATCCGAGCCGCGGAACAGCCGCGGGCCGGGGAGCCCCACGCCGCCGTCGAGACGGGCAGCATCGATGCGGCCGATGCGCTTGCGCTCGGCGAGCCCCAGGAACCAGGCGAACGTCAGCGCGATCACGATTCCGGCCGCGAGCGAGGGCAGCATCGGCACGAAGACGTCGGTGGGCTGCAGACCCAGGGCGGTCGCCGCCCGGACCGTCGGACCGCCCCACGGCACGATGTTGAGGGTGCCGTTCATGAGTCCCGCGACGCACGTGAGCACCACGGGGCTCATGCCCAGGCGCAGGTAGATCGGCAACATCGCGGACGTCGTGATGATGAACGTCGTCGAGCCGTCGCCGTCGAGCGACACCGCGCCGGCGAGGATCGCCGTGCCGAGGACCACCTTCGCGGGGTCGTCCCCGAGCAGCCGGGTGATCACGCGGATGAGCGGGTCGAACAGCCCGACGTCGATCATGATGCCGAAGTACATGATCGCGAACATCAGCAGCGCGGCCGTCGGCGCCATGCTCGCGATCGCGTCGATGATCATGTCGCCGAGGCCGAGCCCCGCGCCCGCGAACAGCCCGAAGACGGTGGGCACGATGATCAGCGCCACCATCGGGGTGAGCCGGCGCGTCATGATCAGGGCCATGAACACGAGGACCATCGTGAAGCCCAGCGCCACGAGCACCCACTCGGGCGGGACGAAGGCGGTGGCGTAGCCGGGGTCCGCCTCGGCGGCGTGAAGCAGGAGGGGGGCTGCCGCGTTCATGTCGACTCCTTCGTCGTGCGGTGCGTGATGTCTCGCACCGGTGCCGATGCGCTCCCGAGAGGCTAGGCGCGCGACCCCCGTCGTCGCGCGCTAAGTCGCATTGCCGCAGCTTGTGCGCGTAGCGTGTCTTCTGCGCATTCTGCTCAGAGGCGCACGGGGTGCGGTGGACCGCCGGCCCGGGAGGTGGCATGCGCTTCGCGACACGGCTGCTGCTCGTGCAGCTGGCGACGGTGACCGCCGTCGTGGCGGTGTGCGCACTGGTCTTCGGCTGGCTGGGCGTGCGACAGCTGCGCGCGGAGTCCGAGGCGGCCGCCCTCAACATCGCCCGGACAGTGGCGGAGGATCCCGACGTCAAGTCGCTGATCGCAGCCTTCTCGGCGGATCCGGGAACTCCGGATGCCGCGGACCTGCGCGGCGGACCGCTCCAGCAGATCGCCGCCGACGTCGCCGACCGCACCGACGCGCTGTTCGTCGTGATCACCGATGACCACGGCATCCGTCTCGCCCATCCCACGGAAGCCCTGCTCGGCGAGGTCGTGTCGACGCCGTTCGCCGAAGTGCTCGAGGGCAACGAAGTGGTCGACTGGGAGGTCGGCACCCTGGGTGAGTCCGCCCGCGCGAAGGTGCCGGTCTACGCCGACGATGTCGACCAGCCGGTCGGCGAGGTCAGCGTCGGCTTCGAGCGGGCGAGCGTGTTCGACGACCTGCCCGCCCTGATCGCGACCATCGCGATCGCCGCGATCGGCGGCGTCGCGCTCGCCACCCTCGCCACGCTCCTGCTACGGCGCCGGTTCGAACGCCTGACGCTGGGGCTCCAGCCCGAAGAGCTCGTCTCGCTCGTGCAGAATCAGGCGGCGGTGCTGGAGGGCGTGGGCGACGGCGTCCTGGCCATCGACCCCGATGACATGGTGCGGGTGTGCAACGAGGCGGCCGAGCGGATGCTGGGGCTCGAGGCGCCCGTGGGCAGCCGCTTCGATGACCTCCCGCTGCCGGACGCGGTGCGCTCCGCCGTGCGCGACGGCCGTTCCGGGGTGGAGGCGGTGGTGGGCGACCGCGTGCTGTATCTGGACACCCGCCCGGTACGACGCGAGTCCCGTGCGCTCGGCCAGGTCGTGGTCGTGCGCGATCGGACTGACGTCGAGGCGCTCGCCGGACGACTCGAGACGGTGCGCGCGATGACCGAGGCGCTGCGGGTGCAGCGGCACGAGTTCGCCAATCGGCTGCACGTGGCGACCGGACTCCTCGACGCGCAGCGCGTCGAGGAGGCACGTACATTCCTCGGCGACCTCACCGAACGTGGAGCCGTCGACTTCGCCGTCGCCGGCCTCGAGCGCGTCCCCGACCCATTCCTGCAGTCCCTTCTGGGCGCGACGGGCGCCGCGGCACGGGAACGGGGCGTGAGCGTGCGGGTCTCCGACGACACTCTGCTGCTCAGCGAGGTCGCGCTGCCGGAGGACGTCGCGGCGATCCTCGGCAACCTCGTCGGCAACGCGGTGACCGCGGCGGTCGCCGGCGATGAACCCCGCTGGGTCGAGGTCGCGATGCTCGGCGACGGCGACGAACTCGTCGTCACGGTCGCCGACTCGGGCGGCGGCATCCGTCCGATCGGGAGCGATCCGTTCGCGCGCACCGGCTCACGACCCAAGGACGCGGTCCGCGGCGACGCGGTGCACGGACACGGCTTCGGCCTGCCCCTCTCGCGCGACCTCGCCCGCCGACACGGCGGCGAGGTGTGGCTCATCGACGCCGGCGGCGACGGTTCGGGCGCCGTGTTCGGCGCGCGGCTTCCCGGCGCGCTGCGCCGCGACACAGCCGTCCCTCGAGAGGAGAACGCATGAGCCAGCCCATCCGTGTGCTCGTCGTCGACGACGACTTCCGCGTGGCGGGACTGCACCGCGACGTCGTGGCCGCCCGCGCCGGCTTCACTGCGCTGGACCCCGTGCATTCGCTCGGGGCTGCGCGGCAGGCCGCGCGCCTGCATGCCCCGGACCTGTTGCTCGTCGACGCGTTCCTGCCCGACGGCGATGGCGTCGAGTTCGTCGCGAGCGTCGACGTGGACGCCTTCGTGCTGTCGGCTGCGACGGATGCCGCGACCGTGCGTCGCGCGCTGCGCGCGGGCGCTCTCGCCTACCTGACGAAGCCGTTCGACGCCCGCGTGCTGGCGGAGCGCCTCGACCGCTACGCGCGGATGCGGAATCTCCTCGCCACCGACCGCCCGCTCGAGCAGGAGCAGATCGACCGCGCCCTGGCAATCGTCCACGGCAGTGCGGACGCGACCTCTGTGTCGCGCACCGCGACCGAGCAGGTGATCCTCGAGGGGCTCGGCGACGGCGAGGCATCGGCCGCGGAGGTCGCCGAGCGGGTCGGGATCTCGCGCGCGACTGCGCAGCGGCACCTCGCCGCGCTGGCCTCGCGAGGTCAGGTCGAGGTGCGCCTGCGCTACGGGTCGACCGGCCGCCCCGAGCACCGCTATGCGGTGCTGCGCTGAGGCACGCCCGCGATTTCATGCACGCAGCAGAGCTCGCAGCGTCTCGATCGTGTCGGCCTCGCCCGGGCGCTTGTCGGGGCGATACCCCTTCACCCGCGCGAAGCGCAGCGCGACCCCGCCCGGATACCGCGTCGAGCGCTGCACGCCGTCGATGGCGATCTCGACGACGGTCTCAGGCCGCACGTGAATCGCATACGCCGACCGGTGGGTTTCGATGGTCGGGAAGAACTCGGTCTGCCAGCGGAGCGTCGCATCGGTGAGCCCCTTGAACGTCTTGCCGACCATCACGAATCCTCCGGGCTCGCCGAACACGCCCTCCGGGTCGAGCGCCCCCAGGTGCAGATTCGAGAGCTGACCGGTACGGCGGCCGGAGCCCCACTCGACCGCGAGCACGACAAGGTCGTAGGTGAGCACCGGCTTCACCTTGAGCCAGCTCTTGCCGCGGCGCCCGGCGGCGTAGGGCGCGTCGAGCGCCTTCACCATCACACCCTCGTGGCCGGCCGCGAGCGCCTGCCGCGAGAACTCCTCGGCTGTCGCGGTGTCGTCGGTCACGACGCCGGGCATGCGCGCGTCGCCGACGGCGCGATCGAGGAGTTCGAGACGGGTGGCCAGTGGCTCGTCGATCAGGTCGCGACCGTCGAGATGCAGGATGTCGAAGAACCACGGCCGCAGCACCGCGGCCGCCGCGTCGTCGCCCATCGATCCGAAACGCGACATGGTGTCTTGGAACGGCCGCGGACCGCCGTCTTCGTCGAGTGACAGCGTCTCGCCGTCGAGGATCATCCGCTCGGCCGGAAGTGCGCGCACGGCCTCCACGAGCTCGGGCACCCGATGGGTGATGTCGGCGAGACTCCGTGTGAAGATCCGCACGTCGTCGCCGTCGCGGTGCACCTGGATGCGCGCCCCGTCGAGCTTGTATTCGACGGATGCCGCGCCCCCGAGTGTCGCGAGCGCCTCGGTCGCCGAGCCGGCCGTCGCCGCCAGCATCGGCAGGACGCCCCGGCCGACGCGCAGGCCGACCTCCGCGAGCTCATCGGCCGTGCCGATGAGCGCGAGTCGCGCCGTGGCGCCGAGGTCGCCCGACAGCATCGCGGCCCGGCGCACCGTCGCTGCATCGCGGTCCGAGGCCTTGGCGATCGCGTCGAGCAGCACGCCTTCGAGCGCGCCGGTGCGCAGCTCGCCGCGCATCACGCGGGCGAGGAAGTCCCACTCCTGTGCCGTCGCGGCGCCGGCGAGCGCCTCGAGTTCGGCGGTGCGCGCCGCCACCGAGCCCCGGCCGTCGGCGGTCGCGAGCCGGTCGAGAGCCGCATCGACGTCGCCCACCGTCAGCGTCGGCGCGGCGGCGTGATCGACCCGCAGTTGGCTGAGACTCCGCCAGCCGACGCCGAGCCTCCCCTGCCGCGGCGCAGCCACGAGGAAGCCGATCGCGGGCTCGATCTCGTCTGGGTCGAGACTCTGGAGCGCCTCACTGAGGGCGGCGACCTTGGCCAGTCGCGACGACGTCGAGGCCACGGCATCCGTCGCCGTCACGAGCTCGCGCAGCAGCATGCCCGCATTCTCGCATCCGGCCCCGACACCGCACACGCCGCTGCCCCGTGCTGGAGATCAGCCTCGTCGACGACTTAGCGACGACACGACGTCCCGCAGTGCGGGCTCGAGCTCGGGATATGCGAACGCGTATCCGGCGTCCGTCAGCGTCTCCGGTGCGACCCACCGGCTCTTGAGCACCAGCTCCGGCTCGGTGCGCAGCACCCACATCGCCGGCTCGAGCATGAACCGCCACGCCGGAAGACCGACCGGCGCCCCGACCAGGCGTCGAAGCGCCGCCATGAGCGCGGCATTGTCGGATGCCGCCGGTGCCGCGAGGTTCACCGGCCCCTCGAGCGCGGGGTGGTCGCGCACGAAGCGCACGGCGCCGACCACGTCGTCGATGTGGATCCAGCTGAACCGCTGGTGCCCTCGAGATCGGTGCCACGGCGGGCGCCCGTCGCCCGTCGGATGCGGGCCGATGCCGCGGTAGCGGCGATGCGGGAACCACCAGCCGTCATGCTGCGCTCCGCCGAGGCCGGTTCGCGCCAGACGGACGAGGATGCGGGTCGCCGGTCCGTCGCCGAGCACGATCGCCATCCGCAGGGCGACCCGACGAGTGCCGGGAAGCTCCCCGGCGAAGAACTCCTCCTCCCACGTGCGCGCGACATCCACCGAGAACCCCGCGCCCAGCTCGCCGTCGGTCTCGGTCTGCGGGCGGTCCAGCGCGTAGCGGTAGGCGGTCGCGGTGCTGGCGTTCAGCCACACCGGCGGCGGCGCCGCCGCGACGCCGATCGCGTCGCGGAGGGCGCGGGTGGTCTCGACCCGGGAGCGCAGGATCTCGTTCCGGTTGGCGTCGGTATAGCGGCAGTCGACCGACTTGCCGGCGAGGTTCACCACGATGTCGGCGCCGTCGACGAGGTCTCGCACGCCCGCCGGGTCTTGCCAGGTGGCGTCGGCGCCGGTCCGGCCGATCGTGCGCACGTCGTAGCCGTCCGCACGGAAGGCGTGGCCGAGCGCGCTTCCGACGAAGCCGGAAGCGCCGGCGACGACGGCCCTCGGCCGGCTCACCGGCGACCGCCCGGCCGGTCGGCGGTGCTCCACAGCGCCCACGCCACCAGCAAGGGCTGGAGCAGCAGACGGACGAAGCGCGCGCGGTCGGTCCGGAGCATCGGTGCCGGGCGTCCCGTGCGCCACTGGTGCACGTTGCCCGGGAACACCGCGACGAAGAAGGCGGCGACCGCCCAGCCGACCCGACGGCGCTCGCCCGGCAGGGCGACGAGCGCGCCGCCCAGCATGATCTCGACGACGCCCGACGCCACCACGATCGTGTCCTTGTCGGTGCGCAGCAGGCTCGTCGCCCAGTCCGGCACGACGATCCGGTATCCACGGCGACCCCACGTCAGGTGCGATGCGCCCGCCGCGAGCAGCAGCGCCGCGAGCACCCAGCGGGAGATGATCCGCATCATGCGAGCGACTCGGCGATCGCCTCGATCAGCCGGAGGTGGTCGTCGACGCTGCCGGAGGGCGTGATCGCTCGCAGCACCACCTCATCGGCGGCCGCGCGGTAGGCGGCGATCCGGTCGCGCACCTCGCCGGGACGGATCACGGTGTCGGCGGCGTCGATCCGCAGCCGTCCGAAGTTCGCAGCGTAGGCGGGATATCCGGCATAGCGCCGGACCTCGTCGCCCAGTGCGTCCTTCGCCGCGGGATCCGTCGCGGTGCGCACGTAGAGCGCGACGTGGGCCGCCTGGGCGATCTCGTGCGCCTTGCGAGCCTGCTCGGCGGCGATACCCGGCGTGAGCCAGCTCAGGAGCAGTCCGTCGGATGCCGTCGCCGCGAGCCGTCGCATCCTCGGGCCCAGCGCGCCGACGACGACCCGGGCGTCGCCGCGTTCGCGGAGGGCGGTCGCGGCATCCGTCACCCGTTCGAGCCCGCCGTGTTTCAGCTGACCGGATCCGATGCCGAGCATCAGCCGTTCGGAGGGAAGTCCGGAGGCGGCGGTGAGGATGTCATCGGGAGTGCGTCGGTCCACCGGGAGCACGCCGGTCGCGAGACCGAGGCGCTCAGTGGCTCCGGCCGCCGCGTGCAGGAGCTTCAGCGCGTCATGGCCCGGGGTGTCGTTCACCCACAGGGCATGGAGCCCCGCCGCCTCGGCCGCCGGCGCGATGCGCGCCGCGAGCTCGGAGCCCGCCGCGGCCGCGATCCCCAGCGACAGCAGGCCGGTCACGCGACCGACACCGGCACCAGGCGGGCCACCTCGGCGGCGGCGCGGTAGAACTCGGCGAGGTCGCCGCGCGAGGCGGGCAGGAGCACCACGTCGTCGACCCCGGCGTCGAAGAACCGCTGGGCGCCGGCGGCGACCTCCGCGGGGTCGCCCCAGAGGGCGCGAGCCGCCGGGTCGGGCTTGTCACCGACATCGGCGATCGCTCGGGCCTCAGCGTCGTCGCCGAAGGCGGTGGTCACGTATGCGACGACATCGTGGTGTCCGGAACGCCCGGCGGCGGCGCGGGCGTCGTGGATCGCCGCGGTGGCGACCGCGTACTCCTCCGCGGTGTGGCCGCTGTCGAGCACCGTGCCGTCGGCGACCTCACCGCTGAGGCGGAGCGTCTTCGGCCCTTCGGCGGCCGCGTACACGAGCGGAGGCGTGGCAGGCGGGTAGTCGAGGCGGACGCCCCGCAGCTTCACGTAGCGCCCCTCGGCGGTGACCTCATCGCCGGCGAGAAGGCTGCGCAGCGCCGGCACATACTCCCGCATCAGCGTCAACGGAGACGCGACGCGAGCGCCCACCTGGCCCATCCAATCGAGCACCCCGTGCCCGACGCCGGGCAGCAGCCGGCCGGGGAAGAGCCGCTCGATCGTCGCCAGCTCCATGGCGGTCGCCGCGGCGTTGCGCAGCGGCATGGGCGCGATGCCGATGCCGATGCGCAGCGACTCGGTCCACGCGAGTGCAGCGCCGACGGTCGCGAACGCCGACTGGCGGAAGCAGTCCTCCCAGATCCACAGCTCGGGCACGCCGGCGGACTCGGCGGCGAGCACCGCGTCGCGGAACTCGTCCGGAGAGTGCGTGTACGGGTTGAAGATCGCTCCGATGCGGCTCATGGGACCACTCTGTCAGCGCCCGCCGACACGCGCATCCCGACGCGGACTATCGCGGACGCGTCGCCGCTGCAACCCCGTCCCGGCATCGCCTCCCCATCCCTCACGCTGAAGGCATGGCACGCATCGGAACCTCGGGCTGGGTCTACCCGCACTGGCGAGGCGTGATCTACCACGGAGACCAGCGCGGCTGGCTGGACCAGTACGTGGCCGAGTTCGACGTGGTCGAGCTCAACGGCAGCTTCTACCGCTGGCCTGCCGACGCGCGGTTCGCATCCTGGCGGGAGCGACTCCCCGAGGGATTCGAGATGGCTGTGAAGGCGCCGCGCGGCCTCACGCACGCCCGTCGCCTCCTCGAGCCTGAGGTGTGGATCTCGCGGGTGACGCGCGGGCTGCACGAGCTGCGGGGCCGCCGCGGGCCGCTCATCGTCCAGCTGCACCCCGGCATGGAGCGCGACGATGCCCGCTTGGACTACTTCCTCGGGGCACTGCCGGCGTGGACGCGGCCGGCGGTGGAGTTCCGGCATCCGTCCTGGACCGACGAGGCGGTCTTCTCGATCCTCGAGCGGCATGGAGCGGCATATTGCGTGATGAGCGGGGCGCGGCTGCCGTGCATCCTGCGCGCCACGGCGCCGCTCGTCTATGTGCGGCTCCACGGCCCGGATCCCGAGCACCTCTACGGCGGTTCGTACTCCGACGACGATCTCGCATGGTGGGCCGAGCGCATCCGCGAGTGGGAAGGCGCCGGCCACGAGGTGCACGCCTACTTCAACAACGACGGCGGAGGCAACGCCGTGCGCAACGCGCGGACCCTGAAACGGATGCTGCACGCCTGAGCACACGGAAGCGGTGGGCGCCCTCGCCGGAACGCCGAGAGGCGCCGTGCCCGACGGGCACGGCGCCTCTCGGACGACCGTTCAGCTCACGCGGCGACCGCGAAGGGCGAACCTGCGACGACCGAGAGCGTCTCGTCCGCGGCATCCACCGTCACCGTTCCGCCGTCCACGAGCGAGCCCGTGACGAACAGGTCGGCGATGCGGTCGTCCACCTCGCGCTGGATGAGCCGGCGCAGCGGCCGCGCGCCGTACTCGGGCTCGTAGCCGTTGTCGGCGAGCCACGCCACCGCGCTGTCGGTGACCACGAGCTCCACCTCCCGCTTGGCCAGGCGTGCGTCGGACGCGCCGAGCAGCAGACGCACGATGCTCTGCAGCTGCGGCTTCTCGAGCTTGCGGAAGAGCACGATCTCGTCGATGCGGTTGAGGAACTCCGGTCGCATCGCCTCGCGCAGCTTGCCGAAGACACGGTCGCGGAGGTCCTTCTCGGAGCCGAAGCCGGTCGCGCCGCCGCCGTCGGCCAGGAAGCCGATGGCGCCGCCGCGCGAGGCGAGGAACTCCGAGCCGAGGTTCGAGGTCATCACGACGACCGTGTTGCGGAAGTCGACCGTGCGACCCTGGCCGTCGGTGAGGCGCCCGTCGTCGAGCACCTGCAGCAGCAGGTTGAAGACATCGGGGTGCGCCTTCTCGATCTCGTCGAACAGCACGATCGAGTACGGGTTGCGCCGCACGCGCTCGGTGAGCTGACCGGCCTCGTCGTAGCCGACGTATCCGGGAGGGGCGCCGACGAGCCGCGACACCGTGTGCCGCTCGCCGAACTCGCTCATGTCGAAGCGGATCACCGCACCCTCGTCGTCGAACAGGCTCGACGCCAGGGCCTTGGCGAGCTCGGTCTTGCCGACACCGGTGGGGCCGAGGAAGAGGAACGAGCCGACGGGCCGGCGCGCATCGCCCATGCCGGTGCGGTTGCGGCGCACGGCCTTGGCCACAGCCGTCACGGCGTCGTCCTGGCCGATGACGCGATCGTGCAGTTCGTCCTCGAGGGCCGCCAGACGCTCGCGCTCGGTCTCGGTCAGGCGATTGACCGGGATGCCGGTAGCCCGGCTGATTACGGCCGCGATCTCGGGCTCGTCGACGATGGCATCGGCGCGGGTCGCGGCGCCGGCCGCGGTGGCGCGCTCGAGGCGCTCCTGCACCTCGGCGATCTGATCGCGGATCTGCGACGCCTCCTCGTAGTGCTCGGCCGAGACGGCGGCGTTCTTGTCGGCTTCCAGCGTCGCGAGCCGCTCGATCAGGCCGCTCACGTCGGCCTTCGCGCCGAGCCGCAGCCGGAGCCGGGCGCCTGACTGGTCGATGAGGTCGATCGCCTTGTCGGGCAGCACGCGCTCGCTGAGGTAGCGGTCGCTGAGCTCGACGGCGGCACGCAGCGCCTCGTCGGTGTAGACGATGCCGTGGTGCTCCTCGTACGCGGGCTTGAGCCCGCGGAGGATGAGCACGGCGTCCTCGATCGAGGGCTCCCCCACGCGCACCGGCTGGAACCGGCGCTCGAGCGCGGGGTCCTTCTCGATGACGCGGTACTCCTTGAGGGTGGTCGCGCCCACGAGGTGCAGGTCGCCGCGCGCGAGGCGCGGCTTCAGGATGTTGCCGGCGTCCATGCCGCCGTCCCCCGCGCCGCCGGCGCCGACGACGGTGTGCACCTCGTCGATGAACACGATCAGCTCGCCCTTGTGCGCGGCGATCTCGTCCATCGTCTTGGTCAGGCGCTCCTCGAAGTCGCCGCGGTAGCGGGTGCCCGCGAGCATCGCGGGCAGGTCGAGCGCCACGACGCGCTTGGAGAGGAGCTGCTCGGGCACGTCGCCGGCGACGATGGCCTGCGCGAGACCCTCGACGATCGCCGTCTTGCCGACGCCGGCCTCGCCGACGAGAACCGGGTTGTTCTTGGTGCGGCGGCTCAGGATCTCGATCGTCTGCTCGATCTCGTCGGCACGCCCGATGACCGGGTCGAGCTCGCCGTCCAGTGCGCGGGCGGTCAGGTCGGTGCCGTACGTGTCGAGCATGGGGGTGTCGGATGCCGCGGCCTCGGTCTCGTGCCCCGACGGGGTCGAAGCGCCCGGCGTCACCGTCTCGCGTGCGCCCTGCGTCAGGGCCTCGGCGGTCACTCCGGCGCGGGCCAGCACCTGGCCGGCGGGGGTGTCCTGCGCGAGCACCAGCGCGAAGAAGAGGTGCTCGGGGTCGACGTAGGTCGATCCGGACGACCGCGCGACCTGGAACGCGTGGAACAGCGCGCGCTGCACCGACGAGGTCAGCACCGCGCCGTCGACGTCGGCCTGGGCCGATGCGGCCGGAAGCCGCTCCTCGGTGGCTCGCACGATCGCGTCGGCGTCCGCGCCGATGCGCTCGACAGCGTCGCGGGCGGGCGCCTCGGCGACGAGCACGCGGAGCACGTGCAGGGCGTCGAGCTCGCGCTGTCCGCGGTCGAGCGCGTACTTCCCGGCGCGCTGCAGCAGTTCCTGCGTGCGCGCGCCGAGGTAGCGGCTGAGGTCGATCGACCGCTCCGCACGCGCGCGCTCCCCCGCGAGATAGCGCGACAGGAACTCGTCGAACGAGCTCGCGTCGTCGCCGGGCTGGGGGGTGAAGTCTTCGGGCATTCCATCTCTCCTGAAACTTGAGTGGATGAGCATCAAGTTTTGAACTTGATACCTGCATTGTCAAGTTCAACCGCTCCGGTCCCGAGGTATTCCCAGCCGACGAAGAACGGCCAGGCGAAGCGCATGTCGCACGTCGGGCGTACCGTGGTGGCCGTTGGGGGACCCGCTTCAGAGAAGAGAGGGAGCGCCATGGACTGGAAGATCGAGCTCATCTTCGTCCCGGTGACCGATGTCGACCGCGCGAAGGAGTTCTACGAGCGGATCGGCTTCCACGCCGACCACGACCACACCCCGACCGAGGGACTGCGGTTCGTGCAGATGACGCCGCCCGGCTCCGCCTGCTCGATCGCGTTCGGCACCGGGCTCGGCAGCGATCTCGAGCCGGGGCGTCAGAACACCATCCAGGTGGTCGTGCCGGACGCCGACGAGGCACTGGCCCACCTGCGCGCGAACGGCGTGGACGGTCGCGGCGTCGACGAGCAGGACTGGGGCCGGTTCGTGCAGTTCGACGACCCCGACGGCAACACCTGGACCCTGCAGCAGATGCCGGCCTGGAGCTGATCAGCGCGGCCGATCAGCCCGCGTGCCGACACCGCCGTAGCGCAGGACTCGGCCGCCGACCACGATTCGGCCGCCGCGATGCACTCGGCCGCAACGTAAGACTCGGCCGCCCCATCCCGGTGGTGGAGCGGCCGAGCTGGGCTGTGCCGCCGGCGGAGGTCGTCAGTCCCGGCCGCCGGGCGGGCCGATGAGGAGCAGCGCGACGTAGAGCACCACGACGGCGAGCGCGATCAGGGCGCCGAGCACCCAGGGGCGGCGCAGGAACAACCGCATGAGCCGGTCGTACCAGGACGCGTCGCGCGGATCATCCGTCTGCTCGAGACGCCACGCGCCGGCGAGCCGCCCGCTGCGCTGGAGCCACAGCTCGGCCGGGATCGTCGCGTACGGGATCACCGCGCTCACGAGGGCGACGGCGGTGGGGCCGACGCGCCACCGGTTGTTGAGCGCGACCAGGATCGCCGTGGCTCCGTACGACAGGAACACGAAGCCGTGGATGCCGCCGCCGATGGTGACGCCGAGGGCCCAGCCGGTGCTCGCTCGCAGCACGAGACCGCCGATGAGCAGCGTCCACGAGATCACCTCGGCGATGGCGAGCGCGCGGAAAAGGGTGTGGGGATTCCGGAACACGCCTTCAGCCTAACTGAAGCTGCTTCAGCCTCCCTGAAGGATCGCTGTGCCCCCGACCCAGCTTCAGTCGTGCGCGAGCCCGAACGGCTTCTCGTGCAGCCCCTCCAGCGCCGTGGCGAGCCCCGGTGCTCCCGTCGCGAGCGCGCCGTCCAGCGCGGCAAGTCGCCGCTCGGCTGCCTGCAGCACATCTGCGCCCCGCTCTGTGACGCGCAGATCCGAGGCGGCTCCGGCGTGCTTGGTCGCGTCGGCGACGAGCCCGTCGGCGACGAGCGCCTGCACGGCGGTGTGCGCGGACTGGACGGTGATCTGCGATCGCCGGGCCAATTCGCTGAACGAGATGCCCGGGGTCGCGTCGATGTGCGCCAGCAGGCCGTACTTGCGCGTGGTCAGCCCGAGGTCGCGCAGCTCGGCACCCAGGTGCCCGTCCCACACGCTCGCCACGGTGAGCAGAGCGATGACGGGGCTGAATGGGCGCTCGGACACGCGCTAAATGCTAGCGCCGCCGCTGTGCGCATGCGCCCATTCGGCGGACGGCGAAGGCACCGCGCCGCCCGGCCGCAGGTAGCGTGGAGCGGTGACGTTCTCGCTCGACGCCCTGCGCCGCTGGCCCGACGTCGAGGCCCCCGACCTCGTGGCGGCGGATGCCGCGGACCGGCTGCTGCTCGACGAGTCGGCGCTCGTCCGCGCGGGCCTGAGCGACGGCGACCTCGTCGTGATCGGCGACGGCTACGGTGCTCTGGCCCTCGGCGCGGCCTCGGACGGCGGTCGTGGCATCCGCGTCCATCAGGATCCGCTCACCGGCGAGCGCGCGCTTGCGGCGAACGCCGAGCGCTTCGGACTCGCCGGGGCGTTCACATCAATGCCGCTCTCCCCCGAGCTGGTGCGCGATGCGCGCGCGGTGCTGTTGCGGCTGCCGCGCTCGCTCGACGCCCTCGACGACATCGCCGGGCTGATCGCGGCGCACGCGGCCCCAGATGTCGCCGTCTTCGCCGGCGGGCGGCTCAAGCACATGTCGGTCGCCATGAACGACGTGCTGCGACGACGGTTCGGTCGCGTGGACGTCACACACGCCCGACAGAAGTCGCGCGCGCTGATCGCCCGTGAGCCGCACGACGGCAGCGACCCTTCGCCGCGGCGGACGACGCACGACGGGATCGTCGTGTGCGCGTTCGGCGGCGCGTTCGCCGGTGCGTCCATCGACATCGGCACCCGGTTCCTGCTCGAGCACCTGCCCGCGCCGCGGGGTGGCGACGCGATCGACTTCGCGTGCGGAACCGGCGTGGTGGCGGCGACGCTCGCGCTGCGGCATCCGGATCTCCGTGTCATCGCCTCCGACCAGTCCGCCGTGGCCGTCGCGTCCGCGACCGAGACCGTGCGCGCCAACGGCGTCTCGGACCGCGTCGACGTCGTGCGCGACGACATGCTCGGCACTCAGCCGGATGCCAGCGCGGGGTTCATCGCGCTCAACCCGCCGTTCCACTCCGGCTCCGCCGTGCACGAGGGCATCGCGCCTCGCATGTTCGCCGACGCGGCGCGCGTGCTGCGGCCGGGGGGCGAACTGTGGACGGTGTGGAACTCGGGTCTGCGCTACCGCGCCGCTCTCGAGCGAACGGTGGGACCGACCCGGCAGATCGCCCGCAACGCCAAGTTCACCGTCACGGCATCGACCCGGGCGTGAGGCTACTCGTCGCCTGAGGCCTCCGGCGACGGCTCCGGCTGCGGACCGAACAGCGCCCACCCGCCGTCCCTGCACTCGTAGAACTGCACGGCCGCCGTGTCGATGTAGATGTCGCCGTCGGCAGTGCAGTCGTCGCTGTCGGGTTGGGCGGTTCCGAGCGACACCTGCGTTCCCGGCGCGCCCGGCGCGCCGGGCGCGCCGCTGGGGCCTTGCTGCCCCTCGGCCCCCTGCTCGCCCTGCTCTCCCTGCGGACCCTGCGGGCCTTCGGGTCCCTGCGCGCCTGTCAGGTTCTCGGCCGCCGCCTGGCGGATGTTGCCGACCCACGTCCAGTCGTCCTGGAACAGGTAGACGTCGGCCGTGAGGATGTCGATGTAGACGTCGCCCTCGTAGCCCTTGCCGGACTCCGGCGCGCCGGATCCGGCGCGCACCGCCGAGCCGGCAGGGAGGATCTCGGCCAGGACGTCCTCGTACTCCGGGCTGGTGGTGGGCTCCGCCGACGCCGTCGGCACCGGGTCGGCGGTGTCGACCGATCGTGCCAGCCACGATCCCAGGAACGCCGCGAAGAACGACAGCAGCACGAAGCCCAGCCCGAACCATACGAGGGTGCTGCGCGTCACCGGCGCGGCCGTCTGCGTTTCCGAGGGCGCGGGTGAAGCGACCCCAGTCGATCCCGCGTCTTGCTCCACGGCAAGTCCCCTTTCACCGCGCACACCGCTTCGCCCTCTGAACCCCCACAGCCCAGCCCGATGTGACCACTGTAGGAACGCGCGGGCTCCGTGTCACCTGGTTTGCGGGAATTCGCTTTCACGCGGGGCTTCAACGAGACGGAGCGCGGCCGCGACAACGGTCACGCGATGCGCAGTGGCAGTCGAGACGACGCGTGGAAGGGGCGGCAGGACGCGGCGTCCGCGGGAGCATGACCGGGGGGCCGACGCGAGAATGCCGGCGCCCCCGGTAGCCTCGAGCTCGGGACTCTCGGCCGGGGCGCCGGACCGGGGCTCCGGCGGTATCCCCCACTCAAGAGACACGGCCCGAGCGTCTCTATTACGCGACTTCGGCTGATTGCCCGCTCGCACGAAGAACCCCGAGACGATCGCCCTCGAAGGCGTCTTCCGGTGCCCGCCATGCTTGCGCACAGCACCGCGTCTGTGCCGGGACGATCGCTTGGGGCGCCTCACGAGGTCAGGCGAGTGAGAGGACGAAAGCCAGGACGAACCCCGCGGCAGTGCTCAGCGCGACAGCGGGGCCGCCGTGCTCGAACGCCTCGGGCATCAGCGTGTCGGCCAGTGAGGCGATGACGGCACCTGCGGCGAATGCCAGCGGGAGCGAGACCACCGAGGGATCCGTGCCGGTGAGCCAGGCCGCGCCGGCCAGCACCGCGAGGGTCAGGAGGACGGCGCACACCGTCCACAGTCCCAGGATCTGAGCCGCTGAGCGGCCCTGCTCGCGCATCGATGCGGCACCCACAAGCGCCTCGGGCAGGTTCGAGACGAAGATCGCCGCGAGCAACGCGACGCCTCCCGTGCCTTCGGTCAGAGAGATCCCCAAGGCGAGATTCTCCGGGACGCCGTCGAGAGTGACCGCCGCGAGGAGAGCGAGCCCCGCCGCTCCGCGCGTGGTCGCCGACGAGGCGGGAAGCTCCTGGGCGGCGGCATCCGTATCGAGCTTGGCACTGCCCTGGTACTCGTCGGCTGTCCTGGCGCGCCCGTGGGGCTGCGCCCAGCGGTCCAGGAGCGCGCTGAGACCGGTGAAGACGGCCGCGCCGATGAAGAGACCGATGGCCGCCAGCCAGATGCCGCCCCGCTCGTAGGAATCCTCGAAGAGTTCGAAGCTGAGCGCCGTGATCAGAGCGCCCGCGGCGAACGCCAGCAGCATGGCGAGCAGCCGTTTCGGGAGTTCGAACCTGACGCCGATGACTGCGCCGATGATGAGCGCACTCGACGCGATGGCACCGAAGAGCAGCGTGGCGCCCATGGGCTGTGCTCCTCTCGGACATTCGAGCGGGACGAATGAGGTGAGAGTCCCAGCTTCTCGTCGGTCACCCGAGGGGCTTGACGCGCCGCGACCGAGCGAAATCGAGGTGCGGACAGGTCGGACTGGTTCCCGGCGGCGCGTCACCGGGCGCACCGCGTCGATGCCTCCGACTGTCTGCGGAGGCACAAAGCAGCCGCGAACCTGCAGTTCCGAGGCTCCGGTCAGCCCGTCCGAGCTGGTTCATACACCAGGAGCTCGAAGTCGCGTGTCGTCGTCGGCCGAGCTGGCGGGCCCGGAATCTAGCGGTTTCTGCGGCAGTGCGATCTCTTCGTGCCATCTGCGTGCCACTCGTTGCGGGAGCCGCCGGCGGATGAGATTCCAGTCCGAGCGACACTGCAAATAGGGATAGTTGAGGAAGTGCGCTGCTCAGGAGTCGTAAGTCGCGCGCGAGTTCGGTACGTTGCCGACCGCGTGCGCAATCCGCACCCCGAACGCGCAAGTCCACGCGCGCGCTAAGCGGGCAGCCGTTGATCGCCGCGTGTGCAACGGTGCCATTGGTTCCGACGAACGAACCCAGACCGGCGTTCGATCGTTCGGTTTGCACCATCCTCACGCCGATGGCTAGCGCGTGAGACTTACACCGAAGACTTCGAGGACAGGGAAGAGGATGGCTACGAGAAAGAAGGTGCTGCCCCCCACCATCTTTCGCGACCCACCAAGGAAGTCAACACGCTCGGGCAGCGCCCACGCCAGCGCGCCGATCCCAGCGAGGATGAGAGCGACCATGCTCCGGCCGACGTTCTGGGGGAGAGTCCCAGCCGCACCGAGCGTCACGCCGGCCGCACCCACGGCTATCAGGGCACCTGCGGCGATGACTGCCCAACGCGTGTGGCCATGCGGCCGGGACGTCTGGCGTTCGCAGGCATGGCGACCATTATGTGGCTACCGCGCCGGGCGAACCGACCTTCATCATCACCCAGGAGAAGCCGAGGGTTACCGCCGATCGGCTCCCCTGGTCTGCTCGCGAGCCCACCGAGCGGCATCCACCAACAGCGGAGCCCGCCTTGACGTCTGCCGGCTGGCGGCTCAGCACAATCGGTATCGGGGAGATCGTCGTCTTCGTCCGGGAGGATGTACGCGTGGGCCGTCGCACACATGCTCCGGGGGTAGCCCTAGTAGCGTCCGACGCGCACGGAGATCGACCGGCTTGAGCGCGGCGATCGAGCGCCAAGCGACCCACTGGCGACAGACTTGACCTTGCTGCCGGGGACGTGGGCCATCAGCGTCGCGCGCGGAATGTCTCACCGGTTGTGTGGAATGTGTTCACGAGCGAGATTGCTTCAACAGGTGTGAACGATGACGTCAGCACGGCTCTGCACCGAAGTCAGCTCATCGACTTGACGACGACCGGTCGCCGTAGCGGGCTGCCGCGCCGCATCGAGATTTTCCTGCACGAAGAGGACGGCGTGCTGTTCATCACGGGGATGCCGCGTCGAGACCGCACAAGGGACTGGATACACAACATCACTGCAGACCCCAACGTCATCGTGCATTTGAAGAAGGGAATCGAGGCCGACGTTCCTGTCACGGCGCGGGTAGTCACCGATCCCCACGAAGCTCGGCCGCTCATCGAGGCCGCTGCACGCCGATGGCGCAGAGACGATGTCGACGAGATGATCGCGCACAGTCCGCTCATTGTGCTGACTCCGGCTACCGCCCGCCGCCTGACCGCATCCGAGGCACTGGCCACGGTTCCCGGCGCGCAGGAGCAGAGCCTCAATGGACCAGACGAACAACAGGGAAGCTGGCGTCTGCCCCAGTACCCGCCCCACGAACGCTGAGCGACCGTAAACCGACAGCAGCGGCCGGCATGAGCGGCCAAAGAGCTCGGCCGCTTCACTGTCGGGGATTGACGCTAGCGTCGATTCGTGATCGAGATTGCTCGAACCCAGCGCACGTCTAGCGCCTCGGCCTCGTCGTTCTTCGAGCGCTGGTGCGCTATCGAAACACACCCCGAGTGGGCGCCGAGCATGGAGTACTTCAGGCTGTCAGAGCCCTTCGGCGTGGGCGCCCGCGGAGTCCTGAAAGCGGTCGGCGGTCAAGAGTCGCCGTTCCGCATCACGACGGTGGGGCCGGGCTTTGACTATGCCGACACCACCGAACTCGATGGGGCGGAGTTGACCGTGCACCACGAGGCCGTCGAAGGGCTCGACGATACCGAGGTCACACTGTCTGCAAGGCTCGATGGGCCAGACGAAGCGGAGCTGGCACGGGGAATGTCTGCCGAGGTTCAGCACAGCCTGGAGCGCGACCTGGCCGCGCTCGCACTGCTGCTCGAGGGCTAGCATCCGTCGGCGAGCCAGGCGATGGCCCGCGCGGACGCGGAGACACGATCGAAAAAGCGCTGCTGTCTCCTGAGCGCTCAGGAGACCATCTCCCGTTGCCCGTTCGCGGACCCGTGTGCGAGCGCCTCGCCCGGCCCTCCATACAACTTCAAGGGTGATTCGATCCGGTTCGCTAGCGTGGGCTCATGTCGGAACCGTCACCGGATGGGGAGCCCCCTCGTACCGACCCGAGTCCCCGGAGAACGCGGCCGAAGTGGGACATCGCGGCGACGCTGATCTTACTTGCGGCGCTGTTTGGCTTCATGCTGCTCCTCCTCGTCGCAATTGGCTTCCTTCCCTATTGGGATTGGGTAAATTGCTCCATCGATCCCCAAGATTGCAACCTGCTTCTTTACGATGCCGCTAACAGACTCGTGTGGCCGGGTCTCAGCGTCCTTTATGTGGCAACCGCCGTCATCAGCATCGTCCTTCTCGTTCGACGGACGCGCGCGTATCTTGTCCCAGTCTTCGGGGCCGGCGCAATGATCGTGTGCGCCGTGATTGCGGCAATGCTGCTCGGGGCGGCCAAACTGTGACGGGCCAGTGCGAGCGTGGGCAGCGATGCGTCCGGCCGTCGCACTGGGGGGACCCCAACCGCACGCAGTATGGCCGACACGCCTCGCCCCTCAAGCGCGCACCGCCCTCGCGCCGACCCCTTACGCGCATCGCCCGTTTAGAAGGATCCGCCGGTGAATAGCTGGCTTCGAAGGCGCCGCGTGGCCCCGCTCGGTCAACGGGTGGTCGGTTCGAATGGGAGGATCAGACTCATGAGCACCCTCGTCAACGTGGATAACTTCGCCCTCGCTGAGACGCACCGGATGATGCACGATCTGCAGCAGGACGCGGGAGGGGTGAACCGGTTCCTTCACAATCGCGTACCCGCGGCGATCGACAAGCAGACGGTGATCCGCCTCAACCGCGACACGTTGTACAGCTTCGCCGTCGTGGACATCAGCGGGGGGGCCACGTTCACGATCCCCGAGCACGGCGACCGGTACCTATCCGCGATGGTCGTGAACGAGCACCACTACATCAACGACGTGTTCCACGACGCCGGAGAGCACGAGCTGAGCATCGAGCAGTTCTGCACACCCCACGTGGTGCTCGCCGTCCGCATCCTCGTCGACCCCACCGACTCCGCCGACGTCGCGGCCGTCGGGCTGCTGCAGGATCAGATCAAGCTCGACGCCCGTTCGGCGCAGTCGTTCGCGATGCCGGCGTACGACAGGACCACACTCGACGAGACGCGTGATGCGCTGCTAGCGCTGGCGCGCAACCTCACAGGCTTCGACCACACGTTCGGCAAGAAGCACGAGGTCGATCCAGTCCGTCATCTCATCGGCACCGCAGCGGGATGGGGTGGCCTCCCCTCCTACGAGGCGAGCTACATCGGCTTCGACCCCCGCCTGCCTGTCGGACGCTATGAGCTGACCGTCGGAGAGGTTCCCGTCGACGGGTTCTGGTCGATCTCGGTCTACAACTCTGCCGGCTTCTTCGAACGGAACGAGCGCGGCCGCTACACGATCAACAACATCACGGGCGCCCGCAACAGCGACGGCACGATCACCGTCCGCTTCGGCGACTACCCCGCCGACACCCCGAACACTCTGCCGATCACCGATGGCTGGAACTACCTGGTGCGGCTCTACCGGCCCCGCCACGAGATCCTCAGCGGCGAGTGGGCGTTCCCCACGCTGGACCGCTGATCCATCCACCGTTCAGCGAGCTCGACATCGAAGGATTCGACGCCCAAGTCCGGTCGACCACATCTCGGCAGCGCGCTCAAGAACCGGCCTGCGGGCGGTCGAGGAGCGACTCACCCCATGAGGGATCCACACCTGATGCTGGTCCATGATCCGTTGAGCTCCCGTATCCACCCGCTCGCGAGAACCCAGCAGTACTGTGGCGGCATGACGACGCCCACGAACGTCGACCGGTCCTCGCCTATCGGCAAAGTGGTTCTCGAACTTGACGGCGTGCGCGCTCCGCTGCCGCAAACGGACGGAATCCGCGACTTCGCGGACGTGTATCGCGATGCGACTGCTCTGGTCGGCCTGCGGGTGGTGGATGACACCTTCGCCGACCCTGACTTCATCGAGCATCTGGACGTCATCTTCGCCGACTTGTTCCTCGACGTGCCGCGAGATATTGCTGCGGGCCGCGACATCTCGAAGGCGTGGGCACCGCTCGTGGAGCGTCGCTCCAAGCGTCTCTTTCCCCTGCAGTTCGCACTCGCCGGGATGAACGCTCATATCAATCACGACCTCGCCGTCGCTGTCGTGCACACCTGTCGCAAGCTGAAGCGCTCGCCCGACTCAGGCAGCATCCACGCAGACTTCGTGAAGATCAACAAGGTGCTGGCTGAACGCGTACGACCCATCCGCCAGAAGTTTCTCGACGAGGATGTCGTGAAATACGGCGCTCCCCTCTCGCCGCTGGCTGATCTGATGACCAACTTCTCCATGGAGAAGGCAAGGGATGCCGCGTGGGCGTCAACGCTCGCACTGTGGGCCGTGCGCGACATCCCCATCGTCAACGAACTCACCCAGGATTCCCTCTCCCGCACAGTCGGCCTCGTCAGCCGCCAGCTATTGACGCAATTCGACCTGCTCGACCAAATCGAAGCGTAACGCGCACCCCCTCGGCTCCCGTCGAGGTTGGATCGATGGCGCGTGGAGGGCGACTTTCGTGCGGCAGGGTACCGACTGCGGGCGAATCCGGCGCGGTATCGTGCCGTCCACTCGAAGTCGGCGTGTCATCGAGGCGCCTGTTCACGCCCGCACTGAAGTCCGTACCGGGCCCCCTGTTGCACGATTCCACGAATCCCTAGAATGCAGCCACATTGTTCCTCGAAGATGGCGCCAAATGTCCGAATCGATTGATCCAAGTGAGGCCCCCGAGAACTCGCCGCGTAAGCCGCCACCAGAGGTGGAGAAGCGGTGGAGGGCGAAACTCGGGGACGAAGAGTACGAGCGAATGGTGCGCCAAATTCAGGGGGCAACGCCTCTGTTCGCTCAGAATGACACTGCCGCAACTCCCGACGAGAGTCCCAAGCCCGACACAGCCACCCAATCTCCACCGCCGAAGAATCCGTCGGCAGGCCGGGAGCCGGACGGAAACGGCGCCGACCGGTCCCCGCCGAGGGCCAAGAGGTCCACCGCGATCGCCGTATGGGTGGTTGCGATTGCTCTGGTCGCCCTGACCGTCGTGCTTCTCGCTGGTGCCGTCGCCGATCTGGTGGGAGATCATAGCCTCACGATCGCTGAGAGAGCCGCAGGAACCGTGGCCGTGCTGAGCACACTGCTCGGCGTCATCGCGATAGTCGTCTCCGTTGCACCGGTAGTTCAGGGCGCTATCGGGGATGCGGGCGCCGTCAGATCGGCCGCCCTGGTGCTGGGAACTGGTCTTCTCCTGCTCGGCGTGGCCGGCGGCGTGTCGATCGCATCGAGCATCGAAGACCCATGTGACGCGCAGTGCGCGGTCAGGAAAACCGTTCCAACCCCATCCGACGCGCCGATATCACCGACCCCCGAAACATAAGCAGCCTCAGGCTACAACGGCTCTTCGCTTCTACTCCGAACCGCCCCGAGCGCACGTCGAGGGACCGGCTCTCGGTGGCTGTCGTACTGCAGGCCGCCTCGAGCCCCCCCTCCCCGCGGTCCTCGGGATCAGATCGTCACCCCGCCGGCTGTCGTCAGTGATAGCGAATGGGAATGGCCTCGCGTTCGACCGGAATGCTGATGTGCGTCGCTGTCTGCTTCCGCCGTCTCGCGCGCCGGATTCTCCGCTCGCGCGTCCGGACCCATCTGCGGCCCACGGCGTCGGTGAACCACATCTCTGGTGGCGCCAGCTTCTTGATCAGCGGCTCCCCAAGACGCACGGTCGTCGTCGATGGGTCAGTCTCTTTATTCAGCTGCAAGGTAAGAGTTCTATAGCCCGTCGCACCCGGTGCAAGCTCCGCGTGGTTGACCCTTTCGTAGCGTTGATCCTCAGGGAGGGGCTCGAACCACTCTTCTGGCTTCCTCCAGCTGATCTCCAGATCGTAAACCGGGGCATCTGACCGATTCGCAACGACGATTCTGATTTCAACCCACCCGATGTAGTTACCTGAACCGGCAGGGTGCTCTGACCACGACTCCCCGGTGCTTGTCACCCAGCTCCCTACCAGTGCGGCCTGTCGCCTCTCCCTGTCGTAGTTGGCCCTCAGGAAGGTAGCGAGGGCGACCGCGACGGACACGCAAGTGAAGATGGTGCCGATCCACACCGGGACGGATCCCCAAGCATCCATGATGTTCCTCCAACAGACGAGAAGCCGCGCCTCACAAGCCGCCCTCGCCCGTCACATCACTGGCGAGCGCATCAGCCGTACGCCCTTGTGGCTTGAAACTAAGCGACCTACGCGGGTGGCGCCAGAGCTGCGGAGCGACAACCGATCATCGCGATGGACCCTAACTCCTATGTGTTTGAGTTCGGGCGCTTCCCACAACGTTGCTCACCCATCGACCGATCTCCGCACGAGGATCCGCCTTCAGGTGGAAGGCTTTGCTTCGAGGGATGGGACTGCTGCACGAGTAGGTGACATCTGATCTGGCTTGCCCGAGGGGTAGGCCTGGAAGGATGTTGCTGTGCCCAAGCCGTACCCGAGCGAGTTCCGTGACGACGTGGTCCGCGTCGCGA
>NZ_JADIJE010000007.1 GCF_015278315.1 Microbacterium ureisolvens | reverse complement strand
CCCCGCGGTGGCCGAGTGGCGCGCGCGGCACCACGCCTGGCGCGCTCAGGATGACGCGTGGCGTCGCAGCCGGCAGGACGCGGACCGCGCAGCCCGCGAGCAGGCTCGACGCGAGCGGCAGGCGGCGGGGGCCGCCTTCGCACTCGAGGCAGAGCAGCGTCGCCGCGTGCGCCGTGCGACCCGCCCGCGAGCGAGCTTCGTGTTCGTCCTGACGGCGCTCGGCGCCGCCCTCGTGGCAGGCGCGCTCGCGGTGCTGACGACGCTGACGGATGCCGCGACAGCGCCCTTCGCGGGCGCCATCGGCGTGTTCACCGCCGCCCTCGTCACGGCTCTGTCGATGGTGGTGGCAGGCGTCATCCGCCGGCGGAGCGGCTTCCTCACCGCGGTCACGATCGTGCTGCTCGTGATCGGCGGCGGCGTGGCTGCGGCATCCGGTCCCGAGCGGGTCACCCTCGGAAGCGTCGATCTCGGCACCGCGACGTACGAGCAGACTGTCGCGCAGCCGTGGGGATCGACCTACATCTCGGTCTCGTCGTTGTCGGAGGATGACGACATCGAGGCCGGCGGCGTCTCGGTGACCAAGGGCGTCGGCGGCACCGACATCGTGGTGTACCCCGGCACGGTGCTCGAACTCGACGCGAGCCTCGGCGACGGCGTCGTCATGTACTCGCGCATGCCCGAAGCAGGCGGCGAGGCCGAGTCCGGAACCGTCGATCCCGGCGGTGACGGGCACGTGACCTGGCGAGCCGCGAACGAGGATCCGACCAACGACGGCGTCACGACCCAGCAGCTGACGATCGACCAGCGCACCGGATCGATCCACGTCACGATCTACGAGAAATGAGCACTCCCATGAGCCACTCCGAGACCCCGGACGCCGCACCCGACGCCGGCGCGACGATGTCGGTCGATGCACCCCCGGTCCCCTCGGCCGTCCCGCCCGCATTCGCGCCGCCCGCGGCCTTCGAGGCGGAGGCATCCGACTCGGCGCCCGCCGCAGCGGCTGAGCCCCCGAGCGGACCCCGCGTGCGCTGGGCCGGCATCGTGTGGGGGCTCGTGCTGGCGGCGATCGCCGCGCTGGCGCTGTGGGTACTGACCGACCCGGCTCGCCACGCGACCGTCACGGCGTGGATGCTGCACCTCACGCCCGCCGCCGTCACCGCGTACGCCGTGCTCCTCGTCGGCGGATTCGCGCTCGTCGCCGGCGTCGTGGGACTCGCCCGTCGCGCGCAGCGCGCCCTCGAGCGCCGCCGCCCGTCGGCGGCCGGCTGACCCGCACCACAAACGCGTTCGCGCCGTGCACCCGAGAAGGTGCACGGCGCGAACGCGTGGTGCCGGCGCCGACCGTGGGGCGGTCGGCACCGTAGATCACTCTGCGGCGAGGCTGCTGCAGCCCTCGTCGCCCGAGCCGACGCAGAGCACGAGGGTCTCGGCGTCGACGAGGTCCTCGGGCACCTGGAAGCTCCACACGAAGGTGTAGGACTTCTCCGGCGTCATCGGCACGTCGACCGAGCGCTGCGAGACGGCGTCGGCCGAGAAGGACTCGTCGGCGGTCGAGCGCAGGACGGGCGCGACGTCGACATCGGACTGGTCCTCGTCGGCGACCCACTGGGCGACGTTGACGGTCACCCACTGGTTGCCGGCCTCGGGCTCGTCCAGGACTGCGGCAGCGCTCTCGTCGGGGACGATGGCGCTCCACACCTCGAGCTCGTTGCCGTCGGCGCCGACGCGCTCGCCGGCGGCGGCGGGCTCGGTCACGGACGACTCGACGACCGAGTCCGCGGCCGACGTGTCGTTCGGCTCGGAGTCCGCGGCCGACGCGCAGCCGGCGAGCAGGAGAGCCGAGGCGGCGGCGATGGACAGGAGTGCTGTGCTTCGTGAGCGCATGGTGAATACCTCTTCGAATCGTTTCGGGGGATGCCTTCTACGGTACTCCTCCGATCCGTGTGGTCCGACCACGGCCCTCTCCCTCTCCCCCTCCCCCTCCCCTCCCCCTCACGGTCCGGGCGCGAACCCACACTCTCGAAGCGAACCCACATGCTCGAGCGCGCGAAACCGTGTGGGTTCGCGCGGAAATGGTGGGTTCGCGGGCCCGCCGAGGCGAGGGGGGACGGATGCCGCGACCCGGCGCAGGGGTCAGGCGCCAGGCTCGGGGCGACGCGAGCTCACCGCGTCATAGGTGCGCCGCAGGCTCTCGGTCATGAGCGGGAAGTCCTGGCGCAGGACGAGCACGAACAGCATGTCGATGAGCGCGAGCTGCGCGATGCGGCTGGCCATGGCGCCGCTGCGGAACCGGCTCTCGCGCACGCTGGTGCGCAGCACGATGTCGCACACGTCGTCGAGCGACGACTGCGCGGCGTTGGTGATCCCGATGGTGAGCGCGCCGGTGCGTCGCGCGGTGGTCAGGAAGTCCAGGGTCTCGCGCGTCTCGCCGCGGAACGAGACGCCGATAGCGACGGAGGCGTCGTCGAGGAGCGCCGCCTGCACGAGGGCGAGGTGGATGTCGACGGAGACGGCCGCCGGCTTGCCGATGCGGCTCAGCTTCTGGAAGAGGTCCTGCGCGCTCAGCGACGAAGCACCCGCGCCGTAGAGCTCGATGCGGCGCGCGCCGCGGATCTCGGCGACCGCGCGGGCGACGGCATCCGCGTCGATCATCTGCGCGGTGTCCTGGATGGCCTGGACCTCCTGGAAGGCGATCTTCGCAACGGTCTCGGCGATCGAGTCGTCGGCGGCGATCTCGCCCTCGGCGATGTCGAAGCTCACCCGCTGCGCCTGGTCCCGGCTGAGTGCGGCGATCACGTCGAGGCGGAACTCGCGGTATCCGGGGTAGCCGAGGCTCTGGCAGAAGCGCGCGACCGTCGACTGCGACGCCTCGCTGGCGTCGGCGAGCCGCATGATCGTCGACGTGCGCACCAGCTCCGGGTCCGCCAGCACCGCGTCGGCGACGCGGCGCTCGGAGGCGCTCAGACGGTCGCGCGACTGCCGCACCCGGAGCAGGACGTCCATCACACCGCCTCGCGCGTGCGGTCCAGCGCCTCGCGGAGTCGTCCTCGGGCATCCGACAGCGCGCGTGCCGCGGCATCCGCGGTCAGTCCCCTCATGCACATCAGTATCGCGGGCTTGACCTCCCACCCCGTGTCGGCCAGCGCACGGCGCGCCACGGCGGGGTCGACGTCGGCCACGCCCATGACCGTGCGCACCGCGCGAGCCCGCAGCTTCTCGTTGGTGGCGCGCACGTCGACCATGCGGTTGCCGTAGGTCTTGCCGATGCGCACCATAGCGAGCGTCGAGATCGTGTTGAGCACGATCTTCTGCGCGGTGCCGGCCTTCAGGCGGGTCGACCCGGCCACGAGCTCAGGCCCGACGATGACCTCGACGCCCACGTCGGCCGCCGCGGAGAGCTCCGACCGGGGGTTGCAGCTCACGCCGATCGTCGCCGCGCCGCGGGCGCGTGCCTCGGCGATCGCACCGAGCACGTAGGGCGTGCGACCCGACGCGGTGAGGCCCACGATGCAGTCGTCGGGGCCGACGTCCGCGCCGGAGATGTCGTCGCGCCCCGCGGCGACGTCGTCTTCGGCGTTCTCGACCGCCCACTGGATCGCGCGCTGCCCGCCCGCGATGATGCCGACGACGCGGTCGGCCGGCTCGCCGAAGGTCGGCGGGATCTCGCTGGCATCGAGGATCCCGAGGCGGCCCGGGGTGCCGGCGCCCACGTAGAGCAGGCGGCCGCCACGCTGCATGCGCTCGGCGGCGACGTCGACCGCGCGCGCGAGCTCGTCCGAGGCGTGGGTCAGCGCATCGGTGACCTGCCGGTTGTGGTCGATCACCGCCGCGACGAGCTCGGGCGTGGTCATGAGGTCGAGATCGCCGAACTCCGGGTCGACGGCCTCGGTCGTGAGCGACGCGAGCTGGCGGCGCAGGTCGTCGAGGTCAACCATGGCGCACCACGCTCCCCTCGTACGGGCTTCCCGGGGTGCGCGCGATGTACTCCGCCCCTGCGAGCGCGTCGCCCCGCGGTTCGGCGACCTCGAGCCCGTGTTCGCGCAGGCGCGCGCGCAGCGCGTCGCCGAAGACGCCCGACCCGGCGATGCCGCCCATGAGGCAGTACGGACCGGATGCCGCGGCACACGCCTGCACCACGGCCTCGACGCCGCGCTCCACGATGTCGCGGGCGACGGCGTCGCCGGATGCCGCGGCCTCGAGCACCGCAGGAGCGAAGCGTGCGAGCTGCCGGGCCGGCGCCGCCGTGTCGGCGACCCAGCGCGGCAGGGTGCTGAGGGGCGAGTGCAGCTCGAGCGCGGCATCCGTGAGCGCCGTCTCCGGACCCCGGCCGTCGTGGGCCGCGAGCACGGCGCGCAGACCTTCCTGGCCGATCGCGCGGCCGCTGCCCTCGTCGCCGAGCCAGGGCCCCCAGCCGTCCACCTGCGACAGCCGCCCCGCCTCGTCGAGCGTGAGCAGGACCGTGCCGGTGCCCACGATGACGATGGTGCCCGCCGTCCCCTCGAATGCGCCGGCGTGGGCGGTGACGGCATCGCTCGTGACCGCGACCGGCGCTTCGACGTGCGCCGAGACCCGCTCGGCGAGCGCCAGCGCCGCGGCGGGCGCCGCCTCGGCGCCGGCGGCTCCGACGCCCATCGAGGCGACCGGAGAGCGCATCGCCTCGGGAAGGTCCCCGAGCGCGGCGACGATCGCCGCGAAGGCGCGGATGTCGCCCTCGCTGTCGGCGAGGCCGGGCACCCCGGCGCCGGCGGCAGACGACACCGTGCTGCCGGAGGTCGCGCGGACGCGGCATCCGGTCTTTCCCAGATCGACGGCGACGATGCTCACGATCGCTCCTCTCGTGTGCGCACGCGCAGGCGGCGCAGCTGCGGCGATGCCGCGGTGACGGTGGGCGGGGCGGGCAGCGGTGCGACCGACAGGTCCCACTGGCCGGCGACGGCGGCGCGGCCGTCCGGCGTGCCCGGCAGGTCGAGGGGAACGCGCGCCGCCGACAGGTACGCCAGCGCGGCGAACATGACGGCCTCGCGCGCGTCGGCGGGGATGCCCCACGCGTCGCTGGGCTCGACGGGAATGCCGAGCAGCTCCCGCAGGCGCGCGAGCAGCACGGGGTTGCGCGCGCCGCCGCCCGAGACGACGACACGCGCCGTCGTGGGCGCCGTACGGGTCAAAGCGTCGGCGACGGTCGACGCGGTCAGCTCGACCAGCGTCGCGCACACGTCCTCGAGCGGCAGGCCGGCGCCATCGAGGGCGTCGTCGACGGTACCCAGCGTGAACGTCTCGCGCCCCGTGGTCTTCGGGGCCGCGAGCGCGAAGTACGGGTGCGCACGCAGCCGGTCGAGCAGCCGCGAGTCGACGCGTCCGGCCGCGGCGTACGCGCCGTCGCGGTCGAACGTCTCGGCGCCGGCGGTGGCGCGCGAGACGCAGGCGTCGAGCAGCGCGTTCGCCGGGCCGGTGTCGAAGCCCGACGCGGTGCCGTCGGGGCGGACCACCTGGAGGTTCGCGATGCCGCCGAGGTTGAGCGAGGCGACGGGAGCGCCCGCGGCATCGGCCGCCCCGGCGAGCCACCGCGCGTCGAACGCGGTGATCAGGGGCGCGCCCATGCCCCCGGCGGCGACGTCGGCCACCCGCAGGTTGAAGACCACGGGGCAGCCGGTGGCGCGGGCGATCCAGGCGGGCTCGCCGACCTGCAGCGTGCCCCACACCGCGGCACCCTCGACGCCGTGGAACACCGTCTGCCCGTGCGAGCAGACGAGGTCGACTCCGGCCCCTGCGGCGAACCGCGTCGCGGCCCGCGCGAAGGCCTGGCCCACGGTCGTCTCGACCGCGCACCACTCGCCCGCGTCGAGCGGGTCGCCGGCGACGGCGCGCATGACGAGCTCCCGCTCCTCCGGCCGCCAGGGCTCGGTGCCCCAGCCGTCGACGACGAGCTCGAGCGCGTCGCCGGACGCATCGATGTCGACGACGGCGGCGTCGATGCCGTCGGCGCTCGTGCCTGACTGGAGCGCGAGGATCCTCATCGCCCCTCCCCCGCCCAGGCCCGCGCGATGGCGGCCGAGAACTGCGAGTCGGCGCCCAGCTGCACGACTGCCGCGTCGAACCCGCCGGGCAGCGCGCCGACGTTGACCACGATGCACTCGCCCGCGGCCCGCGCCTGGTCGAGCATCTCCCGCTGCGCCGGACTCGGCCGGTCGGCGACGACCGCCGTGATTTCCGCGTCCGCCTCTGGGCGCCCGTCCGCGAGCGCCCGCAGCGTCTCGACGACCGGGACCGCCCGCGTCGCGGCGGCCTGCGTCGCACCCGCCCGGGCGTCGACGACGCGCGAGATGCGTCGCAGCGCCTCGAGCGCGTGGGGATCGGATGCCGCGGCCAGCGCCTCGGCGATCGCGTCGGTGTCGGCGGGGTCGACGGCGACCGCACTCGCGGCGTCGCTCGTCGGCGTCCCGGTCCCCGCGCGCTCTCCCGCCGTGACCGCGGCGAGGCGTGCGACGCGGCCGTGCGCCTCACGCAGCCGCTCGGCCGAGAGCCGTCCGTCATCCACCGCCGCCACGACGGCGCCGACCACCTCGGCGTACTGGGCCGCGGCGTCGACGCCGCTCAGCTCGGGGTTGCCGAGGCACACCAGGTCCGCGCCGGCGGCCAGCGCCCGTGCCGCTCCGCCCCCGATGCCGTAGCTGCCGGCGATCGCGGCCATGTCGACGGCGTCCGTCACCACCACGCCGTCGAAGCCGTCGGCCCGCAGCCGCGCGATCGCGTCGGGGTTGACGGTGACCGGCTCGGCGCCCCATTCGGGCACCACGATATGTGCGGTCATGATGGCGGGCACGCCCTCGTGGATCGCCGCGGCGAACGGCGCCGCGTGACGTGCGGCGGTCGCGGCCGGCACCGTCGGCACCCCGCGGTGCGAGTCGACGTCGGTGTCGCCGTGACCCGGCCAGTGCTTCACGCACGGCGCGACACCGCGACGGGAACGGATGCCGCGCACCGTCGCCACGACGCGCGCCGCGACCTCGTCGGGGTCGGCGCCGAACGAGCGCGCGCCGATGACGGGGTTGGCCGGGTTGTCGTTGACGTCTGCGCTCGGCGCCAGCACGAGGTCGATCCCGGCGCGGCGCACGCGCTCACCGAGCACCGCACCCGCGCGCTCGGCGAACTCCGGTGACACCAGGCCGAGCTGAGCGGGAGACGGCAGCGTCGACCCGTCGCGGCCCTCGAGCCGGGTGACCACGCCACCCTCCTCGTCGGCCGCGATGAGCGTCTCGGGCCGCACCGCGCGGATGCCGGCCGCCAGGCGCGCCGTCCCGTCGGGGTCGGCCGGGTCGACGTTTCCGGCGAAGAGGCACACCCCGCCGAGTCCCCGCCGCAGTTCGTCGCGCACCCAGTCCGGCAGCGACGGTCCGGCGAATCCGGGCAGCAGGACGCCCGGCACCAGCTCTCGGACGTCCATGTCAGCCCTTCACCGCCCCGGCGACGAGCCCGCTCGACAGGCGCCGCTGCACGACGATGAAGAAGATCATGACGGGGATGGTGATGATGGTCGACGCCGCCATGACCGAGCCCCAGTCGTTCGAGTGCAGGCCGAAGAACTGCCGAAGCCCGATCGACACGGTGTAGTTCTCGGTGGCGCCGCCCAGGAGCGTCATGGCGAAGATGAACTCGTTCCACGCGGTGATGAACGCGAACACGCTCGTCGCCACGAGGCCCGGTGCCACGAGCGGCAGCAGCACCGAGCGGAACATGCGCCACCACGACGCGCCGTCGATGTACGCCGCCTCCTCGAGCTCCACCGGGACGGCCGCGACGAAGCCGCGCAGCATCCAGATGCCGAACGGAAGCGCGAGCGCGGTGTAGACGATGATCAGGCCCGTCAGCGTGCCGAGCAGCTGCAGGTCGCGCACCTGCACGAACAGCGGGATCACCAGCGCCTCGAGCGGGACCATCTGCACGACGAGGATCATCATGACGATCTGGGTGCGGAGGGGGAATCGGAAGCGGGCGACGGCGATCGAGGCCAGGAGGCCCAGCAGGCCCGACGCGAGCACGACGACGAGCGCGACCACGGCGGAGTTGCGAAGGAACGTCGCGAACCCGCCCTCGGTGAGCACGTACACGAAGTGGTCGAACGTGAACTGCCGGGGCACGAGCTGCGCACCGCCCGAGGGGTTCTCGTCGAACGCGCTGACGAGCATCCAGTAGGTCGGGAACAGCGTGAAGACGAGCAGCAGGAAGACGGCGACGCCCTTGAGGATGCGTCGTCCGATCGAGGGCCGGGTCACAGCTGGTCCTCCTTGAGAAGCCGCCGCACGTACACGACGGTGATGCCGAGCAGCAGCAGGGTGAGCAGCACCGCGATCGCGGAGCCGAAGCCGTACCGGTTCTGGCCGAACGATTCGACGTACGACCAGACGCCGAGGTTGAGCACCTCGCGGTTGGAGCCGGCGCCGCCGGGCATCAGGTACACCTGGGCGAAGACCTTGAAGTCCCAGATCGTCGACAGGATGATGACGACCGCGAACACCTGGTTCAGCTGCGGGAAGGTGATGCTCCAGAAGCGGCGCCAGGCGCCGGCGCCGTCGAGGGAAGCCGCCTCCAGCGTCTCCTTCGGCACGCCGAGGAGACCCGCCAGCACCGTCACCGCGACGAACGGGAAGCCGTGGTGGATCACGTTGAGCAGGACGATCGCGTAGAACGACCAGCGGTTCGTGAACCAGTTGTAGGGCTCGTCCATGAGCCCGAGCTGCATGAGGACCTGGTTGAAGATGCCGCGGTCGGCGTCGAAGATCCAGACCCACACGTACGTGCCGGTGACGGCGGGCATGGCCCAGGCCGCCATGATGGCGCTCGCCACGACGGTGCGCCAGAAGGTGCCGAGGGACTGCAGGAGCAGGGCGACGAGGGTTCCGAACGCCACCGTGCCGAAGACGGCGAGCGCCGCGAAGCCGACGGTGTTCGGAAGCACGACGGTCCACAGCGTCGGGCTGGTCAGCACCTCGACGTAGTTGTCGACGCCGATGAAGTTCGGCTCGCCCGAGACGATCTCGCGCAGGCCGTAGTCCTGGAACGAGAACAGGACCACCCGGATGAGGGGCCACAGGAGCAGTCCCGCCAGCACGACGAGTGCCGGCGCGATGAGCATCCACGGCCGGAGGCGGTCGATCGGGCGACGGCGGGATCCCGTCGCGACCGCCGCGCCGGCGGCGGAGGAGGTGCGCTCCTCCGCCACCGGCGCCTGAGGCATGAAAGCCATGCGTCTTCTCTTACTGGTCGTTGAGCGTTGCGGTCATCTCGGCGGCGGCATCCTTCGCCGCCGTCTCGACGTCCTTCTGACCCGACAGGATGGCCTGCATCATGGCGCTGGTCGTCTTCTTCGCCTGCACGGCGCCGAAGGTCGGCGTCACCGGCACCGAGGCGCCGCCGTCGACCATCTGCGTCGCGAACGGCACGACGAGCGGGTCGGCGCTCTCGATCGAGGCCTCCAGCAGCGAGGTCTGACCGGGGAAGTAGCCGCTCTGCTCGCCCCACTTCTCGGCGAACTCGCCCGTGGTCATGAGCTTGACGAACTCGAACGCGAGGTCCTTGTCGTCGGCCGTCTCGAAGACGCTGAGGTGCGAGCCGCCGAGCACCGACGGCGAGATGCCGCCGTCCTGGCCGGGGATCGGGATGGCGGCGAACTTGCCCTCCATCTCGGGGTTCTTCTCGACGATCGCCGCGGGCGTCCACGAGCCCATGACGCCCATGCCGACCGTGCCCGCCGCGAAGCCGTCGAGCACGTCGGTCTCGCGCCACGTGGTCGCGCCGGCCGACGACAGGCCGTCCTCGGTGGCGAGCCCGGTCCAGAACTCGAGGCCTTCGACCGACTCGGGCGAGTCGAGCTGGCTCGTCCACTCGCCGCCGTCCTCGGTGGCGACCTCGCCGCCGGCGCCCCACACCCAGGGGTACACCGTGAACTCGGCGTCGCCGGGCACGGCGACGGCCGTCATGTCGGGCTTGGCCGCCTTGATGGCCAGCGCCGCCTCGCGCAGCTCGTCCCAGTTGGTGGGCGCGCTCAGGCCGAGCTCCTCGAAGACGTCGGTGCGGTAGACGAGCGAGCGCACGCCGGCGTACCACGGCATGCCGTACAGCTCGTCGTCGTACGTGCCCGACTCGACGAGCCCCTCCACGAGGTCGCCGTCCAGGCCCTCCTCCGAGACGTAGTCGCCGATCGGCGCGAGCGCACCGGCGTCGGCGAACTCGGGCGTCCAGGTGGTGCCGGTCTCGGCGACGTCGGGCGTCGTACCGCCCGCGATCGACGTGACGAAACGGTCGTGGGCGTCGGCCCACTGCACGAACTCGACGTTGAGCGTCGCGCCGGTCTCCTCCTCGAACGCCGCGGCCACCTCGTCGAAGAACGGCTCGGCGTCGGGGTTGGTCCCCTCCATGATCCAGACGTCGAGCGTCTTTCCCTCGCCCGAGCTCGCGTCGTCGCCCTCTCCGCCGCCCGCGCTGCAGGCGGTGATGCCGAGTGCTGCCACACCCAACACGGCGATGGGCAAGATGTGCTTCCTCATGTGAACTCCCTTGTGCGTGACCCTTTCGGCCACACATCAGAGTATGGAAGAAACCACCGCATGTCACGTAGTATTCGGAACTTTCTCCCAACCGTTACATGAGCGATGCGCGCGCGAAATGCGCGTGGTTCCGGATGATCAGGAGACGGATGCCGCCACCCGGCGCCGCCGCCACGGCAGCGCCAGCGCTGTCCCGGCGACGACCAGGACCAGCCCGAGCCCGGCCGCGGCCCAGGGCGTGGCATCCGGGATCTCGAGGTACGTGGTGATGCCGAGGATGCGCGCGAGACCCCACGGCAGGAGGCCCATCTCGTCGTTCCACAGCGAGAGCGCGGTCTCGAGGCCGACGGTGCCGATGACCACTGCGGGCACCAGGAGCCCCGCCCCGATCGCCGCGAGCACGAACCCGGTCGCGCGGCGCGCGCGCACCTGGGCGGCGAGCGCCCAGCCGGCGGCGACGAACACCCAGGCGAAGAGCGCGAACGCCACGGTGATGTACGCCGTGCGCAGGACGGGGTCGGTCCAGAAGGCGAACCAGTATCCGCCGGGGCCTGAGAACGAGAGCGCGAACAGGGTGACGATGCAGCGGAGCATCACCACGCCGCCGACCGCGGCGATGACCGGCCACGGCGAGCGATCCCATACGAACAGGCGCAGCACGAGGGCGAACACCGCCCACGCGCCGATGATGACGGCCAGGTGCGTCCACGAGAGGAACGACGTCTGCACGGCGCGCGCGGCGACCAGCAGCGCGACCGGCACGATCAGCAGCAGCCAGCGGTCGAGCTCGAGCATGCCGAGGGTCGACTCGCGCGCCCGCCACGGCCGGGTGGAGGCGATCCACGTCGCGCGCGCGGCGGCGGCGCCGGGCTTCGCGACCAGACGGGTGCGCGCGGCGAGCATGCCGATGACCACCCACGCCAGGGCGAGCACGAGCAGCCCGCGCGCGAGCCAGGCCATCGTCGCGTCGCGCTCCGCGCGCTCGACGCCGAGCTGCGCGGCGGTCAGATTGAACGCCGGGTAGTCGATGTTCCCCTTGTAGGCGGCGAGGTGCTCCGCGGCCCGCTCCTCGTACACGGTGCGATCGGCGTCCCACTGCGCGTGCGCCTCAGGCGAGAGGGTGTCGTGCCACTGGCCCTGGTGCAGGATCATCGCGCGATACGCCTCGAGCAGCCGCAGGGTGTCGAGCTCGTAGTCGAGCGTGTCGAGGAACGACGCGCGAATGTCGGCGGAGTGCCAGGTGGCGGCATCCGTCTGCGAAACCAGGTCGCGCATCTGCTCGACCGCGGTCACGGCCTCGGCTCCGGCGTCGATCGCCGCCTCGACGCCGTCCGGCCCGCTGTCGCGGACGATCGAGTAGAGCACGTCGAGCACCGCGGAGTCGCCGGTCAGGATGTCCCACTCGAAGATCCACATCATGGGCGGCGGTTCGAGCCCGATCGCGAACACGCGCTGCTCGGCGAACTGCGGCACGTACATGCCCTGGGCGATCGCGTGGCGCGAGTGCGTCATCGCCTCGACGATCGCCTCGACGGTGGCGGGGTCGTCCGAGAAGTACTGCCGCGCCCACGACGCGGTGATGCCCGCGACGTCGGCGTCGGGGTTCTGGGCGAGGCCCGCCGCGAGCTGCGTGTTCAGCTCGTACAGCTGCCAGAAACCCGACTTCAGGTAGAGCGACATCGGCCCTGCCCGCCACGGACCGCCGTCCTGCGTCCAGACCCAGATGCCCTCGATCTCGTCGTTCGCGGCCAGCAGCTGCTGCAGCGCCCACTGGTACTCGGCTCCGAGGTCGTTGGGGAACGCGCCGAAGTTCTCGAACTCCCGGCGGCTCTGGAACTCCACGATGCGCCGCTGCTCGCCCTGCTCGAGGGTGTCATTGAGGGGCAGCCACGTGTAGAAGTCGCCGAGCGTGTACTTCGTCGACACGATCAGCGCGGGCGAGTCGAGGCCTGAGAGCACCGCCTCGTACGAGGCGCTGTTGGTGTGCATGTCGCCGACGGCGCCGACACCCACCGACCACGTGCGGAAGATCACCTCGCGATCGGATGCCTCGGCCTGCGCCGAGAACGCCTCGAGCATCGTGCGCACGGCGTCGACCGAGGTCACCTCGAGGGCCGAGTAGTAGTCCCAGCCGCCGACGTCGTAGACCGGGCCCGCCTCGCCGATGCGGATGAGGACGCCGTCGAGGGCGGGCACGGCCTCGTAGAGCTCGTCGAGCCCGGCGGTGTAGACCTCCCAGAGCTCGGGGTTCTCGGTGTCGAGCGACCCGAACTCCTCGGTGAGGTACTGCTCTAGCGGCCCGGTCAGCGCGAGCATGTCGGTCCGGAGGAACACCTTCATGCCGAGCTCGTCGGCGCGCTCCCAGAACGGCGCGAACGCCTCGCGCAGCGCGAGCGCCTTGTCGCGGTGGTCGTCGCCCTCCGGATAGACGGCGTCGTCCGCCACGCCGTCGAACGTGACGAACTCGACGAATCCGGGGAACGCGACCGCGTTGAAGCCGTTCGCGAGCGAGTGGCGCAGGAAGCCGTCGAAGTCCTCGTATGCCTCGGCGAGCGCCGCCTCATCGATGTAGGGCGCCTCCGGCGTGAAGACGTCGGCGAACCCCTTCGACGCGTGCGAGTAGTCGTCGCCGGATTCCCATTCGGCAGGATCGGGCGTCACGCCCACCGCGCCGAGGTCGGTCATCCGCAGCGGCAGTCGGGATGCTTCGTGAATGCCGACGAGGTCCTGCAGCGGGAGCGCGGCGCGCACCTGCGCGGCGAGGTCGTAGACGGCTCGGACCGCCCCGGCCTCGGAGGTGGCCTGGACGCGGAGAGCCGTGGCGTCGCCCTCCAGCGTGTAGCCGTCCCCCGTCTCTGGGATCAGCGTGGGAAGAAGGGTGACCGTGAGCGAGGCCTCTCCCTCGCGCGCGGACGCGGCGGCGACGGCATCGGTCAGCTCATTCGCGGCGACGGTCAGCCGCTCGGTGTCGGGCACGTCGATCGTCGTGAACTCCGGCGGAGCGACCGGCTCTGCGACCTGAGCGACGGTGGCGGCGGCGGGCTCCATCTGCGCGGCCGCCTCGGTGCGGATGCCGAGCGCGTCGCCGACCACGACGGCCACGCCGAGGCCGAGGGCGAGGAGGACGAGGGCCGTGATGACGGCGAGGACGCCGCGGCGTCGCGCCGAAGACATGCGCAGAAGCCTATGCGCGGGTCGGCTGTGGATTCACCCGGACTCCTGCCCCGTGGGCAACGCTGAGCGAATCGTTATCGTCTCGTGCCCGAGCCCGAACGGCCCTGCTACGGGAACTCGATCTCGGAGTCCGGCTCGCGGATGAGGAAGCCCTGCGCCCGGTCGCAGCCCAGCGCCACCGCGACATCGAGATGGGTGAGGGTCTCGATCCCCTCGGCGACCACGCGCAGCCCACGACCCTGCGCCGACTCGACCTGGGCCCGCAGCTCCGCCCGCGCGTCGCCCTCCACCGAGCGGACGAGGTGCCCCGGCAGCTTCCATTCGGCGACCGGCAGACGATCGAGGAGCTCGAGCGACGGCGACTGGTCGTCGGAGCCGGCCAGCGAGATCTCCACACCGATCTCTCGGAGCGTGCGCAGCTGCGTCCGCACGGACCCGTCGTCGATCGCCGGAGGGTCGTGCGGAAGCTCGAGGACGAGCGAACCGGGCGCGAGCGCACGTCGAGCGAACTCGTCGGCGACGTGACGCGCGAACGACTCGTCCTCGAACTGCAGCGGCGAGACGTTGACGGCGACGGCCCAGTCGCGTCCTGTACCGCGCCACTCGGCGAGCTTGTCGAAGCACTCGTCGAGCATCCGCCGCCCGAGCGCGTGGATCGCGCCGGTGCGCTCGGCGACGCCGATCATCGTCACCGGATCGATGTCGCCGAGCTGCGCGTGCCGCCATCGGCACAGCGCTTCGGCGGCCACGACCGACCCGCTCTCCAGCGACACCTGCGGCTGGTAGACGGCGAAGATCTCGGGACCACCGACCGCGGACGCCAGATCGTCCGCGAGGTCTTCCATGGTGGGCATCCCTCCAGTCCACCCGCTCGCGAGCGCCGTCGCAAGCTGGGGCACGACGAGAGCCGATCGGCTACAGTGCGCCGCGGAGACGCTCGTCGACGTCGTGGAGGCGGTATCCGCCTGGTCCATATACTTTCTCGTCGCAGATGCAGCAGGAGGATCGCGATGGCGTTTCGGAATCTTGAGACGTTGGAGTCTTGGCTCGCGGAATACCGCGAACTCGGCAAGCCCGGGGCGGATGCCGCACGCGTGATGGTGCAGGACGGCGACGGCGGGGCCGACACGGGCCTGGTCGCCTTCCGGCTCGGTCACGCGCCGACCGGCGTCTTCATCCAGCCCATCACCCAGGACGCCGAGGGCTGGGTCGCGACGATGGAGCCCCGCGACGAGAACCTCGTCCTCGACGCGGCGGGATTGATGAAGCTGTCGGTCGAGCTCGCGGCGGTCTCGGAGCTGTGCGCGTTCCTCGAGGCGAAGTCGCAGGCGTATGAGGGCACCGACATCGCCTGACGGGCGGACAGCGCCGCGTGCACGCCGGCACGGGGCGGACAGCGCCGCGTGCACGCCAGCGGGGGCGATCAGTGCCGCGTGCCCACCGTCGCGGTGGTCAAGGCCGCCAGCAGTGCGGCCGAGTCGCCGACCAATGCCTGATCGGCGGTGCCGACGGCGACGTCGAAGTCGTCGTCGAACCGGTTGAGGACCGACCACGGGTCGTCGGCGATGTCGATCGTCGCGGTGATGCGGTTGACCCGCCGGTCGTCCGGGTCCACGTCCCGCCGCACCAGCGAGCGGTTGACGAGGCGATCGATCAACGTCGTGACCCCGGCAGACGTGATCCCGAGGTACTCGCGCAGCGCCGTCGGCCTCGTTCCCGGATTGCCCACCACGAACAGGAGGGCCCGCGCGTCGATGTCGCTGATGCCCAGGCTGGCACGCGCCGTCACCATCGCCGCGTTGCGCGCGTCGAGGTACTGCCGCAGCGCTTCTCCGAGGGTCAGCGCCCGCGTGTCGTCCGCCATGCCGCCATTCTCCCTCAGCCACCCCTCCCGCGAGTATCGCAGATCGCAGATGTTTAAGAAAGTTATCTAAATATGCGAAGTATCGGTTAGATTGGAGTCATCCGCCGACGCGACGTCGCATGCCGTCACGCCACCAGCGCACCCCAGGTGCAGAAACCAGGAGCCATCGTGGTCAACGGCACTTTCCCGATCGGATGCCGCGCCCCGTCGATCGCTCACGGCACGAGCGCCGCATGCTAGGCCTCGCGATCTGCGGGCTCGTCGCGGTCGACCACGAGTCGACGGTCCTCGATGCGAATGCGCAGCTGCTCGAGTGGCTGGGCTGCGAGCGCAGAGACGTGATCGGCAGGCCGCTCGAGTCGCTGCTCACCCTGCGGATGCCACTCACCGGCGCCGACGGGCAGCGGCCCACCGATGCCACCCTTCACGGGCTGTCCGGCGTCGTCCGGCCGGTCGTCGTGGGCTCGCTCGGCGAGAACGAGGGCGGCATCGAGCGGATCGCGGTCTACGACGTGTCGACGCGTTCGGCATTCAACCTTGGATTCCAGGGCGCCGAGGCCAAGACCGAGCGAGGGCGGCACCGGCTGCAGATCCTGCTGAACGCCGCGGTGGGCTTCGGCAACGTCAGGACCGAGGTCGACGCGGCCGAACTCCTGGCGGATGTGGCCGAGCGGGCGTTCGCCGCGAGCGCGGTCAGCGTGCACATCGACGGGCCTGACGGCCTCTTCCACGCGGCCGGGGTGAACCCGCTCGCCGCGCGCTGGCCGGCAGGTCTCCGACCTCCCGGCACCGTGACCATGCTCGGCGGAGAGGTGCTCATCGTGCGCTCCCCCGAGGATGCGGACGGCTATGCCCCCGGGGTCGGGATGAGCGACGTCTATCGCGCCTGCGGCGTACACGCGGCGATCGCGTCGCCGATGCGATCGCACGGCGACGCCGTCGGCTCGATGATCTGCTTCTTCGACCACCCGCGGGAGTTCGACGAGGAGGCCGTCCCGCTCGCGGAGGCGCTGTCGAACCAAGCGGCCCAGGCCATCGCCCGCGTGCGCCTGGAGAACATGCAGCGTCGTGCGATCATGCACGACGAGGTGACCGGGCTGCCGAACCGGCGATTGATCGAGGAGGACGTGACGCGCACCCTGCTGCAGGGGTACTCGGCGCTGACCGTGATCTTCATCGATCTCGACGGCTTCAAGGCGGTGAACGACCTCCTGGGTCACGCGGCCGGAGACGCTCTCCTGCGCGAGATCGGACACCGGCTGCGAGGTGTCATCCGGCAGACCGATGTGCTCGGCCGGTTCGGCGGAGACGAGTTCATCGCCGTCGCGACGGTCGACGACGACGCCGACGCCGCGGCGCTCGCCGACCGCATCCGGGCGGCGATCGCCGAGCCGTATGACGAGCTGCCGCCTATCTTGTCCATCACCGCGAGCGTCGGCGTGGTCATCGTCGGCAACGACGGCGCCCCGGTCATGGACCAGCTCATCCGAGCGGCTGACCACGCCATGTACGAGGCGAAGATGGCCGGGGGCGACCGCGTGGTGATCGCGCAGAGCGCATCGGCCCCCGTCCCGCAGTAGCACAGGACGAGGGCCGCCGCTCCCCGATTCCGGCTAGCTGCTCTTGCGCATCGCGCGGATGCCGACCGCGAGGCCGATGACCGCGAGCACGATCGCCGCCACCCAGCCCCACAGCACCTCGATCGCGCCGAGGTCGCCGGCGAACAGCGCCCGCTCGGCCTGCACGACCCAGTTGACGGGGTTCACCGTGGCGACGGCACGCATCCAGCCCGGGCCTTCGTCCAGCGGCAGGAGCATTCCCGACAGGATCAGCAGCGGGAAGATCAGCGTCTGCTGCACACCCCAGAACAGCCACTCGCGATCCTTGGTCTTGAGGGCCAGCGTGTACGACAGCGCGCCGAGGCCGATGCCGAACACTGCGAGCAGGGCGAGCCCGATCACGAGCCCCGGCACGTTGATCGTGAAGCCGAACGGCCACGCGATCAGCACGATGATGATCGCCTGCACCACGATCGGCGCGATCTCCTTGAGCGCACGGCCGACCAACAGCGACGACCGCGACAGCGGAGCCACGAGCGTTCGCTCGTGCGAGCCCGTCATCATCTCGTACTGGAGGTTCGATCCGGTCGCCCCGGTGCCGAACAGCACGATCATCACGAGCACGCCGGGCACGAACCACTGCAGGGTCTCCCCCACCGGCGCTCCCGACGATCCGACGAGCAGAGGCGCGAACAGCCCGAGGAACACCAGCGGCTGCACGAGGCTGAAGATCAGCGTGAACGGGTCGCGGACGACCGGCTTGAGCTCCCGCGTCAGCACGTTCCACGTGTCGCGTGCGGGGTTCGCCCGCACCACCGTGTCGGGTCGGGTCTCCATCTGCAGGGTCATCGCTTCGCTCCCGTCTTCTCTGCCGCCGGTTCGGCGGTGACGGATGCCGCGGCCGCGGCATCCGTTCCCTCGTCTGTCTCATCGGGCTCGCTCTCGCCCTCGCCGGCTTCGCGCAGGGTGCGGCCGGTGAGCGCGAGGAACACGTCGTCGAGCGTCGGCGGCACGCCCGTCGCCGTGCGGACGGTGAGCCCTGCGGCGTCGAGTTCTCGCACCGCGGCCGGCAGCAGCGCGTCGCCGTCCGGAGCGGTCACCGTCACGAACGCCGCGGCGCGGCCGCCGGCGTCGGCGTCGGCGGCGGTGGCGTCGACGCGGTGCACCTCGCGATCGGTGAGCCGCTGGATCACGGCCACGGCGGCTGCGGCATCCGCCTGAGAAGCGAAGCCGAACGTGAGCACGTCGCCCGCGAGTTCCGCCTTGAGGCGGGTGGCGGTGTCATCGGCGATGACGCGGCCCTTGTCCATCACCATGACGCGCTCGGCGTAGCGGTCGGCCTCCTCGAGGTAGTGCGTCGTGAGGAAGACCGTCGTGCCGTACTTCGCGCGCAGGTCGAGGATGTGCTGCCACAGGTTGGCCCGGCTCTGCGGGTCGAGACCCGTCGAAGGCTCGTCGAGGAACAGCAGCGGCGGCGCGTGCATGAGGCCGAGCGCGATGTCGAGCCGGCGCTTCTGCCCGCCCGACAGCTGCTGCACCGACCGCGTCGCGAAGGGTGCGAGGTCGAGCGACTCGATGAGCTCCTCGGCGCGGGTGCGAGCGGAGGCCTTGGACATGCCGTAGAACGCGCCCTGGCTCAGCAGCTCGTCGCGGGCGCCCTGCGAGAAGCTGCCGCTGGTGAGTTGGCCGACGTAGCCGATGCGGGCGCGCACTTCGGCGGGCTGCTTCAGGATGTCGAAGCCGACGACACGCGCCGTGCCGGAGGTCGGCGGGATGAGGGTGGTGAGCATGCGCAGGCTTGTCGACTTGCCCGCGCCGTTGGGTCCGAGGAACGCGACCAGTTCGCCGCGCGCCACCTGGAAGGTGAGGTCGGTGACGGCCTCGACGGTCTTGCCTTTCACAGTGAAGCGCTTGGTGAGCCCCTGCGCTTGGATGATCGATTCGTTCGCCATTCCCCCAAGCTAGGAGCCAATGCGGACACATTCGGTCCGCGATGCATGAGATTCTTGGCGCATGTCCGACACGACCGCCCGAGCTCTCTCGCTGCTGAATCTCCTGCAGACCCATCGGCACTGGCCGGGTTCCGAACTCGCTGATCGGCTCGGCGTCACCGAGCGCACGGTCCGCCGTGACGTCGAGCGTCTCCGCGACCTCGGGTACCGCATCGAGTCCACGCCGGGCGCCGCGGGCGGGTACCGGCTCGAAGCCGGCAGCGCCGTTCCACCCCTGCTGCTCACCGACGAAGAGGCGGTGGCGATGGCGATCGGACTGCGGGTCGCGGCATCGCAGCGCCTCGTCAGCGGCCCGGAGACGACCATCACGGCGCTCGCGAAGCTCGAGCAGGTGCTGCCCGCTCCCCTGCGGCGCCGCGTCGCCGCGCTGGCCGAGGCTGTGCAGCCCGCCGGACTCAACGCCGGCGCAGCGGTGTCGGGCGAGGTGCTGGGCGAGCTGGCTCTCGCGACCCGCGACCACGAGCGCGTGCGGTTCACGTACACCGCCGCGACGGGCGACGTCACGCACCGGCGTGTGGAGCCGCACGCCCTCGCGCCCGCCGACCGCCACTGGTACCTGCTGTGCTGGGATCTCGACAAGGACGACTGGCGCACCTTCCGCGTGGACCGGCTCACCGGTGTGGAGCACACGCGCGTGCTGTTCCAGCCCAAGCCGCTCACGCCCGAAGAGATCGAGGAGTTCATCTTCGTCGCACGTTCGTGGGTGCGGCAGGCGGTTGAAGCGGACGCCGTGATGGAACTCGACCTCCAGTCGATGCGCGACCTCTTCGGGCAGTGGGGCCAGGGCGCTTCGGACGAGGGCGACGGCCGCACCCGCTGGCCGGTCGGGGGAAGCGACTTCCGCGAGACGATGTACGGCCTGTCGTGGATCCCTGCCGGCGTCGAGTTCACGACCGACCTCGCGTCGCCCGCGCGAGAGCAGCTGCGCGAGACGCTCGAGCGGATGCTGCGCGCTCTCGACGCGCCGGCTCCTCCGGTTCCGCCCGAGCGCGCGCGGCAGCGCGAGCGCCAGCTGCGCGCGTAGCCGGCCGGCAGCGGTGGGCTCGCCGCGGCCGGTTCGCACATCGGAGCGGTCTACGCGGACCTCGCGCGTCTGAGTTCGTGCAGCAGGAGCCGATTGGGCCCGCGCCATCGTCGCTGCGGATCGACCCAGCCCGGCGGTCGCACCTGCGGCATCCCGTCCACCATGCGGATCTCCCACCCGCTGGTCTCGATCCCGTGGTGATGGTGCCAGCAGAGCAGCACGCCGTTGTCGACAGAGGTCGGCCCACCCTTCGCCCAATCGGTGACGTGGTGCACCTCGCACCACGCCGCCGGCACGGTGCAGCCGGGGATGATGCAACCGCCGTCGCGGGCGCCGATGGCCTTGCGCTGCCAGTGGTTGAAGATCCGATCCTCGATGTGGAGTGCTCTGATCGCCCCGTTCGCGGCGAGCGTGAGCCGGTGGATCGTGCCATGGCAGCCGACGTGCCGGGCGAACGTGGCGGAAACCGTCACCGGGCCGCCCGCGCTCTCGACGAACGCGACGCCGTTCGGCGCGGCGAGGTCTTCCTCGGTGGTGGTGACGATGAGCGTAGGCGCCGCACCCCCCAGAGTCGGTGTCGCTGCCGCACCCGCCGCAGCGGACAGGATCGACGCGAACGCGTCATGCCGCTTCTGGTCGATGGTCCGAGGGTCGAGCACGCAGTCGTCGGGCGTGTCTTCTGCGCGGGCCTCCGCGAATCGTGGCCCGCGATCCTGCACCCGGGGATTCAGGTGGGCGTCCACCAGCCGGTCGAACTGCGCCGCGACCTCGTCGGTGACATCACCGGAGATCCTGCGCAGGCCCCGATTGGACCGCCTGCTGATGCGGACTCCGCGCATCCGCGTCGCGTACTCGTCGTCGGGCAGCGTGCCGTCAGGATCGAGGAACAGCGCCCACGTCGTCGCCATGATCTTCAACTCGTGGATGCCGCAGGCCGGCGCCTCGGCGTCACCCACGGCCGCTCCGACGAGCTCGAACTCGGCCGCCGCGAGCTCATCTCCCGAGCAGCGGCCGAGCAGCGGGCGCAGTGCGTCGACGATCGTGGACAATGCGTCGGCACTGAGCCGCCCCGATACCAAGGCTGCGCGCGCATGCTCGAGCGGCGCCGGGCGCGCCTGGCCAGTGAGCGTCACGCGGCCGGTGATGGCTTTCGCGTCGCGCAGTCGAGACCGAGCCGTCGTCGCCGAGACTAACGTCGCCCGTTCCAGGAGTTCCTGCGCCGACCCGCAGCCGAACTGCACCGTGATGGCATCGTCGCCGAACTCGGAGTCGGCACGGCGCCCTACCTCTCCGGCGAGCGCCAGGCGCGCGGCATCCGTCACCCGCCCCAGCCGCTCGACGACGCCCAGCGCGTCGACCAGCTCTGGATGGGAGAGACCCATCTGAGCCCCGCCGCCGAGCGCCGATCCGAGCGCGTCGCCGAGCTGGTCGGCGATGCTCCGGAGGTCGGCGAGCGGGAAGTTCATATATCCCAATTCTGCCGAGGAGTTCCGACACTGAGTGGGTTGTAAAGCCCAGGTCAAACGTAGTTTGTGGATCGCCTCGACTTCGGCCGATTTCCCCATGGCTGGGGAGGAGGCGGTGCTTGAAGGAGGACCGAGCAATCCCAACCGCGCGGGCGACCGCCCCCGCGCCCCGCACCATCCCGCCTCCCCACCCACAACGCCCGACCCCGACGCCGATAGAGTCGTCGGGATGACGCGCAAGGGGCTCGCGACCGCGGGCGTGGGAACGGTCACCCTCGGGGCCACTCTGCTGGCCGTCCCGCTGACGACGATCCAGACGCTCAACCCGGTCAGCATCGTGGGCGGCGGGGTCATCGTCGTCGGACTGGGCGTGCTGGCAGCGGCAGGATTCCGGCGCGGCGACTCAGCCCCCGCCCAGCCCACGCCGGCTGCGGTTCGCCGCGAGGAGATCAAGAACGCCCTGAGGATCCACAACGACGCCCTCATCGACGCCAAGGCGGCGCTCACGCGCAACGACATCGCCCGCAAGCACTCCGCGAGCTTCAGCGACGGCGGTGCGCACCTCTACGACACCCTCGAGACCCGGCTCGCCTCGGATCGCGACAAGATCGAGCAGCGCATCGCGGAGCTCGAAGAGGAGCTCCAAGCGCTCGACCGATCCGAGGCCGCGTAACGCGCCGCTCCCGTCCGCGAAGTCCCGCGCTACCGTCGTTCCATGACCGACGACATCGCCGCTCTGCTCGCCCGCGTCGAAACCGACGAGGCCGAGGTGGTGCTCACCCGATTCGATGTGACGGATGCCTGGACCCTCGGCCGGCGCATGCGCGAAGCCGCGGCGGCTCGCGGCCTGCCGATCGTCATCGGGATCACGCTCGGCGAGGCTCGCGTGTTCCACACGGCGCTGCCCGGTTCGAGCGCCGACAACGACGGCTGGCTCGAACGCAAGACCCGCGTCGCCCGCCGGTACGGCCGGTCGTCCTTCGGCGTCGGACTGTCGTTCAAGGCCTCGGGCAAGGACTTCGACACCGACGGCCGCCTCGACCCGACGCAGTACGCCGCGCACGGCGGCGTGTTCCCGATCACGATCGAGGGAGTCGGCGTCGTCGGAACCGTCGGCGTCTCGGGCCTCCCGCAGGCCGAGGACCACGCGTTCGTCGTCGAGCACCTGCGGGCGTTCATCGCCGACAGCGCGCGGCCGGGCGCGTAGGTAGCGCGCCACCTCGCAATCCGCGGCCACCCCGCACTCCGCGGACCACCCCGCACCACATGAGACCGGCGGACCAGGAAGCCACCTACCGCTGACACCGATCCCCCCGGTTGTCAAGCGCGCCTTCCCTCGACATCGCCGACGTACGCTTCCGACAGCGCAGGCTCCTCGCCCTGCGCCGTGAGCGAGGTGGAACGTGGGCGTTCAGACCGCGATGGACGACGTGCTCAACTCGCCGACGATCCTGCACGCCCTGCGCGCCGCCGACGATGTCGCATTCGAGGCGGGCCGCGACCCGAGCGTGCGGACCCTGCGTGTGCTCATGAGCGCTCTCGCGAGCAACGACGACATCGCGGCGATCGCCGCGGTGCACGCCCTCGCCGAGATGCACGATGACGAGGCGCTGACGGAGCTGGTCGCACTGCTGTCGGACCAGCGGCCATTCATCCGAGAGCACGCCGCGTGGGCGCTCGGCCAGAGCGCGCCGCGCCCGGAGGCCGTCGGCCGCCTCCTCGCTCTCGTCATCAGGGGCGGCTTCACCGGCATGCTGGCACAGCACACGATCGAGAGGTGGGCGGCCTCCGCGGGCGACGCGATGGCGATGGCCGTCGAGGCCGCATTGCTGGGGATCACGGATGCCTCGTCCCGGGCGTCGCTCGTCGAGACCCTGGGACTCGTCCCGCAGCCGATCGCCGCGCGCCGTCTGCGCGAGGTGGCGCTGGATGACGCCGAGCCGGACGACGTGCGCGAGGCCGCGATCGCCGCGCTCGGGCAGCGCCGCGACACCGCCGGCCTGGAGGAGGATCTCGGCGGCCTCATGGCCGCCGGCGGCCGCCTGGCGGCGATCGCCCGCCTTGCGCTCATCGACCTCGATCCGATGCCGCCCGCGCACGGCGCACACCCCCGACTCGACCCGCACCCCGGACTCGGAACGAACCCCGGACTCGGACCGAACCCCGGACGCGGCCCGCACCCGACGCTCGGGGCGTATCCGCCGTTCGGCCCACCGACCGGCGCAGGCACGCGGAGAGGCCTGACCGTCGCGCAGCTGTTCCTCCACGCCGACATCGACCCGTCTCTGTCCGCCGCCGGGGCGGGCGACAACGGGGGCATCGCCACGCTCCTGGTGCGCCTCGGCGATGCGCTGACGCAGACCGACGGCGACGTCACGCGGGTGCTCACGCTGTCGCGCGGTCCGCTGCAGAAGAGCACCGTGGACCTGCTCCAGCTCGCCGGCACGCCGACCGGCCACCTCTACGGCCACATCCCCCTCGCTGCAGAACCCGTGGCATCCGCAGCGGCCTGGCCGTACCGGGTGACCGCGAGGCGCGGCATCCGTCGCGTACTCCGCACCGCGGGCGGTGTCGACGTCGTGCACCTGCGCATGGCCGATGTGGGCAGCCTCGCGGCCGCGGACGTCGCACGTGAGCTCGGCATCCCCACCGTCTTCACCGTCGCACCCGACCCGCACAGCGTGATGCGGTCGCTCGAGGAGGCCGGCACGCTCACCCGTGACGGCTTCGGCGAGGCGGACCTTCGCGAGCACTTCTGGTTCCGGACGCATCTGGTGCGGACGCTCGCGGCATCGGCCTCGCACACGGTGTTCTTCCCGCGCCCGAATCTCGTCGACGAGATGAGAGAGCTGGTCGGCCTCGACCTGACCTCGCGCGGCGACCGGCACACGGTGGTGGCAGAGGGCGTCGACCTGGCGGTCATCGACCGGGCCGTCGCCGAAGTCCGAGCGGCGACGGCACCCGCCGGCGGGACGGACCAGACGACCGCCGACGCCCGCACGCTGAACCATGCGACCGCCCATCCCGCTGCGACGAGGCCGGCCCTCCTCGAGCTCTCAGCCCTCCTCGGCGAGCTCGACGAGGAACGCCGCGGGCTTCCGCTCCTGATCTCGGTCGGCCGTCTGCACCGGGTCAAAGGCATGGCGACCCTGGTGGAGACCTGGGCGGGATCGCTGCTGGCCGAGCGCGCAAACCTCCTCATCGTCGGAGGCGACCTCGACGCTCCGTCCCGCGACGAGCAGGACGAGTTGACGCGCATCGCAACCGTCGCTCGGCCGCACGAGCGCCCCCGGCGGGGACTGGTCCTCGCGGGCCACCGCCCCAACGACGTCGCCGCGCGCTGGATGGCGGCGGCGCGATTCGGGCTCCCCGAGCTCGCCGCCCCCGGAGGTGTCTACGTGTGCGCCAGCATGAAGGAAGAGTTCGGCCTTGCCCTGCTCGAGGCGATGGCGACGGGCCTGGTCGTGGTGGCACCTGACGCCGGCGGCCCTGCCACCTACGTGGACCACGGCGACACCGGGTTCCTCACGTCCACATGGGACGCCGAGCGGTTGGCCCACACGATCGCCGCCGCCCTGGACCGTGCGGCCGATCACGACGCACGCCGCGCCGAGCGTGCGCGCGAGGTCGTGGCGTCGAGATTCACGATCGAGGGGATGGCGGCCACCCTGGCTCCGATCTACGCGTCGGTCGTCGCGCAGGAGGCGCAATACGCGCAGCCGACGAGGCTTCCGGCATGACCCTTCTCGTCATCACCCCCGACTACGCCTCGCACCTCCTGCCGCTGGCGACCCTCGCGACGGCATGGCGTGACGCGGGCGAGCGGGTCGTCGTAGCGACCGGCCTCGCGACCGCGCCGATCGTCGCCGACTTCGGCTTCGACCGCGTCGACCTGCCGCTCGGCCGCGGGGCGAACGCCGGCGTCATGCGCACGGAGGAGCAGGGTGCCGCGGAGGCGGCATCCCTCGAGGGCTTCTTCGACGCCACCCGGCACGGGATGGTGCCGACGCTGGCCTATCAGGCGCGCGAGCGCCTCACCGACCTGATGTGGCGCCCGGAGGAGCGGGCCGCGGCGACGCTCGACGTCGTCGACCGCGTTCGCCCCGACACGATCCTCGTCGATCACCTCGCGTTCAGCGCCCGTCTCGCCCTTCACACGGCCGGCATCGAGCACGGGGACGTCGTGCTCGGCCACCCCTCCGCGCTGCCGGTGGCCGACGAGGTGTACGGCTATCCGCCGGCGTGGCCGAGCGCCTTCGCGCCCGCGGCCGCCGAGCTGGCGGACCTCCGTCAGCTGTGCGAGAAGGTGTCGGACCGCTTCGCACAGCAGTGGAACACGGCTGCTCACGCGCTGGATCGCGACGCCGTCGAGGTCACCGACGCCTTCGCGCTGCACGGCGATCTCGTGCTGTACAACTACCCGGCGCTCCTGGCTGCGGGCGACGGACGGATGCTGCCGCCACACGTCTTCCTCGGCTCGACTCGCCGCGACGAGCGCCACGACCCGGAGGTCGACGAGTTCCTCCGCGACGATGCGCCCTTCGTGTACGTGAGCTTCGGCAGCTTCCTGTCGGTGCGCGGCGATGTACTAAGTCGGGTCGCGGCGGCGATCGCGCGGACCGGCCTCCGCGCCGCGATCGCCGTCGGCTCGATTCCCGCGAGCGACCTCGGCTCGCTGCCGGCCGGCTGGCTCGTCCGCGAGTACCTCCCTCAAGTGCGCCTGCTCGGTGCGGCCCGCCTCGCCGTCACCCACGGCGGCAACAACTCCGTGACGGAGGCGGTCGGGCAGGGGGTCCCGCTGCTCGTCCTGCCGTTCTCGACCGATCAGTTCGCCGGCGCGGCCGCCATCGAGCGCTCGGGCACGGGCATGGCGCTCGCGCCGAACACCGCCACCGTCGACGAGCTCGCCGAGGCGATCACCGCCCTGGCCGACCGGTCGTGGCCGGGTCGGGAGCCGCTCCGGACCGAGGCGGGCGCTCAGCACGAGCGCCCGGGCCCGACGCTTGCCTACGCAGCCCTGGCCTCTGTCTCGCTGACCGGCGAGCCGGCGGCGTCCGCCCCGGCCGTCATCCACGGATCCCCGATCCCTGGATGAGCGCGCCCTGAATCTCCGCCGCGGACCTGCCGAGCATGGGAAGCACCCACCGATACAGGAGCCCCCATGCCCAAGCCTCTCGACATCCCCGTTCCCGACCTCACCGGCAAGCTCGCCCTCGTCACCGGCGCCAGCGACGGCGTCGGCCTCGAGATCGCCGCGCGTCTGGCGCGCGCCGGCGCCGACCTCCTCATGCCGGTCCGCAATGAGCAGAAGGGCCAAGCGGCAGTCGCCGAGATCCGCGCGCGAACCGAGCGAGCCGGCATCCGTGTCCTCTCACTCGACCTCGCCTCGCTCGACTCGGTCGCGAACCTCGCAGCCGAACTCCGCACCGACGGCCGCCCCATCGACTACCTCATCGCGAACGCCGGCGTGATGACCCCGCCGACCCGCCACGTCACCGAGGACGGGTTCGAGCTGCAGTTCGCCACCAACCATCTCGGCCACTTCGCACTCGTCGCGCAGCTGCTTCCGCTCCTCAGCGAGGCGAGGGCGCACATCGTCAGTCAGGTGAGCATCGCCGCCGACCGGGGCGCCGTGAACTGGGACGACCCGAACTGGGAGCAGGGCTACGACCCGATGAAGGCGTACAGCTCGTCGAAGATCGCGTTCGGCCTGTTCGCGCGGGAACTCCAGCGGAGATCGGATGCCGCGGGCTGGGGCATCCGGAGCACCCTCTCGCATCCCGGCATCACGCCGACCAACCTGCTCTCCGCGCAGCCGGGCATGGGCCGCCCCACCGACACGACCGCGGTGAAGCTGATCCGGGCACTGTCGCGGCGCGGCATCCTGGTCGGCACACCTTCGTCTGCCGCGCTGTCGGCGGTGTACGCGGCGACCAGCCTCGATGCCCGCGGCGGTCACCTCTACGGGCCGAAGGGCTTCCACCACCTGGGCGGGCTGCCCGCCGAGCAGCCGCTGTACTCGCGGCTGCAGAGCGAGGAGGACGCCGGCCGCATCTGGCAGCTGTCGGAGCAGTTCACCGGCGTGCGCGTCGCGGCGTGACCCAGTCGCCCAGGCCGCGAACGCTCCCGGACCCGAGCGCTCCACTTTCCTGCGAACGCTGCGCAGATCCACGCAGCGGTCGCAGGAAACTGCAGCGGTGGGAAGCGAGCAGAGCGCGCGGACACGGGGACCCGCAGTCCCTGGTTGAGGACTGACGGATGCCGCAGACTCGGGTCATGGACCGCGCACAGCTCGCCGACTTCCTCCGTCGCCGGCGCGAAGCGCTGCAGCCCGAAGACGTCGGGCTGCGGCGCGCATCGCGGCGGCGCACCGCGGGGCTCCGGCGCGAGGAGATCGCAGCGCTCTGCGACATGTCGACCGACTACTACAGCCGGCTCGAGCAGGCCCGCGGTCCGCAGCCGTCGGAGCAGATGCTCGCCGCGATCGCCCGCGGCCTGCGGCTGACGCTCGACGAGCGCGACCATCTGTTCCGGCTCGCCGGTCACACGGCACCGGCGCGGGCGCTGCGCAGCGAGCACGTCTCGCCCGGGCTCATGCGCATCCTCGACCGCCTCGCCGACACCCCCGCCCAGGTGATGACCGAGCTCGGCGAGACGCTCGCGCAGACCCCGGCTGCCCGCGCGCTCTTCGGCGACGAGACCCGCTTCGACGGCTTCATGCGCAGCGTCGGCTACCGCTGGTTCGTCGATCCGTCGGCGCGCGACGTGTATCCGGCCGAGGACCACCCGATGCATTCGCGCGCGTTCGCCGCCGACATCCGCACCGCCTACGCGAAGTTCGGCGCCCACTCGCGCGCCGGTGCGATCGTGTCGGCACTCCTGGAGGAGAGCCCCGAGTTCGCCGAGCTGTGGGCCGAGCACGAGGTGCGCTCGACCCACGCGCGCGAGAAGCGCCTGCAGCACCCCGAGGTCGGCGTCATGGACATGCAGTGCCAGTTCCTCATCGACCCCGAGCAGGGTCAGACCCTCCTCGTGCTCACCGCGACCCCCGGCACAGAGAGCCACGAGCGGCTCCAGCTGCTCTCGGTGATCGGCACCCAGCAGATCGCCGCGGGCCGCTGACAGCCGCCGCCCCGGCGGAGATCCCCGGCTCACCACCTCGCCTCCCGCGTCGGCTTGTCAAGCCCCGAGCCCTCCGTGCCTCGACCGCGGAAGCTGAACCTCCGACGCACAGGAGGAACCATGAGCGACCCCGAGCGAGACCCGCACGGCCCGATGCAGCTTCCCGACCAGCAGCCGACTCTCGACCCGACGGATCTCAGCAACCAGCCCGCGCTGCGGGCGGGCGCGCCCTCACGGTGGATCGTGCCGGCTGCGGTGCTGGCGGCCGTGGCGATCGCGCTCTACTGCTTCGCCTTCCAGCTGCAGATCATCCTGCCGATCATCGGCATCGTCTACGTCATCGTGGTGTGGGTCGTCATGTTCGTGACGGCCCGCCGGGGTGGTGACGGCAAGAGCACCAACCGTCGCCTGGCGTGGCTGATGGGCGCCATGGGCGTCGGCGCGCTGCTCGTGGCGATCGGCATCTACATCGTCGAGTCCACGCGCCTGCCCTGGACCTGACACCGGCGCACGGCGGCCGCGTGTACGGCGAGCGAGCAACGGGCGAGACGAAACGCCTCGGATGACGGATGCCGCGGGTCGCGGCATCCGTCTCCTCTCAGTCGTCGAAGATCCCGACCGACTCCGACAGCCGGCTCACCTCGTCGGCGCTGAGCTCGAGATTCGCCGCCTGAGCCGAGTCGGTGATGGATGCCGCGCGCCGGGCCCCCGGGATCGGAATGACGTGCGAGCCGAGGGCCAGCTCCCAGGCGAGCACCGCCTGCTGCGGGCTGACGCCGTGCGCCTCGCCGACCTCGCGGAAGGCCGAGAAGCGATCGCCGACGCGGCGGGCGCCGCCGCCGGTGCCGCCGAGCGGGCTCCACGGCAGGAACGCGATGTCGTGCTCGCCGCAGAAGCGGAGCTCATCGATGCTGCCGGGGTGCTTGGGCGAGAACTCGTTCTGCACGCTCGCGAGGTTGCCCTCGCCGAGCACGTCGAGCGCGATCTCGATCTCTTCGACGCTCGCGTTCGAGATGCCGATCGAGCGGACGAGCCCGTCGTTCTGCAGAGCCTTCAGGCCCCTCATGATGTCGCCGTAGACGAGCCAGCGGTCGGGACGGTGGTACTGGTACAGCTCGATCTGGTCGACGCCGAGGATGTCGAGCGACTTCTCGACGGCAGATCGCAGGTAATCCTCCGAGCCGTCGCGGCCCTTGGAGCCGTCCTCGCGGAGCACGATGCCGCCCTTCGTCGCGACGAAGACGTCCGACGCGTCGCCGTCCCACGTGCGCAGGGCCTCGGCGACGATGCGCTCGTTGTGCCCCATCTCCTCGCCGTCGGGTGCATAGATGTCGGCGGTGTCGATGAGCGTGACGCCGGCGTCGAGTGCGGCGTGCACGGTCGCGACGGCGTCCTCGAGCGACGGGTACTGCTTGTCGTTGTTCATCGACAGCGGCATCGCGCCGAGTCCGATCGCCGAAACCTGTCGTCCTGCCAGCGTGCGCTGCTTCATCGCATCTCCTTCTCGCATGCTCCTACCCTGCCAGCGCCCCGCGACATGCCGCAGGGACTGGACAACCGCCATCCCGCCGCCTAAGACACGGGCCCGGCAAGGCTGGGGACCCGCCCGGCACGCGGATGCGGAGAGCCGCTGGCGGACGCGACGGCGCACTCGGTAACGTGGCCCGCGTTGCGCCCTCGCGGCGCCGTCCCCGAGGAGCCCCCCATGAGCACGAACCCCGTCGCGGTCGCACCAGGCTCCGCTCCCGCGTCAGCGCCCGCCCCGCGGGGCGTGCCGCTGTGGCTCACGCCGCTGATCGGGGTCGCGGCCGGCTTCGTCGGGCTGCTGCCGTGGCTGGCGACGGGCATGCGGCTGCCGCTGCAGAACCTGTGGGGTGCCGCGACCGATTCATCCGCGATGCCCGTGGTGCTGCTGCCCTTCAGCCAGTACTACCTCATGATGCTCTTCGCGCTGATCGCCACCGGGTCGGTCGCCGCCGGCGTCGCGGCGCGAGCGCTGCGCCCCCGGCTGCCGCGCGGCGGCTTCTGGCTCGTGGCCGGCGGGGTGCTGCTCGTCCAGGTCCTCGCCATCGTGCAGACGACGCTCGTGGTGCGGGGCGGCCTCCAGGAGCGCACCGAGTCGACGCTCTACCTCGCGGTGCTGGTGGCGATCTGCATCCTCTCGGTGCTCATCGGGTTCGGCCTGCTGGTCCTCATCGCGCTTGCACCACGGGCGGGCGCGCTGATCGGTCTCACGATCGGAGCCATCGCCGTCGGCAGCTGGCTGAGCGCCTGGCTGCACCCGTTCGTGATCACCGGCGGCGACGTCGTGATGACGCTGTCGTGGCTCCTGCAGTGGGTTCCGGCGATCCTCGTCGGCGTCGCGATCGCCTGGACCGGACTCGGCTCGGTCGGCAAGGCGGTGGCGGCGATGGCGAGCCTCGTCATCCTGTGGATCGCGCCGGCGCTCATCACCGGTGTGTCGGCCGCGGCGGGCACGCGCGTGCTCGCGAAGTACCCGTCAGAGATGATCGCGTACGCGGCGGAGGTGTTCCGGATGGCACTGTTCATGCCCGAACTCGCGCTGCGCCCCATCGTCACGGCGATCGTCGTGGCCGCGCTCGGTTTCGCGGCCAGAGCGCTGATCCGCCGCACGCGCACCGCGACCTGACCGCGAGTCACCCGAGCGCCGACATCGCCTCGCGCCACAGCTCACGCACTCGCAGGTTGGCCGCGGGCGCGATCCGGTTGCCGGAGCGGAACTGGAACCTCCACGCCACCTCCGGCACCACCACCTCGAGCACGTCCCGCGGCACGCGGTCGCCCTCGACCACCAGCTCGTCGAACGCGACGTCGACGAAGCCGGCCGTGCGCCGGGGGTCGGCGAAGTGCACATCTTCGTAGGGCTGCGTCAGGACCGTGGCGTGGCCGATGAGTCCGTACGACCCGCCCTGGCGCAGCAGCCACGCGTCGGTCCCTGGCTCGACCTCCTTGCGGGCTCCGACCGACCATTGCGTCACGTACGGTGTGCCGCTTGCCACGCCCGCCACGACCGCCGCATACGAGCCGGGCCATTCGTCCCAGAGGCTCGGATTCCAGCCCAGGATGATCCCCGCGTCGCGCCAGTGGACGGATGCCTCGACCATCAGTCCAGCCTCACAGACTCTCGCCAAGGGGGCGACCGGGGTCTGGATCCGTGCCACCGAGGACTCCGGCATCCGGATCCGCTTCGGCCGGCCTCGAAGGGCGCCCACTCCTCCGCGTCGTCCTGCGGGAAGTAGCCGATGGCATTGCCGGGCTCGAGCGGACACCTCCTGCGACGGTTGGCCGAGATCGCGTAGACGATGTGGTGACCGCCGGCCGTGGTGGTCGCCGTAGCCTCGATCAGGCGGGTCAGGTCGGCGAACGACAGCCAGGTGCGGCGGTGCCGCTCGGTCGTAGGGATGGCGCCGAGCGTGCCGATCCGCGCGGAGACGACGGTCATGCCGAACCGATCGGCGTAGAGGCTACGGCGGCATCACCGAGACCGACATGGACCCGCAGCACATCTGGTACCCGTCGTACGGGTACGGGGAGCAGAAGGGACTCGTCATCGGCTACTACAACACCGGCAACGCGGCCCGCACCTACGCGGCGCTGAGCCCGCGCGACCGCGAGGCGCGTGCGGTGGCGCAGGGCGTGAAGATCCACGGCGAGAAGTACCGCACCGAGCTCGAGCAGTCGTTCTCCATCGCCTGGCACCGGGTGCCCTACATCGAAGGTGCGTGGGCGTTCCCGAACACCACGTCGCCGGGGTTCAAGAAGCTTCAGACCGGCTCGGGCAACGTGTACTTCGCGGGCGACTGGATGTCGGAGATCTCCGCCTGGCAGCACGGAGCGTTCTGGTCGGCGCGTTACGCCGTGCAGGCCCTGCACGCTCGCGTCATGGCGGGCTGAGCTCGCACCCCTTGCGGGTGAGCGAGGACTCAGGCGGCGACGTCCGCCACCTGAGTCCTCGCTGAGCACCACCTCCGTGCGCTTCCCGCGTCGGAGTACCTGCAGGAGACTGGCCGGGTGAGCACCCCGCACGTCGTGACGCTGGTGATCGACCTGCCGATCACCAAGCTCGACGCGCTCGACACGATCGCCTTCGTTGCAGACGGCGAGGTTGAGGGCGCCGGCACCGTGCGCCCGCGCGTGTGGCTCAGTGCCGACGCATGGGCGCAGGTCGAGATCCCGAAGTTCGCCGACCCTCCCCCGCTCGCGATCGACGTGTACTCCGAGACCTCGCGCGACACCGCACTCGCCGAGGCGCGGCGTCTGGCCGCGGCGCTGGAAGCTGTCGGCTGGACCATCCGCCCCGAGCGGCCGGTCCGCTGACGGAGCGGGGCGGTTCGTGACCACACTCTCGCCTCGGCTGCAGGAGGTGGTCGACGCGCTGCCGCTCCGGCCGGGGATGCGCGTGCTCGAGGTCGGCGGAGCACCCGGCGCCGCCGCACGGGCGGTGGCCGCCCACGTCGGAGCCGCCGGACACGTGCTGGTATTGGACCGCTCGGCCACCGGCATCCGTCAGATCCAGCAGAACTGCCGCGCCGAGATCGCGGCCGGCACGCTCTCGGTGCTGCAGGCGCCGGTCGAGGACTTCGCGCTGCCCGACGGCGTCGCTCCGTTCGACCTGGCCTTCGCCTGCCGCGTCGGAGCCCTCGACGGGCGCCACCCTCAGCTCTACGGGGCCGCGCTCGCGAACCTGCGCCGGGCGGTCAAACCCGGCGGGGCGCTCTACGTCGACACCGGCTCTCCGCTCACCGCCATCAGCCTGGACTGAGGGCCGCGCGCCGAACGGCGCCTGGCCGCCGTGCCGCACAGCCCGGCACCCTGCAAGCCCCTGTCGGCGCCCGGCGAGCGCACCTACGCTCCAGGCATGACCCCTGACGACCGCGACCACGACATCGTCCTGCTCGGCGCCTCGGGCTTCGTCGGCAGGTACACCGCGAAGCACCTGGCGCGATCGGCGCCTGACGGCGTGCGGATCGCCATCGCGGGCCGGTCCCTCGAGCGCCTCGAGAAGGTGAACCGCGAGCTCGGCGTCGACTGGCCGACCATCGAGGTCGACACCGCCGATGAGGCCGCGGTCGGGCGGGTCGCGGCATCCGCCGCCGTCATCGCCACCACCGTCGGACCGTACCTGCGCTGCGGCACCGAGGTCGCCGCGGCGTGCGCCCGCGCCGGCACGTCGTACGCCGACCTCTCGGGCGAGAGCATCTTCGTTGCCCGCAGCATCGATCGCAATCACGCCGTCGCCGAGTCGACGGGCGCCAGGATCGTGCACTCGTGCGGCTTCGACTCGATCCCGTCCGACCTCGGGGTGGGTCTCGCCCACGCCGCTGCCGGTGGCGTGCCGATCGTCGCGGCGACCCTGACGGTGCGGTCGCTGCGGGGCGGCATCAGCGGCGGCACGATCGACTCGCTGCGGCAGCAGATGAAGGAGGCGAAGACGGATGCCTCGGCCCGCCGCCTCATCGCGAACCCCTACGCGCTCACTCCGGGGCCGACCGTGCGACTGCCCGGTTCCGGTGGTGACGGGTGGGGCAAGGTGCGCGGAACCTGGCAGGCGCCGTTCATCATGGGCGCCTACAACCAGCAGATCGTCCAGCGCAGCAACTACCTCACCGGCTGGAGCTACGGCCAGCTCATGCGGTACCGCGAGGTCGTGGCAACCGGGCGCGGCGTTGCGGGGTTCGCGCGGGCGGGGGCTCTCGCCGTGGGAACCGCGGGCCTCGTGGGCGCGATGTCGTTCGCACCGACCGCGGCCGTCCTCGATCGGGTGCTGCCGTCGCCGGGGAGCGGCCCCAGCGCGGAGGCGATCGCGGACGGGCGCTTCGCGCTGGACGTCGACGTGTATCCGGTGACGGGCCAGGCCGTGCGGGCTCGCTTCGCCGCGCCGTACGACCCCGGCTACGGCGGAACGGGCGTGATGCTCGCGGAGTCCGCGCTGAGCCTCGCGCTCGACGACCTCCCCGATCGCGCCGGCGTGCTGACCCCGATGATCGCGATGGGCGAGCATCTCGCCGGCCGGCTCCGGGCTCACGGGTTCACCCTCGAGGCGGCTCCGCTTCCCTGACTCCCGGTCGTCGAGCGAGCGAAGCGAGACGAATCGCCCCAGCCCCGGTCGTTGAGCGAGCGAGACCGCCTCGAGTCCGGTCGTTGAGCGAGCGAGGAACGAGCGAGACGAAACGCCCGAGCCGACCAGCAACCCCGGTGACCTCGCACCGCGCTTCGTCTCGTCGCCGTACTCCTCGCTCAGCGGCCGGGCGCCGCAGCCGGGTAGGGTCGCGCCATGGGCGAACTTCCCGAGCACGTGGCCGTCAATCGTGAGTACTGGGACGGCATGGCCCATGAGTGGGTCGAGGCGGGCGAGCGTTCCTGGAGACAGACCGAGCCCACGTGGGGGGTGTGGGGCATCCCCGAAAGCGAGCTGCAGCTGTTGCCCGACGACATGTCGGGCGTGCGCGCGATCGAGCTGGGGTGCGGCACCGGGTACGTGTCGGCGTGGATGGCCCGGCGCGGAGCGGAGGTCACCGGCATCGACAACTCCCTCGAGCAGCTGCGAACCGCAGGGCGCCTCTCGCAGGAGCATGGCGTTCCCCTCGAGCTGATCCACGGCAACGCGGAGGCCGTGCCCAAACCCGACGAGTCCTTCGACTTCGCGATCAGCGAGTACGGCGCGGCCATCTGGGCCGACCCTTACCAGTGGATCCCCGAAGCCCACCGGCTGCTGCGGCCCGGTGGCACGCTGGTCTTCCTCGGGAACCACCACCTCGTGAGCGTGTGCTCACCGCTGGACGGGTCGTTCCCGATCAGTCGGCAGCTCCAGCGCCCGTATTTCGGCGACCCCCGCCTCGACTGGCGCGATGCCGCCGACGAGCCGGGCGGGATCGAGTTCTCGCTGACCATCTCCGAGTGGATCAGGCTCTTCCGAACCACGGGGTTCGAGGTCGTCGATCTCGCCGAGATCCAGGCTCCGGCCGACGCCGACGGACCGAGGTTCGGCATCCCCGCCGACTGGGCGAGGGACTTCCCCAGCGAGCACGTCTGGACCGTGCGCAAGGCGGGCTGACGTCCGTCTGCCACCGCACTGGTTCAGACAGCGGACTCTTCTGTGGGGCTCGTCAACCCGTTGCGTCGATCGCCCGCCGTCTCGTGGACTGGTTGCATGACCGACGCAACTCTTCCCCCGCAAGAGCCGGGCCCCGAGCCCGACACCACGACAGCCGCGGAGTCCGACCACCCCGACGACAACCTCGACTCCGAGGCCACGCCGGCGATGCTCGACCGCGACGACAGCGAAGTCGAGGACTTCGAGATCTAGCCGCCTCACTCCCCGGTTGTTGAGCGAGCGAGGACGCTTCGTCTCGCTGGCGCTCGCTCAGCGACCGACTCCCGAGACGAAACGCCCACAGCGCCCCGGTTGTTGAGCGAGCGAGGACGCTTCGTCTCGCTGGCGCTCGCTCAGCGACCGACTCCCGAGACGAAACTCCGCGGCCGCAGAGCGAACACGCCGACGCCTCGCGCAACGGCGGGTCACGGCATCCGCTCGAACACCTCCCGGGCTCGCAGCGTGCGCGTGCGTGTGACCGGACGGGTCGCGAGCACGATCTTGCCCCGCGCGTGCAGCTTCGCCAGATCTTCGAAAGCGTCGACGATGTCGTCGATGGGATACAGTCCCGACACGAGCAGCCGGAACGCGCCGGCGCCGGCCAGGTCGACGACCCGCTGCAGCACGTTGGTCGCGTGCACGATGGATTCCGGGTCGTCGCGGAGCAGTCTGAGCTCGACCTCGCGCCGGTCGGCACTGGAGCGGTAGCGCTCAGCCGGAACCCCGAGGGCGTCGGCGACTTCGCGGCCGTCCTTGCCGTAGTTGTCGATGAAGGCAGTGACTGGGGCGCCCGCGGCCCGCTCGATGCGCTCGACGATCCCCTCGCCGTACTTCACCGGGATGACGCCGAGCTGCCGCAGGTAGTCGAAGTTGCGCTCGCCGCACGTGCCGATCACGCGCGCGCCGCGATGCCTCGCGACCTGCGCCTCGATGCTCCCGACGCCGCCCGCCGCGGCCGAGATGACCACCGTGTCGGAGGCGCCGATCCGCAGGTCGTCGAGGGTCTCGAGGGCCGTGGCTCCGGCGAGGAAGAGTCCGCCCGCCACTTCCCACGTGATGGCCCGGTGCTTGAGCACGAGCTGATCGGCCGGCAGGACGATGTGGCTGGCGTGGGCGCCGGTCCGGATGTGCCCCACGACGTCCGAGCCCACTCGCACCGCGCTCACTCCCGGCCCGCGACCGCGGACGATCCCCGCGAAGTCGCTGCCCGACGCCCGCGGCCACGGGTCGTCGTGCCAGGTGTCTTCCTTGCCGTTGCGCAGGAAGGCGTCCATGTGGTTGATCCCCGTCGAGATCACCTCGACCAGCACCTCTCCCGGCCCCGGAGTCGGCAGCGGATACTGATGGCGCTTGAGAACGTCAGCGTCACCGTAGTGGGTGTAGCGGTACGCGAATGCTTCCATCGGTGCGCGCATGTCGATCCCCTTCTGCTGTTCTCGGTGGAGCGCGGATGCCCCCGAAGATGTATTCCGCTGGATAGGTGTGCGCGGATGCAGGAGGCGTCCCATCCGATTCCTCACCCGCACCGAAGACCTTTCACAGCACGGCAGATCGCCGCTGGGAAAGAGAGGTCTCTCATGGGCTCGTCACCGAACCGCATCGTCGCCACGGTCTTCGGCGCGGTCTACCTTCTCGTTGGCCTCCTGGGCTTCTTCGTCACGGGTCCGATCGGCTTCATCGCCACCGAGGGCGGCCTGCTGCTGGGCGTCTTCGAGGTGAACCCGCTGCACAACATCGCCCACCTGCTGATCGGTGCGGCGCTGCTGATCGCCGGACTCGCCGGCGCGCGGCCTGCGAAGACCGTGAACATCACCGTGGGAGCGGCCTACCTGCTCCTCGGCGTGGTCGGCTTCTTCCTCGTCGGCACGCCGGCGAACATCCTCGCGCTGAACGCGCCCGATCACTTCCTGCATCTCGCGAGCGCCATCGTGCTGCTCGGAGTGGGCCTGGCCGCCGAGCGCTCGCCGCGAGTCGCAACCGCGTGACCATGGCCCGGGTGTCCGCGACGGAGCGCGCAGGGGGGCGCGCTCCGTCGTGGGTGCCGGTCGCCGCGTGGGGCTTCGGCCTTGTCTCGATCGCGCTCGGGGCCGCCGGGCTGGTCGCGGTTCAGGCCGACGTGCTGTCGCGGGCGCTGGGGGTCCTGTCAGTCGTGGTGGGACTCGCTGCCCTCGCCTGGGGAGCGGCGAGCCTCGCCCTCGGTCGCACGCCGGCACCGCGGGGGGCGGTTGCGGGCGTGTCCGCGGGAGTCGCGGTGGCTGTTTCGCTCCTCGGCACAGCGCCAGGGCAGGCGGGCGTGCTGGCGATCGCTCTGCTGGTCGGCCTCGGGGTTGTGGTGTCTCTCGGGATCCTCCGTGGCCGTCGGCGTTCATCGGGTCGGACGAGCCTGTGGGTGTTGGTCGCTGCGGCCGCCGTCGTGACCGGACTCGTGGTGCCGGCGCTCGGCGCGTGCCAGGGCGCTGCCCTCCTCGAGGCCGACGGCACGGTGCTGCCGGTCGTCACTCACGACGGACATCGATGACGGATGCCGCTCCGCTGACCCTCTTGCCGCGCGCTGGGTTCGTCACACTCTGACACCGTCGGACACGCCCCGACACTCACAGGCGATCCATCCGATCCCCGCCTAGCGTGGGGTCATCGCGGCGATCCGGGCGGTCCCGGGCTCCGGCTCATATCCGGCAGCGTTGCGGGTTCGACTCCCGCCGTCGCGTCTGTATCCGCGCCAGCGAGCTTCTCGCCGCCCCGCACAACGGATGACTGCACCGCCGTCACGAAGTATCGTCACGCCATGAAGCGAATGTGGCCGTATCTCGTGCTGGGCATCATTCTGGCGCTGGTCGGGGCGGTGTGGACCCTGCAGGGGCTCAATGTGCTGGGCGGATCGGTGATGAGCGGATCGGCGCTGTGGGCCATCATCGGGCCGATCGTACTCGTCGTCGGCGTCGCGCTGATCGTCGTCGCGATCGTCGTGGCGCAGCGCCGCAAAGCCGACTGAGCGCCGAGCCCTCATCCCCTCACGCGATCCAGGCATCCCGCCGCCGTGGCCCGGCGCGCTCCTCGACCGCGCCCGCACCTGTCAACCCCGCTTCCCTCGCTCGCCCGCCGGTGCTTGAATCCCCCCGCACCCACTCGCCCGCGGTACGCACGGAGAGGCAGTCTTCCGCATGATCCTCGAACCGCAGTCCGCCCACCTCGACCACGACCCCTCCCGCGTCGTCGACCGGCTCTTCCTCCCGGGCGAGGAGACGCACACCGCCCACCCGCGCATTCCGCTCATCATCGAGCGCGTCCGCTCCATCCCTCGAGACGAGGTCGACGCCGTCGCCGAGGCGATCGTCGCCGATTTCGCGACGAAGCAGCCGGACGCGGCATCCGTTCTCCTCTCCCATGCGCAGGCGGTGACTACACGCGTCAAAGGCAACCATGACCTCTCCGAGGCGCAGCTGCTGGTCATGGGGTCGGCGTTCACGGCGCAGTTCGCTGTCGAAGGTGCGGCGCTGTGCAACCCGAGCGCGGTCGAGCATCCGTCGCAGGACGGGCTCGGGGAAGGCGAGCTGCGAGTCGCGGTGTCGCTGCGATGCATCGGCGAAGGACACACGTCGTCCATCGGCTTCGCGGAGGCCGTGATCGGGGTGGACGACACCTGGACGTTCAGCGCGCGCGCCACTCCGCTCGTCCGCGCGGAGGTCGCGCTCGGCGAATGGTCGCGCGCCGAATTCGCGCGAGCACTCGACGTCGCCGGTCAGCTCGACGATCTGGCGAGCCCGGTGCTCGCGGCCCTCCCCGACCGCTTCACAGCGACCGAACTGGAGGCGGCGATCGAGGGCCTGCCGCCCACGCTGGCGATGCGGCCGTCGAGCCACGCGCCCCTGCAGGCGCTGCGCGACATGGCGGCGTCGACGTACCGCGTGGGGTTCGACTCCGCTGCAGAGCTGTCGGCACGCACCATCATGCCGGTGCTGCCGGAGGAGGACAGCGGCGTCGAGGACGCGCGGTTCGTCCGCTTCACCGCCGGCAACGGCGATGGCGACTATCGCGCGACCTACACCGCGTACGACGGACGCGGCATCGCCCCGCGGCTGCTCACCTCGCCAGATCTCGTCACGTTCGAGTCGCAGCGGCTCGTCGGGCCGGGTGCGCGCGGCAAGGGCATGGCGCTCTTCCCGCGCCCGATCGGCGGGCGTCACCTCGCCATCGCGCGCGGCGACGGCGAGAACGTCGCGCTCTCCACCTCGGACGACGGGGTCTTCTGGGACGACCTGGGGCTCCTCTACGCACCCACGGAGGTGTGGGAGCTGATCCAGCTCGGAAACTGCGGCTCGCCCATCGAGACCCCCCGCGGGTGGCTGCTGCTCACGCACGGCGTCGGCCCGCTTCGCACCTACTCCCTCGGGGCCTTGCTGCTCGACCTCGACGATCCGTCGCGCATCCTGGCGCGCACGCGCCAGCCGTTGCTCACTCCGGAGGGCGCGATGGTCGACGGCTACGTGCCGCGCGTCGTATATTCCTGCGGCGGAATCCTTCACCGCGAGCGGCTCTGGGTGCCGACGGGCATCGGCGACTCGCGCATCCGCGTCTACTCGGCACCCCTCGATCGCGTGTGGGAAGCGATGGATTGAACGGATGCCGCGCCCCGGCGTGCTCTCACTCGCATTCGTGACGCCTCACGAACTCATCTCTTGACGTACGCGCGTTCATCGACGAGGCTGTAAAACGTTTCATCCGGCAAACGCTTTCCGACGCACAATCGATCAAGGGAGACTCCGTGCGATCCACTCGTCGTCCCCAGCGACTGAGAACGCTCATCACCGCAACCACCGCCTGTGCGCTCGTCGCGTCGGGCGCCTTCCTGGCCGTCTCGCCCGCGGCCGCAGCCGACGAGGTCGACTACTCGTTCGACTTCGGCGGGCCTTCCACCCCCGTCGCCGCCGGCTGGCTCGGCGTGAACCCGGGCACCGCCTACTCCGCCGCCCAGGGGTACGGGTTCATCACCGCGCCCGCCGCGAACGGCTTCCGCGATCGCGGCGGCGATGACCTCCTCCGGCGCGACTTCACGATCGGCAACACCTCGGCCTTCGCCGTCGACGTGCCCAACGGCACGTACGAGGTCACGACGTGGGCAGGCGACCTGATCGCCGGCAACGCGACGAGCTTCGACATCGAGGGGACCGCGTTCGCCGGCCCGCGCACGTCCTCGGGCGCGATCCACGAGCAGTTCTTCCCCACGATCACCGTCGCTGACGGACAGCTGAACGTCCGCGTCACCGGTGGCGACGGACGCATCAACGGCATCCGCGTGCAGACGCCGCTGGCAGCCCCCGCAGGGGTCGCGGCATCCGTCGACGCATCCGCCGAGGAAGTGACGCTCTCATGGCAGCCGGTGGACGGGGCCACCGGCTACGCCGTCTTCCGCTCGGCACCCGGCGGCGAGCTCACTGAGATCGGGCGCATCGCCGCCCCGAGCGACCCCACCGCCGCTCCGAGCTTCACCGACACGAGCGCCGAACTGAGCGAGACCTACGACTACGCGGTCGCCACCGTGAAGGACGAGCGCGTGTCGCGGCCGGGTGACCGGGTCGCGGCATCCGTCATCGACGAGTCCGTCGCGAAGCCCGCCGCGCCCGCCGGAATCAGCACGAAGGCGATCGAGCGCAACAGCGTGACGATCGGATGGGATGCCGCAGACGACGTCGTGCAGTACAAGGTGTTCCGCTCGACCCGGGCCGACATCCCGTTCGAGCAGGTGGCCACGGTCACCGAGCCGAGCTTCACCGACACCGACGTGCTGACGACGCGCCCCTACCTCTACCAAGTGGTCGCGCAGAACGCCGGCGGATCGAGCGAGCCGAGCGCGACGTACACCACCGAGATCGCGACGACCCTGGTGCGCCAGGCCGAATACCTCGACCGCTCCCCCGTCGCCGTCAGCACCGACGACGGCGTCTACGTCGGGTGGCGCCAGCTCGGGCTCGACGCGCGCGACCTCGGCTTCGACGTCTACCGCGACGGCGTGAAGATCACCGAGGCGCCGATCACCGACACGAACAACTTCGTCGACGCCGACGGCACGACCGACTCGACATACCTGGTCACCGCGCACGTCGGCGAGCGCGAGGTCTCGGTGACCGACGAGTTCGGCGTGTGGGACGAGAACCACCTCGACATCCCGCTGAACAAGCCGGCCGATGCCAGACTCCCCGACGGCAACACCGTCACGTACTGGCCGGGCGACGGCACCGTGGGCGACGTGGACGGCGACGGCGAGTACGAGCTCGTGTTCCTGTGGAACCCGTCGATCGCGAAGGACAACTCGCAGTCCGGCTACACCGGCAAGGTCTACGCCGAGGCCGTGAAGTTCGACGGCACCAGCCTGTGGCGCATCGATCTCGGTGTGAACATCCGCGCCGGCGCCCACTACACGCAGCTCGAGGTGTTCGACTTCGACGGCGACGGTGCGTCCGAAGTGGCGTTCAAGACCGCCGATGGCACGGTCGACGGCGTCGGCACGGTGATCGGCGACGCGAACGCGGACTACCGCAACTCCGGCGGCTACATCCTGAGCGGACCCGAGTACCTCACCGTCTTCGACGGTGCCACCGGCGCCGCGATCGACACCGTGGACTACCTCCCCGGCCGTGGCAACGTCGGCTCGTGGGGCGACACCTACGGCAACCGCGTCGACCGCTTCCTCGCGGGCGTCGCCTACCTCAACGGCGAGCACCCGTCGCTCATCACCAGCCGCGGGTACTACACGCGCTCGGTGATCGTGGCGTGGGACCTCGTCGACGGCCAGCTCGTCGAGCGCTGGACCTTCGACTCGAACACGGCCGGCTCGCAGTACGAGGGACAGGGCAACCACCAGTTCACGACGGCCGACGTCGACCGCGACGGGCTCGACGAGATCGTCTTCGGCTCGATGACGATCGACCACGACGGCACGCCGCTGTATAACACGCGCCTGCACCACGGCGACGCGCTGCACGTGAGCGACTTCATCACCGACCGCCCGGGACTTGAGGTGTACGCGGTGCACGAGAGCCCGAGCGGCAACGGCGGCATCATCGCGTCGATGCGGGACGCCGAGACCGGCGAGGTCGTCTGGTCGAACAAGGGCAGCCGCGACACCGGTCGCGGTGCGGCCGCCGACATCGACCCGACGTCGCCCGGTGCGGAGGCGTGGAACATCGGCGGGGACTACGCCTGGAACTCGCGCACCGGCACGCTCAACGCCGCGGACGGCGAGGTGCTGTCGACCGACATCCCGGCGGCGAACTTCGTCACCTGGTGGGACGGCGACCTCACGCGCGAGATCACCGACCACGACTACGACGCGACCACGAGCTCGGGCGTTCCGACGATCTCGAAGTGGGATCCGGCCGCGAAGCAGTCGGTGCTGCTCGAGCGCCTCGACGGCACTCTCACGAACAACACCACGAAGGGCAACCCCGTCATCCAGGCCGACCTGTTCGGCGACTGGCGCGAGGAGCTCGCGGTGCGGCTGGCAGATGGCAGCGGCATCCGGATCTACACGACGACAGACGTGACCGAGGAGCGCATCCCGACGCTGATGCACGACTCGCAGTACCGGCTCGCCGTGGCGAACCAGAATTCCGCGTACAACCAGCCGCCGCACCCGTCGTTCTTCCTCGGGGCGGGCATGGACGAAGCGCCGGTGCCGTCGATCAGCTACATCGGCGCTCCGGGTCTCGACGAGACGGCGCCGGTGATCGCGGGCCTGCCCGCTGGCACGATCGTGGCCGACGAGCCGCGGCAGCTGTCGGTGACGGCGGATGACCCAGAGAGCGGCATCCGCTCGCTCGTGGTCACGGTGGGCGACGAGGTGGTGCCGGCCGACGGCTCGGTCGATCTCGCCGCGCTCGGCCTGTACGGCGATGTCGAGATCACGGCGACGGCGACCAACCACGCGGGCCTGGTGACGCAGACCTCGTCGACGGTTCTGGTCGTGCGGGCGGATGCCGCAACCGCCGCCCCCGGACGCGGCACGCTGTCGAACACCAGCGGGTGGGCCTACGGCCTGCACGACGGCACGTACGACGTCGTGATGAACCTGTGGCACGGCACGCCGGGCAGCATCTTCCGCCTCTACGAGAACGGTGCGCTGATCCAGACGCGGGTGCTGCCCGAGACGTCGGGCACGTCGCAGACGACCGGTGTCAGCTTCGCGGGCAAGCCCAACGGCACCTACGTGTACACCGGCGAGCTCATCAACTCGCAGGGCACGACGGCGACGACCTCGACCACCGTGAAGGTCGTGCACGCGGCGCCGGCGGCGCCGGTCGTCTCGCACGACAACTGGGACAAGGACGGCTCGTTCACCGCCACCGCCAACCTCTGGTGGGGCACGAACGCCACCTCGTACCGGTTCGAGCTCGACGGCGTCGTCGTCGGGTCAGGTGAGCTGACCGCGCGCACGCCGGACGCGCAGCGCGCGTCGGTGAAGCTCGACGGCGTCGCGCCGGGCACGCACACGCTCGTCGCGGTGTTCGCCAACGCGAACGGCGAGACCGCGTCGAAGCCGGTGACGGTGACCGTGCGCTGAGCCTTCCGCACGACCGAGGGCCGGGTCGACGCTGCGGCGTCGGCCCGGCCCTCGGTTCGTCTTGCGTCGGCGGCCGTTGTTGCGGGCGCGGCCGCGCGCTCGCGGCGGAGTCAGAGCACCGGAGTCGCTCCCAGTCGCTCCCAGACGCGGTGCGCCGGAAGCATGTCGAGCACCTCCCGTGTCACCGACTTCGCGTCGCCCACGGCGACCCCGGGTTCGGTGCCGTCCAGCGCGACGTCGTCGAGCATGGCCGCCGCCGCATCCGCGACACCGATCGCCTTGGCGTGACGGAACGCCTCGCCGACCAGCTGCAGCACGCGCCAGTCGCCCGACGCCGCGAGCACCACCACCGCGTCGAGCTCGACACTCGTCGCCGTGTCGGCGGTGCGCTGCACCGGGATGTCGCCGAGCTTGCCGCCGTGCGGGGCGATGACGAGGGGCGTGACGGATGCCGCGTCGAACGCCGTGCGGACGGCTGCGAGCTCGGCCGCGTCGGTGGTGTCGTCGGCGACGATCCCGACCACCCGTCCGTCGATAGGCCACTCCTCGCCGACCATCCGCAGAGCCGGGCTCGGATCGGAGTCGACGACCTCCACCGACGGCTTCGGAGCCGGCAGTCCGAGCGCCGTGGCGACTGAGGCGCAGAGGTGAGCGTCGATGTTCGCCAGCGCCGCCAGCTGGCGCTCCTTGATCGCCTGTTCGTAGCACTTACCGAGCTCGAACGCGTACGCCGCCGCGATGTGCTGCTGCTCCACCGGCGTGAGCGAGCGGAAGAAGAGGCGCACCTGCGAGAAGTGGTCCTCGAAGCTCGCCGGCCGACGACGCTCCTTCACCGACTCCTCCACTCGGGCCGGAACCTCGATGAACGCACCTGTGTCGGCACCGGCGTGGAAGGGGCATCCGCCGTCCAGCGAATTGGGGCGATACGGGGCGACGCCCGCATGCACCGCCGTCTGATGCATGCCGTCGCGGAGCATGTCGTTCACATCGGTGTGCGGACGATTGATCGGCAGCTGCGCGAAGTTCGGGCCGCCCAGGCGGGTGAGCTGCGTGTCGAGGTACGAGAAGAGCCGGCCCTGCAGAAGCGGATCGTTCGTGACATCGATGCCGGGGACGAGGTGCCCCGGGTGGAAGGCGACCTGCTCCGTCTCGGCGAAGTAGTTCGTCGGATTCGCATCGAGGGTCATCGTGCCGATCACCTGCAGCGGCGCGAGCTCCTCCGGCACGATCTTCGTCGGGTCGAGGAGGTCGATGCCCTCGAACGTCTCGTCGGGGGTGTCGGGCATGACCTGGAGCGCCAGGTCCCACTGCGGGAACGCTCCGGCTTCGATGGCATCGGCGAGATCGCGGCGGTGGAAGTCGGGGTCCTTACCGCCGAGCAGCTGGGCCTCCTCCCACGTCGTGCCGTGGGTGCCGAGCTTCGGCCGCCAGTGGAACTTCACGAGGGATGTCTCGCCCGCGGCATTCTCGAGGCGGAACGTGTGCACGCCGAAGCCCTGCATCATGCGGTAGGACCGCGGCAGCGCGCGGTCGGACATGTTCCAGATCGTGTGGTGCTGGGCCTCGGTGTGCAGCGACACGAAGTCCCAGAAGGTGTCGTGCGCCGACTGGGCCTGCGGGATCTCGCGATCCGGGTGCGGCTTGCCGGCGTGGATGATGTCGGGGAACTTGATGGCGTCCTGGATGAAGAACACCGGGATGTTGTTGCCGACGAGGTCGTAGACGCCCTCTTCGGTGTAAAACTTCGTGGCGAACCCGCGCGTATCGCGCGCGGTGTCGGCCGAGCCGCGCGACCCGAGCACGGTGGAGAAGCGGACGAACACCTTCGTGCGGGCGCCGCCACGCAGGAACGCGGCCTTCGTCACGCCCTCGGCGGCGCCGTTCGCCTCGAAGTATCCGTGCGCGGCCGCGCCGCGTGCGTGCACGGCGCGCTCGGGGATGCGCTCGTGGTCGAAGTGCATGATCTTCTCGCGCAGGTGGTGGTCCTGCAGGAGCACCGGCCCGCGCGGGCCGGCCTTCAGGGAGTGGTCGGTGTCGGGCAGGCGCGCACCCTGCGCAGTGGTGAGATACGCGCCCTGCTGGGCCACCGCCTCGGCCGGCACATCGGTCGCCGCCCCCGTGGGAGTCCGCCTCTCGGGACCGCGCTGATCCGGCTTCGGGGGCAGCGGCTCCCGCGGCGACGTCGGCTCTTCGAGACTCGGCGCCTCGGGTGCGGGAGCTCCCGGGATCTGCGGCTGGTCGGTGTGCTCGGGCGTGTCCACGTCATGTCCTCCGTTGCGCGTCGTCGTCCAGGGAGGCTACGTTCCCGTCGGCGACGGCCGCACCGGGTTGACAGGGCTCGGCTGCCCTGACACCCTCGCCTTCACGTCAGCGGCACTTCCACGTCACCACCACCTGCGCCCGGCACAGCATGTCGGCGAGCGCACCCCGCCGTCAGCCGAGCGCGACGAACCGCGCCGTCGCACCCCGGAACGTGCTGGCGTCACCTCCATCGCGGCCCGCGCGACCGGGGGTCCCCGGCCGCTTGTCGACGAGCCGGCGGTGCGCGATGCGCCGGCCGCCTCGCGGCCGGAAGAGCTCACCCGCACGCGCCAGCAGCCGGGCGGTCGCGGATGCCCGGGGTGCGCGCACAGCGGGGGCGGCCGGGGTGTGATCGACCGGCGGGAGCGACGGGATGTCGACGGGCTTGCGGCTACGAGGCGTCAGCATGGCTCTGACATTCGATGCAGGCGGCCGCATGCGGCAGCACTTCGAGCCGGGCTGGCGCGATCTGGCGACCGCACCGGGTGCAACGGCCGTACGTGCCCTCGGCGATGCGGTTCAACGCCGCGGTGATCTGCTCGACCGCCAGCCGGTGGGATGCCGACGTCTGGTACGCGACGGGGTCGACGCTCGGAAGGGCGAACGGCTGAAGCTCCTGAATGACGGCGAGCCGCTCCTCGAGGTGGCGCTCGAGCTCGCGCTGCACGACGGCGAGAGCAGCGGCGTCGGTGGTGGGGGTCTTCATCGATGTGCTCCTTGATACGAAGAAACGCGCCGCAGATGCGACGCGCTGGGTGTCCGGTGAGACCGGTGGGATGGACGGTTCTCACGGTGGCGCGGCGCGGCGGGTGGGCTGCATGAGCAGTCCATCCGCGTCGTTCCGCCGGGGCGGGAGCACCTCGTGCCGGGCGCCGGCGATGTCGGCCACGGCCGTCACGACGGACGCGTCGACGAGACGCTCCGTGCTGCGCGTGTGGGCCACCGTGATCATGGCCATCACCATAGCCGGGTCCCTGGAAAAGGCAAGTCAGCCGGTTTTCCCGAGCGCCCTGCGCGAATTGACATCGCCGGCAAGACGGCTATGGTCGTGGGTTCACCCGCCAGCCGAAAGAGGGGAAGCGAGTCATCATGTCAGGCAGATCACCGCGAGGACGCGACGGAAAGAAGGTCGCGCAGTCGTCGCTGAAGGAGAAGCGCGCCGAGAAGCGCGCGAGCCAGGAGTCACGAGCGTTCGTCAAGCCACGCAAGGGCGCGTGAGGGCGACGAACGACGCGGGCTCCTCTCCGGAGGAGCCCGCGGGCCTCATTGCGACGGCTCGAGCCGCGGACGAGGCATCCGTCGTCGACGTCTGCATCGAGGCCTGAGACATCGCTGCCGACCGCTCAGAGCGCGGCGGCGGCTCCGAGGTCTGCCAGGAGCGGGGTCATCGTCGTCCACGTCGTCGGAGCACCGATGAACGGATCGACCCGGCGGTCCAGCTCGGCGAGCACCGGTCCCTCATTGTGGCGATCGAGGTGCGCTTGCGAGGTCCATTTCTCGATCAGCACGATCGTCCCGTCTTCGGCGTCGTGGATGGCGTAGAGGAGGCACCCCTCCTCGCGATGCACGTCCGGAAGGATCTCACGCAGCGCCCCGATGAGATCGCCACTCGCCTCCGGGCGTGGCCTGAACACCGTCACGACCACCACGGCCTCTGTGTTCTCGGTCATGTTCTCTCCTCACCACCACCAGCTGCGCCCGCGCAGCATGTCGCCGAAGTCCTCGGGCGTGCCGCGGCCGGTGTGCCGCGCGCCGAGGTAGCTGTCGACGACGGCACGACCGAGATCGTCGAGCTCCGGCGCCACCACGTGCCCGCCGGCTCGCCGGGCGAGGGCGTCGATGAACCGGGCGAGCCCCGGATCCTGGCCCAGGCGGAAGAACGTCGTCTGCGCGCCGAGTCGCTGCACGGTGTCGAGCTCGCGCACGGTGGCGGCCACGGTGCGGGCGTCCGGCGGATACGCGAAGTGCACGCTCCCGTCGGGGCGCAGATGCGACGTGGGCTCGCCGTCGGTCACGATCAGCAGCACCGGCTGCGCCGTCGGATTCTTGCGGAAGTGGCGCTGCGCCAGCAGCAGCCCGTGCTGCAGATTCGTGCCTTTGTCCCACACGGCGTCCTTCGCCGTGAGCTGCTCGATGTCGATCACCTCGGCATGACGGGCGAACGCGATCAGTTGCAGGTTGTCGCCGCGGAACCTCGTCGAGATGAGGTGATGCAGCGCCAGCGCGGTGCGCTTCATCGGCACCCACCGTCCGTCGATCGCCATCGAGAACGACGTGTCCACCAGCAGCGCGACGGCCGCCTGCGTGCGCTCCTCGGTTTCGACCACCTCGACGTCGTGAGTGTCCAGCCGCACCCCGCCCGAGACATCGCCCCCGTCGAGCACCGTCCGCAGCACCGCGTTCGAGACCGTCCGCGGAATGTCCCACGGCTCGGTGTCGCCGAACGCCCACTCGCGGGTCGAACCGGTGCGATCGCCCGCGGCGCCGACGTTGCGCGTCTCGCGGCGGCCCATGCGACCGGACTGCCGCGTGGCGATGTCGCGCAGCAGCGCCCGCCCCAGCTGCCGCATCGCCCGCGGCGTGAGCCGGAGCTGACCGTCGGACGCACGCTGCAGCATCCCGGTGTCCCTCAGCTCCTGCTCCAGCTCGCGCAGGGTGCGGGCGCTGACGGCGGCGTCCTCGCCGATGAGGCGCTCGAGCGCGTCGAGATCGATGTCGTCCATGCGCGCGCCCGGGTACATCTGGCCGAGCTGGTCGGTCAGCGAATCGAGGTCGGAGAGGTCCTGCATGATGCCGGTCGCCTCGCCGAGACCCGCCGGCTGATCGCCGGAGAAGGATGCCGAACCCGTCCAGTCCTCGCCGGGCCGGAGCGAGCGCAGATTCTCGTCGAGGCGCGACAGCGACTGCATGAGGTCGGGTGAGCCGAACGCCTGTTCGGCCAGGCTCAGGAGCTCGTCGCGCTGTCCGGGCGTCATCGAGTTGAGCATCCGCTGCGCTGCCGCGGAGCGTTCGGCGAGCGTGTCGAGGAGCTCGCCGAGATTCTGCGGGTTCTCGGGGAACTGGTCCCCGTGCTTGCGCATGAACTCGTCGAAGTCCTCCTGCGTGTCCTCGCCCATCCGGCGCTTCTCGAGCAGGTCGTTGAGATCGTCGAGCATGTCGCGGATCGCCTGGCGGTCGGCATCCGTCGCGCTCTCGAGCGCGTTCTTCATGCCGGCGAAGCGCTGGTCGAGCAGTTCGCGGCCCAGCAGCTCGCGAATGCGGTCGTAGTCGGCCCTGGCGCTCGGGCTCTGCCAGTCGTAGTCGGCGAGGTCAGTGACGGCCGCGGCCGTCGAGGCCGGCAGGTTCTCGAGCCGCATCTCGGCGAAGGCACGGACGTCATCGTCGAGATTCACGTCGCGGACGAGATGCTTGCGCTCTTCGAGCACCGCCCGGTCGAGCAGCTTCTTGACCTCCTCGAGCGTGCCGTCCAGGCGGTGGCGCCGCGTGAGCTCGGCGCGGCGCTCGCGCACCCGCCGGGCGAGGTCGTCGAGCCCCATCCGGTCGCGGTCGCCGCGGCGGAGGTACTCGCGCATCGCGCGCTCGGCCGACGTTCCCGACATCACGTCCTGCCCGATCGCCTCGAGCGCGGACTGCACCTCGACCGGCGGCGCCAGCGGATCGCCGCCGTGGTACCTGCCGTAGCGGGATGTGTGCGCGGGAGTGCGGTGGAAGGAGCGGGGCATTACGGATGCCTCGCATCCGGGCTGCCCGTCGGTCCGGGGCGCTTCGTCTCGGGAGCCGGTCGCTGAGCGAGCGCCGCCGAGACGAAGCGTCCTCGCTCGCTCGACGACCGGGGGCTGAGACGAGACGACAGGCTCAGCGACCGGGGGGCGGGGTGCGGGTCAGCCATAGACCGTCTCACCGCCTGCACTGTCTTTGCCGATCTTCTTCTCGAGGTAGAGGGACTCCAGCAGCAGCTCGAGGGCACCGGCACGCTCCCCCGGTGTCGCGGCGTCGAGGCGCTCGGCCACCTGGTCGTACAGATCCGACTCGCCGAGCACCGGCATCGCCGTCAGAACCTCGGCCGCGGGGACCTGTTCGCCCGTCATCACGCTCGCGCCGTCGTGGATCGCGTCGGCGAGCGCTCGAGTGTCGAGGCCTCGCAGGTGGGCGCGGGCGGTCTCCGCGACGGCGGTGCGCAGCAGGTGCTCGAGGATCGCGCGCTCGCGACCCTCCTCCCCGGTCTCGAACTCGATCTTTCCGCCGAGCACGTCGACGGCGGTCTCGAGGTCCACCGGCCGGGCGACGGCGACCTCCTCGTGCTGGCGCGTCGCGCGGTGCAGGGCAGCGGCGGCGATCGTCTCGGCGCCGGCGATCGCGAACCTCGCTGAGACGCCTGCGCGCTGGTCGACGGCATCCGATTCCCGCAGGTTGCGCGTGAAGCGCGCCAGCACCTCGAGAAGGTGAGCCGGCACGAGGGCGACGAGGTCGGCCTCCTGGCGGATGACGGCGATCTCCTCGTCGATCGTCTGCGGGTAGTGCGTGCGGATCTCGGCGCCGAAGCGGTCCTGCAGCGGCGTGATGATGCGGCCGCGATTGGTGTAGTCCTCGGGGTTCGCGGTCGCCACGACGAGCACGTCGAGGTCGAGGCGCAGCACGTAGCCGCGGATCTGGATGTCACGCTCCTCCATGACGTTCAGCAGCGACACCTGGATGCGCTCGGCGAGATCTGGAAGCTCGTTGATCGCGACGATGCCGCCGTTGCTGCGCGGCACGAGGCCGTAGTGGATGGTCTCGGGGTCGCCGAGCGAGCGCCCCTCGGCGACCTTGATCGGGTCGACGTCGCCGATGAGGTCGGCCACCGACGTGTCGGGGGTCGCGAGCTTCTCGGCGTAGCGCTCGCTGCGGTGGCGCCACACGACGGGCAGCTCGTCTCCCAGCTCGCCGGCGCGGCGGACGGATGCCGGGGCGATGGGGTGGAACGGATGCTCGCCGAGCTCCGACCCCTCGATGACGGGAGTCCATTCGTCGAGCAGACCCACGAGGCTGCGGAGGAGCCGGGTCTTTCCCTGACCCCGCTCGCCGAGGAGGACGATGTCGTGGCCCGCGAGGAGCGCGCGCTCGAGCTGCGGGATCACGGTCTCGTCGAACCCGTGGATGCCGGGCCACGGGTCTTCGCCGGAGGCGAGTGCGGCGAGCAGATTCTCGCGCAGCTCGATGCGCACCGGCCGATAGGTGTGACCCGATGCGCGCAGCTGGCCGGCCGTCGTGATCGCGGGAGAAGGCGTCATGTCCGCACGCTACGCCGGTCGGGCGGGTGGAGGGGCCGGTTCAAGGAAATTCCTCGGCCGCGGTCGTCCGCCGACCCTCTTGCGGCCGCCGCCCGCCGGGAGTATCTCTGGGGTGGTCGTGCGAGCGATCGCGCGACCGGGGGAATCGGGGAGCACGGACGGGGGGAGGCCGGCCATGGCCGATGAGCAGTTCCTCACCATCGCGTCGATCCCGGGCGAGGTCGCCGACGATCGCCACCCCCGCGCCATCGAGGTGCTGAGCTGGAGCTGGGCGGTGTCGAATGCCGCGCCGGCCGGCGGGGGCGGCGGGGGCGGCCGGGTCGGCAAGCCGACGCTCACGGATGTCGCGATCTCGCTGCGCGTGGATGCGGCGACGCCGCGCCTCTTCGACGCCTGTGCCCGCGGCATCCGCCTGGATGAGGTCCTGCTCTCGGCGCGACGCGCGGGAATGATCGGCGACTATCTGACGGTGCGCCTGCAGGACGCCGTCGTGACGTCGGCGAACACCGCCTTCTCGGGCGAGGATCCCGCCGTGCAGATCACCCTGGGGTTCGCCACGGTGATCCTGACCTACCAGACGACGCTGCCCGACGGTTCTCTGGGCGACCCGGTCTCGGTCACGATCGGTCGCGTCCAGCGGTGACCGGCGCGGCGTGACGGAACGTGGAAATCCATCCACCGATCCGAGAAGGAGTCACCGATGAGTTGGAACGAGATCAGCAGCACGGCGCGCATGCTCTCCCTGCTGGGGCGCATCAATCCCGAGATCTTCGACGTCTTCCCACCGCACAGCCATCGCGCGCACCTCGCGAGCAGGTTCGACGCGGTGGCGCTCAATCCGCAGCCGCTCCCGCCCCGGTGGCTGCTGGCCGCTTCCGAGCTCTCCGGCTACATCGCCCAGGTGGTGCTCGAATCCGACCTGCGCGGTGAGGACCAGCCCGGCTGGGTGTCGGAGGTGCTGGACGACTGGTGCGGCACGGGCTGGCCGCGGCGGCTGCCCATCCCGCTTCCCGGTCCGCGCGGCGAAGGCCCGCAGCCGGATCCGTGGGATGTCGCCGCCGCGCAGATGACGGGGGCGGTGGCGTTCGCGTCGCTGGCGTCGCGGCTCGCCGGCGGCAACGCCCAGGCGTCGTTCGTCAGGATGGCGGAGAGCCTCGCGGAGGCGTCCAGCAAGGAGATGTAGCAGTGCCGTGCGGGAGGCCGATGCATCCGGCCTCCCGCACGACGCCGCGGCGCGGCATCCGTCATCCGCGCAGGATCAGCCCTTCACGCTCCCCGTCGCGAGCCCCGACTGCCAGTACCGCTGCAGGAACAGGAAGGCGATGATCAGCGGCAGGATCGACACGAACGAGCCCGTGATCACCGTCGAGAACAGCGCCTGCGTGCCGCCGCCCGCCGACGCGGCCGCCTGCAGCTGCGCGAGGCCGACGGTGATCGGATACAGGTCGGACGTGTTGAGCATGACCAAGGGCAGGAAGTAGTTGTTCCACGTCGCGACGAGCGAGAAGAGGAACACGGTGACCAGTCCCGGCCCGAGGAGGCGGAAGCCCACCTGCCAGAACGTGCGGAACTCGCCCGCCCCGTCGACGCGTGCCGACTCGATGAGCGTGTCGGGGATCGCGTCGGCCGCGTAGACCCGCATCAGGTACACCCCGAACGGACTGACGAGCGACGGGATGATCACGGCCCAGGGGGTGTCGGTCAGTCCCGCCCGCGCGAACAGCAGGTAGGTCGGCAGCGCCAGGGCGGTCAGCGGGATCATGATCGCGCCGAGGGTCGCGCTGAAGAGCAGCTTCTTGCCGGGGAACTCGTACTTCGCGAACGCGTAGCCGGCCATGGCCGACAGCAGCGTCGCGCCGACCGCGGCGGTCACCGAGTACACCACGGTGTTGATCAGCCAGCGCGTGAACAGGCCGCCTCTCACCGTGAACAGCGTCTGGAGGTTCTCCCACAACGAGAACTCGGGGCCGAACCACAGCCCGAACGTCGAGAACAGCGCGGAGTTGTCCTTCGTCGACGACACGAGCAGCCACCACAGCGGCAGGATGAAGTACAGCACGCACAGCCACAGCAGGATCGTCAGCAGCCAGCTCCGCCGACGCGAGCGCGAGTACGACGCCGGGAGCCGCTCGGAGCGGCGGGCCCGGTCCCCGGTCACGAGCGTGCGGGTCTCGGTGGAGGTCATGCCAGCCCCTTCCGCTCGCGGCGCGCGGATCGCTCGGATCCGAGCTGCACGAAGTACGAGACGATCGCGATCACGAGTCCGAGCACGAACGCGAGCGCTGCCGCGTAGTTGAGCTCCTGGTTGATGAACGCGACGTTGTAGGCGTAGTAGTTCGGCGTGAAGCCGTTGGTGATCGCATCCGGGGCGATCGTGTTGAGCAGGCTCGGCTCGGCGAACAGCTGGAACGACCCGATCACCGAGAAGATCACGGTGAGGAGGATCGCCGGGCGGATGGCCGGGATCTTGATGCTCCACGCGAGCCGGAACTGCCCCGCCCCGTCGATCTCGGCCGCCTCGTACAGCTCACCGGGGATCGCGCGGAGCGCCGCGTACATGATGATCATGTTGTAGCCGACGAACTCCCACGTGACGATGTTCATCATCGACCCGAGGATGTTCTCCGGCGACAGGAAATCGGGTGTGCCCAGCCCCATCGCCCGCGCCATCTGCGCGATCGGACCGAAGTCGGGGCCGTACAGGTATCCCCACATCAGCGTGGCGACGACCGCGGGCACGGCGTACGGCATGAAGATCAGCAGGCGGATGCCCTTCGACCCTCGTGCGAGGAACGAGTCGAGCGCGAGGGCGAAGAACAGGGCCAGGCCGAGCATGATCGGCACCTGCACGATGAAGAACAGGGCTACCCGGCCGAGGCCGCCGAGGAACTGCGGGTCGGTCAGGGCGCGGACGTAGTTGTTCAGGCCCGCGAACACCTCGCCGCCGATGAGCTTGCTCTCGAAGAGGCTGAGGTAGCCGGCATAGACGAGCGGCACCACGAGCATCGTGATGAAGACGACGAAGAACGGCAGGAGGAAGAGGTACGCGGCGCGGTACTGCTTGCGCTTGGTGGGACTGGTGCGCCGCTTCTTCGCGGGCGCGGCGGGTCGCGCGGCAGGCACGGCGGATGCGGTGGCCACGGGATCTCCTTTCGATGGATGCTGCGGGCCGGCGTCCAGCGCCGTGCACCGAGCCGGTAGCGGTCGAGGAGCGGCGCCCGCCGCGCGGGCGGCGGGCGCCGCAGACCTCACTCGACGGTGAAGCCCTGGTCCTCGGCGTACGACACGAGCTGGTCCTGCCACGTGTCGAGGGCGTCGCTGATATCACCCTTGGCGGCGATCACGGTGCCCATCGTCTCTTCGTACGTGGAGTACACGTAGTCCATGAAGGGCAGCCACTGGAACTCGGTGTCGACCGTCTCGGAGATCTCGGCGAACAGCGCGTTCACCTTCTGGCCTCCGTAGAACTCCGACTCCTGGTCCGCGAACGCAGGGTCCTCGAGCACCGACACCTGCGGCGGGTAGAGGAACTGCTCGGTCGCGAGCATCATCGCCGACTCCTGGTCGGTGTTGATGAACTTGGCGAGCTCGTAGGCGGCGATCGGGTTCTCGCTCGAGGCGAGGACGGCGTCGGACGAACCGCCCCAGTTGCCCGAGACCTGCTCGCCCTCCGACCACTGCGGCAGCGGCGCCGCGCGCCACAGACCCGACGTGTCGGATGCCGTGCCCTGGAGGAAGATCGGCCCCCAGGCCGCGGTGAGCCAGCCGGCGTACTTGCCGCTCGCGAGCCCCTGGTACCAGGTGTCGTTGAAGTCGACATCGGTCGAGACCAGGTCCGCCTGGATGAGCTGCGTCCAGTAGTCGGCCACCTGCTTGGCCTCGTCGCTGTTGACGTTGATCGAGACGGTCTCCTCGCCGTCGTAGCCGAACGGCTTGATGCCGGCCTGCCAGAAGAACCCGATCATCTGACCCGCCTGCGTGGCGCCGAGGTTAGAGATGTACGAACCCGTCTGGTCCTTCACCGCCTGGGCCGCGGTCGCGTAGTCGTCCCACGTGGCCGGAGGCTCGGTGATGCCCGCCGCCGCGAGGATGTCCTCGCGGTAGAGGTTGCCCATCGGGCCCACATCCTGCGGGACCGCCCACACCTCGTCGCCCGGCGACACCTGGTTCCACGCCCAGTCGACGAACTGGTCGGACAGGTCGTCACCGCCGTAGGGCGTGAGGTCGAGGAGCGACTCGGGAAGGACGAACGACGGGATGTACTGATACTCGATCTGCGCGACATCCGGGGCACCCTCGCCCGCTTCGATCGCGCTGCGCAGCTTCTGGTAGTGCGGCAGACCTTGACCGACGTTCTCGACCTTGACCTTGATGTCGGGGTACTTCGCCTCGAACAGGTCGACCTCGTTCTGGATGTCGGGCACCCAGGTCCAGAACGTGAGCTCGGTCGGCGTGCTGAGCGCCTCGTCGATCTGGTCCTGCGTGATGGGTCCCTGAGCCTCGCCGCCGCTCCCGCCCGGGGCGCACCCGGCGAGGAGCACGGCGACCGTGGCGGCGCCGACGGTCAGCGTCGCTGCTGTTCTGCGTGCCTTCTTCATGATTGCTCTTTCTTCTCGGTGGGATCAGGCGATCCTCTGGGTGCTCACCTTCCGACGAGGCAGCGGACTGCCCACGCCGGGAGGGAGATCTCGGTGCCGGCCGACAGCTGGTCGCCGGTGACGGCGTCCGCCAGGTCGACGGCAGGGGTGAACGTCTGCGATTCGCCGCTCCAGTTGAAGACGAACCATGCCCGGCGTCCGTCGGGCAGGGCGCCGGAGCTCACAGTGACGGGAAGCGCTCGTCCGGGGGCGATGGAGTCGGCGTGGACGGTGGGAGCCGCCCAGCGCACGATGTCGGCCGCGAGCGCCGGTGAGGGGACGGTGCCGACCACCGTGATCCGCCCGTCGCCGTGCGCACGGGTGGTGACGGTCGCGAAATCCCCGAACCGCGGGTGCTCGTACCGCACCAGCGTGTCGGCGTCGCCCGCGAGGAGCCCGTCGGCCCACAGCGTCGCCGTGGCGTGCGCCGACAGCTCGAGGTCACCCTCGCCGCGCACCGCCAAAGGCTCGCGCAGGTTGGAGAATTCCTCATAGCTGACGCCCGCGGCATCCGACAGCCGAGCCGGTGCGACGCTCACGCGAGCGCGCGCCTCCTCGTCGCCATAGCCGGTGCGGATGCCGACGATGAGGTGTCCGCCGGCCGCCGCGTAGTCGCGCAGCAGGTCGAGATGGGCGTCCGTCGCGACATAGAGGCCGGCGGCGACGAGAACCGGGAACCGAGCGACCAGTTCCACGGCACCCCACGAGAGCGCCTGGTCGGGGTGCAGGACCCGCGCCTGTGCCCCGCTGTCGACGATGCCGCGGTGGAAGGCGTCGAAGATGCGCGTGTACGAGGAGCGGTCCGGGTCCCCGCCCGGAGTGGGGAAGGTCGGGAAGAACTCCAGTGCGTAGCGCGAGTCGTTCGACCACAGCATCGCGACGTCGGCGTCGGGCTCGTACCCGTCGAGCAGATCGCCGATGGCGGCGAGATCGGCACCGACCGTCGCGAGCTCGCGATAGACGCGTCCGGGTTCGAGACTGTGGGGAAGGACGCCTCCCCAGTACGTCTCGGTGCCGTACGGGAGCGTGTGCCAGTGCCAGTACTCGATCATCGCGGCCCCGCGGGACACGAACGCGAAGGCTGCCTGCGCGAGCTGGCCCGGGTAGGGCGGCAGGTTGAAGTCGGACCCGCCGATGGACTGGGCATCGGTCTCGGTGACGAGGAAGCGCTGCTGGTTCGACGAGAACATCCGGTCGGCCTGACGGAACAGCGCCGCGACTCCGCTCGTCGTCCAGGGCGTGACGGGCGGCAGCTCCTTCGTCGCGTCGAGGTGGTCCTGCATCGCGTAGTAGGGGTTGCCCGCCGTGATGTCGAGAGCCTGGAGGAGCTTCTCGTCGTCCACCGCGACACGCGGGTACGCGATGCACGTCGTCACGAACTGCTCCGGCGTCGAGTACTCGCGCACGATCTCGGCCTGCCAGGCGATGAACTCGGTCGTGAGCTCGGCCTGGTAGCGACGCCAGGCGAGGTCGTACTGGGGCAGCGAGTTGCCGTCCGGCGTCCACAGGTCGGACCAGTCCGACAGCCGGTGCGACCAGTACGTCAGCCCCCACTCGCGGTTGAGCGTGTCGACATCCCCGTACTGGGCGGCCAGCCGCCGCACGAACCGGCGGAAGGTGCCGCGGTTGTGGAAGAGGACCATGCCCGGCTCGTTGTCGACCTGGAACCCGATCACGGCGGGGTGCGAGGCGTACCGTCCGACGACGGCGCGGATGACGCGCTCGGCGTGGAAGCGGAACGCCGGATGCGTGAAGTCGACCTCCTGACGTGCTCCCCACGGCATCGGCTGCCCGGTGCGCAGCTCGGCCGCGATCTCGGGGTGGGCGCTCTGCAGCCACGGCGGGACGGCGTAGGTCGGGGTGCCGAGCACGACCGCGATGCCGCGCGCGTGGGCCCCGTCGAGGACCGGCTGCAGCCACTCCAGGTCGAACTCGCCGTCGCGAGGCTCCCACGTCGACCACACCGACTCACCGACGCGGATCACGGTGAAGTCCGCTTCTTTCATCAGGTCGAGGTCCTGATCGATCCGTTCCGTCTGGTGGTATTCGGCGTAGTAGGCGGCGCCGAAAAGGATGCCGGATCGGTCGGGCTGCATCGGTAACTCCGTCGTTGTGGTGGGGCTGGATGTTTTCGGAAACATCAGTGCCGGCTCAGTATGTTTCCGATAACATCGCGGTGTCAAGGGAAACTCGGGAATCGTGAGCACAGAGACCGAACCGCAACATCTGGGGCCCGGAGCGTCGGCTCGTGGGGTCGCGCCTGGGGCGTCGGGGCCCGGGGCGTTGGCGCCTGGCGTGGTGGCGCCTGGGGCGGTGGCGCCTGGGGCGGTGGCGCCTGGGGCGGTGGCGCCTGGGGCGTCGGGGCCCGGGGTGTCGGGGTCCGGGGTGTCGGGGTCCGGAGTGTCGGGGCGTGGGGTGTCAGCACCTGGGGCGTCGGGGGCGGGGGCGTCGGGCCGCGCCGCGACGATCTACGACGTCGCGCAGCATGCCGGCGTCTCGCATCAGACCGTCAGCCGGTTCCTGAGGGGCTTCCCCGGCATCCGCCCCGAGACCAGGGCGCGCGTCGAGGCCGCGCTGGCGGAGCTGGACTATCAGCCGAACCTGACTGCCCGCAGCCTCAAGTCCGGGCGAGCCCACCGCATCGGCGCGCTGGTCCACGACGAATCCGAGACCGGACCGAGCCTCACGGCGCACGGTGCCACGATGGAAGCGCGCGAGGCGGGATACCTCCTCGACCTCATCCCCCTGGACGCCCACGACGGCGACTCGATCCAGCGATCGCTCGCCCTCATCGGTCCGTACTCGCTCGCCGGAATCCTCGCGCTCGCCTCCACCGACGAGATGCTCCACGCCTTCGACGCCGCCAGCTTCACGATGCCGGCCTACATCCACAGCGAGGCCGACGACACGCGGCTTGCCAAGACCGACGTCTCCCGCGTGGGCATGCCTGCCCTCATGGCGCACCTGCGCGACCTCGGCCACCGCCGGGTCGCCCACATCGCGGGCCCCTCGAACTGGTCCGCCGGCCGCAATCGCGCCCGAGCCTTCGCCTCGGCGGTCGAGGACCTAGGGCTGATCCACATCGGCCAGTACACGGGCGACTGGTCCGCACGGTCGGGCTTCGACGCCATCGCAGGGCTGCCCGAGCTGCCCGATGCGACCGCCTACGTCGTGGCCAACGACCAGATGGCGATCGGCGCCATCCTTGCGCTGAAGCGGCGAGGGCTGCGGGTTCCCGAGGACGTCAGCGTCGTCGGCATCGACGACCTTCCCGAGTCGGCGTACATCGACCCGCCGCTCACGACACTGCGCGTCGACCATGTCGCTCGGGGCCGCGAGGCGGTGGCCTCCCTCATCGGCCAGATCGAAGGAGTGCCCCCGAGGTCCGTGCCGATCGAGGTCCCGCACCTCGTGGTGCGGGAGTCGTCAGGACCGGCGCCTCGGGAGGATGTGCGCTGACCGGCGCGGTTTCCGTTGACGCCGTCACGGCCGCGTGCGGCCGGGCGATGTGCTGGCGGGGCGGTCGGGCGCTGGCTGGGGCGGAGCATCCGTCGACGGCAGCGGAGCCAGTGAGGGCGAGTTCGGTCTCGAACCTGGCGCGTGGCGTTCGTCAGCGCCTTGCGAGTCTCGGCGGTCGCGTCGGCCTGGGCCAGGTCAGTGCCAGCCCCACGGGCGACGTCGATCAGCACCTTGCTCCTGACGGATGACGTCGATGAGCACCTCGCCGACTCCGGGGTGTGGCCGTGATCAGCAGGCGCGCTCTGCGGGCGCGCGGGGGCCGGTTCAGAAGGACTCGGCGCGGCGTCGTGGTTGCGAAGTAGTCGCTCGTTGCGAAGATCCCTTGCTGTGAGCACTCCGATGCCGGGATACGGCACGCGAACTCGTGGGGCGCCACCCTCAATGGTCAAGAGGGAAGACATCCGAGACGGCACAGTGATAGCCGTGTTGCAGCCGCGCCCCGACGCGCTCTCGGGGTCGCCGCGATGCTCGAAAAGCGATGCACCGCCGTCGTCCCGGACGACGGGTCCGCGCCGAATTGTCAGTGTCGGCGCCTTCCGGGCGACATCCACACCCCGGCCGCTCGTGAGGAACGACGCGCAACGGGGCTCTCAGTGCGCCAAAACCGAGCATGCAGGCCACCAGTTCGGGTCAATCCCGGCACACGTCGGCAGCGTCCGCCATCGTGTCTGGGTCGACGCGGAGAGGACGGACTGGCGATTCATCGATGTTTTGTTCGAATGTCGGAGGTCCATAGGAGAATGAATCATGGACATCTTCTCCGATATGCGAGCGGCGCTTGACGCGTTGCGCACTGCGCTCGGAGAGAGTGAACCGACCAGCATTCCGGCGGCGGTGCAGCGGCTCGAAGATGACGTCCTGCTGACCGTGATCGAGAACGCCACCACGCTGGTGCGCACCGCTGAGTGCGTACGTATCGCGGCATCCGGCGTGGTGGCAGCCCGCTCGACGAGGGAGGCGGGCCACGGCGGACTCGCCCAGAAGCGCGGGCACCGCTCAGCCGTCTCGCTCATCCAAGACCTCACCGGCAGTACACGAGCCGATGCGACGAAGCAGGTGCGAATCGGCGAGGCTCTGGCGGCGGCGTCCGTGTCGGCCGCTCCGGTCGATCCGACGGCTCCCGGTACCGGTCTTCTCGAGAGCATCGCGCCTGCCGTGCCGCCCCAGCCTCCGTGGCACGCGGCGCTCGGTGAAGCGCTCATGTCGGGCGCGCTCACGTCAGCTCAGCACGACGCGATCTTCCGGGGTCTCGGAACGCCGCCGACCATCGCCCACTCCGACGCCGAAGACCCGGCGGCACGCGACGCCTGGACCATGGCGGCGGAACAGCTCATCGATGAGGCGCAGGTGCGCACCGTCGAAGAACTCGCGACGGCCGCTCGGGCCGTCCGCGATCTCCTCGATCCGGATGGTGCGCAGCGCCGCTTCGACGAGCGATTCGAAGCACGCTCGTTCCGCACCTGGACCGACCGCGATGGCGTGCGCCGCGGCAGCTTCACGTTCGACGACGTCGGGGCCGTCGGCATCGAGACCATCATCGGCACCACACTACGTCCCCGTCGTGGTGGACCCCGCTTCGTCGATCCCGACGAGGCCGCGCGAGCCCAAGAATTGCAGGACGATCCGCGCACCAACGACCAGCTCGCCTACGACCTGGTCATGGACATCATCCGCGCCGGCGCACTCGCCGACGCCCAGACGGTGTTCGGCACCCGTCAGGCCGGCATCCGCGTCGTCGCCACGCGGGCCGCCCACGACGACGCCCTGCACGGTCGGCCGACTGTCGCCCTGGTCGAAGACACCGGCGCACCCCTGCCGGGCTGGGTCATCGGCACCCGGGCATGCGATGTCGGCGCCACGACAGTCACGCTCGACTCGGCGGGCAACCCACTCGATGTCGGCCGAGAAGCCCGCCTCTTCACCCCGAAACAGCGCATCGCGCTCGCGATTCGAGACGGCGGATGCCGGATCCCGGCCTGCGACCGACCCGCATCATATTGCGAGGCCCATCACGTCGACCCCTTCGCCCATGGTGGTCGTACCGACATCGACCGAGGCGTCCTGCTGTGCCCGTTCCATCACATGAACCTGCACCATCACGGCTGGCGCATCACCAGAAAGGGGAAAGACGACTTCATCCTCCATCGCCCGGGCATTCCGCCCACCAGGCTGCCCGCGCGAATCGCCCGGCGCTACGATTTCGGCGACCTTCGACCACCGCCACGAAGACTCATCGCCGGGTACAGCTAGCGGCGGACGCTGAGTCGCAGCACCGACCACGACGCAACCTCACCCGTCGAGGAGGAACGCGTCGAACCAAGCGCGACGAAACCCGATGGCTACGAAGCCTTCGCTCCCCCGCGCGACGCATCGAACGCCACGCCTCGCCTCGCCTCGACCACCACCGCTGACACCCACGTCGGGCGCGCTCGAACCCCGCGCCGCCCGAAGGCCATCAGGGTCTTGCCGCAGCCGTCAAGGGGGTCCATGCGAACACCGGAACGGCACATGATCGGGCCATGACACCACTCGAAGAACCAGCCTGTCGGCGACGACGAAGAGGAAGACGTCATCGAACATGTCGCCCACGACGTTCGCGACGAGATCCGCCAAGGCCACGTCGTGGAGGACGTGAGACACGTGCTCGACGAACGACTCCACGACGCCGGCGTCGACCTACGCCCGGAACGCCTCGACGATCTCGCCGAAGAGATCGAGAACGACGTCTCGACCTAGATCACTCCCCGAACGGGAAGTCGCGGCATCCAGCCCGCACGTCGAGACGGAGTCGCCGTCAGCTGTTGTCGCCCGAGACGTCGATGAGCACCTTGCCGACCGTGTTCTGCTCGACCGCATCGTGCGCCGCGGCGGCCTCGTCGAGAGGGAACCACGTCAACGGCAGACCCGCCGACTCGCCTACCGGAAGTGCGCCGTCGCGCAGCGCGGCGGTGATGTCCTCGACCGCCGCCGACAGAGCCGCCTCACCGACCGTGTAGAGCAGCAGACCCTGGATGCGCACGTTCTTCGCGAAGGTCGGCCGCACAGGGATGGTGGCCTCCGCACCGCCGTTGTCGGCGTAGTACGCGATCGAGCCGTGGTTGGCGATGACCTGTCCATCAAGACCGGCGTTCTGGACGATCGAGACCTCGACGACGTGGTCGACGCCGCCGGGAGCGAGGGCGGAGATCTGCGCAGCGGTGTCACCCTCGCGATAGTTGACGACATGGTGCGCACCGGCGGCACGGGCGAGCGAGGCCTTCTCGTCGCTCGAGATCGTCGCGATCACCGTCGAACCGGCCCAGACCGCCAGCTGAATGGCGGCGTGCCCGACGGCTCCCGCTCCCCCGGCGACCAGCACCACACGCCCGTCGAGCGCCCCCGGCGCCAGCCGCGCCGGACCGAACTCGTGAACCGTGAGCGCCCGGTGCGCCGTCATCGCGGGCACCCCGAGGCTCGCGGCCACATCGAAGCCGATCCCCTCCGGCAGCTTCACCGCACGCTCCGCCGGCACCACCGTGTACTCCTGTGCGGTGCCGGTCGGGCGCTGGTGCTGCGCGAGATAGAGCCACACGCGGTCGCCGACCGCGAGATCGGTGACGCCCTCGCCGACGGCGTCCACCACTCCCGCACCATCCTGATTGGGCACGATCTCGTCGAACGCGGGCTTCTGCCCGCTGCCGGCGCGCGACTTCCAGTCGGTCGGGTTGACCCCCGACACGGTGACCCGGACGCGCACCTCCCCCGGCCCGGGATCCGCGGGCTCACGGTCGACGAGCGAGAGGACGGAAGAGCTGCCGGTCTGGGAGTAGACGATCGATCGCATGCCACAAGCCAACGCGAGAAGCCGCGTCAGCCTTCCCGCGACAGGCATGATGAAGACGGATGCCGCGGGTCGCGGCATCCGTCACCCACTCGGCCCACCGAGACCGACCCCCATCTGCAGGAGCACTTCGATGTCGACATCCTTCTCCGTTCCCGGCGTCCCGTTCGAACTGATCGCGTCGGAGGGCTCGGACTGGACCGTCGCCGACGACCGCGTGGCGGTGAACGCGCCGGCGCACAGCGACCTCTTCGTCGACCCGAGCGGCGAGAGCGGGACCGCTGCCGAGACCATGCTCAATGCGGTCACACTGCTCGGGACGCCGGGCGAGGGGGACTTCGTCTTCTCGGCGCGTGCGGGCGCGGACTTCCGCGCGATGTTCGACGCCGCCGTCCTGCTCATCTGGGCCGACGAGCGGCACTGGGCCAAGCTGTGCTTCGAGCGGTCGCCGGCCGGCGAGACGATGGTGGTGTCGGTCGTCACGCGCGGCGTGTCGGACGACGCCAACTCGTTCACCGTCGACGGCGACGCGGTCTGGCTCCGCATCTCGCGGATCGGGCGAGTCTTCGCACTGCACGCCTCCACCGACGGCACCTGGTGGCATTTCGTCCGCGCGTTCGCGCTGGGCGACGACCTGGGAGACGTGAAGCTCGGCTTCGAGGGGCAGAGCCCGACCGGCGACGGATGCGCCGTGTGGTTCGACGACGTCCGCTTCGAACGGAAGACTCTCGGCGACCTCCGCGACGGCAGCTGATCCTTGCTGTCCTGACGTCGAACGGCGGCCGCGGGGATCCCGCGGCCGCCGTTCTTCTGACCTGCTCAGTCGTCGCTGTCGGTGCCCGTCCCGACCACTGCGAACTCGGTGTCCAGACCGATCTCGATGAACTCGCCGGCACCGGTCAGCACCGTGACGTCCCACGGCGACGCGCTGTCGTCGTCGGCCTCGATCTCGACGACCCGGCCGTCGGCCTCGGCGAGCGCCGCGTCGACGATCGCAGCGATCGCATCGGTGTCGAGCACGTTCTGCGGTGCGGTGTCGTCGGCGTCGGCCTGCTCGGTGGAGATGACGGATGCCTCGCCCGCCGCGTCGACGCGCACTTCCGTGTCGGCGCCGTCGGCCGCTTCGAGAGTCACCTCGGCGCTGCCGTCGCGCTCGAACTCGATCGAGACCGGCTCACCCTCACCCGCGGCGGCCGCGGCGTCGACCATGGCGACGACGTCGTCGGCGGAGTCGGTGCCGAGGTTCGACAGGTCGCCTCCGGCGCTGTCGTCGTTCGCGTCGTCACCGCCGCCGTCGCGGGAGTCGTCGTCCTGGTCGTCGGAGACCGACGACGAGGTGTCGTCGCCGTCCCCCAGCTCGTCCGCGATGGCCGCCCCGACGGCGATGCCGCCTCCGGCGAGCAGCGCGGCAGCGAGCACGGAGCCGCCGGCGATAAGCAGACCGCGCGTGCGGCGACGCTTCGGGCCCGCTGCGGGCGGCGCGGCGAAAGTGTCGGCCCGACCTGCCTCGGTCGAATGGGCGGGCGCAGGAGTCGCCGCCGAGGCGGCAGTCGAAGGAGCGTCGGCCGAGTGTGCGCGGGTCGCCGAAGCCGCGTCGGTCGACCCGGTACCGACGGCCGGAGCCGGAGTGCCTGCGACGGCGTCGGTCCGGCCGGCGTCGGCGGGGCGGTCAGCGGCGGGGGAAGTCTCGGGGGTGCTGTTCTTGTCGTCCATGCTTCGATGGTGCCGAGCGGTCGCTGAAGCTGGCCTGAAGCATCCTGAAGCCGGGTTCAGGGAGCGACCGGCAGCACCACCTCGAACCGGGCACCGCCCAGCGGCGAGTCCCCGACCCGCACGCCGCCACCCTCGGCCTCCGCGATTGCGCGGACGATCGCGAGTCCCAGACCGCTGCCCCCGGCATCCCGCGCACGGGCTTCGTCGAGCCGCACGAAGCGCTCGAAGATGCGCTCCCGCTCCTCCGGCGGGACCCCGACGCCGTCGTCGTCGACGGTCAGCATCACGTGACCGTCGCGCTCCGCGACGCCGATCGCCACGGCGCTTCGGGCGTGACGGGCGGCGTTGTCGGCGAGGTTGCGCACGAGCTGCCCGAGCAGGCGCGCATCACCCTGCACGCGCGCCGCGTGAATGCCCGAGCCATCGACGACCGGGCCGCCGGCGCGGAGCCGTTTCACCTCGGCGAGCGCGAGATCGTCGAGGTCGACGGACTCCCGGTGCAGCGCGGCACGCTCGTCCAGCCGCGTCAGCAGCAGCAGTGCATCGACGAGCTCCTGCATCCGCAGTCCCTCGCCGTGGACCACCTCGGCGAGGTCGTCGACGGACGTCGCTTCGGGATGCAGCTGCGCGAGCTCGGCGTGCTGGCGGATCGTCGCTAGCGGTGAGCGGAGCTCGTGCGAGGCATCCGACACGAACCGGCGCTGGGCCGTGGCGGAGGCATCCAATCGGTCCAGCATGCGGTTCATCGTGCCGGCCAGCGCTGCGATCTCGTCGCCCGACGCCGGCACCGCCACGCGACGGTCGAGCCGGTCGGCGGTGATGTCGTCGACTTCGGCGCGGATGCGCGCCACGGGGCGGAGCGCGCGTCCGACCACCCACCAGGTGATCGCCGCGACCAGGCCGACGACAGCGACGACGGCGACCGAGAGCAGCAGCGCGACGGTCGCGAGGGTGCTCTGGTCGTCTTCCACCGAGACGGCGAGCAGCAGCGTGCCGCCGTCGTCGAGGTCTTCGCGCACCACGATCACCGGCTCGTCGTCGTTGGTGATGACGGGTGCCCCGCCCACGTCGGGCAGGTCGCCGCCCTCCGCCTCTTCGGACGACGCGACGACCCGTCCTCCGGCGTCGAGCACCTGCGCGATGTCGTCATCGAGGTCGGCCACCGCACCGGGCCCCTCGGCGTCGACCCGGGCCGCGAGCTGCTCGGCGCGCGTCTCGGCCGCACGCACGGTGGCGTCGCGGATGCTGACCGACAGGATGCCGTAGAACGCCAGCGCCCCGACCACGAGCGCCGCGGCCACGACCAGCGTCGCCGCGGCGGTGATGCGCGCGCGCAGCGAGCGCCGGCGCCGCTCAGCCACCGTCGGCCGCCAGACGGTACCCCGCGCCGCGGACGGTCTCGATCGCCGAACGCCCGAAGGGCCGGTCGACCTTGCGTCGGAGGTGCCCGACGTAGACCTCGACGATGTTGGGGTCGCCCTCGAAGTCGTCGTTCCACACACCCGCGATGAGGTCGCGCTTCGACAGCACCTGACCGCGATGGCGCATCAGGTGTTCCAGCACCGAGAACTCGCGCGATGTGAGGTCGAGCTCGGAGTCGCCTCGCCAGACCTTGCGGGCGCCGGGATCGAGCCGCAGGTCGCCCGCCTCGAGCACGGTCGGCCGTTCGACGCCGCCCCGGCGGATGAGCGCGCGCAGCCGCGCGACGAGCACGGCGAACGAGAAGGGCTTGGTGACGTAGTCGTCGGCGCCCGTCTCGAGCGCCTCGACCTGGTCCCACTCCCCGTCTTTCGCGGTCAGCATGAGCACCGGCGTCCAGTTCTCCTCGGCGCGCAGCGCCTCGCAGACTTTCCAGCCGCTCATGCCGGGCATCATCAGGTCGAGCACGATCGCGTCATACGAGATCTCGCGGGCCCGCCACAGCCCGTCCACGCCGTTGTGCGCGACATCGACCCCGAAGCCCTCGGCCTCGAGACCGCGACGGATGCCGTCGGCCAGGCGCACCTCGTCATCCACCACCAGAATCCGCATCGGGTCCAGTCTGGCCCGCGACGGCTGAATCCCGCCTGAAGCGCGGGTGTTCGACCCGCTCCGTCGCGCCCGGCGCGAGTCGCGGTGGGTGCTGCTGGTGCGTCCGGCCCCGTGAGCCTCTGCTGTGACGAGACGAGGACCTCCAGGAGTCCCCGCATTGCCGATGCCACGAGCAGCGGTCCTGCTCGGCGGCCTTCGTCGAGAACGGCTCGCCCACTCGCGCACCCGCTGCACCGCGACCGCGTTCTCCGGCGGTCCACCATCGACGGTGACCAAGTCGTCGCCGGACGTGGTGACCCCTCAAGCGCGGTCGGCGCACGGTCCGCTCCCCCCGCAGGAAGGCGAATGCCGCACCCCGGCACGCCGCAACCGCGGCTCCTCCCGAACCGCTCCTCAGCTGGCGGCGGCGGCGCCATATTCCGCGCGCCGCCCGGAGCAGTACGAGCGGCGCGACCGGCCTCAGGGCGACGGGACGGCCGGCGCGCGGAAGATACCTGCGACCACCAGCTCGAGGATCGGCCGCGGATCGCTGAAGTCGTGCCGCGCGATCCGGTGGAGGATGAGGCCCTCCATGGTGGCCGCGAGGCTCTGGGCTGCGGCATCCGGATTCGAAGCCCCCATCTCGGTCAGCGCCGCGGCCGCTCCCCCGACCAGGGCGCCCCGCCCACGCTGCAGAAGGGCACGGAGATCGGCGTCGTGGCTGGCCTCCATGAACAGCACGAGGCGCGCGGTCGTGAGCTTGCGGTTGTCGCGCGTGATCACGTCGAGGAGCCCGCACATGCCCTGGACGAGCTCTTCCGGCGAGCGCGGCGCGAAGGCCACGTTGAGCGAGGCCAGCTCCTGTTCCACGATCCAATCCGAGACGCCGGCGACGAGAGCCGCCCGCGTGCGGAAGTAGTTCGACGTCGAGCCCTTGGGCAGGCCGGCGCGCTCGTCGACGCGCATGTGCGTGAGAGCGCGGAGGCCACCGGTGCCCAGCAGGTCCACCGCGGCCTCGAGAACGCGAACGCGATTGGATGCCACGCCCTCACTATAAACGCAGTGGATTGGGCACTATGTCCGTAGTAACCTGCTCTCATGGGCGCGAAGGAGCCCCCTGGGGGCAGGAGTCATGACAGCGGCGCGGCGGAGGTCGAGTCGCCGCCCGGCACGATCCCGCACGTCGACGGCGTGCGCCACCGCTTCATCCAGCTGCCCGGGCTGCGCATGCACGTCGCCGAGGCAGGCGACGGGCCGCCCCTCCTGCTGCTGCACGGCTTTCCGCAGCACTGGTGGGCGTGGCGCAAGGTGATCCCAGGGCTCGCCGCGCACTTCCGCGTCATCTGTCCCGACCTGCGTGGATCGGGCTGGACAGAGGCGCCGCGCGACGGCTACGACGCCGCGCAGCTGGTCGCAGACACCGTCGCGCTCCTTGACGCGCTGCAGCTCGACCGCGTCGATGTGATCGGGTACGACACCGGCGGGATCGTGGGCTACCGCCTGTGCCTGCGGCATCCCGACCGGGTCGGACGCTACGTGAGCTTCGCAACGCCGCACCCGCACCCGCAGTTCCATCCTCGCCTGCTGCTGCACCTGTGGCGGCTGTGGCCGATGTTCGTGATCGCGACGCCCGGGCTCGGCGCGCGCCTGATCGGCCGCGGACGTCAACGGCTGCCGCGATGGCAGATGACCAGCGACGCGGACGATCCCGCGGTCTTCCCGCCGGACGTCGTCGAGCAGTACGTGTCGCTGCTGCGCGATCCGGCCCGCGCGCGTGCCGGGTCGCGCGTGTACCGCCACCTCGTTCTGGCGGAGGCACGACGCTCCGGAGCGCGCGCCTACCACAGCACCCGCCTGCGCACTCCGACGCTGGCGATCTACGGAGAGGTCCTCTACGACAACGACCCCGTCGCGCGCGAGCACCCCGAGGTGCTGGACGGGTATCAGGATCACGCGGACGACTTCACGCTCGAGCACGTGGAGGACTTCGGCTACTACCTCGCCGAGGAGCGGCCCGAGGTCCTGATCGACCGGGCACGCGCGTTCCTGCGAGCGGACGCGCACTGAGGGCGCGCCCGCCCGCGACACCGACCGGTGATACGGTCGCGACGTGGCATCCGAGAAAGGGTCGCCGGAGGACGACGCCCGCCTGGGCCTCACGCTCAGCGGCGGCGGCGCGTTCGGCGCCGCTCACGTCGGCGTGCTGCAGGTGCTCGAGGAACGGGGCATCCGTCCCGGCATCGTCACCGGCACGAGCTCGGGCGCGCTCGTCGGCTCCGCCTTCGCCGCGGGACTGGACGGCGACGCGATCGAGCGGATCGCGCTGCGCTTCCGGTGGAGCCGCATCGCGCAGTGGAGCTTCCAGCCGCGCTGGGGGCTGCTGGACACGCGCGTGGTCACCGACGCCATCCATCGTCTTCTCGGCGAGGACCCGCGCATCGAAGATCTGCCTCGGCACTTCGGCGCGGTGGCGACCGACCTGCGAACGCGTCAGGCGGTCACGATCGACACGGGCCCGCTGAGCGCGGCGCTGCGGGCGACCATCGCGGTTCCCGGGATCCTGCCGCCCGTCCGTCTCGGCGGCCGGCTGCTCGCCGACGGCGGGATGATCGACAACGTCCCGCACACCGCCGCCCGCGAGCTGGGAGCCGATCGCGTGGTCGTCGTGCATCTGCACGCCAAATGGGAGAACGCGCGGATGATGCGATCGACGACGAAGATCTCGGAGCTGATCGCCGATCCGAGCGTCCTGCTGATCCAGCCCGAGATGGAGCGGATGGCGCAGTGGACGATGCGAGACGTCCCGCGCCTCATCGCCGAAGGACGCCGCGCGGCGACCGCAGCACTCGACCAGACGCCCGGCTGGAACCGGCCGGCGACGGCGGACTCCCCCGCCTGAGCCCGGGACGGCGCGGATCGGTCGCCTGCGGTGAGGCGAGCCGGGCGGCGAGCCGAGCCGGGCGGCGAGCTGAGCCAGGCGGCGAGCTGAGCCAGGCGGTCGAGCGACCCTCCGCGACCTCGGGCGTATCGGCGCCGCACCGGCTCGTCAACCCCCGTGCCGCGGCATCCGTCGTCTGCGACGCTTCATGCGCCACACCCGGGAGATGACGATGACCGACCTGCTGCCGCGAACGACGCCGGCCCTGTTCACCGCCCGCGGGCAGCTCAGCGGGCTGCTCCTCGATGTCTTGCCCGACGAGCCCGACGAAGCGCTCGTCGACGGTCTCGCCGAGGCGACCGAGGCGGCCCTCATGACCGACGACGTGCTGCGCGACGACGACGTGCAGCTGTCGCTGTTCCTCCTGTATGCGCTCGCCTACGGCTCGGTGCCCGCCCTCGACGCGGGATGGGAGTGGCACCCGGCGCTGATCGCCGCCCGGATCCGCCTCGAGCGGACGATGGAGGCACGGCTCCGCGAGATCGTGCCCATGCCCGACCTGCCCGAGCCGACGCGCGACGCCGTCGCACAGTCGCTGTTCGAGCTCACGGCTCCGACGCACGGGCCGAGCGTCTCGCGCTTCGTCGCGAAGAAGGCCGACCGCGAGCAGCTCGACGAGTTCCTCATCCTCAAGAGCATCTACACGCTGCGCGAGGCGGATCCGCACTCGTGGGCGATCCCCCGGCTGACGGGCCGCGCGAAGGCGGCGCTCGTCGAGATCCAGTCCGACGAGTACGGGGGCGGCGACCCCGGGCGCGTCCACGCGGCGATCTTCGCGCAGACGATGCGCGGCTGCGGCCTCGACGACACCTATGGTGCCTACGTCGACTGCGCGCCGGCGATCGTGCTCACCGCGCTCAACATGATGTCGATGTTCGGCCTGAACCACCGCCTGCGCGGAGCGACCGTGGGCCACCTCGCCGCGTTCGAGATGACCTCGTCGCTGCCCAACCGCTCCTACGGCGACGGCTTCCGGCGGCACGGGTTCGGAACGGACGTCACGTGGTACTTCGATGAGCACGTCGAGGCGGATGCCGTGCACGAGCAGATCGCCGGGCGCGACCTCGCCGGCTCCCTCGCCGAGGACGAGCCAGACCTGCTGCCCGACATCGTCTTCGGCGCCGCCGCCTGCCTCGCCGTCGACGACCTCGTGGGTGCGCACATCCTCGAGTCGTGGGACGCCGGCCGCGGCGCGCTGCGGCAGTCGGCCGGCCGAGCCGGGTGACGGATGCGGCATCCTGAGGCCCTCGAATACGTGCTGCCGCTGCGCTGGGAGGGTGACGAAGGACTCGCCGAGCTGACCGCGTACCTGCGGCGCCTGTCGCAGTGGGTGGACGTGACGGTGGTCGACGGCTCGCCGCCCGCGCGGTTCGCCGCGCACGAGCGGATGTGGGGATTCGTGCGGCACGTCGCCCCCGCCCGGCCTGGAGCGAACGGCAAGGCACGCGGTGCGATGACGGGGATCGACCTCAGCCGGCACGACCGGGTCGTGATCGCCGACGACGACGTGCGGTACGAGCGGGCGGAGCTGCTGCGGGTGGCCGCGCTGCTGGAGGGCGCGGAGTTCGTCCGTCCGCAGAACGTGTTCCGTCCGCTGCCGTGGCACGCCCGCTGGGACACCGGGCGGAGCCTGGTCAACCGCGCCCTCGGCGGGGACTTCTCGGGCACGGTCGCACTCCGGCGTTCGGCGCTGCGCGGACAGGGGTACGACACCGACGTGCTCTTCGAGAACCTCGAGCTCGAGCGCACCGTGCAGGCGCACGGCGGCCGGGTCGTCGTCGCGCGCGATCTTCACGTCGAGCGGCGGCCGCCGACGGTGCGCCGCTTCTTCGAACAGCGCGTGCGCCAGGCCTACGACGACTTCGCCCAGCCGGGGCGGCTGGTGCGCGAGCTCGCCGCGCTGCCGCTGTTCGTGATGGCAGCGCGGAGTGGACGGTGGCGCGCGGTGGTCGCCGGGGCCGTCGCGATCGTGGCGTTGGCCGAGTTCGGTCGTCGCCGGGCCGGCGGTGCGGCCGTCTTCGGCCCGACGGCGGCGCTCTGGGCGCCGCTGTGGCTCGCCGAGCGGGCCGTCACCGTCTGGATCGCCGTGGCGCTCCGCCTGCGCGGCGGCGTGCGTTACCGCGACGCACGGCTGGCCCGGGCGGCGAATCCCCTGCGCCGCCTCAAGCGAGCGGCCGCGCACGTCGAAGGCGGAATGAAGGAGGAGTCCTATGGTCGAGCCGCGTGACGCCGTCACCATCACCCCGTACACCGACGGACCGCTCATCGTGCGCGGCGCCGCCCAGCTCATCGACGAGGACGGCCGGCCGATCCACCGCAACCGCCGCACGGTCGCGCTGTGCCGCTGCGGCGCCTCGGCGATCAAGCCCTGGTGCGACGGCACCCACAAGCTCTCCGGGTTCCGCACCGGCACGCCGGAGGCGTGACCCGGGGGAGCTCCTGCCGGCGGGCGCGTCGGACCGGGCCCGCGGCATCCGATCACCGCTCCGAGCCGTGCCCCCACCCGCCGAGGTCGGAGATCGCGAGGAAGAGCGCGAGCTAACCGCCGGCCATCACCTCGCGGGGCGAACGGCCCTTCGGCTGGGTCGGCGCCGGGCCCGGGTCCGGCAGCGACGGCGTGGGCAGTGTCAGCGGCACGCCCGGGGTCACCTCGACCGCCTCGCCGAAGTGGCGCAGCCGCAGCGGCGGGCCGTCCGCCAGGGTGTACGTCGTCGCGTCGGCGTCGACCTCCACCCGGAGCACGTGCCCGGCCACGCGGATGCCGAACGACAGCCGCGTGATCGAACCCGCCAGCCGCGGCGCGAACTCGAGGCAGTCCGCGCAGTCCCTCATGCCGCCCAGGCCCGACACGACAGCCGTCCAGACGCCGGCGAGCGCCGCGACATGCAGGCCGTCGTCGATGTCATCGCGAAGGTCGTCGAGATCGATCGTCGCGGCCTCGGTGAGGTAGTCCATCGCGAGGTCGAGGTGACCGCACCACGCGGCGACCACAGACTGGCTCGCCGCCGACAGCGACGAGTCGCGCACCGTGAGCTCCTCGTAGTACGCGAACGCGCGCGCCGTCTCTTCGGGGGTGAACGACTCGTGGAAGAACTGCAGCGCGAGCACGAGGTCGGCCTGCTTCAGCACCTGCTTGCGGTACAGGTCGAAGTACGGGAAGTGCTCCTGCAGGGGGTACTGCTCGGGAGAGGTCGACTCGAAGTCCCAGCGCTCGCGCTCGGTGAAGCCGGCGGCCTGCTGATGCACGCCGCGCTCGTCGTCGAACGGCACCGCCATCGCGTCGGCGGCCACCTCCCAGGCCGCGATCTCGTCGTCGGCGACTCCGAGCCGTCGCGCCTGCTCGGAGTGACGGCGTGCGGCCGCCGCCGCACCGCGGAGATTCCGCTGCGCGGCGAGGTTCGTGAAGGTGTTGTCGTCGACCAGCGCCGAATACTCGTCGGGACCGGTGATGCCGTCGAGGTGGAAGCCCCCATGCTTGTCCCAGCGCCCGAGAGAGACCCACAGCCGCGCGGTCTCGACGAGGATCTCCAGCCCGATGTCGCGCTCGAGCTCGACGTCGCCGGTCGCGCGCACGTAGCCGAGCACCGCGCCGGCGACGTCGGCGTTGATGTGGAAGGCCACCGTGCCCGCGGGCCAATAGCCCGAGCACTCCGGCCCGCTGATGGTCCGCCACGGGAACGCCGCTCCCGAGAGGTGCAGCTGCTCGGCCCTGTCGCGGGCGTGGCCGAGCGTGGAGTGCCGCCAGCGCAGCGCGTCGGCTGCTGCGTCGGGCACGGTCCACGTGAGCACCGGCAGCACGAAGGCGTCGGCGTCCCAGAACGTGTGCCCCTCGTAGCCGGGACCCGTCAGCCCCTTGCCCGGGATCGAGCGCACCTCGGCGCGCGCGGCCGACTGCAGGACCTGGAACATCGCGAACCGCACCGCCTGCTGCAGCCGCGCATCGCCCTCGACGGCGACGTCGCAGGCCTCCCAGAACCGGTCGAGGAACGCGCGCTGCTCGTGCACCAGCCCGTCCCACCCGACCCTGGCCGCCGTCGACACCGCAGCTTCGACGCGGTCGCGCAGCGCGGCATCCGTCAATTCACCGGACCATTCGTGCCCGACGACCTTCACGAGACGGATGCCGTCACCCGCCGCCAGACGTGCCGTCACTGTCGTGCGCGCCTCCTCGTCGGTCGCCACGGTGTCGACGGTGACGCCGTCGCCCGTGACCTCGTGCTCCATCGCGACGGCGACGCCGATGCGGCTCCGCTTGGTGCGATACAGAAGCGTGGCGCCGGTCGCGGAGGTGAACCGGTCGACGGCCTCGTAGGGGTTCTGGAGCGGCGCCATCACGCGCTCGTCGGGATGCACGCTCGGAAGCGGCTCATTCGCGACGATCTCGGAGAGGACGGTGATCTCGACCGGCCCGCTGAGCGCCGTCACGCGGTACTCGATCGCGGCGATCGCGCGATGGGTCAGCGACACGAGCCGCGCCGACTCCACGAGCACGGAGTCGCCGGCCGGCGAGGTCCAGCGCACCGCGCGGTGCAGCGTTCCGGCCTGGAAGTCGAGACGCTGCTCGTGAAGCTCCAGCCGCCCCTGGCGGATGTCGAACGGCTCGTCGCCGACGAGCAGCCGGATCACCTTCCCGTCGGGGGCGTTGATCAGGGTCTCGCCGTGCTCGGGATAGGCGTAGCCGTCCTCGGCGTAGGGCATCGGGTGGTGCTCGAACAGACCGTTGAGGTAGGCGCCGTTGACCTCGCACGGATCGCCCTCGTCGAGGGTGCCGCGCCAGCCGATGTGGCCGTTGGAGAGCGAGAACACCGACTCGCGATGCGCCTGCCGTGACGGATCCCAGCCGGTCCAGCCGATGCCCCACGGCGAGACGTCGAAGTGCTTACTGTCGGGCATGCCTCGATTGTGCGGGGCGCATCGGAAGGCCGCGAAGGTCTTGCAATCCGGCGGGGGCCCAGGTATCGGACGCCTGCCGTGGCCCGCGCGCCGGCGTCGGCTCAGGTGACGACGCGGTCCGCGCGCGAATAGACGTTGAGCGACCGCCCCCGCGAGAACCCGATGAGGGTCAGTCCCGACGAGACGGCGAGCTCGACGGCGAGCGACGAGGGCGCCGAGACGGCGGAGAGAACCGGGATGCCGGCCATCACCGCCTTCTGCACCAGCTCGAAGCTCGCGCGGCCCGACACCTGCAGCACGGTTCCCGTCGCGGGCAGGCGATCATTCAGCACCGCCCAGCCGACGACCTTGTCGACGGCGTTGTGACGGCCGACGTCTTCGCGCAGCACGAGGAGATCGCCGGTGACGGCGTCGAAGAGCGCCGCGGCGTGCAGGCCGCCGGTCTTGTCGAAGACGTCCTGCCCCGCCCGCAGCGCGTCGGGAAGACCGGCGAGCCACGCAGCGCCAAGGGCGACGGCATCCGTCCCGACATCGAAACGGGATGCCTTTCCCACCTGCTCGATCGACGCGGTGCCGCATACCCCGCACGAGCTGGTCGTGTAGAAGTTGCGCGCGATGTCGGCGATGCCGAGGGCGACACCCGGAGCCAGCGTGACATCGAGGACGTTGTAGGTGTTCTGCGCTGACGACTCATCGCTGAAGCCGGCGGGAAGCACCGCCCCGGTGCCGGGTCCGCCGCAGTGGATGGCGGAGCGGAAGTCCGCGCTCGAGGTGAGCACGCCTTCGCCGGTGAGGAACCCCGCGGCGAGCTCGATGTCGTGACCGGGAGTGCGCATCGTCACCGTCACCGGCTCGCCACCCACGCGGATCTCGAGCGGCTCCTCGACCGCGAGGGTGTCGGGCCGGCGGCGGACCGCGGCTCCGGACTCGTCGAAGGCGATCCGGGTGACCGGCGTGCGGGTGGTGAGGCGTCCCATGTCAGCCGCCGATGGCGTTCATGCCGCGTGCGGGTTGCAGGAAGGCGGGGTCGTTGATGGCGTGGCCGGGGAGCTTGCCTTTCACGCAGGCGCGCAGCATCCGGTCGATGCCGGCGTCCACGGACGTGTCGGCGGGGGTGCGGAGGGTGGGTAGCAGGTCGTATTCGGTGGTGGAGAACAGGCAGTTGCGCAGTTGCCCGTCCGCGGTCAGCCGCAGCCGGTCGCAGTCGCCGCAGAACGGGGCCGTCACCGACGCGATCACCCCGACCGTGTGCGGGCCGCCATCCAGCAGCCACCGCGCCGCCGGCGCGCCACCGCGCCCGGGCACCTCGGTCAGCGTCCACCGGGTGGCCAGGGTGGTGAGGATCTCGTGCTGGGTGACCATCCGGTCCCGGTCCCAGGTGTGCCCGGCATCCAACGGCATCTGCTCGATGAACCGCAGCTGCACGTCGTGGTCGATCGCGAACTGCACCAGCTGCACCAGCTCGTCGTCGTTGACCCCCCGCATCGCCACCGCGTTCAGCTTCACCGGCCGCAACCCCGACGCCGCCGCCGCCGCGATCCCCGCCAGCACATCCTCCAACCGGTCCCGGCGGGTCAACGCCGCGAACCGGTCCCGATCCAGCGTGTCCAACGAGATGTTCACCCGCGACAGTCCCGCCGCGATCAGCCCGGGCAGCAGCTGCGGCAGCCGGATCCCGTTGGTGGTCATCGCCACCTCCACCCCGCCCCCGTCCGGCCCGGTCAACCCCGCCAGCCGGGCCACCACCTCGACGATGTCGGTGCGCAGCAACGGCTCGCCACCGGTGAGCCGGAACGTGGTGATCCCATCCGCCGCCGCCACCCTGGCCACCCGCACGATCTCGTCCACGGTCAGGATGCTCGACTTCGCCAACCACTCATTGCCCTGCTCCGGCATGCAATACGTGCACCGCAGCGAACACCGATCCGTCAACGAGATCCGCAGATCCCGATGCACCCGCCCATGCGAATCCACCAACGGCAACCCCACACCCGCCGCCACACCCGCCGCACCCACCGCACCCGGAGCGGCGGGCACGCCGAGGGGACCGGACGCCGCAGGCACCGGCATCCGCCGACCGATCGTCACCGGGATCGCCGTCATGCGCGTCTCCGGGTTCGTTCTGCCGCCGTGGCCATACTCCGAGGGTAATCCGGCTGCGCGGGCAGCGGACCGGATGCGTCGGCTCCGTCCACCGAGGACGACGCGGGTTCTCGCCCCCGCCGGTCGGTGGCGGAGAGGGGGGTCGACGCGAGGGGGCGGAGCGAGGATCCTCGTACTCGGGCGCACCCACAGGGAAAGGACGAAGATGTCTGGAAACAAGGCAGTCGCCTACAAAGGACCCGGTGTCGTCGAAGTGATCGACACCGCCTATCCGGAGTTCGAACTGAAGGACGGGCCGGGCGTGAACCCGGCGAACGTCGGGCGCAAGGTGCCGCACGGCGCGATCCTGCGCACCGTCGCGACCAACATCTGCGGGTCGGACCAGCACATGGTCCGCGGCCGCACGACGGCGCCCGCGGGGCTCGTGCTCGGCCACGAGATCACCGGCGAGGTCGTCGAGGTCGGCCCCGACGTGGAGTTCATCAAGGTGGGCGACATCGTCTCGGTGCCGTTCAACATCGCGTGCGGCCGCTGCCGCAACTGCAAGGAGGGCAAGACCGGCATCTGCCTGAACGTCAACCCCGACCGGCCCGGCAGCGCCTACGGCTACGTCGACATGGGCGGCTGGGTCGGAGGCCAGGCCGAGTACGTGCTGGTGCCCTACGCCGACTGGAACCTGTTGAAGTTCCCCGACCGCGACCAGGCGCTCGAGAAGATCCTCGACCTCACGATGCTCTCCGACATCTTCCCCACCGGATTCCACGGCGCGGTGACGGCGGGCGTCCGCCCCGGCTCCACCGTCTACATCGCCGGCGCGGGCCCGGTCGGCCTGGCCGCCGCGGTCGGCGCTCAGCTCTTGGGCGCCGCGGTCGTCATCATCGGCGACCTCAACGAGGACCGGCTCGCGCAGGCACGCTCGTTCGGCTGCGAGACGGTCGATGTGTCCCAGGGCGACCCGAAGGAGCAGATCGAGCAGATCCTCGGCGTTCCCGAGGTGGACTCGGCGGTCGACGCGGTGGGCTTCGAAGCGCGAGGACACGGATCGGATGCCTCGCACGAGGCACCCGCGACCGTGCTCAACTCGCTCATGGACATCACCGCGGCCGGCGGCGCGCTCGGCATCCCGGGACTCTACGTCACGGGCGACCCGGGCGGCATCGACGAGGCGGCGAAGGTCGGCTCGCTGTCGCTGCGCCTGGGCCTCGGCTGGGCGAAGTCGCTCTCGTTCACCACCGGGCAGTGCCCGGTGATGCGCTACAACCGGCAGCTGATGATGGCGATCCTCTACGACAAGGTGCAGATCGCGAAGGCCGTCAACGCGACCGCGATCTCGCTCGCCGACGCCCCGCGCGGCTATGCCGAGTTCGACCAGGGTGCGGCCAAGAAGTACGTGCTCAACCCGAACGGCTACATCAAGGCGGCGTGAGCGCGATCCCGGATGCCGCGGCCCGCGGCATCCGTCCACCCATCGAAAGGAGAGCTGTATGTCTGTGACCCTCGAAGACGCTCGCCGCGTCATCGCCGCCGCGGAGAAGCGCGCGGACGAGATCGGCCAGCCGATGAACATCGCCGTGGTGGACGCCGGCGGCAATCTCGTCTCGCACGTGCGCCAGGACGGCGCGTGGATCGGGAGCATCGAGATCTCGATCAGCAAGGCGTGGACGTCGAAGGCGTTCGACATCTCCACGAAGGACCTCGGCGACAACTCGCAGCCGACCCAGCAGTTCTTCGGCATCCACACGACGAACGCCCACGGGCGCGGCGTGGCGATCTTCGCCGGCGGCGTGCCGCTGACACGAGACGGCAAGGTCGTCGGTGCGGTCGGCGTGAGCGGCGGGTCGGGCGAGCAGGACCAGACGGTCGCCGAAGCCGGCGCCGGCGCGTTCTGACGCCTCGCACGGAGTCAGCGCAGCGCTTCGCGCAGAGCGGTGCCGCCTCTTCGGGGACGGCACCGCTCGCACGTGACCGGCTGCGGATCCGCCTAGCCGGAGGCCGGCAGAGTGCTCCGGCTCAGGAGATCTCGAGCGGATCGTCGACGCTCCGGGCGGGCGGCGGGGTGAGGATCAGCCGCGTCTGCTCCTGCATGTAGCCCACCGCCTGGTCGTTCGGCGGCCCTTGCAAGGCGTTCTGCGTGGTCTGGGTGATCAGCTCGGTGCTGTGGTTCAGCAGAAACGTCGCCTCGACCTCGTTGCCGTCCATCCCGATGCCCCGCAGCGTGACCGTGTCGGTCATGTCCGCCGAGCCGAGGGCACGCGCGTACTCCATCAGCCAGTCAGCCGAGTCGTCGTCGAGGAACATGGCCTTGTCCGCGTACGTCACGTGTTTCATGGCCACACTGTGCGGGCGGGGCCGCATCGCGGCACATCCCGTTGACACTTCCCCCTACGCGTGCATGAAGCGAGGGGAGGGGACGGATGCCGCGCCCTGTCGCGTGTCGGCACCCCGTGGTTTGCTGACCGCATGAATACCGTGACTTCCGCCGACGGCACGTCCATCGCGTACACGAAGAGGGGTGACGGCCGTGCGGTCGTCATCGTCAACGGGGCGCTGTCGACCGCCGCCGACGCGGCCGGCCTGGCGACCGCGCTCGATGAGGCCGGCTTCACAGCCGTGACGTGGGACCGACGCGCTCGCGGTGCGAGCGGCGATGCACGCGGATCGACGCCTGAGCGGGAAGCCGAAGACCTCGCCGCGGTCATCGACGCAGTGGGCGGCGAAGCGGCTGTGCTGGGTCACTCCTCCGGTGCGGTGCTCGCGCTCTTCGCGGCGTCTCGCGGAGTTCCGGTCCAGGCGCTGTTCCTCTCCGAGCCGCCGTTGCGCTTCGGAGAAGACGAACCCGCCGACGACCTCGCCGACCGGCTCCAGGCCGACGTGGATGCCGGTCGCCTCGACGAGGCGGTCGTCACCTTCCAGCTCGAGGGTGTCGGACTCCCCCGCGAGATGGTCGACGGCATCCGCGCGAGCGACCAGTTCGCCGGCATGCTTCCCCTCGCCCAATCGACGGTCTACGACACCAACCTCGTGCGCGTCTGCTCAACGCCGAGCGCAGAGATGCTGGAGATCTCCGCGCCGGTCACCGTGCTGCGCGGCGAGCAGACCTTCCCGGTGCTGCTCACCGCCGCCGACCGGCTGTCCGAGGCCATCGAGGGTGCCGAGCTCGTCGTGGTGCCCGAGTCGGTCATGCACCGGCCCGACCCCGCGGCCACCGCGCGGGTCGTGAGGGAGCGGCTCCGGTAGACCGGAAGCTGTCCGCAACCCGGCGTCACCCGTTCAGGCGGTCGAGCAGGTCCACCGCTGCCCTGGCATACTCGCCGATCCAGCGATCGTGGATTCTCTTGATCGGCAGGGGCGCCAGGGCGAGGTGCCGCTCCCGGCCCACCCTGCGTCCCGTCACGAGCTCGGCCTTCTCGAGCACCCGCAGGTGCTGCAGCACGGTCGTGCGGTCCACCTCGGGGAAGCGAGCACACAGTGCGCCGGTGGTGAGCGGCTCGTCCTTCAGCGCGTCGAGCATGCGCCGGCGCAGCGGCGCGGCGAGCGCCTTGAACACGAGGTCATCATCGGACCCCTTGTGCGCGGCATCCGTCATGTTATAAAACTACAACATGTCTGATGCACTCACCGAGCTCTCCTTCACCGTGTCGGGGCGTGTCGCACGCCCGCCTGCCGAGGTCTACGAGGCCGTCGCCGATCCCGACCAGCTCTCGCGCTACTTCACCACGGGCGGCGCCCACGGCCGCCTTGAGCAGGGCGGCGAGGTCACCTGGGACTTCGCCGATTTCCCCGGCCGGTTCCCGGTGACCGTCGTCGAAGCGGACCCGCCGCGTCGCCTGGTGATCCGCTGGGAGGCGCGCGCGGGGCTCGATGCCGAGACCACGACGACGTTCGAGTTCGAGCCGATCGACGACGGCGCCCGCACGCTCGTGACGATCACCGAATCGGCTTGGCAGGCCAACGCCGACGGGGCGAAGAGCGCGTTCGGCAACTGCGAGGGCTGGACGGGCATGCTCGCCGCGCTCAAGGTATGGGTGGAGCACGGCATCAACCTCCGCGAGGGCTTCTACGCCTGACGTCCCCCGGCCGCCGCGGACCGAGAGCGCGCGAAGTGCGCATCCCACCAGCCCAAAGCGCGCAGACTGCCGGTCTGCGGACGACCGGAGCGCATTCTGCGCGCTCTCGGCTGACCGCGAGGGATCAGCCGCGGAAGAACGACACCCCGAGGTCGGGGTGGTCGACGAAGACGCCGTCGACGCCGGCGTCGCGGATGATCCCCCACTCGGCCTCCCAGTCGCCGAAGGCCTCCGGCCCGCCGCGCCCGCGGAACTGGCCGATGAGGAATCGGTTCTCGGGCCGGCAGGTCCACGTGAACACCCGGAGCCCCCGGTCGTGCGCGTCGGCGACGACCCGCGACGCACCGCTTGTACGCCCGAGCTTGTCGGGTGCGAGGATCGTGCGCTTGTCGACGCTGATCCCGTCGACCCTCCCGGCGAGCCCGTCGAGGCCGGCGGGTGCGGCGGTCTGCCGGTACGTCAGCGCGGCCTTGCCCTGCGTGGAGTACAGGTCGAACGGACGCCCGGACGCCTCGAGCAGGTAGACGTACGCCGCACGGATGCCGCGCTCCTGCAGCGCGAAGAGCACCGTCGACTCGAACGCCTCGATCGTGAGCGGCAGCTCACCCGACGCCCAGCGGGCGTCGCGGAGCTCGGCGTCCACCAGTGCGGCGATATCCCACCCGATCGATGCGAAGTAGGTCGCGTGCTTGATCTCGAGCACCACGCCGATCTCGCGGCCCTGCTCGAGCGAGGCTTCGCGCACCGCGTCGAGCACGTCGCGCAGCCGCAGCACGGGCTGCTCGTCGTCGAAGCTCGCGCTCGAGGCGCGCACGTCGGGAATCCTCTCGCGACAGCGCAGCGTCGCCAGCTCGTCCCACGTGAAGTCCTCGGTGAACCAGCCGGTCAGCGCGATCCCGTCCACGGTCTTCGTGGTGCGGCGGTCGGCGAACTCCGGACGCTGCGCCACATCGGTCGTGCCCGAGATCTCGTTCTCGTGCCGGACGACCAGCACGCCGTCGCGCGACACGACGATGTCGGGCTCGACCGCGTCGACTCCCATCGCGAACGCCATCGCGTACGACGAGCGCGAATGCTCCGGGCGGTATCCGGGCGCGCCGCGGTGCCCGATGACGAGCGGATGACGGCGCGGCACCGTCTCAGCGTAACCAGGCGCCCGGTGCGGGCCGGGGGCGCGGCATCCGTTCATAGTCTCCTCACAGCGGCCGCCCGTGCCGTCGGATCGCCCGTCGGATAGTGTTGATCAACAGCATCGTGCTGGGATTCTCTTGACATTGGAGTGTGAGAGCAGTGGCCCTCAACAACCCCGCGTTCAACAACCCGGCCTTCCAGGACCCGAAGGCCGTTCAGACCTACCCCGGCGGTTCGCAGGCGGCGAACCTGGGCGGGAACACGCAGTTCGCGACGGCGCAGCGGGCCGGAACGGATGCCGCAGCGCAGGCGCAGCTCGAGGGCATGTACGCGGCACCGTCCGCGGGTGCCGCCGAGACCGGCCGCATGTCCTACGAGGACACCATCTGGAAGACCGTCGGCCTGTTCGCCGTCCTCCTGGTCTTCGCCGCGATCGGCTGGGTGTGGACCCTGGGGGGCACGTCGGCGACGCAGCCCAACCAGATCGCGATCCTCCCCTGGATGCTCGGCGCACTGGGCGGCTTCGTGCTGTCGCTCGTCGTCATCTTCACGTCGCGCAAGAAGATCCGCCCCGCGCTGATCTTCGCCTACGCCGCATTCGAGGGACTGTTCGTCGGCGGCATCTCGGCGTTCTTCGAGGTGCAGTGGGAGGGCATCGTCCTCCAGGCGACGCTGGCCACCCTTTCGGTCGTGGGCGTGACGCTCGCGCTCTTCGCCAGCGGCAAGATCCGCGCGTCGAAGCGGGCCACGAAGGTCTTCCTCATCGCCATGGTCGGCTACCTGGTGTTCTCGCTCGTGAACATCGGCCTCATGCTCTTCAACGCCCCCATCGCGGGCGGCCCGTTCGGCATGCTCAGCCAGGAAGGCCCCCTCGGCATCCCGTGGGGCGTGATCATCGGCGTGTTCGTCGTCATCATGGCCGCGTACTCGCTGGTCCTGGACTTCGACCAGATCCAGCAGGGTGTGCGCAACGGCGCCCCGCGTCAGTACGGCTGGCTCGGCGGCTTCGGCATCATGGTCACCGTCGTCTGGCTGTACATCGAGATCCTCCGCATCATCGCGATCGCTCGCGGCAACAACTGACGCACCAGCGATCGCTCGAGAACGGCCGTCCGGGTTCACCGGGCGGCCGTTCCGCTGTTCCCGAGGTACCGCGCCGACGCGCCCGGGAGTCCGCCGTGCGTTCGGCCGGGACGGTGTCGAGGCATGCGCCGGCGACCTAGGCTGATTCCGATCCGAGGGGTGGCATGGCTCGACGACTCGCGGCGATGAGTGCGGTGGCGCTGCTGCTCTGCCTCACCGCATGTTCAGGAGGCCCCATGACCGCGTCCACCCCCTCCGCGCCGGAGCCTTCGGCCTCGGCCACGCCGTCGGCGCCTGCTCCCTCGGCGTCGGGCGAGCCGCCGCTGATCACCACGACCCCGGGGCCGATTGAGCCGACCGGCGAGGCCGTCCGCGTGCCACCGGCACGCTGGGACGCGATCGTCGCCGACCTCGCGGCGCGCGGGATCACCGGCACACCCGAGCTCGTCTCCTCGCACGCGGTCACGTGGCGCAACGGCGCCCTCGGGTGCCCTCAGCCCGGGATGTCGTACACCCAGGCGCTGGTGGACGGCATGCGGGTCGTGGTCGTCGTCGACGGCACCGAGTACGACTACCGCTTCGGCCGCGGCGACACGCCGCGGCTCTGCACCCGCTGACCTCAGGGTCCCCTGTGGCGGAAGACCGTCGAGAGCGCACGATCTGCGAGCGGAGGCCGGCTGGCGCGGCAGTTCGCGCGCTCTCGGCGGGGCCCGGCGACCGGGGTATGCGCCAGATGGCGCCCCGCCTTACGACGGGACGCCATCTGTTGCGCTGCGCGAGAGGAGCGGGGACTACTTGGCCTTGACCAGGATCGCCTCGCCCGCACCTGCCGGGTTGTCCATTGCGACGACCATGACGCCGAGCGGCTTCTGCTCGGTGAACGCCTCGGCGTCCACGACGACCGGCACAGGGATCGTGCCGCCGACGGGGACAGAGGCCGACTGGCTGTTGCTGAGGGCCGGTGCGAACGGGTTGTACGTCGCGACGCCGTCCATCACGTCGGAGCCGTCGTTCACGAGCGACGAGGCCTGCACGGCGTAGTCGAACGTGCCCGACTCCTCGGTCAGGCCGAGGTCGGCGGCGAACACCGGCAGCAGGATGGTGCTGCTGTCGGTCGGCGCCGAGGCGTTGAAGCCCGTGGCGTACGTCACGCCCGCGGCGACGTCGTAGGCGAACACCTGGATGATGCCGTTGACGGAGCCGGCGGTCACCAGGCCGCCGTCGGCGGCGTAGACGATCCAGTTCGGCTCGCCATCGCGGTCGGTGTCGACGTGGACCTCGTACTGGTTGCTCGCCGCGTTCGACCACCGGTTGTGGGTGTTGAGCGCGAAGACCACCAGCTCACCGAGCTCGTCGTTGTACAGGAACGAGCGGACGCCCGCGGCGCGCAGGTCGTATCCGGTGTCGGCGAACGACTTCGGCGCATCCTTGCGATCCTCGAGGCCCCACGTATAGAACGACGCGCCTCCGGCGAGGGCACCCTTCTTGTTCGTGAGGGCCACCGACACCTCGCCGTCGACCGGCTGCGACTTCTTGGTCACCTTGAGGTCGCCCTTGGCCGAGACGTCGGTCGTCGATCGCGGAACCAGCAGGTACGGCACGCGGAGCGTGTCGGCCGCCGACGTGAACACGACGTCGCCCGAGAACTCGTAGAACGCGAAGCCGCCGACCGTAGAGCTGCCGACGGTCGCAGTCGAGCCGTCGAGCGTGACCGTGACCTTCGCCGAGCGGCCCGCCGGCACCGTGAGCTGCGACGGGCTCACGCTGACCGTGGCCGACTCGGACTGCGCGGATGCCTGCGCCGACACGGTGTAGGTGACCGCCTCACTGCCGTAGTTCGTGAGCGTGACCGTCTTCCTCTTGCCCTGGAAGGCATCGCGGCTCTCCTGGAACCCGAAGTTCAGCGCGGTCTCGCGGAGCTTGCCGTCATCGGTCTTGAAGGAGTCGCCCGTCGCGGTCACCTGCTGGGCGACGGCCTGCGCGGGGTCGACCAGGCCGACGCCGCCGCGGACCGGGTTCTGACCCGCGACCTTCTCGGGGTCGGCCGTCGCGACCAGCACCGATGACACCTCGGCGGCCGACCACGCCGGGTGGGCCTGCACGGCGAGCGCCGCGACGCCCGCGACGTGCGGAGCCGCCATCGACGTGCCCGAGATGGTGGCCGGCCCGCTGCCGGTGCCGACGCCGGTGGAGACGATCGAGACGCCAGGCGCCGCGACGTCGACGCCGAGCGCGCTGTCGCCGCTGCGGGGTCCGGCCGAGCTGAACGACGCGTAGCCGCGGAAGCCCGGGTTCGCGAGGGGCGAGGCGACCACGGTGGCCGGCCGGTCATCGACGAGCTTCGGCCCGTCCGACAGCCGGACGCCCAGGAACGGGATCGTGACGGTGTACTGCTCGCCCGTGTCGGGGTTCTCCGTGATCGCACCCTCGAACGGCGGGAAGTCGTTCGTCGAGTTGATCATGACAGCGGCTGCCGCACCGGCCTTCTGCGCGAAGACCGCCTTCGCCACGCGGGCGCACGTGCCGCGGGTCGAGACGGCGAGCTGGTTGCCGCCCGGAGCGACCCCGGCCTTGGTGTAGGCCTCAGTGGAGCAGCCGAGCGCCTCGTTCTCGTTCGGAGTGGCAGGGTCGTCCGTCAGTCGCACGACCGTCATGCCGGGAAGACCGGTCAGCACCGCGCCGTTCGCGTTGATCGCGGGGATCGCGACCCCGTCGACCGTGATGGTCGCACCGGGGAAGCTCTCCGTGCTGTCGACGGCCGCGACGCTGACGACGCCGTTGCCGTTGCCGGCGAGATAGGGGCTCGGCCCCTCGTTGCCGGCGGACTTCACGACGACCACGCCGGCGCCGACGGCGTTGGCCGCGGCCACCTCGTCGGCGTCGTCACCGCGGCCGAACGGCGAGCCGAGCGACATGTTGATGACGTCCATGTCGTTGTCGACCGCCCAGTCGATCGCGGGCACGACCACGTCGGTCGAGCCGCCGCAGCCGAAGACCCGGAGGGCGTACACGTCGGCCTCCGGCGCGACGCCGGGTCCGATGTCGAACGTCTGCGACGGGGTGGTCGAGTCGTAGGGACCGGCGTACGTCTCACCATCCGCGACGCCGCTGCCCGCGGCGGTGCCGGCGACGTGGCTGCCGTGCCCGTTGCAGTCGAGCGGGTTCGCGTCCGGCTTGGGGACGGGCTGGTAGTCCGGCGAGTCGGGGTCGGCGTTGTAGGTGTCGCCGACGAAGTCCCAGCCGCCCTTCACGCGCGGCGCTTCCGGGCCGAACTGGGCCGGATCCGCCGGCTGGGCCTCGGCGGCACGGGCCGCGTTGTACGCGTCGACGGTGCCGGCGCCGCCGAAGTTCGCGTGGGTGTAGTCGACGCCGGTGTCGATGATGGCGACCTTGATGTTCTCGCCGGTGTAGCCGGTGTCCTGCCATACGTCGTGCACTCCGAGGAACGGCACGGAGACGGCGTTGTCGAGCGTGTACGTCTTCACCGGGTGCACCGCGACGACGTTCGGAAGCGCCGCGACCGCGTCCACCTCTTCAGCCGGGATCGACACCTGGATGCCGTTGTAGGCCGACTGCATCTTGGCCTGGATCTTGCCGCCCTTGCTCTCGAGCGTGCCGCCGATCGCATCCTGCGCGGCCTTGAGCGACTGCTTGATCGCGCTGCGCTCCGACTTCGAGAGCTTCGCGCCCTTCTTCGCCTCTGTGACGGCCGTCGGGTCGCCTGCCATCTCGACGATGACGGTCACGCGTCCGTCGGCGCCGACACTGTGCGGGCGGAAGCTCGTGCCGACGGGTCCGCTGGTCTCGGACTGCTCGAGTTTCGGTGTGGGGTCGTCTTCGGGAGCCGCGGCCATCGCCGCGGTCGGGGTTGCGATGGCCAGCGCGAGCGCGCCGACCACCGCCAGGGGACGTCGGAACAAGGGGGAGCCTGCCTTCTCGTGTGTGTGGGGAAAAACAGCGAGGGGTGTGAGGGGGACGTTAGGTGGGATTAACCGAAACGTCAACAGAAAACTCTCAGGTTGAGCAGAGAACGCAGTTTTCCGGCCGATGACCGCGCGATTCGGCGGCCAGCGCTCCTCCGCAGTCGCTGGGGCCTCGAGCGTGGCGCTTCTGCTGTGAGCGGAACGGCTCGCGGGCCGCGGGCTCGGCGACCTATCGTGACGCCATGGCCGAGATCATCCCGCTGCCGACCAAGGCACCGCAGACCTCCCGCGAGCTCGAGCCGCTGTGGCGCGACGCACTCGGCGAGCGACTCCGCCGTCTCCGCCACGACCGCGGGGAGCGCCTCGCCGACACCGCGGATCGCGCCGGAGTGTCGCCGCAGTACCTCTCCGAGATCGAGCGCGGACTCAAGGAGCCTTCGAGCGAGATGATCGCCGCGGTCGCCGGCGCCCTCGAAGTGACGCTGATCGAGCTGACCGCGGGCGTGGTGGACGACCTCCGCTCCCGGGCGAGCGAGCGTGCGGTGGTCGGATGCCGCGCCGCGTTCGCCCTCGCCGCGTGAGGCGTCGCTCCCACCCGGGGTGAGTGCCCGCCCCCTGGCCGATGTCGCTTGGCGTCGCTAGCGTGGGCGGGGTGACGCCCGCGAAGTCGGAAGCAGAGATCCTCGAGATCGACGGGCACGAGGTGCGCATCTCGAGCCCGACGAAGATGGTGTTCCCCGAGCCCGGCCTCACAAAGCTCGACGTCGTGCGCTACTACCTGTCGGTGGCCGACGGGGCGCTGCGCGGTGCCGGCGGCCGCCCGATGGTGCTCAAGCGCTTCCCCAAGGGCATCGACGCCGAGCCGTTCTTCCAGAAGCGCGTCCCCGAGAACCATCCCGAGTTCATCGACACCGCGACGCTGCACTACGCCCGCGGCACGTCCGCCGAGGAGGCGGTGATCCGGGATGCCGCGGGGCTGGCGTGGGTCGTCAACCTCGGCTGCCTCGACCTCAACCCCCATCCCGTGCGCGCCGAGGATCTCGACCGCCCCGACGAGCTGCGCATCGACCTGGATCCGATGCCCGGCGTCGACTGGTCGCAGATCGTCGACGTCGCCTTCGTCGCGCGCGAGGTGCTCGACGACGTCGGCCTCGTGGGCTGGCCGAAGACGAGCGGCTCCCGCGGCATGCACATCCTCGTGCGCATCGCGCCGCAGTGGGACTACAAGCAGGTGCGGCTGGCCGCCGAGACGCTCGCGCGCGAGGTCGAGAACCGCGCGCCGGGTCTCGCGACCGCCCGCTGGTGGAAGGAGGAGCGCGGCGAGAGCGTGTTCGTCGACTTCAACCAGAACGCCAAGGACCGCACCGTGGCATCGGCGTACTCGATCCGCCCGCTCCCCGATGCGCGGGTGTCGACGCCGCTGGACTGGGACGAGGTGAGAGACCGCCGGCCCGAGGAGTTCACCGTGCTCACGGTGCCGTCGCGCTACGCGGAGCTCGGCGACCCGCACGCCGGCATCGACGACGCGGTCGGTACCCTCGACGGGCTGCTGCGGCTCGCCGAGGAGCTCGGCCCTGGCGAGAAGCCGCCGCGCGGCGGCACGGCGGACGGCAGGCGCCAGTCCACCATGCCGCTCATCGAGGTTGCGCGCACAAAGACCAAGCCCGAGTCCGTCGCCGCTCTCGACGAGTGGAAGCAGCGACATCCGACGGTCGCGGAACAGCTTCATCCGGCCGACGTGCTGATCGACGGCATGCGCGGTTCGAGCTCGCTCTGGTACCGCGTGCGGGTCAACCTGCAGCACGTGCCGGAGGCCGAGCGCCCACCGCAGGAGAAGCTGATCGCCGACTACGACCCCTGGGAGGGCAAGGTCTGGCCCGGCGCCCCTGGCCGCTGATCCCCGGTTGTCAAGGGAGCGAGGACGCTTCGTCTCGCCGGCGCCCGCTCAGCGACCGACTCCCCAGGCGAAACGCGTCGCACCTCGGACCGCACTCGAGCGTCTCGTCTCGTCTCGTCTCGCTCCCCTCGCTCGACGGCCACGCAGTTCAGCGCTCCTCGAGCACGTGGTCGGCCAGGCCGTACGCGACTGCGTCGGCCGCGGTGAACACGCGGTCGCGGTCGGTGTCTGCGCGCAGCTTCGACGGCTCCTGTCCGGTGTGCCGGGCGAGGATCTGCTCCACCTCCCCGCGCACCCGTACGAGCTCGTCCGCCTGCAGGATGAGGTCGGGGATCGCGCCCCTCCCCTGACCCGCGGGCTGGTGGAGCACGACGCGCGCGTGCGGAAGCACCGAGCGCTTGCCCGCGGCGCCCGCGGCGAGCATGACGGCCCCGACGCCGATGGCCTGACCGACGACGGTGGTCGCGACATCCGGTCTCACGTGCTGCATGGTGTCATAGACCGCGAGCATGGCCGACGGGTCGCCGCCCTCGCAGTTGATGTAGAGCTGGATGTCGCGGTCCGGGCTGTCGGCGTCGAGGTGCAGCAGCTGGGCGATGAGCGCGTTGGCGACCCCAGCGTCGATGCCGGTGCCGAGGTACACGACGCGCTCAGCCAGCAGGTGCGAGTAGACGTCCATGATGCGGTCGCCGCGCGGATGCTGCGCCACCACGTTGGGGATCGTGTACGAGCTCATGCCGCCACCTCCGCCGGGCCGAGACCGAGTCCGGCCGGTCGCCGGCGTCGTGGCACCACCTGGGCGAAGTCGTCGACGATGCCGTCGATGAACCCGTAGTCGCGCGCCTCGGCTGCGGTGTACCAGCGGTCGTGCAGCGAATCCTCGAAGATACGCTCGACCGACTGCCCGGTGTCGGCTGAGATGAGTCCGAGCACGGTGTCGCGCATGTGGCGCAGATCGTCGGCCTGCACCTCGACCTCGACCGCCGAGCCGCCGATGCCTGCCGAGCCCTGATGCATCAGGATGCGCGCGTGCGCCAGCGCCCGTCGCTTGCCCCGGGTGCCCGCCGAGAGCAGGAACTGCCCGGCGCTGCACGCGAGGCCGAGCGCGAGCGTGGCCACGTCGTTGGGAATGAGGTTCATGACGTCCCTGATCGCGAGCATGGACGGCACCGAGCCGCCCGGCGAGTGGATCCAGAGGGCGATGTCGGATGCCTCGTCCTCGGCTGCGAGCGCCAGCAGCTGCGTGGCGATCAGGGTGCCGTTGTCGTCGTCGAGCGCGCCGTCGAGCACGAGCACGCGCTGGTGGAACAGCTCGCGGCGCGCCTCGGCTCCGAACTGCGGGATCTTGCCTTCTTCTGCCATGCCCCCAGCCTGCGCACCCGCGGCGGGCGCGGCATCCGTTTCCGCTCCCGGCGGCTCTGCCCACGGCGGAAGTGCGGTGAATCCGCCGGGACCGATCGGCTTCTGGTGCCGCGAGAGCCCCACATCGTGCACGTGCAGCCCGGGTTCTTCACGAGCCCGGCGGATGAATGCGGCGCGACGGCTTTTCGACCGCGGCGCGCACCGCGGCGACAAGGGCCGGGCGCACGGCGTCGGGCGTGAAGCGGGCAGCGGCAGCGCGAGCGCGGGACGACAGCTCGGTGCGGCGGGCGTCGTCCTGCAGGAGGCCGATGATCGCGCCGGCGAGCGCGTCGACGTCGCCCGGCGGCACGAGCACGCCGGCGCCGTCCACGGCCTCGCGCGGACCGTACCGGGCGTCGGTCGAGACGACGGGAAGGCCCCGAGCGAGCGCCTCCGCGATCGACAGGCCCTGTCCTTCGAAGGCCGTCGACGTCACGAACAGCGAAGAACGATCGAAGATCGCGTCGCGATCGGCGGTCGCGCCGTGGAGCGTGACGGATGCCTCCGCCCCGAGCTCCTCGATCAGCTGCTGCAGGTCGTCGCGTAGGGGCCCGTCGCCGTAGACGTCCAGGCGCGCGTCGGGCACCGCGGCGACGACCGCCGGCCACGCCTGGATCGCGAGGTCGATGCGCTTCTGCGGCGCGAGCCGGCTGAGCATCACGAGGCGGCGCGGATCGCGGGTCGACGTGCCCGGCGGCTCGGAGCCGAGGGCGATGGTGTTCGGCACGACGTGGAACGTGCCCGGGTCTCCGAAGCGCGCGGCGACCTCGTCGCGCTGCGCTGCCGTGGGCCACAGCACCGCGTCGTAGGCGTCGAGCGTGGGCAGCCAGCGCGCCCACAGGCCGCTCACCGGCGCCGCGGGATCATCGTGCGGGGCGGGGAGATGCGAGTTGTGGACGGTGTGCACGAGCCTGACCCGCGGGTCGTCCCAGTCGACGAGCGCCTCCCCGAGCTGACGCGACTCGCAGACCACGACGAAGAGCCGTTCCGGGTCGCCCGCGGCCTCGCGGCGGCCGGCGGCGATCGACTCGAACCACGCGATGTACAGGCCGCGGAAACCCCGGAGCACGCGGTCGCCGCCCGGCGCGTGCACCACGACGTTCGCGTCGCGCAGATGCCATTCGGGGTCGTTCGCGAAGACCGGGAGCGACACGATCGGGCGGGACGCGGCATCCGTCACCGTCCGATACTTCACTCCCGCCGTCGCCTCGCCCGGCTCCCCCGCCTCGAAGAGCCACGCGGGGTCGGCGACGAGCTCGTCGAACAGGTTGCGGACGCGCGACGCCGAGGGCACGTGCCCGCCTTCGACGAAAGCCTGCCGCTGCGCCGCATGTGCCTGGGCCGACTGGCCGTCGACGCTCAGCAGGAGAGGCTCGGCGGCGCCGGCGGATTCCAGCAGCCGCAGGCGCGCCGGCACGGCGACCGCGAACCCGCCGTCGAGCTCCAGCGCCACGCGGCTGCCGATGACGACGTAGTCGGCGGGCGGAAGCGTCGTCTCGGAGGTCACCCGTCCATCCTGCCTCGTCCACCCGGAAACGACGGATGCCGCGACCGAGGTCCGCGGCATCCGTCACAGCAGCACCCGATCGGGTACCGCCGCCCCTTCCGGGGCTACTCCCATTCGATGGTCCCCGGCGGCTTCGACGTGACGTCGAGCACGACGCGGTTGACCTCGCGCACCTCGTTGGTGATGCGGTTCGAGATCCGCGACAGCACGTCGTACGGCAGGCGGGTCCAGTCGGCGGTCATCGCGTCCTCGGACGACACCGGGCGCAGCACGATCGGGTGTCCGTAGGTGCGGCCGTCGCCCTGCACGCCCACAGAGCGCACGTCGGCCAGCAGCACCACCGGGCACTGCCAGATCTCGCCGTCGAGGCCCGCCCGGGTCAGCTCTTCGCGGGCGATGGCGTCGGCATCGCGCAGAATCTCGAGGCGGTCAGCGGTGACCTCACCCACGATCCGGATGCCGAGGCCGGGGCCCGGAAACGGCTGACGCGCGACGATCACCTCGGGGAGCCCCAGCTCACGGCCGATCGCGCGCACCTCGTCCTTGAACAGGGTGCGCAGCGGCTCCACGAGCTCGAACTGCAGGTCTTCGGGAAGGCCGCCGACGTTGTGGTGCGACTTGATGTTCGCGGTGCCGGTGCCGCCGCCCGACTCGACCACGTCGGGGTAGAGCGTGCCCTGCACGAGGAAGCGGATCGGCTCGCCGTCGGCCTCGGCCTCGGCGACGAGCTCGGCCTCGGCCTGCTCGAAGGTGCGGATGAACTCGCGGCCGATGATCTTGCGCTTCTGCTCCGGGTCGCTCACGCCGGCCAGAGCCGTGAGGAAGCGCTCGCGCGCGTCGACGGTGACCAGGCGCACGCCGGTCGAGGCGACGTAGTCCTGCTCGACCTGCTCGCGCTCACCCTTACGGAGGAGCCCGTGGTCGACGAAGATGCAGACGAGCTGGTCGCCGACGGCCTTGTGCACGAGCGCCGCCGCCACCGCGGAGTCGACGCCGCCCGACAGACCGCAGATCACGCGGCCCGAACCCACCTGCGCCTGGATCTTCTCGACCTGCTCGGCGATGACGTTGTCGGGGTTCCAGTCGGCCGGCAGCCCGGCGGCCTTGTGCAGGAAGTTCTCGATGACGTTCTGGCCGTAGTCCGAGTGCTTCACCTCGGGGTGCCACTGCACGCCGTAGAACCGGCGCTCGTCGCTGCCGAAGGCGGCGACCGGGGTGGCCTGCGTCGAGGCGAGCACGTCGAACCCTTCCGGCGCGCGCGAGACCTGGTCGCCGTGGCTCATCCACACGTTCTGGTCGACCGGCTGGCCGCCCAGCAGCACACCGCCGTCACCCGTGACCGCGGCATCCGTCGCTCCGTACTCGCGGAGTCCGGTGTGGGCGACCTCGCCGCCGAGTGCCTGCGCCATGACCTGGAAGCCGTAGCAGATGCCGAGCGTCGGCACGCCGAGGTCGAACACGTCGGTGTCGAGCGCCGGCGCGCCCTCCTCATACACGGACGACGGGCCGCCCGAGAGGATGATGCCGACCGGGTTCTTCGCCGCGATGTCGGCGGCGGTCGCCGTGTGCGGGACGATCTCGCTGTAGACCCCGGCCTCGCGGACGCGCCGGGCGATCAGCTGCGCGTACTGCGCGCCGAAGTCGACGACGAGGACGGGTCGCTGCGAGGTTTCGGTCTGTTCGGTCAACGCTGGTTCTCCGTCGGGATCGCGTGAGTGAGGGTCGAATGCTCGGCCTGCGAGTGCAGCTCCGCTGCCTCACGCTGGGCGAGGTAGGTCTTGACGTCGCGGCCGACCCGCGCCTCCATGAAGAAGGAGAGGAGCGGCACGATACCGCCGGCGGCCAGCATCGCCAGGCGCAGGAGGTTCCAGCGCATGAGGCTCCACACGCGGAAGCACGAGATGAGGTAGACGACGTAGAACCAGCCGTGGGCGACGAGGATGCCGAGCGAGAGGTTGAACCCGTCGCCGGTGGACTCCAGGCCCGAGGCCGTCTCGACGACGGGGGCGAACCACAGGAAACCGCCGGATCCGCCCAGGAACAGCTCGTAGCCGACGATGTACTTGATGATCATCTCGGCGACCAGGAGCAGCAGCATCGTGCCCGTGATGATCGAGCAGATCTGGTAGAACCTCAGGGCTCCGCGGATCGCCGGAAAGGAAGCGAGCTTCGGGGCGCGGGGCATGACCCCCAGTCTACCCGCGCGATTCCGCGCGACCGTCCGGCTCCGGATGCCACGGACGCGGGTCCGTCGGGCGCTGGCAAGACCCGCTCAGGACGCCGCCGACGCGGGACCATCGGGGGCGGGCCCGTCGGGCGCCGGACTGTCGGGCCCGGGTCCTCCGCGCAACCGCCGCCGCTCCTCCTCGTCGTCCTCGAAGTCCTCGAGCTCCTTCTCCCACGCGTCCTTGGCGAGGCGGTACCAGAGGTAGAACGCGAAGCCCGCGAAGACCGCCCACTCGACGGCGTAGAAGATGTTGAGCCAGTTGAGGCCGGATCCGTCCTGGGGAGCGGGCGAGGAGATCGCCTCGAGTCCCGCGAACGCGTCGAGGGACGCGATGTACGGGCGGTACACCGAGAGCCCGTCGACCTCGTGCCATTGCCCGAGCAGGGCCGCGGGCGACATGCGCGTCATGGTCTGCGGGTCGGCACCGGAAGGCGGCGGCACGGGTCCCTCGTCCGAGATCAGCCGGCCGGTCACCTCGACCTGCTCGACATCGGATGCCGCGGCTTCGAGCTCGTCGATCGCCGCGCGCGCGTCGGCCTCGGTGGCAGCCCATCCGAGCGCGACCGCAACTGAGGTGGGGGCATCCGTCCCGCTCGCCGCCGGGTTGATCCGCAGCTGGCCGGTCACCCAGTAGCCCTCGACGCCGTCGTTGAAGCGGTTCTGGACGATCAGGAAGTCGCCGGGGATGAAGCGCCCGGAGGTCTCGACGCGCTGCCCCACGAGCGGCTCGGGCAGGTATTCGCCCGGCGCAGCGACATCGGCGAGCGGCTCGACCTCTTCCGTCGCCCCGGGTGGCACGGGGTTGGACTGCAGCGCGCGGCCGAGCTGCCACTGACCGAGCCAGGCGAAGACCCCCGCGACGACCAGGCAGAGCAGGAGCATGCCGATCCACTGCGGACGCAGCATCACCTCGCGCAGCGTCGGCGGGAACGCCTCGGGCGCGAGGCCTTCCGCGCCGTCGGGGTCGCCGGCCGCGGGGGCCGTCGAGGGGTCGGTCATGGCATCCGTCATCCCGCAGCGTACGGCGCGACGACGACCTCGACCCGCTGGAACTCTTTGAGGTCGGAGTATCCGGTCGTGGCCATCGACTTGCGCAGGGCGCCGATGAGGTTCGCAGTGCCGTCGGCGACCGGGGCGGGGCCGTACAGCACCTCCTCGAGGGAGGCGACCTGGTCGACCTTCACGCGCTTGCCGCGCGGCAGCTTGGCGTGGTGCGCCTCGGGGCCCCAGTGGAAGCCCTGGCCCGGGGCATCCGTCGCCCGCGCCAGCGCCACGCCGAGCATGACGGCGTCGGCGCCCATCGCGATCGCCTTGACGATGTCGCCCGACGTGCCCACGCCGCCGTCCGCGATGACGTGCACGTAGCGTCCGCCCGACTCGTCGAGGTAGTCGCGGCGCGCCCCGGCGACGTCGGCGACCGCGGTCGCCATGGGGGCGTGAAGGCCCAGGGTGGCGCGCGTGGTGGAGGCCGCTCCCCCGCCGAAGCCGACGAGCACGCCGGCCGCGCCCGTGCGCATGAGGTGCAGGGCGGCGGTGTAGGTCGACGCGCCGCCGACGATCACGGGGACGTCGAGGTCGTAGATGAACTTCTTGAGGTTCAGCGGCTGGTCGACGCTGGACACATGCTCGGCAGACACCGTGGTGCCGCGGATCACGAAGAGGTCGACGCCGGCGGCGACGACGGTCTCGTAGAGCTCCTGGGTGCGCTGCGGCGTGAGGGCGCCGGCGACGGTGACACCCGCGGCGCGGATCTCGGCGAGGCGGTCGCGCACGAGCTCGGGCTTGATCGGCTCGGCGTAGAGCTCCTGCATGCGACGCGTCGCGGCGGCCTTCTCGAGGCCGGCGATCTCGGCGAGCAGCGGCTCGGGGTCGTCGTAGCGGGTCCACAGGCCCTCGAGGTCGAGAACGCCCAGGCCGCCGAGCTGGCCGAGCATGATCGCCGTGCGCGGGCTCACCACGGAGTCCATCGGGGCGCCCAGCACCGGGATGTCGAAGCTGAACGCGTCGATCGTCCAGGTCGTCGAGACGTCCTCGGGGTTGCGCGTGCGCCGCGAGGGCACCACCGCGATGTCGTCGAACGTGTAGGCGCGACGCGCCCGCTTGGCCCGGCCGAGTTCGATGTCCATGCTCACGCACCCAGCCTACCCGGCGGGATTCTCACGCCCCGAAACAGCCTCCGGACGACGAGCGGCCGAGCCGAACTCCCGGGATCCCGGCGACGCCGAGTCGTCTCGTCTCGGTCGCTGCGCTCCCTCGCTCAACGACCGGCACCCGCGGCCGGGACAGACGCGACCCCGGTCGTTGAGCGAGCGAAGCGAGACGAAACGCGCACCGAGCTCGGAGATGACGGATGCCGCGGGCCGCGGCATCCGTCATCCCCTCAGCGCGCTCGCGCGACGCGGGCCTCGTCCCAGACGGGCTCGTCGGATTCGAAGACCCGCCCGTCCGCGCCGAAGACGAGGAAGCGGTCGAAGGACTTCGCGAGCCACCGGTCGTGGGTGACGGCGAGCACCGTGCCCTCGAAGCGTGCCAGGGCGTCCTGCAGCGCCTCGGCCGAGACGAGGTCGAGGTTGTCGGTGGGTTCGTCCAGAAGCAGCAGCGTCGCGCCCGACAGCTCGAGCAGAAGGATCTGGAAGCGCGCCTGCTGTCCGCCCGAGAGGCTGTCGAACGTCTGCTCGGCCTGGGCGACCAGCCCGTAGCGGTCGAGCGCACTCGAGGCGGCCTCGCGCGGAAGCCCGGCGCGCGCGTCCTCGCCGCGGTGCAGGATGTCGAGCAGCGTGCGCCCGTCGAACTCCGGATGGCGATGAGTCTGCGCGAACCAGCCGGGCACAACGCGGGCGCCGAGTGTTCCGCGGCCGGTGTGGGCGACGGGCTCGAGCCCCGAGCCGGTCGTCGTCAGGTGCCCGAGACGCCCGTCGGGGTCGGTGCCGCCACGGGCGAGCAGCCGCAGGAAGTGCGACTTGCCCGATCCGTTCGATCCCAGCACCGCGACCCGGTCGCCGAACCACACCTCGAGATCGAACGGCTTCATCAGCCCGGTGAGCTCGAGCTGCTCGGCGACGACGGCGCGCTTGCCGGTGCGGGCGCCGCGCAGGCGCACGTCGAGGTCCTGCTCGCGGGGCCGCTCCTGCGGCGGGCCGGCCTCCTCGAACTTGCGCAGGCGCGTCTGGGCTGCCCGGTACCGCGAGGTGAAGGTGTCGTTCGCCGTGGCCTTGACCTTGAGCGTCGCGACGAGCTCCTTGAGCTTCGCGTGCTGCTCGTCCCACCGGCGCCGCAGCTCGTCCAGGCGCGCCATGCGGTCCTCGCGTGCCCGGTGATACGTCCCGAAGCCGCCGCCGTGCACCCACGCCGTGCTGCCGGCCCCGCCGGCCTCGAGCGTCACGATGCGATCGGCTGCGCGTGCCAGCAGTTCGCGGTCGTGCGACACGAGCAGCACCGTCTTCGGCGTCTCGCGCAGCCGCTCCTCGAGCCAGCGCTTGCCGGGCACGTCGAGGTAGTTGTCGGGCTCATCCAGCAGCAGCACCTGGTCGGGGCCGCGCAGCAGCGCCTCGAGCGCGAGCCGCTTCTGCTCGCCGCCCGAAAGGGTCGTGAGCTCGCGGAACCGTGCACGCGAGAACGGGATGCCGAGGGCCGCGGTCGTGCAGGTGTCCCACACCGTCTCGTACTCGTAGCCGCCGGCCTCGGCGTAATCGGCGAGCGCGCCGGCGTAGCGCATCTGCGTGTCGAGGTCGTCGTGCTCGATGATCGCGGCCTCGGCGTCCTCGAGCTCACGTGCGGCTCGGCGCACGCGGTCGGGGGCGACGCGGATCAGGAGGTCGTGGACGGTCTGCCCAGGCTCGCCGTGGCCGACGAACTGGTCCATGACCCCCAGGCCGCCGTCGATCTGCACGACTCCGGACAGCGGCGCGAGCTCGTCGCGGATGATCCGCAGCAGCGTCGTCTTGCCGGCGCCGTTCTGGCCGATCAGCGCGGTGGTCGAGCCCTCACCCACGCGGAACGAGACCTCGTCGAGCAGCGGGCGTCCGTCCGGCAGTGCGTACGAGACGGCGGCGATGTCGATGTAACCCACGTCATTCCCCATCCGCTCCGCAGGACGATCCGTCCGAAGGGGAGCCGACCAGACTACCCCACCCTCCGCCGCGGTACCGCCGGAGCCGTCTGCCGAGACGCGCGGGAGCGGTCGAGGCCGGGGTGCCGGACCATCGGCCCTCGATCCCGCGCCGGGGTGCCGGACCATCGCCCCTCGATCCCGCGCCGTGTGCTGTCGGCGCATCGGCCGCCGGTCGCACCCCGGGGGCCAGGCGAGCCGTCGACAGCGGATGCGCGCGGTGGGAGGATCGGCGTGAGGGGACGCGATGTCGGTTCGAGGCTTCTTCCGCCGCACGGGCGGCGCCATCGGCGTGTGGCTCTACCGCCGCACCGATGGCCGGGCGGTACCCGGACCGGGGCCCGCGCGCGTGCTCCTGCTCACGACCCCGGGGCGGCGATCCGGGCAGCCGCGGTCCACCTGCGTCGCCGCGCTGCCGCTCGATGAGGGCTTCCTGGTCTGGGGCACGGGCAGCGGCGCACCGCGCGACCCGCACTGGTTCCGCAACCTCCGGGCCGCCGGGCGCACGCGCGTCCAGGCAGGTGCCCACCGGTTCGACGCATTCGCTCGCGAGCTGCACGGCGCAGAGCGCGACGCGGCGTGGCGCGACGTGACCGCGCGGATCCCCGGCGTCGCCCGCTACGAGCGCAGGGCGGGCCGCACGATTCCCGTGGCGATCCTCACCCCGACCGAGGCTCAGGCGGCCGGAGCGGCGTAGCGGCCGGACTTGATCGCGCGCTCGCGCGCCTTGGCGGCCTCGACCTCGCGGTTCTTCGGGGGCGTGGTCGCGACCAGGTCGTCGAGGAGGTGCTGCGTGATGTGCGTGATCTCGTGGACGGCGCGGTCGAACACCTCCTGGTTCGCTTTCGAGGGCTTCGTGGTGCCCGCGATCTTGCGCACATACTGGAGCGCGGCCGCGTGCACCTCTTCGGACGACGCGGCGGGCTCGAAGTTGTGAAGCGTGTGGATGTTCCGGCACATGCCCCCGACCCTACGCCGCGCCCCCGACGGCGGCCAGGGCGCGGCATCCGTCCCTCCTCCACCCCCCGTTGTCGAGAACGCGGTCATTCGCCGAGCGACCACGCTCTCAACACCCACACCGCGGTCGTTCGACGAGGAACCACGTTGCAGACGGATGCCGCGACCGCGCGTCGGCGCGAGGAACCGCGTTGAGAAGGGATGCCACGGCGCGAGCCCGCGCGAGAGACCGCGTTGTGGACGGATGCCGCGGCCGCGAGCCCGCGCGACACCGTCGAAGCGGTCTAGAAGCGGTCGGTGCCGCGCGGCAGCACCTCGAGCACGTGCGCAGCTTGCTGGGAAGCAGGAGCGGAAGAGCTCGGTGATCTGGGGGTCGGAGCCGTCGTCGTCGGGAGCTGAGCGCCGCCGCCTGATCCGAAAACCTGGTCGGCGACCCGACACGCCGAGAACGGATGCCTCATCCCGGCGCGCCGACATCACCGACCAGGTTTTCGGACGTCGGGTGGTGGAGGCATCCGTCTCCTCCGCAGCCCAACCGGCCGACGCGGCGGCCGGCTCCCCCGGCGTCGAAGCCGAGCCCGAGTCCGCCGGACGCCCCCTCGGCGGAAGCTGAGCGCCGCCGCCTCTGCCGAAAACCTGGTCGGTGACCCGACACGCCGAGGACGGATGCCTCATCCCGGCGCGCCGCCGTCACCGACCAGGTTTTCGGGCGCCGGGGCGGGGCATCCGTCCCGCCCCGTTCCGCCGCCGGACGCCGGTTCGCATTCCTCCCCCTCGGCTACGCCACCGGGTGCCGGGGCGGCGAGCGGTTCAGTCCCCCTTGCCGCGCAGCGCGCGGGTGAGGAGCCCGTCGAAGAAGAACAGCAGGAAGGCCGCGGACCCGATCCACGGGGCCAGGACGACGACCGCCGCGGAGATGATGAGGGCGCTGAGCGAACCGCGGCCGTAGGCGATGGCGTCCTCGCAGCTCAGGTCGGGAAGCATGACCTCGCGCCGACGGACGGCCCACCCCCACTGCAGCCAGCTCGCCAGGATTGCGAGGAAGAACGCCACCGGCATCGCGAGTCGCCCGGCGAGCCACTCCGAGTACTCGGTGGTCAGCCCGGTCGCGAACGGCACGAGCACGATGAAGACAAGGCGCGCGTTGTTGAGCCAGACCATCGTCGCGTCGACGCGGGCGATGTGCTCGAACTGCTGCACGTGCACCATCCACATCAGGCAGAGCAGCACGAAACTCAGCAGGAAGTTCACGAACAGCTCGCCCATGTTCCACAGCGCCGCCCACATGTCGGCGTCGGAGTCGACGTCGCCGAGCGAGTGCTGGGTCAGGTCGAGCACCAGAAGGGTCGCCGCGATGGCGAACACCCCGTCGGTGAACGCCTCGAGACGGGTGGTGCGCTGCGTCGCCGCCGGATGCCGCCGCTGCCTGATCATGGCGCCAGGTTAGCGAGGAGCCGCCGACGCGTGGTCGTCACACTCCGTCACCCCTCGCGCGCAGGCCGCTTCGCCGAACGAGGATGGAAGAACGCAGACGGATGCCGCGGCCCCGCGCGGGGCCGGCTCCGGTTCGCGCCGCCAGGCGGCGCGCGAGAGCGGTGGAGGACCATGACTGAGCACATCCCTTATGTCGTCGTCGGAGCCGGGGCGATGGGACTGGCGACGACGTGGCAGCTGGCGCGCCGCGGGCACCGCGTGCTCGCGCTGGAGCGCTTCGAGCGCGGGCACACCCGCGGTGCCTCACACGGCGCGACCCGCAACTTCAACAACGCCTACGCCGAGGCCGACTACCTCGACCTGCTGACGCTCGCCCGCACCGAGTGGGACCAGCTTGCCCGCGCGACCGGCGAGCCGCTGCTGCGGCTGCACGGCCTGGTCACCCACGGCGACGACGGAGTGGTGGCCAGTGTGCACGCGGCGCTTGCCGGCCGCGGCGAGCGCGCGGAGGTGCTGGCGGCGGGCGAGGCCGGCCGCCGCTGGAGCGGCATGCGCTTCTCCGGCGACGTGCTCTTCACGCCGGACGCGGGCGTCGTGCGCGCCTCGGCCGCGCTCGAGGCCCTCGAGTCCGCCGCGCGCGGGCGCGGTGCCGACGTCCGGTTCGGGCACCGGCTCGTCGGCCTCGACGAGACTGCGAACGGTCTCGCACTCACGGTCGAGGCCGGTGGCGAGCGGTACGATCTCGTCGCCGAGACCGCGGTCGTGACCGCCGGCGCGTGGGCCCCCGGCATCCTTCCCCCGTCGTTCCCGCTCCCGCGATTGACGGTGACCGAGGAGAGCCCCGCGCACTTCGCGCCGATCGCCGCCGAGGCGACCTGGCCGTCGTTCAACCATCTGCTGCCGCGCGACCGGTACCCCGCCAACGTCTACGGCATGCCCACGCCGGGCGAGGGCGTGAAAGTCGGGTTCCACCTCGTCGGCCCCGTCGTCGACCCCGATGCGCGCACGTTCCGCCCCGTGCCCGCTCACGTCGCGCAGCTGCGCGACTACGTCGCGGAGTGGTTCCCCGGCCTCGACCCCGACTCCGCGGTGCCCATCAGCTGCACGTACACGTCGACGGACTCGCAGGACTTCGTGCTCGACCGCCGCGGCCGCGTCGTCGTCGGCGCCGGCTTCTCGGGGCACGGGTTCAAATTCACGCCCGCGGTCGGTGCGGTGCTGGCCGACCTCGCGACCGATGACGCCGCCCGCGCCGCCGCGCGCTTCCGCCTCCCCTGACGGGTCGCCCCCGGCGCCCGCGTGTCACACCAGCCGCGCCAGGCAGCCCCCGAGGCCCGCTCGGACTGTGCCACTCATCCGCTGCGTGTCACACCACTTGCGCCTGGCAGCCGCGAAGCCCGCGGAGACTGTGACACCCATCCGCTGCGTGTCACACCACCTGCGCCAGCTGCAACGTGCGATCGCCAGTGCCCGCGCGGACTGTGACACCCATCCGCTGCGTGTCACACCACCTGCGCCAGCTGCAACGTGCGATCGCCAGTGGCCGCGCGGGCTGTGACCCCCATCCACTGCTTGTCACACCACCTGCGCCTGGCAGCCCCGAAGCCCGCAGGGACTGTGACACGCACGAAGATGACGGATGCCGCGACCCGGCGCAGAGCGCGGGCGCGGCATCCGTCGATCCGAAGAAGGACTACTTCTTGTAGTTGGGGGCCTCGACGACGATCTGGACGTCGTGGGGGTGCGACTCCTTGAGGCCGGCGGCCGTGATGCGCACGAACTTGCCCTTGGCCTTGAGCTCGTCGATCGTGCGGGCGCCGACGTAGAACATCGACTGACGCAGTCCCCCGACGAGCTGGTACGCCACGGCCGAGACCGGACCCCGGTACGCGACCTGTCCCTCGATGCCCTCGGGGATGAGCTTGTCGTCGCTGGGGACGTCAGCCTGGAAGTAGCGGTCCTTGGAGTAGGACGTCTTCTTGCCGCGCGTCTGCAGGGCGCCGAGCGAGCCCATGCCGCGGTACTGCTTGAACTGCTTGCCGCCCTGGAAGACGATCTCGCCGGGCGACTCGTCGGTGCCGGCGAGGAGCGAGCCGAGCATGACCGTGTCGGCGCCGGCGACGAGGGCCTTGGCGATGTCGCCCGAATACTGCAGGCCGCCGTCGGCGATGATCGGGATGCCGGACTCGCGCGCCGCGAGGTACGCCTCGTAGATCGCGGTGACCTGCGGCACACCGACACCTGCGACGACACGGGTGGTGCAGATCGAACCCGGGCCGACGCCGACCTTGACGGCATCGACGCCGGCATCGATGAGCGCCTGGGCGCCCTCACGCGTCGCGACGTTGCCGCCGATCACGTCGATGTGGTCGAACGAGGAGTCGGCCTTGAGGCGACGGACCATGTCGATGACGCCCGCGGACTGGCCGTTGGCGGTGTCGACGACGATGACGTCGACACCCGCGTCGCGCAGCGCCTCGGCGCGCTCCCACGCGTCGCCGAAGAAGCCGATCGCGGCACCGACGCGGAGGCGGCCCTGCTCGTCCTTCGTGGCGAGCGGGTACTTCTCGCTCTTGTCGAAGTCCTTGATCGTGATGAGGCCCGCGAGCGTGCCCTCGTCGTCGAGCAGCGGGAGCTTCTCGACGCGGTGCTGTGCGAACAGCGCGATGACCTCGCCGGCGCTGATGCCGACGCGGCCCGTGACGAGGTTCTCGCTCGTCATCACGTCGCGCACCTTGGTCGTCTGGCGCTCGAAGCCCGAGACGAAGCGCATGTCGCGGTTGGTCACGATGCCCACGAGGTGGTTGCCGTCGTCGACGACAGGAAGGCCCGAGATTCGGTACTGGGCGCAGAGCGCGTCGACCTCGTCGATGGTGGCGTCGGGCGTCGTGGTGATCGGGTCGGTGATCATGCCCGACTCGCTGCGCTTGACGCGGTCGACCATGGAGGCCTGCTCCTCGATGGAGAGGTTGCGGTGGATGATCCCGAGACCGCCCTCGCGCGCGATCGCGATCGCCAGACGCGCTTCGGTGACCGTGTCCATGGCCGCCGACAGCAGCGGCGTCGCAACCGTGATGCGCCGGGTCACGCGGGACGACGTGTCGGCTTCGCTCGGGATCACGTCCGTGTGGCCGGGCAGCAGCAGCACGTCGTCGTACGTCAGTCCGACGAAGCCGAAGGGGTCGTTGTGCTCCATGGGGGTCTCCTCGCGCGCGGCGCGTTCTGTTCGGGATGGACGACGACGGCCGGTGCGCTCGTGACGCTCCGTACTCGATTCTAAGCGCCGGGCGCAGGCGATTTGTTCCCGCCAATACGGCACGCGCGGGCGCGCGCGTGGGGGCGAGCGCTGTCCGGTTTCGATCCCATCACTTATCCACACGTGACCGTAGGCGAAACAGCGGCGACACATTACAGTCGTAGCGTCGTTCATCACGGCCGATGCGACCCGAGCTTCGGTGTCCGCGTGGTGCCGAACTGGAGGTTTTGTGGGTCCTACGACTGCGACCGCGATCAATAGCCGCCGCTGGCTCGTTGTGCTCTTCGGAATGGTGCTGGCCCTGCTGGGCATCTTCGCCACCGCAACGCCCGCTCTGGCTGACGAAGACGATCCGTACCGGATCAGCGGCAACGTGCAACTCGACGGCGAGCCCCTCGAAGGCGTCGTCCTCATCGTCGACGGCCCCGGAGGCGAGCAGGAGGTCGAGACCGACGAGAACGGCCAGTGGCGCGTCGGCGTCCCCGAGCGGGGCGAGACCTACGTCGTGACCCTCGACGAAGACACGCTGCCCGAGGGCATCGCCGTCGTCGAGGAAGGGGTCGAGAACCCGAACGTCAAGGAAGTCGAGATGGGGCAGGGCGGCCGCGTGACGGTCAACTTCTTCATCGGCGAGGGCGAACGCAACGTCACAAGCTTCTTCGACCAGTTCATGCAGCGCCTGGTGCAGGGCATCAGCTTCGGTCTCATGCTCGCGCTGGCGGCCATCGGCCTCACGCTCGTGTACGGCACGACCGGCATCTCGAACTTCGCCCACGGCGAGATGGTGACATTCGGCGCCATCGCCGCCTACTTCCTCGTGGCACCGGCCACGCTCGCGCTGCCGTGGTGGCTGGGCTACCCCGCCGCCGTCATCCTGAGCGCAGCGCTCGGCCTCGTGCTCGACATGATCCTGTGGCGACCGCTGCGAAGGCGTCGAGTCGGAGTGGTGCAGCTGATGATCGTCAGCATCGGTCTCTCGCTGGCGCTGCGCTACACCTTCCAGCTGTTCATCGGCGGTGGCACGCTGCAGCTTCCGCCGCTCGGCGGCGAGTCGATCCCGCTCTTCGGTGCGGTTCAGATGACCGTCACCGACATCGCGTCGCTCGCGATCTCGATCGTCGTCATCGTGGCCTTCGCGCTGTGGCTCACGCGGTCCCGCATCGGCAAGGCGACACGGGCCATCTCCGACAACCCCTCACTGGCCTCGGCGTCGGGCATCGACGTCGACGCGGTGGTGCGCGTGGTCTGGATCGTCGCGGGCGCCCTCGCCGGCCTCGCGGGCATCCTGTACGCCTACTACCGCCCCGGCATCAAGTGGGACATGGGAGCGCAGATCCTGCTCCTGATGTTCGCCGCGGTCGTCCTCGGCGGTCTCGGCACCGCCTACGGCGCACTCGTGGGTGCGCTCATCGTGGGCGTCCTCGTCGAGGTCTCGAGCCTCTGGATCCCCGCCGACCTCAAGTACGCGAGCGCACTGTTCATCCTCATCGTGATCCTGCTGTTCCGACCACAGGGCATCCTCGGACGACGCGAGCGGATCGGATAAGGACACACTCATGGACTGGCTTCAGATTCTCTCCAACACCGCCTCGTCGATCCTCAGCCCGGCGACCATCGGTTACGCCCTGGCCGCCCTCGGTCTCGCGGTGCACTTCGGCTATGCGGGCCTGATCAACATGGGCATCGCGGGCTTCATGGCCATCGGCGCCTACGGGTACGCGATCAGCATCCTGAGCTTCGGCTTCCCCTGGTGGGCCGGCGCGCTGGTGGGCCTCGCGGGGGCGGCGATCTTCGCCCTCATCCTCGGTATCCCGACGCTGCGTCTGCGCGGCGACTACCTCGCGATCGTGACGATCGCAGCCGCCGAGGTGGTGCGCCTGCTGTTCCTCACGACCGCGTTCGACGAGTTCACCGGCTCCGCCGACGGCCTCAGCGGCTATCACGCCAGCTTCCGCGCCTCGAACCCGATCCCGTCCGGTGAGTACGGCTTCGGGCCGTGGGTCTACAACGAGACCCAGTGGTGGGTGCGCATCATGGGCATCGTGACGCTCGGCATCGCCGCGCTCGTGGTGTGGATGCTCACGCGCAGCCCGTGGGGCCGCACGCTCAAGGGCATCCGCGAGGACGAGGACGCCGTGCGCTCGCTCGGCAAGAACGTCTTCTCGTACAAGATGCAGGCCCTCGTGCTCGGTGGCGTGCTCGCCGCCGCGGGCGGCGTGGTCTATGCCCTCCCCTCGGCGGTGAACCCCGGCGTCTACGTCACCTCGCTGACGTTCTTCGTCTGGACCGCCCTGCTCCTCGGTGGCGCGGCCACGGTGTTCGGTCCGATCCTCGGCTCGATCATCTTCTGGGCGCTGCAGACCTTCCTCTCCAACATCCTTCCCGCGATGGCGCAGGCCGGCTGGCTGCCGGGCCTGAACTCCATCCAGGCCGGCACGCTGCGCTTCATCCTCGTGGGCGTCGCGCTCATGCTGCTGGTGATCTTCATGCCGCAGGGTCTCCTCGGCAACAAGAAGGAGCTGACCTTTGTCAAGTAACGCTGCTACCCCCGACACCGGGTCGGCGCCCGTCGCCCGCCCGAAGACGACCGGTCTTCACCGCGGCGACGCGGTGCCGGGCGTCGCCAAGGTCGATCCCATCATCGTCGCCGACGGCGTGCACCGCGCCTTCGGCGGCGTGACCGCCGTGGACGTCCAGCACCTCGAGATCCCGCGCGGGGCGATCACCGCGCTCATCGGTCCGAACGGTGCCGGCAAGACCACGCTGTTCAACCTGCTCACCGGATTCGACAAGCCCGACCACGGCACCTGGACCTTCGACGGCAAGTCACTGTCGGGCGTCCCGGCCTACAAGGTCTCGCGCATGGGCCTGGTCCGCACGTTCCAGCTCACCAAGGCGCTGGGCCTGCTGACCGTCATGGAGAACATGAAGCTCGGCGCGAAGAACCAGCGCGGCGAGCGGTTCTGGGCGGGCATGATCCCGGCGCTGTGGCGATCGCAGGATGCCGCCCTCGAAGACCGTGCGATGGAGCTTCTCACGAAGTTCAAGCTCGACGCCAAGGCCGACGACTTCGCGGCCAGCCTGTCGGGCGGTCAGCGCAAGCTCCTCGAGATGGCCCGGTCGCTCATGACCGAGCCCACGCTCGTGATGCTCGACGAGCCGATGGCAGGCGTGAACCCCGCGCTGACGCAGTCCCTCCTCGATCACATCCTCGATCTCAAGGAGGAAGGCATGACCGTGCTCTTCGTCGAGCACGACATGCACATGGTGCGCCACATCGCCGACTGGGTCGTGGTCATGGCCGAGGGCCGCATCGTCGCCGAGGGCGACCCCGACACGGTGATGAAGAACCCTGCCGTCATCGACGCGTACCTCGGCGCCCACCAGGAGCTCGACCTGGGCGTGGTGACCGGGCGCATCGACGTCGTGCAGGCCGACCCGACGACGGATGCCGCGGCCTCGGCAGCGGTCACCGCCGAGGCTCTCGCCGACGCGGGCGTGGCCGAGGAAGAGAAGGAGGACGAGAAGTGACTTCTCCCACCGCCACCGCGACCGGAACGCCGGTCGTCGTCGTCGACGACGTGCACGCCGGCTACCTGCCCGGCGTCAACATCCTCAACGGCTGCAGCCTCGTCGCCCACCAGGGCGAGCTGATCGGCATCATCGGCCCGAACGGCGCCGGCAAATCGACGCTGCTCAAGGCCATCTTCGGGCAGGTCAACGTCCGCAGCGGAACCGTGACGCTCCAAGGCGACGACATCACCGGTCTCAAGGCGAACAAGCTCGTCGCGCGCGGCGTCGGCTTCATCCCGCAGACCAACAACGTCTTCCCGAGCCTCACGATCGCCGAGAACCTCCAGATGGGGCTCTATCAGCGCCCCAGCGCCTACAAGGAGCGCCTCGAGTTCGTCACCGGCATCTTCTCCGAGCTGGGCAAGCGCCTCAAGCAGCGCGCGGGCTCGCTCTCGGGCGGTGAGCGGCAGATGGTCGCGATGAGCCGCGCGCTCATGATGGACCCGAAGGTGCTGCTCCTCGACGAGCCGTCGGCCGGTCTCTCGCCCGTCCGCCAGGACGAGGCGTTCATCCGCGTCTCCGAGATCAACAAGGCCGGCGTGACGTGCATCATGGTCGAGCAGAACGCCCGCCGCTGCCTGCAGATCTGCGACCGCGGCTACGTCCTCGACCAGGGCCGCGACGCCTACACCGGCTCCGGCCGCGAGCTGCTCAACGACCCCAAGGTGACCGAGCTGTACCTGGGCACGCTCGGCAAGTAGCCGATACAGCCAGGAGAAGCGGGAGACGGATGCCGGCAGCATCCGTCTCTCGCTTCTTCGTGTCCGCTCCCCCGGTGCCGCAGCGGCGCGGCGTGCGGTCCTGTGTGCCGGCCCCGGAGACCGCGACAGCGAGCGCGTCGACGCCGCGCCTGACGTCCTCGCCTCCGCCGCAGCCGCCGGCCCGCGGCCGCGCGTCCCGATGCCGCTACCGACTGAGGCCGTCCCGCCGCCTCAGTCCGCCGCCAGGTCCCCGCACCACGGCCCGCCGGACCCCGCACCACGACGCGCCGGGCCCCGGACACCACGGTCACCACGCTCCTGCACGCCACGGCCCGCCGCTGACGGCAACGGGAAACGCCCCGGGTCCGAGGACCCGAGGGCGTTCCGTGTGTAGAGGGCTCAGCCCTCGAACGGGGCGAACGTGTTGTCCGCGGCGTACTGGTAGATGTTGATGAAGCCCTCGGTGGGGTCACCGACCTCGTTGAACGTCACCGGGCTGGAGACGCCGTCGTAGTCCGCGACGTCACCGGCGAGGATGATGTCGGCGCACGCCTCGTACGTCTCGCACTTCTCGCCGTCACCGGAACCACCCGAGACCTCGATCAGCTTCTCAGCGATGTCGGCCGGGTCGGTCGACTGAGCGGCCAGCGCCGCCAGCGCGAGCAGGATGGTCGCGTCGTACGACTCGGGGGCGTAGGTGTAGTCGGTCAGCGCGGCGTCGCCCGACTCCTCGACGAACCCGTCGAGGCCGTCGATGAAGTCCTGCACCTGGGCCGGGGTCGGACCCGGGTACGTTCCCTTGGCACCCTCCAGGAGGCCGGGTGCGAAGTCCTCGCTGTAGTTGGCGACGTTGCCGTCGACCAGGTAGAGGTTGTTCGGGTCCCATCCGGCGCCGATGAGGGCCGGGAGGATCGTCTTGGCCTCGTCGAAGCTGATCACCGTGATCGCGTCGGGGTCGGCCGCGAGCACCTCGGAGATCTGCGCGTCGAACGACGTGTCGCCCTGGTTGTAGGTCGGCTGCGCGACGACCTCGCCACCGGCGGCCTCGAAGGCCTCCTGGATGTACTTCGCCAGACCGGTGCCGTACGCGTCGTTCAGCACGATCATGCCGAGGGTCTGGTGACCCTCCTCGGCGACGAAGTTGCCGTGGACCTCGCCCTGCAGCACGTCGGACGGAGCGGTGCGGAAGTACAGCCCGTTGTCTTCGTACGTCGTGAACTGGTCGGAGGTGTTGGCCGGCGAGAACTGGATGACACCCTCGCCGACGACCTGGTCGATGAACTGGAGCGACACACCCGACGACGCGGCGCCGATGATGGCGGCGACGTCCTCGGCGAGGACGCGGGGCACCTCGGTCTCGTAGGCCTTGTTGTCGAGGTCGCCCGAGTCGCCCCAGACGACGTCGACGTCGAGACCCGTGGTCTCGGCGTAGTCGTTGATGACGGACTGCGCGTAGGCGACGCCGGCCTCCTCGGGCGGGCCGAGGAACGCGAGGTTTCCGGTCTGGGGAAGCGCCGTGCCGATCTTGAGGCTCAGCGCCTCGCCGGGGGCGGCGCTCTCGGCGGGCTCGTCGCCGCCGGTGTCGCCGCCGCCGGAGCAGCCGGCGAGGACCAGGGCGCTGGCGCCGATGAGCGCGAGACCGCCGAGCACGGTGGACTTGCGCGAGCGGGTGAAGACGCTCATGTTGCTCCTTGCTGTGTGGTTACCACGGGAACGGCTCGGGCGCCGACCCAGTGCACCTAAACCTAATCGCGATCGGGCCTCGCCAATGTTGCCTTTCGTTAACGATCTGTAACAGCTTGAAATACGTGGTCGGAGGGCATTTCCGAGGCCATTTCGACAGCCCTGGCTGTGGATAACTCGTCGGTCCGCGGCAGCTAGGCCGCAGCCCGGACCCGCCGCGCGTGCAGCAGGGAGTCGACCGTCAGCACCGTCAGCGCGACCCAGACCAGCCCGAAGCCGATCCAGCGCTCGAGCGGCATGGGCTCCTGGAGCACGAGCCACCCGATGAGGAATTGCAGGATCGGCGCGACGAACTGGAGCAGGCCGATCGTGGTCAGTGACACCCGGCGCGCGCCGGCGGCGAAGAGCAGCAGCGGGATCGCGGTCACGACGCCGGCGAGGCTCAGCAGCACCGCGTGGCCCCATCCGGCCGCGCCCATCGTGAGGCCCTCGCTCACCCCCACGACGATCAGCACGACGACGGCGATCGGCGTCAGCCAGAGCGTCTCGAGTGTGAGCCCGCTGACGGCGTCGACGGATGGTCCGACCTTCTTCTTCACCAGGCCGTAGCACCCGAACGACGCCGCGAGCGTGAGGGCGATCCAGGGGAAGGCGCCGTAGCCGATCATGATGACGAGCACGGCCACCGTGGCGATGCCGATCGCGACCCACTGGGTCGGTCGCAGCCGCTCGCGCAGGACGAGGACGGCGAGCAGCACGGTCGCGATCGGGTTGATGAAGTAGCCAAGGCTGGTCTCGATGACGTGGTCGTTCAGCGCTCCATAGATGAAGACCTGCCAGTTGACATAGATCAGGAGGCCGGCGATCACGGTGAGGCCGAGCACACGCGGCTGCCGGAAGATCGCGACCAGGCGCGGCCAGGTGCGCGTCACCGTGAGCAGCAGCGCGCAGAAGATCAGCGACAGCACGATGCGCCAGGCCACCAGCTCCCAAGGGCCGGTCGGCACGAGCAGCAGGAAGTACAGCGGCAGGAACCCCCACAGCACGTACGCGCTGAAGGTGAAGATCCCGCCCAGGCTGCGCTCGCGCGCCTCCGCGGCCGTGGTCACGGCACGCCGGCTCCCCGTCGTGACCCCGAGATCGAGCGCCGTCGCGTCGTCCAGGCACTCCGCCTCACGGCTTTCGGACGGGGACGACTGCTCGCGACTCACCGAGTCAGCCTACGCCCGCCCGCACGGGCGCCTGCCTCGCGTGAGCCACCGATCGACGGGTGGACCGCCCCCGGACATGACGAGAGGGCCGGATGCCGAAGCATCCGACCCTCTCGTTGCGCGCTGTGCGCGGAACTCAGCGAACGACGACCGCGAGGACGTCGCGAGCCGACAGGACGAGGAACTCGTCACCGCCGAACTTGACCTCGGTTCCGCCGTACTTGCTGTAGATCACGCGGTCGCCGACGGCGACGTCGAGCGGGATGCGGTTGCCGTTGTCGTCGATACGACCCGGGCCCACCGCCACGACCTCGCCCTCCTGGGGCTTCTCCTTGGCGGTGTCGGGGATGACCAGACCGCTGGACGTGGTCTGCTCGGCCTCGACCTGCTTGATGACGATGCGGTCCTCGAGCGGCTTGATGGAAACCGACACGGTCTACCTCTTCTTTCTTGAGACTAAGACTCGTTAGCACTCTGACGTTGAGAGTGCTGATGCCAGTCTAGGCAACCGGCTGGCACTCATGCAACGTGAGTGCCAGCCGGCCGTCACAACCGCGCGAGCCGACGACGCAGCCCCATCCCGTGGACCGTCGGAACAGTCGTATCAGCCCGGCCCGATCGCGCTCTTTCAAGTGGACATCGAAGATCCCGCGCACCCCCTCGCGCTCGGCGGTACGGAGTGGTACAACCGTCTCGGGGAGGGTGTCCCGAACCTGGGGAATTTCGGACAATGATGTGCAGTTTCCTGCTCGCGGTGGACGTCGGCACCAGCCGGACCGCCGCAGCGATAGCGAGAGTCGATGCCGATGGCGGTGTCGAGACCACGGTGTTCACGCTCGGGCGTCACACGGACACCGCGCCCACGACGATCTTCGTGGGGGAGGACGATCTGCTCTTCGGCGAGGCCGCCGAGCGCCGAGGCCTCGCCGAGCCGGAGCGGCTCGTCCGGGAGTTCAAGCGGCGAATCGGCGACGAGGTGCCTGTCGTCGTGGCCGGTCGCCGATTCTCGGCGGAAGACCTGTTCGCACGTTCCGTCGCGTGGGTGGTGGAGGCTGCGGCTGAGCGCGAAGGCGGCCAGCCCGCAGCGGTCACCGTCACCGTCCCCGTCACGTGGGGCGAGTACCGCCGCGCCCTCGTGACGGCGGCGCTCGCGAGAACGGTGTCCTGCCCTGTCGACCTCGTCAGTGAGCCCGTCGCGGCCGCGTGGCGTTACGACGCGTCCAGCGCGCTGCCGGCTGGCCGGGTGCTGGCCGTCTACGACCTCGGCGGCGGAACGTTCGACGTCGCACTGGTGGGCAGGAGTTCCGACGGAGACCTGAGCGTCATCGGCACGCCCACGGGAATCCCCGACTTGGGGGGCGCCGATTTCGACGACCTCGTCTTCCGCCACACCCTCAGCGCGGCGGGAGTCGACATCGCGGAGCTCTCCCAGGATCCCCGCTCCCGACTGGCACTCGTCGCCCTGCGCCGGGAATGCGTCGAGGCGAAGGAGGCGCTCTCGTTCGACTCGGAGGCCGCGATCCCGGTATTCCTGGCCGAGTCCGGCACTACCGTGAGGATCACCCGTGGCGAGTTCGAGGAACTCATCGCGACAGGTGTGGAGCGCACGATAGCGGTTCTCGCGTCCGCGCTGGAGACGAGCGACGTCGGCAGCCGATTGGATGCCGTGCTGCTCACGGGCGGATCGTCGCGCATCCCCCGCGTGGCGCAGGTTCTCTCCGAGCGGATGGACGCGCCCATCGCGGTAGACGCCGATCCCAAGTCCGTCGTGGCGATGGGTGCGGTGCAGATCCTCGCTTCGCGCCTCATTCGCGCGGTCGAGGATGAGGCCGGCGATGAGGAAGCCGCGAGCCTCGCGGTGATCGGAGGAACAGAGGCACTGGCGCACGGCCGGGCCGCTCGGCCGCGCTGGCTGCGTCGGCTGCCCGTCGCGGCGGCGTTGGCGGGGGGTACGGCCGTGCTCGCGAGCGCCATGGTCCTCCTGGGTGCCACCGCTCTGGGCAACGGGACACGCATCGGGAGCACCGGCGGTCTCGCACCCTTCTCGGATTGGATCGGCGCCGCCCTGGGCGATCGGCCGGCCGCTGCCGCCGAGCAGGAAAGTCCTGCGGCGGCCATCCCGGGTCCGCCACAAGCGGGCACGTCGCCCTCTCCGCCGCTCAACAGCCCGCGGCACCGCGTAGCGGAGCGCGGAAAGGAGTCGCGAGCGGAGGCAGCGCCTCCTCCCTTCGCCACGATGAAGGTCGGCGTCGCGGCACCGAGCACGGGATCCGCCCCGACCGGCGACACCCCGTCCGGCGGTGCGCCTTCACACGGCACGACAACGACTCCGTCGGAACCCGGCGCCGATTCGGGGACGGATCCGTCGAGCGACCCCGGCACGGATCCGTCGACCGACCCCGGCACGGATCCGTCGACCGACCCCGGCACGGATCCGGCGACCGACCCCGGCACGGATCCGTCGACCGACCCGGGAACCGATCCCGGCACGGACCCTGGAACTGACCCCGGCACCGATCCCGGAACTGACCCCGGCACCGATCCCGGCACGGACCCCGGAACTGATCCCGGAACTGATCCCGGCACGGACCCCGGCACCGATCCCGGAACCGATCCCGGCACCAACCCCGCAGCGAGCGACACCGCGCCCCCCGCTCCGGAGCCGGCGCCTACCCCGGAGGCCACGCCGCTGATATCGCCCGAACCGGAGCTGCCGTGATGTCGTCGGTCTTCGTGATGACGGAACTCGGCGACTTTCCGCTCCGGGCGTTGCACCGGACGAGCGAGATCGACGACCTGCGGCTCCCCGGGGGGACGGTGCGTGCCGTCGTCTCGGGAACGGCAGGGTCCGGGAAGACCGCCCTGCTCCGACGGGTCGCACGGCTCCTGGCGGAGGAAGGTACGGAGGTGGCCATCCTTGGCGGCGACGCCGATCCGGCGGCGATTCCCGAACACGTCGTCCTTCTTGTAGACGACGCCCATCTCCTTTCCGCGCGCGCCGTGACGGCTCTCGCGATGCGGGCGGAGAACCCCGCCGCGGGCCTCGTGGCCACGCTGCGGCCGTGTCCCCTTCGCGCGGACGTCGGCAAGCTCACGCGACGCCTCGAGCAAGACCGTCCCGCGCTCGTCCTCGACGACCTCCGGCAGGTACGACCCGACGCGATCCCGTTGCCGGATCCGGGTCCGTGCGGACGCGACATCTTGCGACGCACGGGCGGCATCCCCTGGCTCGTCCGGGAGTGCCTCGACGCGCACGATCCCGGATGCACGGATCCGTCCGGACACTCGGTCCTGGAACTGCTCATCCGTCCGCGGATCCACCACCGGGTCATGTCGGCTCCAACCGATGTGCGAGGTCTCGTGGAGGAGCTGTCGCTGGGAACCGCGTCGGCGACTCTTGCTGCGGACGGCCAGGACGAAGCGAGCGCGCTGGTCGCCGAGGCCTATGCCGAAGGCCTGCTGTCGAGCGACGGACGCCCGGCCCCCTCGGTCGCGGCGGCCATCCGGGCACTCGCGCCGGCCTCGCGGTGGGTGGAGGTCATCCGATGCTCGCCTTCCACGGCGCTGCGGGATGAGCGGCTGTTCGACGGGCTGGACGGGAGGCTTGACGAGCGCATCGCGGCTTCGCTCATCGAGCGGGGTCGCACCGAGACTCACCGTGACCCCGCGCTGGCCGACGCGCTCCTCGCGCGGGCCGTGTCCTGCGGCGCGGACCCGAGCGCCCTGGCGGTCGAACGTGCCCGCACGTCGTGGGAACTCGGCCGCCTCGATGAGAGCGGAGTGCTGCTGGACGCACTCCTTCGCAGCCCGGATGCCTCACCTGCCGTCGTCGACCTCGCGGCGGCGGTGTGGGCAGAGCGGGGAATGATGTCGCTCGCCGCGGAAACGTATCGGGCTTCGAGTGCGGACGCGGCGGTCTCCATCCGAGCGCGCGTGGCGTCGGCGGCCGCCGGACGGGTGCCCCCTCCCCCACCTCCCGTCCAGAGCGGGCCGCCGACGCCACCGTCTACTCTGCGCGTGGCCGACGACCTCCTCGACAGAGGGCTGACGGCGACACTGCGCGGCGCCGCGGATGCCGGACTCCCCGAGCTGCAGGGAGCTTCGGAGCTGTACACCGCCGCGGTGGAAGAGAGCCCGTTGGTGGAACTTCCGGCGGTGATCGCGGCCGCGGCCGCGATCGGCGAGGGCGATCTCAAGACCGCTCAGACGATCGTGGATGACGCTCTGAATAGCCCTCAAGCCGGCGAGCGTGGTCGCTCGCGACTCGAGCTTTGGGCGGCGTGGATCGCCCTGCAGCGGGAACACCCCGCCGAGGCGAGGGCGGCGCTCGAGCGAGCCGTGTCAGGACGCCCGCTCGGAGCGAGGGACGACGCGATGGCTGCGACGCTCACGATCGGGCTCGCGCGAAGATACGACGACACCGCTGGACTCGGTGCGGCGTGGGAAGCCGAGCGGTCGCGCATCTCGCGCATCGAGCCGGACCTGTTCACGCTGCTTCCGCTGGGCGAGCTCGTCATCGCGTCGGCACGTCTCGGCCTGGCCGACACGATGCAGCCGGCGTTCGACCGGGCCCTGCGGATCGTCGCAGACCTCGGCGACCCGCCCGTGTGGGCGGCACCGCTGCACTGGGCGGGCATCCAGCGCGGCATCCTGCTCAACAATCCCGGTGCGCTGACAGCGCACGCTCGAGCGCTGGTCGCGGCCGCTCCGCGCAACCGCCTTGCGGCGCAGATGGCTCACGCCGGCAAGGTGTGGACATCCGTGCTCGCGGGAGCCGTCGACGCCGGCGCCGTCGAAGAAGCGGCGCGCGGACTGGCGGTAGTGGGGTTCGCGTGGGACGGAGCGCGTCTGGCCGGACACGGCGCCAGCCGGTCGGAGGACCGCCGCACCATCGCCCGTCTCCTGGCGTGCGCGCGCGAGCTGCACCCACGCGAGGCCCCGCGCGCCGCGGACGAGGCCACGGGCGCCGCCCCGGCCGACACCGGCGGATCCGCGCTCAGTGAGCGCGAACGCGAAGTGGCGGAGCTGGTGCTGCAGGGCAAGACCTACGCCGAGATCGGTGCCGCGATGTTCATCTCTCCCCGGACCGCGGAGCATCACATCGCGCACATCCGGCGCCGGCTCGAGGCGACCTCGCGATCCGACCTGCTCTCGAAGCTTCGGATCGCGATCGCTGGGTCGGCGAGCGTCGCTGAGGCGGTGACGGGATGACCCCTCAGCAGTGCACTCTGCGCATAGGGAGAACCCCCGATGCCCCTACCGCCGTTGAGACGTACGCTGTACCCGCCCTCGACCTTCATCGCGGAGGAGTCGACCAATGACCACGCCCCTGGCGACTGTCGCCAACTCGATCATCGAGTTCATTCTCAGTCTGCTGCGTGACCCGGCAGCGGTCGCGGAACTCGAGAAGGATCCGGAAGCCGCTCTCGTGAAGAACAAGGTGGCGGGCATCTGCGCGGACGACGTCCGCGCCGTCGCGCCCATCATCTACGACCGTCCGGACGTGGCGCCCAAACCGACTTCGGCACACTCCACACCGCCGCCTCCGTCCGACAACGACGTCGTCAACGAGATCACCCGCATCACCAACAACTGGACGACGATCGACAGCCGCGCCACCATCGTGGACCAGTCTGTCAATCAGAACATCTGGACCGAGGGCGGCGACGTCAGCCAGATCTTCGACCAGGGCGCGGGCGTCGCGTCAGGCGACGGCTCCGTCGCCGCCGGCGACGACAACACGGTCGGCGACCCGATCCCGGACGACGCCGACGAAGAACCGACTCTGCCGGACCTTCCGGATCTTCCCGGCGTGCCCGATCTTCCGGATGCCGCCGCCCCGGAGGATCCCGTGCCGGCCGTAGACGATTCCGCCTCCATCGGCGACACACAGCCGGCAGCTCCGGTCGCTTCCCTCGCAGCGGCCGAGGTCGCGGACGGGGCGCAAGAGGCCGCCACCGTGCTGCAGGCGACGGCGGAGACAGTCTCCGACGCCCCGCCACCGCCCGCGTACGAGGCCCCCGTCGCGGAGGTCGACGAAGCGGTCTGGAGCGAGCCGGACGACACCACACCGGTGGAGGAGATCGTGTATCCCGACGAGTTCAGCGAGGAGCAGTAGTCGCCGGTGACAGACCCGTCATCGCAGGCAGCCAAGCCTGCCGCGGATGCGCCGGCCGGTGAAGGCACGGCCGGCCGGAAGGCCGCGCCAGCGCGCCCGTCGCTCGCGAACCCGAACACCGCTCCGGTGCTGACGAAGCTCGCGCCGCCGTTCTCCGTCCGCACCGCGCAGTTCTTCTGGATCATCAGCTTCTTCGTGGGCGGCTTCGCCGTGGTGTACTTCTTCATCATCCGCAAGGAGCAGCTGCCTCTCATCGTCGAGGCGGTACGCGCGGTCGACCCGGCGCGCAACGAGCAGACCTACACGACGGCGGCGGACATCGTCTACTGGTCGGTGTTCTCGGTGATCGTCGGAGTGCTCCTGGTCCAGATCACTCTTCTCGTGTCGTTCATGGCTCGCCGGCCCCATATGCGTTGGTGGCAGCTACTCACCTGGGTGGTGCAGGTCGTCACGCTCGCCATCGCGTTGGACCTCGCGTTCACGGGCGAGCGCGCCGAGCCGCTGCGGCTCATCCTCGCGGCGCAGAGCGGTCTCGTGCTGCTCGCGCTGCTGTCGAGTGTGATGCCGAAAGCGCTCGCGTGGTCAGCGCGGAAGCACGACGTCGTGCGGCATCAGAAAGCCGGAGTCGCCGTCGGGGAGTGAGCGGTCGACGCCCAGAGCGATCTGCTCGAGACTGCGGATCACGACGTGACAGAGTCCCACGGTGGTGCGTTCGGTGAGGGGCGACTCCGCCAGGGCGCGCCACTGCGTCAGCAGCAGCTCGGCACGGTCCCGGACCGCGCTGTCGTCGGCGAACTGGTCGAGACCGACGCGCACGCCGGCGAGATCGCCGCGCGCGCCGATGATCCGCTCCGCCTCGGCGATGCGCTCCGCGGGAAGCTCGTATGCGCCGGAGCGCACCCGCGAGAGGGCCGCGAGTTCCCGCAGGGAGTGCGTCGTGGCCAGGATGCGCTCGATCTCGGCGAGCAGGGCCGCCGATCCCGGCCTCGGGCGCTCCTTCAGGAGCTCCTCGAGCCCGGGGAGCACGCCGTACACCTTGAGCGTGCCGGCCCGATCCCGGAAGTGGTCCCGCACGAAGACCTGCAGTGCGTTCAGGCCGCTCTGCCCGATCAGCCCCTGGGCCAGCGCCGTCGATGTGGTGGAGCCCCCGCGTATCAGCGCCGCAGAGAGACGGATGCCGAACAGCCCGAAGCGGGCGAGCAGCGCTCGTCGCGCAGGCTGACCGAGGGAGACGACGTCCGCGAGGCGCGCGAAGCGATCGGCCGACACGAGGAGACGTTCGCGGACACCTCGCTCGAGCGCGGCGATCTGGTCCAGCGCGCGGAACTCCTCCTCGCGCAGCGTGCGCGCGGTCTCGGCGAGCAAGCCTGCTACGGGGATGACATCGAGCACCAGTGAGCGCAGTTCCGTGTCATCGGCATACCGCTGTGCGACCTGCCCCGCCGACACCAGCGAGTCGATCCGCGCAGAGCCGATCTCATCGGCCCGCGAGAGCACCGCCACCGCGTTGACCGTGAGCGACCCGCCGACCGATACGTCACGGAACGCTTCGAGGAACCCGCGATCCGAGGCGTGCAGATGGCGCATGAGGTAGATGACCGCGTCGGCCGCGGAGGGGCTGCTGGGCTGCGTCAGGAAGGCATGCGCCCGGGCGGAGACGTCCGCCGACAGCGACGCGATGCCGGGGGTGTCGATGAGGATCAGCGAACGAAGGTTCTCCGACGGCCACCCCACGTCGATCCAGGCCACCTCGTCGGCCGTCGTCGTGTCGAGATCGATGATCGTGCGTCCGTTCTCGCGCCGGAACCGGAGCCGCCGCGGCGGACCGTCGTTCGGATGGAGAGTCACCGCAGGCGTGTCCGCCCGGTGGTACCGGGTGACCACGCGTGTGCATTCGCCCGCGTCCGTCGCAGCCAGCTCCTCGCCGAGCAGCGCGTTGAGCAAGGTGGACTTCCCGGCCTTCACCATGCCGGCCAGAGCGATCCGGAGCGGCCCTTGCAAGCGCTCGTCGTATGCGGCGATGACCTCGGCCGCCGGGTCATCCCCGTAGAGGGCGAGGGCCTCGCGTGCGACCCGCCGCGCGTCCGCGAGCGCCGGTTCTGTCATGCGCGCCGGCTCCTCATCGCCCCACGACCTTTATCGGTCCGATGCCGGCGGACTCGGGTGCACGGGGAGGCGGTGCGATCTGCGCCCGCAGCGCATCCAGCTGCCGCAGCTGCGCCCGGAGCAGCTTGATGCGCTCCTCGCGCTTGCCGCTCTCGACGCCGGCGGCCTGCTTGGCCGCCGAGACCGCCTCGGTGAACGAGCGGTGCAGCTCGTCCGCCATACCGCCGAAGTGGTCGCGGGCTGCCCGCTGCACCAGCCGGAGGCGGTCCTTGAGCTGCTTGCCGGCCTGGAAGACGACTTCGTCGATGTGCCGGCGGACGATGTTCTTCGCCTCCTGCTGACGTCGGGCCAGCCGGGCGCCCATGTCCTCCCGGTAGGCGCGTCGACCCACGATGACCCCGGCGAGAAGCGACAACGGGTTGATGAGGGGGAGTCCGACGAGGCCGGTCGCGAGCCCCACCATCAGCACGCCCCCGTACGAACCGCGCACACCGATGAAGATCTTCTCAGCGGCGCTCATGCGCCCCTCGTCGAGCGTTGCGATGGCCTCGACCGGGTCGAGTACGCCCGCCGCATCCGCGACGTCGATCGACGGGATGCTCTCCTCCCCTTCGAGGAAGAGTTCTGCAACCTGCTCGGAGAGCCAGCGCGCCCGCTCGTCCGTCCAGACGAACGTCTCCGACACCGCGGCCGATACGCGCTGGTCGAGCCACTCGGTGATCTGGTCCCAGATCGGCCCGGGATCACCGTCGTCGATCGACGCCTCGGCTTCCCGCTGGACTTTGCGCAGGCGATCGCGCAGGTCGTGCTCCATGTCCGAGATGAGGTCGGCGACGCCGTCGGTGAGGGTCACCTGCCAGCGTGCCGAGCGGCTCCGGAACTCCTCGGCTCGAGTCTTCGCCTCCTCCAGCTGCACGATGAGCTGCGGGGTGTCCTGCGGGTCGACGAGGGCGGTCAGTTCCGAACGGAGCGTGATCGCAAGCTGGTCGACGACCGAGGCGAGGTCGTGGACGGCGCTGCGCTGGTGGATCGTCTCAGCGCGTTCGAGGATGTTGCGGCGAAGATGACCCACCAGCGCCGGAAAGCCCGACTCCTCGTTCAGGTCGGGATCGCGCTCTTCCGCGGCGAGAAGACGAAGATCGCTGGAGACGGCGAAGATCGGGATGTCGCCGATCTTCGTCAAGTGTCCCCTGTCGATCTGCTCGATCTCGCGCCACTGGGGATACAGGTCGGTCTTCGCGAGCACCGCCGCGACATTCGGGGAGACCCGCATCGCGTGGCGCAGGAACTGCATCTCCGGTTCGGTGTACTCCTGGGACGCATCTGAGACGAGGATCACCGCGTGCGCGCTGGAGAGGGCCGAAAGGGTGAGCAGCGCACTTCGCGAGTCGAGACCGCCGACTCCGGGCGAGTCGACGAGTCGCAGTCCGCCACGGAGGATCTCCCGGGGCAGCAGCACCTCGGCCGACACGATGCGCCGCACGTTGTCGGGGTTGCCCTTGGCCGAGACGTACTCGGCCAGCTCGGTGAGCGGGATGCTCTCGCGGTGAGGTTCGGCGGTGGCGGCACCTTCCGGCAGCACGAGGACCGACGCGGAGGGTTCGGGGGCGTAGCCCACGGTTGTGGGCACGGTCGTCGCGATGTCGTCGTCCACGGGGCATGCCGGCGCGTTCACCAGCGCGTTGACGAGTTTGCTCTTGCCCTGCTTGAACTCCCCGACGACGATCACGCGCACGTGTGGGTCGCGCAGCCGATCGCGCGTGTTGACGAGGCGTTTGACGAGGTCGCGCCGTCCTGCTTGAGCGGCTACTCGGCCGACCCTGCTCACGAGATCCAGCAGTGCTGCGTCCGGGTGGGACGGCACATCGGTCGGGCCCGCGAGGTCGGCGCCCGGGGCGCCGGTGGGCTTGTCTTCTGCCAACGGCTCGTGTCCTCGTTCGCCTGTGTCGGATCCGGGCCGGGATCAGGCCGGGAAGTCGAAGCCGGTCGGGTCGGGTGCCGTCCCGAGAGATCCATCGTCGCCCCACAGCACGTCGGCGTCGACGTCCCAGTCCGAGGCGGTGATGTTCTCGATCTCCTCGGTGAAGGCGTTCACGAAGCCGTCGTCGTCCAGGAATGCGGACGGATCAGCGTCCAGGCCGACCGATGGGGAAGCCTGGACGACATCGTGATCGTCGCCGACCCCGAACGCGTCGGCCTCGGCCCAGTCGGATGGATCCGCCATGGCCCCTCTCCTCTCCACCAGCAGCAGCCGATGTCCCCGCCCTCAGTATCCCTCTCGCGCGGCGCCGGCGGAAGCGGATGCGAGTGTGCGCCCGACCGCCGAAGCGGCCGGGCGCTCTCCCCCAGTCCCACACCCCTGTGTTCGAGCGGCGTCCGGTGCGTCGCTGACGACCGCGCCCTCCTCCGCGACGCTCTTCCTGCTGAGAGAGAAGTGCACACCCGGCCGTTCGGGGACGGCCGGGTGGCACATGCCCTCCCTAGAAGTCGAGCTGCTCGGCGTCCGGGCTGTTGACGATGCCGTCGTTCTCGAGCTCGACATCCACTTCGGTGTCGTACTCGTTGAACGAGTCCGTCAGGTCGGCATCCACCGAGTTGTCCTGGAACGAGTCCTCGATGTCGACGTCCACGTCGGTCTCGGTCGAGTTGTCGGTCGAGTTGTCCGAGTTGTCGTTGAACGCGTCCTCGATCTCCGTGTCGACGTCCACATCCCAGTTCGTCGAGTTGTCGGTGTTGAACGCGTCCTCGAGCTCGACGTCGATCTCGGTCTCGGTCTCGGTCGAGTTGTCCTGGAACGAGTCCATGATCGATACCGAGTTGTCCTGGAACGAGTCCTCGATGTCGACGTCGATGTCCCAGTTCGTCGAGTTGTCGATGTCGACGTCGTCGCCTGCGGCGACGGCGTCGTCGCCCGATGCGAGCCCGCCCTGCTGCCCGAACACCTGGAACACCCCGCCGGAGTCGTTCGCCCAGATGTTCTGGTTGACCGACTGGTCGAACATCGTCGACCGGCTGTCGATCGTCAGACCGCCCGCACCCGCCGCAAGTCCGGCGCCACCGGCGCCGCCGCCGAGGTTGAGGTCGCGGAAGCCCGTCTGGTACTGACGAACGCCTGTCGAGATCGAGTGGTCGTTGAGCGTCTGCTGGTTGAAGGAGTCCGTGATCGCGACATCGACGTTCGTCGAGTTGTCGTTGTACGAATCCTCGTACTCGGTCGAGTTGTCGGAGTTGTCGTTGTACGAGTCCTCGGTCTCGGTCTCGGTCTCGGTCGAGTTGTCCGAGTTGTCGTTGTACGAGTCCTCGGTCTCGTTCTCCGTCGAGTTGTCGGAGTTGTCGTTGTACGAATCCTCGGTCTCGGTCGAGTTGTCCGAGTTGTCGTTGAAGGAGTCCTCGGCATCGTTCTCCGTCGAGTTGTCCGAGTTGTCGTTGTACGAATCCTCCGTGTCGGTCTCGGTCGAGTTGTCCGTCGAATTGTCCGAGTTGTCGTTGAACGAATCCTCGTTCTCGTTCTCGGTCGAGTTGTCGTTCAGCGAGTCCGCCAGATCCACGTTGGTCTGAAGACCCAGCAGATTGGTGTTGTCGTCGGCCATGATGATCTTCTTTCTTCGCTGGTGCCAGTCGGCTCGTGTCTCAGAGTCTGCTGGCGGGGCCCGCGGCGTACATCGGGGGAAATCCCGAACTATCCGGGGTCTGGGAGGGGGATTGCCCAGGGTGCGCGGTACGCGACGAGTCGACGACCCTGGTGCGGGACGTAGGCTCGGCAGGTGGAACGCTCCGAACTCGAGGTGCTGCTGACCCCCGAAGGCCTGCGCCTGCTGGACGCGATGGCGCCCGTGGATTCCGCGGACGACGTCGCGAGGGCGGTGACCCGGCTGCGACGCGACGGCCACTCCCCCGACCTCGTGTCGGCCGTGGTGGGGCAGGCGCGGCTGCGCACCCGCGCGCGGGGCAAGTTCGGCGACCTCGCCGACCGCATGCTCTTCACCCGTGCCGGCCTGGAGCAGGCGACGCGGCTGCCGATCGCCGCGCGCCACGCCGCGCGATTCCGCGACGCGGGCTTCACCCGCGTCGCCGATCTCGGGTGCGGCATCGGCGGCGACGCGCTCGGCCTCGCAGGCCTCGGGCTGCGCGTGCTGGCGGTGGACGCCGACGAGCTCACCGCGGCCCTCGCGGCGTACAACCTCGCTCCGTTCGGCGCCGACGCCGACGTACGCCACGGCACCGCCGAGACCGCCGACCTCGACGGCGTCGACGCTGTGTGGCTCGACCCTGCGCGCCGCACGGCCGGTCATGGCGAGACGTCCCGCACACGTCCCGAGGACTGGTCGCCGTCGCTGGACTGGGTGTTCGACCTCGCCCGCCGCATGCCCGTCGGTGTCAAGCTGGGCCCGGGCCTCGACCGCGACGTGATCCCCGATGACGTCGAGGCGCAATGGGTGAGCGCCGACGGGTCCACGATCGAGCTCGTGCTGTGGTCGGGCGCGCTCGCGCGCCCGGGTGTGCGACGGGCCGCTCTCGTGATCCGCGGCGACAGCGCCAACGAGCTGACGGCGGAGACGGATGCCGCGGACGAGCCGGTTCGCGAGCTCGGCGCCTTCCTGCACGAGCCCGACGGCGCCGTCATCCGGGCGCGGCTCATCGGCGACGTCGCCCGGACGCTCCAGGCGGGGATGCTCGACGAGCACATCGCTTACCTCACGTCGGACGCGGCGCTCACGTCGCCGTTCGTCTCGACGTTCCGCGTGCGCGAGGTGCTGCCGGCCGACGTGAAGGCGCTGGGCAAAGCGCTGCGCGAACGGGACATCGGCCGCCTCGAGATCAAGAAGCGCGGGGTGGATGTCGACCCCGCGGCACTGCGCACGCGTCTGAAGCTCCGGGGCTCGGCGGCGGCGACCCTGCTGCTCACTCGCATCGGATCCCGCCGCACCGCGATCCTGGCCGACCGCGTCTGACGGCAGGGAGACCGCTCAGCCGAAGAGGTTGGCGCGGAATCCGGCGTAGAGGAGCCATCCGGCGCTGTACAGGATCGAGACGACGCCGAGCACGATCGCCCACACCGCCACGGCGCGGCTCTCGAGCGGACGCCGCAGCGCGATGATCCCCGACACCACGGCGATGAGTCCGATCGGGAAGCCCCAGCCGACGAACAGCGAGACGACGAGGCCGACGATCGCGAACGCGAGCGCCCACGTGCCGAGCCCGCGATGGAAGTCGGCGGGCTCGTCAGGCCGCCACTGCGTGTCGTCGGGCGTGAACTCGCCGCCTGGCTCGGCCGGTGCGGACTCGACGGTCACCGCGACCGGCGCCGTCGGCAGCCGCGAGAACCCGCCGCGGTGCGCGCCCGGCATCGGGGTGGCGTCGTGGGTCAGGTCGACGTCGGGCGAGGGCGCCTCGACGGTCGGACGCGCGGCTGGGGCGGCCGGGGCCGGCGGGGCTGCGGCCGGGGCGGGCGTCGCGGCAGGGGCGGGTGGCGCAGGCGGGGTTGCCGGAGCTGCGATCGGACTACTCGGCGCCGGGGGCACGGCTGGGGTACTCGGTGCCGGTCCCGCGGGTGAGACGTCAGGGGCGGCAGCGGGGGTGCTCGGAGCTGCCGCCGGGATGCTGGGGGCGGCCCCCGGAACGGCCAGCGCGGTGCCCGCAGACGCGAACGCGGTGGGAGCAGACGGCGCGGGAGCAGACGGCGCGGGAGCAGACGGCGCGGCCTCCGGACGCGTTGGGTCGGAGTCGTTCGAATCTCCGAGGCGTTTCGTCTCGCTCGTTCCTCGCTCGCTCAACGACCGGAGGTCCGCGCTCGAATTGCCTGATTGCTCGGCCCCTTCGGACTGACGCGCACCTTCGGCCTCGATGGGGGTCGGCACCTCGGCCCGCGGCGGACCAGCGGGCTCCGCCGTGTCGTCGGGATGCGGCATCCGCTTCTCGTCCGAGGTCATGCCGACTCCGCGACCTGGATCTCGGTGACCGGCAGGGTCGAGTCGGCGCCGAACTCGAGCGTCGACGGCGGCCGGCCCGACATGATGAGCTCGGAGGTGAGGGCGGCGATCATGGCCCCGTTGTCGGTGCACAGCGACAGCGGGGGGATGCGCACGGTGACGCCCTCGGCCTCCGCACGCTCGAGCGCGACGTCGCGCAGGCGCCGGTTGGCGATCACGCCGCCGCCGAGGAGCAGGCGGGGCACCCCGTGGTCGCGGCACGCGGCGAGCGCCTTGGTCACGAGCACGTCGACGACGGCCTCGCGGAAGCTGGCGGCGACGTCGGCGACCGGCACGGGCTCCCCCGCGGCCTGGCGCTGCTCGACCCAGCGGGCGACGGCGGTCTTGAGCCCCGAGAACGAGAAGTCGTACCGGTGGCGGGCCATGTCGGACGCGCGCGAGAGGCCCCGCGGGAAGGCGATGGCCTTCGGATCCCCGGCTGCCGCGGCGCGGTCGACCTCAGGCCCTCCGGGGTAGGGCAGCCCGAGCAGGCGGGCGACCTTGTCGAAGGCTTCGCCGGCGGCGTCATCCATCGTCTCGCCGAGCAGCTCGACGTCGGTCGTCAGGTCGCGGACGAGGAGCAGCGACGTGTGCCCGCCACTGACGAGCAGGGCCACCGTCGGGTACTCCAGCGGCGTCGCGTCGGCATCGAGGATGTCGGCGGCGATATGGCCGACGAGGTGGTTGACGGCGTAGAGCGGCTTCTCGAGCGAGACCGACAGCGCCTTGGCCGCGCCCACGCCGACCATGAGCGCCCCGGCGAGGCCGGGTCCGCTCGTCACGGCGACCGCGTCGAGGTCGGCGAGCCCCACGCCGGATTCGGCGAGCGCGGCCTCGATCGACGGCTGCAGCGCCTCGAGGTGCGCGCGCGCCGCGACCTCGGGCACGACGCCTCCGTAGCGGGCGTGCTCGTCCATCGAGCTGGCGATCGTGTTCGACAGCAGCGTGCGGCCGCGCACGATCCCGATACCGGTCTCGTCGCAGCTCGTCTCGATGCCGAGCACCAGCGGTTCGGCCCGGTTCACGTGCACACCCCTCCCGCAGAACTCCACGGATCCGCGCTCGCGGCGGCCGCGGCATCCGTCTCACCGGCCGCCAGTGCCGGATCCCGTGGAGTTTCGCCGGCCTCAGCCCCGTGACGGGCAGCGCGCCAGCCCCGAAGGTCGAGCTTCATCACGACGGCGTCGACGTCGTCGGGCTGGTAGTACCGGGGCTTGCGCCCGATCTCGGCGAAGCCCTCCGAGACGTACAGCGCCTGGGCCACAGGGTTGTCGGCGCGCACCTCGAGGAACACGTCCGTCACCTGACGGCGCGAGGCCTCCGTGAGCAGGGCCCGCAGCAGTGAACGGCCGCGGCCGCGACCCCGAGAAGCCTCGGTGATCGTGATCGTCTGGATGTCGGCATCCCGCGCTCCGGCGACAGCACGCAATCCCGCGTAGCCGAGCAGGCGCCCGGCCTCCTCGTCGACGACGTACCAGCCGTGCGGCGAGGCCAGCTCTTCGCGCATCATCGCCTCGGACCACGCGTCAGTCGGGAACGAGGCGCGCTCGAGCGACATGATGGCGGCGAGGTCGCCGCCGGTGGCCGTGCGGATCGTCACAGGTACACCCGCTTCGGCGCGTGCGGAAGCGTCACATCGGGCGAGCGCAGGTAGAGCGCGTCCGCCGGGCCGATGCGGCGACCGGCGCCGAGGGCGCGGGCCGCGGCGAGCGCGAGCATCGCTGCGGGGATGCGGTCGGCATCGCGCCGGTCGGCTCCGGCGTGGGCGAGCAGCGCGTCGAGGTCATCACGGGGCGTGAGGGCGGGCTCGGTCGCGCGCACCGGCAGTCCGTCATCATCGAGGCCGCGATACAGCGTGTAGGCGAATTCGCGCCGGCGGGCGTCGGTGACCACGGCGAAGGTCTCCTCGGTGTCGTTCTCGTACCCCGCGGCGTAGCCCCAGTCCGCGGTGAGCGCGGTGTGCAGCAGCAGCTCGAGGGCGACGGCGTCGTGGCTGACGACGGGCACGACCGGCACGCCGCGGCCGAGCGCGAAAGTGCGTGCGGCGGCGATCCCGACGCGCAGCCCGGTGAACGGGCCTGGTCCCATGCCGGCGGCGACCTGCGTGATCTCTGACGGGGAGACGGATGCCTCGGCCAGCGCCCGCTCGATCAGCGTGCCGATCACCTCGGCGTGGCCGCGAGGGTCTGCGCTCTCGACCTGCGAGCGGATGACGCCGTCAGGCTCGACGACCGCCACCGCGGAGCCGAGCGACGTGTCGATGCCGAGGATCACCCCTCCAGGGTAGTCGGCGCCTCCGCGACCGAGGCTCGGCGCGGTCTCACCGTCCTCAGTTGAGGGTTGGAGCCGGAATGAGGGCCCGAATCACGTGTTCGCACCGCAGCTCGGCTCAGGTCCTCAATTGAGGACTGGAGCGGATGGACCGATGGCCCGCCCACTGCGCAGCCCGGGTCAGATCCTCAATTGAGGGATGGAACCGAAATGAGGGCCCGAATCCCATGCCCACCCCGCAGCTCGGCTCAGCTCCTCAATTGAGGACGCGAGGACGACTGATGCCGCGACCCGGCGCCCGCTACGGGCGGCGGGTGATCTTCACCAGGCGCGGGGTGTCGGCGTCGAGGTCGGCCTCGTGGCCGATCGTGCCGCACGCGTTGTCGACGCCGCGGCCGTGCCACTCGCGCTCGAGTTCGACGTCCCACCAGTGATCGCGGATGCCGTCGACGAGACCCCGGCCCCACTCGACGATCACGACGGAGCCGTCGAAGTCGATGTCGAGGTCGTCGAGCTCGGCGGCGGAGCCCAGCCGGTAGGCGTCGACGTGGACGAGGGGTGCGCCGCCGTCGAGCGAGGGGTGCGTCCGCGCGAGGACGAACGTCGGGCTCTGGATCGGCCCGCGCACGTTCAGCCCGCGGCCGATGCCGCGCGTGAGGGTGGTCTTGCCCGCGCCGAGCGGACCGGTGAGAACCACCATGTCGCCGGGGCGCAGCATCCGTCCCATCTCCTCGCCGAGCGCCTCCATGGCCTCCGGCGAAGAGATCTCGCGCGTGGCGACGAGGGCGTCGATCCCCTGAGTGCCGGTGGTCGAAGTCGTGCTGTCCACACCCGGTGCAACAACCGGGGCTTCTTCGGCGTTCCCGCTCACTCCGACACCTGCCTCCGCGGCACGCGGGGCCCGACACGCGTGACGATCTCGTAGTTGATCGTGCCCGCGGCATCCGCCCATTCCGTCGCCGACGGCACGCCGAGGGTCGGGTCGCCGAACAGCACCGCCTCATCGCCGACCGCGACCGGGGCGTCCCCTACGTCGACGACGAACTGGTCCATCGCGATGCGCCCGGCCACACGGAAGCGCCGCCCGCCGATCGCGACGGGGGCCGAGCCAGAAGCCTGCCGCGGCACGCCATCGGCATAGCCGAGGGGCACCAGGGCGAGCGTCGTGTCGCGGTCGGTGCGGTAGTCGTAGCCGTACGAGACGCCTTTGCCCGCGGGCACGCGCCGCACCGCGGCGACCGCGCCGTGGAGGGTCATCGCCGGGCGCAGGCCCAGGTCGGCCGAGGTGCGGTCGTCGAAGGGCGAGAGCCCGTAGAGCCCGATGCCGATGCGCACGCACCCGAGGCGGGCCTCGGGCAGGTCGATCGCCGCGTGCGTCGCCGCGAGGTGCCGGAGCGGTGGGGCCAGCCCCAGCGACGCGGCGATGCCGACGCCCTCCTCGAAGGCGCGCAGCGCCGCGCGGTCGTCCTCGTCGGAGGCGTTGGAGAGGTGACTGAAGAGCGCGATGACGCGCACGCGGCCGATGCGCTCGAGCCGCGCCGCCTCGGCGAACACCACGCGGTAATCGGCGGGCGCGATCCCGTTGCGCGACAGTCCCGTCTCGAGTTTCAGGTGCACCCCGACGGGACGATCAGCGGATGCCGCGCCCGCCGCCTTCTGCAGCTGGTCGAGGTTCGAGATGCCGAGCTCGATGCCCAGGGCTGCGGCCTCGCCGAAGTCGACGCCCGGCGCGTGCAGCCACGCGACGATGGGGGCGTCGATGCCGGCGCGGCGGAGCGCCAGCGCCTCGGTGATGTCGGAGACGCCCAGGCGCGTCGCGCCGCCCGCGAGAGCGGCGAGCGCCGAGCGGGCGGCGCCGTGTCCGTACCCGTCGGCCTTGACGACCGCGATGATCTCGGAACCGGTGAGCCGGCGCAGGTGGCGCACGTTGTCTTCGATTGCGCCGACGTCGACGACGGCCTCGCGCAGGACGCCGGCGGGCGGGCGGCTCATACGGCGCCTCCCTCGGCTCGGGGCGCGGCGGCGTCGTCGCGAGACAGGGGGTTCGCGTCGAGACCGGGGGCGCCGCCCTCGGTTTGAGCGAGGGTGCTCTGGTTGGCCGTGCCGGGCGAAACGGCCTCCAGGACCACGTAGGCCGTGGCGAGTCCCGCGTCGTGTGACAGCGACAGGTGCAGGGCGGTGATCCCGCGCTGGGCAACGACGTCGGCGGTGGAGCCGCACAGCGAGAAGACCGGACGACCGGATGCCTCGGACGCGATCTCGATCTCGGTCCAGTGCACCCCGTCCGAGCCGCCGAGGGCCTTGATGAGCGCCTCCTTCGCCGCGTAGCGGGCGGCGAGCGAGTGCGGCTTGAGCTGCCGCTCGGCGTCCGAGAACAGCCGCTCGAGCAGACGTGGCGTGCGCTCGATCGTCCGCTCGAACCGCGGGATGTCGACGAGGTCGACGCCGATGCCGACGATCATGTGGTCCTCCTGGGTGCCGCGGCCGCGGCATCCGTCAGACTATCGCGGCCGTCCCGCCGGATCGCGCGCCTCACCTCCCGTCCGCGATGCCACGCGCGCCGCCCACCCCGTCTCAGTCGAGATCGCAGTTCCTCGGCGAGCAACCCCGCGATGGGCGCCGATGACTCGGTGTTTCGCCGAGAAACCGCGATGTCGACGAGGGACGCGGGAGTGCAGAACCGGCCGGAGTTCGGGCGGGGATGCTGCTACTCGACGGTGACAGACTTCGCGAGGTTGCGCGGCTGGTCGACGTCGAGGCCCTTGGCAGTCGCGAGCCCCATAGCGAAGATGTGGAGCGGCACGACGGCCAGGAGCGGCTCGAAGAACGGCCCGGCGAGCGGGATGCGCAGCACCTCGTCGGACTTGGGCAGCACCGCGGCGTCGCCCTCCTCGGCGATCGCGATGACGCGGGCGCCGCGGGCGCGGATCTCCTCGATGCTCGAGATCACCTTCTTGTGCATCTCGGCGGACTCGCGCGGCGACGGCACGACCACGAACACCGGCTGACCGGGCTCGATCAGCGCGATCGGCCCGTGCTTGAGCTCGCCGGCGGCGAAGCCCTCGGCGTGGATGTACGCGAGCTCCTTGAGCTTGAGCGCACCCTCGAGCGCGATCGGGTAGCCGACGTGGCGACCGAGGAAGAGCACCGAACGCGTGTCGGCCATCCAGCCGGCGAACTGCTCGATGCGCGGCTGCTCGCGCTCGAGGATCTGCGAGATCTTCGCGGGGATCGCCTCGAGCTCGCGCACGTGGTCGGCGGCGGCCGACGCGTCGATCGCGCCGCGGACGCGGCCGATGTGCAGCCCCATCAGGTACAGCGCGGTGATCTGTGCGACGAACGCCTTCGTCGAGGCGACGGCGACCTCGGGGCCGGCGTGCGTGTAGACGATGGCGTCCGACTCGCGCGGGATCGTGGCGCCCTGCGTGTTGCAGACCGACAGCGTCTTCGCCCCGTGCTCGCGCGCGTACTTGACGGCCATGAGCGTGTCCATGGTCTCGCCCGACTGGCTGATCGAGACGACGAGCGTGTCGGGCCCGATCACCGGGTCGCGGTAGCGGAACTCGTGGGCGAGCTCGACGTCGACCGGGATGCGGGTCCACTGCTCGATCGCGTACTTGCCGACCTGGCCGGCGTACGCGGCGGTGCCGCAGGCGATCACGATGATGCGCGAGACGTCCTGGAAGAGCTCGTCGAGCCCGTCGAGCTCGGGGATCACGACCTCGCCGTCACGGACGCGTCCGCGCAGCGTGTTGGCGACCGCCTCCGGCTCTTCGGAGACCTCCTTGGCCATGAACGACGACCATCCGCCCTTCTCGGCGGCCGCGGCATCCCACGTCACCTCGAACGGCTCGACATCGACCGGGTTGCCGTCGAAGTCGGTGACCGTCACAGCCTCGGGCGTGATCGCGACGATCTGGTCCTGCCCGATCGCGAGCGCGTTACGGGTGTGCTCGACGAACGCCGCCACGTCCGAGCCGAGGAAGTTCTCTCCCTCGCCCAGCCCGATCACGAGCGGCGAGTTGCGGCGGGCCCCCACGACGAGCCCGGGCTGGTCCTCGTGCAGCGCGAGGAGAGTGAACGCGCCCTCGAGCCGCGACACGACGGCGCGGAAAGCGGTGACGAGGTCGCCGGTGCGGCGGTACTCGCGGCCGAGCAGGACGGCCGCGACCTCGGTATCGGTCTCGCTGCGGAAGGTGTAGCCGTCGGAGACGAGCTCGGACTTCAGCTCGAAGAAGTTCTCGATGATGCCGTTGTGGATGACGGCGAGCTTGTCGTCGTCGGCGAGATGCGGGTGGGCGTTGCCGTCGGTCGGGCCGCCGTGCGTGGCCCAGCGGGTGTGGCCGATGCCGGTGGTGCCGTCGGCGAGCGGGTGCGCCGCCAGGTCGTCGCGCAGCACCTTCAGCTTGCCGGCGCGCTTGCGCATGCCGAGGCCCCCGTCGCCGTCGATCACGGCGATGCCGGCGGAGTCGTAGCCGCGGTACTCGAGCCGCGAGAGCCCGGAGATGAGAACGGCCTGGCTCTGCCGAGGGCCCACGTATCCGACGATTCCGCACATGCGCCTAATGGTAGGCGCGCGGTTTCGCAAGGATCCCTTACGAATCGAGAACCTCAGATGAGGAAGGTGACGGATGCCGCCGCCTCGGTCCTGCGCCGCGCTCGGGGCGTTTCGTCTCGCTCATGCCTCGCTCGCTCAACGACCGGGAACCGGAAGAGGCCCGGTCGTTGAGCGAGCGAAGCGAGACGAGACGGCGCGAACGCCGGGCTCAGAGCTTGCGCAGGAGCACCGTCTCGACCGTGTGGTCGGCCGCCTTCTGCAGCACGAGGTTCGCGCGGTGGCGGGTGGGGAGCACGTTCTCCTCGAGATTCGGGAGGTTGATCGAGTTCCAGAATCCGAGCGCGCGCTCCACCGCCTCGTCGTCCGAGAGCTGTGCGAAGACGTTGAAGAACGAGTTCGGGTTGCTGAAGGCCGCCCGGCGCAGGGCGAGGAAGCGATCGACGTACCACTGGGCGATGTGCGAGGCATCCGCGTCCACGTAGATCGAGAAGTCGAACAGCTCGCTGACGGCGACGTCGTTCGGGGTGGGCGGCGGCTGGAGCACGTTGAGGCCCTCGACGATCACGATGTCGGGGCGCCGCACGGTGATGACCGCATCGGGCACGATGTCGTACCGCATGTGGGAGTAGAAGGGCGCCCGCACCTCGGGTGCGCCGCTCTTCACCTCGGTGAGGAACGACACGAGCGAGCGGCGGTCGTACGACTCGGGGAAGCCCTTGCGCTCCATGAGTCCGCGGCGCTCGAGCTCGGCGTTCGGGTACAGGAAGCCGTCCGTCGTGACGAGCTCGACGCGGGGGGTGCCCGGCCAGCGCGAGGTCAGCTCGCGCAGCAGGCGTGCGATCGTGGACTTGCCGACGGCCACCGACCCGGCGACCCCGATGATGAACGGGGTGGTCGAGTCGTTCTCGCCGAGGAACGCCGACTCCTCGGCACCCAGGCGCTTGGTCGACTCGGCGTACAGCGACAGCAGGCGCGACAGCGGCACGTACACCTGCTCGACCTCGGCCATGTCGAGCCGGTCGCCGAGTCCTCGGATCTGGACGATCTCGGTCTCGCTGAGCGGCTGCGTCATCCCGGCAGCCAGGCGCGCCCAGTCGGCGCGGTCGATCTCGCGGTACAGCGAGAGGGCTGGGGTGACCATGGTGGCGTCATCGGCGGACATCGCGCCCCATCGTAACCGCTGACGCGAGGACGACGGATGCCGCGACCCGGCCACCGAAACCGGCGCACTCAGCGCGCACCTGGTCGACCCCGGCCACCCAGCCGGGTCGCGGCAACCGAACAAGTGCCCGGCCCGCACCGCCCTGTTCCGCCGCTGCCACCCGCTACCCTGAGTCCGTGCGCCTGGGAGTCCTCGACATCGGCTCGAACACCGTCCACCTGCTCGTCGCCGACGTCCGACCGGGCGGGAGGCCGCTGGCCACGACGAGCCAGCGCACGGTGCTGCGGCTCATGCGCTATCTCGCGCCCGACGGCTCGATCACCGAGGAGGGCGTCACCGCCCTCGTCTCGGCCGTGACCGAGGCGCGCGAGGTCGCCGCGTCCGAGAACGTCGACGAGCTGCTCGCGACAGCGACCTCCGCGGTGCGGGAGGCGAAGAACGGCCCCGAGGTCATCGCTCTCATCGAGGAGGCCCTCGGCCAGCCGCTGCAGGTGCTCGGCGGCGAGACCGAAGCGCGGTACACCTTCCTCGCCGTGCGCCGCTGGTTCGGCTGGGCTGCCGGCCAGATCCTGCTCTTCGACATCGGCGGCGGCTCGCTCGAGCTCGCGGCCGGAGCCGACGAGCTGCCCGAGGCCGCGGCATCCGTCCCCCTCGGCGCAGGGCGCATGACGGTGCAGTTCCTTCCCGACGACCCCCCGGGCGAGGCCGCCGTCGAGAAGCTCCGCGACCACGCACGCAAGACGCTCGCACCGGTCGCCAAGTCCTTCCGCAAGCTCGATCGCCCCGACCACGTCGTCGGGTCGTCGAAGGCGATCCGCTCGCTCGCGAAGCTCGTCGGCTATCCGGCACCCGGATGGTCGGGAAGCGAGCGGATGCTGCTGCCCCGTGCTTCGCTCAGCTCGTGGATTCCGCGGCTCGCGCGGATCCCGGCATCCGCCCGACAGGAGCTTCCCGGCATCACGCCGGACCGGACGTTCCAGATCGTCGCCGGCGCGGTCGTGCTGCACGAGGCCATGCGGGCGCTCGACGTCGACGAGCTCGAGGTGTCGCCTTGGGCCCTGCGCGAAGGCGTGCTGCTGCGCTACATCGAGGAGCTCGGCTGGTAGCGCCCGGCTCACGGAGTCGGCGACGCCCCGCACCGAGCGAGGGCGCCCGAGTCCGGATCGGGCACCGGCACCCTCGCATCGAGAGGCGTCAGTCGCTCAGCACGATCTGATCGACCATCAGGTGACCCCAGGCGCCGGTCGCGTCGTCGAGGATCTGGAACTGAGCGGTGCGCCCGGCGAACTCGCGGACATCCCACTCGACCCGGCGGAGGTCCGGCGAATCGTCTCCGGTCGACGTGCGCACCGGCTGACCGTCGACCAGCAGCTGCACGGAGGTGGCCGGCTCGACGCCGAGGGGATGGTCTCCGCCGCCGACGAGGAAGTGCACGAAGTTGCGATCGACCGTGAACGACGGCGACGTGATCGTGCCAGTGGCCGCATCGCCGCCCCCTGCGAACGTGTCGGCGACGCGCGAGCCCACCTGGCTGCGCAGCTGCGCGGTAGTCGGCGTCGCGCCCGCGAAGTCGCCGGTGGCCGTCCACCCGCTCCCCCAGGTCGCGCCCTCGAAATCGCCGAGAAGCCTCGCCGGCCGCTGCGCAACGCTCCCGAACTCGGTGACGGTGAGGTCGTGGAAGGTCGCCGGCCCGCCGGTGGAGTAGAGGGCGAGGCCGTCGTCTCCGGGCGGGGCGAACACCTGGCTGGAGTGCACGTGGCGGCCGTCGTCGACGAAAACCTCGACGGTCGTCCGATCGACGAGGATGCGCAGCCGCACCGTGCCCGTGGTTCCGTCGAACGGCGTCCGGCTCTCGGTCTTCCAGGTCCCGGCCGGACGGCCCGTCTGCCCGCGATTGAGGTAGGCGTAGGTCTCGGTCACACCGACGTCGGCGTGACGGGTCCCGTCGGCCGATCGCCGCAGCTGCACGCCGATGTTGTTGGCGGTCTCCCACGAGACCTCGGCTTCGAGCTGGTACGCGTCGCCGCGATAGCCCAGCTGCAGGAATCCGTCCACCGTGACGTCGCCGAGCGGCGTGATCCGGGTCGCGATGTCGGCGAGGGCCGCCACCGGCTGCGACACGAGATGGAAGGACGAGCCGTCACGTGCGAGGCGGATCTCGCGCGTGATCGAGTCGGTGCCGTTGAAGCCGTCCGCGCTCCAGGTCGGCGTGGAATGCGCGTAGTCCCAGTTGTTCATCCAGCCGACGGCATAGCGGCGGTCCAGCGGCGCGACCGGGTCCTCCCACGTGACCGCGCCGTACCAGTCGAAGCCGTGGTCGAGCCACTGCGGGGCGGTCCGGTCGAACGCGAACGACGTGCCGTCGAAGCTTCCCGTCCAGTACGCGAAGGTCGCCGGCTCGTTCGTGGCGTACCCGTTCGCGCTCACTCCGAAGACCCACTTCACGGTGCCGTCGTCGGCGCGGATGCGGAACAGATCGGGGCACTCGATCGTGCCGATCCCGGGATTCACGTACTCCCAGGTGCGCGTCCAGGCCTTGAGGTCGGGTGAGGTGTAGAAGCTCACGCGGTCGCGTTCGGCGATGAGCGCGACCCATCGGCTCCGCTCGGCATCCCACACCACCTTCGGGTCGCGGAAGTCCGCGCGCCCCCCGTTCGCGATCACCGGCTGCGCGCCGTACGGCCGGAAGTTGCGCCCGCCGTCGGTCGAGTACCAGAGGAACTGTGCCTGCGGCCCGGAGGCGTTCGCCTGCTGTGCGAGCGTGGGATGGTCCATCTGGGTCACGAGCATCACCACCGCCCCGGCGCCGAAGCCGGCGGTGTTCGCGTGGTCGACCACGGCCGACCCCGACCACAGGTCGTAGTTGGCGTTCGTCTTCTTGGGGGCGGCGACCCCCTGGTCGGCGAACACGACCCCGTCGTACGAGGTGGCAAGCCGCCAGGCCGTGCCGAAGTTCGCCGTGGGGTCGGCGTCGTAGTCGCTGTTGTACAGGTAGTAGTAGTGGAACTTCCCGTCCACGAAGACCGGCCGCTGCGGGTCGTTCTTCCAGTGGTCGGGCACCGTGAAGTGGTACTGCGCGCGGTATTCGTCGGGCTCCGCCGCGGCGGCGGCAGGCACCCCCGAACCGCTCGTGAGGCCGCCCGCCACAGTGGCGCCGATCACCGCGATCGCGGTGAGAGCGCCGGCGACGCGGCGCGCCGATCGTCCTTGCGAAGCTGACTCCATCGTCATCCCTTCTCGTGCGGACACGGTGATCCGCCGCCACGCTAGACCGCGGCGGAAGCCGGCCGGTGCCCGTCCGCGAAGCCCCGGCCGGATGCGCGTCAGGCGATCGGCAGGTGGGCGGCTTCCCGGCGCACCAGCTTCCCGTCCTTCCACTGAACCGGCATGGGGTCGCTGACGCCGCCGACGAAGGCCCCGTCGTCGCCCGCGTTGCGGAACGCGAAGAGCAGCCACTGCCCGTCGGACCGGCGTCGCAGCAGGCGACCGACGTAGAGGCGGTCGTCGGTGACCGGATAAGCGGCGTCCACATCGAACGGCCCGAGCACACTCTCGGCGGGAACCGCCCACGTTCCCCCTCCGCCGCGTCGGGCCTCGGTGGCGTGCTCGCCCAGGCACGAGAAGATCAGCACCGGTCGGCCGTCGACCACCTCGACCTGCAGCACCTCGAGCTGCCCGAACCCGTCCTCGGTCGGGAGGCTCAGCGGCTCCCGCAGTTCCCACGCCCGCAGGTCGGACGACCAGGCGTGGCCGACCACGCCGCGCCCGTCGACGGGACCCTCGGGTGTGCGGGCAGTGATGAGCATGTGCCACCCCTTCCCGCCGGGATCGGCGAAGACCCAGGGGTCGCGGAACGCCTCGTCGTGCCAGGCGCCGCTGTCGAGCTTCTCGTACCACGGCGCCCTGGCCTCGAGCACCGGCCCGGGGGCCTTGGTCCACACGTCAAGGTCGGGAGAGGTCGCGTAGCCGATGCGCTGGATGTTCCTGCCGTCGGGTGCGAGCGACGCGCCGGTGTAGAACATGAACCACGTGCCGTCCGGATGCCGCACCACCGAGCCTGTCCACGTCGCCAGATCGTCGAACGCCGGGGCGTCGCTGCGCACCAGCGCATCGGCCACCTGCGTCCACTCGACGAGGTCGGTCGACACGGCGTGCCCGATCGAGGCGCGATGGTGCCGCGCGTCGGGGTTGTGCAGCGCACGCGAGGCGTAGAGGAAGAAGAGGTGGTAGCGCTCGCCGTCGTCGGCGAACCAGTAGTCCCATACCCAGGAGCCGGGGAGATCGAACACGTGAGGGAGATCCTTCGGAGTCGGCGCGGAGACCGCGCGATCGGGTCGGCCGATGCGGCCGGAGATGTCGGGGAAGAGGCGCTCAGCGGGCGGACGCGGCGAGCTGATCCCGTCGCGGCGGGTCGGCGCCGGGACGCGAGACGGTGATGGCCGCCGCGGCCGCGCAGCGACGAAGCAGCGCTTCGAGTTCATCGAGAGGGATGCCGCCGACCACGGTGGTCGCGGCGCTCGGGGGCACGACGCGTCCGACGATGCCGTCGATGAGGGCGCCCATGAAGGTGTCGCCCGCGCCGACGGTGTCGACCACCCCGGTGACCCTCGCGGGCACGGTGACCGCGCCTTCGGCCGTCACCCCCAGCGCGCCGTGCGCACCGAGCGTGACGACGACGAGCGCCGGTCCTCGCGCCACCCACTCGCGCGCCACCTCGGCCACGTCGCGCCCCGGGTGCAGCCAGCGCAGGTCCTCGTCGCTCGCCTTGACCACGTCGGCGAGCCCGATCAGTGCGAGCACCCGCGCGCGCACCTGCGCCGGATCGTCGACGAGGGACGGGCGGATGTTGGGGTCGTACGTGACGGTGACGGTGGCCGACGCATCGCGCACGAGCGCGGCCACGTGATCGGCGCCGGGTTCGAGCACCGCCGCGACGGAGCCGACGTGCACGAGGTCGGCCATCCGCAGCTCGTCCGCGAGCGCCGCGGGATCCGGGCCCAGCTCCCACTCCAGGTCGAACTCGTAGGCGGCACCGCCGTCTGCGCCCACGTGCGCGGTGGCGGTGGCGGTCCGTGGTGCGGTGACCGCGACGACCGAGACCTCGGACTCCGCGAGCCACGCCCGGATGCGGCATCCGTGATCATCGTCGCCCAGTCTCGTGACGAGGGTCGGATGCCGATCCAGGCGTCCGAGGGCGAGCGCCGTGTTGGCGGGACTTCCTCCCGGCGTCTCTTCGATGACGCCGCCGGGGCGGTGGACGATGTCGACGAGCGCCTCGCCGATCACCACGATCCGCGGGTCGCGGCCGCTCATCCCTTCACTCCGCTCGCGGCGATGCTGCTGACGAATGCCCGCTGGAAGATCAGGAACACGATCAGCACCGGGATGGTGATGAGAGAGGTGTACGCCATCACCTCACCCCACGCGGTGTTGAGCTGGAAGAAGTACTGCATGCCGACCATCACCGGGCGCAGCTCCTCCTTCTGGACCACCATGAGAGGCCAGAGGTACTGGTTCCACGCCGGCAGGAAGGTGAGGATCGCGACCGTCGCGAACGCCGGGCCCGACAGCGGCACGAGGATGCGCCGGTAGATCGTGAACCAGCTCGCGCCGTCGATGCGCGCGGCCTCGTCGAGCGACTTCGGGATGGTCGAGAAGTACTGCGTGAAGAGGAAGATCGAGAACGCGTTCGCGATGAACGGCACGATCTGCACCTCATACGTGTTCAGCCAGCCGAAGTCGTACTTCGGCACGCCGCCCTCGAACACGATCGTCGGCAGCTGTGCGACCCAGTAGACCATCGGCACGGCGATGGTCTCGAACGGGACGATGAGCGTCGCGATCACGAGCGCGAGCACGACGATGCGTCCCTTCCACTCCAGACGCGACAGCGCGAAGCCCGCCATCGAGTTCACGACGAGACCCAGCCCGACGGTGAGAACGGTCACGAGCACCGAGTTGAACAGGAACTGCGCGACGGGCACCCGGTCGAAGACGCCGAAGTAGTTGTCGAGACTGATGTCGCCGACGGGAAGGAAGGCCTGGACGGAGTCGATGTCCTGCAGGATCTGGCTGTCAGGCTTGAGGCTCGAGACGAACATGAACACGAGCGGGAAGAGGAAGACGATCCCGAACAGCGAGAGCGCGATGTAGAGGAAGATCCTTCCGCGGATGCGCTGCGACTTCTCGCTGCGGACCGGGGCCACGCGGGGCGCGCGCGACGGACGGCGCGTCTCGGTCGCGGTGGTGAGCGTTCTGGTCGCGGACACGTCAATCCTTCTCTCGCGTGAGCCGGCGCTGGATGAGCGCGATGATCAGCACCGCAACGAAGAAGATCAGCGAGATCGCCGCGGCATAGCCGATCTCCTGCTGCTCGTACCCCTTGCGCACGGCGTAGTACACGATCGTCGACGTCGAGTTCACGGGACCGCCCTGGGTCATGACGTCCACCTGCACGAACAGTCCCAGCGCGGCGATGGTGATCGTGACGAGCACGAACACCATGGTCGGACGCAGGCCCGGCCACGTGACGTTCGTGAACTGACGCCAGGGGCTCGCCCCGTCCATCTTGGCCGCCTCGTAGAGCTCTTCCGGGATGGTCTGCAGCCCCGAGAGCCAGATGATCATGTGGAAGCCGACCGCCTGCCAGATCGACAGCACGATGATGGCGCCGAGAGCCGTCTGCGGGTCGTTCAGCCAGTCCACGCCGGTCCACGCCCCGAAGGTGAGTGCGTCGAACATCGCGTTGATGAGGCCGTCCTTCTGGTACATGAACTTCCACAGGATCGACACCACCACGATCGAGGTGACGACCGGGATGAAGAAGATCACGCGGAAGGCCGTGACGCCGCGCATGCGGCGGTTCACCAGCACCGCGAGCAGCAGACCGAGGCCGGCCTGCACCGGCACCACGACCAGCGCGAAGATCGCCGTGTTGCCGACGGACTGCACGAACACGGGATCGGCGGTGAACGCGCGGATGAAGTTGTCGAAGCCGACGAACCGCGGCGGGTTCGGGGAGATGAGGCGCGCGTTCGTGAACGACAGCGTGAACGCGAGGATCACCGGGATGATGAGGAACAGGACCAGGAGGATGCCCGCGGGGGCGATCATCCCGAGCCCGGCCCAGGTCTCGCGGCCCTTGATGGAGCGGAAGCGACGGTAGGCGCGCCGAGGCTTTTCGGCGGCGACCGTCGGAGGAGTGACAGTCATGGCAGATCTCTCTCGGGGTGCGCCGGCGAGGGACTGAGGCCCTCGCCGGCGCGGTGGATCACTGGAAGCCGTACCCGTCGTTCGACGCGATGTTCGCGTCGATCTCCGACACCGCGCGGTCGAGGGTCTCCTGCACGTCCGCGCCGTTCATGATGTCCTTCGCGGCGGTCTCGAACGTCGACGAGATGACCGCGTACGCGGGCGTCTCGGGGCGCAGCACCGCGTACTCCTGCGAGAACTCCACGAACGGCCGCAGTGCACCGTCGTCGCCGAAGTACTTCGACGCCTGGGCAGCGGCATCCGTCGCCGGGATCACGACCTGCTTGTCGGCGAACTCGGTGATGTAATCGTCCTGGAAGCTGAACTCCAGGTACTCGCGCGCGCCGTCCGCCGCCTCGCACTCGGACGAGATGGCCCACTGCCACGAGCCGCCGCCGATCTTCGGGCCCTCGCCGAGGTCCGGCGGGGGCAGGATCAGCAAGTCGTCCCCGACGGCGTCGAGCGCCGCGACGGCGTTCCAGACGCCGGTGTAGCTCAGGGCCACCTCGTCGTCGATGAACTCCTGGTTGCCCACGGTGCCGCTGTTGCCGGCGTAGCCGTCGGCGAACAGCCCGGCGAACCACTCACCCCACGCAACCGCCTCCGGCCCGTTGAGCACGCCCTCCGACGTGAGCATCGTCGAGCGGTCGATCAGATCGCCGCCGAAGCTCTGCAGGAAGGGCGAGTAGGCGTACGGCCACCACTCGCCGGTGTCTTCGGCACCGATGTCGATGGGGGTCTCGTAGCCGGCATCCTTGAGCGTGCCCAGCGCTGCGCCGAACTCCTCCGCCGTCCACGGCTCCGAGGTCGTCGGGATGCGGATGCCGTTGGCATCGAGCACGGACTTCCGCGCGAAGATCCCCAGTGCCGCGTCCCAATAGCCGGCCGAGTACACCTCGCCGTCCCAGACGCCCACAGCGGTCGGCAGCAGCGAGTCGGTCAGCTCCGTCGGCAGGCCGAGCGGCTGGAGGTAACCGGCCCATGCCCAGTTCGGCATGATCGGACCGTCGAGATCCAGCAGGCAGGGAAGATCGCCGGATGCCGCGGCCGCGACGATCGCATCGTTGTAGGCGCCCTGCGGGAACGACTCGTGCACGACCTCGTACTCGTCCTGCGATTCGTTGAAGTCCGAGATGATCCGCTCGTAGACCTCCAGTTCGGCGGGGTTGCCCGCGGAGTGGGTCCACATCGAGAGCTTCGTGCGGCCGTCGGCCGTGGTGTCGTCGCCTTGGCCGGCCTGACCGCATCCGGTCAGGGCGACGGCCATGACCAGACCGGCCGATGCGAGGATCGGAGTCCTTCTGCGCATTGTTGTGGTTTCCTTTTGTCAGTGACCCACGCCCGCGTGAGTCATCGATCGGTGGCCGCCTGTGGCGACCTCTCGGTGTGTGAAGCCCGTCGCCGGTTCGGTTTGGCGACTTGCGCCGGCGGCGGGCCTACGGAGTCTCGTCGGATGACGGGACACTCCATCAGGTGCGTGGCGTCCTCATCCCCTTCCGCGCGGACGCCGAGCGCGACCTCCATCGCCCAGCGCCCCATCGCGTAGTGGGGCAGAGCGACGGTGGTCAAGGGGGGATCCTGTTCCGCGGCGATGAGCTGCTGGTCGTCGTAGCCGATGACCGACAGGTCGCGCGGGATCTCGAGGCCGCGGCGGTGCGCGGCGATGTAGACGCCGGCCGCCATGCGGTCGTTGAAGCAGAAGACGGCGGTGGGTCGCTCAGCCTCCGGAAGATCCAGGAGGAGCTCCGCCGCGGCGCGACCGCCGTGCGCGGACGTGTCGCCGGTGACGTGCAACGCAGGACCGGCGGTGATCCCCGCTTCGCCGAGCGCTTCGAGGTACCCCTGGTGGCGGAGTGCTGAGGCGATGGGGCCGTCGTCGGTGTCGATGTAGGCGATGCGCCGGTGCCCAGCCGCGATGAGCTCGCGCACGGCGGCCGCCCCGCCTGCGCGATCGTCGGGGACGACGCTGCGGTAACCGCCGTCGGCGGGGCGGCAGTCCAGGAACACCGCCTGGGCCGGCAGGCCGGCGGGAGCGTCGACGACACGGTGCCACATGCACGCGTAGATCATGGCGTCGACCTGCTGCGCCGTCAGCGCACGGATGGCCTCGCCCTCGATGGCCTGGTCTCCGCCGGTGTCGACGAGGTAGACGAGATGACCGTTCTCGCGGGCGGCGTCCTGCGCGCCGGCGAGCATGCGGCCGGCGAACGGCGTGGTCGCGATCTGGTCGGAGATGAGGCCGACCGTGCGCGTCTGGCGTGTACGCAGGCCGCGGGCGACCGAGCTGGGCGCGTAGCCGACGGCCTTCGCAGCCTCACGGACCCGACGGCGCGTCTCATCGGAGATCCGCGCCTCGACGTCGTTCATGACCAGCGAGACGGTCGTCACCGAGACGCCGGCCGCCGCCGCGACGTCTGAGATCCGCGCCCTCGCCATGTCTTCCACACTTCCTCGTGCTAAATCGATTTATCGGCTGACCATGATTATGAACTCGATGACGGCGGCACGTCAAGTCCGGGTTTCGCGAACTCTATGCACGTGGATCCGCATGTGCGCGATCGTCGCGGGTCGTGTCAACATGAAGTCGCCGTGCAAATCGATTTGCACGGTTCGACATCCAAGGAGCACCCGTAATGAACACTCCCCCGAAGCGCGTCAAGCGCCTCCTCGTCGGAGGGCTGGCAGCTGCGGCTGTGACGGCATCCGCCCTGGTCGGTCTTCCGTCCGCGGCCGTGGCGGCCCCCGCCGCGGCAGGCACCCTGCCCGACCTCCAGGACGGCCCGCAGCCGACCGTTCACAGTCAGCAGGCCTATGCCCCCGAGGACGACTTCACCGCGAAGTGGACCCGCGCCGACGCCCGGCAGCTCAAGCGGCTGTCGGACCCGACCGCGGGCTCGAAGCAGAACTCGATGCCCGTTGAACTCACGATGCCCGCGGTCCCGCAGGACTTCCCGGACATGAGCAACGAGGAGGTCTGGGTCTGGGACTCGTGGCCGCTGACCGATGAGGACGCCAATCAGTACAGCGTCAACGGCCAGGAGATCATCTTCTCGCTGGTGGCCGACCGCAACCTCGTGTTCGACGAGCGCCACGTGTTCGCGAAGATCGGATACTTCTATCGCCCCGCGGGCATCCCCGCCGAAGAGCGTCCCGAGAACGGCGGCTGGACATACGGCGGCCTCGTCTTCGACGAGGGCGTGACCGGCAAGATCTTCCCCGACCAGTCGTACAGCCATCAGACCCAGTGGTCGGGCTCGGCGCGCATCTCGAAGGGCGGCGAGATCAAGCTGTTCTTCACGGATGTCGCGTTCTACCGCAACGAGGACGGCAGCAACCGCAAGCCTTACGACCCGCGCATCGCCCTGAGCGTCGGCAAGGTGCACGCCAACAAGCACGGCGTGAAGCTGACCGGATTCGACAAGGTCACCGACCTGCTGCAGGCCGATGGCACCTACTACCAGACCGGTGCGCAGAACGAGTTCTTCAACTTCCGCGACCCGTTCACCTTCGAGGACCCGGCTCACCCCGGTGAGACCTTCATGGTGTTCGAGGGCAACTCCGCCATGCCCCGCGAGACGGCGACCTGCAACGAAGAGGACCTCGGCTACCGCGAGGGCGACCCCTTCACGGAGACGGTCGACCAGGTGAACGCTTCGGGCGCCACGTATCAGATCGGCAACGTCGGTCTCGCGAAGGCGAAGAACAAGGAGCTCACCGAGTGGGAGTTCCTGCCGCCTATCCTGTCGGCGAACTGCGTCACCGACCAGACCGAGCGTCCGCAGATCTACATGAAGGATGGCAAGTACTACCTCTTCACGATCAGCCACCGCGGCACGTTCGCGAACGGCATCGATGGCCCGGAGGGCGTCTACGGGTTCGTCGGCGACGGCATCCGCAGTGACTACCAGCCGATGAACTCGGGCTCGGGTCTGGCACTGGGCAACCCGACGAACCTGAACTTCGCCGGCGGACAGCCGTTCGCCCCGGACTTCAACCAGCCGATCGGGCACTTCCAGGCGTACTCGCACTACGTGATGCCGGGCGGGCTGGTGCAGTCGTTCATCGACACGATCGGCACCGAGGGGAGCTTCCGCCGCGGCGGCACGCTCGCGCCGACCGTCAAGATCGACATCGACGGCGCCTCGTCGGCGGTCGACTATTCGTACGGCGACGGCGGGCTCGGCGGCTACGCCGACATCCCCGCGAACATCAACGTCAACCCGGGCGGCAAGGTCACGCCGCTGCCCTGACCTGACATGACCTGACCCGACGGTCGAGCGGATGCCTCGGCACGCCCCCGTGCCGAGGCATCCGTCGCCCCGTTCCGCATCGAGAAGGAGACCGAATGCACACGCAGAACACCCGATTCGCAGCGCCCCGGCGCCTGCTTGTCCTCGTGGCGGCAGTGGGCGCCGCGATCGTGCTCGTGGTGGCTCTCGCGGTCGCCCTCTCCCCTCGGGGAGGGACGGATTCCGCACCATCGCCGTCCGCGAGCACCCCCGAGGAGTCCCCCGCCGATCGCTCGCCGCACCGGCCGGCAGTGCACCTCACGCCGGAGCGCGACTGGATGAACGATCCGCAGAAGCCCTTCCTCCTCGACGGGGTGTGGCACTACTACTACCTCTACAACGCCGACTACCCCGAGGGGAACGGGACGGCGTGGTACCACGCGACGTCGACGGATCTCGTCCACTGGGAGGACCAGGGCGTCGCGATCGAGAAGTACGGCAATGGCCTGGGCGACATCTGGACGGGCACCGCGGTGGTCGACCATCAGGGGACGGCGGGCTTCGGCGCAGGAGCGGTGGTCGCGATCGTCACCCAGCAGGTCGACGGCGTGCAACGGCAGTCGCTGTTCGTCTCGCAGGACGGCGGATACAGTTTCGAGTCGTACGACGGCAACCCCATCATGGAGAACCCCGGTGTCGCGGACTGGCGCGACCCGAGGGTGTTCTGGGACGAGTCGGCCGGTCACTGGGTGATGGCGCTCGCCGAGCACGATCGCATCGGGTTCTACACATCGCCGAACCTGCGCGAGTGGACCTACACCTCGGACTTCCGCACCACGGATCTCGGAGTGCTGGAGTGCCCCGACCTCTTCCCGATGGCGGCGGACGGCGATCCCGGCGACGTCCGCTGGGTGCTCCTGGCCGGTGCGAACGGCGCTGCCGAGAGCAAGACCACCGGCACCGCGTACTGGGTCGGCGACTGGGACGGCGAGCGATTCGCCGCCGACGGGAGCGGCCACCAGTGGCTCGACCACGGCCCTGACTACTACGCCGCGGTGACGTGGGACGACCCGCGGCTCGACGAGAGCGCGCGGCTGTCCACCCGCTACAGCATCGGCTGGATGAACAACTGGGCCTACGCCGGCGACTTCCCGACCGACGAGTGGCACGGCGGCTCTGACTCGATCATCCGAGAGATCACGCTGGTGTCCGACCACGGTCGAGCACAACTCCGCTCAGCACCCGCCTCCGAGCTCGCCGTGCTGGAGGGCGATCTCGAGCGCATCGACGACGTGCGTATCGGCGGCGAACGTGCAGTGGAGCTGGAGGCCCCCGCATCCGGTGCCTACCGGGTACGGCTGGACGCGTCGAGCGAGGCCGGCGAACTGCGGGTGAAGGTCGTGAGCGCCGACGGCAGCTTCGCCACCGTCGGCTACGACTTCGCCGCGCAGACGGCCTTCGTCGCCCGCGACACCGACGCCGTCTCCGCCGATATGCCGGCGGAGTACCGCACCGTCCGCACGGCGCCCGTCACGTCATCAGGGGATCGGATCGCGCTGGACATCGTGGTGGACACGGCCTCCATCGAGGTGTTCGCCGGCGACGGGCAGGCGGCGCTCACGATGGCGACCTTCGGCTCGGCGGGTCCACGGGACGTCCGCATCGAGGCTGCGCGCGACGCCGTCGTCGTGGCAGACGCCAGCCTGACGCCCCTGCGGGCCGCACCGGTCGCCCGGGAGGGTCACGGCCGGTAGGCCGGCCTATCCCCGGCAGGGGCGGCCACCGATTCACGCTCGACGAGCCACCCGCGCAGGAGGTGCATCCCCTCGCCGAGCGGCGGCGCGGTGCCGTCGATGCGGTCGAGGAGGCGCGTCATCCCCCAACGGCCCATTTCGTCATGGGGAAGGGCGATCGTGGTCAGTCCCGGGTCGAGCGCGTCGGCCACCGGGTGCAGATCGTCGATGCCCACGATCGACAGCCCCTCGGGAACACGGATGCCGCGCCTCGCGGCCGCCTGCATTACCCCCATCGCGATCTGATCGTTGAAGCAGATGACCGCTGTCGGCGGTAGGGCACCGTCGAGCAGCCGCCCGCCGGCCAGGCGTCCTCCCGCGGCGTCCGACGGGCAGAACTCCACACGGTCGTGCGGGAGCGCGATCCCGACGTCTCCCAGGGCGGAGCGTACGCCGATGAGTCGGCCGCGCGCGGCGCGACTGTCGTCGGTGGTGCCGACGTAGGCGATGTCGCGGTGTCCGTCACTCACGAGTCGCTCGCAGGCCAGCGTCGCGATCTGCGCCTCGTCGGGCACGACCGCGTCGACCTCCCACCCCGCCTCGGGCGCCGCGTCGACGAGCACCATCGGCACGTCGTCCGGCGCCTCCGGCCGGGCGACGCGCTGGTGATACATGCGAGCGATGAGCAGGCCGTCGACCCTCTGGGCGAGGAACCGCGCGATCAGATCGCGCTCGACACCCTCGGAGCCGCCGCTCTCGGCCACCATGAGGAGCACGTCCCGCTCCAGTCCCGCCCGGCGAGCCCCCTCGATGATGCGGCCGGCGAAGGGCGTCGCGGCCAGATCGTCGCCGATGAGTCCGACGAGTCCGGTCCTTCGGCGTCGCAGCCCGCTCGCCACACGGTCAGGCACATAGCCGAGCTCGCGCGCGACCGCGAGGATGCGCTCGCGCGTCTCGGCGTTGACCGCTCGCGCACCGCTGAGCGCGTGCGAGACCGTGGTCGGCGACACCCCGGCCGCGGCCGCGACGTCGCTGACGCGGGCGCGCCGCGTGCTGCGAGAGGGCACATCCGCCATGCGGCCAGCCTATTCGGCGGCACGGCCCGCGAGGACCGGCGCGCACGGCGGGCCGGCGCGTGGCAGGCTAGGCGTCGGCGCTCTCGGTGAAGGCCGTGTACACCCCGTACACGGCGAGGCCCGCGAGGTGCCAGTCGCGCGGTCCCTCAGGTCCGAACGTGACGACGCGCGGCGCGTCGATCATCGCGGGGTTGATGCGGCGGTGGTCGCCCATGCCGTCGATCATGGCCATGATGGCGACGGCGAGGTCGCGCTCGGTCAGCCCTTCGCGCATGCGCAGCCCGAACGCGCCGTTGATGCCCTGGTAGATCTCCGCCATGCGATCGAGGTAGCGCGCCTCGATCTCGGAGAGCAGATCGCGGATCTCGTCTCCCCCGGGAACGGCGTCGCCGCTGGAGAGCGCGGCCGACATCGTGCGGTAGGCCCGCCAGGCGACGGTGCTCTCGACGGCGGCCATGTTGTGCGTGACCGCGACCCGGAGCGTGTCGCGGAGCACGGCCTGCCGGCCCTCGGCGGTGCGGAGCGCCTCGGCGTTGTCGCTCACGGCGGCCTGGAGCATCCCGAGCGTCTCGGCGTCGAAGCCGGTGTCGAATCCGTCGTCCGCCTCGAAGAGCGCGCGCACGAGGTCGGCGATGAAGGCCATCCGATCTGGCCAGATGCGGAACACCGTTGAGCGTGGCACGCCCGCCGCTCGGATCAGATCTTCGAGCTCGATGTTGGCGTAATCGAGCAGCAGCCCCTCGGAGCGGACACGCTCGACGGCGACGTCGAGCATGAGCGCGCGCGTCTCGCCCGCCGGCCTCCGCGTGCGCGGTTCTGGATGCCGCATGCTTCGATTATCGCCTCGTCGCGTTGTCTCGGTGTGGCCGCCCGGCGGAAGTTCGCGGTGCCGGGTCCCCAGAACCCGGCACCGACTAGATCGCACACGACAGCATGGGGCCGCCGGCAAGATCGCGCACACGAGCCCCCCGACCCGCGTACCTGATCAGCCTAGGGACTGGAAGTCTCATATCTCAAATCACGCGTGTAACACGGGTGGGTGCCAGTGCGCCGAGGTCGGCGGGACCGTCGAGGTCAGTGCAACCGCAAGGTCAGTGCGACCGCAAGGTCAGCGCGACCCCGAGGCCAGCGCGGGCGCGGCGTCAACGCACCACCGCGGTCGCGGTCGCGAGCCGCGCCAGCACCTCCTGGCTGATCGAGCCGAGGAGGAAGCGGGCGAGCGCACCGCGCCCGTGCGACCCCACCACCGCAAGACGGGCGCTCGCTGCCAGCTCGTTGATGATCTGCGACGGGTAGCCCCTCTCGACGCGGCGCTGGATCTCCAGGTCGGGGTAGCGCCCGCTGAGACCGGCCAGGGCGAGCGACTGGGCCTCTTCGGTGAGCTTCGCCATGTTCTCGAGGTACTGCACCGGGTACGAACCCATGTTCCGCGGCACCTCGAGCGGGGTCCACACCGACACCGCGATCAGCGGCTCGCCGAGCCGGTCGGCCTCGGCTGCCGCGAACGCGACCGCCTTCTCCGAGATCGGCGACCCGTCGACCCCGACGACGACCCCGGTGCGACCGGCGACGTCGACGTCGGGCACCACCACGACCGGCGAATGGGCGCCGGCCGCGATACGCAGACCGTGCGCGCCCCGCGCCGACTTCGAGCCGGGGCCGCGGTAGTCGCTGCCGATCACCAGCAGCGCGGCATCCGTCGACGCCTCCAGCAGCTTCGCGACCGGGTTCCCCCGTTCGACGCGCACGCTGACGTCGAGACCGGGGGACGCGACGCGGGATGCCTCGGCCTCCGCCCGCTCGCGCGCGTCGGCGAGCGCCGCATCGACGAGGGAGTCCTCCCCCACCGCGCCCACGGCCCCGCCCACGACGGTGAGCAGCTCGAGCGGCTGCCGCCTCTCGACCGCGCGCTGCGCCGCCCAGTCGACCGCGCGACGCGTGACCGCGGCATCCGTAATTCCGACAACGATCGCGTCACCCACGATGGCTCCTCTCGGATGCCCCCAGGCTAGCGTCCACGTGCCCGCCACGCAGAGGAGTCCGCCGTGACAAATCGGCCGATGGAACCGCGAAAGAGCAGATCTCCACACGCGTCTGCGAGGGAGATCTGCCCTTGCGCGAATCCCTCACGAGTTCGCGCGGCCGCAGCGCTGCCGAGACGCGGCTAGAGCGCGAGGCGCTCGCGCACGACGCCGGCGAGGTGGTCGGCGTGGCGCCGGGCCTCGTCCTCCGAGGAGGCCTCCACCATCACGCGCACGAGCTGCTCGGTGCCCGACGGACGCAGCAGCACGCGGCCGGACAGGCCGAGCTGCGCCGCGGCGCGCGCGACGGCATCCTGGACGCCCTCGTCGGTCGCGGCGCGCGTGCGGTCCACGTCCTTCACGTTGACGAGCACCTGCGGATACACCGTCATGATCGACGCGAGCTCTTCCAAGGTCTTGCCTGTGCGTGCCATCTCGGCGACCAGGTGCAGGCCAGTGAGCAGGCCGTCGCCGGTCGTCGCGTACTCGCTCATGATCACGTGGCCGGACTGCTCGCCGCCGAGCGAGAAGCCGCCCTCGTTCATGCGCTCGAGCACATAACGATCGCCGACTGCCGTGGTCTCGACGTGGATGCCCTGGGCAGACATCGCGCGGTGCAGACCCAGATTGCTCATCACGGTCGCGACGAGGGTGTCGTCCTTGAGGTGGCCGCGGTTCTTCATCGACACCGCGAGGATCGCCATGATCTGGTCGCCGTCCACGACCTTGCCGGTCGCGTCGACAGCGAGGCAGCGGTCGGCGTCGCCGTCGTGGGCGATGCCGACATCGGCGCCGACCCGCACGACGTGCTCGGCGAGCTGCTCGAGATGCGTCGAGCCGACACCGTCGTTGATGTTCCACCCGTCAGGGTCGGCCCCGATGACCGCCACACGGGCGCCCGCGTCGGCGAAGGTCTGCGGTGAGACTCCGGCGGCCGCACCGTGCGCGCAGTCGAGCACGACGTGAATGCCGTCGAGCCGGTGCGGCAGCGAGGCGAGCAGGTGCAGGGCGTAACGGTCCTCGGCGTCGGAGAACCGGCGGATGCGACCCACGTCGGCGCCCGTCGGCAGCAGCTTGGGGCCCGCCATGGCGGCCTCGATGCGCTCCTCTACGACGTCGGGCAGCTTCACGCCGCCGCGGGCGAAGATCTTGATGCCGTTGTCGGGAGCGGGATTGTGGGATGCCGACACCATGACGCCGAAGTCGGCATCCATGTCGGCGATCAGGAACGCCGCTGCGGGGGTCGGCAGCACGCCGGCGTCGAAGACGTCGACGCCCGACGAGGCGAGGCCCGCCTCGACCGCGGCGGAGAGGAACTCGCCGGAGACGCGCGGGTCGCGGGCGACGACGGCGGTGAGCCGCTTGCCCGCGGCGCGACGCGCCTCGGCGGAACGGCCCTGGCCCAGGACGACGGCGGTCGCCTGGGCCAGGGACAGTGCGAGATCGGCGGTGAGGGGGCCGTTGGCCAGCCCCCTCACCCCGTCCGTGCCAAAGATCGGCATACGGAGTGGAAGCCGATCAGCGCTTCGAGTACTGAGGCGCCTTGCGGGCCTTCTTGAGACCGGCCTTCTTGCGCTCGATGACGCGGGCGTCTCGCGAGAGGAAGCCGGCCTTCTTGAGGGTCGGGCGGTTGTTCTCGGCGTCGATCTCGTTGAGCGCACGGGCGATGCCCAGGCGCAGCGCACCGGCCTGGCCGGAGGGGCCGCCACCCGAGATGCGGACGATCACGTCGTAGGCGCCGGTCAGGTTGAGAACCGTGAACGGGTCGGTGATGAGCTGCTGGTGCAGCTTGTTCGGGAAGTAGTCCTCGAACGCACGGCCGTTGACGGTGATGGTGCCGGAGCCCGGGATGACGCGCACGCGGGCGATGGCCTGCTTGCGGCGGCCGACGGCCGCACCCGACACCGAGAGCACGGGGCGCTCGGCGGCGACGACAGTCTCGTCGACGGTGGACTCGGTGGAGTAGCTCGTGGGGGTTTCTTCGATGTTCGCCATCAGTGTGTCCTTGTCTGTACGGCGCTTACTGGGCGACCTGGTCGAAAACGTACGCGGTGGGCTTCTGCGCGGCGTGCGGGTGCTCGGCACCGCGGTACACCTTGAGCTTCGACAGCTGGTTGGCGCCGAGGGTGTTCTTCGGAAGCATGCCGCGGACGGCCTTCTCGACGGCCCGGACCGGGTTCTTCTCGAGGAGCTCCGAGTAGGTGACCGACTTGAGGCCGCCCGGGTAGCCCGAGTGGCGGTAGGCCTTCTTCTGCTCGAGCTTCTGGCCCGTCAGCGCGACCTTGTCGGCGTTGATGATGATGACGAAGTCGCCCATGTCGACGTGGGGGGCGAAGGTCGCCTTGTGCTTGCCACGCAGGAGCGCGGCAGCGTGCGAGGCGAGGCGGCCGAGGACGACGTCAGTCGCGTCGATGACCAGCCACTCGCGCTGGGCTTCGCCAGCCTTGGGGGTGTAAGTGCGCGTCACAGTAGTGCTGCTTTCTTGATTCGAACGGAGAGGTTCGTGAATCCCACTCCGGGGTGGTTCCTGCTTCGCTCGTTGAGCGAGCGAAGCGAGACGAAACGCCTGGAACACGCCAGTGGAGGGCTCACGTTCGTGGTGCCGGGTCAGCAGAGCCGAACACCAAACATCAATACTACGACAGACGGATGCCGCGACCAAACCGGCGCATTACCCTCCAGTCTCACCAGATGAGCAGCGCCACGCCGATCGCGTTGGAGACGACGTGCGCCACGATCGCGCCGGCGAGCCGCCCGGTGAGGAGGGTGAGGATGCCGCAGCCCAGTCCGACCGCAAGGGAGCCGACGAGGAGACCGACGGGAACGTTGCCGCCGGTCGCGAGCACGTGCAGCGCGACGAAGGCGAGGGCCGAGACGACCACCGCGACAATGCCGGCGACGGCGCGCCCTGCGCCCGCGAGCGCATCACCCAGCGCGCGCTGCAGGAGTCCGCGGAAGAAGAGCTCCTCTATAAGAGGAGTGACCAGCACCGCGCCGGCCAGCGCGACGACGATCCCGCCCGCCACTCCCGCACTCTCGACCTCGAGACCACCGCCGATTCCGCCGGCCGTCGGTGCCACGAGCTCGACGAGGGCCCGCGCGATCAGCCCGACTCCGACGCCCGCTGCGGCGTCGACCCACGCGAACCCCCGCAGCCCCGTCGCCGTGGCGAACCTGTCCCTCGACACACGAGCTGCGATGATCACCGCGGCGAGCAGCGGAGCCGAGAGAACCACGAGGTCGGTCAGGCGGGCGAGCGCCGGCGGCCAGCCGACGGTCGCCGCCTGAAAGCGCGGCTGCAGCAGGATCACCACCGCCGTGAGGACCGCGCCCGCGGCCGCGATGGCGACAGCCGCCCATGGGCGGCGCCACGCGGGGGCGGGTTCCGCAACGCTGTCGGCCGGAGACGACGAAGACCCCGGGCTCGCGCCCGGGGTCTTCGAGGAGTCGTTGATCAGCGGTTGCCGGCCGCGCGGCGGCGAGCGACAGCCGCCGCCACGGCGATGCCGCCGAGGCCGATGGCGCCGACGCCGAGCCAGATGAACGCGCCGGGGACGGTGCCACCGGTGGCGGGCAGCGCGCCCGAGCCACTCCCGGCGCCCGAGCCCGCGGCGGCGACCGTGACCGACACCTCGGCCACGTCCTCGACGACCTCACCGTCGGTCTGCGCGACCAGGACGGTGTAGGTGCCGGGGGTGCTGGGAGCGGTGTACGTTGCCGAAGCGGCGCCGTTGGTCACCGGCTTCTCGACGACCACGGGATCCGCATCCGCGAGGACGATCGACGACAGCGAGCCGTCGCCCGACTGGACTCCGAAGAGCGCGGTGGGCAGGTCGAAGCCGGTGCAGGCGATCGTCGCCGTCGCGCCGACAGTCACCGGCGTCGGCGAAACGGTGCACGACACCTCCGGCGGGTATGGGTCGGCGGATGCGGCTGCGGCGGTTCCGAGGACGAGCGCCCCGGCAAGGGCGACGACGGCGAATGCCTTCTTGAACATGGCGTACTCCCGGTTATGTATATACGCGTCTTCGGCAAAAGGATGCGTCGGCAAACGTTTTACCCGAGGCGCCGACCCGAGCCACGCTACCCCATGCTGAGAGTTCGCCGCGAGGCCTGGGGTTTCCAGCAGGTAAAAAGTCGTCGCAATTTGTCCCCCGTTCAGAGGACAAATGGACCGAATACGAAATGAGTCAGCCGATTACGCCGACAAGAATGGCGAGAAAAACATAGGAGAAGTTGTAAACGGCGTGCACGAGGACCGCTCCCCAGATGCGACCCGTCAGCAGCACCAGCAGCGAACAGACGAGCCCGAGGAGCGAGAGCGACACGATGCCGCTCACGCCTCCGCCGTCTGAGATGCCGTGCACCAGCACGAACAGCGCCGTCGACGCCAACGCGGCGGCGAAGCCGGCAGCGACCTTGCCGAACGGCCGGCGGAGCACCGTGTAGAGCGAGACGAGCACGACGGCGCGGAAGAAGAACTCCTCCACCAGCGGCGCGACCACGACGGGGGCGACGACCTCGAGCGCAAGGGTTGCCGGCGCCGGCGAGCCGTCGACCTCAGCCAGGCCGGGCAGCGGCGCCGGCGTCCCATCCAGTCCGTCGATCCACCCCTGGGTGGTCCGTAGCAGGGCACCGAGCACCAGTCCGTAGAGGAGATCGAGCGACCGGAAGCGCAGCAGGCCGATCGGGCGAGACCTCGTGAAGGCCCACACGATGGGCACCAGCATCCCCATCCAGACGATCGCCGTCGCGGACACCGCCGCCCACGGTGACTGCCACACGGTGGCCACCAGCGATCCCACCAGCACGGCCACCCCCAACGCCACGAGCGCGACGGCGAGCATGCTCTCGCGCCAGCGGAACACCGTGCGCCCACCCAACCGCCAGTCGGTGCGAGCCTCGCGCGGCCGACGGGGCGGGCGCCTGCGGGGTTCTTCCTCGACGGAAGCCTCGGCGTCCTGGCCGCCTGGATCATGAGGCGCCGAGGGTGGCTGCAGAGACCACAGGTCGACCGCCGGTGCGGCGTCGCTAGGCTGGTCGGGCACGCGCCTACGTTACCCTGCCCGGTGGAGGCACCCGCTTGTTCGAGATCCTCACGGTCTGCACGGGCAACATCTGCCGGTCGCCTCTCGCGGAGCAGCTGTTGCGCGTGCGACTGGCCGATCTCGATCCGCTCGTCATGAGTGCCGGAACCCGCGGCCTGCCCGCCGCCGAGATGACTCCTGAGGCGGCGCACATCGCGCAGGCGCTCGGTGTGCCGGCTGCCGATTCGGCGGCCCACCGCTCCCGCTTCCTCACCGAGCACCATCTCGCCAAACCCGACCTCATCCTCGCGATGACCCGCCTGCATCGCCGGGCGATCGTCGAGCTCGCGCCGTCGCGCCTGCGGTCGACCTTCACGATCCGCGAGTTCGCGAGGCTGGCCGCCGCGGTTCCGCCCGATGAGCTTCGCGAGGCGACGGATGCCGCGACCTCGCCCTCCGAGAAGGTGCGGGCCGCGGCATCCGTCCTCTCCGCCTACCGGGGTCTCGTGCCCGCACCGGACGATCCGGCCGACGATGACGTGATCGACCCGTACCGGCAGCCGTGGGAGACGTACCTGCTGTCGGCGAGCCAGCTCGAGCCCGCCGTGACCGCGGTGGCGGCGACGTTGCGGACGGCGCTGGCGTAACGCTTTCCGCTTTCCGACCAGGCCCTGTGGAAGAATGCTCGGAGCACACCGCCACCCCGCGAGAAGGGCGACATGGAGCTCACCGATTACATCCGGATCCTGCGCAAGAACTGGGTGATCATCGTGGTCGCGACCCTCGTCGGGATCGGCGCCGCGGCTGCCTGGTCTCTGACGCGCACCCCGCAGTACGAGGCGCAGAGCACCGTTTTCGTCTCGACGCAGTCCGGCTCGACGATCGCGGAGCTCTCGCAAGGCTCGAACTTCACGCAGTCGCGCGTGCAGACGTATACGAACCTCGTGAAGACGCCGGTGGTGATGAATCCGGTCATCGCCGAGCTCGGGCTCGGGACGACCGCCGACGGGCTTGCGGCGCGGGTGGACGCGGCAGCGGCGGCGAACACCACCCTGATCACGATCACCGTGACCGGCCCCGATCCCGTGCAGGCCGCCGAGGTCGCCAATGCGCTCGGAGCCTCGCTGACCTCGGTCGTCGAGCGCCTCGAGACGCCCAACGGCACCGAGACGAGCCCGGTCCGCCTCGAGCGCGTGAAGGACGCACTGCCGCCGCTGTCGCCGTCGAGCCCCAACGTTCCGCTCAACCTGGCGCTGGGCGCACTGATCGGCCTTGCGCTGGGCATCGGCGTCGCTGTGCTGCGAGCCGTGCTCGACACGCGCATCCGCACGCCGCGCGACGTCGAGCAGGTCACCGACCGCCCCATCATCGGCGCGATCGCCTTCGACCCGAAGGCGAAGGAGCGGCCCCTCATCGTGCACGCCGACCCGCTGAGTCCTCGGGCCGAGTCGTTCCGCTCGATGCGCACGAACCTGCAGTTCCTCGAGACGGAGGGTCGCGCGTCGTTCGTGATCACCTCCAGCGTGCCGAGCGAGGGCAAGACGACCACCGCCATCAACCTCGCCATCGCACTGGCCGACGCCGGCAAGCGCGTGGCGCTCCTCGACACCGACCTGCGCAAGCCCAAGGTCGCCGAGTACCTCGGCATCGAGGGCGGCGTCGGCCTCACCGACGTGCTGATCGGACGCGCCCGGCTGAGCGATGTGATGCTTCCGTGGGGCAACCGCAGCCTCTATGTGCTGCCGGCCGGCAAGATCCCGCCGAACCCCAGCGAGCTGCTCGGCTCGAAGAGCATGCGCCAACTGCTGGATGTGCTCGAGCGCGACGTCGACATCGTGCTGTGCGATGCTCCTCCCCTGCTTCCGGTGACGGATGCCGCGATCCTGGCGAAAGAGACGAACGGGGCGATCCTCATCGTTTCTGCCGGCCGCACCAACCGCCACCAGCTGTCGGGTGCGATCGATGCGCTGCACACCGCCGGCGCACACATCGCGGGCCTCGCTATGACGATGGTGCCCACGCGGGGGCCGGACTCCTACGCATACGGCTACGGATATGGCACGTACGGGTACGGCTACGTGGACGAGACGCCCGCCAAGAAGGGCAAGCGGGGCAAGCCGGCGCGACCCGAGGAGCCGATCGGCGAGTCGCAGGCGGCGCCAACCCCGATCGCTCCCGCGCGCTCCGCGCCGCCTGCAGCCACGGCTGCCGCCGCCCGCCTTGCCGGTCGCGGCGCCGGCGCCACGAAAGCCGCCCCCGGGTCGGTGCGGTCCATCCCGGCCGCGCCGGCCGAGCACGACTTCGCCCCCCAGCCGACGGGCGCCGGTGACTCGGCGTCCGGCGTGACGCTGGACGACATCGTCCGCCAGGCGGGCGGCGCGCCCAGCGCGCCGGGACGCAACGACCCGCTCCCCTGATCCTCGGGCCCATGAAACGGATCGGCGCGGCGCGGTGGGTCGCGATCACCGGCGTCGCCGCGCTCCTCCTCGGAGTATCGGTGCTCGCCTGGGCTGCCTATCAGCACGCCAACCCCGAGGCTGCCGGCGGCGACGCCGAGCCGGTTCCGACGTTCACTGTGGGGGTGCAGACGCCGACTCCGACGCCGACCGCCATCGACGCGCCGCCGGTGGCACCCGAGGAGGCTCGCTACCTGGCGCTCGGCTCGGAGCAGTGGTGGCGCGCGACGGCCGGCTCCTGCGGCGGCGCGGCGCCGCTCATCGAGCGCTCCGCCGACCAGGGGGCGACCTGGACCGACGTGACGCCGACCTACCTCGGCATCGCGCAGGTGCAGACGCTCGACGCGTTCTCCGGCCGCGACGCCGAGGTGGTCGCCGCGATGCCCGGCTGCACGACACAGGCCCTCCGCACCTACACGCGCGGCGAGTTCTGGGAGTCCTACCCCGACGTGCTCGCCGCCTCCCGCTACATCGACCCAGGCGACGCGGGTTCAGTGCGCTTCCCCTCCGGCCCGGTTCCCGCCCCATGCGGCACCGCGTGGGGCCTGCACGCAGCCGGCGACACGGTGGCGCTGCTGTGCGATGGCCGTGCCTGGCTGAGGTCCGGGGCCGAGTGGCTGCAGCTCGCACCCGAGGGTGCCGTCGCGGTCGCTGCTGACGAGGCGTCGTTGCTCGTCGCGCACAGCGCCGAGGACTGCGCCGGCCTTGCCGTCTCGCGCATCGTCACGGCTGATCCCGCGTCAGCGGCCGTGGTCGGCTGCGCGGAGGGAGCGGATGCCACGTCCCCGGTCGCGCTCGACGCGCTAGGCGATGACGTTCTCCTGTGGGCAGGAGCCGAACTGGTCCGAATCGCGCGCGGCTGACAGCCCGCGCTCCCTCGCAACGAGCCCTCGCGCCATGCCCAGCGGGCCCGGTCAGGACCGCGCCCGATGCCGAGCCGCGCCGGCCAGGGACCGCGCCCGATGCCGAGCTGCGCCGGACAGGGCCACGCCCGATGCCGGACTGCCCTTGGCAGAATGCCCGGCATCGGGCGCGGCTGGCGACGCCCTGGGGAGGGGGTTCGGGCGTCGCGTCTGAGGCGGGCTCAGCTCACCGGAGTGGCGCGCCAGCCCTGGACGCCGCCGCCTGTGAAGAGGAACCCGGTACCGAGCGCCCCGCCCACAGCCGACGACCGCGGCGCGGGCAGCGACGTGAGCGTCGTCCACGTGTTGGTCGCAGGGTCGAAGGCCTGGACGGTCGCGGTGTCGGTGTCGTGGTTCAGCTTTCCGCCGACCACGACGATGCGGTTCCCGAGCACGAACGTCGAGCTCGTGTGGTGGTTGACCGCCGCGGGCATGGGCGCCATCGTCGACCAGCTGTTCGTCGCCGGGTTGTACGCGTAGACCGTGGGGTGCGCGACCGAAGGGCCGTCATGCCCCGTCTGCCCGCCGAGCACGTACATGATGCCGTTCAGCACCGCCGACCCCGGGTGATTGCGCCCGGCGGGGATGGCGGCCGCGGTCACCCACGACGTCGCACCCGACGCCAGGTCGAGCGTCCAGTGGTCGGTGGGCTCGGTCGTGCGGGCGAGGTTGGTGCCCGTCACGTAGTGCAGCTTGCCGGCGAGGAACTCCAGCGACCCCGAGGCCCGCACGGCCGGCAGGTTCGGCAGCCGCTGGTAGGAATTGGCCGACACATCGTACTTGTAGACCTCCACCGTTCCGAAGGTCTGGCCGGTGCTGCCGTTCGCCGAGATGTAGCCGCCCGCGAGGTAGATGTCCTCGCCGTCGGTGGTGATGCCGGCGTGCGTGACGCCGGTCCCGGCCGCACCGCTTCCCGCGAGGAAGGGAAGCGGTGCGATCTGTGCCCACGCGTTGGTCGTGGGGTTGTACGAGTACGACCGCGAGGTCGGGGTGCAGCACGCCTTCTGCGAGTCGAACCCGCCGAACTGGTACAGCACCCCTCCCACGATCTCGCCCTGCGCCTCCGACACGCTCACCGGCTGGTTGGCGATCGGCGCGTAGGTGAAGGTGTTGACGGGGGCGGGTCCGACGGGCCCGCCCCCTGACTCAAAAGGGAGGATCTCGATTGCGGAGATCTTCGGCTGGTCGACCGTGGACGAGAATGCGATGTTCAACGTGCCGTCCGTCACCGTCATGGTGTGCGTCGTGACGTAGGCCGTCATCGGCGCGACCATCGCGTTGAGGTCGAGGTTGGTGATCTCGCTCGCGCCGCCCTCCATGTTGACTGAGAAGATGCGCTTGCCCGCACCCCCGGCACCGCCGCCGGTGGCACCGTGGTAGATCTCCGCGAAGTGGAGCTTCACCTGGTACGTGCCGGCTTGAGGCAGCGGGATGGCGTACGAGAAGGTTCCCGGACTCGTCGTCGCGCTCCGCTCGGTGCGGTAGAGCTGGTCGCTCGTCGTCCCGAGCACATCCGTGATCGAGTTGTTCGTGTACGACTTGCCACCCGTGAAGTAGGTGTCAGCCGCCCACGTCACCCCGCCGACCGTCAGCGCCGGGCCTCCGGCGTTGATGCGGATCGGGTTGAAGGTGACCTTGATCGAGGATGTGTCGACGGATGCCGTGGCACCCGGCGTCGCGTTGCCCGAGGCATCCACTCCCACGACTCGGTAGTAGCTGGTCGCGATGGCCAGCCCCGCCGCGTCACGGAAGGTCGTGCCCGAGACGATCGCCGACCCGCTGATCGACGTCCAGGGTCCGCCCGCTGCACTGGCGCGCTCGACGCGGTAGCCGATGAGGTCGGCGTCGGTCGACGCCGCCCACGACAGGTTCACACCGGTCGTGTCGGCCGTGCCGGTCGGCGCGGCGGGGGCCGCCGGCGCGGTGGTGTCCGACGAGGCGACGGGCAAGATGTTCGTGATCAGGTACACGTTGTCTTGGTAGTCGCAGTTCGTGGCACCGATGCCGCACTGGCTGGGCGACGAGATGTAGTCGTGCCCGGCGAACCACGCTCCGGGAACGGCCTTGCCCGAGGCATCCTTCACCGGCCACATCTTGACCGCCATGTACGCGGTCTGAGTGGTCGACTGGCCCGCCACGGTGATCCCGAAGTTGCCGCCGGGGTTCGTCGTGATGGTCGTCTTGGTGCCGTCGGACTTCAGCGGGTAGATCGCCTGACCGTAGGGGCCTGCGTGGGTCGCGGACGTGCCGTTGATGTTGTACGTCTCGGTCTGGCCGCAGCAGCCGTGGAAGGCGCCGAGCTGAACCGCCTGCACCGGCTTCGACGAGTCGAGCCGCTTCCACTGGAACGACCGCACCTCGTCACCGTCCATCGGCGCACCCGGGTTCTCCGAGCCGTTGCCGAGCGAGTCGCCCGTCGAACCGCTGGAGGTGGTGCTGTCGAACAGCGTGAAGATCTGCTGCAGCGTCAGCTCGCTGCCGCCCTCCGGAGCGCCCATGTAGCCGCCGCGGAGCTTGATCGCCTTGTTCGACTGCATCGGGTCGCTCGAGACGACCGTCAGCGTTGCGGTGCGCACGCCCTTCGAGCCGCTGGTCGCGATGAACTTCGCCGTGAGGTTCACGGTCTGTCCCGGCGTCAGCGTCAGGGGCAGGGTCGGCGGGTTGACCAGCTGGAACTGGGCCGCCTGTGCTCCCCCGAGGTTCAGCGCGGAGATGCGCAGATCCTTGGTGCCGGAGTTGCCGAGCGTCACCGTCGCCGAGTCCTGGAACAGGAGGTTCTGGTGCGCCGGGTTCGAGCCGAGGCTGTTCACCCGGTGCATGACCAGCACGTCCTCATACAGACCCGGCAGCGGTGCGCCACCCTGGGCCTGCCGCACGACCTGCTGGTTCGCCAGTGTCAGCGTGCCGCCGATGTTCAGGATCTCGAACTCGACGGTGCGCGTGGTCACGCGCCCCTCGCTGTCGGTCGCCGTGAACACCACGGTGTAGTCGCCCGCGGTGTCGAGCGTGATCGCGCCGTTGTACGGCGTCGAGGCACCCCCGTTGACCGTGTAGGTGAGCGACTGGAGGGTGGATCCGGATGCCGTCACCGCCGTGGCCGTGACCACCGCCGTGCCGCCGCTGTACGAGCTGTTCAGCGAGCTGCCGTTGGCCGTCAGGGCGATCGACGGGTTCTGCAGCGCGTTGCCCTGGATCTTGACCCAGTTCAGCTTCGTGTTCACGCCCGTCGCCGTCAGGGTCAGCTTGCCATCGGTCACGAGCACGGTGGCCGTGCCCGAGCCGAACGGGGCCGTGCCCGTCGGGGTGTAGTTCGTGATCAGTGGCGTGCCCTCGGCGGCCACCCCGTGGACGGAGTCCAGGTAGCCGGCGTCGCCGACCGAGGCCGAGACCGTGTACGAGCCGTTGGCGAGCGCGTACTCCCACACGCCGTTCGTGCCGCCCTCGATCGTGCCGCCTGTGGTGGTGGTGGCCTGCATGAGGATGAGCGACTGACGCGTGACGTCGCCGGTCGGGTACGTGATGCCGGCCGTGGCCGCCGTGCGGTTGCGCGTCATGCTCGACCGGTCGAACGGTGCACCGTTCACGAGCCACCCGTAGCCGCTCGACGCCGAGTAGGCGGCGCCGGTGTCGGCGATCCAGCCGGTCGGCACCGGGGTGCCGGTCGGACGGAAATTCACCTGCACCGCCGCGGGCGGCTGGTTCGGCTCGAGACCCTCACCCTTGATCGAGATCCAGTTGATCTTGGTGTTGTCGCCGCTGTTGGTGATCGTGAGGCGGCCGTCGGTGACGGTCACGTCGCGCACACCCAGCTGGAACGGCGTGGTGGTGGTCGGAACGAACGAGGCGATGATCGGCTGACCCTCGACCTGCACACCGTGCGTCGAGTCCGTGTAGTTGGCGTCTCCCACGGAGACGGCCACCTCGTACTCGCCGTTCGGAAGGGCGTACTCCCAGTAGCCGCTGGTGTAGGCCGGCTGCGTGGAGTTGTCGATGAACGCGTAACCCTGCTGGCGCGGGTCGGTCGGGAAGGTGATCCCGCCCATCGGCGCCGTGCGGTAGCGGGTGGCCGCGCTGCGGTCGACCGGCTGCGAGGTGGCCTCGTCGAACCAGCCGTAGCCGCGGTCGTTGGAGAACGCGAGACCGGTCTCAGCCCCCCAGCCCGAGGGCACCGGAGTGCCGGCAGGCTGGAACGTCAGCTTCACCTGAGCACCGTCCGACGGGTCGTCCCCGCCGGGGTCGGTCACGTCGATCGGCTCGATGTCGACGAAGCCGATCTTCGTGTTCGTGCCGCCGATCGCGTCGAGCGTGAGCGCGCCGTCGGTCACCGCCACCGTCTTCGAGGCGATGGTGTGTCGGCCGTTTGCGCCGGCGACACCGCTCGGGACGAAGCCTGAGATCACCGCGGTGCTCTCGGCGTTGATGGTGTGGCTCTCCGCGTCGCTGCCGACGTTCGGGTCGCCCACGCCGACCGTCACCTTGTAGGTGCCGTCGGGCAGAGCGATCTCCCAGAAGGCGTCCACGTTGGTGCCGTTGAAGGTGCCCGCCACGTCCGACGGCTGCATGTGCATGAAGCTGTCGAGACGGATGTCGGTCTGAGACGACTGGCGATCACGGGCGTTGCCGGGGGTGGAGCCGCCGACCGACAGGTCGACGTCCACCTCGGTGGTCTGCGCCTTCCAGCCGTAGGTCAGCCCGCTCCCCTGGCTCGCACCGGTGCGCGGTCCGTACGCCTGGCCGTAGTCGCGGATGTACCCTGCGGCGAGATCACCGGCGGCGGTCGTGAAGTCCACCTTGATCGCGTCGCCACCCGAACCGGTGTCGGTCACGGGCTTGATGCCCGAGACGAGGAACACGTAGTCCTGGTAGTCGCCGTTGGAGGCATCCTCGAACGCCACGATGTAGGAGTTCGGGATCAGCACGCCCGACCGGTTCTTCGCCGGGTAGATCCGGGCGCGGTGGGCGTCCGTGGCCGGGCTGTTGAGCCGGTCCTCGGTGAAGCCGTAGCGCTGGAACACACCCGAGTAGTAGTAGAAGCCGAACGTTGCCGAGCCGGGGTCGAACGTCGGGGTGGAACCCGACATCGTGGGCGGCAGCAGCGTCTGGTACCCGGCCGACGAGATCCCACCCACCTGGTGCCGGTCGGCGGCAGCGCCGTCGCCGGTGTACCAGCCGAAGGGGATGTTCTCGTTCGGCGCGTAGTGCGCGAGCGGCTTCCAGGTCACCGGAGCCGTGCCCGACTTCACGAACAGCGGCTCGAGCACCTCGTCGCCCTTCGCGGTCGGCTGCATGCCTCCCGCGAGGGTGAGCCAGCCCGGGTTCACGGCGTAGCCGAGGGTGCCCAGCACGTCGGCGAACACCGGCTCGTTGCCACCCTCGATGCCGTTCATCGAGAGGCCGTACAGGCCTACGACGACGTTCGAGGATCCGCCGGCGAGCGTCAGCTGCGCCGACCGCTGACCGACGCTGGTGCCGGGGGTGAAGCGCACCTGGAAGGTGGTGCTCGCTCCCGCGGCCAGCGACGTGGGCACAGCGCCGACGATCGTGAACTCCGACGCGTTCGTGCCGCCGATGGTCGCCGAGAGCGACTGCGTCTCGGTGGACGAGTTCGTCACCGTGATGCTCTCGACATCCGTCTTCTGCGCGGCCGTGGCGCTGCCGTTGCTCTTGACCGCCGACATCACGAGCTCGTTCGCCGACGACGTGATCTTCGCCGCCTGCTGGCTTGCGGGCACCCGGAGCAGGTACAGCTTCTGCGCCGAGCCGGCACGGTCGTACTGGTTCACGTAGAGGTTGCCGTTGCTGGTGTCCTCGACGATCTCCAGCGGGTCGTTGAACCCGCCCACGCCCTGCATGGTCGTGTTCGGAACCCCGGTGATGCCGACCTCGGTCTGCGCGCCGAGGATCTTGCCGGTGGTCGGGTCGGCCTGAAGGAAGATCAGGTCGTTGTTGTTCGAGAACCGCACCACGACGAGGTTGCCCTTGAGCTGGCCGCCGAACGTGCTGCTCTTGTACTCGATCGCGCCGTTCGGGCTCTTGTTGAACTCGAAGTCGTGCGCGACGCCCTTGTAGTGCGACTCGGGGTGAACGCCCGAGGCGTACTTCGTGCCGCCCTGGCCGGCCCACTTCGGCGGGTTGGCCGGGTCGTTGCCCTCGTGCAACACGAACTCGCAGCGCGTGGGGTTCGGGTGGCCGTAGTAGCCGCCCTCGACCACGTCGTAGAGGTGGTCGCGCTGGGTCGGGTGGTTGCTGATCGCAGGCACCGAACGCGGGGTGTAGCTCGGGTCGCGGGCGTCACGCGCCTGGCACGCGGCCGTCACGTCCTGTCCGTTCACCGTGCTGAAGCCCGGGATGCCGCTGGCTGCGACACGCGTCCACGTGTTGGTCGCGGAGTTGTAGTTCACACCCGGCGAGTTGGCGCCACCTGCGGTGCCGTTGGTCGGCACGTAGATGTGGCCGTTCGAGTGGTACACGAGGTCGTACGCGTTCCGGATGCCGGTGGCGTACAGCTTCAGCGGGGCATCCGTCGCGTACGGGTTGTACGGAGAAGCCGCGTTGTAGCCGTTCTCGGTGTTCTCGGCCGCGCTCAGCGAAGGCGCCGTCTGCACGAGCAGCGGGTTGTCGCCCTGCGCGTCGTTCAGCGACTGCTGCACGCGCGCGTGGTCGGGGTCGAAGTGGAGCAGGGCTGCCGTCAGCAGCTGCTCACCGCGCTGACCCCACGAGCCGTCGAGGTCGCCGGCCGCCTGGTTGGAACCCTGGAGGACGTAGATGTCACCGTCCGGTCCGTAGACCATCGAGTTCGTCAGGTGGTCCGACAGCGAGCGAGGCATGCCCGAGAACACGTTCTTGCGGTTCTCGAGGTTGGGTCCCGACAGCATGCTGATGCCGCTGATGAACTGCCGCTGCTCGTTGCCGATGTTGGCCGACGTGTTGGTGATCCACAGCTTCAGGTTGCCGGCGGTCGAGCTCTCGTCGAAGAGCAGACCGATGATGGCGATACCCGCGTAGCCGAGGTTCTCCATGTTCGACAGCGTGCCGTCGGCGTTGACCGTGAAGCGGTACAGGCCCTGGCCGATGGTCGAGCCGTACAGCTTGCCGTCGGGACCGAAGGCGAACGACGCCCAGTACTTGCCGTTGCCGATCGGCAGCTCGACCTTCTCGAACGCGATGTTCGTGAGCGGGTCGAACTCTCCCGAGCCGGGGTCGACGGTGCCGGCACCGGTGCGGAACACCGCGGTGAACGGCAGCCACGAGTTGCCGGCGCGGTCCTTGACTCCGTCGGTCACCTCGAAGCGGTAGTCCGTGTTCGGCGCGAAGGGCACCGTCGGCGCGAAGTTGACCGTGTCGTTGCCGCCCGAGGTGTTCGTGCTGCCCTCGACCAGGCTGTTGTCCGAGACGCGGTAGACCTTCACATTGCCGGGCATCGTCTGGTCGTTGACGCCGAATCCGGCGAAGGGGACCTTGATGGATGCCGCGACACCGCCGTTCACGTCGGCGTCGAGCGCCCGGTTCTTCGGGAACACCGTCTCGATGTGCGGACGGTCGAACGCAATGCCCTTCACGTCGACGTACGCGATCTTGGTGTTGGTGCCACCGAGCGCGTCGAGCGTGAGCCGGCCGTCCCAGACGCCGACGGTCGCCGTATAAGTAAGGAACTCGTTCGACGCGGTCGCCTGGAACTTGTCGATCGCGTAGGCGCCCTCGACGTTGATGGTGTGCAGCGAGTCGTAGGTCGTCGCGCCCATCTGGTCGCCGACCGCGACGGTGACCTCGTAGAGGCCGTCGCCGACGGCGAGCTCCCAGATGCCCGGGGTCTTGACACCGTTGGTGCCCTGACCGCCGTCGACGTCTGCGTACTGCATGTGCAGGATCGAGTCGAGGCGCTCGTCGACGCCCACCCGGTTGCGGTCGCGACCGTTGGTCACGAGCGAGAGGGCATGACCGTCCTCGTCGACCCAGCCGTAGGTCAGACCCGTTCCCTGGCCCGCGCTGGTGCGGGCGCCGTACGCCTGCCCCCAGTCCGCGACATATCCGGCCGCCGGCACCGCGCTGGTGGCGGTGAAGTCGACCTTGATGTCGGTGGTGTTCGGCACGCGCGGCACCGACATGACCTCGTTGGATGCCGCAGACACGTTGCCCGCGAGATCCACGGCGACCACCTGGTAGAAGTAGGTCGTCCCGTTGGTCACGTCCTCATCGGTGAACGTCGTCTCGACGACGGCGGCCTGGCCCGAGATCAGGTTCGCGCTCGCAAGCGCTCCCGGCTGCTCCGAGCGGTAGACGCGATAGCCGACGGTGTCAGTCGACGCCGAGGCGGTCCACGTCAGCGCGACCTCGGAGTCGGCCGGCACAGCCGCGAGGGCCGTCGGCGCCTCAGGCGCCTCCGTGTCGGGCGTGGCAGCCCAGATCGCGGATGCCTCGTTAGACACCACCGACTCGTTGCCGGCCTGGTCGACCGCCGTGACGACGTAGTAGTAGCGCACATCCTGCTGGCGCGTGCTGTCGAGGAAGCTGTTGCTCCCGGTGAGCAGCTGCGGGTTCAGCTTCGTGCCGTTCGCGGCGGTGACGCCTGCCGCGGTGCCGCGGTACACGTTGTAGCCCTTGACGTCGGAGGAGGTGCTGGCTTCCCAAGCGACCACGATGCCGAGGCTTCCGACGTTGCTCGCTGCGACCTGTGTGGGCGCGGCGGGAGGAGTCGTATCCTGGCCAGTGCGCTCGTGGTCGAGGACGAGCTTGGCGCCTCCCCATGCCTGGAGGTACTCGACGGTGATCACGTGCGGACCGGCGGCGAGGTTCACCGAGCGGACTCGTGTAGCCGTGGTGTACGCCCAGCCATCGATCAGCAATTCGCCATCAACGTAGACGCGCGCACCATCATCGGCACGGAGCGAGAACTCGTAGGTGCCTGCACCTTCATCGATGGTCTTGGTGTAGCGAGCCGAATAGTTGTATGGACCTACACCGGTTGTCGGTGAAGCGCCTTGAGCGAGTGAGATGTCCAGATCGGTGACGCACTCCGACTTCGACGGTGTGCCCTCGAGCGCCTTGTTCGCGAAGTAGTCCACCGACCACTGAGATGCATCGCAGCCGACCACGACCTTCTCGTAGTCGAAGACCACCTTCGCCCCGCCCCACGCCTGGAAGTGCTCCACAACGATCTCGTGCGCACCCGCCGTCAGCGGCACCGTGGCCGATCGCGTCGCGGTGCTGTAAGCCCAACCGTTGAGAACGAGCTCGCCGTCCACGAAAACCCGAGCGCCGTCGTCGGCCTGCAACGTGAAAACGTAACTGCCAGCGCCCTCGTCGATCGTCTTGCTGTAACGAGCCGAGTAGTTGTACGCACCAACGCCGGCAACCGGAGCCGTGCCCTGCGGGAGAATCTCGTTCAACTCTCCCAGGCACTCAGCAGCAATCGAAGACCCCTCCAACGCCTTATTACCGAAATAGTCAACCGACCACTCCGACGCCGCACACTCACCAGGCTCGGTCGCGCTGCGCTCGTGGTCGAGGACGAGCTTGGCGCCTCCCCATGCCTGGAGGTACTCGACGGTGATCACGTGCGGACCGGCGGCGAGGTTCACCGAGCGGACTCGTGTAGCCGTGGTGTACGCCCAGCCATCGATCAGCAATTCGCCATCAACGTAGACGCGCGCACCATCATCGGCACGGAGCGAGAACTCGTAGGTGCCTGCACCTTCATCGATGGTCTTGGTGTAGCGAGCCGAATAGTTGTATGGACCTACACCGGTTGTCGGTGAAGCGCCTTGAGCGAGTGAGATGTCCAGATCGGTGACGCACTCCGACTTCGACGGTGTGCCCTCGAGCGCCTTGTTCGCGAAGTAGTCCACCGACCACTGAGATGCATCGCAGCCGACCACGACCTTCTCGTAGTCGAAGACCACCTTCGCCCCGCCCCACGCCTGGAAGTGCTCCACAACGATCTCGTGCGCACCCGCCGTCAGCGGCACCGTGGCCGATCGCGTCGCGGTGCTGTAAGCCCAACCGTTGAGAACGAGCTCGCCGTCCACGAAAACCCGAGCGCCGTCGTCGGCCTGCAACGTGAAAACGTAACTGCCAGCGCCCTCGTCGATCGTCTTGCTGTAACGAGCCGAGTAGTTGTACGCACCAACGCCGGCAACCGGAGCCGTGCCCTGCGGGAGAACCTCGTTCAACTCTCCCAGGCACTCAGCAGCAATCGAAGACCCCTCCAACGCCTTATTACCGAAATAGTCAACCGACCACTCCGACGCCGCACACTCACCAGGCTCGAGAACCTGCTCGATCTCGGCTGCTACGGGCGCTGAGGCGTCCGATTCAACGCCGCCGGCTCCGACTGCCACCACGACGTAGAAGTACGTCATCCCGGCGACCGCAGACTCATCGTCGAACGACAAAGCGACAAGAGGGCTGACACCACTGGAAGGCGTGCCCGTCGGCTCGACCGCTGGGTTGGCGCCTCGATACACCTTGTACCCCGTCGCACCGGGCACAGCATCCCACGCCACGACGATGCTGTCGGCGTCGGCCGTCGCCGAGACGTTCGTCGGCGCGGTCGGAACAACCGGCTCCGCGGGAACGTCGACCTTGACCTCGTTCGAAGCGTCCGAGACCGGCAGGCCATCGGCGTGAGCGACGACGGCGTAATAGTAGGTCGCCCCCGGCACCAGCGAGTCATCGGTGAACGACGTCTCAGACAGTGGCGATCCGTTCAGCGGCGCACCGCTGGTGTCGACCGGCGACACGTCGCTTCGGTAGATGCTGTACCCGCTCGCGCCGTCGACCGGCTGCCACGTCAGCGAGACCGACTCTTCGTCCTCTGCAAGCGCGGCCTCGAGCCCGGTCGGCGCATCCGCGCCGAACACCTCGAGCTCGTAGATTTCCACGAACGAGAGCTTGGTGTTGTCGCCACCGTTCGCGGCGATCGTGAGCTTGCCGTCGGTAACCGTCACCTCTGCGATTCCCTGGTTGAATGCAGGGGTGGAGGCGGTCGGCGCGAACGCCTCGACGGCGGTTTCGCCCTCGATGACGACGGTGTGGGTGCTGTCGAAGTTACCTGCGCTCGTGTCCCCGGCCGCAACCACGACGTTGTAGCGGCCGTTCGGGAGAGCGCGCTCCCACACGCCGCTTTCCGTTGTGACGCCATTGGCGGGGTTGGCGTTCGTGGTCATGCCGTACTGGAGATGGATGAGCGACAGCAGCCGCGGGTCGGTCACGCCGGACGCCGCCGCGCGGACGCGGGTGTTCAGCGCGAAGTCGAATGGGGCGCGGTCATCCTCGGCGAGCCAGCCGAATCCGGTCGCGTCACTGTACGGGGCGCCCGCCTCCTTGATGTAACCGGGAGCGGCTGCCGCAGCCGGCGTCGTGAAGTCGTATTTGCCGACCATGGCGCCAGCCGGTGCTGGGGTGACGGCGGTCGTCGACGCCGCGGGGGAAACGTTCCCCGATCCGTCGATGGCGTAGACGGAGTAGTTCCACGTCTGTCCGACGAACACGTCGCCGTCGACGAGGGAGGTCGCAGTCAACGGCGTGCCACCGGACAGAAGGTTAGCGGCATCGGCTGGCACCGGGTTAGCAGTCGCCGATCGGTAGACGCGATACCCCACCACGTCGGCGTCCGCCGGAGCGGTCCAGGTGAGACCGTTCTGTGAGACGCCCGCCTCCACCGCGAGCGCCCCGGGCGCGGCGGGAGCCACCGTGTCGAGCTCGGACGCCGCGAAGCGCGAGAAGTTGAAGGTGACCGGGGTCGCCTCGGGCATGTTGCGCTTCGTCGCAAAGATGCCGCCGAAGGTGTCGGCGCCCGGCATATCGGGCGTCGAGGCCGGGATCAGCGAGCCGTCGAGGAAGTTCGCCGGCACATCCATGGTGCCGATCGTGACGACGGCTCCCGTGCCGATCTGGTAGTAACCCGTCGCCTTGAGCGTCGTCGGGTTGATGTCGAGCATGACAGTGACGGCTTGTCCGACCGCGACCTGCCCCGTAACCACCGCGTTGATCTCGTTCGCGGCAGTCGCTGTCGTTGCGCCTGCGACCTCGCGCTTGAGCTGGAACTGACGCACCGTGTCGCTGGCGGAGCCGTTCTGCCCCGAGAACACGACCTTGAAGAAATTGTCATCGTCCGGTCCGAACCAGACGCCCGCCTGCGCAGAGTTGTAGATGCCCGCAGGATTCGCGAAGGTCGTCTGCAGGCGAACCGGCGCGGAGGCCGGATCCAGACCGACGCCGAGCGTGTTGTCCTGACGGTTCTTCCAGTCCGTATTGCCGGGCGTCGTCGTCGCCCACTTCTCAAAGGCGATGCCCTTGGTCGCCGTGATCGACAGCGAGCCGTTGGCGACAGCGAGGTTCGCAGGCAGATAGTACTGCGTGTCGAGCAGCACGCCGGGCGCCGACGGGTTCACAGCGCTCGAAGGCTGCAGCATCGTGAAGCCCGTCGACACGTCGCCCGAAGCGTTCAGGCCTCCATCAGCGCCGTCGAACTCCAGCACCCCGGTGTTGGAGTCCAGCGCGATTTCCTGCGGCGCCAGCGGCGAGTACGGCGTGGCTGCCCACGCCGCTGGATCGGTTGGCACCTCTGCGATCGGAACTGCTGCGGCCGAGGTGCTCACAAAAGATGAGCCCACGAGTGCTGCGGTGGTAGCCACAGCCGCGATGCCCAGCGACCTCCGGCCGGCGTTCTTGCGTACGACAAACGGCGCTAGTGCGCGACGAAACATTGCTTTCCCCAGTAAGCGTGCGCCGTCCCAAGGTCGGATGGACGACGACTTTTGATTCCCCGAATGAGGTGCCCAAGTACACCTGTGGGGGACTCTAACCACGATCAGTTGAATCGTGCAACTGATTGATCGAAACCTGAGTAAGCGTTGCCCGCGAAACGCAACGCCGCGCCTCTATGCGCAACGCATGCAAACCCTCCAGACACATGCCAGATACAAACCTTTGCTAGCGTGCCCATTGGGGTGAGGATGAGAAGGGTGCTGGAGTAGACGGAATCGATGAGTGCTGACGCGACGAGAGTTCGGGGAGCGGAAGCGGACCATCTGGCGACGGCGCCGGGTGCAGCGACGGGAGTGATGCGCGCCGCCGCGGGCGAGAATTGGCGCCGTCGTTACGCGCGCCGTCTGTGGATCAGCGACGTGGTCGTTCTCGTATGGGTCGTCTACGGCACACAGATTCTGTGGCTCGGTATCGAGCCGGTTGAGGTCTCCGGACTGGGACCGCTCTCGTACTGGCTCTTCTCCGCGGCCCTTGTGGCGGGATGGATCCTGGCGCTCGCGTGGGCGGACACCCGCAGCTATCGGGTGATCGGTGTCGGGAACGCCGAATATGTTCGGGTGGCAGACGCCAGCTTCCGATTGTTCGGATTGATCGCCATCATCTCCTTCCTCTTCCGCATCGACGTCGCCCGCGGTTTCCTCCTCATCTCCCTTCCCCTCGGCATCGTGATGCTGATCCTCGAGCGGTGGCTGTGGCGCCAGTGGCTGGCCGCCAAGCGGTCGATCGGCGAGTACTCGGCGCGAGTCTTGCTCGTGGGATCAGAATTGTCCGTCGGACAAATCGCGCGGGAACTCCAGCGTTCGCCAGCCGCCGGCTACCTAGTCGTGGGCGCGTGCGTTCCCACCGGGCGAATCGCCGGAACGCTCCACGGGACGGACATCCCGATCATGGGCAATGTGGCCGCTTTCGAGGAGGCGATCGCTGTTACGGCTGCCGACACGGTCGCAGTCACCAGCACCGATGACCTGCCGCCCTCCAAAGTGAAGCAGATCTCATGGAGCTTGGAAGCCGGCCGACAGCATCTGGTACTCGCGCCGAGCATCCTGGATATCGCCGGTCCTCGGATACACACGCGTCCTGTGGCCGGTCTTCCGCTGATCCACGTTGAGACCCCGAGGTTCTCGGCCGGTCAGCGCTTCACCAAGCGGTCATTCGACATCCTGGTTTCAGCGGTGCTGATCCTCCTTCTCTCTCCGATCCTGCTCACCGTGGCGGCGATCGTACGCCTGAGCAGTCCCGGACCCGTATTGTTTCGTCACGAGCGGATAGGTCTCAACGGCGCCCCCTTCCAGATCTACAAGTTCCGGTCGATGCGTGTCGGAGCGGATGCCGAACTGACTGCACTGCTCGAGACGCAGGGCACTTCGACCGAACCGCTGTTCAAGATCAAGCACGATCCGCGTATCACGCCGGTCGGTCGCTTCATCCGCAAGTACTCCCTCGATGAACTCCCGCAGCTGTTCAACGTCCTCGGCGGATCGATGAGCCTCGTGGGCCCGCGGCCCCAGGTCGCCGCCGAAGTCGCACTGTATACCGAGCCTGCGAGACGGAGGCTGCTCGCCCGACCCGGCATCACCGGGCTCTGGCAAGTCAGCGGGCGCTCTGCGCTGAGCTGGGACGAGGCCGTCAAGCTCGACCTCTATTACGTGGAAAACTGGTCCCTCCTTGGCGATCTCGCGATCCTCGTGAAAACGGCTCGCGTGGTGCTCACTCCCGGGGAAGGCGCTCACTGATGTCAACCCATGCTTCACTCGATGTCGTGATCGTGACCTACGCGAGTCGCGATCTCATCCGCGAGTGTCTGGGGAGCCTCTTCGCATCTCCGCCGCGAATTCCCATGAACGTGGTGGTGGTCGACAACGATTCCCCGGATGACACGGTCGAGGTCGTCACATCGGAGTTCCCCAGCGTGAACGTGGTCGCTCGTCCGACCAATGACGGGTTCGCCGTCGCCAACAACGTCGCGCTCCGGCAATCGGGTGCCGAGTATGTGCTCGTGCTCAACCCGGATACCCGCATCGAGCCTGGGACCCTCGACCACCTGATCGGTGAGATGGCGGCGGACAAGACGATCGGCGTGCTCGGCTGCCGCCTGCTCACTGCAGACGGCACCCTCGATCATGCATCGAAACGTTCCTTCCCGTCGCCCGTCACTGCCGCGAAGTACTTCCTCATGAAAGCGGCTGGACGCACCGGCTCCGACTACGTCCGACCCGACATTCCCGACGACGGGCGCGCCGACGTGGACGCGGTCAACGGCGCATTCATGCTGCTGCGCGGGGACGCGATGCGCGGCGTGGGCCTCTTGGACGAAAAGTACTGGATGTACGGAGAAGACCTCGACTGGTGCGCACGATTCCTCGCTGCGGGATGGCGAGTCGTCTACGACGGCAGGGTCGTCGCTCACCACCTCAAGGGCGGCAGCACCTCGGGCCGCCGGCCGCTCAAACTCAACTACCACTTCCACCGGAGCATGCTGCTGTTCTACCGCGACCATGTCAGCAGGGGCGTGGTGCTAGTCGACGTCGCGGTCGCCGCGGGGGTGTGGGCGAGGTTCGGCGCCAGTGCCCTCGCATCCGCGGTCCAACGACTCGTGCGCACAAGCGCAAGGCCAGCGACGTGACGCTCGTGTCGGTGGTTCTACCGACCCACAATCGCGCCGGCGTATTGGAGCGCTCGCTCAACAGCGTGCTGCACCAGACACACTACGAGCTCGAGTTGATAGTAATCGACGACGGCTCGGCTGACCACACACACGAAATCGTGCAACGCATCGCTTCGGTTGACTCGCGAGTGCGATACATCACGCAGCCCAACGCTGGAGCGCCTGCGGCCAGGAATCGAGGCGTGAGTGTCGCGCGGGGCGAGTATCTCGCTTTCCAGGACTCTGATGATGCATGGGAGCCCGAGTTCTTGGAGCGCCTTTTGCCATTCGTGGTCGGTCAAGGCGCAACCGTCGCTTTTGCGTCACATCGACTCGTAACATCGTCGAGGGCCGTTGTCGTCCCCGCCGCGCACCAATCATTCCCCAGAGCAACGTTACGTCGTCGGAACATCGCGTCAACGCAGACTGTCCTCATGCCGCGCGCGCTCGCGATTGACACACCTTTCGACGAAGGGCTCCAGCGGTTCCAGGACTGGGAGCTTTGGCTTCGAATGCTGCGCCGGGACGACATCCAGTTCGTCCATGTGCACGAGCCATTGGTCACTCTCTACCGCAGCGCGGACAGCATCTCCGGGGGTAGCGCTGCCAGTCGGGACAGGGCGCTTCACTACATCCTCTGCAAGCACCGCACCGTCCTGCAGACCGACCCAATTGCGATGGCCCGTCTGGCAGCACGGGCATACTTGCGTTCATTCTGGTGGCTGAAACGCGTCGTCGCGCGCGGTGGTGGCGATAATGGCACTTGACCACCGACGGCCTCTTCTCGTTCACCCGAGTTTATTGACGGCGTCGGTTGCCCTCGCCACACTCGGGTCTTTCGCGAGTTACAAACTTGCCGGTCGATTCGCGATCTCTAACGTTGCGCAGATACTGGCGATCGCACTTCTCGTGATCGCGGTGCGAAGGGCACTTCGACTCACCGATGCCTTCTTGCTCGTCGTGACCGCTGCGGGGGTCCTCGTTGGCGCCCTCACGACCAGCACTCTCTACGGAATCATTCCGCATCTCGAGTTCTCAGTCTTCTATCTGCTCGCCTTGACCTGGCTTTGCATGATGTGGCGCATATGCGCGGAAATGGACTGCGCCGATCGGGTGGAGGCCGCATTTCGGACTGCAATCCCGCTTTCGTTTGCATATCTCTTGATAGCCGCTGCGATATCGCTCATCCAGGGCGGGGATTATCGAGGCTTGGGGTTCGATGACAAGTCACACGCCGCTCTGTTCGCGTCCGCACTAGCATTCCTGAGCCTTCGATTCCTTCGCAGTCCGACTCGGCTCGTCTTGGCGCTCGGTTTCGTCCTTATCTCGATGATGACGCTTTCTCGACTGCCGGTCCTCATCGCTCCGTTCTTCCTGGTCGCGTTCATCTGCGAGTACCGGAAGGTTAGGCGCGAGGCGACAACGCCGCTGCAGGTCTATGGCGCCCACCTACTACTTTCGGCAGCCGTCGTCACCCCCGCGATCTTGATTACGCAGGTGGGAGATCTCTTCAGTTCACTGAACCGAGCCTTCACCGCGACCGGATCTGCGTCGCAGTCAACTGATGCGCATATCCTGCTTCTCGAATACGGCGCGCGCCTGAAAGTGGAGAATGTCGCAAACCTTGCGTTTGGAGTCACTCCTCGTGGCTTTGCGAGTGCCCTGGCCCAAAGCGACGTAGATATCTCAGAGTACTCCGTTATCGACCCTGGCGGCTACGCGAAGATCCTGTTGGGCGTTGCTCCGATGCACTCCAGCGTGGGAACCATCTTCGTTGAGTTTCCGATTTGGATCTTCGCATTATTTGTGGTCGGGATTGGTTGGAGTTTGATACGGCTCATTAGTCGACGCGACTGGGTCATGCTGAGCTTCCTGGTCGGCTACTTTCTCGCGACGACTCTGTATAGCAGCTTGACCGAACTCTATTTCTACGTCGCGATCACGGCGGTGATTCTTGTGTGTAGGCGACCGCTGACGATGGCGCGCATACCGGAGCATTCTCCGAGCGGGCTGAGCCAGGTGTACTGATGCGTCTTCTGATACTCGTGGAGGATTCGCGCGACAATGCTCTCGGACGAGCGTATGTGCTTTGGCTCCTCGCGGAGCATCTTCGGTGGACTGCGGCGATAGTTGCGTCGCGAGGGAGTGAGATCTGGCAACCGCTCGCTCACACTAGATTTGCCGATGCTTGCGTGACTATTTCTGACGAAGAATCGCCCACGCTGCTTGATATGGCACGATCATCAGACCTGATCGTGGCGGTCAAACCTCTCCCCAATTCATTCGGTAGGGGCCGCGCGCTTTCGCGGCGCTCGCTCCGTCCGCTTCTCTTAGATGTCGATGACCCAGACCTTGAGTCCAGGATGGCTTTCGGTCGGCCCGGTAAGGCCATCGCGAAGGCCGTCTTGAAACCGAACGTCTACTGGGGATCTCTCCGGCTTCGACGTGCCGCGCGAGGTTATCCGGTGTTGGTTAGCAACCCGTCTTTGCAGAGCTATTACGGAGGGCGGATCGTGCCCCACGCCCGCGCCGACGGAGGAGCCGGGGAATTCCACAAATCATCGACGCCGACCGTTGCGTTTGTCGGAACGAATCGCCCGCACAAGGGTTTGGGTTTACTCCGTGACGCTGCGGCGCACGTGGGATTGCCGCTGGTGATCACGGATGACCCACCTACGGACGTCCGAACGAACGAGCGATGGGTTGGACGGACGACCATGCAGGAGGGGCTTGACCTCGTTAGAAGGAGCGACTTGGTGGTTCTCCCGAGTATGCCGACTGATGCGTATTCATGGGCACAACTTCCCGCCAAGCTGATCGACGGTATGCTGTCCGCCCGGCCAGTGATCGCTTCCGACCTCCCCCCACTGAGCTGGGCTCTGGGCCCCGGTGCCCCGACATTTCCGCCGGGAGATCGCGAGTCCCTGATTGCGAGGCTAGAGACCTACCGCTCGCCGACGCTTAGGGCGGAGACAGGGCTCGCCGCGCGCGACAGAGCACTCAAGCTCTTCACCATCGAGAGTGTGGCTCCCGAGTTTGAGAGCGCTTGTCTCGATGCGGTGCACCAAACGCAGCCAGGCCTTTAGGTCTCGTGGATGCTGGACTCTGGGGGTTCGGACCTCCTCGCGCCGCCGACCGACGCCACCCAGGGGTTGGTCACGTCTCCGGTCAGCCTTCAGGGCGACGCTCAGAGGTAGCCATTGATCTGGCCGGCTTCGTCACCACGCCGGCCCGCTCAACGGCTCCTCCGCAAGAGGATTGCCGCCACCTGCTTAATGTCGCGCCGCACTGGTGGTGTCGCCGCCGCCAGCGCATAGACGAGCGCCACCCCAGCAAGACTGCCCGCTAGCTGCAGGAGCGGTGCGGAGGCCGTCAGGAGCCGCGCTGCGATGTAAGCGCCCGCTGCTGAAAGCATCGCAACCGAGGCGGGAGCGACCAATTCTCTTGCCAGCACACGAGTAGGTAGTTGTGTCGCTCTGCACGCCCAGATGTACGCCGTTGGCGCCGACAGCACTGCCGCCAAGAGATAGGCGCACGCGACGGCCAAGGTGCCATACGGGGCAGCTAAGAGAATCGCGGCGGCCTTGATGCCGAGCGACACGGCACTGTACGTGCTGAGAGATCGTCCCTTGCCCGTTGCCAGAAGGATCCAACTGGAAATCGAGGCCAATTGCTGGATCGATGCGGCGATAGCCAGAACGGCCACGAGCTGTATGGTGGGTCTCCAATCTTCGCCCAGAAAGACCAGCACGACAGGAGTCGACGCACCCGCCACCACAAGAGCTGCGGGAAATATGGTGTAGGCCAGCACCTTCTGACCGAGGCCAACTGCGCGAACGAATCCTGGGCTGTCTTCCACCCGCCGCGACAGCAGCGGAAGCGCGACAGAAGTCGCTGGCGCCTTCAACAGAGTCAGGGGCTGCACCGCTACTTGAAAAGCGCGCGAGTAGTAGCCGAGTTGCGTCGGTGAAACCCACAATCCGAGCGCAAATATGTCGATGTTGTTACCGATGTAGATCAACGACTGCGATCCCGCGATGTGCGCACCGAATGTAATTACGCTTCTTGCGCCCTCCACCCGGCGCGGGAGTCCCGGCACCGACCCGCTCAGGGCCACAAGAGCCGCCGTTGAGACCACCGCGGAGGCGATCGGTTGCAGGACCAATGCCCAGTAGCCGAAGCCGACAGCCGCCGAGAATATGGCGACGCATACCCCGACAACGGGCGCCACGCTATCCACTATCGCCATCGCCGAAAAGCGCATGCTTCGATTCAGATCGGCTCTGTATTGTGCGCCGACTCCGTTGAGGATGAACACGAGCGACAGCCAAGGCAGGACGGTTCCCACCTGAGGGCTATCGAACAGGCTAGAAATCCAGGGAGCAATGAGGATCGTAAGGAACGCCAGAACGATTGCGATTACACAATTCAGCCAGAAAAGTAGGTCACGGAGCGACTTCGAGAGATCAGGTGTCGTGGTCGCGGCGGTCGACAATCCCATATCTCTCAGAATCTCGCCGACACCCACAATCGCCAGTGGGACCGCCACAAAACCGAATTCCTCCGGCGTGAGGAGCCGCGACAGAATTACTATGCCAAGGAAGAGAGTGACTGCTTTTGAGCACTGTGCAAGAACGAGACTTCTCGCGCCGCGCGGCGCCCGGGGTCCACCAGTCATAAACTGAGTGCCGCTAGATTGATCTTCTCCGCAGGCTGCCACCCAATTTACTGGCGACACGACGACCCGCCACCTGTTGCATTTGGATCATGCGGCGCGCCGGGGTAAGCCGACGGAATTCGTGCTCGAGGAGTTCCGCGCTCGCAACGCGGTCCTCCGGATGATTAGCGACGACGACTTGCACAGCCTCTGCGATATTTGACTCCGCATGGCGCGCGAGACTGTCCGCGAGTCGATGATCATCGCCCCCGCCCGTCGAGCCGATCCTCTCCGCCGACTCGACTGCCCTATCGAGGTGGCGAAGAGAAACACCCGTGGGGTACGGAATGTCCCAGGAGTTAGCGTACTGCTCCACCTTCTTTAGCAAGAGTCCTACACGAGGAACCGCGAAGGCGGTAGCGATGATGAATCCGTGCAGGGATGTGCCCGCCCAGAATCCAGAACGAGCGATCTCCGAGGCTTTGTCCAGCGCGGTCCGCGCGGTCGAGACATCTATTCGATCTCCGCCGCCGCGCCTGCGAAACTCGTCGGCGACGTTAGCCAACAGTTCGGTCGAGTCGTGCCCGGGTGCCTCCCCGGCCGAGAAGAGCCGAATCCGGAACCGGGAAAGAGCAAACGAGGTCCGCAATGCGTCGGCGAACCGGGTGATGCCAATCTGGCGGATGCGCGCCGCCTTTGCCTGAACAATTGCTATGTCAGGTGAAGGATTCTGTCGGAGGTCAGCAGTCAAGCGGAGGGTTTGGACAAGGTCGGGACTGACCGCGTGGGTGATCGACAAACTCCGCAAGAGTTCGGCAGACGCGCGATCCCGCACGGATAGGAAGCTTGCTTCTCGAAGCGACGCGATCGCCTCCAGCCGACGTGCACCATGCAGTGTAGCGACGCCCGAGATTCCTACTGAGTTGACGATAGCAGGGACCCGAGCGGTCGCGACGTGCCGCGTCGGTCGCGGGAGGTACGGAGAAGCCGAACTCGTAATCATACCGAGACTCGACGGCTCCAGGGAACCGCCGCTCATGCGGAGCGCATCTCCCACAGACGTCGCGCCAGCCTCTCCGCCGACTGTCCATACAAATCTGATCTCTGAACGGGCGAAAACCGCAGAGTACGCCTCCACGGCGTCGCCACCGACAGCGCTGGTGTCACCGGATGACGGGGCGCAAGCCACCGACTCGATGCCGCCTAGGTAGTGACGAGTTTGCTCAAGGAAGAGTATGTCTCCGAAATTGTCCCGTTCATATGCACCCACCAACACGCCCGCCACCATGGCGATCATGCTAGCCAAATCGCACCGTCGATGTCGGCTCAGCGCAGAGACCAGCCCTGGCTCCGCTGGGCCCATCCAGTTCGCCCAACAACCCGAGGTCCACAACTGGTGGCGTGGCCCAGATCGATGCCTCACCTGACTTACGTGGGATCAGTTGGCCTTCACACCGCTTCACGCGTTTCAGCACGCCACCGAGTGGCGGGTGCAGATGCCGTAAGGCGGATGGCCTTGAATCAACCAGCCGGCCGGTCGGGGACATCGCGATTACCTGACACTTCGTAGCGCTGCCCCCCAGCGCGAAGAGCAGCGCTGATTGCGGTCACGCGCCTGTTGGCGAAGATTGGCCGGATATAGACAAGCGCATGAATGCCTAGTCGACGCCTCATGGTAGTCAGCCAATGGCGCCATGCCGACCACGCCGCGTCACACCTCGTCTGATAGGAAAGATGCTGTTGCCTTCCCGCTCGAACGGAGAATCATGCGCCTGTCTGTCATCGGCTGCGGATACCTCGGCGCCGTCCACGCCGCGGCAATGGCGTCCATCGGGCACGATGTCGTCGGCATCGACGTCGACCCGCGCAAGATCGAGTCGCTCTCCCGCGGCGAGGCGCCGTTTTATGAGCCCGAGCTGCAGGAGCTGCTCGCGGCCGGGATCGAGTCCGGACGCCTGAGGTTCACGACCGACGTGGCCGCGGCATCCGGATCATCCGTGCACTTCATCGGGGTCGGCACCCCGCAGCAGAAGGACGGCTACGCCGCCGACCTCACCTACGTCAACGCGGCGGTGGACGCATTGCTCCCGTACCTGCGACCGGGCGACATCGTCGCCGGCAAGTCGACCGTGCCCGTCGGCACGGCGGCAGAGCTCGCGCCGCGCATCGAGGCGACCGGCGCGACGCTCGTGTGGAACCCTGAATTCCTGCGCGAGGGCTGGGCTGTACAGGACACCATCGACCCCGACCGCCTCGTCGTAGGCGTGCCCGGCGGAGACGCGGGAACGGAGGCGGCCGACCTGCTGCGCGAGGTGTACCACCCCGCGGTCGCGAAGGGCACGCCGTTCATCGTCACGGACTGGGCGACGGCCGAGCTCGTGAAGGTCGCGGCCAACGCGTTCCTCGCGACCAAGATCTCGTTCATCAACGCGATGGCCGAGATCGCCGAGGTCACCGGCGCCGACGTCACGCAACTCGCCGACGCCATCGGACACGACGTCCGCATCGGCCGCCGGTTCCTGGGCGCCGGCATCGGGTTCGGCGGCGGATGCCTCCCCAAAGACATCCGGGCATTCTCGGCGCGCGCCGAGGAGCTCGGTCGCGGCGAGTCGGTCGCATTCCTGCGCGAAGTCGACGCGATCAACCTCCGCCGCCGGGAGCGAGCAGTCGATCTGGTGATCGATGCGCTCGGAGGCTCCGTGTTCAAGAAGAACGTCACAGTGCTGGGAGCGGCCTTCAAGCCCTACAGCGACGACATCCGCGACTCCCCCGCCCTCGACGTGGCGGTGCGTCTGCACGGCCTGGGCGCCTGGGTCACGATCACCGACCCGGCGGCAATCGAGAACGCTCAGCGACTGCACCCGCAGCTCAACTACGTCGCCGACCGCGACGAAGCCCTCCGCGCGGCCGACGCCATCGTGCTCGTCACCGAGTGGGACGAGTACCGTCGCGAGCTGACTCCCGAGCACGCGTCGACCCTCACCACGGGCCGGGTGGTCGTCGATGGACGGAACGGATGGGATGCCGCAGCCTGGCGCGCGGCCGGCTGGAGCTACTACGGCATGGGGAGGCCGTGACAGCTCGCGCCCGGTGAATGGTTGGGTGTCTGTCCGATACGAGCTGAGCTGGACGGCGCCGTGCGACGCGGCTGTCGTGACGCCGGTCAGTGGCCTGGAATGAACCCGTCTGTGAACGGCCGACCGAGCTGGATCGTCTGGTCCGGGTCTATCACCCGCATGACCGCGGTCTGATATGGGTTCGCGTTCACGCCGAGCGCCGCTTCCCAGTACCAATCTCGGTAGCTCACCCGGTACTCCGGCACCGTCCAGGCCCGCTCCAGCTCCCGCGTGAGCAGGCCCTGCGCCTTGCCTCCGATGGACTGCTCATGCGCCACTTGCGCATCCATCGACGCGGAGATGATCAGCCGTCGCGGCCCGTCGCTCACCCGCTCCTCGACGATCCGCGGTTCCGGCACGTGAGCGGCGCGGACGATGGTCTCGGAGTGGCACGAGTCCACGATGATCGTGGCGGTGAGATCGGCCCTCGCGGCGGTCCAGAACGGCACCCACCAGTCGTCGATGAGGGGAACGTCCGACAGCGCGAAGAGTTCGTCCAGCCCGTCGGTCTCTTCGGTGTCGGAGGTGGGCACCTGGAAGCCGTGCCCGACGAGCACGATCACCAGTGCGTTGCAGCCGCAGGGCGGGTCCCGCCGCGCGTGCTTCTCGAGTTCGGCCGTGACGCTTTCGAAGGTGGTCTCTTCGGGGCACTCGAGGCGTGAGATGACCGCGGCGGGCGCCTCGTCGGTGATCATCGTCGTGAACGAGTCGAGGTCGTTGCCGACGCCGTCCAAGGTCGAGAACACGTAGTCGGAATCGAGCAACGGCTCCGTCGCCGTCACCCAGGTGCCGAGTTCGCCCGACCATCTCACTGGAGCAGGCGCCGCCACGCCGATCAGCACGGCGTGCACCTCGTTCACCGGTCCCCCTCCTCCCCCGCGGGTTCCTCAGGCTCGCCGGTCTGGGTCGTCGCGGGCGGATCCGAAACAGCCTGCTGCACAGTCAAGGCCGTCAAGCCCAGCACGACGAGCATCACGCCGATCACGAACGCCGCGATGGTGCCGCGCACCTTGCTCAGGGCCTTCGCGAGCCTCTCCACATCGGCGATGCTCATGCCGATTCCCCCGGCACCTCGCGTTCCGCCCTCCGCCAGGCTGAGCTTCGCCCTCTGCCTGCCCCTCGCCTCGAGAAGGGCCATCCAGACGCCGGCGAGGATCGCGATGACGCCCACCGCGAGCGCGATCGTGCTGGCGGCCGCGACGACGCGCTCAGTGATATCGACGTCGTCCGCAGCAACGCCTCCCATCGGGAGGATCCATAGAAGCATCCATGCGGCGAGACCCGCGAACAGGAACGCCAATCCCCGGAACACGGCGCCCGTGCGCCTGGCGAAGTCGGCGTCGTACTCACCGACCGCGACCTCGGCCGGCGCTTCGGCGTTGTTGCCGCTGCCACCCCCACCTCCGGTCGCCGCCGGCGTCTGCGCCGCGGCCGAGATGACGGTGATCGGCATCGCGGGCGAGCGCACTTCATCCGTCCCGTCGCCGACGGTGGCGTAGATGTCGTCCGCCGGCTGGCTGGCGAACGAGACGTTGCCGGACCACTCCTTCGCCGAGCCGTTCTTCATGCGGAAGGTGGCGGGTATCTTGACGGCACCTGCCTTGAGTGTGGGCTCGGCGATGTCGACGTTCGAGCGGACGGTGAAGAGAACCGGGGCCTTCGCCCTCACCGCAGACAGCGGATCCGGCGCCGTGACGGGCTGCTTCGGCGGCACCACCGCCGTGAGCACCAGCTGCGACGGATTGGTGACGTCCTTCCCCGGCAGTGACGGAGCGGGGACGGATGCCGCATCCGCCGCGGATGCCGGAGCAGCGGCCGGTTCGGGGGTTGCGGCTGAAGCGGCCCCCGACGCCGGGCCATCCGCGGTTGCCGCGCCGCCCGCGTCCGCAGTTCGACCCGACACAGGCTGTTCTGTCGCGGCGGGGTCGCTCGGCTCGGCCGGTGGTCCGGCTGCGGCCGAGGCCGAGGCGTCTGCGACGGCTTCACGGGGCACCGGCGGGTCGGAGCGACCCCCGACGCCGGCCGGCGGTTCCGAGTCGGCCGCGGCTGCGGCATCCATCCGCCCTCCGTCTGCCGGTCGGTCGCCCGCGTCCGCCGAATCGTCGTCTTCCGGCTCGTTGATCTGCGCGTCGTCCACGATCTCGCCCCCACACGGTCGAATCCAGGCGCGACGAACTGGCGCGCCTTCGCGATGACCCCCGACGATTGCCAGTACCCCCGCAATCGATGCCCGGATGCTAGCGCTCCCGACGACGGCGTACAAGGGACCCGCGCGCGCGGGAAAGTTTCGGTCGGCGCTCCGATGTCGGAACCCCGCGGCATCATTGGAACATCGAAGAGATCGGGCGACCGAGAGCTTCGATCGACCGGTTCATCGAGTGCCCGCGATGTTCCAGGTGGTGGTCCTTGTCAGGACGCTGTGCCGCGCGCTGCCGTGCGGCGGAAAGGGCACGAACGTGGGCGACGCAGAACGCGACGAGGTCGAGGCGCAGCGCGCCGGCGTCCTCGCTGACGAGCTGCGACGGATCCAGGCTGAAGAGGCCGCGTTGCACGCCCGCCGCGCTCGCGTGCTGGCTGATGCCTACGCGCTGACCGAGGCGCAGAAGGCGCGAATCGCCTCGACCGCGTCGAAGGAGCGCGACATGCCGTTGCGCTCGATGTCGGCGGAGCTGGGGATGGCCGTCCGTATGAACGACCGCACCATGCAGTCGCACATGTGGGATGCCTACGTCCTGACCACGTCGTTCCAAGCGACGCTGGCTGCCCTCGACGCGGGTCGCATCACGCGAGCGCATGCCACCGCGATCGTCGATGCAGGCACGGGGATCGACGAACCTTCCGCTCGGGCGCCGTTCGAGCAGACGGTGCTCGAGTTCGCCGAATCCACCACGTCGGCTCGCACGCGCGCCTACGCGAGGCAGCAGGCTGACATCTTCAACCCCCGCACGATGCAGGAGCGCCACGATCTGGCCGCCCAGGGCCGGCGCATCTGGGTCACCGACCTCGACGACGGCATGTCGCTGCTCTCCCAGCTCCTTCCGACCGTCATCGCCCACGGAATCCTCGACCGCACCACGCAGCAGGCGAAGCTGATCAAGAAGACCGATGCGATCCGCCGGCGCGAGGTCGCTGCCCGCCTGCGCAGCGGAACCATCGCACCGGGCGGTGTAGGCGACGGCACCGGCAGCGGCAACGGCCTCGACGGCGAGTGCGTGGGCATTGACAGCCGCGTCGGCACCGATGCCGGCGGCTCCGGCGACCATGGCGACCTCTGGTTCGATGAGCGCACTCTGGACCAGATCCGAGCCGACCTCGTTGCCGACATGCTCCTCACCGGTTCACCGCTCATCGACCCCTCTCGCGACACCGCACCCGGCGGACTGGGCGCGATCCGGGCGAACGTGCAGATCACTGTGCCGGTCACCACGCTCACCGGGGTCACCTCCGGCGGTGCCGAACTGGATGGCATCGCACCCGTCGACGACCTCACGGCGAAACGTCTCGCCGGTGACGCCCCGGGATGGGACCGCGTCCTGACCGATCCGGTCACCGGCATTGTGCTCGCGGTCGACCGGTATCAGGTGACTCCCGCGCAGAAGAGATTCCTCAACGCGCGCGACCGCCATTGCCGAACACCCGGTTGCCGACGGCCGGCTCGGTTGTGCGACCACGACCATACGCTCGACTACGCCTTGGGCGGGCAGACCGAGGTCTGCAACCTGGCCTGCTTCTGCAAGCGGCACCACACGCTGAAACATGCGACCGACTGGACCGTTCGCCAATTGGCAGGCGGCAGCCTCGAGTTCACCAGTCCATCGGGCCGCAGTTACCGGGACGACCCGACGCCGCGCGTCGTGTTCCTTCCGAGCGACGACGGCGCAGCGCCCTTCTGAGCCGGCGGAGCGCGCCCGCTACGGTGGAGCCACGCAACCGACTCCCGTCTCGCCACGGAGGACACGACATGACTCAGCGCCCGCTCGGCGTCACCCTCGTCGCCATCATCGCCTGGATCTCGGGCTTCCTGCAGATCCTCGGCTCGATCTTCGTGATCATCGCCGGTCTGTTCATCACCTGGCCCGCCATCCTCGGCTGGATCAGCCTGATCATCGGCGCGATCACGCTCGGTGTGGGCGTCGGACTGTGGCGCGGCAACTCCACAGCCCGCACGATCGCGATGATCGTCTTCGTCGTCACGATCGTGCTGCAGGTGCTCGGCGTCTTCAACGGCGCGAGCCTCTGGTCGGTGATCGGCGGGTCGCTGCTCTCGATCATCGGATTGATCCTGCTCAACACCCGCGACGCGCGCGCCTTCTTCGGGCACTGAGCACCGAGCAACTTCGCTACGCCGTCGCCGTGCGAGGTCCTCGTCAGGCGCCCCGTGCTGCGGGTCTCAGGGCGGAACTCCGTCCCTGGGGAGGTGCGCCACGGGGCGCGGCATCCGTCAATCCGGAAGCTTGCGGCGCTCGAGCAAGAGCACGAGCGCCAGCCCGATGGACGCACCCAGCACGTTCGCGACGATATCGCGCAAGCTCGGAGTGCGCTCGGTGAGGAACAGCGCCTGGCACGACTCGATGACGAGGGTCGTGGCCAGCGCGATCGGCAAGACCAGTCCGCGGTGCAGAGGAAGCGCCAGCGCGAGCAGGATCCCCAGCGGCACGAACAGCACGATGTTCGCAGTCATCTCGATGACGTCGTACGTGAGCCACGGCACCGCCCGCGAGATGGTCCGCAGCAGCCCGGCGGCACCGCGATCGACGGGAGTCGGCCAGAACGCGATCAGCGCCAGGGCCATGCCATAGACGAGCAGCAGACGGATGCCGCGCCCTTGCGCGAGAGGCCACGCCTTGGTTGCGACGGCGGCGGTCGACGAGTTCGCCGGCGCGAGGACGGGCGCATCAGTCACGGCGGCTCCCCTCGCTCGGGCGCCGCGACGATGCCGCGCAGTGCGGCGAGTCTACCGAGTCGGGGGGCGGTCGGTGGGGTTCACGACGGATGCCGCCATCCGCGTGCGACGGCGGCGCCACCGGCGGACGGGTGGCGGCCGCGAACATCGGTGAAGGCTTCGAGACCGACGATCCCGGCGAAAGGCCTCTCACCATCCCTCGCCGACGACGCCGCCTGCCTCGAGCCGTCATGACCTCTCGCGATCACCTCACTGAGAACAAACCGGTGACGATCGCGAGCGATCGTGGGACGAACGCACAGAGCAGCACGCCGGTGGACCGAACGATCGGGGTGAGGAGAAGCCGGGCGGCCTCGGTCCGGACCGATCGATCTCACGCGACAGCACGCGGTCGCCGCCGCCCACGCTTGCGAGCTGTCGACTTCGAACGCGAAGACGACGAACAAGCACGGGAGCCTTGATCGCGCGACGCCCGGACGATGACGCCGCCGGCTGCCGTCGCTAGGGTGGGCGCGTGACCGAGACCACCACCCTGCGACTAGGCGAGGCGGTCGAGCTCGGCTACGCCTGGGTGCAGCGAGCGGCAACGGGACGCGGCATCCGTGTGCTGTTCATCAAAGGTCCGGCGCTGCACCGTCAGGGGCTCCGCGACGAACGCGTGTCGGCCGATATCGACGTGCTCGTCGACCCCGCGAGGTTCGCGGAACTCTGCGACGCCGTCGCGGAGGGCGGCTGGCGCGAACGCCCGGGCAACTTCCTCAGCGCGCGCACGACGCTGCATTCTCGCACCTACGTCCGCGACGGCTGGCCCTGCGACCTCGACGTGCATAGCCACTTCCCCGGTTTCCTCGCCGACACGGCGACCGTCTTCGACGCCCTCTGGGCGCGCCGCGAGCACATGCCTTTCGCGCACCACGATTGCGACGTGCCTGACCGCATCGGGGCGATGCTGATCCTCGCACTGCACTCCCTGCGCAGTGCGCGCACCCAGCGCCGTCACGCCGACGAGCTCGAGCAGCTCCTGCGCGTCGAGCTCACAGACGAAGAGAGAGCGGATGCCGCGTCCCTCGCCCTCACGACCGGCAGCGCCGCCACTCTCGAAGCCGTGCTGCCGCGCCTGGGCATCGAGCTGGAACCACCGGCCGGTGAACTGCAGTCGGAGGCCCTACGCGAGTGGCGTCTGCGCGTCGCGGCAGGTGCGCACGGCGCGTACTTCTGGTTGCTCGCATTCCGTCGCGCGCCGTGGAAGGAACGGCCTGCCATCGTCTGGCGGGCCTGGTGGCCCACCCGCCGCGATCTGCTGGTCGCCCGCCCTCTTACCGTCGACACTGTGCGCGGCCGCACCGGTGCCCGGCTGGCGCGATGGAGCAGTGGCGTCCGGTTTGCTCCTGCGGCGATGCGCGCGCTCTGGGCGCACGGTCGGCCGGTGCGCTCGAGCGCATCCAGACGGCGAGGCGTCGACATCTGACCTGTTTTTGATTCTCGCTCGCACGGGCACCGCGCCGTTACGCTGGGATCAGGCGGAACGCCGAGACGGGGGCGTCGAACCGTCGTATCACGAGGATTCCGGGGGGGATTCCATGAACGAGTCGTTAGGTGCGTCGGACGGTCGGATGGATCGGCGGCAGCTACTGAAGGCCGGCGTCTGGGCCGCACCGGCACTCGTCGTCGCAACTGCGGTGCCCGCGGCAGCGGCTTCCGTCTCGAGCGCAACGGTATTCAGCAACGGGAGCATCAGAGCAGATTCTTTCGACGCGGCGCCGTTCGTCGAGAGCGCGGCGGGCGCTTTCGACCCGACTCAGGACTCGGTCCAGCTCATCGTGTCTTCGGCGGCGGGCCTGCTGCCGATCGATCCTCCGCTGACGACGGGTTGGAGCGTCCTCAGCTCGACCGCGACGCAGCTCATCATCTCCCACGCCCTCAACGGGCAGTACGCGAACACGGGCTACGTAGCGCTGACGCTGCTGGCGCCGGCAGCACCGGGAGAGTTCTCCGTGGATGCCGGCGTGCCGACGGCCGACCCCCTGACGAAGGTCGGTTCCCGATGGTCTGGAACGGCTGACTCCGCCGTTCGATCAGCCCTCGGCTTTCGAGGAGCACGAGAAACGCGTGGACATCCGCAGCGACGACCCCGACTGCGACTCCGGCCGACGCGGCCACCCGCTCCGTCACCTCGGCTTCGGTTGCGGGCGGTGTCAGGGCTTCCCAGATGAGGGCGGCCGACCCCTCCAGCGCACGAGGATGAGCTGCGGCATCCGCCATCGTCCACGCCACGACCCGACCCTCACCTCCGGTCCACGCGACATCTTCCCGCACGGCCCATCGCGAGACGAAGTGACGCAGAACGCCGCACCCAACGAGTTCGTCGGCGACGGCGGCGACGGCGGCGCGGGCATCCTTCCCATCCGGCTCTCCGTGAGCGGCGACGGCCGCATGCACCAGGCGTTCGAGAGAGATTCCGTCAGCCGCACGCCACAGCGCCGGAGCGATCCCCGCAAGGATGCGAAGCATCCCGGGGTCGTCGCTGTCGCCCCGATGAATCAGCGCGATCCGTTCGGGATCCTCCAGCAAGAGGGCGTCGACGAAGGGCGTGCGCGCGAGGCCTTCTCCGACCGAAGACGAGACAGACCGGGGAGACACCGTCGCCACCGTCACCGGCCGGGGCTCGGCGACGGCGAAGGCAGGAACCAGATCGGCCAGATCTGACGCCTCACGGTAGACCACGCGGCGCACGCCGCCCACCGCAGCGGCGTGCGCGGCGATCGTCCGCAGCGGCGCGGCCATCTCGGCGAGATGGCTCGACTGGGCCACCAGCTCGTCGAGCGCGTCGCCCAGCTCCATGTCCTCCACGATCGCGCCGTCGACGTCCTCCCGGCGATCCAGCAGCACGATGCCGGCAAGCCGCAGCGGAGCGTTCGGGAGCTCCTGCAACCCGAGTCTCGACGGTGAGCGCTGCGCTTTCACGGCCTCGCCCGGCTCGAGGATCGACAGCGGCTTGCGATAGGGGTGCACGCGCCCCTGTCCATCGATGGCGACGGTCTCATCCGACACGTACCCGAACGCCTCGCCGAGCACCCTGGCCGCGGTCGTCTTGCCACGCCCGCTCGGACCCACCAGCGCGACGACGCGACCGTCCGGAAGAGCGAGCCCCGCTGCGTGGAGCATCCACATCCGCCCGCGTTGCGCCTCGATCGCCGCGAGGGTCACGCGCTGCGACAGCCAAGCGAGGAGATGACGGATGCCGCCACCCGGGCGGGTGACCACGTCGACGTTGAACGCGCTCGACTCACCGGCATCCGCTCGAGCATCGCGCCACGCCTCTTCGACGGCCGCCCGCGAGAAGCCGTCGAGATCGTCGCACACGATGTGCACCTCCGCCCCGAGGGCCGAGATCCGCAGGCCGGCTGACACACCGGGTAGTGTACGGGGAACGGGGGAGGCCGCCCATGGAATTGCGGGACTATCTGCGCATCCTGCGAGCGCAGTGGCTCGCGGTCGTCCTGCTCACCCTCTTCGGGGCCGCTGCCGCGTGGGGGTGGACCGCCTTGCAGCCCCGGATCTACACGGCCGAGGCGAGCGGCATCGTGACCGCGACCAACGCCGGCTCCGACACCGGATCATCGCTCGTGGGCGATCAGCTGTCCCGCAGCAAGGTGACGTCGTACGTCGAGATCGGCTCGTGGCGCGCTGTCGCCGAGTGCGCGATCGACGAGCTCGGCCTGACGACGACGCCGGAGTCGCTCGTCACCCGCGTCGAGGTCGCGAACCCGGTCGACACCGTGATCGTCCGGGTCACCGCGACAGCCCCGAGCCCGGAGGAGGCCCGCGACCTGGCCCAGTCATGGATCGGCTGCATGGTGGAGCAGATCGACGCCGTCGAGGGCACCGGAGAGGCGGGCACGGCAGCCGTCACGCTCGTCACGGGCGACTCCGCGCGGCTGCCCACCTCGCCCTCGTCGCCCAACGTGCGCCTCGCGCTCGCTCTCGGAGCGCTCATCGGCCTCGCCCTCGGGATCGGCTACGCGGTGGTGCGGCACGTGCTCGACCGCCGGCTTCGCGATCCCCGCGACATCGAGCGCGAAACCGGGGTGCCCGTCGCCGGCACGCTCCCCGTCGACAAAGGCCTGGCAACCCAGCGGGGTATCGCGGACTTCGACAGCCAGCACTCGGCATCCGCGCCGCTGGCCGAGGCCATGCGGGAGCTGCGAACCAACCTGCAGTTCATGGACGTCGACAATCCGCCGCGAGCGATCGTGGTCACGAGCCCCCTGCCGGGCGACGGCAAGTCCACGACCGCCGCCAACCTCGCCGTGAGCCTCGCCGCCGCCGGCCGGCATGTCGTGCTCCTGGACGCCGACCTGCGGCGGCCGATGGTCGCCTCGGTCTTCGGCCTGCCGGAGGGCGCCGGGCTCACCGACGTGCTCGCCGGGCGGGCCGAGCTCACCGAGGTCGTCCACAACGTCGGCGCGAGCCGCCATCTCGCCGTGATCGCCGCCGGCAGGGTGCCGCCCAACCCGAGCGAGGTGCTCGGGTCGAATCGCATGCAGGCGCTGCTGCGCACCCTCACAGAGCACGCCCTCGTCATCATCGACTCGCCGCCCCTGCTTCCGGTGACCGATGCCGCCGTGCTCACCACCGCGGCCGACGGCGCGCTCGTCGTGGTGAGCGCCGGCAAGACGACGTACGACATGCTCCAGAAGGCGCTCGCGAACCTCGACAAGGCGAACGCCCGCGCGCTCGGCATCGTGCTGAATCGAGTTCCGCGCACGAGCGGCGCCTACTACGGCTACCAGTATCAGGGCGACTATTCCGCGGCCGACGCGAAGTGACTTCGCGGCGAACGCTCGGACCGGCCCCGTAGGGTGGTCGGGTGACCGACTCGCCGCTCCCCCGCTCCGCGCGTCTCGGAGGCATCGTCTTCGCCGCCGTGCTCGGGGCGATCCTGCTGATCACGGTCATCGGCGCCGCGTGGATCGGCGTCCGCGGCATCCTCGCCTACCTCCACCTGAGCGACGCGCAGCAGACCGCGTCGGAAGTACGGGACAGTCTCTCCGACCCTGCCGCCGCGAGCGAGGCGATCGCGGCCCTCGCCGCGGACACGGGCGCCGCCCGCGCCCTCACCTCAGACCCCGTATGGGAGCTGGCAGAAGGGCTGCCGTGGGTCGGCCCGCAGCTGGCTGCGGTTTCGACGGTCGCGGCATCCCTCGACGACGTGACGACGACGTCCCTCGGCCCGCTCGCCGACGTCGCCGCCTCATTCCAGGTCGAGGCGCTCCGCCCGCAGGGCGGTCGTCTCGACCTCGCGCCTCTTCAGCAGGTCAGCGGCGCCGCGCAGACCGCCGCCGACGGCGTGGGTGCGGCCGCGGCCTCCGTCTCCGCCATCGATCGCGCTGCATTGGTCGCACCGGTGCGCCAGGCGGTCGACGAAGTGGACGGACTGCTCGTCGAAGCCGAGGTCGCGACGGATGCGCTCTCGCGCGCGACGCGGCTCATTCCCTCGATGCTCGGCGCCGACGGACCGCGCGATTACCTCGTGCTGTTCCAGAACAACGCGGAGTGGCGATCGCTCGGCGGCATCCCGGGGGCGATGGCCCTCATTCACACGGACGGCGGCGCGATGAGCCTCGCCGCGCAGGAATCCTCGAGCGACTACCCCCGCTACGACGACGCCGTGCTGCCGCTCGACGAGGAGATCCTCGAGATCTACGGCGACCGGCCCGGCCGCTGGATCCAGAACGTGACCCAAGCGCCCGACTTCGCGGTGAGCGCTGCGCTCGCCCGCGAGATGTGGGCACGAGAGCACGGCGGGCAGCAGGTCGACGGCGTGATCGCGCTCGACCCCGTCGCGCTGTCCTACCTCCTCGAGGCCACTGGGCCGGTGACGCTCCCCGCCGGCGATGTGCTCACGCCCGAGTCCGCCGTGCCGTTGCTGCTCAACGACGTCTACGCGCGCTTCCCGCGCCCGGCCGACCAGGACGACTTCTTCGCGGAGGCCGCCGCCGCGGTGTTCGCGAGGCTGTCGGGCGGCGAGGTCGACCCGACCGCGCTGGTCGCCGCGCTCACCCGCGCCGGCGACGAGAACCGGCTCCTGCTGTGGAGCGGTCACGAGAACGAGCAGAGCCTGCTGGCCGACACGACCCTCGCGGGCGGCCTGCCCGCATCGGACGACGAGACCGCACGCTTCGGTGTCTACGTCAACGACGGCACCGGCTCGAAGATGGACTATTACCAGAACCTCGAAACGACGCTCGGGTGGAGCGACTGCGTGCTCGACACCTCTGGACAGGCGACCGGAGATGCCGTGCTCACCGCCACGATCGGCAACACCGCGCCCGCTGATGCCGCGAAGCTGCCCGCCTACATCACGGGTGGAGGCGGCTCCGGCGTGCCCGCCGGGATCACCCGCACCGTCGGCTACCTGTACCTGCCGGAGGGCTTCGAACTGGTCGAGGCGACCATGTCGGACGGCTCGGGATTCGGCGGTGGCATCCACGACGACCGCCGGGTGCTGAGCTTCTCGGTCGACCTGATCCCGGGCCAGACGGCGACCGCGACGGTGACCGCGCGCCCGACAGGCACGGCCGGCGCCACCCTCGAAGCCGTCGTGACCCCGACCCTGACCGCGCCCACGTCGGTTGCCGCCGTCTGCGGGGATTCGTAGACTGCTCTGGATGCCCCACGTCGCCGACTTCCCCCTGCGCCGAGCAGCCCTCGCCGCGACGCTTGCCGCCGCGGCGGTGTTCGCAGCGCCGGCAGCGGCGAATGCTTCGACCATCTACCCGCCCTCCGGCTCGTGCACGGCGTCTCCGACGACCACGCAGGCCGGAGGCACCATCGAGTTCGCCTGCGCCGCCGAGACCTTCTCGCCCGACGAGAGCGTCACGATCACCGTCACCGGTGAGAACGGCGCGGGAACCCGCATCGGCATGGTCCGCTTCGCCATCACGACGGCGAGCAGCACGGCGTCCTCCGCAGCGGACGGTTCGCTGCCCGGGATCGACATCACGCTGCCATCGAACGCCTCCGGCACCTACAACATCGCGGCGGTGTCTGCGACCTCCGCGGGCGGCAACGCCGCCGTGACGATCACCGGCGCCGACGGCCTGCCGTCGACGGGCCTCGATCAGGGGCAGACGCTCGGCCTGTGGATCGGCGGCGGTGCGCTCCTGCTCGCCGGCGCGGCCCTCGCCATCGTCGCCGCGATCCGCCGCCGCAACAACGCGCGCTGAACCCGCCCGGCTCCCGCCCGTCGCGCGGGCTGCCCGCTATCGTGAGCGGCATGTCCTCGCCCGGGGTCTCGACATCGCTCGAGCGCACCTACCGTTACCTGCGCATCGGGATCGCCGGCACCGTCGTCGCGATCTTCGTCGCCGTCGCGCAGGCCACCACGACCTACGGCTGGCTCACGTCGGTGAGCGACTACTTCTACACGCCGGCGCGCAACGTCTTCGTGGGCGCCCTCATCGCCGTGTCACTCGCGCTGTTCGCACTCTCGGGTCGCGGAGCGGAGCGTGCGCTCCTCGACGCGGCCGCCCTCTTCGCGCCGCTCATCGCCCTGGTGCCGACCACCGTGGCGACGGGCGCCGTGCCGGGAGTCGACGTGACGTGCGAGGCCCGATGCTTCCCGCCGGCGTACGAAGCGGATGTCGCCAACGGCGTGAGCGTTTACCTCGTGCTGGGCGTGCTCGTGCTGATCCTCGCGCTGGTCCTCGGTGCCCTGGGGCAGGTCTTCCTGCGGGCCGTCTGGCCGTCGCTGCTGATCGCGGCGATCGTGCTGGTGGCGACCGGTCTCACGTGGGCCTTCGCCCGCGGGGCATTCCTCGCGCAAGGGCACTTCGTGGCGACGACGGCGTTCTTCGCGCTCTTCGCCGCGGTCGCGATCCGCAGCGCCTTCCCGCGCCGCGGCCCGCAGCCCTCGCCCGTGGTCCGCGTGCTCTATGTCGCGATCGCCGCGGGCCTCGTACTGCTGCTGGTGCTGTACGTGGTGCTGCTGCCGCAGGCCGATGCCTCCGCCATCCCGATCGTCCTCCTCATCGAGGCGGCCGCCCTCGCGCTGTTCTTCGCGTTCTGGGTGGTGCAGGGGATCGAGAAGTGGAGCGATCCCGACCCCTCGATCATCGCGGGCTGAGGTCTGCGCGGACGCGGGCGCGTTTCGTCTCGCTCGCTCGACGACCGGGTGAGCTCAGGCCGCGCCGGCGTCGGCGACGGCGCCGGTCGTGGCCTCTGTGACCTCGACCACGCGTCGCACGCCCGGGGCGGGGTGCGCCGTGACGAGGATCGGCAGGTGGTCGCTGAGCCCCTGCGGCAGCGTGCGCACGCGGTCGATCTCGAAGCCGATCGAAGTGGCGAAGTCGTAATGGCCGCGGAAGAAGCGGTAGCGCGTGTACGTGCGAGAGTCCGAGAGATTCAGCTCGTAGCCCTGCTCGCGGATGTGCTGGCCCAGCCGCTCCTTGAACACCGGGTAGTTGTAGTCGCCGACCATGAGAGCGGGAACCCCTTCGCCGAGCTGCTGCAGCTCGCCGAGCGCCGTGCGGATCTGGTGACGCCGCAGCGAGTTGAGCGCGGTCAGCGGGGCGGCGTGGAACGAGGCCACGATGACGTCGATGTTCTCGTCGATGTCGTGGAGGCGCACCCCGAGCATGCGCTCCTCCGCCGGCTTCAGCACGCGGTCGTGCAGCGACTTCTTGAGGGCGAGCGCCCGCACGTCGACAGCGCGATAGGTGTTCTCGCGGTAGTACACGGCGAGGCCGAGGCGGTTGCGCTGCGTGGACTCGGCCAGTCGCAGGCCCGAGATCTCGTGCGGAAGGTCGGACGTGTCGGCCTCCTGCAGGCACAGCACGTCGGCTCCGTACCGCTCGACCAGGTGGGCGAGCTCCCCGGCGGCGCGATGCTTGCGCAGGTTGTACGAGATGACCTTCATGGCCAGCCAAGCCTATGCCGCAGACGTTGCCGTCGCGTGGCCTTGACAAGTCCGCATCGGGATCTCCCAGCAACCGCTCGAAGAAGGATGTACGAAATCCGGATGCCGCGGCTCTGGAGTGTTGTGCCGGTTCACGGCATCCGAACCCGAACCTGCACCCAGACCCGATCCAGGAGAACGCCATGGCCGCTTCCGCTTCCGCTTCCGTTTCCGCCATCCGCGCCGAGCTCGCCGACGCGCGCGACGCGAGCCGCACCGCCCGCGAGGCGGCCGAGCGCGAGCTGCGCGTCAGCGTGGTCGCCCGCTCGCGCGTCGCCGACGCCCTCGAGCGCACCGCGGCCCGCCCCGGCCTCCAGGAGGCCGAGCGCGCTCGCCTGCGCGCCGAGTACGCCGCCGCCGACCGTGTGGTCGCCGAGCGCCGCGCCGCGGTCGACAAGGCGCGCGAGTTCGAGGCAGCCGCGACGGTCGTCGCCGACGCCTTCGAGACCGAGGCCGCATCGGCCAGCCCGCTGGCGGCTGCCCTGATCGAGCTCGTCGGCTCGAAGCGGGGCACGTCGGCACGCGGCCGCACGGCAACCGTCTCGCCCCGTCGCACGGCCCCCGCCATCCGGCTGGGCGGCACCCGCCCTCGCACCGCGTGACACGCCGCCGCGAGGCGGACGTCTCGTAGGCTCGCCTTCATGCCCACCTCGCGACGGACCCTCACGATCCTCGCGGCCGTGGGTGCGGTCGCCCTGGCCGGCGTCGCCGCGATCACCGTGATCGCCCTGACCGGCGCCGCGGCTCCCGAGCCGCCGGGCGCCGGCACGCGGGTGGTGGCATCCGAGCTGTCGAAGGCGACGGATGCCGCGACCCGCGCCACGCCCGGAACACCCGAGCACGCCGCCGCCCGGTATCTGAGCGAGCAGCCGACAGCGGTCTGGCTGACGCCGGAAGCCGACCCGATCGGCGTCGTCGCCGATCGGATCGCCCAGCTGGCCGAGGAGGCCAGAGCGCAGTCGGCACGAGTGGCGGTCGTCGTGTACGGGCTCCCCGAGCGCGACTGCGGCGGGCTCTCGGCGGGCGGCCTCGACGACGACGCCTACCTCGAGTGGACGCAGGAGATCGGCGACGCGCTGCGCGCCGCCGCCGACACCTCACCCATCGTCATCCTCGAGCCCGACGGCCTCGCGCTGGCGCCCGAGTGCGGCAACGTCGCGGAGCGCGTGGAGCAGCTGGGCGCGGCCGCCCGCGCGATCGCCGCCGACACGACCTGGATCTACGTCGACGGCGGCCACTCGGGCTGGCTGCCGGCGGACGAGATGGCGGGCCTGATCTCGCAGGTCGACCGCGCGGCCGGCGACGGCGGTCGCGGCATCCGTGGATTCGTCACGAACGTGTCGAACTTCATGCCGACCGACGACGAGGTGGCGTACGCGCGCGACGTCGCCGGCCACCTGGACGGCCTGCACGCGATCATCGACACCTCACGCAACGGCGCGGGTTCGAACGGCGAGTGGTGCAACCCCCCGGAACGCCTCGTCGGCGAGCCGAGCGGAACCCTCGGGGATGACGTGATCGACACCAATCTGTGGGTCAAGCCGCCGGGAGAGAGCGACGGCGAGTGCAACGGCGGTCCGGCGGCCGGGCAGTGGTGGCCCGAGGCCGCGATCGAGCTCACGCGGAACGTCGTCCGCGAGGATTGACGCCCGACCGGGCCTTCCCTCCGGTTGTGTGTAGCATCGGAGGTACTGCGCATGCGTCGGGGGCCGCTGCTGGGGTCGGTGCTCGGGGCTCGTCCGTCCATCCTCCGAGAGGCCGCACGTTCTATGACCACCCCTTCTGACGAGCTGAAGACCGCCGTCATCATCGAGGACGACTCCGAGATCCGTCACATCCTCGCCGAGGTCCTCGAGTCCTCGGGCTTCTCGACGGTCTCCGTCGGCAACGGCATCGACGGGGTGCGCGCCGTCCTCACCTACAAGCCGCTGCTGACCACCATCGACGTCAACATGCCCGGGATCGACGGCATCGAGGCGGCCAAGCGCATTCGCGCGCAGTCCGACACGTTCATCATCATGCTGACGGGGCTCAACGACGAGGCGGACGTGATCGCGGGCCTCGGCGCGGGCGCGGACGACTATCTGCTGAAGCCCTTCCGGCCGCGCGAACTGCGGGCGCGCGTCGAGGCGCTGCTGCGCCGGTCGCGTCCCGTCGCGGGTGGCGCCGCTCAGCCGGCTCCGGCGCCGTCGCAGGGCAGCGTCGGCCCGTCCTTTCCGGGCGCCCGGCCGAGCACCACGGCGATCCCGACGACCTCGGGCACCGGCCCCCTCGAGGCTCCCGCCGAGACACCCGCGGCCGAGCCGCAGCCGGCGGCCGCGGCATCCGTCCCCTCCCCCGTCGACGCCGACGGCGACGCCGACGGCGAGTGGCTCGTGCACCGCGACCTGCGCCTGCACCCCGAGAACCGCATCGTGCTGATCGGCAGCGGGGAGCTCGAGCTCACCCGCACCGAGTTCGACCTGCTCGCGACCCTCCTCGAGTCCAAGCGGCGCGTGCGCAGCAAGGCCGATCTGACGCTCGTGCTGCGCGGCGAGTCCTACGTCACGAGCTACTTCGTCGGCGACGCCGACAAGCGCGCCGTCGAGGCCCACATGACGAACCTGCGCCGCAAGCTCGGCGACAGCGCCGCAAGCCCGCGCTACATCGAGACGGTGCGCGGCGTCGGCTACCGGCTGACTTCCGACGCGGTCTGATCGACGGATGCCGGATGCCGGATGCCGCGGCGAAGGCATCCGCTCTCCCCAGGTGAGCGGATGCCTCCGCGGCTTCCGGCGAACGCCCGTCCCTCCCCCGGACCGGGCGCCACACCGTACATCGGACGGGGTGCCCGTCCCTCCCCCGGACGGACACCCTCGCCTCCTCCCCCGCGTCGAGCCTCCCCAGCCTCGACGCTCTTCCCCAGTTCCGACCCGCCTTCGGGTGACGTGTCAGACCTTGTATCCGTGCTGTCGACGGATGAGCTTGAAGAACATGGACAGTGTCTGCAGCACCGTCACGACACCGACGATGGGCCAGCCGATCCAGAGGATCGTCGACTGCACCATCGGCCCGAGCATCGACCAGATGACCGCCATCGCCACGACGCTGGCGACCACCACGATGAGCGGCGTCCAGTGGCCGAGCCCCGCCCCGCGCTCGGCCTTCGCCTGCATCGCCCAGTTGTCGACCTTCTTCCGTGACAGGAAGCGGGTCCACGACCGCGCGAAGTAGCTGAGGCGCAGCCACATGTAGACCTCTGCCGGCGCGAGCGTCACCGCGAAGAGGATGTCGCGCGCGTTGCGGTTGCCCATCGTCATGGCCATGCGGGTGTTCAGCGCGATCGCGACGAGCGGCGGCAGCAGCCACCACGGCGAGAACACGAAGGCGCCGATCGAGAGCGACCCGGCCAGCAGCGCGATGAACGCCACCCGCACGAACAGGTTCGTGAGCATGCCGAAGTTCTCGAGCCAGCGCACCCGCAGGTTCGGGTGGAACGGCTGGCCCTTGGTGTCGCCGCGCTGGCCGGGCCACATGAGCTCGATGGCGCCGTACGTCCACTTGACCTGCTGGGCGTCGAGGGCGCGCAGCGTCGTCATTCCGCCCACGTCGGCACGGGCGAAGGGGCTGATCTTCGTGAGGTAGCCGGCGCTCTTGATCTGCAGCGACAGCAGCGAGTCCTCGACCTCGGAGTCCTTGACCCACGGCGTGGACTGGTGGTTCTCCTTCATCACGTCGCGCAGCGCCTGCGTCGAGAAGATCGAGAATTGGCCGCCGAGCACCGCCATGTTGCGGCCGCGGAGCAGGTTGTGCATGTTGAAGGCCGCGAACTGCGCGCGCTGACCGGTGATGAGGAACTTCGCGATGCCGCCCTTGATCGGCCGGTCGTCGATCGAGTAGATCGCCGAGATGCCGCCGATGCGGGTGTCGGAGGTCGCCTCCGCCTCGAGGTACTCGACGGCCTTCGTGTCGGCGACGGTGTCGCCGTCGACGCCGAGCAGGTAGTCGTAGCCCTCCACGAGCGTGTAGCCGTAGTTGAGCGCGCCGACCTTCTTGTCGGGGTTCTTGCCGATGTCGTGGACGAAGACCTCGGTGAACTGCTCGCCGAGCTCGGTGGTGATCTCGTGCGCGCCGGCGTATTGGGACGCGAGCCGGACGGTCGCGTCGGACGTGTTGTTGACCACCACGTGGATGACATCGGGCACCCGGGTCTGAGAGAGCAGCGACTCGATCACCTGCGCGATCGACTCCTCCTCGTTGTACGCGGGGATGACGCAGCCGATGGTCGAGCGGTGCACCGAGGTGTCGTCGAGCACGGCTTCGAAGTCGTCGGCGAACCCGGGCGCGTCGGTGAGAGGCTCCTGAGGTGCCACCTCGACGAGGCGCATCGTCCGCGGGCTGCGGGTGAGGGGGAGCAGTTCGGTCACGTTCTTCGCTTCCAGGTTCGGGAGCCGGTGTCTCCGGCATGGATCAAGCTTGACCCGCGCACCGCAACGGCCCGCCGAGACGACGCGAGGCCTGTCGCAACGTTTGCGCAAGGCTTCCGCAAGAATGCGTTCGCCCGCTCTCGGCTCCGCCGACGAAATGCCCGGTGGTCGGGTCAATAGACTTTCAGGCATGGCTACCGGGGCTGCACGACCGTCGGTCGTGGGCGCCCGCACGCGCTCGATCTGGCTCACCCAGCTCGTGCTGGCGGCGAGCGTGCTGATCACCGCCATCCTGATCATGGCGCTGCAGCCCGCGATGTTCAGCCGGTGGACGTTCCTGGCGGGCACCCTCACGGTGGTGCTGGTGACCCTCGCCACCCTCGCCCTTCCGTGGGCCCGGCTGCCCGAGCAGGCCGTCCTCGCCGTGCCGTTCGTCGACGCCGTCGCGATCGGGGTGCTCTCCAGCGGCCTGGACCTCCGCCTGGGGTACCTGTGGGCCTTCCCCGTGATGTGGGTGGCGATGCACTTCAGCGCGGCCGCGCTCGCGGCCCTGCTCGCGCTGATCGGCGGGATCCTGCTGATCGAGTCGGTGATCACGCCCGGCCCTCTTGCCGCCTTGCGCGGCTTCGTGGTGGTGGTGTCGATGACGTTCATCGGCATCACCGCGCACCTGGCGCACCGCCGCACGCGCTCGCTGCGCCGCCTGCTGAGACGCCAGGCCGACCGCCTCACCGCGACCCTCGCCCGCCGCTCCGACCAGGAGCGGCGTACCACCGAGATCCTCAACGGCGTCGACACCGGGGTCGCGCGGCTGTCGGAGGACGGCGTCGTGCTGACGGTCAACGACGCCTATTCGCGGCTGTACGGGCTCGACCCGCTCGATCCGACGCGGCCGGCGCGCTCGGTCGAGTACACCGGCCTGCGCGGCATGCCGGTGCCCTACTCGGAACGGCCGCTCGCCCGCGCCGCCCGGGGAGAGACCTTCACGGATGCCTCGATCTGGCTGTTCACCGCCGCCGGCGAATGGCGGGCCCTCGCGGTGACGGCGAAACGGCTGCCGGCACGCGGCGAGGAGGACTCGAGCATCCTGCTGCTCGTGGACGACGTGACGGCGATCACCTATGCGCAGCGCGAGCGGGAGCGGTTCACCGCGATGGCCTCGCACGAGCTGAAGCATCCGCTCACCGTGATGATCGGCAACGCGGAGCTGGCCCTCGACATGGACGAGCTCTCCCCGCGCACCCGGGAGCGGTTCGAGTCGATCATCGGCGCCGCAGAGCGGATGCTCACGATGACGGAGTCGCTCGGGCACACGTCGCGGCGCGGGTTCTCCGACCGCGACGAGGTCGACGACATCGATCTGCGGCAGATCGTCTTCGACTCCGTCGCGTCCTTCCGTCCGACGGCCGTGGCGGGCGACATCCAGGTCGAGGTGACGCTGGACGGTCCACTGCGCGTCACCGCCGACGGGTTCCGGCTGCGTCAGGTGATCGACAACATCGTCAGCAACGCCATCAAGTACACCCCGCGCGACGGACGCGTGCTGATCGCCGGCGCCACCTCGGCGCAGGCGATCGAGCTGTCGGTGTCCGACACGGGGATCGGGATCCCCGCGGCCGACCTGCCGAACGTCTTCACGCCGTACTTCCGCACCGCCGAAGCCAAGGACACCTCCGGCGGAACCGGTCTGGGCCTCGGCATCACCCGCGACATCGTCGCGGCCCACGGCGGCACGCTCACGATTCGGAGCGAGCCGGGAACGGGCACCGTTGTCACCGTGCGGCTTCCCCGGCCGTCCGACCTCGAGGGCCCCGCCCCTGACCGGCCCGACGCGGAGGGACGCGAATGACCGACCTCATCGCCGAGTCCGGCATCGACCTCGGCATCGCCCAGGCCGTGATCACGACCCTCGCGACCATGCTGACGATCGGGATCGCGTTCCTTCTCAAGCCCGGGCGGGCGACGCTGTACTGGGGCTTCGCCTTCGCGCTCTCGATGATCGCCACGTACGGCGTCGTCGCCGGCGAGCTGACCGGCGCCGAAGGCCTGCGTCGCGCGTCGCTGGGGGCGCTCCTCGGGGCACCTGGACTGCTGTGGTCGGGGTTCCGCGCCGCCTGGCGGCTGCGCCCGCACGTGTGGGCCGGTCCCGCTCTGGCTGCCGTGGCCGCCGTGGTGCTGGCGACGGCGGCCGACCTCGCGTGGTTCACCATGGCGTATCGCGCGGCGTTCTTCGCGGCATCCGTCTTCGCAGCGATCTTCGTGCTCGACTGGGCGCGCTCGGCCGCCCGGCGCAGCGACGGACTGTTGCTGCCGCTCGCGATCGTGTCGGTCGCGTTCTTCGCCACCGGCACGGCGACGTTGATCGGCGGCTTCGTCTTCCCGCCCTCCGGCGGAGACGACCTCCAGCTCGTGAGGCTGGTCTCGTCGGCGGGGATGCTGGTGTACGTGGCCTGCGCAGTGGTGGCCGTCGTCGGCACCACTGCGCGCGACAGCGGGATCGGTCGCGCCGCGGCCGGCTCGACGGCATGGCAGCAGTTCGAGCGGATCGCCGGGGACCGGCTGCTGCGGGCGGCCAGTACCTCCGAGCCGTGGTCGGTGGTGTATTTCACCCTCGACGACGCGCGCGACATCCGCCAGACGGCGGGTGGGACAGCCTTCGGGCGCCTGTCGGAGCGTCTCGTCGACGAGGTGCGCGGCGTGTTCCCGCCGGAGTCCGACGTCGGCTCCCCCGCGGCCGGATCCGTCGTCGTGCTGGTGCCACGCCCCGAGATCGCGGTGCGCGACCTCATGCGACTGAGCCTCGAGCGCGTCACCCTGCTCGACGTGCACGGAGCGCTGCCGATCCGCCCGACGGCGAGCGCGGGGTGGGCACCCGCGTCCGTGCTCGGCTACGACCTGGATGCGCTGGTGTACACCGGCCGGGAGGCGGCCGCCCTCGCGAGCGAGAAGGGCGGCGACCGGTGGGAACGCGTGGGCGCGACCGTCGTCGAGCGCCTGATCAGCCCGTCAGAGCGACTGTGACGGTATCGGTCGCGGTCTGCTTGGCGTACTCGCTCGAGGTCGGGGTCGTCTGCACGAGGAAGTCGTAGCTGAACTGCAGCGTCACCGCCGTCGCCTCGGCGGGCACCGGACCGACGTTGAAGGTCTGCGAGTAGCTGTACGGGTCGAGCACGAGGTAGCCGGGGCTGACGGTCGAGGCGTCGACCTGCGGCTCCAAGGCGTCCAGCGCACCATCCGCCGACGACGGCACGGCCGTCATCGCTGCGCGCTGGAGGTACACCTTCTGGCCGTCGGCCGGCTGCACGGTGGTGATCAGGGAGATGCTGACCGGCTTGATCGCCTCAGGCGTCCATCGGTCCATCGAGAGGGTCGACCAATAGTCGATCGTCGCGGTGACCGGACCCGCGGTGAGCTCGCGCTGGGTCGACCCGCTGGAGAGATCGTTCGGCGCGGGAGTCGGCACCGCGGTCGAGGTCGGCGTGGCGGTGGCGCCCCCGGCGGGATCCCACGGCGCGGGGCCGCACGCGGCGAGCGCGCCGACGCTCAGCACTGCGAGCGCGACGACGATGGTGAACCGGCTCCAACTGCGCATGAGACCCCCGAGATCGCTCGCGCCGGACAGTCCGGTCAGTCTAGCGACGAGCCCTCATTCCCGGTCGCGCCGCGCGCGCGTCTGCTCGGCGCGCTGCGCCAGCAGTTCGTCGGCGGGGTAGCCGACCTCGGTCAGCGTGAGGCCGCGCGCCGCGAGCACCTTGACCTCGGGCACGCGCTCCCGCGCGTCCCGGATGTCGACGACGTCGTCGATATCGAGCCGCCCCTCCCCGACCGCGACGCACGCACCCACCAGCGCGCGCACCATGCTGTGGCAGAAGGCATCGGCCTTGACATTGGCGACGAGCACGCCGGCGTCGTCTCTGTGCCAGTCGAACTCGAGGAGGGTGCGGATGGTCGTCGCCTCTTCACGCGGCTTGCAGTAGGCCGCGAAGTCATGGAGGCCGACGAGCGCGCGGGCCGCGGCATCCATCGCCTTCGCATCGAGGGATGCCCGCACCGACGTGGTGCGGTGCCGCTCCAGCGGGTCGTAGCCGGTCTCGGTGTCGCCGATCCGGTACTCGTACCGCCGCCACACCGCCGAGAACCGCGCGTCGAAGCCCTGGGCCGCGAGCCGGGACCCGTGGACGGCGACGTCGGAGTAGGCGCCGACCACGCCGGTCATGCGCGCGGCGAGCGCGGCGGCGCGATCCTCGGTCGTCTGCGGGCCGGCCGACGGTCGCGCGTGCCGCGCGAGCATGCGCTGCTGCTGCGCCTCGTCGAGGTCGACGTGCGCCACCTGGCCGGTCGCGTGGACGCCCGCGTCGGTGCGTCCGGCGACGACCAGTCTCGGATCGCCGCCCACGACCCGGGCCAGCGACGACTCGAGGGTCTCCTGCACGGTGCGCAGCCCGGGCTGACGCGCCCATCCGCGGAAATGCGTGCCGTCGTAGGCGATGTCGAGGCGGATCCGCACGGGACCCAGCCTACCGAGGCGGGTGACGGCGACCCGGTGGTTGCCCCGCCTGCCCCGTCGGCCGCCCCGACCTGCGCCCGCGACCGTGGGACGCCCAGCCGTGGCCGCGTACAATTGCCGTTTCCCCACCTCCCCCGTCCGCGGAAACCCATGACGTCGACTGCGCCCTCGCCCGCCCGCTTCGCCGGGCTCGACGGCATGCGCGCGCTCGCGGTGGTGCTCGTCGTGGTGTACCACCTGTTCCCGGTGCTGCCGGGCGGGTTCGTGGGCGTCGACGTCTTCTTCGTCATCAGCGGGTTCCTGATCACGAGCCTCCTGCTGCGCGAGCACGCCGCGCGGGGGCGCGTAGCGCTCGGCGCGTTCTGGCAGCGGCGCGCGCGACGGCTGCTGCCCGCGCTGGCCCTGGTCGTCGCGGTGTGCTCCGCCCTCGCGCTGATCGTCGGCGGCGATGTGCTGGTCGACCTCGACGCGCAGGTGCTCGGAGCCGCCACGTTCAGCTACAACTGGGTGTCGGTCGCGGGCGGCGGCGGATACTTCGCTGCCGCCGCGCCGGAGCTCTTCCGCAACTTCTGGTCGCTCGCGGTGGAGGAGCAGTTCTACCTGCTGTGGCCGCTCGTCTTCCCGCTGTTCCTGCTGCTGCCGTGGCGGTGGGCGCGGACGGCAGCGGCCTTCGGGCTCGCCGCGGCCTCAGCAGTCTGGATGGGGCTCGTCGTGGCGGGCGGCGGCGACGTCACGCGCGCGTACTTCGGCACCGACACGCACGCGTTCGGTCTGCTGCTCGGCGTGGGACTCGCGTTCCTGCTGACGCCGCTGTTCACCGCGGAGGCCCCGCGGTGGACCGCGTCACCCCTCGCCCGTCACCTCACCGGCGGCGCGGGCGTGATGGCGCTGGTGGCGCTCGTCGGACTCGCGACCGTGCCGGCAGCCGACACCACGGCGACCTTCCCGGGGAGCCTGCTCGCGGCGAGCCTTCTCAGCGCGGTCGCGATCGTGGCGGGCGTGTGGCCGGGCTCGTGGTTCGGTCCCGCACTCGACGTGCGTCCGATGCGCTGGATCGGCGACCGGTCCTACGGCATCTATCTCTGGCACTGGCCGCTGCTCGTACTGGCGGCCGCCGCCTTCTCGCCGGACGCCGCCATCGCCTCGACGCCGATGTGGATCGGCCTCGGCGTGCTCGCGGCGACGGCTGCGGCATCCGCCCTCTCGTACCGCTTCGTCGAGACGCCCGTGCGCCGGCTCGGCTTCCGGGCGTCTTTCCGCGCCGCGGTCAGAAGGCTCCGCGGCGGACCCACCGCCCGCCTGCGCGCACTCGGTGCCGCGCTGGCAGGTGCGCTCGTGCTCACCGGCGCCGGCGCGGCCATCGCGGTCTCGCCCGACGTGACCAGCGCCGAGGCCGCCGTCGAGGCGGGCCGCCGCGCTCTCGCCCAGGCCCTCCGCGAGAACCCCGCGCCGATCGCGCCGACACCCGGCGCGGAGACGGATGCCGCCGCCCCAGGCCCCGCGCAGGTCACGGGCGACCAGATCAGCGCAGTCGGCGACTCCGTCATGCTGGCGTCCGCCGGCGGCCTCATGGAGCGGCTGCCCGGCGTCGAGGTCGACGCCGAGGTGTCGCGCTCGATGTGGGCGGGGCCCGGGATCGTGGAGGACCTCGCCGACGGCGGGCGACTCCGCCCGTACGTCGTCGTGGCCCTCGGCACCAACGGGCCGGTGGACCATGCGGCGCTCGAGGAGCTCGCCGATGCCGTGGGCTCCGATCGCGGGCTCGTGCTCGTGAACGCCTACGCACCGCGGGACTGGATCCCGGGCGTCAACGCCGAGCTGGCCGCCTTCGCCGATGCGCGCCGCAACGTCGCCGTGGCGGACTGGTCGGGCGCCATCGCGCCGCACGAGGACCTGCTCGCCGACGACCGCATCCACCCCGGGTCGGCGGGCGGCCGCATCTTCGCCGACGCCGTCGCCACGGCCGTCGACGACCTCGCCGAGGAACGCAGGGCCTACGCCGCCGACATCGCCGGCCGCCTCGCGGAGATCTTCGAGGCCGACCTGACCGACGGCTGAGACCCGCTCCGCACCCCCTCGGGGGCCAGCGGCGCCGGCGTGCGCACGAAGTCGCCCGCAGACGCAGCGAGACCCGCCACCCAGTGGGTGACGGGTCTCGCGGTGCAAGGGTGCCGGGCGGCGACGCCCGGCGGGTCCGATTACTCGGACTTCTCCGCGGGGGCCTCGACGGCCTCCTCGGCGGCGGCCTCGGCGGCAGCGCCCTCCTCCTGCGACTCGGCGCCGGCCTCGGCGGCCTCGTCGGCGGCCGGGGTCTCGTCGGCGGCGGTCTCGTCGGCGGGAGCCTCCTCAGCCGGAGCCTCGGCGGCGGCCGGAGCGGCGGCAGCGGCGGACTTCTTGGCCGACGGCTTCTTCGTCACGGGCTCGAGGACGAGCTCGATGACGGCCATGGGGGCGTTGTCGCCCTTGCGGTTGCCGACCTTGGTGATGCGGGTGTAGCCGCCGTCACGGTCCGCGACCAGCGGAGCGATCTCGGTGAACAGGACGTGCACGACTTCCTTGTCACCGATGACCGAGAGCACGCGACGACGCGCGTGCAGGTCGCCGCGCTTCGCGAACGTGATGAGGCGCTCGGCGAGCGGACGCAGGCGCTTGGCCTTGGTCTCGGTCGTCTTGATCGACTTGTGGGTGAACAGCGCGGCGGCCAGGTTCGCAAGCAGCAGACGCTCGTGTGCGGGGCCGCCTCCGAGGCGGGGACCCTTGGTGGGCTTGGGCATTCTCAGTTACTCCAGGATGAAATTCGGTCGGGGGGAGACGGCTCAGACGGTCTCGTCGTCGTAGCCGCCGTAGAAGTGCGCACCGTCGAACCCGGGGACCGAGTCCTTCAGCGACAGGCCGAGCGAGACGAGCTTGTCGCGCACCTCGTCGACCGACTTCTGACCGAAGTTGCGGATGTTCATGAGCTGCGTCTCCGACAGGGCGACGAGCTCCGACACGGTGTTGATGCCCTCGCGCTTGAGGCAGTTGTACGAACGCACCGACAGGTCGAGGTCCTCGATCGGCATCGACAGCTCGTTCGAGAGGACCGTCTCGACCGGCGCGGGGCCGATCTCGATGCCCTCGGCCTCGACGTTGAGCTCGCGGGCCAGGCCGAAGAGCTCGGTCAGGGTGCGACCGGCGGAGGCGACGGCGTCGCGCGGGGCGATCGAGGGCTTGGTCTCGACGTCCAGCACGAGCTTGTCGAAGTCGGTGCGCTCACCGGCACGCGTCGCGTCGACGCGGTACGAGACCTTGAGGACCGGCGAGTAGATCGAGTCGACCGGGATCTGGCCGGCCTCGGCGTACTCGTTGCGGTTCTGCGTGGCCGAGACGTAGCCGCGGCCGCGCTCGATCGTGAGCTCGAGCTCGAACTTGGCGGTGTCGTTGAGCGTCGCGATGACGAGCTCGGGGTTGTGCACCTCGACACCGGCCGGGGCCGAGATGTCGGCGGCGGTGACCTCACCGGAGCCGGTCTTGCGCAGGTACGCGGTGATGGGCTCGTCGCGCTCGCTGGAGACCACCAGCTGCTTGATGTTGAGGATGATCTCGGTGACATCCTCCTTCACACCCGGAATGGTGCTGAACTCGTGGAGGACGCCGTCGATGCGGATGGACGTCACGGCCGCGCCGGGGATCGACGACAGGAGGCTGCGACGCAGCGCGTTGCCGATCGTGTAGCCGAAGCCGGGCTCCAGCGGCTCGATGATGAACCGGCTGCGGAACTCCCCGATCTTCTCCTCGGTCAGGGAGGGACGCTGTGCGATGAGCACTATGTGTTCCTTTCGATCACGTGCCCGCTATATGACACGTGCGGTGGGTGAGGTGTTGAGTTTTACTCGGCGGATGCCTCGGGAACGAGGCATCCGTGAAGCGTGCGGTAGCCGGGGCACCCGCGACGGGTGCCCCGGCTCCGAGATGTCAGACGCGGCGGCGCTTGGGGGGACGGCAGCCGTTGTGGGCCTGCGGCGTCACGTCCTGGATCGAGCCGACCTCGAGGCCGGCGGCCGTCAGCGAGCGGATCGCGGTCTCGCGACCCGAGCCCGGACCCTTCACGAAGACGTCGACCTTCTTGACGCCGTGCTCCTGCGCCTGGCGGGCAGCGGACTCCGCGGCCATGCCGGCGGCGTACGGCGTCGACTTGCGCGAGCCCTTGAAGCCCACGCCACCCGACGACGCCCAGCTGATGACAGCGCCCGACGGGTCGGTGATCGAGACGATCGTGTTGTTGAACGTCGACTTGATGTGGGCCTGGCCCAGCGCGATGTTCTTCTTCTCCTTGCGGCGCGGCTTGCGCGCGGCGGACTTGGCCTGTGCCATGTTGCGTTCTCCCTAAATCCTGGGGGCCGCGCCTTAGCGCGCCTTCTTCTTGCCGGCGACGGTGCGCTTCGGGCCCTTGCGGGTGCGCGCGTTCGTCTTGGTGCGCTGACCGCGCACGGGGAGGCCGCGGCGGTGGCGCAGGCCCTCGTAGGAGCCGATCTCGACCTTGCGGCGGATGTCGGCGGCGACCTCGCGGCGGAGATCACCCTCGACCTTGTAGTTGCCTTCGATGTAGTCGCGGAGGGCGATGAGCTGGTCGTCGCTGAGGTCCTTGACGCGGATGTTCTCGTCGATCTCCGTCGCGGTGAGGATCTCGTTCGAGCGGGTACGGCCGACGCCGTAGATGTACGTGAGGGCGATCACCACGCGCTTGTCGCGCGGGATGTCAACGCCGGCAAGACGTGCCATGCGGTTCTCCTGGGAGTAGGTGGAGGTGTGGAGCAGCATCGGTGCCCGGGCCTCCAGCCCGAGGTGTCCCCCGCTGTGGCGACCGGTCCCGAGCTTGTCGAGGGGTCGTGGGCGGGTTCTGACGCTGCCGAGTGTCGTATTCAGTTGTGGGATCCGGATGCCTCGACCCGAGGCATCCGGTAAGCCTGATCAGCCCTGGCGCTGCTTGTGACGCGGGTTCGACTTGCAGATCACCATGACGCGACCGTGGCGACGGATGACCTTGCAGTGGTCGCAGATGGGCTTGACGGAGGGGTTGACCTTCATGTTCTTTCCTGTTCGCTGTCTTCACCGGGCACGCCGGAGCGTGGGGTGTTACTTCTCGACCGGCCTAGCGGTAGCGGTAGACGATGCGCCCGCGGGTGAGGTCGTAGGGCGACAGCTCCACGACGACACGGTCCTCGGGAATGATGCGGATGTAGTTCTGCCGCATCTTGCCGGAGATCGTCGCGAGGACCTTGTGGCCGTTGCTGAGCTCAACGCGGAACATCGCGTTGGGCAGCGCTTCGGACACGACGCCCTCGATCTCGATGACACCGTCTTTCTTCGCCATACGCTCGCTAACACTTGTGCAGACCGGTCGATCTGCGGTGGATGGGATTCGGTGCTACGACACGCCAATGAAGGCGCAACGCACCAAAGATCAAGCATACGTGATAGTGGATGCCTCGGCAAATGGCCGCCGCCGGGTCACGGCTCGCATTCAGGAACACGGGCCACGCGCGGACGCCGGGAGGGACGGATGCCGCGGGCCGCGGCATCCGTCCCTCCCGACGCTCACTGGAAGAGCGTGGCGAGCTGGCCGGCCTCGGGCAGCTGCGAGTTCGCGATGACCTCGCCGTTGACGGCGATGGTGGGCGTGCCGATGCCCGACGCGCCGGGCTGGAGCGGGGTCTCCGCGGTCATCGCGGTCACGTACCCGGCATAGGTGCCGTCGTTGACGCACGAGTCGATGCCGCTGACGCCGACGCCGGAGGCGATGTCGAGGATCTCGTTGTTCGTCAGACCCGACGATCCCTCCGCCGGCTGGTTCTCGAACATGGCCTGCAGGAACGGCAGCGACGCGTCGGCGTCCTCGACCGCTACGCAGTAGGCGGCGTTGGCCGACCGCGTCGAGAACTGCGTGCCGTTGGACTGGCCGTCCAGGATCGAGATCGGGTGGATGCCGAGGGTGATGCTGCCGTCGTCCACCATGCCCTCGATCTCGGCGCCGTAGACCTGCTCGAACTGGTTGCAGATCGGGCACATGAAGTCGATGTAGGTGTCCAGGCGGTCTTCGCCGTCGCCGACGAGGATGGCCCCGGTCTCGCCGTCGATGTTCGACGCGGACGGCGTGTTCACCTCGGTCGGCAGCGGCTTGGGCGTGGCCGCGTTGTTGAGCGTCACCACGAGCACTGCGACGAGCACGAGCGCCACCACGACACCCGCCGTCACCCAGATCGCGAACCAGTTCGTCTTGCGTGCGGCCTGAGCCATGTGAGCCTCCTAGGCGATCTCGCGCGGTGTCACGCCGAAGGGCGCAAGGCCCGCGGCACCGCCGTCGGGTGCCGTGAGCACCCAGATTCCGTCCTCGTGCACGGCCACGCTGTGCTCCCAGTGGGAGCCTGCGGTGCCGTCGACTGTGGAGACCGTCCACCCGTCGTCCTCGACGAACGTGGCCTGGTCGCCGATGACCACCATCGGCTCGATCGCGAGCACGAGCCCCGGGCGGACCTCGGGGCCCGGGTCGGCGACGCGGTAGTTGAAGACGGAGGGCGACTCGTGCATCTTGCGGCCGATGCCGTGGCCGACGTACTCCCGGAGGATGCCGTAGGTGCCGGAATCGGGTGAGTTCGCCTCGATGTAGGACTGGATCGCCGTGCCGACCTCGCCGATGTGCTTCGCCGACGCGAGCGCGGCGATGCCTGCCCACAGCGACCCCTCGGTCACGTCCGACAGGTGCTGCCGCGCCGCGACCACCTCGGGGCGCGACTGGTCGGGCAGGACGAACGTGAACGCCGAGTCGCCGTTCCAGCCCTTGAACTCCGCGCCCGCGTCGACCGAGACGATGTCGCCGGCGCCGAGCACGCGGTCACCCGGGATGCCGTGAACGACCTCCTCGTTCACCGACGCGCAGATCGTGTGGCGGTAGCCGCGCACCATCTGGAAGTTCGACTTCGCTCCGCGGGAGGTGATGAGGGCGGATGCCGCGGCATCGAGGTCACCCGTCGTCACGCCGGGCGCGATCAGGCTGCGGGCGGCGTCGAGCGCCGCGGCGGTGATGAGGCCCGGCTCGACCATCGCCCGCAGCTGGGCGGGCGACTTGTAGATCGAACGGCGGAGCGACACGGGATCAGGCCGCAGCGGTACGACCGAGGCCCCGGGCCTCGAGCGCCGCGATGATGCGGTCGGTGATCTCGTCGAGCGAGCCGACGCCGTCGATGCGGTCGACGATGTCGCGCGTGCGGTACACCTCGAGGATCGGCGCCGTCTCGCGCTCGTAGATCGCCAGGCGGTTGGCGATGCCCTCTTCGGTGTCGTCGCTGCGGCCCTGCTCGGCGGCGCGGCGTGCGATGCGCGCGATGCTCTCGTCGCGCGGCACGACGAGCTCGATCACGGCGTCGAGCTCCTCGTCGCGGCCCTCGAGGAACTCGTCGAGGTGCATGACCTGGGCGACGTTGCGCGGGTACCCGTCCAGGAGGAAGCCGCCGGCGGCGTCCTGCTGCGACAGGCGGTCGCGCACGACCGCGCTGGTGAGCTCGTCCGAGACGAGGTCGCCGGCCTCGATGATGGCCTTGACCTGCTGGCCGAGTTCCGAGCCGTCCGCGACGGCGCCGCGGAACACGTCGCCCGTCGAGACGGCGGGGACGCCGAACGCGTGGGCGATGCGGATGCCCTGGGTGCCCTTGCCCGAGCCCTGCGGGCCGACGATCAGAAGACGGGTCATCGGAGGAGCCCTTCGTAGTGGCGCTGCTGGAGCTGCGCGTCGATCTGCTTCACCGTCTCGAGACCCACACCCACGATGATGAGGATCGAGGCGCCGCCGAACGGGAAGTTCTGGTTGGCGCCGACCGTCGCGAGCGCGATGAGCGGCAGGAGCGCGATCAGACCGAGGTAGATGGAGCCCGGCAGCGTGATGCGCGTGAGGACGTAGTCGAGGTACTCGGCCGTGGGGCGCCCGGCGCGGATGCCGGGGATGAAGCCGCCGTACTTCTTCATGTTGTCGGCGACCTCGACCGGGTTGAAGGTGATCGCGACGTAGAAGTACGTGAAGCCGACGATGAGCAGGAAGTACAGCGCCATGTACAGCGGGTGGTCGCCGCGCACGAGGTACAGCTGGATCCACGCGACCCAGGCCGGGACCTCTTCGCCCGCCTGCGGCTGGTTGAACTGCGCGATGAGCGCGGGGATGTACAGCAGCGACGAGGCGAAGATGACGGGCACGACGCCGGCCATGTTCACCTTGATCGGGATGTACGTGTTGGTGCCGCCGTACGTGCGACGGCCCACCATGCGCTTGGCGTACTGCACCGGGATGCGGCGCTGGGACTGCTCGACGAAGACCACGAGCGCGACGACGACGATGCCGACGGCGAGGACGAGCAGGAAGACCTCGAAGCCCTTGGACTGCCAGATCGCCCACATCGAAGCGGGGAAGGCGGCGGCGATCGAGGTGAAGATGAGGAGCGACATGCCGTTGCCGATGCCGCGCTCGGTGACGAGCTCGGCGAACCACATGATGAGGCCGGTGCCGGCGGTCATCGTGATGATCATCAGCAGCTGGGCCCACCACACGTCGTTGGTGAGGAGGTTCTCGCACTCCGGCACACCGGTGGTGCCGAACAGCTGCCCGCTGCGGGCGACGGTGACGAGGGTGGTCGACTGGAGGAGCGCCAGCGCGATCGTCAGGTAGCGCGTGTACTGCGTCAGCCTCGCCTGGCCCGACTGGCCCTCCTTATAGAGGGTCTCGAAGTGCGGGATGACCACGCGCAGCAGCTGCACGATGATCGTCGCGGTGATGTACGGCATGACGCCGAGCGCGAAGATCGACAGCTGCAGGAGGGCGCCGCCGGAGAACAGATTGACCAGCGAGAGCAGACCCTCGGTACCCGCCGACTGCCGCAGACACGACTGGACGTTGGGGAAGTCGACGAACGGCGCCGGGACGTGCGCGCCGAAGCGGTAGAGGGCGATGATCGCCAGGGTGAATGCGATCTTCCGCCGAAGGTCGGGGGTGCGGAAGATCCGCGCGATGGCGCTGAACAAGAGGTTCCTCCAAGAGGGGGCGTCGGCACGCACGACGTGCCAGCGTCCAGGGTAACCCAGTGGGGGCCGGAGCAAGCTCCGGCCCCCACTGTGCGCGTATTACTTGACGGCGCCGCCCGCGGCGACGATCTTCTGCTCGGCGGACGCCGAGACCTTGTCGACCGACACGTTGAGCTTCACCGAGATGTCGCCGGTGCCGAGCACCTTGACCTTCTCGTTCTTGCGCACCGCACCCTTGGCGACGAGGTCGCCCACGGTGACGTCGCCACCGGCCGGGTACAGCTCCGCGAGCTTGTCCAGGTTCACGACCTGGTACTCGACGCGGAAGGGGTTCTTGAAGCCGCGCAGCTTCGGGGTGCGCATGTGCAGCGGCATCTGGCCACCCTCGAAGCCCACCTTGACCTGGTAGCGGGCCTTGGTGCCCTTGGTGCCGCGGCCGGCGGTCTTGCCCTTCGAGCCCTCACCGCGACCCACGCGGGTCTTGGCGGTGTTGGCGCCGGGGACCGGACGCAGGTGGTGCACCTTCAGCACGCCCGGGCGCGCGGCCGGGACGTCCTTCTTGGCGGCAGCCTTCTTGGGCGCAGCCTTCTCGGCCTTCGCGGGAGCCTTGTCGGCAGCGGCCTTCTTAGGGGCAGCGGCCTTCTTCGGCGCCTTCTCGGCCTCGACGGCTTCGTTCTTCTCGGCCTTCTCAGCCATCAGTCGATCTCCTCAACCTTCACGAGGTGCGCGACGGTCCGGACGTAACCGCGCGTCTGCGCGTCGTCGGGACGGACGACGGAGTCGCCGATCCGCTTCAGACCGAGCGAACGCAGCGTGTCACGCTGGTTCTGCTTCTCGCTCACCTTGGACTTGACCTGCGTAACCTTCAGGCGCGCAGCCATCAGACACCTGCCTTCGCAGCGGCCGAGGCCTCAGCCTCGGCACGGACGAGACGGGCGGGGGCGACCTGGTCGAAGTCGAGGCCACGACGCGCGGCGACCGCACGGGGCTCCTCGAGCTGCTTCAGGGCCTCCACCGTCGCGTGGACGATGTTGATCGTGTTCGACGAGCCGAGCGACTTCGACAGCACGTCGTGGATACCGGCGCACTCGAGGACGGCACGCACCGGGCCACCGGCGATGACACCGGTACCGGCGGCGGCGGGGCGCAGGAGCACCACACCGGCAGCGGCCTCACCCTGCACCGGGTGCGGGATGGTCGAGCCGACACGCGGCACGCGGAAGAAGTTGCGCTTGGCCTCTTCGACACCCTTCGAGATCGCCAGGGGCACCTCGCGGGCCTTGCCGTAGCCGACGCCCACCACACCGTTGCCGTCGCCGACGACGACGAGCGCGGTGAAGCTGAAGCGACGACCACCCTTGACGACCTTCGACACGCGGTTGATGGTGACGACGCGCTCGAGGAACTGGCTCTCGTTGCGGTCGCGACCACCGCGGTCACCGCGGGTCTGGTTGCGCTCGCGGCCACCGCGACGCGGCTCGCGCTCGCGCTCGGCGGGCGCGTCGGCAGCCGGGGCCTGGGCCTCGGCAGCAGCCTGCTCGGTCACGATGTTCTCCTTGTTGTCACTCACAGGTTCAGACCTCCCTCGCGGGCGCCGTCGGCGATCGCCGCGACACGGCCGGCGTAGCGGTTGCCGCCACGGTCGAACACGACGTCCGAGACGCCGGCGGCCTTGGCGCGCTCGGCGAGGAGCTCGCCGACCTTGCGGGCCTTGGCGGTCTTGTCAGCGTCGGACGCGCGCAGGTCGGTCTCGAGCGTCGAGGCGGAGGCCACGGTGTGGCCCTTGCTGTCGTCGACGAGCTGCACGAACACGTGACGCGACGAACGCGTGACGACCAGGCGGGGACGCTCGGGCGTGCCGACGACCTTCTTGCGAAGGCGGGCGTGACGACGCGCGCGCGCGTCGGACTTCGACTTCACAGCCATGGTTACTTACCAGCCTTTCCGGCCTTGCGCCGAACGACCTCGCCGGCGTAGCGCACACCCTTGCCCTTGTACGGCTCGGGCTTGCGGATCTTGCGGATGTTGGCCGCGGCCTCGCCGACAGCCTGCTTGTCGATGCCAGCGACCGTGAGCTTGTTGTTGCCCTCGACGGTCAGGGTGATGCCCTCGGGCGCCTCGACGAGGACGGGGTGCGAGAAGCCGAGAGCGAACTCGACCGCCGTGCCCTTCTGCGCGACGCGGTAACCCGTGCCGACGACCTCGAGACCCTTGGTGTAGCCCTGGGTGACACCGATGATGTTGTTGTTGATGAGCGTGCGGGTCAGGCCGTGGAGCGAACGCGAAGCGCGCTCGTCGTCGGGACGGGTCACGACGACCTGGCTGTCCTCGACCTTGACTTCGATGGGACGGGCCACGGTGAGCACGAGCTCGCCCTTGGGGCCCTTGACGGCGACATCCTGGCCATCGACCGAAACGGTCACGCCGGAGGGGATGTCGATCGGAAGACGACCGATACGCGACATGTCAGATCACCACACGTAGGCGAGGACTTCCCCACCCACGCCCTTCTGCTCTGCCTGGCGGTCCGTGAGAAGACCGGAGGAGGTGGACAGGATCGCGACGCCGAGGCCGCCGAGGACGCGGGGGATCTCGGTCGACTTCGCGTACACGCGAAGACCGGGCTTCGAGACGCGCTTGATGCCGGCGATCGACCGCTCGCGGTTCGGGCCGTACTTGAGCGTCAGGGTGAGGGTCGAGCCGACGCGGGCGTCGCTGACCTCCCACGCGGAGATGTAGCCCTCCTGCTTGAGGATCTCGGCGATGTGGGTCTTGAGCTTCGAGCTCGGCAGCGACACGGAGTCGTGGTGCGCCGAGTTCGCGTTGCGCAGACGGGTCAGCATGTCTGCGACCGGGTCTGTCATTGTCATTTCTTGATTCCTTTGTTCACGAGGTATCGGCTGCCGTTACACGCCAGACGACCTTCCATGACGGTGATGTTCAGTTGTGGGGACGTCTCGTCTCGCTTCGCTCGCTCAACGACCGGGGCCCGGTCGTTGAGCGAGCTTGCGAGACGAAACGCGTTCAGGCCTGCGCGTCGTCCGACTTGAACGGGAAGCCCAGGGCGCGCAGGAGAGCGCGGCCCTCGGCATCCGTCTTCGCCGACGTCACGATGGTGATGTCGAAGCCGCGGACGCGGTCGATCTTGTCCTGGTTGATCTCGTGGAACACGGACTGCTCCTGGAGACCGAAGGTGTAGTTGCCGTGGCCGTCGAACTGCTTGCCCGAGAGGCCGCGGAAGTCGCGGATGCGGGGCAGGGCGAGGTTGACGAGACGGTCGACGAACTCCCAGGCACGGTCGCCGCGGAGAGTGACGTGCGCGCCGATGGCCTGGCCCTCACGCAGCTTGAACTGCGCGATGGACTTGCGGGCCTTGGTCACGACCGGCTTCTGACCGGTGATCTTGGTGAGGTCGTCGACCGCGCCATCGATCACCTTGCTGTCGCGAGCGGCCTCGCCGACACCGGTGTTCACGACGACCTTGACCAGGCCGGGGATCTGCATGACGTTCGGGTAGCCGAACTCCTCCTGCAGAGCCTTCTTGATCTCGGCGTTGTACTTCTGCTTCAGGCGGGGCTGGATCTTGCCAGCCTCCACGGCAGTGGTGGTGCTCATGTTCAGAGGTCCTTGCCTGACTTCTTCGCGTAGCGCACGCGGACGGTGCGCTTCACGCCGTCCTTGGTCTGCTCCTCGACGCGGTGGCCGACACGCGTCGGCTTCTTGCTCGAGGGGTCGACGACCTGGACGTTGGAGATGTGGATGGGGGCTTCCATCGTCTCGATGCCGCCCGTCTTGGTGCCGCGCTGCGACTGACCGACACGGTTGTGCTTCGTGACGTAGTTCACGCCCTCGACGATGACGCGGTTCTGCTCGGCGAGGACCTCGAGGACCTTGCCCTGCTTGCCGCGGTCGCCGCCCTTGTCCTGCTTCTTGCCCGTGATGACCTGAACCAGGTCACCCTTCTTGATCTTGGCCATGGGGTCAGATCACCTCCGGTGCGAGCGAGACGATCTTCATGAACTTCTTGTCGCGAAGCTCACGACCGACCGGTCCGAAGATGCGGGTGCCGCGGGGCTCCCCGTCGTTCTTCAGGATGACGGCGGCGTTCTCGTCGAACTTGATGTACGAACCGTCGGCACGACGGGTCTGCTTGACGGTGCGGACGACGACGGCCTTGACCACGTCGCCCTTCTTGACGTTGCCGCCCGGGATCGCGTCCTTGACGGTGGCCACGATGATGTCACCCAGGCCCGCGTAACGGCGGTTCGAGCCACCGAGAACGCGGATGGTGAGCAGCTCCTTGGCGCCCGTGTTGTCGGCGACCTTGAGGCGGGACTCGTTCTGAATCACTTGGCCTTCTCCAGGATCTCGACCAGACGCCAGCGCTTGGTGGCGCTGAGCGGGCGGGTCTCGTTGATGAGGACGAGGTCGCCGATGCCGGCGGAGTTCGTCTCGTCGTGCGCCTTCACCTTGGAGGTGCGGCGGATGACCTTGCCGTAGAGCGGGTGCTTCACGCGGTCCTCGACCTCGACGACGATGGTCTTGTCCATCTTGTCGCTGACGACGTAGCCGCGGCGGGCCTTGCGGTAACCGCGGGCGTCGGCGTCGCGGACGTCGTGCTCGCCGTGCTCGACCTCAACGGCCTGCTTCTTGTCAGCCATCACTCGGCCTCTTCCTTCGCGGCCTCGGAAGCCTCATCGGACTTCTTGGCCTTCGTCTTCTTCGCCTTCGTCGCGGTCTCCAGCGGCGCAGGCGTGGCACGGATGCCGAGCTCGCGCTCGCGGATCACGGTGTAGAGCCGCGCGATGTCGCGCTTGACCGCACGGATGCGGCCGTGGCTCTCGAGCTGGCCGGTGGCCGACTGGAAGCGCAGGTTGAACAGCTCTTCCTTGGCCTTGCGCAGCTCCTCGACGAGGCGCTGGTCTTCGAACGTGTCGAGCTCGCTCGGGGCGAGCGTCTTGGTGCCGATCGCCATTACGCGTCGCCCTCCTCGCGCTTGATGATGCGTGCCTTGAGCGGCAGCTTGTGGATGGCACGGGTCAGGGCCTCACGAGCGAGTTCCTCGTTGACGCCGGCGACCTCGAAGAGGACGCGACCCGGCTTGACGTTTGCGACCCACCACTCCGGCGAACCCTTACCGGAACCCATGCGGGTCTCGGCCGGCTTCTTGGTGAGCGGACGGTCGGGGTAGATGTTGATCCACACCTTGCCGCCACGCTTGATGTGACGCGTCATGGCGATACGAGCGGACTCGATCTGACGGTTGGTCACGTAAGCGGGCGTCAGGGCCTGGATGCCGAACTCGCCGAACGACACCTTGGTGCCGCCGGTGGCCTGGCCCGAGCGGCCGGGGTGGTGCTGCTTGCGGTACTTGACCTTGCGGGGGATGAGCATTACGCCGACGCTCCTTCTGCCACGGGGGCCTCGTTACGGCGGTCGCCGCCACGCTCGCCGCGGTCGCCACGCGGGCCGCCACGACGGTCGTCACGACGACGGTCCGACTTCGGCGCGTTGGCCTGCTCGCGAGCGAGCTCCTTGTTGGTCAGGTCGCCCTTGTAGATCCAGACCTTCACGCCGATGCGGCCGAAGGTGGTCTTCGCCTCGTAGAAGCCGTAGTCGATGTTCGCCCGCAGCGTGTGCAGCGGCACACGACCCTCGCGGTAGAACTCCGAGCGGCTCATCTCGGCGCCGCCGAGGCGGCCGGAGACCTGGATGCGGACGCCCTTGGCGCCGGCGCGCTGCGCGCCCTGCAGGCCCTTGCGCATCGCGCGGCGGAACGCCACACGAGCGGTGAGCTGCTCGGCGATGCCCTGCGCGACGAGCTGGGCGTCGGCCTCGGGGTTCTTGACCTCGAGGATGTTCAGCTGGATCTGCTTGCCGGTGAGCTTCTCGAGGTCGGCGCGGATGCGCTCGGCCTCGGCGCCGCGGCGACCGATCACGATGCCAGGGCGGGCGGTGTGGATGTCGACGCGAACGCGGTCACGGGTGCGCTCGATCTCGATGTTGCTCACGCCGGCCCGGTCGAGCTGGGTCTGCAGGAGCTTGCGGATGCGGATGTCCTCGGCGACGTAGTCGGCGTAACGCTGGCCGGGCTTCGTCGAGTCCGAGAACCAACGCGACACGTGGTCGGTCGTGATGCCGAGGCGGAACCCGTACGGGTGGACCTTCTGTCCCATTACTTGCTCGCCTTCTTGCTCTTGGCAGCCGGCGCCGTCTCAGCGACCTCGGGGGTCGAGAGCACGACGGTGATGTGGCTGGTGCGCTTCTTGATCTGGAACGCACGACCCTGCGCGCGGGGCTGGAAACGCTTGAGCGTCGTGCCCTCGTCGACGTACGCGTTCTTCACGTACAGGTCCTGCTCGTCCAGGTACTCGCCGTCCTTGTCGGCCTTCACGCGAGCGTTCGCGATCGCCGAGGCGACGAGCTTGTAGATCGGCTCGCTCGCACCCTGCGGTGCGAACTTGAGGATGGCCAGGGCCTCCTCAGCCTGCTTGCCCTTGATGAGCGCAACGACACGACGAGCCTTCTGAGGGGTCACGCGGATGTGTCGCACGCGTGCGATGGACTCCACCATTTCTCTCTCCTCTGCCCCCGCGTCAGCGGCGGCGGCCCTTCTTGTCGTCCTTCACGTGGCCGCGGAAGGTGCGGGTGGGCGCGAACTCGCCCAGCTTGTGGCCGACCATGGTCTCGGTCACGAACACGGGGATGTGCTTGCGACCGTCGTGCACGGCGATGGTGTGACCCAGCATGGCCGGGATGATCATCGAACGGCGCGACCAGGTCTTGATGACGTTCTTGGTGCCGGCTTCGTTCTGGACGACGACCTTGCGAAGCAGGTGCTCGTCGACGAAGGGGCCCTTCTTAAGGCTGCGAGGCATCTTCCTCTACTCCTACTTCCGCTTCTTGCCGGCGTTGCGACGACGGACGATGTATTTGTCGCTTTCCTTGTTCGCGTGGCGGGTGCGGCCCTCAGGCTGACCCCACGGCGAAACCGGGTGACGACCACCGGACGTCTTGCCCTCACCACCACCGTGCGGGTGGTCGACCGGGTTCATGGCGACACCGCGGACGGTCGGGCGGACGCCCTTCCAGCGCTTGCGGCCGGCCTTGCCCCAGTTGATGTTCGACTGCTCGGCGTTGCCGACCTCGCCGACGGTCGCGCGGCAGCGCGCGTCGACGTTGCGGATCTCGCCCGAGGGCAGACGCAGCTGGGCGTACGGGCCGTCCTTCGCCACGAGACGAACCGACGCACCCGCCGAACGCGCCATCTTCGCGCCGCCGCCGGGGCGGAGCTCGATCGCGTGGATCACGGTACCGGTGGGGATGTTCTTCAGCGGCAAGTTGTTGCCCGGCTTGATGTCGGCCGACGGACCCGACTCGACGATGTCGCCCTGCTGCAGCTTGTTCGGCGCGAGGATGTAGCGCTTCTCACCGTCGAAGTAGTGCAGGAGCGCGATGCGCGCGGTGCGGTTGGGGTCGTACTCGATGTGAGCGACCTTGGCGTTGATGCCGTCCTTGTCGTTGCGACGGAAGTCGATGACACGGTACTGACGCTTGTGGCCACCGCCGATGTGGCGGGTGGTGATGCGGCCCTGGTTGTTGCGGCCACCGGTCTTGGCGAGCGGGCGGAGGAGCGACTTCTCGGGCGTCGATCGGGTGATCTCGGCGAAGTCGGCCACCGACGAGCCGCGGCGACCCGGGGTCGTGGGCTTGTACTTGCGAATAGCCATAGTTCTCTAGTCCTCTGTCCCGACCGTCAGCCGACTGCCGTGAAGATGTCGATGGTGCCCGACTTCAGGGTCACGATGGCGCGCTTGGTGTCCTTGCGCTTGCCGGTGCCGAAGCGGGTGCGACGAGCCTTGCCCGTGCGGTTGAGCGTGTTGACCGCTGCGACCTTGACGCCGAAGATCTTCTCGATGGCGAGCTTGATCTCGGTCTTCGAGGCGCGCGGGTCGACGAGGAAGGTGTACTTGCCCTCGTCGATGAGCCCGTAGCTCTTCTCCGAAACGACCGGCTTGAGGATGATGTCGCGCGGGTCCTTGTTCACGGCGGTCATGCCGAGGCCTCCTCGGTGGCGGCGGTCTTCGAGGCGACGAACGCGTCGTAGGCAGCCTTGGTGAAGACGATGTCGTCCGAGACGAGCACGTCGTAGGCGTTGAGCTGGTCGAACGGCAGCACGTGCGCGAACGAGATGTTGCGGACGCTCAGGACGCTGATGTCGTCGGAGCGGTCCACGACCACGAGGACGTTCTTGACGGCGCCGAGACCGGTCAGGACCGCGGCAGCGGCCTTGGTCGACGGAGCACCCTCGATGCCGAATGACTCCACGACGTGGAGACGCTCACCGCGTGCGCGGTCGCTGAGCGCGCCCAGCAGGGCGGCAGCGATCATCTTCTTGGGGGTGCGCTGCGAGTAGTCGCGCGGCTTCGGGCCGTGCACGATGCCACCGCCGGTCATGTGCGGCGCGCGGATCGAGCCCTGGCGGGCGTTACCCGTGCCCTTCTGCTTGAAGGGCTTGCGGCCGGCGCCCGAGACCTCACCGCGACGCTTGGTCGAGTGGGTGCCCTGGCGAGCCGCCGCGAGCTGCGCGACGACGACCTGGTGGATGAGCGGGATGTTCGTCTTGACGTCGAACAGAGCGGCGGGCAGCTCGATCGAGCCGGCCTTCTTGCCGTCTGCCTTCACGACGTCGAGCGCGAGAGTCGAGTCAGCCATGAGATCAGGCACCCTTCACTGCGTTGCGGACGTAGACGATGCGGCCGCGCGCGCCGGGGACGGCGCCCTTGACGAGCAGCAGACCCTTCTCCGCGTCGATGCCGTGCACCGTGAGGTTGAGGACGGTCACGCGCTCGCCACCCATACGGCCGGCCATGCGCATGCCCTTGAACACGCGGCTCGGGGTCGACGAGGCGCCGATCGAACCGGGCTTGCGGTGGTTGCGGTGCGCACCGTGCGATGCCGAGACGCCCTTGAAGTTGTGGCGCTTCATGACACCCGCGGTGCCCTTGCCCTTGCTGGTGCCGACGACGTCGACCAGCTGGCCGGCCTCGAACGTGCCGTCCACCGTGAGCTCCTGACCGAGTGAGTAGTCAGCGGCGTCCGCGGTGCGGATCTCGGTGAGGTGACGGCGCGGGGTCACACCGGCGGCCTCGAAGTGGGCCGTCTGGGGCTTGTTGACCTTGCGGGGGTCGATCTGGCCGTAGGCGATCTGGACGGCCTTGTAGCCATCCTTCTCGGGCGTGCGAACCTGGGTGACCACGTTCGGCGCGATCTCGATGACGGTGACGGGAACGAGCTTGCCGTTCTCGTCCCAGACCTGGGTCATGCCGAGCTTGGTGCCGAGCAGGCCCTTGGAAACCTTGTTGTTGATGTCAGCCATGTCGAACCTCAGAGCTTGATCTCGATGTTCACATCGGCCGGAAGGTCGAGGCGCATGAGCGAGTCGACGGCCTTCGGCGTCGGGTCGACGATGTCGATCAGACGCTTGTGGGTGCGCATCTCGAAGTGCTCGCGGCTGTCCTTGTACTTGTGGGGAGAACGGATCACGGCGATCACGTTCTTCTCGGTCGGAAGGGGCACGGGGCCCACGACGGTCGCGCCCGCACGGGTCACGGTGTCGACGATCTTGCGCGCCGACGAGTCGATGACCTCGTGGTCGTACGACTTCAGGCGAATGCGGATCTTCTGTCCCGCCATTGTCTGCTCACTCTCTTTCTCGCGTCATACCCCTGTGGCATTGGACGCACGTGGCGCGGAGCGCCGTGGCACTTACTCCTCGCGGCCGCTCGGTTCCCGAGCTTGTCGAGGGATGCTGCACCGCTGTTCTGCTGTCAATCCGGATGCCGCGCCGAAGCGCTGCTCCCGGCATCCGTCCTCCTCCGCGCGCGAAGCATGGCTCCGCAGTGGGTGGATTCGAGATGTTTTGGTTCTGCTGCCCGCGGCCTAGGACCCTGCGCGTTGCGCCGCCTATGCACTGCCCTGGCAGTGATCCGACGCACGCCGAAAGGGGCGTCGGAATGTGGAACCTCACTAGTCTACGTGCAGCCCGGGCGTGTCGCAAACTCGGGCCTGTCGCGGCGCGAGTATGCTCGGCGGTTTCCCAGACGGCGGGAAGACGGATGCCGCGACCGCAGCGGAGAGGGCGGCCGCGCTGCGCGCGACCGCCCTCTCGGACCAGCGGGTGCCGGTTACTTCATGTCCGCCTGGCGGCGACGGTAGGCGGCGAAGGCCACCGCCGCGATGCCGGCGACGAGCGCCGCTCCACCGGCGACGACGAACATCGGGCTGATGCCGCCACCCGTGGCGGGCAGCGTCTCGGCGTCGGACGACGCCGGCGTGCCGGTCGGGTCGTCACCGCCGCCCACGGGCGGGTTCGCGCACAGCGCGGTCGCCGCGGGGTACTCGACCTCGGTCTCGTACGTCGGGTTGACGTCGAAGCGCACCGTGATGCCGTTGCGCGTCCAGTCGAAGTTGCCCGTCGTCTTGACGTACTCGCCGTTCACGAGCTCCCAGCCCGGCCACATCTTCGGCTCGGCGTTCGAGGCGCCCGGCCACAGCAGCGCGCCGCTGAGGGGCTGGTCCTCGACGACATAGTTCTCGCCGTCCGGGTTCACGAACGTGATGGTGACCGGGTTCTCGCTGTCGGCCTCGTAGCCCTCGGGCAGCGACACCTCGTAGCCGAGGTATGGCACGTCGCCCACGCAGACCGAGGTGATCTCACCGGGGAGCAGCGGGCAGTCCGCGAGCTCCTCCTCGGTCAGCGGACGCGCGGTGATGGAATGCTTCGTCACGGGGCTACCGAGCTCCCACTTCTCACTGCCGGCGTTCCACACGTAGGGGATGATCGTGGTGGTGGTCGTGACGTTCGCCGTAGTGCTGCTGCAGTCGACCACGGTCTTCGGGACAACCGTCATGAGCGGGTCCGGCTGCTGCGGTTCCTCCGAGTCGCATGCCTCCGTCAACTTCCCCAGGTCCGTCTTGACCACCCAGTGGATCACCGCACCTTCATCGAACTTCGTGCCGTCGAGCGGCGCGGCAGTCCAGGTGGTCGTGCCGTCGCCGTTCTCCTTCGAGGTCCATTTAGCGTTGTCGCTCGGGATGACGGACCCTTCGACCAAGCAGGTCGGCTCGTCGTAGTCGAGTGTCGGCGTCACGACCTCGAGCTGGGGTTCGTCCGGGGTGATTCCCTTGCAGACGATCCAGTGCGAAACCTTCGCCTGGTTCTTGCCCTTGGGCGGCGAGGCGTACGCCTTGTTCGCCTCCGGGTGCTCGATGACGCTGTTCCACTCGTTGCCAGCCTTGATGACGAGGAGCTCCCAGTGGTCAGCGGGCTTCCAGGCAGGGTTGAAGTCCTCGAGCGTCACACTCCATCCGTTACCCGTCACGGCGCCGTGCGCGCCGCCGCCTTCGTAGCACGTCGCTTTGTGGTCGGTGTAGTCCTCCCAGTAGTCCGCCTTGTTGCTGTCGGACGTCCACTCGACGAGCTCGCCCTTCACACCGACGGTGTCGGCGGGCCACACGGCCGACGCCGCCGCAGGTTCCTTGTCATTTTCCTTCGCGGATGCACCGGCCGTCACCACCGGCGCCACGACGAGTGCTGCGGCGACCAGTGCCCCAGCGAAGGCCTTCAAAGTTCTGTTGCGCACTGCAGGCACACCCATTCCTCCCGACGCACAGCGCCGTATCACCGGCGCACAGCGCCGTCCCATCGGCGCGCGGGGGGACGCGCCGTCCTGCTGAAGCGGCGCGGGGGCACCGCCCCTTCCTTCGATGAGCGGGGTGAGCACACCGATGAGGCCGGAAGGAAGGCCTGGATCGCCGACGGGGGGAGTCTGCGATTTTGACCAGCGGCCCCTCGGCGGGCCGGCGGTCGACGGCGAGCCGTCGCTTCGAACGCTAGCGGTCAGCCGGCAGCTGCACCAAACTGACGCGCCGGAAGCGGATCCTGTGCCGGCCGTTCGACGCCGACCCTCGCTGCGGAAGGGCGATCGTGAGCCGATGTCGTCGCAGGAACGACGAAGCGGCCCGGGTCTCCCCGGGCCGCTTCCCCACCGTTGGCTACTGGTTACCGACCGCTCCGTCGATGTTCCCGCGTACGTCGTCGATCTTGTCGTGATGCTGCTCCGGCACGACCTTCTTGGCGACGCCGGATGCGCCGTCCAGCACCTTGTCGCTGATCTCCTCGGCCTGCTCGGACTTCAGGAACTCGCCGATCTTGTCCTTGTGCTGCTCGTAGAGCCCCTTGCCCTGATTGACGAGGTCGTCGAAACCGCTCATGCTCACTCCTTCGGCCGCCCCGCGCGAGGCGTCAGCACCATCCTGGCGGGACGGATGCCGCGGGGAAAGGCCTTCGCCCGCGCCGCCGAGCAGGGCACGGCAGGCCCCCGGAACGCGGAGAAGCCCCCGGGGTCACTCCCGGGGGCTTCTCTCGAGGCAGTTGCGCCGAAGACCTTACTTGAGGATCTTCGTGACCGTGCCGGCGCCGACGGTGCGGCCACCCTCACGGATGGCGTAGCCGAGGCCCTCCTCCATGGCGATCGGCTGGATGAGCTCGACCGTCATGTCGGTGGTGTCGCCGGGCATGACCATCTCGGTGCCCTCGGGCAGCGTGATGACGCCGGTGACGTCGGTGGTGCGGAAGTAGAACTGCGGACGGTAGTTCGTGAAGAACGGGTTGTGACGGCCGCCCTCCTCCTTGGACAGGATGTACGCCGTGCCCTCGAAGTTGGTGTGCGGGGTGACCGAACCGGGCTTCACGACGACCTGGCCGCGCTCGACGTCGTCACGCTTGGTGCCGCGCAGGAGCAGACCACAGTTCTCGCCGGCCCAGGCCTCGTCGAGCTGCTTGTGGAACATCTCGATACCGGTGACGATCGTCTTCTGCGTCGGGCGCAGACCCACGATCTCGACCTCGGAGTTGATGGCCAGCGTGCCACGCTCGGCGCGGCCCGTGACGACGGTGCCACGGCCGGTGATGGTGAAGACGTCCTCGATGGGCATGAGGAACGGCTTGTCCTTGTCACGCACCGGGTCGGGGATCGACTCGTCGACGGCGTCCATGAGCTCGACGATCTTCTCGACCCACTCGGCGTCGCCCTCGAGAGCCTTCAGGCCCGAGACGCGGACGACCGGAGCGTTGTCGCCGTCGAAGTCCTGCGACGACAGCAGCTCGCGGACCTCGAGCTCGACGAGCTCCAGGATCTCCTCGTCGTCGACCATGTCGCTCTTGTTCAGCGCGACGAGCAGGTAGGGAACGCCGACCTGCTTGGCGAGCAGAACGTGCTCACGCGTCTGAGCCATCGGGCCGTCGGTGGCGGCGACCACGAGGATCGCGCCGTCCATCTGGGCGGCACCGGTGATCATGTTCTTGATGTAGTCAGCGTGACCCGGGGCGTCGACGTGAGCGTAGTGACGCTTCGGGGTCTCGTACTCGACGTGCGAGATGTTGATCGTGATACCGCGCTGACGCTCCTCGGGAGCGGAGTCGATCGACGCGAAGTCGCGCTGCACGTTGGTGGCCGACGGGTACTTGTCGGCGAGCACCTTCGAGATCGCTGCGGTGAGCGTGGTCTTGCCGTGGTCGACGTGACCGATCGTTCCGATGTTCACGTGCGGCTTGGTCCGCTCGAACTTGGCCTTAGCCACTGGGTCCTCCTCAGGACGGTCGTGTAGAACTTCCGGGCACTGGTTTGCGACCGGTCGTCTACGGGGATTTCTCTAGCTTAGTAGAGGGGTTCTGTTGAAGCAGTGTGAAGTTGTGGACGGATGCCGGGGGCCCTTCGGCGGGCGAAGGGACGAGCCCCGGCATCCGGGGCGATCACTCGCCCTTGACCTTCTGGATGATCTCGTCGGCCACGTTGCGAGGAACCTCGGCGTAGCTGTCGAACTCCATCGAGTACACGGCACGGCCCGAGGTCTTCGAGCGCAGGTCGCCGATGTAGCCGAACATCTCGGACAGCGGCACCAGCGCGCGCACGACCTTGACGCCCTGGGCGTCCTCCATCGACTGGATCTGGCCACGACGCGAGTTCAGGTCGCCGATGACGTCGCCCATGTACTCCTCGGGAGTACGCACCTCGACGGCCATGAGCGGCTCGAGGATGACGGGGTTCGCCTTGCGGACGGCCTCCTTGAAGCCCATGGAGCCCGCGATCTTGAACGCCATCTCGGACGAGTCGACGTCGTGCGAGGCGCCGTCCATGAGGATCGCCTTCACGCCCACCATGGGGTAGCCGGCGAGCACGCCGACGTTCATGGCGTCCTGGAAGCCCTGGTTGGTCGGCTCGATGTACTCGCGCGGGATGCGGCCACCGGTGACCTTGTTCTCGAACTCGTACGTCTTGTCGGCCGTGACCTCGAGGGGCTCCAGCGCGAACTGGATCTTCGCGAACTGGCCCGAGCCACCGGTCTGCTTCTTGTGGGTGTAGTCGTGACGCTCGACGGTCTTGCGGATCGTCTCGCGGTACGCCACCTGGGGCTTTCCGACGTTGGCCTCGACCTTGAACTCGCGCTTCATGCGGTCCACGAGGATGTCGAGGTGCAGCTCGCCCATGCCCTTGATGACCGTCTGGCCGGTCTCGGCGTTCTGCTCGACGCGGAACGTCGGGTCCTCTTCGGCGAGCTTCTGGATCGCCAGACCCAGCTTCTCCTGGTCGGCCTTGGTCTTCGGCTCGATGGCGACCTCGATGACCGGCTCCGGGAACGTCATCGACTCGAGGACGACCTGGTTCTGGCTGTCGGCGAGGGTGTCACCGGTGGTGGTGTCCTTCAGGCCGATGACCGCGTAGATGTGACCTGCGGTGACCGAGTCGACCGGCATCTCCTTGTTGGCGTGCATCTGGAAGATCTTCCCGATGCGCTCCTTCTTGCCCTTGGTCGCGTTGACGACCTGGGCGCCCGAGTCGAGGTGACCCGAGTAGACGCGGATGTAGGTCAGGCGACCGAAGAACGGGTGCGTCACGATCTTGAACGCGAGCGCCGCGAACGGCTCGTCGCGGTCGGCGTGACGCTCGATGATGATCTCCTCGTCCTTCGGGTCCTTCGCCTCGATGGCGGGGACGTCGAGGGGCGACGGGAGGTAGTCCACGACTGCGTCGAGCATGGGCTGCACGCCGCGGTTCTTGAACGCCGACCCGCAGAGGACCGGGTAGAGCTCCGAGGCGATGGTGAGCTTGCGGATCGCCGCCTTGATCTCGGCGACCGTGAGCTCCTCGCCGCCGAAGTGCTTCTCGAGAAGCTCCTCGTCGGACTCGGCGACCGTCTCGAGAAGGATCTCGCGGTACTCCGCGGCCTTGTCGGCGAGGTCGGCCGGGATCTCCTGGATCTCGTACTTGGCGCCCATGGTCACGTCGCCCTTGGCGTCGCCGGGCCACACCAGCGCGCGCATCTCGACGAGGTCGACGACGCCGATGAAGTCGCTCTCCGAGCCGATGGGGAGCTGCAGCACGAGCGGCTTCGCCTTCAGGCGGTTGACGATGGTGTCGACCGTGAAGTAGAAGTCGGCGCCCAGCTTGTCCATCTTGTTGACGAAGCAGATGCGGGGCACGTCGTACTTGTCGGCCTGACGCCAGACGGTCTCGGACTGGGGCTCGACGCCCTCCTTGCCGTCGAAGACGGCGACCGCGCCGTCGAGGACGCGCAGCGAACGCTCGACCTCGACCGTGAAGTCGACGTGGCCGGGCGTGTCGATGATGTTGATCTGGTTCTTGTTCCAGAAGCACGTGACGGCGGCCGACGTGATCGTGATGCCGCGCTCCTGCTCCTGCTCCATCCAGTCGGTGGTGGCAGCGCCGTCGTGCGTCTCGCCGATCTTGTGGTTGACGCCCGTGTAGAACAGGATGCGCTCGGTCGTCGTCGTCTTGCCGGCATCGATGTGCGCCATGATGCCGATGTTGCGGACCTTGTTGAGGTCGGTGAGCACTTCTTGTGCCACGGGGGTGTCCTTAGCTGTTGAAGGTGGTACTGGGGCGTTTCGTCTCGCTTCGCTCGCTCAACGACCGGAGCCCGGCCGTTGAGCGAGCGAGGTGCGAGCGAAACGCGCTGAGGCTGGTTACCAGCGGTAGTGCGCGAAGGCGCGGTTCGACTCGGCCATCTTGTGGGTGTCCTCGCGGCGCTTGACCGCGGCACCGAGGCCGTTCGAGGCATCCAGGATCTCGTTCTGGAGGCGCTCGGTCATGGTCTTCTCACGACGACCCTTGGCGTAGCTCACGAGCCAGCGGAGGGCGAGCGTGTTGGCGCGGTGAGGCTTGACCTCGACCGGCACCTGGTAGGTCGAGCCGCCGACGCGGCGCGACTTGACCTCGAGGGTCGGGCGCACGTTGTCGAGGGCCTTCTTGAGGGTGGCGACGGCGTCCTGGCCGTTCTTCGCCTCGACGCCGCGGAGGGCGCCGTAGACGATCGACTCGGCCAGCGACTTCTTGCCGTCGACGAGGATCTTGTTGACGAGCTGGGTGACGACGGGGGCGCCGTACACCGGGTCGTTGACGACGGGGCGCTTCGGGGCGGGTCCCTTACGAGGCATCTGTCTCAGCCCTTCTTCGCGCCGTAGCGGCTGCGAGCCTGCTTACGGTTCTTGACTGCCTGGGTGTCGAGCGCACCGCGGATGATCTTGTAGCGGACACCGGGGAGGTCCTTCACACGGCCGCCGCGGACCAGCACGAGCGAGTGCTCCTGCAGGTTGTGGCCCTCGCCGGGGATGTAGGCGGTGACCTCGGTGCCGTTGCGGAGCTTGACACGGGCGACCTTGCGCATCGCCGAGTTCGGCTTCTTCGGGGTGGTCGTGTACACGCGGGTGCAGACACCCGCCTGCTGCGGGTTCGCCTTGAGCGCGGGCGCCTTGGTCTTCGCGACCTTGGGCGAGCGGCCCTTGCGAACCAACTGCTGAATGGTTGGCACGTTCTCTCCTTGTTGTGCTGCACGGTGACAGCGTTCGTGGGTCTCCCCCGCCGGATCCGGATCTTGCGATTCGTGACGCTGCGGGCTCACGTGGATCCACCGCCGCGGCATGATGGTGCCGGGCTTTTTCGTGGTGGATATGCCGTGGGGGTGGCCTGTTCGCAGGCCGTTCCCTGAGATGCGGCGCCCGCCCGGCCGCCGACACGCCGAGGCACGTCTGACGGCGCGCGTGAGCGCACACCCGATCTATGATACGTGGGTTTCGGGGGTGCGGCAAACGCGCGCGACCGGGCGGGGTCAGCCGGTGGTCAGGAGGGCCACGAGCACGGCCACCGCGACCACGAGGGCGACGGATGCCGCGGCCACGACCGCGATGACCCGCCGGCGACGGCGACGGCGACGGGTGGCGTCGGTCGCCGCGGTGTCGACGAGCGGCTGCGGCTCCTGCCGGGCCGGCGTGCTGCGCACGAGCGGGATGGTCGGCACGGCA
>NZ_JADIJE010000006.1 GCF_015278315.1 Microbacterium ureisolvens | reverse complement strand
GTCTCCGAGGCCGCGCAGCCCGCGGTGTCCGAGCCGCGGCCCGTGACGGCGCCCATCCCGGTGATCGGCACGCAGCCGGTCGCCCGCACCACCGCGCGACCGGCCGCTCCGCAGCCGATCCCCGCGCAGGCGCCCAAGGCCCAGCCCTCCGCCGCCGACGGCGACGTCGACGCCGACGTCGTCACGACGCTGCGCGGCATGCCGAAGACCCTCGCGGCCAACATGGACGAGTCGCTGACCGTCCCCACCGCCACGAGCGTGCGCACGGTGCCGGCGAAGCTGATGATCGACAACCGCATCGTCATCAACAACCACATGGCCCGCACCCGCGGCGGCAAGGTGAGCTTCACCCACCTCATCGGCTGGGCGATCATCCAGGCGCTCAAGGAGTTCCCGAGCCAGAACGTGTTCTACGCCGAGATCGACGGCAAGCCGTCGGTCGTGGCCCCCGCGCACGTCAACCTCGGCATCGCGATCGACCTGCCCAAGCCCGACGGCACGCGCGCGCTCCTCGTGCCGAGCATCAAGCGCGCCGAGCAGCTGTCGTTCAACGAGTACCTCACCACCTACGAGGACCTCGTCACCCGCGCCCGCGGCAACAAGCTGACCACGGCGGACTTCCAGGGCACCACGATCTCGCTGACCAACCCCGGCGGCATCGGCACCGTCCATTCGGTCCCGCGCCTCATGAAGGGCCAGGGCTGCATCGTCGGCGCGGGTGCCCTCGAGTACCCCGCCGAGTTCCAGGGCGCGAGCGACAAGACGCTCAACGAGCTGGCGATCGGCAAGACGATCACGCTCACGAGCACCTACGACCACCGCGTCATCCAGGGCGCGGGCTCTGGCGAGTTCCTCAAGAAGGTGCACGAGCTGCTCATCGGCCAGCGCAGCTTCTACGAGGACATCTTCGCCGCGCTGCGCATCCCCTACGCCCCGATCCACTGGGCGGCCGACATCAACGTCGACCTCGCCGAGCGCGTCGACAAGCAGGCGCGCGTGCAGGAGCTCATCAACTCGTTCCGCGTGCGCGGCCACCTCATGGCCGACATCGACCCGCTCGAGTACGTCCAGCGGACCCACCCCGACCTCGAGATCGAGAACCACGGGCTCACCTTCTGGGATCTCGACCGGGAGTTCATCACGGGCGGCTTCGGCGGCAAGCGCCAGATGAAGCTGCGCGACATCCTCGGCGTGCTGCGCGACTCGTACTGCCGCACGATCGGCATCGAGTACATGCACATCCAGGATCCCTCGCAGCGCGCGTGGTTCCAGGAGAACGTCGAGGTCAAGTACCAGAAGCCCGGTCACGACGAGCAGCTGCGCATCCTCGACAAGCTGAACCAGGCCGAGGCCTTCGAGACCTTCCTGCAGACGAAGTACGTCGGGCAGAAGCGCTTCAGCCTCGAGGGCGGCGAGTCGCTGATCCCGCTGCTCGACGAGATCCTGCAGGGCGCGGCCGAGGCGGGCCTCGACGGCGCCGCGATCGGCATGGCGCACCGCGGCCGGCTGAACGTGCTCACGAACATCGCCGGCAAGACGTACGGTCAGGTGTTCCGCGAGTTCGAGGGCTCGGTCGCCATCGGCTCGAAGAGCGGCTCGGGAGATGTGAAGTATCACCTGGGCACCGAGGGCACGTTCGTCGCCGACAACCAGGGCGAGCTTCCGGTGTACCTCGCCGCGAACCCGTCGCACCTCGAGACGGTCGACGGCGTGCTCGAGGGCATCGTGCGCGCCAAGCAGGACCGCAAGCCGATCGGCACGTTCACCTGGCTGCCCATCCTGGTGCACGGCGACGCCGCGTTCGCGGGCCAGGGCGTGGTCGTCGAGACGCTGCAGATGTCGCAGCTGCGCGGCTACCGCACCGGCGGCACCGTGCACGTCGTGGTCAACAACCAGGTCGGCTTCACGACCACCCCCACCGACGCGCGCACCTCCGTGTACGCCACCGACGTGGCCAAGACGATCCAGGCGCCGATCTTCCACGTGAACGGCGACGACCCCGAGGCCGTCACCCGCGTGGCGCAGCTGGCCTTCGCCTACCGCGAGCGGTTCCACCGCGACGTCGTGGTCGACCTCGTCTGCTACCGCCGCCGCGGCCACAACGAGGGCGACGACCCGTCGATGACGCAGCCGCTCATGACGAACCTCATCGAGGCGAAGCGCTCGGTGCGTCGCCTCTACACCGAGGCGCTCGTCGGTCGTGGCGACATCACCGAGGAGGAGTACGAGAAGGCCAAGCAGGACTTCCAGAACCGCCTCGAGATCGCCTTCGCCGAGACCCACGCGGCCGAGACCGGCTCCTCGCCGGTGATGGTCGCCGATGCCGCCGCCCAGGTGGTCGCCGGCGAGCCCGAGACCACCGGCGTCTCGCGGGAAGCCGTCCACCTCATCGGCGACACGTTCGTCAACAAGCCCGACGGCTTCACGGTCCACAACAAGCTGCAGCAGCTGCTCGACAAGCGCCTCGACATGAGCCGCAACGGCTCGATCGACTGGGGCTTCGGCGAGCTGCTCGCGTTCGGCTCGCTCCTGCTCGAGAAGACCAACGTGCGCCTGGCCGGCCAGGACTCGCGCCGCGGCACGTTCGTGCAGCGCCACGCCGTGCTGCACGACCGCTCCAACGGCCAGGAGTGGATCCCGCTCACCAACCTCTCCGACGACCAGGGCAAGTTCTACGTCTACGACTCGCTCCTCAGCGAGTACGCGGCGATGGCCTTCGAGTACGGCTACTCGGTGGAGCGCGCGGACTCGCTCGTGCTGTGGGAAGCCCAGTTCGGCGACTTCGCGAACGGCGCGCAGTCGGTGATCGACGAGTTCATCTCGTCGGCCGACCAGAAGTGGGGCCAGCAGTCGAGCGTGGCGCTGCTCCTCCCCCACGGCTACGAGGGGCAGGGCCCGGACCACTCGTCGGCCCGCATCGAGCGCTACCTGCAGATGTGCGCGCAGGACAACATGACCGTCGCGCGCCCGTCGACGCCGGCGTCGTACTTCCATCTGCTGCGCCGTCAGGCCTACGCACGTCCGCGCCGGCCGCTCGTGGTGTTCACGCCGAAGGCGATGCTGCGCCTGCGCGGCGCGACCAGCCCGGTCGAGGACTTCATCACCGGCCGGTTCCAGCCGGTGCTCGACGACGACCGCGGTCTCGACAAGTCGGCCGTCAAGCGCGTGCTGCTGCACGCCGGCAAGATCCACTGGGATCTGCGCGCGGAGCTCGATAAGAACCCGAACCCCGAGATCGCCCTCGTACGCCTCGAGCAGTACTACCCGGCGCCGATCGACGAGCTCAACGCGATCATCGAGTCGTACCCCGACGCCGAGCTGGTGTGGGTGCAGGACGAGCCCGAGAACCAGGGCGCCTGGCCGTTCATCGCCCTCGAGGTGGTCAAGCATCTGCGCGGTCGCACCATCAGCCGCGTCTCGCGCGCGGCCGCGGCATCCACCGCCACCGGCTCGCCGAAGGTGCACGCCGCCGAGCAGGCGAAGATCATGCAGCAGGCGCTCACGCTCTGATCACCGCGACGTCTGCGGCAGCGTTCGGCCCTGGATCCCCCGTCGTGGGGTCCAGGGCCGAACCGCGTGCTGCCGGGACCGTCGTCGTCTTCACCTCGACGACGGCTCCGGCGCCGCGGGCAGCAGCTCCTCCTCCGCCGACGGCGGCGGCGCCTCTGCGATCGGCTTCGGCGTGCGGCGGGCCCGCTGCCACACCGTGACGAGGATCGCGGCGAGCGCGAGCACCGCGACCGGCACCAGGCTCGCGCCGGCCAGCACCAGGAGCCCCGCCGACAGTACCGCCGCGATGACGGCCATGAACCAGCCCGCGGTGAAGCGGGGCAGGATGAGCGCCGCGGCGATCATGCCCGCGGTGTAGATCGACACCATGTTGCCGGTGTGGATGAGGATGAACACCTGCAGCTCTCCCCCGGTCGCGATCGCGATGCCGCAGTACGTCATCGCGATGCCGAAGAACAGCAGGAGCGATCGCCGGGGCACGCCGCCGGCCTCGGCACCTGGTGCGAAGAACCGCGGGAGATCGCCCGCCGCCGCGAGCGACGCCCCGAGCTTCCCGAACGCGGCGAGGTAAGCGTTCATCACGCCCAGCACGACGATCGCCGCGACGGCTCCGACCGCGGTCGGGCCGAATCCCGGAGCGATCGCCTCGGCCAGCGAGAGCAGCGGCACCGCGCCTGCCCCGGCGTCCTCGCCGAGCACGCCCACCGTCACGATCTGCAGCAGGAGGTACGCCAGGCCCGTCACGACGAGGGCGATGGCGGTGGCGACCGGGATGCTGCGCCGCGGGTCGCGGAACTCCCCCGAGATGTGCGTGCCGACCTCCCATCCGGCGAACGCCCACACGAAGAGGCTGATGGCCGTGCCGACACCGGCCCAGCCGTGAGGGAGGAACGGCTCGAAACGGGATGCCTCGATCGCGGGGAAGGCCGCGCTCACGAGGAAGACGACGATGGCGACGAGAAGCCCCGTCAGCACGAACTGCACCCATCCGGCGACGCGGACGCCCAGCATGTTGACGGCGAAGGGCGGGAGCACGATCGCCAGGGCGAGGATCGGCACGGCCGCGCGGTCGACGTGCAGGATCGCCGTCAGGTACTCACCGCCGAGCACGGCGAGCACGGGGAAGCCGGCCGCGACGCCGAAGTAGAACCAGTAGCCGGTGGCACGGGCGGCCGTCGGGCCGAGCGCCCGGCGCACGTAGCTGGCGACGCCGCCGGGATCGGGGTAGCGCGCGGCGAGCACTGCGAAGGTGCCCGCGAGGGGCACCGAGAGCACGATCACGGCGAGCACCGAGACGACCGACGCCGGGCCCGCCACGTCGGCGGCGAGCCCGGGCAGCACCAGCAGACCGGTGCCCAGCACAGATGCGATGTAGAGCGCCGTGCCCTGCACGACGCCGAGGCCGCCGTGGCGCGCGCTGTGGGTCACCGCTCCGGTGTGGTCGCGCCGCCGGCACCCCGCGCCTGCGCCGCGGCCGATCACGCGCGGATTCCTGCCAACCGGTCTCTCGCGCGCGGCGGAGGACGCGGCGCATCCTGCCCGGCTGGCCCTCAGGTCAGAGCGGCTCGACCCCGGCCCGCTCGAAGGCGGCGGTCGCGGCATCCGTCGACTCCTCGCGGTCGGCAGCGACCAGGCCGAGTCGCGTGCGACGGTCGAGCAGGTCGGCGACGCTCAGCGCGCCCTCGACCTCGACGCCCCACTGCAGCTCTTGCGCTGTGACGCCGCACGCCGCCGCGGGGCCGTCGGGAAGGGACGCCGCGAACGGCGCCTCCGCGCCGAAGCGGCGCACGAGGCGAGGGGTCGCGGCGATCTCGCCCAGCCGGTGCCGCGGCCACGCGCCCACGAGCGGGATCGTGCGGGTCGGCGACGGCCGCGAGCGGAAGGACGGGTCGCGCCGGATGACGGCGTCCACGGCGTCCTCCGCCATGCGCCGGTAGGTGGTCAGCTTGCCCCCGACGACGCTCAGCACCCCGGTCGCCGACTCGATGATCGCGTGCCGCCGCGACAGGTCGCTGGTGTCGCCGTCGGGCGCGGCGGCGAGGAGCGGCCTCAGACCCGCGAACGTCGCGAGCACGTCGTCCCGCCCGAGCGGTCGGGCGAGCACCGTGTTGACGGTGCTCAGCAGCATCTCGATCTCGGCTTCAGTCGCGTGGGCGACGTCGGGGACCGGTCCGTCGGCGGGCACGTCCGTCAGGCCGACGTAGGTGCGGCCGTGCTGGGTGGGAAGCGTGAAGACGAAGCGGCTCGACGATCCCGGGATCGGAACGGTGAGCGACACGTCGGACCCGCCCAATCGCTCCGTCGACACGACGAGGTGGGTTCCGCGGCTCGGGCGCAGCCGGACGTCGGGGTCGAGCGCGCCGGCCCACACGCCCGCCGCGCTCACGACCGCGCGGGCGCGGACGTGCAGGGCCTCGCCCGTGACCGTGTCACGCAGGCGCGCATCGCGACCGGTGACAGAGAGGGCTTCGACCCGGGTGAGGACGGATGCCCCATACCCGGCGGCCGTCCGAGCGACGGCGACGACGAGCCGGGCGTCGTCGATGAGCTGCCCGTCCCAGCCGGTCACGCCGCCGCGCAGGCCCTCGGGACGCACGGCCGGCGCGAGCCGGAGCGTGGCGGCCCGCCCGATCGCGCGCGGGCCGGGCAGGAGCGCGCCGGGCGTCCCGACGGTGCGGCGCAGGCCGTCGCCGAGCTCATAGCCGAGTCCGACGAACGCGCCCCGCGTCAGATGACCGGGCTCGTGCAGCGGCACCACCTGCGCGAGCGCCCGCGTCAGGTGCGGCGCGGTGCGGGTCAGGAGGACGTGGCGCTCCACCGCGCTCTCGCGCGCGATGTTGATCTGACCCGAGGCCAGGTAGCGCAGGCCGCCGTGGACGAGCTTGGAGCTGAAGCGGCTCGTGCCGTGCGCGAGATCGTGCCGTTCGACCAGCACCGTCCGAAGGCCCCGGCTCGCGGCATCCAGGGCGATGCCCGCGCCGGTGATGCCCCCGCCCACCACCAGCAGGTCGATCTCGCGCTCATCGCCGAGCGCCTCGAGCTCACGCGAGCGGCGCGCGGCCGAGAGCGCCGAGGGGCCGGGCGTGCGACCCGCGATCCGCATGCTCATCTCCCCTCCTTCGCGCGCCGCGCGAGGTCGCCGATCGGCATGAGGTAGCCGCGCAAGGCCTGCGAGAGCTCGACGCGCCACGCGTCGTCGGGAAGCCATTCGGCGACCAGCGGTGCGGACTGCACGGCCGACTGCGCGATCAGCAGCACCATCGCGGCCAGCTGCACGGGGTCACCCGGACGCACGTAGCCTGCACGCTGCCCTTCGGCGAGGCGCGCGGCCGTCTCGGCGTGGATGGCGCGCTGGCTGGTGCCCAGCCGGTCGAGGATGTAGCGGGCGAACAGCTCGGGGTCGGTGTCGCGCAGCCGGTCGACCAGTGGCAGGCGGCGCACCCGGTCCGCCGTCTCGACGAGGAGTGTCACGAGCTGGTCGAGGTCGTCGCAACCCTTCTGACCGGCCGGCAGCGCCGCGAGGAGCTCGCGTGTGACGAGGGCGGCGAAGACGGCCTGAGCATCGGGCCAGTAGCGGTACAGCGTCTGCCGCGCGATACCGCAGCGGCGGGCGATGTCGGAGGCTGTCGTCCGCCGGATCCCGTGGGCGAGCACCTCGGCGAGCGCCGCATCGAGGATCGCGGTCTCGGTGTCGGGCACTCCGTCGGCCATGTGACAACCATACAGAATGTGTCATACTGTCGCCATGGTTGCGACGGCGCACTCCGATCCCGCCCGCGAGCCCGCGCCCACGCGCCGACCGCTGGCTGTCCCGGCCCCGCGCCCACGTGGCGCGTGGGACGCGTGGGGCACGCAACCTGCGCGCCTGCCGGCTGCGGCCAAGGCGATCGTGGCGACACTGCTGCCCGGAAAGGCGCACCCGGTGCCGCGTCGCGCGGCGCCGGCGCTGACGGCCTCCCTGCTGACCGACGCCGACCTCGCCGACCTCGCCGCCGTCGTCGGTGCGGAGCACGCGACCCGCGACGACGCCGTGCGCACGCTGCACCTGGGCGGCAAGAGCACGCCCGACCTGCTGCGGCGGCGTCTCGACGACCCCCAGGCGGCTCCCGATGCCGTCGTCTCCCCCGCCGGACACGACGAGGTCGCCGCGGTGCTCCGGCTGTGCGACCAGCGTGGGATCGCCGTCGTGCCGTTCGGCGGCGGCACGTCGGTCGTCGGCGGCGTCGACCCGGTGCGCGGCGCGCACGACTCCGTGATCGCCCTGGATCTCTCGCGCACCGCCGCGCTGCTCGACCTCGACGATGTCTCACTGCTGGCCGCATTCGGCGCCGGCACGACCGGCCCGCAGGCTGAGGAGCTCCTGCGGGCGCGGGGCTTCACGCTGGGCCACTTTCCGCAGAGCTTCGAATACGCCTCCCTCGGCGGGTTCGCGGCGACGCGCTCGAGCGGTCAGGCCTCGCGCGGTTACGGGCGCTTCGACGACCTCGTGCACGCGGTCCGCGCGGCCACCCCCGCGGGCGAGCTCGATCTCGGCCGGTCGCCGGCCAGCGCCGCCGGCCCCGATCTGCGCGAGCTGCTCCTCGGCTCCGAGGGCGCCTTCGGCGTCCTGACCGAGGTCACGGTGCGCATCCGCCCCGCGCCTGCCGCCACCGCGTACCGGGCCTGGTCGTTCCCCGACTTCGCAGCGGGGGCGTCGGCTTTCCGCGATGCGACGCAGCGCGGCATCCGTCCCACCGTCCTGCGGCTCAGCGACGAGACCGAGACGCGCGTGAACGCCGCGATGGGCGGGCACCTCACCCGGATGCGAGGATGCCTCGCCGTCGCCACGTTCGAGGGGGCGACGCCCGCCGAGGCCGAGGCGACGCGCGACGCCCTCGACGCCGTCTTCGCCGCGCACGGCGGGGCCTCGCGCGGCGAGGACCCGGCCCGCTCGTGGGAGCGCGGACGCTTCGCCTCACCGGCGCTGCGCGACACGCTGATGGACATCGGCGTGCTGGCCGAGACGCTCGAGACGGCGACGACCTGGGCGAACCTTCCGGCGTTGAAGTCGGAGGTGACGGCTGCGCTCACCGACAGCCTCGCGGCGGCGGGCACCAAGCCGATCGTGCTGTGCCACATCTCGCACGTCTATCCGGCGGGCGCCTCGCTCTACTTCACCGTGGTGGCCGCGCTGACCGAGGATCCGCAGACTCAGTGGGCGGGGGCGAAGGATGCCGCGTCCCACGCGATCGTCCGCGCTCGCGGCACGATCACCCATCACCACGCCGTCGGGCGGGACCATCGCCGCTACCTCGAGGAGGAGATCGGGCCGCTCGGGGCAGCGGTGCTGCAGGCGGTCAAGGGCGTGCTCGACCCCAACGGCATCATGAATCCGGGCGCCCTGGTCTCCCCCGCCTCACCGGCGGAGGAGGCATGAGGGTCGCCCTCCTCGCCAACCCGGCGGCGCGGGCCGGTGCGCACGCCGGAGCGGCGACGAAGGCTGCCGAGCGGCTGCGCGCCCGGGGCGTGCAGACGACGATCCTCAGCGGCGGCAGTGCGGCGGAGTCGTCCGAGCTGCTGCGCACCGCGATCGGCGTCGGGGTCGACGCGGTGGCCGTCGCCGGCGGCGACGGGACGGTGAACCTGGCGATCCAGGAGCTCGCCGGCACCGGCATCCCCCTCGGGATCGTGCCCTCCGGCACCGGCAACGACTTCGCCACGACTCTGGGGCTGCGCGAACTCGACGTCGCCGCAGCCGCGGACGCGATCGCCGGCGGCGCGACCCGCCGCGTGGACCTCGCGCGGGTGACGGATGACGGCGGGTCGACCCGCTACTTCGGATCGGTGCTCGCCAGCGGATTCGACTCCAAGGTGAACGACCGCGCCAACGCCATGCGGTGGCCGCGAGGCGGTTCGCGCTACAACATCGCGATCCTCGTCGAGTTCCTGACGCTCGCCGGCATCCCCTACGAGGTCGACCTCGAGCTGGCCGACGGGTCGCGCGAACGGGTCGCGGGCGACCTCGTGATGGCGACCGTCGGCAACGGTCGCACCTACGGCGGCGGCATCCCGATCTGTCCCGAGGCCGATCCGGCCGACGGACTGCTGGACGTCGTGCTGGTCCGGCCCGCCGGGCGGCTGCGCCTCTTGCGCCTCCTGCCGCGCGTCTACCGCGGCACCCACGCCGACGTGCCGCAGGTCTCGACGCGACGCGTCCGCTCGGTGCGGCTCTCGGCCCCCGGCGTCACCGCGTACGCCGACGGCGACCCGATCGGCGCGCTGCCGCTGACGGTGGACGTCGCGCCGGGGGCGCTCACGATCTTCCGTCCGGCGGGCTGACCCGCAGGCTGCGGCGACCGTGCGGTGTCGCCGGATCAGCCGTGGACGGCCTGCGCCTGCCGCAGCTTGGCGAGCACCTGGTCCCGCAGCTCCTCGGGTGCGCTCTCCTTGCAGGCGCGCGCCACCACCTCGGTGAGCGTGCGCGCGACGAGGGCCTCGTCGCGGCAGCTCGCGCAATGCTCCAGGTGCTCGGCGATGTCGGAGTGCTCGGTCTTGCAGACCTCGTTGCGCAGGTACTCCTCCAGGTCGCGCCGGGCCTTCTCGCAGCCGCAGTCGGTCATTTCGTGCTCCTCGTGGCGGCAGTGGCGATGCCGCGCTCTCTTGCATAGTCGGCGAGCAGTTCACGCAGCATGCGCCTGCCACGGTGCAGACGGCTCATGACCGTGCCGATCGGGGTCTTCATGATGTCGGCGATCTCCTGGTAGGCGAAGCCCTCGACGTCGGCGAGGTACACCGCCAGCCGGAAATCCTCCGGGATGGACTGCAGCGCGTCTTTGACGACCGACGCGGGCATGTGGTCGATCGCCTCGGCCTCCGCCGAGCGGGTGCTCGTCGCGGTGGTCGATTCGGCGCCGCCGAGCTGCCAGTCCTCGAGCTCGTCGATGGTGCCCTGGTACGGCTCGCGCTGCTTCTTGCGATAGGTGTTGATGTAGGTGTTCGTCAGGATGCGGTACAGCCACGCCTTGAGATTCGTGCCCTGCGTGAAGGTCTTCCACGACGCGAACGCCTTGACGAACGTCTCCTGCACGAGGTCGGCCGCGTCCGCGGGGTTGCGGGTCATGCGCATCGCCGCGGCGTACAGCTGGTCCATGAAGGGCAGCGCCTGCTCTTCGAACTGCGCACGCGGGTCCTGCACCTGCTCCGCCGGGGCAGCCTGATCGGTCGATTCGCTCATCACGCGCCAGTCTACGGCGGCCGGTTGCAGGCCGCCTGGGACGGACGGGACAGGCTCGCTGTCCAGGGACGCCCCGAGATCGAGGCGATCGAGAGTGGCGAACATCCGGCTCCGCTCGGTGGGTGGCTCCCCGGCTGCGTCCGCCGGGTTCAGTAGGGTAGAACCCGATGACAGCCGACGGGTATTCCCCTACTTCCGAGTCGATCGACGGCGGCCACTGGAGCGCGCCCGTCGCGGGCGGGCCGCTGCACGCCACCGTGACCGTGCCCGGCTCGAAATCGCTGACGAATCGCGAGCTCATCCTCGCCGCCCTGGCCGACGGTCCGAGCCGCCTGATCGCCCCGCTCCACTCCGACGACTCGACCCGCATGATCGAGGCGCTGCGCTCCCTGGGAGTGGGCATCGAGCTGGTCGAGGCCACCGGCCGGTACGGGGACGACATCGAGGTCACACCGGTCTGGCCGCTCCACGGCGACACCGAGGTGAACTGCGGGCAGGCCGGCACCGTCATGCGCTTCGTCGCCGGGCTGGGCGGCTTCGCCCGCGGCGATGTCACCCTCACCGCCCACGAGAGCGCGCTGCACCGTCCGATGGGCGCGATGATCACGGCGCTGCGCGACGTCGGCGTCGACATCGACGACGGCGGCCACTGGGCGCTCCCCTTCATCATCCGCGGCCACGGCCACGTGCGCGGCGGCGAGGTCACGATCGACGCCAGCGCCTCGAGCCAGTTCGTGTCGGGACTGCTGCTGGCAGCACCGCGGTTCGACGTCGGCCTGCAGCTGCGCCATTCCGGCCCTCGGCTCCCGAGCATCCCCCACATCGACATGACGGTCGAGGCGCTCGCCCATCGCGGCGTCCACGTGGAGCGCCCCGCGGTCGGCGAGTGGATCGTGCCTGCCGGGCCGATTCGCGGCAAGGATGTCGCGATCGAGCCCGACCTCTCCAACGCCGCGCCCTTCCTCGCTGCCGCGATGGTCGCAGGCGGCTCCGTGTCGATCACCGGCTGGCCTGCGCACTCGACGCAGCCGGGTGCCATGCTCACCGAGATCCTGTCGCTCATGGGGGCGCGCGTCGTGCGTCGTGGCGGAGCGCTCACCGTGACCGCCGGCGCCGGCATCCAGGGCGTCGATCTCGACCTGTCGGCCGCGGGCGAGCTCACCCCCACGATCTTCGCCCTCGCCGCCTTCGCCGAGTCGCCGTCGACCCTGCACGGCATCGGCCACATCCGAGGGCATGAGACCGATCGCATCGCGGCACTGGTCGCCGAGCTGCGCCGTCTCGGCGGCGAGGCCGACGAGCTGGCCGACGGCATCCGCATCGTCCCGCGACCGCTCCACGGCGGCACGTGGCGCGCCCACCACGACCACCGCATGGCGACCACGGGCGCCCTCATCGGCCTCGCGGTCCCCGGCGTCGAGGTCGACGACATCGGCACCACAGCGAAGACGATGCCCGAGTTCCCGCAGATCTGGCAGCGGATGCTGGACGGCGACAGCGCCGACGGGAATGTCTCCGAGGAGACGATGCGCGCCTCGTGAGACGGCGCGTGAAGGCTCGGCAGAGCGATCGGGATGATCAGGTGAACCGACCCGGAGCGACCGCATGAGCTGGCTCGACGACATCGACGACGACGACGAGCCGGAGTTCGACGAAGCAGACGTGCGCGTGCGGCCCAACCCCAAGGCCAATCGCCCCCGCACCAAGCGGCGGCCCGCGCACAGCGACGCCGAGGTCGCCCGAGTTCTCGGGGTCGACCGGGGGCGCTACACCGTCCTCGTCGACGAAGACCTGCCGGCTGAGCGCACGGTGCTGGCCGCCCGCGCGCGCGAGCTGCGCAAGACCCCGATCGTCACGGGCGACCTCGCCCGCGTCGTGGGTGACACCTCCGCCGACGAGGGGACGCTGGCGCGGATCGTGGGCATCGAGGAGCGCACCTCGCTGCTGCGCCGCAGCGCCGACGACACCGATCAGGTCGAGCGCGTGATCGTCGCCAACGCCGACCAGATGCTCGTGGTGGTCGCCGCGGCCGACCCCGAACCGCGCCCCCGCCTCGTGGACCGCTATCTCGTGGCGGCGCTGGATGCCGGCATCCGTCCCCTCCTCGTCGTGACGAAGACCGACCTGGCCGACCCCGCGGAGTTCCTCGCGCACTTCGAAGGGCTCGACCTCGACGTGTTCACGAGCGGCAAGGAGGAGATGCCCCTCGAGCGGATCGGCGCGGCGCTCGAGGGTCACTCCACCGTGTTCGTCGGTCACTCCGGCGTCGGCAAGTCGACGCTGGTCAACGCGCTGGTTCCCGACGCACGTCGTGCGACGGGTCACGTCAACGTCGTCACCGGCCGCGGTCGGCACACGTCGAGCTCGACGGTGTCGCTGCGCTACCGCGGCGAGAACGGGAACGGCTGGGTGATCGACACTCCCGGCGTGCGCTCGTTCGGCCTGGGCCACGTCGATCCGGCGAACATCCTCCGCGCGTTCACCGACCTCGACGAGATCGCGCAGGAGTGCCCGCGCGGCTGCACCCACCTGCCGGATGCCCCTGACTGCGCGATCGTCGAGGCGGTCGAGGAAGGACGGCTCGGCCCCGGCGGCGCGGCGCGCCTGGACTCGCTCCAGCGGCTGCTGGAGACCTTCGCGAAGAAGGCGCAGGAGCCGGGAGCCTAGGCGCACCCCGCTCCGCCGCCCCCACGCCGGCGGTGGCCTGTGCCGGCGGCCCGCGCGCCGGCAGGCCGCGCCGGGCCGACGCCTAGAGTGGGACGGTGACCACGACGCGCCTCGAACCCGGCTCCCTCGCCCCCGCCTTCACCCTCGTCGACCAGGACGACCGCGAAGTGACGCTGAAGGACCTCCGCGGCGGGCGCGTGATCCTCTTCTTCTACCCCGAGGCGATGACGCCCGGGTGCACGAAGGAGGCGTGCGACTTCCGCGACAGCCTGGCCCCGCTGCAGGCCGCCGGGTACACGATCCTCGGGATCTCGCGCGACCAGCCCGAGAAGCTCCGCCGCTTCCGCGAGCGCGACGGGCTCACCTACGACCTCCTCAGCGACCCCGACCACAAGGTGCACGAGAAGTACGCCGTCTGGGGCGAGAAGGTCAACTACGGCAAGACGTTCATGGGCGTCATCCGCTCGACGTTCGTGATCGACGAGAAGGGGCGCATCTCGCACGCGCTCTACAACGTGCGGGCAACCGGCCACGTCGCCCGCCTGCGCACGATGCTGGGAGTCTGACCCGCGCGGCCGGCCGGCCGGCCGGCCAGCCTGCCCCCGAAAAGATCAGCGGGATGCCGCGCCCGGCGCCTCGCCGTCGGCATCGTCGGTGCGGCGCGCCGCCTTGCCGGCGTCGCGCACGGCCAGCACGAGCAGCACCAGCACGACGAGCGCGGGAACCGCCAGCGCCCATGCGAGCGCCGGCGCGGCGAAGGCGCCCGTCGCGGCGCCCACGGCGACCGCGAGGATCAGCAGCTGCGTGACGATGCCTCCGGAGCGTCCCCATGACTGTCCGCGCCAGATCGCGACAGCGAAGGCGATCACGGCGACGGCCCCGACGAGCGTCAGCACCAGGAGGGCGATCGCGCTTTCGAGCGAGCCGGTGTCGCCGGTGAGGATGGCCACGAGCTCACGCACGGTCAGCGCCGCGAGCCCCAGTCCCTCGAGTCCCACCAGCACGGCGGCGGCCCTTCCGGACAGGTTTGTCCGCATTCTCCGACGACTCCCTCTTCGACCGATATGGCTTTTGTGCGAACCCTCCAGCACCCTGGGGGAACACTCAGGAAGACCTACACAAACCCGCCGGTGAACCCTTGATTCAGGTAAACCGCTATGGGACGATTGGTGAAGCCGTGTGCTCCCACAGCGACGTGGGGCGAGATCATCTCGCACATCCCACAGGGTACCGGACCCGAACCGAGCCCTTTTTCCCCACCCCTCTGTTACAAGGAGCACCACCATGGACTGGCGCGACAAGGCCGCCTGCCTGACCGTCGACCCCGAACTGTTCTTCCCCGTGGGGAACACCGGCCCGGCCGTCGATCAGATCGAGAAGGCCAAGTCGGTGTGCGCGCGCTGCACCGTCACCGAGATCTGCCTGCAGTACGCCCTCGAGACCGGTCAGGACTCGGGCGTGTGGGGCGGTCTGTCCGAAGACGAGCGCCGCGCCCTCAAGCGCCGCGCCGCACGCGCCCGCCGCGCCTCCTGACACACGTCGAGACCGACGACGCATTCGCAGAGCGGATGCCGCGACCCGCGGCATCCGCTCTGCGCTGTCAGGCCTTCGCGCGCTCGATGTAGCGCAGCGGGATCTCGATGGTCACCTCGGTGCCGCTGCCCATGATGGTGTGCCAGTCGATGGTGCCGCCGAGCTCGCCCTGGATGAGGGTGCGCACGATCTGCGTGCCGAGACCGCGCCCGACCTGACCCTCGGGCAGTCCCGAGCCGGTGTCGCGCACGCGCACCTCCAGCCGCTCGTCGCTGCGCTCGGCGATGATCTCCACGTCGCCCTCCTGGCCCGCCAGGCCGTGCTCGACGGCATTCGTGACGAGTTCGGTGAGAGCCAGGGCCAGCGGCGTCGCGTATTCGCTGGGCAGCGTGCCGAAGCGCCCGCTCGAGTGCGTCTTCGCCCGGGTGTTCGGCGCGGCCGCGACCTCGGCCACGAGCTTCAGCACGCGGGCGAACACCTCGTCGAAGTCCACGTTCTGCGCGAGCCCCTCCGACAGGGTGTCGTGCACGACGGCGATCGCCGACACGCGTCGCATGGCCTGGGTGAGGGCTTCTCGGGCTTCCTCGGTGTGCGAGCGACGCGCCTGGATGCGCAGCAGCGAGGCGACGGTCTGCAGGTTGTTCTTGACGCGGTGGTGGATCTCGCGGATCGTCGCGTCCTTGGTGATGAGCTCCTGCTCCTGGTGGCGGATCTCGGTCACGTCGCGGCACAGGACGATCGCGCCGATGCGCGTGCCCTGGTCGCGGAGCGGAATGGTCCGCAGCGACACCGTCACGCCGCGCGCCTCCAGATCGGCGCGCCAGGGTGCGCGCCCGGTGACGACGACCGGCAGTGACTCGTCGAACTGCCGCTTGGTGGGAAGGATGCCGGTCACGACCTCGACCAGCGACTCCCCCTCCAGCTCGTCGTCGAAGCCGAGGCGGTTGAACGCCGAGAGGGCGTTCGGGCTCGCGAACGTCGTGATGCCGTCGACGTCGAGGCGGACGAGCCCGTCCGACGCGCGCGGGGCGCCGCGGCGCGGCGACGTGGGCGCGGTGAGGTCGGGGAAGTCGCCCGAGGCGATCATGCCGAACAGGTCGTCGGCGCAGTCGTTGAACGTGATCTGCTGACGCGACGGCGTGCGCGCCTCGCCGAGGTTCGTGTGGCGGGTCAGCACCCCGAGGACGGTGACCTCGCTGCCGTGCTTGCGGGCGACCGGAACGGCGCGCACACGCGTGGGCGTCTCCTCGAACCAGTCGGGCGAGGCGGAGTCGACGATGCGGCCGCTCTGGAACGCCTCGCGCACCTGCGTGCGCCACTGCGGGCGCACCCGGTCTCCGACGATGTCGCGGTAGAAGAGCGTGGCGGCGCCGCCCGGGCGGGTGTGGGCGACCGCCACGAACGCGTCATCGGAGGTCGGCACCCACAGCACGATGTCGGCGAACGCCAGATCGGCGAGGAGCTGGCCGTCCCCCGCGAGACGGTGCAGCCACTCCACGTCCTCTTCGCTGGAGCGGCCCTGGGCGTAGACGAGATCGCTGAGGGTCGACACCCACCCAGCCTAGAGCGCCCAGCTCATCCCACCGGCGCGCCGACACCGACGGACGGTTCCGGCGCGGCGTGCTCCCTTCGGTCACCGGCGGAGTGACGGATGCCGCGCCGCCGGGCTCGCGCGCCGCGCTCGGGCTCCGGAGCGGGCACGAGCGCCTCACCGACGAATCTCCGCATCGCGAGGGTCAGCGGCGAGCGCGGCGCCACCTCGGCGACCGGAAGCGACGCCAGGATCGCGGCATCGGCGGACCTGGGGTCTTGCGGGAGGAACCACACATCGTGGATGCCTCCGAACCGATCGAGCGTGCGCCGCACCTGGCCGCGCGCGTCGATGCCGAGGGTGCCCGGTCGCAGGCGGTTCGCGAGCACCGCCACGGGGGTCGCGCCGATCGTCGCGCGGAGATCGGCGTGACCGCGGAGGAAGCGCGAGACGCCGACGGGATCGGCCGCGACCACGGCGACGACCAGGTCTGCGCTGCGCAGCGCGGCGATCGTGGCCGCGTTGCGCCGCGGGCCCTCGAGGTCGCTCACGATCTCCTCGTCGCGCTCGAGCGAGGCCGCGACATCGACGACCGTGTACTCCGCCCACGCGCGGCACGCGCCCAGCGCGGCCGAGACCCGGCGCTCGCTGAGCTCGGGCCACCGCGACGGGCGGTTGATGCCGGTGAGCACCTCCACGCCGATGCGTCCGAGCGGGATGGCGATGCGGGTGAGCTCATGCGCATCGAGCCCGCCGAGCTCGGCCTGACGGCACGCGGCCGCGAAGCCCGGACCCTCGTCGGCGAGCCCGAGGGTGAGTGCGAGCGACGGCGCGTGAGTATCGGCGTCGACGAGGGCGACGTGCCGCCCGCCGCGCGCGAGCTCGACCGCCAGCTCGACCGCGACGGTGGACCGCCCGGGCGCGCCGGCCGGTCCCCACACCGCGATCACCTTGGGGTCGACGCGCGGCGCCGCCGGTGAAGCCGGTGCGGCCGGGCTCGCCCCGAGCGCCTCCGCGATGCGCCAGGGCTCGGTGCTCCGATGAAGCGGCGCCTCGAGCCCGCAGGCCGCAGCGAGCCGCTCCCCTGCCGCATCCTCGACGAGCGGGAGCACCCGGGTCGCGGCGCGGTCACACAGCGCGACGACCGTCGGCGACATCGTGGCACGCGACACCTCGACCACCAGCGCGTCGGCATCGGCGAGCGCCTGCAGCATCGTCGCGGCCTCGGCCCCCAGCATCCCGTCCGCCGCGGCGAGCGCCGGCGCGGATGCCGCGACCTGCGCGATGACATCGATCCCCTCTCGTAGCAGGCCTTCCACGAGGAGCGCGGCATCGTCGACCGCGACGACCACCCTCACGAGCCGGCGCCCGTTGTCGGGACGATCGAGAGCGCCGAGCCGTCGGCCATCGCCGCGAGCGTCGCCGAGACGTCGGCGCGCGGGATGACGATCTCGAGCGCTGCCGCGCCGCCGCCGATCATGGAGTCGTCGCGGCTCACCGTGACGACGGTCGCATCGGCGACGAGGATGCGCGGCTCGTCGTACGCTCCCTGTTCGAGCGGCGGCGCCGACCACACTTCCACGATCGTCCCCGCCTCCACCGACGCCGGCACATCGACGGCGCTGCGCACGACCACGCTGGTGGTGCGCGCCGAGTCGGGATCGCCGACGGATGCCGCGGGCACGAGCTCGCCCGCCTCGATCGTGCGGGTGGCGACCGCGGCACCGTCGAGGTCGTCGGGGGCCAGGTACGTGCCGGCGAGCGGCCCGAGGGCGACGTCCACCACCTTCAGGTCCGCCGCGCCGATCGCCTCGCCGGGGACGATGGTGTGCGCTGCCGCGTACACCGGAACGGTCTGGCGCGCTGCCGAGACGACGAGCCATACGCCGACGACGGATGCCGCGACGAGGAGCACGCCGAGGAAGAATCGGGCGTCGCCCCAGAAGGCTCGACGCGGGGTGCGGGAGGGGTCGCTGGCGGCCGTCATGCGTCCATCGTCACGCACTCCGCCCGGGCGTGTCGGGCGTTATCCACAGGGCTTCCGGGCCCGGCCCCCTCCCCGAAGGGCGGGTCCATAATGGGGGCATGCCCGATGACCCGACGTCCGACGTGCGTCTGCTGGCACCGGCCCAGGTGGCCGAGGTGCTGGGCGTCTCCGTCGACGAGGTCATGGCTCTGGTCATGGAGGGTCGGCTGCGCGGGCTGCGAGTGGGCGCGCCGGCGCGGTGGCGGGTCGATGCGGCGAGCGTCGGCGAGTACCTCGACGACCAGGCCGAGGAGGCGCGCCGTATGGCGCTCTGGCGCCAGTCGCAGACGGCGAGCTTTCCCGAGCTCTGGGGCAGCGGGATCGTCCGCAATCCGGACTGAGGGTCCGCGCGCCGATCCGCGCGCACTCCCCGAGCCGCCACCCGTTCAGGGGAGGTTCGGCGCCTCGTCCGCGCGGATCCACGCGACCGCGGCGAACGGCACGAGGCGGTAGCCCGCCACCGCGTCCGCGCGGCGGGGTGCGCCCGGCTCGTGAAGCGCGAGGTCCAGGTGGTCCGCTCCGGCACGATCGATCGTGCCGGTCAGGCGACGGCCCGAAGCGAGGTGCACCGCGACCCCGGCGCGGCGGCGCACCAGGTCGCGCAGCACGAAGCCGAAGGTGAGGCGGTCGGCCAGCGGTGACCGGGGCGGCGAGGGCCGGGCGGTGCGCAGCAGGTCGGCATGCGGCATCCCGATCGCCACCAGCGCGGAGAACGGGGCGACGACCGCGCCGGCGGGCCCCTCGGCGGGCGCGAGCGCGACCCAGTCCGCGCCGACGCCGGTCACGGCAGCCCGCAGCGTCGCTCCGTCCAGGAGCTCGAACGACGCCGTCACGGGCGTCGCATCGCGGGCGGAGAGCAGCGTCAGGCGCTCCGCGAGCATCACCCGCGACAGCCGGAGGCGCTCCGCCTCGGTGTCCAGCGCCGCCCGCTCGGCCTCCCACTCGGAGGCGAGCTGATCCTCGAGGTCGTCGAAGAAACGGTCCCAGCGCACTCAGCGAGAGTAGGGCACAGCCGCGCGTGGCACCGCGAGTTATCCACAGCTGACCGGGCTCGATTTTCCTGAGAGTTCCCCGTGTGTTCTACTGTCCCCAAGACATCCCCCTGTCGAGATAGGCACCCATGGCAACGACGCCCGCGGGCACCGCCCGCGTACCCTATGCGTCCCGCAGCACGCAGCTCGCAGAGTTCTTCGCGCCGCAGCGGACGCCGTCCACCGCGCTCCCACCGCCGGAGCCGTTCCTGCGCAACCTCACGCTCGGCGTGCTGGAGGTGTTCGCCGGCGTGCGCGAGGTCGATCAGCTCGCTCGCTGGCTCACCGAGGATGCGTACCGCAAGCTCGTGACGAGGGCCAACCTCGCCGCCAGGGCGCGCAGCGCGCGCGGCGCGGCGGCTCGGCGGCCCGTGCACACGATCATGTCGGTGCACGAGTCCTCACCGGCCGACGGCATCATCGAGGCGGTCGTAGTGGTGCGCGGGCCCGCGCGGACGCGGGCACTCGCCGTACGGATCGAGGGCATGGACGGGCGCTGGCGCGCGACCTCACTCGCCCTCCTCTGAGGCGGCGACTCCGCGGCGAGTCACCGGCAACGAACGCGGACGCCGCCGCGGGTGGTCGCGACCTCAGTCGCCATCCTCGTCGATGAGGTCCAGCAGTCCCTTCAGGGCGTCCCGGATCTCGTCGTGATCGTGCTGTCCAGCGCGGCTCTCCGCCGAGATGACGCCCGACCGGTGCACCTTCTTGAAGTCGCCGAAGGGGAATGAGTACGCCCCCTTGGTCTCGTGGTTCTCGTCACGGTCGATGCCGAGGTGCCAGTGGGAGTACTCGGTCCATCCCTCGCGCTCGATGAACGAGTTCTCCTCGTCGGCCGTGGGCGCCGCCTCGGACCAGGCGTCGCGTTCATCTCGGACGACCTTGCCGTCACGGATGAGCGCGCGCGCGTGGCGCAGCGCCGGCTGGTTCAGTTCGATGGACATGACCCGACGCTATGACTGCGGGTGCGGCAGGGCGAGGGGGTTGACGGATGCCGCGGGTCGCGGCATCCGCCCCCGTCACTGCTTGTACGACGCCAGGAAGTTGCCGAGCCGCTCGACGGCCTCCGACAGGACGCGCGCCTCGGGCAGCGTCACGATGCGCAGGTGGTCGGGCGTCGGCCAGTTGAAGCCGGTCCCCTGCACCAGCAGGACGTGCTCGGCGACGAGGAAGTCGTAGACGAGCTTGGCGTCGTCGTGGATCTCGTGGACGTTCGGGTCGAGCCGCGGGAACGCGTACAGCGCGCCCTTCGGCTTCAGGCACGTCACGCCGGGGATGCGCTCCAGGCCCTCCCACGCGGCGTCCCGCTGCTCGTGCAGCCGGCCTTCGGGGGCGATGAGCGCATCGATGGACTGCACGCCCGAGAGCGCGGCCTGCACGGCGTGCTGCGCCGGGACGTTCGGGCACAGGCGCGTGGACGCGAGCAGCTGGATGCCCTCGAGGAAGCCCGCCGCGTGCTTCTTCGGCCCGGTGATGACGAGCCAGCCCGAGCGGTACCCGGCGACGCGATAGGTCTTGGACAGGCCGTTGAAGGTCAGGCAGAGCAGGTCGGGGGCGAGGGTCGCCAGCGGGATGTGCTGCGCACCGTCGAAGAGGATGCGGTCGTAGATCTCGTCGGAGAGCAGCAGGAGCGAGTTCTCGCGTGCGATCTCGACGATGCCTTCGAGCACCTCGCGCGAGTACACCGCGCCGGTGGGATTGTTCGGGTTGATCACCACGATCGCCTTGGTGCGGGGCGTGATCTTCTCGCGGATGTCGTCCAGCGAGGGCTGCCACTCGTCATCGGGGTCGCAGCGGTAGTGCACCGGGGTGCCGCCCGCGAGACTCGTCATGGCCGTCCAGAGCGGGTAGTCCGGCGCCGGGATCAGCACCTCATCGCCCTCGTCGAGCAGTGCCTGCATCGTCATCGTGATGAGCTCGGACACGCCGTTGCCGAGGTACACGTCGTCGGGGTCGAACTGCGGGAAGCCCGGCACCTGCTCGTAGCGTGAGACGACCGCACGGCGGGCCGACATGATGCCCTTGCTGTCGCTGTAGCCGTGGGCGTGAGGGACCGCCTCGATCATGTCGCGCACGATCTGGAACGGCGCCTCGAATCCGAACACCGCCGGGTTGCCGGTGTTGAGCTTGAGGATGGTGTGACCCTCGTCCTGCAGCCGGTCCGCCTCGGCCAGTGCCGCCCCGCGGATCTCGTAGAGAACGTTCTGGAGCTTGCTCGACTGATCGAGGGGACGGAGGCGACTCATCGCTTCAGGATATCCGCGGCCGGCCGGGGCCAATCGACGCGCCGTGGCCCGGCCTCCCCGCTCTCCGCCGATCGCTCACCGGTGAGACGACAGTACGCGGACGAAACCCTGGGGTTCCCCCCTTGGTCTCGTCCGCGCACTGGGGTCTCACGGTCTGTGGGAGAGGTGACGACGGATGCCGCGACCTCGGCCCGCGGGCCGCCTACTTCTTGCGCTGCTCGGCGGCGCGCCGCTGGGCGCGGTTCATCGGCGCCTGCGCCGCGGGCGGGGCGTCGGCATCCGTCCGCTGGCCGAAGGCTCCGCGCTGCGGCTCGGCGGCAGGCGCCTGCTGGGCGGGAGCAGCGGCAGCCGCGGCGGCCGCCTGGCGCAGGCGCGAGGTCGCGGCCTGCTGCACCTGACCGCGGTCGTTGCGCACCTCGACCTCGCCGGCGTCGTTGGACGCCGAGTACTGCAGACGCTGGTTGTCGACGGGCTGCGCCCCCAGGCCCTTCGCCTCGACCTGGGTGACCTGCTCGGCACCCGCTTCGCCCTGGCGACGGACCTCGACCTCGAGGTTGTAGAGGTAGCCGACCGACTCCTCCTTGATCTGTCCCATCATCGCCTGGAACATCTGGTAGCCCTCGCGCTGGTACTCGATGAGCGGGTCGCGCTGGGCCATGGCACGCAGGCCGATGCCGTCCTTGAGGTAGTCCATCTCGTAGAGGTGGTCGCGCCAGCGGCGGTCGAGCACCTGCAGCACCACGCGGCGCTCGAGCTCGCGGGTCGCCGCCTCACCGAGGGTGTTCTGGCGGTTCTCGTAGGCGATGTTCGCGTCAGAGAGGATCTCGCGCTTGAGGCCCTCGGCGGTGATGCCGCCCTTGCGGCCGGCGGCCTCCGCCACGACCTCGTCGATCGTGACGCTCACGGGGTACAGCGTCTTGAGCTCGGTCCAGAGGGCGTCGAAGTCCCAGTTCTCGCTGTGGCCCGAGCCGGTGTGATCGTCGATGACGGCGTTGATCGCGTCCTCGATGAAGTGCTGCACGCGGTCGGCGATGTCGTCGCCCTGCAGGATGTGGCGGCGGTCGGAGTAGATCGCCTCGCGCTGGCGGTTCAGGACGTCGTCGTACTTGAGGACGTTCTTGCGGATCTCGGCGTTGCGGGCCTCGACCTGGCTCTGGGCCGACTTGATCGCGCGCGTGACCATGCCGGACTCGATCGCGACGTCGTCGGGGAAGTTGGTGCGGGCGATGATCGCCTCGGCGGCGCCCGACTGGAACAGGCGCATGAGGTCGTCGGTGAGTGACAGGTAGAAGCGGCTCTCGCCGGGGTCTCCCTGACGGCCGGAGCGACCGCGCAGCTGGTTGTCGATGCGGCGGGACTCGTGGCGCTCGGTGCCGAGCACGTAGAGGCCGCCGGCCTCGACGACCTTGGTGCCCTCGGACGCGACGCGGTCGCGCATCGCCTCGTACACGGCGTCCCACTCGGCCTCGTACTCGTCGGGAGTCTCGACCGGGTCGAGGCCCTTGGTCTTCATCTCCTGCACGGCGAGGAACTCGGCGTTGCCGCCGAGCATGATGTCGGTACCGCGGCCGGCCATGTTCGTGGCGACCGTCACGGCGCCCAGCCGCCCGGCGCGCGCGACGATCTCGGCCTCGCGGGCGTGGTTCTTCGCGTTGAGGACCTCGTGCTTGATGCCCTTCTTGGCCAGCAGGCGCGACAGGTACTCGCTCTTCTCGACGCTCACCGTGCCCACGAGGACCGGCTGCCCGTTCTCGTGGCGCTGCGCGATGTCTTCGACGACCTGGGCGAACTTGGCCGTCTCGTTCTTGTAGACCAGGTCGGCCTGGTCCTTGCGGATCATCGGCTTGTTCGTCGGGATGGGCACGACGCCGAGCTGGTAGGTCGACATGAACTCGGCCGCCTCGGTCTCGGCAGTACCGGTCATGCCGGCGAGCTTGTCGTACAGGCGGAAGTAGTTCTGCAGCGTGACGGTGGCGAGCGTCTGGTTCTCGGCCTTGACCGGAACGGCCTCTTTGGCCTCGATGGCCTGGTGGATGCCCTCGTTGTAGCGCCGGCCGACCAGGATGCGCCCGGTGTGCTCGTCGACGATCATGACCTCGTCGTTCATCACGACGTAGTCGGTGTCGCGCTTGAAGAGCGCCAGCGCCTTGATGGAGTTGTTGAGGAACGAGATCAGCGGTGTGTTGGCCGACTCGTACAGGTTGTCGATGCCGAGGTAGTCCTCGACCTTCTCGATGCCGGGCTCGAGCACGCCGATGGTGCGCTTCTTCTCGTCGACCTCGTAGTCCACGCCAGCCTCGAGCGTCTTGGCGATCTTCGCGAACTCGACGAACCAGCGGTTCGCCTCGCCCGACGACGGGCCGGAGATGATGAGCGGCGTGCGGGCCTCGTCGATGAGGATCGAGTCGACCTCGTCCACGATCGCGTAGAAGTGACCGCGCTGCACGAGGTCCTCCTTGCGCCACGCCATGTTGTCGCGGAGGTAGTCGAAGCCGAACTCGTTGTTCGTGCCGTAGGTGATGTCGCAGTTGTACTGCTCGCGACGTACCTCGGGGGTCTGACCGGCCACGATGGTGCCGGTCGTCATGCCCAGCGCGCGATAGATGCGGCCCATGAGCTCGGACTGGTACGACGCGAGGAAGTCGTTGACGGTGACGACGTGGACGCCCTCGCCTGCGATGGCGTTGAGGTAGACCGGGAAGGCGCCGGTGAGCGTCTTGCCCTCACCGGTCTTCATCTCGGCGATGTTGCCGAGGTGCAGGGCGGCACCGCCCATGATCTGCACGTCGTAGGCGCGCTGGCCGAGGGTGCGCTTCGCCGCCTCGCGCACGGCGGCGAAGGCCTCGGGCATGAGCTGGTCGAGCGTCTCGCCGGCCTGGTACCGGGCGCGCAGCTCCGCGGTCTCGCCCCGGAGCTCTTCGTCGGTGAGGTGCTCGTAGTCCTCTTCGAGGGCGCCGACGGCCTTCACGACCTGCTGGAGCCGCCGGAGGATGCGGCCCTCACCGGCGCGAAGCAGTTTCTCGAGGGGGTTGGCCACGGAGTGTCTCCATCTTCAGGCTTCGGGGTGCGGCGCAACGGCGCCGATGCCGCCCGGGGTGCATGACCCCAGGCATACCTGCCTATGTTATCCACCCGTGACCTTGGTGTGCGCTGGGTGTGAACGGCGGCGCGGCTCGCCGGCGTCGGGTGCGGCATCCGTTGCATGCATTCCGGGTATCTATATACTCGGTGACTACATACTCGGTATGCCCCGACGGAGAGGTGCGACATGGTTGTCTGGCGTCGATGGATCTTCCCGATCCTGCTGGTGCTCGTGCTGGCGGCGGCAGCAGCCGCCCTGGTGAAGATCGCGTTCTTCCCCGACACCGCACCGGCCGCCGCCGTGCAGCCGTCCGCGCAGATCGCCGACCCGGTCGTGGTCGTGGAGCGTGGCGAGGTCGCCAACGCGCTCAGCCTTCCGGGCACGATCGCCCGTGACACGCCTTTCCCGGTCCGCTCCGAGATCGACGGCACCGTGACCGCCGTGCACGTCGGCGAAGGGCAGTCGGTCGCCGCCGGGCAGAAGCTCTTCACGATCAAGCAGACCGACCCCGTCAAGAACATCGACGTGGTGGCCCCGGAGGCCGGCGACGTGACCGAGCTCGCGGTCGTCAAGGGCCAGCCGGCGTCCATCGGCGTCGAGCTCGTGAAGCTCACTCCCGCGCGCTACCACGTGCAGGCCACGGTCGACCCGGTCCAGCTGTACCGGCTGCAGGGCGCGCCGAGCGAGGGATCGGTGACGATCCAGGGCGGCCCCGCGCCGTTCACCTGCACCGGCCTCGAGGTCGACGTCGCCGAAGACGGCACCACCACCGTCACGTGCGCGGTGCCCGGTGACCAGGTCGTCTTCGCCGGGCTGCAGGCGGAGCTCGCCGTCGACCTCGGGACTGTGTCGGACGTCCTGGTCGTCCCCACCACGGCGGTCAAGGGCGGTGCCGGGTCGGGCGTCGTGTGGGTCGACGCCGGGACGGGCGAACTCGAGGAGCGGGATGTCGCCCTCGGCGTCAGCGACGGGACGATCGTCGAGGTGACGACGGGCCTGGACGAGGGCGAGCAGGTGCGCCAGTTCGTGCCCGGGCTCGCCGCCGGCGACGAACCGGTCTGCTACGACGACGGCATGGGCGGCGAGTACTGCGAGCCGGCGGGGTGGAGCTGGTGAGCCTCGTCCGGCTCGAAGGCGTCTCGAAGCACGTGCTGCTTCCCGACGACACCCGGCTCGACATCCTTCGCGGCATCGACTTCGCCGTCGCCGCGGGCGACCACGTCGCGATCGTCGGCCGCAGCGGATCGGGCAAATCGACGCTGCTGAACCTGCTCGGCATGCTCGATACCCCGTCGGACGGCGCGGTGTGGTTCCGCGGTGAGCCGGTGCGCCGCATGCGGCGCGGGCGGCTCGACCGGCTGCGGGGCCGCAACGTCGGCTTCGTCTTCCAGCAGTTCAACCTGCTCGCCGGTCGCACGGCGCTCGAGAACGTCGAGATGCCGCTCGGATATGCATCCGGGCGCGAGTTCTGGCGCCGGCGGCGGACGGCGACGGAGATGCTCGAGCGCGTCGGCCTGGGCCACCGCATCGAGTCGACCCCCGAGCAGATGTCGGGCGGCGAGCAGCAGCGCGTGGCCATCGCGCGGGCGCTGGTGCGTCGCCCCGCGCTGATCCTCGCCGACGAGCCCACGGGCGCCCTCGACGTCGAGACCGGCGCGACGGTCATGGAGCTGCTCGACGAGATCGCGTCGGAGGCCGACGCGGCCCTCGTGACCATCACCCACGACCTGCACGTCGCGGCCCGCGCACGACGCCACTACCGGCTCGACGCCGGGGTGCTGACATCCTTCGACCTCGGCGCCTCGGAGCAGGCGGGCGCTGCCGACCCGACGGCGCCCGAGCTCGCGGCGAGGGTCGCGGAGGGCGGCGACGCGGTGCCGGAGGGCGACGGCGCCTTGGCGGACGACGCCGAACGCGCGGCGGTGGCCTCGTGACCGGGCTCGTGGGCGCGCTCGGCGAAGCCTGGTCGGAGCTGCGGCACCACAAGCTGCGAGTGCTGCTGAGCCTCATCGGCATCGCGGTCTCGGTGGGCGCGCTGACGGCCGTGGTGGCGCTCAGCGAGTATCAGCGGCAGCAGATGACGGAGCAGTCCGACCAGAGCGGCGGCCGCCCGGCGACGGTGTCGATCACGGCCAACCGCACGGACGGCGCCCCCATGGACTGGGAGGCCTTCGACGCGCACGTCGACCGTGTCGCCGAGCGGTACTCGTTCTCCCACCTCACCCGGATCGTCGATCCGGTGCAGCTGCAGGTGCAGACGCCGGAGCAGGTGCGGCCGGTGATGGCGCGCCTGGTCGATCCGGCGTACGCGGTGATCCACCGCTCTCCCCTCCTGGAGGGACGCTGGTTCGATGAGTCCGACGCCGAGCTGCTCGCCCCGCCGGTCGTCATCTCCGAAGCACTGTGGGACGTCTATGGGCGTCCCGCTCTCGGGGCCGGCTTCACGCTGAGCCTGCAGGGCGACGTCGCGGGCTCGTACCCCGTCGTCGGCGTGACGCCGCGCCAGTACCTGGGTGACGAGGAGAAGCGACTCACTCTCATGTACGACTCGTACGCTGCCCGTCGGGATGCGCTGCCGTCGGACGCGATGGTCGCGTGGGAGGTCTGGGCGCCCGAAGACGGCGTCGCCGAGGTGGGCCCCGCCCTCGCGGCCGACCTTCGCGCGGGACAGGACGAGGCCGTTCAGATCACCGTGACGCGCACCGACTGGGCGTCGCGGCCGGACGCGCAGACGTCGATGGCGGCGTTCGAGCTGGTGACCGGAGGGATCGCCGGGCTCGTCCTGCTGCTGGGCGGCCTCGGCCTCGTCAACATCCAGCTGGTCGCCATGCGCCAGCGCATCCGCGAGATCGGGGTGCGTCGCAGCTTCGGCGCGACGCAGGGGCGCATCTTCACGTCGGTGCTGCTCGAGAGCGTCGTGGCCACGGCGGTGGCCGGAGTGATCGGCATCGCGATCGCCGTCGCGGTCCTGCGGGCGCCGTTCGTCATGGAGATGTTCTCGGGGCTCCAGGACATCCCGCCGTTCCCCGTCCGCGCCGCCGTCACCGGGCTCGTCGCCGCCGTGGCCATCGGCGCGCTCGCAGGCTTCATCCCGGCCCTCATGGCCGTCCGCTCCAACGTCATCGACGCGCTGCGGTTCTGACACCGAAGGAGTACCCCATGTCCGTCCGACAGAGCCTGCTGGCGATTCTCGATCAAGGGCCGTGCTACGGCTATCAGCTGCGCGCCGAGTTCGACCGGCGCACCGGTTCGACCTGGCCGCTGAACGTCGGGCAGATCTACAACACCCTTGATCGGCTCGAGCGCGACGGCCTGGTGGAGAAGGGCGACGTCGACGAGCAGGGCCACGTCTACTGGCAGATCACGGATGCCGGAACCGCCGAGGCGCGCGACTGGCTCGCCTCCCCCGTCCAGCGCGGGCAGGGCACGCGCGACGAGCTGGCCATCAAGCTGGCCGTGGCGGCGACTCTCCCCGGCGTCGACGTCGCCGACATCATCCAGACGCAGCGGCGGGCATCGCTCGCCCAGCTGCAGGAGCTGAATCGGGCGAAGTACGCGGGTGCCAACCCGGACGGGCCCGAGGAGCTCGCCTGGTCGCTCGTCGTCGACTCGATGATCTTCGCGGCCGAGGCGGAGGTGCGCTGGCTCGATCACTCCGAGCAGCGTCTGGCGCTCCACCCCGATCACGCGATGGCGCTGGAGCTGTCGACCGAGAAGCCCAAGCGCGGCCGGCCCGCGAAGGCCGAGTCATCCGCCTCCGCGGAGTCTCCGCGATGACCGACACCGTGCTGCGTCTGATCGGCGTGACGCAGCAGTACGGCACCGGTGCGACCGCGGTCTCGGCGCTGTCGGGGGTCGACCTCGAGGTGTGCCGCGGCGAGCTGGTGGCGGTGATGGGCCCGTCGGGCTCCGGCAAATCGACCCTGCTGTCGATCGCCGGGGGCCTGGCGATCCCGACGACGGGCGAGGTCGTCGTGGAGGGGGCGTACCTCAGCGAGCAGTCGCCGAAGCAGCTCGCGCAGCTGCGCCGCCGCTCGCTGGGCTTCGTGTTCCAGGACTTCAACCTCATCCCGACCCTCACCGCTCTCGAGAACGTCACGCTGCCGCTCGAGCTGGACGGACTCCGCGCGCGGACCGTCCGCCGGGCCGGGCGGGACGCGCTCGCGTCGGTCGGCCTGGAGGGCAAGGCGGACTCGTATCCCGACGACCTCTCCGGCGGACAGCAGCAGCGCGTCGCGATCGCCCGCGCCGTCGTCGGGGGGCGCCGCCTGATCCTGGCCGACGAGCCCACCGGCGCTCTGGACTCCGTCACGGGCGAGCTCGTCCTGAAGATGCTGCGGGCGCGGGTGGATGCCGGAGCCGCCGGCATCCTCGTCACCCACGAGGCGCGCCACGCCGCCTTCGCCGACCGCATCGTCTTCCTTCGCGACGGCCGCATCGTCGACGAGTCGCGCCGCCAGAGCGCGGACTCGCTGCTGGCAGCGCGATGACGGGCACCCTCGAGCGCGCCGTCGACACGGCCGCTCCCCCGGTGTCGACCCGTCGTCGTCCGGCGGGCACGGCCCGCTGGCGCATCGCCTTGCGGCTGGCGCGTCGGCAGTTGCAACGCGCCTGGGTGTCGAGCCTGCTCGTGACGACGCTGGTCGCCCTCCCGATCGCGGGGATGACCGGCTTCCTGGTCTACTCGGCGAGCGCCATCGCCACCCCGCAGGAGCGCACGGCGGCCGAGCTCGGCGGCATGGCGGCGTGGATCGCGCCCACGGGCGTGCCGGGGGAAGGATTCTGGCAGGTTCCGGGTGAGCCGGAATGGACCGGGTACCCGATCGACGACGACGGCGTCATGACGATGCCGCACGGCGAACCGCTCGACGACCCGACCGGGCTCCTGCCCGCCGGCACCGAGATCCTGGAGATCTCGCGGGGTTTGGTCTCGGTCGCCACGGACGATGGGTCCGCCGTGGTGCCCGCCTGGGCGGGCACGACGTGGGATCCGCGCTTCGCCGGCGCGTTCGACCTCGTCGCGGGCGATCGTCCGGGCACGACCGGCGGCGCGATGATCACCCCCGCAGCCCGCGAGCGTCTCGGGCTCGAGATCGGTGACACGCTCCGGCTGACGGACGGGGGCGCCCACACGGTGACGGGCACCCTCGCGGCGGCGACGCTCGCCGACGACGACGCCGCGGTGTTCCTTCCGGAGGGCGAGCGGGAGACGGTGCGGGGCACCGAACGGTGGTACCTCCCCGAGTACGAGCTGTCGTGGGCGGATGTGCAGCGCCTGAACGACGAGGGCGGCGTGGTCGCGTACTCGCGGGTCGTGGCACTGGATCCGCCCGCGTTCTCGAACCGCATCTACCCGTCGGCATCCACCGAGCGGTGGGCGAAGCTGTGGCCGCTCGTGCTCACGCTCTCCGCGGCGGGTCTGTTCGCCGGGTACGTCGTGGTGATGCTCGCGGGAGCCGCTTTCGCCGTTGCGGCGCGCCGCCAGCAGCGCGCACTCGCCATCGCCGCGAGTGTGGGCGCGAACCGTCGAGACCTGTCCCGGATCATGCTCCTGCAGGGGGCCGCTCTCGGTCTGGTCGGCGGCGTCGTCGGCGCCGCCTGCGGGATCGGGCTCGCCGCGCTGGTCATAGCGGTGACCTCGGACGGCAGCGCGACCCAGTACTGGGGGTTCCATGTGCCCGGCGATCTCGTCGCCGCAGTGCTCGTCTTCGCCGTGATCGTCGGCACCCTGTCGGCGTGGATGCCCGCCCGCACAGTGGGCCGCACGGATGCGCTCCAGGCGCTTCGCGGCGCGCGGCGCCCGCAGAAGCCGGTGGTCGCGCGCCCGATCTGGGGATCGACGCTCATCGCCCTCGGTGTGGCGATGACGCTGCTGTGCGCATTCGCGGTCGCCGCCATCAACGCCACCGACTTCCTCGGCTACGACTCGCCGCTGCGCTATCTGCCCGCGTACGGGATCGTCGTCGGACCGATCGTGGCTCAGTTCGGCATTCTGCTCTCCGGCCGCTGGCTGCTGTGGACCGCGTCGCGCGGCCTCGCGCACACCGGTGTCGCCGCCAAGCTCGCCTCCAGAGATGCCGCCGCCAACGCCTCGCGGACCGTCCCGGCGTTCGCCGCCATCGCCGCCACGGTGTTCATCGGCATCTTCGCGCTTGCCCAGTCGTCGATGCTGACGGCCCAGACAGCACGTCAGTGGTACTACGACGCGCCGCCCGGCAGCATCGCCATCCCGATCTGGCCCGGCACGTCATCCACGACCGGCGTGCTCGACCCCGCGGACGCCGACGCCGGCGCGACCGCCGCTGTGCAGATCGCCCGTGACGCCGGCGCCGACCGCGCCGCCGTCGTCTCACGCCAGGCGAACGACGTCTGGGCGTACTCGTCCGCCGCCGACGTGCCGGACGAGGTGACCTTCACGATCGCCGTCCTCCCCGAAGAGCACCTGCTCGACCCCGAGGTGGACGACTCCTACACCTCCTTCGGTCAGGATCCGAGCAACCCGATCTCCGTCGTGGACGCCGACGACATCGAAGCGGTGATGGGGGTGACGCTGTCGACCTCCGCCCTCGCCGCCTACCGCGACGGCTCCGCCTTGGTCGCCGACGACCGTTTCGTCCAGCGCGGCGCGATCGAGGTGCAGACGTTCGCCGGCGCCGACGTCTTCGAGGGACGGTTGCCCGACAACGTCTGGCAGCGCTGGCCGGACGCTCCGCCGGTCGCGGACCCGCTGCGTGCCGAGCGACTGGATGCCGTCATCGTCGATGCGCCGCTGCAGCCGGTGGCGATCGCGGTCGCGCCGCGCACCGCCGAGCGCCTGGGTATGGAGCTTGTTGCGGAGCGTGTCGTCGCCCCGATGCCGGAGCCGCCGACGTGGGCCGCGCGCGACCGGATGCAGGCCCAGGCCGAGCTCCTGAGCGGCGCCTCCTTCACGCTCGCTCCGAGTCTCGAGGAGGGACCGCCGAGCGATGCGGCATGGATGACGCCTCTCCTGGCCGCGGTGGCCGTCCTCGTGCTCGGCGCGAGCGCGGTCGCGCTGGGGCTCGCACGATTCGAGCGCCGCCCCGACGACGCGACGCTCGCGGCCGTCGGCGGCACGCGAGGGCTGCGACGGGGCATCGGGTTCTGGCAGGGGCTGCTCATCGCGGGGTTCGGCACGCTGGCGGGCGCCCTCGCCGGCATCCTCCCTCCGATCGGCTTCGCGATCCAGTCCGGCGGCACCCAGCAGCTGGGCGACGTGCCGTGGTGGCTCATCGGCGCTGTGGTCGTGGGGCTCCCGCTCGCGATCGCGGCGGCGAACTGGCTGATCCCGCCCCGTCGTCCCGACCTCACCCGCCGCACCGCCATCACCTGACCGATCCGGCCGCGGTGCGGCATCCTGTCGCCTCCCAGGCGGACCCCGCTACGGTTAACTGTGCACACGAACGCCGATCAGATCGAAGCCGAGGCTCAGACCGAGCCCGCAGCGATGACCTTCTCCGACCTCGGGCTGAGCCAGCCCGTCCTCAAGGCCCTCAAGGACATCGGCTACGAGACCCCTTCGGCGATCCAGGCGGCGACCATTCCGACGCTGCTCGGCGGCCGCGATGTCGTGGGCATGGCGCAGACCGGCACCGGCAAGACGGCCGCGTTCGCGCTGCCGATCATCGACCGCCTCGACCTCGGCCAGAAGACCCCGCAGGCCCTCGTGCTCGCCCCTACGCGCGAGCTCGCGCTGCAGGTCTGCGAGGCGTTCGAGAAGTACGCTGCCCACCTGAAGGACGTGCACATCCTTCCCGTCTACGGCGGACAGGGCTACGGCGTGCAGCTCTCGGCCCTCCGACGCGGCGTGCACATCGTCGTCGGCACCCCCGGTCGCATCATCGACCACCTCGAGAAGGGCACCCTCGACCTCTCGGAGCTGCAGTACCTCGTGCTCGACGAGGCCGACGAGATGCTGAAGATGGGTTTCGCTGAGGACGTCGAGACGATCCTCGCCGAGACCCCCGAGACCAAGCAGGTCGCCCTCTTCTCCGCGACCATGCCTGCGACGATCCGCCGCATGTCGAAGCAGTACCTGCACGACCCCGAAGAGATCACCGTCAAGGCGAAGACGCAGACCTCCGCCAACATCTCGCAGCGCTATCTCGTGACCGCGTGGCAGCAGAAGATGGACGCGCTCACCCGCATCCTCGAGGTCGAGAACTTCGACGGCATGATCGTGTTCGGCCGCACCCGCTCGATCACCGAGGAGATCGCCGAGAAGCTTCGCGCCCGCGGCTACTCCGCCGCCGCGATCAACGGTGACATCGCCCAGCCGCAGCGTGAGAAGACGGTCAACCAGCTCAAGTCGGGCAAGCTCGACATCCTCGTGGCGACCGACGTCGCCGCGCGCGGCCTTGACGTCGAGCGCGTCTCGCACGTCGTGAACTACGACATCCCGACGGATGCCGAGTCCTACGTCCACCGCATCGGCCGCACCGGTCGCGCCGGGCGCTCGGGCGACGCGATCAGCTTCGTCACGCCGCGCGAGCGCGGGCTGGTCAAGATGATCGAGCGCGCCACCCGTCAGGAGCTCACCGAGATCCCCCTGCCGAGCGTCGACGAGGTCAACGTGACCCGGCTGTCGCGCTTCGACGACCGCATCACCGCGGCTCTCGGTGAGGCGGAGCGCATCGAGGCCTTCCGCGACATCGTGGCCCACTACGTGCGCAACCACGACGTGCCCGAGGTCGACGTGGCCGCCGCCCTCGCTGTCGTCGCGCAGGGCGAGACGCCCCTCCTGCTCGAGCCCGACCCCGAGCCGGCCCCGCGACGCGAGCGCACCGAGCGCACCGACCGCGGCGACCGCCCTGCGTTCGGCGACCGCGGCGAGCGCGGTGACCGCCCCGAGCGCCGGACGCCTCGCGAAGGCTTCGCGACGTACCGCATCGCGGTCGGCAAGCGCCAGCGCGTCGAGCCGCGCCAGATCGTCGGCGCGCTTGCGAACGAGGGCGGGCTGCGCCGCGACGACTTCGGCGCGATCAAGATCATGCCCGACTTCTCGCTCGTCGAGCTGCCGGCGAACCTGCCGGCGGGAGCGCTCGACCGCCTCGCCGACACGCGCATCTCGGGGCAGCTCATCGAGCTGCGCCCCGACACCGGGCGTCCGCAGCGGCGCAAGGACGCCACCTCCCGCGGGCACCGCGACGACCGGGGCTCCGGCGACCGCGGGTATGGGGACCGGCCGCGGCGCGAGGGCGGCGAGCGCGGCTCGTACCGGGACTCGGGCTCACGCGACTCGGGTTCGCGCGGTTCGTACGGCGATGACCGGCCGGCGCGCAAGCCCCGCCACAAGCGCAGCGACGGCTGACCGGGGCGGCGGCAGCGGGACGCGGCATCCGTCACCCGTCTTCCCCCGACATGACCTGCGGGTTTCGCCGGCGCGATCCCTCGTGCTGCGCCTGCGCGCAAGCGCAATGAGGCGGGCGGGGCGATGAGCGCCCCGCCCGCTTCATGCGTGAAGTCAGGCGCCGCCCTGCACCGCGAAGAAGATGCCGATCAGCTGCTCCTCGTAGGCGTGGAAGTAGTGGTCGATGCCCTTCCCGTCGGTGGAGTGCGACTCCGGCGCCTTCCCCTTGGGCAGCGTGTCACGCGCGAAGGTGGTGAGCGTCCTCGGAATCCCCGCCTCGGCGGCCATCGCAAGCGCCTCCTGCACCTGCTCCTCGGTGAGCGCCGGGCCTCCGAGGAACTCGTGCCCGGTCTGGAAGAGCTCGATGATGTCGAGCGTCACCCAGTTCTTCGAGTGCGACGCCCCCGCGTTGCCCTGGTCTGACCGGTTCGGAATGTAGCACTCGTGCGCGGACGCGACGCCCGTGCCGGCCAGGACGAGGGCCGTGCTCAGGGCTGCGACCCCGACGATCTTTCTGATCATGGTGTTTCCGTTTCTTCCCCGGGGCGCACGGACGCGCCCCACCCGAGTGCGAGAGTAGGGATCCGGCGGAACTGATACAAGGGATCGGGACGGATGCCGCAGCCCTGGTCCACCGCGCGCATCGCCACGCTCTGCGCGAACAATCCATACGGGCGGGCGCTCGCTTCAGCCTGCTCCCAGCGGCGCCCGTAGGATCGATCCATGGCCGGATTCTGGGGCAGACGCAAGCGCGAGCAGGAAGAGCTGAACACGCAGGACGCCGACCTGGCGCGGCGAGCGCAGCAGGCGCTGGTGGCCGCCGACGAGCGCATCCGCCTCACCACGGACGAGCTCGCGTTCGCCGACGCCGAGCTGGGACCCGGTCCCACCTCCGAGCTCCGCGAGGCTCTGGCGTCGGTCCGCACTCACCTGCAGGAGGCGTTCCACCTCCACCAGCTGAACCACGACGAGATCCCCGACACTCCCGAAGAGCTGCGCACGCGTAACGCGCGCATCGTGCAGCTGTGCGAGTGGGCGGAGGAGCTGCTGGACGACCGCACCGAGGCGCTCGCGGGGCCGATCGAGCGGGCGCGCCGCGCTCCCGAGATCATCGCGAAGGTACGCGCGGATGCCGCACGCCTGCGCCTTCGTGTTCCCGACGCCCGCGCGACGGTCGACCGGCTCGCCGTGCGCTACTCCGGGCACGCGCTGGCGCAGATCGACGCGAACCCGGCCGAGGCCGAGCAGCTGCTCGGCTTCGCCGAGCACAGCGCGGGCGTGGCCGAGCGCCGTCGGGAGGCCGGCCAGCGCGAGCAGGCGAACATGGCGCTGGAGGCGTCGACCGAGTCGGTCCGCCGCGCCGAGACGCTGCTCGACGCGGTCGAGACCTTCGAGGTCGAGGCGCTGCGCGCCGAGTCGACCCTCGCGGCGATCGTCGAGGACTCCCGCGGCGACCTCGTCGTCGCGCTGAAGGAGCCGCACTCCCCCGCCGTGCAGGCGGCCATCGAAGAGCTGCAGGCGGCGCTTGCGGCGCTCCCCGCCGCCGGCGTCAACACCGACCCGTTCGAGCAGCTGACGCGTCTGCGCGAGGCGAACGCGGGGCTGGACGCGGCGATCGCGGCGGCGCGGGAGCGCGCCGCGCGACCGATCCCCCCACTCGAGCACGTGCGTCACGCCATCGACGACGCCGACCGTCAGCTCGCCGTCTCGCGCGATGTCATCGCGGGCCACCGCGGCTGGATCGGCGCCGACGCCCGCACCCGGTTCGCCGAAGCCGAGCGCGTGCGGCTGGATCTGGACCGCTATCTCGGCTCCTCCGCCGCAGCGGTCACCGCGATCGACGAGGACCACCGCGAGCAGGCGTTCGCCATGGCGCGCCGGGCTGCCTTCCTGGCCAGCGAGGCGCTGCAGCTCGCCCAGCGCGACATCGACGCCGCCCGGCCGCAGCCCGAGCAGTGGGGCGCGCCGGGCTACGGTCAGCAGGGCTACGGCCAGGGTTGGGGCGGCGGCCGTCGCAGCGGCGGCGGCGACCTCATGGGCGGCATCCTCGGCGGGCTCGTGATCGGCAGCATCCTCGACGGCTTCATCGACTAGGTCCCCGGCCCGGCCTGGCCAGCCCGTCCTTCCCGTCCCTCGAGCCCCTGCCCCTCGCTCGCGGGAGCGGAAAACCTGGCCGGTGACCGCGACACGCCGCGTCGCGGCATCCACCCCCGGCGTGTCGCCTGACCGACCCGGCTTTCGGCACCGACGGCACGGGTGGGAACCACTCCCTGGCACGGGTCAGAGTGGGACGACCCGCAGTCCGTCGGCGACCACGCGACCGTCGTGGATGACGGTGCGGTCGCTGCCCCGGTCCATCACGGCGCTCGTGGGGGTCTCGCCGTCGACGAGCACGAGGTCGGCGCGATCCCCGACGCCCACGCCCGGCCGGTCCCCCACGCCCGTGACGCGTGGCGACGAGTGGCTCATGATCGACGCCCCGCCCACCGTGGCGACAGCGAGCGCCAGCTCCACGTGGTCGTCGCGGCGGAAGCCGTTGACGAAGGCGAGCTGCCACGTTCGGTCGAGCATGTCGCAGTTGCCGTAGGGACTCCAGTAGTCCCGCTGGCCGTCTTCGCCGAGTCCCACCCTCACCCCGGCCTCGACGAGGTCGACCAGCCGCAGCTGACCGGTCGTCGAGGGGGCGACGGTCGCCATCGCGACATCCAGCTCGGCGAACTCGTCGATGAGGCGGCGGCTCACCGCCTCCGACACGGAGCCGAGGTCGTACGCGTGCGAGATCGTCACCTTGCCCTGCATGCCGAGGGCACGCGTGCGCTCGAGCACGAGCTCAGTGCTGAAGACGCCCAGGGCGCCAGGCTCATGGAGGTGGATGTCGACCTCGACCTGGTACTTCTCGGCGAGCCCGAACACGATGTCGAGGTGCCTGGCAGGGTCGCGGTCGAGCTGGCAAGGATCGATCCCGCCCATCACGTCGGCGCCCTGCTTGAGCGATTCCTCGAGGTATTCGACCGTGCCCGCCTCGCGGAGGATGCCCGCCTGCGGGAACGTCATCACCTGGACGTCGGCGTGGTCGCGGTACTTCTCCTTCGCGGCCATCACCGAGTCGAACTTCTCGAGCTTGCAATCGACGTCGACCTGCGCGTACGTGCGCACCCGCGTCGTGCCCTTCGCGATCATCTGCTCGAGCGTGCCGGCGACGATCTCGGCGTGCGGCACATCGGTGTTCCGCCAGTTCCGGCGATCGTTCAGCATCATGCCCCACACGCCCGGCGCGCCGGTATGCGGCCGGAAGGGCAACCCGATGCGCGACGAGTCGAGGTGCACGTGGACGTCGCTGAAGGACGGGAACAGAAGGCGGCCTCGCCCGTCGACGTCACCTTGATCGGGTGCGGCGTTCTCGTCATGCGGATGCACGCCGGCGATGCGGCCTTCTTCGAGGGCGATGTCAGCGGCGGCGGCGCCCCACGGGCGGACGTTGCGGAGGATCACTGCGGTGCCTTTCGGGGGACGGGCGGATGCCGCGTGGCCGGCGACCCGTCGATGCTACCCACCTCGCCGACCGCGGTCGGCACCGCATGCGCGAGGGGTGCGGCCGATCCGGCCGCACCCCTCGTCAAGAATCCGTCAGGACGCCAGCTCCTCCGGCTGCGCCTGCGTGGTCAGCGAGATCACGCCGTAGTCCCAGCCCTTGCGGCGGTAGACCACGCTCGGGTGATCTGTGCGGGCGTCGATGAAGAGGAAGAAGTCGTGGCCGACCAGCTCCATGCGGTCGACGGCCTCCTCCACCGACATCCACTCGGGGTGGAACTCCTTCGTCCGGATCACGACGGGCGTGTAGCCCTCTTCCTCCTCGTTCCCCGTGACGATCGGGATCTCGCCGGTCGCGACGGCGCGGAGCACGTCGACGGATGCCGGCTGCACGTCAATCCCCTGGATCGCACCGCTGCCCTTCTCGAACTTGGCACCGCGCGGGTGATTGCGCGCGTCGACGCGCTTGTCCTTCGCGCGACGCAGCTGTTCGCACAGCTTGTCGACCGCGAGGTCGAGGGCGGTGAACTTGTCGCCGTCGGTGGCCTCGGCCCGCATCACGGGCCCCTTCCCGTTCACGGTGAGCTCGACGGTCTCATCCTCGACGCGACCGTTGTGGTACGCGCGGTGGGTGACCTTGACATCCACGCGTTGAGCGCGCGGCGCGAGGTTCTCGATGCGGGTGGCTTTCTCCTCGACGACACTACGGAAGCGATCCGTGATCCCGACTCCCACGCCGACGATGCTGGTTTCCATCCCTGACCTCCTTGTTCCGGTCCACCCGGCCAAGGGCGGACCATCAGTCGCCTTGTCCCACCCACGCTAGCCCGGGCTTCGGACTCTGTCACCTGTGAGTTTCGAATGCGACGGATGCCGTTCACCCGGGTATGCTCCGGCGTCTGGGCGTGGCCGCGACGGTGACCGCGGCGACCACCTCCAGGCCCGCCGCGCGCAGCGCGCGCACCGCCTCGGCGAGGCTCGCGCCGGTCGTCACGACGTCGTCCACCACCACCACGCGCAGCGCCGAGGCCGGGCTCCGGCCCCCTCCGAGCCGCGCGTCGGGCACCTGTGCCCGGTCGATGGGAATCCTCACCGTAAGGCTTCCGGCGACATTGCGGCGCCTGCCGGCACGGTCGAGACCGCGCTGGTCGGCCGTCCGTCGGGCGTGCCGCAGCAGCCGGCCCGGGCGGTGCCCCGCGCGGCGGATCAGCAGGTCGGGAACGCGGAACCCGCGACGCCGGTACGCCTCGCGCGAGGTGGGCATGGGCACCAGGACGGCATCCGCCGCCCCCGCCCGCCCGAGCGCAGCCGTCAGCGCCGGCGCCAGAGCTACGGCCAGACCGGTGCGGCCGTCCTCCTTGATCGCCCGCAGCACGCGGGCGGCGACGCCGTCGAAGGCGAGGCCGCTCCATACGACGACCTGTCCCGCCGAGGTCTCGACGACCTGCCGCCGCGGATCCGGCGACAGTGCCAGCGCACATCGCTCGCACAGGCTGACGTCGGGCTCGTCGCATCCGGCGCAGGAGACCGGCAGCAGCAGCGCCAGGGCATCGGCGCACGCCTCCCGCACGCCCAGAGCCCACTCTCGCATCACCCGGCCAGCCTGGCCGGGTGGCGGCATCCGTCCGCGTCCCGCAGCGCGACCCGTGGAGAATCGCCGCGGCGATCGTCGTGGGGAGGAAGGGCTACTGCGGGGCGCCCTGCTGGGTCGCGAGCACCAGCACGCCGGTGGCGGTCGGCTGCCACGCGGTGCCGCGCTTGACGTAGAGCGTGCCGTCGTCGGCCCGTAGGCGCAGGCTCGAGACCCCCGTGCCGCCGGCGATCGAAGCCATGTCGGCGGCAGCGCTGGACGTCGACGTGGGAGCGCCGATGACCTGCTCGATGACGGTGGTGTCGCCGTCGCCGCTGGAGAGCACGGCGATGCTGGCGTCGTCGATCCAGGTGACGCCGAGGTCGGTCACTCCGACGACGGCTCCCCCGACCGGCGCCAGTTGCAGCGGTTGCGCCAGCCGCTCGGGCACGCCGTCGGCGTCGCGGACGACGCCGGCCACCCACAGCATGGTGCGCCCGCCCGCCGCGACGACGGCCGCGATGCGGGTGCCGTCCCTCGAGAGCGCCATCGCTCCGATCGCGGTCGCCCCGCTCCACGCATCGGCCACCACGAACACGTCGCCCGAGGGCAGGTAGATCTGGAGGGCGGACGGGTCGTCGCGGGGCACGCTCCACACCACGCCGTCCTCGTCGATGGTGGGATCGATCAGCCCGCCTCGCGTATCGATCGGCTCGCCGTCGCCGGTGGCGGCGCTCAGTCGCGCGACCACGCCCGACTGGAGTCTCGCGGCGGCGAAGTCGCGTTGGGGACCGACCTGCACGCTCGTCGGCGACGTCGCCTCGACGGCGGCCGAGAGTCCGGGGATCTTGTCGAGCTCGTCGCCGGTGAGGAAGCCGAAGCCCTCCTCGGTCAGCACGAGGGGCGCCGCGGGAACGCGCGTCGAACGCACCGCCACAGTCTCCGCGTCGATCGGCGTCGAGTCGACAGTCATCACGACCTCGGAGACCCCGGCGGCTCGAAGGCTCTCCTCCAGCTGCGTGAGCATGCGGTCGACGGCCTCGCGATTGGCTCCGAGCATCCCCTCCGACAGCGCCACCTCGGCGACACCGTCGTCGTCGACGGGAACCGTCGCCGCGGCGGTCACCCCGTCGGGGAACGCGGTCGCGACCGACTCTGCGAGCCATTCGCTGCGCGGCTCGTTGACGAGCGCGGTGGTGATGCTCACAGCGCTCTTGGCCGCCGGGAACCATCGCACGTCGGGCACGAGATACTGCCACGACGGGTCGAAGTACATGAGCGGGTAACGCTGGAAGACGGTCGGGAACTGCTCCTCGTCCAGCCAGATGCCGTCGGGGGCGTTGGTGATGCGCCACTCCCCGTCGGTCTGCTGCGCGAGCTGGAACACCTGGCTGCCGGGGGCGAGCTCCGCGCGCTCGTAGGCGCCGCGGTCGTCGACGGTCGCAACGACGTCGAAGGCGAAGTCCACGATCCCCTCGCCGCTCTCGACGTAGTCGCGCTCCCCGCGCTCGTCGACCACCACACCGGCCTCGGGCTTCCACTGGTCGCGCACCGACGGGGCCAGGAACTCGCGAGCGACCGCCCAGTCGCCCGCGACGCCGGGTCCCGAGCCGGCGTCGATGAACCCCTCCACGATCTGCTGCGGCGTCGCTCCCGGCTGGGGCCGGTTGGGGATGAAGACGACGTTCGACGATCCGTTGCCGGTGTTCCCGTTCTCGAGGCCGTACTCGGGGGGCCCGCTCGTCGGGAAGCCCGCACAGCCGGTCACCACGACCGCGCAGAGGGCCAGGATGAGCGCCAGGATGCCGCGTACCCGGGTCATGCGGAGCCTCCTCGGGCGGCGGCATCCGTTCCGGCGCCTGCCTCCGGCCGGCCCTCGTCGCCGGGAAGATCGATGGGGGCGGTGAGCCCGAGGTCGTCCAACGCCGCGTCGTCGCCGGGATCCACCGGGATCGGCCAGGCGCCGCCCAGCGGAGCGGCCTGCCGCGGGAGGGTGAGCACGAAGTTGGTGCCACGGCCGAGCCCCGACCAGACGGCCAGCTCACCGCCGTGGAGCTTCGCGTCGCCCATCGCGATCGACAGTCCCAGTCCCGTGCCGCCGATCGTGCGCTTGCGGGAGGGATCGGCACGCCAGAAGCGGTCGAAGACGTGCTCGACATCCTCCGGGTTCATGCCCATGCCGTAGTCCCGGACGCCGATCGCGACCGCCTGCTGGTTGCTGTCGACGGTGACGACGATGGGGCGGCCCTCGCCGTGCTCGATCGCGTTGCCCAGCAGGTTGCGCACGATCCGGCGGACGCGGCGCGGGTCCATGTCGACGGGCGAGTATCCACCCGGTGCGACGAGCCGGACGTCGGTGCCGTGCTGCTCCGCCAGCTGATGCATCGAGCCGATCACGTCCTCGGCGAGGTGGGCGAGGCTGGTCGGCTCGAGCTCGAGCTGCACCGATCCGGCGTCGTAGCGGCTGATCTCGAGCAGGTCGGTGAGGAGCGTCTCGAAGCGCTGCACCTGGGCGTTCAGGAGCTCCGCGGCCCGAGCGGTGGCGGGGTCGAACTCGTCGCGCTGGTCGTTGATCATGTCGGCCGCGAGGCGGATCGTCGTCATCGGCGTGCGCAGCTCGTGCGAGACGTCCGACACGAACCGCTGCTGGACCAGCGAGAGGTCGGCGAGCTCCTTGATCTGCGACTCGATGCTGTCGGCCATGGCGTTGAACGAGCGGCCCAGGGTCGCCAGCTCGTCCTCACCGCGCACTTCGAGCCTGACGTCCAGGCGTCCGGCCGCGAGCTTCGCGCTCGTCTCGGCCGCCTCGCTGATGGGGGTGGTCACCGAGCGCAGCACGAACCACGCGATGCCGCTGATCAGCAGCACGAGACCGATGCCCACGACCCACAGCGTGCGCTGCACGAAGGTGAGCGTCTCGGGCGCGTTCGCGAGGTCGTAGGCGAGATAGAGCTCGTAGGAGGCGACGCCCGGGATGCTGAGCTGCTGCCCGACCATGATCCCGGGTGCGCCCGCGGCGCCGCCGGCGGGGAGCTCGACGGGCTGCCAGATCTGCTGATCGGGATTGGCTCGCACCAGGGCGCGCATCGAGGTGGTGAGCAGGTCGGGCATGACCTCTTCGGCCGTGCTGCGGTCCTGCGGCGCGTTCGGCACGGGCGGCCCGATCCGGTACGCCGACATGATGCGGGCCGACGACTGGTCGCGCAGCGCCGTGAACGCGAGCGTCATCACGTTCTCCATGCGCACCGCCTCGCTCTGGACCGCGGCGTCGAGGGTGCGCTGCGCGGCGGCGCGCGCCTGCTCGGCGTCCAGCAGCACCTGGTCCTTGCGCGAGGCGAACAGGTCGTTCTGGATCGCGAGGGCCATCCACACGCACGCCACGATGACCGCGAGCGCCGTGAGCCCGATCGTGACGAGGATCGTCCGGAAGCGGAGAGAACTGCGCCACAGCGCCGCGATGCTGCGCGGCCACGCACGCCAGAGGCTCCAGCGGGCCGGTGGCGCGGTCGTCACCGTTCCCGTGACGCCCGTGGTCGGCGCGGTCACGGCGACCTCAGACGACGGCGCCGGCGCGGTATCCGACGCCGCGCACCGTCGTGACGATCTTCGGGTTGTCAGGGTCCTTCTCGACCTTGGCCCGGAGCCGCTGGACGTGCACGTTCACCAGTCGCGTGTCGGCCTTGTAGTGATAGCCCCACACCTGCTCGAGCAGCATCTCGCGCGAGAACACCTGCTGCGGCTTGGACGCGAGCGCCACGAGCAGCTCGAACTCCAGCGGCGTGAGCGCGATCGGGCCGTCCCCGCGGCGCACCTCGTGGGCGGCCACGTCGACGGTCAGGTCGCCGATGCGCAGCGATTCGTTCGCCGGCTGGCTCGCGGGGCGCAGCCGCGTGCGGATGCGCGCGACGAGCTCCTTGGGGTTGAACGGCTTGACGATGTAGTCGTCGGCGCCCGACTCGAGGCCCTTGACGACATCGGACGTGTCGGTGCGCGCGGTGAGCATGATGATCGGGATGCCGGACTCCGCGCGGATGCGCGTGCAGATCTCGATGCCGTCCATACCGGGAAGCATGAGGTCGAGCAGGATGAGGTCGGGGCGCTCGGTGCGCCACGCGTCGACGGCTTGGGCCCCGTCGGCGCAGAAGACGGTCTCGAATCCTTCCGTGCGCAGCACGATGCCGATCATCTCTGCGAGGGCGGTGTCGTCGTCGACCACCAGGATGCGTGAAGTCATCGCGCGCGTTCGTTCCTTCTCTCCAGGCACAGACGGCACGCGCCGTCCCCATGCGCTTCCCACAGAGTAGTCGACACCGGCTGTGCTCCGGCCGAGCCTCGCCCGAACGGGCGCCGAGAGTGTGGAGAGGGCGGATGCGGCATCCGTCCGATGTGGAACGATAGGGACACGCCGACGAAGGACCGTGCCGCGCCGCTCGCCCACGGCGCGCGGCCGACGGAAGGGGGATACCGTGACCGCGTACCCGGCCTGGACGCCGGCGTCCCGCCCCGGCATCATCCCGTTGCACCCGCTGTCGTTCGGCACGATCCTGGGCCGCTCGTTCGCGGCGCTGCGCCAGAATCCCCGCGTGCTCCTCGGCTTCGCGCTCGTCGTGCAGACCCTCGCCTACGTCGTCGTGCTCGCCGGCGTGCTCGGGGTGATGTGGGCGAGCTTCTCGCGACTGGACACACTGCAGCCGGGAACCGAGGAGTACGACACGGTCATGGCCGGCTCGATCGGCCTCACGGCGGTGGCCGGCATCGTGCTGGGTCTGGCTGCGGGAGCGCTCAGCGTGATCGTCCAGGGCATCGTGGTGGTCGAGGTCACCCATGCCGCGGTCGCCGAGAAGCTCACCATCGGCGCGCTGTGGCGTCAGGTGAAGCCGATCGCCTGGCGGCTGATCGGATACTCGCTGCTGCTGATCCTGGCCATCGTCGCTCTCATCGCGATCGTCGTGTTCGCGATCATCGGCATCGCCATGGCCGCACCGGCGGCGGCGATCGGCCTGACGATCGCCGTGATCGTCGCGGCCATCCCGCTGACGTGGTGGCTCATGATCAAGCTGCTGCTCGTGCCGGCGGCGATCATCGTCGAGCACGCGACGATCCTGCAGGCCCTCTCGCGCTCCTGGTCCCTCACGCGCGGACGCTTCTGGCCGGCGCTGGGCATCATCCTCGTCATCAGCGTCATCTTCGCGACCGTCGCGCAGGTGGTGAGCCTGCCCATGAGCTTCCTGTCGATGGGCCTCACGACGATCATCGCGCCGACCGGCGCGGCCGAGCCCTCGGCCTTCATCGGCTTCATCGCGGCGGCGCTGCTCACCCAGGTGCTGACGCTGCTGCTGCAGTCGGTGGCGGTCGTCGTGCAGTCCACCGCGACCGCGCTCATCTACATCGACTGCCGCATGCGCCGCGAGGGTCTCGACCTCGACCTTCTCGCGTACGTGGAGCGACGGGATGCCGGCGCCACCGCCCTTCCCGACCCCTATCGCGAGCACGTCGGCCGCGCGATCGCGCCGCGCGGCGTGCCGGGCTCGTACGGGCCGCAGGGGTATCCCGTCTACGCGGGTGCGCCCGGGCCCCGCTACGGCGCACCCGTGGCGCAGCCCGGGTATGGGCCGCAGCCGGGTTACGGTGCCCAGCCCGGCTACCTTGCCCAGCCCGGCTACGGTGCCGCACCGGCATACGGAGCCCAGCCCGGCTACGGCGGCCAGCCAGGATACGGTGCCGCACCGGCGTACGGCGCCGCACCGGCGTACGGCGCCGCACCGGCGTACGGCGCCCCGCCTGCGTACGGCGCCCCGCCGGCATACGGCGCCCGGGGGGCATACGGCGCTCCTGACGCCGGCCGGCCTCCCGGCCCCGTCGCCGCTCCCCCGAACCCGGCGTCGCCGGCACCGGCCGCTGCGGCAGCCGACCCGACGCCCGCCCCGGCCGAAGCGGGCTCGCCCGAGCCGTCACCGACCGCCTGGACCGCCCCCGGAGCAGGAGCCGACGGCACTGACCGCGAGTCGCCGTGGGCCTGACGTCCGCGATGCGGCCGGCACTCGCCCGCTCGGCCGACGCCGTCCCGCCGCTCACCCCCGACGGTGACGAGGCCCGCCGCTGGGCCGAGCAGGAGCTCTCCGACCCCGCCTACGACATCGCCCAGCCGACGCCGTTCGACCGCATCGCGCGCGCGATCGGCGACTTCATCGCATCGCTGTTCAGCCCGGATCTATCGGGCGGCTGGGGCTCGACGTTCGCACTCGTGGCCGCGATCGTGGTGGCCGTGGTGATCGTGGCGGCGTTCCTCGTGTGGGGCGTGCCGCGCGTCACCCGGCGGGCCGCAGCGCGCACGCCGCTCCTCTTCGGCGAGGCCGAGGGGCGCTCGGCCGCGCAGCTGCGGGCAGCAGCCGAAGAGAGGGCCGGTGTCGCGGACTGGGAGGCGGCCGTCGTGCTGCGCTTCCGCGCGCTCGCCCGCGGATGCCTCGAGCGCGGCGTGGTGGACCCGCCGCCGGGCGCGACCGTGCACGCCTTCGCCCGCGCCGCCGCGCGCGCCTTCCCGGCCCTCGCCGCGGACCTCGAAGACGCGGCGACGGCGTTCGACGACGTGCGCTACCTGCGCCGGCCCGGCACCGCCGAGCTGTACCGGCTGGTCGCGTCGGTCGACGAGGCGGTCACGTCGGCCCGGCCGGCCGTGCGCGACGAGGTTCCCGCATGAGCGCGACGGTCGCGGAGCCGACGGTGGACACGGCGACGGATGCCCCGCCCCGGCGTCGCCGCCGGGTGGCCGCGTGGATCGCCATCGGGCTGGCGCTGCTCGTGATCGGCGGCATCGGCGGCGCGATCTCGGCGGCCAACCAGTGGGCGGAGCGCGAAGCCCTCGACCCCGCCTCGACAGGCCCAGGGGGAACCCGGGCGCTGGCCGAGATCCTGCGGGACCACGGCGTCGAGGTCACCATCGCGCGCGACCGCGCCGCGGCCGCCACCGCGCTCGCAGACGGCTCCGCGACGCTGGTGCTTCCCGACGCGCCCGCGCTTTCGGACGACGCGGTCGCGGCCCTCGCGGGATCCGCGGCGGACGTCGTGCTGATCGAGCCGCGCGCCCGCACCCTCGAGCTCCTCCTTCCCGGCTCCGCACCGGCCGGCGTCGCGCCGGATGCGACGGTGGCCCCCGGCTGCGACGTGGGTGACGCGGTCCGAGCGGGCGCGGTCTCGCCCGGCGGGCTGTACAGCGCCGGACCCGACGCCGACGGCTGCTATCCGGTCGGCGACGGTTTCGGTCTGCTGACCCAGCCGACCGATGCCGGTCGCCTCTCCGCGGTCGACGGCCGGGCCCTCTTCACGAACGAGCGGCTCGCGGACGACGGCAACGCCGCGCTGGCGGTGAACCTCATGGGGCGGCATCCGCTCGTCGTCTGGTACGTGCCGGGCGCGGGAGACACCGACCTCGCCGACGTCGACCCGTCCCTCGGCGAGCTGACGCCGCCGTGGGTGAGCCCCGTGATCGTCCTGCTGCTGGTGGCGGGCGTGGCTGCGGCGATCTGGCGCGGGCGCCGGTTCGGCCCGCTGGTCACCGAGCGCCTGCCGGTCACCGTGCGCGCTTCCGAGACGACCGAGGGCAGGGCCCGGCTCTACGCCCGCGCGGGCGACCCGCTGCACGCCGCCGACCGCCTCCGCATCGGCACGCTCCGGCGCCTCGCCGCCCTGCAGGGTCTCGGCCCGAACGCGGCCGCACCCGAGATCGCCGACGCGACGGCGGCGCGCATCGGCGCCGACCGCAGCGCCGTGCGCGGCATCCTGATCGACGACATCCCCACCGGCGACGCCGAGCTCGTCGCTCTGAGCACACGACTGAGAGATCTCGAGGACGCCGTCCGTGCGGCCGTCCGCCCCGAAAGGAGCCCCCGATGACGGATACGCCCGTGGTGCCGACCCCGGCAGCGACCGATGCGTCCGCCCCGCTCGACGACACCGCGCTGCGCGAGGCGATGAACCGCGTGCGGCTCGAAGTCGGCAAGGCGGTCGTCGGCCAGGACGGAACCGTGACCGGCCTGCTGATCGCGCTCCTCGCCGGCGGGCACGTGCTTCTGGAGGGGGTGCCGGGCGTGGCCAAGACCCTGCTCGTGCGCGCGTTCTCGACAGCGCTCGGGCTGGACACCAAGCGCATCCAGTTCACGCCCGACCTCATGCCCGGCGACGTGTCGGGCTCGCTCGTGTACGACGCGAAGGCCGGCGAGTTCGAGTTCCGCGAAGGTCCGGTGTTCACCAACGTCGTGCTCGCCGACGAGATCAACCGCACGCCCCCGAAGACGCAAGCGGCCCTGCTGGAGGCGATGGAGGAGCGTCAGGTCTCGACCGACGGCGTCACGCGCCGCCTTCCCGACCCCTTCCTGGTCGCCGCCACGCAGAACCCCATCGAGCACGAGGGCACGTACACGCTGCCCGAGGCGCAGCTCGACCGCTTCCTGCTGAAGCTCCTCGTCGAGGTGCCGTCGCGCGATGCCGAGCTCGCGGTGCTGCGCCGTCACGCGAGCGGCTTCGACCCGCGCGACCTGGCGGGGGCGGGCCTGCGGCGGGCCGCGAGCGCCGACGAGATCCGCACCGCACAGCGGGCCGCGGCATCCGTCACCGTCTCGGACGACGTGCTCGGCTACGTCGTGGACCTCGCGCAGGCCACGCGCCGGAGCCCCTCGGTGCAGCTCGGGGTGAGCCCCCGCGCGGCCACCGCGCTGCTGGCGGCGTCAAAGGCGTGGGCATGGCTCGGCGGCTACCCCGCGATCACGCCCGACCACGTGCAGACGATGCTCGTGCCGACCTGGCGCCACCGCATCCGCCTGCGCCCCGACGCAGAGCTCGAGGGCGTGTCGGTGGACGCCGTGCTCGGTTCGGTGATCCAGCAGACCCGCGTTCCCATCTGACGCCGTGTACCTGACTGGTCGTGCGCCGCTGCTGGTCGCCCTCGGGGCGGTGCCCGTCGTGCTGCTGTCGCTCGCCGGCGTCGACGCGTGGCTGGCGGCCGCCGGGTGGATCCTGCTGTGCCTCGTGCTGGCGCTCGCCGACGCGGCAGCGGCACCGGACCCGCGGCGGATCACCGTGATGCGACGGATGCCGCGCCGCGTGCTGCTGGGTCAGCCGGTAGGCGCCGAGATGGTGCTGCGCAACACCGGCGAGCGCCCCCTGCGCGGCCGCGTGAGGGACGCGTGGCAGCCCACCGCCGGCGCGCCGGCCGAGCGGGCGACGATCGACATCCCGCCCGGCGAAGCCCGCCTCGTCATCGTCCCGCTCCTCCCCCGCCGGCGCGGCGAGCTGCGCTCGCGCTTCGTGGTGGTGCGCTCCGACGGACCGCTGCGGCTCGCAGGACGCCAGACCCGCATCGACGAGCCGGGAGCCATCCGCGTGCTCCCGCCCTTCACCGCGCGCCGGCACCTGCCTTCGCGCCTGGCGCGACTGCGGGAGCTCGACGGCAACACGAGCGTGCAGGTGCGCGGGCAGGGCACCGAGTTCGACAGTCTGCGCGAATACGTGCGCGGCGACGACGTCCGCTCGATCGACTGGCGCGCGACGGCACGCGCGAGCACGACGATGCTGCGCACGTGGCGTCCCGAGCGGGACCGTCACGTCGTGATCGTGATCGACACCGGCCGCACGGCGGCGGCGCGCGTGGGCGACGGCGTGCGGATGGATGCCGCGATGGAGGCCGCGCTGCTGCTCGCCGCCCTCGCGACCCGCGCCGGCGACCACGTGCACCTGCTGATGTTCGACCGCGCGATCCGGGCCCGCGTCACGCGCGTCGACGGCCCGTCGCTGCTGCCCGCGCTCGTCGACGCCATGGCGCCCGTCGAGCCGCAGCTCATCGACACCGACTGGGACGCCGCGTTCGCGCAGGTGCGAGCGCTCACGTCGCGGCCGTCCCTCGTCGTGCTCCTCACCGCGCAGGACGCCGCCGAGGCGGCCCGCGGGTTCCTCGGGTCGCTTCCCGCGATCGCGCGCAGCGCTCACGTGCTGGTCGGCACGGTCACCGACCAGCCCGAGTCGCCGCCCGAGCGCCCGGATGCCGTCGATGTGTACCGCGCCGCCGCGATCGAGCGCAGCGCGCAGGACGCCGCGGTGGTCGGGGCGGCGATCGGGCGCGCCGGCGGCGAGGCGATCACGGCCGGGCCGGACGACCTGCCGCCCCGCATCGCCGACCGTTATCTGGCCCTCAAGGCGGCCGGACGCCTCTGATCGAGCCGCGGCGGACGCGGCATCCGGAATCGCAACGATCGGCGACGAACACCTGAACACGCCGCGAAACCTCGGGTGAACGGGCGTCGCAGTCGGACACTCCGCCCCCGGTTCCTGGGAATCGGCTGGACGTACCGCTAACCTCGCGACGAGGAAAGGAGTCCGCCATGTCGGATACCACCATCCCGCCCACCACGGTGAACAGGCTCGTCGCGGAGGCACTGGGAACGTTTCTGCTCGTCTTCGGCGGCGTCGGCTCGGCGCTGTTCGCGGCGAACTTCCCCGCGGATTCCGAGAACAACCCGCTCGGCATCGGCTTCGTGGGAGTCTCGCTGGCTTTCGGTCTGACCGTCGTCGCTGGCGCCTATGCGTGGGGACCCGTCTCCGGCGGCCACTTCAACCCCGCGATCACTCTGGGGCTGGCCGCCGCTGGGCGGTTCGAGTGGAAGAACACGGTCGGCTACATCATCGCGCAGGTGATCGGCGGCGCTCTCGGCACGACGATGATCGTGCTGATCGGCATCTTCGGAACCGGGGATTGGCTGGCCAACGCCCAGGACAGCGGCTTCGCGTCCAACGGCTACGACGAGCTGTCGCCCGGCGGGTTCGGTCTGGGCGCCGCGATCATCGCCGAGATCCTCCTCACGGCGGTGTTCGTCCTGATCATCCTCGGCGTCACGCACTCCACGCGCGGCACGGCGGCGCTCGCACCACTTGCAATCGGCCTCACGTTGACGCTCATCCACCTCATCTCGATCCCGATCGACAACACGTCTGTGAACCCGGCGCGCTCGATCGCGGCAGCGATCTACGGCGGCGTCGGGCCGCTGTCGCAGCTGTGGGTGTTCATCGTGTTCCCCATCGTCGGCGGACTGCTGGCCGGCGTGCTCCACCGCGCCCTCTTCGAGCCCAAGGGCACGCTGCCGCCGGTGCAGGCCGAGGCGCGCGTCCCGTAACCGTACTCGCACGAGAGCGGCCCGCCCCCGGATCGGGGACGGGCCGCTCTTGGTGTGTGCGGGTCAGGAGAGGTCGAAGCGGTCGAGCTCCGTGACCTTGCCCCACGCCTTGACGAAGTCGCGCACGAACTTCTCGTTCGCGTCGTCCGAGGCGTAGACCTCGGCGACGGCGCGCAGCTCCGAGTTCGACGAGAACAGCAGGTCGACGCGCGTGCCGATCCCCACGGGCGCGCCCGAGCCGTCCTTCGAACCGGCGAAGGCGTGCGAGCCCGGGTCGAGCGGCTTCCACGTGGTGCCGAGGTCGAGCAGGTTCACGAAGAAGTCGTTCGTGAGCACGCCCTTGCGGTCGGTGAAGACGCCGTAGTCGGAGTCGTCCCAGTTCGCACCCAGCACGCGAAGGCCGCCGACGAGCACGGTCAGCTCCGGCGCGCTGAGCGTGAGCAGGTTCGCGCGGTCGATGAGGTGGTGCTCTTCGGGCATGAACGCGCGGGGGCCGTAGTAGTTGCGGAACCCGTCGGTGATCGGCTCGAGGAACGCGAACGACTGCGCGTCGGTCTGCTCCTGCGTGGCGTCGGTGCGTCCGGGGTGGAACACGACCTCGGCCTCGACGCCGGCGTCCTTGGCGGCCTTCTCGACCGCCGCGTTGCCCGCGAGGACGATGAGGTCGGCCAGCGACACCTTCTTGCCGGAGGTCTGCGCATCGTTGAACGAAGCCTGGATCTGCTCCAGCTTCGCGATCACGGTGGCCAGCTGCGCGGGCTTGTTGACCTCCCAGTCCTTCTGCGGTGCGAGGCGGATGCGGGCGCCGTTGACGCCGCCGCGCTTGTCGCTGCCGCGGAACGAGGATGCCGCAGCCCACGTGGTCTCGACGAGCTGTGAGACCGTCAGCCCCGAGTCGAGGATCTGCGCCTTGAGCGCCGCCGCGTCGGCGGCGTCGATGAGCTCGTGGTCGACGGCGGGCACACGATCCTGCCAGAGCAGCTCCTCCGAAGGGACCTCGGAACCGAGGTAGCGCTCGATCGGGCCCATGTCGCGGTGCGTCAGCTTGAACCAGGCGCGGGCGAACGCGTCGGCGAAGGCCTCGGGGTCGTCCTTGAACTTCCGCGAGATCTTGTCGTACGCCGGGTCGGTGCGAAGCGCCAGGTCGCTGGTGAGCATGCGGGGCTCCCGACGGCCGTTCGAGTGCGCGAGCGGAACCATGTCGGCGCCGCCGCCGTTGATCGGCCGCCACTGGTGGCCGCCACCCGGGCTGCGCATGAGCTCCCACTCGTACGCGTAGAGGATGTGGAAGAACTCGTTGTCCCAGCGGGTGGGGTGGTAGGTCCACGTGACCTCGAGGCCCGAGGTGATGGTGTCGTCGCCGTGACCGGTGCCGTGGCTGTTCCGCCAGCCCAGGCCCTGCTCCTCGAGGCCGGCGGCCTCGGGGTTGTCGCCGACGTTCGTGTCGGGCGCCGCGCCGTGCGTCTTGCCGAAGGTGTGACCACCGGCGATGAGGGCGACGGTCTCCTCGTCGTCCATCGCCATGCGCCCGAAGGTCTCGCGGATGTCGCGCGCGGACTTCAGCGGGTCGGGCTCGCCGTTCGGGCCCTCCGGGTTGACGTAGATGAGGCCCATCTGCACGGCGGCGAGCGGACGCTCGAGATCGCGGTCGCCCGAGTAGCGCTCGTCGGCGAGCCACGTGGTCTCGGGGCCCCAGTACACGTCGGCGTCGGGCTCCCACACATCGGCGCGGCCGCCGGCGTAGCCGAAGGTCTTGAAGCCCATCGACTCCAGCGCGACGTTGCCCGCGAGGATCATGAGGTCGGCCCACGACAGCGACTGGCCGTACTTCTTCTTCACCGGCCAGAGCAGACGACGTGCCTTGTCGAGGTTGACGTTGTCGGGCCAGCTGTTCAGCGGCGCGAAGCGCTGCTGGCCCGCGCCGCCGCCACCCCGGCCGTCGGTGATGCGGTAGGTGCCGGCGCTGTGCCACGCCATGCGGATCATGAGGGGGCCGTAGTTGCCGAAGTCCGCCGGCCACCAGTCCTGCGAAGTCGTGAGCACCTCGGCGATGTCGGCCTTGACCGCGGCGAGGTCGATCGACTCGAAGGCCGCCTTGTAGTCGAAGTCCTCGCCCAGCGGGTTTGCGACCGCCGGGTTCTTGGCGAGGATCTTGAGGTTCAGCTGGTTCGGCCACCACACGCTGTTGGCGTTGCCGGTGGTGGGGTGCGGCTGACCGCCGTGGATGACGGGGCAGCCCTCGGTCTCGTTCGGGCGCGGGCGGGTCTCGCCGTCCTCGCGCTCGTCGACCGGCGTGTCGATCGGCGTGACCGCCTGATCCACGTCGGTCGGGTTCTCACCGATCTCGGGGATCGTCTCGTTGGTGTCGGTCATGGCTTCCTTCCAATCGGGGTGGGCTATGGATTCGGACAGGACGTCACAGGGGTGCGCCGGCGGCACCGGCATCGACGGCGGCCGCCTCCGCCTCGGCGCACGTGGGGCACACGCCCCAGAAGGTCACCTCGGCCACCTGCACGGCGTAGCCGTGCGCGTCGGACGGCGTCAGGCAGGGCGCCGCGCCGACGATGCAGTCGACGTCTTCGACGGCACCGCAGCGCGAGCAGATGAGGTGGTGGTGATTGTCGTCGACACGGAGTTCGAACAGGCCCGGGTGCCCGGCGGGCTCGATGCGGCGGGCGAGGCCGGCGTCGACGAAGTCGCCGAGTGCGTTGTACACGGATTGCAGACTCGTGCCGGGCAGCGTCTCGGCCACGACGCCGAAGATCGCGTCGGCGCTCGCGTGCGGGTGCGCCCGGAGCGCCTCGACGACCGCCCGCCGCGAGTCCGTGACCCGCAGTCCCGCGGCACGCAGTCGTACCGCCGTGTCGATGGCGCGCGCATCGACGTGCGTGTGCGGGGTCATGCCTCAACCCTACCGTTGTTTTGAGTCATTCAAAACAGTGGTATGCGGCTGCGGGTCACCCGGCGACGAGGGTCGGCGTGCCGGCTTCGTACTCGGTGAGGTCGCCGGTCTCCCCCAGCCGGTCCGCCCGCCGGCCGACCACGAGCATGTACGCGAGGAACAGTCCGAGCGCCGCCGCGCCGATGCCGATCTTGAGCGGCCAGGGCCACGGCTGCGCCGTCACGAAGCCCTCGATGACACCCGACACCCCGAGCGCGATGATGAGGCCGATCGCGATCGTGGCCAGCGAGCGGCCCGCCGACGCGAGCGATTCGCCGCGCGAGCGCCGCCCGGGCGCCACCCACGCCCAGAAGATCTGCAGCCCCGCAGCACCGGCGACGAAGATGCACGTCAGCTCGAGCAGACCGTGAGGGAGGATATAGAGCACGAACACGTCGCCGCGGTCGAACGCCGCCATGACCGCGGCCGCGCTGCCGACGCCGACGGCGTTCTGGACCAGCACCATCACCGGCCACGCGCCGGTGATGCCGAACAGCACGCACTGCGCCGCGATCCATGCGTTGTTGGTCCACACCGTTCCCGCGAACACGGCGGCCGGGTTCTCGCTGTAGTACTCGGTGAACTCGTTCTCGGCGTACTGTTCGAGCTCGGCTCGGCTGCCGAGGCTCGCGACCAGCACCGGATCTCCCGAGACCCAGACCGCCACGATCGCCACCACCGCGACGAAAGCGGCCGCGATGACCGCCGTCGTCCACCGCACCCGGTAGAGCGCCGCCGGCAGCTGCAGCGCGAAGAACCGCGGGATCTGCCGCACGACGTTCTCCGGAGCACCGGTCAGGCGAAGGCGGGCGCGACCGAGCATCGTCGAGATGTGGTCGCCCTGCACGCTCCGGCCGGCCGAGGTCTTGGCGTCGGCGAGGTCGGCGGAAGCCGCCCGATAGCGGGTGACGAGCTCGTCGACCTCGGCGCCGGAGAGCCGACGGGTGCGGCTGAGCTCGTCGAGCCGTGCCCACTCCTCGCGCCGGGCGGCCGTCAACGCGTCGAGGTCCATGCGCTTTACTGTAGCCATGACCGCTGAGCGCCCCGCGATCGTCGACATCCATCAGGACGAGGTGCTCACCGGAGAGGCGGTCGCTCTCGATGTGCAGCCGCTGGGCTTCTTCCTGCGCGCGCTGGGCGTCTTCATCGACATGCTGATCGGGGTCGCCTTCCTGGTGCTGTTCGCCCTGGTGACGGCCTGGCTGGCGGGCCTCGGCGCGATCGACGCGGCCATCGTGCCGATCCTCACGATCGTCGTGCTCGTGCTGGTCCTCATCGTGATCCCGACGGTCGTCGAGACGACCACCCGGGGCCGCAGTCTCGGCAAGCTCGCCGTCGGCGGGCGGATCGTCCGCACCGACGGCGGGGCTGCCGGGTTCCGCCATGCCTTCATCCGCGCGCTCGTCGGCGTGTTCGAGCTGTGGTTCACGGTCGGCGCGGTGGCGGCCCTCGTCGGGGCCTTCACGCCGCGGTCGCAGCGTCTCGGCGACCTCGTCGCCGGCACGTACTCCGAGCGCACCCGCACGCCGCGCCTGCCAGACGTCGCGCTCGGGGTGCCGCCGACGCTGTCGGAATGGGCGGCCGTCGCCGACGTCGCGCGGCTGCCCGAACGCCTCTCGCGCCGCCTCTCCCAGTTCGCCCGCTCCGCCTCGAGCATGGAGCCCGGCGCCCGCGCAAGGGTCGCGGCATCCCTCGCCCGCGAAGCCGCCGAGCACGTCTCACCCGCGCCGGCGGTCGACCCCGAGAGCTTCCTCATCGCCGTCGTCGCCGTGCGCCGCGAGCGCGAGCTGCGCGCGCTGCGGCTCGAGACCGCCCGCGCCGCCGCGCTGGCGGGGCCCGTGTCGGCTCCGCCGCGCGGCTTCCCCGAGCGCTGACGTCAGACGAGCCGCGGCCGCGGCGGGTCGCTCCTCGCGCTCGTGCACCCGAAGAGGGCCCGCCGCGGGGCGGCCGATGAGATCAGGTAGCAGGAACGAGCACGCGATCGATGGTGTGGATGACACCGTTCGTCGCCTGGATGTTGATCGCCCAGGGTACGAGTCGCGGATCCTTCAGCGACGGCGTCTCATCGCGGAGTGTGATTCCGCGCGGCTGGACGGTTCCACCGTCGGCCATCGTGAGCGACCTCGAGAGGAGCACCTTGATCGGTCCGAGGCTCTGGCCGCTGACGACGTGGTAGAGCAGGATGCCGGCGATCTGGTCGACGGTGAACGCGCTGGTGATCGCCGTCAAGGCGTCGGCCTCAGACGCCGGCTCCGAGCCGGTGAGATCCGCCACGAGCCGGAGGAATGCGCGGTCGTTCGGCGCGAACACGGTGAACTGCGTGCCGGAGTCGGAGAGGGTCGCGTCGAGTCCCGTCGCGAGCACCGCCTGTACCAGCAGGTCGTAGTCCCACGGGTTCGCGTCAGGCGCACCACCACCGGAGGCCGCGACCGCGACATCGACGATCGTGCCGGTCGGGGCCGACCCTCCGGTCGCGTGGGCGGGTGCAGCGGCGAGCACCAGACCCGAGGCGGCGACGAGTGCGACGGCGAAACGGAACCTGTTCTTCATTGTCCAGCTCCTTCGGTGTGGCGGCACCCGGCCTGGGGTGGCGGGCATCCGTGAAGGTATTCCGCCCGCACCCGGGATCCGGATGCAGCCGCGCCGAAAGTCGCGGCTGTCAGTAGCGGTAGTGGTCGAGCTTGTACGGACCCTCTACCGGCACCCCGATGTACGAGGCCTGCTGGGGCGTGAGCTCGGTCAGCTGCACGCCCAGTGCGTCAAGGTGCAGGCGTGCGACCTTCTCGTCGAGGTGCTTGGGCAGCACGTACACCGCGGTCGGGTAGTCGTCGCACTTGGTGAACAGCTCGATCTGCGCGAGCACCTGGTTCGTGAACGACGCGCTCATGACGAAGGACGGATGCCCCGTCGCGTTGCCCAGGTTCAGCAGGCGGCCCTCGCTCAGCACGAGCACGCTGTGTCCGCCCGGCAGACGCCACTCGTGCACCTGCGGCTTGATCTCGATGCGCTCGACACCGGGCAGGGCTTCGAGGCCCGCCATGTCGATCTCGTTGTCGAAGTGGCCGACGTTTCCGACGATCGCGAGGTGCTTGAGCTTCTGGAGATCGTCGACGGTGACGACGTCCTTGTTGCCCGTGCCGGTGATGAGGATGTCGACCTGGTCGGCGACGTCGGCGAGCCGTGCCACCTGATAGCCGTCCATCGCGGCCTGCAGCGCGCAGATCGGGTCGACCTCGCTGACGATGACCCGCGCACCCTGGCCGCGAAGCGCCTCGGCGGCTCCCTTGCCGACGTCGCCGTAGCCGCACACGAAGGCGACCTTGCCGCCCATCAGCACGTCGGTGGCGCGGTTGATGCCGTCCGGGAGCGAGTGGCGGATGCCGTACTTGTTGTCGAACTTCGACTTCGTCACGGAGTCGTTCACGTTGATCGCGGGGAACAGCAGATCGCCGGATGCCGCGAGCTCGTAGAGGCGGTGGACGCCCGTGGTGGTCTCCTCCGTCACCCCGAGAAGGTCGGCCGCCATGCGCGTGAAGCGCTGCGGGTCGCGCACGAGGCTCGCGCGGAGCGTGTCGAGGACGATGCGGTACTCGGCGGAATCGTCGGCTGCGGCATCCGGAACCGCGCCCGCCTTCTCGAATTCGACGCCCTTGTGCACGAGGAGGGTCGCGTCGCCGCCGTCGTCGAGGATCATGTTCGGGCCGTCGAAGCCCTCCGCGGTCCAGTCGAAGATGCGGTCGGCGAGGCGCCAGTACTCCTCGAGGTTCTCGCCCTTCCACGCGAACACCGGCACGCCGGCCGGCGTCTCGACGGTGCCGGTCGGGCCCACCACGACGGCGGCGGCCGCCTCGTCCTGCGTCGAGAAGATGTTGCAGCTCGCCCAGCGCACCTGGGCGCCGAGGGCGACCAGCGTCTCGATCAGCACCGCGGTCTGCACCGTCATGTGCAGCGACCCGGCGATGCGGGCGCCCTTGAGCGGCTGCGAGGCGCCGAACTCCTCGCGCAGCGCCATGAGTCCGGGCATCTCGTTCTCGGCGAGGCGCAGCTGATGCCGGCCGGCCTCCGCGAGCGAGAGGTCCGCGACCTCGTACTCGAAGCCGTCCGCGGACTCGGCGACGGCAGGGCTGGTGGACGTGGCGACGGGCGTGTGGGTCGGCATCCGCCTATTCTCCCACGCCTTCTCCGACGCCCGCCGCGGGCGCCGGCGAGAGCCGGGTCAGGCGCGGAGGGTCTCGTGGCGTACGACGACCCAGCCCTTGGGCACCGACAGCCGGTCGGTGTGGATCGCGCAGAGGTCGTGCGCGTGGGGGTCGCCCACGGCGCCGAGGGGGCCGAGGGCGGCCATCTGGTCGCCGTAGTCATAGGTGAGGGTCGAGACCGCCTCACGGGCGCAGCCGACCTTGGAGCAGACTCTCTCGCGCATCGGGACGACGCTACCGCGCACCCGGGACACGGAGACGGATGCCGCGCCGCACGATCCCACGCGGGGCTTCGGCTCTCGTCACGGGGCGGGGTCGGTCCTCAGCTGAGGACGTGCGCCGAGATGCGGGGCGGATCACGCCGTCCGCTCCGCACGTAGGCCCCGATCCTCGTCTGAGGACGTCCCGCCGCGACCTAGGATGGGGGCATGGCGTGGCGTCGGACCCGGACCAGCGAGCGCGCGCCGCGGCGCGCGTCCCGTCACGGACGGCACGGTCGCGAGGGGCGCAGCTCCGTGGTGCGACCGCCGCTTCCCCCGCTCGACACCCGGGTGGACCGCTTCGACCTGTCTGTGGGCACCGCCGCGGAGTTCCTGCGGTCGGCATGGCCTGAACTGCGAGACGTGCGCTTCGAGGTCGCCGACATGCCGGCGGCGACCGGCGACGACGGCATCCCGCGGTGGACGGTCCTGCCGGATGAGCACCGGATCATCCTGTATCGCCTGCCGATCGAGCGGCTCAGCCACCTCCACCGCGACGACGAGCTGCACCGCCGGATGCTGGTCGAGGGCGCGGTCTTCCGTGCGGCCGCCGAGTACCTCGACCGCGATCCCTGGGATCTCGGTCCGGAGCGCTTCCGCTACTTCTGACACGACGGATCCCTCCGGAGTCGGCCGGCTCAGGGGTAGACGATGACCGCTCGGGTGGCGACATCCGCCGGCCACACCGGCACGCCCGCCAGGGCGCCGTCGCCCGCGAACGACAGTCCCGCCCGCACCGGGGCCGCCGGGTCGATCGAGTAGAGGGTGCGTGTCATCAGGCGCACGGCGACCGACGAATTCGCCGGAACCGTGACATCCAGCGGCGCACCGCCGCCCGCCGGGGTCACCGCCACCGCGACCGGCTCGCCCGTCGGGTTGACGACCGAGAGCGACGGGGTGGGTCCGCCGGGCGTCGCGAACAGCGACGGCACCGCGACTTCCGGCGCCGGCGTGAACCAGGCGAAGTCGTCGCCGGCGGCGATCCCCGTCGCCTGCCACACCGCGGCGACGACCGGGGAATCGGCGGCAACCGTCACCGTGTACGCGCCCGCGCTGAGTCCGTTGATGGCGAGCTCCAGCGGCTTGCCGGCCTCGAGGGCGACCTGCTCGGGCTCGCGCAGCGGCTCGGCACGGCCGACCGCGGTCACGGTCACCCGGGCCGAGACGGCGACCGCGGGCGACAGCATCCGCAGCACCGTCACCTCCTCGGCGGCGTCGGCGGTCGCGGGCCGCTCCACGGTGATGCCCGTGATGACCTGGGTCGGCTCCGCCTGCGCGACCGGCCCCACCTGGTCCACGCCTCCCGGAGTCAGCGTGCGGGTGATGCTCGCCTGCAGTGAAGCGTGCACCGGCGCGCCGACGGCCGAGACCCGGACCACCGGCGTCTCCTCGCCGAACGCGAGCCCGGCCAACGGCACAGCGCGCTGCGTTCCGGGCGACACGACCAGGTCCACACCGCCGGGAGGCGACTGCGGTCCGGCAGCGCCGTACACCGTCAGCTGCACCGTGGCCGGCACCGTGCCGGGGTTCGCGATCAGAACGAGGTCGGCGGCGCCCGTCGCACCCGAGCCTCCGATGAGCCAGGAGTCCAGCAGCGGCGGGCGGCAGGCCGAAGCAGCGAAGCCCGAGAGGTCGTCGGCCGATGCGGTGGCCGCGCCGGTCGCGGCCACGTCGACGGCCTGGCCGTCGAACGGCGGCGCGGTGTAAGCGAGCGGGCCGGGGCCGACTCCGGTGGTCTCCAGCCGCTGCTCGGCCGGAGGCTCTCCATCGGCCACACCGGCGACCACGGACTGCGGCGCTGCGACCGAGATGGCGTCGGCGTCCGCCGGATTGCGCCCGATCGACAGGAGCGGGCCGTCGCACGAGATCACCGAGGCGGCGGGCGCCGGCGTCGCCGGCACCGTCAGCGGCTCCCGGTCGAGCGTGGGCCACGGCACCGACACCGCGGTGACGACGGCGATCACGGCCCCGACCGACACGGCCGTGCCGATCAGCAGCCGGGCGCTCGTCGTCGCCCAGCGGAACACTCGGCGGTCGCTCATCGTCCCTCCTGCCAGTGAGGCCCTACCACGCGAGGCGTGCGGCGCGCTTCTCGCACCGACGTCGCTGTCGGCACGGCCAGCAGCAGCGCGATCCCGAACACCGCGAGCTGGCCGAACGCGATCCATCTGCCGGCGGCGATGGCGGATGCCGGCTCCTCGGCTCGTGGCGCGAGCTCGTCGACGACGCGCCAGAGCTCGCCCTTGGCCGTGTCTCCGACCACGACCAGCGTCTCGCGCTGCCCCAGCGCCGTCATGGCCGAGAGCCGCAGCGTCCGCGCCGCGTCCGTCTCGGGCGGCGCGGCGGGCGCGAGCAGGATGAACCCGACCCCGCGGTCGGCGAGCTGGGCCACGACGTCCTCAGACGAGGGGGTGACCAGGTCAGCGGCGATCAGCGCGAGCTCGTCGTCCTGCGGGGTCGGCGTCGTACGGGCCGCAAGCAGCGTGCTCTGACCGCCGATCGTCTCGCTCGCGCCCCACACGATCTGCGCTGCGACACCACCGTCGGACTGGGGTGTCAGCACGATCGTGCCCACGTCGGGATCGTCCCGCCCCTCGGCGGCGACGAACGCGGGCAGCGTGCTCGCGGGACCGTTCGCCAGTGTCGCAGCCTCGCGAGTGAATGCCGTGAGCGACGGCACGGCCAGCACTCCCGCCCCGATGAGGACGAGCGCGGCTGCCAGGCCCCGCACGAGGGCGACGCGCGGCGCCAGGCCGGCGTCGAGTGCCACGAGCGCGCCGCCCAGGGCGCCCAGCCACCCGAGGCTCAGGCCGGTCCCCGGCCACAGCGGCACGGTGACCGACTGCACGAAGGCGACCGACACGCCGACGGCCGCGAAGGCGGTGGCGAGGCCGAGCGCCGTGACGAAGAGCATCGCGATGCCCACCGCCCACCGCTGCGTGAGCGGCGCAGCCAGGGCGAGCAGCGCGAGCGGCACGCTCAGGAGCGGCACCCACCACGTCGGCCCGTCGGGCAGGAGGGTGGCCCATCCGGCGAGGTCGGGAGTGGGGATGCCGGCGGCCAGGAGGGCTCGGCCGGACGCGTCCGCTCCCACCTGAGGGCCGGCCCACGGCACGCCGGGGTCGGCGAGGAGGCCCCAGGCACGGCCGCTGACGATGGCGCCCACCACCAGCGGCGCGGCGAGTGCGAGCGACGGGATCAGCGTCCAGATCAGGCGCGCCACGCCGCGACCGGAGCGCAGGAAGACCGCGAGCAGCAGTGCCGCCAGCCACAGCACGATCGCGGCCGGGGCGAGCGACGGTGCGCTCGCGAGCACCGCGGCGAGCAGGATCGATGTCGCGCCCGCTCCCGCCCACGAACGATGCGCCACGGCGCCGGCGTAGAACAGCCACGGGAGCAGCAGGTGAAGGATCACGCCCGTCGGGCGGCCCTGGGCGAGGGCGACGACGAACGTCGGGGCGAGCGCCCACACCGCGCCGCCGAGGAGCCTGAGGCTCGCCCGCTCGGTGACGCGCGTCGCCGCGAACCAGCCGCCGAGCGCCGCGAGCGGCAGCGCGAGAATCCACAGGAGCACGACCGCGCGCGAGGTCGCCCACGGCCACAGCGTGCCGAGCACCGCGACGACCGCGGAGAACGGGTCGGCGGCCGAGATCGTGGCGAGGCCGAGCGCGCGCTGACCGTAGAGGGCCTCGTCCCACAGCTGACCCACCGTCGTCGCGAGGGGCTGCAGTGCCCCGCCGCCGAGCACCGGCCAGGCCAGCAGCGCGGGGAAGGCGGCGACCGACAGCACGAGGGCCGCCAGCACGAGCCAGGCGCCACCACCGACGAAGAACTTCAGGTCGCTGCGGCGGTGGCCGCCGATCGCGATCTCGGGATCGTCGTCGAGTCGCTCCCGCAGCTCGCCCTGGCTCGTCCGCAGCGGGGCGATCTGGCTCCACGGCGCGGTGCGCGCGCGGGCCAGGCGACGGCGGGCACGCAGGACCGGAACGATGCCGACCAGCACCGTCGCGGCCGCCGCCCACTCCGATGGGATGCGGCCGGGCTGCTTGCGGGCGAGGTCGACGATCGTGCGCCACAGCGCCAGCGGCAGCAGCGAAAGCCAGTGCAGCGGGGCGGCGAACGCGGGGGCGTACACGAGCCGCCGGTGCAGCTGCGCCACCCGCTCGGCGAACACCGCGCGTCGCCGTCGCTGCGGGGTCAGCGGGCTCGGCAGCCCGGCCACGCCGTCGCCCGCGACGGCCACCAATGCCGCCGGGACCAGCGACACGCGGCCTCCGGCCAGTCGCGCACGCACCCCGAGGTCGAGTCCCTCGTCGGCGCCGGCGAGCCCACGGTCGAGGCCCGACAGCCCCGCCCACGCGTCGGCGCGCACGAGGATCGCCCGGACGTCCACGCCGAGCACATCCTCGCGCGCGTCGTGCTGGCCCTGGTCGAGCTCGCCGTCGGCGAGGCCCACCGCGCGGCCGAAGCGGGTCATCCCGACGCCGAGCGAGACGATCTCCGAGCGGTCGTCCCAGCGCACGAGCTTGGGCGCGACGAAGGCCGCTGAGGGTGAAAGCTCGAGCGCGCCCGCGAGCCGCGCGAGCGCATCGGGCTCCGGCGCGGTGTCCTGGGCGAGCAGCCACAGCGCGTCGCCCTCGAGCTTCGGCGAGACCAGGGCCGTCGCCGCCGCGTACGAGGTCGAGGGCGGCGCCTTCACGACGGACTCGGCGCCTGCGGCATCTGCGATCTCGATCAGATGCTCGTCGCCGCCGCACAGGACGATCGTGAGCAGGTCGACGGGCCGCGTCTGCTCGGCGAGCGCAGCGAGGGTCCGTCGCAGATGGAACGCCGCGGGAGTGCGACCATCGGGACGCACCACCAGGACGGCGTGGACTCGGTTCGACGTTGCGGCGGGCATGTCCTCGTCAGCCTAGGCGCGCTCCTGGACGACCCCGGGCGCACGCGCCGGGTCGGCCGGATCGAACCGGCCGACCGGCGTGCGCGTCAGCCCGCTCGCCGCTTGAGCTTGCGACGCTCCCGTTCGCTCAGACCGCCCCAGATGCCGAACCGCTCGTCGTTCTGGAGCGCGTACTCGAGGCATTCGCCCCGGACGTCGCACGACGTGCAGATGCGCTTGGCATCGCGCGTGGAGCCGCCCTTCTCAGGGAAGAACGCCTCCGGGTCGGTCTGCGCGCACAGCGCATCGGTCTGCCATGCGAGCGGATTATCTTCTTCCGCATCGATGTTGCGGCGTACCCCCGGAACCCCCAGTTGAACCGGATCGACGAACCAGTCGTCGGGAACGCCGGAACGGAATTGCGAAACCGTCATGTCGTTCTCACCCCCGTGATCCTGCTCGGTACTGCGATCCTGCTCCACGCTGGTGCGTGTACCGATAATTACACCCGTGTAGTTCGGTGAGGTCAAGTCGCAGATAGTAAAGGCTCAACCGGCTCTTGAACCTTCACGACGCGCCGACGGCGTGTCGCGCTGTGATAACAGTCCGATGAGAAACCCGTGAAGCGGTCCGTCACCGGCCGGGCAGGGCGATGAAGAGCTGCCCCTCCCCCGACACCCGCACCCCGCCTTCGTCGGGCGTGACCAGCACCGCGTCGCCGGGCGCGAGCGCGGCCGAGGAGTCCGTGGTGCGGGCAGCCAGGCGCGGCGCACCCGCCGTCGCCAGCGCGATCGCGGGGCCGTCGAGGGGGACGTCGACCCCCTCCGAGGTCGGCGCGACGGCGAGCAGCGCGAAGTCGGCGACGGGGACGTCGTATCGACGGATGCCGTCTCCCAGGGTCCGCGGGGTGATCACCGGAGGCATGCTCGGCGTCGGGTCGAGCACGCTCACGAGCTCCGCCGCGTCGACGTGCTTGGGCGTGAGGCCGCCCCTCAGCACGTTGTCGCTCGCCGCCATGAGCTCGACGCCGAGTCCCTCGAGGTAGGCGTGCAGCACGCCTGCCGGCACGAAGAGCCCCTCGCCGCGCCGCAGCGTGACGAGGTTCATGAGCAGCGCCACGACGATGCCCGGGTCGCCGGGGAACCCGGCATCGAGCGTCCGGGCGAGCTCCAGCTCGGCGGCGAACTCGTCCGACTCGGCGGCGACCGCGGCGGCGATGACCTCGCGCGCGGCGTCGGCCCCGTCGGACAGCAGCCAGCCGATGATCGCCGTGAGCGAGGCATCCGTCCCCTGCAGACGCTCCGCGAGCGGCGCCGCACCCGGCCCCAGCGCCGCGACGAGGCGACGCGTGGCATCGAGGTCGCGCAGCCCTGCGAGCGCGCGGAAGGTGTCGCTGAGCGCCACGATCAGCTCGGGCTTGTGGTTGGCGTCGCGATAGGTGCGGTGGCCCGCGTCACGGGGAATGCCCGCGGCCTCTTCGCGGGCGAAGCCCGCCTCGGCCTGCGCCTTCGACGGATGCGCCTGGATCGACAGAGCGGATGCCGCGGCCAGCAGCTTCAGCAGGTACGGCAGCGGCTCGGCGATGCCCATGTCGGGCCCCTCGTCGGCGATCCACCGGTCGAGCGTGCGCCCGTCGGGAGTCTCGGACGGGTCGCCGGGGTGGTCGCCGAACCACACCTCCGCCTCGGGGCGGCCGGAGGGCGCGCGGCCCTCGAGCTCGGCGATGAGGGACGGGGAGCCCCACGAGTAATCACGCGGGTCGTTGGCGAGCGGGATCAGCACCCGAACAGCCTAGCGACGGCGCCCTCGATCGCCGTGGCCGGTGACACGCTCCCCCGGGCCGTTCGACCAGCCAGGCGAGTCGAAACGCCCGGGGTACCCTGAGAGCGATGGCCGTCTACTCCAAGCACCCGGCGTCGGCGCCGCCGGAACCGCCGGTCCGCGAGAAGACCGGCCACATCATGCTGCGCGGCTGGTGCATCTTCGTGCTGTTCATGTCGCTCTCGGGCACCGCGTGGGTGAACGCGTTCGGCGAGCTGCCCACGGCCGTCATCACCATCGCCGGCGGCGTGCTCTCGGCGGTGCTGTGGATCGTGGTGCGTCCGCCGGTGCAGTGGCGGCGCCTCCCCTGGTTCGTCGTGGCGTATGTGGCATGGGCGACGCTGTCGCTCGTCTGGTCGGCGTGGCCGCAGACCACCGCCGTCACGCTGCTCCTGCTGTACATCACCACCCTCCAGGCGCTGTTCATCGGCAGCGTGCTCACGTGGCGCGAGCTCGTCCGCGCGGTCGCGTCGGCTCTCAAGTGGGTGATGGCGCTCTCGATCCTCTTCGAGCTGTGGGTCGCCGTCTTCATCGGCGCGCCGATCCTCCCCGGGTTCGTCGTCGACAAGGCCGACGACCCGATCGAGTACTGGTCGCGCAACAACCTCTTCGACTTCCCCGGCCGCCTCCAGGGGATCATGGGCAACGCCAACCTGCTGGCGCCGGTCGCCCTGCTCGCTGTCGTGGTGTTCGCCATCCGGCTCGCCTCCGGCGCGCCGCGACGGACGTTCCTGTGGATCTGGATCGGCCTGTCGAGCTACCTCTTCGTGCGAGCCGGCTCGGCGACCGCCTACCTCGCGGCCGCGGCCGTCGCCGTCGTGCTCGTGACCGTGCTGCTGATGCGCACGGCCACCAAGCCGGGCGAGCGCACGAAGTACTACGTCGCGTACGCGCTCGTCGGCGTCGGAGGACTTGTGGCGCTGTGGCTGCTGCGCGACACGATCTTCACCGCCCTCGGCCGCAGCGCCGACCTCACGGGACGCGAGGCGATCTGGGACGCGGTGCGCAGCCGGGCGGCCGAGAGACCCTGGACCGGCTGGGGCTTCGCGACGCCCTGGGTGCCCTCCGACCCCGCCTTCGACGGCTGGATCATCGATCACGGCCAGACGGTGATGCAGGCGCACAACATGTGGATCGACGTCGCGATGCAGTTGGGCATCATCGGCGTCGTGCTCCTCGCGCTGCTGTACTTCGCATTCGTGTGGCGCGCCTGGTTCTTCGCGATCGACCGGCCCCGCTGGGATCTCCGAGCCGACCGCCCGTACTCCCCGCTCACGCTCCTGCCCACCCTCGTCGGGGCGATCCTGCTCGTGCAGGGCCTCGCCGAGTCGAGCCCGCTTCTGCTGTGGGGCTGGCTCTTCGTGGTCATGCTCGGCGCCAAGATCAAGCAGTCGCCGCACGTCGGCGTGGGGCCCGCCGAGCAGAGCGCGGCCATCGAGCGGGGCGAGGCGATCGCGCGCGAGGATGCATCCGGCCGCGAGCCGGGGAGCGAACCCGCGTCCCCGCGCCGCCCCGCGGGGCGCGGCGCGTGACCGACGCGTCGCAGTCCGCGTCGCCCGGGTGGCTGGGCGCGCTGCTGGCCTCGGCATCCTTCGCCCGCGCTTTCACCCTCGTCGTCTTCGCGACGGTGTTCTCGGCCTTCGCCATCGAGCGGATCGCGGGCCGCGTCACCTACGTCACCGTCGTCACGGGACTGTGCGTGTTCGGCGCGGCGGTCATGGTCGCCCGCCGCCGGGAGATCTCGCTGCTGCGCCTGGTGCCGACCACTGTCGTGGTGTTCGTGGGCTGGGCGTTCGCCAGCATCTTCTGGAGCAGCGACAGCGGCGCGTCGTTCTGGAACTGGATGTCGCTGGCGGCGATCGCCTTCCTCGCCGTCGTCATCGGCCATGTCCGCGACACGCTGCAGACCGTCAGGGCGCTCGGCGACGTCCTGCGGGTGCTGCTGGGCCTCTCGCTCGCCCTCGAGCTGCTGTCGGGCATCCTGCTGGACACACCGTTCACGTTCCTCGGCATCCAGGGAAACCTCGCCCAGCTCGGGCCCGTGCAGGGGATCTTCGGCACGCGCAACCTCCTGGGCTTCGTCGCCGTGATGGCCCTCATCACCTTCCTCATCGAGTACCGCACGCAGTCGGTGCCCCCGGGGCTCTCGGTGGTCTCGGTCGTGCTGGCGGGCGGCATGGCCGCCCTGAGCGACTCGCCCACCGTGGTCGTCCTCGCGATCGCAGTGGGCCTCGCGGTCGGCGCACTCGCCCTGGTGCGCCACGCGCGCCCGCAGCGCCGAGCCGGCCTGCAGCTCGCGCTCGGGGCCCTCGTCGTCATCGGCGTGTTCGTCGGCTATGCGGCGCGGCATCCGATCATCGCGCTGCTGGGCGCCGGGACCGACTTCTCGATGCGCGTCGAACTGTGGAACTTCATGGTCGACATCCTCCGCCAGAAGCCCGTGCAGGGCTTCGGCTGGTTCGGCGTCTGGGACAAGCAGGAGTATCCCTTCAACGCCATCAACTTCTGGCTCGACACCAACCACGCCACGGGCTTGAACGCATACTTCGACGTGGCGCTGCAGCTCGGCTGGGTCGGGCTCGTGCTCTTCCTCGCGCTCGGCGCGCTGGCCCTGGCGAGGTCGTGGCTCGTCGCCGGCGAGCGCCGGTCCGTCGTCTACGCCTGGACGCCCCTCATGCTCGTGGCGCTCCTCGTGGACTCGATGTTCGAGAGCTTCACGCTCACCGGGCTGGGCTGGCTCATGCTCGTCCTGTGCGCTGTGAGGGCCGGCCAGTCGCGGTCGTGGCGCGAGAGCCTCGGTGCCGGAACGGATGCCGGTGGCGCGGGCGGCGCGGAGGGGTCGGGGCTTCCTCACGCCCAGGGTGAGTAGGACCGGGGCAGGGTAGGCTTCTCTCCGGCCCGACGTCTCGGCGCCCGCCACCCTTCTCCGGAGACCTCCCGTGACCCACGCCTCGTCCGCCGCGCAGTTCGACCCCGCCACCGCGACCATCGCCGTCGTCACGTTCAACCGGTCGGGCCTGTTGACGCGCCTCCTGACGAGCATGACGCAGATGGACCCCAAGCCGGGGCACATCGTGATCATCGACAACGCATCGACCGACGACACCACAGACGTCGTCGAGTCCTTCCGTGAGAGCCTCGAGCCCTCCGCGCTCGTGTACCGCCGACTCGAGACCAACACCGGGGGCTCGGGTGGGTTCAGCGAGGGCATGCGTGTGGCCTACGAGCTCGGCTCGGAATGGATCTGGCTCATGGACGACGACGTCGAGGTGCTGCCCGATGGCCTGGCGAAGATGGGCAAGTGGGCGCCGCGCTTCAAGAGCATCCAGGGCCGCCGCTACGACTACGACGGCAGCGAGTTCTACTGGCAGTACCGCGTTGCCGAGCCCCTCGGCATCCCCATTCCGTTCGCTCCCGCCCACTTCGACGAGTCGGGCTACAAGCCGATGAACTCGGGGTGCTTCGAGGGCATGTTCATCCACCGCGACATCGTCGGCCAGATCGGCCTGCCCGACCCGCGGTTCTTCATCTACTGGGACGACCAGATGTACGGCTGGCTCGCCTCTCGCAAGACCGAGTCGGTGATCGTCGACGAGTTCGTGCTGCGGCGCACGCGTGAGATCAAGCAGTGGGACATGGGCATCCGCCACATGAATGCTTCGAGCAACGCCTACCGCTACTACATCATGCGCAATCGGGCATACATCAAGAAGTACTACCGATCGCTCGACGTCTACAAGCCGCTGCTGTTCGGTCTCGGTACCACGCTGACGTTCGGCAAGGAGATCATCCGGCTCTTCTTCGTCGAGCGGACCGTGCGCGGGACATCGAACCTGTTCCGCGGTCTGAGGGACGGACGGAAGATCGCGAAGGATGCCTCATGGCAGCCGATGCCTCCGCTCGAGGTGGGTGCGGCTCCGGCCTGAGCCCCGCGCCTCCCGTCCGACTCGCAGGATTCAGCTGCGCGGCCCGGACGAGCGCAGGATGGCGGGGCGAAGACCGCCTGCGCGATCTCGTGAGGACCTGCGCGATCTCAAAGGGGCAGATCGGGGATGAGGTGATGGCTCGATTTCTGCGCTCGCGTGCGGCAGGCGGATCATCGGGTGTACAGCATGAACTGCGAGATCGGCGCCCGACCGCCGCCTTCGACCGAGACGAGGTAACTCACGACCAGGCCGTTCGCCGACTCGGCGGCTCGGCTGACGTAGACGTCGTCCTTCTGCACGCCGCCGTCCGTCCAACCGGCGGCGACAAACGAATCGATCCATTCGTCGGCCGCGGCGACCTGTGACCCTTCGCTGAACAGCGAGCAGGTCGCGGGTGCTCCCGACTGGACGAGGCCGGGGTTCTGCTCCTGGAACTCCTGTGGGGACTGCGTCCCCGACACGGTCACGTCCGGGGCTGCAACCGTCCAGCATTCCGGCAGACCGGCCACGTCGGGCGCATCAGGCGTCATCGGCACCTCGACGCTGGGAGTCGCCGACGGGGCTGAGGAGGGCTCCGATGTCTCCGCCGTGGCCGCGACGGATGGCGACGACGACGGAGTCGGAGCCGCGCCCTCGGGAGCGCAGGCCGCGAGTAGAAGAACGCCGCCCCCGATCAGAACCGCCAGCAGACCGGACTGAGCACGCATGCCGCTAAGTCTAGGTACGGGTGGGAACCCCTCGTGCGAATGGCGGGCGTGCCACTGGGGTATTCTTGCCCAGGTTGTCTGGGACTGAGTGGAGAATTCAATGGCATTCGAGAACGACGTCGTCGTGGTCGGCGGCGGAGGGCACGTCGGACTTCCCCTCGCCATCGCGCTGGCGAGCCGTGGAAAGCGCACGGTCGTCTACGACGTCGCGGAAAGTGCCGTCACGCGCATCCGGCAGGCTCAGATGCCGTTCATCGAGCCTGGCGCGGACGAGGTCCTCGAGACCGTCGTCGCTGCAGGCATGCTCACCGCGTCGACCGACCCGTCGGTGGTCGCAACGGCCGAGAACGTCATCGTGGTGATCGGCACGCCCGTCGACGAGCACCTTAACCCGGACCCCAACGCGATCCCTCGCGCCCTTGCGACCTGTGCACCGTTCTTCCGCGACGGTCAGCTCCTCGCCTTGCGGAGCACCATCTACCCCGGCGTGACTGCTCTCGTCCGTGACATGGTCGCCGACATGGGCATCGAGATGGATGTCGCCTTCTGCCCGGAGCGCATCGCCGAGCACAAGGCGATGACCGAGCTCTTTGAACTGCCGCAGATCGTCTCCGGGTACACGCCCGAAGCCATCGCCCGCGCCGGTGCGCTCTTCGGCGCCCTAACGGAGTCGATCGTCGAGCTGAGCCCGGAGGAAGCGGAGCTCGCCAAGCTCTTCACGAACACGTGGCGCTACATCAAGTTCGCCGCTGTGAATCAGTTCTACATGATGGCCAATTCGAAGGGCGTCGACTTCGAGCGCGTCCGCGCCGGTCTGACGCAGGACTACCCGAGGGCGCAGGATATGCCGGGCGCCGGCTTCGCCGCTGGTCCGTGCCTCTTCAAGGACACGATGCAGCTCGCGGCATTCAGCGACAACACGTTCCAGCTCGGGCACTCCGCGATGCTCGTGAACGAGGGGCTTCCGCTCTACATCGCCAGTCAGCTGGAGCAGAAACACGATCTGTCGAAGATGACGGTGGGAATCCTCGGGATGGCTTTCAAGGCCGGCTCTGACGATATCCGCTCGAGCCTGTCGTACAAGCTTCAGCGCGTGCTGCGCTTCAAGGCCCACGAGGTCATCGCCACCGACCCTCACGTCCCGGCATCTATCGATTCCTCGCTTCTTCCCTTGGACGAAGTGCTCAGCCGCGCCGAGATCCTCATCGTCGCAACTCCTCACAAGGAGTACCGCGACCTTGAGACTGACAAGCCGGTCGCCGACGTCTGGAATATCCTCGGCAACGGAGTGCTCATTTGAGCGCCACGCCGCGCGTATCGATCGTCGTTCCCGCGTATAACGAGGGCGAGGAGATCGCGCCGTTCCTGTCACGCGTCGCAGCCACCGTCTCGCTTCCCTTCGAGCTCCTCGTGGTCGTAGACACGCCGGAGGACACGACCATCCCGGTTGTGGAGCGGATCGCCGTTGAAGACGACCGCATCCGGTGCGTCGTGAACACATATGGACGTGGTCCCGCGCAGGCGATCCGGTACGGGTTCGACACCGCATCAGCCCCCACGGTCGTCGTTACGATGGCTGACGGAAGCGACGACCCCCGTCAGATCGACGAGCTCACCGTGCTGGTGGAACGTGGTGTCGTCGTTGCCGCCGGCAGCAGGTACATGGCAGGCGGGCAGCAGATCGGCGGTCCTCGCCTCAAGCGCACGCTCTCGCGCCTCGCGGGGAACTCGCTGCACTTGTTCGCCGGCATCGGAACGCGCGACGCGACAAACTCGTTCAAGGCCTACAACACCGACTTCGTGCGCACGGTGACGATTCAGTCCCGTGACGGCTTCGAGATCGGCCTCGAACTCACCGCGAAGGCCCGCCGCGCCCGCCTTCCTGTCGCGGAGCTGCCGACGATCTGGCTTGATCGCACCGCTGGGGCCTCGAACTTCCAGCTGCGCAAGTGGATCCCCAAATACTTGCGCTGGTACTTCTTCGCGTTCGGCCGCCCGTTGGCCCTCGCGGAGGTCGCAGACGCCGCTCGCGGCACGAAGGGAAACAGGTAATGGAAAAGGTCCTGATCACCGGCTCCGCCGGCTTCATTGGTGGGTATGTGGTCGAAGAGTTGCTTCGCCAGGGCTACCAGGTCGTCGGAGTGGACAACTACTCCAAGTACGGTCCGGTCAAGAAGTCGTACGACGACAACCCGAACTACGAGCTCGTCATCGCCGACGTCACCGACACCGCTCGCATGACCGAGCTGCTGATGGACTGCGACCATTTCATCGCGGGAGCGGCGCTCATCGGCGGCATCTCGTACTTCCACACCTACCAGTACGACCTCATCGCCGCGAACGAGCGCATCATCGCGTCATCCTGCGACGCCGCCATCGCCTCCAAGAAGGCCGGCGGCAAGCTTAAAAAGGTCACCTACATGTCGTCCTCGATGGTCTTCGAGTCGACCGACCGTTGGCCGTCAAAGGAGGGCGACGAACTCATCGTCCCTCCGCCGCTGTCGTCTTACGGCTTCCAAAAACTGGCTGTCGAGTACTTCGCGCGTGCAGCGAAGGGCCAGTACGACATCGACTACACGATCCTGCGCCCGTTCAACTGCGTCGGCATCGGCGAGTCCCGCGCTCTCGGCGACGTCGAGATCCACTCGGGCAACGTCCAGCTCGCCATGAGCCACGTTGTGCCCGACCTCGTGCAGAAGGTCCTCAAGGGCCAGGACCCGCTGCACATCCTCGGCGAGGGCAACCAGGTGCGTCACTACACGTACGGTGGCGACCTCGCTCGCGGCATCGTGCTCAGCCTGGACCACCCGGCCGCGCTCAACACCGACTTCAACATCTCGACGCCGGTCGGTCACACCGTCACCGAGCTCGCAGAGGTCATCTGGCGCAAGATAAAGGGCCCGGACGTTCCGCTGAACATCGTGCACGACCCGGCCTTCGAGTACGACGTCCAGAAACGCGTGCCGGATGTCACGAAGGCCAAGGAGGTCCTCGGCTTCGAGGCGACCACGACCCTCGACGAGATGCTCGACGAGGTCATCCCGTGGATCAAGAACGCGGTCGCTGAAGGTACGATCTGACGACTGAGCGGCGTGCGGTGGGGTGCTCGACCCCACGCACGCCGTTCGGCCTTCCTGGAAGGAACAATCGCGCGATGCTCATGCCGGACACGTCACATCTGCGAGACTTCATCATCCGCAACATCCGCCGAGGGGGCATCTTCCTCGCTATCGGCGGTCTCGGTTTCGTCGTCGACGCCATCGTCTACAACGTGCTCGTGTTCGCCGGCGGCGAGGGCCCGTTGTACACCTATCCGCTCGCCGCGAAGACGATCGCCGTCGTCGCCGGGCTCGCGGTGACTTACGCCGGCAACAAGCTGCTGACGTACCGCGACCGCAAGGCCCCCGTCAGCTGGGGGCAGGTCGGGCGTTACGTTGTCGTGAACGTCATTGCGATCGTCGTCCAGCTCGGATGCCTCGGATTCTCCCGGTATGTCCTCGGGCTGGACAGTGTCGTCGCCGACAACATCGCAGGGACATTGATCGGTCAGGCCGTGGCGACCGGACTCCGGTACGTGCTCTACACGCTCTGGGTGTTCCCCCACTCACCGGGTCAGGACCCCGTGACGTACATCGAAGAACACCACGAAGTCGATCACCCCCAGCAGGCGGTCTCGAAGGTCGACTCCGCCGAGAGCTGACGCCGCCCAGCGGGGTCAGCGATCGGCTACCACGCAGACCCCGCCTGCGTCCTCCACGTTCAGACGCAGGGCGACATCATCATCGATCCCATCAAGGCGGTGCAGGCCCGCCCCGGAGAACGGGATCTGAGTGCCGAAACCCTGAAGAGGCCCGTCGTTGGCGATGACACGCACCATGCCGGACTGCGCAACCCACACCGCGTCCTCGTCAAGGCGGACGGGAATCCACCCTTCCTGCGCGGGAACGCACGCGTCAGCCGGAGGCTCGTCGCCCGGGATGCTCTCCGGCGTGAGCAGAAGATTCACCTCCGCGGCCAGGAGGTCCTCGGGTCCGAAGGGCACGGGCTCGAAGTATCCGCGCGCCACGAAGTCCCGGATGTCGGCCATCGTCAGGGTCGGCGCGACGAGCGCGGCCGGAGTCCGATTCGACAGGTCGTCACCGCCGTCGTCGATCGACAGCGCCGCCGAGATCGTGCGCTTCACGGTCTGCTCTAGCTCGGCCTGCGCGCGACCGGCTGACACGGTCCCAGCCGCGTTGAATCCGGCGTAGGCGAGAACCATCACGCACACCACGATCGTCGCCAGGATGCTGCGTCGGACGAGCCCTGATAGCAAACGTGCCACGAGTGGCGTCAGCAACGCGCCGTAAATGTAGACGTACCGTCCTGCGGAGGCGTTCTCCACCCCGAGGCCGACGCGCGTGTACGCCGTCAGGACGGCGAAGACGCCGGCGGCGACCACCAGCCAGTACACAGGGCCGACCTCTCGCACCGGTGTGCGACGCAGATCGAGCACGGCGCCGATGACGATGGCGACGACCAGCGGTGCCGCGAGCGCCGCCGACGGCAGCGTCTTGGCGAGGCTGTCGATGAGACCCTGCAGGATGAACTCTGGCATCCGTATCAGCACATCACCGAGCGACTTCGCTCCGAAGCCGTCCGAGCCCGTGGTGCCGCGGGCGAAGACCAGGTACCAAGACCCGTACACGACGACGAAGGAACCGACGGGTGCGATCGCCGCACGCCAGCCGTGCCGGACGATGATGAGGCCGACGACTGCCACCACGAAGGGCAGCCCCGTGCTCGCGAATCCGACTCCGACGATGAGGAGGACGCAGACTCCGACCGTCTCGCGGATCCGCAATTCCGGGCGGTTGGCCAGCAGGAGCGCCCCGATTCCGGTCGCGACCGGCGTGATGAAACCCACCTGGAAGGCCCACAGGGTGTTTTCGGTACCAGGGCTGAGCACCCCGAACGCGAGCGCGCTGACGAGAGCGATCGCCGGTGCTGCACCGGTGCGCATCATGACCCGCCACACCATGTGCATCACGGCGAGGTGAGCGATGATCGTCAGCGCGAGGTAGGGCCAATAGCTGTGCAGCCCCGCACCCAGCTTGACGAGGGTCGTGAGCAGCTGTGGGAACAGGCTCAGATGGCCGTTGTGCGGCGCGAGCAGGCTCCACTCCGCATCGGCGCGCAGAAAGTCCCACTCGTCGTAGAAGAACCACTGGCCGCGCCCTGCGACGACGAGAACGACCGCCACCAGGGCGAGTGTCACCGAGTGGGCGATGAGCCAGACCCTCGGCAGGCGCGGTACCTCCGTCCGGCCGGCGTCTGAGGCGATCACGGACGAACCACGTCCACGCATCCGATCACCGGGTTGGTGCCCGCGGGGGTATTGATGGCGTACGCGCAGACGCGGTGGTTTCCCGGACCCGCGGGCACGCTCGTACCGAAGGCGTGAGACCCGCCGAACCCAGGGAATCGCTGGGCCAGATCCGACCGGAACTGGTCCGCGACCGCGCCGCCGGCGAACGCTCCATCGACGTAGATATGGACGGGGATCGGCACGCTCGTGTCGGGATCGACGGCATAGCCCCAGACCCCGAAGCCCGTTGCCGTGTGCTGGATGTTCTCGATGGCCCCCACGGGGGTTCCGCTGACCGTCGTCGTGAAGCATCCGATCTCGGTGTTGACGTTGCCGTGCCCGGTGTTCAGGGCGTATGCGCAGACGCGGTGAGATCCGGGAGAAGCCGGGAAGGTGGCCCCGAAGCCGTGGCCGTCGCCGTACTCGGCCGGAATCTCCGACGCGTCCGGGCGCAGGGCATTTGCCGTCGCACCGGCGACGATCTTGCCGTCCATGTAGATGTGCACTCCGATCGGATCGGGGGTGTCGAGGTCATACGCCCATCCCCACACGCCGATCGAGGCGAAGCCTGGCTGTCCGTTCTCAACGCGCCCGACCGGGTTGCCGCCGACATCCACCGCTCGGCAACCGATCTGGGTGTTGGTTCGACCGGAGCCGACATTGATCGCGTAGACGCACACCTCGTGTCGCCCGTTGGACGCCGGCAGATCGACCGCATAGCCGTGGGTGTTGCCGAACGCACCATAGATACCGGTGTCGGAACCGGGGCGGTCCGCGCCCAGCCCAGCTGCCATCCGACCGTCGACGTAGACGTGCACGGAGATCGGGTTCGTGGTGTCCGGGTCTACGGCCCACCCCGCCACCGATATTCGCTGGAGTCCGCTGGAGACGGTCGACAGGGCGCCGACCGGATCCCCGCCCACGCTGGCTGTCGCGCAGCCGATCTCGGTGTTCGCAGTTCCGGCCCCCACGTTCAGCGCGTACACGCAGACACGATGGCTCCCCAACGCGGCGGGGACTCTGATGCCGAATCCGTGCCGGTCGCCGTTGCCGGGATAGCGCTGCGCGACATCTGCCCGCGCGACGTCCGCCAGGTACCCGCCCGCGAAACTGCCGTCCACGTACACGTGGAGCCAGATGGGCTCGGTCGTGTCGGGATCGACCGCGTGCCCCCAGATGCCGAGCCCGCCGGGCTGCGGCTGGATGTTCTCGACCGCGCCGACCGGGTTCCCGCCACCGGCTCGAACGTTCGAGCACACCAGCTCCGTGTTCGACCCGCTCCCGACGTTCAGCGCGTATACGCACACGCGATGATCGCCCGGAGACGCCTGTGCCGTGAAGACGAAACCATGCCGGTCCCCCGACCCGAAGCGTTGATTCACGTTCGCCCACGGGGTATCCGCCAGACCGCCGGTGGCGATCTGGCCGTCCACGTATACGTGCACCATGATCGGATCCGGCGTGTCCGTGTCCACGACCCAGCCCCAGACTCCGATGCCACCCGGGACCGGCTGCATGTTCTCGACGGCACCGATGGGCGAAGCATCCGTGGGAGATCCGAACCAGTCGAAGTACGTGCGCCAGAAGTTGCGGTTGCCGTACGTCGAGCAGGCGTCACCGGTTCCGTACAGATTCGCCAGCGCGGCGGCGTTCGGCTGGTAGGGCGTGTAGATGTACAGGTTCGCCGTCGCCTGATTGCGGATGTTCAGCGTCGATCCACCGCAGGCAGTGTTAGTGCTGTACTGCACGTACGACGGACCGATCTTGTAACGCCAGGAGTTCGGGTATTTGGCGTACTGGCGGAACTGCCAGGCCGCCGAGTAGACCTGAATGAAGAAGCCGCTGTAGGCGGCGTCGCACCCCTGCGGGGTGTCGGGGCAGTTGGCACCGGTCGCGTACTGATAGCCGCGCGCCGACGGATTGGTGATCAGGGACTGCTCCTTCTGCACCAGCACCAGGAGGACCTTCGGAGATATGCCACACGCCTGAGCGACCTTGGCGATGATGCGAGAGGCTGGTTCAGCAGCGCCTCCCGCGTAGGCGCCGCACTGGTTCGCGCCAGCATCCCCGCGACTCTGCGTGTCTTGCCGGTAGTCGGCGAGACATGGCACTCCATCGCGAGGGGAGCACGACTTCGAAATCAAGAAGGCTTGAATCGCCCCCTCGTCCATCGAACGAGAGTCGTAGAAGTTCGCATCAGAGATGAGGTACTCGGCGTTGAATGCGCCAGAAGGCGCAGCTTCCGAGCGTGCCGGGGTGGCGACGACCGCGAGAGCGGCGATCAGAGTCATCACCGCCAGCATCGTCAGTCGTCCGGGCAGCCGCATACGTTTCCCCCTTGTGGCGGGGAGTGCCTCACCCCCGTCGAACACAGGCAACATGAGCTTAGAACCCTCCCGCCGTGCATTCGCAGCGTAGCGCCGTGCACATTGTCAACCGGCGGCCGAGGAATAGCGCTCCGCGCGCCAGGCGAGCGCGGCACCGATGAGGGGCTCGAGGTCGTGAGCGGTCGCCACCGTCACCCCATCCCCACCGTCTGCGACAGGGTGATCCGTAACGAGCACATTGAACGAACCGGCGCGGGGGAATGTCGGCGCGTCGCGGTCGAAGGCCACGACGATGTCCGCTAGAGCGTCACTCCAGTGGACTCCTCCAGAAACCTCGACGAGTTCCTGATTGAGCTGCGCGAGCGAGGTGCGCACCGCGTCGAGGACGGCGTCGTGGCTGCCGGACGTGAGCAAGAGCCAGCGAAGTGACGGTTCGCCGACGCCCGTTCGGCGCGGCGGGCGCGTCAGCTGCGGATCGGTGATAAGGATCGGCACTTCCGGTGAGTACCAGAGCGGGCGCATCGTCTCTAGTTCGAAACCGACATCCGCGTACCGGTGCGCCTCCGGCGCCGGCATCCGACCGGCCCATCGGGCGAAGAAGCGGGCTCGATTGGCCGAATCCCTGAGGCTCCTGCCGATCGTGCTCCCTTCGGGATGGTGCGCAATGGACTCGCGGACGAGCTCGAATCGATCGTCACCGCCGCGAAGGAGCCGCAGGCACAGGTCGACGTCCTCGTAGCCGTTCTCGAACTCCTCGTCGAAACCGTTCGCCGCGATCAGGTCACTCGCCCGCAGCGCCATCACCGCGGCGGTCACGGCGTGGAACGAGATGTTGTTCATACGGTCGGCGTCTGCGCGGGGGTGACCGGCGAGGAAGTGCCAGGGAAGCACCCCTTCGCCGAGAAACATCGTGCCCGCCGCCTGAATCCGATTCGTACCCGGGTAGAGAAGAAGCGGTTGCGTCCCCCGGACCGAGTCACTGGCCAGCGGGGCGATCAGCGGCTCCAGCCATCCGGGAGCGAGGACGGCGTCGTTGTTCAGGAGGACGACGAACTCGCCTGTCGACGCGGCCAGCGCACGATTCATTCCTCCCGCGAAGTTCGTGTTCTCGTCGCAGCGGATGATCCGCACCCGGTCCTCGGTCAGGAAGACCGCCAGCAGATTCCGCGCGACCGCCAGCCGTGAGCCGTTGTCGACGACCACCACCTCAAGATCCGCGCCGGGCGCGCCATCCAGCGCGCAGCGCACTGACTCGACCGTCATGCGCCAGTCCTGGTACGTCGGAACCAGCACCGACACGCGTCCCGGCACGCGATCCGGCGCGTCCGAGCGCACCGCGTCCCAGTCGACGCCTGACGATCGCCCGTCGTTGGGCGGGTTCGTCACCAGGTCGTCCACCGCTGCCGTCAGCTTCTGCGCAGCTTCCTCGGCCGAGATGCCACCCGGAATCCGCGCCCGAGGTGCGCCCGCGACGATCTCGCGTATGTAGTCCCTGGTGACTCCGATCTCACCGAGTGGATCCGCGATCAATACCGACGTCGAGGAGTCGCGCTGCCCTCCGAAGATCAGCCACCGTTCTCGCCCCAGGTGATCCTCGTCCTCAGTGTCGGCGTTCGGATCCCACCACTCGGGCTCGATGAACGGATGCAGCGCCAAACCTGCCGCGCGCCCGGTGTCGACGTAATGGCGCCGGGCGGCCGCCAGATCGACTGGGCGCCACGCGGGCGGCAGCTGCGCGCGGTAGTAGTCGAGGTCGAACATGCCCGCCCGCACGAAATCGTTGAACGGATCGCGTTGCTCGGCAGACAGCGCAGGAATCGCCTTGTGCACAAGACGACGTGCAAGGTTCGCGACAGGCACGAGTCGTATTACCCCATCGGATCGACGCAGATTCCGACAAGAGGTCGGAGCTCGGGATTCGAGCTTATCGTGATCCTCCAGACGAATTTCGACACCCCCGCGCCGGGGGCGGGCGGTTCGGACGACCAGGGCCCGGTGAGCACACCAGCCCCTCGGCTAGACTCCCGAGGGCGCCGCCGACAGTCGATGGCGCGTTCCAGGCACATGAGGCTAGGCATGACCCAACCCCATCCGACCACGATCGTCGTTCCGCTCTACGGAGACATCCCGACCGCAGCTCGATGCGTGCGGAGCGTGCTCGACCACGTCGACCTCGACTTTCACCGGCTCCTGATCGTCAACGACTGCGGCCCGGAGGTCGACGAGATGGAGCGGCAGATCCTCGCCATCATCGACGGCGTCGACGGCGTCGTGTACGCGCGCAACGAGCGCAACCTGGGCTTCGTCGGCACGTGCAATCGCGCGGTGACCGAGCTCGACACGAGCGAGAACGACGTGCTCCTGCTCAACAGCGATGCGCAGCTGTCCGCGGGTACGGTCGATGAGCTGTCAACGGTCCTGTATCTGTCCGAGAAGCACGGCGTCGTCACGGCGCGCAGCAATCACGCGACGATCGCGACTCTTCCGTTGCGCACACGCTCCGGCGAAGAGGCGTCACCGGAGCGGTCACGGGAGGTGTTCGACGAGATCGCCTCCGAGCTGCCGCGGTATTCGATCGCGCCGGTCGCGCATGGCTTCTGCTTTCTCGCCCGCCGTTCGCTCATCCGAAACTACGGCCTGTTCGACGAGGTCTTCGCCCCGGGGTACGGCGAGGAGAACGACTTCTGCCTGCGGGTCAACGACTACGGCTTCTCCTCCGTCATCGCGAACCACGCTTACGCCCACCATGACGGCGAGAAGAGCTTCTCGTCGCTGGACCGTCGCACCATTCAGGACGCGAATGAGCGGCGTCTGGTGCGACGCTACCCCCACTACCCGTCGGCGGTGGCGCACTACCTCGAAGACGGCATCGACACCGCGGACTGGTTCGCGGACCTGCTCGTGCCCTCCGATGCGCGAAAGAAGGTCCTGATCGACCTTCACCACATGTCGCTCATCTACAACGGCAGCGTGCAGTACGCGCTCAGCTTCCTGAATCATCTGGCCACGCTGCGTGACAACGGGATGCTGGACGAGTTGGAGTTCGTCATCGCGACCTCGGCGGAGGCGATCGAATTCTTCGGGATGGAGCGCTACGGATTCCGCGTCGTCGCGAACGAGGACCTCGACGAGCTCTTCGATCTCGGCCTCTCGCTGGCCCCTCTCAACGCGGCGGGCCAGATCCAGCGCCTGGACCGGTACTGCGTGAAGTGGGTCGCGTCGCTGCTCGACATCATCGCCATCCGCTCGCTGCCCCTCCTCGAGAGCGACTACAGCCGCCGCCAGGTGGTCCTGGACTCGCTGCGATTCGCCGACCGCGTGATCGCGATCAGCCAGGCGACGATCGACGACGCCCGCGCGTACTACCCGTCACTCTCTTCCGACTTCGCCGACCGGGCGTCCGTGCTCCACCTCGGCGTCGAGCATCTCGCCGTCAAGGTCCCGGGTGCCGTCTTCGATCTCGAAGCCCGCTTCAACGATCGGCAGCGCGCGGCGGTGCGCGCCGGGGACTACGTGCTCGTGATCGGCAACACGTTCCTGCACAAGCAGGTCCGGGAGACGGTGGCTGCGCTCGAAGGGACCGAGCGTACCGTGATCGCTTTCGGCAGCATGGACGAGGACGCGGGCAGCAACATCGTCCCGCTCCCGAGCGGCTATCTCACGGACGCGGATGTGAGCGCGCTCTACGACGCAGCCGGGGTGATCGTCTACCCGTCTGCGTACGAGGGCTTCGGACTTCCCATCGCCGAGGCGGCGGTGCACGGAAAGCCGATCGTGCTGTTCGATTCGCAGGTCGCCCACGAAGTCGTGGACGCTCTCGGGCTCACGCAGTCCGCCGCCTTCTTCGACGACTTCCGTCGTCTGCCCGAGGTGGTCGAGCAGGCCGCGTCACTCCCACTGCCCGACTCGGTGTCGGTGCGCACCCTCCAGGACTACAACGAGGGAGTGTTCCGCATCCTGCTCGAGACCCTCGCCGAACCGGTCGTCATCGACCGGGTGCGCGCGCGCAACTCCTACTTCCGTGCCACGCGCTCGTACGAACTGGCGCAGTCCGCGCGGGCGGCGCACCTGGAATGGCGGCTGTCGCGACGGTCGTTCCGCATCGCCGACGCGGTCGTGCGACGGCTCGAGTTCCTGCGACCGATCGCTCGAGGCGCCCGCCAGGCCATTCGCCGCGAACGTCCCGAGATCGACGGCTGAGCCGCCGGCCGCACAGCGCCGGCTACGCCGGTCCAGCGCGCGCGGCTAGAATCGAGAGTCGGACCGCTCCGGCTGCGACCTCGATCCACGTCCGTTTCGATCGTCCGACCGACCGCCTACGAACGAATGGGAAACCCCTTGACAGACGAACGACGCGTCGCGCTCATCACCGGCATCACCGGACAGGACGGTCGCCACCTGGCCGAGCTCCTGCACGAGAACGGGTACCAGGTCGCCGGTCTGATCCGCGGGCAGAGCAACCCCCGCCGTGAGACCATCACCAGCTACCACCCCTACGTGCGTCTCATCGACGGCGATCTCACCGACCCGTCCTCGCTCGTGCGCGCCATGGAGACCGTCAACCCGGACGAGGTGTACAACCTCGGCGCGGTGAGCCACGTCGGCTACTCCTTCGGCAACCCCACCCTCACCGCCGACGTCACCGCCAAGGGCGTGCTCAACGTACTGGAGGCGGTGCGGATCACCGGACGCACCGAGACCACGCGCGTCTACCAGGCGTCCACCTCCGAGATGTTCGGAGGCCTCGACTACAACCGCCCCGGTGCGGGATACAACGAGGACTCGCTCTTCCACCCCCGCAGCCCGTACGGCGTGGCGAAGCTCTACGCGCACTGGATCTCGCGCAACTATCGCGAGAGCTATGGGATGCACGTCTCGTGCGGCATCCTCTTCAACCACGAAGGCGAGTACCGCGGCCCCGAGTTCGTGACCCGCAAGATCACTCAGGCGGTGGCCCGCATCGAGGCCGGCCTGCAGGAGTACGTCGAGTTGGGCGACCTGTGGCCCAAGCGCGACTGGGGCTACGCGGGCGACTACGTCCGCGGCATGTGGCAGATGCTGCAGCACGACGAGCCGGACGACTTCGTCCTCGCATCCGGTGAGACCCACAGCATCGAAGAATTCCTGACCCTCGCCTTCGGCGAGATCGGCGTCGACGACTGGACGCCTTACGTCCGCAAGAGCGAGACCCTTGTCCGGCCTGCAGAGGTCGACATCCTCCTCGGCGACGCGTCCAAGGCCGAGACCGTCCTCGGCTGGCGCCGCGACGTCGACTTCCCCCACCTCGTCAAGCGGATGGTCGCCCACGACCGCAGCCTCGCGCGCATCCAGGCCGCGACGCCCTCGCACGCGTGAACATCGTCGTCACGGGGGCCGACGGGTTCGTCGGCCAGCACGTCGTCAAGCAGGCGCTGCAGGCGGGGCACGAGGTTCGGGGCATTCGCCGAAGCGCCTCCCCCGCCGACCCCGCCTCCACGCTCGTGGCCGACCTCACGGAGCGCTGGCCCGTTCCCGAACCACCGGACGGGATCATCCACCTCGCCAGTCTCGCCGCCGTGGGCCGATCCTTCGACGCCCCCCAGGAGTACATCTCCGCCAACACGGCGATGCTCACGCGGATCGGCGAGGGCCTGCTGGCGGCAGGCACGCCGCGGACGCGTGTGATCGTCGTGAGCACAGGCGCCCTCTACTCGCCGGGCCGCGGCCCCGCCGACGAATCCCGCCCGTTGGCGATGAGCTCGCCCTACGCCGTGAGCAAGGGGGCCGTGGAGCTCCAGTGCGCCTACTACCGTTCGCGCGGCATCGACATGGTGATCGTGCGCCCCTTCAACCACATCGGTCCGGGCCAATCCAAGGGGTTCCTCGTGCCCGACCTGGTCGACGCGGTCGACGCGCTGAGCGGCGACGCGCCGCTGCGCGTCGGCAATCTCGACACCCGACGCGACTACACCGACGTCAGGGATGTCGCGGCCGCATACGTGGGATTGCTCGAGGCGCCCCAGGTCTCACCCGTCTACAACATCGCCAGCGGGCGATCCCTCTCGGGTCGCGAGATCCTCGAGGCCGCCTGCCGATCGCTGGGCCGGGAAGTACCCCAGACGATCGTCGACGCCTCCCGCATCCGCCCCACCGACCCGCAGGAGATCGTCGGAGACGCATCGCTCATCCGGCGCGAGCTGGGATGGGCTCCGAAGATCGGGTACGAGCAGTCGATCGCCGACTTCGTCGCCAGCCGCCGTCCCGCCGTCGCGGCGGACCGCGCCTGATCGCGTCCACCTTCGACTCAGACTGCCGCAGATAGGATGGTCCGCGCCATGACAGCGCCATTCGACCCGACCGCAGAACGCCAGCGCCGCTTCGCCCGGCTCGCCGCGCTCCCGATGCGTCCCGTCGGATCACTCGCCGACGGTGGCGTCATCCGGCCTGTTGCCGAGATCTTCCGTCACCGCGAGATGCTCGACCTCCTCATCCGACGCGACCTCAAGTCCCGGTTCAAGGACTCCAGCCTGGGGTTTCTGTGGACGCTGATCCGTCCCCTCACCCAGTTGGCGATCTACTACGTGGTCATGGGGCAGTTCCTCGGCGCCGCCCGAGGGATCGATGACTTCGCGATCTACGTGTTCGCCGGTCTGACGATCTACGGGCTTCTGAGCGAGATCGTCCTGGGCGGTGTCGCATCGGTCGTGGCGAACGCGGGACTGGTGAAGAAGATCTACGTTCCGCGCGAGGTCTTCCCCCTCGCCGCAATGGGTGCCGCGCTGTTCACCTTCGCGATCCAGCTGCTCGTGCTTCTCGGGGCGACAGCGCTGGCCGGGTCCTTCCCGTGGAGTGCGGAGATCCTGTACGCGATACCGTCGATCCTCCTGGTGGTCGTCTACGGAGCGGCGTTTGCCCTTCTCCTGTCGGCGGTGAACGTCTACCTGCGCGACACGCAGTATCTGACGGAGGTCGTCATGATGCTCCTGATGTGGGCGTCTCCGATCGTCTACACCTGGACGATGGCCGGTGACATCCTGGGCGGCGGGCTCGTGTTCGACGTCTACACCGCGAACCCGATCACCTTGGCGGTGCTGGGTTTCCAGCGCGCGTTCTGGGTCGCGGGCGCACCGAGCGACTACCCGCCCGACCTGCTCCTCTGGATGGGCATCGCGCTGGTGATCGGCCTCGTCCTCCTGTACTCGTTCCACCGAGTGTTCCGTCGCCTGCAGGGCAATTTCGCTCAGGCGATCTGAGCACGCCGTACGCCCGACCACTGAAAGCCCCTTCGCCCCATGAATCACGCGCGCGTCAGCCTCGAACGACCCGTCGTCGTCGAGGTGTCCGACGTCTCCAAGAGGTTCGTCGTCCGCAAGGACAACTCACTGAAGGAGCGGCTGGTCACCCTCGGACGTGCCGGCCGCCGCCACCGCGAAGACTTCTGGGCTCTCCGGGACGTGACCACCACCATCCGCGCCGGCGAAACCGTCGGGCTCGTGGGCCACAACGGCTCGGGCAAGAGCACCCTTCTCAAGCTCATCGGCGGGATCCTCGAGCCGACGTCAGGAACGATCACGGGTCGCGGCCGCGTAGCTGCCCTTCTCGAACTCGGCGCCGGGTTCCACCCGGATCTCACGGGTCGCGAAAACGTCTACCTCAACGCGTCCGTGCTCGGCCTCAGCCGAGAAGAGACCGACACCCGCTTCGAGGAGATCGTCGCGTTCTCGGGAATCGGCGAGTTCATCGACACGCAGGTGAAGTTCTACTCGTCGGGCATGTACGTCCGGCTGGCTTTCGCCGTCGCGGTCCACACCGACCCCGACATCCTCATCGTCGATGAGGTGCTGGCCGTCGGCGACGAAGCGTTCCAGCGTAAGTGCATGGACAAGATCCGCGCCTTCCAGAAGGAGGGTCGCACGATCATCCTGGTGACCCACTCCATGGCGCAGGTGTCAGAACTGTGCGACCGGGCGATCCTGCTCGATCACGGGCGCGTCGTGATCGAGGGCGAGCCCAACGACGTGATCCCCGAGTTCAGGGATCTGCTCGAACAAGAGCGTCAGGTCGCCCTGAGCGCGACGAATCGGGCGGAGGACGACCCGACTCACGCGAAGATCATCGGCGTCACGCTCGACGGGAACCAGGCCGACGATGTGGTGCTGCAGCCGGGTGATCCGCTCTCGATCGACGTCCAGCTGTTCCACCCGACGGGCGTCGATGAGTGGCTGTGCGCCGTGCAGATCGACAACGAGAACGGACAGGTCGTGTTCGGCACCGGCACCGATCACGCGACGACGGCGCCAGGCCCGCTGCGCGGCACGCGCACCGTCTCGGTGAAGCTGCCGAGCCTGATGCTCGGCGGCGGCAAGTACTTCGTCAGCATCGCGCTGCTGGACGGCAACGGGCGGCAGTTGGCGGCGCGGTCGCAGGCCTGCTCCTTCAACGTCCGGTCGGACGGCACGACCTTCGGGACGCTGTACGCGCGACCGGCGATCAGCTTCTCGCCGCTGGGTGCGCCGGATCAGCCGACCGGATAATCGGCGTTGTACCGATCGAGGACCTCGCCGATCGGCGCATCCATCGCAAGGCGATGCTTGTCGAGGTAGAGCCCTCGCGTGCAGAAGCGACGCAGATCGCGTTCGCTGTGGGAGACGAAGAACAGCGTCCGCCGCTCGGCCAGCAGCTCGTCGATCCTCGCGTAGCACTTCTCGCGGAACGCCTTGTCCCCCACCGCGAGCACCTCATCGACGAGCAGGATCGGCTCCTCGAGCTGCGAGACGACAGAGAACGCGAGACGCACCTTCATCCCGTTGCTGAGGTGCTTGTAAGGGGTGTCGAGGAAGTCGCCGAGTTCGGCGAAGTCGATGATGCCGTCGAACCTCCGCGCGACCTCCGCTTTCGACATCCCGTGCAGGCCGGCGGTCAGGCGCACGTTCTCGCGGACCGTGAGGTCGCCGACGAAGCCGCCCGTGATCTCGATCAGCGGCGCGACACCACCGTTGACCGTCACCGACCCCTCGTCGGGAAGCAGAACCCCTGCCACGAGCTTGAGCAGAGTCGACTTCCCCTGCCCGTTGCGCCCCACCACGCCGATGGACTCGCCGGCGGTGACGTCGAAGCTGACGTCCTTCAGTGCCCAGAACTCCCCCGGCTTCGAGCGGCGAGTGGAGTCGGAGAACAGATCCTTGATGCTGCGTCGGCCCCGCCGGTTGCGGCGGAAACGCACCCCGAGACCCTTGACCTGGATCGCAGGATCGCTCGGTGCCATCACAGCTCCTTCAACACGGGGCGCTCAAGGCGCCGGAACACGGCGATGCCGAGGATCAGGAACAGCAACGACATGATCGCGCTCACGCTCACGACCCACGGGTCCCATTCCTCCGGGAAGAACCCGACCCGGTACAGGGCGAAGATCCCCGCCAGCGGGTTGAACGCGACGAGCGTCTCGAACACCCCCGGAAGGTCCTCGACCCCGTAGATCACCGGAGACGCGTAGAACAGCGCCCGCAGGACGAGCTTCGTGGTGCGCTCGAGATCGCTCCAGAGGACGCACAGCGGTGCGATGAGCAGCCCGAGCCCCACGAGCAGCACCGACTGCATCACGATCGCCACCGGCACCCACAGCAGGCCCCAGTTGAGCTGGGCGGGGGTTGCGGAGAACTGCGAGAGGACGACGAAGAACGCGACCACCGGTATCGAGCAGAGGAACTCGATTCCCTTGCTCAGGATGATCCGATTCACCCAGATGGATCGCGGGATCGCCGTGGAGCGCACCAGGCGGGCGTCCTTGTTGAACGCACGCGTGAAGTCCGACACCGCCGAGTTGAACCACACCCACGGCAGCAGCGCGGTGATCAGAAACACGATGTACGGCTCGTGCCCCACCGTGCGCTCGAACACCTGTGTGAAGACGAACCAGTAGATCGCGCTCATCACGAGCGGATCGAGGATCGACCACAGGTAGCCGAGGGCGCTGGTCGAGTAGCGGACCTTGAGGTCGCGCGCGGACAGCAGCCAGAGCGAGTGAAGGTACCGCCGGGCAGACCCAGGGGCGCCGACGGCTACGGAAGTCACGCGTCCGATCCTACTTCTGCGGCGAGCTCGTGCCGCACTCGTCGATCCGGAACAACGCCGTATCCCCTTCGGAATCGACCTCCGTGAACAGGCCCGCTTCGATCGCCTCGTGAGAGCCGGGGAAGTGGTTGCCCGCCGGGTCGCCGCCCCCGAAAGCGTGCGGCGAGTACACCACGTACTCGACATCGAGCCGCTTCAGTGCCGCGCACACCTCGGGATTCGTCTGGATGTCCGCGAGACTCCATGCCAGCGTCTGCCGGTCCGCGTCCCACTGACCGTTCACGTGGGGGAATACGGGCTCACGGTCCCCGAAGGCCAGCGTCCACGCCGAACCATCCCACGGATCCCCCAGAACCCGCTGCCCCTCGGGGACGACTTGTCCGATGCGTCCGAAGAACGAGACCTGTGCACGAGAGACGACTTCGCCGTGCGCGCCCGACTCCGGCATATGGAAGACCGCTGCGACGCCGGCCGTCATGCCGCCCAGCGTCAGCGCCACCCCGGATGTCGTCGCCACCAGCCACGCGCCACCCACCGTGACCGCATGGCGGGCGCGCGGATGCGAGACCATTCGCCCGAGCGTGATCACCCCGAGTGCCGCCAGCGGAACCCCGAGCACCGGCAAGACCGAGCTGAGCCGGTACTTGTCCTTGTACCAGAGCGCCGTCATGAGCTTCGTCACGACGTCGTCGGACCCCGCGGCCAGCACGAAGAGCACGGCGACCACCGCGTACGCCACGACGATCCACCGAGTGCGGTGACCTCGCGCAGCCGCGATCGCGCCCACGATCACCGCCGCCGCGAGCAGCAGCGACGGCCAGGTCGCGCTCGCCCCGACGCCGGTGAGCCACGACTGGGACACCACCTGCCAGACGCCCGCCCACAGCGGCTGGACCGCTGCAGCCTGCGGCCCCGTGAGCCGATCGTCCAGCGGCCTGGTGAACAGCCCCAGGCGGAAGATGACGTACCACGCTGTGGCGACGAGGGCCAGCGCGACGAGGACTCCCCCGATCGCGAGAACCTTCCGCACCCGCGCGCGTGCTGCGCCGCCTGCGCGACGACCACGCCGGCACCATCCGACGAAGACGCCACCGGCAGGCACCGCGAGGATCAGTGCGAACGACGCCAGCACGCGCGGTTGGGCGAGCGCGATCGCAGCCACGCTCGCCACCACGCCGACGAGGGCCCACACCAGCAGTCGGCGGCGACGCGCAGGCCTGGTCGCGCGCCATCCTCGCCACGCCCACACCGGCATCGCCACCGCGACAGGCAGCAGCGCGGTGGCCAGGAAGGTCGGATACAGCGTTCCCCACGTGAGCAGGGCGTACGGCATCGCGCCGAACGCCGCACCGAGCGGGAGCGCCACGAGCGCTACGGTGCCCGCGGCGATCCGCGGCAGGCAGGCTTGCGTGAGCCAGGCGACGCCCGGCAGCCAGATGACCGCGCACACGGCGATCCATGCGGCGTTCACGGCCACGGGCACGGACACCCCGGTGATCTGCGCGACCAGCGCGACCGTTGCGTGCCACCCTGCGGGATAGAACGCGAATGCGCGGTCGGTCTCGATGAGCGTGCGCAGCGTCAGCGACGATGCGTTCCCGTTGGCCAGGATGTCCGCGATCGCCGACACGTGGAAGACGTTGTCGTACGTCTGGCTGACCAGTTCCGGGCTCGGCACGGATGCGAACGCAACCACCCCGATGATCGCGGTGCCACCGGCCCAGGATGCCGCGAGCCCCCACGCGCGCCCGTCTCCGGGAACCCGCGGTGCCGACCGGCGTGCGAGGAAGACCGCCACCCCGCCTGCCACGGCCATCAGCAACGGCTGCCACAGTCCGAACGCCGCGCCGGTCGGTGCGAACACGATCCCGGCCCCGCCGATCAGGACCACGGAGATCATGCCTGAGAGCGCGATCCTGGCGACGATCCCCATCCGGACGGGGGCGAGCACGACCAGTCCCGGCGCCAGCAGCACCGCGCAGGCGACGAGGATCGCCGGCGCCGCCTCCCACCAGGCCGCGTCGCTCACGTCAGGCGAGCTCGTTGCGCCACATCGTCAGCGCCGACCCGATCGCCATGTGCATGTCCAGGTACTGGTAGGTCCCCAGGCGCCCCCCGAAGTGCACGTCCCGCTCCCCCCGGGCCAGGTCACGATAGGCGAGCAGCCCTGCGCGGTCCTGAGGCGTGTTCACCGGGTAGTACGGCTCGTCTTCGCGCGACGCGAACCGCGAGAACTCGCGCATGATGACCGTCTTGTCGGTGGGATGCCGGTCGGCGCGCTCGGGATGGAAGTGCTTGAACTCGTGGATGCGGGTGTACGGCACCTCGGCATCGGCGTAGTTCATCACGGGCGTGCCCTGGAAGTCGCCCACCTCGAGCACCTCCTCCTCGAAGTCGAGAGTGCGCCAGGACAGCGCGCCCTCGGCGTAGTCGAAGTAGCGGTCGACGGGGCCGGTGTAGACGATGGGCACCTGGCCGACGGTGGCGCGCTTGCTCAATGGCTGCGTGTCGTCGAAGAAGTCGGTCTCCAGTCGCACGTCGATGCGGGGGTGGTCGGCCATCCGCTCCATCCAGGCGGTGTATCCGTCGACCGGAAGCCCCTCCCAGGTGTCGTTGAAGTACCGGTTGTCGTAGGTGTACCGAACCGGGAGACGGCTGATGACTTCGGCGGGCAGCTCCCTCGGGTCCGTCTGCCACTGCTTGCCGGTGTAGTCGCGGATGAAGGCCTCGTATAGCGGGCGACCGATGAGTCCGATGGCGCGCTCCTCCAGGTTGCGCGCGTCTTTCGGGTCGAACTCCCCGGCGAGCTCGTGTACGAGAGCGCGAGCCTGATCGGGCGAGTACGCCGCCTGGAAGAATTGGTTGATCGTGCCCAGATTGATCGGCATCGGGTACACGACGCCGCGGTGATTCGTGTAGACGCGGTGGACGTAGTCGGTGAACCCGGTGAAGCGGTTGGCGTACTCCCAGACGACGGCGTTAGAGGTGTGGAACAGGTGCGCACCGTAGCGGTGCACCTCGATCCCGGTCGCCTTCTCGAGTTCGCTGTACGCGTTGCCGCCGATGTGCGGCCGCCGGTCGATCACGGTCACGCGGCGGCCCGCGTCTGCCGCGCGTTCTGCGATGGTGAGCCCGAACAGGCCCGAGCCGACGACGAGAAGATCCATGCGATGCCAAGCCTTTCCGGCGCCGCAGCGCCCGTGACATTCTACGGATGCCGCGAGGTGACGGTGCTGTGACCGTCCGCGGTGGGCGGACACGCGACCGAGGCGGCCCCTATGCGCGATGGGGGCGCAGCTTGCCGACCGCTCGCAGGGGCGCGGTGATCCGCCAACTCGTGCTGGCTTTGATCGTCTGCACGTACTGCCTCTCGGCCTCGAGGGCGGCGGCCGTCTGGTCGATCTGAAGCGACCGCTCATGGGCCAGTGCGTTCACACGGTCGAGCTCGGCGGGCAATGACTCCAGCCACGCCTGCCGGTGTACCCGGTCTCCGAGTCGGGAGAAGTCGCCGCGGATCTTCGCGGCGGTCTCCTCGTCCGCACCGCACAGCCGCGAGATGGGCTTGTACCGGATGTCCCCTACCGCGAGCAGGCCGAGGCCGTGTCCGTGTTCGAAGAAGAACGATCGCCCCGGCTCGGCGATCTCCTCCCACAGGCGCCACACACCGAAGCCGCGCTCGCGTTCGGCGATGTCGTGGAAGAGGATCACTCCGCCGTCCGCCACGCTCGATCGCCACTGCTCGTAGTCCTCGGTGGCGTCCTCGTACCCGTGACGTCCGTCGATATGGAGAATGTCGACCGACTGGTCTGCAACCCTGGGACGGACGTCGCTGAACCACCCGCGGTTCAGCACCACCGTCCGGGGAAAGTCCTGCTCGACGACCGTCCGCACGGACTCGAAGACCGATTCGTCGTAGAAGCCGGCGTGGTCATCGCCTTCCCATGAGTCGACGGCGTCGACAGTGGTCGGCAGCCCGAGCCGGCTCGCCGCCTCCGCGAAGGCGAAACACGAGAAGCCGAGGTGAGTGCCGAGCTCGACGATACGCCGCGGCCGTATCGAATCCACCAGCCACGACGCGAACGGCGCGTGTGTGAACCAGGCGGACAGCGGGTAATGCGTGGGCATCCAGAACGACGCCGGGCTCAGCCAGAACGGCTGATCGACCGCCTCGGGATCGGGGGTTTCGGCATCAGTCGACATGCACGCGCTCCGTTGCTTGCAGGATGTCGCAAGCATACGCGTTCCGCCCGCACCGACCCGCGACCGCTGACGTGCCGACGTGCTGACGTGCTGACGTGCTGACGGTGGTCAGGCGTGCGCGTCGTCGAATCGCTGCCGCCATGCCGCTGCCGACGCGGACTGCGGCGCGGCGGTCGCGTAGTCCCGCGCGAGACGTCGCCACCCGCGCAGAAGCCGCCACCGGAGGACGATGGCGCTGCCAAGCTGACGTCGGGCCACGTGCCGATCGCGTCGAACGACGAAGACGCCGTTGCCCGCCGCCGCGTCGACGAGTGCTGCGTCCGTGACGCCCAGTGCCCACCACTTGCCCTCAGCGCGCGTGAGCACTGCCGTCGGCGCGTCCACGCGGGCGGGCCGCAGCTGGTGGACGCACACGCGAACGAGTCGCCCGAGTACCGCGACGGTGCCGCGGGGACGCCTCGGGGCAGGCGTCGTGGTCGTGAGAAGATCCGCCGTGCGCGGCACGACGACCTGGCCGTGCTCCGCCAGCACCGACGCCGCCCTGGCAGGACCCGCCCGCAGGACGGGATCAAGATGTCGCGGACCGCTGAGGATGTCGTGCAGGGCGAGGTTTCGCACCGCCACCGAACCATATTGCGCGCACAGCAGATGGTTGAGGTCTTGGGCGAACGATGCCTTCAGCACGCCGCGACCGCCATGCAGGAGGGCGGCGACGACACGGTTGCGCAGCTGGAAGTACGCCTGCCAGTCGAGGCCGTCGTCCTTCGCCGTCCACGGCATGTGCCAGAGCGCGGCACCCGGAAGCGTGACCGTCCGGGTTCCGAGAGCGGCCGCGCGAAGGCCGAACTCCGCATCGTCCCACTTGATGAACAGGGGCAAGGATGCCCCGGCCGACCGGATCGAGGACGTCGGTACCAGGCACATCCACCAGCCGTTGAAGTCCACGTCGATCCGACGGCTGAGCGCGGGGGTCGTCTCGAGGGCGTCACCGGCCACGTCGAGGCCGGACAGCTCCGGGATGACTGGCCCCCACCAGAAGGGCCGACGCAGGATCCGTTCGCCGAAGGAGTGCAGGCGCGTCGGCTCGATCAGGCTCAGCATCTGAGCTCCGACGATGAGGGGCGACGGCGCGTACTCCGCGAACAGCGCCATGCGACGCAGGGACTCGGTCTCGAGGTCGACGTCGTCGTCGAGGAGGAGCACGTGCGAGCTGCCGACGTCAACCGCCTCGAGCATTCCGCGGCTGAATCCCCCCGACCCGCCCAGATTGGGCTGCTCGACGACGATCAGACGTTCCCCGAGCGTCGCTGCGACGGCGGCGAAGCCCTCAGCGTCGCGAAGGCGGCGGGTGCCTTGGTCCGCGACGACCACGGCGTCGAGGCGCCCGAGCGAATCGACATCGCCGGCGAGTCGGTCGAGCACTCCGACGCAGTCCGCCTCTCGGTTGAACGTCGTGATCGCGACTGTCACGCGTGCGTTGGTGAAGGCGTGCTCGTGGGTCGCCCAGCCGACATCGTCGACGACGGCGGGGGCGCGGGAGGCCTCGACCTCGGCCCAGATCCAGCCCATGTCAGCCCTGATCGACACCGGCAGCACGCAGGCATCGCTCGTCTCATGAAGCTCTGCGACTGTGGACACGCGCCCCGCGGAGTCCGTGGCGCGAACACGGACGGATACCGGCGCGTCGGACCGGAGCTGGAGGTCGACCGTCCGCACACGCGTGTGAGCGAACCAGTATGCGGCGGGGAAGGCTCCGAAGTAGGTGCCGAAGGAAGCGTGCTCCCCGGCGGCGAGGCGCAGTGCGGTCCGCGACACCGGGGATCCGCCGCGGACGTACAACGATCGCCGGGACGGCGTGTCCGACAGGACGCAACGATGGATGACGCGCGCCACAGCCGTCATCGAGTCCGCCGGCGTCTGCGCCAGTCGCGGGCGGCGTCCATCAGGCGCTGTCCGGGTCCGCGGCGCTCGTCGAGCTGCCGGCCGACCTCGTCCTGGATGTACCGTGCGAGATACAGCGCAAGCCCCGGCCCGTTGTCCCGGACATACGCCCGCAGCGCTTCGTCGCGCACGAGCCGGTCGTAACGGTCGTGCTCCGCTGCAAGCGCGTACATGCTGTTGCCGAGCTCCCCTTCGACGCCGACCCGCTGCATCCAGTAGGCGAGAGGCTGTCCGCCGATGAACCCGATGTGGTGAACGAGGGCAGTGCGGAGGTTGAATTCCCAGTCCTCGACCGCGTGGAGGTCCTCGCGGTAGTACCCGACCGAGTCATGAAGCGCTCGTCGGTAGAGATAGGAGATGGGCACGGCCCGGTTCACCTGGAGGAGATCGGAGTACGTGATCTCGGTCAGGTCATGCCAGAAGGGGGCTCGTCCGCTTTCGACGAATCCCGCCTCGGTCTGTCGTTCGTAGACGATCTCGGTGCGCACCATCACGCCGATGTCCCCGGGGTGCCCGTCGAGGTGAGCGACCGTGCGATCCAGAAAGGACGGATGCCAGAGGTCGTCGTCGTCGTGAAGGACGACGAATTCGGCGTCCAGGCCCCGGATCGCCTGGTTCGCGGCGCTCGATCGCCCCGTCGAGACGGCGTTGTGGCTCGCACGCACTCGCGCCCGGACATCGTCGGGAAGTGCCGCCACGACGCGATCCACCCCGGCGGCGTCGCCACCGTCGTTCACGACGTGGACCTGCCAGTCGCCGTATTCCTGCGCGACGATGTCGCGAAAGGTCCGCTCCAAGAACCACGGTCGATTCTTCGTGCGCACGGCGATGCCGACGCGCGCCGTCATGACCTCGTCGGACACCGCTACCTCCGTCCGATGGGAATCCGCCCCGACGATACCATCGGGTCGGTGAGGAACCGCTCCGTATACTCGGCAGGGTGGTCATGAGGGGGGTGCGCGCGCTGTGGCGTGCCGCCCGCCGGGCACCGCTGGTCGGTACAGCGCTGGCGGGTGTCGACCGCCTGTGGTGGGCGCGGACGATACGCCGGGCCGACATCGTCGACCTCGATGTCGTCGCGGCGCAGGTGGGCCGCGCCGTCTCCGCCCGCCGCGCCGTGCGCACCTACGTGCGAGGCGGCTTCCGGCACGGATTCGTCATCAACCCCCTGATGATGGAGCGGACCGTCTCCCGGCAGCTCTCCGACGCGGACCGCGTTCCGGCGCTGTACGCGTACCTGGTCAACGATCGCGCCCGACTGCAGACGAGCCCCCACTGGGACTCGGTGGCGGTGGCATCCGCGCATCCGTCGTCGCTCGACGACCCCGCTGGTCCTCTCGGCTGGATGTGGCGTCGCGCGCGCGCAGCGGGGACGATCGACCTCGGCCCGGCGCGGGAGTCCGTGACGCGCGCCTGGACCGAGGTCGTCGCTGCCGCGTCCCGCGCCGCGGACGATCCGGTCCCCGCCGCTCCGACCGCACTGCACCTGACCTGTGTCGTCGCTGCCGATGAGCCCGATCCGGACCGGGCCCTCGTGGTGGCGGCCCACGCCGCGAGCGGGCTCGGCGCGTCGGTGGACCTGGTCGTCACCGGGCGTTCGGCTGACCTGCACCTCCAGGCGCGCCTGCTCGCACTGTGGGTCCCGGGCATCTCGGTGCGCAGAGCGAGCCTCGACGAGGTCGCCGAGCCAGTGCCCTTGCCGGACGGCTCGGCCGGTCTCTGGCGCGCAGCGGGTGCAGACCTCGATGCCGCGACGCTGGAGGCGCTCGCCGCTGCGGGCGCGGAACACCCTGTCGCCGCGCTGTGGATCGGCGCCGACGGAACGATCACCGCAGCCGGCGCGGTGGTGCACGAGCGCCGGACCCTTCCCCTTCTCGAGGGGCATCCGGCGGAGGACGCCCGCCGCCTCGGCGCCGAGGTCGCTGTCCCGATCCTCACCGGCCCGGCCCGGGCGTGGCCCGCGGGTGCCGTCCCGTCCGGCCCCGGACGGGTGCTGACCGAGTCTTCCGTCATGGCGCCGGGGCGGATGACCGGCGAGGTCTCATCGATCGCAGACACCGACCTGGACGAGCTGCTGGCCCCCTCCGGACTCGTCGTCGCCGCCTGGAAGGACGGCCGGCCGCTGCTGGGACGAGCCGACGGCGCGGCGCAGCGAGGTCTGCGCTGGGCCATTAAGACGTCGTCCCCCGCGGGACGCGCGGGCGAGTCGTGGGGCGACACGCACTTCGCGCGGGGTATCGCCACGGCACTGGAGCGTCTCGGCCAGGAGGCTGCGGTCGACGCGCGCGCGGCCGCACATCGGCCCTCGGCATACCTCGACGATGTGGCGCTGGTGCTCCGAGGACCGCACCGGATCGATCCGCCCCCGGCCAAGATCCGCATCCTCTGGATCATCAGCCACCCCGACGAGATCACACCCGACGAACTCGAGCAATTCGATGTCGTGTTCGCCGCGTCGGCGGCCTGGGCGGAGCGTGCCACTGAGCGCTTCGACCGAACCATTCGGCCGCTGCTGCAGTGCACCGACACGACCCGCTTCCGCCCGTCCGGCGCACCACGGACCGATGACATCGTCTTCGTCGGCACGGCGCGCGGGATCGCCCGCCCCGCGGTGGTCGAGCCGCTCAAGCACGGCATACCTGTGCGGGTCTACGGACCCGACTGGAGCGGCTACATCCCCGGATCGGCGATCGCGGCAACGGGCATCCCCAACGAGGACCTGCCGCAGCAATACGAGACGGCTGCGGTCGTCCTCAATGATCATTGGCCGGCGATGCGCCGGGAGGGTTTCGTCTCGAACCGGCTGTTCGACGTCGTCGCCGCGGGGGGTCGCGCGATCTCGGACCAGGTCGACGGCATCGACGACATCTTCCACGGCGCCGTGCGCACCTTCGATTCGACGGCCGAGCTCATCGGGATGCTGTCGGGCGACATCGACTCCCTCTTCCCCGATGACGCGAGTTTGTCCCGCCTCGGCGCCGAGATCCGATCGGCCCACTCGTTCGACCGGCGCGCCGCACAGCTGCTGTCAGCGGCGGAGCCGGCGGCGCAGCGCGATCACCGGCGCGAGTAGTCGCCGCAATCGTGACCCGGCGTTCGGCCACCGGGAGCGGACATACATGCGGGCGAAGTCGCGTGCACGGCCGGTTCCGAAGTGCCCGACGCGCCGCAGGGCATCGAACTGGGCCTCGGCGGTGGCCGGCACGAGGGCGGTCAGCTGATCCAGGTCGAACTCGAGAGCTGGCTGGCTGATGGCCGCATAGTCCGTCGTCAGCACCGTTCGCGTCACGAAGCCCGCCTCCCCCGCGGCGTACGACGGCATGCGCTCGAGGATGTGGGCGAGGCCGCCGTCGCGGTACTGATCCGATCCCCCGAAGTCGGAGAATCGCCACTGCTTCGCGAACAGCCCGGCCAGCGCCTCGGGGCGGGCGAAGTACATCGAGCCGTAGGGCGCGAGCGGAGAGCTGTCATCGAGCGGCACGCGGATGCCCAGGGCCGCGGCGAGGCGGGCGAAACCGGGCTTGTTGGCCCACCACCCCTGTCCGAGCGTCGGGTAGCCGATGTGGATTGCGGGCGGGTACACGATGCCGACCTCGGGATGACGTTGGAAGACGGCGAGCACGTTCGCTGCGTAACCCTGACTGGCAAGCAGGTTGTCGAACTGCTGCAACGCGAAATGCCGGCCGATGTTGAATCCGTCCTGCGGCGTCTTCTTGGAGTGCAGCTTCACGACCACATCGTGCTCGCCGGCCAGCACCACATCTCGTGCGGTGATGAGGAACGCGCTCTGGTCGCGGCCGTCGTTCGAGGCGACGATGCGGACATCGACGCGTCCGGGGGCCGCGGGACGAGCCGCGATGATCTCGCGGATGCGATCGGCCTTCTGCGGCGTGGCCGTGGTGACGAGGAGGTCGTAGTCGCCGGGCAGCCGATCCGCACGGTCCAGGATCTCGTCCGTCATCTCTTCGTAGAAGATGTGGGCGATCACGACCACGCGCAGTGGTCGGGCCGTGTCGTACGTGCCGGCATCGGTGAGCGGCAGGACATCGAGCAGCGCTGCGGTCGTGTTGAGCACCTTCGGCTGCACGTTCCGTGCCAGGTCATGCCAGAGCGCTCGGGCCGGATAGCCCGCGGCGAGGAGCCGCTCGATCACCCACCGCCCGACGACGGCGTGGCTGTTCAGCGCAAGCGGGGAGTGGAACAGCACCCGCCGCTTGAGGACCGGGCATCCGTCATCGATGAGCTGGATGGGCGCCCACAGCGACGCGTTGTCGGTCGCGTAGCGATCGGTGTCGAAGGCGGCCACGCCGATGTACCCGAGCGCGCGGAAATGCCCCGTGAAACGAGATTCGTGCCGGAGCACGGCGTCCTGGTAGCCGCGGACAGCCCCGAGCCCCGACCAGTACGCGGCCCAGTCGGCGGTGGTGAACATCTCGCGGCGCACCGCAATCCAGTACGACTGCAGATGGTAGGCGACGCTGCCGCTGCCGGTGAGGGGATGCGGGCTCGCCGCCGCGTGCGCCGTCATGCCCCAGAAGTGGACCGGCTGCGCGGCCATCCGCGCGAACAGGGCGTCGAAGTCATCGAGGGGACCGTACCACGTGTCGTTCGTCAGGAGCAGCTCGTCGAACGCGGCCAGCCCGCCTCCGAGCTGCTGAAGAGCATCACGCTGCGCACCAATGTCGAGACCCGTGTTCGGGCGCACCACGATCTCGTCGCACACCGACTCCAGTCGCGTACGCGCGGAGTCGGAGAGGGAGCCGTTCACCACCACGACGAGCCGCTGCGCGTGTGGGCGCAGCCCTGTCAGCGCGTGCATCACGTAGGGTTCGACATCGCCTCGGCGGTCGTACATCGTGTAGATCACGAGACGGCGCGCGCTGTCGGGCAGCGAACGGGCCGGGCGGAGAGAGGATTCCGGGTTCATCGGCCGCCGATCACGCTCCGGACGACGCGACGGATGCTGCCGATGCCGCCCCGGAGGGATCGGATCAAGGGCAGAAGCGGATGGGAGCCGTCGGGATGGTTGATCCGCATGTGCATCTTGACAAGGTCGATGGCCCGCGCTTGACCACGCCATTGGGCGCGCTGCAGGAACTGGATCTGTTCGAGTCGATACCCGTAGGTGTTTTCCAGCAGCCGGTCGAGGGAGTACTCGATCGCCGTGTGCGCCAGCGCCGCATGCTCAGCCGTCGTCACGGTGCGGGAGTGGAACCCGCACTCGGCGACGAGGTACGGCAACATCAGGTCGCTGAGCGCCCACGAACCGGGCGCCATTGGGGGCTCGTCGGTGGTGAGCTCCGCCTGGCCTGCCATCGCCTCGGGCCGCGCCGCCCAGACGCCGGCCGCCGGGGCCAGCGGGCCGAACTCGTCGATCGGCACATGGATGCGTGCTCGTTCGGCGGCGGCTGCCACTCGACCTCGCGTCGCCGGCCAGCGGATCGCCTCGGGCAGCTCGCCCACGTACGGCGTGGGAGGAAAGACGAGCCCGAGCCCAGGCTCCCGGCTGAACGCCTCCGCGAGCCACGCGAGGGCATCCTGCGGGCCCAGGAGCGACTCGAGCTGCTGACGCCGCAGCGCCCTGTGCTCATTGTCGTCGCCGTCCCAGATGCGCGCATCGATGCGGACGAGCAGATCGACCCTCTCCGGATCCGCGAGGTCCTCGGCCCCTGCGAGCGGGTGCGTCGACGGGCCGGCAGCCGGTCGGACATCCACGGCGAGACCAGGCAGCGCGGCGCCCCACGCCTCGATCAGCGCGGCACGGTCCTCGTCGCGCGCGGCCACGACCACGATCCGCGAGCCCGCCGGGAACCGGCTCGCCCACGTCAGCGCGGAATCGACGTGGCCCGGTGACATGGCCACCACCACCATGGCGACGCGGGCGGCCGAGAGGGCTTCCGGGGCAGCGGCGGCGGTGCCGCGGACGTCGAGCAGCCCGAGATCGGCGTTCAGCGTTCGGGGGGCGACGTTGCGCGCGAGGTCCCGCATGATGAGCTCGGTCGGGTACCCGAGCTCACGCGCCACACGGAGGATGTCACGGGGGACGATCGCGTGGCGATACAGGAACGTCGGATGGTGGAACAGCACTCGACGCTTGAGCAGGGGGCACCCGTCGCGCATGAGCAGGTCGGCGTGGAAGATGGTCGCGTTCTCGGTGGGATAGTCGGATGAGGGGAAGGCCACGGCCGCGATGAAGCCCTGCGCGGTGAACGTCTCCGTGAACACCGACTCGTGAAAGAGAATCGCCTCGTTGTACGACGTGATGGGGGCCAGGTCACGCCAGTACCTGCGCCACTGCTCGGTCGCGAACATGCTCCTGCGCACCGCGATCCAGAACGACTGGAGGTGGCGATGCATCACCCCGGCGCCCGTGAAGGGGTTCGGAACCTGCTCCCGGTGGTCGGTCATGCCCCAGAAGTCCGCCGCGGTGGCGTCCATTCGTTCGAACACCTCGGTGAACGACCCGATCGGCCCGTACCAGGTGTCGTTCGCGAGCACGATCTCGTCGTAGTCGTCGATGGATGACCCGAGGTAGGTGAGGGCTTCGCGCTGGGCCTCGATGTCGAACCCGTGGTTGTCGCGCTCGAGGATCTCGTCGGCCACCTCGCTGAGGCTGCCTCGACCCGCGGAGGTGAGGCGACCGTTGACGACCACCAGAATGCGATCGGCGTGGGCGCGCAGGGCTCGCAGCGCGTGGACGATGTAGTCCCCGACGTCGCCGCGCCGGTCGTACACCACGTAGACCAGCAGCCGCTTGCCGTCGGCGGGGAAGGCCACGGCGGGCTGACGGCTCGGCGTCACCTGACTCCCTGCGCGAGCACCTTGAGGAGGTACGTGCCGTAGCCGCTCTTGCGGAGGGGCTCCGCGCGCTCCCGGAGCTCGTCATCGTTCAGGAACCCCATCCGCCAGGCGACTTCCTCGGGGCTGCCGATCGAAAGGCCCTGACGCTTCTCGACGGTCCGGATGAAGTCGGTCGCCTCGGCGAGCGAGTCGAAGGTCCCCGTGTCGAGCCAGGCGGTGCCTCGCGGCAGGAGCTCGACCTGGAGCCGCCCCCGCTCGAGGTACACCTTGTTCACGTCCGTGATCTCCAGCTCGCCCCGAGGGGAGGGCTCGAGCCCCTTGGCGATCTCCACGACGTCGTTGTCGTAGAAGTAGAGGCCCGGCACGGCGTAGTTGCTCTTGGGCTGCGCCGGCTTCTCCTCCAGCGAGACCACCCGGCCCGCTTCGTCGAACTCCACGACGCCGTATGCCGTCGGGTCGTCCACCCAATAGCCGAAGACGACTCCGCCCTCGAGCTCGGTGTAGCGGCGCAGGCGGGTGCCCATTCCCTGCCCGTAGAAGATGTTGTCGCCGAGCACGAGGGCCGCGCTCTCCGAGCCGATGTGCTCCTCACCGAGGATGAAGGCCTGCGCAAGACCATCCGGCGAGGGCTGGGTCTTGTACGTGAGAGAGATCCCGAACCGGCTCCCATCGCCGAGCAGGCGCTGGAACTGGTCGGCGTCCTGCGGGGTGGTGATGACGAGGATGTCGCGGATGCCGGCGAGGACCAGTGTCGACAGCGGATAGTAGATCATCGGCTTGTCGTAGACCGGCACCAGCTGCTTCGAGATGCCGTGGGTGATCGGATGCAGCCGTGAGCCGGTCCCGCCTGCAAGAATGATGCCGCGCATGACGTCTAGTCTCGCCGATCGCCGCGCCATTGCCCAATTGCAGGGCGGCGAATGGCTCGCCGGCTCAGGACAGCGTGCCTTGCCCGTGGGCCGAGCGAACCGCGGCGAGAGTGCGGCCGATCCCTTCCGCGAGCGGCACTCGCGGGCGGGCGTCGAGGTCGGTCCACACCATCGAGCGGACTCGAAGGTCCGGAGCTTGCAGTGCTGACTGTGCGGACGCGGACATCACGATAGGTGGTGCGCTCGTCGTGATGCGCCGAAGATCGCCGATCAGCGACCCGACGCTGGCTGCCTGCCCCGCTGCCAGGATCTTCGTGGTCGCGCCGCCGAGCATCGCGGATCTTTCCGCGAACGAGATCACCAGCTCCGCGCAGTCGTCGACGTAGATGTAATCGCGGCGCGTGTCGAGAGGCACGAAGACGGACAACGGCGTCCGTGTGACGGCAGCGAGGCACAGCCGCGAAATTAGCCCCTGCCCCTTGTCCAGTCGCTGGCCCGGGCCGTAGAGGTTGGAGATTCTGCCGATTGCGAGGGCCTGCCCCGTCGAGTCCGACCACGCACGCGCGGCCGCCTCCATGTCGAGTTTCGCCCGACCGTAGTACCCGAGCGGCTGCGCGGGTGTCTCCTCGGTGAAGGGTGGTTCGGACGCGCCGCCGTAGACGGCTCCGACCGACGATGCGAGGAAGAGCGCACCGCCCGCCCGGTCTCCGAGGTGGTCACGGATTCGTGAGACGAAGGCTCGGAAGACCTCGACCTCCCCCTCGAGGTGATCGCGACTGGAGCCTGTCACCGCAGCACCGGCGCACCAGAAGATCCGCCAGTCATCGCCGGCTGATCGTGCGAAGCGCTCGAGGTTGCGTGCCAGGTCCGCGTCCACCGCCTCGGTGCCCCAGCCGATCCGTTCGGCTCGGAACACCTGCTGACCGGTCCGCTGCAGAGCGCGGACGACGGCGGAGCCCAGGAGCCCGCCGGAGCCGATGACCCAGTTCGGCGCGGCGGTCATCGCCGCACGACTCGTCCCAGCGGACCCGACGCCGGATCGCTCACGATGAGGTACGTCGGTTTGCCCATCGCCATGTTCACTGCCGCGCCGAGGTACTCGGAGATGACGCCGAGCGCGAAGAGGATCGCTCCCGCGCCGACGAGGATGACGCACATCAGCGAGGTCCAGCCGTCAGGTGAATCAAGACCGAACAGATGCTGCAGCCCGAACCATATCGCCAAGAGGATGCCCACCACGCCGGAGACGATGCCGAGCACGCCCACGAAGCGTAGTGACCGTGTGCCCGTGGAGAGCACGAGTCTCCAGAAGTGGCTCATGAGCTTGCGCGGCGAGTAGCCCGACCGCTCCCGCCCCTCGATTCGCATCGGCACGGACGCGCTCGCGACCGAGCTCGCCCCCCAGCTGAGCGCGACGTCGAGGTAGACCCCACCAGTGGCGTACGCCGCGATGCTGCGACCGAGCTCACCGAGGATGAGGCGGAAGCTCTGATACTGCGTCGTCCTGCTATCGCCCGTGAGGAGCGAGACGATCTTCTTCGCGCCACGCGAGGAGGCGTTGCGGAGTGCGCCGTGCGGCGGTTCGTTGGATGCCTGGGCGTACACCAGCGGAGCCCGCTCGCGTTGCGCGACGTCGAGCAGCACGCCGATCGATCGCGGGTCGTGCTGGCCATCCTCATCGAGAGTCACGATCCACTCCGACCCGCTGGATGCGATGCCCGCCAGTGTGGCCGCGTGCTGCCCGAAGTTCCGGCTCAGCCATACCGGCCGGACGAACGGGTAGCGGGAGGCGAGCTCGCGGATCCGCTCATCCGAGCGGTCCGGCCCGTTGTCGTGGACGAGAAGGACCTCGGTCACGCGCCAGGGCGTTCCGTCGGGCGTCTTCGGACCACGGGTCAGGGGTTCGATCTCCTCGACGAGCGCCTGCAGGGTCCTCTCACCCTGGTAGACGGGTACGACGACCGAGACCTCATGTGGGAGTGGCTTCAACTCGACCGCGAGGAGGGCTTCGGGGGGCGGCGGGGCGGAGTTCATTTGCATCTAGAATAGCCCAGTGCCACGTCGACCTTTGAGCTGCAAATGAGCCGTGTCCGGACGGCGTTTCGCCGCGTCGTTCACGATGAGAAGGTCCGGTTCCTTGCGGTGGGCGGCACGAACACGGTCGTCGGATTCCTGCTCTTCGCCGCTTTCGAGTCGTGGATATTCCGCGACGTACCGTATGGCTACCTGATCAGCCTCGTGCTGTCGTACGCGATCGCGATCGTCCTTGCCTTCTTCCTCTACCGCCGCTTCGTCTTCCGGGTCTCAGGAAACGTCGTGACGGACTTCGTGCGCTTCGTCAGCGTCTACGCACTCTCGATCGGCATCAACTTCCTGGCGTTGCCGGCCCTCGTCGAGATCGGCGGAGTCCCCCCGATCATCGCTCAGGCTGTGGTGCTCGTATGCACGACAGTCGTCAGCTTCGTGGGTCACAAGTTCTTCTCGTTCCGCCGGAGCACCCGCGCCGAGGCGCCCGACCTCTGATCTGGTGGCCCCGATGAGCGAAGGAGCGACACGGGTCAGACGTCGAATCCTGCTCCGCGCAGGCGCTCGAGGATGTCGGCACGATCGCGCTTGAGGAAGTAGAAGCCGTCGAGGTTGGGATCGTCGACGGTGAAGTACGCCCTGCCCACCTCGTCGAGGATGCGTTCCACCGCCGTAGGCCCGAACGGACTCCCCGGGTGGAACCACATCACCCGCGGCTGATTCGTCAGGATGTCGCTTCTCACCTCATCGAAGCAGACATCGCAGGCGGCGACGTGGTCGAAGAAGTAGAGGAACCTGGATGCCGAGGGCGAATCGACGAGGATGGCCTGGTTGTATTCGGCGGGTGCCATCCAGTAGGTGCCGTCAGTCCCCTCGTTCACGATGTTCACGATGCCGGCCGCAGAGTTCGGCCCCGCGTGTATCGCGATGCTGCCCGTCGATGCGAGCGCACTCCGCATCTGCGTCGTCGTGACGGTCAGACCGTCGACCGCGACGAGGAGGGCAGCGACCGACACCAGCGCGATGAACGGCTTGCGCATCGACGCGACGAGCGCGGTGTGCGCGACGCGCCTGCCGACCAGGACCTCCACCGAGGCCATCACGATGACGATGATCACCATGAACAGACCGGCAGCGTGGCGCGCGTTGGCATTGTCCGGCAGCAGGGCCGCGAAGCCCTCCTGCTTCTCGCCCCAGACTCCCCGGCTCCCGGTGAAGACGACGAGGACGCAGAGCCACGATGCCAGGACCCAGCGCTTGTTCGCAAAGAGCCAGGTCAGTCCCAAGATCGCCGTGACAGCCAGCAGGAACTGAATCGGCTGACCTGCGACGCCGAAGTCGGTCAGGGCGGTCCACAGGCCGCGGAAGAAGATCTGAAGCACGATGATGACGCCGTCAATCGCGCCCCGCGGCGCCGAGGGATTGAACGCGGCGTAGTAGCGGGTGTTGAACTGAACGGCCTGGAAGACCGCGTCTGCCAGGGCTCCGTTCACGACCAGGACCGCGCCCACAAGTGCGTACGGACCTATGGCCACCGCCGCCAGCCCGACCCAGCGCGGCACCGTCAGTGCCGCGCGTCGTTCGACGATCCACCACACCGTCATTCCGTACAGGGCGACGGTCACGGGCAGATACGCGAGCGCTGAGAGCACCGGGATACTCGACAGGACTGTCATCAGAAGGATCGACGGGAAGAACTTCGTCGACGCACGGTTGCGCAGCCAGAACAACACCGTCACGTGAGCAACCGACCAGGCGATCCATGTCTCCGCCATGAGCATGTTCGACCACGATGCACTGAAGGTCACGGCGACGGTCAGGACGAAGCCCACCGCGTACCACCGGCCGGCACCCAGCGCGATGCGACGCCCGATGCCGAAGGTCCACAACACGAGGAACGCCGTGAACACGACCCGGATCACCAGCAGGCGTTCACCGAACACGGCGACGATCGGGTAGGTCAGGAAGTACGTCAGCGGCATGTGCTGCGTGAAGTAGCCGGTGTATATGAATCCGCCATCCGCCAGCACCTTGGCCGCGAGGATGTTGTCGTACTCGTCGAGAAACGAGTTCTGCGTCGACACGCTCAGCATCAGCAGGCCGGCGGCGACGAAAGAGAGAACGACGACGACCGTCGGCATGTCGATTCGGCCGCCGGCCCGCCTTTCGGAGGCGGAATCCACCATGTGCATGTTTTTGATCCCTATCTGAGACGCAGAACTTCCAGCCTAAACGGACGGAGCAGATCGAGCGATTCGCCCCGAGCGGCCGTGCTGCCGTGTCCGATCACCGCGGAGGACCGGGGCTCGGGCAGGGCGCGAGCACACTAATCTTGGGGGATGGCCAGACTCCTCGTGACCGGCGGTGCCGGGTTCATCGGCTCCAACTTCGTTCACCACGTGATCGAGAACACCGACGATCACGTGACGGTGCTCGACAAGCTCACGTACGCGGGGAACCGCGCCTCTCTGGCCGGGCTGCCCGAAGACCGACTGACCTTCGTCCAGGGCGACATCGCCGATGCCGCCCTCGTCGACGAGCTGTTCGCCGGCGTCGATTCCGTCGTGCACTACGCCGCCGAGTCCCACAACGACAACAGCCTCCACGACCCGCGCCCGTTCCTCGACACGAACATCATCGGCACGTACACGCTCCTCGAGGCCGCCCGCAAGCACGACCGGCGCCTGCACCACATCTCGACCGATGAGGTCTACGGCGATCTCGAGCTCGACGACCCGGCGAAGTTCACCGAATCGACGCCCTACAACCCGTCGTCGCCGTACTCGTCGACGAAGGCGGGCTCCGACCTGCTCGTGCGGGCGTGGGTCCGCTCGTTCGGAGTGCGCGCCACGATCTCGAACTGCTCCAACAACTATGGCCCCTACCAGCACGTCGAGAAATTCATCCCTCGCCAGATCACGAACGTCCTGCGCGGCATCCGTCCGAAGCTGTACGGCAAAGGCGAGAACGTGCGGGACTGGATTCACGCCGACGACCACTCGTCGGCCGTGCTCACGATCCTCGATAGGGGCTCGATCGGCGAGACCTATCTGATCGGCGCCGATGGCGAGAAGGACAACAAGACGGTCGTCGAGCTGATCCTCCAGCTCATGGGTGAGCCCGCTGACGCCTACGACCACGTCACCGACCGCGCCGGACACGATCTGCGTTACGCGATCGACTCGACTCGCCTCCGCACCGAGCTCGGGTGGGAGCCGCGGTTCCGCGACTTCGAAGCCGGCCTCGCCGCGACGATCGACTGGTACCGCAGCAACGAGGACTGGTGGGCTCCCGCGAAGGACGGCGTCGAGGCGTTCTACGCATCGAAGGGTCAGTGATGACGAAGTTCGGCAAGGCGCTCGGCCGCACCGAGACCCCCATCCCGGGGCTCTTCCTATGGGACCTGCCGGTCCACGGCGACAGTCGCGGCTGGTTCAAAGAGAACTGGCAGCGCGAGAAGATGACGGCAGCCGGTCTTCCCGACTTCGGCCCCGTCCAGAACAACATCTCGTTCAACGACGCGGTCGGAACGACCCGCGGCATCCATGCCGAGCCCTGGGACAAGTGGGTGTCCGTGGCGACGGGACGAATCTTCGGCGCCTGGGTCGACCTTCGGGAGGGCCCGACGTTCGGGGCGGTGTTCACCGCCGAGATCGATCCCTCCCGGGCCGTCTTCGTCCCTCGCGGCGTCGGAAACTCGTACCAGACACTCGAACCCGACACCGCGTACAGCTACCTGGTCAACGACCACTGGTCGCCGAATGCGGCCTACAGCTCCCTCAACCTCGCCGACGAGACAGCTGCCATCGCGTGGCCGATCCCGCTGTCGGACGTCGAGATCAGCGCCAAGGACCTCGCGCACCCGCGACTGGCCGATGTCGTGCCGATCCCGCCGAAGCGCATCCTGGTGACCGGAGCGGCGGGGCAGCTCGGACTGGCCCTGCGCGACGAGCTCGCAGGCATGCCGAACGTGGAATTCGCTTCCCGGGCCGACCTCGATCTGAGATCTGCCGACCTCGCCTCCGCCCGACGGTGGCGCGACTATCAGGTGATCGTCAACGCGGCCGCCTACACCGCGGTCGACACCGCCGAGACCTCCGAGGGCCGCGCCGAGGCCTGGATGGCCAACGTGACTGCTGTCGCGGCGCTGGCGCGCATCGCAGCGGACAACGGCATCACGCTCGTGCACGTGTCGAGCGATTACGTGTTCGACGGCACGAGCGCACTCCCCTATCGCGAAGACGACCGCGTCACCCCGCTCGGCGTCTACGGTCAGACGAAAGCGGCGGCGGACGCGATCGTGTCCACGGTGCCGCACCACTACATCGTCCGGACGTCCTGGGTCATCGGCGCAGGCAAGAATTTCGTGCGCACGATGGCTTCGCTCGCGGAACGGGGAGTCGACCCGGAGGTCGTCTCGGACCAGATCGGGCGCCCCACCTTCACGAGCGACATCGCGCGCGGCATCCGTCATCTTCTGGATGTCGAGGCGGAGTACGGCGTCTACAACCTCACCAGCGGCGGCCCGTCGGCGGCGTGGTCGGACGTGGCGCGGGCGGTCTTCGCGGCGGTGGGCCATGATCCCGAGCGGGTGGCGGACGTCACGACGGAGCAGTACCTGTCGGGGGCTGCCGGCCCGGTCTCGCCTCGGCCGCACAACAGCGTCCTCGACCTGTCGAAGATCGAGGCCACCGGGTTCGCCGCACCCGACTGGACCACGGTGCTCCCCGAGCACGCCCGCGCCTCGCTCCGACCCGCCTGATGGCGCCGGATCGCGTCACGAGCCTCGATGGCCTGCGGGGGCTCGCCGCCCTGGTCGTCGTCGTCCATCACGCGCTCCTGACGATGTCCGGCTTCTCCGCCGTGTACTGGGGGCTCGCGGAACCGTGGTTCGTCACCCCCTTCGCGCACACGCCGTTGCATGTGGTCTGGGCCGGCGGAGAGGCGGTGCTCGTCTTCTTCGTCCTGAGCGGTGTCGTGCTGACGCTGCCCGCCACCGGTGAGCGACGGATCCGCTGGCGGTCCTACTACCCGAGCCGGCTTCTGCGGCTGTACCTCCCGGTCGCGGCCGCGGTGGTCTTCGCCGTCGCCTGCGCGCTGCTGTGGCCCCGGTTCGTGGGCGAGGGATACAGCGAGTGGGTGCGGGCACACGGCGAGGAGCTCACGCCCGCGGGTGTGGTGCGGGACATGGCCCTGCTGGACGGCACGTCCTGGCTGAACAGCCCGCTGTGGTCTCTGCGGTGGGAGGTGGTGTTCTCGCTCCTGCTTCCGGTGTACATATGGGTCGCTGTCCGTTTCGGGCGGCGCTGGTGGCCTGTCATCGCCGGCCTCCTCGCAGCCGTCTCGGCATTCGGTTCGGCGGTCGGCTCCGATGCGATGCGGTACCTCCCGTTCTTCGGGTTCGGTGCGCTCGTGGCCGTCAACCTCTCCCAGATCACCCGCAGCATGCAGCGGCTCTTCACCCGCCCCCGAGGTGCGCTGGCCGAGATCGTCGCCGGAACGATCGCGGTGTTGCTCGTCACATTCGCGTGGTGGGGTCCCGCGGCCACCGAGCCTGTCGGGACGGCGCTGCGGGCCATTCCGGTCGTCATCGGTGTCGTGCTGGTGGTCCTGCTCGCGATCGGGTCGCCCGGTGCGCAGCGCCTGCTGTCCACGCGCCTGCTGACAGCCGTCGGCACGATCTCGTTCAGCCTCTACCTCACCCACGAGCCCATCGTCGTGAGTCTTGCCGTCATGACGCCACCCGAGCACTCCTGGATCGCTCCCGTCGTCGCCCTGCCGATCTGCATGGTGGCCGCGTGGTGCTTCTGGAGATGGGTCGAGCGCCCCTCTCATCGCCTCGCGCGTTCGGTCGCCCGCAGCTTGAGCCCGAGCGAGCCGCAGACCGGGCGCTGGGGGCGGCGCGGGCAGCAGGCGGGTTCGCCACGAACCGAGCAGGATTCGCGCACCTGAGAGGCGGCGGCTCGAGTGTCCGCCTTCACGGCCCACGGGGGACCAGGTCGCCGCACCGGTTAGGCTTGTCCGATGCATTGCCCCCACGACCAGCTCTCGCGCGATGACGCAGGCCCGTGGACCTGTCGGCAGTGCGGGCAGATCTTCGGAGCGTCGCACGCGCCTGCCCCAACTTCCTGACGAGGTCGGAACACAGCGCCGCTCCTCTAAAGCTCGGCGTGCAGCATCCAGACCTTGTCGGCCGCCTCGCGCCACGAGAAGGCCCGGCCACGGTCCCCCGCCAGCACACCGAGCCGCTCGGCGGCCGACGTCGAGCCCAGAGACGCGGCCAAAGAGGCTCCTAGTCCCTGCACAAGGCTCGGGCGGTCGGTTCCGCCCACCAGCACGCCCCCGTCGAACACGACCTCGTCGTGCGCAGCGGACGAGGCGGCGATCACCGGCACCCCCAGCGTCAGAGCGTCGACGACCCGCCACGGGAACGCCGCTCGACGCGACGGCGCCACGAACGCGACCGCCGCCCCGAACACCGCCGCCCGATCCTCCGCGGAAAGCACCCCGCGCACATGGAGCGCCCGCTCGGGCACCCCGGCCGCCGAGGCGAGATCCGCCACCGCCGGCTCGTGCCCCTCCGCGACGTCCATGACCACCACCGGAAGATCGACCCCGGATGCCGCCACCGCCGCGAGCCCGGCCTCCAGGCCTTCGGAGCCGAACGGCCCGCCGGCCAGGAGCACGAACCCTTCGGGGAGCCCCAGTTCGCGGCGCCGCCCGACCTCGTCGACGGGCACCGAGAACCCCAGCGGCGAGGCGCCGGCGATGACGCGCAGCCGATCCCGAAGCGCCGGAGCGACCTCGAGCAGCCGCGACGCGAGCGAATGCGTCGGCACCACCACGGCATCGGCGTGCTTCACCGCCCGCTTGAGCATCGCCTTGTGCCACGCGACGACCGCGCGCGGCAGCTCGGAGGGTGACTCCCACGGGCGCAGATCCCACACGGTCACCACCGTCTGATCGTGGTCGTGTACGCGGTCGTGGCGCACCAGCGGTGCGAAGAGCGACGGCGAATGGATCATGCCGCCGCCGATCCCCGTGCCGACTCCGAGCTGCAGAGCGCCGGCGAGCTCGCGGCGCGGCAGAGCCGTGCGACGCACGCCCGCGAGCCCTGAGACCGCATCCAGCGCGCCGTCCACTCCCCCGGCCGGCGCGATCGCCTCCACCTCGCATCCGGACGGTGCGCCCAGCACCAGGGCCCGCGCGAGCTCGCGCGAGGCCTCAGCGAGCTCGGGCTCGGTCGGTGCGACGAGCTGGTCGAGCACGACGCGCAGCGTGGCGACCATGATCACTCCCCCGACGGGGTCGGAGTCGGCGGGTGGAGCGTCGTCTGGAGGAGCTCCGCGATATAGGGGTAGTCCGGGTCGAACTCGTCTATGCCGCCGGCCGGAGTGAGCTCGAGAGTCTGCACGGGCTGCTCCTTGGCCTTGAGACCGAGGTCGACGAGGGTCGGGATGAACGACTGCGGCAAGTCGGTCTGGATGATGTCGGCGCCCGCCGCGGCGACCTCCTGGAAACGCGTGAGCACCACCTGCGGAGTGAACTGCGCGAGGATCGCCTCCTGCAGCTCGCGCTGACGACTCATGCGATCGAAGTCGCTGGTCGTGTACCGCGACCGGGCGTACCACTGAGCGGTGTCGCCGTCCATGTGCTGCTGGCCGGGCTCGATCCAGCCTGTCGCCCAGTCGTCCACCGGCTCGCCGGGGTACGAGGGTCCGCCGCCCTTGGGCAGGCGTTCGGTGACGTTGATGTCGACCCCGCCCAGCGCATCGACGAGCGAGGCGAAGCCGTGCATGTCGACGAAGACGTAGTACGGGATCTCGATGCCGAGGATCCCCGCGGCGGCGTCCTTCGTCGCCTCGATCGCAGGCGTCGAACCCTGGGCCTCGGCATCCGGGTACAGCCCCGTCCCGCGATCCTCGCGGCACTGCTCGACGGCGTTCGTCAGCTGGTTGACGCCGCTCCCCCAGCCACAGCTGGGGTCACCGTGGCCTTCGAAGCCGTTCGGATACTGGTCCTGCATGGGACCCTCCGAGAACGGGAAGTGGGGCATGTCACGCGGGATGCCGGTGATCGTGGTCGCTCCGGTCTCGGCGTTGACCGACACCACCGAGATGCTGTCGAACCTCATCGAGTCACGGCCCTCGCCGCTGTCGGCGCCGAGCAGCAGGATGTTGTAGTAGCCGTCGGAGGGTGGAACCGTCGGCCCGCTCGCACCGAAGATCGTGCTGATCGTGCCGCGCACCGTGCCGACGGCGTTCGATGCGTAGACGGCGGTGCCGCTCGCCACGACCATCAGCCCGACAGCCACGAGCGCGATCGCGAACCGCGCGCCGCCACCGGTCTTGACGAGACGCACCAGGCGCAGGGTGTCCACCGTCAGGACCACCCACAGCACCGCGTACGCGATGAGAAGGCCCTGCGCGATCAAGAGCGGCAGCGGCCGGAGCAGTCCCAGCCAGTCCGGCAGCCACGCGCCGGTCACGATGCTCAGCCCTGCAGTCGGCGCCAGCAGTGCGAACAGCAGCGCGACCACGACCAGCACCCACATGAGGAGAGTGGCGGCGATCCCGAACCGACCCAGCCGTCGGTTTCCGGCGAGTACCTGCGCGGACCCCGGGATCAGGAAGTTCAGCCCCACCAGCCACCAGCCTCGGCGCGTCATCATGCCGCGGGACGAGGCATCCGGATACCGCATCGGGCGCTCCTGCACGACCGCCGGCCCGCCGAGGCGGGCGGTGGCGCTCGGAGGGCTGATCACGCTCACAGCGACTCCTTGAGCCGCCGGTTCTTCTGCTCGACCTGGGCTTCCAGATCGCGGGCGTAGGCCTCGACGCGGTCGGCGACCTCGGGGTCGGACGCGCCGAGGATGCGGGCGGCGAGCAGTCCGGCGTTCTTGGCGCCGTTGATGGAGACGGTGGCGACGGGAATGCCGGCCGGCATCTGCACGATGCTCAGGAGCGAGTCCATACCGTCGAGGGTTGCCAGCTGCACGGGCACCCCGATGACCGGGAGTGCGGTGACGGATGCCAGCATGCCGGGGAGGTGCGCCGCGCCCCCGGCGCCGGCGACGATGACGCGGAGACCGCGAGCGCGCGCGTCACGCCCGTACCGGATGAGCTTGTCGACCGTGCGGTGCGCCGACACGACCTCGACCTCGTGCGGGATGCCGAAGTCGGTGAGCGCCTGCGAGGCGTCGCTCATGACCCGCCAGTCGGAGTCGGAACCCATGACGACGCCGACGAGCGGCGACTCGGAGGAGTGGAGGGGCGCAGTCACTCGTCGAGGGTAGCGGGGAAGGCTGGAAACTCCCCGCAACGGCGCGGCAGATCCGATCGTCGCGCGACGCACGATGCGAAGAGCCGCGGGCCTATGGCATCGGCTCGGCGCGTTTCGTCTCGCTCGTTCCTCGCTCGCTCAACGACCGGTTCAGTCGAGGAAGAAGGATGCCGCGGCCCGCGCCTGGTACGCGACATCGTCGAGCTCGTCGCCCACCACCGTGACATGCCCCACCTTGCGGCCGGGGCGGGGGGCCTTGCCGTAGGTGTGGACCTTGGCCTGCGGGTGCTCCTGCATCGCGGCGGCGAAGCGGGCGTCGAGGGAGTCGTCCGCCGGACCGCCCAGGATGTTCACCATCACCGCCCACCCGGTGAGCGGGTCGGTGTCGCCGAGGGGAAGGTCGAGCACGGCCCGCAGGTGCTGCTCGAACTGGCTCGTGACGGCGCCGTCCTGGCTCCAGTGCCCGCTGTTGTGAGGGCGCATGGCGAGCTCGTTGACGAGCAGGCGCTCGTCCGTCGTCTGGAAGAGCTCGACCGCGAGCATCCCGGTCACGCCGAGTCCGTCGGCGATCGAGATCCCGATCTCGGCGGCGACCTGCTGCAGGCGCTCGCTCGAGTGCGGCGCCGGGGCGATCACCTCGGCGCAGACGCCGTCGCGCTGCACGGTCTCGACGACGGGGTACGCCCGCACCGCGCCGGACGGGCGCCGGGCGACCTGCTGGGCGAGCTCGCGGGTGAAGTCGACGAGCTCTTCGACCAGCAGCGCGCCGCCGTGGGCGTCCTCGGCGAGCGTCGTGAACCAGTCCTCGGCCTCGGTGCCCGCCGAGACGACGCGCACGCCCTTGCCGTCGTATCCGCCGCGCGGTGTCTTCACGACGGCGCGCCCGCCGTGGTCGTCGATGAACGACTGCAGCTCCTCGGCGTTGGTGACGGCTGCCCAGTCGGGCTGCGGCATCCCGAGCTCCTGCAGCCGGGCGCGCATGAGCAGCTTGTCCTGCGCGAACCGCAGCGCGTCGGGGCCTGGATGCACGGCGATGCCCTCGCCGACGAGCGTCGCGAGGACGTCCTGCGGCACGTGCTCGTGGTCGAACGTGAGGACGTCAACGTCGCGCGCGAAGGCGAGCACGGTGTCGGCGTCGCGATAGTCGCCGACGGCGGTGGCCGCGAGGGATGCCGACATCCCCTCGTCTTCGGCGAGCACGCGGATCTCGACCCCGAGCTCGACCGCCGGTGCGATCATCATGCGGGCCAGCTGGCCACCTCCGACGACTCCGACTCGCAGTGCCATGCCACTCCCTCTCGACCGGATCCTCCGTCCATCATCCCGCACGCGTGGGACGACCGACGATCCGGCTCATGCCGGAGGGGCGACCGGACGGGGCGGGGCGGGCGGCGTGCCCGGCGGAAGCGGCTGCGCGTCGCGGTGAGCCAGGATCTGGTTCACCTCGACCTGGTCGACCAGCGCCTCATGCACGAGTTCGACACTGGGGATGTTCGCGAGCTGGAGCGGTTCGTCGATGCCGTTGGTCAAGGTGATCGTGCCGGCGCCCCACATGCGCTGCAGCAGACCCCGGTGCACCTTCAGCGCGTAGCCGCGCACGTGGGCCAGCTCGCGGCGCTTGATGGAGAAGATCCCGCGCCGCTCCATGACGCGCCGCGTCGTGATCGTGTAGACGTGACCGAGCCACACGAGGTACGGCAGCACGACCAGGAGGAGCACCACCACGGCGGCAGCGGTGAGCAGCATCCAGTTCTCGAACGGCGCGGGGAGGTTGCCGTAGAAGAACCCGCAGGCGCCGGCGACGGCGATCAGCACGAGCGCCGACCACGCGAGCCGACGCGCGTGCGCGCGGAAGCGCGCGACGAGCAGCTCCGGCGTCGGTGCGCCGGGGGCCGGAGTCAGCGGCCTGCCGCCGTAGCTCGTCGGCTGCGTCATGTCCCCATTGTGCGGGGCACGGCTGACAGTCCGGTGCGCACCCGCCGTATTGCGTCATGCGGGGGCGCACCCGCGAGCCGTGCCCACCACGGCCCGGCCGGCGGCGGGACGGCGCCCGGCGGCGCGCCTGACCTCGCCCCGGCCAGCGGCGGGGCCGCGCGTCAGGAGCCGGCCGGCCGGCTCCGCACGTGCACCACGTCGCCCGCCGACACCACGCTCTCGAACTCGTCGTCCTGCACGACCACGAGGCGGCCGTCGGGGTCGATCCGCTGCGCGCGTCCCCACAGCGTCGCGCCGTCAGGCAGCGACACCGCGACATCGCTGCCGAGCGTGCTGCACAGCGCCTCGACCTCGGCGACCACGCCCGCGGCCGCGGCGTCCCCGCCCGCGCGGGCGAGGGCCGCCAGCTGCTCGTCCAGCGCGGACAGGTAGTCGGCGAGCAGGCGATCGTCGTCGCACGTCAGGCCCGCCGCTGCGAACGAGGTCGCCGTGTCGACGGGGAGCTCTACCTGCGGCATCCGCGTGTTCACACCCGAACCCACGACGACGATGTCGGGGTGTCCGGGGACCACCTCAGCGAGGATGCCGCACACCTTCGCGCCGTCCAGCAACACGTCGTTCGGCCACTTGAGCGTCGCGGAGTGCACGCTGCCCGCCACCTGTGCGGCGATCGCGCGGGTCATCGCGGCACCGGCCAGCAACGGGATCCACCCTCGCGCCTGGACGGGGACCGCCGACGCGTCGACGACCACCGACACCGCCAGCGCAGATCCTGGCGGCGTCACCCACGTGCGGTCGAGCCGCCCTCGCCCGGCACGCTGGTCATCGGTGAGCAGCAGCGACAGATGCGGCCAGTCGTGCGGCGCCTCGACGACGTGACGCACGACGTCGGCGTTCGTGGAATCGGTGGTCTCGACCACCTGCACGCGCGGACTCACAGCGGCGGCGAGCGGATAGCCGCGATCAGGGATCGACATGCTGACACGCTACCGCCGTGTCAAGCGGGCGCGCTAAGGCCGCTCCCGATCATCGCGTGACGACGTCTGAGTAGTAGATCCACACCTGGCGGGAGCCGTATTGGACCAGATACCACAGGCGCTGCGCATCGAGGACCTGCAGCGGGTACCACTGGGGCAGCTGCGCCGCCACCAGTCCACCCGGCGTCGTGCGGACCACTGTGGCGGCGCGTGTGAGCACCTGCTCCACCGGATAGGTGGCCGCCGCGCCGAATGCCCCGTGGAAATGCTGGTACGCCGTCCGTGAGATCGCCCGGATCGCCGCCTGCGACGCGGCATTGTCGCCGATCACCGTGAGCACGTACGTCGACGTCGGGCCGTCGATGATCGCTGTATCCGCCTGCATGAGTCCGCCGGCGAGCCAAAGCGCCCCCGGCTTACTCGCCTGCGGCACGCCCGGCGGGATACCGGAAGGAATTCGGGTGCGGAAAACCTGTGTACGCATGAGGCCGAAGAGGTGCTCTGCGAGTGCTGGGGCAAGAATCTCCCCCGTCCGCAGCCGCGCGAGCAGGAGGTTGACGTCCCCGGAGGTCGTCCGGTTCCCCGCGTAGAGCACGCTCGTCCCGTTCGCAACGTTCCCGTAGGACGTCGAGGCGAATCCAGCGGCGGCGATCATCCCGTTGATCACGGGGATATTGATCCAGTGGACGATGTCGGAGTGGCAGTAATTGTCCGACGCCTGGATCATGACCTGGAGACAGGCGCCGAGCGGAACCCCGGAGGGCAGCACCGTGCCGAGCGTCGCACCGCCTTGTTCGATCCGCTTGAGTGCCGCCCAAGCGGCGAACACCTTCATCACACTCGCAGGTTCGCGGCGGTCGCCCCCGTTGATGTGCACCGTCTGGTCGACTCCGCCGAGCTCGCGGACGGAAACAGCGTAGGTGCCGGACAAGTTCGCCAGCGTTGAGCGCAGCGCGCTGTCCAGGCGACGCTCGCCGTCTGCTTTGACCGACGCGCAGCTGCGGTTGGCAAGCACGGGGTCGCCGATCCAGACCGGACCGCCGACCGCCGTCACCGGCACCCCGGTGGCAGCGATGTGCGCAGCCGCGGCGTCTACCATGCAGGGTTTGATCGTGTAGTAGAGCGGTTGCCGGGTCACGGCCGCGAGACCGGCGGCCACCCCCACATCGGCGGTGGCGAACGAGTTGGCCACGATGGCTCGGCTCGGCGACCCGAGCCGTTCGCCGGCCATCATCACCGCCGTGGCATAGCGATCCGAGCCCATCTTGCGTGAGACGACGAAGCCTGCGGACCTGAGCGATGCCTCGTACGCTGAGCTGATAGTCCCGAATCCGCCAACGAGCACCGCATTGCTTACGCCAGCGGCGCGCAGCGCCTCGACTGTTTCGGAGTCGGCGGAGGGCAGGAGGCCGTTGACGAGCAGGGCGGCGCGGCCGGTCGCCGCCGCCGCCACGGATGCGACGGGCGGGTCGATGAGACCAGCTCCGCCAGTGAGATACGCGGTGTCGGTCGGACCTCCGCGGCCCGCGAGAGCCATCCGGGAGGTCTCGAACCTGTCGCCACCGCCGAACCGCCGCACACCCGCGACGAGCGTCTGCAATCGTTGGATGATCGGCTCAGGCACCACGGCGGGGCCTCCGATCACCACGATCGAAGTCGCCCCAAGTCGGGTGATCTCGGCAGCGATCGTGTCCGGCACGAACTCCGGATGGACGTACAGGAGAGGCGCGGACAAGGCCCCGGCCAATCCCGCGGCGGTGATCGCGTCGACCGGTGCGTACGCTGAAGCGACGAGTATTGTTGCCGCCCCCGAAGGGAATGCCGTCTGCGACGCGAGGACGCTCGTGTCGAATCGGTCCCCACCACCCAATCGTGAAACTCCAGGCACGACAGGCGCCGCTGCAGGGTCCACGTCCTGCAGCTCGGTGTCAGGCGCGTCCTCCTGCGGAGAGCGCTGGACCGGCGCCTCGTCGGTGCCCGGATCCTGGATCTCCTGCTCCGGCGGTTCGGGCGGATCTTCCGGTTCGGTCGACGGTGCGGACGAAGAAGGTGTGGGCACTGGCACCGGCGTCGGCGACTGCGGCGCGTCGCCCTCACCAGTCTGCGTCTCGTCAGTTGCTGAGAGTGGGCCCGGGGACGTTTGAGAGTTCGCCGCGGCGCTGGGTTCCGGCAGCGGCTGGGCGTTCGCCATGCCGTCTGCCATGCACAGTCCGAGCGCGACGGCCAGCGATGCCGCCGTAGCCCGAACTACGCCGGCACGGAAGGACTCCCGCCGTGCTCGCATGTCATCACGACCCTAGCCACAAGTCGGATCGGGCGGGGAGTGGGCGTGTGAAGAATCGGTGAGAGTTGCCGCGGTCGGCGGAGCGGATCCCGATCAACGACAGCGGATGCCGCGACCCCTTGTACGAACCCTCCAACAGATCGCGAAGGGGCGCCGATAGGGTGGAATCCGTGACCGAGCAGCCCGACCTCTCGACGACCGCCGGCAAGATCGCCGACCTCCGCGCCCGCTTCCAGGAGGCCGTGCTCGATCCCGAGGAGGTCGCGAAGGAGAAGCAGCACGCGAAGGGCAAAGGCACCGCGCGCGAGCGCATCGACCAGCTGCTCGACACCGGCAGCTTCGTGGAGCTCGACGAGTACGTGCGCCACCGCACCACCGCCTTCGGCATGGATCGCTCGCGGCCATACGGCGACTCGGTCGTCACCGGCGTCGGCACGATCCACGGCCGCACGGTCGCCGTCTACTCGCAGGACTTCTCGACCTTCGGCGGATCGCTGGGCGAGGTCGCCGGCGAGAAGATCATCAAGGTCATGGAGTTCGCGCTGCGCTCCGGCATCCCCATCGTCGGCATCCTCGACTCGGGCGGAGCCCGCATCCAGGAGGGCGTGGTCGCCCTCGGCAAGTACGGCGAGATCTTCCGCCTGAACACGCGCGCGTCGGGCGTCATCCCGCAGATCTCGATCATCATGGGTCCCGCGGCAGGCGGCGCGGTCTACTCCCCCGCCCTCACCGACTTCGTCGTCATGGTCGACAAGACGAGCCAGATGTTCGTGACCGGCCCCGACGTCATCAAGACCGTGACCGGCGAGGATGTCGGCATGGAGGAGCTCGGCGGCGCGCACACGCACAACACCCGGTCGGGTGTCGCCCACTACCTCGCCGAGGACGAGGAGGACGCGATCGACTACGTCCGCACGATGCTCGGCTTCCTCCCCGACAACAACATGGCGGAGCTGCCCGTCTACGAGACCGGGTTCGAGTTCGAGACGACGGATGCCGATCGCGCACTGAACGCGATCATCCCCGATTCGCCGAACCAGCCGTACGACATCCACCAGGTCATCCGCGGCATCGTCGACGCCGAGGACTTCCTCGAGGTGCAGCCGCTGTTCGCCCCCAACATCGTGATCGGCTTCGGCCGTGTCGAGGGGCGCTCGGTGGGCATCATCGCGAACCAGCCGTCGCAGATGGCGGGCACGCTCAACATCGAGGCCGGCGAGAAGGCCAGCCGGTTCGTGCGCTTCTGCGACGCGTTCTCGATCCCGATCGTCACGCTCGTCGACGTGCCCGGCTACCTGCCGGGCACCGACCAGGAGTGGACGGGCGTCATCCGCCGCGGCGCGAAGCTGCTCTACGCCTACGCCGAGGCCACCGTGCCGCTGGTGACCGTGATCCTCCGCAAGGCCTACGGCGGCGCGTACATCGTCATGGGCTCCAAGCAGCTCGGCGCAGACGTCAATCTCGCCTGGCCGACGGCCGAGATCGCGGTCATGGGCGGTCAGGGCGCCGTCAACATCCTCTACCGCGGCGAGATCAAGCGCGCCGAAGAGGCCGGTGAAGACGTCGCGGCGGTGCGCACGCGCCTGGCCAACGAGTACACCTACAACGTCGCCTCGCCGTTCCTCGCCGCCGAGCGCGGCGAGCTCGACGGCATCATCGAGCCGGCGGCGACCCGCGTCTCGATCGCCAAGGCGCTGCGCGCGCTGCGCGGCAAGCGGGCGAGCCTGCCGCCCAAGAAGCACGGGAACATCCCGCTGTGAGCATGGCAGACGACGGGACGGATGCCGGGGGCGTCAAGATCGACGTCCTCCGGGGCACGCCGATGGAGGAGGAGCTCGCCGCGCTCATCGCCGTCGTGAGCGAGGCCTACACCGGCGAGGCCGCCGAGGCCGTCGCCCCTGACGATGCGCGTCGCAGCGGCTGGTCGCTGTCGCAGCGCGCGCTGCGGCGCCCGCTCGACCGCGAGCTCGGCTGGGGACGCTTCGGCGGCTGACCGCAGGGGGACAACGGGCTGCGGCTTGTCCCCCGAAATACCTACAGACACCGGGCTTGCGGGATGGAGATACTTGTCTCGCTGGAACGCTTCTGCGTTCGGCCGATCCGGATCCGCTCTGCGGATTCCCCGGATCCGGCCATGCGGACGGTTTTCGGGTAACCGTCCGCCAGGCGAGGGGCGGGCGGCTTCGCCGCCCCTCGCCTCCTTCCACTCCGTTCCCCGCCTGGCGTCCCCTCCCCCTGCTGGGCGGGGAGCGAGGCTGTCTTCGAACGGCCGCGGGTCGCGGCATCCGTCATCCGCCGTCGCAACCGCGCGGCGGGCGGGTCCTGCGCGCGGTCAAGACCTGCCCGGCGAGGCGATCAGCCTCGGCCGGGGTGCGGGATCTCGCGCCACAGGTCGACGGCGTCCTCGTCGCTCGGTGCGCCGACCGACGTCGAGCGCCCGACGACGGTGACCGCGACGCGCTCGTCGGGCGAGGTGCGGATGTAGAGCCGGTCGGAGCTCGCCGAACGCAGCGCCTCGGCGAGCTGCCCGCGGATGACGCCGAGCGTCTCATCGTCCACGCCCTCGAGGCCGCCCTCGTCGAGCACGGTGACGTTCGCCCCGCGACGACGCGCGCGCTCGAGCTCGGCGCGCACCTCGTCGTCCAGCAGCCGTGGCCCGCGCATCTCGTCGCGCAGGCGCCCCTCGGCGATGCGGGCCTCGAGCCGGTCGGCGTCGGTCAGCACGCCGGCGTGGGCCACGGTGCGGGTCAGCACCGGTCCGGCGACCGCGAGCGCCCGCTGCACCTGCACACGCCGCTCCCGCTGGCGCACGACCTGCGCGGTCTGCCATCCGGTGGCGGCGCGCTGCAGCCGCGTGAGGCGCGCCGTGTCGCGCGCGGCGCGGTCCATGGACAGCACGAGGAGCTGCGCGCAGGCGACCCACACGATGGAGCCGACGAGCCCGAGCGCGAGCGCCGCGACGGGTCCCATCCAGATCATCGACGCCACGGCCAGCGCCACGATCCCCGACCACGCCGTCCACGGCCGCCGCCGGACCATCACGATCGTCATCAGCGCGCCGATGCCGCCGAGGTACCACGTGGCGAAGGGTGCGGTGCGCGAGGCCTCACCGACGGCGACCGAGATCGCACTGGGCACGATGAGCGCGCAGGCGAGCGCGAGGATCTGGGCGATGACCGGCAGCGGAAGCGGCCCGCGGATGCCGTCGACCGCGGCCTGGGCGGCGTCGTCAGGGTGTGCCGGTGACTCGGAATGGGGGATGGCGGGATGTGGGGCGGCTCGCACGGACGCGGGCTCCCAGAAGATGCAGAGCCACGTGGTGGCGAGGTAGAGCGCGAGCGCCGCGACCACGATGAGGGGCTGCGCCACGGGGCCGGTCCACGACAGGCCGCGCGCGGCGAGATAGGCCGTGAACGCGACCGCGAGCACGATGAGGACGTTCTTGACGCTGATCACGTGAGCGGCTCCTGCCAGTCCAGGCGCACGACGGTGCCGTGCGGTCCCGTCTCGAGATCGGCCTTGCCGCCCACCGCCGCCACGCGGGCCACGATCGACGCCCGGATGCCCAGCCGGTCGTCGGGGACCGCATCCAGATCGAATCCCTCACCCGCGTCGTGGACCTCGACGCGCACGCGCCCGCCGACGGTCGTGACCGCCACGCCGAGCCCGGCGCCTCCCGCGTGCTGGAGGGCGTTCGCGACCGCCTGAGTGGCCGCGAGCGTGAGAGCGCGGGCCACTCGACCGGGAATCGGGGAGCTCTGCGGATCGAGGTCGCGCTGCACGTCCACATCGACGCCGAGCTCGCTCGCCGCGTCGGCGATCTCGACGGCGAGGGTGGCGGCATCCCACGGCTCGTCCGTACCCTCGTGCGCGTCCTGCTCGGTGTTGGCCAGTCGCGTGAGCGCCTCGCGCGCCATCGTGGCGGCCAGCGTCCGCTCGCGCGGCGTGCTGGCGCGCTCGGCGGCGATGAGCGCGGCGAGCACGCTGTCGTGCATGAGCGCGGCCACGGAGACGCGCTCCTGCTCCGCGGCGTCCGCCGCGGCCGCTTTGGCGTAAGAGGCGACCGCCCGCGCTCGGGTCTCGTCGACGTTGACCGCCATGGAGCGGAAGAGCCATCCGAGGGTGAGGATGACGCCGCCGAGGATCAGCGTGAAAGACACGTCGAGCCCGACGACCAGCCAGTACTCCTGGACGAACCCCACCTGCACCAGCCGCACGATGCCGAACAGCACCGGGGTGACGGCGGTCCAGACGATCTGCAGCGGGAAGGGGAACGCCAGGACCGCGGCGAGCGTTGCGAGGTTCAGCGGCAGCCAGATCCAGGGCTCCTCCAGCGACGGCGGCGGCACACCGGCCGTCGCGATCGGCCAGGCGATGAGGGCGAGCACGTAGATCAGCGCGAAGCCGCCGGCCGCGATGCGCACGCCGCGCCCGATGAGGCACGCGAGGATCATCACGGCGAGCGAGCCGAACACCGCGATCATGAGCGCTTCGTGCCAGCCTGGCCGCTCGTCGGTCGAGCCGAGCGCCGTCACGAACGCCTGCAGGCCGACGATGACCGAGCCGAGCCCGGCGGCGAGCGAGATGATGCGCTCGACCCGGGAACGGGTGAAGGAGCCGATACCCGCCGTCGCCTGAGGCGAATGGGGGATCTGTGCCCACGCGGTGTCGAGCACGGCGGTCTGCCCGTCACCGGCCACGCGTGATGTCTCCCGCGTCGGCCGACGGTTCCACGAGGATGCCGTCCTCGACGGCTCGGTGCAGCAGATCGATCTTCGTGGGCGCCGGCCGGCCGACTTCCACGTACTTCACCCGGATGCGCGTGATGTTCTCCTTGGCCGTCGAGTACGCCACCCCGAGGCGGTCGGCGACGACTTTCAGCGGCAGTCCCGCTGCGTACAGGCGCAATACGTCGCGCTCGCGGGCCGACAGCGACGCATCGGCGAACGCCCGGTCCCCTTCGACCGCGCTCGCCCACTCGACGTTGTTGAGCGGCTCGCCGCGGGCCACCGTGCGGACGGCCGAGATGACGTCGCCGATGGGCGACGACTTGCTCACGACGCCGGCGGCGCCGGCGGCGAGGGCCTCGCGCACGGCGGCAGGGCGATCGGCGACGCTGTGGATGATCACGCTGGACCCGTCGAGCACGAGCCGCCGCACGTTCTCGGTCACCGTCGTCCCGTCGCCGAGCGTCAGGTCGAGCACGACCACGTCGGCGGGAGGCTGCCTCGAGAACGCACGCCAGTCGACGTACTCGGTGACGGTGCTGCCCGAGAAGGCGACGGCCATGGCCTCGGCACGCGCGCAGGCCGCCTCGAGGCCGAGCCGCACCGACTCGTGATCGTCGATGAAGGCTACGCGCGTCATGCCGTCAGCCTACCGACGTGCGCCGCTCCGGGAGAGAATTGCGACGGCTTCGACGTGATGCGAGTTGGGAAAAAGATCCAGAGCAGAGACGCTTTCGACGTCGTAGCCCCCGGCCCGGAAGGTGGCGATGTCGCGGGCGAGCGCCACAGGGTCGCACGCGACGTAGACCACGGTCTCGGGCGACAGCGACGCGATGCTCTCGACGACCTCGCGTCCTGCTCCCGAGCGCGGCGGGTCGAGGAGCACGACGCCCCTCGACAGCCGCTCGCGTTCGGTGACGGATGCCTCGGCCACCAGTCGCGCGAGCCACCTGTCGACGCGCCCGGTCTCGGCGCGGGCACCGACCCAGTCGGCCAGGTTCTCGCCCGCGTACTCGGTGGCGCGGGGGTCGGACTCGACGCTCGTGACCCGCGTGGACGGTCCGCCGAGGTCGCCGAGCGTCGCCGCGAACAGCCCGACGCCGCCGTAGAGGTCGAGGTGCCACGCGTCGGGATCGATCCACGCGCCGCCGCTGCGCGGTGCGGGTCCGTCGGCGCGAAGGCTCTGCAGCGCGCCGGCGACGTGCTGTGTGAGCGTGTGGGCGGCGAGGCGATGCACCTGCCAGAACCCGCCGGCGTCGACGCGGAAGTCGCGGTCGCCGACCCGCTGGTGCACGGTCTCCCGCGCGGGGTCGTTACGGGTCGTCGCCGGCGTGCCGGCTGGGCCAGCGGACGGCTTGCCGCCGCGACGCGCGCCGCGGCCGACGCCGCCGGCGCGGCCGCGAGGAGCCCGCTTCTCGGTCTCGGGCCGGGCGAGGACGCGCACGCGGCCGTCCGACGGCTGGACGAGGTCGACGCGGCCGGGCGCCGCGCCCCGCAGCTCGAGCGCCGCGCGCTCGACCGCGGCTGTGGCGAGAGGGAGGTCGTCGACCGCGATCACGCGATGGCTGCGCGCGGCGTAGGGGCCGATGCGCCCCTCCGCGTCGACGTGCAGGCTCACCCGCGTGCGCCACCCGGTCCCCTCGGGGCTCTCTTCTTCGCGCACTTCGCCGTCGGCGGAGAGCACCGGTGACACACCCTCGAGTCCCACCGGGAGATCGATGCCGCCGAACCTCTGGAGGGCGTCGGTCAGCACGCGCAGCTTGAGCGCCCGCTGGTGGCCGAGCTCGATATGGCCGAAGTCCGCTCCCCCTGGCCTGTTCTCGGGCGCGATGTCGACGTCGGCCTGGCGCCACACGTGCGGGCGCCGGTGCGGGGACGCGTCGAGGACCTCGAGCGTCTCGCCGCGCCAGAACGACTTCTTGGCGGTATCGGTGAGGCGCACGCGGACCTTCTCGCCCGGGATCGCATCCGGCACGAACACCACGCGTCCCTCGTGGCGGGCGACGAACACGCCGCCGTGCGCCACATCGGTGATCTCGAGGTCGATGACGTCGCCGGTTCCACTCACCCGTCGAGCCTACGCCGACGGGTGAGTCGACCCCCGGCCGCGTACGGTGGAGCCATGCGCGTCTGCCTCGCCTCGACCTCCCCCGCCCGGCTCATGCTGCTGGGGCAGTTCGGCATCCGTCCGCTGACCGTGGCGCCGGACGTCGACGAAGAGGCCGTCATCGCCGCCGTGGAGGCGGCGGAGGAGCGCACCCTCGCTCCCGACGAGCACGTGCTCCTGCTCGCCCGGCGCAAGGCGGCCGACGTGGCGGCGCGCCTGCGCGATGACATCCCGGACTTCGACGGCATCGTGATCGGCGGCGACTCGATGTTCGAGCTCGGCGGCGAGGTGCTCGGCAAGCCCTACACGCCCGAGAACGCCGTCGCCCGCTGGCGGGCGATGCGCGGTCGCACCGGCGTCCTGCATTCCGGCCACGCCGTCGTGCGCATCGAGCCCGACGCACCGCCGCGCGAGGTGCACGCGACGGCCGCGGCATCCGTCTCGTTCGCGGCGGACGTGACGGATGCCGAGATCGACGCGTACGTCGCGACCGGCGAACCCCTCCACGTGGCGGGCGCGTTCACGGTCGACAGCCTGGGCGGCGCCTTCATCGAGCGCGTCGAAGGCGACCCGTCGACCGTGGTGGGCATGTCGCTGTCGACGCTGCGCCGTCTCGTGCGCGACGTCGGGGTCGACTGGGCGGCGCTGTGGAACACCGTCGATCCGTCCCTCGGCGACACTCCGGCGGTGTAGGTCGGGGCCTCTCGTCGACGCGCCGGCCTTGTAGTAGGAATCCCACGTTTCTGGTCGGTTCTTGTACGAACCGCTCAAAAGCCCTCGGGATGCCGTCGGTAGGCTGGCATCCATGCCTCAGATCGCCAAGGTTCTCGTTGCCAACCGCGGCGAGATCGCCGTTCGCGTCATCCGCGCCGCCCGCGACGCCGGAAAGTCGTCGGTTGCCGTCTACGCCGACCAGGACCGCGACGCCATGCACTCCCGGCTCGCTGACGAGGCATACGCGCTGGAAGGCTCGACGAGCGCCGAGACCTACCTGTCGATCGACAAGATCCTCTCCGTGGCCCGCCGTTCCGGTGCCGACGCGGTCCACCCCGGCTACGGCTTCCTCGCCGAGAACGCCGACTTCGCCCGCGCCGTCATCGGCGCGGGCCTGATCTGGATCGGCCCGAGCCCCGAGGCGATCGAGGCCCTCGGCGACAAGGTGACCGCCCGCGCCGTCGCCGAGAAGGTGGGCGCCCCGCTCGCCCCCGGCACGCCCGGCCCGGTCGCGGGAGCCGACGAGGTCGTCGCCTTCGCCGAGTCCGTCGGCCTTCCGATCGCCATCAAGGCCGCCTACGGCGGCGGCGGACGCGGCCTCAAGGTCGCCCGCACGCTCGACGAGGTGCCCGAGCTCTTCGAGTCGGCCACGCGTGAGGCGATCGCGGCGTTCGGCCGCGGCGAGTGCTTCGTCGAGAAGTACCTCGACAAGCCGCGTCACGTCGAGACGCAGTGCCTCGCGGATGCCGCGGGCAACGTCGTCGTCATCTCCACGCGCGACTGCTCGCTGCAGCGACGTCACCAGAAGCTCGTCGAGGAGGCGCCCGCGCCCTTCCTCACCGACGAGCAGAACCGCGTGCTGTACGAGGCATCGAAGGCCATCCTCAAGGAGGTCGGCTACGTCGGCGCGGGCACGTGCGAGTTCCTCATCGGCGCCGACGGCACGATCTCGTTCCTCGAGGTGAACACCCGCCTGCAGGTCGAGCACCCCGTTTCGGAGGAAGTCACCGGCATCGACCTCGTGCGCGAGCAGTTCCGCCTCGCCGAGGGCGAGGAGCTCGGCTACGACGACCCGGTCGCCGACGGCCACTCGATCGAGTTCCGCATCAACGGCGAGGACCCGGGCCGCGGGTTCCTTCCCCAGCCCGGCCCGATCCACGTGTTCAAGACGTTCGGCGGTCCCGGCATCCGTCTGGATTCCGGCGTCACCGCCGGCGACAGCGTGTCGGGCGCCTTCGACTCGCTGCTCGCGAAGATCATCGTCACCGGCCGCGACCGCGCCGAGGCGCTCGAGCGCTCCCGTCGTGCCCTCGACGAGTTCGAGGTGTCGGGCCTTCCGACGGTGCTGCCGTTCCACCGCGCAGTCGTGCGCGACCCCGCTTTCACGGCCGAGGACGGCCGGTTCGGCGTCTACACGCGGTGGATCGAGACGGAGTTCGTGAACGACATCGCCCCGTGGGACGGGGAACTCGCCGAGACCACGCCCGCCGAGGCGCGCCACACCGTCGTCGTGGAGGTGGCAGGCAAGCGCCTCGAGGTGAGCCTTCCCGACCGTGTCGTCGCCGCGCCGGGTGTCGCGGGCCGCCCCGCCGCCGTTCCGCCGTCGCGCCGCTCGCACGCCCCGTCGGTGGTCGCCGGCGCCTCGGGCGACGCCGTCAAGTCGCCGATGCAGGCGACCGTGGTCAAGGTCGCCGTCGAGGAGGGCCAGCAGGTCGTCAAGGGCGACCTCGTGGTCGTGCTCGAGGCGATGAAGATGGAACAGCCGATCCAGGCCCACAAGGACGGCGTCATCGGCGCGATCAACGCCGACCCCGGCGCGACGGTCTCGGCCGGCCACCAGCTCCTCACGATCTCCTGATGGCTGACGGCTGACGGATGCCTCGCCCCGAGGCATCCGTCGTTCATCCCTGCGCCGTCTACCCCGCTCCTTCTTCGCCGACATCGCGGTTTCTCGGCGAGCGACCGCGCTTTCGTCGCCGGCGACGGGGTTCTTCGCCGAGTGACCGCGATCTCGACGGCTCGGCACGCACGCGGCAGGATGGCGGCATGGCCACCCCCGAATCCGACGCGCCCGAGGTGTCGGCGCTCGCGATCAACGTCGTGATCCCGACCGAACTGCGCTGGACCGACGTGCGGCGCGGCGAGGAGTTCGAGCTGCAGTCGCTCACCGTGCGTCTGCTGCCCGACCGCTCGGTCGCCGTCAAGGCGTACGGCCGACCGACCGCGGGCGGACGCGGAGCCTACGTGTCGTTCGCGATGCCCGACCGGCCGGAGCTGCGTGCCCTTGTGGACGAGGCCGCGAACCGGGCCGCAGCGCTCTGGGCCACGAACACCGGCCTCGCCTGACATCACCTTCACCCCGCCGACATCGCGGTTGCTCGGCGAGCAACCACGCCCTGGGTGCCGACAACCCGGTTCCTCGCCGAGTAACCGTATCTCGACAGCACTTGGCGCGGCGTGCGCGGGCGCGGGGCGAGCGCGCGGGCGCGAGAGCGCTCGGGAGCGAGAGCGGGCGCGGACGCGGGCGAACGAGAATCGCGGCGGATGCCGGGGGCGCGGCATCCGGGATCGCTCGGCGGTCAGCCGCCGTAGACGTTGTGGTCGACGACGTGCATCGCGCGGGCGGCGTCGGTGATGCTGCCGGAGAGCGACGGGTACACCGCGAACACGCGGGAGACCTGGTCGACCGTGAGCCGGCGCTCGACCGCGATCGCGATCGGGTAGATGAGCTCGGAAGCGCGCGGGCCGACGATGACGCCGCCGATGACCGTGCCGCTGCCCTCGCGGGCGATGATCTTGACGAAGCCGTCCTTGATGCCCATCATCTTGGCCCGGGCGTTGGCGGCGAGCGGCATCTTGTGCACGACGCCGTTGATGTGGCCGTCGTCGATGTCGGTCTCCTGCCACCCGACGGTGGCGATCTCGGGCGCGGTGAAGATGTTCGACGTGATGCGGCGGCGCTCGAGCGGGATCACGACGTCGCCGAGGGCGTGGAAGATCGCGGTGCGCCCCTGCATCGAGGCGACGGACGCCAGCGGCACGAAGGTGGTGCAGTCGCCGGCTGCGTAGATGTTGGGCACCGACGTGCGCGCCACGCGGTTCACCTGGATGTGACCGGAGTCGGTCATCTGCACGCCCGCCTGCTCGAGGCCGATGCCGGCGGTGTTGGGGATCGAGCCGACTGCCATGAGGCAGTGGCTGCCCTCGACCGTGCGCCCGTCGGAGAGGGTCACCACGACGCCGTCGCCGGTGTTCTCGACCCGGTCGGCGCGGGACTTCGACAGCAGCTTCATGCCGCCCCGCTTGAAGACGCGCTCGAGGACTGCGGCGGCATCCTTGTCCTCACCCGGGAGCACCTGGTCGCGGCTCGAGACCAGCGTGACCTTCGCACCGAGGTTCATGTAGGCGCCGGCGAACTCGGCGCCGGTGACGCCCGAGCCGACGACGATGAGGTGCTCGGGGAGCGCCGTCATGTTGTAGAGCTGGGTCCACGTGAGGATGCGCTCGCCGTCGGGCTTGGCGTGCGGAAGCTCGCGCGGGGACGAGCCCGTCGAGACGACGAGGGTGTCGGCCTCGATGCGGTCGAAGTCGGTGCCGCCGGGCCCGGTCGAGACCACGACGGCGTTGTCGCCCTCGAGGCGCCCGTGGCCCGAGATGATGCGCACACCGGCCTCGGCGAGCGAGGCCCGCATGTCGTCGGACTGCTGCCGGGCGAGGGTCAGCAGGCGCTTGTTGACCGCGGTGAGGTTGATGGCGATCTCGGGCTTGAGCGGCTTGCCGTCCTTGCCCTTCGCGAACAGCTGCACCCCGAGGTCTCCGGCGCCGGCGATCGCCACGGCCGCGTCGGCGGTCGCGATGAGCGACTTCGACGGCACGACGTCGGTGATGACGGCCGACCCTCCGATACCCGCGCGCTCGACGACGGTCACCTCCGCGCCGAGCTGGGCGGCGGCCAGCGCCGCTTCGTAGCCTCCGGGTCCGCCGCCGAGGATGGCGACGCTCTGGGTGGTCTCGAAGCTGATCGACATGGCTTCCATTCTTCCCTGCCCGACGCCGCGGACACGACACACGGGCGACACACCCGGGCTGAGCCTTCGTCGGGCCTCGCTGGCCCTCCCGCCCGCCGGTTCCTAAAGTGGTGGCATGTCTGACACCACCGGCAATCCTCTCGACGACCCCACGGCAGACCCGTTCGCGGTCGCCGCCGCCGCCGCGGAGGACATCGCCCGCATCACCGGAGTCGAGCGCCACGATGTGGCACTGACGCTCGGCAGCGGCTGGGGCAAGGCGGCGGAACTGCTCGGCGAGACCACCTCGACGTTCCCCGCCACCGACGTGACGGGCTTCAGCGCACCTGCGCTCACCGGACACGTCGGCACCCTGCGGAGCATCGTCACCCCGAAGGGCCGGCGCGTGCTGGTCATCGGCGCCCGCACGCACTACTACGAAGGACACGGCCCGCGACGGGTCGTGCACAGCGTGCGCACCGCTGCCGCTGCCGGCGTTCGCACCATGGTGCTCACCAACGGCGCCGGCGGCATCAAGCACACCTGGACCCCGGGCCGCCCGGTGCTGATCAGCGATCACATCAACATGACCGGCGACACGCCGCTCGAAGGCGCGACGTTCATCGACCTCACCGACCTGTACTCGATGCGACTGCGCGACCTCGCGCGCTCGATCGATCCGAGCCTGGACGAAGGCGTGTACTGCCAGTTCCGCGGACCCCAGTACGAGACGCCGGCCGAGGTCCAGATGGTGAAGACCTTCGGCGGCCACATCGTCGGCATGTCGACCGCGCTCGAGGCGATCGCCGCGCGCCAGGCCGGCATGGAGATCCTCGGCTTCTCGCTCATCACGAACATGGCCGCCGGCATCCAGAAGACCCCCCTCAGCCACCAGGAGGTGCTCGACGCCGGCCGCGAGGCCGAGCCGGTCATCTCGTCCCTGCTGGCCCGCGTGATCGGGGCGCTGTGAACGGCCGCGAGGTCCCGGCGGCGGACCCTGAGGTCCAGGAGCCGGCCCCGGAGAAGGTCCCGACCGGCGACGAGGCCGCGGCGGACGTGCTCGCCCGGGCCCATGCCTGGCTGGCGCAGGACCCCGACGGCGAGACCCGCACCGAGCTGCGCGCGCTGATCGAAGCGGCGGAGTCGGGGGATGCCGCGGCCGCCGAACAGCTCGCAGACCGTTTCTCTGCGCGCCTGGCGTTCGGCACGGCCGGACTGCGCGGCGCTCTCGGCGCCGGCAGCAACCGGATGAACCGCGTGCTGGTCGCCCAGGCGGCGGCGGGCCTCGCGGCGTACGTGCGTGAGAAGGCCGGACTGCCGCCGGTGGGTCCGGACGCCGTGACCCCGGCCGGCACGGACGCCGACGCGGCGGCCTCGGACGCCGACGCGGCGGGCGCGGAGGGCGACGCGAGCCGGTCGGCACGCCACGACGCGGACGACGACGCAGTCGTGGTCGCGTCGACGGATGCCTCGTCCGAGAGTCCGGCCGAGGGCGCCGCCCTCGCCGGAGAAGTCGCGGAGACCTCGCCGGCCACGGACGCCGAGCCCGCGCCGAGCGTTGACGACGCCCCAACTCAGGAACCCGCATCGCAGGCCGCCGATACCTCGGATGCCGCGGAGAACGAGCCCGGAGCGGAGGAGAACGAGCCCGGCGCCTCGACGCACGACGGCGACGACGCCCGCGACGGCGACGCGGCCGCGGGCGCGGCATCCGTCGCCTCCCCTGTCTCAGGACCGTCGGCGCCCGAGCTGACCGACGCCCCCTCGGCGGACGCGCTCGAGGCCGAGGGCCCGAAGGTGCCGGGGATCCTCGATGACGCGCCGATCGTCGTCATCGGGTACGACGGACGCCGCAACTCCGACGTGTTCGCGCGCGACTCCGCCGAGATCTTCGCGGGCGCGGGTCTCCGCGCGATCCTGATGCCGCGCCTGCTGCCCACACCCGTGCTCGCCTTCGCGGTGCGGCACTTCGGCGCGGCGGCCGGCGTCATGGTGACCGCCAGCCACAACCCGCCCGACGACAACGGGTACAAGGTGTACCTCGGCGGCGCCGACGACGGCTCCCAGATCGTCTCCCCCGCCGACGCGGAGATCGCCGCGCACATCACCCGCGTCGCCGACGCCGGCGACATCAGCACGCTTCCGCGGTCACTGGGCTTCGAGCTCGCGACCGAGGACGTCGTCGACGCGTATGTGAACGCGACCGCTGCTGTCGCGCCGGCCCCCGCGGGCGCGCAGGACCTGACGTGGGTCTACACCGCGATGCACGGCGTCGGGTGGGAGACCTTCTCGCGCATCCTCGAGGCCGCGGGCTACCCGGCACCCGTGCCGGTCACCGCACAGCTCGAGCCCGACGGCGCGTTCCCGACCGTGGCGTTCCCGAACCCGGAGGAACCGGGTGCGATGGACCTCGCTTTCGAGGCGGCCCGCGACGCCGGGGTCGACCTCGTGATCGCGAACGACCCCGACGCGGACCGGCTGGCGGTGGCGCTGCCCGATGACTCGGCCGAGGGTGGATGGCGACGGCTGACCGGCAACGAGATCGGACTGCTGCTGGGCTGGCGTGCCGCCCGGCTCGCGACGGCGGAGGGCGCGGCGCCCGGCGCTTCGCTCGCCTGCTCGCTGGTGTCGTCGCCGGGGCTGCAGACGGTCGCCGAGCACTACGGCCTCGACTTCCACGCGACGCTCACCGGATTCAAGTGGATCTCGCGCGCACCGGGGATGGTGTTCGGCTTCGAGGAGGCCCTCGGCTACCTGGTGAACCCGGCCACCGTGCGCGACAAGGACGGGATCTCGGCGGCGGTCGCCATCCTCGGGATGGTGTCCGAGGCGCGTGAGCGGGGCGCGACGCTCGCCGACCTCCTGGCGGAGTTCGACCAGCAGTTCGGCTCGTTCGCCAGCGACCAGGTGTCGGTGCGCGTGGACGACGTGTCGCAGATCAGCGACATCATGTCGGCGCTGCGGGCGCGGCATCCCGAATCCATCGGAGAAGTCGCCGTGGAGCGCGTGGACGACCTGCTCGGCGGCTTCGGCGACCTGCCCCCGGGTGACGTGCTGCGTCTGTGGCTGGCCGACGGCTCGCGCGTGATCGTGCGCCCGAGCGGCACCGAGCCCAAGCTCAAGCTCTACCTCGACGTGCGCGGGGACGATCGCGACGACGCCGCGGGGAGGATCGGCGCGCTGGCCGACGGGGCCCGCGCGCTGCTCGCCGAGTACGGCGGGTAGGGTTCGGACGCGCTGCGCGCGTCGGACCCCCGTGTTAGAGTCACTTCGCGATATATCGCGAACCTCGTCTTCATCGGGCGTTCGCGGGTGCGCACGGGGGCGTGGATACGAGGAGTGAGATGAGCGGCGCGCACGAACGAGATCGAACGGATGCCGAGACCGACGCGTCGCCCCCGGCCCCGGGCTCTCCGCTCGGGGCCGCGAGCCTGGCCGGCGCAGAGCCGTCGGAGGCCGGCGACGGCACGGGCGGTCCGGCGGGGTCGGCTGAGCCCGCGGATCCGCCTGGCTGGCTGAGGAACGTCGTCCTCTTCCTGAGCGGTCAGACCGTCAGCCTGTTCGGCTCGATGCTGGTGCAGTACGCCGTGTTCTGGTACCTCACGATCACGTACCAGTCCGGGATCATCATGACCCTGGCGGCGGTGTTCGGATTCCTCCCGCAGGCGATCGTGTCGATCTTCGGCGGTGTGTGGGCCGACCGCCACAACCGCAAGTACCTCATCATGGGCGCTGACGCGGCGATCGCCCTGTCGACCCTGGCGCTCGCGCTCATCATGATGACCGGCTACGACGCCGTGTGGCTGCTCTTCGCCACCATGGCGGTCCGCTCGGCGGGCGCCGGCATCCAGATGCCGGCGGTGTCGGCCCTCATCCCCCAGATCGTCCCCGCCCGCAACCTCATCCGGGTGAACGGCATCAACGGGTCGATCCAGTCGGCGATGGCGCTTCTCGCGCCGGCCGTCGCGGGCGCGCTGTACGCGTGGGCCTCGGCTGCGTCGGGGGGAACGGCCGCCTCGCTCATCCCGATCTTCTTCATCGACGTGGTGACCGCCGTGATCGACGTCGGCATCCTCGCGTTCATCCCGGTCGCCACGCTCCGACGGGCGGCCGACGCGCACACGGGCTACTTCGCCGATCTCGCCGACGGCGTGCGGTACATCGTGCACCACGCGTTCGTGCGCTGGCTGCTGGTCCTGTTCGCGATCATCTTCCTGCTGACCGTCGCGCCGTCGAACCTCACTCCGCTCATGCTTGTGCGCTCGTTCCCTGCGGGCGAGGCGCAGGATGTCGTGAACCTGGCGGTGCTCGAGATCGCCTTCAGCATCGGCATGATGCTCGGCGGCATCCTGGTGGCCTCCTTCTTCGCGAAGCGCAGCCGGATCGCGCTCATCGTGGTCTCGTCGCTCGTGTTCGGCGCGCTGTCGATCGGCCTCGGCCTGTCGCCCAACGTCTGGGTCTTCTTCGGCTTCATGTTCCTGGTCGGTCTCGCGGTGCCGTTCTTCTCGACGCCCTCGATGACCCTGCTGCAGGAGACGGTCGAACCCGAGCGTCAGGGGCGCGTGTTCGGGTTCGTCGGGATCGTGATGGCCGTGGCGATGCCGATCGGCATGGTCGTGTTCGGTCCCCTCGCCGACGTCGTGTCGATCGAGGTGCTGCTCATCGCCGCGGGCCTGCTGACGTTCGTCGTCATCGGCCTCGCGGTCTGGCTTCCGGCCGGTCAGCGGGCGATCGCCGCCGCCCGCCACGCCGCGCAGCTCGCGGAGAAGGATCCGGGCGCGGCGGCCGCGGTGGTCGAGGCCGACATGCACTCCAAGGACGCCTGACCTCTCACTCACTCAGCCTTGTGCCAGGCAGCTGGGCCACCGCCCGCGGCCCACGGGTCAGCGGAGCACGAGATGACCCGGCGACACCTCCGCGAGGGCGGTGCCGTCGGGCTCGAGCCCGACCGGCTCGGGCCTGGTCGAGATGCGCTCGAGGCGGCGCCGGGCCTGCGCGGGATCCGTGGTGAGCGCGGCGTCGAGGAGATGCCGCGTGTACGGGTGCTGCGGCGAGGCGAACACCTCGGCGGTGGGGCCGAGCTCGACGATCCGTCCGCGGTTCATCACCGCCGTGCGGTTCGCGATCTCGCGCACGACCGAGAGGTCGTGGGAGATGAACAGGTACGTCAGGGAGAGCTCCCGCTGCAGCCGCAGCAGCAGCTCGGTGACCTGGGCCTGGATCGACATGTCGAGCGCAGACAGCGGCTCGTCGCACACGACGAAGCCGGGCCGCACGGCGATCGCGCGGGCGATCACGATCCGCTGCCGCTGGCCTCCCGAGAAGGCGCGGGGGTGACGGTGCACGGCATCGCCGTCGATCCCGACCGCGGCGAGAGCCTCGACCGCCCTCGCGCGCGGATCGGCGTCGGAAGTGAGGACGGTCAAGGGCTCCATGACATTCTGGAGCGCCGTCCGGTGCGGGTTCAGCGACGAGAACGGGTCCTGGAAGATCACCTGCATGGAGCGGTGGTACGGCGCACGGCGCTTGCGCGGCAGCGACGTCAGCTCGACGCCCTCATAGGCGACGGTGCCGCTCGTGGGCTCCTCCATCTGCAGGATGCAGCGGCCGAGCGTGGATTTGCCGCTCCCCGACTCGCCGACCAGAGCGAGGGTCTCGCCGCGCCGGATCGTGAGGTCGATGCCGTCGACGGCCCGGGTCGTGCCCGTGGTGCGGCCCCAGGCGTTGCGCTGAGGGAAGGTCTTCACGAGCCCTCGCACCTCGACGAGATCGGCCGTGGGTTTGCTGCCCGGTTCCTGAGCCTGTCGAAGGGGGCTCATGCGTCCGCTCCGTTCTCGGTGGCGTCGGCGTGCTCAGCGTCCACGGCGATGCCGGAGACCCGGAGCTCCTCCGGGGCGTCGGGTGCGGCATCCAGCAGCTCCCGCGTGTACGGATTCCGCGGCCCCTGGAACACGCGATCCACCGGGCCCGACTCCACGATGCGGCCGTCCTTCATCACGAGCACGTCGTCGCAGACGGCCGCGACCACGCCGAGGTCGTGCGTGACGATGAGGACGGTGAGAGAGCGCTCGGTCTGGAGCGTGCGCAGCAGCGCGAGGATCTGCGCCTGGATGGTCGCGTCCAGTGCCGTCGTGGGCTCGTCGGCGAGCAGCAGTTCGGGCCGCGCGAGGAGCGCCATCGCGATCATGGCACGCTGGCGCATGCCGCCCGACAGCTCGTGCGGGTAGCGCGAGAGCACCCCCTCCGGGTCGGGGATCCGCACAGCCTCGAGCGCTTCGCGCGCGAGCGCCGTCGCCTGACGGCGTCCGACCTTCTGGAAGCGCTGCGCGACCTCGGTGAGGTGCCCGCCGATCCGGACCAGCGGGTTGAACGAGGTCATCGGGTCCTGGAAGACCATCGCGGCCGGCAGCCGCCGCTGCGGAAGGGTCGCGGTGACGTCCTCGCCGTCGAGCAGCACGCGCCGCCATTCGCGCGAAGCCCCGTCGGGGAGGATCCCCATGAGCGCCCGCAGCAGCATCGTCTTGCCGGATCCGGATTCGCCCACGATGCCCACCACGCGGCCGCGCGGCACATCGAACGACACGTCGTGGAGCACGCGCGCGCGTCCGCCGGTGCGACCGGGCAGATCGACGTGGAGACCGTCGACGCTGAGCAGCAGGTCGCTCACCGCGACCGAGCCCGGGCCACCGGGCGTGCCGTGGGCTGCGGCATCCGTCATGACGCCCCTCCTTCGCTGACCGACTGGCGCAGCGCGTCGCCGAGCACGTTGAACGACAGCACCGTGAGCAGGATCAGCACACCCGGGATCAGCGCCAGATACGGCGCGCTCTGCAGGCTGCCCTGCGCGGTCTCGAGGAGGCTCCCCCACGACGCCATCGGCGGCTGGATGCCGAGCCCGAGGAAGCTCAGCGCCGACTCGGTGAGGATCGCGGTCGAGATGCTCGCGGTCGCCGCGACAATGATCGTCGGCGCGGCGTCGGGGATCACGTGGCGCCACATCACGAGCTCGCGCCGCACGCCGATGTACTTCGCGTAGCGGACGAACGCCCGCTCGCGGAGTGTGAGGGTCTCGGCGCGAACGAGCCGGGCGGTCGCCATCCATGAGAACACGCCGATCACGAAGATGATCGTCCAGAGCCCGGGCTTGAGGAACACGCTCGCGACGATCACGAGAACCATCCACGGGATCGACGACAGGAAGTCGACGACCCGCATCAGGGCGTCGTCGACGCGACCGCCGGCGTACCCGGCGATCAGGCCGACCACGACGCCGATGGCGGTCGCGGCGGCCATCGCGAGGATGCCGACCGTCAGCGAGATGCGCCCGCCGTATACGACCCGCGAGAAGTAGTCGCGCCCGAGCTCATCGGTGCCGAACCAGTGCGCGGCGCTGGGCGGCTGCCAGCGGCTCGCCAGATCGGTGGTCGTCGGATCGAGGGGAAGAAGCGGCGCGAGCAGCGAGATCGCGCCGACGATCACCAGGAATGCGATCGCGAGGAGCGCCGAGACCGAGCGGAACGACCGCGTGCGGTGCACGAGCGTGGTGGCGTCGACCACTGCGGCGACGTTGGGCGTGGTGTCGGCGGTGGTCATGAGCCCGCTCCGATCCGGATGCGCGGGTCGACGACGACGTACAGGATGTCGGCGATGAGGTTGCCGACGATCACGAGCACCGCCGACAGCAGCAGCACCGCGAGCACGACCGGGTAGTCGAGGCTGCGGGTCGCCGTGAGGAAGTAGGGGCCGATCCCCGGCCAGCCGAAGATCGACTCGGTGACGATCGCGCCGGTGACGAGGATGGGGAGGGCCAGGCCCAGCTGCGTGATGATCGGGAGCATCACGTTGCGGCCGACATGCCTCGTGAGCACCTGCCGGCGCGAGGCGCCGAATCCGCGCTGCACGAGCACGTAGTCCTGTGAGAACTGGTTGATGGTCGCCGAGCGCACGTACCGCGCGAGCTCGGGGAAGAACGCGACCACGAGCACCAGGAACGGCATGACGAAGTGCATCAGGAAGTCGACCGGGTCTCCCTGCTTGCCCACCGAGTGCATGCCGATGATCGGGAACCAGCGCAGCTGGTAGCCGAAGACGTAGATCACGAGCAGGGCGAACCAGAACGACGGCGTCGCGATGCCGATGCCGGCGAGACCGTCGATCGCCTTGTCGATCACGGTGCCGCGGCGCGAGCCGGCGATGAGGCCCAGGACGATCGCGAGCACGAGGGCCGCGACGTACGCCGGAGCCACGAGCAGGATCGTGTTGGGGATGCGGGCGGCGAGCTCCTCGGCGATCGGCTGACGGCTGGCGAGCGAGTAGCCGAAGTCGCCCCGCACGACGTTCCCGAGCCAGAGCCCGTACTGCACCACGAGGGGCTGGTCGAGGCCGTACCGCTCGCGCATGGCGGCCTTGGTCTCTTCCGACATCTGCGGCGTCGTGATGGTGTCGACCACGTCGTACGGCGCGGCGTGCAGCAGCGCGAAGACGATGAACGTCACGAGCAGCAGCATCGGCACGACCTGCAGCAGGCGGCGGAGGATGTAGACCGCCATCGTTCTCCTTTCACGGCGCGTGACCGGGGATGCCGCGAGCCAGCGCCCCGGGCACACGACGACGTCACGGGCACCCGGCGCGGGTGCCCGTGACGCCGGTGACTCACTGCTCGGTGAGGAGCCCGAAGTTCTCGAACGTGTAGATCGGGACGAGGCGGGCGTCCTCGACGCCGCCGATCCGCGGGTTCACGGCGAGGATCTTGAGGTTGTCGGCGAGCGGGAAGACCACCGCGTCCTCGGCGATCTGCGCCTGCAGGTCGGCGTAGATGTCCTTGCGGGCGTCGGGGTCGAGCTCGACGGCACCCTGGTCGAACAGCGCGTCGGTGGCCGGGTTCGAGTACGAGAAGTAGTTCGCCGAGGCGCCGGTGCGGTACAGCAGGCTGTACGCGTCGGGGTCCTGGCCCATGATGTACCCGCCGAGGAAGGCGTCGTACTGGGAGTCGGTGCCCTTCTGGATCTCTTCGAAGACCGCCGCCGGCTCGATGCCCGCGAGCTCCACCGTGATGCCGGCGTCCTTCAGCTGCTGCTGGATGAGGGTCGCCTCGGTGGTCTGCGCGGGGTCCGCCCCGGCGTACGCGAGCGTGAACGAGAGGCCCTCGACGCCGGCCTCTTCGAGGAGGGCTGCCGAGGCATCCGCGTCCTGCTCGTACTTCTCGACGTCCTCGGTCGCGAACGCGTTGCTCGGCGGAAGGATCGTGTAGGCGTTCTCGTAGTAGTCCTCGCTGAGGAACGCGCCGGTGTTGATCTCCTCGCGGTCGAGCGCGAAGAAGATCGCCTGGCGCACCTTCGGGTCGGTGAGCTTCGCGGCGTTCAGACCCAGGTAGGCGACGCGACCCTCGGCATACGGGTACACGTTCAGGCCGGCGCCCTCGAGCTCGCTGATCTGGTCGGGCGTCGCGAACGAGGCATCCACCTCGCCCGTCTGCAGCGCCGTCTTGACGGTGTTGGCGTCAGCCACGATGCGCAGCGTGAGCTCGGGGATCTCGGGCGCCTCGCCGTAGTAGTTCTCGTTCGCCTCGAACGTCAGGTACTGGCCGCGCTCGTACTCGGTGAGCGTGTACGGGCCCGAGCCGACCGCGATCGGGTCGAGCTCGGTCACGGAGAAGTCGGTGACGTCGCCGTAGACGTGCTCGGGGATGATGTACGTCTCGGTCGCGATGTTGCTGAGGGCAGCGGCGCTGACGCTGGGCAGGCGGAAGACCACGGTGCGCTCGTCGGTCGCCTCGGCGGTGATGGGCTGGTCGCCGACGTACAGCAGGTCGGCGTTGCCGTTCTCGCGGACCGCCTTGTTCGTGTAGGTGAAGACGACGTCATCGGCCGTGAGCGGCTCGCCGTCGGACCACTTCAGGCCGTCCTTCAGCGTGACGGTCACGGAGAGTCCGTCGTCGGCGGGCTCGATCGACTCGGCCAGCTCGTTGACGACGGTGCCGTCGCCCTCGACCCGCGCGAGCGGCGAGTAGACGATGTTCGTGACGGTCAGGCCCCAGCGGTCGCTGACGTTGATCGGGTTGAGCGACGACGGGTCGCTCGCGATCGCGTAGGTGAGCTGGCCGGTGGCCTCGGCGCCCGACGTCTCGGGTGCGGCATCGCCCTGCGCGCAGGCGGCCAGACCGATGGTCGCCGCCAGTGCCAGTGCGATGGGGGCGATCACTCGCCTCTTCGTCTTCATTCGTTCGAGTCCTCTTCGCTGTGCATGCGCCGGAATGGACGCACCGTTCGAGCCTAGGTCGGGTCGGATGAGGGGGGCTCCGTGACGGCGAACAATTGCGAAGTATGACGACGCGCGGACGCGCACATGGCTTCTCCGGCTGGGCGCGTACTTCGCAGCCTGCCCAGACGGCGCGGGTCGCAGCATCCGTCGCTCTACGCTCGGATCATGCTCCTGACCTCGCCCGTCACCCTCGAGAACGCCTACGTCCGCCTCGAACCGCTCGCCCCCGACCACGAGACCGACCTGGCTGCCGCCGCCGTGGGGCTCGAGCACACCTGGTACACATCGGTTCCGCGCGCGGACGGCATCGCGGCCGACATCGCCCGGCGACTGGCGTGGCGCGACGAAGGACACATGAACCCGTGGGCGGTGCGCCGCCTCGACACCGGGAAGGTCATCGGCACGACCACCTTCTGCAACATCGACCAGGCCAACCGCCACGTCGAGATCGGCCACACCTGGATCGGGCTGGAGGCGCAACGCACGGCGGTGAACACCGCGTCGAAGCTGCTGCTGCTCGGCCACGCGTTCGAGCAGTGCGACGCGATCGCGGTCGAGTTCCGCACGCACTGGCACAACCGCCAGTCCCGCGCGGCGATCGCGCGCCTGGGCGCCAAGCAGGACGGCGTGCTGCGCAACCACCGCCTGGGCCCCGACGGCACCCTCCGCGACACCGTGGTCTTCTCGATCCTCCCCTCGGAGTGGCCGGCAGTGCGCCTCGACCTGACCGAGCGCCTCGCGCGCGGCTGACGGATGCCGCAGCTCAGCCGTCGATGACCGCGACGAGCTCGTCGAGGAAGGCGTTGAAGTCCGTGCCGCGGCGCACGATGCGCTGCACGCTGTCGCGCTCGCTGAACACCTCGACGAACTGCTCGAACACGGTCTGGAACGCTTCGCGGTCGGTCTCGGAGAAGGCGACGAGGGCCACGACCTGCACGCGCCCGTCGCCCCACGGGATCGACGGGTCGGCGATGCCGATGGCGATGGCGGTGCGGGATGCCGTCATCTCGAGCGCGTGCGGCACCGCCAAGGCGTCGGTGAACGCCGTGGACGACAGGCGCTCGCGCTCGATCGTGCGCTCGATGTAGTCGGCATCGATCACGCCCCGGTCGCGCAGGAGCGCGCCCAGCGTGCGGATCACGCCCTCCTCGCCGGCGGTGTCGTCCAGCCCGCGCGCGAACGCCGACGGCTCGAAGTACCGCTCGAGCTCGGCGCGCAGGCGCGCGAGCCGCCGGGTTCGCCGGATGCGTCCTGCCGCGCCCTGCACCCGCTCGACATCGGTGTCGGTGAGGAACGGCTGGATGCGCACGATCCGGTCGCCGGTCGCCGGCGGGTCGATCGTGGTGAGCACGAGGTCGGTGTCGATCGCCCCCCAGTCGGGATCGACGCGCGTCTCGACGCCGACGACCTCGATCGCCTGCCCGAGCGAGCGGTCGACGCTCGAGCGCAGCAGCTCGTGCAGGTCGTAGTAGCCGGGGCAGACGATGGTGGCGGTCAGCAGCTGGTCGGCGCGGCGGCTGCGCTCGAGGCGGCCGCCGACGTGCATGGCGATGTAGGCGATCTCATCGTCGGGCAGCGGGATGCCCAGCCGCTGCTGCAGGCGGCTCGCGATGAACACCGCGACCTCGAAGATCATCGGATAGGTCGACTTGAGCGACCGCGTCAGCGGGTTGCGCGACCACGCCTGCTCGCGGGCGCGGTGCAGCAGGTTCTGCACGTGCAGCGCCAGCCGCGCGATGAAGTCCTCGTGCACGATGTCGACGAGGAACTCGTCGGCGGCGGCCGTCACGACCTCGCGCACGACTTCGTGCACCGCCGGGTCGAGGCTGGAAGGAGCGGTGGCGGATGCCGCGCCCGCGGGCTCGTCGGGGGCGACGACGCGCGTCAGCACCAGGGTGGCGAGGTGCTGCAGATCGGCGCTGCCGAGCCGCACCTCGAGGTGGCGCTCCGTGAGCTCGGCGAGGATCTGCGCCACCTGAGTCTGGGTCGGGCGTTCGGCGACCGCTGCACCGTCGGCGCCCACGGCGTCGAGCGGACGGTCTCGGGCGGTGCGGTCCGCCGCGATCGCGATGTGCATCACCACGTCGGCGATGCCGAACTCGTTGACGAACCAGCCGAGCTCTCCCAGGCGCGCGACCAGCTCGGTCTTGAAGGGACCGAACGCGCGCGCACCCACCGAGCCTTCGCCGAGCGTGCGCCGGAGGGCGGCGAGGTCGAAGGAGCCGGCATCCATCTCGTCGTGCGCCAGCTTGCTGAGCAGCCGCCGCTGCGCACCCTCGGTGCCCCGCAGCCGAGCGCGCGACGCCGAGCGCTCCAGCGTGAGCTCCGTGCCGCCGAGAAGTCCGCGCACCCGGGCGAGGTCGGCGTCGAGCGTCGCCGGTGAGACGTGCAGCGCGTCGGCAGTCTCGAACACGTCGATGCCGTCGGAGGCGTCGAGAAGGGTCCGCACCAGCGTGTGCAGCCGGTCGCGGGGCGTGCCCACCTCGCTGCCGGCGCGCAGGGCGGCCGCGGCATCCGATCCCGCGCGGTATCCCTGTGGGCCGGATTCCACGGCGACGCCGGGAGCGACGCGCGCGTTCGCCGCGGTCACGTACGAGCGGATGCTGCGCGGCGTGACGCCGAGAGCGTCGGCGAGCGCGGCCGCCGTCACCCACTCTCCGTCGCGCAGGAGCAGTCCGAGCGCGCGATCTTGCCGGGCCCGGGTCACTCCCCCAGTCAACCACGCACACCGGCGGCGAAGGCCGTCCGGTCGCCCACCGCGTTTCATCTCGCTGGATCGACGACCGGGGACCGAACCGACGCCGACGCCGCGGCGTTTCCGCCCCCGCGGAAGAAGCAGTGGTTGTCCCCTCCCAGCGTTCTCACAAGAATGGCGGGAAGAGGAGGCGGATCGATGAGGATCCTGGTGGTCTGCGGAGCGGGTGCCTCGAGCACCTTCGTCGCACAACGCGTGCGACACGCTGCCCATGCAGAGGGACTCGACTATTCCGCCTTCGCCGGCACCGAGCAGTCGCTCCCGATCGATCTCGATGCCGCCGACGTCGTGCTGGTCGGTCCGCACCTCGGTCATGCGCTCGCGCGTATCGAACGGGACGCGGCCGCCCGCGGCACGACGGTGGTGCTGCTGCCGCCCGACATCTTCGGAGACCGGGACGGCACACGGACACTCGCGCTGGTCCGCGCCGCGACCGGGGGCCCCGGGGGGCCGCTCCCGGCCGCGGACACGGTCGCACCGCGCGACTCGGCCGGGCCGCACGTCTCCGCCGACCCCGACCAGACCGCCACGTCCTGAACGACGACCAGAAAGGGCCCTGCCATGCCACCCATCTCCCGCACCGTCCGGATCGGATCGTCGCACGGGCTGCACGCGCGCCCGGCGAAGCTGTTCGCGCAGGCGGCGAAGGATGCCGGCATCCCGGTCACCATCGCGAAGGACGCGGGCAGTCCCGTCAACGCGGCCAGCATCCTCGGCGTGATCGCGCTCGGCGTGGAGCAGGGCGACTACGTCACCCTCACCGCCGACGGCGACGGCGCCGAGTCCACGCTCGACAAGCTCGCCGAGCTCCTCACCACCGACCACGACGCGGAGGCCTGAACGATGACCGAACTGCGGGGTGTGGGAATCGGCCTGGGTGTCGCCCAGGGACCCGTCGCGCGCATGGCCGAGCCGGCGCCGGCGCCGTCGGACGCGCCGAGCACGCTGAGCATCGACGAGGAGAAGGCGCGAGTGACGGATGCCGTGGCCGCCGTCGCCCGTGAGCTCGAGGCCCGCGGCGCGCAGGCAGGCGGCGCTGCGCAGGAGGTGCTCGAGGCCCAGGCGATGATGGCCGAGGACCCCACGCTCGCCGACGAGGTCGGTGCGCGGCTGGAGAAGGGCAAGACCGGCGAGTTCGCGGTGTTCGACGCGTTCGCCTCGTTCCGCGACCAGCTGACCGCGCTCGGCGGCTACCTCGGCGAGCGCGCCGCCGACCTCGACGACGTCGCCCAGCGGGTCATCGCCCGGCTCCGCGGCGTCGCGGCTCCGGGTGTGCCCGATCCGGGGCATCCGTTCGTCCTCGTCGCGAAGGATCTCGCGCCCGCTGACACCGCCCTGCTCGATCTGGACAAGGTCCTCGCCCTCATCACCACCGAGGGAGGCCCGACCTCGCACACCGCGATCCTCGCGCGCGAGAAGTCGATCGTGGCGATCGTGGGCGCCGTGGACGCCACCGGCCTCCGTGAGGGCGAGACGGTGATCGTCGACGCGGCGGCCGGCGTGGTCACGACGGAGCCGACGCCCGCCGAGCTCGAGCGGGCCCAGAACCGCGCCGACGCGCGTGCGGCCGCGGCATCCGCCCCCATCACCGACGGAGCGCTCGCCGACGGCACTCCGCTGCCGCTCCTGGCGAACCTCGGCAACCCAGAGGGCGCGACAGACGCGGTGGCGCTCGGCGCCGAGGGCGTGGGCCTGTTCCGCACCGAGTTCCTGTTCCTGAGCTCCAACCAGGCGCCCACCGTCGAGCAGCAGCGCGAGGCGTACACGAAGCTCCTCTCCGCGTTCCCGGGCAAGAAGGTCGTCGTGCGCGTGCTCGACGCCGGCGCCGACAAGCCGCTGGCGTTCCTCAACGATGCGCACGAGGAGAACCCCGCGCTCGGTCTGCGGGGCATCCGCGCGCTTCGCGCGAGCGAGGACATCCTGCGCGAGCAGCTGACGGCGCTGGCCCAGGCCGACGCCGCGACAGACGCCGACCTCTGGGTCATGGCGCCGATGATCGCCACCGTCGAGGAGACGAACTACTTCACCGGCCTCGCGCGCGACTACGGGATCAAGACGGCCGGCGTCATGGTGGAGGTGCCCTCGTCGGCGCTGCTGGCCGACCGCATCCTGGTGGACGCCGACTTCGCCTCGATCGGCACCAACGACCTCACGCAGTACACCCTGGCGGCCGACCGCCTCCTGGGCTCGGTCGCGTCGTTCCAGGACCCGTGGCACCCCGCGGTGCTGCGCCTGATCCGCGAGGTCGGCGACGCCGGCCGCGCGAACGGCAAGCCGGTGGGCATCTGCGGTGAGGCGGCGGCGGATCCCCTGCTCGCCGTCGTGCTCGTGGGCCTCGGCGCCACGAGCCTGTCCATGGCACCCACGGCCCTCGCCGACGTGCGCGCCACCCTGCTCCAGCACACCATCGCCCAGGCACGCGACATCGCCTCGGCCGCCCTCGCCGCCGATGACGCGGCATCCGCCCGAAGCGCGGCTCAGGAAGCCGCCACCCGACAGGCCGCCGCCTGAGCGGCCACCATCCGAACAAGGAGACACAGCCATGACAACGGCGTCAGTTCCCGCCACCAGCGGCGGGTCGCGAGTACGGGTCGGAGTCCAGCGCTTCGGCACGTACCTGTCCGGCATGATCATGCCGAACATCCCCGCGCTCATCGCGTGGGGCATCTTCACCGCCTTCTTCATCGACGTCGGCTGGACCCCCAACGCCGACCTCGCCACGATCGTAGGCCCGTTCATCCACTACCTGCTGCCGATCCTCATCGCCTACACGGGCGGCAACATCGTGTACGGCGTCCGCGGCGGCGTCGTGGCGTCGATCGCGACGATGGGTGCCATCGCCGGGTCGGACCTGCTCGTGGCGCAGTTCAACGAGACGCTGGCCGAAGGCGAGGCCCAGCTCGGCCAGGTGCACATGTTCATCGGCGCGATGATCCTGGCCCCGCTGTCGGCGTACACCATGAAGTGGCTGGACAGCCTGTGGGACGGCAAGATCCGGGCGGGCTTCGAGATGCTCGTCAACATGTTCTCGGCCGGCATCTGGGGCTTCGTCATGGCCGTGGTCGGGTTCTACCCGATCGCCTGGCTCGTCAACGGCATCATGGGCGCGCTCGGCCGCGCGGTGGAATGGCTGGTCGAGTTCAACCTGCTGCCGCTCACGAGCATCCTCATCGAGCCGGCGAAGGTGTTCTTCCTCAACAACGCCATCAACCACGGCGTGCTGACGCCGCTCGGCATCGCGCAGGCCGCAGACGACGGCTCATCGATCCTGTTCCTCCTCGAAGCCAACCCCGGCCCCGGCGTCGGCCTGCTGCTCGCGTTCACCTTCTTCGGGATCGGCGCGGCGCGCGCGTCCGCGCCCGGTGCGGCCGTGATCCAGTTCTTCGGCGGCATCCACGAGGTGTACTTCCCGTACGCGCTGATGAAGCCGATCCTGATCCTCGCGCTCATCGCGGGCGGCATGACCGGCGTCACGACGAACATGCTGCTCGGCGGCGCGCTGCGCGCGCCCGCGGCACCAGGCAGCATCATCGCGGTGCTGGCGCAGACCGCGCAGGGCGCGTACCTGGCCGTCATCCTGTCGGTGATCCTGTCTGCCACGGTGACGTTCCTCATCGCGTGGCTGATCCTCCGGGCATCGCGCAGACGCGACCTCGAGGCGCTCGCAGCGACCGACGACGCGTTCGGCGCGGCCATCACCCAGACCGAGGCCGCCAAGGGCCGGTCGTCGTCGCACCTCTCGGGCCTGCGCGGCGGCGCGGCGACCGGGGCCGACGGCGGCATCGAGCCGTCGACCATGACCGAGCGCGAGATCAAGAACATCGTGTTCGCGTGCGACGCGGGCATGGGTTCGTCGGCGATGGGCGCCAGCGTGCTGCGCAACAAGATCAAGAAGGCGGGCATCGAGGACGTCACGGTCGTCAACAAGGCGATCGCCGCCCTCGACCCCTCCGCCGACCTGGTGATCACGCAGAACCAGCTGACCGAACGCGCCCGTCAGCGCACGCCCGATGCGGTGCACGTGTCCGTCGACAACTTCATGAACTCGCCGCGCTACGACGAGGTCGTCGACCTCGTCCGGGCACAGCACGACGAGAAGGCATGACGCCCCGCCGATGGGGCCGGGCGGATGTACCCGGCCCCATCGGCGTCGGCGCCCGCGCCGTTGTGCCGCGAGCACCGCGGGCTGCGGCATCCGCTCCCCACAACCGACGATCCACGAGAAAGGCATGACATGGCACGCGAGGTACTGAGCATCGGGCAGGTCCGGATCCACTCCGGGAGCGCCACGCGCGACGACGCGATGAGGGAGGCGGCAGACATCCTGCAGTCCGCGGGCGCCGTCACCGGCAGGTACTACGACGCGATGCTGCAGCGGGAGCAGACGGTGTCGACGTACATGGGCAACGAGCTGGCGATCCCGCACGGCACGAACGAGACGAAGAACGAGATCCTCGACTCCGCGCTGTCGGTCGTGCGCTACGACGGCGGCGTCGACTGGGACGGCAACCCGGTGACCTTCGTCGTCGGCATCGCCGGCAAGGGCGACGAGCACCTCGAGATCCTGTCGCAGATCGCGATCCTGTTCTCGGATGAAGACGAGGTCGCCCGCCTCAAGCAGGCGCAGACACCGGAGGAGCTCTTCAGCCTGGTGTCGGCGGCGGGCGTGTGATGAAGGCCGTCCACTTCGGCGCCGGCAACATCGGGCGCGGGTTCGTCGGCCTGCTCCTGCACCAGGGCGGCTACCAGCTGGTGTTCTCGGATGTCGCGGCCCCGCTTGTCGACGCGATCAACCGCGTCGACCGCTACACGGTGCACGAGGTGGGCGAGGGCGGGCACGACACGGTGGTGAGCGGCTTCAAAGCCATCAACAGCGCGGAGCATCCCGACCAGGTGATCGACGAGATCGCCGGCGCGAACGTCGTCACGACGGCCGTGGGGCCGACGATCCTGAAGTTCGTCGCGCCGCACATCGTGGCCGGGCTCGCCCTGCGAGACCCGTCGAGCCCGCCGCTGCAGATCATGGCGTGCGAGAACGCCATCAACGCCACCGACCTGCTGCGCGACGAGATCAAGGCCCTCGCCGGCGAGGCGTGGGATGCGCTGGCGTCGCGGGCGGTGTTCGCCAACACCGCCGTGGACCGCATCGTGCCCGCCCAGCCCGAAGGCGCAGGGGTGGACGTGACCGTCGAGCCCTTCTTCGAGTGGGCGATCGAACGGCCGCCGTTCGGCGACGATCCGCCCAACATCCCGGGCGCCCACTTCGTGGACGACCTCGATCCCTACATCGAGCGCAAGCTCTTCACCGTCAACACCGGACACGCCACGGCGGCGTACTTCGGCGCGCAGGCGGGCATCGAGGCCATCGCCGACGCCCTGGCTGATGCGGGCGTGGCCGCTCGCGTGGAGGCGGCGCTCGAGGAGACGTCGGCTCTGCTGGAGGCCAAGCACGGCCTCGACGCGGAGTCGCTCGCCGCGTACCGGGCGACGATCCTCGGCCGATTCCGCAACGCCGCGCTTCCCGACACCGTGTGGCGCGTGGGCCGCCAGCCGCTGCGCAAGCTCTCGCGGCACGAGCGGTTCGTGGGTCCGGCCGCGGAGGCCGCGGAGCGGGGCCTCGGCGTCGACGCGCTGGTGGCGGCGATGGGCGCCGCACTGGAGTTCGACGACAGCGAGGACGCCCAGTCCGTGGACCTGCAGCGGTGGCTGCGCGAGCAGGATGCCGCCTCGTTCACGGCGTCGGTCACGGGCCTGGAGCCGGGGCATCCGCTCTTCCCGAAGGTCCAGGCGGTCGTGGCCGCGCGCCAGGCGGACCTGGGCCTCCCAGGAGACTGATCGGGCACGCGGTTACGCTCGTGAGGTGACCTCGCCTGACGCCGTCCCCGAGCAGACCTCCAGCCCCGCCTCGGATCCCGGCAGCGACGCCGCTCCCGCTCAGCCCTCCACCTCCAGCCCCGCCGCGTCGGACGCCGGCAGCGACGCCGCGCCTGCGGATCCGGCCACCCCGAAGCGCCGCAGCACGGGGCTGCGCGTCCTGTGGTGGATCCTCGGCTCGATCGGCGCGCTGATCCTGATCGGCATCGTGGGCATCCTCATCTGGAGCCAGGTCGGCGTGATGGCCGCCGAGCCCGAGCCGCTGGCCAAGGTCACCTCGAACGCCGCCATCGAGATCACCGACACGGATGCGGGCATCGTGCTCTCCCCCACCGGCGACCAGGCCGACGTCGGGCTGGTCTTCGTGCCCGGCGCGAAGGTCGACCCGTGGGCGTACGCCTACAAGATGTCCGGGCTCGTCGAGGAGGACGGCGTCACGGTCGTGATCACCAAGCCCTGGCTGAATCTCGCGTTCTTCGACCTGCGTCCGCTGTCGAGCTTCACCGGCCTCGCCCCCGGAATCGACACCTGGCTCGTCGGCGGCCACTCGCTCGGCGGCGTGCGCTCATGCCAGCTCGCGTCCGACGCCGACGGGCTGGCGCTGTTCGGCTCCTATTGCTCCAACGACCTGTCCGGATCCGGCCTGCCGGTGATCAGCGTCGCCGGCAGCGAGGACGGCCTGTCGACCCCCGAGAAGATCGCCGACGCCCGCCACCTGCTTCCCGACGACGCCGAGATGCACGAGATCGAAGGCGCGAGCCACTCCTCGTTCGGCGACTACGGGCTGCAGGCCGGCGACAACACCCCGACGATCTCGGACGAGGACATGCTGGCCGAGCTCACCGAGCTGGTGGGGGCGTTCGCGCTCGGGGTGCCCGCCTCCTGAGTCGAGCTCCCGCCTGCCTCCCTCGCTGGCTGGGCACCAGCCTGGGTGGCCGCCTGCCTGCCAGCCTGTCTCGCAATCAGGTGATGAGGCGAATTCAGGAAGTTCGCGCCCGATTCCTCCTACGTTCGCCGCATCACCTGATGTGGTGACCGATGCCGCGGCCCGGTCGTTGAGCGAGCGAAGCGGGACGAAACGCCCGCACCCGCCGCAGACCGTATGACGGACGCCGCGGCCCGCCGCATCGCCTGACCCGGCGCCCAACGCCGCGATCCGAGACGGACGCCGCGATCCCGCCGCCTAGACTGGAACCCCGTGACCGTCATCCTCGCGGCGATCGCGGCCTTCATCGCCGCGGTGATCCAGCGCATCACCGGCCTCGGCTTCGTACTGGTGCTCGTCGGCCCCATCGTCCTGCTGTACGGACCCGTCGAGGGCGTGACCCTCGGGGTGCTGCTCGCGCTCGTCGCCTCACTCACCGCCATCCCGCTCGTGTGGCGCCAGATCGACTGGGCCCGCTCGTGGTGGCTCATCTGGCCGGGTCTGCTCGCGGCGCCGTTCGGTGCGCTGCTGGTGCGGCTTCTGCCGGACGCGGCCCTGCTGCTCCTCATCGCGGCGATGGCCTATTTCGCGCTCATCGCCGGGCGCATCCCGACCCTGTCGGCGGCGCTCACCGGACGAACCGGCGCCGTCGTCGCGGGATCGACGGCCGGCTTCATGCACGTCGCGAGCGGCCTGTCCGGCCCTCCACTGGCCGCCTACGCGGTCGGCGACCGGTGGCCCCAGCGCAGGTTCGCCGCCAGCGCGCAGCTGATCTTCCTGGTCTTCGGCGTGGTGTCGGTGGCGCTTCGGGGATTCCCCGTGTCGCCGATCGAGGACGTCGGCACCCTGGCGGTCGCGACGATCGCCGGCATCGCGATCGGCACCATCCTCTCCCGCAACGTCTCGCCGCGGATCGCCAGAGGCGCCATGCTGGTGCTGGCGTGGGCCGGCGCGACGGTGGTGCTCGTGCGCGGCATCCTGGCACTCTTCTCGTAGGCGGATCGCCACGGATGCTCGACGCCGACCGGTATCCGGCGGCGATTTCGGTTAATGCCGAGTAACGCTTAGTGTTCTGTCGGCGGAATCGGCACGACGGCGTGCCGGGCGAACGAACGTGAGGATCAATGAGCGACCACCGCTATGCCATCATCGGCGCCGGTCCGTCAGGGCTGGCGGCCGCGCGGGCGCTGCAGAAGGCGGGCGTCGACTTCGACGGCTACGAGGCGTCGCGGGGCGTCGGAGGACTCTGGGACATCGAGAACCCGCGCTCGACCATGTACGAGTCTGCGCACCTCATCTCGTCGCGCACCACCACCGAGTTCGCCGAGTTCCCGATGCGGACGACGGCGGACTACCCCAGCCACCGCGAGCTCATCTCGTACTTCCGCGACTTCGCCGGCCACTTCGGGCTCACCGAGCACTTCCGGTTCGACACGAAGGTCACCGCGCTCGCGCGGACCGACGACGGGGGATGGATGCTGCGCGCCGAGGTCTCGGCCGGCACCGAGGTGATCGAGCGCCGGTACGACGGCGTGATCCTCGCCAACGGCACGCTTGCGGAGCCGAACGTGCCGGCATTCCGCGGCGAGTTCACCGGCGAGCTGCTCCACACGAGCGCCTACAAGAGCGCGGCGCAGCTCGCCGGCAAGCGCGTGCTCATCATCGGCGCGGGCAACTCGGGCTGCGACATCGCGGTCGACGCGGTCCACCACGCGGCATCCGTCGACATGAGCGTGCGCCGCGGCTACTACTTCGTTCCCCGCTACCTCTTCGGCCGCCCGTCCGACACGCTCAACCAGGGGCGGCCGCTTCCCGCACGCCTGAAGCAGTTCGTCGACGCGCGCGTGCTGCGCGCGTTCACCGGCGATCCGGTGCGGTTCGGCTTTCCGAAGCCCGACTACCGGATCTACGAGTCGCACCCGATCGTCAACCACCTCATCCTCAATCACCTGGGCCAGGGCGACCTGCGGATCATGCCGGACATCGACCGCTTCGACGGCGGCACGGTGCACTTCCGCGACGGCTCGTCCGACGAGTACGACATGGTCCTCCTCGCGACGGGCTACAAGCTCGACTATCCCTTCGTCGATCGTGCCGAGCTCGCGTGGTCGGGAATGGCGCCGCGCCTGTACCTGAACGCCTTCCCCCCGTCGTTCAACGGGCTGTACGTGATGGGCATGATCGAGGCATCCGGAATCGGCTGGCAGGGTCGCTACGAGCAGGCTGAGCTCATCGCCGCCTACCTCGCCGCGATCGAACGCCACCCCGAGCGGGCCGCCGCGTTCCGGCAGCGCGTGGCCGACGAGCGCTGGCCCGACCTCACCGGCGGCTACAACTATCTGGGCCTGGAGCGCATGTCGTACTACGTCAACAAGGACGCCTACCGCACTGCGGTGAGGGCCGCCGCCGAGACTCTGAAGACGGATGCCGCGGCCCACGGCCTGCAGCGTCGCGACGGCCGTGCCGGCCGTGCGTCGCGGACGGCGCCCCGCCCGACCGCGGCCCAGAAGGTGGACGCATGAACCCGGATGACGTGCTCCTGAATTTCAACCCGGGCACGCTCGTGATCCTCAACGTCGTGCTGGGGCTCATCATGTTCGGGATCGCCCTGGATACGACGCTCGCGGACTTCAAGGTCGTCGCGCGCAAGCCCAAGCCGTTCGTCATCGCGATCCTCGCGCAGCTCGTGGTGCTGCCGGCGGTGACCTTCGGCCTGACCCTCATCCTGCCGGTCACGCCGTCGATGGCGCTGGGCATGATCCTCGTGGCCTGCTGCCCGCCCGGCAACATCTCGCAGGTGCTCACGCACCGCTCGGGCGGCAACGTCGCCTTGTCGGTATCGATGACGGCGGTGTCCAACCTCATCTACATCTTCGTGCTGCCGCTGTCGGTCGCGTTCTGGGGCTCGCTGCACCCGAGCGCCCGCGAGCTGCTGGTCGCCGTCGAGCTGAACCCGTGGGCGATGCTCGGCGACATCCTCCTGATCATCGGACTCCCCTTCGTGCTCGGCCTGTTCATCCGGCATCGCTTCCCGCGCTTCGCGACACGCGTGCAGCCGTGGGTGAAGTGGTTCTCGCTGCTGGCATTGGTCGGGTTCATCGTGGCCGCGCTGGCCGGCAACTGGTCGTACTTCGTGGCGTTCCTCGGGATCATCGTGCTGGTGGTGACGATCCACGACGCCGTCGCGCTCGCCATCGGGTACTCCACCGCGGTCGTCGGCGGCCTCGGCACCCGTGAGCGCAAGGCGATGACGTTCGAGGTCGGCATCCGCAACGCCGGCCTCGGACTGGGGCTCGTCTTCGCGTTCTTCGGCGGCCTCGGCGGCATGGCGATCGTCGCCGGCTGGTGGGGCATCTGGGACATCATCGCCGGCCTCATCGTCGCCGCCCTGTGGGCCCGCCACACCAAGCGCCGCACCGGTTCGGTGAAGGGCGACGCGTCCCGCCACGCGGTGCGTGGAGTCGGCGGCACTGGAGACGCCGGCGGTGCGGGCGGTCCCGCCGGGGCGGGGTCGCAGGCATCCGGCTCTTCCGGTCCTGCGGAGCCGGCGGCATGAGCCGCCGTGTGCTCGTCACGGGCGGCTCCGGCTTCCTCGGCTCGCACGTCGCAGCGGCCCTCGCCGCCCGCCCCGATGTCGATGTCGTCGTGGCCGGCGATGTGCGGCGGCCGCAGCATCCCGTTCCCGGTGTCGTCTACGACGACTGCGACGTGACCCGTGCCGACGGACTGGCGCCTCTGCTGAGGCGGCACGGCATCGACGTCGTCGTGCACCTGGCTGCCATCGTGAACCCCGGGCGCGACCACGGCCTCGAGTACCGTGTCGACGTCGATGGGTCGCGGCACGTGCTCGAAGCCTGCGTCGAGGCAGGCGTGAAGCGCATCGTGGTGTCGTCGTCGGGCGCCGCCTACGGGTACCACGCCGACAACCCGGAGTGGCTGCGCGAGAGCGACCCGGTGCGCGGCAACGACGAGTTCGCGTACTCCAGGCACAAGCGGCTGGTCGAGGAGCTGCTTGCCGGATACCGCGAGTCGCACCCCGAGCTCCAGCAGGTCGTGTTCCGCATCGGCACGATCCTCGGCCCCACCGTGCAGAACCAGATCACCGCGCTGTGGGACGGCCCCGCGCTGCTGCGCGTGCGCGGCTCGGCGTCGCCGTTCGTCTTCGTCTGGGTCGACGACGTCGCCGGTGCGATGGCGCGCGCCGCCACCGACGGCCCGCCCGGCATCTACAACGTCGCCGGTGACGGCCGCGTGACCGTGCCCGAGATCGCCCGCCGCCTCGGCAAACCCGTCGTGACGGTGCCGGCCGGCGTGCTGGGATTCGGCCTGCGCGTCGGGCGGATGCTGCGCCTCACCGTCCACGGCCCCGAGCAGGTCGGCTTCCTCCGCTACCGCCCCGTCCTCGCCAACGAAGCCCTGAAGCGCGACTTCGGCTACACCCCGGCCAAGACCTCATCCGAGGCCTTCGAGTCCTATCTCCAGACGCACCCCGGCGTCGCCCGCCGCTGACCGCCCGGCGCGGCGCGGCCCCGGGTCCCGGCATCCGCTGCAGAACTCCTTCGATCACTGATCACGCCCTCCCACGCGACCGCATCCGGCGGCCCGCCCGTCCGATTCGAAGGAGTTCTGCGGGCTTCCTCCCCAGCTCGAGGGCGAGGGACCAGATCCACAGATCACGCCTGGGAACGGCGGGCGGCGACGTCCAGCCCGTGGAATGGATGGGTGCTCGCGCCCACGCCTCTTCATCTCGCCTCGACGGTGCTCTCGGCGACGTTCGTCAGCCCGACCGAATTGGCGAGGCGAGGCCTCAGCCGGGAGGCGACCCGCAGCCTTGTGCGGACCGGGCGGCTGCTGCGACTGCGAAACGGCCGCTACGCGTTGCCCGGCATCCACCCCGCCCTGCTTCAGGCAGGTCGGCTCGGCGGCCGGCTCGACTGCGTCTCGCTGCTGCACACCCTCGGCGTGTTCGTCCACACGCACGACCGACTGCACGTGCAGATCGATATGGGGGCGAGCCGGCTGCCGCCGCGCAGCCACGCCGTCGTCGCGCATTGGCGGGCCACCTCCCGCGAGCGAGGGACGCTTGCCGCCGACCTCATCGAGGCCCTCGCACAGGCGTGCCGTTGTCAGAGTCTGCGCAATGCCATCGCCACCCTCGACAGCGCCTGGCATCTCGGTCTTGTCGACGAAGCGGGCATCGCCGCCGTCTTCGAGCTGCTCCCCCGCCGGTATCGGCGATTGCGGCGACTGCTCGACCCCCGCTCCGAATCCGGCCCCGAGACGATCATGCGCCTCATGCTGCGAGGGCTCGGGTGCCACATCGAAGTTCAGGTGAAGATCGCCGGCGTCGGCCGCGTCGACTTCGTCGTCGACGGCTGGCTCATCGTCGAATGCGACAGCCGCGCCCACCACGAGGGGTGGGCGTCGCAGAAGCACGACCGTCGCCGCGACCTGGCTGCGGCGGCGCTGGGCTACACCACCATCAGGCCGATCGCGGAGGACATCCTCTACCGACGGGAAGAGGTGCTCACCGCGCTTCGGTCCACGTTGTCACGGCCCGCTCCGCGCGGGGCCGTGCAGAACTCCTTCGATCCGCTCGCGTGGGACCTGGTCAGCCGAGATTCACCCGGCGTCGGCCCAGATCGAAGGAGTTCTGCAGACGACCGACCGGCGGCAGACTGGCGGCAGAGCGGGGGCTAGGCGTCGAAGCCGTCGGCGATGAGGTCGATGAGCTCTTCGCGCTCCTCCACGGGGAGGAAGGCGCCGGCGGCGGCGTTGAGCTGGAACGCCTCGAGGTCGTCGAGGCCGTACTCGAACGTCTCGGCGAGCAGCGCGAGCTCGCGCGTGAGCGACGTGCGGCTCATGGTGCGGTTGTCGACGTTCACCGTGACCGCGAAGCCCAGCTGGTACAGCAGGTCGAAGGGGTGGTCCTCGATCGTGGTGCCCCAGCGCTCGATCGCGCCCGTCTGCAGGTTCGACGACGGCGACAGCTCCAGCGGGATCTCGCGGTCGCGCACCCAGCGCGCCAGGTCGCCGAACTGCACGAGCACCTCTTCGCCCGCCCGCGAGACGACCTCGAGGTCTTCGGCCAGGCGCACGCCGTGGCCCAGGCGCAGCGCGCGGCCGTCGATGAGCGCCGAGCGGATGGAGTCGAGGCCGGCTGCCTCTCCCGCGTGAACCGTGACGGGGAAGAACTCCGAGGCGAGGTAGTCGAAGGCCTCGCGGTGGTTCGACGCCGGGAACCCGTCCTCGGCACCGGCGATGTCGAAGCCGACGGCACCGCGTCCGCGCCAGTCGACGGCGAGTCGCGCGATCTCGAGCGACCGGTCGGCGTGGCGCATCGCGGTGATCAGCTGGCCGACGCGGATGTCGTGGCCGCGACGCTCGGCCGCGTCCTCGCCCTCCTCGATGCCCTCCTGCACGGCGGCGACGACCTCGTCCAGTGACAGGCCGCGGGTCAGGTGCTGCTCGGGCGCCCAGCGCACCTCGCCGTAGATGACGCCGTCGGCGGCCAGGTCTTCGACGAACTCGCGGGCGACGCGCGTGAGGCCCTCGCGGGTCTGCATCACGGCGGTCGTGAGGTCGAAGGTCTTCAGGTACTCCACGAGCGACCCCGAGTCGCTCTTCTCGGCGAACCAGTCGGCGAGGTCGTCGGCGTCGGTCTCCGGCACCTCCAGCCCGATCGCATCGGCGAGCTCGATGATGGTCGCCGGACGCACGCCTCCGTCGAGGTGATCGTGCAGCGACACCTTGGGCAGTCCGCGAACCGACAGGCCGTCCAGGATGGCGTCGCCGTGCTGATCGATGGGCATGAGTTCTCCTCGGTGGGGATCGCGGATGGGATGACGGATGGATGCCGCGGCCCGCCGCCGCGCAGGAGCCCCGTGCGGGACTGCCCCAGCCTAGGCGGTGATGCGTTCCAGGACGAGAGGAGCGGCGGCCGGGGCATCCGCCCCGATCGTCCACGCTCCCTCGAGCGCCTCGAGCGCACGGTCGAACCGGGTGGCATCCTCGCCGAGAAGGGTGAACAGCGGCTGACCCACGGTCACCTGGTCGCCCGGCTTCACGTGCAGATCGATGCCGGCGGCATGCAGCACGGGGTCCTGGGCGCGGGCACGGCCGGCGCCCAGGCGCCAGGCGGCGATGCCGAAGGGCAGGGCCTCCATGCCGGTGACGTAGCCGGCTTCTGTCGCGGTGACCGTGTGGGTCTCGTTCGGAGCCGGGAGCGCGGCATCCGGATCTCCGTCCTGCGCGCGGATCATGGCGCGCCAGGCGTCCATCGCGCGGCCGTCCTCGAGGGCTCTCTCGACGTCGGCGTCGGGTTGTCCCGCGAGCGCGAGCATCTCGCGGGCGAGCGCGATGGTCAGCTCCACGACGTCGGCGGGCCCGCCGCCCGCGAGCACCTCGACGGACTCGCGCACCTCGTTCGCATTGCCGATGGCGAGGCCGAGCGGCGTGTTCATGTCGGTGAGGAGCGCGGTGGTCGCGACACCCGAGTCGGTGCCGAGCTCCACCATGGTGCGCGCCAGCTCTCGCGCGCGGTCGACGTCGCGCATGAAAGCGCCCGAGCCGAACTTCACGTCGAGCACGAGCGAGTCGGTGCCCTCCGCGATCTTCTTCGACATGATGCTCGACGCGATGAGAGGAATGGCCTCGACAGTGCCCGTGACATCACGCAGCGCGTAGAGCTTCTTGTCGGCGGGGGCGAGCCCGGAGCCGGCCGCGCAGATGACCGGACCGATGTCGCGCAGCTGCACGAACATCTCGTCGTTCGACAGCGCCGCGCGCCAGCCGGGGATCGACTCGAGCTTGTCGAGCGTGCCGCCGGTGTGGCCGAGGCCCCGGCCCGACAGCTGCGGCACGGCGACGCCGAACGAGGCCACGAGCGGCGCGAGCGGCAGGGTGATCTTGTCGCCCACGCCGCCGGTCGAGTGCTTGTCGACGGTGGGCTTGCCGAGCCCTTCGAAGCTCATCCGCTCCCCCGACGCGATCATCGCGTCGGTCATGACGCGGATCTCGTCGCGCGTCATTCCGTTGAGGAGCACGGCCATCGCGAACGCGGCCATCTGCGAGTCGGCGACGTAGCCGCGGGTGTAGGCGTCGACCATCCAGCGCAGCGCGGGCTCGGGCACCGCTGCGCCGTCGCGCTTGGCGCGGATGACATCGACGGCGTCGAACGGCTCGACGCCGTGGTCGCCGGCGGCGTCCTGAGGCTGTCCGAGGGTCATCGGCCGGCCTCCTCGAGGTCGCGCGGCCCGAAGGCGTCCGGCAGTACCTCGTCGATCGTGCGGATGCCCGACACGGTCTCCAGCAGCATGCCGGGGATCGCGAACTCGTAGAGCAGCTGGCGGCAGCGACCGCACGGCATGATCGTGTCGCCGTGCCCGTTCACGCACACGAAGGCGACGAGACCGCCGCCACCCGACATCGCCAGTTCGCTGACGAGCCCGCACTCGGCGCAGAGAGTGACGCCGTAGGACGCGTTCTCGACGTTGCATCCGGTCACGATGCGTCCGTCGGTCACGAGCGCGGCGGCTCCGACCTTGTAGCGCGAGTACGGCGCGTAGGCACGCTGCATCGCTTCGGTCGCGGCGGCGCGCAGCTCGTCCCAGTCGATATCGGTCACCAGAGGACTCCGTTCACGGTGATTCGAGGCTCCACCGCGGGTCGCGGCATCCGGCGTTCACGTTCCAAGGGGTCTCGTCACCCCTTGATGTACGGCTTGCCCGCGGCGGCGGGACCGCGGATCTGACCCGCGAAGCCGGCCACGGCGATGATCGTGACCACGTACGGCAGCATCAGCATGAACTCGCTGGGGATGGGCGTGCGCAGCACCGTCAGCAGGTTCTGCAGGTTGGTCGCGAAGCCGAACAGCAGCGCGGCCAGCGTCGCGCGGATCGGATCCCAGCGACCGAAGATGACCGCCGCCAGGGCGATGAAGCCGAGGCCCGCCGTCATCTCCTTGGTGAACTGCCCGACCGAGACCAGCGTGAAGTACGCACCGCCGATGCCGGCAATCGCGCCGGCGAGCGAGACGTTCCAGAACCGGCTGGTGTTGACCTTGATGCCGACGGTGTCGGCGGCCTGCGGGTGCTCGCCCACGGCGCGCAGGCGCAGACCCCAGCGCGTGCGGTACAGACCCCACGCCACCAGCGCGATCGTCGCGTACATGAGGTAGACGATGAAGGTCTGGTTGAACAGCACCGGGCCGATGATCGGGATCTCGCCCAGGACCGGGATCTCCCACCGGGTGAAGCGCACCGGGCGGTTGAGCTCGGCCTCGTTCGGCACGAGGAGAGCGCCGTAGAGGAAGCCGGTCAGGCCGGTCACGAGCACGTTCAGCACCACACCGACGATGACCTGGTCGACGAGGTACTTGATCGAGAACGCGGCCAGCACGAACGCGACCAGCACGCCGCCGATCATGGCGCCGACGAGGCCGACGAACGGGTTGTGCGTGATGCTCGCGAGGAGCGCGGCGCTGAATGCCCCGAACAGGAACTGACCCTCGATCGCCACGTTGACGACGCCGACGCGTTCGCCGATCACGCCGCCCAGCGCACCGAAGATGAGCGGGACAGACAGCGACAGCGCACCGAACAGCAGGCCGGTGACCGGCACCAGGCCGCCGGCGGCGGCCCACACCAGGAACGCGAACACGGCGAGCAGACCGAACACGATCGGCAGCCAGATGCCCGTCCGGCGGTAGGCGTACGCGTCCCAGAACGCCCACAGCGTCAGCAGCACGAGGAGGCCGATGAGGAGCCAGCAGGTGATCGCCGTGGGGACGCTGACGTTCGGCAGGACGATCGACGAGCCCGGGTCGCCCAGCCGGAAGGTGCTCACGCCGTTGCGCGGGGCCAGCAGGAACAGCAGGGCGAGCAGCACCGTCGCGATCGCGAGCGTGATCGGCAGCTTCAGGTGACGCACCTTCACGGTCGCCAGCTGGATCGTGCCGTCGGACGCGGGAGCGGGGGCGAGCGTGGTCATGCGGACACCGCCTTCTTCGCGGCCTTGGCTCTCGCCCGGGCGGCCTTCTCGGCATCGGTCTTGGGCAGGAAGAAGATCGTGCGGATGAGCGGCGGCGCCGCGATGAACAGCACGATGAGCGACTGCACGACCAGCACGATGTCGACGGGGATGTCCTGCGAGGCCTGCATCGTGAACGATCCGGCCTTGAGCGCGCCGAACAGGAGGCCCGCGGCGAACACGCCCCACGCCCGGCTGCGGCCGAGGAGGGCGACGGTGATCGCGTCGAAGCCGATGCCGGCGTCGATGAGGCCGTCGAAGCCCGAGGTCACCGACCCCTGGATCTGGTTCATGCCCGCGAGGCCGGCCAGGCCTCCGGCGAAGAGCATCGCGTAGATGTACATGCGCTGCACCGAGATGCCCGACGCCCGGGCGGCGTGCGGGTTCTCGCCCACCGCGCGCAGGCGGAAGCCGAGGCTCGAGCGCTCGACGAGCCACCACACGAAGACGGTGGCCGCGATCACGATGATGAAGCCCCAGTCCAGCAGCGGGAACCGCGGGCCGAGGAGGTCGGGGAACTGCGCGTTCGCGGGCGTCGGCGCCGAGATCGGCTGGTCCTCCGCAGGACGCTGGAGCACGCCCGGAGTGCGCACCATCCACGCCACGAGGTAGAACGCGACGTAGTTGAGCATGATCGTGAGGATCACCTCGTGCGCGCCCGTGCGGGCCTTGAGCACACCGACGATGCCACCCCAGATCGCGCCGCCGGCGATACCGGCCGCGAGGGTGAGCGGCAGCTGCAGGAACATCGGCAGGTCGAGGTTGAACGTCAGCAGCGCCGCCGTCGCACAGGCGATCAAGATCTGGCCGCGGCCGCCGATGTTGAACAGGCCCACGCGGAACGCCAGCGCCACGCCGAGGCCCGCCGCGATGAGCGGGGCGGCGAAGCCGAGGGTGTTCGTCAGCGGCCGGATCTGCGTCGCGAAGTCGTTCGCGCGCGGGTTGAAGATCGCCCCGCGGAAGAGCGCCTCGTACCCGCCGTACACGGCGTTCCAGATCGCGGCGAGCGTGTCGGTCGGGCGGGCGAAGAAGTAGCCCGCCGCCTCCTGGACCTCTTCGTCGGTGATGGCCATCAGGATGCCGCCCACGACCATCGCGACGACGATCGCGAGCACGGTGGTCACCCAGTTGCTGCGCAGCAGCTCCTTGATGAAGACGTTCTGCCGCGGCGGGGGCGGAACCTCGCCGTCGACGGCGCCGGGCGCCTCGGGCGTCGGCGCCGGGAGGTCGGGCGACCCCGTGAGCGGACCCGACACCGGAGGGATCTGCTCGGCGGGCAGCCCCTTGAGCGGGTCGCCGCCGGGGGGATTCTGACCGCTCACGCGACGGCCTCCTCTGCCTTCTCGCCGGCCATCATGAGGCCGAGCACGTCACGGGGCGTGTCGCCGGGCACGATGCCGACGATCGCGCCGCGGTACATGACCGCGATGCGGTCGGCGAGAGCTGCGACCTCGTCGAGCTCCGTGGAGACGACGACGACCGGGATGCCGGCATCCCGCGTCTCGACGATGCGCTTGTGGATGAACTCGATCGAGCCCACGTCGACGCCGCGGGTGGGCTGGGCCGCCACCAGCAGCTTGAGCTCGCGGCTCATCTCGCGGGCGATCACGACCTTCTGCTGGTTGCCGCCGGAGAGCGTGCCCGCCGGAACGTCGGGGCCCTGCGTGCGGATGTCGTACTCGGTGATGCGGGCCTTCGCGAAGTCGTCGAGGATGCCGCGGCGGATCGTGCCGCCGGAGACGAAGGCCTTGTCGCCGGAACGGTCGAGGATGAGGTTCTCGGCGACGGTGAACGTGCCGACCAGGCCGTCCTCGGTGCGGTCCTCGGGGACGAACCCGACGCCCTCGTCGAGGATCGCTCTCACGCTCTTGCCGACGAGCTCGATCCCGTCGAGCTCGATCGAGCCGGTCACGCGGTCGGCGAGGCCGACCATGGCCTCGATGAGCTCGGTCTGGCCGTTGCCCTGGACGCCGGCGACGGCGAGGATCTCGCCAGGGCGCACGTCGAAGCCGACGTCGTCGACGACGACCGTGCCGCCGGCGGTGACGACGCGCAGGTCGCGCACCGCGAGGCCGCCGTCGCCAGGGCGGGGCGGATCCTTGTGCACGGTGAGCTCGACGGCGCGGCCGACCATGAGCGACGCCAGCTCGGCGTTGGACGCGGTCGGCGACGCCTCGCCGACGACCTTCCCCAGCCGGATGACGGTGATGCGGTCGGCGACGGCGCGGACCTCGCGGAGCTTGTGGGTGATGAAGACGATCGACGTGCCCTCGTCGCGCAGCTGACGCATGATCGTCATCAGCTCGTCGGTCTCCTGCGGCGTGAGGACCGCGGTGGGCTCGTCGAACACGAGCACCTTCGCGTCGCGCGAGAGCGCCTTGATGATCTCGACGCGCTGCTGCACGCCGACGGGAAGATCGCCCACGACGGCGTCGGGGTCGACCTCGAACCCGAAGCGGTCGGCGACGGCGCGCACGTGCTGACGGGCCTTGGCGAGGTCCAGCGCGCCGAGCGCCTTGGTGTCTTCGTGACCGAGCATCACGTTCTCGGCGACGGTGAAGACGGGGATCAGCATGAAGTGCTGGTGGACCATGCCGATGCCCGCGTTCATCGCGTCACCGGGTCCTCGGAAATGCTGGACCACGTCGTCCAGCAGGATCTCGCCCTCGTCGGCCTGGTACAGGCCGTAGAGCACGTTCATGAGCGTGGATTTGCCGGCGCCGTTCTCGCCGAGAAGAGCGTGGATCTCACCGGGCTGGACCACCAGATCGATGTGGTCGTTCGCGACGAGGGACCCGAACCGCTTCGTGATCCCACGGAGCTCGAGCTTCATATGTGCACCTTATCCAGTGTGTCGCCGGGCTCGGAAGAACGCGGCCGGGTGGAAACGTCCACCCGGCCGCGCTCTGCTGTGACTGCTGTGTCTTACGGCGAGCTGGGCGAGGTCACCTCGAGCTCACCCGAGATGATCTGCTCCTGCAGCGCGTCGAGCTCGTCGAGCAGGCCCTCGGGCAGCTGCGACTCGAACGAGCCGAAGCCCGACAGGCCGACGCCCTCGTTCTCGAGCGTGCCGACGTACGGCGTGACGTCGAAGTCGCCGGTCGACGCCTCGAGGGTCGCCTGGTAGACGGCCTCGTCGATCCGCTTCATGATCGAGACCAGCACCATGTCGGCCACCGACGGGTCGGCCACGGCGAGGTCGGAGTCGACGCCGAGCATGACGGTGCCGGTGCCGCCGTCGGTGATCGCGTCGCGCGCGCTCTGGTAGATCGGGCCGCCGACCGGGAGGATCACGTCGACGCCCTGGTCGAGGATGCCCTGCGCGGTCTGCTTGGCGGTGTCGTTGGCGGCGAAGCCACCGGTGAACGAGCCGTCCTGCGCGGCGACGTCCCAGCCGAAGGTCTCGACGGCGCCGCCCTTGTCCTCGTTGTACTTCTCGACGCCGTCGACGAAGCCGTCCATGAAGATGGTGACCGGCGGGATCGGGATGCCGCCGAACGTGCCGACCTTGTTGACGCCGGCCTGAGCGGACCACGCCGCCGCGGCGTATCCGCCGAGGTATGCGGCCTGCACCGTGTCGAACATGAGCGGCTTGATGTTGGGCGCGTCGGTCTCGCCGTCGGCCTCGGCGTCGGCCCAGTCGTCGATGATCGCGTAGTTCACGTCGGGGTTCGCGAGCGCGGAGGCGATCGTGTCGGCCGAGAGCTTGAAGCCGACCGAGACGATGAACGTGCAGCCCTCGGCGATGAGGTTCTCGAGGTTCGGGGCGTAGTCGTTGGCCGAGCTGGACTCGACCTCGATCGGCTCGACGCCCAGCTCCTCGGCGGCACGCTCCATGCCCTCGAGGGCCGACTGGTTGAACGACTTGTCGTTGAAGCCGCCGTCGTCCGAGACGAGGCAGGGCGTGAAGCCCTCGACGACGTCGCCGCCGGCGTCACCCGTGGGGTCCGTCTCCTCCGGGGCGGAGCCGCAGCCAGCGAGGGCGATCAGCATGCCCGCGGCGACCGTGACGCCGACGAGCTTCTTGGTGCGTGAGATGGTCAACTCAGCCTCCACTACGTTCCCCCGCGTCCTTCACGGGGACTGCACAAAGTTACCCACTGTGACGCCGCGGTTGCATGCTCCGCGGGGCGCCGTTCGCGAAAGGTTACAAAGACGCAATATCCCGCTCAGATGAGCAGAGGATCAGGGAAAACGGATGCCGGGGCCAGCGGCATCCGTCCGCTCCTCGCCGGCGGGTCAGAGCACCTCGCCGCGACCGCTCAGCTTGAGGGCGTCGACGACGCCCTTCACCCGCTGGGCGTGCTCGCTCGTGGTGACCAGGAGGGCGTCCTCGGTGTCGACGACGACGATGTCGCGCACGCCGATGAGGCTGATGACACGGCGCGTCTGGCTGACCACGATGCCGCTGGCGGCATCTGAGAGGATGCGCGCGTTCTCGCCGAGGATCGCGAGGTCGTTCTTGCGCCCGTGCGAGTTCAGCTTGGCCAGGCTCGCGAAGTCGCCGACGTCGTCCCAGTCGAAGTGGCCCGGGATCACGGCGAGGCGGCCCTTCGCGGCGGCCGGCTCGGCGACCGTGTAGTCGATCGCGATCTTCTTGAGGTTCGGCCACACGCGGTCGACGACAGGACCACGCTTGTCGCGGTCGTCCCATGCCTCGGCGAGATCCATGAGCCCCGCGTACAGCTGCGGCTCGTTCTCGGCGATCTCGCCGAGCAGCACGTCGGCCCGCGAGATGAACATGCCCGCGTTCCACAGGTAGTTGCGGTCGGCGAAGTACTCCTTCGCCGTCTCGAGGTCGGGCTTCTCGACGAAGCTCTCCACGAGCGCCGCCTCGGGCGCGCCGTTGACCGGCAGCGCCGTGCTCTTCTTGATGTAGCCGAAGCCGACCGAGGGCTCGGACGGCTGGATGCCGATGGTGCAGATGTAGCCCTCGCGCGCCGTCGCGACCGCCTGGTTCACCGCCCACTCGAACAGCTGCGGCACCCGGATGACGTGGTCGGCGGCGAACGAGCCGATGATGACGTCGGGCTCGCGGCGCGCGAGGATGGCCGCGGCCAGTCCGATGGCCGCCGTGGAGTCGCGGGGCTCCGACTCGAGGACGACGTTCTCATCCGTGATGCCCGGAAGCTCCTTCTCGACCGCCGCGCGGTGCGCGCGGCCGGTGACCACCGCGATGCGGTCCGGCCCCGCCAGCGGCTCGAGGCGATCCCACGTGTCGCGCAGCAGAGTCTGCCCCGATCCGGTGAGGTCATGCAGGAACTTCGGGGCGTCGGCGCGCGACAGGGGCCAGAGCCGGCTGCCGATGCCGCCCGCGGGGATGACGGCGTAGAAGTCGTCGATGGGTCCGGACATGCCTCACAGGTTAGCCGCACCGGCGAAACAACCCGGGTTCTTGCCGGGAGCGAAGATCCCTCCGTAAGAAGGGATCGTAAGGATGCCCTTCGTCGCCCCCGCGCGAGATGCGGGAATAGGATGGACGCAGCGCCCGCGTGACGCCGATGGCCTGAAGCGCAACGCTTCGGGCCCTCTTCGGGGGTCGACCCCGCAGTCCGAGGGCACCCCACCGTGTTTCGATCCAAGGAGGACGGACGTGTCTGCACCAGCACGCGTCACACCGTCGGTATCCGAGACCACTTCCCGAGTTCCCCGCGGCACGCTGTACCGCGGGAACGAAGGCATGTGGTCATGGGTGCTGCACCGCATCACCGGCGTCGCCATCTTCTTCTTCCTCCTCGTGCACATCCTCGACACGGCGCTCATCCGGGTGTCGCCCGAGGCGTACGACGCGGTCATCGGCACGTACAAGAACCCGGTGATGGCCCTGGGCGAGGTCGCCCTGGTCGGCGCCATCGGGTACCACGCCTACAACGGGCTGCGGATCATCCTGGTCGACTTCTGGTCGTGGGCCACGCGTCACCAGCGCCAGCTGTGGTGGGGCGTCCTGGGCCTGTGGGTCGTCACGATGCTGGGCTTCGCCCCGCGCCACCTCATGCTCGCCTTCGCTCCGGGAGGGGGCCACTGATGACCGCCATCGCCGACCCCCGCGCACCGCGCGCCGCCGTCCGCCGCAAGGGCCCCAACCTCGAGAAGTGGGGCTGGATCTACATGCGCGCGTCGGGCGTGGTGCTGATCGTCCTCATCTTCGGCCACCTGTTCGTCAACCTCATGCTCGGCGAGGGCATCCACGGCATCGACTTCGCCTTCGTGGCCGGCAAGTTCGCCTCGCCGTTCTGGCAGTGGTGGGACGTCCTGATGCTGTGGCTCGCGCTGATCCACGGCGCCAACGGCATGCGGACGATCGTCAACGACTATGTGACGCACCAGGGCACGCGCCGCGTGCTGGTGTGGGCGCTGTGGCTCGCCGCCGCGTTCCTCATCGTGCTCGGCACGCTCGTGGTGTTCACGTTCGACCCGTGCCTCGGCTTCGACGCCGAGACGGCGTCCGACGTCATCATCGACATCTGCAGCGCCCAGGGCTGAGCGCGACCTCCCGGCTAGAGACAATCGAGGCAATCGACACGTGAGCACCCAGACCGCGGACTCCTACGTCAAGGACGGCGTCCACTACCACCAGTTCGACATCGTCATCGTGGGCGCCGGCGGCGCCGGGATGCGGGCCGCGATCGAGGCCGGCCCGGGCGCGAAGACGGCCGTCATCTCGAAGCTCTACCCCACCCGCTCGCACACGGGTGCGGCGCAGGGCGGCATGGCGGCGGCTCTGGCCAACGTCGAAGAGGACTCGTGGGAGTGGCACACGTTCGACACCGTCAAGGGCGGCGATTACCTCGTCGACCAGGACGCGGCGGAGATCCTCGCGAAGGAGGCCATCGACGCGGTCATCGACCTCGAGAACATGGGCCTGCCGTTCAACCGCACGCCCGACGGCAAGATCGACCAGCGGCGCTTCGGCGGCCACACGGCCGACCACGGCAAGACGCCGGTGCGCCGCGCGTGCTACGCCGCCGACCGCACCGGTCACATGATCCTGCAGACGCTGTTCCAGAACTGCGTCAAGCTCGGCATCAACTTCTTCAACGAGTTCTACGTGCTCGACCTGATCACGGTGAAGGATGCCGCGGGCAAGACCGAGATCGCGGGCGTCGTGGCGTATGAGCTCGCCACCGGCGACCTGCACGTGTTCCACTCGAAGGCCGTGATCTTCGCCACCGGCGGCTTCGGCAAGATCTTCAAGACCACCTCGAACGCCCACACCCTCACCGGCGACGGCGTCGGCATCATCTGGCGCAAGGGCCTGCCGCTGGAGGACATGGAGTTCTTCCAGTTCCACCCGACCGGCCTCGCCGGGCTCGGCATCCTCCTCACCGAAGGTGCCCGCGGTGAAGGCGCGATCCTGCGCAACGTCTCGGGCGAGCGGTTCATGGAGCGCTACGCCCCGACCATCAAGGACCTCGCTCCCCGCGACATCGTCAGCCGCTGCATGGTGCAGGAGGTCGCGGAGGGCCGCGGCGCCGGACCCCACCGGGACTATGTGCTGCTGGACTGCACGCACCTGGGCGCCGAGGTGCTCGAGACCAAGCTCCCCGACATCACCGAGTTCGCCCGCACGTATCTGGGGGTCGACCCGGTCGTCGAGCCGGTGCCCGTCATGCCGACCGCGCATTACGCGATGGGCGGCATCCCGACGAACAACGACGCGCAGGTGCTGAGCGACAACACGACCGTCGTACCGGGCCTGTACGCCGCCGGCGAGTGCGCGTGCGTGTCGGTGCACGGCTCGAACCGCCTCGGCACCAACTCGCTTCTCGACATCAACGTCTTCGGCAAGCGCGCCGGCCGCAACGCGGTCGAGTACGTCAAGACGGCCGAGTTCGTGCCGCTCCCCGAAGACCCGGCGGCCGAGGTCCGCGGACTCATCGAGGGCCTGCGCAGCAACCAGGGCACCGAGCGCATCGCCGTCCTCCGCAAGACGCTGCAGGACGAGATGGACCGCAAGGCGCAGGTGTTCCGCACCGACGAGTCGCTGAGCGAGGTGCTCCGCACGATCGAGGAGCTGCGCGAGCGGTACAGGAACGTGCACGTCGACGACAAGGGCAAGCGGTTCAACACCGACCTGCTCGAGGCCGTCGAGCTCGGCTTCCTCCTCGACATCGCCGAGGTCGTCGTCGTCACCGCGAAGAACCGCCAGGAGAGCCGCGGCGGCCACATGCGCGACGATTTCCCGCAGCGCGACGACGAGAACTACATGCAGCACACGATGGCGTACCTGTCGGGCGACCCGCACTCCTCGAACGCCGAAGACCACATCCGTCTGGGCTGGAAGCCGGTCGTCTTCACGAAGAACGAGAAGGGCGAGTTGAACTACCCGCCGATGGAGAGGAAGTACTGATGGCGACCTCGGTCACCGACGTCATCGAGCGCACCGACGCCGACGCCCCCGCGCGCGCGGAGGAGACCGCGAACGACACCGGCATCCAGTCGTTCCTGGTCACCTTCATCATCCGTCGCTTCGACCCGGAGGTCGACGAAGAGCCGCGCTGGGTCGACTACGACGTCGAGCTCTACTCGACCGACCGCGTGCTGGACGCCCTCCACAAGATCAAGTGGGAGGTCGACGGGTCGCTGTCGTTCCGCCGCTCGTGCGCGCACGGCATCTGCGGCTCCGACGCGATGCGCATCAACGGCCGCAACCGACTGGCGTGCAAGACGCTGATCAAGGACCTCGACATCTCGCAGCCGATCTACGTCGAGGCGATCAAGGGCCTGCCGCTGGAGAAGGACCTCATCGTGGACATGGAGCCGTTCTTCGCCTCCTACCGCGAGGTGCAGCCCTTCCTCATCGCGAACTCCACGCCCGAGCCGGGCAAGGAGCGCATCCAGTCGATCGTCGACCGCGAGGTCTTCGACGACACCACCAAGTGCATCCTGTGCGCCGCGTGCACGTCGTCGTGCCCGGTCTTCTGGACCGACGGGCAGTACTTCGGCCCGGCCGCGATTGTCAACGCGCACCGCTTCATCTTCGACTCGCGCGACGACGCGGGCGACGTGCGCCTGGACATCCTCAACGACAAGGAGGGCGTGTGGCGCTGCCGCACGACCTTCAACTGCACCGAGGCATGCCCGCGCGGCATCGAGGTCACCAAGGCCATCGCCGAGGTCAAGCAGGCGGTCCTCCGCGGCCGCCCGTAGCCGCTCCTTCCTTCCGACAGACGGATGCCGCGTCCCACTGCGCGATGCGGCATCCGTCTGTCGCTACTCTGGCTTCCGTGAGCGAACGGGACGACGCGGGGGTGAAGAGCCGCCCGCGCGCGCGGGGTCACGAGCAGGATCGGGATCAGGCGGACGCCGCCCAGCGCGAGGAGGAGTCCCTCCGGGCGCGGTGGGAGGCCACGCAGGAGAATCTGCGCCACCGGTTCGACGAGCCGATCAGCCGGGCCACCGAACTCACCCAGCGCACGATGGCATGGTTCCCCATCCGCGTCTGGCGCCACTTCCTGCAGCACAACGGCTTCCTGCTCGCCGCGGGCGTCAGCTACCAGGCGCTGTTCGCCACCTTCGCCGCCATCTATGTGGCCTTCGCGATCACCGGACTGTGGCTCGGCGGCAGCGAGGAGGCCGTCGAGGGCCTCATCAACCTCATCAACAGCTACATCCCGGGGCTGATCAGCCCGGAGAGCTCCTTCGCCACTCCCGAAGACGTGCAGGCGATCGCGACCGACAACAGCGGCGTGCTCGGCATCACGGGTGTCATCGCCCTCGGCACGCTCATCTGGACGGCGATCGGGTTCGTGACGTTCACGAGGCGCGCGGTCCGCGACATCTTCGGCCTGCCACCCGACCTGCGCAGCTACTTCTTCCTCAAGGCGCGCGACCTGTTCGGTGCGGCGCTGTTCGCGCTGGCGCTCGTGCTCGGCTTCGCGGCGACGACCATCGGCACCTATGCGCTGAAGTGGCTGTTCGGGCTCTTGGGGTGGAGCGACGCATCGAGCTGGGCGGGGATCGCCACGACCGCCGGTTCGATCCTCATCTCGTTCGTGATCTTCAGCACGGCGCTCGGGTCGCTCATCCGCTTCCTCACCGGCACGGAGCTGACGTGGCGGCGCATCTGGCCGGGGGCGCTGCTGGGCGGCGGTGCCATCACGGTGCTGCAGCTGTTCACCGGCTGGCTCTTCGTCTACACGCCCACCAACGCGCTGCTGGCGACGTTCGCGATCTTCGTCGGCCTCCTGCTGTGGTTCCGCATCATCGGGATCATCATGCTGGTGGCCGCGGCCTGGATCGCCGTCTCCGCCAAGGACGACGAGATCCCCCTGCTTCCGCAGACCGAGGCCGAGCGCCTCGCGGCGGAGCACGCCGCCCTGCTGGTCGCGGCGCGCGTGCGACTGCGCACGGCACAGCAGGCCCGCGACACGGCACCCTGGTACCGCGTCCTCACGGCCGACCGGGCGGTGCGCGCCGCCGAGCAGGAGCTCTCGCAGGTCGAGGCGGCCACGCCCAAGGCCCCGGCGAAGAAGGCGGGCAGTCTCTTCGAGTGATGTCGGTGGTGCCGGATAGTCTGGCGGGCGTGTCTCGTCGTGTTCGCATCGCATCTGTCAACGTCAACGGGATCCGCGCGGCGACGCGCAAGGGCATGCTCGAGTGGCTCGACGCGGCCGACATCGACGTGATGGCCCTCCAAGAGGTGCGTGCCACGGAAGACGAGCTGCGCGCGGCTCTGCCCGGATGGGAGATCGTCAACGACGAGGCGCTGGCGAAGGGCCGCGCGGGTGTGGCCGTCGCGAGCCGCATCCCGTCCGTCGAGGTGCGCCGTGTGCTCGGGCCCGCGGCCGAAGACGCCGCCGAGGTGCTCGACAGCGCGGGCCGCTGGATCGAAGCCGACTTCGACATCGACGGCGAGCGCCTCATCGTCGTGAGCGCGTACGTCCACACCGGCGAAGCCGACACGCCCAAGCAGGACGCCAAGTGGGCCTTCCTCGACGCGATGGAGAAGCGGATGCCGGAGCTCAAGGCCGCCTCGCCGCTCGCGCTCGTGATGGGCGACCTCAACGTCGGTCACCGCGAGTTCGACATCCGCAACTGGAAGGGCAACATCAAGAAGGCCGGCTTCCTCCCGCGCGAGCGCGCGTACTTCGACCGGTTCTTCGGCGACGAGGGCGCCGAGGTCACCGGGGCCGACGGCTCCACCGGCCCGGGCCTCGGCTGGGTCGACATCGGGCGGCGCTTCCACGGCGACGTCGACGGCCCGTACACCTGGTGGTCGATGCGCGGGCGCGCCTTCGACAACGACGCCGGCTGGCGGATCGACTACCACCTCGCGACCCCGGAGCTCGGCGCGCGGGTGGCCGACTACCGCGTCGTGCGCGCGCCGTCGTGGGACACGCGCTGGAGCGACCACTCCCCCGTCGTCGCGGACTACACGCTCGGGCACTGACCCGGCCGGCGCACGGAGCCCCGGCATCCGCTTTATAGACTGGCCGGATGAGCAAATCGCGTCTGTACTCCGGCATGCAGCCCTCCGCCGACTCGCTCCAGATCGGCAACTACATCGGTGCCCTCATGCAGTGGCGCGATCTGCAGGAGTCGTACGACGCGTTCTTCTCGGTGGTCGACCTCCACGCGATCACCGTCGCGCAGGACCCGGAGCACCTTCGCGAGAAGACGCGCCGCACCGCGGCCCAGTACATCGCCGCCGGCATCGAGCCCTCGAAGTCCACGCTGTACGTGCAGTCGCACGTTCCCGCCCACCCCGAGCTGGCGTGGATCCTGTCGACCATCACGGGCTTCGGCGAGGCCGGGCGCATGACCCAGTTCAAGGACAAGTCCTCTCGCTACGGCTCTGACGCGACCTCGGTAGGGCTCTTCACGTACCCCGTGCTGATGGCCGCCGACATCCTGCTGTACCAGACCGACATCGTGCCCGTCGGCGACGACCAGAAGCAGCACGTCGAGCTCACGCGCGACCTCGCCGAGCGCTTCAACAGCCGCTTCGGCAAGACCTTCACGGTTCCGATGCCCGTCATCCAGCAGGAGACCGCGCGCATCTACGACCTCCAGAACCCGACCGCCAAGATGTCGAAGTCGGCCGAGTCCGATGCGGGCGTGCTGTGGCTGCTGGATGACCCGGCGGTGTCGGCGAAGAAGGTCATGCGCGCCGTCACCGACTCCGAGGGCTCGGTGCGCTACGACCGCGAGAACAAGCCCGGCGTCTCGAACCTGCTCGTGATCTACGCCGCCCTCACCGGCCGGCAGATCCCGGCCATCGAGGACGAGTACGCGGGCCGCGGCTACGGCGACTTCAAGAAGGGCCTCGCCGAGGTCGTCGTCGAGGAGTTCGGTCCGGTGCGCGAGCGCGCCCTGCGCATGCTCGACGACCCGGCCGAGCTCGACCGCGTCCTCGCCGTGAACGCGGCGAAGGCCGAAGAGGTCGCGAACCGCACCCTCAGCGACGTGTACGACAAGGTCGGGCTGCTGCGCCGCAGCCGCTGACGTCGACGGATGCCGCGGCCCGCGGCATCCGTCTCCCGAAGGCCCGTCCGCCGCCAGGCGACGGGCCTTCGCAGCGTCCCAGATCGCCCGGATCGCAACTCAGGCTGGCCGCCGCTGAACTCGGGGTTCACCCCCGGCCAGCCGTGTTCTGCCTGAGTTGTGCGCCGCAGGCCGCGGAACGGCGGCACGGGTGGGCTCTCAGGCGCGACGAAGGGTGCGGGCGAGGCCGCGCACCGCGATCCTCACCTCGTCTGGGTTGAACATGATGTCCTCGGCCAGCGGCCTGAGGGTCGCGTAGCCGAGCCCAGCAGCAGCGAGGTCGCGCCTGCGGTCCCGTCGCTGCTTCTCCCATCCCTCGTGATGCGCTCGACTGTCGCACTCGATGATCAGGCGACCCTCGACCACGAAGTCCACGCGGCCGACACCCGCGATCCGTACCTGCGCTGCGTAGCGCAGGCCCTCTTGCCGCAGCATGAGCCGCATCAGGGTCTCGGGCCCGGATTCCGCCGTCCCATCGGACAGCCGGAGGATCACGCGGTAGCGGTCTGGGAGGGCATCGAACACGCTCCGCACCTCCGCCCAGGTCATGAGACCGAGGTGCAGGACACTGTCGATCGTGGCGACCGCTGCCCGTGCCGGCTGGCAGCGCACGGCCTGCACGAGCGCGTCGAACAGCGAGACCCTGCCGAGAGTCGCGCCGTCGCCGCGAAGCGGCCACCAATGCAGCACCAGACCCCTTCGGGATGCGGCGTGCAGCGGGAGACAGGGATCGTCGGGTGACCGCAGGCGCGACATCGTTCGCTCGAGGTGCAGATGAAGGAGCGAGGCGTCCAACACGAACACCCCCCACATCACGAGGACCGACACGCACGCGAGCCGTCCCCCGACGCGCACGGCCCGGTCGACGCCGCTCGGGGACGCGGCGAGCATGTATCGGTCGCGCCGGAGGCGCAGCAGCCGCCCTTCGCGCACGGCTCGCGTGATCTGTTTGGGTCGAAGGCCTGCTTTGAGGAGATCGGCTCGTGTGAGGACCTGCTCGGCATCGGATACGACGATCGGCATCGGCCCAGGGTCCTCGCCGCGGATTCTGTGACGGCGCCACCGGCCGCTGTTCGGGGACAACCCGCTTCTGACGGCCGTCTGGGGAGGAAGGGCGAAACCAGGCCGACGGCAGCGCGAGCCGACTCGCTCGCAACTCAGGCTGACCGCCGCTGAGCTCAGGCTCGAGCCTGCGGCGGGCCGGGTCCTGCCTGAGTTGTGCGACCCAGCCGTAGGCTGGGCCGATGGAGCCGGTCATCCTCCGCACGCCCCGCCTCGAGCTCTCGCTGCCGCGCGCGGACGACGTCGACGCGATCTACGAGGCGTGCCAGGATCCCGACATCCAGCGGTACACGCCCGTGCCCGTGCCGTACGAGCGGCAGCACGCGGTCGATTTCGTGGAGCGCGTGGCCGGCGACTGGGAGGCCGGACAGCATCTGACCTGGGCGATCCGCGAGGGCGAGCACCTCGTCGGAACCCTCGGCTTCTATCGCGTCGACGGCCGCGGCGCGGGCGAGATCGGCTACTGGATGGCTCCGCGGTTCCGCGGCGGCGGTCGGCTGCGCGAGGCCGGCGAGGCCGCCGTCGACTGGGGCTTCTCGCCCGAAGGGCTGGGCCTGGCGCGGATCGAGTGGCGTGCCGTGGTGGGCAACGTCGGGTCGGCGAAGCTCGCGCGCACCCTCGGGTTCCGCTACGAGGGACTGCTGCGGCAGGCCCTCACCGGCTCGCGCGGGCGTGACGACGGCTGGATCGCGGGCCTCCTCGCGACCGACGACCGCCGGCCGCAGCAGTGGAGCGTGCTCGAGCACTGAACGGCCCTCGTGTCGCCGCCGCATGGCAGGATGAGCGCATGCCCGAGATGCCCGAGGTGCAGGGGCTCGTCGACTTCCTCCGCGAGCGGCTCACCGGCGTGCGCATCACGCGCGCGACCGTCGCGAACATCGCGGCGCTGAAGACCTACGACCCGCCGATCGAGGCGCTGAAGGATGCCGAGATCACCGGTGCCGCGCGCCACGGCAAGTTCATCGACCTCGCCACCACCGGCCCGCACCTCGTGTTCCACCTCGCCAAGGCCGGGTGGCTGCGCTGGTACGACGAGCTTCCGTCGACGATCATCCGTCCCGGCAAGACCCCGATCGCGCTGCGCGTCGCCCTGTCGGACGGCGCCGGCTTCGATCTCACCGAGGCCGGCACCAAGAAGTCGCTGGCCGTCTACGTCGTGCGCGACCCGGCGGACGTGCCGGGCGTCGCGCGGCTGGGCCCCGACCCCCTCGACCCGTCGTTCACCCGGGACGCGTTCGCGTCGCTGATCGCGGGCCGCCGCACCCAGATCAAGGGCGTGCTGCGCGACCAGATGATCATCGCGGGCGTCGGCAACGCCTACTCCGACGAGATCCTGCACGCGGCGAAGATGTCGCCGTACGCGCTCGCCTCGTCGCTGACCGACGACGACGTGACGCGGCTGTACGACGCGATGACCCAGACGCTGACGGATGCCGTCACCGAGGCATCCGGCAAGCCGCCCGCCGAGCTGAAGGACGCCAAGCGCCGCGGCATGCAGGTGCACGGGCGGCGAGGCGAGAAATGCCCCGTCTGCGGTGACAAGGTGCGGAGCGTCTTCTTCGCCGACAACTCGCTCGAGTACTGCCCGACCTGTCAGACCGGCGGCAAGATCCTCGCTGATCGCCGTCTGTCGCGGTTGCTCAAGTAGCGCTCAGCTGCCCGTCGTGCCCATGAGGACGCGGGCGTCGTCGTCGACCCAGTCGAGGGATTTCGACACCGCCTTGCGCCACTGCCGGTAACGGCGCTCGCGCTCGTCCTCCGGCATCCGAGGCTCGAAGCGCATGTCCTCCTGCCAGTGCGAGCGCAGCTCGTCGAGATCGCGCCACACCCCGGTCGCGAGACCGGCGGCATACGCGGCGCCGAGGGCCGTCGTCTCGACGACCTTCGGGCGCACCACGGGGATGCCGAGGATGTCGGCCTGGAACTGCATGAGCAGATCGTCGTGGGTCATGCCGCCGTCCACCCGCAGCTCGTCGAGCGGGCGGCCGGTGTCGGCGATCACGGCGTCGATGACGTCGCGCGTCTGGAACGCCGTCGACTCCAGAGCGGCGCGCGCGATGTGGCCCTTGTTGACGTAGCGCGTGAGCCCCACGAGGGCGCCCCGGGCGTCAGGACGCCAGTATGGTGCGAACAGGCCCGAGAACGCCGGCACGAAGTAGGCGCCCCCGTTGTCGTCCACGGTCGCGGCGAGCGTCTCGACGTCCTCCGAGCGCTGGATGATGCCGAGGTTGTCGCGCAGCCATTGCACCAGCGAACCGGTCACCGCGATCGAACCCTCGAGCGCGTACCGGGCCGGTTCGTCGCCGATGCGGTAGCCGACCGTCGTGATGAGGCCGCTTCCGGAGCGCACGATCTCGGTGCCCGTGCCCACCAGCAGGAAGTTGCCGGTGCCGTAGGTGTTCTTGGACTCGCCGGCCTCGAAGGCCGCCTGGCCGAAGGTCGCCGCCTGCTGGTCGCCCAGGATGCCCGCGATCGGCACGCCGTCGAGCACGGACGGCAGCTGCGAGTGCCCGACGATCTCCGACGAGGAGCGGATCTCGGGCATCATCGCGCGCGGGATGCCCCACGTGGCCAGCAGGTCATCGGACCAGTCCAGCGTGCGGAGGTCCATGAGGAGCGTGCGAGACGCGTTCGTGACGTCGGTGACGTGGATGCCGCCGCGGGTGCCTCCGGTGAGGTTCCAGACCACCCACGTGTCGGGCGTGCCGAACAGCAGCTCGCCGGCTTCGGCGGCCGCTCGTGCTCCCGGGACGTTCTCGAGGATCCACGCCACCTTCGAGGCCGAGAAGTACGTCGCCAGCGGAAGGCCGGTCGCATCGGCGAAGCGGTCGGCGCCGCCGTCCGCGGCGAGCGCGTCGATGCGCGGCTGGGTGCGCGTGTCCTGCCACACGATCGCGTTGTACACCGGTCGTCCGGTGCGCTTCTCCCACACGATCGCGGTCTCGCGCTGATTCGTCACGCCGATGGCGGCGACATCCGACGCCCGAACGCCCGCCCTGCTCAGACACGAAGCGATGACCCACTCCGCGCTGGTCCAGATCTCCACCGGGTCGTGCTCGACCCACCCTGCGCGCGGGAAGATCTGCTCGTGCTCCCGCTGCGAGACGGCGACCACCGCCCCCGCGCCGTCGAACACGATGGCGCGGGTCGAGGTCGTGCCCTGATCGATGGCCAGCACGTGCTGCGACAACGTCGTCTCCTTGTCCTCGCCGCGGGGCGTTGTGCTCGCCGCATGGCGGTGTCCTCGCCGCGCGGCGGCGATCCGGTGCCCGCCAGGCTATCGCGCGGCCGGCCGCCGCCGGACTCGACATCGCCGAGACGGGCGCGTGTGCCGAGCCGAGTCAGCGGGCGGATGCCTCCGCCCAGGCCGGGTCGGCGGCATGCACCCGGTGCAGCCCCCGGTCGACCTCGACGGCGAGGCGGGCGGCGTCCCAGCCGAGCACCGGGGCGACGGCCTCCGCGACCTCGGTCGCGGCCTCGCGAGTTGCTCCGCCGATGAAGGCCAGCGACGTCCGCCGCAGGAGGAGGTCGTCCAGGTGCACCACCGACTCGGTTGCGGCCAGGTGCCGCAGCTCTCCCGAGCTGTAACCCGGCGCGTGGACGAGCGGGGCGTCCTCGTCGTCGGCGGCGATCGCGTCGACGACCTCGCCGGCGACCGTGCCGTATCGATCGAGCAGCGTCGCGACGCGCGCGGCGGGGACGTCGGCCGCGTGCGCGGAGATCCACTGCTGGCGAGCCCGCTCGGTCATCGGATAGCCGCGGCCTCCCCCGATCGGGATGCCCTTGGTCGAGCGGCGCCGGGGATGGGCGAGCAGCGCCAGAGCGCGGTCGGCGAGGTGCTCGGCCGAGGCGCGGAACGTCGTCCACTTGCCGCCCACCAGGCTGAGAACCGTCGTGTCGCCGCCCACGAGGGGCGCGGACTCCACGCGATAGTCGCGTGAGACGAACCCCGCGGCGAGGTCGCCGTGCCCGGGGAGGGGCCGGATGCCGGAGAACCGGAACACGATCTGCTCACGATCGACGCGGATGGCCGGCAGCACCTGGCCGATGAGGTCGATGAAGTAGTCGACCTCGCTCTCGGTGCACAGGATCGGGTCGGCCAAGTCGTGCTCGAGGTCGGTCGTGCCGACCAGCACGCGACCCTTGAGCGGGTAGATCAGCACGATGCGGCCGTCCTCGTTCTCGAAGAACAGCTCGCGCCCGCCGGTCGCCGCCAGCAGCTCCGGGTGGTCCAGCACGATGTGCGACCCCTTGGTTCCGCCCATGTAGCGCGTGGGGTCGCCGAGTGCCAGATTGACGAGGTCGGTCCACGGGCCGCCCACGTTGAGGACGACGGATGCCGCGAACGCGGTCTCGGCGCCGGTCTCGGCATCCCGCAGCACCGTCTGGCCGCCCCGCGCACCCACCGCCGCGGTGTAGTTCGCGGCGCGGGCCCGATCGCCGCCGCCCGCCCGGCCGTCGCGCAGCACATCCAGGGCGAGCCGCTCCGGATCATGCAGCGATGCGTCCCAGTACGTCGCGGTGTACTTGACGTCGGGGTTGAGTTCAGGCAGCTGGGCGAGCGAGCGCTTGCGCCCGTGGAAGGTGTGGCGGGGCACCGCGCCGCCCCGGAACACGCCCCCGCCGCGCGAGAACGAGTCGTAGATGACCAACCCGATCTTGATGAGCGCGGCGCCTCGCTCGCGCGGCTTGCCGCCGCCGTGCCTGAGGAAACGGAGCGGGGCGGTGAGCACACCCGAGAACGTCGAGAAGATCGGGATCGTGGTCTGCAGCGGGCGGACGTAGTGAGGCGCGGTGCGCAGCAGGGCGTTGCGTTCGGTGACGGCTTCGTGCACCAGGCGGAATTCGCCGTTCTCGAGGTAGCGGATGCCGCCGTGGATCATGTGCGAGGACGCCGCCGACGCCCCGCTGACGAAGTCGTCGCGCTCCACCAGGGCGACGTCGACGCCCTGCAGCGCCAGATCGCGGAAGGTCGCCAGCCCGTTGATCCCGCCGCCGATGATCAGGACGTCCGCATACGGCCGTGCCGCCAGCTCGTCGAATCCCCGCCTCGGCTGCGCTGATCCGCGCGCCGCATGTGCCGTGCTCATCGCCTCACCATCCCCTCCCCAGGCTACGTCGGCGCGCGGACATGAGGACGCGCGACGCCCGGCGCGCGGGCAACCCGGACTTCATGCGAAGACATGGAATGAATGGACGGATGCCGCGTTGACTACACTCGTGAGCATCAACGTGCTCCGGGGTCGGTGAGAATCCGAACCGGCGGTGACAGTCCGCGAGCCAAGGCTTCAGCATCCGAACAGGGTGACGCCGCGGCCGATCCGGTGGAATTCCGGAACCGACGGTGATGCGACGAGGTTCCTGCGGGAGCCGGATCGCTAGTCCGGATGGGAGGCAGCACACAGGCGACGCCATGCGCGACGCCCGCTTCCCCTGCCCCGGAGCGTCGAGAACGACGAGACGAGGGGCCGGATGGCGAGCAGGGCGGAACAGGACGCGATGCGTCGGGCGCTCACGATCGCGCTCCAGGGTCCGCGCGGGGTGAATCCCCAGGTGGGCGCTGTGCTGCTCTCGCGCCACGGCGACGTGATCGCGGAGGGATGGCACCGCGGCGCAGGCACCCCTCATGCCGAGGTGGATGCCCTGTCGAAGCTCTCCCCGGGTGCCGCGCGCGGCGCGACGGCCGTCGTGACCCTCGAGCCCTGCAACCACACCGGTCGCACGGGTCCCTGCTCCGAGGCCCTCATCGCCGCGGGAGTCGCCCGTGTCGTGTACGCGACGGCCGACCCCGGCGACCACTCCTCCGGCGGGGCCGAGCGCCTGCGTGCCGCGGGCGTCGACGTCGAGGCGGGCGTGCTCGAGCACGAGGCGACCGCGCTGCTCGACTCCTGGTTGACCGTCCAGCGCCTCGGACGCCCGCATGTCACCGTCAAGTGGGCGCAGAGCCTCGACGGCCGGGCGGCCGCCGCCGACGGCACCAGCCAGTGGATCACCGGTCCGGCCGCGCGCGCCGACGTCCACCGTCGCCGCGCACAGGCCGACGCCATCGTCGCCGGCACCGGCACCGTGCTCGCCGACGACCCCGCGCTGACCGCCCGCGCCCACGACGGCTCGCTGCTGCCCCATCAGCCCGTGCCGGTGGTCCTCGGCATCCGCGCCGTGCCCGCGGCCGCGACGCTGCGCCGGCACCCCCACGCTTTTCTCCAATACGACGGCGACGACGCGTCGGGCGGGCTCGCGGCAGTCCTCGAAGACCTGCGCCGGCGGGGCGTCCAGCGCGTGTTCGTCGAGGGAGGGCCCGCCGTCGCGGCGTCGTTCCTGCGCGAACGCCTCGCCGACGAGCTGCTCGTCTACGTCGCGCCGGTGCTGATCGGCGGCGACCGACTGGCGCTTCAGGACATCGGCGTCACCACCATCGACGAGGCGCGGCGGCTGACCGTGGCGTCCGTCATCCCACTCGGCGACGATGTCCTGTACGTCGCCCGACCCACGTCCCCGCCCGCCGCCGTCGCGGCGCGTGCGACCAGAGAGCGCGTGGGAACCCCGTCGTCGGAAGGAGACGCGTGATGTTCACCGGAATCATCGAAGAGGTCGGCGAGGTCACCGCCGTGGAGCCGTCGGGCGACGGCGTGCGTCTGACGGTCCATGGGCCGAAGGCCGTGTCGGATGCCGCGCACGGCGATTCAATCTCGGTCAGCGGCGTGTGCCTCACCGTCGTCGACCAGGGGCCTGACTGGTTCACCGCCGACGTCATGAAGCAGACCCTCGACATGTCGACGCTGGAAGGCGTCGCGCCCGGTCGCAGCGTGAACCTCGAGCGCGCGACCGCGGCGCACGGGCGACTCGGCGGGCACATCGTGCAGGGCCACATCGACGGCACCGGAGAGGTGCTCGAGGTGCGCCCCGGCGAGCAGTGGCAGGTGCTGCGCATCTCGGTGCCCGAGGCGCTCGCACCACTCGTGGTCGACAAGGGCTCGATCGCCGTCGACGGCGTGTCGCTCACCGTGAGCGGCGCCAGCCCGGCGCCGTCCGCCTCCTCGGTCGCTGAGCCTGTCGAAGCGTGGTTCGAGGTCTCCCTCATCCCCGAGACGCTCGCCGCCACGACGCTGGGCACCCGAGCCGCCGGCGATCGCGTCAACCTCGAGACCGACATCCTCGCGCGCCACGTGCAGCGGCTGCTCTCTTTCGCGGCTCCGGCCGCATCGGTACTGCCCGCGGACCCGTCCGCACCGACGGAAGGAGGCTCGAAGTGAGCCTTTCCACGATCCCCGAGGCCCTCGAGGCGCTGCGCGCCGGCCGGCCCGTCATCGTCGCCGACGATGAGAACCGCGAGAACGAGGGCGACGTGATCCTCTCGGCCCAGCTCGCGACGCCCGAGTGGGTGGCGTGGACGGTCCGCTGGACGAGCGGCTTCCTGTGCGCGCCTATGCCCGCCGACTGGGCCGACCGGCTCGACCTGCCGCCGATGGTCGAGAACAACGAGGACTCGCGCGGCACGGCCTACACCGTGAGCGTCGATGCCGCCGACCGCGTGTCCACCGGCATCAGCGCCACCGACCGCGCGCACACGCTCAACGTGCTCGCCGACCTCGAGTCGACGCCCGCCAGCGTCATCCGCCCCGGCCACATCCTGCCGCTGCGCGCCGTCGACGGCGGCGTACGGGAGCGCGCGGGCCACACCGAGGCCGCCGTCGAGCTGATGAAGCTCGCCGACCTCGCCCCGGTCGGAGTGATCGGCGAGGTCGTCGCCGAGGACGGCAGCATGATGCGGCTGCCCGGGCTCCAGGAGCTGGGTGCCGAGTACGAGATCCCGGTGATCACCATCGAGCAGCTCGCCGCCTACCTCGACGAGCACGCGCCATGCGACCCCGCGATCCGCAACGCCCACAAGCGCCGCGTGAGCCTGCGCGCCGAGGCGCACGTGCCGACGTCCCACGGGAGCTTCCGCTTCCTCGCCTACAAGGACCGCGTCACCGGCACCGACCACATCGCCGTCGTGTCGGGTGAGCTCTCGGACGCGCCGCTCGTGCGCGTTCACTCCGAGTGCCTGACCGGCGAGGCCTTCGGGTCGCTCAAGTGCGAGTGCGGACCCCAGCTCGAAGCCGCGCTCGACGCCATCGAGCAGGACGGCGGCGTCGTCATCTACATGCGGGGTCACGAGGGACGAGGCATCGGCCTCATCAACAAGCTGCGCGCCTACTCGCTGCAGGAGCGGGGCCTGGACACCGTCGACGCGAACCTCGCGCTCGGACTCCCGGCCGACGCGCGGGATTACGCGGCTGCCGCCGGCATCCTCAGCGACCTGGGCGTGGAGAAGGTGCGCCTGCTCACCAACAACACCGACAAGGTCAACCAGCTCCGTCAGCTCGGCCTCGACATCGTCGAGCAGGTGCCGCTGCTGGTCGGAGTCGGCCCGAACAACCACCAGTACCTCGAGACCAAGCGCGACCGGATGGGCCACATCATCGCGGAAGCGGATCTGGCCGATGCGCTGGCCCAGATGCACGAAGGAGCAGAACGATGAGCGGCAAGGGCGCACCCCAGGTCACCGAGACGATCGACGGCACGGGACTGGACGTCGTGGTCGTCGCCGGCACCTGGCACGACACCATCTCGGACGGCCTCATCGCCGGCGCCGAACGAGCGCTCGACGCGTCGGGCGCGACCTGGCGCCTGGTGCGCGTCCCCGGATCCTTCGAGCTCCCGGTGGTCGCGAAGGCGGCCCTCGAGGCGGGGGCCGACGCGGTCGTGGCGCTCGGCGTCATCATCCGCGGCGGCACGCCCCACTTCGACTTCGTCTCCAACGCGGCGACGGACGGCCTGACGCGCGTCGCTCTCGACACCGGCAAGCCCGTCGGCTTCGGGGTGCTGACGCTCGATGACGAGGCCCAGGGCATCGCCCGCGCAGGGCTGGAGGGGTCGCAGGAGGACAAGGGCTTCGAGGCTGCCGACGCGGCGCTTCGCACCGCCCTCGTGCTGCGCGAACTCCGTCGGGCCCGGGTGACGACAGGAGCCTGACCCCGCTGACATCCCGAGATCCCGCGTGGATCGGCCCGGCTCCCGAGTGAGCCGCCGATCCACGCGGGATCTCCTCTTTCGCGCCTGCCCAGCCCACGACACGGCGTGGCGTCCCGCCGACCTTCAGCTAGACTGATGGCATGGAATTCCTCCGTCACGTCGTCGTGCTCGTCCACCTCGTCGGCTTCGCTATCCTCTTCGGCGCCTGGGTCGTCGAGGCGGTGAACGGGAAGCGGCGGTTCACCCGCCTGATGGACTGGGGCCTGGCCATCGCCGGCGTCGCCGGTCTCATCCTCGCCGCTCCGTGGGGCATCGAGTACGACCTGAACTACGTCAAGATCGGCGTGAAGCTCGTGATCCTGCTCGTGATCGGCGCGCTCCTGGGCATCGGTCGCGCGCGCCAGCGCAAGACCGACGCGCTGCCCGCCGCGATGTTCTGGGCCGTCGGCGTCCTGACCTTCACGAACGCCGCGCTCGCGGTGCTGTGGCGCTGATCCTCTGAACGGATGCCGCGACCACGCGCCGCGGCATCCCCGAACGCCTGCGGCTCGGCACCGTCCCGCGACCGCAACGGGATCGCGGGGGTAGGCTTGATCTTCGTGCCGGCGACAACGCCTGCCACCACGGTGATCCAGTGCAGTGCCGCCTGACGCGTCACCCCTGCGCCTTGCGGATGCCCACCGCCGCATCCCACCCGGATGCCCCTCTTCGCGCATGCCCCAGGTGAATATGTCTTCCCCCACCACCGCCGCGACCACCGCGGCACCCGCCAATCCCCGTTCCCGCGTCATCCTGGCGAGCCTCGTCGGCACGACGATCGAGTTCTACGACTTCTACGTCTACGCGACCGCCGCGGTGCTCGTCTTCCCCATCCTCTTCTTCCCCACCGGCAACGACACCACCTCGCTGCTGCTGTCGTTCAGCGTGTTCGGTGCGGCGATGATCGCCCGCCCCCTCGGCGCGATCGTCTTCGGCCACTTCGGCGACCGCTTCGGCCGCAAGGCCACCCTCGTCGCGTCGCTGCTGACGATGGGAATCGCGACGTTCCTCATCGGATGCCTCCCGACCTTCAACGAGATCGGGGTCTGGGCGGCCGTGCTGCTGCTCGTGCTGCGGCTCGCTCAGGGCTTCGCCCTCGGCGGCGAGTGGTCGGGCGCCGCACTCGTGGCCACCGAGAACGCCCCGAAGGGCAAGCGCGCCTGGTACGGCACGTTCCCGCAGCTGGGTGCACCCCTCGGCTTCATCATCGCCAACTCGGTGTTCCTGGCGATCAACTACCTGCTCCCGCACCCCGACGGCGCGGCGCAGCGCTCCGACGAGTTCCTCGCGTGGGGCTGGCGCGTACCGTTCCTCTTCTCGGCGGTCATGGTGGTCATCGGCCTGTGGGTGCGCCTGCGCCTGGTCGAGTCCGAGACCTTCGTCAAGGCGGAGGAGAAGGGCGTCATCCGCAAGTTCCCGCTCGGCACCGTGATCCGCCACCACTGGTGGCACCTCATCCTCGGCACGTTCATCATGCTCGCGACGTACGTGCTGTTCTATCTGATGACCAACTTCACCCTGTCGTACGGCACGAAGGCGGCCGACCTCGAGACGGCGTCCGCTGCCGCCCAGAAGGCCGCTGAGGCGGCCGGGACCGCGTTCGACCCCGCGGCGTTCGCGGCGCAGTTCTACCCCGGACTCGGCTTCGGCTACACCGATTTCGTGCTGATGCAGATCATCGGCGTGGTGTTCTTCGGCATCTTCACGCTGCTCTCGGGCCCCATCGCCGACGCGATCGGCCGCCGCCGGCTGCTGCTGTGGGTGACCGGCCTCATCATCGTGTTCGGCCTGACGTTCAACCTGTTCCTCTCGCCGCAGCTCGACCCCAAGTTCACGGGGGCGCTGACGCAGGCCTTCCTCATCTTCGGCTTCATGCTGATGGGCTCGACCTTCGGGCCGATGGGTGCCGTGCTGCCCGAGCTGTTCCCGACGAACGTGCGGTACTCGGGCTCGGCGATCTCGTACAACGTGTCGTCGATCCTGGGCGCGGCGCTCGCGCCCATCGTCGCGGTGTGGCTGTGGTCGGCGGCCGGCGGCAGCCCTGTCTTCGTGGGCCTGTACCTCTCGGCGATGGCGGTGCTGACCTTCATCGCGCTGCTCCTCTCCCCCGAGACGAAGGACGTCGACTACAACGCCGACCTCGGTGTGGGGGCGACCGGCTCCCTGTAGCCCCTGGACAGCAGACGAACGGATGCCTCGACCCGGCCGGGTCGAGGCATCCGTCTCTCGTGCGAATGACCCCCTTCGGCAGAGTCGGAGGGGGTCATTCGTGCTCGAGGCCATCCGCGGGTCGGCCCGCTCGCCGACCGGGTGGCGGCCGTGGTCAGTCCAGGAAGAGAGCGCGCAGGCGCTTGGTCGTGAAGAGGAGTCCGATCGTGATCATGACCACGTAGTACAGGACGTGCCACCACATCGCGGGTGTGAGGATGCCCGCGGTGAGCCCGCGGACGAGCTCGACCCCGTGCCACAGCGGGAACGCCATGATGATCGACTGGATCCACTCGGGATAGATCGTGATCGGGTACAGGGTCGCCGAGAACAGGAACATCGGCAGCAGGACGAAGTTGATCCAGTCCATCTGCTGGAACGTCTTCATGTAGCTCGTCACGGCCATGCCGAGGCTGGCGAAGCCGAACGCGATCAGCATCACCGCGGGGAGCGCGAGGATGGCGGTCCACGCGAGGTTCAGCCCCAGGATCTGCATGATCACCATGAACCCCGTCGCGTACAGCAGGCCGCGCAGGAGGGCGTACAGGATCTCGCCCAGCGCGACGTCGAGCGGGCCGAGCGAGGTGGCGAGCATGCCCTCGTAGAGCTTGCCGTAGTTGAGCTTGAAGAAGACGTTCCACGTCGAGTCGTAGATGGCGCCGTTCATGGCCGACACCGCCAGGAGGGCGGGCGCGATGAAGGCCGCGTAAGGCACCTCGACGCCGCCGGACGTCTCGACGTCGCCGATGAGCGAGCCGAGGCCGATGCCCATGGAGGCGAGATAGAACACCGGCTCGAAGAAGCCGGAGAGGACGACTGCCCAGCTCGACGACCGTGCGGCGATGAGGCCGCGCTGCACGACGGACTGCGGGTTGCCCGCCCACAGCGCGCGCACGCCGCCCGCGCGGACGGGCGCCGCCTCGGTTCCGGTGGCGATGGTCATTCGCCGAGCCTCCTCTGGAAGATCCGTCGCCCGATCAGGTAGCCCCCGACCGTCAGCGCCAGCAGGTAGCCGACATGGATCACCACGGCGAAAGGATCGGCGGGCATGCCGTACGTCGCGATGCGCCCGAGCTCGGTGGCATGCCACAGGGGCGAGACCCACCCGATCCACTGCAGCCACAGCGGCAGGGTCGCGAGCGGGTAGAAGGTGCCCGAGAACAGGAACATCGGCATGAAGACGAAGCGCTGCACCAGGGCGACCTGGCCCTTGTCGTCGGTGATCGACGCGGCGTAGGCCATGTACGGGATGCCGAACGCGAGGCCCGCGAGGAGGCCGACAGGGATCGTGATCCATCCGGTCTCGGGGTTCGGCACCGCCTGGAAGACCCATAGGAACAGGTAGTACGCGATGACGACCACGATGATGCGCGCGGAAGCGCCGGCGATGACGCCGCCGGCGATCTGCCCCGGCGAGAGGCCGGTCGCACTGAAGCCGAAAAAGTAGCGGCGCCACTTGAACCCGGCCATGACGGGGTACGAGAACTCCTCGGACGCGACCGAGATCGCCGCGGTCATGAGCAGCGCAGGGGCGACGAAGACGAGGTACGAGACTTCGACGCCGTTCTGGGTGATGGGCGCGTCGATGAGCGCCGCGAGCCCGACCGCGAGCCCCAGGAGGTAAAGGATCGGCTGCCCCAGCGCGCCGACGATGATCGTCCAGCCGTAGGCGCGCATCGCGCGCACCATGTGCTCGGTGACGTACCAGGTGCCGGCGACGCGGGGCTTGCGCCCCCACTGCATCGCCTCCGCCCGCAGCTCGTCGAGCGAGGGCTGCGCGCGGGTGGCCGCCGTCGGCTCTCCGCCCGGCCGCGCGGCGTCGGGTGAGGCGGTCATTCGATCAGCGACCTTCCGGTCAGACGCAGGAACACGTCCTCGAGGCTCGAGCGCCGCACCAGCGAGGTGATCGGTTCGAGGCCACGCTGGGTCACCGTCTCGAGCGCCGCCTCGCCGTTGTGGGCGTAGACCAAAATGCGGTCGGGCAGCACCTCGACCCGCTCGCCGATGCCCTCGAGCTGCGGCGCGACCTGCTCGTTGCGGTCGGAGCCGAACCGCACCTCGAGCACCTCGCGGCTCGAGTGCTCGCGGATGAGCGAGGCGGGCGTGCCCTCGGCCATGATCCGGCCCTTGTCGACCACGATGAGCCGGTCGCAGAGCTGCTCGGCTTCGTCCATGTAGTGCGTGGTGAGGACCAGCGTGGTGCCGCGCTCCTTCAGCCGGAAGAGCCGATCCCACAGCACGTGGCGCGCCTGCGGGTCGAGACCCGTGGTCGGCTCGTCCAGCAGCAGGATGCGCGGGTCGTTGATGAGGCCGCGCGCGATCGTGAGCCGCCGCTTCATTCCGCCCGACAGCTGCTCGACCTTGCTCTTGGCCTTGTCTTCGAGCTGCGCGAACGCGAGCAGCTCGTCGGCCTTCTGGTGGCACACCTTGCCCGGAAGACCGAAGTACCGCCCGTAGATGTACAGGTTCTCGCGCGCGTTGAGCTCGCCGTCGAGGTTGTCCTGCTGGGGCACGACGCCCAGTCGCGACCTGATCTCGGGGCCGTACCGGTCCGGATCCAGCCCGAGGATCGACAGCTCGCCCGACGTGCGGGTGGAGACCGCGCCGATCATCTTCATCGTCGTGGACTTGCCCGCACCGTTCGGACCGAGGAGCCCGAACGACTCGCCGGGCGCCACCTCGAACGAGAGGCCGTCCACGGCAAGGAAGTCGGGCTTGCCTTTGACCTTGTAGGCCTTGACGAGGTTGTCAGCGGTGATCACGGGGGCGGGCACCGGATAACCCTAACGCTCCGCTCCGACACCTCCCACACCCGCCTTCCCCTCGGCCCAGAACGCCCGCTCGTCAACGCAAGTTGACGACCGTGGACGCGTCAACTAAGGTTGACGGCGGATGCCTCGACCGGCGGCATCCGTCGGCGAACGCGAGAGGCGGGCACCGTGAGCGGTGACGAGATGCGCACCCTGATCGGAGCAGCCGGCGAGCGCGAGCCGCTCGCCGAGCTGCACCACCTGGCCGAGGTGCGTCGCGAGCTGAGCCGCGCCGAAGAGGTGCAGGTGCGCCGGGCGCGCAACCTCGGCTTCTCGTGGCAGGCCATCGCGAGCGCCCTGGGCGTGTCCAGACAAGCCGTCCACAAGAAGTACGGTCGAAAGTAAGCCCCTTCACGAACGAGGTTCACCCATGCCCTCCGCCGAACTCGACGAAGCCCCGGCCGCCACCCCCGCGGCCTCCTCCCCCGCACGCGCCCGACGCGGTCGCGGCCGCCGCGGCAAGGACGAGGAGGGCCCGCGCGCCACCTTCGCGCAGCTGCTGCCGTACCTGTTCGAGCACAAGCGGACGCTCGCCGTCGTGGTCGTGCTCAGCATCCTCAGTGCGGGTGCCTCGCTGATCCAGCCGCTCCTGGTCGGCGAGGTGATCACGCGCGTCCAGGACAACCTCGACCTCGGGATGCTGATCTGGGCGCTGGTGGGGTTCGTGCTGCTCGCCTCGCTCATCTCGGGCTGGCAGCACTACCTCCTGCAGCGCACCGGCACCGCGGTCGTCTACTCGAGCCGCCGCCGGCTCATCTCCCGCATCCTGCACCTGCCGATCAGCGAATTCGACGCGCGGCGCACCGGCGACCTCGTCTCGCGCGTCGGCAGCGACACGACGCTGCTCTACGCCGCACTGACGCAGGGCCTCGCCGACTCGATCGGCAACGGGCTGCTGTTCGCCGGCGCGCTCGTCGCCATGGCGATCATCGACCCGGTGCTGCTCGCGATCATCGTGCTCGTGATCGGCGTCTCGGTGCTGGGCGTCGTGCTGCTGAGCGGCCGCATCCGCGCGGCGTCGACGGAGCAGCAGGAGAAGGTCGGCGCGCTCGCCTCGGGCGTCGAACGCGCGGTGGGCTCGATCCGCACCGTGCGCGCGTCGGGTGCGACGGCACGCGAGGTCGACGCGGTCACGGCCCAGGCGACCGAGGCCTACGACGTCGGCGTGCGCATCGCCAAGGTGTCGGCGCTCGTGGTGCCGATCGCGAACGTCGCGCTGCAGGTGTCACTCCTCGTGGTGATCGGTCTGGGCGGCTTCCGCGTCGCCACCGGCGCGCTGTCGATCGCGAGCCTCGTGACCTTCATCATGTTCCTCTTCATGCTCATCGCCCCGCTCGGCTCGTTCTTCGGCGCGATCACGTCGGTGAGCCAGGCCCTCGGCGCCCTCGGGCGCATCCAGGAGGTGCTCGACCTCCCCACCGAGGCGCAGGACGACGCCGCCATCGCGGCGCGTGCGCAGGCGTCCGGGAGTCAAGTCGCGCACGTGGCGGAATCCGACGCCCGGAATGCCCACAGTGCGCGACTCGAAGCCGAGGAGGCACCCGCCATCGAGTTCCGCGACGTGCGCTTCCGCTACCCCGAGAACGTCGTCGCCGCTCGCCGCAAGGCCGAGTCCGAGGCGCTGGCCGTGCTCGAGAGCGCCCACGTCGCCACCTCCACCATCGTGCTCGGCGACCTCGCGGCAGAGGGGGGCGGGATGACGGATGCCGCGGCATCCGTCCCCGTCGATGCGGAGGTGCTGCGGGGCGTGTCGTTCTCGGTGCCCCGAGGCGCACGCGTCGCGCTCGTGGGTCCTTCGGGGGCCGGCAAGAGCACCACCCTCGCCCTCATCGAGCGCTTCTACGACCCGACCGACGGCGCGATCCTCCTGGACGGCACCGATGTGCGCGGCCTGGACCGCGACCAGCTCCGCGCGCAGCTCGGCTACGTCGAGCAGGACGCCCCGACCCTGGCCGGGACGATCGGCGACAACCTGCGTCTCGCCTCGCCCGAGGCGTCGGATGCCGAATGCGAAGCGGTGCTCCGCGCGGTGAATCTCGGCGACGTCCTCGATCGCAACCCGCTCGGCGTCGACGCCCCGGTCGGCGAGGCGGGGGTCATGCTGTCGGGCGGCGAGCGCCAGCGCCTCGCGATTGCGCGCGCTCTGCTCGCCGCTCCGCCGATCCTGCTGCTCGACGAGTCGACGTCGTCCCTCGACGGGCTCAACGAGCAGCGGATGCGCGAGGCGATCGACGCCGTCGCCGCCGGCCGCACGCTCATCGTGATCGCGCACCGCCTGTCGACCGTCGTCGACAGCGACCACATCGTCGTCATGGAGCACGGCCGGGTCGTCGGCCAGGGCACCCACTCCGAGCTCGTTCAGTCGACACCGCTCTACCGCGACCTCGCGAAGCACCAGCTGCTGGTCTGACCGGGCGTCGGCACCCGTGAACGAGGATGCCTCGACCCGCTGCGAAGACGCGGGTCGAGGCATCCGTCCCCTGCAGGGGGCCTCGCTCGGCCGGATCACCGGCCGGCCGGCGGGTTCAGGCGCGCTGGAGGCGGTAGCGCAGCGCGGCGAGTTCGGCCCACAGCGGTGCGGGCACGCGCCCATCGAACGTGCGGTAGAACTCCTCGGTCAGGTCGGCCTCGCGCAGCCACAGCTGCGGGTCGACAGCGAACAGCTCGTCGAGGTCGGCCTGCGACACCTCGATGCCGTCGAGGTCGAGGTCCGAGGGCTCGGGCAGCCGGCCGATCGGGCTGTCGACCGCGCCGACCTCGCCCTCGATGCGGCGGATGATCCAGTCGATGACGCGCGAGTTGTCGCCGAACCCCGGCCAGAGGAAACGGCCGTCGGCACCCTTGCGGAACCAGTTGACCTGGAAGACGCGCGGGGCCCGGTCGAAGCGCAGCTTCTGCCCGACCTTCAGCCAGTGGGCGAAGTAGTCCGCCATGTTGTAGCCGCAGAACGGGAGCATCGCGAACGGGTCGCGGCGCAGCTCGCCGACCGTGCCTTCCTGGGCCGCCGTCTTCTCCGACGAGATGTTCGAGCCCATGAAGACGCCGTGGGTCCAGTCGGTGGCCTCCACGACCAGCGGCACGTTGGTGGCGCGGCGTCCGCCGAACAGGATCGCGTCCAGCGGCACGCCCTGCGGGGCGTCCCAGTCGCCGGCGATCTGGGGGCACTGCGCAGCGGCGACGGTGAAGCGCGAATTCGGGTGCGCGGCGGGACGACCGGATGCCGGGGTCCAGGGCTTCCCCTCCCAGTCGGTGAGCTCCGCCGGCGGCTCGTCGGTGAGGCCTTCCCACCAGACGTCGCCGTCCGGGCGCAGCGCGACGTTGGTGAAGATCGTGTTGCCCCACAGCGTCTCGACGGCCGTGACGTTCGTCGACTGGCCTGTGCCGGGCGCGACGCCGAAGAAGCCGGCCTCGGGGTTGATGGCCCACAGGCGCCCGTCCTCGCCCGGACGCAGCCACGCGATGTCGTCGCCGAGCGTCTCGACGCGCCAGCCGGGGATCGTGGGGCGCAGCATCGCGAGGTTCGTCTTGCCGCAGGCCGACGGGAACGCCGCCGCCAGGTGGTAGGCGCGGCCGGCCGGGTCGATCACGCGGATCAGGAGCATGTGCTCGGCGAGCCACCCCTCGTCGCGGCCGATGACCGAGGCGATGCGCAGCGCGAAGCACTTCTTGGCGAGGATCGCGTTGCCGCCGTAGCCCGAGCCGTACGACCACACCTCGAGCGTGTCGGGGAAGTGCACGATGTACTTCTCGTCGTTGCAGGGCCAGGCGACGTCCTGTTCGCCCGGCTGAAGCGGGGCGCCCACCGAGTGCACCGTCTTGACCCACGGCGCGCCGCCGGCGATCTCGCGCAGCACCTCGGTGCCGACGCGCGTCATGATGCCGATCGAGGTGACCGCGTACGCGCTGTCGGTGACCTGGACGCCGATGTGCGAGAGGGGGCCGCCGACCGGGCCCATCGAGAACGGCACGACGTACATCGTTCGGCCCTTCATCGACCCCTCGAACAGCGGGGTGATCGTGGCGCGGATCTCGTCGGGAGCGACCCAGTTGTTGGTGGGCCCGGCGTCCTCCTCGCGCTCGGAGGCGATGAAGGTGCGCGCCTCGGTGCGCGCGACGTCGCTCGGGTGCGAGCGCGCGAGGTACGAGCCCGGGCGCCATTCGGGGTTGAGCTTGATGAGCTTGCCCTCGTCGACCATCTCGCGCAGCAGCGCGTCGTTCTCGGCGCGCGATCCCTCGATCCAGTGGACGCGAGCCGGCTGGGTCAGCGCGGCGATCTCGTCGACCCATGCCCGCAGCGCAGCCATGCCCTCGCCCTGAACGGCCGGCAGCTCACCGTACGTCCGGGTGACGGTGGGACGCGCGGAAGAGCCTTCGGTTCGGGTGAAGATGTCGGCAAGGGCCATGGTGTCGCTCCTCGTTGATTCGACCGTCAGATGGTTGTGACGATGCAGATTCGTGCTCTTCCTCTACTTTCGCGTCTAACAGGAGTCTCTTCCCGCGAAATGCGGTGTCAAGACTTGCGATTCTTTCGCTAGCATCAAGGAATGCCCCCCACCTCCCTGGAGCTGTCGACCCTGGGTCACCGCATCCGTCATCAGCGCCTCGCGCACGGCTACACGCTCGACGAGCTCGGAGCGCTCGTCGGCGTCGCCGGCAGCCAGCTCAGTCTCATCGAGAACGGCAAGCGCGAGCCCAAGCTGTCGCTGCTGCAGGCGATCGCCTCGACCACCGGCGTCGAGGTCGCCGACCTGCTGTCGGCCGAGCCGCCGAACCGGCGCGCCGCGCTCGAGATCGAACTGGAGCGGGCGCAGTCCGGCTCGGTCTTCCGTCAGCTCGGCGTCCCGCCGATCAAGGTGTCGAAAGGAATGACCGACGACACGATCGAGGCCATCCTCGGGCTGCACCGCGAGCTGCAGCGCCGCGAGCGGGAGGCGATCGCCACCCCCGAGGAGGCGCGGCGTGCCAACACCGAGCTGCGGCTCATGATGCGGGAGCGCGACAACTACCTGCCCGACATCGAGAAGCTCGCCGAGAAGCAGCTCAAGGCCGCCGGCCACGTGTCGGGCGCCCTCACGCACCGCACCGTGAGCATCATGGCCGAGAAGCTCGGCTTCGAGCTCATCTACGTCAACGACCTGCCGCACTCGACGCGGTCGGTGACCGACCTGGAGCACGGCCGCATCTATCTGCCCCCGGCATCCATCCCCGGAGGTCACGGCCTCCGCTCGATGGCGCTGCAGGCGATGGCCCACCGCCTGCTCGGCCACAAGCAGCCGACCGACTACGCGGACTTCCTGCAGCAGAGGCTCGAGATCAACTACTACGCCGCATGCTGCCTGATGCCCGAGACGGCGTCGGCGGGCTTCCTGCAGCAGGCGAAGAAGGACCGCAACCTCGCCGTGGAGGACTTCCGCGACGCCTTCGGTGTCACGCACGAGGCGGCGGGCATGCGGCTCACCAACCTCGCCACGCACCACCTGGGCATCAAGCTGCACTTCCTCCGCGTCGACGGGTCGGGCGCCATCTCGCGCGTGTACGAGAACGACGACCTGCCGCTGCCCATGGACGTGACCGGTGCCGTCGACGGCCAGATCGCCTGCCGCAAGTTCTCGGCCCGCGCGGCCTTCTCGGAGCAGAACCGCACCACCGAGCACTACCAGTACACCGACACCCCCGCCGGCACCTACTGGTGCTCGACCCAGACCGGCACGACTTCGGACGGCGAATTCTCGATCACCGTCGGCGTGCCGTTCGACGACGCCCGGTGGTTCCGTGGCCGCGAGACCCAGAAGCGGGCCACCTCCACCTGCCCCGACGAGTCGTGCTGCCGCCGGGTCGCGCCGGACGTCTCGGCGCGGTGGTCGGGCAAGGCGTGGCCGAGCGCCCGCGTGCACATGCAGATGTTCTCGCCGCTCCCCCGCGGCGCGTTCCCCGGCGTCGACGACAACGAGGTGTACGACTTCCTCGACCGCCACGCCTGAGCCGTCGCCCGCCGGCCGCGCGCGGGCGCGCCGAGACCGCGGCGGGGCGAGGGGACACCGGGAGGATCCAGGGCTCACGCCGTGATGAAGTCGCGGTAGCGGTCGAGTGCGGCCGAGATCTCGGCATCCGTCGCCGTGCCCGGCGCGAAGAGCTCGGGGATCGGGTCGTCGGCGTGCCGGCCCACGGCGACCGAGTGGGTCCACACGCCCACGGCCTCGCCCCGCGCGACGAGGATCGGCCGGACGATGCCGTTCATGCTCGGGCCGATCGCGCTCAGGAACTCGGGCGCGCACGGCACGGTGCGATCGGCGTACGAGAGGTAGTACTCCTCGAAGGGCGGCAGCGCCACGACCTCCGGAGCCGCTGCGCTCCGCCGCGGCGCCCCCGACGCGACGACGTACTGCGGCTCGGGTTCGTCGGCGACGACGGTGAGGCGATCGGATGCCGCATCCGCCGCGCCGCGCGAGATCCCGAGGGGCAGACCCGTCCACCAGGCGAAGTCGCGGGGACCCGCAGGACCGTGCGAGGCGATGAAGCGGAAGAAGAACTCCGCGAGCGGATCGGTTGGGGTCGCGGCATCCGTGATCCACTCGTCGGTCAGCACGAGGAACTGCTCGCGGGTCGGCCCCGCTGTGCGCGGCACCACCGGACCCTGGCAGACCACGGCTCGCAGCGACAGGGCGACCAGCAGGTGGTAACCGCGCTGGCGGGCGGTCGAGACGCCGCCCAGCTCCCACACCTCGAACAGCTCCTTGCGGGTGAGGCGGTTGCCTCCGCCGAGCGCCGCGCGCGCGAGGCGTTCGGCCCGGTCGGCCTCATCGGCGTCGATGCCCTCGGCGCGATGGACGGCCGCCGCCTGGCGGCGCTGCCGATCGCCGGTGATCGAGAGCACCCACTCGAGGTCGGCGGTGGGGATGGTGTGGATCGTGCCCCGCATCGTCCACGTGCGCACGATCTCGCCCCGGTCGTACGCGGCGTCGACATCGCGCACCGTCGTCCGGCCGCGCGTGCGCGCGGCGAGCGCCCAGCGCCCGCCCCAGAACTCCTGGCTCTGCGTCGCGAGCATGTGCCGGGCGGCTTCGGCGACCGTCGGCGCGGGGGCGCTCAGCCGGTGCGAGCGAAGCCGCTCGTGACGCGTGGCCGGGACCGGCAGCCGGCTGGCGGTGGCCGCGGCGCCGGACGACGAGGTGGGACCCATGCGCCCATCATGGCGCAGGTGGCGGACGCCGGACGGGACCGCGCCCGCGACCCGGTCGAGCTCCGGCGGCGCTGACGACGGGAGACCGGATGCCGCGGGCCGCGGCATCCGTCACCATCAGACAGCGGACGGGATGACCTTGCGCATCACCGTCTTGCTCTTGCCGATGTGACGCTCGAACGTGAATCCCGCCTTCTCGAACATCGCCCTCGTGCCGTTGTGGAGGAAGGAGGAGGACGTCTTCTTGCCGGGGACCAGCTCGTTGGGGAAGGAGACGACTTCTCCCCCGCCGGCCTGCGCGATCAGGCTCAGCGCACCGTCGAGGGCCTCACGTGCCACCCCGGACCGCCGGTGGTCGCGGTCGACGAAGAAGCAGGTGATCCGCCACGGTGCCGGGTTGGTCTCGCCCGCGTCGTACTGCTTGCGGTGGTAGATGCCCGGCAGCTCGTCCGGGCTGCCGAACTCGCACCACGCGATCGCCTGGTCGCCGTCGAAGACGAGCGCCGCGTGCGCGACCCCCTCTTCCACGAGTCGCTGCTTGAACGTGGCGCGGTCGTACTCGCTCTTGACCGTGTGCTCGGTGTCGCCGTGGAAGTACGAGCAGTAGCAGCCGCCCCACACTCCGTTGTGCTTCTCTGCGAGCGCGAGCCACGCCGGGAAGGTCTCGGGGGTGAGCGGCTTGATCACGTGCGAGGTCATGACGGACTCCTCGGGTCGCTGGTGCCCAGTCTGCCGAGGGGTACCGACCTTGTCGAGCCGGCGGCCCGTGGCGCGCAGCGCGGAGGCAGAGTAGACACGTCGTATGACGAAGGCGAGCGCCTGGCTGGCGGGCTACATCAAGGCGTGGGGTTCGAAGGACGAAGGCGACGTACGGGCGATCTTCGCCGACGACGCGGAGTACTGGTTCCGACCCGACGACGACGATCCCGTGATCGGCCTCGACGCGATCGTCGAGATGTGGGGTGAACCGGAGGCCAGTGACCCCATCCACGATCTCGCGGTGCTCATCGAGAACGACGAGGTGGGGATCATCAAGGGCACCGTGGTCTACCCCGGCCACGCGAGCTACTCGAACCTGTGGGAGGTCTGGTTCGCGCCCGACGGTCGCGCCTCGAAGTTCGTCGAGTGGTTCATGACGCCGCGCAAGCCCGACGACGAGTGAGCCAACCGGGGGCGGTCGCGCGCCACCAAGGTCGCAGGAAACCGGCAGCAGAGTGCATCCGGATGGACGAGTCTGCGAGAAGTACTCCGTAGCGGGTGAACACGCACCCGCCACAGAGGAGGGGAAAGTCCAATGAAGCGCATTCTCGCCACCGGAGCCCTCGTGGCTCTCGCCGTGTTCGGTGTCGCCGGCACGGCCAACGCCGCGCCCGCCGACGCCGCCTGTTTCGGTCAGATCCACAAGACGATCAACACCGAAGGCGCCCTCGGGTTCACCAACGTGGGTGACGTCGTCAAGGCACTCGGCGGTCAGGCCAAGAACGAGACCGCCCGGGGACTCTGCGACTGACACCGCGAACCCGCCGCGCCGCTCCGGCGGTTTCGGGCGGTTCGGGCGGTTAGGGCGCCGGCCGGTGCGGCCGGTTCGGGCGCCGCGGCTCGGCGCCGCCCACACCAAGAGATGAGCGGATGCCCCCTCCCCGGGGCATCCGCTCATCTCATGTCATCGATTCAGGCGTGGATCAGAACGGGTTCGGCGTGAGCGTGTACTTCGTCTGCAGGTACTCGTGGATGCCCTCGGCGCCGCCCTCGCGGCCGAGCCCCGACATCTTCCAGCCGCCGAACGGGGCCGCGGCGTTGGAGACGACACCCATGTTGAGGCCCATCATCCCGGTCTCGAGGCGCTCGATCATGCGCTGGCCGCGCGAGAGGCTCTCGGTGAACACGTACGACACGAGCCCGTACTCGGTGTCGTTGGCGATGCGGACGGCGTCGTCCTCGGTGTCGAACGGGATGATCGCCAGCACCGGCCCGAAGATCTCCTCGCGCAGGATCTCCGAGCCCGGCTGCACGTCGGTGACGACGGTGGGCTCGTAGAAGGTGCCGGGACCGTCGACCGCGTTGCCGCCGGTGGCGACCTTGGCACCCCGCTCCACCGCGTCCTGCACCAGCTGCGACGCCTTCGCGACGGCGCGGTCGTCGATGAGCGGGCCGATGGTGACGCCCTCCTCGGTGCCGCGGCCGATCGTGAAGCCGTTCACGCGCTCGGTGACGCGGCGGGCGAACTCTTCGGCGACCGACCGGTGCACGATGAACCGGTTGGCGGCAGTGCAGGCCTGGCCGATGTTGCGGAACTTCGCGAGCATCGCGCCGTCCACGGCCTTGTCGAGGTCGGCGTCGTCGAACACCACGAACGGGGCGTTGCCGCCGAGCTCCATCGACGTGCGCAGCACACCCTGCGCCGCCTGCTCGAGCAGCTTCTGGCCGACCTGGGTGGAGCCGGTGAACGACAGCTTGCGCAGGCGCGGGTCGCGGATGATCGGCTCGGAGACGGCGCCCGACGTCGACGTCGTGAAGACGTTGACGACACCGGCGGGCACGCCGGCGTCCTCGAGGAGCTTCGCAAAGGCGAGGGTCGTCAGCGGCGTCAGCTCGGCGGGCTTGATGACCACGGTGCAGCCGGCGGAGAGCGCCGGCGCGATCTTGCGGGTCGCCATCGCGAGCGGGAAGTTCCACGGGGTGATGAGGAAGCACGGGCCCACCGGGTGCTGCGACACGATCATGCGGCCGGTGCCCTCGGGGTTCGCCCCGTAGCGGCCCTGCACGCGGGCGGTCTCCTCGCTGAACCAGCGCAGGAACTCCCCGCCGTAGGCGACCTCGCCGCGTGCCTCGGCCAGCGGCTTGCCCATCTCGATGGTCATGAGGAGGGCGAAGTCCTCCTTGCGCTCCTGCAGCAGATCGAACGCGCGCCGCAGGATCTCGGCGCGCTGGCGCGCCGGCGTCGCCGCCCACGCCGGGAACGCCTCGACCGCGGCGTCGAGCGCGGCGATGCCGTCCTCGGGGGACGCGTTCGCGATCTCCTTGACGACGTCGCCGTTGGACGGGTCGTAGACCTTCAGCGTCTCGTCGCCGGTTGCCGGGCGCCACTGCCCGCCGATGAACAGCCCGTCGGGCACGGACGCCAGCAGCTCGGACTCACGGGTTTCGGTGATCGTCGTGGTCACGGGGACTCCCTTGTCGGTTCCGGGTGCCGCGGTGGCGGCATCCGTTCAATCGATGTCTACCGGGCCAATTCTGCCCGTCGCCGCCGCAGCGGCCGATATACGTGATGTACAGGTGGAGGTGCATGTTCGCCCGCACGGAGTGGTGTGACCCCTTCACCGCGTCCTCAGTTGAGGACCAGGGCCGAGATGAGGATCGCGTCAGCCGTGTTGCCCCTCATTCCGGCTCGGATCCTCAATTGAGGACCGGCGCGAACGCGGTCTCATGCTGGTCGACGAACACCCCGGCGAAGAACGCCGCGAGCTCGTCGGTCGCCGCGAGCGGAAGCACCGCCGCGACGTACTGGTCGGGGCGCACGACCACGACGACGCCGTCGCGCGACAGGCCGCGCTCCTCGAAGATGTCGTCGGTCGTCCAGGCGCTGGGCGCTGCCGCGTAGACCTTCTCCCAGTCGATCAGGCCCAGGGGGCCGGTCTTCGGCAGGAAGAGCTCCGCCACGCACATGATGTCGACCTCCTCGTGCGCCTGCTGGTACACGACCTTCACGTCGAACACCGCGTCGACGTCGGCGCCGGCGGGGGTGAAGCGGCGCACGGGCGACTCGGGCGAGGCCATGAACGCCGCCCAGTCGGAGAGGGCGGATGCCGCGCCCGCGGCGGGCGCGTCGGCGAAGGCGTAGATCCGCCAGCGGCCGTCGGCCTTCGCGTGATGGCCCAGGTGCACCGGGTTGCCGTCGCACACCCGCACGACCTCCACCGACTTGAAGCGCTTGCCCACCGGGAAGCCCTCGGCCAGCGACTGGTGCGAGGCTGGGCCGGCGGCATCCGTCACGATCATCGACGGGCCGTACTGCGTCATGAAGCCCGACGGGAACTCGGCGGTGCCGAGGTAGAACGTGGCGAGCTCCTGCGGGTCGGAGATCTCCTCGGGCTTGCGCGCCATCAGCGCCGACCACTCGCGGTCGAAGTCGATGAGCTGCTGGGCGACCGGCTGCCGCTCCGCCGAGTAGGTCGACAGCAGCGACGCGGGGCTCAGGCCGGTCAGCACGTGGCCGAGCTTCCAGCCGAGATTGAAGCCGTCCTGCATCGAGACGTTCATGCCCTGCCCGGCCTTGGCGCTGTGCGTGTGGCAGGCGTCGCCGGTGAGGAAGACGCGGGGGTCGTGGCCCTGGTCGACGTCGACGTCGTCGAACTTGTCGGTGACGCGGTGGCCGACCTCGTAGACGCTGTGCCAGGCGACCTGCTTCACGTCGATCGAGTACGGGTGCAGGATCTCGTTCGCGCGGCGGATGACCTCCTCGATGGGCGTCTGGCGCACGCGGTGGTCGTCGTCGGCGGCGACCTCACCGAGGTCGATGTACATGCGGCTGAGGTAGCCGCCCTCGCGAGGGATGTGCAGGATGTTGCCCGCCTCCGAGTTGATCGCGCACTTGGTGCGCCAGTCCGGGAAATCGGTGTTCACGAGCACGTCCATGACGCCCCAGGCGTGGGCGGCGAACTGCCCGACGTGCTTGCGGCCGATCGCCTCGCGCACGCCGCTGCGGGCGCCGTCGCAGCCGACCACGTACTTGGCGCGCACGGTGCGCTCCTGGCCGGCACGCTCGCCCGCGGTGTACCGCACGCGCACCTCGACCGGGTGATCCCCCTCCTCGTGCACCGTGAGTCCGACGAACTCGATGCCGTAGTCCGGGGTGATCCGGCCAGGACCGAGCGCCGCCGCCTCGGCGAAGTAATCGAGCACGCGCGCCTGATTGACGATGAGGTGGGGGAACTCGCTGATCTTGAACGCGTAGTCCTCGGTGCGCGCGGTGCGGATGATGTTGCGCGGGTTCTCGGGGTCGGGTCCCCAGAAGTTCATCCAGGCGATGTTGTAGGCCTCGGCGATGATCCGCTCGGCGAAGCCGAACGCCTGGAACGTCTCGACGCTGCGCGGCTGGATGCCGTCGGCCTGGCCGAGCACGAGCCGGCCCTCGCGCCGCTCGATGAGGCGGGTGGTCACACCCGGGAACTGCGACATCTGCGCCGCCAGCAGCATGCCGGCCGGTCCCGAGCCGACGATGAGCACGTCGGTCTGGTGAGGCAGCTCGGCTGGGCGGTCGATGCCCGTGCCGACGGCGTCCTGCACGCGCGGGTCGGCCGAGACGTAGCCGTGGTGGTGGAACTGCATCGGTGTCCTCCTCGGACGACGGTGTCGAGGGCTCAGGGCCTGGGTGCTTGAGGGCGAGCATCGCATGTTCTATATTCGAACGCGACGTTCTACTATTGAACAGATCGTATACGACCCGTGCTGGGGCGGCAAGACCTCGGCGCGACGAGACAGTGAGCCCTCATGACGCCCGCCGCGACCACACCGCCCGCCTCGCAGACGCTGAGCCGCGGCATCCGGATCCTCGAAGTGCTCGCCGACGCACGCCGGGCGCTCTCGATCGACGAGATCGCCGACCGGCTCGATGTGCACCGCTCCGTCGCCTATCGGCTGCTGCGCACCCTCGAAGACCACGGACTCGTCGAGCGCGACGCGGCCGGACGCATCGAGCTCGGCGCGCGCCTGGCCGCCCTGGCGGCAGGCGTCGCGCACGACCTGCAGGCCGAGGCGGTGCCCGAGCTCACCGCGGTCGCGGGCGACCTCGGCATGACCTGCTTCCTCGCCGTGCTCGACCACGACGAGTGCGTCACGCTCTCGAGCATCGAACCGCGGCACGCCGTGAACCCGGTCGCGCAGCGCCCCGGGACGCGGCACCCGATCACACGCGGTGCTCCGGGCAAGGCGATCCTGTCGCTGCTGCCCCGGCCGTCCTGGCCCGCCGGCGTGTCGGCCGAGCTGGCGCAGGAGGTGACGGATGCCGCGGCCCGCGGCTACGCCACCAGCCACGACGAGGTCATCCCGAGCCTGCGCGCGGTCGCCGTGCCGTTCACGGTGCGCGGGCGCGGCCCAGCGGCGATCGCCGTCGTCTTCGTCGCGAGCAGCCACAGCGATCAGGAGATCGCCGCGCGCCTGGCGGTGTCGGCCGCGGCGATCCGCGAGGCGCTCGGCGGCTGACCCACGGGCGCGGGAGACCCCGGTCACGCCGCGAGACCCCGGCTGTGCACGCGGGTCTCGGTGCGAGGGTCGCGTTTCAGCGCGAGAGGAACTCGTCCACCGCGGCCCGGAACGCCTCGGGCTGCTCGACCCAGGGGTAGTGCCCGCAGTCCGCGAGGACGACGGACTCGCCGTGGCGGAACAGTCCCGCCGCGGCCACCACCGGCGCGCAGCCGGTGAGGGCGTCCTCGGCACCGGCGATCACGAGCACCGGGGCGTCGGTCCGGCCCACCAGCGCGGGCAGTTCCGCAGGAGCCTGTGACGAGAAGTAGGCGAGCGCCGCCGGGATCGCACGTGCGCCCACCTTCGCGTGCGCGCGCTCGGCCTCGCCCCAGTGCGCGTAGCCGGCCGCGGCGGTGTCGGCATCCCAGACCGCGAACGCCGCCTCGTCGTCGATCGGAAGGTCCACCGAGAGGTGACGGAAGGCGCTCTCGAACTCGGCGTCGCCGGTGCGGCGGGCGGCGATCGCCGGCACGTCGCTCGGCTCATCCACCAGGTGCCCGACCGGCGGGGTCACGAGCACGGTGCGACCGGCGCGGTCGGGGTGCCTGGCGACGAACGCCGTGGTCAGCCGGGTGCCGGCGGAGTGCGCGACGATGTCGAGGCGGTCGACGCCCAGGTGCGCGCGCAGCGCATCGAGGTCGTCGCCCTGCGCCCACCACGATGCGGCGGTCTCGTCGGCCGGCAGCGGGGAGCGCCCCACGCCGCGCAGGTGCAGCGTGATGCGCCGCCGATCCGTGCCGATGCCGGCGAGGTCGCCGAGATACGAGGGGTGGCGGGCGGCGCCTCCGGAGATGAAGACGACGGGTGTCCCCTCGCCCTCCTCGTCGTAGAAGAGCTCCGCACCGTCGGCGGCGCGATACGTCGGCACGTCAGACCGTCGTGGGGAACTCGGTCACGAACCGGATGTTGTACTCGGCGACCCGCTGCGGAAGCCCCGCGAACGCCTCGGCGCGCGTGTCCGACGCCATGTACTCCTTCTCGAGTGCGAGGAACGCCTCCTCGTCGCCGGGTGCGCTCACCGCCCACACGAACTCGTCGGTCTCGGGCAGGCCGTAGGCGAATTCGATCTCGAAGCCGGCGGCGGGCCTGACCTTCGGCATCCATTCGGTCCACCACGCGACGAACGCGTCGTATTCCCCTTCGACGAGCGTGTACCGGCGCAGCTGGATCGTCTTCATGTCCTCCATCTTGGCCGAAGTCCTATACTCGACTCGTCCGGCGGCATCGTCGCCCGCCGGTGCTCGAAAAATGGGCACGCAGCGCGCACGCGCGAGACACATACGGCTCTTGCACCCGTTCCGTCTCGAAAGGCTCCGCCATGCCCGCGGTCTCTCCGGTCACGTCCGTCTCCGCCCACGTCGCCCTCACCCTCGCCCGCCACATCGACCACGTCTTCGGCGTGATGGGCAACGGCAACGCGTACTTCCTCGACGCCCTCGAGCGCTCCACCGACGTGCACTTCACCGCGGTGCGGCACGAAGCCGGTGGCGTGGTCGCCGCGGACGCCTACCACCGCGCCTCCGGCCGGCTCGCCGCTGCGACCGCGACCTACGGCGCCGGATTCACCAACACCCTCACCGCGCTGGCCGAAGCGGTGCAAGCGCACGTGCCGCTGGTGCTCGTCGTCGGCGACGAGCCGACCTCGGGCCCGCGCCCGTGGGACGTCGACCAGATCGCCCTCGCGTCGGCCGTCGGCGCGCGCACCTATACCGTCGGGCGAGCGGATGCCGCGGCCACGACAGTCATCGCCATCGAGCACGCGCTGACCTACCGGGTGCCCACCGTGCTCGCGATCCCGTACGACGTCGCCGCGCGCGACGCCGGTCCGGTGCCCGAACCGCCGGCGCCGCGGCTCCCCGCACCGCTGGCCCCGGCCGGCCCGTTCGCCGCCGCAGCGGTCGACGGGATCGTCGAAGCGCTGGCGACGGCGGAGCGTCCGTTCCTGCTGGCCGGGCGCGGCGCATGGATCTCCGGGGCCGGCGAGGCCCTCGGCGACCTCGCCGACGCCGTGGGCGCGGTGACCGCGTCGACGGCCCTCGGGCGCGGCGTGTTCCCCCGCACCGAGTTCGACCTCGGCGTCACCGGCGGCTTCGGTGCCGAGGGCGCCATGGAGCTCGTACGCGAAGCCGACGTCGCGATGGTGTTCGGGGCATCCCTCAACCAGTTCACGATGCGCTTCGGCGACCTCTTCGCCCCCGGCACACGCGTGTTCCAGGTCGACGTGGCCGCCGCGGCGACGCACCCGCATGTCGGCGGATACGTACGAGGCGACGCCGCGGTCGTCGCCCGGGCGCTCACCGACGGCCTGCGTGCCCGCGCAGCGCGGCCGAGCGGTTGGCGCGAGTCGGTCGACCTCGCGCCCCTGCGCGCTTACGAGCCCGGCGACGGCGCCGCGCCTGACGGACGGCTCGACCCGCGCAGCGTCGCCGCCCGCATCGGCGAGCTGCTGCCCGAAGACCGCGTCGTCGTCTCGGACGGCGGCCACTTCATCGGCTGGGCGAACATGTACTGGCCCGTCGCCTCACCCGACCGCATGTCGATGGTCGGCACGGCGTTCCAGTCCATCGGCCTCGGCTGGCCGTCGGTCCCCGGCGCAGCGCTGGCCAAGCCCTCGGCCACCGTCGTGCTCACCACCGGCGACGGCGGCGGCCTCATGGCGCTCGCCGACCTCGAGACCGCGGTGCGCGTCGCGGGCGGACGCGGCATCGCGGTGGTCTGGAACGACGCCGCCTACGGCGCCGAGGTGAACCTGTACGGGCTCAAGGGGCTCGCCAAGGAGCCGATGCTCATCCCCCAGGTCGACTTCGCCGCGCTCGCGTCGGGCGTGGCCGCGGAAGGCGTCGTCGTGCGGACCCTGGCCGACCTCGACCGGCTGGCGTCATGGGTCGCCGAGCCCGAGGCATCCCGTCGCTTCCTCGTGCTCGATTGCCGCATCTCGGGCGAGGTCATCGCGCCGTACCAGCAGGAGATCATCCGCGTGAACTCCTGACGATTCCTACACTTGCCGAGAGCGCAGGAAGTGCTCCCTGTCGTGCCCCGTTCGAACACTTCCTACTCTTTCGACCGGCACGGAGTCACTCGCCGGTGAAGTCGGGCTTGCGCTTCTGCTGGAACGCGGCGAAACCCTCGCGGTAGTCGGCGGTGGTGCGCAGCGCCTCCTGGCCGCGCGCCTCTTCGGCCACGGCATCCCACAGTCGCTCGCCGCGCAGCCGCGCGATGAGGCGCTTCGACGCGAGGAACGCGGCTGTCGGTCCGGACGCCGCGAGCGTCGCCCGCTGCAGGGCGAAGTCGAACACCTCCTCCACCGGCATCGCCCGGCTGAACAGTCCCGCCGCCACCGCTTCAGCGCCCGACATCATCGCACCGGTGTAAATCAGGTCCAGGGCGCGGTGGGCGCCGAGGCGCTCGTAGAGGAGCGCGTGGCCGCCCGAGTCGAGCATCGCGCCGAGGCTGGCGAACGGCGATCCGATCTTGGCGTCGTCGGCGACGTAGACGACGTCGGTGGCGATCGCGAGCCCGAGGCCCACCCCCAGGCACGCGCCGTGCACGGCCGCGAAAGTGGGTGCCGGGAAGCCGGCGATCCGCCGCATCAGCGTCTCGACGCCGGCGAGATACTGCGGCACGTCGTCGGTCACCGGGTCCACTCCGGCGATGTCGCGTCCCGCGCAGAACGCCCGTCCTTCACCGCGCAGCACCAGCGCACGCACTCCCGCTTCTTCGGCGCTGCGGTAGGCGGCATCCATCTCGCCCAGCTCACGCAGCGACAGGGCGTTGAGCTTCTCCGGGGCGTTGAGCACGACTTCGGCCACATCGCCGGTGATGGACAGTTCGATCATCTCTTCCTCCCTAGACGTCGTAGTCGACGATGACGGTATCGGTGGTGGGGTGCGATTGGCAGGTGAGCACGTACCCGCGCTCCAGTTCGTCGGGTTCGAGGGCGTAGTTCTCGGTCATCGTGACCGAGCCCTCGAGGAGCCGCGCGCGGCACGTGCCGCACACCCCGCCCGCGCACGCGAAGGGCACGTCGGGGCGCACGCGCAGCGCCGCGTTCAGGATCGACTCGTGTGCGGCGACAGGACTCTCGACCGCCTGCGACTGCCCGTCGAGAGTGAACTCGATCCGGCGCACCGGCTCGTCGGCGGCGACCACGACCGGCCGTCCGGCGGCGGGCTCGGCGCCCGGCCCCTCGCCCGTGGTGAAGAGCTCGTAGCGCACGTGCGCGGGATCGACCCCGATGTCGGTGAGGGTGTCACGGCACAGCTGCACCAGCTCGAACGGGCCGCACAGGAACCACTCGTCGACGGTGTCGGCGAGCACCAGCTCGTCGAGGATGCGCCGCAGGCGCGGCTCGTCGATGCGGCCGGAGAGCAGTGGGGCGGTCCGCTGCTCTCGCGAGAGCACGTGGTGCAGCGCGAGCCGCGTCGGGTAGCGGTCCTTGAGGTCGGAGAGCTCGTCGAGGAACATGACGTCGAGGCTTGAGCGGTTCGTGTACACCAACGTGAACCGCGAGGTGTGCGACCGCGCGAGCACCGTGGCGGCGAGCGCCATCAGGGGCGTGATGCCCGAACCCGCCGCGATGCCCGCGACGTGCGCGTCGTCGAGGTCGGCCAGCTTCGACGTGAACGTGCCCTGCGGACTCATCACGTCGATCTGGTCGCCGACTTGGAGCTCGGTCTGCGCCCACGTCGAGAATCTGCCGCCGAGGTCCCGCTTGATGGCGACGCTGATGGTGCGCGGGCCATCCCCTCCCCCGCCCGCGTCCTCGGCGCGGCACAGCGAGTACGAGCGGCGCACCTCGTGGCCGTCGAGCATCGTCCGCAGCGCCACGTGCTGACCCGCGAGGTAATCGAACTCGTCGCGGGACTGCTCGGGGATCGCGAACGTCACCTCGACCGAGGCATCCGTCAGCGGCCGCACCGCGGCGACCCGGAGCGTGTGGAACCGCGCCCGGTGCGCCTTGCCGCGCGGACCGCCCACGGCCGTCGTGAGCAGGGTCTCGGCGATGTGCTCCTGCTGCGGATCCGGCGTTCGCGGTCCTCGAGCCTGTCGAGGGTCGTCCGGCCGCATCAGTGCACCTTGAAGTGGTCGAACGGCTCGAGGCACGTGCGGCACTCGTACAGCGCCTTGCACGAGGTCGAGCCGAAGCGCGCGATCTCCCTCGTGTCGAGCGAACCGCAGCGCGGGCATCTCACCGACAGCTGCAGCCGGATCGGGCCGGAGGCCGCCGCACGGCCGGTGGGCGGGGCGATGCCGTACTCGACCAGCTTGCGATTGCCGGCATCCGTCATCCAGTCCGTCGTCCACGCGGGCGCCAGTACGAGACGGACGTCCACCTGGTCGAAGCCCGCCGAGGTCAGCGCGAGCACGACGTCGTCGCGGATCGCGTCCATCGCCGGGCAGCCCGAGTAGGTCGGCGTGATGGTCACGCTCACGCGCCCATGGTCGACGACCACGTCGCGCAGGACGCCGAGATCCTCGATCGTGAGGACCGGGACCTCCGGATCCAGGACGGATGCCGCGACCTCCCGCGCGCGCCGGCTCGCGGCGTCGACCGTCCGCGGTCGTGGATGGGCGTTGACGGGCGGCTCGGGGCGTCGTTTCGTCTCGCTTCGCTCGCTCAACGACCGGGGCAGGGGCTCGCTCAACGACCGGGGCAGGGGCCCCCTCGACGACCGGGGCAGGGGCTCGCTCAACGACCGGGGCAGGGGCTCGTCCGAAACGCGCGGGATCACCATGTCGCCCCCGGATGCTGCCTGGCGAGCACCTGCATCTCGGCGAGCAGGTAGCCGAGCGTCGGGAAGTGCGACCCCCGACGACCGCCGGCCGACGACACCGGGCCCGCGGGAACCTCCAGCTCCGCCTCGGCGAACACGGCCGCGATCACCGCGGCGAATGCCGGCCGCAGCGAGGACGGGCGCACGGCGACGCCCTCGAGGCGGTCGATCAGCGCCTCGTCGCGGAACAGCTCGCCGACGTAGGGCCAGACGTCCGTCACGGCGCGGACCATCCGGCTGCGGGACTCGTCGGTGCCGCCCGCGAGCCGCAGCGTCCACTGGACGGCGTGGTCGCGGTGGTAATCCACTTCCTTTACCGCCTTCGCGGCGATCGCGGCGAGGGTCGGGTCCGACGACTCCTGCAGTGCGGAGTACAGCTCGAACAGATAGACGGATGCCGCGAGCTGGCGTGCAATGGTCTGCGCGAAGTCGCCGTTCGGCTGCTCGAAGAGCCAGGCGCTGCGGAAGTCCGGTTCGTCGCGCCAGTAGGCGAGGTCGTCCTCGGAGCGGCCGTCCCACGTGCCGGCGTAGCGGAGGAACGACCGGGCGTGCCCGAGCAGATCGAGCGCGATGTTGGCGAGCGCCACGTCCTCCTCGAGCTCGGGGGCGCGCGCGATCCAGGTGCCGAGCTGCTGCGAGAGGATGAGCGCGTCGTCGCCGAGCCAGAGGGCGTACTCGGCGACGTCCGCCGATCCGGCGCGGCCTTCAGCGCCGGCGAGTTCGGCGGAGAGCTCGATGCGTTCGACGGTGACGTCGCCGTGCGTGTCGGTGTGCGACGTTTCGTCTCGCTTCGCTCGCTCAACGACCGGCACTCCGGTCGTGGAACGAGGGAGCGCCGGCGACTGAGACCGAACGCCTCCAGCCGGTGCGGATGCCTCTGTCACAGGTGCGGCACCCCCTCCGACGCCGTGTAGTACGTCGCGTGGCGGTAGTTCTTGCCCGCGGGGCTCTCGAAGAACGCGCCCTTGGAATCAGGGTCGCTCGTGGTGATCGCGTCGGCGGGCACCACCCAGATCGATGTGCCCTCGCCCCGGCGGGTGTAGAGGTCGCGCGCGTTGCGCAGCGCGAGCTCGGCGTCAGGAGCGTGGAGCGACCCGGCGTGCACGTGGCTCAGGCCACGGCCGGCGCGCACGAACACCTCCCACAGCGGCCACGACTCGCGCGGTGAGGCGCCTGGGGTGGTCATCACGCGGCTCCCTTCGTCGTCTCGGCTTCGCGCAGCTGCTGCTTGCGGGCGTACTCGGCCGCGGCTTCGCGCACCCAGGCACCTTCCTCGTGGGCGTTGCGGCGGTTGCGGATGCGCTCGGCGTTCATCGCGCCGCGGCCAGCGATGACCTCCTGCAGCTCGCTCCAGTCGATCTCGCTCGTGTGCCAGCGCGCGGCGGCCTCGTCCCACCGCAGCTCGGGGTCGGGCAGCGTCACGCCGAGGACCTCGGCCTGCGGCACGAGCATCCCGATGAAGCGCTGCCGCAGCTCGTCGTTGGAGAACCGCTTGATCTTCCACGCCATCGACTGCGCCGAATTCGGCGACGCGTCGTCAGGTGGTCCGAACATCATGAGCGATGGCCAGTACCAGCGGTCGACGGCATCCTGCGCCATCTTCCTCTGCGCGGGGCTGCCCTGCATGAGCGTCAGCAGGATCTCGAACCCCTGCCGCTGGTGGAACGACTCCTCCTTGCAGATGCGCACCATCGCACGCCCGTACGGTCCGTACGACGCGCGGCACAGCGGCACCTGATTGCAGATCGCGGCGCCATCCACGAGCCAGCCGATCGCACCCATGTCGGCCCACGTCGGCGTCGGGTAGTTGAAGATCGACGAGTACTTCGCGCGCCCCTCGATGAGCTGCTCGGTCATCTCGTCGCGCGTGATGCCGAGCGTCTGCGCGGCGGAGTACAGGTACAGCCCGTGCCCCGCCTCGTCCTGCACCTTCGCCATCAGGATGGCCTTGCGCTTGAGGCTCGGCGCCCGCGTGATCCAGTTGCCCTCGGGCTGCATCCCGATGATCTCGGAGTGCGCGTGCTGCGAGATCTGCCGGATGAGGGTCTTGCGGTACGCCTCGGGCATCCAGTCGCGCGGCTCGATGCGCGAGTCGGCCTCGATGATCGCGTCGAAGGCAGCCTGCTCGGCTGCCTCGTCGATCAGCAGCTCGGTCGTCATCGTCGACTCCGTTCCGGTTCCACGGCCTTCTCCTCCCGGCTCCTGAGCCGGTGTTGTCCAGCTCCCGAGCCTGCCTCCTCGAGCTCCTGGAGCCCGCCGGAGGATTACAGACCGTTCGTTCAGTAAAGTCTAACCGATCCTCCCGCGCACCCGTACCCCGTCCGTCCCGACGCTCCCGGTGCCGAAAACCTGGCCGCTCGCCCCGACACGCCGATGACGGATGCCGCGACGCGGCGTGTCGCGTCACCGACCAGGTTTTCGGCATCTAAGGGGCGGGGATGCTGCCGCCGCCGTGGGCGAGAACCGCGAGCCGGAGCCAGGAGCCAGGCGTCAGGAGTCAGGAGTCAGGAGTCAGGACGGATCGTCGGGGTGGGCGCGCCGCGTGGTGAACGACCGCCCGCGGAACTCCGCGACGACGTCGCCCGTCTCGTCGGTCACCGTCACGTCGTAGAGGCCGCTCCGGCCGGCGAGCGCGCGGCGCCGCGCGTGCGCGGTGAGTGTCTGCCCCGCGTGCGTCGCCTTGAGGAACGAGATGTCGGCCCCCGCCGCGACGGTGACGTCGGAGTCCTCGTTGCAGGCCATCGCGAAGGCGGTGTCGGCGAGCGCGAACACCATCCCCCCGTGCGTGATCGAGAACCCGTTGGTCATGTCGTCGCGCACCGTCATCGACACGATGGCCTCGCCCGGCTCGTCGCGCTCGACCACCATGCCGAGGGCCGCCGACGCGCGATCGCGCTGCAGCATGCGGCGCTGCCCGGCGAAGTGGTCGGCGGGATCGGTCACACGCGCACCTCCGCGGTCGCCGAAGCGGCGGCCGCGGCATCCGTCTCCCCCACCGGCTCCTTCGCGACCAGCGTCAGCACGTCGTAGGTGGCGACGATCTCGTCGCGCTGGTTGAGGATGACGGCGTCCCAGCGCACCTCGCCGTACTCGTCGGTCTCGCGGGGGGTGATCTGCTTGGCGGTGAGCACCACGCGGATCTCGTCGCCCGGCGAGACCGGCGTCATGAAGCGCAGGTTCTCGAGGCCGTAGTTGGCGAGCACCGGACCCGGCTCGGGGTCGACGAAGAGCCCCGCCGCCCACGAGACGAGCAGGTACCCGTGCGCGACGCGCCCCGGGAAGAACGGGTTGGCGGCCGCGGCCTCCTCGTCCATGTGGGCGTAGAACAGGTCGCCGGTGAAGTTGGCGAACGTCTCGATGTCATCGAGCGTGACCGGGCGCGAGGGCGACGCGATCTGATCGCCGATCGCGAGCTCGGCGAGCGACTTGCGGAAGGGGTGACGGTCGGAACGGGATGCCGCGCCCTGATGCCATACGCCGGTCAGGGCGGTCAGCATCGCGGGCGAGCCCTGCACCGCGGTGCGCTGCATGTGGTGCAGCACCGCCCGGATGCCGCCGAGCTCTTCGCCGCCGCCCGCGCGCCCCGGACCGCCGTGCACGAGGTGCGGCACGGGCGCGCCGTGGCCCGTGGAGCTGCGCGCGTCGTCACGGTCGAGGAAGAGCAGGCGCCCGTTGTACGCGGCCGTTCGTGCGAGCAGGGTGGCGGCGACAGCGGGGTCGGCGGTCGCGACGCTCGTCACGAGCGACCCGCCGCCGCGACCCACGAGGTCCGCCGCCTCGTCGACGCTCCGGTAGGCGAGGATGCTGGCCACCGGCCCGAATGCCTCGACCTCGTGGACGGCGCCCGGCAGGGCGTCGCCGTCCTCGAAGCCGACCAGGATGGGCGCAACGAACGCGCCGTCGGGGGCGGCACCGGTCGTGCCGTCGGCGAGGGTCACGTGCGGGGCATCCGTCGTCCCCAGCACGATCCGGCCGCCCGCCGCTTGAAGCGCGCCGACCGCGCGCAGCACCTCGTCGCGCTGCGCCAGTGAAACCAGCGGACCCATCGTGACGCCGTCGGCGCGCGGGTCGCCGACGACGACGCGTTCGGCGATCTTCTCGCGCAGCGCTGCCACCAGCGGATCGACGGCATCGGCCGGCACGATGGCACGACGGATCGCGGTGCACTTCTGGCCCGCCTTGGTAGTGAGCTCGACCAACAGCTGCTTCACGTAGGCGTCGAACTCGGGCGTGCCCGGCACGGCGTCGGGGCCGAGAACCGAGGCGTTGATCGAGTCGGTCTCGCTCGTGAACCGCACGCCGGGCGCGGCCTGTTCCCGAAGACGGGAAGCCGTCGAGGCGCTGCCGGTGAACCCGACGAGGTCACCGAGCCGCAGGTGCTCGAAGAGTCCGGGCACGGCGCCGCTCACGAGCTGCAGCGAGCCGGCGGGCAGGAGGCCGGTCTCGACGAGGATCCGCACCCACGCCTCGGCGACGTAGGCGGTCGGCGACGCCGGCTTCACCAGCGTCGGCACGCCCGCGAGGAAGGCCGGCGCGAACTTCTCGAGCGCGCCCCACATCGGGAAGTTGAAGGCGTTGATCTGCACGGCGACGCCCGGCAGCCGTGTGTAGACGTGGCGGCCGAGGAACGATCCGTCCTTCGAGAGCGGCTCGACCGGACCGTCGAGGTACACCTGTCCGTTCGGCAGCTCACGGCGCCCCTTCGACGAGTACGTGAACAGCACGCCGATGCCGCCGTCGACATCGCTCAGCGAATCGCGCACCGTCGCCCCGGCCCGCTTGGAGAGCTCGTAGAGCTCCTCCTTGCGCGCGGTGAGGGCCACGCCGAACTGCTTCAGCAGCAGTGCGCGCTGGTGGAACGTCAGCGCCCCGAGGCTCTCCTGGCCGACCGTGCGCGCGTACTCCAGCGCCCCTGCGAGATCGATCCCCTGGGTGTCGAGAGCGGTCACGACCTCGCCCGTGGAGGCATCGCGCACCTGGGCCGGTCCCTGGTCCTGTCGCAGGGCGCCGACCTCAGGCACCCACCACTGATCGCGCAGGTAGCTCGGGAGGATGTTCGTCACTTCTCACTCCATTCGTAGAAGCCGCGGCCGCTCTTGCGGCCGAGATGTCCGTCGGCGACGAGGCGCCGCAGCAGCTCCGGCGGCGCGAACCGCTCCCCCAGCGTCCGGTGCAGCTCCTCGGCGATGGCGAGCCGCACGTCGAGCCCGACGAGGTCGGTGGTCCGCAGCGGCCCGACCGGATGCCGGTACCCGAGCTCCATCGCCGCGTCGATGTCGGCGGCGCTCGCGACGCGCTCCTCGAGCATGCGGATCGCCTCGAGCCCCAGCGCGACGCCGAGACGGCTGGAGGCGAACCCCGGGCTGTTCCGCACGACGATCGCCGTCTTGCCGAGCGCCTCGATCCAGCCACGGGCGTCGTCGACGAGCGCGGGAGCTGTCGCCGTGCCCGTCACGACCTCGACGAGCTGGGACGTCGGCACCGGAATGAAGAAGTGCAGGCCGACGAAGCGGTCAGGCCGCGCCAGGTGCGAGGCGAGGTCGTCGATCGAGATCGACGACGTGTTCGTCGCCAGCGCGGCGTCGCCCTGGACGACCCGCTCCGCGCGGCCGAGCGCCTGGATCTTCAGCTCCCGGTCCTCCGGCACCGCCTCGACGACGAGCGCGCATCCGGCGAGCGCCGCCGCATCGGTGTCGGCGCGGACCGCGGCAGCGAGCCCGTCGAACCCGCGGTCGGTCGCGCCCCGCTCGACGCTGCGGCGCACGCTCTCCCGAAGACGAGCGGATGCCGCGGCCGCCGCCTCGGCGTCGCGCTCCACGACGACCACCTCTGCGCCGGCGAGCACGAAGGCGTGGGCGATGCCGGCGCCCATGCGCCCGCCCCCGATCACTCCGACCCGCTCCGGCACGCTCATCGCCCCTTCTTCCTCTCCAGGAAGGCGGTCATGCGCCTGTCCTTCTCGGGGCTCTCGAAGAGCTGGGCCTGCAGCTCGAGCTCCAGCTCGGGGTGCGCTGCAGCGGGGGCCAGCAGCGCCGTTTTGGTGTGGCGGGTCGCGAGCGCGTCGTTGCGGGCGATGCGGTCGGCGATCGTGTTCGCCGCGGCCAGCAGGTCGCCGGGCTCGAAGAGCGATGACACGAGCCCCCACGCGACGGCGGTCTCGGCATCCAGGATCCGCCCCGTCAGCAGCATCTCGGCCGCCCGGGCTTCGCCGACGATCTCGCGCAGGCGCCAGGTCGCCCCGGCGGCGGCGATGATGCCGAGCCCGGTCTCGGGGTTGCCGATCTGCAGCCGCGGCGTGCCGATGCGGATGTCGGCGGCATAGGCCAGCTCCGCGCCGCCGCCGAGCGCGTGGCCGTCGATCGCGGCGATGACCGGCATCGGGAGGTTGCGCACGCGCTGGAAGGCCCGGGTGTTGATCCCTCGGCGCGCATCGGCGGCGCGGCGCTCGCGCAGCTGCGCGATGTCGGCGCCCGACGCGAAAACGCCGTCGCCCCCGATGAGGATGAGCGTGCGCGGCTCGCGCTCGAGTTCGCGGCAGAGCTCATGGAGGCGGTCGACCGTGTCCTGGTCGATCGCGTTGCGCACCTCGGGCCGCGACAGCGTGGCGACGATCCGGTCGTCGCGGCGCTGGATGAGCAGCGGCTCAGGCATCGGCATCCTCTCGATCCGCTCCGTCGCGGTCCCGCTCATATTATCTGATCGTTCGTTCAGTAATGCGAGCCGCGACCGGCATGGAAGCGCGGATGCCGCGGGCGCAGGTGCGAGACTGGGCGCATGTCTGCGAGCACCGACGCCTCTCCCGCGCGGCGGGGGCGTCCGGGATACGACCGCGAGCAGGTGCTGAGCGTGGCGGTGACACTGTTCAACGAGCAGGGCTACGACGCCACCTCGGTCGCCGATCTCGCATCGCGCCTCGGCCTCACCAAGTCGGCGCTCTACCACCACTTCGATTCCAAGGAGCAGCTGCTCGCGCTCGCCCTCGACGAAGCGCTCGACGGACTCGAGGGCGTCCTCGTCGCCCCTGAAGCCGCGTCGGGATCAGCCGTGGAGCGACTGGGGGCCGTCCTGCGCGGAGCGGTGCGAGTCCTGGTCGACAAGCTCCCCTATGTGACGCTGCTGCTGCGCGTGCGCGGCAACAGCGACGTGGAGCGTGCCGCGCTCGAGCGCCGGCGCGCGTTCGACCACCGCGTGGCCGCCCTCGTCGCCGAGGCGCAGCGCGCCGGAGAGATGCGCGCCGACGTGGACGGCGCCGTCGCCACCCGGCTGGTGTTCGGCATGGTCAACTCGATCGTCGAGTGGTACCGGCCCGGCGGCCCGGTCGATCGCGAACGCCTCGCGCACGACGTGGTCGCTGTCGCCCTCGACGGCATGCGCACCCGCTGACGCGACGGATGCTGCGTCGCTGAGCCTCCGCAGAGCCTCAGAACGCGACGGATGCTGCGTCGCTGAGCCTCCGCAGAGCCTCAGAACGCAGCATCCGTCTGCCGGCAGGTCAGGCCTTCGACAGGCCGTAGATCGGGCTGACGGACTGCTCGGCCTCATGGTCGGGGCCGAGCGGGATGCCGGAGCGGTCACGCAGCAGCAGCGTCGCGATGAGGCCGAGCAGGGTCATGCCGGCGAGGTACCAGGTCACCGAGACGGTGGAGCCCGTCGCCTGCACCAGCGCCTGTGCGATGGTCGGAGCGAACGCGCCGCCCAGGATCGCGCCGATGGCGTACGAGATCGAGACGCCCGAGAACCGGATCGAGGCCGGGAACAGCTCGCTGTAGAGCGCTGCCTGCGGGCCGTAGGTGAACCCGAGGCCGATCGTCAGCACTGCAAGGCCCAGGAACAGCAGCCCGACGTTCGCGGTGTTCACGAGCGGGAAGAGCAGGAAGACACCGACCAGCTGCAGGATCCAGCCGATGATGTACGTCGTGCGGCGTCCGATCTTGTCGCTGATCCACCCCGCGAAGAACGTCGCGAGCAGCCACGTCACGGCCGATCCGGTGACGGCCCACAGGACCGGAGCGGTGGAGAGGCCGACGGGGCCTTCGGGGTCGGTGGCGTAGCGCTGGATGTAGCCGCCGGTGGTCATGTAGCCCACCGCGTTGTTCCCGGCGAAGACGAAGGCAGCGATGATCACGAGGAGCGTGTGCTTCTTGAACAGCTGCACGATCGGCATCCGGGCCGCCTCCTTGCGCTCGGCGAGCTCGGCGAAGACGGGGCTCTCCTCCACGCGACGGCGGACGTACCAGCCGACGAGGATCAGCACGACGCTGAGCAGGAACGGGATGCGCCAGCCCCATTCCTTGAACCATGCGTCCCCGGGGATCGCGACCAGCGCCGTGATGCCCGATGCCAGCAGCAGGCCGATCGGCACGCCGACCTGGGGGGATGCGCCGAAGACGCCGCGGCGCGCCTTGGGCGCGTGCTCGACGGCCATGAGGACCGCGCCACCCCACTCGCCGCCGGCCGAGATCCCCTGCAGGACGCGCAGGAGGATGAGCAGGATCGGGGCCGCGATCCCGATCGCGGCGTACGGGGGCAGGAGGCCGACGAGCGTCGTCGCCGCACCCATCAGGACGAGCGTCCACATGAGCACGACCTTGCGGCCGTACTTGTCGCCGAAGTGACCGGCCAGGAACGCACCGAGCGGACGGAACAGGAAGCTGATGCCCACCGTGATGAACGAGAGGATCTGCGCGAAGCCCTCGCCCGCAGGAGCGAAGAACAGCTCGGCGAACACGAGGCCGGCGGCGAACGCGTAGATGAAGAAGTCGTACCACTCGACGGTCGTTCCGACGACCGTGGCGAAGACGACGCGGCGGCGATCGGCCGCTGTGGCGATCGTGCCTGTGGGGGTGAATCCCTGTGCGGGACGTGCTGTGCTCATCAGTGACTCCTGTGTCGGGGGTGACATCTTCGTCACCGGCGTACCGAGAACGGGACGGTTGCCGGATGTCCGATGATCATATACGATTTCGGATACGACGCAACAGGTCGACGAGTGAGGGAGCTCATGGACGAGATGACGCACGACGCGGACCCGCGATTCGCGGCCCTCCCCGGGCGCCCCGGCAAGATCGTCGCGATCCACCTCAGCTACGCGTCGCGTGCGGATCAGCGCGGACGCCGGCCGCAGCATCCGTCGTACTTCTTCAAGCCGTCCAGCTCCGTCGCCGCCTCCGGCACAGCCATCGAGCGCCCCGCGGGGACCGAGCTGCTCGCCTTCGAGGGAGAGATCGCGCTCGTGATCGGCGCGCCCGCCCGTCGCGTCTCGCTAGAGGACGCGTGGTCGCACGTGGCATGGATCACCGCCGCCGACGACTTCGGCCTGTACGACCTGCGTGCGAACGACAAGGGCTCGAACGTGCGCTCGAAGGGCGGTGACGGGTACACGCCGATCGGCCCGTCGCTCATCGACGCGCGCACCGTCGACCCGGACGCGTTGCGGGTGCGCACCTGGCTGAACGGCGAGCTCGCGCAGGACGACACCGCAGCCGGCATGATCTTCCCCCTCCCCCAGCTCGTCGCCGATCTTTCACAGCACTTCACCCTGGAGCCCGGCGACGTGATCCTCACCGGCACTCCGGCCGGCTCGTCGGTCGCTCAGCCCGGCGACGTCGTCGAGGTCGAGGTCGACGTGCCGGGTGGCCCGACGTCGGGGCGGCTCGTGACCAGGGTCGTCCAGGGCGACGCGCCGTTCGACCCCGCGCTCGGCTCGCTGCCCGCGGCCGACGACCTGCAGCGCACCGAGGCGTGGGGCTCGCGCGAGGCCGCCGGCCTGCCGCCGGTCGCTGAGCCTGTCGACGCGGTCACCAGCCCTTCGACGAGCTCAGGGACCGAAGCCGGGTCTTCTCTCTCGCTCGAGCTGCGCGCGAAGCTGGAGGCGGCCCCGGTCGCCGGGCTCTCGGCGCAGTTGCGCAAGCGCGGGCTGAACAACGTGCACATCGACGGCGTCCGTCCGCTGCATCCGGAGGCCAAGCTCGTCGGCACCGCCCGGACGCTTCGGTTCGTGCCCAACCGCGAAGACCTCTTCGCCGCGCACGGCGGCGGCTACAACGCCCAGAAGCGCGTCTTCGACGCCGTCGGCGAGGGCGAGGTCGTCGTGATCGAGGCCCGCGGCGACGCCGGTTCGGGCACGCTCGGCGACATCCTCGCCATCCGCGCGCACGCTCGCGGGGCTGCCGGCATCGTTACCGACGGCGGAGTGCGGGATGCCGCGGCCGTCGCCGCAGTCGGCATCCCGGTGTACTCGTCGGGCGCCCACCCCGCCGTCCTCGGGCGCAAGCACGTCCCGTGGGAGGGCGACGTCACGATCGCGTGCGGCGGCACGACCGTCCAGCCCGGAGACATCCTCGTCGGCGACGGCGACGGCGTCGTCGTCATCCCGCCCGGCATCGTCGAGGAGATCGTCGACGCGGCACTCGCCCAGGAGGACGAGGACGCCTGGATCGCCGGCCGCGTCGCCGAGGGGCACCCCGTGGACGGTCTCTTCCCGATGAACGCGGAGTGGCGCGCGCGCTACGACGCCCGGAACGGAGGCGAGCGATGACCGACACCGAGACGCTGAGCAAGTCGCAGCAGGCGTACCGCTGGATCAAGGAGCGGATCGCGAACCAGGAGTTCACGCCGGGCTACCGGCTCGTGCTCGGAAGCATCGCCGGCGAGCTCGACATGAGCGTCGTGCCGGTGCGCGAGGCGATCCGCCAGCTCGAGGCCGAGGGGCTCGTGACTTTCGAGCGCAATGTCGGTGCGCGGGTGTCGATGGTCGACGACTCGCAGTACCGGTACAGCATGCAGGCGCTGTCGATCCTCGAGGGCACCGCCACCGCGCTGGCCGCCCGCCGGCTCACGGCCGACGACATCCGAGGCGCCCGCCGCATCAACGAGCTCATGATCGAGACGCTCGAGCACTTCGACCCGCGCGCGTTCACGGCGCTCAACCAGGAGTTCCACGCCGCGCTGTTCGAGAAGTGCGCCAACCCCCGGATGCTCGACCTCGTGCACGCCGAGTGGGCGCGACTCGGCCACCTGCGCGACTCGACCTTCAGCTTCGTCCCCGGCCGCGCCCAGGAGTCGGTGCGCGAGCACGAGAACATCCTCGTGCTGATCGAGACCGGCGCCCCTCTCGGTGAGATCGAGAAGGCCGCGCGCCGCCACCGCTCGGCGACCCTCGACGCCTACATGATCCACGAGCACCCCGACGAGGCCCTCGGCCTCCCGGCGTTCTGATTCACGGATGCCGCGGGCCGCGGCATCCGTCCCCACGACCTCCGACGAAGGAGCAGCAATGACCGACACCCAGACCGCCAGTGCTACCGGCGAAGCGCAGAGCGCCGGGGCGACCCGGCACGTGCCCGAGGGCCTGCCGAGCCGCATCCAGCACTACATCGACGGCGAGTTCGTCGACTCGCAGGGCGGCGACACGTTCGACGTGCTCGACCCGGTGACGAACGAGACGTACGTGCAGGCCGCGGCCGGCAAGAAGGCCGACATCGACCGCGCCGTCGCTGCCGCGCGGCGGGCGTTCACCGAGGGACCGTGGCCGCGGATGCTGCCGCGCGAGCGCTCGCGCGTGCTGCACCGGATCGCCGACATCGTCGAGTCGCGTGACGCCCGTCTCGCCGAGCTCGAATCGTTCGACTCCGGACTGCCGATCACGCAGGCGCTCGGCCAGGCGCGCCGCGCGGCCGAGAACTTCCGGTTCTTCGCCGACCTGATCGTGGCTCAGGCCGATGACGCCTACAAGGTGCCCGGCCGCCAGATGAACTACGTCAACCGCAAGCCGATCGGCGTCGCCGGCCTCATCACGCCGTGGAACACGCCGTTCATGCTCGAATCGTGGAAGCTCGGGCCGGCGCTCGCGACCGGCAACACGGTGGTGCTCAAGCCCGCCGAGTTCACCCCGCTCTCGGCGTCGCTGTGGGCGGGGATCTTCGAGGAGGCGGGCCTCCCGCAGGGCGTGTTCAACCTCGTGAACGGACTGGGTGAGGACGCCGGCGACGCACTGGTGAAGCATCCCGACGTGCCGCTCATCTCCTTCACCGGAGAGTCCCGCACCGGGCAGATCATCTTCGGCAACGCCGCGCCGTTCCTGAAGGGCCTGTCGATGGAGCTCGGCGGCAAGAGCCCGGCCGTCGTGTTCGCCGATGCCGACCTCGAGGCCGCGATCGACGCCACGATCTTCGGCGTCTTCTCGCTCAACGGCGAGCGCTGCACCGCGGGATCGCGCATCCTCGTGGAGCGCCCGGTGTACGACGAGTTCGTCGAGCGCTACGCGGCGCAGGCCGACCGCGTCGTGGTCGGCTACCCGCACGACCCTGCCACCGAGGTCGGGGCTCTGGTGCACCCGGAGCACTACGACAAGGTCGTCTCGTACATCGAGATCGGCAAGTCCGAGGCGCGCCTCGTCGCCGGCGGCGGCCGTCCCGAGGGCTTCGAGGGCGGCAACTTCGTGCGCCCCACGGTGTTCGCCGACGTCGCGCCCGATGCCCGCATCTTCCAGGAGGAGATCTTCGGCCCGGTGGTCGCGATCACCCCGTTCGACACCGACGAGGAGGCGCTCGAGCTCGCCAACGGCGTGCGCTACGGCCTCGCCGCGTACGTCTGGACCAACGACCTCAAGCGCGCCCACAACTTCTCGCAGGCGATCGAGGCCGGCATGGTGTGGCTCAACTCGAACAACGTGCGCGACCTCCGCACCCCGTTCGGCGGCGTCAAGGCCTCCGGCCTCGGACACGAGGGCGGCTACCGCTCGATCGACTTCTACACCGACCAGCAGGCCGTGCACATCACGCTCGGCCCCGCCCACAACCCCACCTTCGGCAAAGCCGGAGCCCCGGCATCCCACTGATCCGTTTCGTGTCGTCTCTGCGCTTCTCGCTCATCGACCGCGACCCCGGTCGTTGAGCGAGCGAAGCGAGATGAAACGCCCCGAACCCGCACACCACGCAAGGACGCGAAATGACCCACCGTGACCAGATGACCCGCACCTCGTCCGGCTTCTATGTGAGCCAGGAGGCGCCGATCCTCTCCGACAACCCGATCCCGACCCCGAGCGCGCCGGCGCCCGACATCCTGCGCTGCGCCTACATGGAGCTCGTCGTCACCGACCTGCTCGCGTCGCGCGAGTTCTACGTCGACGTGCTCGGCCTGTACGTGACCGAAGAGGACGATCGGGCGATCTACCTCCGGTCGACGGAGGAGTTCATCCACCACAACCTGGTGCTCCGCCAGGGTCCGGTGGCCGCTGTTGCGGCGTTCTCGTACCGTGTGCGCACGCCCGAGGACCTCGATAAGGCCGTCGCCTTCTACGACGAGCTCGGGTGCCGCATCGAGCGCCGCCCGGACGGGTTCACCAAGGGCATCGGCGACTCGGTGCGCGTCACCGACCCGCTCGGCTTCCCCTACGAGTTCTTCTACGCCACCGAGCACGTCGAGCGCCTGTCGTGGCGGTACGACCTGCACACGCCCGGCGAGCTCGTGCGCCTCGACCACTTCAACCAGGTCACCCCCGACGTGCCGCGCGCGGTGAACTTCATGCAGTCGCTCGGGTTCCGCGTGACCGAGGACATCCAGGACGAGGAGGGCACGGTCTACGCCGCGTGGATGCGCCGCAAGCCCACAGTGCACGACACCGCCATGACCGGCGGCGACGGACCCCGCATGCACCATGTCGCCTTCGCCACGCACGAGAAGCACAACATCCTCGCGATCTGCGACAAGCTCGGGGCGCTGCGCCGTTCCGACGCCATCGAGCGCGGCCCCGGCCGCCACGGCGTCTCGAACGCCTTCTACCTGTACCTGCGCGACCCCGACGGCCACCGCGTCGAGATCTACACGCAGGACTACTACACCGGCGACCCCGACAATCCCGTCGTCACGTGGGACGTGCACGACAACCAGCGCCGTGACTGGTGGGGCAACCCGGTCGTGCCGTCCTGGTACACCGAGGCCTCGCTCGTGCTCGACCTCGACGGCAACCCGCAGCCCGTCGTCGCCCGCACCGACTCGTCCGAGATGGCGGTGACCATCGGCGCCGACGGCTTCTCGTACACCCGTCCCGACGACAAGGCCGAGGAGATGCCCAGCTGGAAGCAGGGCGAGTACAAGCTCGGCCACCAACTCTGAGACGTTTCGCCTCGCTCCGCTCGCTCAACGGCCGATACCCCGGTCGTTGAGAGAGCGAGGAGGAACGAGCGAGACGAAACGCCTCGGACCAACGAAAGACTCAGGGAGAAACGGATGCTGCACCCCGACGACATCGCCCAGGTCGCGGCCGAGCTGGCCGAGGCCGACCGCACGCACGGCGTGATTCCGCGCATCACCGCGCGGTACCCGCACGCGACGGTCGAGGACTCGTACGCGATCCAGGGCGTCTGGCGCGACCAGAACATCGCCGCCGGGCGGCGGCTGGTCGGCCGCAAGATCGGGCTCACGTCGAAGGCGATGCAGCAGGCGACGGGCATCACCGAGCCGGACTACGGCGTGATGTTCGACGACACCGTCTACGAGTCGGGGGCCGAGATCCCCGTGGACCGGTTCTCGAACGTGCGCATCGAGGTCGAGCTCGCCTTCGTGCTCAAGACCGCGCTCGAAGGGCCGAACTGCACGCTCGACGACGCCCTCGCGGCCATCGACTACGCGGTGCCGGCGCTCGAGGTGCTGAACTCCCACATCGAGCTCGAGGGGCGCACCATCGTCGACACCATCGCCGACAACGCCGCCTACGGCGCCATGGTGCTGGGCGACATGCGCAAGCGCCCCGACGAGATCGACCTCCGGTGGGTGCCGGGTGTGCTGAGCCGCAACGGCGAGATCGAAGAGACCGGGGTCGCCGCGGGCGTGCTGGGCCACCCCGCGACCGGCGTGGCATGGCTCGCGAACAAGTTCCACCAGCACGGCGCGCGACTCGAGCCGGGCGAGATCATCCTCGCCGGCTCGTTCACCCGACCCATGTGGGTGTCGCGGGGCGATAGCGTCAGGTGCGACTACGGACCCATGGGAGTCATCGAATGCCGCTTCGTCTGAGCCCGACCTTCCGCGACGCCCTCGCGAACGCCGACCGCCCGCTCGCGGGCATCTGGGTGTGCTCGGGCTCGCCGCTCGTCGCCGAGATCTGCGCCGGTTCCGGCATGGACTGGGTGCTCGTCGACATGGAGCACTCCCCCAACGGCCTCGAGTCGGTGCTCACCCAGCTGCAGGCCGTCGCCGCCTACCCCGTCACGCCGGTCGTCCGCGTGCCGATCGGCGACGTCGTGACGATCAAGCAGGTGCTCGATCTCGGAGCGCAGAACCTGCTCGTGCCGATGGTGTCGTCGAAGACGGATGCCGAAGCCGCCGTCGCCGCCGTGCGCTATCCCCCGCGGGGCAGCCGCGGAGTGGGCTCGGCGCTCGCGCGGTCGGCACGGTGGAACCGCGTCGACGGCTACCTCCCGGACGCCGACGACCACGTGTCGCTGTTCGTCCAGATCGAGACCGCCGCGGGCGTCGAGGCGGCGGCGGAGATCGCCGCGGTCGACGGCGTCGACGGCGTGTTCGTCGGCCCCGCTGACCTCGCCGCCTCGATGGGCGTCCTGGGCCAGCAGACCCACCCGGATGTCGTCGCCGCCGCTCTGCGGACGTTCGACGCGGTCCGCGCCGCGGGCAAGCCCGTCGGCGTCAACGCGTTCGATCCGGCTGCCGCCGACGCGTACCTCGAGGCCGGGGCATCCTTCATCCTCGTCGGCGCCGACGTCGCACTGCTCGCGCGCGGCTCGGAAGCGCTGGCCGCCCGCTTCATCCCCGCGGACCCCGCCGCGGAGCGCGCCTCGTACTGAGCCGTTCCTCCCGCTGAACCCACCCTCTCGCGTCGAGCCCACCCGTTCGGGAGATCCCAAGCGTGTGGGTCGGTCGCGTACGGGTGGGTTCGGCGACGCGCTCGAACTCGAGCGCGGACCCGGCGGCGCACCTCGGCCACAGCGCAAGCCCGGACCCAGCCGCACCGCGCGTGTCAACCCCGCACACGGCAGCGCGCGGCATGACACGCTGGGCCCATGAAGCGCGACGTCTCCAGCCGCATCGCCCTGAACGTCACCGAGCCCGCCGAGCTGATCTTCGCGATCACGGCCTCTGGCCACTACTCCCCCGAATCCGAGTCTCTCGCGGCGACCGTCGACGGCGAGCCCCTCCAGCTGGAGGAGCTCCTCGACGCCCACCAGACGCGCCTGCACCGCGTGACCGCCCCGGTCGGCGAGTTCGTGATCGAGTACAGCGCGACGCTGACAGAGGGCGAGCCCGCCGAGGGTGACGACGTCGAGCGGCTCGTCTACCTGCGCCAGAGCCGCTACGCCGAGTCCGACGCCATGGCGCCGACCGCCGAGGCGGAGTTCCGGGGCATCCAGGGCGCCGACGAGCTTCTCGCCGCCGTCTCGTCCTGGGTCGGCACGCGGCTGTCGTACGTGCCCGGCTCTTCGCTCCCGACCGACGGCGCGACCCGTACCCTGCTGGCCCGGCAGGGCGTGTGCCGTGATTACGCGCACCTGTGCATCGCGCTGCTGCGCGGGCTCGGCATCCCCGCCCGCATGGTGGCCGTCTATGCACCAGGGCTCGACCCGATGGACTTCCACGCGGTCGCCGAGGCGTGGATCGACGACGCGTGGCGCGCGGTCGATGCGACCACTCTCGCGCCGCGCTCGAGCCTCGTCCGGATCGCGACGGGAAGGGATGCCGCCGACACGGCCTTCCTCACCGTGGTCTCCGGCCGAGCCGACCTCGTCGACCTCCAGGTCACCGCGACGGCCGACGTCCTCCCCGACGACGATGTGACGCAGCTGGTCTCCATCGCCTGAGGGCGCGGCATCCGTCCCGTTCCCGTGATCCGATGCGACGTGGCACAGTGAATGACATGAAGAAGTGGGTCGTGCGGTTCGCGTCGCTGCTCGTGTTCAACATCGTCGTGCTGCTGGTCGTCGGCTGGCTCACCCCGGCCCGCGTCGGCTGGGCGGCGCTGTGGGCCGGCATCGTGATGACGGCGCTGGTCATCTGGATCAAGCCGCTCGTCGAGAAGTGGTTCCGCGGGATGGCGGCCAAGTCGGCGCATCAGCGCACCAAGGCCGGAGAGAAGGTCGTGGAGTTCCTCCTCGCCTTCGCCGTCGCCTTCATCGTGTGGATCGCGACCGTGCTGTTCACCGGGGTGTCGATCGGCGGCGGCATCTTCGGCGCGTTCTGGGGCTACGTGCTGCCGCCCGTCATCCTGCTCATCGGCTGGGCGATCTACGCCGCCATCGACGACCGGGTCGAGCACCACGCCGGCGCACTCTACGACCGCGCGACCGGCTCGAAGACGCCGACGGATGCCGCGGCCCCGGCGGTTCCGCCCGCCGCAGGCCCCCGCGACACCTACCCTGGCGGCAGCGCGGCGAGCGCGGCGGGCCGGCGCGAGCTGAACGACGGGCTCACCGACGAACAGCGTCGCATGCTCGACGAGCTCGGCAAGGGCTGATTCCGCGGACCTGTCGATCCGGGCGGGCGACGTTCGTCATACGGGTGTCACGATCCCTCAGAAAGGACGACGCCATGCGATACGCACTCCTCCTCCACTATCCCGAGATGACCTCCGACGACATGGGCCCCGACGCCTGGGCGGAGGGCATGCGCGAGTTCGACGAGTACGCGGCCGCGCTCGACGCCGCCGGCGTGCTGGTCTCGGCAGAGGTCCTGCAGCAGTCCACGGTGACCACCACCGTCACCGCGGGTGAAGACGGCCTCCGTGTGCAGGACGGGCCGTTCGCCGACACGAAGGAGCAGCTCGGCGGCACCTTCGTGATCGACGTCGCCGACCTCGACGCCGCCATCGCCTGGGCCGGCAGGGCGCCCTCCGTCGGCTGGGGCGCCGTCGAGGTGCGCCCGAGCGCAACCCGGTACGAGCACGGCGCCTGGACCCCGTTCGAAAGCTGATGCCGAACGACCCCGCGCCCCTTCCGCACGCCGACGCGCGGCACGAAGACCACGGAGACGCGCGGCACGGAGACTCCGGGCGCGGGGGCTCGGACGACGCCCGCGCGGTCGCCGAGCGCACCGCGCGGGCCTCGTACGGCCGCATCCTGTCCGTCATCGCCGCCTCGACGCTGCCCGCACCGGCCCGACCGGCAGGGTCGGGCGGATCGGCCGGGCGCGTCGGCCCCGACGTCACGCTGGCCGAGGACGCCCTCGCCGATGCGTTCGAGGCGGCGCTGCGCACGTGGCCGGATGCCGGAATCCCCGCCAACCCCGAAGGATGGCTGGTCACCGTGGCCCGCAATCGACTGCGCGATGCACTGCGCTCGGCGGCGCATCGCACCGGTGTGCCGCTGGACGAAGAGCTCGCGACTGCGCGCGCCGACGACCGCGCCCTCGACGCGCTGACGGCGCTCGAGCACGCCGAGATGATCCCCGACCGGCGCCTCGAGCTGCTGTTCGCCTGTGCGCATCCGGCGATCGACCCCGGCATCCGCACCCCGCTCATGCTGCAGACGGTGCTCGGGTTCGACGCGGCCGCGATCGCCCGCGCCTTCGGCGTCGAGGCCGCCGCGATGGCCCAGCGTCTGGTGCGGGCCAAGCGCCGCATCCGCGATGCCGGCATCCCGTTCCGCATCCCCATGCGCTCCGACATGCCCGCGCGCCTCCCGGCTGTGCTCGAGGCGATCTACGGCGCGTACGCGATCGGCTGGCTCGACCAGGGCGATGAGCCCCGGGAATCTCTCGCCGACGAGGCGCGGTGGCTCGCCGTGCTGACGGCGACGCTGCTCGACGACGAGCCCGAGGCGTGGGGCCTGGCCGCCCTCCTCACCTACGCCCAGTCGCGCGCGCCGGCCCGAACCTCGCAGCCATGGCCGCCCCTGGACGAACAGGACACGCGGCTGTGGGACCGGGCGCTGATCGCCGAGGGCGCCGCGCTGCTGCGCCGGGCATCCGACCTCGGGCGACCGCTCGGGCGGTTCCAGCTCGAGGCGGCGATCCAGGCCGTGCACTGCGACCGAGCTCGCACCGGCGAGATCGATGTGGAGGCGCTCGTGAAGCTCCACCGCGGCCTCGTCGCCATCGCCCCGACGGACGGGGCGCGGGCCGCCCTCGCGGCCGCCGAAGCACGCCAGGCATCTCGCTGACGCCGGGCGCCGGCATCCGTCCTCCATCGCCACACGTCGGACCGAGTCAACTTGTTGACACACTCTGAGTCAACTGGTTTACTCAGAGTGTGTCCGACCGGCTGACCTTCACCCTCCACGAGCTCGTCGCCGAGCTCGACGCCTACGCCGACGCCGCCTTGCGTGCGCAGTACGGCGTGAGCTTCAACCACTTCCAGTTCCTCGCGGTGCTCGCCGACGCCGCACCGGCCGACATGACGACGCTCGCCCACTGCCTGGGCGTCACCAAGGCGGCCGTGAGCAAGCGCGTGCCCGCCCTCGTCGCCGACGGCTGGATCGCCGCGGACTCGCCCCCGGGCGCCGGACGCAGCATCCTGCTGACCCTCAGCCCGAAGGGGGCGGCGCTCGTCCGGGACGCGGGCGCGGTGCTCGAGGGCGCGTTCGCCGCCATGCTCGCCCACCCCTCGCTGGCCGACGACCCCATCGACGCGCCGCGCCTGAACGCTCAGCTCGTCGCGCTCACCGCCCTCATCCCCCGCCTGGCCGCTCCGGGCGGCGCACCGCTTCAGGAGATCCCCGCATGAACGCTCCCCGCATCCTCGTCGTCATCGGCACCCCGCTCGGCGGCAGCCTCAACCATGCCCTCGCCCGCGCCTACGCCGAAGCCGCCCGTGCCGGCGGCGCCGAGGTGCGGGTCATCGACCTCGCGGCCGACCCTGTGCCGGGGCATCCGTCCCGGCGCGACGAGGTCCGTCTGCCGCGCACGGATTCGGACGCGCCGCTCACGCCCGAGGTGGCGGCCTCCATCGCCGACGTCGACTGGGCCGATCACCTGGCGTTCTTCTTCCCGCAGTGGTGGGGGTCGTACCCCGCGGTCCTGAAGGCCTGGATCGACCGCGTGTTCGTCTCGGGCTTCGCCTTCCGCTACCGCCCGACCGGCCGGCTGTGGGACAGGCTGCTCACGGGTCGCAGCGCCCGCATCGTCATGACGATGGACTCGCCCGCGTTCTGGAACGCGTGGGTCTACCGCGACGCCCCCATCCGGTCGCTGCGCCGGGCGACACTCGAATACTGCGGGATCAGGGTCCGCGGCGTCACGCGGCTGGCCGAGGTGCGGCACCGCAGCGAAGCCGACCGCGAGCGCTGGGTCGGCGGCATGGCCTCCTTCGGAGCGACGGATGCCGCGGCCGTCGTGCCGCGTACGCGCGACGCGCTCGTCCCCGCGTGAGGCCGGGTCAGTCCAGCGACCGCTCGGCGGCCTCGACCACGTTCGTCATGAGCAGAGCGACCGTCATCGGACCCACTCCGCCCGGGTTGGGCGAGAGGTAGCCGGCGACCTCGGCGACGTCGGGGTGGACGTCGCCGAACACCTTCGACTTGCCGGAGTCGGGGTCCTCCTCGCGCGTGACGCCGACATCGAGCACGGCGGCGCCGGGCTTGACGTCCTCGGCGCGCACGATGTGCTTGACGCCGGCCGCCGCGACGATCACGTCGGCCTGCCGCAGGTGGTGCGAGAGGTCGGTCGTGCCGGTGTGGGTGAGCGTGACCGTCGCGTTGATCTCGCGGCGCGTGAGGATCAGGCCGATCGAGCGGCCGATCGTCACGCCGCGGCCGACGACCACGACGTCCTTGCCCTTCAGGTCGAAGTCGTTGCGCAGGAGCAGCTCGATGACCCCGCGCGGCGTGCACGGCAGCGGCGTCGTGATGGGGGCGTTGACGTTGAGCACGAGGCGCCCGAGGTTGGTCGGGTGCAGGCCGTCCGCGTCCTTCGCGGGATCGATCCGCTCCAGGATCGCGTCGGTGTCGAGGTGCTTGGGCAGCGGCAGCTGCACGATGTACCCGTGGCACTCCGGGTCGGCGTTGAGCTCGTCGATCAGCGCCTCGACGTCTTCTTGGGTCGCGTCGGCGGGCAGCTCCCGCTGGATCGAGTTCATCCCGATCGACTGGGACTCACGATGCTTCATCCCCACGTACAGCTGCGACGCGGGGTCGGCGCCGACGAGCACGGTGGCGATGCCCGGCGTGACCCCCTTCTCCTTGAGCGCGGCGACGCGCTCACGCAGCTCGTCCTTGATCTCGGCGGCCGCGGCGCGTCCGTCCAGCTTCTGTGCGGTCATCCTGCGTCTCCTCGTATCATCGTGCGCTCGTGTGGCGTCCACCCGCCGGGACCGCCGGCCCCTCGACCGTCGGGCCGCCGGGCCGGTTCGTCCCTCGGCCCGCCCGGCGAGAGTACAGCTGGTGGACGAAAGGGAGGGAACCACCCACCCTCTCGTCCGTCAGCTGTACTCTCGGCGATCCAGCTGGAGGGGGGGACGGATGCCGCGGCCCGACGCGCGGGCGCGGCATCCGGTCTCGACAGTGGTATCAGAGGGCGCCGCCCAGAGGGGCGGCGCTTCCGCTCAGTGGCGGAAGTCCGGGTACAGCGGGAACGCGGCGGTGAGGGCCGCGACCCGCGCGCGCAGCGCCTCGACGTCGGCGTTCGGCAGCAGCGCGAGCGCGATGACGTCGGCGACCTCGGTGAACTCGGCGTCGCCGAAGCCGCGCGTCGCGAGCGCCGGCGTGCCGATGCGCAGACCCGAGGTCACCATCGGCGGGCGCGGGTCGTTGGGCACCGCGTTGCGGTTCACGGTGATGTGGATCTCGTGCAGCAGGTCCTCGGCCTGCTTGCCGTCGATCTCGGCGTTGCGAAGATCCACGAGCACGAGGTGCACGTCGGTGCCCCCCGAGCGCACCGCGATGCCGGCGTCCTTGACGTCCTGCTGCGACAGCCGCTCGGCGATGATGTGCGCGCCGCGCAGGACGCGCTCCTGGCGCTCCTTGAACTCCGGCGTCTTGGCGAGCTTGAACGCGGTGGCCTTCGCCGCGATCACGTGCATGAGCGGACCGCCCTGCTGACCCGGGAAGACGGCGGTGTTGATCTTCTTGGCGATGTCGGCGTCGTTGGTGAGGATGAAGCCCGAGCGGGGGCCGCCGATGGTCTTGTGCACGGTCGATGAGACGACGTGGGCGTGCGGCACCGGGTTCGGGTGCAGGCCCGCCGCCACGAGGCCGGCGAAGTGGGCCATGTCGACCCAGAGGGTGGCGCCGACCTCGTCGGCGATCGCGCGGAAGGCCGCGAAGTCGAGCTGGCGGGGGTAGGCCGACCAGCCGGCGATAATCACCTTGGGCTGGTGCTCGACGGCGAGGCGGCGCACCTCGTCCATGTCGATCGTCGAGGTCTCGGGGTCGACGCCGTACGCGACGATGTTGTAGAGCCGGCCCGAGAAGTTGATCTTCATCCCGTGCGTGAGGTGGCCGCCCTGGTCGAGCGAGAGGCCGAGCAGCGTGTCGCCCGGGCGCGCGATGGCGTGCAGCACGGCAGCGTTGGCCGTCGCGCCGGAGTGCGGCTGCACGTTGGCGAACTCGGCGCCGAACAGCGCCTTCGCGCGCTCGATGGCGAGCTCCTCGGCGACGTCCACCTCTTCGCAGCCGCCGTAGTAGCGGCGGCCCGGGTAGCCCTCGGCATACTTGTTGGTCAGCACAGACCCCTGCGACTGCAGCACCGAGACGGGGACGAAGTTCTCGGAGGCGATCATCTCGAGGTAGCCGCGCTGGCGGTCGAGCTCGCGGTCGAGCACCTGGGCGATCTCGGGGTCGACCTCGGCGAGAGGGGCGTTGAAGAACTGATCGGTCATGCGATCTCCTGACTCACGGCTTCCAGATAGGGGTGTCCCACATCGGCCCAGGCGTGCGGTCGAATGCCGTAGTCGGTCGCTCCCCGGTGGTTCCCCACCTCAACGCCAGTCGCGACATCCCGAGCATAGCGGACGAACATTTCGGTGCTGCCCCCGATGTATCCCGAGGCAGATGGGGGCACTCTGCCGTCAGGACGGCACACGCCGCCCCTCAGCGCGTCCGCGCCCGACAGAAGGAAGTTCATGAAGCGTCCACTCATGTCACCCAGCCGATCGATTCCGAGATCGATCATCCTGCTCCCAGCCGCCGTCCTCGCGGCATCCCTCTCTCTTTCCGGCACGGCAGCATCCGCTGCGGCCCCGCCGGACCCCGAAGTGCTCCACGAGGATCTGTTCAGCCCACTGAAGCTCGGACTTGAGATCGACGGCAGCGTCTACGTCACCGACAACTTCAGCGGCACCCTCAACCGCATCGCTCGCGACGGCAGCTTCACGACGCCCTACACGACGGCGACTCCGGGCAACGAGGTGGGGGCGGTGTCGAACTTCCTCGGCAGTGTGTACTTCGCCGAGACGACCGCCGACGGCTCGCTGCTGAAGAAGATCGATCGACGGGGGAACGTCAGCGACCTCGCCGACCTCGGACGTCATGAGGCGACGAGCAACCCGGACGGCGCTCAGCAGTACGGCTTCAGCGATCTGCCCGCCGACTGCGCGGCGCAGCTGCCGCCGTTCTTGCCGGGTGCCGACAACGGCGGCGCGTACACGGGCGAGGTGTACTCGCACCCCTACGCCACCATCGGCACCCCGGTGGGAACGGTCGTGGCCGATGCCGGTGCGAACGCGATCCTCACCGTCGACTTCCGAGGAAAGGTGCGCACACTCGCGACCCTGCCCCCGCAGCCGTCGGTGGTGGGCGACTGGGCCGTCGAGCTCGGTCTTCCGGCGTGCGTGGTCGGTCACACCTACGCGTGGGAGGCCGTGCCGACGGATGTCGAACTCGGGGCCGACGGTTGGATCTACGCCTCCCTCCTGCCGGGTGGACCAGAGACGCCGGCCGCCGGCGCACGCGGCTCGGTGATCAAGGTCAACCTGCTCACCGGCAGGGTGGTGACGGTCGCGACCGGCCTTGCTTCGCCGACGGACATCGCACTGTCGCCGCGTGGCGACATATACGTCGCCGAGCTCATGGGCGACCGCATCTCGCTCATCAAGAAGGGACAGTCGTCGGCGACGCTGTTCCGTGAGGCTGTGGCGCCCGCCGCCGTCGAATGGTCGCCGGTCGGCATCTACGCGACGGTCGACGCCGTGCCGGCGTTCAGCCCGAATCCTGAGGATCCGCCGCCGCCGCCCACAGGCGACGTCGTGCTGTTCCGGTTCTGACCCGTCGAGGGGGCGGGCGCCGAGGGCGCCCGCCCCCTCGGTGCGCCGGTCGCATGCGGCTGATATCCTGCAGTAACCTTTTGTTAGGACTCTTTACATGAATCGTCGACGAGGACGGGCTGTCGTCGCAGCGGTCCTCGCCGCTGCAGTGCTGGCCGGCTGCACCCCGGTCGCACAGAATGGAGAAACCGTGTCGCTTCCCGCCGTCGTGCCCGCCCCCGCCTCGATCGAGGCCGGGTCCGGTGCGCCGTTCCGGCTCTCGTCCGCCACGGGCCTCGCAGGGGACACGGATGCGGCGGCCGCCCTCGCCGGGATCATCGAGGCCCGCACCGGGCTGACGCCGGCGACCGGCGCGAGCGGCGACATCGAGCTGCGGGTCGATGCCGCGACCGGCGAGCCGGAGTCGTACCGGATCACGGTAGACGAGGCATCCGTCGTCATCACCGGCGCGGACGCGGCAGGACTGTTCTACGGGGTCCAGACCCTCGGCCAGCTCCTCACCCGCGACGGCGACGCGTGGTCGGTGCCCGCGGTGACCATCGACGACAGCCCCCGCTTCGCGTACCGAGGCGTCATGCTCGACGTCGCGCGGCACTTCCACCCGGTCGAGACCGTCAAGGGGTACATCGACCGCGCGGCATCGCTCAAGCTCAATGCGCTGCACCTGCACCTCACCGACGACCAGGGGTGGCGCATCCAGCTCGATTCCCGCCCGGAGCTCACCGCCCGCGCATCGGCGACCGCGGTCGGCGGCGACCCGGGCGGCTTCTACACGAAGGACCAGTACCGCGAGATCGTCGCGTACGCGGCATCGCGCCACATGATCGTCGTGCCCGAGGTGGACATGCCCGGCCACACGCACGCCGTGGGGCTGGCGTATCCGGAGCTGGCGGAGGATCCCACGATCAGCGACCACATGCGCGACATCATCCGCGACTACGGCGGTGAGGAGCCCCGCCCCGGCGTGCCGTACGACGGGATGGCCGTGGGCTTCTCGTCGCTGAAGGTGCACGAGGAGGCGACCTACGACTTCGTGGCCGACGTGTTCGGCGAGCTCGCAGCGATGACGCCCGGACCGTACCTCCACTTCGGCGGCGACGAGTCGCTGTCGACGAGCGACGAGGACTTCGCGCTCTTCGTCGCCCGTGTCAGCGAGATCGTCGCCGACCTCGGCAAGACGCCGGTCGCGTGGCACGAGGCCGGTGCCGCTCCTGGCATCGCCGACACCACGATCGGACAGTACTGGGGCTACCGCACCCCGCAGGAGGGGATGGCCGAGAAGGCACGCGCGTTCGTCGACAACGGCGGGCAGCTGATCCTCTCCCCCGCCGACGCCATCTACCTCGACATGAAGTACCCCGAACCGAGCAGCGGCCCGGCGGCCCCCGAGCCGGGTCTCACGTGGGCGAACGGACCCACGAGCGTCGAGCGCGCGTACTCGTGGGAGCCCGCCGCCGTGATCCCGGGCGTCAACGACGCCGGCATCCTCGGCATCGAGGCGCCGCTGTGGACCGAGACGATCCGCACCGCCGCCGACATCGAAACCATGGCCTTCCCCCGCGCCGCCGCGGCCGCCGAGGCGGCCTGGTCGCCGGCGACGGGCGCGAGCGACCTGCGCACGTGGGCCTCCTTCCGCGAGCGCGTCGGCGCCCTCGGCCCGCTCTGGACGAGCATGGGCATCGGGTTCCATGCCACCGACGAGATCCCCTGGGTCGCCGAGTGACCCTCACCCACTGATCGGGAGCACCGCATGAGCACCCTCGTCCACTCCGTGCGCCTGTTCGGATCCTCCGCCGCCGACTCCGGCCGCTCCGATGCGTGGGCGCTGTTCGACGGCGAACGGGTCGCCGCCGCGGGCGTCGGCGCCGAGCGCCCGCGCGCGGACGAGACGGTGGACGGCGGGGGCGGATGCCTCGTCCCGGGGTTCATCGACATCCACGGGCACGGCGGGGGCGGCGCCTCGTTCGACGACGGCCTCGACGCCGTCCGCGTGGCACGCGCCGTGCACCGCGCGCACGGCACCACGCGCGCCGTGCTCTCGCTCATCACGGCGCCGATCGAAGACCTCGCCGCCCGCGTGGCGATGGTCGCCGACCTGTGCGACGTGGATCCCACGATCCTGGGCTCGCACCTCGAGGGCCCCTTCCTCGATCCCGGCCACAAGGGCGCGCACACCGAGTCGCTGCTGCGGGCGCCGGACGCGGCATCCGTCGACCGACTGCTCGAGGCGGGACGCGGCACGATCCGCCAGGTGACACTGGCCCCGGAGCGGCCGGGCGCGATGGAGGCGATCCGGCGGTTCGCCGGGGCCGGGGTCGCGGTCGCCGTGGGGCACACCGACGCGGACGCCGCGACCACGCGCCGCGCCTTCGACGCCGGTGCGACGCTGCTGACGCACGCGTTCAACGCGATGGCCGGCATCCACCACCGCGCACCCGGCCCCGTCATCTCGGCGCTGCGCGACGACCGTGTGACCCTCGAGGTGATCGCCGACGGCGTGCACGTCGACCTCGAGCTCATCGCCACGCTGTTCGCCGTGGCCGGCGACCGGATCGCGCTGATCACCGACGCGATGGCGGCCGCCGGCGCCTCCGACGGGCGCTACGTGCTCGGCGGACTGGCGGTGCAGGTCACCGACGGGGTCGCACGCCTCGCGGAGGGCGGCGCGATCGCGGGTTCGACGCTCACTCAGGACGCGGCGCTGCGTCACGTGGTGGGCGCCGGTGTGGACCTCGGCGTCGCCGTGCACGCGCTCTCGACCAGGCCCGCGCACGCGATCGGCCGCGACGACCTGGGCCGCCTCGACGTGGGCGGACTCGCCGATGGAGTGCTGCTCGACGACGCGCTCGCGGTGCGCCGGGTATGGGTGGGCGGCCGCGAGGTCTGACGCCACCGGGGCGAAAAGAGGGGCGGGGCCGAAGGTCCCTCCCCCGAGATACCTTCGAGCCCCGCCACATCCGCGGACGAACCGCGGGGGCGACCGCCGTCGTGCCCCACACAAGGGCGGCCAGCCACTCTGACCAAAGAGACGGCGAGGGGTGGGGTCTATTACGCGAGTTCCGGAAAATCTCTCTCGACGGCGATCAGGCCGACTGCCCGCGCATCAGCCCCCGCAACGAGGGGGCGAGCGAGCACTGGTGGAAACTCCTGCTTGCAACGACAATGGAACGAGCCGCGTCGCGAGGATCGCGTCGCACACCCGGGGCTATGCGCCGTCGGGTGCGCCCGCGGAGCTGGGGGACTCATGGATCACGACGAAGTGCGCGAGTCGCAGACGAGCGTCGTCGCCGACTCCGATCTCGTGGTGCGGACGCGCTCGGGCGACTCGAGTGCCTTCGCCGAGCTGTGGCGGCGCCACTATCGCGCCGGCGTGACGGTTGCCCGCAACATGACCCCGAGCCTCGACGCCGACGACCTGGTGCAGGAGGCGTACACCCGGATCTACCACTCCATCGTCAACGGCGGTGGACCCACCGGCTCCTTCCGCGCCTATCTGTTCACGAGCATCCGCAACACCGCCGCGGCCTGGGGCCGCGCGAGGCGCGAGACCGCGTACGACGAGCTCGACGGCGTCGAGGACCCGTCGGCCGCCGAGCACGAGAGCGAAGCGGCTCTCGATCGCAGCCTCACCCACCAGGCGTTCCGCAGTCTGCCGACCCGGTGGCAGGAAGTGCTCTGGTACTCCGAGATCGAGCGGATGAAGCCCGCCGAGATCGCCCCCCTGCTCGGCATGAAGCCCACCGCGGTCGCCCAGCTGACGTTCCGTGCACGCGAGGGTCTACGCGAGGCCTGGATCCAGGCTCACCTGCGGTCCCTCGAGGACGGCTCGGAGTGCGAGTGGACCGTCGAGCGGCTGGGCGCATACTCCCGCCACAACCTCGGGCGCCGCGATCACGCCAAGGTGGAGCGCCACCTGGCGGAGTGCGCGCGCTGCTCGATCGTGGCCAGCGAGGCCCGCGAGGTGTCGAGCCGGCTCGCGCTCGTGCTGCTGCCGCTGGCCGTCGGCGCCGTCGGCACGGCGGGCTACCTCGCGACCGTCCAGGGCGGCGGCGCCACGCTCGTCGCCCTGGCCTCGATGCCGTCGAGCGTCACGCCCGGCGTCGTGGTGGCCGGCCCCGTGAGCTTGGCGGGCGGGGCGGCCGGATCCACCGGCGCGGCGGCCGGCACCACCGGCGCCGGCGCGACGGCGGCGGCCGGAACCGGATTCGGGGCGGGCGCGACGGCGTTCGGCTCGACCGCCGGCGCCGCGGGCGCCGCGGGTGCCGCAGGGGCCGGAGCCGCGACCGCGGTCGGCGCGACGACGGCCGTCGCGGCAGGAACGGCGGGGGTGTCGGCGTTCGCCGGCATCGGTGCCGCGGGCGGGCTCGCCGCTGCGAGCCTCGTCGTCGTGGGCGGCGTCGTCGCCGCTGCGGTGGCGCTCCCGGCGGGAGAGCCCGCGCCTGAACCGACCAAGACCACCACCGTCACCACCCTCGACCCCGGCGGGGTCGCGGGGATCACCGATCCGGCCGATCCGGCACTGGTCCTGTCGGAGGAACCCGGCCCCGGGCCGGCCGACATCCCCGTCATCCCCGAGACCGTACCGGGCGGCGTCGCCGAAACCGGCGCCGGCGGGGCCTCGCAGGGCGCTGCACCCGCGGCAGGTCAGAGCGCGGGCGGCAACGGCGCGGAGAACGGCGTCGCCAACGGCGGCGGCAGCGGCAACGGCAACGGCGCCGACCCCGCCGGCGGAGGCAGCCCCGTCGACGGCGGCAACCACGGGGTCGGCACGGGCAACGCCGAGTTCCCCGGCAACGGCGAGCCCACCAACGGCACCGGCAACGGCAACGGCGGAAAGACCGGCAACGGCGGCAGCACCGGCAGGGGCAGCCCGACGAACGGCACCGGGAACGGCAACGATCCGGCCGCAAGCCGGAAGTCTGCGACGGGCGGCGCAGGCGGCGCCACTGGGACCGCGGACGGCGCCCTCACCTCAGTAGCCGATGTTCCGGTCGTCGAGGACCAGGTCGCAGGTTCCAGCGCACCCGGCAAGTCCGAGGTTGCGCGCACCACGCCCCGCGGGCGGTCGACCTCGGCAGCGCCGGGCGCGTCGGGAACGCACGGCCGTTCCGGCGCCGCGCCGATGCCAGGCCGGCCGGCCGGCTCGCCGCCCACGCCCACGCCCACACCCGAGGCCGCGGGCGCAGCCGCCAACCCAACCTCTTCACCCGAGCCCGCTGCGACAGACGCGCCCTGAGGCCCGCCGTAGACTGGAGGTCATGTCCGACACGCCCCCCGTCACGCCCGCGCAGCCCGCCGAACCCGCACCCGGAACGCGCGCACCGATGACCGCGGTCGACATCATCGCCTTCGTGTGCCAGATCTTCGCGTTCGGCACGCTCGCGCTGTGGGGCTTCACGATGTGGCCGTTCCCGTGGAACATCGTGGCCGGCATCGCCGCGCCGGCGTTCGCCATCCTCGCGTGGGCGCTGTTCGTGTCGCCCCGCGCGGTGTTCGCCGTCCACCCCTTCGTGCGCGCGATCGTCGAGCTGCTCGTCTACGCGTCGGCGACGATCGCCTGGTGGTCGATGGGCAACGCCTGGATCGGACTCGCCTTCGGCGTCGTGGCCGTCACCGCGGGCGTGATCGCCGGTCGCCGTCGCCTGGTGTGACGAACGCATCGTGACCGGCACCGACGCCCTCTCGCTGCTGCGCGCTGCTCTCGGCGACCGCGTCGACACCGCCCCGGCCGCACTCGCGGCCGCGCGCGCCGACAAGTCGGGGCACGCGGCATCGGGTCAGCCCCTCGCCGTCGTGCACGCGCGCAGCGTCGACGACGTGCAGGAGACTCTGCGCATCGCGTCCCGCACCGGCACACCCGTCGTGACCCGCGGTGCGGGCACCGGCCTCGCCGGCGGCGCCAACGCCGGCACCGGTGAGATCGCACTCTCGGTGCGCGCCATGGATCGCATCCTCGAGGTGAGCCCCGACGACCTGCTCGCGGTGGTCGAGCCCGGTATCCTCAACGCCGACTTGAACACCGCCCTGGCTGCGCACGGCCTGTGGTGGGCGCCGGATCCCGCGAGCCGGGCGATCTCGACCGTGGGCGGCAACATCGCCACCGGCGCCGGCGGGCTGCTGTGCGCCAAGTACGGCGTCGTCCGCGACGCGGTGCTGGGCGTCGACCTCGTGCTCGCCGACGGCCGCCTGCTGCGGCTCGGCCACCGCACCGTGAAGGGCGTGACCGGTCTGGACCTCACCTCCCTCGTGATCGGGTCCGAGGGCACGCTCGGCGTCATCGTCGGCGCGACGCTGAAGCTGCGTCGCCTCGTGCCCGGCGAGGTGTGCACGATCGCCGCGACCTTCGCGGACGTACGCACGGCGGCCGAGGCATCCGCTGCGGTCACCGCCTCCGGCGCCCAGCCCGCGATCATGGAGCTGATGGATGCCGCGTCCCTCGCGGCGGTGCACGCGCTCCTGTCGCTGGACCCGCCGACGCCCGGCGCAGCGCAGCTCACGATCCAGACCGACGGTCCGGCGGCGGCCGTCGAGGCCGACGCGATCGCCGCCGTCCTGCGCACCGCCGGTGGGACCGTCGCCCTGTCCCACGACCGCGAGGAGGGCGAGCGACTGCTCGCGATCCGCCGGTCGATGCATCCGGCGATGGAGACGCTCGGCACCGCTCTGATCGAAGACGTCTCGGTGCCCCGCAGCGCCCTGCCGGCGATGTTCGACGAGATCGCCCGCGTCGAGCGCGAGCACGGCGTCGTCATCCCGACCGTCGCGCACGCGGGCGACGGCAACCTGCACCCGAACTTCATCTTCGACCCTTCGTCGGGCTCGGGGGGCGGGGTGGACGAGTTCGGCGTGGCCGAAGCGCCGGATCACATCTGGGCGGCGGCGGACGACCTGTTCCGCGCCGCGCTGCGCCTGGGCGGCACCCTCACCGGCGAGCACGGCGTGGGAGTCCTCAAGCGCCGCTGGCTCGCCGACGAGCTCGGCGACGACCAGTGGCAGCTGCAGCGCGACATCACCCGCGTCTTCGACCCGCAGGGCATCCTCAACCCCGGCAAGGTCTTCGCCCACTGAGCCGCAGCATCCGTTCTCCAAGGCAGGAGATTCGACGCACGCAGGACGATCCGAGACGAAAAGTCCTGCTTCCGCCGGATCTCCTGATCTCGCCGACGGGTCGAAGTCAGATGCCCTGCCAGTCGGGCTTGTTGTCGTACGCGTAGCGGTAGTAGCCGGCGCGCTTGAGCTGCGAGGCCGCGGCCTCGTCGACGACGACCGTCGCGCGGGCGTGAAGCTGGATCGCCGACCCGGGCAGGGAGGCCGACAAGGGTCCTTCGACAGCGCCCGCGACAGCGGCCGCCTTGCCCTCGCCGAACGCGAGCAGCACGAGGTGGCGCGCACGCAGGATCGTTCCGAGTCCCTGCGTGATGCAGTGCATCGGCACGTCGTCGATCGAGTCGAAGAACCGCGCGTTGTCGCGACGCGTCTGCTCGGTGAGCGTCTTGACGCGGGTCTGCGAGGCGAACGACGACCCGGGCTCGTTGAAGCCGATGTGGCCGTCGGTGCCGATGCCGAGGATCTGCAGGTCGATGCCGCCTGCTTCGAGGATCGCCTCCTCGTAGTCCTGGCCGTGGTGCTCGATGCCTTCGGGCGTACCGTCCGGCGTGCGGATCAGCGACGGGTTGAGACCCAGCGGCTCCACGACCTCGCGCGTGATCACCGATCGGTAGCTCTCGGGGTGCGCGGGATCGATGCCGACGTATTCGTCCAGCGCGAAGCCCCGCACGGCCGACACGTCCACTCCCTCCAGCCGCGGGCGCAGCGCCTCGTAGACCGGCAGCGGGGTCGAGCCCGTCGCGAGACCGAGGACCGTCTCGGGGTTCTCGCGGATGAGCGCCGCGATGTGATCGGCGACGAGCGCGCCGGCCGCCTGCTTGTCTCGGACGATGACGATCTCAGCCATGGACCAGGGCCTCCTCGGTGTCGTGTGTGGCATCGCCCTCGGCACCCACCAGCGCGGCACCGAGCGCGGCGGCCGGCGAACCCGGCGGCAGCAGCTCGACCCGCTCGGCGAGGTGCAGCGAACGCATGAAGGGTGACGCCTCGGCGCTGGCCGACAGCTCGGCTGCGACATCCGTCATCAGTCGATCGCCCAACGCCGTCACACCCCCTCCGAGGACCACGATATCGACGTCGGCCGTCAGCACCAGCACCCTGATCGCCGCCGCCACGCCGCGGGCGAGTCCCGCCCGCAGTTCTCGAGCCTCGGGATCGCCCGCGTCGGCGGCGTCGAACACGTCGCGCACCGGCAGAGCCGATCGGCGTCCCCACCTCTCGGCGATCGCTCCCCCGCCCGCGAAGGCCTCGATGCATCCGCGCTGACCGCAGCGGCACAGCGGGCCGCGCGGATCGACCGAGATGTGGCCGACCTCGCCGGCCGTGCCGCGGGCGCCGCGCCACAGCTCGCCGTCCGACACGATGCCCGCGGCGATGCCTGTGCCGAGGTTCAGGTACGCCATGGAGCCCGGTGCCGGCGCTCCGCCGTTCGTGTGCAGCGCGTGGGCGCCCAGAGCGGCGGCCTTGACGTCGTTCTCCACCTGCACCGGCACGCCGAGCCGCGGGGCCACCGCCGACGCCAGGTCGAGCTCTTCGACGCCGAGGTTCACCGCGTGCACGACGCGGCCGCTTCCCGGCTCGATCTGGCCGGGGATGCCGACGCCGACCGATCGCACACGTGAGAGGTCGACGCCGGCCTCGGCGCCGAGCGCACGCACGGCGTCGACGACCGTCTGTGCCACGGCATCCGGTCCCCATCCGGTGGCCATGCGGATGCGGCCTGCGATCCCGCCCGCGGAGTCGACCGCGACGGCGTCGGTCTTGGTCCCGCCGATGTCGAGCCCGACCTTCATCGGCCGACCTCCCCGCGGGAGGTCGTGTCGTGGTGAACCCGCATCAGCCCTTGACCGCCCCCGCGACGAGTCCGCTGGTCATGCGGCCCTGCACGATCACGAAGAAGACGATGACGGGAATCGCCACGATGGTCGACGCGGCCATCACCTCGCCCCAGTCGATCGCCCGGCTCGCGCTCTGCTGCACGAACCCGCGCAGCCACAGCGGCAGCGTCTGGTTCTCGGCGTTCATGATCACCAGGGCGACGGTGAACTCGTTCCAGCACTGCAGGAAGGCGAACACGCCGGATGCCACGAGCCCGGGTGCCAGCAGCGGCAGGGTGATCCGCATGAAGGCTTGGGTGCGGCTGAGGCCGTCGACCATCGCCGCCTCTTCGAGCTCGGCCGGCACGCCGGTGACGAAGCCGCGGAGCATCCACACCGTGAACGGGACCACGGCCGCGATGTACAGGAGGCTCAGGCCCAGGACGTTCGAGAGCAGACCGAGCTCGCTCATCATCTTGTACTGCGCGATGAAGAGGCCCTCGGCGGGAAGCATCTGGATGATGAGGATGGCCAGCACGAACGAGGTGCGACCCCGGAAGCGGAACCGGCTGATCGCGACCGACGCGAGGAACGCGAACAGCAGGCAGAAGAAGACCGCGATGATCGTCACCGACAGGCTGATCCCGAGGGCGCTGAGGAAGCTGCCGTCGATCACACCGCGGTAGTTGGCCAGCGATCCGCCGAACGGCAGGAACGTGGGGGTGAAGGACTCGAGCGTCGCCGACGAGAGCATCGACGAGTTGACCATCCAGTAGACGGGGAACACCCAGATCACCGAGACGAGGATCGCGAGGATGCTCCAGCCCCAGGTCGCCCCGCGGCCGCGGCGACGACGCTTCGGCGTGACGACGGCGCGGGAGGCTTCCGGCCGGGACGGCGCCGGAGTGGGCGCGAGCTGTGCGGACGCGGACATCAGACCTGGTCCTCCTTCAGAAGACTGCGGATGTAGAACCAGCTGAGGACGATGGTGAGGGCGAGCACGAAGATCGCCATCGCTGCGCCCTGCCCGAAGTTCAGGCCCGCGACGCCCATCTTGTAGATGTACGTGCCCAGCAGGTCGTAGTCGCTCGAGTTCGAACCGGCGTCCTGCAGCATCGTGATCTGCGTGAAAACGCGGAGGTCCCAGATGAGGTTGAGCAGCAGCACGATCATGATGACCGGCCGGATGATCGGGAGCACGATGAACCGCAGGCGCTGCCAGCCGGTGGCACCGTCGAGCTGGCTCGCCTCGACCATCTCCGTGGACACCTGGGTGAGACCCGCGTAGGCCGAGAACGCGACGAAGGGCACCGACATCCAGGTCACGATCACAGAGGCGACGATGAAGAACACGAACGGGTCGCCGCCGATCCAGTTGAACTGGTTCATCTCGACGCCGGGGATGAGGTCGAGGAGGTAGTTCACGACGCCGCGGCGGCGGTCGAACAGCCAGATCCAGACCGTCATGGCCGCCACGACGGGCATCGCCCACGCCAGCAGCAGCGAGATCTGGAGGGTGATGCGCACGCCCGAGGGGACGCGCGTCATGAGCAGCGCCAGGGCCATGCCGATCACCACGGTGACGAACGCGGTGACGATGCAGAAGATCACCGACCGCACCGCGACCTCCCAGAACGTGGGGCTCGTCGCGACGGCGATGTAGTTCTCGAGGCCGACGAAGTCGGGGGCCTTGCCGCCCAACTGCTGCATCGCACCGTACTTCTGGAACGACGTGATGACCTGCCACACGACCGGGTAGCCCATGCCGAACAGCAGGATGGCGATCGCGGGGATCAGCAGGAAGTAGGGGACGGGCGAGCGACGCCGGGCGCCGACGGATCCGTCGGCCGGGGCCTCGCGCCCGGCGCGGGGCTTGCCGCTCGTCTTGAGCGTGGTGGGGGCGGCGACCGCCATGCCCGCCTCCTTAGGGGGTCTCGCAGGGGACCGGGGTCGCGGACGCGTGTCCGCGACCCCGGAGGGCTGAACGGTGTCAGCCGTTGATGATGGCGTCGATCTTCTCGTCGTACTCCTCGGCGAGCGCGGGGATGTCGCCGCCCGACGCGACCTTGCCGAAGAACTCCTCGAGGATCTTCTGGCCCTCCACCGCCGCCCAGCCCGGCGCGGCCGGGGTGAGCTTGGAGTTCAGCGCCGATTCGATGAGCGCCGAGGCGAAGATGTCATCGCCGAGGGAGTCGACGAACTCGGTGTTCGCCGGGCCGAGGCCGTTCTGGCCGAGCATCTGCTGGTACTCGTCGGAGAAGATGATGCGCAGCAGCTCCTTGGCGCCCGCCTGGTTCTCGCTCTTGGCCGAGATGCCGATGTTCGAGCCGCCGGCGAAGACCGGGGCGGCCTCGCCCTCGGTCGTGCCCGGGAGCGGGAAGACGCCGAACGTGTCGTCGTTCCACTCGCGCACCTCGGTCACGGTGCCGTCGTCGGCGGTCTTCTCCTCGACGAAGTCGCCGATCGACCAGTGCGCCCAGCCGGGTGCGATGATCGTGGCCGCCGTCGGCGGGTTGCCGGTCTTGTCGTTGTTGATGTTGACCCAGGGCGTGCTGTCGTCCTCGGTGGCCGGCGCGTTCGAGGCGTTCTGGAACAGGTCCTGGAACTGCTCGAGACCCGCGATGGTCTTCTCGTCGCTGAGCGTCGAGACCCAGTTGTCGCCGTCCTTCTCGGCGAGCTCGCCGCCGTTCGCGAAGATCCACGAGACGCCGTTGCGCCAGTCCTCGCCGCCGATGTAGAAGCCCGACTGGTCGGCCGTGCGCAGCGTCTTGACATCCTCGTTGAACTGCTCGAGGGTCGTGGGCACGTCCAGGCCCGCCGCCTCCCAGATGTCCTTGCGGTAGGTGATGTAGCGCGAGCCGAAGTAGTACGGCAGCGCGTACTGCGCGTCGTCGACCGTGCCGACGTCGACGAACGACTGGAGCAGGTCGGAGCCGCCCAGCTCGTCGTAGATGCCGCTGAGGTCGCTGAACGCGCCCGCCGTCGTGAAGGTCGGCGACCAGGTGTTGCCGATCTCGGTGACGTCGGGGGTGTTCTTCGCGTCGGGGAGCTGGTTGGCCAGCTTCGTCAGCGCGTCGCCCCAGGACTGCTCCTCGATGGTGAGGGTGCCGCCGGTGGCCGCCTTGTACTCGTCCTTCAGGTACTCGCGCAGCTCGTCGGGGGTGTCACCGCCCATGACCCAGAACGTGATGTTCTGGTCCTTGGCGCCTTCGGGGTCGAACCCCGAGGCGTCGTCCGATCCGCTGGACGAGTTCCCGCCGGCGCAGCCGGCGAGCACCAGTGCCGAGGCGCCGATGAGCGCCACGGCTCCGAGCGTCTTCTTCATGGTGTCTTCCTTCGTGTTCTCTTGGTGTCGGCTGGGCCGGGCGACCCATCCGGGGGGAATCGGGGTTCCGGGGCGACCCCGGCTGGCAGTGCTGTGTCAGGACACCCCGAGCTGGCCTGACAGGACCATGACGGCCGCGCCGCGCAGGACGATGTCCTGGCCTTGCTCCGTCATCCGCACTCGCACGCCGTCGTCGTGCGACGGGGCCAGCGTGCGTGCGCGGAGTGTCTCGACGGTCTGATCCGCGAGGGACCCGCCGAGGAGTTCGGGTGGGCCGGAGATCACGATCTCCGACAGGTCGAGCGCACCCACGACCGGGGCCAGCGCGATGCCGAGCCGCTCCCCCGCGTCGCGGAGGATGCCTTCGTGCGCGGCGGGGTCGGTGGCCGCCTGGAGCCGCGAGGTGAGCGACGGGACCGACAGCCAAGCCTCGAGGCAGCCCACCTTGCCGCATGCGCACTGCGGACCGCCGTCCGTGCCGACGGTGACGTGACCGATCTCGCCCGCGGCGAAGCGGCTGCCGCGCATGGGCTGGCCGGCCAGGAGCAGTCCGGAGCCGACGCCTCGGCCGACTTTGACCAGCAGCACATCGTCGGGCGCGCCGCCGAAGGTGTACTCGGCGAGCACGGCCGCATTGGCGTCGTTCGCGACGAGGACCGGGAGCCCGAGCGCACCGCGCAGGGCGCCCTCGAGGTCGAAGCCGGCCCAGCCGAAGTTCGGCGCGGTGAGGATCACGCCGTGGTCGTCGACCACACCGGGTGTTCCGACCCCGATGCCCAGGACAGGGGCGTGCGCCTCGTCCACGAGCCCACGTGCGAGGTCGACCACGGTGTTGACGACGTCCTCGTCGGCGGGGAGGGCGACCTCACGGCGCGCGACGATGCTGCCGTCGAGGGTGAGCACGGCGCCGATGAAGGTGTCGCTGCCCGACAGGTCGAGGCCGATGATGCGGTGACCGGCGTGGTCGAGGTCGACCAGGATCGCCGGCTTGCCGGGGCCGGACGCCTCGCGCACGCCCATTTCGGCGACGAATCCGTCGGCGATGAGCTCGGCGACGAGGTCGGAGATGGTGACGCGCGTCAGGCCGGTCTCGCGCGACAGGTCGGCCCGGCTCATCGCGCCCTGGTGGAACAGGGTCTGCAGCACGAGCGAGCGGTTGTGCCCGCGCGCATGCTCGGGCAGCACCTTCGCTCCCTGCCGCAGGGTGCGGCCGGGAGCGAATGCGCGAGGGCTCGCGGGGGAACTCGGCGGCGCGTCGATACTGGAAGGGCCGCGCTGCGCTTCCGTGTTGGGCATGTTTGTTAGTAGACCTTACGAACTAACATTTCGCAAGCCCGCGGGCGAATTTGATCGGATGCTTTACAAAACCGTGACCTGGCACGCGTGACCAGGCGACGCAAGGGATCGCGCTTTCGCGGCGTGACCGGCGATTCATCCGTGATCGGCCCGTGACCAACACCCAGGTTCTGGTCGCCTACCATAAGGGGAAGCGTTGATCACAGTCGGGGGTGAAGGCGTGACAGATTTGGCGACCACGTCAAAGGGCGCACAGGCGTCTGCTGGGGACGCCGTCGAGGCCGAACAGGTCATCGACGGCGAAGCGTCGGCGACGGCGGAAACGACCGGGCCCGGCGAGGCCCGGGCGGCGGATTCCGTCGAGGAGACGGATGCCGCGACCGCGGCGGATGCCGAGACGGAAGACTCCGTCGCGCCCGCCGACGACGCGGATGACTCCCCCGCCGACGACGCCGATGATGCGGAGGCTGAGGCCGAGGACACGCCGGAAGCCGCTGTCGAGGAGCCAGAGGCCGACGCGGAGGAGCCGGAGGCCGCCGAGGAGCCGGAGGCGGCTGCCGAGGAACCGGAGGTCACCGAGGAGCCTCAGGCCGCCGCGGGCGAAGAGCCGCAGCCCGTCGACGACGGAGAGCCGGAGGCAGAGGCCGAGGACGTGACCGACGCAGAAGCCGTCGAGCTCGAGTCGGCCAGCACCGAAGAAGCCGTCGATCTCGAGCCGGAGGCAGAAGCGCCTGCAGCCGATCGTGTCGAGCCCGAGCCGGTGGCCGCCGAAGCAGAGGCCGCCGAGGCCGAGGCCGCGGAGCCCGCGGCTGAGCCCGAGACAGCGGCGCAGCCCGAGACAGAAGCAGAGCCCGAGGCAGAGGCAGACGCCGACGCCGAGGCCGTCGCGGCGATCGACACCGAGGCTCCGGCCGATCACGAGGACCCCGACAGCATCGACGACGCCACCGTCGCCGTCCCGACCGCGGTGCTCGCCCCCGCCGCCGCGACCGCGGTCGCGCCGGTGCAGACGCCCGCCGCCGCCGACCAGACCGCCGACACCCCCGCCACTCCCGCGACCGCCCCCGCCGACGGATCCGGCGTCTTCGCGTGGGCGCCGGCTGAGCCGAAGCCCAACAAGAAGCGCACCGCGATCTGGATCGGCGCCGCCGCCGGGGTGGCCGTCGTGGGGCTCGTGGTTTCCTCTCTCATGCTCATCGCGCCGGGCACGACCGTGGCCGGCGTTCCGGTCGGCTGGCACACGCCGGGCGCGGCGGCCGAGGCGATCGAACAGCGTCTCGCTGAGACCACCGTCGTGCTGACCGGTGCGGGCGAGGACGCCGAGATCACCGGCGCCGAGCTGGGCGCCGCCGTCGACGCGCAGGCTCTCGCCGACGCCGCGTTCGAGCAGCACCCGATGTGGAACCCGACGGCGTGGTTCGCCGCGACTGACGCAGAGGTGGAGCTCGACCCCGCCGCGGCGACCGAGGCGCTCCGCAACGCCGCTCCCCAGCTCTACACGGACCCCGTGGACGCGACGCTCGCGTTCGACGCGGCGACGGCGAGCTACGTGACGACTCCGGCGGTTCCCGGAGCCGGCGTCGACGTGGCCACCGTTCAGGCTGCCATCCAGGCCGCCTTCGAGGCGGGCGAGAGCCGCGTCGAGGTGGAGCCTGTCCCGGCCGAGATCCCCGCCGACATCTCCACGGAGACGGCCGATGCCACCGTGACGCAGCTGAACGGCATGCTCGACGGCGTCGGCTTCTACGTCGGCGAAGAGCGCACCGTGCCGGTCGACCGGGCGGTCGCGGCATCCTGGCTCTCCGTCACCCCCGACGGCGACGCCTTCGCCATCACCGCCGACACCGCCGCGATCCAGGGCGCCGTCGACGGGCTGGCGGCGGCCGTCAACCGGCCGGTGGAGAACGGCCGGGTCATCACGAACTCGTCGGGCGCGGTGCTCCGCGAAGAGGCGCCGGGCGTGTCCGGGCGCGAGCTCGGCGACACCTCGACGCTGGCCGCCGACTTCAGCGCGCAGCTGGCGACGGGTGACGCGGCCATGCAGGTGCCGGTGACGGTGGTCGAGCCGGTCATCACGACCCTGGCCCGCACGATCGAGGTCGACCTGTCCGCGCAGACGGCGCACCTGTTCGAGAACGGCAACCTCGTCCGGTCCTACACGATCTCTTCGGGGCGCGACGCCACCCCGACCCCGACCGGGCGATTCACCGTGAACGCCTACACCCGCATCCAGGACATGGGCGCGCTGTGCTACAACCCGTCCGCCGTGAACAGCTACTGCACCGAGGACGTGCCGTGGATCACGTGGTTCGCGCCCGACATCGCCTTCCACGGCGCCTCGGCGTTCCGCTCGTCGCTCGGCTTCCAGCAGAGCCACGGCTGCGTCAACATGTGGGACGCCGACGCGAAGTTCGTCTACGACTGGACCGCCCGTGGCACCGAGGTGTGGGTCCACGCCTGACCGGCGGACACAGCGACGCCTCGCCGCACGACCGATGAGAAGAGCGGATGCCCCAGGCCGGGGCATCCGCTCTTCTCCGTGTCTTCGGCTTACAGGTTGTCGATGACCCCGTTGAAGGTCGCCGACGGGCGCATGACGCCCTCGACCAGCGCGGCGTCGGGGCGGTAGTAGCCGCCGATCTCGACGGGCGCACCCTGGACGGCGAGCAGCTCGTCGACGATCTGCTGCTCTTTCGCCGCGAGGCTCTCGGCCACGGGCGCGAACGCCGCCGCCAGCTGGGGGTCGGCCTGCTGCTTCGCAAGCTCCTGCGTCCAGTACAGCGCGAGGTAGAAGTGGCTGCCGCGGTTGTCGATGGTGCCGAGGGCGCGGCCCGGCGACTTGTCGTTCTCGAGGAACGTGCCGGTCGCGGCATCCAGCGTGTCGGCCAGCACCTGCGCCTTGACGTTGCCGGCGAAGTCGGCCAGGTGCTCGAGCGAGGCCGCCAGAGCGAAGAACTCGCCCAGCGAGTCCCAGCGCAGGTAGTCCTCGGCGAGGAGCTGCTGCACGTGCTTGGGGGCCGAGCCGCCGGCACCGGTCTCGAACAGGCCACCGCCCGCGAGGAGCGGCACGATCGAGAGCATCTTGGCGCTCGTGCCGACCTCGAGGATCGGGAACAGGTCGGTGAGGTAGTCGCGCAGGACGTTGCCGGTCACCGAGATGGTGTCCTCGCCCTTGCGCAGGCGGTCGAGCGAGTACTGCGTCGCCTGCGCCGGGGCCAGGATCTCGATGGTGAGGCCCTCGGTGTCGTGCTCCTCCAGGTACTCGCGCACCTTGGCGATGAGCGCCGCGTCGTGCGAGCGGTTCTCGTCGAGCCAGAACACCGCGGGGGCGCCGGTGGCGCGGGCGCGGCTGACCGCGAGCTTCACCCAGTCGCGGATGGCGACGTCCTTGGTCTGCGTCGCGCGCCACACGTCGCCCGGCTGCACGACGTGCTCGAGGAGCACGTCGCCCGCCTGGTTCAGCACCTGCACGGTGCCGGCAGCGGCGATCTCGAACGTCTTGTCGTGGCTGCCGTACTCTTCGGCGGCCTGAGCCATGAGGCCGACATTGGGGACGGTGCCGATCGCGGCGGGGTCGAGCGGGCCATGGGCCACGACGTCGTCGATCACGGTCTGGTAGACGCTCGCGTACGACGAGTCGGGGATCACGGCGAGCGTGTCGGCCTCGCCGCCGTCGGCGCCCCACAGCTTGCCGCCGTTGCGGATGAGCGCCGGCATGGAGGCGTCGACGATCACGTCGGAGGGGACGTGCAGGTTGGTGATGCCCTTGTCGGAGTTGACGTACGACAGACGCGGGCTGTCGGTCGCCTCGGCGAACGCCGCGGCGATCTCCTCGCCGCCGTCGATCTCGGCCAGGCCCGCGAGGATCGCGCCGAGGCCGTCGTTCGGGGTGAGACCGGCCTCGGCGATCTTGTCGCCGAACCGGTCGAACACGTCGGCGTAGTACGCCTTCACGACGTGGCCGAAGATGATGGGGTCGCTGACCTTCATCATCGTGGCCTTCAGGTGAACCGAGTAGAGGACGTCCTCGGCCTTCGCGGTCTCGACCGTCTCGGCGAGGAATGCGTCGAGCGCGGCGGCCGAGAGGAACGTGGCGTCCACGATCTCGCCCGGGAGCACCTTGACGCCGGTCTTCAGAGACGTGACGGTGCCGTCCTGGGCGACGTGCTGGATCGAGAGCACGTCGTCGGACGGGATGACCGTGGTCTTCTCGTTCGACTTGAAGTCGTCGTGGCCGAGCGTGGCGACCCGCGTCTTCGATCCCTCGGCGAACGCCTTGTTGCGGTGCGGGTGCTTGCGGGCGTAGTTCTTCACCGACAGCGGCGCGCGGCGGTCGCTGTTGCCCTCGCGGAGGACCGGGTTCACCGCCGAGCCCTTGATGCGGTCGTAGCGCGCGCGGACGTCCTTCTCTTCGAGGGACTCGGCCTCGTCGGGGTAGTCCGGGATGTCGTAGCCCTGCGCCTGCAGCTCGGCGATCGCGGCCTTCAGCTGCGGGATCGAGGCCGAGATGTTGGGCAGCTTGATGATGTTGGCCTCGGGGAGGGTCGCGAGACCGCCGAGCTCGGCGAGCGCGTCGCCCACCTGCTGCTCGGGCGTGAGGTTCTGCGGGAACGCCGCGAGGATGCGCCCCGCCAGCGAGATGTCGCGCGTCTCGACGTCCACCCCCGCCTGGCGGGTGACGGCCTGCACGATCGGCAGGAACGATGCGGTCGCGAGAGCCGGGGCCTCGTCGGTGTAGGTGTAGATGATGGTCGAGTCGGTCACCAGTCACGTCCTTCTTGCGGGTCAGCCGTCAGCCTATCGCAAGCCCGTCCGAGATATCTCGACGTCAAGATAGTTGGGCGTATGAACACCGTGTTAATCCGTCACCGGCACGATGCTGGATGTCGCCATACCCACTAGCCTGGGGCCCATGGCTGATCTGCGACTCGTCGAACTGTCCGCCGCGACCATCGTGGCGGTCAACAATATGTCGCTGAAGCCCGGCCAGGAGGAGTACCTCTCGCCGGTCAGCTACGGCATCGCGGCGACCGTCGTGAACCCCCAGACGACGTGGCAGCGGGTTGTGCTCGACGGCGAAGAGGTCGTCGCCTTCGTGAGCGGCAACTTCGACCCGGAAGACCCGCAGGAGCACTTCCGCTCGGTGCTGTGGCGCATCAACGTCGATGCCGACGACCAGGGCCGCGGCGTCGGCCGTTTCGCGGTGGAGGGGCTGCTCGAAGAGGCCCGCAACCGCGGCATGGACCACGTCAGCGTCATCTACGAAGCCGGCGAGGGGGGTCCGCAGGCATTCTTCGAGCGTGTGGGCTTCACACCGGTCGGCGAGACCGAGTACGGTGAGGTCATCGCAGAGTTCCGGCTCTGAGCGAGTACCCGCACCACAGACCCGCAGCATCACCCGCACCGCGCCTTCCGGCGCTCCAGAGACCGGCGGCGGGGCCTCGAATACCCCTCCCCCATCGAGGCCTCGTCGCCCTCTTCTTTGCCGCGTCGAACCGCTTGCATCCGAGACGCTAGGCTCGCCCCGTGCCGAGATTCGACCTGTCTCCCGCCGACCTCGAGACCTACGCTCCCGACGTCCGCGAACCCGCTGATTTCGACGCCTTCTGGGCCGACACCATCGCCGAGGCCCGGCGGTGGGATGCCGCACCCGAGCTCGTGCGCACGGACAGCCCGTTGACCCTCGTCGACGTCTTCGACGTCACGTTCCCGGGGTTCGGCGGCGATCCGGTCAAGGCCTGGCTCACCCTGCCGGCGGGCGCCGAGGGCCCGCTCCCCGCGGTCGTGGAGTACCAGGGCTATGGCGGCGGCCGCGGTCTCGCCGGCGAACGGCTCGGCTGGGCGGCCGCCGGCCACGCGCACCTGTTCATGGACACGCGCGGTCAGGGCTCGATGTGGGGATCGGGCGGCGACACGCTCGATCCCCACGGCACCGGTCCCTCGTCGTCCGGGTTCATGACCCGCGGCATCGAGGACCCGGCCACGTACTACTACCGCCGCGTGTTCACCGACGCCGTGCGCGCCGTCGATGCGATCCGGACGCTGCCGCAGGTCGACGCCGACCGGGTGGCGGTGTGCGGCGCGAGCCAGGGCGGCGGCATCGCGATCGCCGCGGCCGGCCTCTCGGACGGGATCGTCGCCGTCATGCCCGACGTGCCGTTCCTGTGTCACTTCGAGCGGGCGATCGGCCTCACCGGCGACGACCCCTATCAGGAGGTGGTGCGCTATCTCGCGGTGCACCGCGGCCGCGACGAGCGCGTGTTCGAGACCCTCTCCTACTTCGACGGCGTCAACATGGCCAAGCGGGCGGATGCCGCGGCGCTGTACTCCGTCGCCCTCATGGACACCATCTGCCCACCGTCGACCGTCTACGCGGCCTTCAACCGGCACTCCACCGCGACGAAGCAGATCGAGGTGTACACCCACAACGGCCACGAGGGCGGTCAGGCGTTCCAATTCCCCAAGCAGGCCCGTTTCTTCGCCTCGCTCCTCTGAGCATCACCTCGCGCCCGCGCTGCGCCGCGCGAGCCGGTGTCGCCTTCCGGCCACTCAGGTGTCACGACACGCCGACACCCCACCCGCCATCCCACCCTTCGTGACCCTCGAACCACCCGGCCGGCCGCTCAGGTGTCACGACACGCGGCGACCTCGGCGAGGACGTCGCTTTTCCTGACACATCTTGGGCCGGGTGGGATGCCTCGCCGCGAGGCTTCTCCCCATCGCGACGCTGAGTGCACCTTTCCACCGAACGGGCAGCGCCCCGTCCGGCGGGGGCGGCAGAGCGTGCAGTGTCGACCCATGCCGCGGCATCCGTCCCCACTCCCTTCGGAACTCGGCGACGTTTTCTCCGTCGCCGACGCGCTCGGGGCCGGCGTTTCGCGGAACCGCCTGCGCGCGAAGGACGTGGAGGCCCCGTTCCACGGCACGCGCGTGAAGGTCGCGCTTGTCGATTCCGCCGCGGCGCCAGCCGCCGCTGCCCCGCCGTCACGGTGGGAGCTCGCGCGCCGCGCCGAGGCGCAGAGGGCCGCGGCGTTCGGCACGGTGATGACACCCCCGATGTTCCTCGCCGGGCGGACCGCGGCAGTGCTGCAGGGCGGCGCAATAGACCCGGGGCCCGACCTCGTCGTCGGAGTGTTCGCGCCCTCGCGAGCGCCAAGGCATGCCGGCGTCCGGGGCATCAAGGTCTCCCCGACGCTCGCGCACGTCCATACGCACAACGGATTGCGGATGACGACCCCAGCAACGACCTGGGCGATGCTCGCCGGCGAACTCACGGTGCGCGAGCTGGTGGTTCTCGGCGATTCCATCGTGCGCGTGCCCCGCGATGATCGCGGAGTGCTGCAGCACCACCGGGCCCTCGCCGGCATCGAGCAGCTCCACCGCGCCACTCACGCCGGGCGGCGTGCAGGTGTGGGCAAGCTCAGAGAGGCACTCCCCCTGATCCGGGTCGGCAGCGCCTCGTCGCTTGAGACCGAGTTCCGGCTCGACACCATGGCGGCGGGCCTGCCCGATCCCGAACTCGATGTCGAGATCCGCGACCGGCGGGGAGGGCTCCTGGGCATCTCCGAGGTCGTGTATCGGGCCGCCAAGGTGGTGGTGGAGATCGAGGGTGACCACCATCGCACCGACCGCGTGCAGTGGAACCGCGATATCGACAAGTACATCGCGTACGCCGCCGCGGGTTGGGAGGTCGTGCGGCTCACCTCCGCGCACATCCGCGGGGACCGCCCCAGGGCGGCAGAGATCGTGCGAGCCGCACTCCTCCGCCGCGGCTGGGAGCCCGCGCTCTCTCTGCCCTGACCTCGCGTCGTGACGCCCGAATCGCCGTGCCCAGGGGGACGTCCCTCGGCCTGGTCGCTCAGGTGGCACGACTCGCGGGTGAGTCCCATAGCGTGGTGTCACTTCCCGCGGGGTCCTCGGCGTCGTAGACGTTGATGGGCCATCGTGGGAACCCAGCTGTTTCCGCCAAGAAGCAAGAAGAGTGATCCCACGATGAC
>NZ_JADIJE010000005.1 GCF_015278315.1 Microbacterium ureisolvens | reverse complement strand
GGGGGGCGGGGGGGCGCGGGCTCCACACGGGGTTTGAGGCGGTGGCCGTCCCCATCCCCCCCCCCCCCCCCCCCAGGGGGGGGGCCCGGCCCCCCCCCCCCCCCCCCCCCCCGCATGCCCGACCGAACGGCAATTCATGTCCATCTCAGTCCTCCTCTGTCGGCCGCAGAGAAGGCACGAAAGAGGCCCGGACCCGCAGAATCCTGCGGGTCCGGGCCTCTCAGCCGCCCTATACGGGCGAAGCGGGTTCCAGAACTTCTAGAAGTCCCAGTTCTTGCCCGATGCGCTGTGAAGCCTGGAATCTCGCGGATTTTACGGCGATGGTCTCACCTCGTGCCACCTGCGTGCCACTGGCGGCGATGTCGGATGCACTTCAGCCGCGGCCGATTGAGTGGCGCTAGACAAGGCTAATCGATCCAAGCCGTCGACTGGGGTGGGTGAACCCCACCCTGTCGCCTCTGCTCGTCTGTCTTCACGAGGTGGATCCCGAAACTGGTGGGTCGGTATCGCCCGGGGGCGTGATCCTCAGTCCGAGATGAGGGTGCCGCCGTCGATCACGATGTTCTGACCGCTCACGAACGCGCCGGCGGGCGACGCCAGCCAAACGACGGCACCGGCGACCTCCGCCGGTGTGCCGAAGCGGCCGAGCGGCGTCTTCGCGAGGCGCACGGGGGCGGCGGACGGGTCGTCGGTGATCGGGCGGGCGAAGTCCGTCGCGATGACGCCGGGCGAGATCGCGTTCGCGCGGATGCCGCGTGAGCCCCACTGCACGGCCAGATTGCGAGCGAGCTGGGCGTTCGCGGCCTTCGTGACGCCGTAGCCCGACAACAGCCGGTTGCCGCGCAAGCCCGACAGGCTCGACATCACGATGAAGGCTCCCCCGCCGCCGTCGGCCATGACGGGCAGAGCGAGGTCGGCCAGCCGTGCGACCGAGCGCACGTGGAGGTCGAACATACGGTCGAGCCGCTCGATGGCGTCGGCGTCCGGGTCGTCGAGCGCGGCTCCGGCGTTCGCGGCGACGGTGTCGAGCCGCCCGAATCGCCGCACCACGGTGTCGACGAGACCGGTGAGGGCCGCGGCATCCGTCACGTCGCACGCGACGCCGATCGCATCGGCGCCCTGGGCGACGAGGTCCGCCGCGGCGCGCTCGGGCTCCGACGAGGCCAGGCCCGCGAGGACCACGCGCGCACCCGCTGCGGCGAGCGCCTCGGCGGCCGCGCGCCCGATGCCGGTCGCGGCGCCCGTGACCACGGCGACCTGGCCCGCGCACGAGAAGAGCCGCGCAGGTGCGAGCGGCGAGGATTCCATGTGCTCATCCTCGCGCGCGAGGCGTCGGCGCAGGTTCGGGGATTCCGATGCGCGGCATCAGCGGATGCCGGTTCCCGCGGGCGTCACGGCGGGCTAGCGTCGCGTCTATGACCAGGTATCCGGGGCTCGAGGGACGCACGATCGTCGTCACCGGGGCGGGAGGCGGACAGGGTGCGGCGGAGGCGCGCGTACTCGCGGAAGCGGGCGCACGCGTCATTGCCACGGATGTGATGAATGCCGCCACCGCCGTTACTTCGGGCGTCGAGTACCGGCGGCTCGACGTGTCGGACGAGCGCGACTGGACGGCTCTCGCCGACTACCTGGCGGAAGTGCTCGACGGCGAACCTCTCCGCGGCCTAGTGAACAACGCCGGTATCACGCATCGTGCGCGGCTCGGCGCCGTCGATCGTGCGGACTGGGATCGCGTGCTCGCGGTCAACCTCACCGGGCCGATGCTCGGCATCCAGGCGCTCGCGCCGCTCATGGGCCCGGGCTCGTCGATCGTGAACATCGGCTCGTCGGCGGCGCTCAATGCGCACTACCCCGTGGCGTACACGACGTCGAAGTGGGGGCTGCGCGGCCTCACCCATGTCGCGGCGACGGAGCTCGGGGCGCGAGGCATCCGTGTCAACGTCGTGCACCCCGGCTTCATCGAGACGCCGATGACCGCGAACGCACCCGAGGCGATGCGCGCGGCGCAGCTCGCCCTGACCCCGCTGGATAGGCTCGGGCAGGCGGACGAGGTCGCCGAGGCGGTCGCGTTCCTGCTGTCGGACGCCGCGTCGTATCTCACCGGAGCGGAGATCCCCGTCGACGGAGGTGCGACGTCGTCCGCCGGGGCCAAGTTCATGGCCGACCGCATCGCCGGCCGCTGACCCGAGCGAGCCGGCGCGTCCCGACCGGTCCAGCAGCGCCGAGATCATGCGATCTCGCCGAGGTGACACGTTCCGTACGCGCGGATCCCGTCACCTCGGCGAGAACGCGCGATGTCGTCACCCTGCGCCTGGCCCCCGCCAGCCAGCGGGAGCGGAGACGGCGGCGACGGGATGCCGCACCCGATGCCGCAACTCCTCAGAATCGGCGCACGTCGGGCCCCGCAACGGCAGCGCGCCGGGGTTGAGGGCCGAGAGTGAGGAGTTCGGACGCGGGTCAGGACCCGAGCGGGGTGCGTCCCTTCGCCCGGGCGGCGCGCTCGGCGCCCGCGAGGATCTCCGAGTTGAAGAACTCCTGCTGCAGGATCACCGCGCCGTCCTGCACGCGGATCAGGTGTACGAACGACTGCGGGTAGGGCTCCCCGAGGAACCTCGCCTCGTCGACCATGCGGCTCGTCACGAAGAAGAGGCCCGGGTCGACGCAGTCGTGGATCACGAGGTCGGTGTGCACCACGTTCTCGAACATGCCCGCGTTCGCGTGGGTGTTGGCGACGATGTCGTCGCGGCCCTCCCACCGCGTCTTGGGCAGCTCGGAGGGTGCGAACGGCAGCTCCTTCACCCCGTCCGGGTGCCACAGGGCGATGCGCTCGGCCGGGTTGTCGAGGTTCGACGTGAAGAACGCCTCGACCACCGCACGGTTCGCGGCGCGGGCCGCAGCATCCGTCATCGGGCGACCTCCTCGACCCGCGCGGCGTCCAGCTGCTCGACGAGCTTGCGGGCGCCGCGGACGGCGATCGCGACGCTCATGAGCGTCGGGTTCATCGTGTTGGCCGTCGGGATCAGGGCGTTCCCGCCGACGACGAGATTGTCATAGCCCCATACGCGCGAGTACGGGTCCGCGACCGACGTGCCGTCGTCGGCCGACCCCATCCGCAGGGTGCCCATGTAATGCAGACTCGAGCCGTTCGGCAGCAGTCGAGGCTCGGCGACGAAGGCGCCGAGGGCGGCGCCGGCCCGGCGGACGCGCGCGGTGGCCTCGTCGAGCTCGGGCTGCTCGGCAACCGTCAGCGCGTACTCGATCGTCATGTTCGGGAAGCCGCGGTAGTCGAGCTCGCTGTCGTCGAAGGTGACGCCGTCCTCGACGCGCGGGTGCTTGCGCACGCCGTAGCCCATGTTCACGTAGCCCCAGCGGTTGCCCGCGGCGGGGTGCGACGGGTCGAGCTGGAACGGCGGATTCTCGGCGTACATCACCTGGAGCGAGAAGGGGTGCCCCGGCTCGGAGAACGGGATCCGGTTGACGGCCGCGACCGGGTCGGCCGCGTTCTGGGCGCGACGCGCGAGCTCGGCCTCGAACTCGCCGTCCGTGATCAGACCGCTCATGCGCTCCTCGTCGAGGGCCACCGTCGTGATGACGACGTGGTGCTCGGTGAGGTAGCGCCCGAGGGCGCGGGGACGGATGCCGCTGGCCCAGAGCAGCTGCGGAGAGCGGAACGCGTCGGCGGCCACGACGACGACATCGGCCGGGAAGAACGAAACCTCTTTCGTGCGGAGATCCTCGATCGTGACCCCGGTGGCCACGCCGTCCTCGGTCTCGACGCGACGCACCAGCGTGAGGTCGCGCAGCTCGAACCGCGCCGACTCCGGGGTGCCTGACTCGATGAGGGGGCCGAGGACGGTGTTCGCGCCCGCCCACACCATGGAGCCGTCGGGCTGCGGGTCTCCGGCGACCGGCAGGGTGCCCACGCCGTAGCCGGCGGGCAGCTCGGCACCGAACTCGTCGTTCAGGAGCGACCGGATCGCCGTTCCGATGGCCGAGTCCGCGAACGCCGCCTGCTGCGCGTGCAGCAGGCCCTCGGCCGTCGAGATGAGATCCTCCCACTCGGCGTCGTCGATGAAGTCGACCTTCTCGCTGAAGGCCGGCCGCGGGATCGCGCAGGTCCAGTGCGCGCCCTGGCCGCCGACATTCGTCGCGGCGGCCGCGGCGGGGAAGGTGGCGGCGTGCGCGGATCCCGGCCCGCCGAAGTCGAGCAGGTGTGTGCCCTGGCGCGCGGTGAACATGCCCTCGACGACGACTCCAGCGGGGATGCCGAGGCTCTCGCGGAACGCGCCGGACTGCGGCCCCTGCGACATCTCGCGGGCACGGGCCTTCTCGTCGGGGTCGGCGATGTTGCGGACGCTCTCACCGGGAACGGCGGTGAGTTGCGGGCCGGCCTCGAACATCACGACGCGGGCGTCGGGGCTGGTCTCGAGGATGACGCGGGCGTACGCGGAGCCGATCGGTCCGGAGCCGACGATGACGACGGTGGGGGTGGACGACATGGGAGTACCTCTTCTGGTCACGCGGTGAGGGGTTCGGAGCTGGGTGCCGGTGCGGGCTCGGACTCGTCCGAGAGGCGACCGGCAGGAAGGAGCACGGCGGCCACGACGCCGGCGGCGTAGGTGACGGCGAGCGCCGCGAACACGGGAGCGAAGACGCCGCTGTAGATCCCGGCGACCTGGTTCTGCACCACGGCGGACGCGTCGTGGACGAACTGCGGCGTCAGGGTCGCGGCATCGAGCGACGACGGGAGCAGCGCCGCGACGCCGAAGCCGATCACACCGCCGATGATCGCGGTCGCGACGGTCGAGCCGACTTGGCGCACCAGGTTCACGGTGGCCGTCATGCTGCCGGTGTCGCGACGCGGCGCCGCGCTCTGCACGACCGCGATGACGAGACTCATGAACGCGCCGGTCCCGACCCCGACGACGGCCATGAGGATCATCGGCACCCACAGCGGCAGGCCCACCGGGAGGACCGACATGGCGAACAGCCCGGCGGCGCTCAGCGCGGTGCCCGCGATGCAGTAGACGCGGTAGTGGCCGGTTCGGCTGACGAGCCACCCGGTCGCGAGATTGCTCACCAGCATCCCGAACACGGTCGCGATGGGCACGAGACCCGACACCGTCGCGCTCGTGCGGTAGGCCATCTGGATGTACGTGGGCAGGTACGCCGTGATCGAGAACAGGCCGATGCCGATGATGGCCGACAGCACCGTGCCGACCGCGATGGTCCGGTCGGCGAACAGCCGCAGGGGAACCAGGGGTTCAGGCGCCCGCAGCTCGATCAGGAAGAACGCGGCGAACGCCATGCCCGCCACGACGAAGGCGACGACGGATGCTGCAGCCAGCGCGGGATCGCCGATCCACGTCACCGCGAGCACCAGAGCGACCATCGCCACCGCGAACGAGACGGAGCCGCCGACATCGAACCGGCGCCGGCCGAAGCCGGGCAGATGCGGCACGGCGACGAGGGCGAGCAGGAGCGCGGCGACGCCGAACGGGATGTTGATCCAGAACACCCACGACCAGCCCCAGTAGTCCGTGATGAGGCCGCCGAGCACGGGGCCGACGAGGATCGCGACGGGGAAGGCGGCGCCGATGATCGCGAGATACCTCGGCCGCTCGCGCGGGGTGGTGACACGGGCGACGATCGTCTGCGACATCAGGTGCAGGCCCGCCGAGCTCATGCCCTGCACGACCCGCGCGGCGATCAGCTGCGGCATGTCCTGCGCGAAGCCGCACGCGAGCGACGCGACGAGGAACAGCACCAGGGACACCAGGAATACGGCGCGCGGTCCCACCGCGTCGCCGAGCTTGCCGAGCACCGGCAGGAGGACGGTGCTCGCCAGCGTGTAGCCGACGACGACCCACCCCATCTGGGCGAGGGCTCCGAGTTCTCCTGCGACGGTCGCGAGGGAGGTCGACACGATCGTGTGGTCGAGGGCTCCGAGGATCGCGACCGTCAGAAGGGAGACGATCAGGAGGCGAAGCCTCCACGGTGACATGCTCATACGCGTTCTGGCCCGTACGACCGGGCGATCGACGCGACGGGGTGTGCCCCTGGGCGGCCTCGCCACAGGGAACGGGCCAGCGGAGGCCCCGACGTCACTGTCGATTCTAGCCATGCTTTAGTCGAAAAACAACTAAAGAATCAGGAACGCTGCCTTGCTCGGGTGCGCGGGCGCGCCGCGGGCAGTCCGGGCGCGGGGACCGCCGCACCGACGGTCCCGACGAGCTCGCCGATGCCCTCGACGGTCATGCGCACTTCGTCGCCCTCGCGCAGGGCAGGGATCGTCGAGCCTCTCCCCCACAGCTCGCCGAGGCATCCGCCGTTGCCGACGGTCCCGCTGCCGAGCACGTCCCCCGGGACGACCCGGGAGTTGCGGGAGGCGTACGCGACGAGCTCGGGGAACGGCCAGCCCATGTTCGACACGAGGTCCTCGCCGACGAGCTCGCCGTTGATGCGCACCTCGGCGCGGATCGCGAGGAAGCCGTCGGCGTCGACGTACTGCTCCAGCTCGTCGGCCGTGACGATCCACGGACCGAGACTGGTGCCGAAGTCCTTGCCCTTGGCCGGCCCGAGGCGCACCTTCATCTCCCGCGACTGGATGTCTCGCGCCGACCAGTCGTTCATGACCGTGTAGCCGAAGATGCGGGAGGAGGCTTCCGCCGCCGTCAGGTTCGCCTCGCCGACCCCGGGCGCGTTGGCGACGACGACCGCGACCTCCAGCTCGAAGTCGAGGCGTTCGGTGACCGGCGGGGCCACAGGCTCGTCCGGGCCGAGGATCGTGTGCGGGTTCGTGAAGTAGAACGTCGGCGCCTGGTACCACTGGGGCACGACCTCGCTCTTGCCGTCGACCGACGCGCTCACGCCCTCGACGTGCTCCTCGAATGCGACGAAATCACGGACGGATGCCGGCACCACCGGCGCCAGCAGGCGCACGTCGGCGAGCGCCGTGCCGGGCTCACCCTTCACCCGGCCGAACGCGGCGTGCGCAGCATCCAACCCCCCGGCGAGGATGTCGGCGACGGTCTGGCCGTCGCGGAACGGGACGACGCGATCGTCGACGACGAACCCCTCGACAGGCTCGGGGACCGCGGAGCCGACCGACGCGCCGGCGGTCCAGCGCGCGATCCTCATGCGGACACCTTGGTGCGCAGCAGTTCCTCAGCGTTCCCGGCGAGGATGCGGTCGGTGATCTCGGCCGGGAGGTCGGCCGAACGCACGAACGAGACCGGATCGTCGAGTCCCATGTCGAACGGGAAGTCGCTGCCCAGCACGACCCGGGAACCCCCGGCGACCTCGACGAGATGGCGCACGGCGATGGGGTCGTGCACGACCGTGTCGAACCACAGCTTCTTCAGATAGCTCGACGGCTCGTGCGCGCAGCGTCGCGCCTCCGGCCGCACCCGCCATGCGCGGTCGGAGCGGCCGATCGCGAACGGCAGGTAGCCGCCGCCGTGGGCGACGACGATCTTGAGCCCGGGGTGCCGGTCGAGCACGCCCGCGAAGATGAGGTGCGACAGGGCGACGGCGTTCTCGGTCGGCTGCCCGACGGTGTTCGAGAGGTAGAACCGGTCGAGGCGCTCGTCGAGACTGCAGCCGAACGGGTGCAGGAAGATCACGCAGCCGAGCTCGGCGGCGCGCGCCCAGAACGGCTCGAGCCGCTCGTCCGACAGCTCCACGTCGCCGGCGAACGACGAGATCTCGACGCCCGCGAGGCCCCGGCCGAGCACGGCGTCGTCGAGGTACTCGACGAGGTGCGCCGGGTGCTGCAGCGGCACGACGCCGAGGCCGACGAGGCGGTCGGGCGCCTCGGCGACGTGCTCGGCGATGAGCCGGTTCGTCTCGCCCGCGATCCAGCCCGAGAGGCCCTCGTTCGCCCACGGATAGAAGTGGTTCGGCGAGACGCTGACCCACTGCCGGTCGACGCCCTGCTCGTCCATCGCGGCCAGTCGCGCGTTGACGTCGGTGAGCTTCGGGATCCGGGCGCCGATCATGGCGCCCGACGCCTGCAGGCTCTCGACGCCGTTGCGCCGGCGCTCGAGATCGGCCGCCGCGGCGACTTCCTCCGGCGCGCGGCGCTCGACCTCGGCGTGCAGCGCGGGCAGCAGCAGATGCGCGTGGACGTCGGTGCTCATGCGGGCACCGCCATCTGGTGGGCGACGCCGAACATCAGCCCGGCGACGTCGGCGTCCCGGACGCCGTCGAGCTGCCACTGGCCGAGCTGGACGGATGCCTCGACCACGGCCTTCGCGCGCGGCACCCGGCGCGCGTGGAACTCGTCCCACAGCGCCGCGTCGACGGCGTCGCGTCCGGCGAGCAGCTCGGTGAGCACCAGCGCGTCCTCGAGGCCCTGCGCCGCACCCTGCGCGATCGTCGGAGGGCACGAGTGCGCGGCATCGCCGATGAGCACGACGCGACCGCGGTTCCACGTTCCCTCGACGATGTGCTTCGTGAACCACGTGTAGTTCGCGTGCGCCCCGCCCTCGAGGTCGGCGCGGATCGAGTTCCACGGGCCGTCGTAGGCACGCGACTCCTCGAGCATGATGCGGGTCGCGTCCTCGTCGGAGATGTCGAAGCGGTCCTGCGCCTTCTCGACGAGGAAGGCGTACATCGTGTCGTCGCCCGTCGGGGTGTAGCCGGCGATGTAGACCGGACCGCCGTAGTACAGCTCGCTGCGGACGACCTCGGCGGGCCGCGAGACGAACGAGCGCCAGATGCCCATGCCGGTCGGCTCGGGCTTGGTCTCGATGCCGATGAGCCCGCGGACGGCGGAGTTCAGGCCGTCGGCGCCGATCAGCAGGTCGTACGTGCCGACGGAGGCGCCGTCGACGAAGACCTCGACCCCGTCGCCACTCTGCTCGAGACCGGTGACCTTGGTTCCGAAGCGGACGTTCGCACCCGCCTTCTGCGCGTGGTCGAGGAGGATGCGGGCCAGTGCGGGCCGTGGCATCCCCATCGCCGCCGGGTAGTCGGGTCCGCCGGTCTTGACGTCCGGAAGCTCGGCGACGATCGGCGCCCCCGGCCCGGGAGCGCGCAGGTTGAGCCCCTCGAAGGGGTAACCGGCGGCGCGGATGTCGTCCCACGCGCCGAGCACGTCGAACACACGCAGGGCGTTCCCCTGCAGCGAGATGCCGGACCCGAGCGCGCTGAGCTCGGGCTTCGCCTCGAAGACGTCGACCTCGACGCCGGCCTTGGCGAGCTGGATGGCGGCGGCGAGTCCGCTCACGCCGCTCCCGGCGATCGCGACCTTGTTGACTGCGGTCATGTCAGAACCTCTCTGTTCTTTGTCTTCGGGGGGGGATCACAGAATCGCGACGGGGTTGATCGGCGAGCCGACCGCCCCCGTGATCGGCAGAGGCGCCGCCGACAGCAGGAAGTCCCAGCGCCCGCGCGCCGCACACGCGTCGGCGAGGGCGTCGAGATTCCACATCTCGCCGATCGTGAGTCCCAGGTTCGGGATCACGACCTGGTGCAGCGGCTGGAACGCCGCCGCGTCGAACTCGTTGGGCCGCACCTCGAAGCCCCACGTGTCGGTGGCGATCGCGGCGATCTCGGTGCGATGCAGCCAGCCCGCGGTGGTGAGCGACAGACCTGGCGCCGGTCCGCCGGCGTAGTCGCCCCAGCCGTCGCGGCGGGTGCGGGCGTACTGCCCCGTGCGCACCAGCACGATGTCGCCGCGGCCGACCCGGCTCGAGGCGCCCTGCGCGGCGATAGTCGCCTCGAGGTCGGCAACGGTGATGGCGTAGCCGTCGGCGAGCTCGCCGGTCTCGGGCGCGAGATGACGGCCGACGTCGAGAAGCACACCTCGCGAGACGATGACGGATGCCGCGTGCTCGATGCCCGTGACGAGGTCGCCGTCGCTCGTGACGACGTCGCCCGCGCGCCGCCCGTTCCAGGCGTTGCCGTGGTCGAAGATGTGGCCGAGTCCGTCCCACTGGGTGGAGCACTGCAGCGGCATCGCGATCACGTCGTCGGCGCCGCCGATGCCGTGGGGGAAGCCCTGGCTGCCGCGCTCGGCGTCGGTGCCGGTGTCGGTCATCGTGTGCACCGGGTTGGTGCGCCGGCGCCACCCCTTCTGCGGGCCGTTCGTGTCGAACGCCTGCGCGAGCGAGATCACCTCGCCGTCCTGCACCAGGGCGGCGGCCTCGACGCGCTTGGCGGCGTCGATGAAGTTGAGCGTGCCGAGCACGTCGTCCTCGCCCCACCGGCCCCAGTTGCGGAAGGCCTCGGCGCGCGCCGCGATCTCGGCGGCGGGGTTCTGCCGATCGAGGTCGGCGGGGTTCTCGCTCGGCGCGCTCATACCGCCGGTCCTTCCGCGAGGCAGCGGACCACCTGCGTGCCGAGGCCCGAGATGGACCCCGTCATGACGTCGCCGTCCCGCAGGAACCGCTTCCAATGCTGGCCGTTGCCGGGAGGGCTCCCCGTGAGGAGCAGGTCACCGGGCAGCAGGGTCGTCGTCTGCGACGCGGCGGAGATGAGCGCCGGGATGTCGAAGAGCAGGTCGCTCGTCGATCCGTTCTGCATCGTGTCGCCGTTGAGCTCGAGTCGCACCGTGAGGTCCTCCCCCGCCACGAAAGGCGCCGGCACCAGGAAAGGACCGGTCGGCAGGAAGCCGGGGGCGTTCTTGGAGCGGAACCAGTCGGTGCCGATCTCCTTCATGTCCTTGCGGAAGACGAGGTCGCGCGTCGTGACGTCGTTGACGATCGTGTAGCCGGCGACGTGGTGCAGCGCGTCCTCGCGGGTGACGCGGAACGCCTCGGTGCCGATCACGACCGCGAGCTCGAGCTCCCAGTCGTGCACCTCGCTGTAGCCGGGCAGCACGAGCGGCACGTCGTCGCCGACGACGGCGGTCGGCAGTCCGAGGAAGAAGTACGGCTCGCCGTTCGCACGGCGGTCGTCCATCATCTTGGCCGCGAACTCGCGGGCCTCCTCGGGCGAGCGGGACGGGTCCTGCGTGAGGCCCGCCACGACCAGCTCGATGACGTGCTCGCGATAGTTCGCGCCTGCCTGCACCACCTGTCGCGGCTCCACTGGGGCGGTGAGCACGACGTCGGCCAGCGGCATCCACCCCCCGTCGTGTGAGGCGAGCGCGCGGAGGCGGTCCCAATCGGGGTGCGCCAGGAAGGCGTTGAGTCCGGCGGCGCCGAGCTCGTCGTCGGAGACCGCGCGGATGCGGTCGCCGGCGACGAGCCCGAGACGCACGGAATCGCCGTCACGGTAGCGCGCGAGGGCGAAGGGGGCGGTCAGTCCGTGTGACGACGTCGTCATGTTCTCTCCAGATCCGTGGTTCGGAACGTGGTGCGAGGGTGGGGACGCCTGCGGCATCCCCACCCTCGAGCCTGTCAGCCCTGGCCGTGCTTGGCGTACGGGTTCAGCAGGGCGTCCTTGATCTCATCCGGAACGCCCTCCTCCGTCGCCGACGGGCCGTCGGCGGGCGGGAAGGACTCCGTCATCGACATCGGCATGGCGCTGTTGCGGTAGAAGTTGTTCGACCCCTGCGACGGCTTCCACGTGTTGGCCTCCCAGTCGGGCACGTAGTTGCGGTAGCCGCCGGTGTTTAGCTCGATGCGCAGGCTCGAGGGCTCGCGGTAGTAGAGGAAGTTCTGCTCGCCGATGCCGTGGATCGACGGGCCGTACTCGATCGGGTAGCCGTTCTCGCCGAGGACGTCAGCCGCGATGAGCAGCTCCTCGCGGGTGTCGACCCAGAAGGCGTAGTGGTTCACGCGGCCGGCGCGGGTCGAGCCGTCGAGGACGACGCCGAGGTCGTGCGACTTCTCGTTGGTCGTGAGCACCGAGAACACCGAGATCGGCGCCTCGTCGAGCTGCGTGCGAGCCATGAAGCGGAAGCCGAGCACGTCGACGTACCACTGGACGAACGCGTCGACGTCGCTGGTCGCGATCGTGACGTGGTCGAGCTGGCGCGGGGCGCCCGCGACCTTGCTGCGACGCGAGGGGCGGTCGGGGTAGATCGACGCGGCGTCGCCCTCGGTGTCGTGGTGGCGCGTGACGTCCCAGTGCAGGGTCAGCGAGTGGCCCCACGGGCCGGTGAACTGGTAGGCACGGCCGATCCTGTGGACGTCGATCCACTCGCCCTGGATGCCGGCGGCCTCGACGCGCTTCGCCGCCTCTTCGAGCGCCTCGGGGCTCGACGTGCGCCACGCGGCGGTCACGAGACCCGGCTCGTCGCCCGGCACGACCACGACCGAGTAGGCGTAGTAGTCGCCCCAGCAGCGGAGGTAGACGGCGCCGTCGACGCGGTCGACGACGGTGAGGCCGACCTGGTTGACGTAGAAGTCGACGGATGCCTCGACATCCGGCGACGTGATGGCCACATACGACAGATGTGACAGAAGCTTGATCATCTTCGATCCCTTTCGGTGAGTCATCGGGGTGATCCCGTCAACCACTTTCGCCGAACTCGGGCATATCGAGGAATCCCATATCGGCTATCCCTCGGATCACCGACGTTTATGCGGGACGCGCAGAAAGCAGCGCCGCGGCAAGACCCGTGTCATGGCGCAGGTCCGCGAGATCGGAGGGCCGCTCGGCCGTGCGCACCGCGGAGATCGCGCGGCGCAGCGCGACGCGCTCGGAGCTCTCGAAGCACGCGGGAAGGATGCGTCGACCCGTGGCATCCGTGACGGCCACGACGGTGTCGAGATCCGCGTCGACCTCGACGGGTGTCGGGGCGATCGAGGTGATCCGCACGCGGCCGGTGCGCGGTGCGCCCGGCTGCGCGGCGGCGGCGATTGACACGGCGGAGCCATGCTCGGATTCGAGGAGGGCGAGCACGCGGCCTCCCCACGACTCCGACGTCCGAGGTGCGAGCGGCGTGCCGGCGATGACCCGCGCCCACCCGATCGCGTCGCGCAACGCCGGACCGAGCGTGCGCGCGGGCGCATGGCACTCGACGACGAGCGCGCCGGGAGCCGGGAGCTCCTCGATCGACGCGCCCGCTGCGGCGACCATGTCGGCGCGGAGCAGCGGGCGCTCCACGACCACGGGGATGGCTCCGGCGAGCGAGGCGAGGGCATCGAGCGCCTCGATCGGGCCGACGGCAGGCTGCGCGACGACGACGGCCGCCGCGCCGGCGGCGATAGCGTCAGAGGCGACCACCCACCACGCGTCGCCCCCGGGCACGACGGCGATGGCGCCCTGCACGTCAGGGCTCGCGATCGCGCTCACGGGCAGCTCGGCCACCGCGACGCGGTAGGCGTCGAGGTCGGTTCGAACGGGCGTCGTCATGCTGCGGCTCCGATCAGCTCCGCCGCGGCGTCCGCCAGCCCCAGGGCGTAGCGGGCGTCGTCGAGCAGTTCGTCGTACTCCACCGGCAGGCCGGCGTCGAGCAGCTCCGCGAGGGCGCGCCACTCCGCGACGTATCCGTCGGCGGGATCGTGTGCGTAGACCGTGTCGCGGCCGTCCGCCGCGCGCACGCGCACCCGCGCTCCGCCGGCGTGCACGAACGGGGGCGGGAAGCTGACGTCGAGCCGATCGGAAGCCGTCGCGACGGCGATGCGCCAGAGCGTGTCGGCGCCCTCCGGGAGCATCACCGTCGTGAGCTGGACCGGGACCCCGCCGGCCACGAAGCCGACCGCGTACCCGAGCGGGGGCAGCGCCCGCGCGAAGACGACGCGCTCGAAGCGCGGGACGAGATCGCGCACGAGCGGCAGATCGTGGATCGCGAGTCCGGTGAGAAGCTGACGCACGACGCCCGCCGCCACCTCTGGGCGCGTGAGGTCGGGCCCGCCCCGCCCGTCCGCCGCGACGGGCAGCTCGGTGACGAGCTGGTGATACCGCGTGTTGGGCGCCAGCGCGAGCGTGATGGAGATCGAGATGACCGGCCCGCCCGACGCCGTGAGGTGATGCTTGGCCCGGCCCCACGCCGGGTCGAAGTAGTGGTTCGTGCCGACGATGAGTGGCACGCCGGCGCGGCGGCACGCCTCGACGGCCTCTTCCGCCTCGGCGACGGTCGTGCCGATCGGCTTCTCGCAGAACACCGCGCGCTTGCCCGCGGCGACGGCCGCGATGATCTGCGCCGCATGCTGGGCGGGCGGGCTGCAGATCGCGACGACCTCCGCCTCGGGATCCGCCATGATGGCCTCGGCGCCCGTCGACGATCGGGCACCCCCGCGCGCCGCGAGTGCGGCCGCCCGGCCGCTGCCCCCGTCGGCGACGTGCACGACGCGGAAGGCGTCGCTCAGGCGCGCGAGGGTCGGAAGATGCAGTGCCGCCACTCCGGGACCCGCACCGATGATGCCCACACCACGAGCCATGGACGCCTCCTTACTTCGGCTGGAAGCGTACCTAAGTGTGAAGTCGTTTGACTATAGATGTCACGATTTCCGTGTCTAGTGCGCGGCGTTATGTAAGAATCGACCATGGCCAGAGAGTCCACCCTGCGGTTCGGCGCACAGACCGACGAGATGACGAGCCTTCTTCGCATCGTCAACATGGTTCGCACCGGCGAGGCCTCGACCCGCCCCGAGATCGGCCGGGTGACCGGTCTCGGCCGCGGCGTCGTGACGCAGCGCGTCGACCACGCGATCGAGATGGGCTACCTCGCCGACGGCGAGTTCGGCCCCTCTTCTGGGGGCCGCGCACCGCGCACCCTCCGCTTCCGCGGCGACGCCGGACGCATCGTCGTCTGCGCCCTCGGCGCGCTCCACATCCATGTCGGCGTCGCACTCCTCGACGGCGACGTCATCGATCAGGAGCATTCGCCGTGGGACATCGCCCGCGGACCCGCGGAGACGCTCGACAAGGCCCTGAGCATGATCGACGAGGTGCTCGCGCGCACCCCGGACGTGCCAGTCTGGGGCATCGGTGTGGGCGTGCCCGGCCCGGTCGACTTCGACAGCGGTCGCCCGGTCGCACCGCCGATCATGCCCGGCTGGAACGGCTTCGATGTGCGGCGCCGCTTCGAGCAGCGCTACGACGCACCCGTGTGGGTCGACAACGACGTGAACCTGCTCACCTTCGGGGAGCGCGCCCGCCGCGACGACGACCGCCTCGACCTGATCTACTGCAAGATGGGCTCCGGCATCGGCGCGGGACTCCTCTCGCACGGGCGCATCCACCGTGGCGTCAACGGCGCCGCGGGCGACATCGGCCACGTGCGGGTGCGCGATTCTGATGCCCTCTGCCGCTGCGGCAAGATCGGATGCCTGGAAGCCGTCGCCGGCGGGTGGGCGATGATCCGCGACGCCCTCGCCGAGATCGAGGCCGGCGCCACGGGTGTGCTCGCCACCGCCGTCGCCGACGGCGAGGAGCTCACGCCCGAGCTCATCTCGATCGCAGCCGAGAACGGCGACGCGCTCGCGATCCGGCTTGTGCAGCGCTCGGCCCGCGTCGTCGGCGAGTCGATCGCCGCGCTCGTCAACATGTTCAACCCGTCAGTGATCGTGATGGGCGGCGCCATGGCCGGCGCCGGAGAGCTGCTGCTGGCCGAGGTGCGTCAGCGCGTCTACGAGCTGTCGCTCCCCCTCGCCACGCGAGATCTGACGATCGCGCAGTCCGTCAACGACCGGCGCGAGCCGCTGCGCGGCGGTGTGGAGATGGTGCGCGAGCAGCTCTTCGAGGTCACCTTCCCCCGCTGGTTCGGCGACGGGCGGCCCACGGTCGTGGCGATCCGCGGCGCCCTCGAAGCGGTGGCGTAGGACTCTCGTCATTCGCCGACAACTTCTTACAGAAATCAACAAAAGCGTGTAGTTTCCTGTCTGAAGCCGGCTCTGCCGGCGCCGACACAAGGGAGTGAACACGATGGCGTTGCCGCTGCTGCTGGACGATGCGCTCGTCGCGACGGATTCGGGCTTCGCCCTGCGCGTGAGCCTGCCGTGGATCCGGTCGATGCCCCTCGCCGCCGTGACCGACATCGCGGTGCAGGTCGACGGGGCCCCCGTCTCCGTCACGGTCCGCCTCGGTGAGCGCGAGGTCGAACCCGACGCCCTCCAGGCCGAGCAGGGCTGGTGGTTCATCCAGGACCGGCTCGAACTGCACGGCGAACGGATGCTGCCTCCCGGCGCCCACGACATCTCGGTGTCGTTCGTGCTCGTGGTGCCGTACCTCCAGGCCGGGCCATCCGGTCCGCTCGCCCTGCCGTTCCGCGCCGAACGGCCGCTCGTGCTCGGGGACGCGGCATCCGTTCGCCCGCAATCGACGGCCGGGCGAACGACCGTTCGCGAGCCGGCGAGCGCGCCCCAGAATCACGCTCCCGGTGACTGGACCTTGTCAGCCAGTGCGTTCAACTGGACGCCCGAGGTGATCCGCGCCGAACGGACGGCCGACGACATCGCGATCGGCGTCGTCGCGGACGGCGTCGCATCGACCATCGAGATCGAGGCGGGTCAGGTGTGGCGCTCGTTCCCCGAGCCGTCCGACACCGAGGTGGATGCGTTCCGCGAAGGTCTGGCCGTGGCGGGCGGCGCCGTGACGATCGTCGGAGCGAGCCTCGACGACTGGATCTCGCCGACGTATCGGCGCACCGAGCAGGAGCGGCTCGCGTTCCTCGTGCCGCAGCTGCGCGCGGCGGCCCGGCTGGGCGCCCGCGGCGTGCGCGTGCCGTTCGGTCAGACGGGTCCGGAGCTGCTGCGCCTCGCGCAGCCCGTGCTCCACGAGCTGGACGTGGTCCTCTACGAGGAGATCCAGGGGCAGCAGACGCTCGACGTGCCTGCGGTCGCGGCGAACCTCCAGCTGCTGCAGGGACTCGATGATCCCCGCATCCGCGTGCTCGTCGACATCAGCCTGCTCATGCCCTCGCTGCCGCCGTCGTACCTCGACGAGCTCCGCCGGGGCGGCGTCGACGACGAGCTGGTGCACCGCCTCGAGACCGAATGGCGCGCGCCCGAGACCCACCAGGCCGTGATCGCCACGCTCCGGGAGGGACGCGTGCCGCCCGCCGTCCACACGCTCTTCATGAATCTGCTCGTACGGTTCGGTCGGTCGGACGTCGCCGACCTCGAGCCGCTGCTCCCGCTCACCGCCGGCGTGCACCTCAAGTTCTGGGATCTCGACGACGCCGACGGCCGCGTCTCCGCGCCGATCGCCGACATCGGGGCGGCCCTGCGTCGCACCGGCTTCACCGGCACGCTCACCAGCGAGTGGGGCGGCCACGAGTGGCTGGACGCCGATCCGGCGGAGACGACCCGCGCGCACCTCGCGCTTGCGCAGCGCGCACTGTCGGCCGTGGGCACGGCCCGCTGACCGCGGGTCGCTCGACGACGCGGAGGGGCCGGACGCGACGCGTCCGGCCCCTCCGCGTCCCGCGACTCAGCCCTCGTGGTTGTAGTACGGCCACGGCAGGAAGCGCCGCTCACCACGACGATCCGGGCCATCGAGCGTGATCTCGCCGATCGCCGCCCACTCGACGCCCCGCGGGAACATGCGGATGAACTCGATGCGGCGGAACGTGTCGATATCGTGGCCGATCGTGATGGTGAACGACCGGCCGGCGCCGTACTCGTTGATCCAGGCGATCGGCTGATCCGTGTTCATGCCCGGAAGCGCAGCGATGCCCTCCGGCGGGATCTCCACCGGGTAGTGCGACATCGGCCACATCGGGGCCTTCTCGTACGACTCGAGGTCGTCGTACGTCGTGAGGAGCACCTGGGCGCCCTCGGCGATCTCGACGCCGGTGAGGATGTCGTCGCCGGTGACCGTCCACCGGGCGCTGATGCCCTCGGTGATCGCGTGCCGCGGCTCGACCGTGTCGAGCTGCGCCTCGCCCCACGGCCGGGGCCGCAGTCCCCCGGCGACGGTGAGGCGGGAGCCGCGCATGACGTTGTACTCGTCGGGGTAGCCCCAGTCGTCCTCCTGCGCGGCGGACCCGTGGAACCACACGATGCCTTTGCCGTCGTCATGGACGAACTTCAGGAGCGCAGCATCCGTCTCCGCTCCGAAGCCGACCGCCTTCTCGTGGTAGCCGTCGCGACCTTCGAAGACGACGATGACGACGTCGTACTTGTCGATGATGTCGGCGCCGAGTCCGCGCGGATCCTCGACGATGCGGACCCGGAAGCGCCCGGTGTCTTCGAGCAGGGTCGTGAGCCACTGGTTGTGCTGGCGGAAGCTGCGGAACTCGTTGTCGTGCTCGCGGGTCATGTGACCCGACAGGATGAGCGCGTTCAGGACATCGGTCATGCGGAACACTCCTTCGTGCAGGGCGTGCGAAGGCACGCCGAAGGGCGCCCCGGCGGATTCGGGGCGCTTCGGTCGAGGCCTAGTCGGTCTTGGTGGAGAAGGCGGCGTCGAAGGCGGCAGCGGGCGGCGTGATGGCGTTGAGCTTCCGCACGAACGCGATCGCCTCGGGTGCGCCCTGCAGACGGTCCATGCCGGCGTCCTCCCACTCCACCGACGTCGGGCCGTCGTAGCCGATCGCGTTGAGAGCCCGGAACAGCGGCTCCCACGGCACCTGGCCGTGCGCGGTCGACACGAACGTCCAGCCGCGACGCGGGTTGGCCCACGGCAGATGCGAGCCGAGCACGCCGTTGCGTCCGTCGAGGTTGGTGATCGACTCCTTCACGTGCACGTGGAAGATGTGGTCCGCGAAATCGAGCACGAACGCGACCGGGTCCAGCTGCTGCCACATGAAGTGCGACGGGTCGAAGTTGATGCCGAAGCTCTTCCGATGCCCGATCGCCTCGAGGGTCGCCTTCGCCGTCCAGTAGTCGTAGGCGATCTCGGACGGATGCACCTCGAGCGCGAACCGCACCCCGACCTCTTCGAACACATCGAGGATCGGGTGGAACCGGTCGGCGAAGTCCCGGTAGCCGGCGGCGATCCACTCGTCGGACGCCGGCGGGAACATCGCCACAGCCTTCCAGATCGACGAGCCCGTGAACCCGGTCACCGTCTTCACGCCGAGCTTCGCCGCGAAGCGCGCGGTGTCCTTCAGCTCTTCGGCGGCCCGCTGACGCACCCCCTCTGCATCGCCGTCGCCCCACACCCGGTCGTTCACGATGTCGCGGTGGCGCTCGTCGATCGGATCGTCGCACACCGCCTGACCGGCGAGGTGGTTCGAGATCGTCCACACCTTCAGGCCGTTGCGCTCGAGGATGTCGAGGCGCGACTGCACGTAGTCCGCGTCGCCCCACCGCGACACATCGATGTGGTCGCCCCAGCACCCGATCTCGAGACCGTCGTAGCCCCACTCCCCCGCCAGGCGCGCCACCTCCTCGAACGGCAGATCGGCCCACTGACCGGTGAACAGGGTGATCGGACGAGGCATTGCTATCCCTTCACGGTGACGTCGGCATTGACGGAGACCCAGACGGAGTCGTGGGCCGAGCTCTCCTCGACGGCGGCGAGCACCCGCTGGACCGACAGCCCCTCGTCGAACGACGGGTGCGGGTCGGTGCCCTCGGCGATCGCCGTGACCAGGTCCACGACCTGGTGACTGAACCCGTGCTCATAGCCCAGCATGTGTCCGGCCGGCCACCAGGCCGCGACATACGGATGCGACGCTTCCGTCACCAGGATCCGCGTGAATCCCTGCGTCGGCTCAGGCGCCGTCCGGTCGTAGAACCAGAGCGTGTTGAGATCCTCGAGGTCGAAGCGCAGCGCGCCCTTGTCTCCCGACACCTCGATCGACAGGTCGTTCTTGCGCCCGGTCGCGAACCGCGACGCCTCGAACGACACCAGCGCCCCCGACTCGAGGCGCCCGGTGAACATCGCGACGTCGTCGACGGTGACCTCGCCGTAACCCTCGGCCGCGGTGCCCGAGAGGCCGGAGCCCGAACCCTGCAGCGGGCGCTGCTTCACGATGGTGTCGACGACGCCCGAGACGGCGGCCACGTCGAGTCCGGTCACGAACTGCGTCATGTCGATGATGTGCGCGCCGATGTCGCCCAGCGCACCGGAGCCAGCGTGCTCCTTCTGCAGACGCCAGGCAAGCGGCATCTCGGGATCGACCAGCCAGTCCTGGCGATACGCCGCGCGCACATGCGCGATCTTACCGACGGCGCCCTGCGCGATGAGGTCCCGGAGGAAGGTCACGGCGGGCACGCGGCGGTAGGTGAAGCCGACCATCGACCGCACGCCACGCGCGGCGGCGCGGGACGCGGCCTCGGCCATCGCCCCGGCCTCCTCGACGGTGTTGGCCAACGGCTTCTCGCACAGCACGTGCTTGCCGGCCTCGAGCGCCGCGATCGCGATCTCGGCGTGCGAGTCGCCCGGCGTCACGATGTCAACGATGTCGATGTCGTCGCGCGCGATCACCTCGCGCCAATCGGTCGCCGACTCCGCCCAGCCCCACTGGGCCGCAGCATCCGCCACCGCCTTCGCGTTGCGGCCGACGATCACGGCCATCTCGACGTCGTCGGGCACCGAGAACACGTGCGGCGCCTGCCGCCACCCCACCGAGTGCGCGGCGCCCATGAAGCCGTAGCCGATCATGGCCACGCGGAGCGTCATGCGAGCACGACCTCACGCTCGACCGGCACGCGGTTGGTCACGTACCTGCCGGGGCCGCCGTCCACGCCGGGCATGATCTGCATGTAGAGCAGGCGCATCGTGAGGACGACCTCGACAGTGAGCTTCTCCCCCGCGGCCGGCGGCGACGCGAGGGCGATCTCGACGTCGGGCCGGTCGGCGACGAACCAGAGCGTCTCGGACTGCTCGGGCAGCTCGTCGATCGTGTACGAGCGTCCCTGCAGCACGAAGCGCAGGTCCTCCCTCGGCACGGCGACGCCGTTGACGGATGCTGCGACATCGTCGACCGCCGACAGCCAGAGGCTGCGGTACCAGGGCAGCTGCACCGAGACCGCGATGCCGTCGTCGGTGCGGCGGACGTCCTTCTCGGAGAAGAGCGAGTTGTGGGTGGCCATGGGGTCTCCTAGGCGAAGGTGTCGGTGAAGTGATCGTGCGCGACCGGCGGCGCGGGCTCGAGCTTCTGCACCGTCTCCGGGCTGTACGGGTGGTTCTTCGAGGCGACCGGCTCGTCGGCCGGCGGCATGAACACCGGCTTGCCGTCGTCCCCGAAGTACATGAGGTCGAGGTCGAAGGCGCCCTGGTTCTTCAGCCCGAAGCTGATCCAGTTCTCCTCGAACGGCGCGCGCGCGAGCTCATAGCAGCGGAACTTCCAGAACCGCCACTCGCCGTCCTGCTTGAGGAAGTCGATCGCGTACTTGCACCACACCCAGTGCGCCCAGACCTTCTTGCCGAGCACCTCCTCCGGCGAGTACATGTCGGGGAACGCCTCGGCCACCTTCGGGTCGGTGAGTCCCGACTCGGTGCCGGCCATCAGCCAGACGCCCTTGGCGGTCTGCCCGTCTCCGGCGACCTCGATCACCGGGGTCGTGGTGGCGTGGAGGATGAGCTTGCCGGCCGGGGTGGGCCGGTCGCGGTGGTAGCGCGTGACGCTCTCCCACGTGGTGTACTGGCCCGCGTTCGTGTAGCGCGCGCGAATGCCTTCCGTCCCCTCCTTCACCCACAGGGGGATGATCTGCTCGTCCTGGAAGGCGTTGTGCAGGTACATGTAGCGGTTGAAGAGGTTCTCCACCTGCCCGCGGTCCTCGGCCCGCTGGGCGAGGCGCTGGGCGCCCTCGACCTGCTCGCGCAGGCGCGCGACCTCCGCGGCGAGTTCGGCGACAGTGGCTTCGGCGACAGTGTCGGTCATTTCTGCTCCTGTGTCCGCTCAGGCCGGCTGGCGCTGCGCGACGGTCTCTTCGATCGCACGACGCATGAGCGCGTGCTGCTTCTTCACGAGGTCGATGGGGTCGGCCTCGCCGAGGTCGGAGAAGGCGTGGCCCTCCCATTCGCTCGAGAGGTAGCCCTGATAGCCGCCCTCGACGAACTGCCGCACGATGCGCGGGATGTCCATCGCGGGCTCTTCGCCGTCGGCGCTGATGTCGTAGAACTTCGCGTGGACGTGGAAGATCTGCGGCATGATGTCGAGCCACTCCTCCGGCGGCACGAGCCCGTGCATGTTGAACGCCAGGCGCGTGAACGGACCGGCCTTGAGGAAGTCCCACCCCTGCGCCGTGAGGTAGTCCTCGAACTCCTGGTTGCGCACGTGCATCGGCAAGGGCTTGTGCCAGATCTCGTCCATCACCGGGAAGTACTCCTCCGGCATGTCCATCTGGCGGAGGGTGCCCAGCAGGCGCGGCGAGAGGCTGTGCATCGTCGACGAGAAGTCGGCGGTGAAGCCCAGCCGATCGCTGCCGAGCTCTTCGTAGAGCTCGCGGATCTGCAGGACCTTGGGGCTGTTCGGGCCCTCGGGCGCGTGGATCTCGTAGCCGAGACGCTGGTCGTACTTCTCCGCGAGCGGCAGGAGGCTGCGCAGCAGCTCCTTGCCCGCAGAGCGGATGACGACCCTTTTGAAGCCCAGCGTGTGCGCGGTCTTCAGCTGCCGCGCGAGGAAGTCGTGCTCCTCGTCGGGCGTCATGTCGCGGTCCTTGCGGCGCCCCATGTCGAGGTTCGTGCCGACGGCGCTGGGCTCGAGCTCGTACTTCTCGAGCGAGTCGAACCACAGCTTCACGAAGGCGTCGTCGACGTCGGGGTAGGTGCGCAGCAGCTGCGCGATGTTGAACTCGACGCCCGGTCCGATGCCGTTCTCGGCGACGGCGGCGATGAGCGTCTCGGGCGTGTAGAGGCCCGCGGCGAACTCGCTCGTCATCGAGTACAGCGTCGTGCCGAGGCGGATGCCGGTGCCGGCGATGTCGGCGCTCATGCCTTCGCTCCTTCGACAAGCTCAGGAACCGACGTCCTGGTCGGAAGCCACTGGGCCAGCTGCAGACGTGCGTCCGCGGCATCCGTGACCATGCGCGAGCCGGCCGCCTGCGCAGCCGAGCGCTGTACGGCCTGCTCACCGGCGATGATGTCGAAAGGCGACTGCCAGTGGTTCCAGTGCCAGCCCTCGTACTCGCTCGAGATGGCGCCGTTGTAGCCGTTCTCGACGAGCAGAGTCACGAGGTCGCGCACCGGCACCGAGGGCTCTTCGCCCGTCTCGTCGATGCCGAAGAACTTGCCGTGCACGTGCTTGATCCACGGCATGATCTCGAGCCAGTCGTCCACGCGCGCCGGGCCGAACAGGCCGGTGCCGTTGATCGCGAAGTCGATGCCGAGGTCGGGGCGGCCGTTCTGCGCGGCGAGGCCGATGAAGCGGCCGAAGCGCTGGCCGTGGTCGGCCTGGTCGGCGGGCGGGCCCTGCTCGTAGAACTCGTCCCACAGCTGGACGACCTTGCCGAGGAGCTCCTCCGACGCGCCGCGGCGGCGGTAGGCCTCGAGCAGCGACGGCGCGAAGCCGGTCACCGTGGCGCCCCAGTCCATCGTGAAGCCGAGGAACGGCGAGCCGACCTTCTCGTAGCGGTCGCGAAGCGCCAGGATGCGCGGGTGCAAGGCGTACTGGTCGGCGTGCACCTCGAGGGCGAGCGTCACGCCGTACTCCTCGGCGATCGGCGCGAGGGCCTCCATCGAATCCGGCTCGATCGAGATCTGCACACGGGCGATCGGGAACCCGAGCTTCGCGGCGGCCGCGATCTGCCGGCGCATGTACGCGAGCAGCTCGTCCTGAGTCAGGAGCCGGTCGCGGTGGATGCCGATGTCGGCGTTCACGGCGAGCGAGGTGGTGACGAGGCCGGTCTCGTCGACGAGGTCGCGGAACCAGCCGGCGAAGCGGTCGTCGATCTCGGGGAAGCCGCGGAAGCTCGAGAAGCCGATGATCTCGAGACCCGGGCCGTAGCCGTCGGCGGCGACCTTGCGGATGAGGCCCTCGAGGTCGTACTCGCGACCGTGGAACGCGCGCGTGAAGCTGTAGAGCGTGACGCCCTGGATGGGCGAGCCGAGGCCGGTCATGCCGCCACCGCCTTTCGTGCGGTCATGGTCTTGGCGTCGTGCTCCTCGATGTGGAGCACCTCGTTCTCGCCGATGACGATGTACGGGATGTAGAGGGTGAGGCCGACCTCGACCTTGTGCTCGGCGTCGCCGGCGAGCTCGAGGTCGCCCGAGAGCACGGCGGAGTCGGTCGGGAACCACCAGTCCTGTGTGTTCGGCACGAGCTCGTTGAAGGTGAAGGTCTGGCCGTTCATCCCCCAGCGGAGGGAATCGGCCGGCACCTCGACGCCGTCGACGGTGAGCGTGGCGCGGCCGATGCACGAGGCGGGCAGCGCGCGGTACCACGGCAAGCGAACCTCGACCGAGACACGGGCGCCGTCGGTCGTGAGCGTTCCCTGCTCGATGATGCGATCGGGTATCACAGAGTCCTCCTTGACACTTAGTTCTTGTTTCTACACTCTAATGTCTGATTTAGACATAAGCAAGAGTGCGAGCGATGTGGCGCGCTCCGCGCACCCCGAGCGCGACCGACGTCAGCGTGGGGTTGCACGCCGTCGCGGTCGGGATGACGCCGTTGCCTGCGACGAACAGTCCGGGCACGCCCCACACCTCGCTGTCGGGGCCGCAGACGCTCTGGCCGTCGTCGGTCTCGCCCATGCGGGTCGTGCCCTGGTAGTGCAGCGACGCACCGAGCGGCATCTTGAACGGCCGGTCGCCGATCGGCTCGCCGACAGCCTTCGCGAGCTCGACGATCTCCGCACGCGCGCGATCGAGCACGGCGTGATCACGGTCGGTGAGCGTGTAGTGCAGGCGCATCGCCGGCATCCCATACGAGTCCTGCTCGGTGTCCGAGAACTCGACGCGGTCGTCCCACTGCAGATCCTTGGCGCAGAACAGGCCGAGCCCGACGATCGATCCGGGGATCACAGGGTCGTCGTCCGCGAGCGGCACCGGCGAGGCGTCGAGCTGCATGATCTGCCCGTGGAACGGCATCTCGTCCGTGAACGGCACCCAGCTGACGCCGCTCTGCTCGGAGAGGGCTCCGGATGCTGCGATCCCGTCCTCTGCGGGCGGCTCGACGTCGCGCAGTCGCGAGGCGTAGACCACCTGCGTCTGGTCGTTGAGCATGCGGCCGAGCGCGGCGGGGCGCACGCCCGACGCCCACAGCACCTGCGGGGTGCGCAGCGCGTCCGCGGCGACCACGACGGCGCGGGCGCGCACCTCGTGCACCTCACCGGTGCGGAGATCCCGGACCTCGACGCCCGCCGCGCGTCCGTCCTCGACGAGCACGCGCGTCACGAGCGACTCGTCGAGCAGTGAGAAGGCGGGATTGCGGCGCGTGACATCGCCCAGCACGACGTCCGAGCCCGACCATACGAGTCGCCCGTCCTCGCGCCGGTGCACAGCCAGGGGCATGCGCTGTACGCGGGTCTCCTCGGCGCGATGGTCGTCCACGGCGGCTGCGAGCCGCTCACGCACGAGCGCCGTGAAGGGCGCCGCGTCGAATGCATCCGTCGTCACGCCCAGCAGGCGATCGCCCTCATCGAGCAGTTCATCCAGGTCGGGGAGGAAGGCGATGCGCTCGCTGCCGCCCGGCCGCGGGCATGCACCCGTCCAGTGCGCCGCCATCCCGCCGACGTTGCTCGAGAACGCGGCGACAGGGAGACCATCCTCGCCGTCGGCCTGGTAGCCGTCGGAGAGCAGATAGGTCCCCGGTCGCGCGCGACGCATCCCGGAGGTGACGGCGCCCGGGTTGTTGACGGTCGCCTCACCGGCCCCAGGGCCTTCCGACCTCCGCTGCGCTTCGGCCCGGAGATCGGTGTCTTCGATGTTCTTCACGTGCGCACCTGGCGGGTCGGAGACCGTGGGGCCGACCTCGAACATCGCGATCGAGGCATCCGGCGCCTCCTCGCTCAGGATGCGCGCGTACGTCGCACCGGCGGGACCGCTGCCGACGATCGCGACGTCGACCGACGCGGGGTAACGGCTCATGCCGTGACCGCCAGCTCCCGGATGAGGGCGACGGATGCCGCGGACTCGACCGTCGGGTAGTACTCGAGGCCGATCGGCCCGTCGTAGCCGTTGGTACGGAGGATGCCGAAGCGCTCCGCCCAGTCGAGGTCGCCGGTGCCCGGTTCGCCGCGGCCGGGGGCGTCGGCGAGCTGGACGTACTTCACGAGGTCGCCCGCGTTGGCGAGTTCGACGGCCATGTCCTCGCCCTCGACGGCCGAGTGATAGATGTCGTACAGCACGCCGAATTGCGGCGACGCGACGCCGCGGGCGACGTAGACCGCCTCGGCGGTGCGGTCCAGGAGCGAGCCGGGGTGGTCGACGCGCACGTTGACCGGCTCGAGCACGAGCGTGATGCCCGAGCCGTCGATCTGCGCGATGGCCTTCTGGTAGATCTCGATGAGCTTGTCGAGCTGCACCTGACGCTTCCAGCCGCCGAAGCCCGTGCCGCTGCCGACGACGATGCGGGGGCAGCCGAGGTCGGTGGCGATCGCGACGCCCTCGTCGAGCTTGCGGAAGAACTCCGAGTGGTCCCACGGCGGGATCATGAACTGCGTACGGGGCTCCGCGAGCTGGGCCGTGAGCTGCGTGCCGGTCTCTTCGAGCGCGGCCTTGAGCGCCGGCAGATCCTTGGGCGTCGCCGGGGCGTCCACTCCGGTGGGGCCCCACATCTCGACGGCGTCGAACCCCGCCGCGGCGGCCGCGCGCACGCGGTCGTGGTAGTCGCCGGCCTCCGTGAAGAGGAGTTCGATGTTGGGTGCGAGCTGATACATGGGTGAGCCTTCTCTCGGTCCCCGAGCGCGTCGAGGGTCAGAACATCGGGTGGTCGTGGGCGGCATGCACGGGCACCTGCTGCAGCACGTCCCAGTGCTCGACGATCCGGCCGTCCTCGAATCGGTAGATGTCCGCGACCGCGGCGTCCGCAGCGCCGGGTCGGGAGGCTTTCACGTGCACCATGGCGAGGTCGTCGTCCACGAGGATGCGCTGGATCTCGAACCTCGCATCAGGCGATCCGTCGAACTTCGGGGTGAGCATCGCGATCGCCGGCGCGGGGCCGTCGCCGATGGTGGGGTTGTGCTGGATGTAGTCGTCCGAGACGAGGAAGGCGAACGCTTCTGCGTGTAGAAGAGGTCGACGAACGTCTCGAACGCCGCGCGGTTGTCGGTGCCCACGGCGGATCGACCCCTCAGCCCTTCAGGCCGCCAGCGAAGCCCTGGATGAACTTCTTCTGGGCGAACATGTAGAAGAGCAGAATCGGGATCATCGAGATGATCACGACGGCGAAGATCTTGTTCCACGCCGATACGAGACCGCCGACGTACGTGTACATCGCGACAGGCAGCGTCTGGGTGGTCGAGCCGCCCAGGAAGATCAGCGAATTGAAGAAGTCGTTCCAGACGATGAGACCCGCGAGGATCGCGACCGTGCCCGTCGCCGGCGCCATGAGCGGGAGCACCACCCGGAAGAACGCCTGCGTCGGCGAGGCTCCGTCGATGACGGCCGCTTCCTCGTACTCGGTCGTGAGGCCGCGGAAGAAGCTGGCGTAGAGGAACACCGACAGCGGCAGCAGGATGCCGATCCACAGCAGGATCATGCCGATCGCGTTGCCGGTGAGGCCGACGGACCGGGCTCCGATGTAGAGCGGCACGGTGCCCAGCTGCGCCGGCAGGATGATCGCGATGAGCACCAGGTAGAACGTCAGGTTCGTCCAGGCGCGGGTGCGACGGGTGATGACGTAGGCGGCGACGGAGCCGAACAGCACCAGTCCGAAGATGGCGCCCGCCGTGATGATCGCGCTGTTGAGGATCGCCATGGGGATGCTGTTGCGTCCGCCGGTGGTCAGGACCTCGATGAACGCGTTGAAGTCGAGCGACTGCGGCGGCGCCATGGCGCTCGTCGTCAGCGCCTCCTGGTCGGTCTTGAATGCGGTGGCGATCAGGAAGTAGAAGGGCAGCAGCCCGATGATCGTGATGATCCAGATGAGGACTTCCCGCACCGCGGTGAGCTTGGTGTAGCGGAACATGTCAGGCCTTTCGAGCGGCGTCGCGGTCGCGCGTCGCGTACTGCTGGAGGATCGCGAAGACGAGGATGATGAGGGTCAGCACGAGCGCGAGCGCCGAGCCGAAGCCGAACTGGCCGAGCGAGAACGCCTGCTTGTAGACCTGGGTCGCGAGGGTCTCGGTGGCGCCGGCCGGACCGCCGGCCGTGAGGGCGAGGATCTGGTCGAAGATCCGCAGGCCCTGGATGATGCCGAGCGTCGTCGCGATCGCGATGGAGGGCCGGATGCCGGGGACCGTGACGTGCCAGAACCGCTTGAAGACGCCGGCACCGTCGAGTGCGGCCGCCTCTTCGAGCTCGACCGGCACCGAGGCGAGGCCGGCCAGGTAGATCACCATGACGAAGCCGGTCTGCTGCCAGACGACCGTGAGCAGGATCGCCCAGATCGACCAGGTGGGGTCCGCGAGCCAGACCTTCTGCATCTCTTCGAGGCCGATCGCGGCGAGGAAGCCGTTGAGCGGGCCGTTGAACTGGAAGATGAACTTCCAGACGTACGCGACGGCGAGCGGGCTCAGCACGACGGGCATGAAGAGCAGCGTCCGCAGGATGTAGCGGGTCTTCAGCGTGCGGTTGATGGCCAGGGCGAAGCCGAGCCCGAGGATGTTCGTCAGGATGACGGAGCCGAACGCCAGGAAGAGCGTGTTGATCACGGCGCCGACCATGAGCGGGTCGTTGAAGATCCGCACGAAATTGTCGAGGCCGATGAACTCCCAGTCCCCGAGGCCGGTCCAGTTCGTGAAGGCGAAGAAGCCTCCCGTCAGGGTGGCGACATAGTGCACCGCGATGACGAGGATGATGGCCGGAAGCGCCCACCACCAGTGCCCGTAGCTGATCAGCGGGCGGCGGCCGCCGCGGGGGCGCGGCGTGCGTCGGGCCTCGGGTGGCACCGTGAGGGTGCGCGTCGCGTCTCGCTCGATCGTCACTGTCATCTACTCTCTGACCTCGTCGTCATGCGCCCCTTCACCGGCGGCGTCACAGCCACTATCACACACTTGTGTCGGAAGCACACATTAGTTCTGGCAATACCGGATATAAGTGGTTCAGGACCCCGCCGCAGGCCGTTCCTCGCGCAGGATGAGGAACGTGGCCGAGTCATCGTCGAGCGCGCCCGAGGGCCTTTCCCTCCTGTGGCAGGACTTCGTCGACCCGCCGGACGAGGCGCGCCCGCGCGCCTGGTGGCACTGGATGGACGGCAACATCGACCCCGCCGGCATCGTGCGGGATCTGACCTGGCTGCACGATGTCGGCGTGCGCGGTGTGCAGCTCTTCGACGGCGGCATGGGGGTTCCCCTCGTCGTGCCCGAGCCGGTGCGGCCGGGAACGGACGCCTGGCACGAGGCGATCCAGACGGCGTCGCGCACGGCGTCCGCCCTCGGCCTCGAGCTCGCGGTCGCGACGTCATCGGGCTGGAGCGCCGCGGGCGGTCCGTGGGTGGAGCCCGGCGACGCCATGAAGAAGCTGGTGTGGTCGGAGTGCGTCATCGACGGCGGCGAGCGCCGCGCCGTCGACCTCCCGCCGCTGCCGGCGGTCGCCGGCACGTTCCAGGACTCCCCTCGCCCCGGCGCCGACTCCCGCGAGCCGTGGGCGGTCGACTGGCGAGTGGTCGCCCTGCCGGCCGCACCGGCGCAGGAGGCGCTCCGGCCGGACCGGGTGCACGGCTCCGCGCCCGTCGACGAGATCGACCGGCTCGTCGACGGCTCGTTCGACAGTGCCGTCTCGCTCCCCCGGGATCCCGACGCGTGGTCCTCGGCGTGGCTCGAGCTCGACTTCGACGAGCCCGTGACGGTCAGCTCGGTCACGCTCGGCCTCCCCGGGCCGCGCGGGTTCGGCGCCGCACCACCGCCCGAGGCGGTGCTGCAGGTGAGCGACGACGGCGATGCCTACCGCGATGCCGTCGCGCTGCCGGCCACAACGGTGTCGGCGAGATCTGCGACGTTCGCCCCGGTCACGGGCCGCCGCTTCCGGCTCGTGCTGTCGGGCGCGAGCGCCGCCGAGGCGCTCCCGCCCGTCGCCGACGGCGTGCGACTGCCCCCGGTGCTCCGCCGCAGCGACGCCTTCCTCGTCTCCGAGTTCGCGCTCCGCACGGGCGCCCGCGTGCACCAGGCCGAGGTCAAAGCGGGCTTCGGTGTGGTCCCCGACTACTACGCGATCGACACGATTCCGGGAACGGATGCTGCGGCCCCCGGCCCGCGCGACGTGCACGACCTCACAGCACACCTCCACGGCGACCGCCTCACGTGGGACGCTCCGCCCGGGCGCTGGCGCGTGCTGCGGATCGGGGCATCCCTCACCGGCCAGACCAACGGACCGGCGCTGCCCGACGCCACCGGACTGGAGGTCGACAAGCTCGACGGCCGCCGCGTCGCGGCGTACCTCGAGCGGCATCTCGAGCGGTTCGCCCCCGGTCGGTACAACGCCCTGCTCAGCGACAGCATCGAAGCCGGGGCGCAGAACTGGACCGACGGGATCCTCGAGCACTTCCGCGAGCTGCGCGGCTACGACCCGACGCCCTGGCTGCCGACGCTCGCGGGGTATCTCGTGGACGGGGCCGAGGCATCCGATCGATTCCTCTACGACTACCGGCGGACGCTCTCGGAGCTGCTCTCGACCGAGTACTACGGAACCCTCTCCGCCGAGGCGCACCGCCGCGGCATGACGTACTACGCGGAAGCGCTCGAGGACGGGCGACCGCAGCTCGGCGACGACCTGGCGATGCGGGCGCACGCCGACGTGCCGATGGGCGCCATGTGGACGTTCGATCCCGAAGCCGGTCCGCGGCCGACGTATGTCGCGGACCTCAAGGGCGCAGCATCCGTCGCGCATGTGCACGGCAGGCGGTGGACGGGCGCCGAGGCGTTCACGAGCTTCGACCGCCCGTGGGCCTCGTCGCCGCGGAGCCTCAAGCACGTCGCCGACCTGCAGCTCGCGCTCGGCGTGACGCGATTCTGCATCCACACGTCGCCGCACCAGCCGTTGACCGCGCCGCCCCCGGGTGTCGCGCTCGCGCCGTTCCTCGGACAGGCGTTCACCGCGAACGAGACCTGGGCGAGCATGGCACGCCCGTGGGTCGACTACCTCGCGCGGTGCTCGGCCGTGCTCTCGTCCGGCGAGCCGGCGGTCGACATCGCCGTCTTCGTCGGCGAGGAGGCACCGGTAACGGGCCTCTACGACGCCGCCTTCGACACGACCGTGCCGGACGGCTTCGACTTCGACTACGTCGGCGCGGACGCGCTGGCGCTGCTGCGGGTGGAGGACGGGGAGCTCGTCGCGCGCGGCGCGCGCTACCGGGTGCTCCACCTCGGCGGCTCGAGTCGGCGCCTGACGAACCAGACGCTGCGCCGGATCGCCGCGCTGCTCGACGCCGGAGCGACCGTCGTGGGCGTGTGGCCGGAGCAGTCGCCGTCGCTCGCCGACGACGATGATGAGTTCACGCGGCTGTGCGACGAGATCTGGGTCCACCCGCGCGCCCGCGGCCGGGTCGTGGCGACGACGAGTCTCGGCGAAGCGCTGGGCACGCTGGGCATCACGCCGCACCTCGAGGTCGTCGGCGCGCGGCTGCGCACCATCGCGCGGGTCGTGGACGGAGAGCGCGTCACATTCCTCGCCAATCCGACCGCTGAGGCGGTGACCGCGCGGATCATCGTGCCCGCCGGGGCGGCGGCACTCAGCGCGTGGGACCCGGTCGCGCTCCGCACGGCGCCGCTGGTCGACGTCGGCGCGGGCGGTGACCGCCGGTCGTTCGAGATCGCACTGGCGCCGTTCGGCTCGGTGTTCGTGATGCCGGGCGGTCACGGCCCGACGGCGGCGATGGGGACCGTCGACCGTCGGACGATCGAGGAAGCGTGGACGCTGGAGCTTCCCGGCCGCCCGCCGGTCGCGCTGCCGGGCGGACCACGCCTGTGGACCGACCTCGACGACGAGGCACGGGCGTTCTCGGGAACGGCGGTCTATCGCACGCGGTTCACGCTGACCCGGCAACCGGACGACCGGCGGATCACGCTCGATCTCGGGCGCGTCGGCGACATCGCCCGGGTGGTCCTCAACGGCGTCGAGTGCGGGATCGCGTGGACTGCGCCGTTCCACGTCGATGTGACCGCAGCGGTGAAGGCGGGCGACAACGCGCTCGAGGTCGAGATCGCGAATCCGTGGCGCAATCGTCTGATCGCCGAGGCATCCGTCCCGACCGGCGAGATCTTCGCGCCGATGACCGAAGTCTTCGAGACGGACGCCGCACCGCTGGCCGCAGGCCTCGCAGGGCCCGTGCTGCTGCTCATCGAGATGACCCACTGACCTGGGCGAAATCGGGGATCACCGAGGCAATTGCCGCACATAAGCATCGCTAATGTCGGAAACCTACATATCGTGCGACGCTTGATGTGCGGCCCCGAGGCCGAGCCAGCAACCCGAGCTGGCGACAACGAAGTCACGAAAGGGTCGAAATGCCACAGCACACAGCCTCCCGGCCTCTCCGGTGGTCGCTTCTGGCGGCTCCCGTCGCCGGAGTCCTCATCCTCGCCGGCTGCTCCGGCGGCGGCGACAGCAGCGGAGACTCCGGCGACTCCGCCGACACGGGATTCACGCTCATGGTCGCCGAGGCGAACGACGCGGACAACTACTACGAGCAGCTCACCGACATGTACACCAAGGAGACCGGCGTTCCGGTCGAGGTGATCCCGTACCCGTCGGACGCGTACAACACGCAGGTCACCACGCAGCTCCAGGCCGGCAACGCCGCCGACGTGATGATCCTCGCCCCCGGCACCGGCCAGCCGATCTCGGTGGTCACGCTCGCCGAAGCGGGCTTCCTCGAGCCGCTCGACGACACCAGCGCGGGCATCATCCCCGCGGGGAGCGAAGCGCAGTACACCGTCGACGACAAGGTCTACGGCCAGCCCACCGCCCTCGCCCCCGTCGGCCTCATCTACAACTCCGCCGGCGCCGAAGAGGTCGGCATCGACGAGTACCCCGCGACGTACGACGACCTGCTGGCCGCCTGCCAGACGGCGCGCGACGGCGGCAAGACCTTCACGGTGCTCGCCGGCGGCGTGCCGTTCAACACCGGCCTGTTCGCCCAGCTCATCTCGGCCACCCGCGTCTACGAGGGCACCCCGGACTGGAACGAGCAGCGTGCGGCAGGCGACGTCACCTTCGCCGACAGCGACGGCTGGCAGGAGACGCTCAACGACATCGTCGAGCTCAACGACACCGGCTGCTTCCAGGACGGTGCCGCGGGCGGCACGTTCGACAACATCACCGCCGGCATCGGCGGCGGCACGGCCCTGACGGCGGCGACGCCCGGCTCGGCTGCGGCGTCGATCGGCGGCGCCACCGGCCTCGACATCACGGTCCAGGCCTTCCCGCCGGCAGACGGCCAGGAGCCGTTCACGCTCGCCTCGGCGAACTACGCCTGGGCGATCAACGCGAAGTCCGACGACGCCGTGAAGACCTCCGCGCAGGACTTCCTCGACTGGGCGGCCCAGCCGGAGCAGGCCAAGACCTACGCCGACCTGGCCGGCTACGTGCCGATCACCGGCGTGACCGCCGACGACTTGCTCCCGAGCTACGCGCCGATCGGCGACCTGCTCGAGTCGGGCGCCTACACGGGTCTGCCGAACGCCAGCTGGCCGAACCCCGCCGTCTACGACGCGCTCGGCGTCGGTGTGCAGGGCCTCTTGACCGGCCAGAAGACGGTCGACCAGGTGCTCGCCGACATGGACGCGGCGTGGGGCAACTGACCCGCTGAGTCCGCAGTGAACGATGCCGCCCGGGGCCCCGCGCCCCGGGCGGCATCGTCATGATCCCCGACCGAATCTCAACTGTGCGGCCCCGCGTGTCGCGCCCCCGAAGGAGCACCAGATGAATCGATCCGCCCGCGTGCAGCGGCTGCTCGCCGAGATGACCCCGGCCGAGAAGCTGGGTCAGCTGCAGATCGTGTTCCGTCCGCGGCACGACGATGCCGCGGAGCTCATCCGGAAGGGTCTCGGCTCGATCTTCTGGCCGCGGTCGGCGGCGGCGACCAACGCGCTGCAGCGGGTCGCGGTCGAAGAGACCCGTCTCGGCATCCCCGTGCTCGTCGGGCTCGACGTCATCCACGGGCAGCGCACGATCGCGCCCGTCCCGCTCGCGCAGGCCGCGAGCTTCGACCCTTCGCTCGTCGAGGAGCTCGCCGCGCTCGCGGCTGCCGAAGCGCGCTCGGGCGGTGTCACGTGGACCTTCTCCCCCATGGTCGACGTGTCACGCGATCCGCGCTGGGGCCGCGTGGTCGAGGGATTCGGCGAGGACGTCCATCTCACTTCGGTCATGGGCCGCGCGATGGTGCGCGGCTACCAGGGCGATGACCTCGCCACCCCACAAGCGATCGCCGCGACCGCGAAGCACTTCGTCGCCTACGGTCAGCCCGAGGGCGGCCGCGACTACAACACGGTCGACGTCTCGGAGCACCGCCTGCGCAATACGTATCTCGAGCCGTTCCGCGCGGTCGTCGACGAAGGCGCGGCCTCGGTGATGGCGTCGTTCAACACCGTCGCCGGTGTGCCGATGCACGCCAACCGGCGGCTGATGACCGGGGTGCTCAAGGACGAGTGGAGGTTCCCCGGCATCGTCGTGGGCGATGCCGAGGGCGTGCGCAATCTGCTTCCGCACGGCATCGCCGAGGATCTGACGGATGCCGCGTCCCAGGCGTTCCGAGCCGGGCTCGACGTCGAGATGGGCGGCGCCCCTTCGGAGGTCGCCGACGCCCTGCTCTCAGCGATCGACCCCGCGCGCCTCGACGACGCCGTCGCACGCGTGCTCGCGCTCAAGGAGTCGCTCGGTCTCTTCGACTCTCCATACGGGAGCGACGGGGACGAGCTGACCGCCCCGGCCGACGCGGGGCGAGCGCTCGTACGGCGCGCCGCCGCGCGGTCGTCGGTGCTGCTCAAGAACGACGGGACGCTGCCGCTCGGCGCACCCGCGCGCGTGTTGCTGACGGGCCCTTACGCCGACTCGACCGATCACCTCGGCGCCTGGACGCAGTCCTTCGGCGCGGATGCAGGGACCGTCGCCGGTGAGTTCGCCGCACGACGCCCCGACGTCGATCTGCGGGTCGTCCCCGGCGTCGACTTCCTCGGAGAGGACGCATCCGGCATCGCGGACGCCGTCGCAGCCGCCCGGGCCAGCGACGTCGTCGTGGTGCTCGCCGGTGAGCCCAGCGCGCTGTCGGGCGAGGCCGCCTCCCGCAGCGACCTGCGCCTGCCGGGCCGCCAGGAGCAGCTGATCCGCGAGATCGCCGCCACCGGCGTCCCGTTCGCCGTTGTCCTCGAGACGGGACGCCCGCTGGTCGTCTCGGACTGGATCGACCTCGCGGGAACGGTCGTCGTCGCCTGGCACGGCGGCACCGAGGCCGCCGCCGCGATCGTCGACGTGCTGCTGGGCGACGCCGATCCCGCCGGACGTCTGCCGATGTCGTGGCCGCGGTCCGTCGGGCAGATCCCGATCCACTACGCGCACGAGAAGACCGGGCGCCCAGCGACGACGGGAGGGTCGCTCACCACCGAGACGGCCGACATCGGCCTGCACGGCCCCGCGAACGTGCAGGACAAGTACACCTCGAAATACCTCGATCTCGAGCTCGGTCCGCAGTTCCCCTTCGGCCACGGCTCGGGCTATGCGACCGTCGCGCACGCTCCGGCGACGCTGTCCGCTTCCTCGATCAGCGGCGCCGAGCTCGACGCCGGCGCGACGCTGTCACTGTCGCTCGAGGTCGCTAACACCTCGGCGCGCACTGGCGACGAGGTCGTCCAGGTCTACGTCGAGGATGTCGTCGCGAGCGTCGCGCCTCCGGTCCGCCGGCTCGTCGCTTTCGAGCGCCGGACCATCGAGCCCGGCCGCACCGCGGTGTTCGAATTCGGGATCGGCCGCGAACAGCTCGGCTTCTGGGCTGTGGATGCTGCGCCCCCGGCGTTCGTCGTGGAGCCCGGCCTCTTCCGCCTGCACATCGGTGCGACGCTCGCCTCGACCCAGGCCGTCGAGCTGCGGGTCGTCTGAGTCAGCGCAGGGGCCGGTAGCGGAAGTCGCGGAACCGCACCGTCCCCGCGCCGGCCGCGTAGAGCGCCGGGCGCAGGCTCAGCAGGTCGCCCATGGTGTTGGCGTGGTATCCCGATGTCTCGTAGCGGATCGCATGACGCACCCACTCCCCGCCGGGCTCTCGGTACCAGCCCGTGACGATGTGCTCGTCGTTGCGGATCCGCAGCTGCAGACGACCTACGGCAGGCGCCGGCTCGCGCCAGTGCGTGACGTGCCCGCCCGAGTAGCTCCGCATCCGTTCCCCGTCGATCCCCATCCCGCAGAACAGCCGGTCGTTGAAGAACAGCAGCAGGCCACCTTCGGCCCCGTCGATCTCGACGTCGACCTCGACCTCGTACGAGTGGTCGCCGACGACGAGGGCGAGCGGCGACGTGTCCCCGGGCCCCGCCCCCTTGCCCGCGAGCACGAGACCGTCGTCCAGCGTGAGGCGCGCGGCCTCCCGGGGCGAGGGGGCATGGAAGGTCCACCGCTCACCGAGACGCAGATCGGCGAAGTCGTCGTCGAACCCGCGGGACGGGGAGGGGACGGATGCCGCGGCCGGGGCATCCAACTCGCCTCCGATGTCATCCAGAGCGGCGGCCGGCCAGCCGTCCTCGGTCCACGCGATGGGCTCGAGCAGGATCTGGCGACCGAGCGTGCGATACCCGTTCTCGTAGCCGTGCGACACCATCCACCAGCGGCCGTCGCCGGCGGGGAGGATCGTCGCGTGCCCGCGCGACCACCACTTCTCGGCGGCGTCGTGCGTGCGCGCGACGGGGTTATGGGGACTGTTCTCCCAGGGCCCGTGGACCGAGCGGGAGCGCGCCACGATGACCATGTGCCCGGTCGGCGGACCGCCGGTACCGCCGACGGCGCTCACGAGATAGAACCACTCACCGCGGCGGAAGAGCTTCGGACCTTCGAGTGCGTACGCCTCAGTGATCCACTCGTCGGGGTAGCGCCAGCCGTCGTAGACCTGCTCCAGCTCACCGACGGTCGCGAGGCCATCGTCCGTCAGGGCGATGCGGCGGATGCCGTTGACGAAGAGGTACCGCTTGCCGTCCTCGCCCACGACGTGGCCCGGGTCGATCGCCCACCGGATGCCCAGGTCGATCGGGTCCGACCAGGGGCCTTCCATCGAGTCGGCGTGGATGACGAAGATCGCGGGCGCGTCGAGTGCCGACCAGGGCGCGGGGATGAACGGGATGTAGATGAAGAAGCGTCCGTCCACCTCGGCGATGTCGACCGCGAACGTGCTGCCGAGCGGCTCGGCGAGCGCCGAGCCCGCGTAGGTCCAGTTCACGAGGTCGGGCGATCGATAGAGCAGGAGCCCCGGCGCCGACTCGAACGACGAGTACGTCATCCAGTACTCGTCGCCCACTTTGATGACGGCGGGGTCGGGGCGGTCTCCGCCGAGGACGGGGTTGATGAAGGTGGGCCGCTCAGCCATGGGTCGCACTCCTCGCCACGTCGCGCTGCGCCGCGATGATCCTGTCTTCGAGGTCGTCGGTCTCCTCACCCAGGCCGTGGGCGTCGATGTACTCGACGGTCGCGGCCAGACCCTGCTCGACCGTCACCGATGGGACGAACTCGGGGATGTCGCGCTGCACCTTCTCCGCGCTGAAGAGCATGTTGTGGGCGAACACGCTCGTCGCGAAGAGGAAACGCTGCCGGTCGACAGTCTCAAGCACCTGCGCGGGAACGCCGACCTGCTCGACCTCGCGTCCCACGACGCGCATCGCGGCCGCGTGGAACTCCTCCCACGTCGTGTGCTGCGGGTGCACGAGGTGGTACGTCTGACCGACGCAGTGTTCCTTGCCCAGCGCTCCGACGAACGCGAGCGCGGCGTCGTCGACGTGGAGGAGGTGGTGCGTCGCACGCCCGTCGCCGACTTTGATGATGGGCTTGCCGGCGCGCATCCGTGACACCCAGGTGCTGTCGATCCCGATCTGACGCAGCGCGCGGCGTGGGCCGTACGTCGTCGAGGGGCGCATGATCGTCACGGGGAACCCCGAACCGTAGTGGGCCTCGAGCAGCACGCGCTCGGCGTCGGCCTTCGCCGCGGCGTAGGGCACGGACGGCCTCGCGGGGTGGTCTTCGGTCACGGGCAGCCAGTCGAAACGCTCGCCGAGCACGGTCACCGTCGAGGTGTGGACGACGTGCCCGACGTCACGGAACGCGCGGATGCTCGACCGCACGTCGGCCGGCGTGAACGCGATCACGTCGATCGCCGCGTCGAACCGGCCCGCCTGGACCGCGGACTCGAACCGCTCCTCGTCGTGGCGGTCGACGACGATCGTCTCGACGCCCTCTGGGGCGACGGCAGTCGTGCCGCGATTGACGCAGGTGACGTCGTGTCCTTCGTCGAGGAGCCGCCGCACGATGCTTGTGCTGATGTTGCCCGTGCCGCCGACCACGACGACCTTCATCCGCGTGACCGCATCCAGTCCGCGATCGCCTCGACGGTCGGCAGCGCGGTCGGATCGGCGGGCTCGTTGATGTGGCCGTGGTCGGCGCCGGCCTCCAGGCGGAGGGTGACGTCGATCCCGGCACTATCCAACTGCCGTGCGAAAGCCTCACCCGACGGACGCAGATCGTCGGATTCGCACACCAGCACGAACGTCCGCGGGAAGCCGTCGACCGGCCCGAGAGCGGCGAAAGCGTGCGGATCGCCGAGCGCCTCGACGGAGCCCGCGAAGTTCAGTGCGAGGGCACCGTGCGGAGAGTCGGGATCGAGTTCCGCCGAGGCCGCCGGGCCGTTGGGGTGCACGACCGGGTAGACGAGCACGAGCCCGGCGGGCACCCGGTCGCCGGCGTCCCGCAGTCGCGCGACCGCTCCGGCGGTCAGATTGCCGCCCGCGCTGGCTCCACCGAGATACAGGCTGACGGTGCCGAACAGCTCCCCCGCGTGCGCGACCGCGTGACGCCAGGCGGCGAGCACGTCGTCCGAGGGCGCGGGGAAGTGCACCTCACCGAGGCACTTGACGTAGTCGACCGCGAGCACCGGGATGCCGCGCGCCGCGAGCTCGAGCGCGACCCAGTTCGACTCCGGCATGTCGAGGTGGCCGCCGATGAACGCGCCGCCGTGCACCCAGACGAGGGCACGACCCGATGCCTCGGCCGAGGCATCCGTGTACAGCCGCGCCGGCACCGCGCGGGCGTCCCCGTCGATCGAGACGTGGCGCGTCTCGACGTTCGCGAGGCGGGGGAAGCGGCGCTTCAGCGACTCCGTGTCGATGTCGGGGCGCGGGTCGGCCGGCTCGCCCTGCGCACGGAACATCCGCAGCACCTCGGAGAGCGGCAGCGTGCGGAAGTCGATTTCGGTGTCAGACATGGGCCGCCTGCACGGCGCGCATCGAGGCGCGGATGAGGTCGTGCTGGCGGCGCACGAGCAGCAGCGGGTCGACCTCGCCGAGCTCGGCGAACGCGTGACCCTCCCACTCGCTCGACCAGTAGCCGCGGTAGCCGCCCTCGACGAAGACCCGCACGAGCTCGGGGTAGTCGATGGCCGGCTCCTGGCCGTTCTCGTCGATGTCGTAGAACTTCGCGTGCACGTGCTTGATCTGCGGCATGATGTCGGCCCACTCGCGCGGGTCGACGTGGCCGTGCATGTTGAAGGCGAGGTGCGCGAACGAGCCGAGGCGGCCCGGGTCGAAGTCGCGGCCCTTCAGGTAGCCGATGAACTCCTGCTGCCGCTCCTGCATGGTCGCGTCGGTCGCCCAGATGCGCTGCAGCTCGGCGAGCGCGTCGTCATCCAGGCCCGCGCGCTGCACGGCGCGCAGCAGCGTCGGCGACATGCTGTGCATCGTCGACGAGAAGTCCGCGACGAACCCGAGCAGCGGCGAGTCGAGCTCGGCGTAGGTGTCGCGCACCTTCAGGATCGGCTCGGCGTTCGGCCCCATCGGCGCGTGGATCTCGTACGCCAGCTGCAGGTCGAGGCGCTCCGCCACCGGCAGCAGCCGGCGCAGCAGCTCGGGCTTCGCAGACTGGATGCGCACCAGTGGGAACCCGAGCTTCTTCGCCCCCTGGAACATGAGCTCGCTGAACTCGAACTCCTCGTCCGGCGTCATGTCGCGGTCGCGCCGACGGCCCATGTCGAGGTTCGCGCCGAACGAGCTCGCGTCGAAGCCGTGCTTGTCGAACGCGGCGCGCCACTGCTCGACGAAGTCGTCCGACACCACCGGGTACGTCGGCAGCACCTGCGAGGCGACGATCTCGATGCCGGGACCGATGCCGAGCTCGGCCACGCGGTCGAGCAGGCCGTCGAAGTCGTACCAGCCCGCGCGGAACTCGGCACTCGCCGAGTACAGCGTGAGGCCGAGCTTGAAGGGGTCGTCCTCCGACGCCGGCGGCGGAGGCGCGATGTAGGTCGCGGTCGCCAGGGGCGCAGCATCCGTGTCCGTCACCATCAGCGTGAAGGACTGGCGCACGATGTTCGGCACGTACATGCCGGGCCCGCCGTCCTGGCCGGGCATGATCTGCATGTATGGCAGGCGCAGCTCACCGAAGATCTCGACCTGGTGCTGCTCGCCGAGCGCGACGGGCTGGTCGAGACGTGCGACGAGGAGCGGATGCTGCTGCAGGAACCAGAGCGTCTCGCTCTGCTGCGACAGCTCGGCGATGGCGTAGCGCGTGCCGTCGATCTCGAAGGCCAGGTCGTCCGTGGCGATCTCGACGCCGTCGACGGTGAGGCGGAGCGTCGAGACGGACGAGAGCCACAGGCTCCGGTACCAGGGGATGGTGAGCTTCAGCGCGAGGCCGTCCGGGTGCGGGCGGAGGCTGTCTTCAGCGATGAATCCGTTGGGCATGGTTCTCTCCGGTTTCGGGCGGCTCGTCAGAGGGTGGAGGCGATGGAGCGGATGAGGGAGTGCTGTCGGCGCACCTGCTCGATCGAGCGCCAGGGGATGCGGTCACCCTCGTACTCGCTCGAGAGGTAGCCGGTGTAGCCGGCGTCCTTCAGGGCGCGGAGCACCGGCTCCCACGGGATCTGCTGGTCTTCGAGGTTCTCGTCGATGTCGTGGAACTTCGCCTGGATGAAGACGACGTACTTCGCGATGTCGGCGATGTCGGCGGGGTCGACCGCGATGCCGTCGAGGAACGCCGGGCGGCGGCCGGGCAGCTCTCCGGGCTTCAGCGGGATGGGCCGGTCCTGGAAGATGCCGGTGTCGAGCAGCAGCCCGAAGTGCTTCGTTCCGGTGCGCTCGATGAGGCCGATGTAGTCGTCGACGACCTCGTGCTTGATGGGGGTCGGCGAGTGGATCTCGGGGCAGATGACGACATCGAGTTCGGCCGCGAGGTCGAGCGAGCGCTCGACGGACTCGGTCCAGATGGGGTGCGGGATGAGGTCGCTCGAGACGACGCCGATCTTGGGCCGCACGAAGCGGAACCCCAGCCGCTTCGCGAGACGGAGGTCCCGCTGCAGCATCGCGGCTCCCTCGGCTGCCGTGAGGTCACGCGCGTTCGCGCCGCTGGAGTGCAGGCGTGTGTCGATCCACGAGCCGTAGTTCGTCGGCTCGAGGGAGTACTTCTCGAGCAGCGCGAACCAGCGGTCGATCCACTCGGTCGTGGGCTCGGGGTACCGCTCGATGTGGCCCTCGCCGAGGATCTCGACACCGGTCGCTCCGACGTCGGCCACGGCGGCGAGCGCCGTCTCGAGGTCCATCACCGTGCCGAAGTCGGTCATGAAGCTGTAGAGGCTGACGCCGTACTTGAAGGGGCCGCCGTCCTCCGAGGAGGTGAGGGTGATGTGCCGCGAGACCTCGTACGTCGAGGGCTGGTGCTCCTGGGGGATGTACGACATGCGCAGGCGCAGCTGGATCGAGACCTCGTGCGTGCCCTCGGGAAGCCCGCCCGGGTGCGGCACCGTGACGATCGCCGCTTCCTCGAGGGGCCAGCGCACGCCCTCCGAGTCCCACAGCTCCTGCAGCGAGTACGTGCGACCGGCGAAGGTCCACAGCGGCACGTCGGCGGGGACGTCGACGAGGTTCCCTACGCGGACTGCGACGCCGTCGATGAGGGATGCGGCCATGCCGCGGTACGACGGCATGCGCAGACGGAACTGGAAGCCGGTGGTCTCACCCCCTTCGCGCACATTGCGGAAGCCGACGGACTGGATGAGATCTCTCTCGAGAAGCATCGATGCTCGCTCTCTGGGTCGGGACCGCGCTGTCGCGGGCCGGGAGTCCCTTCGAGAGTATCAGCGTTAGGCGTGATTTAGACATAAGTAAGTCTGATGCGCGCATAATCGCGACACCGTCCGCGCATCGTTGCGAACGATGCCACCTCCCCGCCACATAGATTGCACGGATACACTGGGCCGAGGCATCCCGAACCCGGAGGAGCACACCGTCGTGTCCGATCAACCGCTGCTCTCCCGCCTCGATCTGAACCTCCTGGTCGCCCTCGACGCGCTGCTCACCGAGCGGAGCGTGACGCGCGCGGCCGAGCGACTGCACCTGAGCCAGCCCGCGCTCAGCGCCTCGCTCGCGCGGCTGCGTACGCACTTCAACGACCAGATCCTCGCCCGCCGCGGCAACACCTACGAGCTCACTCCGCTCGCCCTGCGCCTCACCGAGCACACGACGACGGCGCTCGAGGCCGCGCGCCGCGTGTTCGAGAGCCAGGCGACGTGGAGTCCGCGGGACTCGACCCGCGAATTCTCGATCTACGGCTCCGACTATGGCTTCGCCACCATCGGCAGCGAGGTGTCGCGCCTCGCGGCGGAGGCCGCACCCGGCGTGCGCTTCCGCTTCATGCTGCACAACCCGGCCATCGTCGACGACGCCCTCAACCGGCTGCGCTCCGCCGACGGCATGGTGATCCCGCACGGCTACCTCGTCGACCTCCCGTACGCCGATCTCTGGCGGGACGGCTGGGTGGTCGTGGCCTCCGAGTCGAACGAGCAGGTGGGAGACGAGCTCACGATGGACGTGCTGGGCGCCCTGCCGTGGGTCTTCACCTACCAGTCGCGCACGGCCTTCACCTCGGCGGCCCGCCAGCTGCAGCAGCTGGGCATCGAGCCGCACATCGAGGCGGTCGTCGAGAGCTTCCTCGCGCTGCCGCACTTCATCGCCGGCACCAACCGCCTCGGCCTGATCCAGGCGGGCCTCTCCCACGTCGCCGAATCCGTCCCGGGCGTGCGCACGCTGGAAGCCCCCTTCGACGCGACGCCCGTCGTAAACGCTTTGTGGTGGCACCCCGTCCACGGCCGCGACCCCGAGCACGCCTGGATGCGCGGCATCTTCGAACAGGCCGCAGCATCCGTGGCGAATCGCCCGACGGCCGTCGTGAGCGTGCCGGCATGATCCCGCCCCCGATCTGACCGAGCACCCGGCCGATGCTCCTTGCTTGAGGCGGCGCCGCGGTCCCTACTCCCGGGAGACCGCTCCGAGACCTCGACCTTGGGTCGTCCGCCTCGACGGCTTCGCTAACGGTCGCAACGGCGCTGTCGGCGACGTTCGAAGTTCCGGCCAAATGCGCGCGCGCTTCGGCCTCGCTTTCAATCGTCGCCGACAGACGCCGAGGGAAGTCGGGTCAAATCTCTCGATTCTGCGCGACCCGCACTGCAGGAGCGCCTAATCGGGTTCTCCTACACCAGAGATCCTGAGTAAATATTGGCTCTGATCAGGGATTTTTCTCAGAAGTCCCAGTCCTCGTCCTCGGTGGCCTCGGCCTTGCCGATCACGTAGGACGAGCCCGAGCCCGAGAAGAAGTCGTGGTTCTCGTCGGCGTTCGGCGACAGGGCCGACAGGATCGCCGGGTTCACGTCGGTCACGGTCGAGGGGAACATCGCCTCGTAGCCCAGGTTCATGAGGGCCTTGTTGGCGTTGTAGTGCAGGAACTTCTTGACGTCCTCGGTGAGGCCGACGCCGTCGTAGAGGTCCTGCGTGTACTGCACCTCGTTGTCGTAGAGCTCGTACAGCAGCGAGAAGGTGTAGTCCTTGATCTCGTCGCGCTTGGCCTGGTCGACCGTCTCGAGTCCGCGCTGGAACTTGTAGCCGATGTAGTACCCGTGCACGGCCTCGTCACGGATGATGAGGCGGATGAGGTCGGCCGTGTTGGTGAGCTTGGCGCGGCTCGACCAGTGCATCGGCAGGTAGAAGCCCGAGTAGAACAGGAACGACTCGAGCAGGGTCGAGGCGACCTTGCGCTTGAGGGGCTCGTCGCCGCGGTAGTACTCCATGACGATCTGAGCCTTCTTCTGAAGGTTCGGATTCTCGACCGACCAGCGGAACGCCTCGTCGATCTCCTTCGTCGAGCACAGCGTCGAGAAGATCGACGAGTACGACTTCGCGTGCACCGACTCCATGAACGCGATGTTGGTGTAGACGGCCTCCTCGTGGGGCGTGATCGCGTCGGGGATGAGCGACACCGCCCCCACCGTGCCCTGGATCGTGTCGAGGAGCGTCAGCCCCGTGAACACGCGCATCGTGAGGGTCTGCTCCTCGGGGGTGAGCGTGTTCCACGACTGGATGTCGTTGGACAGCGGCACCTTCTCGGGCAGCCAGAAATTGTTCACGAGGCGGTTCCACACCTCGAGGTCCTTATCGTCCTGGATGCGGTTCCAGTTGATGGCCTGGACGTGGTCCAGGAGCTGGAGCTTCTCGCTCATCGTTCTCTCTCTTCGCGTTTCGTCTCGCCGCGCTCGCTCAAGGACCGGTGATCACAGAGTGCAGCTGACGCACTCGGTCATGTCCGTGCCCTCCAGCGCCATCTGGCGGAGGCGGATGTAGTAGATCGTCTTGATGCCCTTGCGCCAGGCGTAGATCTGGGCCTTGTTGATGTCGCGCGTGGTGGCGGTGTCCTTGAAGAACAGCGTCAGCGACAGACCCTGGTCGACGTGCTGCGTGGCGGCAGCGTACGTGTCGATGACCTTCTCGTAGCCGATCTCGTACGCGTCCTGGTAGTACTCCAGGTTGTCGTTCGTCATGAACGCCGCCGGGTAGTAGACGCGGCCGAGCTTGCCTTCCTTGCGGATCTCGATCTTCGCCGCGATCGGGTGGATCGACGACGTCGAGTTGTTGATGTACGAGATCGAGCCGGTCGGCGGCACCGCCTGCAGGTTCTGGTTGTAGATGCCGTGCTGCTGGATCGAGGCCTTCAGCGCGCGCCAGTCGTCCTGGGTGGGGATGTGGTGACCGGCGAACATCTCCTTGACCTTGTCGGTCGCCGGCGCCCACTCCTGGTCGATGTACTTGTCGAAGAACTCCCCCGACGCGTAGGTCGAGTCGGCGAAGCCGTCGAACGTCTCACCGCGCTCGATCGCGATCTTGTTCGACGCCGTCAGCGCGTGGAACAGCACCGAGTAGAAGTAGATGTTCGTGAAGTCGACGCCCTCTTCCGACCCGTAGTAGACGTGCTCGCGCGCCAGGTAGCCGTGGAGGTTCATCTGCCCGAGGCCGATCGCGTGGGAGCGGTCGTTGCCGTCCTCGATCGAGCGGACCGAGCGGATGTGGCTCTGGTCGCTGACCGCGGTGAGCGCGCGGATGCTGGTGTCCACCGTCTTCGCGAGATCGCCGCCGTCCATCGCCAGGGCGATGTTGAGCGAGCCCAGGTTGCACGAGATGTCCTTGCCGATCTGGTTGTACGACAGGTCCTCGTTGAACGTGGTGGGCGTGTTGACCTGCAGGATCTCCGAGCACAGGTTGGACATGTTGATCCGGCCCTTGATCGGGTTGGCCTTGTTCACCGTGTCCTCGAACATGATGTACGGGTAGCCCGACTCGAACTGGATCTCGGCGAGGGTCTGGAAGAACTCGCGCGCGTTGATCTTCGTCTTCTTGATGCGCGGGTCGTCGACCATCTCGCGGTACTTCTCGGTGACCGAGATGTCGCCGAACGGCACGCCGTAGACGCGCTCGACGTCGTACGGGGAGAACAGGTACATGTCCTCGCCGTTCTTGGCGAGCTCGAACGTGATGTCGGGGACGACGACGCCCAGCGACAGCGTCTTGATGCGGATCTTCTCGTCGGCGTTCTCGCGCTTGGTGTCGAGGAACCGCATGATGTCGGGGTGGTGGGCGTTGAGGTACACCGCGCCGGCACCCTGACGCGCGCCGAGCTGGTTGGCGTACGAGAAGGAGTCTTCGAGGAGCTTCATCACGGGGATGATGCCGCTGGACTGGTTCTCGATCTGCTTGATCGGCGCACCCGACTCGCGGATGTTCGACAGCAGCAGGGCCACGCCGCCGCCGCGCTTGGACAGCTGCAGCGCGGAGTTGATGCCGCGAGCGATGGACTCCATGTTGTCTTCGATGCGCAGCAGGAAGCACGAGACGAGTTCACCGCGCTGCGCCTTGCCCGCGTTGAGGAACGTGGGCGTCGCAGGCTGGAAGCGGCCCGAGATGATCTCCTCCACCAGCGCGGTGGCGAGCTTCTCGTCGCCGTCGGCGAGCGCGAGGGCGGTCATGACGACGCGGTCCTCGAAGCGCTCGAGGTAGCGCTTGCCGTCGAAGGTCTTGAGCGTGTAGCTCGTGTAGTACTTGAACGCGCCGAGGAACGTCTCGAAGCGGAACTTCTTCGAGTAGGCGAGGTCGTTGAGCTTCTGGATGTACTCGAACGAGTACTTCTCGAGCACGGCGCCCTCGTAGTACTCCTTCTCGACGAGGTAGTCCAGGCGCTCCTTGAGGGAGTGGAAGAACACCGTGTTCTGGTTGACGTGCTGCAGGAAGTACTCCCGCGCCGCGCGCTTGTCGGCGTCGAACTGGATCTTGCCGTTCGCGTCGTAGAGGTTGAGCATCGCGTTGAGGGCGTGGTAGTCCATGCCCTCGAAGCGCGCCTCCGTCTTGAAATCGGTCTCCGTCAGAGTTCCCACCATCGTTCCAATCCCGCGCTCACGCGTTCCACATCTTCAGGCGTGCCGAATACCTCTAGCCGGTACAAGTGCGGCACGTGACACTTGCGGCTGATGATGTCGCCGGCGATGCAGAAGTGCTCGCCGAAGTTGGTGTTCCCCGCGGAGATGACTCCGCGGATGAGGCTGCGGTTGCGCTCGTCGTTGAGGAACCGGATGACCTGCTTCGGAACGGCGCCCTTCTCGACTCCCTTGCCCTGGCCTCCGCCATAGGTGGGTGTCACAAGGACGTACGGCTCGTCGACCACGAGCGCCGGATCCGTCGAATGAAGCGGAATCCGGACCGCTCGGGCGCCGAGCTTCTCGATGAACCGTGCGGTGTTGCCCGACACGCTCGAGAAGTAGACCAGCAGCGGCGCGTCCGTCGCGACGCGCTGCGTCACGACCGCCGACATGGTCAGGCCAGACGCGACGCGAGCTCGTCGATCTTGTCGGGACGGAAGCCCGACCAGTGGTCCTCATCGGTGATGACGACCGGCGCCTGGAGGTAGCCCAGGGCCTTCACCTGCTCGAGGGCCGCGGGGTCCTGCGAGAGGTCGTGGATCTCGTACTCGATCCCCTTGGAGTCGAGTGCTCGATACGTCGCCGTGCACTGCACGCACGCGGGCTTCGTGTAAACCGTGATCGCCATGTCGATTCCGTCTCCTCAGTGCTTCCCCCGGTGGCATCCGGTGTGTTTTCCGGCAGTCCCCCCACCGGGAGTCCAATACTACATATGGGTACCGACATTCGTTAGCACCACAAGGGCTAGTAGTTACATCGGTGTGATTTTCCACCGCTCTCCCCATGTACAACACAGGTTCTCCACCGATTCATCCACAGCCGGCGAACCCTGGAAAACACCTGAATCGCGCCGCTTTCAGACGCCACGGCCGCGTCCGTCCACAGCCGGCACGGTACTCGGGGCCGTCGACATCGGATTCGCCTGTGGACAACGCCTTCGGCGTGTCGTCGGCGTGTCGTGCGGAAGGGCGTCGTGCGGGGCGCATCGAGCGGTGACGTAACGTTGTCGCGTGGCCGGCTACCGGGAACTTCTGCGCACCCCCGGTGTCGCCCGCATCATCGCGGCGCAGCTGACCGCACGCTTCCCGAACGGGATGATCAGCCTGGTGATCCTCCTCCACATCGAGGGGATCACCGGCTCCTATGGCGCGGCCGGCGTCGTCCTCGCGGCGGTCTCGATCGGCCAGGCTCTCGCCGGGCCCGTGACGAGCCGCTGGATGGGCCGGTGGGGCATGCGCAGGGTGCTGACCCTGACGACCGCCGTGGCCGCGGCATCCCTCTCGGCGATCGCCCTGCTCGTGGCTCCGGTACCCGTCTACATCGTGCTCGGCTTCATCGCCGGCGCCGCGACGCCGCCGATCGTGGCGGCGGTGCGCACCATCTACGCGAAGATGGTCAACTCCACCCAGCTGACGGCGCTGTACTCGCTGGACGCCTCATTGCAGGAGTTCATCTGGATCCTGGCGCCGGTGCTCATCACCTTCGTCGCGACCCAGGCCGGCACCGTCGTGGGACTGATGCTCGTCGTGGTGATCCTGGTGGGCGGCGGCGCATGGTTCATCCTGTCGCCCGAGGTGGGGCGCGTGCGCATCCCGCGCAGCAAGCGCTCGTTCGGGAAGGTGCTCACGCGGCCGCCGATCCTGCTGGCGACGGTGATCGGGTTCCTGCTCATCGGGTCGTTCGCCGCCGTCGAGGCCAGCGTCGTGGCGACCTTCGACCACGGCGGCCTCGAGGCAGGGCTCGTGCTCGCGGTCTTCTCGATCGGCAGCCTCGCCGGCGGCCTCACCTTCGGGCACCTGCCGATGGGCCGCTGGGCGATGGCGCGACGGCTGACCGTGGTGGCGCTGGGGCTCGCACTCACCGCCCTCTGGATCAACGTCTGGTGGATCGGCGCGACGCTCTTCGTCGCCGGCATCGGGATCGCTCCGGCCCTGGCGGTGCTGTCGGCGGTCACGACCGCGAGCGTCAAGTTCAGCGACACCGCCGAGGCGTTCGGATGGGTGGGAACAGGCCAGCTCATCGGCGCGGCCGTCGGCTCGGCGGTCGCCGGATTCCTCATCGACGGCCCGGGCGGCGTCACCGCGGCGTACGCCTCGGCCGCGGTGTTCTGCGGTCTGGGGCTCGTGGTGGCGGTCGTGTTCGCGCGCGGCCTGCCCGACCTCCGGGTGCGGGGAGCGAGCCCGATCCCCGACACCGAGCCGGTGCCCACGATCGGCTGACCCAGGATCAGCCGACGCCGGAGCAGCAGCACCGCGATCAGCCGACGCCGGAGCAGCAGCACCGCGATCAGCCGACGCCGGAGCGTCGGCACGAGGATCAGCCGAGCCGGAGCGGCGGACCGCCGCCACGCGTCACGATAGGCGGCGCAGCAGCTCCAGCAGACCCAGGGCGTACGCGTCGGCGGGCTCGGGGTGCTCGAAGACCTTCCGCTCGCCGCCCACGACGATCTCGACCTCGTGCGTGTCAGGAAGCCGCCGGAGCGCCCGGAACGCACCCCGGAGCAGCTCCCGCAGCTGGTGCTCGTGGGGCAGCCACAGCGCATCCTCCAGCGCGACTGAGTCCAGGGCCCACTCCGTCGTGCCGTTGAAGGCCAGGATGCGTCCGGTGGGGTATTCGCGCGGCTCGATGGTCATCTCGCTCACCGTGAAGACATCCGCTTCGAATTCCGGCTCATCGAGCTGGAACCGGTCGCCCGAGCGTGGATGCCACACCAGGCCGGCTTCACGCAGGGCGAGGGCCAGCTCCGTCGAGATCACCAGTCCATCTTCCCCCGCCGGGAGCGTCAGGCGGCGACCGCGGTGATCGGCGGAGCCTCGCCCGAGTGCGCCTCGCGCGCCTCCTGGTCGCCCCACTCGAGCACGATGCCGCGGCTCGACATGGCCTCGTCGGCGAGGTCGCGAAGGTACTGGCGGTCGAGCGCCTCGGGCTCGGGGCCGTCGAAGACGAAACGCAGCGGGATGGAGGGCTGCATCCACACCGACGTACGCGCCTCTTCCGCCCCCTCGCCGCTGTGACGCCAGGTCAGCATGAAGCACTCCCCTCGGCGAAGCTTCGTCGCCGCGACCACCTTCACGTGCGCGAGCACGTGGTCGGGGATCTCGGCCGGCCGGGGGTCCGCTCCGTAGTACAGGTAGGCCATCTCTGTTCCTCCTCCATGCTCAGGGTTGGCATATAGGCCAACATCTGTCAATCCCAGTGAATATGTATCACAGCTGTTGTGTAATCCACTAGCCGTCACATCATGTTGCGGAGTAGGGTAGGGAGAAGGCAATGACGATGATCGAAGGCGTCGCGGAACGCACCAGGGCGAGCGAGACTCTCGCGATCTGGCACGAAGTCGACAGCGGCTTCTGGGTGGGCAACACGGACGGGGCGTTCCTCGGCTCGATCGAACGGCTCGCGCGCGGACGCTTCCTCGCTCGAGACGCGCTGAATCGGATCGTGGGCGAGTACGCCGGACTCGGGTACGCACGCCGAGCCGTCGCCGAGCGAGCACTCATGGAATGAAGACCGGGGAGGGACGAATGCCCCAGAACGTCGTACGACACGAAGGCGAGCACCTGTACGCCGCGCAGCCACGATCGGAGGCCGGCAGGCAGCTGAGCGAGGCCATCCTCCACCTCCGGCGCGCGGAGCGCAGCCAGTCCGAGCGGGCTCTGCGCACGTCGGGCCTGTCGAGCATGGACCTCACCGCGCTGCGCTACCTCGTACAGGGCCTTCGCGACGAACGCGACCTGGGCCCGAAGGACCTCATCGTCATGCTCGACACCTCCAGCGCGACCGTCACGAACGTCGTCGAGCGGCTCGTCGCCCGCGGCTACGTGACACGCACGCAGCACCCGACGGATCGACGCGCCCACTTCCTCGTGCCTACGGCCGAGGCCGTCCGCCGGATCGACGACGCGTTCGGCGCCCACCACTCCGCCATCGTCGGCGTGATCGACGGCCTCCCCGACGACGAGGCCGAGTGCGCCGCGACAGTCCTGGGCAAGATCGCCGACGCTCTCGACACCGTCGGGTGAACCAGCCCGCCGCGCACCCCCACCGCCGTCGACGAACCAGCCCGCCACGCACCCCACCGCCGTCGGCTGAGGCCGGCCTGCCGCGCCACGGTCGCCCCCGTCGGGATCGCGCCAACCGCCGCGCACATCCTGCCGTGCGCCGCAGGCCGCCGCGAGGCCCAGCCCATCGCACCTAGGCTGAGCGCATGCCCTCCCCCGTGACCCTTCCCCGCCTGTCGTGGGGCGCTGCCGACGCCGGCCGTCGCGCGCTCCTCATCCACGGCCTCGGCTCCAACGGCGCACTGATGTGGCGCTACGGCGTCGCCCTCGCCGACGCCGACTGGCGGGCGGATGCCGTGGATCTGCGCGGGCACGGAACCGCTCCGCGAACGCTGGACTACACCTTGGCGGCGTACGCGGGCGACGTGGCGGCGACCCGGCCCGACGACGGCGGCACGTGGGACCTCGTGATCGGCCACTCGCTCGGGGGCGCGGCATCCGTCCTCGCCGCCGCAGGCGATGCGGCGTGGACCCGTCGCCTCATCCTCATCGACCCGGCCATCGCGCTCACCGAACGCGACCGCGACATCGTCCGCGACAGCCAGACGCGCTCGTTCGACGACCCTTCGCAGGGCGCCGTGCGGGCCGAGCACCCGCACTGGCACCCGCAGGACGTCGAGCTCAAGGCGCTGTCGGCGCAGCAGGCGAGCCGTTGGGCGGTGGAGCAGACGAGTGCGCAGAACCTGCGCTGGGACGTGACGGATGCCGCGCTCCGCCTCTCCGTTCCCACCCACGTCATCGCGTCCGACCCTGCGGTGTACTCGATCTTCCGTGGGAAGCCCGCCGAAGCCGCGGTCGCACCCAACCCGGCCTTCACACTGTCGGTCATCACGGGCGCCGGGCACTCCCCGCACCGTGACAAGCCCGAAGCGACGATCGACGCCCTGCTGGCCGCGCTGGACTGACCGCCGCTTCCGGTCCGTCGCCGTCGCCGGCGAGCACGTGCAGAATTCCAGAGCGCGATGCTCGCACCGGCGCGCAAGAATGGCGGGGTGACCCCCTTCGATCCAGCCGAGATCCTCCCCGACGAGCTGCTCGAACGCTTCCGCAGCCGCGCAACCGTCCACGACCGGGAGAACACCTTCCCCGACGACGACCTGGCCGACCTGAAGGCCGCCGGCTACCTCGCCATCCTCGTGCCCGAGAGCCTCGGCGGGCGGGGGCTCGGCCTGGCCGAGGCATCCGTCCTCCAGCAGCGGCTCGCGGGCGCCGCTCCCGCGACGGCCCTCTCGATCAACATGCACCTGGTCTGGACCGGCGTGGCCAAGGTGCTCGCCGATCGAGGGATCGACGCGCTGCGCTTCGTGCAGGAGGGTGCGGCCGCCGGCGAGGTCTTCGCCTTCGGGATCAGCGAGGCGGGCAACGACCTCGTGCTGTTCGGGAGCGGGACGGATGCCGCGCCCCTCCCCGACGGCGGCTACGCGTTCACCGGCACCAAGATCTTCACGTCGCTCGCGCCGGTGTGGACGCAGCTGGGGCTGCACGGCCTCGACACCTCGTCAGAGGACGCGCCGCGGATGGTCTACGCCTTCGTCCCGCGCTCGGAGGTGCAGACGGGGCGCGTCGTGGTCCGCGACGACTGGGACACCCTCGGCATGCGCGGCACGCAGTCGCGCACGACGGTGCTGCAGGACGCGGTGGCACCGGCCGACCGGGTGGTGCGGCGACTCGCGCCGGGCCCCAACCCCGATCCGCTCGTGTTCGGCATCTTCAGCGTCTTCGAGCTGCTGCTGGCCTCGGTGTACACCGGCATCGCGCGGCGCGCGCTCGACCTCGCGGTCGCCGCGGCCGCCCGGCGCACGTCCAAGCGCACCGGCAAGGCGTACAGCCAGGACCCCGACATCCGCTGGCGCATCGCCGACATGGCGCTCGCCTACGACGCGCTCCCCCCGCAGATCGACGCGCTCGCTCGCGACGTCGACGCGCTCACAGACCACGGCGCCCGCTGGTTCTCGCTCCTCGCGGGCGTCAAGCATCGCGCCGTCACTGCGGCCAAGACGATCGTCGACGACGCCGTGCTCGTCGCGGGCGGCTCGTCGTACTTCTCAGCGAACGAGCTCAGCCGCCTCTACCGCGACGTGCTCGCCGGCCTCTTCCACCCCTCCGACCCCGAGTCGGCGCACTCGACCGTCGCGACCGCGTGGCTCGGCCCGATCGAGGACTGAGGCGACCAGGAACATCAGCCGCGCAGCGCCCGCACGAGCAGCTGCATGAGACGGATGTGCAGGCGGAAGCTGCGGACCATCTCGCGGGTCGAGTGCATGTTGATCGCCAGATGGATGCCGAGCTCGGGTGCCGTGAAGGCGTGGACCGCCGTCACACCGAGGTGACCGACCGGGCGGGGCAGGCCGCGCAGGAACGGCGAGAAGCCCTGGTAGCGCAGCTGCATCGCGCCGGCGCCGTAGCGGATGCCGGGACGGAACCGGTGCCGCGCGTCGGTCATGACCGCGCGATCCGCGGAGCTCAGCAGGCCACCGTCGGTCCATGCCGTGGTGAATCGCACGAGGTCGTCGAGTGTCGTCACGACTCCCCCGCCACCCCAGTCGCAGCTGAGCGCCCGCCGGTGGGCGAGGTCGAGCGAGCCCAGCCGGATGGGGGCGATGTCGAGCGCGACACCGGGATCGGGATCGGTCGAAGGCTCACCCCCGGGCAGGGTATGGAACAGCAGGCACGAGTCGGCCATGCCCGCGGGAGCGAAGACGCCCTCACCGCCCGTGCCGTGCAGCTGCGCGCCGAGGGGCGCGCCGCCCGTCACCTCGATCACGCGCCCCAAGAGCACGTAGCCGGTGTCGGAGTACGAGAACCGGCGTCCGGGCTCGGCGACCGGTCGCTGATGGTCGCGGGTGAAGGCCAGCAGGTCGCGCGGGGTCCACAGCCGGTCGGGCTCTGCGTCGAGCAGCCGTGCAAACGACGGCGACCCGCTCGTGCGGCCGGAGAAGTAGTCGGCGACACCGCTCGTGTGCTCGATGAGGTGCCGGGGCGTCACGCGAGCGGCGTGATCGTGACCGTCGCGGACGAACAGACCGCGCCAGTCGTCCGCGGGCAGCAGCGCGGTGAGCGGTGCATCGAGATCGAGTCTTCCGGTTGCCGCGAGCTGGAACGCCCGGGTCGCCGTCATGGTCTTGCCCACGCTCGCAGCGTGGAAGCGGCGCGAGCGCTCCCCCGAGACGAACTCGAACCCGGGCGCCTTCACCAGCACCTGAGGGGCAGGCAGCTGCGGCCGGCGCCGGCCGGCGGCGTCGACCGCACGGCGCATCGCCGCGCCGAGGCGCTCGGGCTCGACGACCGTGCGAAGATCGGTCACAACCTCACTCATGGACATACCCCCTAGATATAACTCCTAGATATATAGCACCGGGAGGTGTGGTGCAACAGGTCATCCTCGGGCTGCTCATCCTGCACGGCCCGCTCTCGCTGTACGCGGTGCAGCGGCACTTCCAGCAGGGGGTCTCGCTCTTCTACAGCGCCAGCTTCGGCAGCATCCAGCGTGCGCTGAAGCAGCTGGCCGCGCTGGGGTATGCGACGGTGACGGATGCCGCGTCCGACGCCCGCGGCACCAAGCCGTACACCGTGACCGACGCCGGGCGCCAGGCGTGGCGAGACTGGATGGTCTCCCCGGTGGCAGGAGCAGACGCCGAGACGACGATGCTCGCCCGGGTGTTCTTCCTCGGGCTGCTCCATCCGCAAGAGCGCGGCCCGGTCCTCGACGCGCTCCGGTCCCGCATCGACACCGACCTCGCCGAGCTCGAAACGGTGGCCCGATCGATCGACGCCGGTGAGATCCCGGCACAGTATGCCGACGTGTTCCGGTTCCAGCGTGCGACGCTGGATTACGGCATCCGCTCCCATCGCCTCGCCAGAGACTGGCTGGAGGACCTCCGATGACAATGACCCGCACGCCCACCCGGCTGCTGAGCCCTGCCGATCAGGAGCGCAGGAGGGCGTTGCGCACCATGAAGGGAGTCGCCCTCGGGGCGCTCGTCTTCATGGCGGTGCTGTTCGCGTTCTCGTTCGCGTTCCAGCAGCAGGTGCCGGCCCTCGCCTACGTCCGCGCGGCGGCCGAAGGCGGCATGGTGGGCGCGCTGGCCGACTGGTTCGCGGTGACCGCGCTGTTCCGGCATCCGCTGGGCATCCCGATCCCGCACACGGCGATCATCCCGAGCCGAAAGGACGAGATCGGCCGTACCCTCGGCGAGTTCGTCGAGACCGAGTTCCTGCGCGGCGACGTGGTGCGCACCAAGCTCGAGCAGACGCCGATGGCGGCGCGGCTGGGTGAGTGGCTCAGCGCGCCCGAGCACGCGGAGCGGATCGCGGCGGAGGGATCGGTCATGGCGGCCAGCATCCTCCGCGCCCTCAGCGACGACGACGTGCGCGACGTCATCGAGGAGCTCGCCCGCGAGCACCTCATCGAACCGGAGTGGGGACCGCCGCTGGGCGTCTGGCTCGGTCGCATCGTCGACGCCGGCGCGCACCACGGCGCCGTCGATCTCGCCGCCGACACCGTGTCGGCGTGGCTCGCGGCGAACCAGGCGTCCTTCAGCGGCGTCATCTCCCGCCGGCTGCCTGGATGGCTGCCGTCGGTCGCGCACCGCTTCGTCGACGACACCGTGTACAACGAGGCCGTCAAGTTCGTGGCGGCGGTGCGCAGCGACCCGAACCATCCGGCGCGCGTCGCGATCGACGGGTATCTGGAGCGGCTCGCGGACAATCTGCAGCATGACCCGGCGACCATCGGCCGCTTCGAGGACGCCAAGCTCGCCGTGTTCGACAGCCCGCGGGTGCGCGACCTGGCCGGCGAGGCATGGAGCACGGCGAAGGCGGGACTGCTGCGCTCGCTCGGCGATCCCGACAGCGGCCTGCGGCGGCGGGCGGCGCAGGCCCTCGCCGAGATCGGTGCGCGGTTGACCACGGAGGCCGCGCTGCAGCGCCGCGTGGACTCGTGGGTCACCGACGCCGCGGTGTTCCTCGTCGACCGTTATCGCCACGACATCGCGTCGATCATCACCGACACGGTCGAGCGCTGGGACCCGGCGGAGACAACCGAGAAGATCGAGCTCATGGTGGGGCGCGACCTCCAGTACATCCGCCTCAACGGCACGATCGTCGGCGCGCTCGCGGGCCTGGCGATCTTCACGATCGCTCACGCGCTGCTGGGCTGAGGCGGCCGCGCGGCCGGGCGTGTTAAGAATCGATGACAGCTGCGCACGGGTGACGGCGCAGCGGGTTTACTGGTGGCGTGTCCGAGGACCTGCCCACCCACCTCCTGTTCAGCTACGGCACGCTGCAGCAGCCGGAGGTGCAGCTCGACACCTTCGGGCGCCTGCTCGAAGGCGACGACGACGCGCTGCCGGGCTACACCGTGGACTACACCGAGATCGAGGACACCCGCGTCGTCGATCTCTCCGGACAGTCGGTGCACCCGATCGTCCGGCACACCGGCAACCCGCTCGACAAGATCGTCGGGCGCGCGCTGCGCGTGACCGACGACGAGCTCGACGCGGCCGACGAGTACGAGGTGTCGCTGTACCGGCGCATCTCGGTGGTGCTCGCGAGCGGTCGCTCCGCCTGGGTTTACGTCGCGGCCTGACGCCCGGGCGGCGGCTCGGGTAGCGTCGGCACGTGACGCTTACGCACGATCCCCTGTGGCCGCGCGCCGGCGCGTGGCCCGCCATCGACGACGGGCGGTGGGATGCCGTCATCCTGGGCGTTCCGGCATTCCGCACCTCGCTCTCCCCCACCGGGGCGCACGCGACGCCCGCCGCCGTCCGCGAGGCGCTCCGCCGCTACAGCCCGACCCTGCTCGGACCCCCGCCCGTGGACCTGAACGAGGTGCTGCGCGTCGCCGACGCGGGCGACGTCGACGAGCCGGACGGGCCGGCGGGCGAGGCATCCGTCCGTGCCGCCGTCCGAGCGCTGCGGGAGCGGACCGACCTCGTCGTCGCACTCGGCGGGGACAACTCCCTCACCTACGCGGTGACGCAGGGCGCGGGGGCGGCGGGACTCATCACCATCGACGCCCACTTCGACCTGCGCGATGGCATCTCGAACGGATCGCCGGTGCGCCGCCTCGTCGAGGACGGGCTCGACCCGCGCCGGATCGTGCAGCTCGGGATCGCGGACTTCGCCAACTCCGCCCACTACGCCCGGCGCGCCGCCGATCTCGGCATCACGGTCGTCACGATGGACGACCTGCGGCGCCGCGGCGCGGCCGACGTGGCCGCGCAGGCCCTCGAGATCGCCGGCGCCGACGGCGGCGCCGTCCATCTCGACATCGACGTGGACGTGTGCGATCGATCCGTCGCGCCCGGCTGCCCGGCATCCGTCCCCGGCGGGCTCGCGGCGTGGGAACTCCGGGCGCTCGTGCGGGCCGTGGCCGCCGACGCGCGCGTGCGCAGCGCCGACATCGCCGAGGTAGATGCGACAGCCGACGCCTTGGATGGACGCACCGTGCGGCTCGCCGCGCTGTGCGTGCTCGAGCTCCTCGCAGGAAAGGCGGTCGGACGATGATCACCCTGGCACTGGTGCGCCACGCGAAATCGGACTGGGGCGACCCGGGCCTCGACGACCACGACCGGCCGCTCAACGACCGCGGCGCGCGCGACGCCCCGCGCATGGCGCGGCGGCTCGCGGCGACCGGGTTCCGCCCCGACGTGATCCTCTCGAGCACCGCGCTGCGCGCCCGGACGACCGCCGAGGCGTTCGCCGCCGCGCTCGGCGTCGCGGTGTCGCTGGATCCCGAGCTGTACGGTGCCCCAGCCTCGTCACTGCTGGCAGCGGCCGCGGCCAGCGGCGCAGGGTCGGTCATGGTGGTCGCGCACGATCCGGGGATGAGCGCGCTCGCCGGCCGGCTGTCCGACGGCAGGATCGGGCACATGCCGACCTGCGCGGTGGCGACGTTCACGTGGACCGAGGGCGACTGGGACGTCGCGTCGTCGCTCGATCCCGACGACTGGACGGTCGACACCCCGCGCTGAGACCTCGAGGCGATCTTTCTCTACATCGTTGTACTTCTTGTCTACATCGTTGTAGATTCCTGTCGACGGAACGACGGCTCGACGCCGAGTCGCGACATCCGTCCCATCCCGTCCACCGTCGAACAGGAGACTCCATGCCGCGCCGCGCACGCACCGCGATCGCGCTCACCACCGCCGGAATCCTCGTCGCGGGCGCGCTCTGCGCGACCCCGGCCTGGGCCGGTCCCGACCGCGCCGCCCCACCGGCACCCGTCTTCGACGATGTCACGGTGCACGACCCTTCCGTCGTCACCTCCGGTGACGACATCTGGGTGTTCGGATCCCACGGCGCCTCCGCGCACACCACCGACCTCATGTCGTGGCAGCAGCACACCGTCGACCTCTCGCAGAACGCCGACAATGCGCTCTTCGACGACATCTACACCGAGCTCGCCGAGACCTTCCAGTGGGCGCAGACCTCGACGCTGTGGGCGGCCGACGTCATCCAGCTGCCCGATGGCCGGTACGCGATGTACTACAACGCCTGCGAGGGCTCGTCACCCCGGTCGGCGCTGGGCCTGGCCGTCTCGGACGAGGTCGACGGACCGTACGAGAACCAGGGCATCCTGCTCAAGAGCGGCATGTGGGATGAGGAATCCGAGAACCCCGGCGAGATCTACGACGCGCGCATCCACCCGAACGCCGTCGACCCCGACGCGTTCTACGACGCCGACGGGCGCCTGTGGATGGTCTACGGCTCGTACTCGGGCGGGATCTTCCTGCTGGAGATGGATGCCGCGACCGGCGAGCCGCTCCCCGGCCAGGGCTACGGCACCCACCTCGTCGGCGGCAACCACAGCCGCATCGAGGCGCCGACGATCCAGTACGACGCCGAAACCGGGTACTACTACCTCTACCTGTCGTTCGGCGGGCTCGGCGTGACCGGCGGCTACGACGTGCGCGTCGCTCGCTCGAAGGACGTCGCAGGCCCCTACCTCGACGCGCAGGGCAACGACATGCGCGAGGTGAAGGCCGACCCGGCGCTGCCGCTGTTCGACGACGCGTCGATCCAGCCGTACGGCGTCAAGCTGATGGGGGGCCACCTGTTCGGCCGAGAGCTCGGCGACCCGGGCACCGGCGTCGGCACGGGCTACGTCTCCCCCGGCCACACCTCGTGGTACCAGGACCCCGACACCGGACGCATGTTCATGGTGTTCCACGCCAGGTTCCCGGGCACCGGCGAGCTGCACGAGGTGCGGGTGCACCAGATGTGGATGAACGAGGACGGCTGGCCCGTCGTCTCGCCGATGCGCTACGCGGGCGAGACCGCCGGCAAGGTCAAGCGCGCTGACGTCGTCGGCGCGTGGCAGCTGGTCGACCTGGGCAAGGACATCACGGCGACGGCGGCTGTGGCATCCGATGTCTCGCTCGACAAGACGGGCCGCATCTCGGGTGGCGTCGAGGGTCGGTTCACGCTCACCGGACAGCACACGGCGACGCTCACCGTCGACGGCGTCGCCTACCGCGGCGTCTTCGCGCCGGCGTGGGATCCCGACCTCGAGGCCTGGTCTACCGCTTTCACCGCGGTGTCGGACGCGGGCGTCACGTTGTGGGCACGCAAGACGGTGGAGCTGACGGATGCCGCAGCCGTCGACGCCGTCGTCGCAGACCTGTCGCTCGGCGACACGTCGGCGGTGACGGTCGACCTCGATCTGCCGACCTCCGGCACCGGCGGGACGACGATCACCTGGTCGTCGTCGGCCCCGTCGGTCGTGGCCGCGGACGGCGCCGTGACCCGGCCGGGGATCGGCCAGCCCGATGCGCAGGCGACGCTGACCGCGGTCGTGGCGAACGGGTCGGCATCGGCATCCGTGTCGTTCGAGATCACCGTCCCCGCGCGCACGCCCGGCGTCCTGGCCGGCGCGTGGTCGTTCGACGAAACGCTCGCCGACGCGGCCGGCACCTTCGCCGACGCCGCACCCACCGGCGCCCGGATCGACGCCCCTGCGGGCGGACCGGCGTCGTTCGCGGCCGACGGCGTCGCCGGAAGCGCCCTGCACCTCGACGGAGCCGGCGGTGTGAGGCTGCCCGACGGCCTGGTGCAGGGATCCTCGTACTCGGTGAGCCTGTGGCTGCGACCCGAGGCGCTCACGCCGTACACCACGGCGTTCTTCGCGGCGGCGAGCCCGTCGTCGTGGGTGAGCCTGGTGCCGCGCGGTCACGACGGCGTCGGCGGCTCGACGATGCTGTGGTCGGGGGCGCAGTGGTACGACGCCGGCACCGGTCGCAGCCTGCCGGTCGGCGAGTGGTCGCACGTGGCCTTCGTCGTCGACGGCGGGGCGGCCTCGGTGTACGTGGACGGCGAGCTGCGGTTCCAGGGCACGGGCTTCCCCGACGTGCTCTCGGGCCCGGGCAACGTCTTCGCGCTCGGCGTCAACTGGTGGGACACGCCTTTCCGGGGCGACGTGGACGAGCTCAGCGTGTGGAGCTCGGCGCTGTCGCCCGACGACGTCGCGGAGCTCGCGACGCGCTGAGCCGCTCAGGCACAAGGAGCCGCCCGGCATCGCGCCGGGCGGCTCCTGTCGCTCGCGGGGCTCTCGCCGGGCGGGCCCTGTCACGCCTGACTCTCGCGTCGGGCGGCCCTGTCGATCCCGGGGCCCGCGCCGCCCGGCGCTGGCGCCGGGCGCCGCCGTCACTCGTGGCGCTCGCCGCCGATCCACACCGTGCGCACGAGCGGCACGCCGGGGCGGTAGGCCAGGTGCACACGCGTCGGCGCGTCGAGCAGCACGAGGTCGGCGCGCCGGCCCGCCGCGATGACGCCGACGTCGTCGCGACGCAGAGCGCGAGCGCCGCCGGCGGTGGCGGCCCAGACCGCCTCGGCCGGCGTCATCCCCATCTCGCGCACCGCGAGCGCGATCATGAGCGGCATCGAGCTCGTGAAGCTCGAGCCCGGATTGCAGTCGCTCGCGAGCGCGACGGTCACACCCGCGTCGAGCAGGCGGCGTGCATCGGGGTACGGCTGCCGCGTCGAGAACTCGACCCCCGGCAGCAGCGTCGCCACCGTGTCCGACCCGGCGAGCGCGGCGATGTCGGCGTCATCGAGGTACGTGCAGTGGTCGACGGATGCTGCACCCAGCTCGACCGCGAGGCGCACGCCTTCGCCCGGACCCAGCTGATTCCCGTGCACGCGCGGCCGCAGGCCGTGGGCAACGCCGGCGGCGAGGATGCGACGCGACTCCTCCGGCGTGAACGCCCCGCGCTCGCAGAACACATCGACCCAGCGGCTGTGCGGCACGACGGCGCGCATCATCTCGTCGCACACCAGGTCGACGTAGTCGTCACGGTGGTCCGCGAACTCGGCAGGCACGACGTGAGCGCCGAGGAAGGTGACCTCGGGGGTGACCTCGGCGGCCAAGCGCGCGAGCCGCTCCTCGTCGGCGACGGAGAGCCCGTACCCGGTCTTGACCTCGAACGTCGTGGTGCCCTGGCGGTGCAGCTCGGCGACGAATCCGGCGAGCCGTTCGCGCAGCTCCTCGTCGGTCGCCGCGCGGGTGGCGGCGACGGTGCGCCGTATGCCCCCTGCGGCATACGGCGCACCGGTCATGCGGGCCTCGAACTCGTCGGCGCGGTCGCCGCCGAACACGAGGTGCGTGTGGCTGTCCACGAAGCCCGGGATGACCGCGCGTCCGCCGGCGTCGACGACCTCCACCCCGTTCCCTTCCGGCGAGAGAACAGCTGGTCGACGAGATGCGGGGTGGTTCCCTCCCTCTCGGCGACCAGCTGTACTCTCGCGGTTCGGCGCCGCGGCTCCGGCAGCGAGGGCCCCGGGGGCATCGGCGGCGGGGCCGACCCAGGCGATCCGGTCACCCTCGATGAGCACGGCGGCGTCGTGGAGCGTGCCGAGACGGTCGCCGTCGCGGCCGACGTTGGTGGTCAGCTCGCCGATGTTCGTGAGGAGCGTCGTGGCCACGGCATCCGTCCTTTCATGTCCCGATCTCTCGCTGCCGTGTCCCGATAGCGTCCACTCCGCGACCTGGGAACGGAAGGTTCCGGGACACGCGGGCGCCGGTCACCGCTCGAGCATCGGAACGTTCAGGCCGCGCTCGCGCGCGACCTCCTTCGCGCGGTCGTAGCCGGCGTCGACGTGGCGCATGACGCCGGTACCCGGGTCATTGGTGAGCACGCGCTCGAGCTTCTCGGCGGCCAGCGGCGTGCCGTCGGCCACGGTGACCTGACCGGCATGGATGCTGCGGCCGATGCCCACGCCGCCGCCGTGGTGGATCGACACCCACGCCGCCCCCGACGCGGTGTTCAGCAGCGCGTTCAGCAGCGGCCAGTCCGCGATCGCGTCGGAGCCGTCGGCCATGGCCTCGGTCTCGCGGTAGGGGCTCGCGACCGACCCGGCGTCGAGGTGATCGCGTCCGATGACGATCGGACCCGACAGCTCGCCGGATGCGACCATCTCGTTGAACCTCAGCCCGGCGAGGTGGCGCTCCTTGTAGCCGAGCCAGCAGATGCGCGCCGGCAGGCCTGCGAAGTGCACGGCGTCGCCGGCCTTGTCGAGCCACCGCACGAGACCGGCGTTGTCGGGGAAGAGCTCCTTGACGGCCCGGTCGGTCTTGCGGATGTCTTCGGGGTCACCCGAGAGCGCGACCCAGCGGAAGGGTCCGCGGCCTTCCGCGAACTGCGGACGGATGTACGCCGGCACGAAGCCGGGGAACGCGAACGCGCGCTCGAAGCCGCCGAGCTGCGCCTCAGCGCGGATCGAGTTGCCGTAGTCGAAGACCTCGGCGCCGGCATCCTGGAATCCGACCATCGCTGCCACGTGCTTGGCCATGCTGCCCCGTGCCCGCGCGGTGAAGCCCTCGGGATCGCCGGATGCCTCGGCCTTCCAATCCTCGAACGCGATGCCCACCGGGAGGTAGGCCAGCGGGTCGTGCGCGCTCGTCTGATCGGTCACGATGTCGACGGTGAGCTCATTCGCGCGATGGCGGAGCAGCACGTCGCCGAAGACCTCGGCGGCGTTGCCGACCACGCCGACCGACAGCGCCTCGCCGGCCGCTTTCGCCGCGACGACGCGTGCGAGCGCGGCCTCGAGGTCGGTCGTGTACTCGTCGAGATAGCCGTGCTCGACGCGGCGGGCCAGGCGCGACTCGTCGACATCGACGATCAGCACCGCACCGCCGTTGAGGGTGACCGCGAGCGGCTGCGCGCCGCCCATGCCGCCCGCGCCGCCGGTGAGCGTGAGGGTTCCCGCCAGGTCGTCGCGCCCGAGCGAGCGGGCGACGGCGGCGAACGTCTCGTAGGTTCCCTGGAGGATGCCCTGCGTGCCGATGTAGATCCACGACCCGGCCGTCATCTGGCCGTACATCGTGAGACCGAGCTCCTCGAGTCGGCGGAACTCGGGCCACGTCGCCCAATCCCCCACGAGGTTGGAGTTGGCGATCAGCACGCGCGGTGCCCACTCGTGCGTGCGGAAGACGCCGACGGGCTTGCCGGACTGCACGAGAAGGGTCTCGTCGGGCTCCAGCTCGTCGAGCGTGCGCACGATCGCGTCGAAGGCCTCCCAGCTGCGCGCCGCCCGGCCTGTGCCGCCATAGACGACGAGGGCTTCGGGGTGCTCGGCGACCTCGGGGTCGAGGTTGTTCATCAGCATCCGCTTGGCGGCCTCGGCGCCCCAGCTCTTGGCGGTCCGCTCCGGCCCGCGCGGTGCGCGGACGGCCGGCCGCGCCGTGCCCGTGGGCGTGTCGATCGTGGTCATGAGGAGATTCCACACGCCCCGCTCGCCCGCGACAACGGCCCTCGAGCCCGTGGTGTCTGGCATGGCAGACACATCGGCCTTGCCCGGCACCCCTCCTGTTGGTGCAATGGGACCATGAGCGCCGCCGCCGCACGCACGGACCCGGAGCGGGGGCGCCGGCTGCGCGCGATCCTGCGCGAGCACCCCGTGCCGTCCGAGGCGCTGCGCGCCGAGGGCCTCATCGACCAGATCCCGGAGCACGCCGCGCTCGCCCGCACACCGCAGGATCCCGCGTGGCACCCCGAAGGCGATGTGCTCGTGCACTCGCTGTGGACCGCCGATCTCGCCGCGGAGCACGCGGAGCGGACGGATGCCTCACCAGACCTCCGCGAGCGACTCGTGCTCGCGGCGCTGTGGCACGACATCGGCAAGCCCGACACCACGCGCCCGCGCAACGGCCGCATCACCTCCTACCGTCATGCCGAGCGCGGCGCGGAGATCGCACGCGACCTCGGTGCGCGGCTCGAGCTGCCGCCCGCGCTCGTGCGCGCGGTCGCCGAGATCGTCGCGACCCACATGGCGCACGTCGGGCTCCAGGGCGCGCCGAGCGCGAAGGCGGTGCGGCGCCTCGAGCATCGCCTGGCCGAGGCGGGCACGTCGATCGAGGACTGGGCCGTGGTGGTGCGATGCGACGGCGATGCGCGCGGCTCGGCGGCGCGGCCGGACGCGTCGGTGCCGTGGCTGAAGGTGGCGAACCGGCACCTGGCCTGACGCGGCCGGCGTTCCGGTGCCGTGGTTGAAGGTGGCGAACCGGCACCTCGCCTGACGCGGCACGCGTCGGTGCCGTGGCTGAAGGTGGCGAACCGGCACCTCGCCTGACGCGGCCGGGGTGCCGGCTCCCGAAGGGCTGCCACCTGGCTCGGCGCCCGGGAGCGGCGCGCTACCCCGCGCCGCCTCGTTCAGCGCCCGGCGTGTCCGAGCGCCGCGTCCGCGATCGCGCCCGAAGCGACCAGCTCCGCCACGGCCTCCATGTCGGGCGACAGGAAGCGGTCAGGTCCCGGCCCGCCGGCGACCGTGCGCACGAGCTCGCGCACGGCGCCGGTGGCGGCTGCCGGCTCGAGCGGCGCGCGCAGGTCGAGGGCGCGCGCGGCCGTGAGCACCTCGATCGCGAGCACGCGGGAGAGCCCGTCGAGCGCACGGCGCAGTTTGCGCGCCGCCGCCCATCCCATTGAGACGTGATCCTCCTGCATCGCCGAAGACGGGATCGAGTCGACCGATGCCGGCACCGCCAGGCGCTTGAGCTCCGACACGATCCCCGCGGCGGCGTACTGCGCGATCATCAGGCCGGAGTCGACGCCCACCTCATGCGCGAGGAACGGCGGCAGCCCGTTGCTGCGGGCGGGGTCGAGCGCGCGGTCGGTGCGGCGCTCCGAGATCGAGGCGACGTCGGCGACGGCGATCGCGAGGAAGTCCAGCACGTAGGCGACGGGCGCGCCGTGGAAGTTGCCGTTGGACTCGATGCGCCCGTCGTCGGTGATCACGGGGTTGTCGACGGCCGAGGCGAGCTCGCGCACGGCGATGAGGCGCGCGTGATCGGCGGTGTCGCGCGCGGCCCCGTGCACCTGCGGCGAGCATCGCAGCGAGTACGCGTCCTGCACGCGCGTGCACACCGACGGATCGCGGTGAGAGGCCACGATGGGCGACCCGGTCAGCATCGCGCGAAGGTTCGCCGCCGACGCCGCCTGTCCGACCTGCGGCCGCAGCGCGTGCAGATCCGCGGCGAAGACGGCATCCGTGCCGAGCTGCGACTCGACCGACATGGCTGCGGCGACGTCGGCCGTATCGAGCAGCACCGACAGGTCGTGCAGCGCCAGCAGCAGCATCCCGAGCATCCCGTCGGTGCCGTTGATGAGCGCGAGCCCCTCCTTCTCGCGAAGGACGAGAGGAGAGACGGATGCCGCGGCCAGCGCCTCGGCGGCATCGAGCTCCTCGCCGGAGGCGTCGCGCACCCGGCCCTCCCCCATCGCGGCGAGCGCGACGTGCGAGAGCGGCGCGAGGTCGCCGGAGCATCCCAGCGAGCCGTACTCCCGCACGATCGGGGTGATGCCCGCGTTGAGCATGGCCGCGTAGGTCTCCACGACCACGGGTCGTACGCCCGTGTGGCCGCTCGCGAGGGTCTGCAGTCGCAGCAGCATCAGCGCCCGGACGACCTCGCGCTCGACCTCGGGGCCGGTGCCGGCGGCGTGCGAGCGGATGAGACTCGCCTGCAGCTGCACCCGGCGCTCGGGCGCGATGAAGGTCGTGGCGAGTGCGCCGAAGCCGGTCGAGATGCCGTAATGCGGCTCGGGGTCATCGGCGAGCCCTTCGACGAGGGCGCGCGTCCGGGCGACGCGTTCGATCGCCTCGGGCGCGATCTCGACGCGGACGCCATGGCGGGCGACGGCGACGACGTCCGCGGGCTCGAGCGGGGCGGCACCGACGCTCACGACGGTCTCGGTCGATACGGTCATGCTCCGATTCCACCTCGGCGGGCTACCGGGCGGCAGGCCGTCGTGCGATCCTGTGTCTGCCATGCCAGACACCACGCCCACGCCGCCGCTGCGCCCGCAAGTGCCGGCGGCGGATCAGACCCTGCGGATCCTCTCGTTCCTGGCGCGTCAGCGTGGACCGGTGCCCGCGCGGACCGTCGCCACGGGCCTCGGCATCCCGCGCTCGAGCGTCTACCACCTCCTGGCGACTCTCCAGGAGCACCAGTTCGTGGTCCACCTCCCGGAGGAGCAGCGGTGGGGTCTCGGCATCGCCGCATTCGAGCTGGCCGGCGGCTACTCGCGGCAGGAGCCGCTCGCGCGCCTCGGCCGGCCCGTGCTGGCCGACCTCGTCGATCGCGCCGGCGAGAGCGCGCACCTCGCCGTCATGCACGGACGCGACGTCCTCTACATCGTCGAGGAGCGCGCGCCCCGCCGGCCCGCTCTCGTCACGGATGTCGGCGTACGTCTGCCGTCGCACCTCACCGCCACGGGTCGCGCGATGCTGGCGGCACTTCCCCGCGAGCAGGTGCGGGCGCTGTTCCCGGATGCCGCAGCCTTCGCCGACCGCACGGGCCGCGGGCCGCGGCGCCCGGGAGAGCTCCGCGAACTGCTGCGCGAGGTGCGCGAGCGCGGGTACGCCGTGGAGGACGGCGCGGTCACTCTCGGCATGCGGTCGATCGGCGTCGTCGTGCGCGACCATGCCGGATGGCCGGCGGCCGCCATCGCGCTGACCTGGCCCGCCGACGCGGACGAGGCCGAACCCGACCTCAGCGTCGCGACGGGTGCGGCGGCGCGAGAGCTCGAACGCCGGATCGGCCGGGTGCGTCCGGGCTGAGCGGACGCGGAGAGCGCTACGACGCCTCGCGGGTGCGAACGATCAACTCGGGCTCGATCAGCCGATGCCAGTCGCCGTCGTGCGTCCCGCTTTCGGCGACGAGAAGGTCGAGCACGGCCTCCGCAACGTGCTCGGGTCGCTGCTCCACGCTCGAGATTCCCAGCGCTTCGGCGACCGGTGTGTTGTCGAACCCGACCACCGGCATGTCGGCGCGACCGGCGTGCAATGCGGCGAGGTGCGCGCCGACCGCCAGGGTGTCGCTCACGCACACGATGGCGTCTACGGCGCCGGCGGACAGCTCGTGCTCCACCACGTCGCGCGCAGCGGCCACGGTATCGACCGCCGTCCAGCGCAGATCCGAGTGCTCGTCGGAATCGATGGACATCGCCTCGCGCCAGCCGCGCTCGCGGTCGTCGCCGGTGCCGGATCCCGTCGGCCAGCCGAGGAATGCCACTCGCGGGCCATGGTCGAGCGCGTGCACGGTGGCGGCGCGGGTTCCGGCGGCGCCGTCGACGTCGACCCATGGCCGATCGGGGTTCCCCATCGCCGCCCCCGCCCCGGGCTCGCCCCAGGGGCGCCCGAACGCGACGAACGGGATCCCGTGCTCCGAGAGCCAGTCCGCTCGGGGATCGCCCTGGTAGGTGCCCGTCAGCACGATCCGGTCGATCTCTCCCCCTTCGCGCAGCTGCCGCACGCGGCGCAGCTCTTCCTCGGCATCGTTCGCGGCGTAGACGAGGATGCGGAGTCCTCGAGGTGTCGCCCGGTCGGTGAGGGCGTGGATGAACCGGTCCAGGACGATGCCGGAGATCCCTCCGGCGTAGGGATCCAGGTGGATGCCGATCGTCGCGCTGCGCTGGGTGCGCAGCCGTCGCGCCGCCATCGAGGGCGCGTAGCCGAGTTGCGTGATCGCCGCGCGGACCCGCTCGCGGGTGACCTCTCGGACGATCTCGGGGCTGTTGAGAACGTTCGAGACGGTCTGCCGCGACACCCCCGCCGCGCGGGCCACGTCCTCGACGGTCGGCGACTTCGCCATGGCACCTCCCGGCGGCCGTTGAGCGTTCAAATCGTTATCCTACGACCCCGTCAAACGGGTTGACAGTAGATCCTCCCCGGTCTTACCGTGACCCTTGACGGCGGACTTTGATCGTTCAAATTGGACGAGCGCACACGAAGACCTCCCCTCGCCGGCCGTCACGCCTGACTCATCAAAGGAGAGAGACATGACACGGCACATCCCGCGCGCCGGCCTCGCGGCCGGGGCGCTCCTCGTCACCGGGGCGCTGGCCCTCACGGGCTGCGGCTCAGGTTTCGACGATTCCGAGGGCACCGGCGGCGGCGCAGCCGACGGCGAGCTCACGAGCTCCGACGAAGGCCTGACGATCCTCTTCGGCTCCAGCGGCGACGCCGAGACCGACGCCGTGACGGAGGCGGCACAGGCGTGGTCGGAGGAGTCGGGCGTCGAGGTCGAGGTGAAGGTCGCCACCGACCAGGCCCAGGAGCTCTCGCAGGGATTCGCCGCGGGCGACCCGCCTGACCTGTTCTACCTGGCCCCGGAGTTCCTCGCGGGCTACGCCGACAACGGCTCCCTCGTGGCGTACGGCGACCAGCTCGAGAACAAGGACGACTTCTACCCCTCCCTGGTCGAGAACTTCACCTACGACGACCAGTTCTACTGCGCGCCGAAGGACTTCTCCACGCTCGCCCTCATCATCAACAAGGGGCTGTGGGATGCCGCAGGCCTGACGGACGACGACATCCCGACCACGTGGGACGAGCTGTCGACGGTGGCCCAGACGCTGACGAAGGACGGCGTCGTCGGCCTCAGCTTCGGCTGGGAGTGGCAGCGCATCGGAACGTTCATGGCCCAGGCGGGGGGCGGCCTCGTCGAGGACGGCGAGGTCATCGCCAACAGCCAGGAGAACGTCGACGCGCTGACCTACGTCCAGGAGCAGATGGTCGCGGGCACGTTCGCGTACGCCCAGGACCTCGGCGCGGGCTGGGGCGGCGAGGCGTTCGGCAAGCAGCTGAGCGCGATGACGATCGAAGGCAACTGGATCACGGGCGCCATGACGAACGACTATCCCGATGTCGAGTACGTCGTCGCCGAGCTGCCGGAAGGACCGGGCGGAAAGGGAACCCTGCAGTTCACGAACTGCTGGGGCATGGCAGCCGACAGCCCCAACCAGCAGGCGGCGCTCGACCTGGTCGAGTACATGACCAGCGCCGACCAGCAGCTGGCCTTCTCGGAGGCGTTCGGGCCCATGCCGTCGGCGCAATCGGCCGCGGACCAGTGGACGAGTGCGAATCCGACACTCGCCGCCTTCCTCGCCGGAGCCGATTACGCGCAAGGCTTCCCGACCTACGACGGCAGCTCTGACGCGATCACCGACTTCAACTCCCAGCTTCAGGGGCTGAAGGACGGCGACCCGCAGCAGATCCTCGACACCGTGCAGTCCAACTTCGAGGCGATCGTGGGCTGAGGAGACCGCGATGACTGCCACCGCCCCGGCGCCTCGTCGCGCACGGAACGCCCGCTCGGGCATCCGTCGCGGCGAGACGCTGGCGGGCTGGGTCTTCACCCTGCCCGTCATCATCATCCTCGGAATCTTCCTGCTCATCCCGGTGCTGATGGCGCTGTGGGTGAGCGTCTCGGACTGGAGCGGACGCGGAAGCCCCTTCTCGGGCAACGTCAACTTCGTCGGCCTGCAGAACTACGGCGACGTGACGACCGGCGACGGACTGACCGCGCGCGACTTCGGGATCGCGATGCGCAACAACACCTGGTACGTGCTGCTGGTGGTGCCGCTGCAGACGGCGCTGTCGCTGTTCCTCGCCCTGCTCGTCAACGGCGCCATCCTGCGCGGTCGCGGGTTCTTCCGCACCGCCTTCTACTTCCCGTCCGTGACGGCGACCGTGGCGATCACGGTGCTGTGGCTGTTCCTCTTCAACCCCCGGGGCGTCGTGAACGCGGTGCTCGGCGTGGTGGGCGTCGACGGCCCGAACTGGTTCGCCGACCCGAGAGGCATCTTCCACGTGCTGCTGTCGGGTGTCGGCGTGCGGGAAGGACCCGCCTTCCTCACCGACAGCGGCTTCATCGCCGTGTCGTGGTGGAACTGGCTGGCCGGGCCGTCCGTCGCGATGTCGGCCTTCATCCTCATGGCGATCTTCACGACGAGCGGCACCTTCATGCTGCTGTTCCTCGCCGCACTGCAGAACATCGGCCCTGAGATCCAGGAGGCCGCGATGGTCGACGGGGCCGATGCCTGGCAGCGGTTCTGGCGCGTCACCCTTCCACAGCTGCGCCCGGCGCTGTTCACCGTGCTGACCCTGGGCCTGATCGGCTGCTGGCAGGTGTTCGATCAGATCTACACCGGCACGCGTGGCGCGCCGGCCAAGACCACCCTGACCCCCGCGTATCTCTCCTACGACGCCAGTTTCCTCGACCAGGACTGGGGGCAGGGCGCGGCGATCGCCTTCATCCTGTTCGCGATCATCGTCCTGTTCACGCTGCTCCAGCGGTGGGTGCTGCGCGAGCGGCCGGTGTCGCGTCGCCGAGCCCGCCAGTACGAGCTGCCGGCCCGTCCGGCGACCGCGACCCCCGCGACCGTCGCGGCCGGCCAGGTGCCCAGTCCGCCTGATCCGTCGCAGGCTCCGGGCGGCGCGGACCGCGAACGCGAGAACGGAGGCCGATGATGACCGAGACAACTGTCGGCGCGACGCGGACAGCCGCGGCCGGTCAGCCCGGCCCCCGAGCGGATTCTCCGAAGCGGCGACGCCGCACCTCGGGACTGGGATGGCAGATCGTCCTGTACGCCGTGCTCATCCTCATCTCGCTCGTCTACATCTATCCGTTCCTGGTGCAGCTCTCGACCTCGTTCAAGACGGACGCCGAAGCGGCCGTCAACCCGGTGTCGCTCATCCCCCAGGTCTGGTCGACGGCGGCGTACGAACGCCTGTTCCTGCGCAGCGACTTCCCGGTGTGGTTCCGCAACTCGGCGATCGTGACGATCAGCGTGACGATCCTGCGGGTGTTCTTCGTGTCGCTCGCGGGCTACGCCCTGGCACGGCTGAACTTCCGCGGGCGCGGCGTCGTGTTCGCCGCCGTCATCGCCGTGATGGCTGTGCCGAGCGTCGTGCTCCTCATCCCGCGGTTCCTCGTCATCAACCAGCTCGGCATCTACGACTCGTATGCGGGGATGATCCTGCCGCTGCTGGTCGACGCGGCCGGCGTGTTCATCATGAAGAACTTCTTCGAGTCGATACCGGTCTCGGTCGAGGAGCAGGCGCGGATCGACGGTGCGGGCACCTTCCGGATCTTCTGGTCGGTCGTCCTCCCCATGGCGAGACCGGCGCTGATCACGATCATCATCCTGTCGTTCCAGGGGTCGTGGAACGAGCTGTCGCACTTCATCGTCTCGACGCAGTCGCCCGAGCTGACGACTCTCACCAAGGGTGTGGCGGGGCTCGCGTCCGGCCAGCTCAGCCAGGGGACGCAGTATCCCCTGAAGCTGGCCGCGGCACTGATCATGACGATCCCGGTCGCCGTGCTGTTCTTCATCTTCCAGCGCAGAATCATGAACTCGAGCCAAGGAGCGGTGAAGGAATGAGCCAGGTCTCCGGCGACACGTCAGCGCCGCCGCTGCAGCCGCTGCTGAACGAGGCGACGATCGTCTTCCGCGCGCCGACCCAGACGTGGTCCGGTCCGGAAGGGGATCTCGGCGACGCGGCGATCCACGGCGTGTATCACGGCGACGTGCGTCACGTGCGGGCGCTGAGGCTGTCGTGTGCGGGCTCCCGCATCGAGTGGATCTCGGCGTCCGCCGAAGGGCCGGACCGCGTCGTGTTCGGCGGCGTCCTTCGTGGCCTCGACGACCCCACGCCCGATCCCAAGGTGCGGCTGATGCGCGATCGCCGGGTCTCGGCCGGGCGCCTCACCGAGACGCTCCGCGTGGCATCCCGCCTCGACACGCCCATCACGACGCGGCTGTCCGTGCGCCTCACACCCGAATTCGCGCCGCTGCAGGACGTGAAGGCGGGCATCCCCCGCACGCGCGCGCTCGAGATCGCGGCCGAGGGCGATTCCGGGACGGATGCCGCGACCCGAGTCGTGGCCGGCGCTCAGCGGTTCGTCCTGCGCACGCCCGGCGCCGCGGTCGACGTCGACGGCGAAGACGTCGTCGCCACCTGGCCGGTGAAGGTTCCCGCCGACGGTCTCACCGAGGTCGCCTGGTCGATCGAGCTGGAGGACGACTCCCTGGTGGTGCGGGGGGCCTCTGGCCCCGAGCCGTGGGAGGCGAGAGGGATCGCCGCGGAGGTGCGCGACGAGCACCCCCGGCTCGGACGGTGGCTCGAGGTCGCCCTCGGCGACCTCGGAGCCCTGCGCCTCAGCCTTCCCGACGACCCCGGCGACGAGTTCTTCGCCGCCGGTGCTCCCTGGTTCTTCACGCTCTTCGGGCGCGACTCGCTGTGGGCCGCACGTCTGGCTCTCCCCCTCGATCCGGGGATCGCCGCCTCCACGCTGCGCGTCCTCGCGCGGCTGCAGGGCACGAAGGACGATGCTGAGACCGCGCAGGACCCGGGAAAGATCCTCCACGAGCTGCGCGCGACCGCGCTCGCGATGCCCGGCGAGGGCATCGTGCTGCCGCCCCTGTACTACGGGAGCGTCGATTCGACGCCGCTGTGGGTGTGCCTCCTCGCCGATGCGTGGCGGGCGGGGATGCCGGAGCCCGAGGTGCGCGACCTGCTCCCGCCGCTCGTCCGCGCACTGCGATGGATCCTCGATCACGGCGACAGCGACGGCGACGGCTTCCTCGATTACGTCGACCGCACCGGCCGGGGCCTCGCGAATCAGGGCTGGAAGGATTCCGGCGACTCGATCCAATGGCGCGACGGCCGGCTCGCGCAGGGACCGATCGCGCTGTGCGAGGTGCAGGCGTACGCCTACGAGGCCGTGAGCGCCGGAGCCGAGATCCTCGAGGCCTTCGGGGACGCCGACCTGGATCCCGCGCTCGGCGTCCCGACGCCCGCCGAGCTGCGGACATGGGCGGCGCAACTGCGGCGGCGCTTCGCGGACGAGTTCTGGGTGCAGACGCCGGAGGGTCGCTATCCCGCCATCGCGCTGGACCGCGACAAGCGGCCGGTCGACACGCTCACGAGCAACATCGGGCATCTGATCGGCACCGGCCTGCTCGACGCGGACGACGAGGCGCATGTCGCGGAGCTGCTCGTCGGGCCGACGATGTCGAGCGGCTTCGGCATCCGCACGATGTCGACCGAGTCCGCCGGATACTGGCCGCTGTCGTACCACGGGGGCAGTGTCTGGACCCACGACACCGCGATCTGCGCCCACGGCATGGCGCGCGCGGGCCTCCGCGGGCCGGCGCTGCGAGTCGTGGACGAGCTCCTGAGCGCGGCCGAGGGCTTCGACTACCGCGTGCCCGAGCTGCACGCCGGGGATGCGGCATCCGTCACCTCGCGACCGACCGCCTACCCGGCCGCGTGCCGTCCGCAGGCGTGGTCGGCCGCCGCGGCGGTGACCTGCCGCGAGATCCTTCGCGGCTGAGGCGCCCGGCCGGGTCGGCCGGGCGCCTCGCTCGCTAGCCTGCGAAGTGCGCCAGGATCCGGGCTGCCACCTCCGCGCGTGCCTCGTCGGACTCGAGCTGCTCGAGACCGAAGCCGAACATCAGGGTGTCGGGCGTGGCCGTCGTGCTGTAGAACGGGCCGACCGCGTCGTAGCGGAAGAACTCCGCCGCGTTGCCCGGGCTCGACTCCGGTGCGGTCAGCACCTGCCAAGCCCCGGTGCCGGTCTCGAAGCCCTCGACCTCGGTGGCTGCGCCGCCGACGACGAGCGCCGTGTCGTCGAGCATGAGCCCCACCTCACCGGTGAACGGATCTGTCACGTAGCTCACGACGATCTCGACCTCGGACCCCGCGTACGCGGAGAGATCGAACGAGACGGGGATCCAGCCACCGGAGTTGCCGGTGAACGAGTTCCACTCACCGGTGGCCCCGGTCGGCAGACACGGGTTGCCGAGCGTGAGGTAGTTCGCCAGCTGCGGGTGCTCCTCGAGGAGGAACCCGACCTCGCACTCCGCGGGCGGATCGCTCGAGGTGGCGCCGTTCTCGTCTGCCAGCGTCGTCCACTCGTCGGTTCCGACCGCGCGCGCCTCGACGATCACGTGGTCGTAGCCGAGCTCGGTCCAGTACGACATCTTCGCGTCGAACATCGCCGTTTCGCCGGCCCCGAGCGCGGGCACCGAGTAGGTGCGCGACAGCCGCTGATAGCCGTCGTCGATGTGCGAGGCGAACATCGCCCACTCACCGCCGACCGGGATGAACGGTCCCGATGGCGAAAGGTACTCGGCCGCGGCCCAGCTCTCGAACTGCGGGAACTCCTCGACCGGGAGCACGTCGCTGGTCACCGTGAGCTGGCCGGCCTCGTCGACGGGGTTGTCGGCGACGGCGGGACCGCCGAACAGCGCTTCGAGGCCCGTCAGCGGCTCGGCGATTCCCGAGATGCCCGCGCCCGAGACCGGGGTGCGGTCGTAGGCGCCGAGCCAGTACTGGGTGAAGTCGTCGGCCAGCAGCAGACAGTCTGCGAAGAAGTCCGAGGTCACCACGCAGTCTTCGTCCGGCGCACCGTCGAGGCCGTAGTAGATGCCGCCGAGAGCCGCACCGAGCTGACCGTAGTAGCCGGCGGTCTCCCCCGCGAAGGCCAGCTTGCCGCCTTCGTTGAGGAAGTCGCGCACGGCGATCGTGAGGTACTGCTGGCGCTCCGCGACCGACAGATCGGTGACCTCGCCGAAGAGGTAGGTGTCGGTGAGCAGGTCCTCCTCGTCCTGAGTGAGCCTGTTGTCGCCCAGGTACCACAGCACCGCGTCGTAGTGACTGAGCACGCCGAGGTCGTGGGGCACGCCGTCGGCGTCGACATCCCAGACGTCGGGCGTGACGCCGTTGGCTTCGAGGGCGGCGACATGCGCGTCGAGGTACTTCGGTCCGTCCGCCTGCGGCGGTTCGCCGTCATTGCGGGCACCGCTGTAGTCCTCATTGGCGATCACCAGCACCGAGCTTCCGGTGTCCTGCACCACCTCGTACGTGAAGTGCTCGCTTTCGATCTTCTTGATCGATCGATTGGCGAGGATGTCGCGTGGTGAGGGTCGCGCGGTGAACCAGACCTCGACCGAATCGCCCGGCTCGGCGCCGGTCACCGTGGCGCGGTACTCGCCGTAATAATCGACGTTCTCGTCGCCGTAGCGCTCGCCGCCGTCCCATTCCCTGAGGAGCGCGTACCTCGTGGGTCCGCCGTTGATGCGGTAGTTCGCGATCTTCAGCAGCATGTCGCGCTTCGCCCATACGGCGACCGTCTGCGGATCGCCGTATGACACCGAGAACGAGTCGACGCGGAAGTCCTCGGCGTCGCGACCGACGACGGAGACCGGGTCGTTCGGATCCTTCGCCGACTCGGCCACGGCGAGCGCGAACGGGATGTTCTTCTCGAACTCCGCCTGGATCAGCTCCTCGTCGTCGGGGAAGTTGAACCCGCTCTCACAGGCGTCCGCCTCCCACTCGTCGTCGGGCACGGAGTTCGAGGCCGACTCGCAGGTCGCCATCTCGGGCGTGAACCCCAGCGTGCCGTATGCCTCCTGCGCGTGCGAGTCGGTGTCGCCGTTCGTCGTGTAGAGCTCGGCCGAGAGGTCCGGGTCGTAGCCGGGGACGGCAGGGTCGGCGTCGTCGCCGACCATGGCCTCGTAGATGACGTCGTCCGGCGAGGGCGTTGCGACCTGCCAGCCGATGCCGTGCAGGAGCAGTTCGGCCGCGGAGTGATAGTTGACGAGGAACTCCGGCGTGACGTCGGCGAAGAGTCCGTCGAGCGCCTGCGTCTCCGGCTCGGACGCAGGCGCCGGGCCACGATACGTGTCCGATGACGGCGACGGCGACGATCCTTCGTTGTCGTAGCCCCAGCGCGTCGGGAAGTTGCGGTTGAGATCGACGCCGTCGCCCGCCGTGATCTGCCCGTCGCCGTTGTTGTCGCTCAGGTTCTTGCGCCAGAGCCGCCGGCCCTCCTCGAACGTGAAATCGTACCCGTCCGGGTTGGCGACGGGCACGAACCACAGTTCGGTGGTGTTCACGATGTCGGTGATGCGGCCGTCGCTGCCGTACGACGTCGCGATGTGGTCGAGCAGACGGCGCACCATCTCGGGGGTGATCCACTCCCGCGCGTGCTGGGCTCCGACGTAGACCGTGGTCGGGCGCTTACCATCTCGCTTCTGCCGGGCGACGTTGCCCGTCAGCCGGACGGCTCCGATGTCCTGCCCCTGCACGGTCCGCCCGATGACGCGGAACTGTGCGATCTTCGGATAGGCCGCAGCGACGCCCTGGAGTTCCTCCAGCAGACCGCCGTCACCGCTGTACCGACGGAAGACACCATCGCCCGCAGCCAGCGACCGGCGCTGCGCGCCAGGCTGTTTGCGCTCGAGTGGCTCGCCCTCCTCGGCGAGCGCCGCCGCCTGATCGGGACTGAGGATCACCTGCACGCCGATCTGGCCGGGCGTCTCGCTCTCGGTGGTGACGATCTCGTGCCGGTCCACGCCCAGCCCGACGATCGCGCCCATCCCGGCGGCATCCACGGTTCCGGTGTAGACCGCGAGCACGTCGTCGGCGGGGGGCGGAGGTTCGGGGCTGGCGAAAGCCGGCGTCACCGCCAGACCGGTGAGCACGAGGGCTGCGGTGGTGGCGACGGCGAGCTTACGGATCATGTGCTTCCCCTTGTCACGCATGCGCGAAGACCCGGGTCGCGTCGGAATCCCGCTCGGCGCGACACGAACGGTCAACTTCTACCCCTCGACGGACGGGCCGTCAAGGGAGGTCGCTGCGATGGACGGCGCTGCGCCTCGCCTCAGTCCACCTTGGCTACAGCGCCGCCGGTGAGCCGCACGAGCTCGTCGTAGGTCATCGGGAACACGGTGTGCGGCGTGCCGCCGGCGGCCCAGATCTCGGGGAACGCAGCGAGGTCCTCGTCGACGACTGTCGCGAGCGGTGACGGATGCCCCGTCGGTGCGACGCCGCCGATCGCCTGGCCGGTCGCCTCCCTGACCTGCTCCGGCGTCGCGCGCTGGATCTTCGCGCGGCCGAGCCGCGCGGCGAGCGCTGCCGTGTCGACGCGGTGCGCGCCGCTGGTCATGACCAGAAGCGGCTCGCCGTCGCTGAAGAACACCAGGCTGTTGGCGATCGCACCCACCTCGACCCCCAGCGCCTCAGCGGCGAGCGCCGCGGTGGAGGCGGCATCCGGCAGCACCACGATGTCGCCGGTGATGCCGGCGGCGCGGATGGCGTCGTGCACGAGACGACTGCGGGCGGGAAGCGAGGCGGGCGTGGTCACCGGCTCAGCCTAACGACGCGGTCCGCGCGCGAGGATCTCGCCGTGGGGCATGAGCAGCCAGCCGTCCTCGGCCGCAGCCCACTCGCGCCATCCCTCCGAGATGCGCTCGAGCAGCGCGTCATCGGCGCCCGTCGCGCGGGCCGAATCGGCGAACGCGGACTGCAGCACGCGGTCGGCCCACATGCCTCCCCACCACGACCGGTCGGCCTCGCCCTCGAACAGCCACAGCGACGCCGTGGCGCGGATGTCGGCGAGGCCGGCCTCGCGAGCCCAGGCCTTGAGCCGGCGTCCGGCGGCGGGCTCGCCGGCGACGCTGCGGTGCGTGGCGAGATAGAGGGCGAGCCACTCGTCGAGGGCGGGGATCAGCGGATACCAGATGACGCCCTCGTAGTCGACGTCGCGCGCGGCGACCAGGCCGTCGGGCCCGGCGACCCGGCCGAGCTCCCGCAGCATGTCGACCGGCCGGTCCACGTGCTGCAGCACCTGATGCGCGTGCACGACGTCGAACTCGCCGTCACCGTAGGCCAGGGCATAAGCGTCGCCGACCTCGAACGAGAGGTTCGACGCGGAGTGGTCGGCCGCGGCCTGGGCGACGACGTCGGCGGAGGCATCCGTCCCCACCACGCGACCCGGCAGCGCGACGGCCGCGAGATCCGCGGTGATCGTGCCGGGACCGCTCCCCACATCGAGGATCGAGACGCCGGGACGCAGGTGCGGAAGCAGGTAGGCGGCGGAGTTCTCGGCGGTGCGCCAGCGGTGCGAGCGCAGCACGCTCTCGTGATGACCGTGGGTGTAGGCGTCGGGCATCCCCCGATGCTATCGACGGCGCGCACTGTGCTGACGACTGCGCAGGCGCCGCGGCGCGCGCGATGCAATGTGCGCACTCGCCGTGGACGCGGTTGAACAATCCGCCGAACCGGTGTGCAATGGGAGACGGATGCCGCAAAGCCGCGCCATCCGCAGCGCACCGCCCACGAGGCCCGCCGAAGGAAGTATCGCGATGACGCACACTGTGCCCTCCCTGCCCCTGCCCGATTTCCAGCATGAGCGGGTGGAGGTGATCACCGGGCGGCGCAGCGGCCTGTTCATCGCTGTGGCGCTGCATTCCTCCGTCCTCGGCTCCGCCCTCGGCGGCGCGCGCCTGTGGACGTACCCCCACTGGAGCGATGCCCTCGGCGACGCGCTGCGGCTCTCCGCCGCCATGACCCTCAAGAACGCGGCGGCAGGCCTCGATGCGGGCGGCGGCAAGTCCGTGATCGCCCTGCCTCCGGGCACGATGCTCGACGCCGACCGCCGTCGCGCCGCCTTCCTCGACCTGGGCGATGCCGTCGAGTCGCTCCACGGCCTGTACCGCACCGCGGAGGACGTCGGCTCGACGACCGAGGACATGCTCGTCGTGAGCGAGCGCACCGAACACGTCGTCGGGCTCCCCGACGCCGTCGGCGGATCGGGTGAGCCCGCCGGCCCGACGAGCCTCGGCGTCTACGAGTCCCTGCGCGCCACGCTGGAGCGGGTCGCCGGCGCCGCAGACGTCCAGGGCCGCCACATCACGATCTCGGGCCTCGGTCAGGTCGGCAGCCGCCTCGCGGTGCGACTCTCGGCCGAGGGCGCGCGGCTCACCGTGACTGACGTCAACCCCGCCAAGCGCGACCTGGCGACCGAGCTCGGCGCCGACTGGGTGGCCCCGGGATCGGAGCACCTCGTCCCGGCGGACGTGTTCGTTCCGGCCGGCATCGGCGGGCTCCTCACCGACGAGGTGATCGACGCCCTCGATGCGAAGGCGGTCTGCGGTCCCGCCAACAACCCGCTCGCCGATCACAGCGGCGCGGACCGGCTGGCCGGGCGCGGCATCCTGTACGCCCCCGACTTCGTGGTGAACGCCGGCGGCGTGATCTACCTCGACCTCGAGGCGAAGAAGCTCGGCACGCGCGCCGAGATCATGGAGCGCGTCGGCCACATCGGCGACACCGTCCGCCGCATCTTCGACGAGGCCGAGGCGCGGAGTGTGACGCCGCTCGAGGCTGCAGAGGGCCTCGCCGCCGAACGGCTGGCCGCCGGCGGCCGTCAGCCCGCTCTCACCCACTGACCGACAGACCGCTCGCAGCGCCCGGACGCCCGGTCACCCTCTCGGTGACCGGGCGTCCGGCGAGACCGGTGTCCGCCGGGCAGCACGCTTCGAAGGCGCGAGCACTGAGACTGCGTTCCACAGGTCGCGGAATCCCGTGCCAAAATCCGGCAGCGCGATGGCATGATGGTCGCACGGCGCGCCCCGGGCGCGCCGATCGACCGCCCTGCCGCCCGATCGAAGGAGATCCGGTGTTCACCAGTCCGCATCCCGATGTCGAGATCCCCGAGCTCAGCATCTACGACTACCTGTTCGCGAGCCTGACGGAGGAGGATCTGGGGCGCGTCGCGCTCATCGATCCCGCCACCGGCGCCGAGACCACCTACGGCGCGCTGCGCACGCAGATCGACCTCTTCGCCGGTGCGCTTGCTGCCCGCGGCGTGGGGGTCGAGACCGTCGTGGGCCTGCTGTGCCCGAACGTTCCCGCGTTCGCCACCGTGTTCCACGGCATCCTCCGCGCCGGGGCGACCGTCACGACCGTCAACTCGCTGTACACCGCGGGCGAGATCGAGAAGCAGCTGCGGGATGCCGGAGCCACATGGCTGGTGACCGTGAGCCCGCTCCTCGCCCAGGCATCCACCGCCGCCGAGGCCGTCGGCATCCCGCACGAGCGCGTGATCGTGCTGGACGGCGCCTCCGGGCACCCGAACCTGCGGCAGCTGCTCACGGAGGGGTCCCCCGCGCCGGACGTGTCGTTCGACCCGGCGACGCACGTAGCGGTGCTCCCGTACTCGTCCGGAACGACCGGCGTACCCAAGGGCGTCATGCTGTCGCACCGCAACCTCGTCGCCAACGTCGCACAGTGCCGCGTCGCCCTCGACCTGGCCGAGACAGATCGCGTGCTGGCGGTGCTGCCGTTCTTCCACATCTACGGCATGACGGTGCTGCTGAACCTGGCGCTCCGCCAGCGGGCCAGCCTCGTGACGATGCCGAAGTTCGACCTCGTCGAGTTCCTGACGAACATCCAGAAGTTCCAGTGCACGTATCTGTACATCGCGCCGCCCATCGCCGTCGCCCTCGCGAAGCACCCGGTCGTCGACCAGTTCGACATCTCGAGCGTGCACACGGTGTTCTCCGGCGCGGCGCCGCTGGACGGCGAGACGGCTGAGACGGCCGGCCGCCGGATCAACGCGCGGATGATGCAGGGGTACGGCATGAGCGAGCTCAGCCCCGTCTCGCACGCCATGCCGAACGACCGCTTCGACATCCCGGTGAGCTCGGTCGGCGTGATGCTGCCGAACAGCCAGAACAAGCTCGTCGACACCGAGACGGGCGAGGAGATCACCGAGGTGGGCCCGGACGGCGTCACCAAGGCCGGCGAGCTGTGGGTCAAGGGACCGAACGTCATGCTCGGCTACCTGAACCAGCCCGAGGCGACGGCCGCGACGCTCGACGCCGACGGCTTCCTCCACACCGGCGACATCGCCGTCTACCACGAGGGCGGTTACTTCTCGATCGTCGATCGGGTGAAGGAGCTCATCAAGTACAAGGGCTATCAGATCGCGCCGGCCGAGCTCGAGGCGCTGCTCCTGGGTCACCCGAAGGTGATGGATGCCGCGGTCATCGGCGTGCTCGACGACGACAAGCAGGAGATCCCGAAGGCCTTCATCGTGCCGGCACCCGACTCCGGACTCACCGAGGACGAGGTCATGGCGTTCGTCGCCGATCAGGTCGCACCGCACAAGAAGGTGCGCCGCGTCGAGTTCATCGACGCGATCCCGAAGTCCAGCGCCGGCAAGATCCTGCGCAAGGACCTGCGCGCGCGGGAGGCGGCGACCGTCTGATCCCCGTGACTGACAAACGGACGGATGCCTCGGCGAACGCGTTTCGCCGAGGCATCCGCTGTCCGGGCCACTAGGTTGGCGCAATGGACGGACTCTGGCTCGCGGCGCTGAGCGGTCTGATCGGCGGCGGCACGCTGCTCGTGGGAGCGGCAGTGGCGTGGTTCGTCGACATCCCGCAGCGGATCGTCGCGGGGATCATGGCCGTCGGCGCGGGCGTGCTCATCTCCACGCTGGCCTTCGAGCTGGTGGAGGAGGCCGCCGACGACGGCGGGCTCATCCCCACCACGTTCGGGTTCCTCGGCGGCGCGATCCTCTACATCGTGGCCGACCAGCTGATCTCGCGCCGAAGGAAGAAGCCGAAAGGTTCGGGCTCCCCTGCCGGCGGCGTGGGAGCGGTCGACGCACCCGACGTCCAGGACGTGCCCGCCAGCATCGTCGCCCGCCGCGCCGGCACCGGCGCCATCGGCGGCGCAGGCCTGGTGATCGCCGTCGGCGCCCTGATCGACGGCATCCCGGAGTCCATCGTCATGGGTCTGTCGGTGCTGCAAGGCGGGATCAGCATCCCGATCGTCGCGGCGATCGCGATCAGCAACTTCCCCGAGGGTCTCGGATCCACCGCCGCCCTCAAGCGCGGCGGCACCGGCGGGCGCTATGTCGCGCTCCTGTGGAGCGGCATCGCGCTGATCACCGTCATCGCGTCGGTGCTCGGCTATGTCGCTTTCCAGTCGGCGTCACCGAGCCTCATCGCCCTGATCACGACGATCGCCGCCGGCGGTCTCCTCGCCATGGTGTGCAACACCATGATCCCCGAGGCCTTCGACGAGCAGCACGCGCTCACCGGCCTCTGGGCGACGATCGGCTTCCTCGGCGCCTTCCTGCTCCACGAACTCACCTGACAGCGAGCACGGTGACGGATGCCGCGTCCTCGGGACGCGGCATCCGTCACCGCTGCGCGCCGGGCTGAAGACCGGCCTTCAGCCGCACCACCTCAAGGCTGGACCCACGGCGACGGCGCGGCAGGCGGGACCACAGGCGGACGGTCGTCGCACGTGATCGTGTTCGGGAGCTGCCACGCGGCCATCCATGGTCCTGCGGTGCCGCCGCCGTCGTTGCCGCCGAGGTCGGTCACCGAGAACTCCGACCCGGCCGGCGTGAACCCGAACGACCCGCAGTTGTTGATGCCCACCGCCCCGACGCCGCGGGCGTCGACGTCCTCGAAGGAAGCTCCGCCCTTCGCCCGGGCGCTCAGCACCGACGTCCCCGTGCTGTCGACCCGGACGTCGGCGAACGACACGCCGTCGATCGAGTAGAGGTCTTTCACGCCCCACTCCGACACCAGCAGGATCGCGTTGTACGTGCTGTCGAGGTAGTGGTCGCCCGAGACCCGGATCCCCGAGATCGAGCCCTCGAGGGCGTACACCCACAGCGAGCCCAGGCCGATGTTCCAGTTGAGCTCGCGCGTCCCGGCGCGGACGGTGGTGTTGTCCTGGAAAGTGAGCGTCCCGCTGAACGGGTGTGCCCCGAATCGCGAGCCGGCGTGCAGGGCGCTCCCCTCACGGATCGTGTCGGCGACAAGGTTGCCCGAGACGACGTTGTCGGTGCCGCCGTAGATCGCGATCCCGTTGGCCAGCGTCGGGGTCTGCACGGTGTTGTGCTCGAAGACGTTGCGGGCGTTCGTCGAGGTCGTGCCGCCCTTCGACTCCGCCCACATCGCCAGGGCGTCGTCGCCCGAGTTGCGCACGAAGTTGTGGCGCGCGACGGAGTCGGTGACCCCGATGTGGAAGTTCAGCGCATCGGCGATCTGATCGACGATGATGTTGCCCGACACCACGACGTTCGACATCGGGCCGTCGAACCACAGCCCGACCTTGGAGTGCTGGATGTGCAGATCCTCGAACGAGGAGTCGTGGAAGGCGCCGCCGATCGCGTTGACCTGATCGGTGTCGATGCGCTCACGCACATCGCCTTCGATCGCGAATCCGCGCAGGTGCACGTCATGGCTGCCGCCGGCGGCGGCATCCTTCCCGTAGAAGCCCACTCCCGTGTGCGTCGAGCCGTCGGCGGCGGGCGCTGCCAGCGCCACCTCCGATCCCTTGACCTTGGTGTACCAGTGACCCGCCCCCTCGATGGTGATGTCGTCGACTTCGATGTGACGGTCGACGCGGTACGTCCCCGGCGGGAGATACACCGTCAGACCGGCCCTCTTCGCGAACGCGATGGCCTTCTCGATCGCCGGGGCGGAGTCCTTGCGCCCCGTCGGGTCCGCTCCGAACGCCAGCACGTTCGACGCCTTGATCTTCACGTAAGGCCGTCCGACGAGCTCGGTGTCGATGAGGTCGATCACGGTCCAGGCGACCTGGTGGGGCGCGGTGAGGCGCACCTTGTCGCCGGCCTTGTAGGTCTTCGGCAGGAGCAGCCGCTCCTCGTCGTAGAACTTCATCGTGCGAAACGGCTTCGCCGGCTCGAAGCCCGGCTGGTCGAACTGCGGCACGCAGGCGCACTCTGCGAGCCACCAGTCCGGGTGCAGCAGCCCCGCGTCCGGGTCGTTCGTGAAGGGGTACTGGTTGTAGAGGTACGCGTACTCCGAGGTCATCGTGAGAGACGTTGTCTGCGAACCCGCCTTGACGGCGAGTGGCGCCGTCAAGCCCCCGCCGCCCGGGGCGTCCGGGATGCTGTAGCGCACGGTGATCGCGTTGGCCGCCGCAGGAAGCGTGAACTCGACGTACTGCCCGGGCGCGAGACGAACCGCCTTGCGACCCGAAGCCTCCGCTTCGATCGTGTAAGCCTCCCGACCCGAGCCGATGACGGTGCCGTTCGTGACGGCATTCTCGGCCTCCTGCTCGAGGAAGGCGACGTCGGCACCGCGGCCCGCGACGAGCGCCGGATCGAGGCCGGCGCGCGTCACGATCGGCGCCGGCGTGTTCCATCCCGGGGGCGCTGCCATGGCCGCGGGTGGGGCGACCAATGCGCCGAGGGCGACGGATGCCGCGGCCACAGCCGCGGCGAGGGTTCGGGGTCGTGTCATCGTCGACTCGCTTCATCCGGGGTCGGGACGGGCCGCCCTGCCCGCTCGTGCTTCACCCTAGGGGCGTGATGCGCGCGTTCTCAACAACATGTTCGCTTCTTGCGTGGATGTGTTGATGGCTTGCAGGATCACGCTCGATATCCGCAAGACTTGCGCCAGCTTGCACTTTGGGCCCGGCACCGCCGCCGCATCCGAGATGCACGAGGGCGCAGCGGGTGGCAGTCGACACCGCAGCGAAGGAACGCCCGACGTCGATCGAAGACCGTCGCTGGATGCGCGGTGGGGTCAGGCGGTGGCCCAGAGCCCGTCGTCGTCGGCGTCCGCAGGGCCGGGGGCATCGACCGAGAGGCCGTGGAGCAGCTCGAGCGCGGCGCGCGCGTCATCGATGCGGCCCTCGACGGCCAGTTCCTTGATGCGCACCGAGGGGCGGTGCAGGAGCACGCCGGCCAGGTGACGCAGAGCGGCCTCGACCTCGTCGCCGGCGCCGCGGGAGCGGGCCCGAGCGATCTCGTCCTCGACGATCTTGAGCACGTCGCTGCGCAGCGCCGTGATGGCCGGGCCGGCCTCGCGGTCAGCGTGGAACTCGGTCGCCGCATCGCCCACGATCGCGCGCGCGTCGGCGTGCGCGTTGAACTCCTGAAGCGGCGCGTGCAGTCGGATGGTCTCGAGGTCGAGCAGCTCCACAGCCTCGACGGCCCCGACGGCGGGATCGACGTTGCGGGGCAGGCCCAGGTCGATCACGAGCACGCGGTGTCCGGGCACGAACGCTTCCGCGTGGACGACGGCCTCCGCGGTGCAGGTGATGACGACGTCGGCTTCGGCCGCCGCTGCGGCGAAGTCCGACACGGGGATCAGCCCGTGCTGCGCGGCGAAAGCCTCAGCGCGGCCGGACGGGGAGAAGACGTGGATGTCACCGGCGCCGCGGGCACGCAGGGCCTCGACGGTGCGGACGGCGTACTTGCCGGTGCCGACGACCACGACGTTCGCGGCGGCCCAGTCGGCGACGCGGCTCGATGCCAGTTCGAGGGCGAGGCGCACGAGCGAGCGGTGCGCTCCGCGCAGCTGGGTGCGGTTGCGCACGCCACGGCTGGTGTGGGTGGCCTTCTGGAACAGGCGCTCCAGCTCGCTCGAGGTCAGGCCGTCGGCGCGGGCGGCGTCGAGAGCGCGACGCACCTGGCCGGAGATCTCGTCTTCGCCGACAGACATCGACTCGAGACCACTGGTGACCGCGAAGAGGTGGGCTGCGGCATCCGCCCCCTGATGCACCGCGACGGACGCGCGCAGGAGATCGACGGCCACCCCGGAGGCTTCGGCCATCGCCTCGACCACCGACTCGACGGCGACAGCCTCGCCGCCGGTGAGCGGCTCGTCGATGTCGAGGTACGCCTCGAACCGGTTGCACGTCGCGAGCACGACGGCACCCGAGACGAAGAACTCGTCCTCGACCAGAGCGCGCGTCGCCGTGGGCGCTCCCACGGAGAGGCGCTCCAGGACGTCGAGGCTCGCGTTCCGATGGTTCGCGGTCAGACAGAGGAGCACGACTCTAATCTTAACGTGTGTCTTTGCATGACTCTCACCCTTCCGTTCTCCAGAGAAACGATCCGCCCGCGCTGATACGCGCCTACCGCGGCGAACGGCCGTCGCGCACGCCCGTGTGGTTCATGCGGCAGGCAGGCCGGTCGCTGCCGGAGTACCGAGAGCTGCGGGTCGGCACCGACATGCTCGACGCGTGCCTGAACCCCGAGCTGGCCAGCGAGATCACCCTGCAGCCGGTGCGGCGGCACGGGGTGGATGCGGGCATCTTCTTCAGCGACATCGTGATCCCGGTGCGCCTTGCGGGCGTGGACGTGCGGATCGTCGCCGGACGCGGGCCGGTGCTCGAGAACCCGGTGCGCACCGCAGCCGACGTCACAGCGCTGCCGCCGCTCGACCCCGCATCGCTCGCGCCGATCCGGGAAGCTGTCGCGCTCACGGTCGCGGGTCTCGGCACGACGCCGCTCATCGGCTTCGCCGGCGCCCCCTACACGCTCGCGTCGTACCTCGTCGAGGGCGGTCCGTCGAAGGAGCAGCTGAAGACCCGGGCGCTCATGCACTCCGACCCTGAGACGTGGGCCGCGCTGCTGACCTGGTGCGCCGAGATCACCGGCGCGTTCCTGCGCGCCCAGCTCGAGGCCGGTGCCTCGGCCGGACAGCTCTTCGACTCGTGGGCGGGCTCGCTCAGCCTCGCCGACTACACGCAGCACGTCGCGCCCTTCTCGTCGCGGGCGCTCGATGCTGTGCGCGATCTGGACGTGCCGCTCGTGCACTTCGGGGTGGGAACAGGCGAGCTCCTCGCCGCGATGCGAGACGTGGGCGTCGACACCGTCGGCGTCGATTGGCGGCTCCCGCTCGACGAGGCCGTCCGCCGTCTCGGCCCGGACGTGTCCGTCCAGGGCAACATCGACCCCGCACTGCTGCGCGCGCCCTGGCCCGTGCTCGAGGCTCACATCCGCGACGTGCTCGAGCGCGGCCGGTCGGCCCGCGCGCACGTGCTCAACCTCGGCCACGGCGTGCCGCCCGACACCGATCCGGCGGTCCTCACCCGCATCGTGGAGTTCGTCCACGCGCATGAGTGATTTCTCCGTCGTCGGCGGCGGCGTCGGGGGGCTCGTCGTCGCCCGGCGGCTCGCCGACTCCGGCGCGACCGTGACGCTGTTCGAGGCATCCGATCACCTCGGCGGCACGGTGGCGCGGCATGAAGTGGGCGGCATCGGATTGGATGCCGGTGCCGAGAGCTTCGCCGTCCGCGGCGGCGCGGTCGCGGCCCTGCTGGGCGAGCTGGGCATGCAGGAGGACATCGTCGCGCCCGCTCCGGGACCGGCGTGGTTGCAGCCCGTGACCGGCACGGCCGTGCCGCTGCCGGCCACCGCTCTTCTCGGGATCCCCTCGGATCCGCTCGCCGACGACGTGGTGCGTGTTGTCGGCCTCGCAGCTGCCGAGCAAGCTGCACTGCTCGATGCGCGGCCGGTCGACGACGTGCCGGCGACCCTCGGCGCGCTGGTGCGCCAGCGCATGGGCGACGACATGGTCGACCTCCTCGTCGCGCCCATCGTGCACGGCGTCCACTCGCAGCACCCCGACGAGCTCGCCGTCGCCCGCGCACACCCGGGGCTCGCCGACGCGGTCGTGAGCGCAGGGTCGCTCGGCGGGGCGGTCGCGCGACTGCGGGCCGCCGCCCCTCCCGGCGCGGCGGTGGCGGGCATCCGAGGCGGAATCAACCGGCTGGTGCCCGCCCTGGCCGACGACTTCGTGCGGCGAGGCGGCGACGTGCGCCTCGGAACGCGCATCGACGACCTCGGCGCACTCGGCGGAACCGTGATCGTCGCCGCGCCGGGAGTGGCGGCTCCCGCCGCACCGGGTCGGCGCATAGATCTTGTGACCCTCGTCGTGGAGCAGGACGAGCTGGATGCCGCACCCCGCGGCACCGGACTCCTCGTGGCAGCCGGCGCACCGGTGGGGGCCCGCGCACTCACGCACGCCACGGCCAAGTGGGCGTGGCTGCGCGAGGCCGCCGACGGGCGCCACGTGGTGCGCCTGTCGTACGACGAGACCCCCGCCGACCCGGTGGCCGCGGCCGTCGCCGACGCCGGGACGCTGCTCGGCGTGGAACTGCCCGTCGTGGTGGACGCCGCCCACGTGTTCTGGGTGCGGCCGGCCGCGGCATCCGTTCCCTCCGATGTGGCGGCGGTCGGTGAGACCGTCGCCGGATCCGGCCTCGCCGGGATCGTGGCCCACGCCGAGCGCACTGCCGCCGAGCTCCTCGCCCGCTGACCCGTGGATTGAAACGGCCTTCCGGGAAACCTTGGACGGACGGGGTGAAAAGATAGAGCTATGACCGACGTCTCGGCGAGCTCTCCCACTGAAACCCTCGGCTACACCCTGTGGGCCGTGTTCCGCCGGGACGCCTCCCGGCCCGCGACCAGCGGCGACCTCGCCGCGGCGGTCGCCGAGGTCGAGGCATCCGGAGTCACCGTCCGCGGGTTCTACGACGTGTCGGGCCTGCGGGCCGACGCCGACCTCATGATCTGGCTCACCGGAGTCGGCATCGCCCCCGAGGTGCTGCAGTCGGCACTGCGCACGCTCCGCCGCGCCCAACCGCTCGCCGCCCTCGTCCCGGTCTGGAACGCGATGGGCGTGCACCGCGACGCCGAGTTCACCGCCAGCCACCTGCCCGCGTTCATGCGCGACAAGGATCCCGAGGCGTGGCTCACCGTCTACCCGTTCGTGCGCTCGTACGACTGGTACATCCTCCCCGATGACGAGCGTCGCCAGATGCTCGCCGACCACGGCCGCAAGGGCGCCGCTCATCGCAGCGTGCTGAGCAACACCGTGGCGTCGTTCGCGCTCGGCGACTACGAGTGGATCCTCGCGCTCGAAGCTCCCGAGCTCGTCGAGCTGGTCGACCTCATGCGCGACCTGCGACAGACCGAGGCTCGCCGCCACGTGCGCGAGGAGGTGCCGTTCTACACCGGGCGGCGCATCTCCCTCGACGAGCTCGCCGAGGTGCTGGCGTGACCACCCTGCGTATCGGAACCCGCGGCAGCACGCTCGCGCTGACGCAGACCGGCATGGTCGCCGACGACCTCGCCGACGCGTACGGCGTCTCCACCGAGCTCGTCACGATCACGACCGACGGCGACCGCTCCAACGAGCCGCTGTCGCGCGCCGGTGGCACCGGGCTCTTCACGGGCGCGTTGCGCGACGCGCTGCTGGCCGGGCAGTGCGATGTCATCGTCCACTCCCTGAAGGACCTTCCGACGGCGCCTCACGACCAGCTCGTGGTCGGCGCGATCCCGGTGCGCGAAGATCCGCGCGACGCCCTGATCGCACGCGACGGCCTCACGCTCGACGTGCTTCCGGCCGGTGCCCGCGTCGGCACCGGATCGCCTCGCCGCATGGCGCAGCTGCGTGCGCGCCGCCCCGACCTCGACGTGGTCGACATCCGCGGCAACGTCGACACGCGCCTGGGGAAGGTGACCGGCGGAGAGCTGGACGCCATCATCCTCGCGGCTGCCGGACTCACCCGGATCGGCCGCACCGACGTCGTCACCGAGTTCCTCGACCCCGACCGGTGGCCGACCGCGCCGGGGCAGGGCGCGCTGGCCGTCGAGGTGCGCCGCGGCGAGGAGCATCTCGTCGACCGGCTGGACCACGCCGAGACCCGGGTCGCCGTCGAGGCGGAGCGCGAAGTGCTCGCCCTGCTCGAAGCGGGCTGCTCGGCGCCCGTCGGCGCGCGCGCGGTCGTCGACGCCGGACTCCTGCTGCTCTCGGCGAGCGTGTACAGCCTCGACGGCTCCACGAAGCTCACGTCGTCGCACGCGGGCGTCTGGCCCGACGACGGCGACCCCGCGCGCGAGATCGCGGCGGCCGTCGCCCGTGAACTGCTCGACGCCGGCGCGGCCGGCCTGACAGGAGAACGCCCGTGACGTACAACCCGGTGGACCGTCCGCGCCGCCTGCGGCAGACGCCCGCGATGCGGCGCCTCGTCGCCGAGACGCGCCTGCACCCGGCCGAGCTGATCCTGCCGATGTTCGTGCGCGAAGGCGCCGGCGATCCCGTGCCGATCTCGTCCATGCCGGGCGTGGTGCAGCACACGACCGAGAGCCTCAAGAAGGCGGTGACGGATGCCGCGACCGCCGGCATCGGCGGCATCATGCTGTTCGGCGTGCCCGAGCACAAGGACGCGGTGGGCTCCGGTGCGACCGATCCCGACGGCATCCTGAACGTCGCCACCCGCGTCGCGGCCTCCGAGGTCGGCGACGCGCTCGTGGTGCAGACGGATCTCTGCCTCGACGAGTTCACCGACCACGGCCACTGCGGCGTGCTCGACGCGAACGGCTACGTCGACAACGACGCGACGCTCGAGCGCTACCGCGAGATGGGTGTGGCGCAGGCCGAGGCGGGCTCCCAGCTGCTCGGCCTCAGCGGAATGATGGACGGCCAGGTCGCCGCGGTGCGCGACGCGCTCGACGACGCCGGCTTCGGCAACACGCCGATCCTGGCGTACGCGGCGAAATACGCATCGGCCTTCTACGGCCCGTTCCGCGAGGCCGTGCAGTCCTCGCTCCAGGGTGACCGCCGCACCTACCAGCAGAACCCCGCGAACCGCCGCGAGGGCGCGCGCGAGCTCGACCTCGACATCGCCGAGGGCGCCGACATCGTGATGGTGAAGCCGGCGATGAGCTACCTCGATGTGCTGGCCGACGCCGCGGCCGCCAGCCCCGTGCCCGTCTGGGCGTACCAGGTCTCGGGCGAGTACGCCATGATCGAGGCCGCCGCCGCCCACGGCTGGATCGACCGCCGCCGTGCGATCGAGGAGTCGGTGATCGGCATCCGCCGCGCCGGCGCCGATGCCGTGCTGACCTATTGGGCCCTGGAGCTTGCGGAGTGGATCCGATGACGACGAACGAACAGGAATTCGCCCGCGCCCGGGGCGCCATGCCGGGCGGCGTGAACTCGCCCGTGCGCGCCTTCGGATCGGTGCACGAGACGCCGCGCTTCTTCGTCGCGGCCTCGGGGCCGTACGTCACCGATGTCGAGGGGCGCGAGTACGTCGACCTGGTCGGCTCGTGGGGTCCCGCGATCCTCGGGCACGCCCACCCCGCCGTCGTGAAGGCGGTGCAGGATGCCGCGGCCCATGGTCTCGGCTTCGGCGCGAGCACGCCCGGCGAGACCGAGCTGGCCGAGCTGATCGCCGCACGCGTGACCCGCGACGGCGTGGCGAACCCGGTGGAGCGCGTCCGGCTCGTCTCGACCGGCACCGAGGCGACGATGACCGCCATCCGGCTCGCGCGGGGGGCGACCAGGCGAGACCTCGTCGTGAAATTCTCCGGCCACTACCACGGCCACTCCGACGGCCTCCTGGCCGAGGCCGGGTCCGGCGTCGCCACGCTCGCCATGCCGGGCTCCGCGGGTGTCCCCGCGTCGATCGCCGCGCAGACCCTCGTCATCCCCTACAACGACCTCGACGCCGTGCGGGAGGTCTTCGCCGCACGCGGCGACGACATCGCCGCGGTGATCGTCGAGGCGGCTCCCGCCAACATGGGCATCGTGCCCCCGGCGCACGGCTTCAACTCAGCCCTCGCCGACATCGCGCACGAGCACGGCGCGCTCCTGATCCTGGACGAGGTGCTGACCGGGTTCCGCGTCGGTCCGGCGGGCTGGTACGGCATCGACCCCGTCCCCTTCTCCGCCGACCTGATCACTTTCGGCAAGGTGGTCGGCGGCGGACTGCCGCTCGCCGCGCTCGGCGGCTCCGCGGCGCTCATGGAGCTTCTCGCGCCGCTCGGGCCGGTGTACCAGGCCGGCACGCTGAGCGGCAACCCGCTCGCGGTCGCGGCGGGGCGCACGACGCTCGACCACCTCGACGCCGCCGCCTATGCCCGCATCGACGACGCCGCGACGACGATCGCCGATGCGGCGGCATCCGCTCTCGCCGACGCCGGCGTGACCCACGTCGTGCAGCGATCGGGCAACCTGTTCTCGATCCAGTTCGCCGAGACGGCTCCCACCGACTACGACACCGTGAAGGCGCAGGAGGCGTTCCGCTACCCCGCCTTCTTCCGCGCCATGCTCGCGCAGGGCGTCTCGCTGCCGCCGTCGGTCTTCGAGGCCTGGTTCGTCTCGGCCGCCCACGACGATGCCGCCGTGGGCCGCGTCGTCGAGGCGCTTCCCGCGGCCGCGCGCGCCGCCGCGGAGGCCGAGCCCGACTGACACGCTCGAGGAGGACGACGATGTCCCGACGCCGGCTCGCCGCCACGGCACTGCTTGCAGTGGCCGGCGTGCTCGTCGCGTGCGGGGTCCCGGCGGAGCCCGATTCGGCACCCCAGCCGCAGCCGACACGCGTCACGGCGCAACCCACTCCGGCCGCGTCGTGGACGCCGTCGAGCTTCGATGCCGCGCTGTCGGCCGAGCTCCTCACCATGCTCGCGCAGGATCAGGCCGACCGGCACACCGGCGACGGCGAGGGCACCGACGAAGAGCGCACCGAGCGGCTCCGCGAGATCATCGAAGCTCACGGCTGGCCGACGTACTCGCTCGTCGGAGAGGAAGCCGAAGACGCGGCGTGGGCGATCGCTCAGCACTCCGACCACGACCCCGCCTTCCAGCGAGAGGCGCTGGAGTGGCTCCGCGTCGCCGTCGAGAACGGCGACGCGTCCGGCGGGAACCTCGCCTACCTCACCGACCGCGTCGCCGTCGGTGCCGGAGATCCGCAGACCTACGGCACGCAGATCGGGTGCGGCGACGACGGCCCGTCGCCCGCGACACCAATCGCCGACGAGGCGACCGTCGACGAACGTCGCGCCGGAGTCGGTCTGCCCCCGCTCGCCGACTACTACGCCGAGCTCGAGGCCCTCTGCGCGCAAGAATGAGTGCATGACCGCGCTCGTCGCCGTGCAGGGCGACATCACCGCCCAGACCACCGACGCCATCGTCAACGCCGCCAACAACGCCATGCGGGGCGGTGGCGGGGTCGACGGCGCGATCCATCGCGCCGGGGGTCCTGAGATCCTGCGGGACTGCATCGCGCGCTTCCCCGACGGCCTTGCCACCGGCGATGCCGGATGGACCACTGCCGGCCGGCTCCCCGCACGCTGGGTCGTGCACACGGTAGGCCCGAACCACGGTGACGGGCAGCGCGATCGCGCACTCCTCGAGTCCAGCTACCGGCGCTCGCTCGAAGTCGCCGACGAGCTCGGCGCGCGCAGCGTCGCGTTCCCGCTCATCAGCGCCGGGGTGTACGCGTGGCCGCGCCGCGAGGCGATCACGGCGGCCGTCGACACCATCGCGGCCACGCCCACCGCCGTCGAAGAGGTGCGGCTCGTCGCCTACGACGAGGCCGCCCACCGTGAGATCGCCTCCGTGCTCAGGATGTCGACGGGCGTGCGCATCCTGCAGGGCGTGCGCGACCTGCATCGCCGCGGCTATCACACGCTCCGCGTGTGGCCCGGGGTCGCACCCTCCGGGCTCTTCTGGCGAGCGGTCCTGACCGACGCCGCGCATCCGGACGACCCCGCCATCCACTACACGTCGGGGAACGAAGCGCAGTTCGCCGCGGGCACGGTGGACGCGATGTCGACGCCCCGCGAGGCGGCCGAGCTCATCCGGGGCGCGCTGCCCCGCCTGGAGGTCACGAACGACGCTCCCGACTACGCGGCGTGGTTCGCGGGCCTGCTGGCCGCCGTGGAGCCGGAGCACGCGCTGCCGGTGGCGTTCGCGGACTACTTCGACGACTCCGAGGGCTGGGAGATCGGCTGGGGAAGCGGCCTGCGATACCCGAAGCCGCCCCGCTGGCCGGACCGGAAACCAGAAGGCCCCCGCATCGCGGGGGCCTTCACCGGGTGGACCTGAGGGGAATCGAACCCCTGACCTCCTCGATGCGAACGAGGCGCGCTACCAACTGCGCTACAGGCCCGTGAACCTCAGAAACACTATCACGGTTCAAGGGGCGCTCCGAATCGGCGGGGCCCTCCGGGCGCGCCTATTCGCCGGCCGCGCGCCTGGTCAGAAGCTGCCGCACATGCGCCTCGATCTCGGCGTCGTCGACGTAGCCCATCCGGGCGTATTCGCTCTCGGACGCGACCGGACGGGCGGTGCGCGCGGTGTCGATCGACGGCGGCTGCTCGGCGGCCGTGCGGGCCAGCATCGCCTCTTCCAGCGCCGCCTGACGCAGGGCCGCACGGGCCGCTTCGGCGTCGAGCACGGCGGCCGCACGAGAGCCTGCCGATGCCGTGAGCGGACGCGGCAAATCACGCGGCGCCCACGCGCGCTGCGCGGGCTCGAGCGTGACGTCCTGCACCTCCGCGACGCGCCGGGGTGCGGCATCCGTCGCCCGCAACTCTGCACGCGCGGCCACGCGCGAGAGGCGATGGAGGACGACAGCGGATGCCGAGACCATCGCGACCCCGATCCACATCAGCGTCTGCACGCCCGTGGTCACCGTCTCGAAGACGCCCCACGCGGTCAGTCCGAGGCCGAACGCGGCGATCAGGGTCGAGGTCAGCCGGAAGCGGCGCCGTGCACGGGCGCGCCGAGCCGCCGGCAGCGCGCGGGCGGCGGCGAGTTCGGAGCGCGCGGACGCTTCGGCGGCTGCGCGCGCGGCGCGTGCGCGCTCGAGATCCACCCGGGCTGCCGCCTCGGCGGCGACCCGCTCGGTGCGCGCGCGCTCTCGATCGACACGAGCCGTGGCCTCTGCGACCTCACGTTCGGTGCGGGCGCGCTCGAGGTCGAGCCGTGCGCCCTCGAGGGCCGCATGCTCGCGCTCGGCGAGCGCCCGCTTGGCCAGGCGCTGCTGCGCCGCCGCGGTGCGCGCGTTGAGCTCGAGGCGCACCTCCTCGGGCGTCTCGCTCGTCTCGGCGAGCACCCGCAGCGCCTGGTTCAACCGGACGGCGTTGCGCTCGGCCGCGTCGAACTGACGGCGACTGTGCCACGTGGGCAGCAGGTAGACCAGCCACAAGACCACGGCGACGAGGACGATCACTCCCCCACCCAGCACCTGCCCGCCCATGCAGACCACGGTAAGGGACCGGATGCCGCGACCCCCGGTATCGAGTCGCGTGTCACGAAAGCCGATCCGGCGATCCGGACGGTCGCCTCGTGGACCGATCGCGCGTCGCGGGAGGGCTACGCGTGCAGCCGGTCGGCCGGCGGAACGGTGGCCGCGTCCTGCGGCGCGCGACCGGACACCCACCGCTGCAGGACGCCCTCGGGCACGTCCTCGCGCACCAGGGCGAACGCGTAGTGATCCCGCCAGTCGCCGTCGATGTGGATGAACCGGCGGCGCAGGCCCTCGTAGCGGAAGCCCAGCTTCTCGACGACGCGCAGGCTCGCACGGTTCTCGGGGCGGATGCAGATCTCCATGCGGTGAAGCCGGAGTTCGGAGAAGCAGATGTCGGTGGCCAGCGCGACCGAGGTGGGCGTGATGCCCCGCCCGGCGAACCGCTCGCTCACCCAGTAGCCGATCGTCGCCGACGCGAGCGACCCGCGCGCGATGCCCCACACGTTCAGCTGGCCCGCGACCTCGCCGTCGGACTCCATGACGAACGGCACGCCGACGCCGTCACGGTACTGCTGCAGCAGCCGGCGGACCCCCACGCGCATGTCGAACGAGACGGGCCCGTCGGGGCTCGTCGCCTCCCACGGCCGCAGCCAGCCGCGATTGGCCAGCAGCTCGTTCTGCAGCACGCGCGCATCGCGCTGACGCACGAGGCGGATCGCCACCGATCCGTGCCTGCGGGGAGCCGACAGATCCAACGAGACCCCCTCGAACGGGCGGCGTCAGAGGTTCGCCGCGAAATCCTTGAACCAGGGACGCAGCGCGGGACCGAGATCGTCTCGATCGGCCGCGAGCTGCACGATGGCCTTGATGTAGTCCACCCTATCGCCGGTGTCGTAGCGACGGCCACGGAACACCACGCCGTAGACGCCCGGACCGTCGGGGTCGGTGGCGAGCTCCTGGAGCGCGTCGGTGAGCTGGATCTCTCCGCCCTTGCCGGGCTCGGTGCGCTCGAGGATCTCGAAGACGTTCGGCGAGAGCACGTAGCGGCCGATCACCGCGAGGTTGGACGGTGCGTCTTCGGCCTTCGGCTTCTCGACGAGGCCGTCGACCTTCACCACGCCGTTGCCGTTGTTGGAGGCCACCGAGGCCACGCCGTAGAGGTCGATGTGCTCGGGGTCGACCTCCATGAGGGCGATGATCGCGGCACCGGTGCGCTCGTGCTCGGCGATCATCGTCGTCAGCAGCTCGTCGCGCTCATCGATCAGGTCGTCGCCGAGCATGACGGCGAACGACGAGTCGCCGACGTGCGCCTTGGCCCGCAGCACCGCGTGGCCGAGGCCCTTCGGCTCCCCCTGGCGCACGAAGTGGATGTCGGCGAGGTCGCTCGACTCGAGCACGCGCCGGAGGCGGTCGGTGTCGCCCTTGTCCTTGAGCTTCTCCTCGAGCTCGGGCACCGAGTCGAAGTGGTTCGAGATCGCGTTCTTGTTGCGCCCGATGATCACCAGGATGTCGTCGATGCCCGCCTGAGCGGCCTCCTCGACGACGTACTGGATCGCCGGCTTGTCGACGACGGGGAGCATCTCCTTCGGCATCGCCTTCGTTGCGGGGAGGAAGCGGGTGCCGAGACCCGCCGCGGGGATGACTGCCTTGATCGTGGTGTGGGGCATTCCCCGAGTCTAGGTGCCGGGCCGCACCTTCCCCGCGCGCGGACGACGTGTGATATCGGCCCCGTACAATCGACTGCATGTCCGACGCGATCGCCGATGCGAAGCGCGCGCTGCGAGCGGAGCTCCGCGAGCGCCGCCAGCTGCTCTCCGAGCAGGCACGCGAGAACGCCGAGGCCGGCATCCACCAGCAGCTCGACGCCCTCGTGGCAGAGCACGGCGCGCGGTCGATCTCGTGCTTCCTGTCGACCACCGCAGAGCCGGGCACGCGTTCGTTCGTGGCGGATGCCGTGGGACGAGGCATCCGTGTCCTCCTTCCTGTCACGCGCGCCGACGGCCTGCTCGACTGGTCGGTCGCCACGGCCGACGGCGACATCGCCGAAGGCATGTACGGACTCCCCGAACCCGTCGGCGAGCTGCTGGGGCCGATCGCCGTCAACGACGTCGACCTCCTCGTGATCCCCGCAGCCAGCGTCGATCGCAACGGCATGCGGCTCGGCTGGGGACGCGGGTTCTACGACAAGACGCTCGGCTCGATGGAGCGGTGCCCGCCCGTCTACGCCGTCGTGTTCGACTCCGAGTTCGTCGACGAGGTGCCCAGCGACGTCCACGACCAGCCCGTCACCGGCGTCGTCACGCCGACGCGGACCATCACCCTCGCGCCCACGCGGCGCTGACAGCCAGAACCGAGAGAGCAATGCCCACCTACGCCTACGCCTGCAAGCAGTGCGGTCACCGCTTCGACGCCGTGCAGTCCTTCGCCGACCCGACTCTGACCGAATGCCCCGAGTGCGGCGGCGCGCTGCGCAAGGAGTACGGCTCGATCGGCGTGACCTTCAACGGCTCGGGCTTCTACCGCACCGACTCCCGTGCGGGTGCCAAGACGGGCGCGGGCGGCGGCGGATCGGATGCCGCGAGTGGCGCCTCCTCGTCGACTTCGACATCATCGAAGTCCGAGGCGAAGGCCTCGCCCGCGTCGTCCGGAACCTGATCAGCCGGAGCCCCCGGCGCGGGAGACACCCAGGGGGGTACTGCACGTGATCAAGGGCTTCAAAGAGTTCATCCTGCGCGGGAACGTCATCGACCTGGCCGTCGCGGTCGTCATCGGTGCGGCGTTCACCGGCATCGTCAACGCGATCGTCACCGGGCTCATCAATCCGCTGATCGCCCTCATCTTCCAGGCCGACAGCCTCAACGACATCATCATCGCGGTGCCGAACGTGCGCGGCGGCACCACCGACTTCCCGATCGGCCTAATCCTGGGTGCGATCGTCAACTTCCTCGCCGTCGCGGTGGTCGTGTACTTCGTCTTCGTCTACCCGATGAACAGGCTCAAGGAGCGCGCCGCCGCGAAGGCCGGCATCACGCCCGCCGACGAGGAGCCGAAGCTTCCCACCGAGCAGGAGCTGCTCGTGCAGATCCGCGACCTGCTCGAGGCGCAGGGCACCGCTCCGAGGTCGCCCAACCTCTAATAGTGCGGCGGGACGTCGCGCCGCAGGCGCTCGTCGTTCGGACCGCCGGAATCGGATGCCGCGTTCCCCTGGCCTTCGCGGCCCGCCGGGGGCGCGGCATCCGTCATCTTCTCATCGGCGGGGACCGGCTCGGACGTCGTCCCCGGCGCCGGGGTCAGCTTCGCCCTCCGGGAGCCCTTGACGCGTTCGATCCGCTGCCGGTCACTCGACGACATCGAGGGGCTGCGTCTCGCTGTCGACGCGGGGGGCGTCGGGCGGCACCCCGAGCATCGCCGCGATGCGCTGCGCCACGTCGGCGGGATCGCGGTAGAGGTCGAAGGAGTGCACGCGCACGTAGTGCCAGCCCAGCCGCCGCAGGATCTGCGGGCGCAGGCGCAGCGACTCCCGCAGCGATTCGCCGATGGTCTCGGGGTCGCTCTCGACGACGACCGCCTTGCCGTCGTACTGCGCCACGAGCGGCAGGAGGCCTCGGTAGTGCACGTCCACCGAGAGGCCGGCGCGCCGCAGCTCGCGCGCGAGCGCGCGGGTCAACGGGTCGGCGAGGTCTTCGAGGCGTGCTTCGCGCGAGCGCGCGGCGAGGCCTCCGAGGATCGACATGAGGGTCGCGGCGCCGTACTCGAGACGCCCGTCGTCGAAGGCGGACGGGCGGATCGACGACACGATGACCATCGAGCGCCGCGCGCGGGTCATCCCCACCGTGAGCAGTCGCTCGCCGTCGGGCGACGAGAGGTCGCCGAAGTCGCTCAGCACGCGGCCGTGCTTGGTGAGGCCGAAGCCCAGCGAGAAGATCACGCGGTCGCGGCTCTCGGCGACCGATTCCTCGAGGGTCAGCACCGAGAACGGCTCCGCCGTGTCGCGTGAGACGAAGTCCGCGACGTCCGAGCGGCCCGCGAACGCCGACTCGACGGCGGCCCGGACGCGCTCGGCGTGCCGCGCGCTGGCCGTGACCACCATGAGCGACTCGGTCCCCCGGTTCACCGCGTGCTCGACCACGAGTGTGACGACCCGCGCCACCTCGGAGTCGGGGCTCTCCACAGCGCCGGTGACGGGATCGGGCGTGCCGTGGCCGCCCTCGACGTAGTCGACGGCGAGGCTGCCGCGACCGAGGTACGAGCCGGCCCACGGCAGCGACACGAGCTCGCCGCCGTAGAACGCGTCGTTGACGAGAGCGGCGAGGTCTTCGCCTCCGGCGCGATAGCTGCGCGTGAGCGTCTCGACGGGCAGCAGCTCGGCCAGGCGCTCGAACACGCTCGTGGAGTCGAACGGCACCTCCTCGCCGGACTCCGGGCCGGGCGCGGCGACGCCGTTGCCGGTGCCATTGCCGTTGCCGGACGCCGGCACGGCGGCCGTGACCGGCGATCCGGCGGCCACGAGGAACGGCGTCGGCTTCTGCGTCACGGGGTCTCCGAACGCGACGATCTGCCCGGCCCGGCGCAGTGCCGGCGAGGCTTCCGCGAGACACAGGGCACCGGCATCCGCCAGCACCACGACGTCGAAGGAGACGGACTCGGGGATGCGAGGCACCTCGTAGGGCGACGCGAGCCACACGGGTGCGAGGGTGCGCGAGAGCTCCGGGGCGACGGCGGCGAGCTCGGCGGGAGTGATCGCCCCGCGCTTGAGCGCCCGCTTGAGGCCCTCCGCCTCGGCTGCGTGGTCGACGATCCCGATGCGCCATTGCGTCGCGAGATGGGCGGCGAGGAGGGGTCCGGATGCCGCGGCGTGCGCTTCGTCGACCAGCCGGAAGTCGCGCTCGAGCCGGTCGACCACGGCCGTGTTGGCGCCGAGCACGGCGCGGTCGGTGCGCAGCAGGACCTCGAGGGCCGACTGCCACCACGCGAACTCGAGCTCGGCGGCCACGTGGTCTTCGGGCACGTGGCGGACCGAGAGCTCGAGCAGGAGCGGTTCCAGGCCCATCGCGGCCAGCTCGCTGCGCAGGGTCGCGCGCTCCTTCAGGTTGTCGAACACGTCGGAATCGGCGGCGAGGCCCGCGAGTGTGCGGACGAGCTGCTTGACGGGGATGGTGCCGAGCCGGTCTGCGTCGCTGCGCCCGAGCACGGCATCGAGCTCGGCGAGCTCGGCGTCCACGCGCTGCCAGGCCACCTGCACATCGGCCAGGCCCAGCGGCACCTCGGGAGTGACCCCCATGTCGACGTGGCGCTGCCACTCGGTGCGCTGCTGCTGAACGCGAAGGAGCGCCTCGTACATGTCGGGCACGTGCACGCCCGGACGCAGGTACTCGCGCGACAGCCGGCGCAGGCGCCGGCGGTTGGCGCCGTTCATCTCGGGGGCGTCGCGACGCGGCGCGTGCGCCTGGATGAGTTCGCCGAGAGGCCGCTCGAAGACCGTGAGGCTGAAGCGGTCGAGAGAGTCGCGGATGCCGCGCAGCAGGCGGAGGTAGACGCCCAGCTCTGCGACCGTCTGGAACGGCCGCATGCGCGTCTGGGCGATCAGCTCGTAGCCGCGCTCCAGCAGGGTCGGGACGTCGCTGCGGTGCAGCTTGCCGGCGAGGGCGTGGGTGGCACGCGCCTGCTCCACCGTTGCGAACGTCACGCCGTACCACGGGGAGTCGTCGGGCCCGAAGCGGAACTCGCCGAGCCGCGCGGCGGCGGCGAGCTTGGCGGCCGCGTCGGCGCGGGTCGTGGCGAGCCGGGCGAGCGCCTCGGCGTCGAACCGGGCCTCGGTCGCCGGGGCGACGCCCTTCTCGGAGAGCGCCGCCAACTCGCGGAGGATGTCGAGGACCGACACGCCGAAGTCGGGATGGCGCGCGGTGACCGCCGACCGGTAGTCGCGCAGCACCCCGCGCAGGCGCACGAGCGCGTCGTCGATGTCGGCGACCTTGGGTGCTTCGGCCTTCTCGTTGCGTCCGATCGCGCGGATGAGGTCGCGCTGCAGCCGCTCCGGTGAGACCGCGAGCCCGGGCAGGCCGATGCCGGCAAGGCGATGGCGAACGCCGTCGAGCGTGGAGCGGCGCGCGCTCACGACGAGGACGCGCTTGCCGTCGCGGACGAGGGCGCCCACCGCGTTGATCACGGTCTGAGTGCCGCCCGTGCCGGGAAGCGTGTGCACCACGAGCGACTGGCCGTCCGCGATCCGCGCGAGCACCCGCTCCTGCTCGGAGTCGGCGTCCAGCAGCAGCGTGTCGGCCCCGGGCGGGCGCTCGTCGGGGTTCGCAGGCTGCGGGCCGTCGCGGCGGATGGTGAGCGACTCGCGATCGGCCACGTGCCCGGCGAGCGCGTTCAGGATGCGGTGGTCGAGGTCGGCGGCGTCCAGCGCCATGTCGCCGCCCACGTCGGCGAAGCTCGATACCAGCAGCCGGGGCTTGACGACGAAGGTCTCGGTCGACGCGGTGAGGGCGCGCAGGTGGTCGATGACCGGCTGCGGCTTGAACACCCCGCCCTCGTACGCCAGCGCCGCGAGCCCCGCGGCATCGAGGAGGATGCCGAAATGCGTGCGCAGTGCGCGGATGAGCTCGGGGTTGACCGAGAACGTGCCGTGCAGCTTCAGCTCGAAGTCGCCGTGGTGGCGGCGGATCGCGAGCGGTCGCAGAAGAACCGGCGCACTCCAGGCCACGCCGCCGATGCGCCAGTTCGCCAGGCCCACGGCCAGACGCACGGCGTCGAGGCCGCGGGTCGTCCGCAGCTCCTGATCCTTCGCGGTGATGCGCTCGGCGGCCAGTCGCGCGTTGCGCAGCGCCACCTCGTCGCGGAAGAGGTTCGACAGCAGCGTCGAGCGTCCGGTGATGAACTGCGGCAGGCTGCCGGGGTGCGCCTTGGTGATCTCGATGGCGGCGTCCTGGCCGTCCACGAAGTGCAGCAGCGTCGACCTGCCGCCGAGATCAGCGGACTGCACGCGGAGGCGGTCGCGCTCCGATTGGGCGACGTGCACCACGGTGACGTCGGGCTCCGCGAGACCGAGATCACCGGGGGTCACGTCGTACCCGCGCTCGGCGTCTGCTCGGCCCAGCACGGCGCTCCGTTCTGCTCGCCACACACGTGCCACCCTAAAGGCGCCCGATGCCGGGTACTTGCAATGGACCTGAGTTTCGCGGTATTGGACGACGCGCCGGCGATCGCCCCTTCCTCCCCAGCCCGGCGCACCGCCGACGTTCCCACAGATCCGGGATGAGACTCGCCGGCCCGTCGGCGACACCGACCAGGATGGTCGCATGACCCCCGAGGATCCGCCCCGCTACCGCGTCCATCCGTCGCCGATCGGCGACATCCTGATCGTCACGACCGCCGACGGCGTCGTGACACTCCATCCGTTCGACGGCCCCCTCCACGCCGACCTCGAGCGCGTCGCGCTGCAGCTGCGCGCCCTGCCGGTGCCCGACGACGCGGATGCCGCCGCCCGCGGCGCAGCGCCGGCGCCCGACGAACCCGCCCCGGACGCCGGCGATGTCTTCGCCCAGGCGACGGCGCAGCTCGACGAGTACTTCGCGGGCGACCGGCGCGAGTTCGATCTTCCGCTGGACTGGCGACTGGTGCGCGGCTTCACGCGCGATGCGCTCGAGGCCGTGCGCGACATCCCGTACGGCGAGACGGCGAGCTACGGAGAGGTCGCGATCGCGGCCGGCACCCCTCGTGCCGCTCGCGCGGTGGGCACCGCCTGCGCCACCACGCCGTTCTCGATCGTCGTGCCCGTGCACCGGGTGGTGCGCGCCGACGGCTCCCTCGGCGAGTACGGAGGGCGGCCCGAGGTGAAGCGATTCCTCATCGACCTCGAGCAGGGGCCGACCATTCCCGCCGCTCCTCGCGCGGCGATCGACGCCCCCGAGGCGGCGGGCGTGTAGGCCGTCCGCACGCAGCGGGACCCGGGCGGTGGAGCCGCCCGGGTCCCGCGATACCCGATCCGGGTCAGTGATGCGTGGCCTTCTCCGCGCCGTAGCCGGTCAGAGAGCGCACATCCATCTCCGCCGCCTTGGCACGGCTCTCGGCCTTGCGCGAGGTGACCGAGCCGAGCCAGCCGAGGAAGAACCCGAGCGGGATCGACACGATGCCCGGGTTGTTGAGCGGCCAGATCGGCGTGCCGACCTTGAACACGCTCGTCTCGCCTCCCCAGAACACCGGCGACAGGATGATGAGGATCACGGCCGCGGCGAGGCCGCCGTACATGCTCCACACCGCGCCGCGGGTGGTGAAGCCGCGCCAGAACAGCGAGTACAGGATCGTCGGCAGGTTCGCCGAGGCTGCCACCGCGAACGCGAGCGCGACGAGGAACGCGACATTCTGGCCCTGGACGGCGATGCCGCCGAGGATCGCCAGGATCCCGATCACGATCACCGTCCGGCGGGCGACCTTCACCTCGCCGTCCGGCGGGACGTTGCCCTTCTTCACCACGTTCGCGTAGATGTCGTGGGCGAACGACGCGGCCGCGGTGATCGTGAGGCCCGCGACGACCGCGAGGATCGTCGCGAACGCCACCGCGGAGATGAAGCCGAGCAGCAGCGGCCCTCCGAGCGCGAGCGCCAGCAGCGGCGCGGCGGAGTTGACGCCACCCGGGGCCGCCTTGATCGCATCCGGACCGACGAGCGCACCCGCGCCGTAGCCGAGCACCAGCGTGAGCAGGTAGAAGAGGCCGATCAGCCAGATCGCCCACACCACCGAGCGCCGGGCTTCCTTGGCGGTGGGGACCGTGTAGAAGCGCATGAGCACGTGCGGCAGACCCGCGGTGCCGAGCACGAGGGCGATCGCCAGCGAGATGAAGTCCCACGGGTTCGCGCCGTACTGCAGGCCCGGACCCAGGATCGCGTCCTGCGGGTCGGTGGTCGACTGCGCCACCGCGCTCTCGAGCAGGGCGTTCAGGTTGAACCCGTTGAGCGCCAGCACCCAGATCGTCATGACCAGCGCACCGCCGATGAGGAGGAACGCCTTGACGATCTGCACCCACGTCGTGCCCTTCATGCCGCCGACGAGGACGTAGACGATCATGAGGACGCCGACCACGGCGACGACGAGCGAGATGCCGAGGGCGTCGTCGATGCCCAGAAGCAGCGCCACGAGGCCACCGGCCCCGGCCATCTGCGCCAGCAGGTAGAAGAAGCAGACCGCGAGCGTCGTGATGGCGGCTGCCATCCGCACCGGCCCCTGCTTCAGGCGGAACGACAGCACGTCCGCCATCGTGAACTTGCCCGTGTTGCGCATGAGCTCGGCCACGAGCAGCAGTGCGACCAGCCACGCCACCAGGAAGCCGATGGAGTACAGGAACCCGTCGTACCCGTTGATCGCGATCGCACCGCAGATGCCGAGGAACGACGCGGCCGACAGGTAGTCGCCCGAGATGGCGAACCCGTTCTGCGGCCCGGTGAACGACCGGCCCGCGGCGTAGTAGTCGGCCGCAGTCTTGTTGTTGCGGCTGGCCCGGATGACGATGAACAGCGTCACCGCCACGAACGCGCCGAAGATCGTCATGTTGAGGACGGGGTTGTTCTCGACCGTCTGCACGGCGGCGTGGACGGCACCGAAGACCTCGTTCATGCCTTCGCCTCCTGCTCCTGCGCCTCGAGCTCGCCGCGGATCTCTTCGGCGATCGGGTCGAGCTTGCGGTTGGCGTACCAGACGTAGGTCATCGTGATCGCGAAGGTGGTGACGAACTGACCGAGCCCGAACAGCAGGCCCACGGTGATGTCACCCCACACCCGCTGCGCCATGAAGTCGCGCGCGAACGACGACAGCAGCACGTACACGAAGTACCAGACGAGGAACGCGATCGCCAATGGGAACACGAACCCGCGATGGCGCCTCTTGAGCTCGACGAATCGCGGCGACTCCTCGACCGCGATGTAATCGACACCGCCTGGTGGGGCGGTCTCGGTCGTCGGTTCGGACATGTGGCCTCCTTGCCTCATGAACGGGCGCTTCGTCGCGCCCTTCGGGGGGACCCGGACCACGTCTGGGCCGTGCCCCGGGTGGTAGGGTCGACGCTACGAAAGGCGGCGAGGACGCCGTCACCCCCGGAAGTAGGTAGTCGTGGGCGCGTCCCTCCCACACCGCGCACCGGCCCCCGATCGCACTCGCGCGGGGGTCCGCATCCCCGCCGGTCGTCGCGACGGCGAGGTCGGCGACGTGCACGCGCTCGATCACGCCGTTGCCGAGCTGGTGCGGCGCACCCGGTTCCCCGTCGCCTTCGGCGGCCTGGCGCTCGGTGACGCCATCCACGTCACCTCCATCCACGGGGCGCGCACCCGTGCACTGGAGGGCCTCGTCGTGCAGGCTTCGAGAGGTCTCGGCGGCCGCGCGCTCGTCGAGAAGCGCCCACGGCTCGCGCTCGACTACGGATCGTCGCGCAGCATCACGCACGATTACGACCGGGCCGTCCTCGGCGAGGGCATCGCGACGCTGTTCGCCGTACCGGTGATGGTGGGCGACCGCGCGCGCGGCGTCATCTACTGCGGCTCGTGGGCGGAGTCCCCGGTCGGCGACGTCGTCGCCCGGCCGGCGTTCGCCATCGCCGAGGAGCTCTCGAGCGAGCTGCGCATCCGCGACGAGGTGCAGCGCCGCCTCACGCTCTCACCGCAGCGCACCGAGCCGATCGCCATGCCCGCCGCGACCCGCGAAGAGCTGCGGGAGACGTACGCCGAGCTGCGCAGCATCGCGGCGATCGTCGACGATCCGGCGCTGCGTGCGCGCCTGGACCGCCTCGAGCGCCGGCTGGCCGCCCTCTCGCAGGACGCGTCCGAGCCGTCGCTCGAACTCGACGTGCGGCTCTCGCCGCGCGAGATCGACGTGCTCTCGTGCGCGGCACTGGGCGCCACCAACGCCGAGATCGCCGCGACGCTCGAACTGAAGGAGGGCACGGTGAAGTCGTACCTCCAGTCGGCGATGGCCAAGCTCGACGCCTCGACCCGCCACGCGGCGGTGGTCACCGCCCGGCGGGCCGGCCTCCTCCCCTGAACCCTGTGAGATCCGAAATCCGCGCGGCGGAGAATTGCCCTCGCATGGCGAATGCGAACGTCGAATTCGGACCGGACAGCATTCTCCCCCAATTCACGATCTCCTCATCGTGGCGGGCGACAATTGCGCGTATTGTTCCAGTCATGGCCCGCAGAATCGTTCATCAGCTCGTCGACGACATCGACGGAACCCTTTTGGAAGCCGGAGAGGGCGAGACCGTGCTGTTCTCGCTCGACGGCGTCGCTTATGAGATCGACCTCACCGACGAGAATGCCGCCGCATTGCGCGGGGCGCTCGAGCGCTACACGAATGCGGCTCGCACCGTGTCGTCGTCGCGCGCCACGACGACCGCCGCGTCAGCGGGCCGCAAGCGGCGACGCAGCGGACAGCAGGATTACAGCGGCGTGCGCGAGTGGGCGAAGCAGAACGGCTATCAGGTCTCGGAGCGGGGCCGGGTTCCGGCATCCGTCCTGGAAGCCTACGAGGCGGCGCACTGACGCACGCCGCCTCGCCTCTTCCGGCTTTCTACACGCGTGAAAGCTGGAAGAGGATCTCGTCGACTTTCTCTTTCGCGTCGCCGAACAGCATCTGCGCGTTCTCGCGATAGAAGAGGGGATTCTGCACGCCCGCATATCCGGACGCCATCGACCGCTTGAATACGATGACGTTGTCGGCTTCCCAGACGCGGAGCACCGGCATTCCGGCGATGGGACTCGTCGGGTCTTCGGCTGCCGCCGGATTCACGGTGTCGTTCGCGCCGATGACGAGGACGACGTCGACGCTCGACAGGTCGTCGTTGATCTCGTCCATCTCGAGCACGATGTCGTACGGCACCTTCGCCTCGGCCAGCAGCACGTTCATGTGCCCCGGAAGGCGACCGGCGACCGGATGGATGCCGAACCGCACGTCGGCGCCGCGTTCCCGCAGCTTCTGCACGAGGTCGGCGACGCCGTGCTGCGCCTGCGCGACGGCCATGCCGTAGCCCGGCGTGATGACGACGCTCGAGGCGCCGGCGAGAAGGTCGGCGGCCGCCTCGGCGTCGATCTCGCGGTGCTCCCCCTGCTCCTCGTCGCCGGCGCGCGGTGCCTCGATGCCGAAGCCGCCCGCGATCACCGACAAGAACGACCGGTTCATCGCCTTGCACATGATGTAGCTGAGGTAGGCACCCGACGATCCCACGAGCGCGCCGGTGACGATGAGCAGGTCGTTGTTCAGCAGGAAGCCCGCCGCGGCCGCGGCCCATCCGGAGTAGCTGTTGAGCATCGAGACGACGACCGGCATGTCGCCGCCGCCGATCGAGGCGACGAGGTGCCAGCCCAGCGCGAGCGCGAGCGCCGTGACCGCCACCAGCAGCCACAGCTCCGGCGTGATGACGTACCAGACGGTCAGCGCGAGGAACGCGATCAGCGCTCCGATGTTGAGCGCGTTCTTGCCGGGCAGCATCAGCGGCTTCGACGAGATCCGCGCCGAGAGCTTCAGGAACGCCACGATCGAACCGGTGAACGTCACGCCGCCGATGAAGACGCCGATGAAGACCTCGGCATGGTGGATGTCGGCCAGGGCTCCCTCCAGACCGGTGTCGTAGAGCGCGCCGTTCCAGCCGACGAGGACGGCGGCCAGACCCACGAAGGAGTGGAGCAGAGCGATGAGCTCCGGCATCCCGGTCATCTGCACGATCCGTGCGCGCCACAGCCCGATCGCCGCGCCGGTCAGCACCGCGACTACCAGCAGCGTCAACCCGAGCGCTCCGGACGGCTGCCCCCACGCACCGGCCGCCACCAGGATCACTGTGGCGACCAGCGCGATCGTCATGCCGATGATGCCGTAGGCCACGCCGCGGCGGCTGGTCTCGTGCTTGCTGAGGCCCGCGAGGCTCAGGATGAACAGCAGCGCCGCGACGATGTAGGCGGCACCGGCGACCGCTCCGGCCACCCCGGTCATCGGGTCTCACCCTTCTGGAACATCGCGAGCATCCGCCGCGTGACGGCGAAGCCGCCGAAGATGTTGATCGACGCGACGAGCACCGCAATCGCGGCGAGGATCTGCACCGTGAGATCAGGAACGGTGATCTGCACCATGGCGCCGACCACGATGATGCCCGAGATGGCGTTGGTCACGCTCATCAGGGGCGTGTGCAGCGCGTGCGCGACGTGGCCGATCACGTAGAACCCGACGACGATCGCGAGCGTGAGCACGAGGAAGTGCTGCGGCAGCGGCGGCGGCGCGAACGCGCACACGGCGAACAGCGCCGCGATGCCGGCGACGACGAGGCCGGTGCGCGCGCCCTTCGACATCGGCTTCTTCGCGGCGACGGCCGGTGCGGCGGCGGCCGCGGGTCCCGTGCCGGCGGCCTGCGCGGGCGCGGGGGCCGCCGAGACCTGCACGGGCGGAGGAGGCCACGTGACGGCGCCGTCTCGCACGACCGTCACGGTGCGCTGCACCACGTCGTCGAAGTCCAGCGTCAGCACGCCGTCCTTCGCCGGCGTCAACAGCTTGAGCAGGTTCACGAGATTGGTGGCGAACAGCTGCGACGCCTGCTGAGGCAGGCGACCCGGAAGATCGGTGTACCCGAGGATCACCACGCCGTTGTCGGTCACCACCCGCTCCCCCGCGACCGAGCCCTCGACGTTGCCGCCCTGCGCGGCGGCCATGTCGACGATCACGCTGCCCGGCCGCATCGACGCGACGTCGGCAGCCGTGATGAGGCGCGGCGCCTGACGGCCCGGGATGAGCGCCGTCGTGATGATGATGTCGACGTCGGCGGCCTGTTCCGAGTAGATCTCGGCCGCGCGGCGGTCGTACGCCGCGCTCGTCGCCTTCGCGTACCCGTCGGCGGAGACCTGCTTCGCCTCCTCCGGCACGACGACCTCGAGATACTCGCCGCCGATCGACGCGACCTGGTCGGCGACCTCGGGCCGCGGGTCCGTGGCGCGCACGATCGCACCGAGGCTCGAGGCCGCACCGATCGCCGCCAGACCCGCGACTCCCGCACCGGCCACCAGCACCTTCGCCGGCGGCACCTTGCCCGCCGCCGTCACCTGACCCGTGAAGAACCGCCCGAACTCGTGGGCGGCCTCGACGACCGCGCGGTAGCCCGCGATGTTCGCCATCGAGCTCAGCACGTCCATGGACTGTGCGCGGGAGATTCGCGGAACCGCGTCCAGCGCGATCGCCGTGATGCCGCGCGTCGCCAGCGACTCGACGAGATCCGGCCGCAGCGCCGGACTCAGCGTCGCGACGACCGTCGCCCCGTCCGCGAGACGGTCGATCTCGGCCGGGGTGGGCGCGTTCACCTTGAGCACGATGGGCGACGACCACGCCGTCGGTCCGTCGACGACCGTCGCCCCGGCCCGGGCGTAGGCGGCGTCGGGGAACGATGACGCCGAGCCGGCGCCGGCTTCGACGACGACGTCGTAGCCGAGGGCGATGAGCTTGGGGACGGTGGTCGGTGTCGCTGCCACCCGGGTCTCTCCGGGCCCTTCGGCGACGATGCCAATGCGGGTCATGCGTTCCTCTTGATCGGGTGCGACGGTCCGACGCTGCTGTGTCGGCGAACTGTCGCGGGCACCTTCCTCGGTGCTCGCGGCGACGCCTCCACCCTGTCAGACGGCGATGCGGATCGACCGCGCATGGCGCTCGACACGATGACAAGAATCACAGAACTTTCTCCCCACGCACCACATGCCGCGGATTTCCTGCGGGTGCGACCCTCGAGCGGGCGCGGAACCCGCGCGTAGCAGGTTCATAGGCGCCGGCAAAGGTCGCCGTAAGTCGGCCGTCTATCCCTGGATGCATGGACGAGAAGCGCAACGCAGAAACCCTCAGCTCCCCACGAGCGGCTCCCGGCGGACGCCGCACCCGGCACATCGCGATCGCCGCCGGGCTGGTCTTCGCGCTGTCCGGCGGCGCCGGTGCCGTCTGGGCGGCCGATCGGTTCCTGGTCGAGCACGTCGAGATCGCCGACGTGTCGGAGTACGAGGCGCAGAACTCCACCGCCGACGACACGACGGACGGGACGGTGGACGAGATGGCGGAGGAGACGGATGCCGCAGCCGCCGAGACGACCGTCACAGACACGTCGTACTCCGACGGCACCACCTCCGTCACCGTGTCGACCGTCTCCGAGGGTTCCGGCTCCGACGCGGTCACCTACTACGTCGCCGAGGTGACGCTGACAGACGCGACGGCTCTGCGCAGCGCGTTCGCGAAGGACCAGTTCGGCGAGAACATCACCGAGACGACGAGCGCGATCGCGGCCGCCCACGACGCGATCCTCGCGATCAACGGCGACTACTACGGCTTCCGCGACACCGGCATCGTTATCCGCAACGGCGTCGTCTACCGTGACGAGCCTGCGCGCGAGGGCCTCGTGTTCTACAGCGACGGGCGGGTCGAGGTCTACGACGAGACGACCACGAGCGCCGACGAGCTCCTCGCCGACGGCGCGTGGAACACGCTCAGCTTCGGCCCCGCGATCGTCGAGGACGCTGCCGTCGTGGACGGCATCGAGAGCGTCGAGATCGACACGAACTTCGGCAACCACTCGATCCAGGGCGACCAGCCGCGCACCGCCGTCGGCGTGATCGATGAGAACCACCTCGTGTTCGTCGTCGTGGACGGCCGCCAGACCGGCTACAGCGAGGGCGTGACACTCACCGAGCTCGCCGACATCATGATCGACCTCGGCGCCACCACGGCGTACAACCTCGACGGCGGCGGCTCATCGACGATGTTCTTCAACGGCGAGGTGATCAACTCGCCGTCCAACGGCGGCGAGCGCGGGACGAGCGACATCCTCTACATCGCCGACCCCTCCGCCGGGACCGAGTGACGCCATGATCGTCCTCATCCCCGCATTCGAGCCGGGGTTCCGCCTCGAGGCCGTCATCGCCGGACTGCACGACGACGATCACGACATCGCGGTGGTGGTCGTCGACGACGGCAGCGGCCCGTCGTTCACGGCGGTCTTCGAGCGCGCAGCCGCGGCCGGCGCGACGGTGCTCCGGCATGAGAGCAATCGAGGCAAGGCCGCCGCTCTGCGCACCGGGATCGACCACGTGCTGGCGACTCACCCCGGCGACGACGTCGTCACCGCCGACGCGGACGGGCAGCACACCGCGCGCGACATCCTGCGCGTCGCCGATGCCCTCCGCGAGGACGCCGCAGACGGCACGCCGGCTCTCGTCCTGGGCTGCCGGTCGTTCACCGGCCGCGTCCCGCTGCGGTCGCGCGTCGGCAACGCGGTGGCCCGTGGCACCTTCCGGCTCGCGGCCGGCTGGAGCCTGAGCGACACGCAGACCGGACTGCGCGGCATCCCGTCCGGTCTTCTCGCATGGGTGCGCGGCCAGCCCGGCGAGCGCTTCGCGTTCGAGCAGCACGTGCTGCTGCGCTGCCGTCGCGACGGCGTCGCGACCCGCGAGGTGCCGATCGAGACCGTCTACCTCGACGGCAACGCGTCGAGCCACTTCCGTCCCGTCGTCGACTCGGTGCGCATCGTGCTGCCGCTGCTGCTGTTCGCCGCGTCGTCGCTGCTTGCCTTCCTCGTCGACACCGTCGTGCTGCTGCTGCTCGAGGCGCTCACCGGTCTGCTCATTCCGTCGATCATCGCCGCGCGGGCGGTGAGCGCGTCGGTGAACTTCGCCGTCAACCGGCGGCTCGTCTTTCCGGCCGGTTCAACGGCCACACCCGAGCGGCGAGGACGGATGCCGCAGCAAGCCGTCCGCTACGCCCTGCTGGCGGTCGCGCTCCTCGCGTCGAACGTCGTGTGGCTCGACGCGCTGACGCGGTTCGGTCTGCCCCTCGTCGTGGCGAAGATCGCGACCGAGGCAGTGCTCTTCGTCACGAGCTACGGGGTTCAGCGCAGCTTCGTCTTCGGCGTTCAGCCGGACCGTTTAGAACTCGGGCGTGCGCCTGACGTGCGGCATAGGAACTCCATAGCGGCGCCGGATCGGATGGAAACGAACGAACACCCCACCGGGAGGAACCCATGACCACCAACGCGCTGATCCTGATCGGCATCGATCTGGCCGCGGCCCTCGTGCTGAGCCTTGGGCTCTATTACCGCCGGCACCACCGGCGCGACCTTGTGGTCGCCTTCCTCGGGGTGAACGTGGGGGTGATGGCGGTCGCTGCCGTTCTCGGCACAGCCGAGGTCGCGCTGGGACTCGGGCTGGGGCTGTTCGGTGTGCTGTCGATCATCCGGCTGCGCTCGTCGGAGATCAGCCAGCGCGAAGTTGCCTATTACTTCGCGGCCCTCGCGATCGGGCTGGTCACGGGACTGCCGCAGACCGATCCGTGGCCGGTCGCCGCGCTCGTCGCGCTCATCCTGGTGGTGCTGTGGGCCGCCGACAACCCGGCCTTCCTGTCGCGCAGCCGCCACCAGCTGGTGCGCCTGGACCGCGCCGTCGCCGATGAGCGGGAACTGGTGGACGAGCTCGCCGCGCGCCTCGGGGGCACCGTGACATCGACGACCGTCCAGGAGCTCGATCTCGTGAACGACACGACGCTCGTCGACGTCCGCTACCGCGTGGCACGTCCGCGAACGGCGACCCGCCGCCCGGCACCCGAATCCGCGGCGCTTGCTCAGGGGGCCCGGCAATGAAGAGCCTCGACCGCTTCGAACCGGTGAGCCTGGACGCGCTCGTGGCCGAGGCATCCCTCCTCACCCGCGTCGACCGCAAGTACGTCGTGCCGCGCGCCGGAGTCGACGCCGTGATGGCCGCCCTCGACCCCCGCACCCGTGTGCTCGAGATCGCCGGCGCCCGCGACTTCGCCTACGAGTCCGTGTACTTCGACACCCCCGACCTGCTGAGCTTCCGCATGGCGGCCCAGCCGCGGCGGCGTCGCTTCAAGCTGCGCACCCGCAGCTACCTCGACACCGGCACGTCGTACCTCGAGATCAAGACCCGTGGGGCTCGCGGCACGACCGTGAAGGATCGCGACGAGTACGACGCGCGCCTGCGCGACCGGCTCACCGACGACGCGCGCGACGACGTGGCCGACGCCTTCGCCGCGATCGGCGTCGCCGCCGAGCGGGCGGATGAGCTCGACGCGACCCTCCTCACCCGCTACCGGCGGGCGACCCTGCTCGCCGCCGACGGCACGGGGCGCGCCACCGTCGACACCGACCTCGAGTGGGTGCAACCGGACGGGCGCGGCTTCGCCCTCCCCGGAACGGTCATCGTCGAGACCAAGTCCGGCGCGAGCCCATCCGATGTCGACCGCGCCCTCTGGCGCGCCGGGCATCGCCCCGCGACGGTCAGCAAGTACGCGACCGGCCTCGCGGCGCTGCACCCCGACCTGCCGCGCAACCGGTGGGCGCGCCTGCTGCGCGGGCCGTTCGACCCCGCCCGTCGCGCTGCACCCGCCACCCGTCCGCCCATCCCCCGTCCGGCTGCCACCCCCATCTCCGAGGAGGACCCCTCATGCTCCGTCGCCGCCTGATCCTGGCCACCACTCCCCTGCTCGTCACCGGACTCGTGCTCGCCGGCTGCGCCACGCAGACCGCCGTGCCGACCGGCTCGAGCTCCGGCTCCAGCTCGGATGACACCTCCAGCACCCAGGCGGCCGCCGTCGTCGACTCCGACCTGAGCGCCGCCGCCGTGCTGGCCGCGAACGCCGACGTGACCGTCGTCGAGGACGACGAGTGGAGCGAAGCGGATGCCGTCGACATCCGGCTCTCGGGCGCCACCGCGTCCACCGAGGCCGATGCCGTCACGATCGACGGGTCGACGGTGACGATCACCGAGGGCGGCGTCTTCCGCCTGTCCGGGTCACTGGACGGCCACGTGGTCGTCGCGGCGCCCGACGACGCGCAGTTCGTGCTGATCCTCGACGACGCCGAGATCTCGGCATCCGACTCCCCCGCCATTACCGTCACGAGCGCGGACGACGTGGCCATCTCGCTCGCGGAAGGGAGCGACAACGCCCTCTCGGACGCCTCGGCCTACACCGACGACGCCGACGCGAAGGCCGCGATCTACGCCGACGCCGACCTGACCATCTCGGGCACCGGCGCACTCAGGGTGTCGGGCAACGGCAACGACGGCATCGCGAGCACCGACGACCTCGTGATTCTGGCGGGAGAGGTCACCGTCGACGCGACCGACGATGCGCTGAGGGGAAAGGACTCCCTCACCGTGGCCGGCGGCACGCTCACCCTCACCGCGGGCGGTGATGCGCTCAAGAGCGATCAGACCGACGACGCCACTCAGGGCTTCGTGGCGATCACCGGCGGCGAGGTCACCGCCCACAGCGGCGACGACGGCATCGCCGCGGCGACCGATGCCGTGATCACCGGCGGCACGGTGGACCTGACTGCCGGATCGGATGCCTCCGCCTCCGACGATTCGCCCAGGGGCGTCTCGGCAGGCGTGGTCGGGGCCATCGACGGCGGCGAGGTCGCGATCGCCGCCGACGACGATGCGGTGCACTCCGACGGCTCGGTCGGGATCGGCGGCGGGACGGTGGCGGTCTCATCCGGTGACGACGGCATCCACGCCGAGCAGCGGCTCGAGATCCGCGCGGGCGAGGTCACGATCGCGGAGGCCGTCGAAGGGCTCGAGGCGGCCGACGTCGCGATCTCGGGCGGCACCGTCGACATCTCGGCGAGCGACGACGGCATCAACGCCGCGAGCGGCACCGCCTCTGCCGGGCAAGGCGGCGGCATGGGCGGAGGCGGCGAAGCCGACACCGGCGAGACCCTCGTCATCTCGGGCGGGACCGTGCGCGTCACCGCCGGCGGCGACGGCCTGGACTCCAACGGCTCGATCTCGATCGCCGGCGGCACGACCGTGGTCAGTGGTCCGAGCGCTGCCGGCGGCCAGGGCGCGGTGGACGCGAACGGCGCCGTGGCCATCGACGGCGGCGAGGTGCTCGTCGCGGGCTCCGTGCTGGTCACCCCGACCGGCGCGCAGCAGTGGATCGCGGCGACGGTCACCGGGTCGGCGGGCGACATCGTGGAGGTGACGGATGCCGCGGGCGCGGTCATCGCCTCATTCGAGGCCGACCAGGGCTTCGGTGCCGTCTTCCACAGCGGGCCCGCGCTCGCGGACGGCGGCTCCTACATCGTGACGGTCAACGGCTCGTCGGCCGCGACCGTGACGGAGGGGGTCAACGTGTCGTCCGGCATGGGCGGCGGCCCCGGGGGCGGTGGCGGCGGACGGCGGCCGTGACCTTCTCTGTGGCCGCGGGAGGCTTCGAGGTCGATGCGATCGAACATGGGAGCTTCCTCCGAATGGCGCGGGTTCGGCTTGTCGGGGTTGCATCGTCGGCCCGATCTCGGAATCGTGGCCCGTCCGGAACCGCAACGGAAAGGAAAAGCATGCTCACGCTGACCCAGACCGCCGCCGAGGCCGTCGAAGAACTCGTCGCCCGTGTGCCCCTCGCCGAGGACGGGGGTGTGCGTATCCGCGACACGGGAGGCTCGGCCGGATTCGAGCTGAGCGTCGTGCCGGCGCGCGACCCGCAGGACACGGTGGTCGTCGAACGCGGCGCGCGCGTCTACCTCGACCAGTCGGCGGCCGCCGCCCTGGAGGACCGCGTGCTCGACGCCGAACTCTCCAACGACGGCGCCGTGCGCTTCGCCCTCGGAACCCAGGGCTGACCCACGCGCTCGGGCCCCGGCATCCGTCATCAACGGCTGTCGGGGCCCTCGCCTTTCTTGGGACTGATTCGCGCCGACGTCAGGCGGTGGCGAGCTGGATGTTGGACAGCTGCCGGCCATAGTGCTCCCGCATCCGCGTCTTGCGCTCCAGGTCCTGGATGACCGCGGCCGCGAAGTCCACGCCGTACAGCGCCTCGCTCGATCCGAGGCCGCCCGGCGAGAACACGTTCACCTCCATGAGCTTGTCGCCCGCGATGTCGAGGCCCACCAGGAACATTCCGTCCGACATCAGCTTCGGACGCACCGCATCGACGAGTTCGAGCATCTCGCCGGTGACCTTCACGGCCTCGGCCTTGCCCCCCACCGACATGTTGGACCGCACATCCGTGCCGCCGGGTCGCCTGCGGAAGGCGGCGTGGACGCCGTCCACCTCGAGGGCGCGCCCGTTCATGACGAACATCCGCACGTCGCCCTCCTTGGCCGCGGGGAGGTACTCCTGCGCCACGACGTAGCCGTCGCGGGCGATCGCCTCGACGATCTGAGCGATGTTGGGCTCCTTGTCGAGGTCGACCAGGAACACGCCGGAGCCGCCGGAGCCCTGCAGGGGCTTGAGCACCGCGCGACCGCCCAGCTCGTCGATGAAGCCGCGCACCCGCTCCTCGTCCCGCGAGATCAGAGTTCGCGGGCGCACCGCCTCGGGGAAGTGCTGGAAGTACGCCTTCGACATGGCGTCGGCCAGCGAGCGCGGCTCGTTGACGACGAGCACGCCCGTCTCGGCGATCAGGTGCCCGAACGCCAGACCCGACGTGGTCGCCCACGTGGTCTCGGCGGTCTCCGCGGCGGGGTCTGCGCGAAGCATCAGCACGTCGAAGTCACTCAGCTGCACCCGCGTCCGGGGCGCCGACTGGACAGCGCCGAGATAGCGATCCAGCGATCGATAGACCTTGCCCGGCTCCGCGGACGCCGCCATCGCCGACAGCGAGCCGTCGGGCTCGTACCCGAAGTCCCGAAGCCCCACCAGGCAGGCTTCGTGTCCCCGCCGGACGGCGGTCATCGCGAGGCGCGTGGTCGTGTAGATGGGCTTCTCGGTGGCGATGTCGTTGACGGCGAAGGCGATCTTCATGCGGGCTCCTCGGCGGGGGTGGTCTCGGCGGGCGCACCCGGTCGGGTGTCTCTGGGCGATGCGTCGGCGCCGGCGCGGGGCGTTTCCGCGCCCACCAGGGAGACCAGGTCGTCGGCGTCGGCGGCGTGTCGCAACCGTTTGGCGGCCTCGGGCTGCGAGAGGTACCGAGGCATGATGCGAGCCCGCGTGAGGAGTCCTCGCTCGGCGAGATCCTCGACGAGCGGCAGGTCTTCGAGCGCGAACTTCCCCAGGAACAGCAGATCGAGCCGGCCGCCGGCGGCGACGTGCCCGAGCAGCGCGAGCAGCCCGCGCAGGTAGATCGCGTCCTTGGTGAAGCCGCCGGCGCGGAAGACGCGCATCGCGACGCCGTAGGCGCTGCCGGCGGGCAGCCCGTGATCTGTGAGCAGCCGGTGAGTCTCGACGAAGCCGGCGCCGCCCACCAGCGCGTGGACCGCCACAACCCTCGCCGCGAGCTGCCGCAGCCGCGACGCGGTCAGACCGCCGCAGGCGATCTCAGCCAGCACGGCGAGGCCCTCCTGCGTCTCGTCGTAGTGTGCGAGTCCGGCGCCGAGCATGCGGATGGGCTGGGCCGACCCGTTCACATGGGTGACGAGGTGCGTTCCCACCTCGTGCTGCAGCAGGGCGTCGACGCGGGAGCCTGCCACCGACGCGTTGCTCGAGATGAGCAGGGTGTCGCCCTCGACGAGCACACCCGAGACGTCGTCGCGGATCTCGGCGTGGATGCCGACGTCGGGATCGATCGAGCGATAGTGGGCGATCTCCGCCTCCGCCGCCGCCAGGAAGCCGGTGGCGTCCACCGACTCCCGCTCCAGCCGCCCGTGCGGAAGCCGCCGCAGCAGATCCTCGGCGCGGTCCACCAGCGGGGGCAGCACCGGTCCGTACTGCGCGATCGACAGCTGCAGGAATTCGGGCGTGTTGCGTGCGCGGAGCATCTCCACCCGCAATGTCATCTCGCGCTGCCGGTTGCGCAAGAGCGCAGCGAGGGTCGCGTCCGTGACGGCGTCCAGCGGCAACGCCTCTACCTGCGCGTCGAGCACATCCGGATCCACATCGAGAGGCCGGTACTCGAAGACCGGATCTGTCTCTGGATGTTTGAGGAACTGTCCGCGGACCTCGTCCGCGTTCACCGGTGTCATCTCGAGGAGGAACCGCACGCTTCCGGCCAGCGCAGCCATGGCGTGATCCGCCGCCAGATCGGCGGGCGAGAAGCCGCCGGTGTCCAGGACCCGCGTCTCCGGCCCGACATCGTCGCGGCCGTGAGGCGGTTGGGCGGTCACCGCGCCACCACCGTGTCGAGCGCCTCCTCAAGGGACGGGATGGTGGATGCCAGCGCCCGCGCGAGCTCGTCGACGCGGGGGTGATCTGCGTTCCCGGTCCATTCGTCCATGAAGGTTTTCTTGTATTCGAGCGCGAGCACCACGGCCCGTTCGGGGTACCGGGCGTGGATCCAGGCCGCGAGCTGTCGCCCCCGGAAGCGCACGTTCTCCCGAACGTCTAGCCGCCCCGCGGGCGATCCGCTCCCCGCAAGGGTCTCGATGAAGGTGTCGACCACCGGCCCGAAGCGGTCGCGGTCCAGCGAGCCGGTGCCGACGTTCACCTCGGGGTTCTTCGCCGCCGGCGCTTCCGCGGCGTCGGCACCATCGCGGCGGTGGTTGTACGAATGAACGTCGAACACCACGAACGGGCCACGCTCGGCGACCGGGTCGAGTCGCCGAGCGAGTGCCGCGTAGAAGGCGTCGTAGACCTCGAGCGATCCGGCGACGAGCGCCTCGTCCAGCGGCGGATCGCGGAAGACCTCCAGCCCCCACGCCTCCTCCGACGTGCGGTACACGGCATCCTCGCGCGCGCGATTCAGGTCGACCTCGAAGCGGGACCGGTGCACGACCACGCGAGCAGGCACGAGCGCACCGATCTCGTCGGTGTACGGATCCTCCTCGCGCAGTCGATCCGCTTCGGGCAGGACCAGTTCGGCCGCCAGCTCTGGACGGATGTCGTGCCCGTTGTGAATCGCGGTGGCGACGAACTGTCCGGTCCAGTCGCCGACGAACTCGAACGCCGGGCGCTCCCTCGTGACCATCAGCCCATTGTTTTCCGCCTGGAGCTGGGCTTCAAGCTCTTGACACCTCCGCCGCCGCGCCGTAGCCCGTGCGGGCGGCGCGTCCGCGCGTCGCGCGCCTGCGATGCTGGGCGAGGGTGCGCCCGCGCACGCGCGCCGCGGGGCCGTGGGCGGGAGCGACGGCTACCCGGCTTAGACTGGATGCCGCCTGCCTCTGTAGCTCAATGGAAGAGCAGCTCCGTCCTAAGGAGAGGGTTGGGGGTTCGAGTCCCTCCAGGGGCACAGTCTCTTTTCGCCTCTGACCAGGTATTTCTTCTGTGGTCAGACCACTCAGAATGCGTTTTTGCCCGCTTTTTGCCCGCATTCTGAAAATTCGGTGAGCCGAAATAGCCGTCCGCAACGGCCTGCGCGCGACGTCTGAGAGCGCCAAAATCGAGCGTTTCGAGCGAAATCTGCCTCGTCGAAAAACTGAGCAATCTGCTCTCCGCAGTTACTGCGGTCGGGCGTACCGGGTTTGCGGACCCGATGGCAGCGCCACGAGCGGCATCTGGTCGTTCAGGCGCGTCGCCACGGCATCCAGATCGTCGTCGAAGAGATCGGCGTAGGTGTCCAGCGTCATCGCCGCCGACGCGTGGCCGAGCATCCGCTGCACGGCCTTCACGTTCGCGCCCGAGCTGATCGCCAGGGACGCGGCAGTGTGGCGGAGGTCGTGCGGAGTGACTCGAGGGATCGACGGATCGAACTCCTGCGCACGCCGAACCGCGTTCGCGAACCATCCCTTGTTGCCCGAGTTGCGCATGTGATTGACCCCGTCGCCGAACAGCAGACCCTCCGGCCCCTTGCCGGCGCACGCCTGCTCGATCATCGGCGCGAGACGCTCGGGGTACGGAACCGAGCGCTTCTCATGCGTCTTCGGCGTGCCGACATGGATCTCGTAGGCGATCATCACCGCGTTTTCTTCGATGACGAAGCGCCGACGAAGGCGGTTCACGCTGCGCACGCGCAGTCCCGTCGCCTCGCCCCAGCGGAGGCCGGTGTACGCCAACGTCAGGACAAGCGTCGGATACGCGGAGCACGCCGCCAGCGTCGCGACCTGATCATGCGAGAGGTAAACGCGACGCTTGCCAGGCCCGTGCCGAGGAAGGTTGCGCACATGGCGGGCTGGATTGCTCGCGAGGCGGCGATCGTCAATGGCGACGTCGAGGATGCCGGCGAGGACTCCCAGTGCTCGAAGAACAACCGTGCGCGACTTCTGCGTCGCAAGGTCAGACACCCAATCCTGAACTTCCGAGCGACGGATCGACGAGATCTCCCTGTCGGCCCACACCGGCGCGACATGGTTCTTCCACGCCCGCTCGAGCGTCATGTAGTACGAGGGCTTCGACATCGGCGGCTGCTTGGATCGCAGCCAGCTGTCCGCGAACATCCGGACAGGAACCCGCGACGAGGACGGATCGATGTACTCACCCTTCGACTTCGACACCGTGACCATCGAGAGGTACAGCTTCGCTTCGCGCATCGTCGTGAAGCCGCGCTTCTCCGCCTCCGTGCGATCCGGCTTGCGATAGCGCACGCGGTAGCGACGGCCCTTCGCCGATTCATACGGGGTGATGCTGCCCATCTCGACCTCCGCTCATGCCGGGTTCAGGGTCAGTATCGGGCCAGTGTCGGACACTGCGCGCGCCTCGTCAACGCGGCCGATCACAGATGTGGACAGATGTCGGAAGACGTCGTCAACTGGCGTTGGGTTGGAAGCGCCTCCCTCCGACGCCGAGAGTGTAGCGGTCGATCGCGCCTCCGTTCTCGCCGCTCACTCCTTGCAGACTCCGCGCTGATGCGCGTCGCGTAGCAGCCGTTCGACGACGAGCACTGCGCCGCGCCCGACCGCTGTATGGGCTGATTATCGGAGGGAAGGCCGCTGTGCGATACCGTCGCACCGTGACGAGTGAGCGAGTTCTTGAAGCCCTATCGGAGTTCGTCCGCGAGCGCGACTGGGCTCAGTTTCATACGCCGGCAAACCTCGCAAAGAGCATTTCGATCGAGGCGGGCGAACTGCTCGAGTGCTTCCAGTGGAGCGACGATGCAGACGAGGTTCGCGTGCGCGAGGAGCTCGCCGACGTCGTCACGTATTGCACACTGCTCGCCGCTCGTCTGGGAGTCGACCTGGACGAACTCGTCCTGCAGAAGCTCGCCGTAACGAGCTCGAAGTATCCCGCAGATCGATCGAGGGGGCGGAGCACGAAGTATGACGCCTTTTGAGATCGAACGGCTCGACTTCACTACACCCGCGATCTCAACTTGGGCGGCCGGCGATGAACGCCGAACGAACTGGCCCGTCGTGTACGTGCTCGACAGCGCCGGGTCCCCAGATGCGCCATCTGTCTACGTCGGCGAGACGGTCAGTGCTGTGTCGCGAATGCGTCAGCACCTCCAGAATCCGTCGAAGGCAGGGTTCCGCCGTGTTCGTGTCGTCATAGACGAGACGTTCAACAAGTCGGCGTGTCTCGACCTCGAGTCGCACCTCATCCGGTGGCTCGCCGGCGATGGGCACTTCACAGTGCTCAACGGGAACGAGGGCATCATCGATGCGCGGTACTACGAGCGCGACCAGTACCGCGAGAGCTTCCGTGACATCTTCGAGCAGCTGCGCTCGGACGGGATCTTTCAGCGCAGCATCCCCGAGATCGAGAACAGCGATCTCTTCAAGCTCTCGCCTTTCAAGGTCCTCACCCGAGAGCAGGCCATCGCCGTCGAGCAGATCGTCGAGGCACTCCTCGAGGACCTAAAGACAGGCACGCGATCGACCAGCGTCATTCAGGGCAATCCGGGTACGGGCAAGACCATCGTGGCGATCTTCCTCATGAAGCTGCTGGCCGACATTCGCGACTATGTAGACACGGATGAGATCGAGCAGGACTCACTCTTCTCTGAGTTCTTCGTGCCGGAGAACCGGAAGCTACTGAGGAGCGTTCGCGTCGGGCTGGTCGTACCCCAGCAGTCGCTTCGAGACTCGATCAAGAAGGTGTTCAAGAAGACGCCGAAGGTCAGTGAGGATCTCGTCTTGAACCCGTTCGACGCTGGCAAGTCGTCTACGCCCTTCGACCTACTCATCGTCGACGAGACGCACCGGCTCAATCGCCGCGCGAACCAGTCATCGGGTATGCGCAACCGCGACTTCGCGGACATCAACGAGCGACTCTTCGGATCGGATGACCTCAGCAGGACGCAGCTCGACTGGATCCGCGCCCAGAGCACGAATCAGATCCTGCTCATCGACGAGCAGCAAGGCGTACGGCCTGCAGACCTCCCAGGTGAGACTCTCGCCGCTGAGATCGCTGACGCAAAGCGCGTGCATCGGTGGTTTCCGTTGGCAAGGCAGATGCGTGTGAGGGCGGACGCAGACTACGTGGGATTCGTCCGCCAGCTGCTTCGAGGTGAACTTCGCGCAGGTGAGCGCCCGGACTTCGGCGAGTACGACCTGCGGTTCTTTGAGAGCGTCGTCGACATGCAGGAAGCGATCCACGAACGCGACCGCGAGGCGGGGCTGGCCCGGCTTGTCGCCGGCTACGCCTGGGACTGGAGGACCCGCGGCAACAAGCCCGGCTTCGACTTCGCACTCGAGGGAACGGAGTTCACCTGGAATCGTACGGACAGGGACTGGATCAACTCGCAGGGATCGATCGATGAGGTCGGCTCAATTCACACAGTGCAGGGCTACGACCTCAACTACGCGGGCGTGATCATTGGCCCGGACCTCCGTTACGACGAACTCACGCGACAGGTTGTCGTAGACCGTGACGCCTACCGCGACAAGAAGGGCAAGGAGAACCTCGCGCAGCTTCGGCGGCCAACGACGGACGACGATCTCCTTGCACTCATAAAGAACATTTACGGCGTGCTGCTGACCCGAGGTGTCCTAGGCACATACGTCTACGTCTGCGACCCGCGCCTCCGCACATACATCTCGTCAGTCGTGAACAGCGAAACGTCGGACCACGGCGGTTACGAGTCGTCCGAATCAGAGCCGCGCACAGCAGAGACCCATCACGCGCGTGATGGCAGTCACTTCGGGCGGCGTTCGCTTAACTGACGTGTCGTCGCGGCTAATGTGGCGAGAGACTGGACCTGTCTGGATGACGGGCCCACTAATCGCGCGGAAGGTAGATCGACAACGTGAGCACCACCCCGGGCAGCCCCCCGCTTGCTGAAGACATCCGCGCGCTCGTTGCAGACCGTCTGAGGGAGGCGGAGCTGGAGAACGCCGAAAAACTCACCGTGGAGTACCGTGGCGCCCAGAAGCACCTCTATGTGATCGCCATGCCAACGGACATGCTCTACCTAAACCCGGACACGCATCGCGTGCGGGCGCAACGAACAAGCAATCCGGAGCGCGACGCGGAGCTGACGCAAGATCCCTGGGGGGCTGCCGGTCAGGCCTACCTGAAAGACCTGCTTTCATGGCGGCCCTCGGCGCCAGGTCAAATTGATCCGGACTACGAACAGCTGAGAGATGAACTCAAGACCTTCGGCCAGCGCGAGCCGGGGGTGATCACTCGAGAAGGCATCCTCGCGAATGGAAACACTCGGTGCGCGGCCCTCAGAGACCTTGGAGTCCCCGACATCCGCGTCGGCGTGCTACCGGAGACCTCGACCTGGGACGACATCAACCGGGTCGAGCTGTCCCTCCAGCTCCGGCGCGACAAGCGGCGAGACTATTCGTACGTCAACCGGCTGATCACGATCGACGAACAGATCGCGAGCGGCAGGAAGGAAGAGGACGTCGCACGCGACTTCAACGTCAAGACCATCACCCTGCAGAGGGACCGTTGGGTGTACGGGCTCATAAAGGACGCGATAGCTCGAAGCCGGACTTCGAACGGTGCGATGCTCGCGCTCTCTGACTTTGAGGAGCACCAAGAGAAACTGCGGGAGCTGAGTCGGGACTACTTCAAGCTGAAGCCGACCGATCCAGACGCAGCTGAACGGCTCAAAGAGTCCCGCCTCCAAATGGTCGTCCTGAACTATGCGAAAACCTCGCTCCGGCTCGCTGACGAGGGCTTCTTCGCCGAGTACCTTGCACCGCGCCTCCCTGACGTGCTTCGGACAGAGGCGACAGGCGAGGCGAAGGTCCAGATCCCCGGACTTCCAGGCGTCGAGGTGGCTGACAGCAGCACTGCTACCAAGCAGGTAGTTGCGATCACAGATGCCCTATTGCGAGCGAGCGCAGTCCAGAAGCTTCCACCCACGGAGTCGTCCGCATCTGAGCTAAGCGAGTCCTCCGAGCTACTGGCATCCGCAAGTGCGACCTTCGAGACAGCCGTAGAACTGGCCGGACGAAACGCCACGCTGAGAAAGAAGAAGTCAGCGGTGCCGGATCGCCTGTCTGACGCGACGGAGTACATCGATCAGGCCGTAGCTGAGTTCGCGAGTGCGCGCGCGACTGGCGTGCTCGACGAGGATGCGTTCGACGACGCCCTCGAAGCGCTCCGAGACAGCCTGCTGAAGCTTGCAAGGCAGGCAGCCCGCGCCTTCGATTCCCCTGGCGACGGGGTAGCGTGGCTGCTGGCTTCCGCGACCCATCCGGCAGATCAGGCGTGAGCCTTCACATCGGCTTCGGAGGCTCCCCAACAACTGCGCGCATGGTCGCAGAACCGGGCTTCGAGGCCGAGCTTCGGGAGCTGTCTCTGCGCTTTGCGACAGCCCGGCATCCCGTGTCAAGCGTTGTGGACGTCGACCTCGACGAACTGCTGACGACTCTCGTGGCGCTGGCCGGTTGGTCCGACCCCGCCGGCGTTTCGTGGGATGACGACCTCGCCCGACTCGCGAGCGACGTCACCGTCGATGCTCAAGTCGTGCACGACCACTTGCAGCAGCCAGGCACACCGGACCTCGCACTGAAAAGGCCAGACCTCGACATCGGACCCAACTGGGTGGGAGATCTGACGCCCTTCCAGCAACGCGACATCGCGAAGCTCATGTCACTCAGACACGGCGCCAACTTCTCTGTTCCCGGCGCCGGGAAGACGCGCGTCGGCCTCGCAGTGTTCGAAGCACTCCGGGCCAAGGGAAATGTCGAGCGGCTGCTTATTGTCGCTCCGAAATCCGCTCGGGAGGCGTGGCACTACGAAAACACTGAATGCCTCGAGAAGCCGCTTCGGATGGCGGACTACCCCGCGGTCGCGTCGGCAGGCTTGGACGCGGTGATCGTGAACTACGAGCGACTTCCGAACAGCGTCAATGAGTTGGGCCAGTGGCTGAGCGCACGTTCATCGATGCTGATTCTCGACGAGGCCCACCGGATGAAACTGGGCGCGGACGGCGCGTACGGAGCAGCGTGCCTCGCACTCGGGCCACGAAGCCGACACCGCCTAGCGCTCACGGGAACCCCCGCACCCAACGGAGTGCGTGATCTCGAGAGCATCTTCGGATTCGTCTGGCCAGGGCAAGGTCGAAGAGCAGTGACAACCGCTGTTGCCGGCGGCAACTTGACTCAGGCGAGCCGCATCCTCAAGCCCCTCTACACGCGTACCACTAAGCACGAGCTCGGGCTACCTGCCGTCACCACAACGCTCGTTCCAGTCGAGATGCCTCCACTTCACCGCGAAATATATGACGCGCTGGTTGGCCAGATGTCAGTTCGGGCTGCCGCCGAAGCCGGCGACTTTGCGGCGCTTGGCCGAGTGATCATGTATCTGCTGATGGCTGCGACAAGTCCCGCGCTGCTCGCCGCGGGCGCAACTAGATACGAGCCTCTTGCGTATCGGGTCGATCCGCTTGTTGTCGCGCAAGACGCTGCGCTTTCGACGCTGATGCGGGATCTCCCGTCCCTCGAACTGTCACCTAAACTTCGTGAGGTCTTGGCCCAGGTCCGAGAAAATGCCAGCCTTGGGCGAAAGACCCTCGTCTGGTCGACTTTCATCCGCAATCTCACAACACTCGATCGGCTGCTGAAGCCGTTCAATCCAGCGATCGTCCACGGCGGGACGGAAGATCGAGAGGCGCAGATCGCACGCTTTCGGAGCGACCCGGACTGCATGGTGCTGCTCTCGAACCCTGCCACGCTCGGGGAAGGTATAAGCCTCCACCACGAATGCCACGATGCGATCTACATAGACAGAGACTTCGCGGCTGGCCGCTACCTGCAGAGCGTTGACCGGATTCATCGTCTGGGGCTAGCGCCCGGTACTGAGACTCGTGTGAAGATTCTCGTCTCAAAGGGGTCGATCGACGAAGTCGTCGCGCAGCGCCTTGAGTTGAAGTTGGACTTCATGGGAACAGTGCTCGACGACCCGGCACTTACCGAGCTCGCTCAGGTCGCCGACGAACCGCCACTCGGCGAGGGTCTATCGGCCGAGGATCTGAACCAACTAATGGCACACATCGATGCCCATTAGGCCCGGCCCGATACTGCTCGCAGCGCAGCGGTGGCTGGAGCTGCTGCCGAAGCACGGTGAGACGCGTGCGCGAGCTACGTTCGCGACCGTCCCGCGATACAGCGACCTGACCAGCACCCAATATGAGACCGCATACGAGTGGCTACGAAGCACTGGAGTGCTAGAAGCCGAGCGGGGCCCGATTCCACCCAACCATCGGGTTCTAATCTCCGCCATCGAGACCAGCGACGCCGTCTGGCTGCCGAACGCGGACGAGTTTGCCGATGATCCGGATTTGCTCCCGGACGATGTGGCGGCTGCCGCCGAAGCACTAGGAATCGATCGACCGACCGCGGCAGGCTACATCCGGTCAGCGTGGGGAAAAGTCGACGTCGACTTGAGAGCGAGAATCGGCTCTGCCGGCGAGCGGGCGCTCGTCGAGCTCTTGGAAGCGAACCCCGCCGCGACAGTCGATCATGTTGCGCTCTGGGCAGACGGGCTGGGTTACGACGTATCGGTTCGGCATGGGCTCCAAGAAGGTCACTTGGAAGTGAAGAGCACAACGAGGCGACACCGCCTCACGTTGCATCTGAGCCGGAACGAGTTCCTAGTGTCACAGAGGGACCCGGCCTGGATACTTGTCGCGCTGCGGCTAGATCCCGACGATTTCCGCCTGCGGTCGGTGGCGACGATCGACTCGGAGTGGCTCGCGCAACAGATGCCCACTGACACGGGAGACCACGGCAGTTGGGAGTCCTGCCGGGTCGACGTGCCTACCGACTCAATTGTGCCGGGGCTCGGTCTCTTGTCTCCGATCCTCGACAAGAATGAGGCACGAGAGTTGTTCGCGTGGCCAGGGCTGTAGGAACAGCTGCCCTGGCCCGACGTTGGAGGATGAGGGACGATGGACATCCCACGTTGGAACGATCCGGATCTCACCACCGGAAGTATGGTGCTCGGAGCGCTGTGGCTTGTCCAAGAGGTCGGCGTTGGCAACACCTTCACGAAGACTCGCCTTCGAGAAGCGTTCCCGAGGGTCGGGCAGATTGATCGACGCGTGAGAGATCTGCGTGACTACGAGTGGGTCCTCCACTCAAGCGCGGAAGATGGCACACTCAGGCCCGACGAGCAGCGACTCGTCCACGTCGGTGTGCCCGTCTGGGATCCAGCAGCACGCAAGACAGCCGCACCGAAGAGCGCCATTTCATCGAAGCTTCGAGCAGCCGTCCTTGCGCGTGACGACTACATGTGCGTGACCTGCGGCGTATCGGCCGGTGACAACTATCCCGATGGAGGCCTCGAAACGGCAAGCATCGGCGTCGTGCGCCGGCCCTCGGCTGACGACGGCGACGAAACTGTCCTGATCACCCAGTGCCGGCGTTGCGCGTCGGGCGGGACCAATGAATCCCTGTCGCGCGACGAGGCTCTGCAGCGAATAGCTGCGCTCGACTCGCGACAGCGCGAAACCCTGCTGCACTGGATGGCGATGGGACGCCGCGAGACCTCGCCGCTCGAGCGCGCATGGAGCGCGTATCGTCGGTTGCCCGCCGACACCCGGGATGCCGTTGAAGCATTGATGCGCCCGTCATCTCCGGGCTCGCAAACAAAACTCTGACCGTCGTGGAGCTCCAACTGTGGACGAAGCACACCCGACCGCAGGACGTCGCCGGAATATGCAAGCCATTCGGCGGCGCGATACGCGCCCTGAACTTGCGCTCCGCAAGGCGCTCCATGCCGCCGGGTACCGGTACCGCTGCGACTACCGCATAGACGTCGCGGGCGGGCGAGCACGCCCGGACATCGCCTTTACACGGGCCAAGGTTGCGGTCTTCGTGGACGGGTGCTTCTGGCACTCCTGCCCGGAACATGGCCGAACGCCACAAGCCAATCCTGACTACTGGGCACCAAAGCTGCAGCGAAACCGCGCTCGCGACCGAGCGAACACACGCGCGCTCGAGGCTGCCGGGTGGCTCGTACTCCGAATCTGGGAGCATACCGATGTGTCTGACGCCGTCGCGATGGTGCGCCGCGCACTGCCCGCGGCCACTGAGCACGACGTGCCGACGTCGATGCGATGTCCGAGCACGGAATGAAACTAGGGTGAGCTACGCACGAAAACGCACTCGGGAGACTCAGACATGCAGAAACGGTCGCAGCCCACAGTCGTAGAGATCTGCGCTGGCGCCGGTGGCCAAGCTCTCGGACTGCATCGAGCTGGTTTCGATCACGTACTCGCCGTCGAACTCGATGGCTTTGCCGCCCAGACCTTGCGCCAGAGCACCGGATTCGAAGTAGCCGTGGGTGATGTCGCAGACACCGCTGTCTGGCGCCCATCCGACTACGAGGGAATCGACCTCCTCGCTGGCGGAGTCCCATGCCCACCGTTCTCGATCGCAGGGCAACAACTCGGGTCCTCGGACGAGCGTGACCTGTTTGCCTGGGCAGTTGAGCAAGTCGCTGTGATGCAGCCCCGAGCTCTCATGCTGGAAAACGTCCGCGGGCTGACTGCTCCACGATTCTCGGGCTATCGTCAGCGCGTACTCGACCGGCTTGCGCAGCTCGGATACGTCGCCAACTGGAAGCTCCTTCATGCGGCTGACTTTGGCGTCGCCCAGCTCCGACCACGGTTCGTGCTGGTCGCGATGCGTCCCGATGACGCGGCTTACTTCCGGTGGCCCGAACCGCTGGCATCGTCCCCGACGGTCGGCGAGACCCTCCGCGACCTAATGAGCGAGCGAGGCTGGAAGTACGCCGACGACTGGGCTGCCATGGCCAACGGGGTGGGGCCAACTCTGGTAGGCGGGAGCAAGAAACACGGAGGCGCGGATCTCGGGCCCACTCGTGCCAAGGCCGCATGGGCCAAGCTCGCCGTCGACGGTCGCGGGATCGCTAACGCGGCTCCGGAGCCGAACGCGTTGCACCCGTCAGTCTGGCATCCACGATTGACCATCCCCATGGTCGCCCGCCTCCAGGGGTGGAGGGATGAGGATCACTGGCAGTTCGCAGGCAGAAAGACGTCGCAATATCGACAGATTGGAAACGCCTTCCCTCCTCCGGTTGCTGCAGCCGTTGGTGAGTCGATTCGCGCGGCGCTCGCCCACGAAGGCACACCCCACGAAGTCCCGCAGCTAAGTGCGGACGTCCACGACCCTGTCTATCGAGCCCTTGCAAACGCCGATCAGTTCATTTCTCTCGAACGCCTCGTTCGAATCATGTCGGAGACAACTACCGCTACCGTCGAGCAACACCTCGCGATGCTCGCGCAGGACTTCGACCTCGAGGTCAAGGTCACCGATCGAACCACCTCGTACAAGCTCGGCGGCTTCAAAGGGTTCACCGGCCAGATCGATCACCGTCGCAATAAGTACATGACGACTCACCGCAGCCGCGTGAGCTGACGTGCGGGATGTAGCGGCCACAGGCGGCACAAGCCTCCAAGGTCGCCGTTGACACAAGTGAGCGGTCACCCTAACGCGAGATCCTCATCCTCTTCATCCGCAGCAGAGGGCGAGAGTGGCCGACGGGTTCGCCTGGATGCACCCAAATACTCGGCTTGGGACACGCGTCCATGGCGCAAGCGGGTGAGTCCGGTTTCTCGGTACGGTGATTGAAATACTGCAGCGGGGCATGGGGATGGGGAGCGGCTGGGATGGGTACCGAAGTCGTGCCGACAAACGCACGTACAGCCACGCGCGAATACGGTGGTCAGCCGCTAGTCCTGCACGTTCTTCACATCAGCCCAGGTGGCGACCTCTACTCGAGTGATGCCGCAAGGGACCCTGCTCGGCGCCCGAATCCGCCGTGCCTACGAAACTCTCACCGACCCGGGCGTGATAACGGTTACCCGAACCTCTCGGCCGAACGCGCTGATGGGTAGCCCGCGGGTGTGCCTGGGACTTGCGGACGAGGCTGGTGAGCCACTTGCCACCGCGGCATGGATCGGTGCCCTAGTCAGCCTCGGGTCGTTGTTGCGCAGACAAGTGGAGAAGCTCGACGGTCGTCAACTGGTTCTCGCAGTCTCGGTACCACGCCGAGACTACGCCGCCGCCCTGATTGGCGCTGGCTGGATGCTGTCCAGCCCGGCGCCGACACTAGACGAGCCGATCGCCGTGTTCCGGACGGCTGATCGCAGCACATACCTCCGCGCTGTTACCGAAAGACTGATCATGGCGGGGCCTTTCACGCACTTGGATGAGAAACGTAGCGATCCACGTGTTCTCACTGCTGGGAAGCTACTGCCCGTGGACCGGCACAAGGCCGTGGTCGAGCTTGACCGAGTGGTAACAAGTGTCGTTTCCGACGTGCCCGCCGCCGGATTTCTCGGCGAGCTCACCGGAGTGGCTGATAGCTGGTTGGAGCGTTTGGCCGCCCCGCCGATGGACCTTGCACTGATCGGAACCGCCAAATGGCTACGCGATGACCTCGATGCACTGATCGGCGGTGGAGGCGAAGGAGCGACTAGCAGCACCCGGCTTCGCGACTACGTATTGCCATACGACAAGAGCGCCGCCACTTGGTCGACGCCTATTATTCCTGCGGCCCGGTTGAGCGAAGGGGAAGAGTTGCCCGAATCGTGCCTGGCGGCGATCTTGGACCGTTACGGCGCGATCAAGTACCTTAATGACATAACAGTGCCGATCGTCGTTTGCATCATCGACCGATCAATCGCCGATGAATCGGCGGCAGAGGCAATCTTGCAAGCGCGGCTTAGCAATAGCCAACCACTTTCGGTGGCCACGGATCTGTTTTGGAAGCCGCCGCGGCCAATCGAAGCCATCGCCTTCACGGTGGCTCTATGAGCCGCATCAACGACGTCATTGCGCGCTACGAGTGTGCCCGCGCGCTCGTCGAGAACGGTCTTTCCATCTTCGCCGTCGGCGACCCGGCCGGCGCCCAGCTCAACGCTGCGATCCGCCGAACGATTTTCGCGCTCGGCGACGAGCCGAGCGAGGTATGGTCGGACCTCCTCCAAGCTGCGAAGGCGTTGCGGTGGCGACGGATTACACAACCATTTCCCAACTCCCTCCAACCGGTGCAGGCGCAGATCGTAGAGCAGTTACTGCGACAGACGACGCGGCTGCGTGCCTTTGTGGGGCACGAGTCCCTTCTCGACGAACTTGCATCCGCTGCGACAGCCGTGAGAGAGACGGACTCGCCGCTTGGAGCGGTACTTCTTGAGTCGATTCTTGAGGTGGGAGCGGGCAACTGCGTCGTCGTCGCGAGCGGCGGCGCAGCTCGCGCGGGCCTACAGGAGTGGCTCCATAGCGTCGGCGCGGTCGTCTTAGTTCCGAGTGGGTTGAGTGAACTGCATGCGGGGGTAGAGCAAAGCTATGTCATCGCTCCGCCGATGTTCGTGCCGTCCTCCGTGGTGATGGCGCCCTCCACAGACGAGGTCACCTTCGTCCTACCAGCGTGGTTCCGGAACCACTCGTTGCCAGATTCCGTCCTTGGGCCCCATGCCGAGGGACGCATCACATTTAATGCTGCAGTGCACCCGATCGGCGACGTTAGCGAGCCCGGCGACGGCGACGGCGACGGCGACGGCGATAGCCCGGCCGAGGACAGCTATTTCCCTCAACCCGTCTGGGGCAACCGGCAATCCGACGACCGCGAACCCGCGACCGACGAAGTAGAAGCATGGAAGTTGCTGCTCGGTGGTGGGCTCGCTCTGTGGCTCGATGACGGCGATCGCATTCGCTCTCTGGATCCGCGCCAGCCGGAGGGTGATCGCATCGACTACGCGTTGGTCACTGATGTGATTCCGGGCACCTACCTAGTTCTAAGGGAGGGCGAGACGGAACGCGGCGCGATGTACGAGCAGGCGCTACGTTCGCTCGGGTCACGCGCGGATGCAGTGCTCGCCACTCAGAAGCAGTGGAAGCAGGCCCTACATGCGCGGCTCTCCGAGCACGGTGCTAAGGCTGCCGCGAGGGAGCTGTCTGCTCGTGGAGTTCGTTCCGCTGGCCAGGTTCGCGCTTGGGCCGATCCACGTTTGATATGCCCGCAGCTGGATGCCGATTTCGGCGGGCTCCTGAGCTGGCTGGGCATGCCGTTGCAGCCGACTTATGGGAATGCGGTGATGTTGCGCCGTGCCGTGTATAAGGCGACCGCAGATCTGCGCAAGGAGCTGGAAGCGGCAGTCAGCCTTGCCGATCTAGGAACGTTGGAGAAAGACGGAGTCCTGCGTCTTGACCTGCAACGCAATGGTTTCCGCAGAATGATCGTGGCGCGAGTGCTGGCGCGATCACCCTTTACCGAGATTGTGGCCCGGGCACAGATTCGTGTGCCATTCGCTGATGGGAGTTTGCAATGGCTCGAATGATGCCACCGTTCTTTCCTGAGGACTCTGCGCCGGGTGAGAAATCCGTCTATCGGGCCCTCGCCAGCTCCTCCGACACCGAAGACTGGATCGTACTTCATTCACTCAACATCGCTGAGCATGTTCGAAACCCGGAAGGGGAAGCGGACTTCGTCGTGATTGCGCCGCACCTGGGCGTATTGGTAATCGAGGTTAAGTCCCACGAGCAGATTGACGTTCGCGATGGAGCTTGGTATCTCGGACGACACCCACCGACGGCGCGAGGTCCATTCAAACAGGCAAATGAAGCTATGCATTCCATCCGAAAGGAGCTGCTTCGCCGGAAGATCGAGCTCCGGTCGCTACCCATGCTGAGTGCGGTTTGGTTCACGGCGGTTCGTGCGCGGACGATGTTGAAGCCTTCGTCCGAGTGGGCCAGCTGGCAAGTGCTCGATTCCGAGGATCTCAAGCAAGACCCCGTTGCCGCAGTTCGACGGGCGTTCCTCGGCGGCATCGCGCACCTTGACGCCACCTTTGCCGGCTACTCCGCCGGAGGCCTCGGCCCGGACGAACAGACGGCGAAAAAGATCGCGAGTGTACTCCGGCCGAACTTCGAGATGGGAGTTGTCGCAGGCGACGTGCGGGCAGCACGCGAGCACCAGCTTGTACGCTTCGTCGAGGAGCAGTACTCCGCGCTGGATGCGATGACTGAGAATCGCGCTGTCCTCTTCACCGGTCCTGCCGGTTCGGGCAAGACCCTACTGGCCATGGAGGCTGCGCGGCGCGAGATTGCAGCTGGCAACTCCGGTCGACTCATATGCTTCAACGGACTGCTTGGTAGGCGGCTGGCGAGAGACATGCCGGAAGACCCTCGGCTAAGCGTCGGCACATTCCATCGCGAACTGCTGGCTCTCACGGGGCTTCGCGTACCGAAGGATGCGAGCGAAGAGTTCTGGCGGAGTGAGCTGCCGGAGCGCGCTCTTGAAGTTCTCCTGGAGTCGGGTGGCGAGCCGGTCGACTTCCTGATAATCGATGAGGTACAAGATCTGCTGACCGACGCATACCTCGACGTCCTCGACGTTATGGTCCGCGGTGGCCTGGCATCGGGACGTGTCTTGCTCTTCGGCGACTTCGAACGCCAAGCGATCTTCGACGACGGTGAGGGGCGTCGGTTGCTGAACTCGCGCATGCCACATATGCCATCGCATCGACTCACCGTTAACTGCCGAAACTTGCCGCGCATTGGGTACAGCGTCAATCTCTTCAGCGGCCTCGCACCCGGATACAAGACATTCCGTCGTGACGACGACGGCGTGAACCCCGTCTGGCTTAGGTACTCGCGTGGTGCCGACCAGTCACGGCTCTTGCGCGAAGCGGTTCAACGCCTCCGCGACGACAGTTTCGATCTGTCCGAGATTGTCGTGTTGAGCCCGCTCGGACAGAAATCCACTGCTGCGACCACAACCGATCCCTGGTTACGGGGCGTGTTGGAGCAGGTCGATGGAGGGGAGCCGAAACGCGGGCGGCTGCGATATGGGACGATTCAAGCTTTCAAGGGCCTAGAGGCTCCGGCTGTGATCGTGACAGATCTAGATCGTGACGTAGTGCCGAATTTCGAGTCGGTTCTGTACGTCGGCTTAACTCGGGCGACAGATCGGCTCTACGGCGTCGTCGAGGCAACCACCGGCCTAGCCGGATTGGGAGGGACATTGTGACCGGTGTAGAAGCACGTGAGGTCGTCGAGGCGGCGGTACGGCGCGAGCTGTTCGGTCCGCCGCAGAGTGAGGCGCCGAGCGGCAAGCCACTCGACTGCTCGGGCCCGGCATGGACCTTCACGACCAAGGAAGAAGCCGTGGGCCAGTTCCACGATCGCGACACACTCGAAGAGGTCTTGACGCGCACTGACCCGTTACGCCGGTACGGCGTCGGCGTTCTCTACAGCGGCGGGCAAGCGAGCGGCGGCGCTGGCGATCTTGAGCAAGACGAGCCTCTGATCATCACTGGGGCTGCAGAGAACGAGGAGATCCCGAATCAGCCTCCCCCCGAGCTTCCTCTTAGGCCTCGTCAGGACGAAGCCGACTCCGACGATTTCGACCTCTCTGACGCGAACCGCCGCAAGCCGTCGGCGATGGCGATTTCATTCAAGGTTCGTGTCCCGGACTCCGGAGAGCTTCGGCTGCGGATTACCGGTGCCTACTACGATCCTGTGAAGATCGCAGTCCCTGCCTCCCCGCCGATGGAGTGGTGGGTTCGTAGGCCGTTTACGCTCGAAGCCGCGGTTCCAGCGGGCGTCCTCCGTCGCGACAGGAGGCGTTCCACCATCCCGACTACACCTCTCGTCGAGGAATCCAAGCTCGCTCCGCGAATCACGCCGACAGTGTCGGTGTTCAGCCGACTGATGCCGAGCGACCCCAACCCCGATCTCCGCCTCGTGACGCTAGCTGTCGTTAACGATGTCGTCGGCACTGGTCCGCGCAGCGCCTTCTTTCAGATCGACTTCATGGCGGAAGCCGCAGGCGGACTTCGCATTGAGCCGTACCCTGACATTCAGCGCGCCGACAGTGATGAAGAAGAGGACTCGATCGCACTGCTCTATCGCCATCAGCGCACATTTGCGATCGGGCACGGCTGCGCCGCGAAATGGGTAGATCCGTCCACGTCCGAGGATGAAGTACCGACCGTTGCCAGAGTATTTGCCGACGCACTGCCGAGCTACGAGGTGACCAGCCTGACTCCTGACGTCTACGAACTTCTAGCCGACGGGAGCCGTGCCCCGGTGAGCGTCAGCATGAGGGATCTCGCGGATGCGTCGGCGGAAGGCGTCGCACAAGTCGACAAGGTGCTGTCACTTTACGCGCAGTGGATCAACGATAGAGGCGCCTCGATTCCTGACCTCCCGGCGCGGTATCAAGACGCGGCCCTTCGTCACGTCAGCCTGTGCCGAGAGGCCCACGAAAGGATGCTGGAGGGTTGGCGGCTGGTCCAGGAGGAACCGCTCGCTGCCCGGGCCTTCCAGCTCGCGAACTTTGCGATGCTGTATCAGCAGATTCGGTCTCGCTTGCCCCTTCGTGACGTGGTGTTGGACAGCGCGGGGGTTTTTAGACCGGTCGGCGCTCACCCCGCGGCCACGCCCAGTCCATCAGATGGACGCTGGCGGGCATTCCAGATCGCATTCATCCTGGCCAGCCTGCCGGAGCTCGTGTACCCAAACCACCCCAGGCGAGAACTTGTTGACCTGATCTTCTTCCCCACTGGTGGCGGCAAAACAGAGGCGTATCTCGGCGCGTCGGCCATCTCCCTGCTCGCGCGGCGCTTACGGAATCCGGATGACTTAGGCACCGATACGCTCATGCGCTACACGCTTCGACTGCTCACGGCCCAGCAGTTCCTACGCGCCTCGTCCCTAATCTGCGTGCTGGAAGACCTACGCTCCGGTCTTCCGACGGAACTGGGAACGAGTCCGTTCGGGATCGGAGTGTGGCTCGGAAACGACTCGACGCCAAACACGTGGAGCAGTGCGCAGCGCAGTCTCGGGGAGCTGCGCCGTGACTACTACGCTTCAAATCAGTTCTTGTTGCTGAAGTGTCCGTGGTGTGGGACCCGGATGGGTCCGATCCGGCGGGCAAAGAAGGGACAGGATACCCCTGGCTACATCTGGGCGGGTGGCCGCTTCCTGTTCCGCTGCGTTGATGATCTATGCCGTTACAACGGTCGCGAGGGTCTCCCCGTCCACGTCGTCGACGAAGACATCTACGCATCTCGCCCTTCGATTGTGATCGGTACGGTCGACAAGTTCGCGACTTTGGCCTGGCAGCCGGCAGCTCGCAATCTGTTTGGCCTGGACGACAATGGGGAGCGACTCGTCTCCCCTCCCAGCCTTATCATTCAGGACGAGCTCCACCTCATCTCGGGTCCCCTCGGCTCGATGGTGGGGCTCTACGAGCCGGTCATCGACGATCTGACCACGGACCGCCGCGGCGCGTCGCCAATTCCCGCGAAGATCATTGCCTCGACGGCGACAGTCCGGCGGTATGCAGACCAGATAATGGGTTTGTTCGGGCGACGTGAAGTGGCGTTGTTCCCTCCTCATGGCCTGGAAGAGGGGCACTCGTTCTTCGCCGAGCCTGCTCGGCTCGACGATGGTCGGCATGCTCCCGGCCGCCGCTACCTGGGCGTGATGAGCCCCTCGTTGGGTTCAACTCAGACTGTTCAGGTGCGCGTCGGTGCGGCCCTTCTCCAAGCAGGCCCTCGAATAGCTGATCCCGCCGACCGTGATGGATATTGGACCAACGTCAACTTCCTAAACAGCCTTCGTGAACTCGGCAACACGCTGTCGCTGCTGGACTCGGACATCCCCGACTACCTCGTCGGACTACAGCGTCGTGACGGTGTTGCGGCGCGCTACCCAAGAAACATCATGGAGCTAACGTCGCGGCGCCGAAGCGACGAGATCCCCAAGGCGATCGAGGAACTCGAGATGCGGTTGCCGCATCCCGAGTGCGTGGGAACCGCCAAGTGCGTTCAAAGCGGGTCGTGTCCGGAGAACGCCAAGTGCGTTGACGTTTGCTTGGCCTCGAACATCATCGAGGTCGGCGTTGACATCGACCGCCTTGGCCTGATGACTATTGTGGGCCAGCCTAAGACGACCGCGCAGTACATCCAGGTGAGCGGCCGCGTCGGCCGAAACCCGCGCACCCCCGGGCTCGTCGTGACCATCTACGGAGCCGCTAAGCCGCGTGACCGCAGCCATTACGAGCGCTTCAGGACGTACCACCAGCAGCTTTACGCTCAGGTCGAGCCCACCTCCGTGACCCCTTTCGCCGAGCCGGTGCTCAAGCGCGCTCTGCATGCCGCAGCTATCGCGAGAATGCGCCAGCTCCAGCCAGCACTCGAGCCGAGCCCCTTTCCCGAAGCGGCTTTCAACGATGCGGTCGCCCTGCTTCGCGAGCGGGCGGAACTCGTGGACAGTGACGAGCTGGCCGTCTTTGATCACTGGGTTGGCGAACGGGCCCGGCAGTGGAAGAAAGGGGAGAGGACCACCTGGGCGGCCAGTACTTACTTCAAAGGCGACCCGAAGCAGGGGCTGATGCGTCCCGCGGGTGACCTGGCGGATCCCGCGAACAAGAACATCACCTGGGACACGCCGATGAGCATGCGTAGCGTTGACGCCGAGTGCCGCCTGGACATCACGCTCTCGTACATCAGCGAAGACATGGAAGCCGAGGAGGTCTAGCCATGGTGTCAGGCAGCATTCGGCGTGCTCAGCTCGTCTCGCCATTCGGAGTTGGAGCGATGAGCGTGCTCGTCGATGGCACGTCGGTGATCACAGCCGGGCTCGACCACTGGTTTCCGAAAGACAGTAGCGACCTTGCGATGGAGGACTTCACGGTCCATGACTGGCGGCTCGAAGCGCGACTGAACGTCAAAGAGTTCCGCTTACCCCCTGACTGGCGGTCGGGCGCGAACGGCGACCCTCGCAACGCGCGCCTCAGCGTGCCGGTGCTGCGTTTCCCCCGCTACGCCTTTTGCATGTACTGCAAGCGTCTCAAGCAAGTGCCGCTGAGCTACCAGGACACCGTGCGCTGTGAAGACGCAGCGCATACAGGAGTCAAGGGCAAGGGACCGCGCATGTCGCAGGTGCCGTTCGTGGCGATTTGTGATGACGGCCATTTGGACGACTTCCCGTTCCGTGAGTGGGTGCATCGCTCGGCCGAGACAAACTGCGCAGGGACACTGCGCCTCGTCTCCACCGGCGGCGGCGGGCTGGAGGGCCAGCTGGTTCGCTGCGGTTACGACTCGAAGAACAGACGTGACGCAACAGGTTGTGGCGCTTCCCGCTCGCTCATGGGCATCACAACGGCCGGTCGAAGGGACGACGCCGGAAACGAAAGCACAGTGCTCACTCAGGATCTTCAGGGGCGCGCCAATCCCTACCTTTGTAACGGCGCTCGGCCCTGGTTGCACGAAGCCGATGGACCATGTGACAAACCATTGCGAGGTGCCCTGCGAGCGGCCGGCAACGTCTACTTCCCGCTGGTCGAATCGTCTATCTTTCTGCCTCAGAAAGTCGGCGCCGTTAGTGGTGCGATGCGCGACTTGCTACGCCGAGCCGACGTGGAGCCCGCCATCAACGCCGTTCACGCCTTCGCTGGAGCAGGCGCAACGGCTGGGCAAATTCGAAACCTGATCCCTCCTGAGCTGTTCGACTCGTACTCGGACGAGGAATTGCTCGCGGCCTGCCAGGATCGCTTCGGGATTGGAGATGAGCTACCCGAAGAGGAGGACGATGACGCGGATGCACTCGGGACCTGGCGATACCCGGAGTTCAAGATGATCCGCGAGACGCCGCAGGATGACGAGCTCCGAGCATCCGACCCCGGAGTGCCCTCTCCGCTCGTGAGTCACCTGGACCGAGTGCGCAGCATTTCTGTACTCCGAGAAACGCGGACGCTCCGTGGCTTCACCCGCGGCCGCGACGGGGACCTGAAGTTGCAGGCGGGCAAGGCGCTGCTGCGTCGCCGTCCTCTGCAACCGGAGCGGGACTGGCTGCCGGCCTATGTAGTCAAAGGGGAGGGCGTCTACGTCGAACTGAACCCAGACAGACTTGCCGAATGGGAAGCTCGCGGCGAGGTGCAAGCACGCGCCGACCGCATTGCGAAGCAGTACGGACAGGTGATCACAGATCGCGGCGGCCGGGAACGCGACATTTCGCCCCGGATGGTGATGCTCCACACGCTGGGACACTTGCTGATCAACGAGCTGGTCTTCAGCTGCGGCTACAGCTCGGCATCGCTGCGAGAGCGCCTCTATGTCTCCCACCAAGGAACACTCAACATGGCGGGACTCCTGATATACACAGCAGCCGGCGACTCAGAAGGAACCATGGGCGGCCTGGTAAGGATGGCTCGTCCGGAGCACCTTGAGGTGGTCTTCTCGTCAGCTCTAGATGATGCACATTGGTGTTCGACGGATCCCGTCTGTATGGACGCCGGTGAGAAGGGCCAGGGACCCGACAGCTGCAACTTGGCCGCCTGCCACGGATGCGCCTTGCTTCCTGAAACCAGCTGCGAAGAGTTCAATCGCTTTCTGGACCGCGGCCTCGTTGTAGGAACCTTCGACAATCCCAGCCTGGGCTTCTTCTCGGCCCTCGGTTGATACTCGCTGCGGTGGCCAACCGCTGACCACCGTACTTAGTCTGAAGCGCCTGTCGGCCAGCGCGGCGCCCACACGTTTGCGGTCGGCTGGACGCATACCACCAACGCCGCGGGCGCTATCGATTTACCAGCAACGGAATCGCCATACCCTGCGCGGGCAACGACCTCACGCGGAGCAACATCGCATAGATCCCGACGCCTGCGTGCATCGCGATCTATGCGATGCACGCAGGCACCCAGGGTGACGGGAACCCTTTAGCAGCACTCCCCTACCCATACCTGCATGCCATAAAACTCCCTGGATAATGGGCAAAACGCGCCCTATCCTGTCGGCATGCGAGGAGGCCTCGAGCGATGGAAGCGAGGTGTCGACTCCAGAGGGGTTCGACAGGCGATCGGTTACGCGCTCGAGGGCACCTGCGACGCTCGCTTGCAGCACTCCCCCGGCGTTGACGCGCTCGAAGCGTACAGTGCCGCATCCGATTCGACTGTCTCGCGGTTCATCGTAGAGAACGGCGTCATCACCTCGGACGAGCTCACCGCCGGCGGCCTTCGCGTCTGGCTCACCGGCCACGACCCGATCACCGGGGAAGAGCGCGGCCGTCAGCGGCTGAGCCCCGACGCCGACCTGCTGCTCGACGGAACGCTCAACCACCCGAAGTCGTACAGCATCGCCGCGCTGCTGCATCCCGAACTCGCCGCCGAGTTCGAAGCGCTGCAGGACCGGCTACGTGACCGCATCCTGCTCACGTGGCAGACGGAGCTCAACGCGCGGCGCGGCCACGGAGGGCTCATCCGCGAGGAGATCACCCGCATCGAGGTCGTCGAGCTGCAGCATCGGCGCTCGCGCGCGCTCGACCCGCATATCCACCGTCATCTGTGGCTGAACATCAAGGTGCTCGGCGCGGACGGCAAGTGGTCGAACCTCGACTCGCGGGTCGCGATGAAACTGCACACCGTCGTCAACGCCGAGGGCGAGCTCGCCGCGCGCACCGATCCCACCTGGATCGCCGCGCTCGCCCGGCACGGATATACGCTCGACGACACTGGCGAGATCGCCGAACTCGCCGGCGCCGTCCGACCCGTCTCGCGTCGGTCGGCGCAGATCGAAGCCAACCGCGCGCGCCTGATCGCGGAGTGGTCGGCAACGCACGGAGGATCCGCGCCGAGCGTGGAGGTGCTGCAGCAGATCGATCGGCTCGCGTGGGCGGTGTCGCGTCCGAACAAGCCAGCCGATCTCGACGAGGCGTCATGGGAGACGCGCGTCCGCGACGAGATCGCCGCGATCGATCCGAATCTGACCAACCCGCGCGCGCCTGTTCCCGTCAGAGCGACAGACATCAATGCCGTCGACCTGGATCTGCTCGCTGCACAGGCGGTCGTCGACGCGGACGAACGGTCCACATCATGCGGCGGGAGGTTCAGTAGTTTCGACGTCCGCGCGGGCGCGATACGCGCGCTCTCGCGCACGGGCGTCGTTGCGGAGCGCAACCGGCTCGATGGCGTGATCGCCGAGATCACGGAGCGTGCCACGCGTTCCGTCTTCCAGCTCGTTGCGGAACCGCCGGCGCACGTCAAAGCGTTCATGGCGACCGAGACCGTACGCGCCAAGGTGCGTCTCGCGGGCCGCTTGGACGTGCTCGCCCGACCCGGGCGCTCCCTGCTGCCCGGCGAGTTGCACCGGCACGCACCGAACGCGGATTTGTCGGCGCTGGATGCGTCGCAAAGCGTTGCCGCGTGCGCGATCGCCGGCACGGACGGGCTCGTGACTGTGACCGGCCCCGCCGGCGCGGGCAAGACGACGATGCTCCGCTCTGCGTTTGCGGCGCTCACGTCGCAACGGCGGCGGATGCTCGTTGTTGCTCCCACGCGAAAGGCGGCATCGGTGGCTTCTCGCGAGGTCGGGGCCGCGGCATCGAGTATTCATGCCTTGCTTTTGGACCATGGCTACCGATGGGGCACCGACCAGGCAGGCGCGAAGGTGTGGACCAGGCTTCGAGTGGGAGATGTCGATCCCAGCACGGGCGCCGTATACGGCGGACCAACCCAGTACGTGTTGCGTTCTCGCGATCGGATCGTCGTCGACGAAGCCGGCATGGTCGACCTGCAGACGGCGAACGTCCTCGTCGAGCTCGCGATAGAGCAGGGGGTCGGGCTGGCGTTCGTGGGTGACACGCATCAGGCGTTGCCGGTCGGACATGCGGGCGCGATGGGTTCTGCGATCCGGCACGCGAACGCTGCGGTCGAGCTCGACACGGTGCACCGGTTCCGCGATCCCGACTACGCCGCTCTCACACTGCGGCTCCGGGATGCGGGTGATCGCGAGCGTGCGCTCGTGGTTGCGGGCGAGCTTGCCGAGCACGGTCACGTCGACCGGGTCGAACATCACGACGCGGCGCGTGAGCGGATGATCGACGCGTACTTCGACTGGCACGCACGCGGCAAGCGGGTGACGCTGGTATCCGGCACGAATGCTGAGGCGGATGCGATCAACGACGCCATCCAGCAGCGGCGAGTCGATCAGGGCGAGCTCGGCGTCCACGTCGTCGCGTGGGGAATGGCGCAGCAGCGGATCCTCGTCGGCGACACGGTCCAGACCCGTCGCAACGACCGGCTCACGGGAGTCGAGAATCGCGCGCAGTGGATCGTGCGCGGCATCCGCGACGAGTACCTGTCTCTTGTCTCCGTGAGCGACAGCGGCGAGGTGGCGCGTGTGTCCACCGAGTACGCGCGCGAGCACCTGCAGCTCGCTTACGCGTCCACCGTGCACGGTGTGCAGGGCGACACCGCCGATGCGTCAGTGGTCGGGCCGGATGTGGATGCCGCGGGGCTCTACGTGGGCCTCACGCGGGGTCGGGTGCACAACGTCGCGATCGTCGTCGCGCGGACGGACGCCGCGGCCCGCGAGTGCCTCGCCGAGTCGATGGGGCGCGGCACTCCGGAGTTGACGATGCAGGATGCTGCGCGCGCGGCGCAGGCGGAGATGCGACGCGCGGCGCGGAACCGCGAAGAGACGATGGCTACGGGGCCGGTGGTTGGCGCGCCAGGTGCGGGGCGCGGGATCGGGAAGTAGAGCTGCTCGATCAGCAGCGTTTGGCCAACGCTCGGTCGAGCCGTGGGCGCGGCCGCAAATAGAAACGGCCGCTGGCGCATGCGCAGCTAGAGGCTCTTCACCCGAGTGTAGAGCTCGCGCAGAGCCGCGTCGGAGAGGTCGATGATCGGTTCGTACATGAACGAATTCACGTGGATGTTCTCGGGAGTCATGAGCACGACGTCGTCGAGTGTGCGGAGCGACTCGTCGGTCCCGTGGCCCCGGCTCCTGTACGCCTGGAACAGCGCATGGGTTTGGTTGCCAGTGATCCCGTCCGTGAACGTCGGGTCGGCAAGGACGGCCACCATGTGCTGCTCGGCGACAATGCGGGTCGCGATGGACAACACGATCTTGTTCTCGAAGTTGATACCCTCGTCTGCGGTGAGCGCGACTTCCGCCTGCTCCAGCAGCAAGTCGATGACGGGTTTCTTGCCTGTGCGCCACGACTTCTTTTTCGTCGGCTGGAAGGTTTCATTGAAGATCCTGTCGAGCTCGGTGTTGTCGATGCTCGCTGAGTCGGCCTTCCAATGCAGGAGCGAGGTCAGCTTCAAGTAATCGGGGTCATCCTCGCCCTTGGTGTACTCGAGGATGTTGCGCACGAACGGCACCGAGGCGATGCGCTGCATGCCGTTGTCGAAGAAGTTCTTCTTGAAGCCATAGATGAACGGGTTCTTCACATGGCTGGCCTGGCTCAGCGAGACCTTCCCCTCGCCCTTCTGAGCCATGAAGCACTTGTTGTAGCCCACTACGCCTCGACTGAGAAGCGTGCGGAAGAAATCGAAGTTGTGCGTGAGGAGGATGAGTTTGAAGTTCGCGTGGTCAGCCATCTCCTTGAGGTACTGGATGATGGCGTACTTGTTCTTGTAATCGAACGAGTCGGCGAGGTCATCGATGACGAAGATCGTCTCCCGTCCCGTTGCTTTGCGTGCTTCCATCTCGAAGAGGACATTGAGGATGTACAGCGCCTTCTTCTCGCCGTTGCTGAGCACCGACAGCAGGTCATCCCGTTCGACGCTGGCCGACTCCTGGCCGTCATTGAACTCGAAGACGAGCTTGAGCATGGAGTCCTGGCCGAGGGCCACTTGGTGCTTGTTCTCCGCGCGGAGAGTGAATGGCACGAAGAAGCGCTCGTTGAAGATCTTGATGACCTTGTCCCACTGGGTGCTTTCAGTAGCCGCCTGCTGCTCGATGGCCTTACGGCGCTTCTCGGTGTCTTTGTAGCACGCCACGACCTTCAGGAACGCCTCCTCGTGCGCCTTGAGGTACGACTTCCACACGTCCTGATGGAAGGCTTCGACGTTGGCAAACTCTGGGAGCAGGTTTTCCCTGTTCGTAATGAACTCGAAGAACTTTCGCGTGTCCTCATTGCGCTGGACGGCACGCTCGACCGCATCCATCTTCTTGCGCAGCGCATCGTCGTCGCCGATGCGCTTCTTCTCTTCGGTGATCAGCGCCTGCAGATCTGCGTCGCTCGTGATCTGACGTGGCTCATCCTCGCCGTACAGCAGGAGCGAGTGCTGAGCCGTGAAGAAGCCGTTGGCACCGAGGCTCTTCGTAACGTTCGTGGCGTTGTAATACGTGAAGGAACTTCGGTTGAAGAAGGTGGACTCGTCTAGAAGCTGGTTGAGTCGGGTCACGTACGCGGCCAGCTGCGCCTGGACGTCAGCGCCCTTGAGCGCGGTTACCACCTTGTCGTTGAAGAGCAGGTCGTGTGGAAGGTCGGCAAACCGAGCGTCCTCAAGCTGTTCGACCTCGTAGGCGATGCGGACAAGGGCGTCGTAGAACTTGCCATCGCTCTGGGTGAAGACCTTCGAGATCGTCGAGAGCACATCTTGCTTCGTACCCGCCTGAGCCGTCAACTGCTGTACCAAAGCGTCACGGGCATCGAGGAGCTCCACCTGGAGTGTTTCGTACTCTCGCCGAAGCTCAGGGTTCACGAGGAGAGTCGAGGTTGACTCTGTCGGGCCTAGCTCCTCGTCGTAGGACAGGACAACCGCGACGTCGCTGGGGTTCGGCGATTGGCCGTTCTCGTCGGTGATTGAGCGCGAGGACGCGCGATCAGGGAACACTCGATCGGTGGTTTCCTTGCCGGCGGCGAGGTCCTTGAAGGTCCGCGCGAACGAGGTTTTCATCGTGCCGTTGGGCGCATAGATGGCCACCGCATTGCGGTCGCCGAAGTCCAGCGTCGCGTCAAGCGATCGGATGCCGTGGCAGTTCGTCAGCTCAACGTGAAGCGTCTTCATGCCAACAGACTATGGTGCCCACGCGCTCGCTCCGCCGGCGTGAACAGGTTGCGTCGCTGCCGGGCGACGGGTGTGTGTAGCCTAGTCGGGCTTGCCCTTGCCGAGGAGCACCTCGGGGTAGCGCTTCTCGAGCTCGTCCTCGATCTCCTAGAACTCGCGAGCGAGCCACTTTGGGCCCGACTTCAGAACGTCTTGGTGTTCCCCTCCGGGCGTTTCCATCCGGTACCTGAGCTGCAGGTATACAAAGTCGAACGGCTCGACGATGACCCGTGGGGTCGTGGATGAGTCCCACTAACGCAAGGCGAACGCTCTTACCGTCGTCGGCAATGTCCGCGCCACGAAAGCCACACTACGGCTGGCGGATGACATCAGCGAGGACGCCCTTCTCGCAATGCAGAGGGCGCTCCTGTGGTTCTTACAAAGGTTCCTGGTATTCGTTGATCTATCAGCCTGCTTCCTGCTAGACCTGCTGGTGTCTGCAGTGCGGGTGATGCGTTCGATCATCTGGCGTTCGACCGCTCGAGCGCGCCACGCGCCAGCGGGTCGAGGCGGCGATCAGGGCGTCGGCAAACAAGATGGAGCTATGGCTGAACCCCTGAACGTCGCGCAGGCCGCAGCGCACCTCGGTGTGCACGAGAGCACTGTCCGCAGGCTTGCACGCCAGGGGCGCCTGCATGGCATCACGGTGCCGGGATCAAGAGGACTGCATTTCCGGCAGGACGATCTGGATAACTACGTCTCGCAACGTGGGACATCCCGCACCGCTTCCAGTGGCGCCCGCAGGCGCACGATCGAGCCGGAGCTCGTGACCGCTAATGAGCTCCAAGGGTGGGCGGGACGTGTTGCGCAGGACACCGCGCCAGAGTTGATCCGCCGACTGCTACGTGCTACTCGAGGAGTGTCCGGCATCTCTGTGCGAGCAGGAGACGGAGTCGCGCTTGGCGGATGGGACGGAGTCGCTCACTCAAATGGGCATGCCGGGTCGTTCTTGCCGACAGGCGATCTCGGTATTGAGATCGGCACAACTCCTGGCAGCGCAGGTAAGGCCGACCAAGATTTTGACAACCGACTTTCCCTCCCCGTTTCTGTCAGACGCAACACCCACTTCGTGTTCATCACGACCCGCCGATGGCGGGACAAGGCGATATGGGCTGCCGCGAAGGACTCGCTTGGCAAGTTCGCAAGTGTGAGTGTGCTGGATGCCGACGACCTCGAAGGCTGGCTGCAAGCAGAGCGAAACGTCCATGTATGGCTATCGGAACTCTTCGGCATGCAGCCACGAGATGTTCAAACCCTTGCCCGCTGGTGGCGCGACTTCTCGCGAAGCACAGATCCGACGCTGCCTGAAGAACTCTTCAGCTTGAGTCACACAGAGGAAGCCGAAGTGCTGCGAGCCTTCGCGGCCGGGGAGGCGGATATCGAGGTCTTGATCGTCCGTGGAACTTGGCGGGACCAAGCCCTAGCTACCATGCACCGCGCATTCCGAAGCGCGGACGACGACGCTACGCCGGTCGTTGTGCACACAGCAACGGCTTGGGCCCGCATGATCGACAACGACTCGCCAGTGGTGTTGATCCCCCTTTTCGACGAGCCGGACATCGGCGGCGCACTAGCTCGAGGGCACCGCGTAGCGCTGATCGCCACAGCTGACACCAATCTCCGCCCGGGGACCAGAGTCGTCGAAATCCGGCCGCCCGGGCGCGCTGAAGCCGCTCGCGTACTCGAGGAGCGCGGTCTTGGGTCCACACGCGCAGAGCGGCTCGCTGCCCTCTTCAGGAGGAGCCCGAAGGCATTCGTACGATCGATCGCGTTGGACCCGCGCGCGAGATCGGCACTGCCGAGAGCGACCCACGAAGAGAGTGGCAACGCGGCGCGGCTCGCCCTCGCCATGCAGTGGAGCGCGAGGGAGGCGGACCGCCGCTTCCTCGAGCAATTGACTGGCAGCAGTTGGGAGTACCTTGAGCGGCTGCTACTTGCTCAGGCGTCGAGTGATGACCCGATGTTTGTTCGCGCGGGGGAATCCTGGCGAGTCGCTGCGCCGGTCGAATCGTCGGTGGTGCAGTTCCCTCGACTGACGTCGCACGACGTCAGTACGTGGATCGCGGTTGTGAAGGACGTGCTGCTTGCGCCCCACCCCTTCGACGACATGGATCAGGTGCAGACGCTGCTGGCAGAAATCCGAGGGGAAGAGCGACCGCGGTCCTCGACTCTCGCGGAGGGCATCATGCAAGGAGTGGCCTTGATCGCACTTGTGGAGGATGAGATTGCAGGACGACGCGGCAGCGAGCTTGGAGCCGCGGTCGTCCGTGATGTGCTCCTAGACGAAGACGATCTCATCGACTCCGCGACATGGAGCCGTCTGAGTTGGGCGCTTCCTCTGTGCGCCGAGGCTGCCCCGGATCTTTTCATCGACGCAGTCTTGGATGACCTGTCTAGGGACGATCCTGCGATCCTCGAGTTGTTCCCCGGTGACGGCCAACCGGGATCAGATCTCTTCTCCCCGACGTCGCCACATGTGTACCTACTTTGGGCCCTGGAAATTCTCGCCCGATCATCTGAGCATTTCGACTCTGCGATGCGGGCGCTAGCTCGCCTGAGCGAACTGACGACCGACGACAATGGATCTGGCAACACTGCCTTTGGCAGCCTCCAGAACTACCTCTATCCATGGCTACGCTACTCAGACGCGGGAACGGCATCGAAGCTCGCGGTCATCGACCGAGTCGCGATCCGCCACCCGCAAGTCGGGTGGCGCGTTCTTCTAGGGCTTCTTCCTACGAGGCAGTTCTCCTCCATAGTGCCGGCAAAGCCGAGGTTCCGAGATTGGGGGCCCGAACAGGACCAAGTTTCGAGCGACGAGTGGCTTCCAGTGGTCGATCACATAGTCGAACAGATCATCGAGGGCGCCGGGAAGGATCTATCGCGCTGGGCTCAAGTGGTCCCGAACCTGGACGACTTGAGCCGTGAGAATTTCGAGCGCATCTCGTTGGGGCTCGAGCAAGCAGTCCGCGGGATCGATGCGCCACCTGCCGATGCACGGCTGCTCTGGCGAGCGCTGGATTCGGAGGTTCGGCGCCAGAAGGAACATGAACCGCAATTCTGGTCGCTCCAACCGGATCAGGTGAAGCGGCTTGAAGAAATCCTCGACCTGCTTCCGTCACCCGGGGCCGCCTCCAAGCAAGCGGAGCTGTTCGGCTGGTGGCCGCAAATCGAGGGCCTCGATCGCTCGAACGAGAACTTCCGCTCGGAATGGCACCGACTCCAGGTCGAGGCCATGAGCGAGATTCTGGCAGCGGAGCCAATCGAGTTCCGCGAGCTAGTCGACTTGGCCGAGAATCCATATGGGATCGGCCACATTCTCGCGGAGTGGCCCTCCGACGAGCACGACTCTTTGATGCTCGATTGGCTCGATTCCGATAACGAAGCTCGGGCACAGGTGAGCAGAGGCTACTTGTCGTGGCGAGCCAACGCCGAAGGTGGGCAGTCGTGGGTTGAGGCAAAGCTCAACGACCTCGAACAGGACGACGACCGTGCCCTCGCTCTCGCCCTGCTTCTGGAGACAGATGTCGCTATCACTCTGTTGGATCGTGTGGCTCCGGAGCTCGCTGCTCGCTACTGGAAGAAGGTGAACCCGTGGCGCGTAGCGCCTGAGAATGCGCGGACCGCATTCGAGAGATTGCTGGCGGTAGGCCGGTCGGTGTCGGCTTTGAGCCTGCTGGAGTTCACTTCCAAACGAGAGGAGGACGGTGCCGCAACCGGCTTCGAGCTCGCGGATGCGCAAGCCGCGCTCGGCATGATCCTACGGGGGGAGGGCGCGGAGCCTATCGGGGCAGACGGACCGCGCATCATCGCTGCTGCACTCGACTTCGTTGAGGCCAGAGGGGCGGATCGCGGCGCGTTGGCCACCCTTGAGTTCTACTTTTTCGTGCTGATCAAGCACTCGTCACACCATCCGGCTGCCCTCTTCGGGTTGTTGCGAGACACCCCCTCAGAGTTTGTGAATCTCGTGAAGATGGCGACTAGGGGGGACGACGATGAGGAAACTCAGGTGGACAACGGGCTCGCTACCTTGGCTTGGCAGGTTCTGCGCGAGTGGCGCCAACTGCCGGGCACGGACGGGACTCACTGGGACGCTCAGCCCGACTCACTTCGTGAATGGGTAGTGTCCGCACGCGAGATGCTTGCAGCATCCGGTCGCACAAAGATCGGCGACCAGCAGATCGGCCAGATTCTCGCGACTGGCGCCGGATCGGCTTCTGAGGGATGGCCATGCAACGCCGTTCGCGATCTACTCGAGGAACTGGCGTCGCGGGAGATTGATCGCGGGTTCTATTCGAGCGCGCGGGGTGCACGCGGGATGTGGACTAAGAGCATCTATGAGGGGGGCGACCAGGAGCGGGAACTCGCGCAGCGCTTCCGAACTCGCGCCGAGGAATGTCGTGATTGGCGGCGCACGAGTCGCCTTCTGCGCGCCATCGCAGATGCGTACGAGCGCGAATCGCGGAACGAGGACTCCTCTGCGAAATGGGACGAGGACGACGCATGAGCGGCGGGATCCGGCTGGATGTGCCTGCACAGCCAGACGCGATGCCGTAACGGTATGGAAGGAAAGGGCGGGGGAAGAGCGCCCGCCCCCGTGCGCCTCGCGTCGCGCTGGGTTTGTTCGAAGGACGGTGTCATGGCGAGAACCAATCGCCGAGACACTCTCGACCCTTGGCGGCGATGGAGGAGATCGAACTCGTTACGGAGACCGACGGCGCAATCACCTGCGGAGGCCGAGTTCGTGTCTGGAGATCGTGGTTGCCGTCGGAGCGCTCAGCTGAGCGCCGAGCACATCGGACGCATGCTCTACCTCAATAAGCGGAAAGTGCTGTGATCGGGTTCAACCTGAGCGCCGTCGCGGCTCGGCGCCTGCTGGCTTCCGCGGGCATCGCTACGATGACGAGGCGGCCAGCGAGAGGTACACGACAGCCGTCTGGTGCCATCTCATCGAGCCCTTGGCCGACCCCATGATTGCTATAGGCGCCGGAATGGGTCGTCAACTGCGGTTCACGACACACTCTCACTACGCGCCCCCGCTAAGCACTCACTCAACCTGGCTCAATAGCCACGGCCAACGCGCGCACGCGGCGCGTCGACATTCATCGCCTGCACCCAGACCTGATCGAGCCGCGAACCCGGGTTGCGTCGAACTCAGGCTCACCGCGGACGCCATTGCGCCGAGAGCGGCCCTCAGCGCGCCGGTGCACTCGGAGGGATCGGCGGGATCTCCTAGCCCGCCGGGCCGGCGGGATTAAGGGACCGTCCGGGCTACAGGTACTTCCGCGCCGCAGCCGAGAAGGTCTCCTGTGGCTTCATGTAGACGATGTTCGCTGCCTGGTACATCTCGCCTTCGCGCACCACTGCGCCGTAATGCTTGAGTTCACCGCTCGACCGGTGCCCGACAGTCCACTTGCCCTCGTCCGAAACGATGCATTCGACGGACCGGCCATCGTCCCACGTCGCCGTAAATCGCTCATTCGTGGGCAGGGCCAACGCCTCATCCTCGGTGAGCGGGTTGCCGTCTGCGTCCTTGTACTCCACCATGTCTCGCATCGTAGCCGTACCGCGATGCAGCACGTTCGCAACGCCATCGATAGGGGTCCGGATCGAGTTCAATCGGCCCCAGCCGCACGACTCCGGCGGTGTTCGCAGTAGCGCAACGACGCGTGCTCCACGCCGGGCTTCCCGATCCCGCATTGCCCGTGAGCGGGATCGAAGCGGAACGCGATCAAGAATTCAGTCGCTCGGAGGTCGGACGAATCGCTCCGTCAGACGTAATCCCTCACTAGAGGGCTTCACGACGCACCCTAGGGAACGGAGACGAAATGAGTCTTGATGAGGCTGAGGAGGTGGACGGCCGCGTGGAATTCTCCGTTGCCGCGGATGCACTGCACGTAGGGAAATATGTCACGACCGTGGCGCAAAGCGGGGCGGCCCGGAAAGCCGCGCCCGCCCCGCTCATCAGTTAGAGCGGGGCTGAGCGGCCGCGTCCTGACGAAGGAGAACGCGTTAAGTCACGTACGCGACGTGGGGAGTAGAGTCAGCGACGCGCACCAGTCACTGCTGGCGACCCGCGTGCGCACGAAGGACCTCGTCACCGTCGCCCGCGAATCGGCGCCCGTAGCAGGCAGGGCGCGGACAAGGATCACGCGGTGCCTGCCGGTCAGGGCAGTACCGCCCTTCGCGCCGCTATCAGGCGTCGACGCCGAAGGCACGCAGCAGCGGGACTCGCGGGATCATCCGGCGCGGGCCGAGCTGGACCGTGGGGATAGTCCCGCTTTCGATGCCGAGCTTGATCGTGCGGTAGTCGACGCCGACGAGCTTCGCGGCATCCTTCATTGTCAGTGCCAGGCAATCTTGTGAACGATTCATGGTCCTGCCTTCCAGTGAGCCAGCAGTGTCACTCTCCCTTCGTCGCAAGGTACCACACGCATGAGCCAAGATCGACAGTCTTCTTCGCGAATCTTCGGCGACGTGGAATAGTGGGCCTCATGGCAGACGTCGAGGCGTATGAGTTCAGCGACGAACGCATTGATCTCGGGAGTGGCGTGACACTTCCGAAGTCCTGGCGCGCGCGCGTGTCGGGTGAGCAGGACGTACCCGGCACGATCACCGTCCGCGTGGAGTGGGATAGCACGCTCGGACGCACCGCCGTCGTCTTCGCTGCGCTCGAGCGCGAAGCGGAAGGCGTCGACATCACGAGTCAGGTACTTCGCGAGGTGCGGACCCACTGGATCATGACGAGGTCAGCTCTTGACGTCGTCACAGTTGACGTCGGCGCAGAGGACGGCGGCGAACGCGATCGCATTCCAGTGCGCGAGTTTCTTAGTCGCGTGCGGGCGCGTGACGAGCGCGAGCCCTTGGAGACCCTCCACGCCGCGATCTCCGTCTATCGCGTCGCGACAGCAATCAGCTATCCGCCGCTCAAGCTCGTCGCCGACACCTTGCAGATCAGCCAGAGCACCGCGACGCGTCTCATGAGTCGCGCGCGCGACTCGGGTCTGGCTCCCGAGGTCCGGATCCAGGAGCCGCGGCGGGCACCGGCGGTCGACCCATACAACCCGGGCCAGCCATACGACCCTGCGGCACCCCACTCTGGGCCATCTCAGCCCGGAGGCCCATCGATCGGCCGATGACTCCAAAGCGGCGCCCCCAGTAGCGTTGTTGGGTGTCCACCCACCCCACCCGCCGCATTCTTCGCCTACGCGTCTCGATCGTGGGCTTGGAACCGGAGATCTGGCGCACGATCGACGTCGATGACAGCTTGTCGCTCGCCCAGCTGCACGTGGTGTTGCAAGTGGCGTTCAACTGGTTCGACTCGCACCTGCACCGCTTCTCCGAGGAAGATCCGTGGGTCCGGACCAACGGGATCCCGCGCATCGGGCGGCAGCCTCGGGCGTGGGTTGATGCCTGGTCGCTGACAGAGGTCGAACTCGAGGGCGAAGAGGATGAGGCCGAAACGACCATCGGTGAGGCAATGCAGCACGACGGGCCGCTGTGGTACATCTACGACCAAGGCGACAACTGGTTGCACCGCATCGATCTGATCGATCGCGATGTCGCGAGACCTCACGAGCCGCTTGCGCAACTGATCTCGGGCGAACGGCGTGCGCCGTTCGAGGACTCCGGCGGCCGAACCGGCTACGAGGAGATTGCCATAATCCTCGCCGACGACTCGCATCCCGAGTATGGATCGACGAAGGCATGGGTCGCTACGGCAGTCGGACCGTGGGCCACAGACGACCTCGAGGATGCCGATTTGGTTGGCGCGCGCGGTGAGCTTGCCGCACTCTTCGGCCCGGCGGCATCCGACCTCTCAGGACTGGTGGATGCCGCCACAGGTGTGACGCACGACTCGCCTATCGCGCAGTTCGCGTCGGGTCTGTCCGTGCCGCTACGGTCGAACCTGCGCCGGCACCTTCGGCGGGGAGGAGCGCTTACCCCCGAGCCACTGCGCGACGAGGATGTCGCCGAGGCCGTAAAGCCGTACGCCTGGCTGATCGACCGCATCGGCGTCGACGGGCTGACGTTGACCAAGGCAGGGTGGATGCCGCCCGCCGTTGTGCTGGAAGGGATGACGGCGCTCGGCTGGCGCGACGATTGGATCGGCGAAGGGAACCGCGAAGACCTCACCTACCCCATGCGCGATCTGCGCGCGTCGGCCGAACGACTGCGTCTGGTCCGCAAGCTCAAAGGTCGTCTCGAAGTGGTGGGTCGGGCGTGCCCGACGATCGGGCGGCCCGCGACGCTGGCCGGACAGATTGCGCGGATGCTCCTGCGTCAGCGGATGACGGAAGGTCAGCGCGTTGCCAGCACGGCATTCGTCATCGGTCTCGCCGACGAGAGCATCACGACACGACGTGATGCGGAAGACCAGGTACTCGAACTCGTCAACGAACTCGGATATGTCGACGCACAGGGTCAAGAACTCGACCATCGCTGGTTCTCCGCGCTGACCGAGCCGGTACTCGACGTACTCGAGGTGCTCGGTCTCTGGCGCTCGGGCCGCCGTCGGCGAGACGTCCCACCGACGGACGCCGTTCGCCTGATCGCGCGTCTCGCGCTCAAGTAGCGCCTGCTACGAACCAAGCCCTTCCTTCGCCTGCCGACTGCCGTCCGACGGCGGTATCTTCGTGACACCACAATGGAAGGAACCGCCATGGCCCGGACTGTGCGCCTCTCGCCAGAGGCGGAATCGAAGCTCACCGAGCTCGCCACTCTGTTGGGACAGAGCAAGAGCAGCGTGATTGAGATGGCCGTGCTCGAGTTGGACGCTCGCACGATCCGACGCGAGCGGGTGCGCCGTGCGTTCGATCGGGTCCGCGACCGAGACGCTGAGCTGCTCGACCGGCTGTCCCAGTGACGGAGTACATCGAACCGGAAACAAGCGGTTGAGCTGGTTCGTCACGGTGGCCTTCTATGACATCAACGGCTACGACCTGCGCGCCGGCGCCGAGGACGCCGACCGCTATATCCGGCTCATCGCCGGCGCGAATCCGCCACCTCTACACGACGTCGAACTGTGGCTCGACAAGCACACCTTTCCCTTGGGCTGACCAGCAACTCAGGCGCAGGGTCGCCCGGGCAGGACGCGAGCCGTCGTGGGTCCATTCCGGGGCGAGGCCAGCAATGCCTCACTTGAGCACATTGCACAGCGCAAGCTCGCGAAGTCGCTCCTTGCTTAGCAATGTGCTCATTTGCTTCTCGTTGCCGCAAGAGCGAATCTGGGCGCTGAACAGCCCGCGTCTCGGACCGCTCCAGAACGCTGATTTTTCAACGATTCTTGCCCTCGTTTTGCCCGCAAACCATTTGCCGCAGCACGTTTCGCAGGGTTGCGCGACGCCGCCCAGCCTCCTCAACATTCGCGTAATTCCGCTGTTCTTGCCGGTTTGGGCCGGATTGAGCATTATGCTCAGTCGTGTTCGAGTCCCTCCAGGGGCATCATGCCTTCTTCATCCAGAATCAGCGCACCACCGAGGACCCCGGCCGAATGCTCATTGACAAGACGTCATCGCCGGTCGACATTCGCCGTGTGACGGGAGCCGCGTGGTGATCCGGTCGACGGATCACAACGTCCCCTCGGCCCAGGACGGCGACGACAGACCCGAACCGGCGGCAGATGTCGTCAAGAATGGGACGATGCGCGATCGGGCGATGTCGCAGGACACTGAACCCCTCGGCGGAGGCGCCGTGAATGACGGCCGCGTGCTGCGGGAGGGGCAGACGGTTCGCCGTCCCCTCCCTGCGAACGCGGCGACGCTGCACGCGCTTCTGAAGCATGTCCGGTCGCGTTCTGATGTCGAGGTTCCCCACCCACTCCGCGTCGAGGATCAGACCGAAATCCTGACTTACGTGGAGGGCGAGGTCGGCCTCTCCCCCTATGCGCCGTGGGTCAGCACGCGCGATTCACTCGTCACCGTCGCGACCCTGCTGCGCAGGTTCCACGACGCGACTGTCGGGTGGCAGCCGCCATCCGACGCCGCCTGGTCGACCGCATTCGCTGATCCCGCCGGCGGCTCAGTGATCTGCCACAACGACGTCTGCATCGAGAACGTCGTCTTCCGTGACGGAGCGGCAGCCGCGCTGATCGACTTCGACTTCGCGGCACCGGGGCGACGCGTGTGGGATGTCGCCATGACCGCGCGGTACTGGGTGCCGATGACGGACCCGACGCTCCCCGCGGCGGTAGAGCGCGGCGTCGAGGATCCCATCGAGAGGCTGCGGACGTTCGTCGACGCGTACGGACTGGGACGTGCCGATCGCCGCATCCTGGCCGGCGTGCTGCTGGAGGCGGAGGAGGCGTCGCGGCGCTTCGTCGCGGATCAGGCCGCAAGCGGGTCGCCCGCATTCGTTGCCATGTGGGATGCACCCGCCCGCGCACGATTCGAGCGCAAGTTCGCGTGGCTCCAAGCGAACAGCGGAGCGATCACCCGCCGCCTCCTCAACTGAGGCCGACCACAGCTAGGCATAACAAACTCGGCCCCACCGGTCGGAACAACCAGAACGACCTCGCGATCGACGGCGGCTACGGCATCCGCTCTCCCCTCCTGACGGAGGAATCACACGACGCCGCCCGCCTTGTCAACATGCGCCCGCCCCCACCCGCCGCTTCGTAGCATGACCACATGGTGCTCACGGAGGACGACCTGCCCGCGACAAGGCGAAGGGGCGCGGCGAAGATCACGACCCAGCGCGTCGACATCGGCGGTCTCGCCTTCCGGGTGCTCTCGTCGGTCTCCCCCACCACGGCGGAGCCCGCGATCGTGCTGGTGCACGGTATCGGAGTGTCGCACCGCTACCTCTCACGACTGCACGACGAACTCGCCGCCGCCCACCGCACCGTGATCTCGGTCGACCTCCCCGGCTTCGGCGGGCTCCCCAAACCCGGCACCGACGTCGACGTGCCGACCATGGGCGAGGCGATCGGACGCGTTCTCGAGCAGCTGTCACTCGGCCCGGTCGTGCTGTTCGGCCATTCGATGGGTTCGCAGTGGGTCGTCGAGACGGCGCTGCAGCGACCGGAGCTGCTGACGTCGGTCGTCGTGATGGGCCCCGTGGCAGACGATCGCCACCGGACGATCCTCCGGCAGACCCGGGCGCTTTCGATCGACACGCTCCTCGAGCCACCGACGGTGAACACGATCGTCCTCACCGACTACCTTCGCTGCGGCATCCCCTGGTACCTCACTCAGCTACGGCACATGCTCGCCTACCGGCTGGAGGAACGCGTGCCGCAGCTCACGGTGCCGCTCCTCATCATCCGGGGCGGCGCCGACCCGATCGCGGGGCTGGAGTGGTGCCGGCGCCTTCGCGATGACGCTCCGCGCGCCGAGCTGGTGCAGATCCCGGAGCATCACCACGTGGCACAGCACTCAGCGCCCAGAGCGGTCGCGTCAGCGGTCCTTTCGCTCGCATCCTGAGCCCACGCCGCCCGGCTGCGGGTGCGAAGTCGACTCGAACGCGAGGATGCCCTTCATGAATCAGGCGTCGAGTGATCACGGCGTGCCGGCACCGTCGCCCGGCGTCTCGGCGACGGCGAGGATGGCATCGGCGAACGCCCTCGGCGCTTCCGCCGGAAGGTGGTGTCCGGCATCCGGCACGATGCGATGCTCTCGCCAGCCGATGAAGTGACGCGCTTCCAGCCGGCCGTCCGTGGCTGGGAAGTTGCCGTCGGCTGCGCCGTCGAGGGTGACGGTCGGCACCGAGATCGCAGGCAGCGCAGCCAGTCGTTCCTCGATGTCGGCGTACTCGTCGAATCCGGGCGCGAGGCCGAGCCGGTGCCGATAGGAGTGGATGACGACGTCGACGTAGTCGGGGTTGTCGAACGACTCCGCGGTCGCGGCCAGCCGGTCCTCGTCGAAGCGCCACGCCGGCGAGTTGCGGCGCCAGATGACGCGCGCGATGTCTCGGCGGTTGGCCGTCAGGCCCGCCCTGCCGCGTTCGGTCGCGAAGTACCAGAAGTACCAGAACCCGGCCTCGCGCTCCGCGTCGCCGGGCATGCCGGCGGCCGCGACATCCTGGATCAGATAGCCGTTGACCGAGACCAGCCCTCCGACCCGGTCGGGCTGGAGCGCAGCCACCACGCAGGCGGCTCGGCCGCCCCAGTCGTAACCCGCGAGGATCGGCTCGTGCAGGTCCAGGGCGTCGAGGAGGGCGATGAGATCGGCACCGAGCGCCGCCTGCTGCCCGCTTCGAGGTGCGTCTTCGTGTGAGAAGCGCGTGGGCCCGTGACCGCGGAGGTAAGGCACGATCACCCGGAACCCGGCTTCCACCAGCAGCGGCGCCACCTCCGAGAAGCTGCGGACGTCATAGGGGAACCCGTGCAGCAGCACCACCGGTTCGTCGTTCGGCCCGCCGAGGTCGTGATAACCGACATCGAGCACTCCCGCGCGCACGCGACGCAGGGGCCAGTTCGGCTCGAGCATGGAACCTCCAGGGTTCGGGTGGTGTCCCGGTCGCCGGACCGCGACCGGGACACCACGTTCGGGTCAGGCGGCGGCTTCCGCCTGTGAGGACGCGAGGTACGCCTTGCCGGCGGCGGCGATCGCCTCGACGACGATCTCCGGACGCGAGACGCCGACCGCGTGCGAGGCGCCGGCGACCTCCCAGGTCTGACGTGAGCCCGCGCGCTTCGCGCCGGCCCGGTGAACGGCGACAGGGATGTTCCGGTCCTGGTCACCGAACACGTGCCACGACGGGATGTCCTTCCAGGCGGGCGTCGTGGTGGGCAGGCCGTCGGTCAGCGCGGCCTCGGTGGCCGGTCGCTGCGTCGCCGCCATCAGCGCCGCCGTCTCCTCGGGGATGTCCGCGGCGAACTGCTGGTGGAACGCCTCGGCGCGGATCGCGAACTCATTGCCGCCGGAGGCGACCGGATACGCGTTGAGGGCAGCGCCGAGCGTCGATCCGGGCTCACTGGCGGAGAGCGCGAATGCGCTGTCGCCCGTTTCCGGAACGAATGCGGCGACGTAGACCAGGCCGACGACGGCGGCGTTCTGCGCGGCGGCCTCGGTGATGACCAGACCGGCGTAGGAGTGGCCGACGAGCACGACCGGACCGTCGATCGACGCGATGACGTCACGGACGTACGCGGCGTCGCCGGCGAGGCTGCGCAGCGGATTCGCCGCCGCGACGGCGGTGACACCGCGCGCCTGCAGCAGCGCGATCACGCCGTTCCAGGATGCCGATTCGGCGAAGGCACCGTGGACCAGGACGATGGTGGGCTTTTGAGTGTTCATGGTTCTCTCTCTTTCTCGGATGGGGTCAGCGGTTGCGGAGGGCCTTGCGGAGGATGTGGATCGCCTGCTCGATCGCGGCAGTCGACGCGGCCGACGGGCGGAGCGGGTTGAGCATCATGAAGTCGTGGATGGTGGCGTCGTAGCGCACGAGCGTCGTCGGCACTCCCGCCTCGATGAGCTTGCGACCGTAGGCCTCGCCCTCGTCGCGCAGCACGTCGTTCTCGTCGACGACGAGGAAGGTCTCGGGCAGCCCCTTCAGCTCGTCGACCGGCGCCTGCAGCGGCGACGCCGTGACATCCGACCGCTTGTGCAGATCGGGCACGTAGTTGTCCCAGAACCAGGCCATCGCGTCGGCTCGGAGGTGGAAGCCCTCCGCGAACTCGCGATAGCTCGGCGTGTCCATGCGCGCGTCCGTCACCGGGTAATAGAGCGACTGATGGATGAACGAGACATCACCGCGCTTCTTCGCGAGGATCGCGAGCACCGCGGCCATGTTGCCGCCGACGGAATCGCCCGCCACGGCCAGCCGTGAGGCGTCCAGCCCCCTCTCCTCGCCCTTCTCGGTGACCCAGCGGGCGGTCGCGTACGCCTGCTCGATGGCGACCGGATGCCGCGCCTCGGGCGATCTCGTGTACTCGACGAAGACGACCGCGGCGTCGGCCCCGGTGGCGAGGTCGCGCACGAGTCGATCGTGCGTGCCGGCGTTGCCCAGCACCCATCCCCCGCCGTGCACGTAGAGGATCACCGGCAGCGGCGCCGTCGCTCCGACCGGCTTCACGATGCGGACGCGGACGTCACCGACGGCGGCGGGAACGGTGACCCACTCGTCGTCGACGGCGGGCAGATCGATCGGCGCGGCTTGCACGTCGTCCAGCAGCTTGCGCGCGCCGTCGACCCCGCGTTCCACCAGCGTGGGCGGCGCGGCGGCCGCGTCAGCGAATGCTCGCGCTTCCGGTTGAAGAGTGTGTTCGGTCATGTCGCAGCCTTCCGTGAGTTGTCGTGCTGGTCTTCCGGTGTCACCGCGAAATCGCGGTTGTAGAGAAGGACCGCGCGGTCCCCCGGGTTGTGACGAGCCGAGCGAAATCCGTCCCCCTCAGCGAGCTGCGTCACAATCCCGACCGCTGCGCTGTCAGATCTTCTGGGCGGCCACACGTTCGGCGCCCGCCGGTCGCAGAAGGAGCAGAAGTCGATGGACATGACCCCGAATGACCTCGAGAACAAGGTCGCCCTCGTCACGGGCGCCTCTTCGGGGATCGGTCGAGCGACGGCACTGTCGTTGTCGCGTGCCGGATTGCGAGTCGCGGTCGGTGCTCGGCGCCTGGACCGTCTCGATCTGCTGAGCGACGACGCGCCCGGCCCCGTGACGGCTCTTCACCTGGATATCACCGATGCGGCTTCGGTCGACGGGGCTGTCACGCGCGTCCTGGAGGAGTACGGCCGGCTCGACGTGCTCATCAACAACGCCGGCCTGATGCTCAACGGCCCCATCCTCGGCGCCGACGTCCGGGAATGGAAGCGGATGGTCGAGACGAACCTACTCGGCTCGATGTTCGCGACGCACGCTGCGCTTCCGCACCTCGTCGAGTCCAGAGGACACCTCGTGCAGGTGTCCTCGACCTCGGGGCGGATCGCGTCCCTCGGCAGCGGCGTCTACTCCGCGACCAAGTTCGGCATCAGCGCCTTCACGGAGTCACTGCGGCAGGAGGTCACCGCCCAAGGCGTCCGGGTGACGCTGATCGAGCCGGGGTTCGTCTCGACCGAGCTGACGACCCACATCACCGACCCCGCGATGCGCGCCGCTGCCAGCGAGATCGGGGCGTCGATGCGCACTCTGCGGGCCGATGACATCGCCGAGGCCGTCCTCTACGCCCTGCGGCAGCCGGATCACGTCGCCGTGAACGGGATCCTGATCCGGCCGACCGACCAGGTGCGCTGACGCCGTCGCTCCACACGCATTCGCTTGGCCGCGAGCCGCGAGCCGCGAGCCCCGGAACTCCCCACCTATTCGAAGGAGGATCAGTGGACGAACAGTCCGACCCCACGGCGCTGCGCAGCGCGCTCGGCACCGAGTTGTTCGTGCTGCAGTCGGCAGCCAGCTCGACGATCAGCGAGGCCGGCACGCGGTCGACCATCTACCTGACGACCCTGTAGGGCGGATTGGTCGCGATCGGCTTCGTCGCGGCATCCCCATCCCTGCTGCCGCTCTTCACGCTCACCGTGCTGCCGACGATCTTCCTGCTCGGGTGGTTCACGGTGGTTCGGCTGGTCGACACCAGCATCGAGAACATCATCGCCCGGCGCCGGATGCGGCTGATCCGCGAGTACTTCGCGTCGCTGCATCCGATGGGGCCTGCGCTGATCGCCGCGGACGATCCGCGGACCAACGGCGAGCTCGGAGTGCGGTACCTGAGGTCGTCCTACCTCTTCACGATGGCGACCACGATCGGCGCCGTCAACGCGGTGCTCGGCGGCGCGATCGTCAGCCTGACACTCGCGATGACGCTGTCGCTGCCGCGCATCGCCGCCGTGCTGGCGGGGGTCGTCGTGGGCGCGGTCCTGCTCACCGCCACCCTGCGCTACGAACGTCGGCGCATCGCAGCGGCCGCGCCGGACCCGGCACCGCAGCAAGGCTGAGCGAACGCTGCGTCGCTGCGCGTTCGGGGGTCGCGAGTGGTTGCTTCGATCACGAGGTCGCCGCGTGTCGTGACACCCGAACAGCGAGCGGGCACCCGGGGTGTCGAAGACGGCGGCGGCGAGAGAGCGTCGGCGGCACACACAGGCCCCGCGCGGCGGGTCTCGAAGAGTCGGCGCACGCGCGCGCGGCGCGACTCAGGCGTCGCGCGACCGCCAGAGCAGCCAGACGAAGTACGGCGCACCGATGAGCGCGACGACGAGACCGGCCGGCAGCTGAGCGGGGGCGATCACCGTGCGCCCCAGCGCATCCGCCGTGCCGACGAGCACCGCGCCGAGCACGACGGCGACGGGGATGACACGGCTGTGGCGCGCACCGACGAGGGCTCGGGCGGCGTGCGGCGCGACCAGCCCGACGAACCCGACGACACCCACGGCGACGACGCTGAGTGCGGCGAGCACGGCGGCCGAGACCAGCAGGGCGAGACGAGTGCGCTCGAGGCGGATGCCCACCAGACGCGGCGTGTCCTCGTCCATCGCGAGGATGTCGAGGTCGCGTCGGTGCGCGAACGCGAAGGGAAGCACGACGAGCAGCACGATCGCGAGCGGGATGACCTGCTCCCAGATGCGGCCGTAGGTCGTGCCCGACAGCCACGTGTAGATCTTGGGCGTGTCCCACGGGTTCGCCCGCAGGAGCACGAAGGTCGTGAGGGCGACGGCCCCGTACGAGACGCCGATGCCGATGAGGATGAACCGGTCGGCGCTCAGGCCGCCGCGCCAGGCCACGCCGTACACCAGCGCGAAGGCCAGCAGTCCGCCGGCGACCGCGGCCACCAGCATCCCGAACGTGGACGCGGTGGCGCTGGTCACGACCAGCACGGCGCCGAGACCTGCGCCGCCGGTGATGCCGAGCAGGCTGGGGTCGGCCAGCGGATTGCGGCTCACTGCCTGGGTGAGGGTGCCCGCCAGACCGAGGGCCGCGCCGGCGGTCACCGCCGCGATGACGCGCGGGGCACGCTCGTCCAGGGCGAAGGCGATGCGGGCGGGTGCGGCATCCTGCAGCCACAAGAGGATGTCGCCGGTCAGCAGCTGCGTGCTGCCCACCAGCATGCCGACGAGCACGACGGCGCCGAGGGCGACCAGCCCGACGACGAGCACGATCACGAACCGCCGCTCGCTGCGCACGCCGATGCGCATTGTCGGCGGACGGCGGGTCGGGCCCGAGTCTCGCAGCCGGCGAGCCATCACGACCAGCACGATCGCGCCGAACACGGTCGTCGCCACCCCGGTGGGGACCGCGATCGCGCCCTCCGGACCGATGAGGGCGCGCAGCAGCGCGTCGGCGAGGATCACGACGATCGCGCCGATGAGGCCCGACAGCGGGATCAGCAGGAGGTGGCGGCCCAGCGCCGGCACGACGCGGGCGAGCAGCCGGGCGAGCACCGGCGCGCAGAGCCCGACGAAGCCGATGGGGCCGGCGAGTGTGACGGCCGTGGCGGTGAGAAGGACGGACAGCAGGATGCCGTACACCCGCGTCGAGCGGATCGGCACACCCAGCGACGACGCGGTGTCGTCGCCGAGAGCGAGCACATCGAAGCGGCGGGCGAGCACGAGGGCGACGACCAGCGCTCCGACGACCACCGGCGTGGCGCGGAGGAAGCTCTCGAGGCCCAGCTGCGACAGGCTGCCGCTGCCCCAGGCGAGCAGTCCCTTCGTCTCCTCGGAGAACAGGACGAGCAGCGCGGACGTGCCGGCCTGGAAGGCCAATGCGAGCGCCGACCCTGCGAGCACGAGCCGCGTCGTGGAGGTGCCCGCCCCCCCGGCGAGGCCGAGCACCAGGGCCGCGGCGATCATGCCGCCCGCGAACGCGACGAAGCCGGAGGCCCAGATCGGCACGGCGATCCCGAACGCCGCCACCGCGGTGACCGCGAGGTACGACCCGGCGGTCACGCCGAGGGTGTCGGGAGAGGCGAGGGCGTTGCGCGACAGCGACTGCATCAGCAGGCCCGCGCAGCCCAGTGCGATTCCGACGGCGACGCCGGCGGCGAGCCGAGGGACGCGGGAACCCCAGAACACGTCGGGGTCCGCGAACACCGCGCCGCTCGTGCCCTGCGTCAGATGCCAGCCGGCAGCGAGCACGAGGAGCACGAGCAGTGCGGCCAGCACGCCGAGAGCGGCACCGGTCGTCGAGCGAGCGCCGCGCGCGGGCTTGCCGCCCGCCTGCGCAAGACCCGCGAGGTCGCGGCCGGCGGCCACCTCGCTCAGCGAGTCAGGCGCCGCCTGCTCGCTCGACGACCGCGAGCTCACTGGGTGATCGCTGCGACGTACGCGTCGACGATCTGCTGCGCCGAGCGGGGTCCGCCGAAGGTCCAGATGCCGCCGGGGAAGGCCGCGAGCCGACCGTCCTGCACCGCGGGGATCGACGCCCACGCCGGGTTCTCGGCCGCCGCGTCCACGAAGCTCTCGGAGTCGGGGTCGACGGTGCCGGTGTAGAACAGGCTGGCGTCTCCGATGGTCGTCATGCCCTCGATGTCGGTCTGGCCGAGGCCGTAGGCCGGGTCGACCTCACCGGTCCACGCGTTGGTCAGTCCGAGCTCCTCGCCGATCTCGCCGACGAGCGAACCCTGGCCGAACGGGCGCAGCGACACGTTGCCGCCGTCGACCCAGCCGTCGAAGTAGACGAAGTCGGTGACCTCCGGCTGGGCATCCGCGACCTCGGCCTTCGCGTCGGCGAGGTGCTGCTCGAACTCGTCCTTCACGACCTCGGCCCGCTCGGTGCGGCCGGTCGCCTCCGCGATGAGGTCGAAGGTGTCGAGCATCTGCGCGATCGGGTCCTCGGCGTTCGCGCCGATCGTGGCCAGCACCGGAACGCCGTACTCCTCGAGCTGCGCGATGATCGCGTCGTCGCGCGTGTACGCCTCGACGATCACGAGGTCGGGCTCCGTAGCGAACAGGGCGTCGAGGTTCGGCTCCTGGCGGGTTCCCACGCTCTCCACGCTGTCGGGCAGGACCTCGGCCGTGTCCCACGTGCGATAGCCGTCGGCATCCGCCACCGCCACCGGCGTGAGGCACAGCGAGAGCACGTCTTCGATCTGCTGCCACTCCAGCACGGCGACCTTCTGGGCCGGCTCGTCGAGCGAGACCGTGCGGCCGAACGCGTCGGTGAGCTCCACCGGGTCGGTCGACGAAGTCGTGCTGTCGTCGGCGCAGCCGGCGCTGGCCGAGGTCACTGTCCCGGCGTCGGTGTCGGTGGACGCCGCCACTTGAGTGGTGCCGCAGCCGGCGAGGGCGAGCGCGAGGGCGCTGAGGACGGCGAGGGCAGGCAGACGCTTGGTCATCGAGGGGGCTCCAGAGGATTCGGTGCGGGAGGGGGTCAGGCGGGGAGGGCTTCGTGGCGGCGCACGCGCTCGTGATGGCGGCCGCGCGGGATCACCCGCACGCGGCCGGTGTCGGGGTCCACCGCGGTGTCGATGCGGAAGCCGTACACCTCGCTGAGGTGCTCAGCGGTCAGAACCTCCGCGGGCGAGCCCGCCGCGTGGACGCGGCCGCGGCGCATGAGCACGACTTCGTCGGCGACGGATGCCGCGTGGTCGAGGTCGTGCAGCACCACACCGACGGCGGTGCCGTGGTCGGCCAGGTCGCAGACGAGGTCGAGGGTCTCGATCTGGTAGCGCAGGTCGAGGTGGTTGGTGGGCTCGTCGAGCAGGAGGATGCCGGTGCTCTGGGCGAGCGCGGTGGCCAGCCACACCCGCTGCAGCTCGCCGCCCGACAGCTCGTCGACCGGCCGGTGCCCCATCGCGGTAAGCCCCGTCAGACCCAGCGCCCGATCGATCGCCGCGCGGTCGTCGTCCCGCAGCCCGGCGAAGCGTCCGCGGTGCGGGTGACGGCCGTACGCGACGACGTCGCGCACCTCGAGTCCGGACGGGTGCGGGCGTGACTGCGACAGCATCGCGACGGTGCGGGCGAACTCCTTTGCGGAGAGGGATGCGGCGTCCCGCCGGTCTTCGCCCCGGTCGACGTGGACGGAGCCGGCGTCGATCCGATGCAGGCGGGCGAGGGCGCGCAGCGCGGTCGACTTGCCGCTGCCGTTGGGCCCGATCAGCGCGGTGACGACGCCCGGCCTCAGGTGGAGCGAGACATCGTGGACCACGCGGGTGCGACCGTAGCTCAGGGCCAGCGCGTCACCTCGCAGCTCGTCCGTGGACCGTGCTGGGCTGCCGTCGGGGATCACGTTAGGGGAGCCTAACCTATCTCCGGACGGTGCTCAAACAGGGCCGTAACCTCCGCGCCCGCCAGGGCTCGGAGGTGAGTCCGGGGTTCGCGCTCTCCGGCCCGCGGGCCGCGCCGCGCGGCCTCTCGGCCTGGCGACCTCGCGCCCTGGCGACCTTGCGGCGCCGCGAGCCGCGCCGCCGCGGCTCACGGCGATCGGTGACGGTGGGCGCGAGCGCGGCTCAGGCCGACATCGCCTGCGACGCGGTCTCCCCATTGGGCATCGGCGGCTCGGGAACGAGGTAAAGGCCGGTGGACGAGTTCGCGGTGTATGCCAGCGCATCGATCCACGCCGGGTTGAGCTGAGGTTTGCGGCTGCCGTAGAACTTGTACACCAGCGTCGACTGCGGGTGGATCCAGATCGAGGTGCGGCCGCCGCCGATGCTGATGTCGTCGCGCCAGGTGAAGTGCAGCGGCTCACCCCGCCGCAGCTTCGCACCGATCACGAGCTGCAGGTGAGCGAGCGTCCGATCGTCGAAATCGACCTTGATCGCGTTCTCGTACGTCAGCTTGCCCACGACGGACCCCGCCCGCCTCGGGATCCGGCTGCGATGCGACAGGACTCGCCCGATGGGATCTCCGACACGCTCTGCCCAGACTTCCTGCGTCGTGCGACGCGATCTGCAGGGGCGAGCCTGCGTTCGACGACGAGCCGGTCCGGCTCCCCTTGAACGCTACGCGCGTCCTGCCGCTCGACCGGCCGATGGCCCCGTTTGCGAAACCCCTGCGCGCGACACGGACCGATCCCGGTCACCTGACGGCGTGGCAGGGTTGACGCATGGCAGGTCCGATCGAGCTTCTCGCCCGTCTCGCGCAAGAGCGCGACCTCACCGTCGCCGTCGCCGAATCGCTCACGTCCGGCCTTCTCGCGAGCGAGGTCGGCAAGGGCGAGGGCGCTGCGGACTGGTTCTCGGGTGGCGTCATCGCCTACCGGATGCCCGTGAAGACCCAGGTGCTGGGGGTGCCGGAGGGCGTCGACCCGTGCTCCGCGGAGTGCGCCACGGCGCTGGCCGCCGGCGTGCGAACGCTGCTGGAGACCGACATCGCGGTCGCGACGACGGGTGTGGGCGGACCGGAAGCGGAGGACGGGCACGCGCCGGGCACGGTCTACCTGGGTTGGGCGTCGGCCGCTGGCACCGGCGCCGAGCATCTTCAGCTCGAGGGCGAACCCGCAGAGGTGCTCGACGCAGCCGTCGACCACGCGCTGAGGCTGCTGGCGGCCCTCGCGGGCGACGCGGATCCACCCCGCTGAATCGCCGACGGTCCACGCGGACTCCGCAGACCAGGTGCGTTGTCTAGCCCGTTCTCGGGTCTCCTGCAACCCCAAGAGCGGATGCGCTGGACGCAGGTAGAAAAGTGCACGTGAAGAGGGTGATCTACGCGGGAAGCGATTTCCTTACCGGGGACGACATCGCCGAAGCCTTGCTGTACTGCAGCCAGGCGCTCGCCGAGGTGGGAGTCGCCGAGACGGTCTCGGTGCCCACCCGGGAGGAGGACGGGTCGATCGGGAACGTGATGGTGCTCATCGGTCCGGCCAGCCAGATCGTCGCTCGGGACGTTCACGAGGACGGTGAGGAGCTCGTCGATGCCACGGCCGTGGCGCGGCTGAACGCCATCCAGCGGCGGCTGCGCCCGGTCGCCGCGGTCGATACGGAGGCGCCCGATATGAGCGACTGGGACGGCGATCTCTGACCCCGGGCGGGACCGGCACAGGAGGAGACATGAACGGCAGCACAGAGCCCGTGGTCACGCGGTCCAACCGCGGCCAATGGGAGAACCACGTCGAGGGGCATCCGGAACTGTCCCTCAGCTTCTCCAGCAAGGAGGAGGCGGTGGATGCCGGACGCGGCGTCGCGGACGAGCTCGGGGTGGACCACGTGGTGGAGGACGCCGAACCGACCGGCGTCATCACCGACGAGCCGGAGTGATCTGCAACCCACCCCGCGGGAGCACGACGGCGGGGTGGCGGCATCCGTCAGCGGAAGTCTCTCGCGCGATGCTGCACGCCGACCCGCAGGTCTTCGAAGCCGTCGGCGATGAGGTTCGTCACCCCCTCTGACGAGCGCTCCAGGATGCCGCGCGCGATGAGCGCCGGGGAGTCGCGCACGACTCGTCGGTAGCGGTTCCAGACCCCGAGCGAGCACACGACGTTCACGAGGCCGTGCTCGTCCTCGAGATTGATGAAGGTGATCCCGGATGCCGTGGCCGGCCGTTGGCGGTGGGTCACCAGTCCCGCCACCTCGACGCGGCGGCCGACCTCGTGGCTGCGCAGCCCGCGGGAGGTCACCACGCCGCGGGCGTCCAGCCCGGAGCGGTAGTGGGTCAGCGGGTGGTCGTCGGTGGAGATGCCGGTCGCCCACAGGTCGGCCGCGAGCCGCTCGTAGCTGGTGGGGTCGGCGAACAGCGGCGGTTGCACCGCGATGAGGGAGTCCGGCAGGAACTCCGGACGATCCTGCGCCGCCGAGCCGGCGAGCCAGATCGCCTCGCGCCGGCTGAGGCCCAGGCACTCGAACGCCCCCGCGGTGGCGAGCGCCTCGACCTGCACGGCCGTGATGCTCGTACGCCGCACCAGGTCGCGGAGATCGCGGAACGGCCCGCCCTCCTCACGGGCGGCGACCAGGCGCTCGGCGACCGCGGTGCCGATCCCCTTGACGCCGGCGAGCCCGAGCCGCACCGCGAATCGCCCGTCACGGCGATGCGCCGCGGACTCGTCGGGGGCGTCGAGCTCGAAGAGCCCCACGGGCGGCTGGTCGCGCAGGAGGCAGGAGTCCAGGCCGGTCGGTCGCGATGAGAAGTCTGCTCCGGGTTCGGAGGGTTTCGTCTCGCTCGTTCCTCGCTCGCTCAACGACCGGGAGGAAGGCTCGAGCACGGCCTCGACACCGGACAGGTGCAGGTCAGGGCGGCGCACCTCGACGCCGTGGTGGCGCGCGTCGCTCACCAGGGTGGCGGGCGAGTAGAAGCCCATCGGCTGGGCGCGCAGCAGCCCCGCCAGGAACGCCGCGGGATAGTGCAGCTTGATCCACGAGCTGGCATAGACCAGCAGTCCGAACGACAGCGAGTGCGACTCGGCGAACCCGAAGTTCGCGAACGCCTGGATCTTCGCGTAGATCGCGTCGGCCTCCTCCCCCACCAGGTCGTTCTCGGCCATGCCGGCATACAGCTTCTCCTTCAGCGAGTCGATGCGCTCGATCCCGCGCTTGGAGCCCATCGCCCGCCGCAGCAGGTCGGCGTCCTCTCCGGTGAGCCCGCCGACGGCCATGCCCATCTGCATGAGCTGCTCCTGGAACACCGGCACCCCGAGCGTGCGCTCGAGCACCGGCTGGAGCTTGGGGTGTGCGTAGGTGATCTCCTCCTGCCCCAGCTTGCGCTTGACGAACGGGTGCACGGCGCCGCCCTGGATAGGCCCCGGGCGGATGAGCGCGATCTCGATCACGAGATCGTAGAACCGCCGCGGCTGCAGGCGCGGGAGAAGACCCATCTGCGCGCGGGACTCGACCTGGAACACCCCGATCGAATCCGCCCGGCACAGCATGTCGTAGACCGCCTTCTCCTCCTTCGGGAGCGTCGACAGCTCCCATTCCTCCCCCGTCGACGCGCGGATCATGTCGAAGCAGTACTGCAGGGCGGCGAGCATCCCGAGGCCCAGCAGGTCGAATTTCACCAGCCCCATCCAGGCGGCGTCGTCCTTGTCCCACTGGATCACCGTGCGGTTCTCCATCCGGGCGTGCTCGATCGGCACGACCTCCCCCACCGGCCTGTCGGTGAGCACCATGCCGCCGGAGTGGATGCCGAGATGCCGCGGCGCCTTGAGCAGCTCGCCCGCGAACTCCAGCACCTGATCGGGGATGTCGTGGCCCGCGCCGGTCTCGAGGAGCGCCCCCCAGCCCTCGATCTGCTTCGACCAGGCGTCCTGCTGCCCGGGCGAATGACCCAGCGCCTTGGCCATGTCGCGCACCGCGTTCTTCGGCCGGTACTGGATGACGTTCGCGACCTGCGCCGCGCGGTCGCGCCCGTACTCCTGGTAGACCCACTGGATGATCTCCTCGCGGCGATCGGAGTCGAAGTCGACGTCGATGTCGGGCTCCTCCTCGCGCAGGCTCGACAGGAACCGCTCGAACGGCAGGTCGTACCCGATCGCGTCGACGGCCGTGATGTCGAGCAGGTAGCAGATCGCGCTGTTGGCGGCGGATCCGCGCCCCTGGCACAGGATGCCGCGCCGCCGGGCCTCCTGGACGATGCCGTGCACGATCAGGAAGTAGCCCGGGAAGTCCTTCAGCTCGATGACCGCGAGCTCCTTCTCGATGCGCGCCCGGTCGTCCTCCGAGAGGCCGGGGTACTTGCGCGGCACCGCCTCCCACACCAGGTGCCGCAGCCACGACATGGGCGTGTGCCCTTCGGGCACCTTCTGCTTGGGCAGCGCCGGCTTCGCCCGGCGCAGCGGAAAGGCGAGCTCGTCGGCCAGGGTCACGGTGCGGGCGACGGCGTCGGGGAACCTCACGAACCGCTCCGCCATCTCGGCCCCCGAGCGCAGGTGAGCACCGGCGTGCGCGGGCAGCCAGCCGTCGAGCTCGTCGAGTCCCCGATTGGCGCGCACCGCCGCGACCGCCGCAGCGAGGAGCTGTCGCTGCGGGACGGCGTAGTGCACGTTGTTCGTCGCGAGGAGCGGCAGGCCTCGCTCGCGGGCGAGCCCGGCCAGCACGTCGTTGTCGCGCGTGTCGAGCGGATTGCCGTGGTCGATGAGCTCGACGTGCACGTTGTCGCGCCCGAAGAGAGTCACGAGGCGGTCGAGCTCGCGGCCGGCGGCGCCGGCTCCCGCGGTTCCCGGCGCCGAGGCGAGCGCGCGACGCACGGCGCCCTTGCGGCATCCGGTGAGCACCGCCCACTCCCCCTCGGCCTGTGCGGCGAGCTCTTCGAGGTCGTAGGCCGGGCGCCCCTTCTCGGCTCCCTGCAGCTGGGCATGCGTGATCGCCCCGGCCAGCCGGTGGTACCCCTCCTCGCCTCGGGCGAGCACGAGCAGGTGCGCGCCGACCGGATCGGCCTCGCCGTTCTGCGGCTTCGGCAGCTCGAGCGACAGCTCGGCGCCGAAGACCGTGCGCAGCTGCAGCGCCTCAGCCGCCTCGGCGAATCGGACGATGCCGTAGAAGCCGTCGTGGTCGGTGATCGCCAGGGCGTGCAGTCCCAGTCGCTCGGCCTCCTCGACCAGCTCCTCCGGCGAGGAGGCGCCGTCGAGGAACGAGTACGACGAGTGCGCGTGCAGCTCGGCGTAGGGGATCGCCTCGGCCGGGCGCGGGATCGTGGGAGCGATGTACGGCCCTCGCTTGCGCGACCACGCCGGGCTGTCGCCGCCGTCGGCGCCGACGGGCGCCGACTCGGGCCGGCGTCGGCCGCTGAGCACCCGCTCCATCTCGGACCACGGAACGCCCGGGTTGTTGAAGCCCATCAGCTGCCCCTCGACGAGCTCAGGGATCGGTTGCCGAGCTCGTCGACGCACAACGACCGGCGGGAGACGTCAGTCATAGGTCGCCTCCGCCGTCCAGACGTCCCCGTCGCACACCAGCAGCCACGCGCCCCCGTCGGCGTCGACGACCTGGAACCGATGCGCACGACGTGCGCGTGCGGCATCCCATCCGCGCTCGACCACCGGCCACGGCCCCGCCCACGCCTCGATCGCCCGCCGTCGCCCGCTCTCGGCGAAGAAGGCCGGCACAGCCGAGACGTTCCCCCGTTCGTCGACGTCGACCAGCTCGCCGCCCAGCGCCCGCACGTCGACCGGCACCGGATCTGCGAACACCGTCGCCGGCAGCGGGTCGGGAAGGCTTCCCGGCCAGGGCCGTGCGCGCTGCGCCGCGAGCCCGCCTGCGCCGTTCGCCGCTCGATCGCGTTCGTCGCGGTCTCCCCACGGCACGAGCACCTGGCGCTCCGCCAGCCATCTGCCGCCGCCGATCGCGGGGGTGAGCACGCCGCGATGCCCCAGCATGGCCTGCACGCGCGACAGGGCATGGTGCACCCGCTCCTCGGGGCCGCCGCCGAACAGGGCAGGAGCATGGTGGGAGGCCTCGTCCACCGCCTCGGGAGAGATCCGCACCAGGGTGACCCCGCTGCGCAGGCCGCCCCCGGCTGACTCGCCCGCGCCGACGTCCTCGGCGAGCTGCCACCGCACGCGGTCGACCACCGCCGCCGCGTCGAACGAACCGGGGTGCAGCCACACCCGCTCGCTGCGCTCGCCTCGATCACCGACGAGCTCGACCCGCAGCTCGGTGCATACCAGGTCGACCGCCCCCAGCCCCGCGACGAAGTCGTCGGCGGTGACGCGCATCGCGAACGCGACCTGGTCGGCGATCTCGAGCGGCGGCTCGAAGGCGACCTCGCGCTGCAGCTCGGGCGGGGGCGTGCGCGGCTGCACCGGCCGGGAGTCGCGTCCTGCCGCCAGGGCGTGCAGTCGCACGCCCCGATCCCCGAACCGCTCCCGCACGCGATCGGGCTCCATCGCGGCGAACCCGCCCAGGGTCTGCACCCCCAGCCGTGCGAGCAGACCCACCAGGTCGGCGGTCTCTTTCACGTCCGCGGCGCCGCCGCCCAGAGTCGCCGAGGCCTCGAGCACGGCAACCGACAGCGGTGCGAGGAACCCGGCGGCGCCACCCGCGGGCACGACGAACACCGGGTCGTCGATGCTCGTGCCGCCACGCGCCGCCTGCTCCGCCGTGAACGGACCGTCGGCGATCCCCGCTCTGACCCCGTCGAGCCCCGCCTCGCGCAGCGCACCGATCAGCATGCGGGCGGCCTCGGTCTCTCCGCCGTAGTACCGCGCCGGACCGCGGGCGCGGAGCGCGCACAGCCCCGGCCGCACCAGCTGGACCCCCGGGGCCCGCTCCTCGATGAGCGACACGACCGGCGCGAAGGCGCGATGATCGCGCGCGGCATCCGCGTCGACGATCGCCAGCCCCGGGCACCGCGCCTGCGCGTCGCGCCGGCGCTGCCCCCGCCGCACCCCCTCTGCCCGTGCCGACGCCGAACACGCCACGACCAGATTGCGCTCGACGACGGCGATCGGAGGCCGTCGTCCGGAGCGGGCGGCCTGTCCGGAAGCGACGGCCTCTCCGGAAGCAGGCTCCGACCCCGGCCTCTCCCCCACGTCAGCGGCGCCCGGACGTTCCTCGACCGCCGCACCGCGCTCGAGCGCCGTGACCGGCCAGTCGGGGAACCACAGCACGAGGCTCCGGACGGGCGTCCCCGGCGTCATGTCACCCCACCCGCTTCATCCGGTCGGGAATCGGGATCCGATCCGGGACCGAGACCCGATCGGAGAACGAGGCCTCGGCTGGGAAGGAGTCCCCGGCCAGGGGCAGCGGCTCGACCCGACGCATGCGCTCGGGTGCGACCGAGATGTGCCCCGCGGCATCCGGCAGCATCACATGGGCACGCCGCGACCGCGGCCAGCGCCGGCTGGACGCCGTGATCGTCACCTCGCGCCCCGCGAGGTATCCGTGCCCGCGGCCGACGCCCTCCCACGACGGCTCGCCCACCTCGAGCACCGCCTCGGCCTGCGGCCAGGGCCCCTGCACGAGGAGCACCGCACCGCGATCGCGCAGGCGTGCCGCCAGACGGGCGATCTCGCCGTCGGCCGCCCGGCCCGCCGGCCTCACCGCGACCACCGGCAGCACCTCGGCGACGGTGGAGGTCACGGCCAGCCAGCGCGCCCCGGGATCGGGGATGAGCACGAGCCGCGACAGATCGACCCCGAGCCCCTCGGCGGCTTCGGCGCCGAGCCGCGGCATCCCGATCACCCCGCACCACGACCCCGACTGCGAGGGCTGGGCGAGCAGCGCCAGCAGCACCGACGTCGACCGCGGGAGGGAGTAGGCCGCCCCGGGGCGGAGTCCGCCACCGGGAAGCAGCGACGCCAGCGCGGGATGCACCGGAAGCACCGGCGCATCGAGCCGGCGCCCCTGCACCCGCTCGAGCTGGGCGCGGAGGCGGGCGACGGTGCCGGCCGCGCCGGGCCCGTCGCCCACCGTCGCGATACCGGCAGGCTCCGGACCCGTCGGATCCTGCCCGACGGCCTCGTGCACGTGCTGTGCCGTGAGCTGCACGATCGCCCTCATTCCCACATGCTAGAACAGATGTTCTAGTGATTCAATCGCTGGGAACGAGGGTAACCCGGACTTCCGACAGTTATGTTCGAGAATCCGCCACAGCCGCCACGACGCGCAGCCGGTCCCCCCGACGCCGAACCGGCGACGCCGCCCCCAGCACGATTCCTGCGAGCACGAGCCCCACGCCGACGAACTGCGGCACTCCGAACGCCTCGCCCGCCAGCGCGACGCCGAGCACCACTCCCGTGACGGGATTGAGCAGGCCCACCACGCCGACCACGCCGGGCGCCAGGTGCCGCAGTCCCGAGAACCACGCCACGTACGCCAGCGCCGTGGCGATGAGGGTGAGATATGCGAAGCCCGCAGCCGACGGCGCCGTGAGCGTCGGCGGGGGCCCTTCCACGAACACCGCGACGGGGAGCAGCACGACCGAGCCGCCGATGAGCTGCCATGCCGTCATGGGCAGCGCCGGAACGTCGGAGCCCCACCGGGAGGTGAGCACGAAGCCGAGCGACGAGGCGAGCATCGCCCCGAGCGAGGCCGCGACACCCCACGAATCCGCGCCATCGGCGTCGAACCCGAGCATCACCGCGACCCCCGCGAGCCCCACGGCCGCCCCGATGCCCGAGGCCAGCCGCGGGCGCCGGCGCAGCAGCAGCCACGCGAACAGCAGCATGCTCGCGGCGGATGCCGACATCAGCGTCGCCGCGAGGCTCGAAGGCAGCCGCTGACCGGCGATGTAGACGAGCACGAAGAAGCCGCCCACGTTGAGGGTGCCGAGCACGAGCGACCGCCACCACCACGAGCCGCGCGGCAGCCGGCGCGCCAGGAGGAGCACGATGACGCCCGCTGGCAGCGCCCGCAGCACCCCACCCCACAGTGGTGCGTCCGCGGGGAGGAGGCTCCGCGTGACGACGTAGCCACTCCCCCACGCGATCGGCGCGATCGCCGTCACCAGGATCCACACCCATCGCTTATCTTCCATGGAAGATACTTTATCTTACCGGGAAGATAAGATGTGGCGCATGGCCGAAGAAGACCCTCACCTGTCCGCCCTCCCCGATCGCGTCTCGCAGATCCAGGACGAGTGGCGTCGCGAGCGGCCCGACCTCGACCCCTCTCCGCAGGGAGTCATCGGCCGCCTGCATCGCGTCGCCCTCGAGCTGACGGAGCGACTCGTCGCGGTATACGGCGAGTTCGGCCTGAGCGAGGGCGAGTTCGATGTGCTCGCGACCCTCCGCCGCGCCGGCGACCCGTTCGAGCGGGCCGCCGGCGAGCTCGCCGATCACACGCTCGTCACCACCGGCGGGCTCACCAAGCGCGTCGACCGCCTCGCCGCCCGAGGCCTCGTCGAACGCAGAGTCGAGGCATCCGACGCCCGCAAGCGACTGGTGCGGCTCACCCCTGAGGGGCGCGATCTCATCGATCGCGCCATCGCCGCGCACCTGGCCAACGAGCACCGGATCCTGGAAGAGCTCGGGAAGACGGATGCCGCGGCCCTCGAGCCCATCCTCACGCGGTGGCTGCGCATCCTCGACGTCGGCTGACTCGCCTCGACCCCCTGAGGCGGCGCGCTCGGGCGAGCGACGACACCTGGCCTCGAGGGACGCGCTCAGCCCGAAGGCGACGCGCTCGGGCCTCGACCCGACGCGCCCAGCGCCGAGCCGACGAGCTCGGGCCGCGAGTGAGAGGCGGTCAGCCCGCTCGCGCGAGGCGGTCAGGCCGCGAGTGCGAGATAAGGCTCCCAGCGCGGGTCGGTGCGCTCCGTGCCCCGCACGGTCCATTGCCCGCCGCGCGGCGGGCGGGGAAGGAAGCGCAGCTCCCAGTCCATCTCCTGCGGCGTCCGGTCGCCCTTGACGTTGTTGCAGCGCAGGCAGCACGCGACAAGGTTCTCCCACGAGTCGGCGCCCCCGCGGGAGCGCGGCAGCACGTGGTCGATCGTGGACGCCGCCTTGCCGCAGTACGCGCAGCGGTGGTTGTCGCGCCGCAGCACGCCGCGACGGGTCACCGGAACGTGGCGACCGCCCGGCACCCGCACATAGCGGGTCAGGATGATCACGGCCGGGCGCTCGTACGAGCGTCTGGTCCCCCACACCGGATCTGTCTCGGTGTGCTCGATCACGGTGGCCTTCTCGTTCATCACGAGCACGAGCGCCCGTTTGAACGACACGACGGCGAGCGGTTCGTAGCCCGCGTTCAGCACCAGAGTGCGCATTGATCATCCTCTCGAATGGCCGGGACGGCTTCTCGGTATTCGACTTGCGCGACGATCGAGGGCGCAGGGGCATGAAAAAAGGCGCTGTCTACAGACAGCGCCTTGGCGCCACGGCAGTGCCGCGGCATCCGCTCGTGCAATGCCGAAGGACGAGGCGTCCGAGCGCATCCATGGTTCGGATGCGTGGTGTGCAGCCCATCGGCTCCCTCCGCTCTCTCAGCGTCGGGAATCAGGCTAACGCACGCAGCGGACACCGGGGCCGTGGCGCGGTGAACGACGGCGGGCGTGTCGAAGAACGGATGCCGCCGCCCGGTGCGGGCGGCGGCATCCGTTTCTCGTGTGATTGCAGAGATCTCGCGAAGGCTCCGAGGGCTCAGCCCGCGTTCGCCTGCAGCCAGGCCCACGGGTCGACGACGGAGCCGTTGATGTGGACCTCGAAGTGGAGGTGGCAGGCGGTCGAGCTGCCGGTGCTGCCGACGAGGCCGATGAGCTGGCCCGCCTCGACCGACTGGCCGACCGAGACCTGACGGCTGCCGTAGGTCATGTGGCCGTAGAGGGTGTTGACGCGCTGGCCGCCGATGACGTGGTCGATCGAGACGCCGACGCCGTAGCCGCCGTAGCTCTCCTGCGAGACCTTGACCACGCCGGCCGCGGCCGCGTAGAGCGGGGTGCCGCACGAGGACAGGAGGTCGACACCCTGGTGGTAGCCCGAGTCCCAGAGCCCGCGGCCCTTGGTGAAGTTCAGGATCGGCCAGCGCACCTCGCCGGTGCCCGGTGACGTGAGCGCGATGTTCGTCGGAACGGAGGAGGAGGAGCTGCGCGAAGCAGCGGCCGCGGCGGCAGCGGCCGCGATCTGCCGAGCACGCTCAGCGGCGGCCTCCTCGGCCTTCTTCTTCTCGATCTCTTCCGGCGTGGTGGCCGCGTAGCTGTCGCGCGAGAGCTCGGAGGCGTTCGCGTCGGATGCCGCGACGAAGGACTGCGCGTCATCCACTGCCATCTGCTGCAGCGTGAGCGGCCCCTCGGTGGTGCGCGCCGCGCCGGCGGCGAACGCCGGCAGCGCCACGGTGGCGACCAGGCCGCCGACCATGCTCAGGATGACGAGGCTGCGCAGCGGCTTGGTGATGCGCCCCTTCTTGGACGGGGCCGACGCCGACGGCGCGGTCGTCGCACGAGCGGGCGACGGCTTCGCGGGCGCGGCGGCGCGAGTGCGTCGCACGGGGGTCTTCCTGTTGCGCGCGCGGCGGTTCTGGTCCGCCGCGGCGTGCTCGGGCACGTTCGCGTGCGACTCGATCTCTTCAGCCAAACTGGTCCTCCGGCGCCTCTGCGCCGGGGCGCCTGGCTCGTCAGCACTCGATGTCGGGGCACGATGTGCGGGCTATGCCACGTGTGGACGACGAGCCGGTGAGGCAATCCACGCGGGGTCCGGTCGGCGGGCTTCTGGCCTGGTGGACTGTTCGAGGCTACCCGAAGGTCACGATTCTGTCACGCTCCACGCCTGGCAATCTCCGCACAGTGTGTCGGACGGGCGCCGGGGCGCGGCATCCGCTTTCCCGTCAGCGCGCCTCGTCGACCAGGAAGATGTGCGACGCGACCTCGACCGGGAGCTCCAGCCCCTCGTCGCTGCCCTGCATCTGCACGAGCACGTAGCCCTCGTTGTAGCGGTAGTCGCCGACGGCGCCGGGCACGACGCCCGCGCCCTTGAGCTGCTGCAGCAGCTCGGGATCGACCTGAGCGGGCTCGGCCAGGCGGCGCACCGTGCCGGTGATGGGCTCGCCGGCGTCGTTGAGGCGGCGCACGAGACCGACGACGCCCTGCTCGAAGCCGCCGGTGGGCACGTCGCCCAGCTGGTCGAGACCGGGGATCGGGTTGCCGTAGGGCGACTCGGTGGGGTGGCCCAGCAGCTCGACGAGCCGGCGCTCGACCTGCTCGCTCATGACGTGCTCCCAGCGGCAGGCCTCTTCGTGCACGTACGCCCAGTCCAGCCCGATCACGTCGGACAGCAGGCGCTCCGCGAGCCGGTGCTTGCGCATCACGTCGACGGCCTTCTGGCGTCCGGCGTCGGTGAGCTCGAGACTGCGGTCCTCGGAGACCACGACGAGGCCGTCGCGCTCCATGCGGCCGATCGTCTGCGACACGGTGGGACCCGAGTGCCCGAGACGCTCCGAGATGCGGGCCCGCAGCGGCACGATGTTCTCCTCCTCGAGCTCGAGGATCGTGCGCAGGTACATCTCGGTCGTGTCGATCAGGTCGGTCATCGCGGTGTCCTCAGGGGTCTCAAGGGGCTGAGGACAGCCTATCCTCTGCTCCCGACGCCGGGCCGGGCCGGTCCTGGCGCGGCACCCCGTCACGCCCCGTCACGCGGGCGGGGCGCGGGCCCGTGGCTCTCTAGAATCGACGCATGGCGCACATCGAGCTTCCCCGAGAGATCCTGCCCGCCGACGGACGCTTCGGGTGCGGCCCGTCGAAGGTCATCCCCGCCCACCTCGAGGCGCTGGCCGGCCGCGGCGCGGCGCTGATCGGCACCTCGCACCGCCAGGCTCCGGTGAAGGATCTCGTGGGACACGTGCGAGCGGGGCTGCACGAGCTCTTCCGCGCGCCGAACGGCTACGAGGTGATCCTCGGCAACGGCGGGTCCACGGCCTTCTGGGATGCCGCCGCCTTCGGCCTCATCGAGAAGCGCAGCCAGAATCTCGTGTTCGGCGAGTTCGGCGGCAAGTTCGCCAAGGCCGCCAAGGCACCGTGGCTGGAGGCGCCCGACGTGCGCGAGGTCGCCGCCGGCACCCGCACCGGCGCCGAGGCGGTCGAGGGCGTCGACGTGTACGCGTGGCCGCACAACGAGACGTCGACCGGTGTCGCCGCTGCGGTGCAGCGCGTCCAGGGCGACGACGGGGCGCTCACCGTCATCGATGCGACCAGCGCCGCGGGCGGCATCGACTTCTCGCTGCACGAGGCCGACGTGTACTACTTCGCGCCGCAGAAGAACCTCGGCTCGGACGGCGGGCTGTGGTTCGCGCTCGTCTCGCCCGCCGCGATCGAGCGGATCGAGCGCATCGCCGCCTCGGGCCGCTACATCCCCGAGTTCCTCAGCCTCAAGCAGGCCGTCGACAACTCGCGGCTCAACCAGACCCTGAACACCCCCGCCCTCACGACGCTGTTCCTCCTGAACGAGCAGCTGCGGTGGATCAACAGCAGCGGCGGACTGCAGTGGGCCGACGCCCGCACGCGCGAGTCGTCGCAGGCGCTCTACGACTGGGCCGAGGCATCCGCCTACGCCACCCCCTTCGTGGCAGACCCGGCCGACCGCTCCTCCGTCGTCGTCACGGTCGACTTCGACGAGTCGGTCGATGCCGCGGCCGTCGCCAAGAGCCTGCGCGCCAACGGCATCGTCGACACCGAGCCCTACCGCAAGCTCGGCCGCAACCAGCTGCGCGTCGCGACGTTCGTGTCGATCGACCCGGAAGACGTGCGCCAGCTCGTCCGCTGCATCGACTACACCGTCGAGCGGCTGGGCTGACAAGACGTCGGGCGAGCGGATGCCGGACCCCCGGCATCCGCTCGGCTCATGTCTGCGCGTTCGAGGCCGGTTCGGACAGCGGCGAGGGCTGCGGTGTCAGCACGGCCGACACGATCGCCTCGATCGCGAACTCGGAGGCCCGCGCCAGGTCGACGTCGTCGGGATCGAGGAGCCACTGCACCTGGAGGCCGTCCATGACGGCGAGGATGCTCGTCGACGCGTAGGCGACGGTGGCGGGCTCGGTGACGCCGCGCTCGGCGCACACGACGGCGAACGCGTGGGCGACCTCGGTCCGGAGGGTCTGATACCGCTTCTGGAAGAAGTCGCGGCCGGGGTGGTCGTCGGTCACCGACTCAGCCGAGAGCACGACGTACGCCTGCACGATCCCCGCGCGATGGGCGTTGACGAACGCCGTGCGCACGAGGTGCCGGAACAGCGGCATACCGTCGGGGATGTGCTGCTCCTCCAGATCGGCGACGTCCGTCTCGTCACGGTGCTGGAGCACCTGCAGCAGCAGCTGATCCTTCGAGCCGAAGTGGTGGAGGATCCCGGCGTGGGTCATGCCCACCTGGTCGGCGATCTCCTGCAGCGTGCCGCCGGCGAATCCCTTGCTTCCGAAGATCTCCACGGCGGCATCGAGGATGTCGCGCCGCTTGGCGAGTGTCTCGGGCCGCGAACGCGGCTGCCGACGCGGTCCTGCCATGGGTCGGCACCCCCTTCTTCGCCGGCTGTCGGTGTGCGTCTGCGCCGGCGCCTGTGAGTCTACGCACGGCCATCCGTGCTCCTCTGCACACCCTACTTGCACAAGTTACTTACTTGATTGTAAGTTGATCCGGCAATCACCCCCTCGACGTCGCGGTCGACCTCGCGAGCACGACGTCGTGCACACACGAAGGAGTAGCAATGAGGCTCAGATCCTCCCTCGTCGCCGTCGGCCTCGCCGCGGCGATCGCGCTGACCGGCTGCGCAGCCGGCGGCGGCGACTCGGCGGAGCCCGGAGACGGCGCATCCCTGACCATCGCCAAGCCCGACGGCCCCATCACGACCGAGGGCAACAACCCCTGGGTGGGCGACTCCTCGGCGCTGCGCCTGGGATACGCCAACGCCATCTTCGAGCCGCTGGGCATCGTGAACCTCGTCGACCCCACCGCGGACGTCGTGCCGTGGCTGGCGTCGGAGATCACCTGGTCGGAGGACTACAAGTCCGTGCAGCTCACCGCCCGCGAAGGCGTGACCTGGAACGACGGCGAGGACTTCACGGCGGACGACATCGCCTACACGTTCCAGATGGTCAAGGACAACCCGGCGCTGGACACGACGGCGCTCGGCATCTCCGACATCGCGGTCGACGGCGACACCGTGACCCTCTCGTTCGAGAACCCCATGTTCATCAAGCAGGACAAGGTCCTGCACAAGCTCATCGTCCCCAAGCACATCTGGGAGGAGGTCGACGACCCGACCACCTTCGCCAACGAGGAGCCGGTCGGCACCGGCCCCTACGTGCTGAGCAGCTTCAGCACCCAGGCGGTCGAGCTCACCGCGCGCGACGACTACTGGGGCGGCGAGCTCGCGGTTCCGACGCTGTACTACGTGTCGTACGCAGACAACACCGCCCTGACCACCGCGCTCGCAGGCGGCGACGCCGACTGGGCGCAGGCGTTCATCCCGAACGTGCAGTCCGCGTACCTCGACAAGGACCCCGACCACAACGTCTACTGGGCGGCCGCGGGTCTGGGCATCGACACGATGTTCGTCAACACCGAGACCAAGCCCTTCAGCGACGTCGCGTTCCGCAAGGCCGTCAACATGGTCATCGACCGCGCCAAGCACCAGGAGATCGCACGCGAGGGCGGCGTTCCGGCGCTCACCTCGGTGACGGGTCTGCCGACCCCCGCCGGCGATGCGTACATCGCCTCGGAGTTCGACGGCCAGGAGTACGCGGTCGACGTCGACGGTGCCAAGAAGGTGCTCGAAGAGGCCGGCTACACGTGGGACGGCGACGCCCTCATCGACCCCGACGGCGAAGCGGTGACGTTCACGCTGTCGGTGCCGCAGGGCTGGAACGACTACGTCACCGGCATCAGCCTCATCTCGGACTCCGTCAAGGGGCTCGGCGTCGAGGCGGCTGTCGACACCCCTGACGCGGACTCGTGGTGGGAGGCCAAGGGCACGGGCGACTTCCAGGCGATCCTGCACTGGACCGACTCGGGCGCTACCCCGTACGACCTGTACAGCGACCAGATGGACGGCCGGTTCCTCAAGCCCCTGGGCGAGACCGCCGACTTCAACTTCGGGCGGTTCGACAGCCCGGAGGCGACGGCCGCGCTCTCGGAGTACGCCAGCACGACCGACGACGCGACGCGCGCCGCCGCGCTCGAGACGGTGCAGAAGATCTTCGTCGACCAGGTGCCGGCGATGCCGATCGGGACGCGTCCGTTCCTGAGCCAGTACAACACCCGCAGCTTCGTCGGCTGGCCCGGTGAGGACGACCCGTACGTCCCCGCCGACCCGACGCAGCCGACGGCGGTGTACATCCTCACCAAGCTCCAGCCCGCGGACTGAGAGCGACCGCTGCAGGGGCTGGGCCCGCCGGCCCAGCCCCTGCACGGCGCCCGGGCAGCCCATGGCCGCCCGGGCCTCCCCCGCGAAGACGAGCCCATCCATCCCACGAGCCCGATCGAGATATGACCGAAGACGTTCTGCTGACGATCTCCGACTTCAGCGTCACCTACGACGTCGACCCGCCCGTCGAGGCGGTGCGCGACGTGTCGCTGGAGCTCAAGCGCGGAGAGATCCTGGGCCTGGCCGGTGAATCCGGCTCGGGCAAGACCACGCTGGCCTACGGCATCCAGCGCCTCCTCAAGCCGCCCGCCGTCATCACCGGCGGCAGTGCGGTGTTCCACGACGCGACCGGCGAGGTCGTCGACATCGGCGCCCTGAGCGACGACGAGATGCGGCGGTTCCGCTGGGACAAGGCCTCGATGGTCTTCCAGGGCGCCATGAACGCGCTGAACCCCGTGATCAACGTCGGGCGGCAGCTCGGCGACGTCTTCACGACGCACCGGCCTGAGATGTCCCGCGGCGAGCGCACCCGCGCCTGCGGCGATCTGCTCGACCTCGTCGGCGTCGGTCGCGACCGCCTCAAGTCGTTCCCCCACGAGCTGTCGGGCGGTATGCGCCAGCGCGTCATGATCGCGATGGCCCTCGCGCTGCACCCTCAGCTGATGATCATGGACGAGCCGACGACGGCCCTCGACGTGCTCGTGCAGCGCGAGATCCTCGCGCAGATCTCCGACCTCCGCCGCGAGTTCGGCTTCTCGGTCGTCTTCATCACGCACGACCTGCCGCTGCTCCTGGAGATCTCCGACCGCATCGCCGTGATGCGCGAGGGCCGCATCGTCGAGCTCGACACCGCCGAGAACATCTACCGCAACCCGCAGCACGAGTACACCAAGCGGCTGCTGTCGTCGTTCCCCAGTCTCACGGGCGACCGGGGCGACTTCGTGCGCGGCGGCGGAGGATCGACGGATGCCTCGCCCGCGGCATCCGATTCTCTGGAGGTCTCCGCATGACGACCCTCGAATTCCGCCACGTCACCAAGCGCTACCGCGTGCGCGGCGCCGGCAAGATGCTCGCGCTCGACGACGTCAGCTTCACGCTGCACAGCGGCCAGACGATCGCCCTGGTCGGGCAGAGCGGCAGCGGCAAGTCCACGATCGCGAAGATCATCACGCAGCTGGAGCGCCAGACGACCGGCGAGGTGCTGCTCGACGGTTCGCCGATCCCGCGCAGCGGCCGCGGTCTGCGTCGCTACCGCCAGCAGGTGCGGATGGTCTTCCAGGACCCGTTCGCGTCGCTGAACCCGTACCACACCATCCGCCACCACATCGAGCGCCCCTTGCGCCTTGACCGTGTGGTGCCCTCCGACGAGGTCGAGGCCGAGGTGCGCCGGCTCCTGGAGCGCGTGCGCCTGGACCCCGGCAGCATCATCGACCGGCGCCCGCACGAGCTGTCGGGCGGCCAGCGCCAGCGCGTGGCGATCGCCCGCGCGCTCGCGTCGCGCCCGAGCCTGCTCATCGCCGACGAGCCGGTCTCGATGCTCGACGTCTCGATCCGGCTCGGCGTGCTCAACCTGCTCGCCGACTTGCAGCGCGAGTCGAACCTCGGCGTGCTCTACATCACGCACGACCTGGCGACCGCCCGCCACTTCAGCGACGAGATCATGGTGCTCAACCGCGGCCGCGTCGTCGAGCGCGGGCCTGCCGACGAAGTGATCCTGAACCCGCAGGACGAGTACACCCGCGCCCTGCGCAACGCCTCCCCCGATCCCGACCGCCATTTCGCGCGCACCGACACGGAAGGAGCCTCGGCATGAGGTTCGCGCTCCGACGCACCCTGTTCTACCTGTTCACGGCGTGGGCGGCCATCACGATCAACTTCGTCATCGCGCACTCGATGAAGGGCGACCCGGTCTCGGCCTACCTGCAGAAGAACCAGGGCAAGATCAGTCCCGAGGCCATCGAGGCGCTGCGCACGCTCTTCGGCCTCGACGAGGAGAAGAGCCTCTGGCAGCAGTACCTCGACTACTGGCAGCTGCTGTTCTCGGGCAACCTGGGCCGGTCGTTCTCCCACGGCCTGGCACCGGTCACCGACGTGATCGGCACGGCGCTGCCCTGGACCGTCGGCCTCGTCGGCATCGCCACGGTGATCTCGTTCGTGCTCGGCACGGTCGTCGGAGCGGTGATCGGCTGGCGCCGCGGACGCGGATCGGATGCCGTCATCCCGGTCGCCACGTTCTTCTCGACGGTCCCCTACTTCTGGATGGGCCTCATCGCGATCGCGGTCTTCGCGTCGGCGCTGGGGTGGTTCCCGGCATCCCACGCGTACGGCAAGGGAACCAGGCCCGGCCTCACACCGGAGTTCGTGGGAGAGGTGCTGTACCACGGCGCGCTCCCCGCGATCACGATCGTGATCGCGTCGCTGGGCGGCTGGATCCTCGGCATGCGCAACATGATGATCACCGTCCTCGACGAGGACTACATCACCGTCGCGCAGGCGAAGGGCCTCTCGGACCGCCGCGTCGTGACGACGTACGCCGCCCGCAATGCGATGCTGCCGCAGCTGTCGAGCTTCGCGCTGGCCCTCGGCTTCATCGTCGGCGGCACCCTCGTCATGGAACTGGTGTTCTCGTATCCGGGCATCGGCAAGCTGCTGCTCGACGCGACCAACGCCAAGGACTACCCGCTCATGCAGGGCGTGTTCCTCGTCATCACGCTCGCGGTGCTGTTCACCAACATCCTCGCCGACATCGCGTATGTCATCCTCGACCCGCGCGCCCGCCAGGAGGCCTGACATGACCGTTCCCACCACCTCCGCGCTGGACGCCGAGACCCCGCGCCCCGGCAACGAGCACGAGCCCTCCGTCGCGCCGGCCCCGAAGCCCGCGAACCCCTCGGTGCGGTCGCGCATCGGCTCGTCGTTCGCGATGTTCCGCAACCGCAAGTCGCTCACGGGCATCGCGATCCTGGGCTTCTTCGTGCTGCTCGCGATCTTCGGCGACCTGATCGCCCCGTACGGCCCGCTCGATAAGGACTACTCAGCGCTCAAGCAGCCGCCCTCGTGGCAGCACCTCCTCGGCACGAGCCACATGGGCGAGGACATCTTCAGCCAGATCATCTACGGGACGCGCGGCGTGCTCGTCGTCGGCCTGCTCTCGGGCGTGCTGGCGACCGCGATCGCGGTCGCGATCGGCGTGACCGCCGGCATCGTCACGGGCTGGAAGAGCGAGAGCCTGTCGGCGATCACGAACGTCTTCCTCGTGCTGCCCGGCCTGCCGCTCATGATCATCATCGCCTCGCAGTTCGAGGACCCGAGCCTCCTGCTGATCTCGGCCGTGCTCGCGCTCACCGGGTGGGCGTGGGGCGCGCGCGTGCTGCGGGCGCAGACGATGTCGCTGCGCAACCGCGACTTCGTGCAGGCGGCGCGCGCCAACGGCGAGCCGCTCGGGCGGATCATCACGGTCGAGATGCTGCCGAACCTGATGGCGATCATCGCGTCGAGCTTCGTCGGCACCGTAACGGCCGCCGTGCTGGGGCTCACCACCCTCGCCTTCATCGGCGTGATCCCGATCACCAACCTCAACTGGGGCACGATCCTCTTCTGGGCGCAGCAGAACGGCGCCTTCCCCGACTACTGGTGGTGGTACATCCCGGCGGGTCTGTGCATCGCGCTCCTGGGGATGGCTCTGTCGCTCATCAACTTCGGCATCGACGAGTACGTCAACCCGCGCCTGCGCTCGGCCGGCGAGCGCTCGCGCGCCCTGCGCAAGAAGGGGCTCAAGGCGAACGCCGCCGTGACCGCCGTGCGCACCGGCGCGACCGCACCCGGCCGGGTCGCAGCATCCGCTTCCCCCGCAGCCGCCCGACAGGAGACCCCGTGACCGACGCCCGCCATCACGAAGGAGGGTGCCCGGCCTATCTCGACGTCTCGCTCCCGGTCGCCGATCGCATCGCCGATCTCCTCGGCCGCATGAGCGTCGAGGAGAAGATCGGCCAGATGCTGCAGCTCGACGCCCGCGACGACCTCGAGGACCAGGTGCTGCACAAGCACGCGGGCTCGATCCTGCACGCCTCGCCCGAGAAGGTGCTGCGGGCTCGCGAGCTGACGCTGCAGACGCGCCTGCGCATTCCGCTGCTCGTCGGCGAGGACTGCATCCATGGTCACTCCTTCTGGGAGGGCGCGACGATCTATCCGACGCAGCTCGGCATGGCGGCGACCTGGGATGCCGGGCTGGCCGAGCGTGTCGCGCGGGCGACCGCCGTCGAGGTCTCGGCGACCGGCATCCACTGGACCTTCTCGCCGGTGCTCTGCATCACCCGCGACCTGCGCTGGGGCCGCGTGGACGAGACGTTCGGCGAGGACCCGTTCCTGATCGGCGAGCTCGCCTCGGCCATGGTCCGCGGCTACCAGGGCGGCGGGCTGGAGGATCCGACCGCGATCCTGGCGACCGCCAAGCACTTCGCGGGCTACTCCGAGACCCAGGGCGGCCGCGACGCCAGCGAGGCCGACCTGTCGCGCCGCAAGCTGCGGTCGTGGTTCCTGCCGCCGTTCGAGAGGGTGGCGAGGGAGGGATGCCGCACCTTCATGCTCGGCTACCAGTCCACCGACGGCGTGCCGATCACGGTGAACGACTGGCTCCTGAACGACGTGCTGCGTGGCGAGTGGGGCTACACCGGCACCCTCATCACCGACTGGGACAACGTCGGCCGGATGGTGTGGGAGCAGAAGGTGCAGCCTGACTACGCGCACGCGGCCGCGGCGGCCGTGCTCGCCGGCAACGACATGATCATGACGACGCCCGGCTTCTACCAGGGTGCTCTCGACGCCCTCGCCCAGGGGCTCATGACCGAGGAGGCACTGGACCGCGCCGTGGCGCGCATCCTGCTGCTCAAGTTCGAGTTCGGGCTCTTCGAGGATCCGCGTCTCCCCGACCGCGAGCGCATCGCCACCGCGGTCGGCTCGGCCGAGCACGCCGCGCTGAACCTGGAGGTGGCCCGGCGGTCGCTCGTCCTGCTGCGCAACGACGGCACGCTGCCGTTGGACGGCGGACTCGTCGCCGACGGCTCCGGGCGCGCCGCGGGTGCGACCGGTCCCCGTCGGATCGCCGTCGTCGGCCCGCTCGCCGACGACGCGCAGACCCAGCTCGGCGACTGGGCCGGCTCGTCGGGCCAGGTCGACTGGATCCCCGAGGGCCACCCACGCGAGATGATCACCACCGTGCTCGACGGCGTGCGCGCGCACGCCCCCGTCGAGTGGGAGATCACGCACGCCCGCGGCGCCGACATCCTCCGCCTCGAGGAGGATCCTGAGGGCGCCTACTTCCCCGACGGGCAGCCGCGACCGCAGGTGGTCGTGCCCAGTGCTCCCGACGCCGGGCTCATCGCCGAGGCGGTCGCCGCCGCCGAGGCGGCGGACTGGGTCGTCGCCGTGGTCGGCGACCGCATCGAGCTCGTCGGCGAAGGACGGTCGACGGCGACGCTCGAGCTCGTGGGCGGCCAGATCGCGATGCTCGAGGCGCTCGCGGCCACTGGGAAGCCGCTCGTGGTGGTGCTGCTCGCGTCCAAGCCGCACGTGCTGCCGGCGGCGGTGACGGATGCCGCGGCCCTCGTCTGGGCGGCCAACCCGGGCATGCGCGGGGGCCAGGCGATCGCCGAGCTGCTCCTCGGCCTCATCGAGCCGAGCGGCCGCCTGCCGGTCTCGTTCGCGCGCCACGCCGGACAGCTGCCGATCTACTACAACCAGATCCGCGGGCAGCATGGCGACCGCTATGCGGACCTCACGCAGAGCCCCGCCTTCGCCTTCGGCGAGGGCCTGTCGTACACGTCGGTCGAGTACTCGGGGCTGCGGATCGTCGAGGCCGAGCTCGGAGGGGACGACACCGTGCGCGCCGTGGTCGAGCTGCGCAACACGGGTGAGCGCCCGGCGCACGAGGTCGTGCAGGTCTACGTGCGCGACAGCGTGACGTCGGTGAGCTGGGCCGACAAGGAGCTCAAGGCGTACCGCCACGTCGATCTCGCGCCCGGGCAGTCCGCGTCCGTCGAGCTCTCCCTCCCGGTCGCGGAATGCACGATCGTGGATGCCGCGGGCCGGCGCCTCGTCGAGGCGGGAGAGTTCGAGCTGCTGGTGGGCCCGTCATCCCGCGACGCGGCCCTGCTGAGCGCCACCTTCCGGGTCGCCCCCGCCGAGACCAGCCGGGCGGCGTCCGACAGGCAGGCGGTCGAGCGCCGCTGACACCGACGCGAAAGGGTGGATTCCGCCGCGCTGCGGGCGACGGAATCCACCCTTTCGTCGTGTCAGGGGTGACGAGGGTCAGCGCTCCAGGGCGTCGTCGTCCTCGCCGTCGTCGTACTCGTCATCGTCGTACGAGTCGTCGTCGTCGTCGGAGTCGTCGTCCTGATCGGAGTCGTCGTCCTGATCGGATTCGTCCTCGTCGTACGAGTCGTCATCGTCCGAGTCCTCGTCGTCGGAGTCGTCCTCGTCGTACGAGTCCTCCTCATCCGAGTCGTCTGAGTCGTCGTCATCGTCGTACGAGTCGTCATCGTCCGAGTCGTCGCCGTCGTCATCCGAGGCGTCGTCTTCGTCGTCGTACGAGTCATCCTCGTCCTCGTCGGACTCGTCGGACTCGTCGGACTCGTCGTCCTCGTCGGACTCGTCGGACTCGTCGTCGGCATCGGACTCGTCGTTCTCGGCCTCCGCGTCCGCCAGCTCGTCGATGTCGACGCCGTCGACGTCTCCGGCGTGGAGGATGGGCGACCCGTCCTCATCGAAGTCCGACGCGTCGAGGTCGTCGACGTCGTCGAACTCGCCCGGCTCGGTGTCTTCGTCGGCGTCCTCGTCGTCCGCGTGCGCGGCCTCGGCGAGCGCGGCCTGCGCGGCGTGGTAGTCCGCCAGCCGCACCGCCCAGGGCACCCACTCGGGAGCCAGGAGCGCGCCGTCGCCGGGGAGCAGCTCGACCTCGAGCACCGTGGGCTCTGCGTCCTGGACGCGTGCGAGGCTGACCGTCCAGAACCAGCCCGGGTAGCCCGCGAGGCGATTGGCGAACCGCAGCGAGACGACGCCGTCGGCTTCGACGCGGTAGTCCGCGGGCTCGCCGATGGTCGATTCGGGCGTGATCTCGCGCAGCGCGGCCAGCGCCAGGTCATGCGCGGCCAGCAGCTGCGGATCCGGCTCGGCGGGGATGGCCGGCTCGCTCTGCGCCTGCTCAGCCTCCGAAGCCTCGGCCGCGTCGGTCACCGCAGCATCCTCGCCGCCACCGTCGGTGTCACCCGCGGGGGCATCGGTCGCGGCCGACTCCGACTCCACGGCTGCGTCGGCGCCTTGGGCGACCGCGTCGTCCTCGGCGGCAGAGTCGGTGTTGTCAGCGGCCGAGTCGGCGCCCTCGGCGACCGCGTCGGCGCCATCGGGAAGAGCGACCGCGGCCGCGTCGTCGGCGGCGGGTGCGGCATCCGTTCCCGACGTCTCACCGGTCGCGGGCGCGCCGGGAAGACCGTCGAGCTCGAGCAGGAACTCGGCGGAGGGGTCGATCGGATCAGGCGTCGAGCTCATCGGCCACCTTGCGCAGGACCGCGGCGACCTTCTTGCCGTGGGAGCCGCTGGGGTAGCGGCCGCGACGCAGGTCGCCGCCGATGCCGTCGAGCAGCTTCACGAGGTCTTCGATGATGATCGCCATGTCGTCGGCGGGCTTGCGCGAGCGCTTGGCGAGGCTCACCGGAGCCTCGAGGACGCGCACCGAGAGCGCCTGCGGACCGCGCTTGCCGTCCGCGATGCCGAACTCGAGCCGCGTCCCCGCCTTCGGCGCGGGCGTGCCGGCGGGCAGGGCGGTGGCGTGCAGGAAGACGTCCTGGCCGTCTTCAGTGGTGATGAAGCCGAACCCCTTCTCCTCGTCGTAGAACCTGACCTTGCCGGTGGGCATCGAGAACCTCGCTGAATCGGGCGCCGCACAGTCGCGGGCGAGCATGACGAAATCGGGGTGTCGCAACCCCACCTCCCAGCCTAGTCGAGAGCGTGCGCGGCGGACCCACGTCACCGGCGATCGCGACGCGGCCGGAACGCCAGCGAGTAGGCTGGGGCGGATGAGCACGAACCCCTCCGGCGATGTCCCGGTCCGCCGCATCGATCGCGTCCTGGCCTTCATGTCGCTGGGGCTGCTCCTGCTCTCGATCGTGAGCTTCTTCGCGATCATGATCGCGTCGGCCTCCGGTGCCGACATGGGCACGGGGATCTGGCCCCTCGTGGGCGTGCTCGTCTACGTCGCGCCGATCATCGCGTTCGCACTGCTGCTCACCGTGCTGATCATGAGCTTCGTGCGGAGGTCCCGGGCGAACCGAGGAGGCTGACCCGTTGGTCTCCGACGCGCGTGCCCTCGCGACGCGGCTCGCCGATCTCGGCGACGCCGCGCTCGCCAGGACGCTCGCGGCCCGCGGCGTCTCGCCGCAGGCGCCGTGGCATGACTTCTTCGATGCCGCCGAGGGCCTGCTCGACGCCGCCTCGATCGACCGCGCGCTGACCCGGCTCGACCGCCGGGACCTCGTCGCCCTCCACGCGGGCCCCGGGTCGGCGGATGGCACGGCGGCACGGCTCGCCCTCGTCGACCAGCACGGCGCGGCTTATACGCCGGTCGCCGAGCGGGTGGCCGCGGCGGCCACCGTCGCCCCCGACGCCTTCACGCCACCGCCCGCCGTTCCCGAGCCTGCCCCGGCCGACCAGCGCTCGGCCGCCGCGGCGGCGGAGCGCGCGTTCACCACCGCCGGCTCGCTCGCCGACGTGCTGCTCGCGTGCCTGCACACGCCGCTCGCGCGCACCGGAGCCGGACCCGTCAGTGCGGCGGACCGGCGACGGCTGACGGAAGCCGGCGCCATCGAGTTCTCCGACGACCTCGAGGATCTGCTCGCCTCCGCCGCCGCGGCAGGGCTCGCGGCGCCCCACGAGCGCGAGTGGACGGTCACCGAGGCCGGTGAACGCTGGCTGGAGGCGCCGACGCCGCAGCGCTGGGCGACGATCGCGGAGGGGTTCCGCGCCGGTCTCCCCGGCGGGGTGCGCACGCCGGCGGGCGGCTTCCTGCCTCACTCCGCCTGGGCGGGGGTGTATCCGCTGGACGCGGAGTGGCCGGCGCGCGCCGAGAGGCTGCGCCGCATCGGCGCCCGCTGGGGACTGTTCGGCGATGAGTCCGTGGAGTTCCCCTGGACGGCGGCCCTCCGCTCCGGAGAGAAGGCGGATGCCGCGACCATGGCGCCGTACCTCCCGGCTGAGATCGACCGTGTCTATCTGCAGGCCGACCTCACCGCGATCGCGCCGGGTCCGCTCGCGCCGGCGCTCGACCTGCGGCTGCGATCCATCGCCGTGCGGGAGTCGCGCGCGCAGGCCTCGACCTACCGGTTCACCGCCCAGTCGCTCGGGGCCGGCATGACCGAGGGCGAGACGGCCGAATCGATGCGCGAGTTCCTCGCCGGACTCTCGCTCACCGGCATCCCGCAGCCGCTGGCCTACCTCATCGAGAGCACGGCGTCCCGGCACGGCCTGGTGCGCGTGCGCGCCGACGAGGCGACGGGCCGGACGCGGGTCGAGAGCGCCGACGAGGGCCTGCTCGAGGCGATCACCGTCGACCAGGCGCTGCGGCCGCTGGGACTCCTCGTGCTCGAGGGCGACGACGCCCTGTCGTCGCGCGTCGCACGCGACGCCGTGTACTGGACGCTCGCCGACGCGCGGTACCCGGTCGTCGCACTCGACCCGAAGGGGAACCCCGAGTCCATCCACCGCCGCACCGCGGCGACCCCCTCGGCGCCCGTAGCTCCTGCGGAAGAGACGTACGCACGCCTGATCGGCACCCTGCGCGGCGGCCACGGCACCGAGGGCGAGGAGGGCTGGCTCGAACGGGAGCTCGAGCAGGCGGTCCGCGCTCGCGCCGAGATCGTGGTGGTCGTGCGCATGCCCGACGGCTCGGAGCGCTCCTTCACCCTCGAAGCGGCGGGCCTCGGCGGCGGGCGCCTGCGCGGCCGCGACCGCGCCGCCGACATCGAGCGCACCCTCCCCGTGTCGAGCATCGTGAGCGTCAGCGCCGTCTGAGCCACCGTCGACGAACGGAGCCCGCGGGCCCGGGCGTGCGCCGCCGCCGGTAGACTGGCTCGTTATGGCTGACGGCCCCCTCATCGTCCAGAGCGACCGCACCGTGCTCCTGGAAGTGGCACATCCCGACGCGGAGAGCGCGCGCCACGAGCTCGCGATCTTCGCCGAGCTCGAGCGCGCACCCGAGCACATCCACACGTACCGCATCACGCGGCTCGGACTGTGGAACGCGCGCGCGGCCGGACACGACGCGGACGACATGCTGGCCACCCTCGACCGCTGGTCGCGGTTCCCGGTGCCGCCGTCGGTGTCGATCGACATCGCCGAGACGGTCGGCCGGTACGGCCGCCTCGTCATCGAGCGCACGCCGGTCGCAGAGGACGGCTCCGGCGGCGAGCTGATCCTGCGGTCGACGGATGCCGCGGTCCTGGCCGAGGTGTCGAAGAACAAGCGCATCCAGCCGCTGCTGATCGGCCACCCCTCCCCCGACGCGTTCGTCATCGACGCGTGGGCCCGTGGCCACATCAAGCAGGAGCTGCTCAAGATCGGCTGGCCCGCCGAGGACCTCGCGGGCTACACGCCCGGCACACCTCACCCGATCGACCTCGCCGAGGACGGCTGGCAGCTGCGGCCGTACCAGCGTCAGGCCGTCGACATCTTCACCGACGGCGGCTCGGGCGTCGTGGTGCTCCCCTGTGGCGCGGGCAAGACCCTCGTCGGCGCCGGGGCGATGGCCGAGACGAAGACGACGACGCTGATCCTCGTGACGAACACGGTCAGCGCGCGGCAGTGGCGCGACGAGCTGCTCAAGCGCACATCGCTCACGCCGGAGGAGATCGGCGAGTACTCCGGTCAGACCAAGGAGATCAAGCCGGTCACGATCGCGACGTACCAGATCCTCACCGCCAAGCGGAAGGGACAGTACGCGCACCTGGCGCTCCTGGACGCCCTGGACTGGGGCCTCATCGTCTACGACGAGGTGCACCTGCTCCCCGCTCCGGTGTTCAAGCTCACCGCCGATCTGCAGGCACGCCGCCGGCTCGGGCTCACCGCGACGCTGGTGCGGGAGGACGGTCGCGAGGGCGACGTGTTCAGCCTGATCGGGCCCAAGCGGTTCGACGCGCCGTGGAAGGAGATCGAGGCTCAGGGCTTCATCTCCCCCGCTGTCTGCTACGAGGTCCGCGTCGACCTGCCCGCGGGCGACCGCCTCGAGTATGCGGCGGCGGCAGACGACGAGCGCTACCGGCTCGCGGCGACCGCTCCGGCGAAGATCGGCGTCGTACGACAGCTCGTCGAGCGTCACGAGGGCGAGCGGATCCTCATCATCGGCCAGTACCTCGACCAGATCGACGTCCTCGCGGAGGCGCTGAACGCGCCCAAGATCACCGGCCAGACGCCCGTCGACGAGCGCGAGGAGCTGTACCAGGCCTTCCGCGTCGGCGAGATCTCGGTGCTCGTGGTGTCGAAGGTCGCCAACTTCTCGATCGACCTGCCCGAGGCATCCGTCGCCATCCAGGTGTCGGGCTCGTTCGGCTCGCGCCAGGAGGAGGCCCAGCGGCTCGGACGCCTGCTGCGCCCGAAGCAGTCGAACCACACCGCGAGCTTCTACACGCTGATCGCCCGCGACACCGTCGACCAGGACTTCGCGCAGAACCGCCAGCGGTTCCTCGCCGAGCAGGGCTACGCGTACACGATCCTCGACGCGCACTCCCTCGCTGCCTGACCGACACGGAGAGGCCCGGCGCTGCGATGCAGCGCCGGGCCACTCGTCTTCGTTCGATCAGTTCTTGATGATGCGATCGAGCGGCGTCGGCGCGTACGGGCTGTTGGCCGTCAGGTACGCCGCGAACGCGTCGATGTCGAGCCCGCCGTAGTAGACATTGTCTCCGCCGAGGAACGCGGGGAACCCGTCGCCGCCTCCCGCGAGGAAGTTGTTCGTCACGATGCGGTACACCGCGGCGTCGTCCAGCGGAACGCCGTTGAGCGTCACCTGGCCGAGCGTGGTTCCCGAGTAGGTGTACGAGAAGCCCTCGCTCACCTGCAGGATCTTCGGGGCGGCCGCGTTGGCGCCCGACCACTGCTGGTTCAACAGCGTCTTGATCTCGGCGCCCGTGAGGTCCAGCGAGACCAGGTAGTTGTTGAACGGCTGGACGTTGAACGCCTCCTCATAGGTGATGAGACCGGGATCCTCGCCCCACGGCGACGCCGCGTAGGTCAGATCGGTGCGGATGCCGCCCGGGTTCATCAGCGCGATCACCGGCGCCGAATACGGACCGATCACGCTCGGGTCCGCCAGCTGCGCGTCGGCGATCAGGTCACCCAGCGCCGTCTCGCCGCCCGCGTTCGGCACGCGGTTGATGTCGGCCGCGATCGAGCCGATGACCTCGCTCGCGATCGGCTCCACCAGCTCCTTGTACTTCGTGATGAGCTCCGTCTGGTCGGGATCCCGATCGACGTTGCGGGTCACGAGCATGTTGGCGCTCTTGACCGAAGTGCGAACGATGTCCTTCGTGCGACGGTCGTACTCCAGCCGTGTGTCGGTGTACAGGCGGCCGAAGGACGACGCCGACGTGACCAGGCGATCCTGACCGGCCGGGTCCTTGATGTTGCAGATGTAAGGCGCGTGGGTGTGGCCCGACACGATCAGGTCGATCTCGGGGTCGAGGTTCTGCGCGATCGGGATGATCGGGCTGTTGGCCGCGATCTCGGCGCCGTTTCCGCACGCCGCGTTGTACGCCGCGCTCGACGGCGGCGTGCCGCCCTGGTGGATCAGCACCACGATCGCGTTCACGCCTTGAGCCTTCAGCACGGGCACCAGTGCATTGGCCGTCTCGACCTCGTCCTTGAAGTCCAGCCCGGCGACACCCGCCGCCGTCACGATGTCGGGCGTCTCCTCGAGCGTCATGCCGATGAAGCCGATCTTCGCTCCGCGGACGTTCTCGATCGAGTAGGCGGGAAGGATCGTGTCGTCCGTCCCTTCGTACACGACGTTCGCGGCGAGGAAGTCGAAGTCGGCGCCGTCGAACGAGCCGTCCGGGCACGAGTTCTGGTTGTTCGCGCCGTCTCCGTCGTCGAGGCATCCGCCGTCGGCCATGCGCAGGAGCTCGACGTAGCCCTCGTCGAACTCGTGGTTGCCCACGGCCGAGACGTCGAGGTGCAGCGCGTTGAGCGCCTCGATCGAGGGCTCGTCGTGGAAGGCGCCCGACAGCAGCGGTGATGCGCCGATGAGGTCGCCGGCCGCCACCGTCAGCGAGTTCTTCTCGTAGCCCTGCCGCGCCTGCGCGAGGTGGGTGGCGAGATACTCGACGCCGCCGACACCGGGAGGCGTGAGGGTGTCGGTGGTCGTGCCACCGGGCAGGTTCAGGCGGCCGCTGGATCCCGCGGGCGGCTCCAGGTTGCCGTGGAAGTCGTTGAACGACAGCAGCTGGATCTCCATCGTCGGACCGTTCGGGATGTTCCCGCCGTTGTTCGGTCCCTTCGGCGGCGCCGCTGACGCGGCACTGGTGCCGGCCAGGGCGAGCGCGACTGTGGTCGCGGCGACGACCGCTCCTCCCGCCAGCCGTGCGATCGATGTCTTGCGCGTGTGCACAGGGCCCTCCCCTTCTGGCGGGCGGCGTCGCCCGCGGCATGCACGCGTCCTCGTGGGCGCGATCACGAGAAACCTAATACACGGGGCCCCGGATCGACAGGGGAAAGGACCATGTCCGAACCACCTCGTGGAAGAGCCCACCACGGGCGGCGGGCGAGGCATCCGTCGTCACCGACGGCGCAGGTCTGCCGCGATCGTCACGGCAGCAGATCCTCCAGCGGCACGGCGGGATCCCGGAGCCGATCGCGGTCGATCCGCTCTCCCGAGCGGATCAGCGCCTGCACCTTCCTGTTGACCTTCGACACGTTGACGTTCATGCCGGCGACCACGCGCCCGTCGTCGATCCAGAAAGCGATGAACTCGCGCGCTTCGAGGTCGCCGCGGACGACGATCTCGGCCTCCGTCATGAGCGGTGCGTACCCCGACAGCTCCATCGCGACGTCGTACTGGTCCGTGTAGAAGTACGGGATGCCGTTGAAGGATGCCGGCTTCCCGAGCATCGAGCGGGCCGCAACCTTTCCCGCCTTCAGGGCGTTGTCCCAGTGCTCGCTGCGCAGGTGGCGCTGGATCACGGGGTGGAAGGCGTTCGCGACGTCGCCCGCCGCGAATACGTCGGTGGCGCTGGTGCGCAGCGCGGAGTCGGTCAGGATGCCGTTGAGCACGTCGAGCCCGGCAGCCTCGGCGAGAGCCGTGTCAGGTGCTGCCCCGATGCCGACGAGGACGAGGTCTGCCGGAAGCGTCTCGCCGTCGACGACGACGCCCTCCGCGGCGCGCTCCCCGGTGATCCGCTCGACACCGACCGAGGTCCGCAGGTCGACACCGTGCGCGCGGTGCAGCTCGCCGAACACCTCGCCCATCTGCGGGCCGAGGGCCGCCGCGAGCGGCACCGCGTCGCGTTCGAGGATCGCCACGTCGTTGCCGAACCTGCGCGCGGTCGCGGCGACCTCCATGCCGATCCAGCCCGCTCCGATGATCACGAGCCGACGCCCGCCGTCGCGCAGTCGGGCGGCGAGATCCTCGGAGTCGCCGACCCGCCGCAGCGTCATGACGCCGGGCAGATCATGCCCCTCGAGCGGGATCATCCGGGGCGTCGCCCCGGTCGCGAGCAGCACCGCGTCGTAGTCCAGACGGGTCGCGTCCTCCAGCTCCAAGGTGTGCGCGGCCGGATCGAGCGAGATCGCCGAGACGCCGGTGACGAGCCGGATGCCTCGATCGGCATACCAGTCGGCGGGATGAAGGAAGACGGCATCTGCCCCCTCGTCACCGGCCAGATACCCCTTCGACAGCGGCGGGCGCTGGTACGGCGGATGCGCCTCCGCGGCGACCAACGTGATGTCGCCGTCGAATCCCTCGTCGCGCAGCGCCTCTGCGGCCGTTCCCCCGGCAAGACCTCCGCCGATGATGAGCATGCTGGCCATGACGACTCCTCTCGCCCGCCTTGCCCCGACGCTAGACCCCGCGCCCGCATTCCGCGAGGCCCCTCACCACGACGAATTCGCCCCCGCGTCGCCGATATCCAGACTTGGCATGGGTTCCGCCGACATAATGAGGGCATGACCGCACCGCGCATCCTCGTCGTGGACGACGAACCGAACATCCGCGACCTGCTGATCACGAGCCTGCGATTCGCCGGATTCCAGGTCCGCGCCGTCTCGAACGGTGCCCAGACGATCTCGGCCGTCCTCGAAGAGGAGCCGGACCTCATCGTGCTCGACGTCATGCTGCCCGACATGAACGGGTTCAGCGTCACCAAGCGCCTCCGCGGCGCCGGCTACACCGCCCCGATCCTCTTCCTCACCGCGAAGGACGAGACGGAAGACAAGATCACCGGCCTGAACGCCGGCGGTGACGACTACGTGACCAAGCCGTTCAGCCTCGACGAGATCGTCGCCCGCATCCAGGCCATCCTCCGCCGCACCATGCAGGCCGACGAGGAGTCCGTGATCCGCGCGGGCGAGATCACGATGGACCAGGACACCCACGACGTGCAGGTGGGCGAGGCATCCATCGATCTCAGCCCCACCGAGTTCAAGCTCCTGCGCTACCTGATGCTCAACCCCAACCGCGTGCTGTCGAAGGCGCAGATCCTCGACCACGTCTGGGAGTACGACTTCAACGGCGACGCCGGCATCGTGGAGAGCTACATCTCGTACCTCCGCCGCAAGATCGACCCGCACTCGACCGAGCCGCTCATCCAGACCAAGCGCGGCTTCGGCTACATGCTGAAGGCCGGCAAGACCGCTTAACGCGGACCCGAGCGGGAGGGGGCGACCTGGCGAACAAGCCCGATGCGGTCACCCGGTGGTGGCGCGGCACGAGCCTGCGCGCAAAGGTCACCGGGGTCACGGTCGTGCTCCTGGCCGTGGGGCTGCTCGCGGCCGGCGTCGGCACCGCCCTGTTCCTGCGCAACTCGCTGATCGACGGCGTCGACGCGCAGGTCGACTCCCTCGCGCGAACGGATGCCGCGAGCCCGCTGCTGAATCTCAGCGCCGACGAAGGCACACTCGTGGCGGAACCGGTCGACAACGCGCCCTCGGTCGACTACTTCGTGGCCGTGTACGAGCCCACCAACGGCGAGCTGCTCCGCACCGCGGGCGGCCGCGGCGGCCCGGCGCCGGCGTTCCCCGAGCACTTCGCCCTGGACGTGGCGACCGCTCAGGAGCTGCAGATCAAGACGATCCCTTCGGAGGACGGCGACGCCGAGTTCCGCGCGAGCGTGAGGGTGGAGGAACTCGGCAACTCGGGGCTGCTGTACACGCAGATGGTCGCCGTGCCACTCGCGACGGTGAACCGCACGATCGCGTCGTACATCGGCATCTACAGCATCCTCGCCATCCTCATCCTCGTCGGCGGGGCGGTCGCCACCCGCTATCTCGTGACCCTCACCTTCCGCAGCCTCGGGCAGGTCGAGTCGACGGCCGACGCCATCGCCGCCGGCGACTTCAGCCTGCGCATGACCGACATCGAGCCGACGACGACCGAGGTCGGCCGCCTCAAGACCGCGATCAACGCGATGCTCGACCGCGTCGACGCGGCCATCTCGCAGCGCGACTCGACGGTCAGCCAGATGCGACGGTTCATCGGCGACGCGAGCCACGAGCTCCGCACCCCGCTGGTGACCGTCCGCGGCTACGCCGAGCTCTACCGGATGGGAGCCGTCCGCGGTGACGAGGACATCTCGCAGTCCATGGACCGCATCGAGAAGGAGGCGATCCGCATGGGCCTCCTCGTCGAGGACCTGCTGGCCCTCGCGCGCCTCGACGAGCGCCGCGACGTGGTCATCGCTCCGGTCGACCTGCGGCTGGTCGCCCGCGATGCCGCGCTCGACGTGAGGGCGGCCTCACCGCTGCGCCCTGTCGCGGTCCTCGACACCACGATGGACGAGCCGCCGCTGCCGCCCGAGGAGGAGGCATCCGTCTCGCCCGACGCGAGGCGCCGCGGCAGCACCGGACCGTCGGCGATCTCGCGGGCCGGAGCGACGCTGTCGCTGCTGCGCCGCCGACCCAAGCCGCTGCCGGCGGCAGGGTCGGCCGGCGATGCGGCGTCGACGCTCCCCGGCGACGCCGAAGCGGAGCAGCGCGACGTGCTCGCCCCCGTGGTGCTCGGCGACGAGAACCGCATCCGCCAGGTCGTGACGAACCTCGTCGGGAACGCGCGGCGCTACTCGTCGGAGGACTCCTCCATCGAGCTGCGCGTCGGCGTCGACACCCGCGATCGCATGGGCTGGATCGAGGTCATCGACCACGGCGAGGGCGTGCCCGACCAGATCAAGGAGAAGATCTTCCAGCGCTTCTGGCGTGCCGACACCTCCCGCACCCGCGAGACGGGCGGGTCGGGCCTCGGCCTGTCGATCGTGGCGTCGATCGTCGAGGCGCTTCATGGGACCGTCGGCGTCGTCGACACCCCCGGCGGCGGCGCGACCTTCCGCGTCGCGTTCCCGCTGGCCGACATCCGGGACGCCGCCGAGCACCTCGCGATCCCCACGCAGCCGCTGCCGCGCCTGGCCGACGCCTCCGAGTGACGCGGTTCCTCCCCAGCGCGCGCGATCCGCTCCTGCTCCACAGATGACGACGGATGCCGCGGCCCGCGCCCGCGCGGACACCTAGCGTTGCCGGCAGCGCGGGTTCGGCATCCGGCCGCCGCACATCGATCAGGAGTCCTCATGGCCGTCTTCACCGTCGACAGCGACAGCATCCTCACCTCCACCGCCACCGTGCGCGGCACGATCGACCGGCTGCAGGCCGAGTCGAACGCCATGCTGGCGCAGCTGACGCAGCTCCAGTCGTCGTGGACCGGCTCGGCCTCGGCGGCGTTCGGCGGCGTCGTGGAGCAGTGGCGGGCGACCCAGCGACAGGTGGAGGAGGCGCTCGCGAACATCAACGCCTCACTCGCGGCCGCCGGTCGCCAGTACGCCGACACGGAGCTCGCGACCACCGGCCTGTTCCGCTGATCCCCCGACGGTGGAACGCAGAACGGCCCCTCCGCGAGGAGGGGCCGTTCTGCGAACGCGTTACGCGGTCGTGGAGTTCTGGATCAGAAGTCCATGCCACCGGTCGGGTCGCCGACGGGAGCGGCGGCCTTCTCGGGCTTGTCGGCGACGACGGCCTCGGTCGTGAGGAACAGGCCGGCGATCGACGCGGCGTTCTGCAGCGCCGAGCGGGTCACCTTGGCGGGGTCGATGATGCCCTGCGCGAACAGGTCACCGTACTCGCCCGAAGCGGCGTTGAGGCCGTGGCCCGCGGGGAGCTCCGAGACCTTGTTCGCCACGACGCCCGGCTCGAGACCGGCGTTGAGGGCGATCTGCTTCAGCGGAGCCTCGATCGCGACCTTGACGATGTTCGCACCGGTCGCCTCGTCACCCGAGAGCTCGAGCGCGTCGAGAGCCTTGCGGCCCGACTGGATGAGCGCGACGCCACCACCGGGGACGATGCCCTCCTCGACGGCCGCCTTCGCGTTGCGGACGGCGTCCTCGATCCGGTGCTTGCGCTCCTTGAGCTCGACCTCGGTGGCCGCGCCCGCCTTGATGACGGCGACGCCGCCGGCGAGCTTGGCGAGGCGCTCCTGCAGCTTCTCGCGGTCGTAGTCGCTGTCGGTGTTGTCGATCTCGCGGCGGATCTGGGTCACGCGACCCTCGATCTGGTCCGCCTCGCCGGCACCCTCGACGATCGTGGTCTCGTCCTTGGTGACGATGACCTTGCGCGCACGGCCGAGCAGGTCGAGGGTGGCGTTCTCGAGCTTGAGACCGACCTCCTCGGTGATGACCTGGCCGCCGGTGAGGATCGCGATGTCCTGCAGCTGCGCCTTGCGACGGTCGCCGAAGCCGGGGGCCTTGACGGCGACCGACTTGAAGATGCCGCGGATCTTGTTGAGCACGAGGGTCGCGAGAGCCTCGCCCTCGACGTCCTCGGCGATGATGACGAGCTCCTTGCCGTCCTGGATCACCTTGTCGACGACGGGCAGAAGGTCCTTGATGTTCGAGATCTTCTGGTTCGCGATGAGGATGTACGGGTCCTCGAAGACCGCCTCCTGGCGCTCCGGGTCCGTGACGAAGTAGGGGTTGATGTAGCCCTTGTCGAAGCGCATGCCCTCGGTGAGCTCGAGCTCGGTGCCGAAGGTCTGCGACTCCTCGACGGTGACGACGCCCTCCTTGCCCACCTTGTCGATGGCCTCGGCGATGAGCTGGCCGATCTCGGGGTCGGCGGCCGAGATCGACGCGGTCGCGGCGATCTGGTCCTTGGACTCGACCTCCTTGGCCGACTCGAGCAGCTCGGCGGTGATGGCCGCCACGGCCTTCTCGATGCCCTTCTTGAGCGAGATGGGGTCGGCGCCGGCCGCGACGTTGCGCAGGCCCTCGCGCACGAGCGCCTGGGCGAGGACGGTCGCGGTGGTGGTGCCGTCACCGGCGACGTCGTCGGTCTTCTTGGCGACCTCCTTGACGAGCTCCGCACCGATCTTCTCGTACGGGTCGTCCAGCTCGATCTCCTTGGCGATGGAGACACCGTCGTTCGTGATCGTGGGGGCGCCCCACTTCTTCTCGAGCACGACGTTGCGACCGCGCGGGCCGAGCGTCACCTTGACGGCATCGGCCAGGGTGTTCAGGCCGCGCTCGAGGCCGCGACGGGCCTCCTCGTCGAAAGCGATGATCTTTGCCATGTGTGTGTCGTCCCTCCGGAACGTTGGCTTTTGGGTATTAGCACTCAACAAACGCGAGTGCTAAAACATTCTGGCACTCGCCCCTATCGAGTGCAAGCCGCGATGAAGGATGCCGAAACGCAACGAGACGGGATGCCCTGAGGCATCCCGTCTCTGTGAAGCACCGGCGTCGCGCGCCGGTTCTCGCGGTTCAGACCACGCGCACGGCTTCCGCCTGCGGACCCTTCTGGCCCGAGCCGACCGTGAACTCCACGGTCTGACCCTCCTCCAGCACGCGGAAGCCCGTCATGTCGATGTTCGAGTAGTGGACGAAGACGTCCTGGCCGTCGGCGACGGTGATGAAGCCGAATCCCTTCTCGGCGTTGAACCATTTCACGGTGCCCTGGGTCATGCGTATCTCCTGTAGCCGGCGGTGCAGGGCTTCATCGTATGCAGGCGCCGACGCGGCTCCCGGCGGTTTCGTCACTTGTTGACACGCAGGCACACAAGTGTTTACCCACGCGAAACACGGCGTGCCGCGTTCAGGGCGTAGGGGCCGGGGTCTGACCCGCTGCGGTGCGGTCCACACCGATCACGACGGTCAGCTGCGGGACGCCCTCGGTCGTGGGCGGGTAGGCATCGCTCTGCTCGATCGCCGCGCCGCCGATGACCTCAGCGAGGCCCGCGGCCGCCGCCTCATGAGCGGGATCCACGTAGAAGACGGTCGTCGTCGGGAAGTCCTGCGAGCCGGCCTCGCCGGCGGTGACCTTGTCGTCGGCCCAGCCGGCGGTGACCACGACATCCTTCATCTGCGTCGCGAGGCCCGACTCGGGAGTGGCGTTGAGGATCATCACGTCGAAGGTCTGGTCCACCACGGGCTCGACCGTGGGCACCGTCTCCGCGGTCGGAACGGGCGTCGGTGCCAGCTCGATGCGACCGGACGCCAGCAGCGTGCCGAAGATGCCGACGGCGACGAGCACCACGGTCGCCAGCGCCGCCCACAGCAGCACGACCCATCCCCGCATGCGGGGATTCTCGGCCCGGTGGGCACCGACGCGATCCGTCTCGGGCACCTCGTCGAAGCGATCCCGGGGATAGTCGGTGGTCGTCGGCACCCGTCGATGTTACCCGCCGAAGCCTGGCCGTCCCGGCGGCGACAGCCGGTGCCGCGCAGACCGGGGGTCAGCGTGCGTCGGCGGCGCGCCCCGCGCGCTCGTGCACCCGCGCGTCGCGGAGACGGCGGAGCCGCTTCACGAGCATCGGATCGTGCTGTTGCGCCTCGGTCGTGTCGATCAGGCGCCCGAGCAGCTGGTAGTAGCGGGCCGGCGAGAGCCCGAGGTCGGCGCGGATCGCCTCCTCCTTCGCCCCGGCGTGCCGGCGCCATTCGGCCTCGAAGTCGAGGATGGCGCGGTCGCGGTCGGTCAGAGGCACGCATCCACGCTAGACCGCGGCATCCGTGGATCCCGTGCGCCACGCGCGCCAGTGCACGAACGCGCCGAGCGGATCGACCGCCGCCAGCGGAGAGCCGTCGCGGGCGAGCACGAACCCACCCCAGGTCTCGGGGTCCACCTCCGGGCGCCACCATTCGTGCAGCGCGGGCGGATCGATCGTGATCCACACCGCGTCGAGGGCTCGGACGGCGTCGACCAGCCGCTCGCGTCCAGGGCGAGCGATGTGCGGGAGCACGCCGGGGGTGGTGACCACGAGCGTCGCACCGGCGGGAGCCAGCGCGGCCGCCGCGTGCAGCACCTGCGGGTCGGACGCGTCGCCGGCCAGGAGCAGCGGCGGATCCGCGGCGACGATGTCGAGCGCGGCGTCGATGCGGTCGACCCGGCCGTCCTCCCCCGGCCACACCAGGCTGGTGAGGAAGCGGCGGTCGCGCAGGTCGCGGGCGTCCAGCGGGCCGAGATCGATCCCGGCGCGCCACACGACCTCGGGCATCCGCAGCGGCGGGTCGCCGGTGACGTCGCACTCGAGCACGACGGAGGCAGGCCCCTCCGCCGGATCCAGCGGGATGCCCCCGTCGCTCCCCCGGAAACGGTACGAGTAACGGTCGGGGTAGAGGCACAGCCCCGCGCTCGCGCCGAGCTCCAGCAGCGCGATCGGCCCTTCGACCGTCGCGAGGGCGGGCAGGAGCGGTGCGCAGCGCTGCGGCTCGTTGGTCTGAAGTCGGCGAGCGGATGCCTCGGCCACGACCTCGTCCGCATGCCCGGCGAGCCATGCCGCCCACGCCGGGAACGCAGCCTCGGGGGCGCCGAGCATGCGGGTGACAGCGAAGACGAGCGGGGGCTGCCGGCGCTCGGCGGGGATGCGGCCGAGGAGGCCGGCGATCTCGGGGTGAGCGGCGACGCCTGCGGCCCAGTCGGCGTAGAGCGCGGAGCGCCCGGGCGCCTCGTCGCGGGCGAACCGGCCGTAGCGCTCGACGACGGCCTCGGTCTCGGCGGCGAAGTCGTCCACCCCGCTATCCTCCCCCACCCGCCGTTGGGCCTCCCCGGCACCATCCCGCTCTCCGTGAGACGACAGTCGGCGGATGAGACCGTGGGCCTCCCCCGGCGTCTCGTCCGCCGGCTGTCGTCTCACGGGCAGAGCGGCCGGATGACGCCGCGACGACCCGACCTGCAGGCGGCTGAGGTTGAATGGAGGGTGCCCGGAGACCCGGCCGAGGAGGAACCATGACCTACGCCGTCGACAAGAGCGACGCACAGTGGCGCGAAGAGCTGACGCCCGACCAGTACGCGGTGCTGCGTCAAGCCGGCACCGAGCGGCCCTGGACCGGTGAACTGCTCGACGAGCAGCGCGCCGGCCTCTACACGTGCGCGGCGTGCGGCGCCGAGCTGTTCCGCAGCGGCACGAAGTTCGACTCGCACTGCGGCTGGCCGAGCTTCTACGAGTCGATCCGTCCCGAGGCGGTCGAACTCATCGAAGACAACAGCCACGGCATGGTGCGCACCGAGGTGCGCTGCGCGAATTGCGGCTCGCACCTCGGACACGTCTTCCCCGACGGGTTCGGCACGCCGACCGGCGACCGCTACTGCATGAACTCGATCTCGCTGCAGTTCACCCCCGGCACCGACGGCCAGGGCGCCTGATGCACGGCGCACGGGACGCCGCGCTCTCGCGGCGATCGTGGTCGAAGGTCACCGACGAGGCGCCGAGCCATCAGGAGCTGCTGGATCTCGTCGCCGCCGCCGGCCGCGTGGCGGATCATTCGTCGCTCAAGCCGTGGCGGCTCATCGAGCTTCGCGGCGCCGACCGGGAGCGGCTCGGCCGGGCGATCAACAAGGCCGAGGGCGAGAAGGGATCCTCCTCGAAACCGCTGCGTGCGCCGCTGCTCGTCGCCGTCGTGTTCACGCACCGCAAGAGCCACAAGGTTCCGGCGTGGGAGCAGGAGGCTGTCGCCTCCGGCGTCGCCCACGTGCTCAGCCTGCTGCTGGACGAGGCGGGCTGGGGCGTCATCTGGCGCACCGGCCATTACACCCGCGCCAAGGCCGTCGCCAAGGCCCACGGGCTGAAGAAGAACGAGGAGCTCCTGGGCTGGCTGTACGTCGGCGGAAAGCCGAAGAGCTCGCGCACCTCGCGGCGCAAGGGCATCGACGCGCACAAGTTCGTCAGCCGTATGCCCTGACCGGCAGGATCACGACGGCAGACCGCCCCAGCCTCGCGTGAAGCCGAGCGCTCAGCAGAAGCCCGTGACGCTCTCCCAGACCGGGTGATGGGCGGCGACGCCCTCGCGCAGCACGGACGCCTCGATCAGCCCGTAGGGCCGGTCGGCCGCGAAGAAGACCTCACCGGGGTTGTCCAGGCCGAACGGAGCCAGGTCGACCGCGAAGTGGTGGAGGTTCGGCATCGAGAACCTGATCTCGTCGACCTCGGCGCACTGCCCCAGCACTCGCCTGCCCATCTCGTAGAGCGTCTGCTGGAGGGCGAGCGAATGCGTCTGCGCGAAGGCCTCCAGCATCTCGCGGCGCACCCGGGCGAAGGCGTCGTCGTAGTCGACGTCCGTGCGGTTGTACCGCCAGCGAGCCGTGACCGACGTCGCGAGGATCCGGTCGCCGGTCTCGGCGAGGGTCGTGTACCTGTCGCGCACGAACCCGCGGAACTCGGAGCCGGTCGACCTCAGCACCGCCAGATCCTTGAGGCCCGCCACGACGGTGGGCTCGCCGTCCGTGAAGACGACCACCGCGGTGCGCGTCTCGGTTCCACCGCGCACGAAGGCATGGTCGTGCTCCTCGCCGGCGACCGCGATGCGGCTCCAGCTGTACTGCTCGGCCTCCCACCGGCCGCCGGTGACCCAGGCGAACTCGCCGGTGAAGTGGCGGCCCAGCCGCAGCAGGAACTCCTCGGGCGTGCCCACGCCGTCGCGCGCGAAGGCGTACACGGTGTTCTTCTGCGTGTCTGTGGCGATCACGGCGGCGTTGTCGCCGGCGGTGTGAGCGGCGGCGAAGTCGCCGCGCAGCTGCGAGGTGACGTTCAGGTCGGTGATCTGATGGCGCGCTGTGCCGCGGTCGATCCGGACGAGCCGCACCTGCGCCTTGCCGTACTGGTTCTCCCCGAGCACGGCGGCGGGCCCCGGCATCGTCAGTTCCCCCGATACGTGGAGTAGGCGAACGGGCTGAGCAGGAGCGGCACGTGGTAGTGCTCACCGGCGTCCGCGACGGCGAAGTCGATGGACACGACCGGGTAGAAGGTGGCGCGGCCCGTGGCGGAGAAGTACTCGCCCGTGGCGAACGTCAGCCGGTACGTGCCGGCGTCGAGGCCGTCGGGACCGAGGTCGGCGATGCGTCCGGCGTCGTCGGTGACGCCAGAGGCCACCTCGCTGCCGTCGGTGCGGCTGAGCACGACGCCGACGCCCCGGGCCGGGCCCCCGAGCGCGGCGTCCAGCACGTGGGTGGTGACCTGGCTCATGGCTCGATGATCCCTTCCAGTCGGAGGACGGCGATCTGACGCAGCTCGTCGGCCACGACGGCGATCTCCTCGTCCTCAGTGTGCTCCAGCCGGGCGGTGAGCCCTGCGAGGATCTCCGGCGCGCTGCGGCCGGCGGCGCGGATGAGGAACACCCGCGAGAACCTCTCCTCGTAGGCGCGGTTGCCGGCAGCGAGCGCGACCGCGGTCGCGTCCGCGGTCGCGCCCAGGCCCGCCTGCTCCGAGCGGGAGAGCGATGCTTCGGCGCTCGTGCCGGTGGGCCGTTCGCCGATGCGCGGGTGATGCGAGAGCGCGTGGTCGATCTCGTCGGCCGTCCAGGGGGAAGCGGCGGTGCGAGCCGCCTCCCGAAGCGCGTCGCGGTCGCGATACGGCCGGCCCGCGACGAGCGCGTCGATCCAGCGGTCGATGTCGACGCAGGGGCGCACGGCCTCTCGCGCCGATCCGGCGTCGAGCCGGTTGAACGCCTCCAGCTTCATCGCTGCATCGACCTGGGGTGGACTCAGGCGGCGAGCTGCGCCCGGAGCCGATCGACGTGGCCGTTCGGGTCGACGCGGTACTCGGCGGACTGGACGGTGCCGTCGGGTTCGAGCACGAACGTCGAGCGGATGAGACCGACACGCTCCTCGCCGCCGACGACCTTCGTGCCCCACGCGCCCCACGCCTCCGCCACGGCGTGATCCTCGTCCGAGAGGAGCGGGAACTGCAGCTGCTCGGCCTCGGCCCATTCCGCGAGCCGCTCGACCGAGTCGGGCGAGATGCCGACGACGGCCACCCCGGCCGCCTGCAGCGACGCCAGGTTGTCGCGGAAGTCGCAGGCCTCGGTCGTGCAGCCCGGCGTGAAGGCTGCCGGGTAGAAGTACACCACCAGGCGGCGGCCCGCGAAATCCTCCGGCCGCACCACGGCGCCGGTGGAGTCCGGCAGCGCGAAGCCCGGGTTCGGGTCGCCGCTCCTCAGCGCGGTGTTCTGCGGTCGGATGTCATCGGCCATGGGCGGCGTCCCCTTCGATCGGTCTTGCGGCGGTGTCATCGATCGGGTGCCTCCCCGATGCGCGGACGCCGCCTCTCGATCTTCGACGCACGACCGACGCTCGGCAAGTCGTCAGGGGCACGGACGAGTCGCCGCACCCCCATCCGATCGTCTGCGTCGCTGATGCGGAGCCCCGCGAGCTTCAGGCGGCTCCTCGGCGCAGCAGCCGCCCGCGCGGCTCGGCGAAGTCGACCCGCTCGCCGCGCACGAAGGTGTCGCGCACGACGCCGGTGAGCGACCAGCCGTCGTACGGGCAGACGGGGTTCTTGTGCAGCAGCCGGTCGGCGTGGACGACGAATCGTTCGTCGGGCGCGAACACCGACAGGTCGGCGTCAGCACCGGGCTCGATCCTGCCCTTGCGGGCGAGGGCGGCGAGCGCGGCCGGACGCGCCGACATCCATTCGACGACCTTCTCGAGCGGGATGCCGCGCCCCCGAGCGTGGTTCCACACCAGCGGCATGCCCAGCTGGAGCGAGGCGATACCGCCCCACGCCGCCGCGAAGTCGCCGTTCTCGAGGTCCTTGAGATCGGCGGTGGACGGCGAGTGGTCGCTGACGACCGCGTCGATGATCCCCTCGAGGAGCCCCTGCCACAGCAGATCCCGATTCGCGCCCTCGCGCACGGGCGGACAGCATTTGCACGCAGTGGCTCCGTCGGCGATGTCCTCCGACCGCAGGGTCAGATAGTGCGGACAGGTCTCCACCGTCACGCGCACGCCCGAGCGCTTGGCCTCGGCGATCAGCGGGAGTGCGTCGGACGACGAGAGATGCACGATGTGGGCCCGGGCGCCGGTCCGTCGCGCGCACTCCACGACCTGTGCGATGGCGCGGTCCTCGGCGAGCCGCGGGCGAGACGCCAGGAACCGCTCGTACCCGCGGCCTCCACCGGCGGGCGCCCCGGCGATCGTCGCCGCGTCCTCCGCATGCACGAGGAGCACGCCGTCGAACCGGGCGAGCTCCGCCATGGCGTGCTCCAGGTCGGCGGCGCCGAGCGCGGGGAACTCGTCGACCCCCGACGGCACGAGGAAGCACTTGAAGCCGAACACGCCGTCATCGTGGATGGCGCGCAGGGCGCCGATGTTTCCGGGCACCGCGCCGCCCCAGAAGCCCACGTCGACGAACACCTGATCGCGCGCGGCGCGTCGCTTGCGCTCGAGCGCGTCGAGCGAGATCGTCGGCGGGATGCTGTTCAGCGGCATGTCGATGATGGTCGTCACGCCGCCCGCCGCGGCGGCCTTCGTGGCCGAGGCGAACCCCTCCCACTCCGTGCGACCGGGCTCGTTGACGTGCACGTGCGTGTCGACGAGACCGGGAAGGAGCGTCTCGTCGTCGCGCAGCGACACCACCTCACTCCCCCGGAGTCCAGCACCGAGCGGCTCGACGGCGACGATCGCACCCCGAGTGATGCCGACCTCGCACGGCTTGAAGGCGCCCCGCACGAGCACGCGCCGGCCGCGGACGACCAGGTCGTGCTCCGGCATCCGCTCGTCCGTCATTCCCCCTCCTCAGCCGGTCAAATCAGCCGGATCTGGCGGTTGACGTCCTTGTAGAGCAGGTAGCGGAACGGCTCCGGACCGCCGGCGTAGCAGGCCTGCGGGCAGAACGCCCGCAGCAGCATGTAGTCGCCGGCCTCGCATTCCACCCAGTCGTCGTTGAGGCGGTAGACCGCCTTGCCCTGCAGCACGTAGAGCCCGTGCTCCATCACGTGGGTCTCGGCGAACGGGATCACCCCGCCGGGCTGGAACGTCACGATGTTGACGTGCATGTCGTGCGACAGGTCGTCGGGATCGACGAACCGGGTCGTCGCCCAGGCGCCGTCGGTGCCGGGCATCGGCTGCGGCTGGACGTCCTGGTCGCGCGACACGAACGACGTCGGGGCCGCGACGCCCTCCACGACCTCGTACGCCTTGCGGATCCAGTGGAAAGTCACCGGCCTGTCGCTCCGGTTCGCCAGCGTCCACTCGGCGCCGGGCGCGAGGAACGCGTACCCGCCCGCCTCGAGCACGTGTCGCTCGCCCGAGATCGTCAGCGTGAGGGCGCCGTCGGTGACGAACACGACACCTTCGACGCCGCTTTCGCGCTCAGGGGTGTCGGCGCTGCCGCCGGGTGAGATCTCGACGATCAGCTGCGCGAACGTCGTCGCCGACCCCGCGATGGGACGGGCGAGGATCCACGCCCTCGTGTCGGCGAAGCCCGGCAGCCTGCTGGTCACGATGTCGCGCAGCACGCCCTTGGGGATGAACGTGTACGCCTGCTTCACGACGGCGCGATCGGTCAGGAGTTCGGTCTGCGACGGCAGGCCGCCCCGCGGCGTGTGGTAGCTCATCGGGTCTCCTCGGTGACGGCGGACGGCGGACGGGCGAGGGCGGCGAGGGCGGCGCGATCGAGGCCGGCCGCCTGGCGGGCCTCCGTCTCGCTGACCGCCCCGCAGGCCAGGGCGCGGGAGAGGAAGGCGCCCAGCGCGCGGGCGGTCGCGGGCTCGTCCAGCACGCCGGTGTCGGCGCCGTCCGCGTAGGCGCGCAGACGCGCCGCCGCCGGCCCGAACCCCTCCCGATAGAACAGGAAGTCGGCGACGAACCGCGGCACGAGCTGCGCCGGGTGCAGGTCCCAGCCCTGGAAGAAGCCGCGCTCGAGCGATCGGCGGACGAGCCGCGCACTCGACCGCCAGGCCGCGCGGACCGCCTCCGCGTCGCCAACCGGCAGGACGTTCGTCGATCCGTCGGACAGCCGCACGCCCGTCTGCGCAGCGGCCACCTGCATGACGCTCTTGGCGTGATCGGCCGCGGGATGATCCATCGCCTGATATGCCGGCGCGATGCCCAGAGCCGCGCTGTAGTCGTAGGTGCCGTAGTGCAGCCCGCTCACCCGCCCCTCGGCGGCGTGGATCGCGGCGGCCAGGGGCGATGAGCCGTCGGCACCGAGCACGATCTGCGGCGTCTCGACCTGCATCTCGAACCTCAGGGTTCCGACGCCCCACCCGAGACGCTGCTCGAACCGCCCGCACAGCTCCGCCATCGCTCTGACCTGCGCGACCGTGCTCACCTTCGGCAGCGTCAGCCTGACCGCGTCGACCGGCCCGGCCGCGTCGTGCAGCGTCGTGAGGAAGAGATCGAGAGAACGGATGCCGCGACCCCGCGTCCGCGCCTCGAGCCCCTTGAACCGGATGCCGAAGAACGCCGGCGCCGTTCCCCGGCTGCGGGCCTCGGCGAGGCGCTCCGTCGCGCGGACGACGTCGGCGTCTTCTTCGGCATCGCCGCGGTCGCCGTACCCGTCCTCGAAGTCCAGGCGGAGATCCTCGATCGGCTCGGAGGTGAGCTTCGCCGTGACGAGCTCGGCGACCGTCGCGCCGTGCTCCTCGGGGACGCCCAGTTCGCGGACGACCGCCGCCATGCCACCCTGTGCCGCGACCGCGGCCAGCGCCGCGTCACCCCACTCGCGCGGCAGCGCGGGCGTGTAGCGATCGCCCGGGACGTAGACGGTGTGCACGGGCTGGCGCGTGCCGTCGTCGCCCGGGTACCCGCGGGCGAGCAGAAGGTCCGTGGCGGCGAGGAGCCCGTCGAGGCGGTCGAGGTCGACCTGACCGAGGGCCGGTCCGCCCGCACGGCCCACCGGTCGTACGCCCGTGTCGGCGTGCGACGGGCGGTCGTGGCTGGGCGGCGGCCCCTTCGGCACGGTCTCAGCATGCCACCGCCGGTCGCCCGGCGGCGAGCGGGCGCGGGGGAAGGCGTCAGCGGCCGGGTCGCGGCATCCGTCTCCACGGCACCGCCGCCACGACGACCGAGAGGATCGCGAGCGTCGACATGAGCAGCGACGCGCCCAGCGCCGGTGCCGCGCTGGTGGGCCAGAGCGCGTCGATGATCACCGACGTGACGACCTGCCCCACGACCGTGCCGAGGCCGAGCAGCAGCACCCCGGTGTAGGGCACCAGCGCGGCCGCCAGGAAGATGTAGCTGACGCCGATGACTCCGCCGAGGTACAGCCAGGGGTCGGAGGGGTACGAGGTGGGAGAGCCCGCGACCGCGGTGTGGATGAGCTCGGCGATCCCGAGCACGGCCGTGCCGCCGATGAAGTTCACGAGGGTCGCGGTCAGCGGCGTGCCGACGCGCTGGCGGAGCCGGCCGTTCACCGCCGACTGCCAGGCGATGCCCGCTCCGACGAGGAAGGGCAGCACGACGAGCACGAGCGGCGCATCCACGCCGCCGGCGAGGGACACCCCCGCGGCGAGCATCGCGAGCGCGCCGCCCACGAGGCGCGCCGGCGTGACCGCGACGATTCCCGCGGGCCCGACGCCGGCGCGGTCCAGCAGCAGACCGCTCACCGTCTGGCCCGCGACGACGCCGACCGTGAACAGCGCGACCCCGATGATGCCGACGGCGAGGGACTGCGTGGCGACCGAGAGCGCGCCGGCGACGCCGCCGCACAGCATCCAAATCGGGATGGTTCCGCCGCGCATGCCCGTCACGAGGGCGCTGAACCCGCGCCGCCCCTGCGGCAGCGCGACCGACAGCACGATCAGCACGACGAGTCCGGAGCCGAACGAGATCACGGCGGCGGCGAAGCCGTCTTCGAGGCGCACGCCCAGCTGCCCGTTGATGCGCGCCTGCACGGCGGTGAGGACGCCGATGAGGACCGCACCGCCGAGGCCGATCCAGGCGGGCAGGCGGCGTGCGGTCACCCGATCCATCTTGCCGTGCGCGGGGAGCCGCGATCGCACGGTGGGCGGGGGGGGTGGGTGGGAAAGCCCAGGTGGAGCCGACTACGGGACTCGAACCCGTAACCCCCGTATTACAAGTACGGTGCGCTACCAATTGCGCCAAGTCGGCAGAGCGCCAAGTCTAGCGGCGCCCGCGCGCGCCCCTGATCAGGGGGTGGTGGTCGGCGTGGGCGTCGGGGTCGCCTTGAAGTACGAGTCGCTCGCGACGGTGAGCACGAACTGCGCGAACTCCTTGGGGTCGTCGAGCTTGCCGACGTACTGCGTGCCGTTCACCAGCACCATCGGGGTGCCGGTCAGCGAGGCGCCGTCGGTGCCGGGCAGCCCCTTGAGGGCCTGCTCGGTCGCGGTCTTCGCCCACGACGTGTACGACTGCTCCTCGATGCACGCACGCACGACCTTGGGGCCGTCGACGCCCGTCGCCAGCGCCAGCGCGGCCAGCTCGGCGTCGGTCATGCCGTCGGAGTCGACGTCGGGCTGCTGGCGCAGGAGGGCGTCGTTGAACGCGAAGAAGTACTCCGGCGAGTTCTGGGCGACGCAGGCCGCAGCGCCGGCGGCGCGCAGCGAGTACTTGGTGCCGTTCGACTTCGCCGTGAGCATCGCGACCGGGTAGTACGTGAGGGTGGCGGCGCCGTTCTCGACCCACTCCGACAGCTGCTTCATGTTGGCGAGCTGGAAGTCGCGCGAGCCGGTCGAGAGATAGTCGACGTAGACGCGGATGTCGACGGCAGGGGCCTCGGTGGGCGTCGCCGTGGGAGTCGGCTCGGGCTCCGTCGCCTCCGGCGTCGCGACGGCGTCGCCCTGCGCGGCGCCGTTGGGGTCGGCCGCCTCGGCCTCCATGCCGCTCCCGGTGACGTCGGTGATGACGAAGCCGCCGTTGACGCCGTTCGCGGGGCTCATCGTCGGCTTGGACGCGCTCGAGGACACCGTCCAGGTCACGACGACGGCGATGACCGCCACGAACGCCACCGCGACAGCCGCCAGCGACGTCCGGCGGATCAGGCGGGCGCGCGACTGGCGCGCCTTCACCTGCAGCGCCTTCTCGCGCACCGCGTCGCGGCGCTCGCTGGACGCGGCGTTCGATGACTCGTCGCTCGACATGGAACCTCTCGGGGCGTGAAAAGGCCGGTGATCCGGCGGGGCCAGGCGGGAAAGCGGCCGTCCACGATGCTAGTCAGCCACCCTGGGAAATGCCCAGACGCAACCTCCGCGCGAGCCGTGTCATACTGTTCCTGCGCCCGATGGCGGGCGTGCGGGTAAGCCCCCGCTCATTCCATCACTACGGATCGTCCGGCACGTACCTGCCGGTGAAGGAGAAGAGAACATGGCGTCCGTCACGTTTGACAACGCAACTCGTCTGTACCCCGGGGGCACTCGCCCCGCTGTGGACAAGCTCAACCTCGAGGTCGGTGACGGGGAGTTCCTCGTTCTCGTCGGCCCGTCGGGCTGCGGAAAGTCCACGTCGCTGCGCATGCTGGCCGGCCTCGAAGAGGTCAACTCGGGCCGCATCCTGATCGGCGACCGCGACGTCACCGACGTCCCCCCGAAGGACCGCGACATCGCGATGGTCTTCCAGAACTACGCGCTGTACCCGCACATGACGGTCGCCGAGAACATGGGCTTCGCGCTCAAGATCGCCGGCGTCGGCAAGGAGGAGCGCGCCGCTCGCGTCCTCGAGGCCGCCAAGCTCCTCGACCTCGAGCAGTACCTCACCCGCAAGCCGAAGGCCCTCTCGGGTGGTCAGCGTCAGCGCGTCGCCATGGGCCGCGCGATCGTCCGCCAGCCGCAGGTGTTCCTCATGGACGAGCCGCTGTCGAACCTCGACGCCAAGCTCCGCGTCCAGACCCGTACGCAGATCGCGTCGCTGCAGCGCCGCCTCGGCGTCACGACCGTCTACGTCACGCACGACCAGACCGAGGCCCTCACCATGGGTGACCGCATCGCGGTCCTCAAGGACGGCCTCCTCCAGCAGGTCGGCACCCCGCGCGACCTCTACGAGAAGCCGAACAACGTGTTCGTCGCCGGCTTCATCGGTTCGCCCGCGATGAACCTGTTCCCGGCCCACCTGGCCGAGGGCGGCATCCAGTTCGGCGACAAGGTCGTCGGCATCGAGGCTGAGACGCTGGGCAAGGCGCACGGCAGCGAGGTCACCGTGGGCGTCCGCCCCGAAGACATCGTGGTCGCCCCCGAGGACGGCAAGGGCCTCTCGGTCAAGGTCGACCTCGTCGAGGAGCTCGGCGCCGACGGCTACCTCTACGGCCACACCGAGGTCGCCGGCAAGCGCACCGACATCGTCGCCCGCGTCGACGGCCGCCGCCACCCGATGGCCGGCGACACCGTCACCCTCGCGCCGGTTCCGGGCCACGTCCACGTCTTCGACGTGGAGTCGGGCGAGCGCCTCACCGACAAGGCGATCGCCGCGGCGTAACCGCTGATCGGATTCGCGACGGCGCGGGTGGGAGACATCCCCCCGCGCCGTCGCTCGTTTCTCTGGAGGGGACGTGCCTGACGCCCTGAGCATCACCGCCTCGAGCGTCGATCCCGGCCTGCTGACGCTGCCCTGGTCGACACCGCTCGGCGACTGGCCCTCGAGCCACATCGTCTTCCTCCCCAAGGGCATCTCGCGCCACCTCGTGCGCTTCGCGAATCTCTCGGGCCGCGTCGTCGCCATCAAGGAGACCACGCAGGCGATGGCTCAGCGCGAGTACGACATGCTCGGCAACCTCGCCCGGCTGGACGTGCCGTGCGTCGAGCGCGTCGCGGTGATCGCGGGGAGGACGGATGACGCGGGCGAGCCGCTTCCCGCTGCGCTGGTGACCGCCCACCTGAAGTTCTCACTCCCCTACCGCGCGCTGTTCACTCAGGTGCTCCGGCCGGACACCGCCACCCGGCTCGTCGACGCGCTCGCGCTGCTGCTCGTGCGCCTGCACAACGTCGGCTTCTTCTGGGGCGACGTCTCGCTGTCGAACACGCTGTTCCGCCGCGACGCGGGCGCATTCGCCGCCTACCTGGTGGACGCCGAGACCGGCGAGCTGCACGAGAGCGGGTTGACGCCCGGACAGCGCGCGCACGACCTCGACGTCGCCCGCACCAACATCGCCGGCGAGATCATGGACCTCGAGGCCGGCGGCCGCCTGGAAGGGGGCGTCGACGCCATCGCGATCGCCGACGGCATCGTCTCGTCGTACCACTCGCTGTGGGCGGCGCTCACCGACGAGGAGACGTTCCGCGCCGACGAGGCCTGGCGCATCACCGAGCGCGTGCAGCGGCTCAACGACCTGGGCTTCGACATCGGCGAGATGTCGATCCAGGCGACAGCCGACGGCGCCAAGGTGTCGATCCAGCCGAAGGTCGTCGACTCCGGCCACCACCAGCGGCGGCTGCTGCGGCTGACCGGGCTCGATGTGGAGGAGAACCAGGCCCGGCGCCTGCTCAACGACCTCGACGAGTTCCGCGCGCGCATCTCGCGTCTCGGCGACGACGAGGAGATGGTCGCGCACGAGTGGCTGACCCGCGTGTTCGAGCCGGTCGTCAAGGCCGTGCCGTGGGATCTGCGCTCGAAGCTGGAGCCCGCCGAGGTCTTCCACCAGCTGCTCGAGCACCGCTGGTACCTGTCGCAGGCGAAGGGCAAGTCCGTGCCCCTCGCCGAGGCGCTCACCAGCTACATCGACAACGTGCTGCGTCACCGCCGCGACGAGGCGACCCTGATGGGCCCGCCCACCGAGACGGTGTCGCTGTCGGTCATCACCTCGCCCAATCCCGTCCTGGACGACGAGGAGGACGAGATCGACTGGCGCGACCTCGTCTGACCGCGTTTCGTCTCGTCGCTGCGCTCCTCGCTCAACGACCGGGACGCGGTCGTCAAGCGAGCGAACCGAGAACCGGTCGTTGAGCGAGCGAAGCGAGACGAAACGTCAGTAGCCGACGGTGAACCGCTTGCGCGGGTGCTGCGGCTTCTCGATCTCGTCGACGATCGCCACGGCGAGGTCTTCACCCGAGATGAAGGACTCCCCCTCGGCGTCGGTCACGATGACCTCGCCGCCCGTGCGGTACTCGCCGGTGCGCTCGCCCGGGTTATAGGCGCCGAAGCCGCCGGCCGGGTGGATGTAGAACCAGTCGAGCGACTCCGGCCCGTTCTGCAGGTCCTCGAGCACCCCGATCGCCTCGAGAGCCTCGGCCTTGTACTCCTCCGCGAACGACGGCAGGTCGACGACCCGCTCGCCGCCCTCGGTCACGAGGCTGCCGCCGGCGCCGCCGATCACGCCGAGGCGCACGCCCTCGGGCAGCAGCGACGCGAGGGCCGCGAGGTTGGGCCGGACGAGGCCCTGCATGTCGCCCCGCGGCGGCACCGCCGAGACCACGACGTCGACGCCCTCGAGCTGCGCGAGGAGGTCGGGCACGTCCGTCAGCGAGCCTTCGACGTAGAGGGCGCCCTCATGGCGCTCCGCCGGGAGCCGCCGTGCGATCGACAGTACGCTGTGGCCGCGGCTCACCGCCTCGGCGACGATGTGACGGCCGGCGTACCCCGAGCCTCCGATGACGGCGATGCGTGCCATGTTCTGCCTTTCGACGGTGCTGCGACTGTGCCCGGGACCGGCGGCGCCGGCCCTCGTGGCGGGAACGCGCGACGCCGGAGTTCATTCCCCTGGGAGCGTCGCGGGGCGGTTCACTCTGCGGGCGCCGCCCGGAGAGTGTAGACCTGGTAGAGGGCGACGGACGCCGCGATCCCGGCGTTCAGCGACTCCGCAGCCGTCGAGATCGGGATCGAGACGATCTGGTCGCACGTCTCGGTCACCAGACGCGAGAGGCCCTTGCCCTCCGAACCGACGACGATGACGACCGGCCGATCGGCCAGCTGGAGAGCCGGCAGCGACACGTCTCCCCCGCCGTCGAGTCCGAGGACGAACACGCCCTGCTTCTTGAACTCCTTGAGCATCGTGGTGAGGTTCGCCGCCACCGCGACGGGGATGCGGGCCGCTGCGCCGGCACTCGTCTTCCACGCGGCCGAGTTCACGCCGGCCGAGCGGCGCTGCGGCACGATCACGCCTTGCCCGCCGAAGGCGGCGGTCGAGCGGATGATGGCACCGAGGTTGCGCGGATCGGTGACGCCATCCAGCGCGACCAGCAGCGGCACCTCGTCGCGGTCGATGATCTGCTCGAGGAGGTCCTGCGGGTGCGCGTACTCGTACGGGGGCACCTTGAGCGCGACGCCCTGGTGCACGCCGTCGAAACCCGCCATGCGGTCGAGCTCGGGGCGCATGACCTCCAGCACCGGGATCTCGCGGTGGGTGGCGATCGACAGCATCTCCTTGACGCGGTCGTCCATCTCGACGCGCTGCGCGATGTAGAGCGCCGTCGCCGGGATCTTCGCCCGCAGCGCCTCGAGCACCGAGTTGCGCCCGGTGACGGTCTCGGTGTCGTCGCCGGCCTTCGACTTCGTGCGGTTCGGGTTCGAGCCCTGCGGCGCGCGCTGTCCGGGCGCGCCCTTGCCGCCTGCCGCGGCGTAGCGCTCGGCGGCGGCCTTGCGCTTGCCGGCGGGGTGCCAGGCGCGGTCCTCCGCCTTGGGAGTCGGCCCGCGCCCCTCGAGGGAGCGCTTGTTCTTGCCGCCCGTTCCCTTGGTGGCGCCCTTCTTCTTGCTGTTGCCCGCTCCCGGGCGCGTCGGCTTAGCCATCGATCAAGCTCCAGTGTGTTCCGTCTGAGGTGTCTTCCAGGGCGATGCCGGCCGCCGCGATCGCGTCGCGGATGCGGTCGGCCGCTGCCCAGTCCTTGGCGGCGCGCGCTTCGGCGCGCTGCGCGATCATCGTCTGCACGAGCGTGTCGAGAGCGGATGCCTCGGCCGAGGCATCCGTCGACCGCCACTGCGGGTCGAGGGGGTCGATGCCGAGCACGCCGGTCATGACGGCCACGTCGGCGAACGCGCGGAGCGCGGCCTGCCGGTCGCCGGCGTCGAGCGCGCTGTTGCCCTCCCGCACCGTCTCGTGGAGCACCGCGAGCGCCTGCGGCACGCCCAGGTCGTCGTCGAGCGCCCCGGCGAACGCGGCCGGCACCGCGGCCTCGACGCGGACGTCCTCGTCGGCGCGCAGCGTGCGCAGCGCGCGCTCGAGGAAGGTGCGGATGCGATCCAGAGCCGCCTCGGCTTCGTCGAAGGTGGACGCCGTGATGTCGAGGTTCGACCGGTAGTGGGCGGCCGCGAGCGCGTAGCGCACAACGAGTGGATCGCGTTCGCGCAGCAGGTCCTCGGCGAGCACGAAGTTGAAGAGCGACTTCGACATCTTCTGGGCGCCGACCGTCACGAGGCCGTTATGCACCCAGTAGCGGGCGAAGCCGTCGCCGGCGGCGGTGGACTGCGCGAGTTCGTTCTCGTGGTGCGGGAAGCGCAGGTCGAGACCGCCGCCGTGGATGTCGAACTCGGCGCCGAGGTAGCGCCGCGCCATCGCGGAGCACTCGATGTGCCAGCCCGGGCGCCCGGGACCCCACGGCGAGTCCCAGGTCGCCGATGCCGGCTCGTCGGACTTGGCGCCCTTCCAGAGCGCGAAGTCGCGCGGGTCGCGCTTGCCGCGCGGGTCGGCGTCGGCGGCGGGCTCCATCGCGTCGATGCTCTGGCGAGTGAGCGCACCGTAGTCCGCCCACGACCGCACGTCGAAGTAGACGTCGCCGGCGGCATCCGTCCCCTCCCCCGCCGGATACGCGTAGCCGGCCTCGATCAGCCGCCGGATGATCTCCTGCATCTGCGGGATGGAGGCCGTCGCGCGCGGCTCGTAGGTCGGCGGGAGGATGCCGATCGCCGTGTAGGCGCGCGTGAACTCGAGCTCCATGCGGTAGGCCAGCGCCCACCACGGCTCGCCGTCTGTCGCGTTCGCCAGCACCTTGTCGTCGATGTCGGTGACGTTGCGCACGAACGTCACGCGGCCGTAGCGGTGCGCGAGCCAGCGCCGCAGGATGTCGAAGGCCAGCGCCCCGCGCAGGTGCCCGATGTGCGGGCCCGACTGCACCGTCGGACCGCAGACGTAGATCGTGACGTTCCCGGGGTCGAGGGGCGCGAAGTCGCGCAGCGCCTGGGCCTTGGTGTCGTACAGCTGAACCGTCACCGCACCAGCCTACCGGCGGGGCTCGCCCCGGCCCTGGGAAAGGCGGGCGGTACCACGCCGCGGTGCTGCGCCGACTTCGGTATAAACGGATGGTGCACGTGCTCGCCGTCCTCGCCGCCGCCGTGCTCTTCGGCACCACCGGAACATCGCAAGCGCTCGGGCCCGACGGCACCACGCCGCTCTCGATCGGCGTCATGCGCATGGTCCTGGGCGGAACGGGGCTCGCGGTCATCGCGTTCGCGCTGGCCGCGCGCCACGCCCGCCGTCACCCTCGCCCGGGCGCGCCGACCCTCCGCTCGCTCAGTCCCTCGCGGGGCGGCATCCGTCCCCTCGCATTGATGGTCCTCACCGGCGTCTGCATCTCTGTGTACCAGCCGCTCTTCTTCCTCGGCACCGGCCGCAACGGCGTCGCGGTCGGCACGGTGGTCGCGCTCGGCTCCGCGCCGATCCTCGCGGGCCTGCTGGAATGGGCGCTGACGCGACGGATGCCGACCCCGACGTGGATGGCCGCCACCGCGCTCGCGACGATCGGTGTGGTGCTGCTGGGATTCGGCGGCGAGGCGGGCGCGGGCGGCGGCACCGACCCGGTCGGTCTCCTCGGCTCCGTCGGCGCCGGCGCCTCGTTCGCCGTGATCGCCAACGCCCAGCGGCGTCTGCTCGACGACGGCTGGGATCCGTTCACCGTCGTCGGCGCCATGGGGGCGAGCTCGGCGGCGATCTGCGCGTTCGCGCTGCCGTTCGTCGATCTCTCGTGGCTGAGCACGACGCCGGGCCTGGTCATGGCGCTGTGGCTCGGACTGGCGACCATCTCGATCGCCTACGTGCTGTTCACGTGGGGGCTCAGCGGGCTGACCGCCGCCACCGCCGCCACACTCACGCTCGGTGAGCCGCTCACCGCGAGCGTGCTCGGCATCGTCGTGCTCGGCGAGCGGCTTTCGGCGCTGGCGGTCGTGGGGCTCATCGTGCTCGCGGCCGGGCTCGCACTCCTGGCATGGGGTTCGCGCACTCCGCGCGATCCGGTGCCTTACGCCGTCGAGGCCTGATCCGCCGAAACACCGCCGCAATCCGCGCGTGCCACACTGGGCCCGACATGCAGCGCACCATCGAGATCCGCACCGACGACCTGAGCGGCGAGGCCACCCGTGGCCTCATCGCCCTTCACCTCGCCGGCATGCACGACACCTCCCCTCCCGAGAGCGTGCACGCACTCGGCCTCGAGGCGCTCCGGCACCCGTCGCTGACGGTGTGGTCGGCGTGGGTCGACGGCGAGCTCGCGGGAGTCGGGGCGCTCAAGGCTCTGGACGGCGACCGCGGCGAGATCAAGTCGATGCGCGTGGACCACCGGTTCCGGGGCTCGGGGGTCGGACGGGCGCTGCTGCGACACATCGTGGAGGACGCGCGCCGGCGCGGCATGTCGAGCCTGTGGCTCGAGACGGGCACCACCGCCGACTTCGCCCCCGCGCAGCGACTCTACGAGAGCGAGGGGTTCGCGGTGTGCGGGCCCTTCGAGGACTACGTGCTCGACCCGTTCTCGGTGTTCATGACGCGCTCGCTCTGACGCGCCCGCCCATCCGCCGGTTTGGGCGGTCACGCGGGGACGACCACCGCCACCGCGAAGGCGGACACGCCCTCACCGTGCCCCGTGAAGCCCAGGCCGTCGGTCGTGGTCGCCGAGACCGACACGGCCGCGCCGCCGAGCGCCGCCGACAGCGCCCGCTCGGCCTCCTGGCGGCGCGCCGCGAACCGGGGCCGGTTCGCCTGGACCTGCACCGAGACGTTGCCGACACGCCAGCCGGCCTCCCCGAGAAGGGCGACGGTGCGGGTGAGGAACGCGTCGGCGTGTGCCCCGGCGTATTCGGGATGGTCCGTGCCGAAGTGCGTGCCGATGTCGCCGAGGCCGGCGGCGGCCAGCAGCGCATCCACGATGGCGTGGGCGACGGCATCGCCGTCGGAGTGCCCCGACAGCGGCGTCTCTCCGGGCCATTCGAGTCCGGCGAGCCACAACGTGCCCTCGCCGCCGAACGCGTGGACGTCCGTCCCGATGCCGACCCGCGGAACCACCGGCGCGTGCTCGAGGTGGGCGGCCGTGTGAGCCAGCGGCGCGGCGACCAGGTGGCGGGCTCGTTCGAGGTCGGCCGCGGTCGTGATCTTGAAGGAGAGCGGATGCCCCGCCACCGCCGCCACCGCGTGACCCGCTTCGGCGACCAGGGCGGCGTCGTCGGTGAAGTCCCGGGCGGCAGCCGCATATGCCGCATCGAGCACGTCGCGCCGGAAGCCCTGCGGGGTCTGGGCCGCTGCCAGCTCGGAACGGTCGACGGCGGCGACGATCTCGGCTCCGGAGACGCGCTTGATGGTGTCGATGACGGGCAGCACGGGAATCGCGCCGGAGGCGCCGCCGTCGATCGCCGCGATGACCCGCTCGAAGACCTCGGGCGGCGTCAGCGACCGCGCGGCATCGTGCACGAGCACGACCTCCACGTCGGCCCACAGCGCATCCAGTCCCGCGGCCACGGACGCCTGGCGGGTGTCGCCGCCCGCGACGACCGATACGAGATCGCGGCGGGTGCCCGCCGCGGCCAGCGCCTCGCTCAGCGCGTCGCCCTCACGACCGGCCGGCGCGACGATGACGACCTGGGCGACGGGAGCGGCGAACACCCCCACCAGCGCGTGGCGGAGGATGCTGTGCCCGTCGATCCCCACGAAGGCCTTCGGGCCGCCGGCGCCCAGCCGTGTGCCGGAACCGGCTGCCACGACGACGATGCCGACACGGGGCACGGGAGTGATGCTCACCGGATCACGCTACCGCGATCGGCGCCGGGCGCCGGGCGCGGTGCGAACCCTCGCGTGCACGGCGCGAAGCCGGGGCACACAGCAGAACGGCGCCCCGCAGGGCGCCGTTCTGAAAGAGTCTCAGCTCGCGAGGACCTCGTCGAGGAGGACGCTCGCCTTCTCTTCGTCGGTCTTCTCGGCGAGGGCGAGCTCGGAGATCAGGATCTGCTTCGCCTTGGCGAGCATCCGCTTCTCTCCGGCCGAGAGGCCGCGGTCCTGATCGCGGCGCCAGAGGTCGCGGACGACCTCGCTGACCTTGATGACGTCACCGGAGGCGAGCTTCTCGAGGTTCGCCTTGTAGCGGCGCGACCAGTTGGTCGGCTCCTCTGTGAAGGGAGCGCGCAACACCTCGAAGACCTTGTCGAGGCCCTCCTTGCCGATGACATCGCGTACGCCGACCAGGTCGACGTTCTCTGCGGGGACTTCGATGATGAGATCACCCTGCGTGACGTTGAGCTTCAGGTACTTCTTCGTCTCGCCCTTGATGATCCGGTCTTTGACCTCGATGATCGTAGCCGCCCCGTGGTGGGGGTAGACGACCGTCTCGCCAACCTCAAAAAGCATGGAGTTATGTCCTTTCGGCAACCTCCAGGATACCACAGGAGAAATACGCTAAGGTTCTCCGCCCTCCGACGCGCGGCCGTCTCATCGCCCGCGCGGCATCGCCGCGGGCGGTGCTCCGCGACGCCCAGGGCGAGCCCCTAGAATGCTGGAGAACCGTCATCCGTCTTTGGAGGATCCGTGATCTCGATACACCGCCGCAGCGATTCTTCGCAGGGACGTTCCGCGGCGGCACGCGCTCCGAGGAGCCGTCGGCTGATCGCGTCGCTGGCCATGGGCGGAGCGCTCGTCCTCGCCGCCACGGGCTGCAGCATGATCTCCCCGCAGGCGACCACGATCGAGTACTCGGCGGCCGAGGGCACCAACGTCTACGACTCGGGTCCCGTGCAGGTGCGCAACGCGCAGATCGTCGCCAACGAGGACGGCTCGGAGGGCAACTTCGTCGCCGCGCTGATCAACGAGACCGACGAGTCGCAGACGCTCAACATCGAGTTCGGCGAAGGCGGCCCGTCGCTGACGGTGCGGGTTCCCGCCGGCACCACGGTGAGCCCCGGCACCGACGAGGAGGAGCCGATCCTCATCGAGGATCTCGACGCCCTTCCCGGCACCGACATCACGGCGTTCTTCCAGTCCGGCGATGCCGAGGGCGAACTGGCATCGGTGCCGGTCCTCGACGGCTCCCTGGACTATCTCGCTCCGCTCGCGCCCTGAGCGCGATCGCACGACCGAAAGAGGGCGCCCCCGGTGGGGCGCCCTCTTCGGCGTGAGGCGGGGTCGCGAGCGGTCAGCCCTCGAACCGGTACGAGCGGTCAGCCCTCGAACCGGTAGCCCAGTCCCCGCACGGTGACGAGCATCTCGGGCGAGCCGGGGTTCCGCTCGATGCGCGAGCGGATGCGCTTGATGTGCACGTCGAGCGTCTTGGTGTCGCCGAAGTAGTCGCTCCCCCACACCCGGTCGATGAGCTGGCCCCTGGTCAGGACCCGGCCGGCGTTGCGCATCAGCACTTCGAGGAGTTCGAATTCCTTGAGCGGCATGTTGATCTCGCCGCCTTCGACCGCCACGGTGTGCCGGTCGATGTCGAGCACCACACGACCGCCCTCGAGAACCCGGTCCTCCAGGTCGGCGTCGATCTGCGAGAAGCGGCGGAGCACCGCCCGCATGCGGGCCAGGAGCTCGCGAGCCGAGTAGGGCTTCGTGACGTAGTCGTCGGCGCCCAGCTCCAGCCCCACCACGATGTCGACCTCGGAGTCCTTCGCGGTCAGCATGATGATCGGGACCGCCGAGGTCGCACGGATCTGGCGGCACACCTCGGTGCCCGGCATCCCGGGGAGCATCAGGTCGAGCAGCACGATGTCGGCTCCGCGCTCACGGAACGCCAGGAGCGCGGTCGGACCGTCTTCCGCGATCTCCACCTCATAGCCCTCACGACGCAAGAGGTAGGCGAGCGGGTCGGCGAGGTCTGGCTCGTCCTCGACGATCAGGACGCGGGTCATGCGGTGTCTCCATTCGGCACGGGAGCGGGCTTCTTGACAGCGGGATCGGCGGACGTTGGGGCCGGAGACCGGGGCGTACGGGTCTTCCGCACAGCGGCAACCTGGGCGGCTGCCGCCGAGGTGCGCTCCGCGTCCGGCGCGGAGCGCTCGGCCTCGGGTGCGGCGGGCGCAGCAGCGATCGGCGCAGCCTGCCGGGCCTCGCCGGCCCGCGGCCCGGTCTCGATCGCGACCGGAGCCGCTTCCGGGCGCGCGGCGGGCACGGTCTCGTTGACCGGCATGGTCTGGGCCTGCGCGACGGTCGACTCGGGATGAGTGGCCGGCGCCGCGTCGCTCGCGGCAGGGCCCGACTTCGCGCGGGTGGCCCGCGGCTTGGACGCTGCGGAGGCCTTCGGGGCTGCTGAGGCCTTCGTCGCCACGGAGTCCTTCGGAGCCACGGAGTCCTTCGGCGTCACGGAGGCCTTCGGGGTTGCAGAGGCCTTCGGGGCTGCTGAGGCCTTCGGCGCCACGGAGTCCTTCGGCGCCACGGCGGCGCCCTTCCCCGCCCGTCCCCGCGCGCCCGACGGGGCCGGCGCGGCGGCGACGGCGGACCCGGCCGCGGCCGTGTCGACGGTGGCGGACGCGCGCTTCTTCTTGCGCCCGCGCTTGGGCGCGGCGTCGATCTCGGGCGCATCGATCTGCGGGAGCCGGATCGTGAAGGTCGAGCCGCGGCCGGGCCGCGACCACAGTCGCACCTCGCCGCCGTGGCGCTGCACCGCATGCTTGACGATCGACAGGCCGAGGCCGCTGCCGCCGGTGCGGCGCGCGCGGGCGGGGTCGGAGCGGTAGAAGCGCTCGAACACGCGATCCTGCTCGCCCTCGGCGATGCCGATCCCGCGATCGGTGATGGTGATCTCGACGATGCGGTCGGCCGCCCTCACGCCGACGCCGACGCCCGAGCCGCGCGGCGAGTACGCGATGGCGTTCGCGATGAGATTGCCCACGGCCTCGCTCAGCACCTGGGCGTCGCCGTGCACGTAGAGGCCGCGCGAACCCCCGCGCGTGACCTCGACGCCGGCCGAGTCCGCCTGGATCGCGTGCGCGTCCAGCGCGGAGGCGACGACCTCGTCGACCGACACGTCCTGCTGGGGCAGCTCGTCGGACGCCTGGAGACGCGAGAGGTTCATGATGCGCGCCGTCAGGAGGGCGAGGCGGGAGGCCTCGGCCTGCAGGCGCGTGGCGAAGATCCGCACCTGCGGCGGGTCGTCGGCGGCGGACTCGATCGCTTCGGCGAGAAGGCTCACCGCGCCGACCGGCGTCTTCAGCTCGTGACTGGTGTTGGCGACGAAGTCGCGGCGCATCTCCTCGACGCGCTCCCGCTCGGTGATGTCGCGGAGGACCAGGAGCGTCAGGCGCGGCGAGATGCGGGACGCACGCACGGCGACCAGCCGGGGCTCGGCCGGCGGCGCGCCGCGGCGCAGCCGCATCGTCTCGGTCGCGCTCGTCTCGGTCACCACGGAGTCGCTCGTGCGGACGCGGCGGGCGAGGGTGCGCAGCTCGTCGGTCGGCAGCGTGCCGCCCTCGATGAGGTCGAACGCGGCGGCCGCCGACGATGCCGCCAGCACCGTGAAGGACGCGTCGACCACCAGCGCCGCGTCGTCCATGCCGTGGAGGACGCCGCGCACGCCGTCGGGGATCTCGACCGACATGGAGGCGTGCGCGCGATCGCGCGCCCGCATCGCCGCGACGACGACGGCGGAGATCGAACCACCGATGAAGATCCCCGCGAGGAGGGCGAGCAGCGCGAGCTGCGTCGTGTCCATGTCACCAGCGTACGGGCACGCCGACCGGCCGATCGGACCGGATCCGCCGGGGCGATGCAGGCGCCCGGTACTGTTCACCACGGCGGCACCATCCGTTAACCTTCCCTGGCGACAATCGCCGGGGCGCAGGCGAAGCCTCCCCGAAAACAGGAAAGGTGCACCCGAATGCGCGAAGTCTTCCACCAGTCCCTCGAGGACGTGCAGGGGCGACTCGTCGAGATCGCCGAGCTCGTTACCGTCGCCATCGACAAGGCGACGCGTGCGTTCGGCACGAGCGACGTCTCGCTGGCGGAGGAGGTCATCGAGGCCGACGCGGTCATCGACGAGAAGGCGGTCGAGCTCGACGAGCTCGCGATCGAGATCCTCGCTCGTCAGCAGCCGGTCGCCCGCGACCTGCGCATCGTCGTGAGCGCCCTGCGCATGAGCGCGTCGCTCGAGCGCATGGGCGACATCGCCGAGCACATCGCTCAGCTCACCCGTATGCGCTTCCCCGAGCGGGCCATCCCCAAGGGCCTGAAGTCGACATTCCTCAAGATGGGCGAGCTCGACGTCGAAGCCGCTCGCCAGCTCACTGAGCTGCTGCGCACGCAGGACGGCGACCTCATCGACGAGATCCGCAACGCCGACGACAAGCTCGACGAGCTGCACGTGTCGGTGTTCGAGAAGGTCCTCAGCGACAGCTGGCAGGGCGACCCGTCCGCCACCGTCGACGCGACGCTCGCCAGCCGCTACCACGAGCGCTTCGGCGACCACGCGGTGTCGGTCGCCAAGAAGGTCGCCTATCTCTCGACCGGCGACTGGACGACCAGCACCGACACGATCGACGTCGTCGCACCCACGGCCTAGCAGCCTGCACGGCGCACGCTCGTGGGATCGGGCGACGTGCGAATGAGAAGAGCGGATGCCTCGGGGGGAGGCATCCGCTCTTCTGTGCTGTCCGTCAGGCCTTGCCCTGGTTCGCGACCGCGGCTGCGCCGGCGGCGGCGGCCTCGGGGTCGAGGTACTCCCCCTCGCCGATCGGCTTGAGGTCCTCGTCGAGGCGGTAGACCAGCGGGATGCCGGTGGGGATGTTGAGCTCGGCGATGTCGGCGTCGCTGATGCCGTCGAGGTGCTTCACCAGTCCGCGCAGCGAGTTGCCGTGCGCGGTGACGAGCACCGTCTTGCCCGCCTTGAGGTCGGGGACGATGTCGCTGTGCCAGTACGGCAGCATGCGGTCGATGACGATCTTGAGCGACTCGGTGTCGGGCACCTCGCCGTCGATGCCCACGTAGCGCGGGTCGCCGACCTGGCTGTACTGGTCGTCGGCCGGCAGCGGCGGCGGCGGCACGTCGAACGAGCGACGCCACAGCATGAACTGCTCGTTGCCGAACTCCTCGAGCGTCTGGGCCTTGTCCTTGCCCTGCAGCGCGCCGTAGTGGCGCTCGTTGAGGCGCCACGAGCGCTTCACCGGGATCCACAGGCGGTCCGCGGCGTCCAGGGCGATGTCGGCGGTCTGGATGGCACGGCTGAGCACGGACGTGTGCAGCACGTCGGGGAGGATCCCCGACTCGGCGAGCAGCTCGCCGCCGCGCTGGGCCTCGGCCTTGCCCTGTTCGGTGAGACGGACGTCGACCCAGCCGGTGAACTGGTTGGTCTTGTTCCACTCGCTCTGGCCGTGTCGGAGGAGGATCAGCGTATAGGGCGCGGTCATGCGCCCCATGATATCGGCGCAGGGGTGCCGCTCCCGGCGACGTGTCGGCCGGGGCAGGGCGACCGGCTGGCATCATGGGGGGATGGCGCGCGGACCCGTGGGGCAGATCACGCGCGGCACCACGGGGACGAACCGGCTGCGGCGCGTGGACCGGTGGATCGCGCGGCACCCGGCTCTGCGGCGCGCGGCCGACCCGCTCGTGGTGGATCTCGGCTACGGCGCGAGCGGCGTCACCGCCCTCGAGCTGTATGCGCGTCTCGCGCGAGCGCGACCCGACGTCGAGGTGCTGGGTCTGGAGATCGATCCGGCCCGCGTCGCGCGCGCCCGCGCCCAGCTGGACCTCGTGAGAGCGGGCGGAACGACGTTCGCCCCGGATGCGGCGGTGTCGTTCGCCCGCGGCGGCTTCGAGGTGCCCGTGCCCGACGGACGGCGGGCCGCGGTCGTCCGGGCCTTCAACGTGCTGCGGCAGTACGACGAGGCCGAGGTCGCCGGCGCCTGGGCGAGCATGGCCGCGCGCCTTGCTCCGGAGGGTCTCCTCGTCGAGGGCACGTGCGATGAGATCGGCCGGATCGCGACGTGGGTCGCGATGGGGACGGATGCCGCGCCCCGCACGCTCACGGTGTCGCTGCGGCTCGCCGGGCTGCAGCATCCGTCCGTCGCCGCAGAGCGGCTCCCCAAGGCCCTCATCCATCACAACGTCCCCGGCGAGCGGGTCCACGCGTTCCTGGGTGCCCTCGACACCGAGTGGGAGCGCGCCGCGAGCGTCTCGCCGTTCGGCCCGGTCCATCGGTGGCGCACGGCGCTGTCGGCCCTCGTCGCCGGCGGGTGGCCCGTGCTCGAGCGGTCGCGGTGGCGGCTGGGCGAGGTCACGGTGCCGTGGGAGGCCGTCGCGCCGCGGTAGCGCCGCCTACACGCGGGGAAGCACCGCGCGGGCCTCGGCCGAGGGCATGCCGGTCGCGGTGAGCAGATCCACCGCGAGGGGCCGCAGCGCCGTGATGAGGTTCTGCTCGCCCTGCGAGCCGTCAGGAAGGATCTGCGCCGGATCCAGTCGCACCGCCACCGCGCGGACCGCCTCGCGGGCCGCCGGCTGCAGCGCGATGTCGTCGAGGCTGTCGCCCACCAGGGCTGCGGCCCGCATGAGCTCGGCGAGGAGCTCGGCGGGCACCGGCCGGCGCTGCCCGTCGTCGCAGAGGTACACGGCGCGGCGCGCCACCACGCGCAGATTGCGCGTGGCGAAGTCCATGGACTGCAGCACGGCGTGATGGCGGCGCAGCTCGGCGCGCTGCGGGCGGAGCCACGGCGAGAAGCCGGCGACCGCCAGCCCCGAGTCCAGCGAGGCTCGCCATTCGTCGATGCGCGGCCCGATCGCGCGCGCCTTGTCGAGCCCGCGCGCCGCACGTATCGCGTCGCCGCGACGCAGCGCCTGCACGATCGTGCGGGCCGCGGCGTCCGCCTCGGCGAACACGGCGTGCCCGTCGCGCGCCTCCTCGCGGCGCGGATTGCGCGGGATGAGCGCGGTCACCACGAGGGCGGCGACACCGCCGATGATGCCGTCGATCAGGCGGACGAAGGGCTGCGTCGCGGGCAGCGACATCACGATCGACGCCTGGATCCCCGCCATGATCGCGAAGGGCGGGTAAGGCGACAGGAAGCGGGCGACCAGCAGCGTGACGCCCAGGGCGAGCGCCAGCTGCCACCAACCGGGGCCGACGACCACGACGAACCCCTCGGCGACGAGGATGCCGACGAGCATGCCCACCACGGTCTCGAGCACGCGGCGAGGTCGCGCATCGCGCACCAATCCGAGGCTCGAGATCGTCACCGTCGCTGCCAGCAGCGGCGCCGGATGCCCGACCACATAGTGCGCGAACGCCCACGCCGCGGTGGCCGCGACGGTGATCTGCAGGATCGCGATGGCCGAACCGCGCGTACGCGACAGCTGCGGGCGCAGGTCCAGGCGGGCGCGCCAGCCGGTCGGCACGACCTGGGTGACCGCGGCGGTGTCGCCGTCGCCGCTCACCGCCGCCGCTCCTATTGCGCCGCCGCGCGGCGCGACAGCCGAGTGATGCGGGGGACGTTCGCCGTCGCCCCGGCGTCAGGGGGCACCACGACCTCTTGCGCCGCCGCGACCGGGCCGTCCGCGGTGTCGACCGTCAGCGCGCCGTCGACCGGGGTCGTGCGGCGCAGCACGGCCAGCGCGATCGGACCCTCCTCGTAGTGGAGCGCCGCCGAGGTCACGATCCCCACCTCGGTGTCGCCGAGACGCACCGGCGCGCCGTGCTCGGGCAGCACGCTGCCCGAGCCGTCGAGCTGAAGCGCCACCAGTCGCCGCGGAGGGTGGCCGAGATTGTGGACCTTGGCGATGGTCTCCTGGCCGCGGTAGCAGCCCTTGTCGAGGTGCACGGCCGTGCGCAGCCAATCCAGCTCGTGCGGAAGCACGCGCTCGTCGACGTCCGCCGCCCACCGCGGCCGCCACGCCGCCACGCGCAGGGCCTCGACCGCGGTCAGTCCGGCGAGCTCGAGGTCGCCGCGGGTGGCGGCATCCGCGATCCGCCGCTCCTCGTCGCGCGTGACGATGGCCTCGGCCCAGTCGCGCTCGGCACCCGGGTGCGGGTCGACGACGGCGTAGGCATGGCCACCTGGCGTCACATCCGGCCACGGGTCCTGCCACACCAGCGGCATCCCGGAGGGCGCGGCCGGCGACACCTTCTCGAGCGCAGCGGCCGTGCCGCCGACGACGGCGTACTCCTCGTCGGCGATGCGCGGGTCCACGCGCAGGCGGAAGCGCATCTTGCGAAGCCAGTCGTAGAGGCCAGCGGCGTCAGCGCGATCGGCGATGAGCCAGGTCGTCTCGCCGTCGTCGACGACGGATGCCGCGTGCTCGACGTGTCCTTGCGGATCGAGGATCAGCAGCTCCGTGCCCACGCCCGGCGCGAGACGGGAGAGGGCCTGCGACGACAGCGAGTCCAGCCAGGTCAGGCGGTCCTCGCCCGGCACGGCGATGACGGCGCGATCGGCACGGGGAGCGATGGCGGCGCCGGAGGCGAGCCGGCGCTGCTCGACCAGCGGGTTGCCGACGTGCTGCAGACCCGTCTCATCGACCACTGCGCCCGGAACGGCGGCGAAGGCGTCAGTCATCACTCCACCCGCGCAAGACGTGCGGAGGCATGGGCGGCCAGCTCGTAGCCGAGTGCGGCGATGTCCCACGCCCACAGCAGGTGGCCGTCGACGAGTCCGTACATGCGCGTCGCGGCGGCGTATGACTTCGCGCCGGCGGGCCGTACGACCGCGTCTGTCGCGATGTCGATGCGGGGGCCCTTGATCTGCCCGAGGTAGAGCTCGCTCACGCCGTCGGCGTGCACGAGCACCGCCTCGAGGTCGAAGCCTCCGTCGGCGTTGCGTAGCAGCTCGATGTCGTCCGCGCTGCGCGCGACGGGCGCCGCGATCGGGGGAAGGAGCCCGGGCCCGGCATCGCCGTCGGTCGCCGGGATCGCGAGCCGCCAGTAGCCGAGCTCGGCGACCAGGCGCGTGCGCTGGGCGGAGTCGTCGGCGTCGTGCAGCCACGCGTCGGCGGAGTAGTTCAGATAGCCGCCGCCGTCATGGCTGAAGCTGACGCGATGCGTGAACTCGCCCGTGTAGGCGCCGTCGCCGTAGTCGATGACGCCCGTGCCCTCCCAGACGCCGATGAGCCACGAGAGCGGGACGAGCTCCGAAGGAAGGTCGGTCGGGATGTCGAGCACGACGCGTCCGGTCAGCGCTGGCCGCGGTAGAGGTTCCAGACGACGGCCCCCGAGACGAAGACGATCGCGAGCGACGCCAGACCGAGCAGGCCCACGAAGAACAGTTCGAGCGCGACGAGATCCATGCAGCCAGTCTAGTCGAGGAGCCGTCGCCTGCGCCGCGCGGCGCTAGCCGGGAACGAGCGAGGCGAGTCCGAAACCGAGGCTGATGACGCCCATCACCAGCGCCGCGCCGAGCACGCTCGCCGCGACCCGCTCGGTGAAACCCTGCGAACGGCCGGACCAGAGCTGCACCGCGAACGCCGCGATGAGGCATCCGCCCAATCCGACGCCCAGCCACGCCGCACGCCAGTCCGGCGTCGCGAAGACACCGACCACGATCGCGATCAGCGCCGCGAGCACCCACACGGCGACGATGCCGCCGAAAGTGCGACGCGGGGCGAGTTCTGGCACGGCCACGCGTCCCATCTTCCCCCATCGGCTCCCGCGCCGCACCCGCTGTCATGGCCGCGCGCGGACGTCACGCGAACCGACTGCCTGTCCCCCACGCCCTACACTGGGGTTCGCGGCGCGCCCCCACGCGCCGGGAAGGCGATCCATTGGCACAGCTCCTGGTTCTCAGTTCCACCCACGGAGGCGGTCCCGTCCTGCCCTCGCTCGAACTGCTGAGCCACCGCGTGCGCCAGATCCCCGCCGAACCCGCCCAGCTGGTCAACGCCCCCAGCGCCGACATCATCTTCGTCGATGCCCGCGTCGACCTGGTCGGCGCGAAGTCGCTGTGCAAGATCCTCAACACGACGGGACTGGACGCGCCGCTCCTGCTCATCGTGACGGAGGGAGGACTGACCGCCGTCTCCCCCGACTGGGGCATCGACGACGTCATCCTCTTCACCGCCGGCCCCGCAGAGGTCGACGCCCGCATCCGTCTGGCCGTCGGACGGCAGTCCGCCGAGCAGGTCTCGACCCGCATCCAGACCTCGGGCATCACGATCGACGAATCGTCGTATTCGGCGAAGGTGCACGGCCGCCCGCTGGACCTCACCTATAAGGAGTTCCAGCTCCTGCACTTCTTCGCCACCCACCCGTCGCGCGTGTTCACGCGGGAGCAGCTGCTCAGCGAGGTGTGGGGATACGACTACTTCGGCGGCACCCGCACCGTCGACGTGCACGTGCGACGCCTGCGCGCCAAGCTCGGCGACATGGAGCAGCTGATCGGCACGGTCCGCAACGTCGGCTATCGCTTCAACGTGTACGAGGACGAGCCCGAACCGGCCCCGCGCGAGCGCACTGACGCATAGCGAGCGCCGTGTCAACGGCATCCGTCTCGTTCACACTCTCGTCACGCGACCCTGCAATGATGAGGGGATGATCGAACCCGAGGTGCTCGACGCCGGCCTGGGCGATGCGGACGACGACGACTTCGACCTCTCCGAGGTCTTCGACTCGCAGCTGCCCGACCATCGCTATCTGGATCGCGAGCTCAGCTGGCTCGCCTTCAACCAGCGCGTGCTCGAGCTCGCCGAAGATCCGAACCTGCCCACGCTCGAGCGTGCCAACTTCCTGGCGATCTTCGCGAGCAACCTCGACGAGTTCTTCATGGTCCGCGTGGCCGGGCTCAAGCGCCGCATCGTGACCGGCCTCGCCGTGCCCACCAACGTCGGCCGATCGGCTGCGGACGCGCTGGCCGACATCTCGGCCGAGGCGCACCGGCTGCAGCTGCGTCACGCTGAAGCCTGGACCTCGCTCGTCAAGCCCGCGATGGCCGAGGCCGGCATCGAGGTCGTCTCGTACGACACGCTCGACGACGACGAGCGCGCTCAGCTGTACGACTACTTCCAGGCACAGGTCTTCCCGGTGCTGATGCCGCTCGCGGTAGATCCCGCCCACCCGTTCCCGTACATCTCGGGCCTGTCGCTGAACCTCGCGATCCGCATCCGCAGCGCCCGCACGGGTCGCCAGGAGTTCGCGCGCCTCAAGGTTCCGCCCATGCTCCCCCGCTTCGTCGAGCTGCCGCCGGTCGACGGCACCGTGCGCTACCTCCCGCTCGAGGAGCTGATCTCCAACCACCTGGACGACCTGTTCCCCGGAATGGAGGTGCTCGACCACCACGCCTTCCGCCTGACGCGCAACGAGGACGTCGTGATCGAGGAGGACGAGACCGAGAACCTCATCCAGGCGCTCGAGGCCGAGCTGCTGCGGCGCCGCTTCGGCCCGCCCATCCGCCTCGAGATCACCGACGACATGGACGACGTGACACTCGACCTCCTCATCCGGGAGCTCGACATCACCGAGCAGGAGGTCTACCGCCTTCCTGGCCCGCTCGACCTGCGAGGCCTGTTCGACCTGTCGCGCATCGATCGGCCCGACCTGCACTACAAGCCGCACCTGCCCACGACGGCACTGGCGTTCCAGCCGGGCGACAACAACGAGCGGCCCGACATCTTCGCGTCGATCCGCAAGGGCGACGTGCTGGTGCACCACCCGTACGAGTCGTTCGCGACGAGCGTGCAGGCGTTCCTCGAGCAGGCCGCGAAGGACCCGCACGTGCTCGCCATCAAGCAGACGCTGTACCGCACCTCGGGCGACAGCCCGATCGTGGAGGCCCTCATCGACGCGGCTGAGGCGGGCAAGCAGGTGCTCGCGCTCGTCGAGATCAAGGCGCGCTTCGACGAGGCGAACAACATCGTGTGGGCGCGCAAGCTCGAGAAGGCGGGCGTGCACGTCGTGTACGGCCTGGTCGGCCTCAAGACGCACTGCAAGCTGGCCCTCGTCATCCGTGAGGAGAACGGCGTGCTGCGCAGCTACAGCCACGTCGGCACGGGCAACTACAACCCGAAGACGAGCCGCATCTACGAGGACTTCGGCCTGTTCACCGCCGACGACCAGGTGGGCCGCGACCTCACCCGCCTGTTCAACGAGCTGAGCGGCTACGCGATCGAGAAGAAGTTCAAGCGCCTGCTCGTCGCTCCCCTGCACCTGCGCAAGGGCCTGCTCCGCCTGATCGACAAGGAGCGCCGCAACGCGCTGGCCGGCAAGCCCGCGAGCGTGCGCATCAAGGTCAACTCGATGGTCGACGAGCAGATCATCGACGCGCTGTACCGGGCCAGCCAGGCCGGCGTGAAGGTCGAGATCTGCGTCCGCGGCATCTGCTCGCTCAAGCCCGGCGTCGAGGGGATGAGCGAGAACATCACGGTGCGCTCCATCCTCGGCCGCTACCTCGAGCACTCGCGCATCTTCGCCTTCCACAACGACGGCGACCCGATCGTCTACATCGGCAGCGCCGACATGATGCACCGCAACCTCGACCGCCGCGTCGAGGCGCTGGTACGGGTGTCCTCCCCCGCGCACATCAAGGAGCTGAACGACCTGTTCACGCTGTCGATGAGCGACACGACGAGCTCATGGCACCTCGGGCCCGAGGGCGAGTGGGTGCGTCACAACCTCGGCGAAGACGGCAAGCCGCTCGTGGACCTCCAAGACCGGACCATGACCAACGTGCAGCGCCGCCGGCGGGCACGGGCGGTGCGATGACCGAGACCGCGGTCTACGCGGCCGGGGGCGTCGTCTGGCGCGTCGTGGAGGGCAAGCTCCGTGTGCTGCTGATCCACCGCACGAAGTACCGCGACGTCACGCTCCCCAAGGGCAAGGTCGATCCCGGCGAGATGCTCGCCGAGACCGCGGTGCGCGAGATCCACGAAGAGACCGGCATCCGCGTCTCGCTCGGCGTCCCCGTCGGGGTGTCGCGGTACCGTCTGCCGAGCAAGCGCACGAAGATCGTGCACTACTGGGCGGCCGAGGCGACCGATGCCGCCATCCGCTCGTCGGCGTTCGTGCCCAACAAGGAGATCGCCGCTCTCGAGTGGGTCTCGCCCAAGAAGGCGATGAAGCGGCTCAGCTACCCCGTCGACACCGAGATCATGGAGAACTTCCTCCGCCTCATCGACGAGAGCGTGCTGCGGACCTTCCCGATCGTGGTGCTGCGACACGGCAAGGCCGTCTCCCGCGAGGACTGGGAGGGGAAGGATGCCGCGCGCCCGCTCGCTCCGCGCGGGCGCAAGCAGGCGAGCTCGATCGTCGGCCCCCTGCTCGCGTTCGGTGTCCGCCGGATCGTCTCGAGTCCCGCCACCCGGTGCGTGAAGACGGTCGCACCGCTGTCTGCCGCCCTCGGACGGCAGATTGAGATGAGCAAGCTCATCAGCCAGGACGCCTGGGAGGACGGCAAGTCCGACGCGCGCACCGTCATCGGGGAGCGCGTGCGGGCCCGGATGCCCGCCGTGCTGTGCAGCCACGGACCGGTGCTGCCCGACATCCTGAGCGAGCTCGCGCTGGCGACCGGGACGCTGCGCGGGTCGTATCTCGGCAGCGCCTCGGCGCTCGAGCCGGCGGCGTTCTCGGTGGTGCATCTCTCGGTCGAGAATCCGGGGTCGGGCATCGTCACGATCGAGACGCACGCCCCGAAGGTCTGATGCACCGGGCGACGTCGCGCGTGCGCGTCGGGTCGACGGAGGTGCGCCTCGCATGGGCGGAGGTGCCGCCGGCCGAACCCCGCCGCGATCATGCCTGGCGCCTGCTCGCACAGATGCTGCCGGCCGGCGCGGAGCTCGACAACACCTGTCCACGCTGCGGCGGACCGCACGGCCCGGTGGTCGTGCGGGGTGCCCCGTTCCTCGCGAGCGTGACCTATGCCGGCTCCTGGACGATCGCCGCGGTCGCGGCGACGGGCGATGCCGGGGCGCTGGGCGTCGACGCCGAGCTCGAGGTCGATTCGCGCCGTGACGCCGCCGGTATGGCCGGACTCCTCGAGGACGACGACGCGACGGTCCGGGACTGGGTGCGGGTCGAGTCCGTTCTGAAGGCGGACGGCCGCGGCCTGCGCGTCGATCCTCGATCGGTCGCCGTCATGGCGGATGCCGGGGGCTGGACGGCCGTCGTGCCCGACGAAGGGGTCTACGACGGATCGGATGCCGCGGGCCCGGGCGGCGTGCTGGTCAGCGTGGCCGTGCAGCCGCGGGGCGGACGCACCGACCGAGCACGCTGACGTCTTGCCTGCCGGTCGCCGACCGGCGTGGCCGCAGGGACCAGGGAGAAAGCGCGTCGCCCGCGCGGATCACGGAGTGCGCGGCGGCAGCGAAGGCAGGACCGGCGAGTCCAGCCACGGGCCGACGAGCGCGAGCCCCGCGGGGCCGCATACGCTCTCGACGCACTCGCGGAAGGCGGCGGTGGTCACGAGCGAGTGCCGGTGCGTGCGGACCCACGTGCGCAGGAGCTCGCCGAACACATCGCGGCCGACGGTGCGGCGGAGCGCCTCGAGCGTGAGAGCTCCCCGCTTGTAGACGCGGTCGTCGAACATGCGCCGAGGACCGGGGTCGGAGATGACCAGGTCCTGTGGCAGCGCCTGCAGCCGGGCATGGTGCGCCTCGGCGAGCGTCGCGATGTCGGCGCCGCCGGACGCCTCCGACCACACCCATTCCGCGAAGCACGCGAAGCCCTCGTTCAGCCAGATGTCGCTCCACCTCTCGAGGCCGACGCTGTTGCCGAACCACTGGTGGGCGATCTCGTGCGGAACCAATCGCGAGGCCTCCGGCACGAGGTGGTTGGCTCCGAAGACCACCAGCCCCTGCGCCTCGAGCGGGATCTCGAGCGGATCCGGCGTGACGACCACGGTGCAGTGCTCCTGAGGGTACGGCCCGAAGGCGGACTCGAAGCAGGCGCGGATGCGGGGGACGTCGGCGAACCAGGCCCGGGCGGCCGGCAGCAGAGCAGCCGGGGCGAACAGCCGCACGTCGCCGAGCGCGGTTTCGCGGTACGGACCCACGTGCACGGCAGCCAGGTACGTCGCGGTCGGCACCTCCGAGAGGAACTCCCATCGCGCGAGCCCTCCGGAGCGCACCGGCGCCCGCGGCACCCCGGTCGCCGCGACGGCGTACTCGTCCTCGGTGGTCACCGCGATTCGGAACCGCGCGCGATCGTCGGGGCGGTCGTTGCACGGGAACCAGGTCGGCGCGCCGATCGGCTGCGAGGCGACGAGCGCTCCGTCCTCCAGCTCCTCCCACCCGATCGTGCCCCACGTCGACCGTCGCGGTCTGGGTGCGCCCGCGTACCGCACGTCGACCGAGAACTCCTCGCCGGCGGCGAGCGGCCGTGGCAGCGTGACACGCAGAGACGAGGCATCCTGCTGGAATCTCGTACGCGCGTCGCCGTCGACCCGCACGCGCGAGACGCGGAGCCCGACCAGATCGAGCCGGATGCTGCGCACCCGTTCGGCCGCCACCGCGTTGACGATCGCGCGCCCCTCGAGGCGATTCGTGCGCACGCGGTAGCGGAGGTCGAGGTCGTACGACACGACGTCGTAGGAGCCGTCGCCGCTGCGTGGCGTATACGGGTCGGGACCGATCACGACGTCGACTGGTAGGCGCGGACCTTCACGGCGTGCCAGGGGCCGATCGGGTTTCCGCTCCAACGGGAGCCGACGGACACGCTCTCACCGCGCATCACCAGGGACGCGGGGCCCACGGTCGCGTGCGCTCCGATCGATGCGGCGGGGAGGATCACGCTGTGCGGGCCGAGCGTCGCACCGGGTTCGAGTTCGACGGTGTCCATGCTCATGATTCGATCATGGAAAAGGTGGGTCTGCACGACGCACCCCCGGTTCACCGTCGACGCGTCGCCGAGCGTGACGAGATCGGGCTCGGGGAGCCAGTAGCTGTCGCACCACACGCCGCGGCCGACGCGCGCGCCGAGGCTGCGCAGCCACATCGCGAGGGCGGGCGTGCCCGCAGCGGCACGCGCGAACCACGGTGCCGCGAGCATCTCGGTGAAGGTGTCGGACACCTCCGTGCGCCACACGAAGCTCGACCACAGCGGCTGCTCACCGGCGCGGATCCGTCCGACGAAGAGCCACTTCGCCACTGTCGAGATGCCCGCCGCCAGCGCACCGGCCGCGAGCAGCACGAATCCCGACAGCAGGAGCGCGAACCACGGTCCGACGGTCTGCACGAGTGCGGCGAGCGTGAACAGCACCAGCAGTCCGACGGCGCACGTGAGCACCACCGGGATGAAGCGGCACAGCTCCCACAGCGTCCTCGCGATGCGCAGCGAAGCGGGCGGGTCGTACGTGCGGCTGCCGTCCCCCTCGTTGGGCTGCCGGCGCAGCCGCGCCGCCGGCGAACCGAGCCACGACGACCCGGGCTTGGCCTTCACCGGCGCCGCCGAGAGCACCGCGACGAGCCCGTCGCGCGGGACGGTGTGTCCGGGCGAGGCCATGCCGGAGTTTCCGAGGAAGGCCCGCTTGCCGATCCGCACCTCGCCGAGCCGCAGCCAGCCGCCGCGCATCTCGTACGAGCCGACCATGGTGTCGTCCGCGAGGAACGCGCCGTCCTCGATGCGGGTCATCGCGGGGATCAGGAGGACGGTGGATGCCTCGACATCGCGCCCGACGCGCGCGCCGAGGATGCGCAGCCACACCGGGGTGAACAGGCTCGAGTACAGCGGGAACAGGACCGTCCGGGCGGAGTCCAGGAGCCGCTCCGTCGTCCACGCCTGCCAGCCGACGCGGCTGCGGACGGGATGCGTTCCCTCCCGGAGCCCGAGCGACAGGAGCCGCACGCCCACGACCACCGTTCCGGCGTAGACGAGGCCGGCCACGAGCACCGCGGGCACGAGCCACAGGAAGGAGGCGGCGAGCGCGCCGCCCAGGTCGGGCGCACCGCGCATACCCAGGGCCAGCACGACGCCGCCGGCCGCGAAGCTGACGACGGGCAGGAGCCCGAGCGCGACGGCGGACGCCGCGTAGGCCCACAGCCAGCGCTGCGAAGCCGGCGGGCGCTCGGCCGGCCAGCCCTCCGCCGTCCCCCCGACGCGGACGGCGGGAGACCCGGCCCACGATTGGTCCGCGCGCACGCGGCCGAACACCGCCGACCCCGGTGCGATCTCGGACCGCTGACCGATTCGGGTGCCGGGTGCCAGCGTGCTGCGCGTCCCGACGGTGGCGTCCGAACCGATGCGGACCTCTCCGATGCGGACGAGGTCGCCGTCGATCCAGTAACCGCTGAGGTCGACCTCGGGCTCGATCGACGCGCGGTCGCCCACCTTGAGCATGCCCGTGATGGGCGGGAGCGTGTGCATGTCGACATCGGCGCCGATCCGGGCACCGAGCGCGCGCGCGTAGTAGGTGACCCAGGGCGCGCCGGCCAGGCCCACGGCGTCGACCTGATCGGAGATCTGCTCGGCGAGCCAGAGCCGCAGGTGGATCGAGCCGCCGCGGGGGTAGTCCCCCGGACGGAGCCCCGCGAGAAGAAGGCGAGCGGACACCGCGGCGATGGCCATGCGGCCGAACGGGGTCGCGAACAGCACGAGGCCGAGGATCAGTGCCCACCAGGGTGCGCTGGGAAGCGCCTCGAATCCGGGGAACAGCTGGAGGATCGCCCCCGCGGTGAGGATGTAGAGGAGCCACCGCACCCCGGAGAGGATGAACAGCGGCGCACCCAGGAGGGACTGCGCCCACTGCGTCGAGCGCGGAGTGGGCTCCGGCATCCGGAACCCGCTCACCTCCTCGCGCGAGAGGAACGGCTGGAGCGCCTTGGCCATGGCTCCCAGCCGTGGGACGTCGTAGATGTCGGCCACCGAGAAGTCGGGAACGCGCGCCCGGATGCGCGACACGAGCTGGGCGGCGGCGAGCGAGCCGCCCCCGAGATCGAAGAAGTCGGCCTTGCGGTCGGGGACGGCGAGCCCCAGCACGGCCTGCCACTGCTCGGCGAGCCAGGCCTCATCGGGGCTGAGGTCGGTCCGCGGCACATCCACGTCGGGCAGCGGCCACGGCAGCGCCGCGCGGTCGACCTTGCCGGATGTGCGGACCGGAAGGTCCGGCACGACCGCGAGGAGCGGCATCACTCCGGCGGGCAGGCGCTCGGCGAGGTGCGTGCGGGCCGCGGCGCGGTCGAGCTCGCCGTCGACGACGATGTACCCCACGAGGATCGGCACCCCGGCGTCGCTGGAGCGCACGGCCGCGCTGGCGGCGGTCACTCCGGGCAGCTCCTGCAGCGCGTTCTCGACCTCGCCGAGCTCGATCCGGCGTCCGCCGACCTTGACCTGATCGTCGGCGCGGCCCTGGAAGACGAGGCCCTCGGGCTCGTAGCGCACGAGGTCGCCGGAGCGATAGGCGCGGTCCCACCCCAGCGTCGGCATCGGCGCGTACTTCTGGGCGTCCTTGACAGGATCGAGATAGCGGGCGAGCCCCACGCCGCCGATGATCAGCTCGCCGAGCTCGCCCGGCGCGACCTGGACGTCGTCCGGGCCTACGACTGCGAGCGCCCACCCGTCGAGCGGGAGGCCGATGCGCACGGGTCCCTCGCCGCCGAGGAGCGCGGCGCAGGCGACGACCGTCGCCTCGGTCGGACCGTAGGTGTTCCACACCTCGCGGCCCTCGGCGACCAGTCGCGCGACGAGCTCCGGCGGGCACGCCTCGCCGCCGAAGATGAGAAGGCGCACGTTCTCGATGGCGTCGGCCGGCCACATCGCGGCGAGCGTCGGCACCGTGGAGACGACGGTGATCCCCTGGCGGATGAGCCACGGCGCGAGGTCTTCGCCCGATCGCACGAGCGATCGCGGCGCCGGGACCAGGCAGGCGCCGTGCCGCCACGCCAGCCACATCTCCTCGCAGGACGCGTCGAACGCCACGGAAAGGCCCGCGAGAACCCGGTCCCCCGGGCCGATCGGCGCCTCCTGCAGGAACAGCCGTGCCTCGGCGTCGACGAACGCGGCCGCGGACCGATGGCTGACGGCGACGCCCTTGGGGACGCCCGTCGAGCCCGAGGTGAAGATGACCCAGGCGTCGTCGTCGATGGTGGGCGGCGGCACGGCGGCCAGCGCGTGTGTGCTCGGATGCGGGGCGTCTCCGTCGAACAGCGATCCCGGCTCAGCGGTTCCGCCGTCCCCCGTGCTCGCCGAATCGGATGCCGGCGTGTAGACCCCGCCGTCCGAGATGATGCCGCGCACCTTCGCCTCGCCGAAGACGAGGCGCGCGCGCTCCTCGGAGTCGTCGGCGTCGACCGGGACGTAGGCGCCCCCGGCGGCGATCACTCCGAGGATCGAGACGTACAGCTCCTTCGAGCCTGACGGCATGCGCACCCCGACGCGGTCCCCGCGGCGGACGCCCGCCTCGTGCAGTCGCGCGGCGGTGGTCCTCACCTGCGCCATGAGCTCGCGATAGCTCAGTGCGCCCGAGCCGTCGTCGAGAGCGGATGCCTCGGGGGTGCGCTGCACCGTGGCGCGCAGGATGTCCAGCAGCGTGCGCGGCGCCGGTGCCGCGGCGGTGCGATCCAACGTGGCCGGCACCGCCGGCAGCGAATCGACGCCGACCACGTCAGGACAGCAGGGCGATCAGGTCGGCCTTCGACAGGCGCGAATAGCCCGCGTGCCCCGCGGCGCGGGCCCGCTGGCGAAGCTGAGCGACCGTGAGCCCCTGGAGCTCCGCGGGCGCCACCGGAGCGGCAGCGGCTGACGCGGGGCGCCGGCGTGACGCGGAGCCGGCGGTCTTCGCCGGCGCTGCGGTGGTCCGGCCGGCGGGCGTCTTCGCCGGGGCTGCCGTGTTCGCGGGAGTGGCGGTCTTCCCGGAGGCCTTCGCCGCCGCGGCAGGCTTCGCAGGCGCCGCGGTCTTGGCCGAGGTCTTCGCGGGACTCGTCGTGCGAGCAGGGGACTTCGCGGGCGCCGGGCTCTTCGCGGAGGCGGTCGCGGCGGGCTTCGCACTGTTCCCGCGAGCCGGGCTCTTCGCGGCGGCCGCAGCTCTCGCGGGCGACTTCGAGGTCGACGCGGCCCTCGAGGTCGAAGCAGTCTTCGCGGACGCGGTCTTCGCGGACGCGGTCTTCGCGGACGCGGTCTTCGCGGGAGCTGCGGACTCGGCGGGCGTGGCCGCCTCGTCGGGAGAGTCCGCAGACGCGGCGGGCTTCACGGGCGCGACGTCGGGCTCGCTGCCGGCGGCACCCTCAGCCCCGGCGGCAGTCTGGCGCCGGCCGGCGGGCGCGGCTGCGGCATCCGTCTTCGAATCATCGCCGCTGAACTGCTGCGCGAGCGCACGCTCCGCCTCGAGCGCTTCGCCGTCAGCCTTCGCCGCCGCGCGCTCCGCCTTCGCAGCCGCCTTCTTCAGCGCCTTGGCCTCGGCCGCACGCGTCTTCGCGTCCTCCGCCGCCTTGGCAGCCTCCGCGGCCGCGCGCTCGGCCTCCGCACGCAGGCGCGCCTTCTTCTCGGCCTTGGCGATCGCCGTCCGGGTCGCCTTGCGCACGCGCTCCTCCGCGCGATGCGCGAGCTTGACGATCTTGCCGGGGTTCTTGCGAAGGGCCTTCTTCGACACGTCGACGTCGTCGAACGTCTCGGCGGCGACCTCGCGCAGCTTCTTCGCGTTCTTGCCCGGAAGGGTCTTCGCGACCTTCCGAGCCTGCTTGGCCGCGGCGGCCGCGTCGTCGATCGCGTCGAGCGCCTTGCGCTGCGTCTTCGTCGTCTTGCTCATGCGAGGCACCTTAGCGCGCGTGAGTGAACAGGCGGGGCAGGATGACGCGTGATTCCGCGGTATCGCGGGCGCCCACGTCAATACCTGCGCATGGATGTCGGCATCCCGTTCACCTTCCGTTCACCCGCAGAGCGCAGTCTCTTAAGAGTCCGAGCCTACGTTTCAGAACGAACCCCGCACCGGGTTCGCACCCGAAGGCCTGCACGGCCTGATTCCCTGACACGTGAAGGATTCACACAGTGAAGATCTCCCGCATCGCCCAGGTGGGCGCTGTCGCCGCTGTCGCGGCCCTCGCCCTCGCCGGCTGCGCCGCGAACGAGACCGCCGGCGGCACGACCACCGACGAAACCACGGCGGCATCGGACCTCTCCGGCGAGATCGCCGGCGGCGGCGCCTCGTCGCAGGAGGTCGCGGTCCAGGCCTGGACCGCCGGCTTCCAGACCGCGAACCCCGACGTGACGATCACGTACGACCCCTCGGGCTCCGGCGCGGGCCGCGAGTCGTTCCAGGCGGGCGCCTTCCCGTTCGCGGGCTCCGACCGCGCCTTCAAGATCGAGGAGATCGAGGCCGGCCCGTTCGACGCCTGCGTCGAGGGCACCGACATCATCGAGCTGCCGACCTACATCTCGCCGATCGCGATCATCTTCAACGTCGAGGGCGTGGACGCGCTCAACCTCGACGCGGCGACCACCGCGGGCCTGTTCGCCGGCACCATCACGAACTGGAACGACCCGGCGATCGCGGCGCTGAACCCCGACGCCACGCTCCCCGACCTGGCCGTCACGCCGGTGCACCGCGCCGATGACTCAGGCACCACCGAGAACTTCACCGACTACCTCTACCAGGCCGCCGGTGACGTCTGGACGAGCGAGCCCGACGGCGTGTGGCCGCTCTCCAGCGGCGAGGCCGCGCAGGGCACCTCGGGTGTCGTCTCGGCCGTCTCGGGCGGCAACGGCACCATCGGCTACGCCGACGCGTCGCGCGCCGCTGAGGAGGGCCTGTCGACCGCCGCCATCCAGGTCGGCGACGAGTTCGTCGAGTACTCGCCGGAGGCCGCCGCGGCCATCGTCGACGCCTCGCCCCTCGAGGAGGGCCGTGGTGAGGGCGACCTCGCGATCGAGCTGCAGCGCACCTCGGAGGAGGCCGGCGTCTACCCGATCGTCCTCGTGAGCTACATGATCGCGTGCCAGGAGTACGCCGACGCTGCGGTCGCCCCGATCGTCAAGGGCTACCTCCAGTACGTCGCCAGCGCCGAGGGCCAGGACGCGGCCGCGGCCGCTGCGGGCAACGCGCCGATCTCGGACACGCTGCGCGAGCAGGTCAACGCGGCGATCGACCTGATCGTCGTCGAGTGATTCTCCGATCCCCGGCTCGGTCTTCGGACCGGGCCGGGGATCACCCCTGATACCCGAACCAGAAGGACACCATGACCACGACGACCGCCGCCCCAGCGGGCAAGGTCAAGCAGCGGCCGGGCGACCGCTGGTTCTCGGGCACCGCGCTCGGAGCCGGCGTGATGATCCTCGTCACGCTCGCCGCCGTCGCGATCTTCCTCATCATCCAGTCGATCCCCGGCATGACGGCGACCGGTGACACCGCGAGCATCCTCTCGGGCAGCTTCTGGGAGTACGTCTGGCCGCTCGCCTTCGGCACCGTCTGGGCGTCTTTCCTCGCGCTGCTGATGGCCGTCCCCCTCGCGGTGGCCGTCGCCCTCTTCATCTCGCACTACGCGCCCCGCCGCCTCGCGCAGGGACTCGGCTACATCGTCGACCTCCTGGCCGCGGTCCCGTCGGTCGTCTTCGGCCTCTGGGGCATCATGGTGCTCGCCCCTGCCGTCCAGCCCGTGTACGCGTGGCTCAACGCCAACATGGGATGGTTCCCGCTGTTCGGCGGCACGGTCTCCAGCACCGGCCGCACGATCTTCACCGCGGCCATCGTGCTCGCCGTCATGGTCGTCCCGATCATCACCGCGATCTGCCGCGAGATCTTCCTGCAGACCCCCGTCCTCCACGAAGAGGCCGCCCTCGCCCTCGGCGCGACCCGCTGGGAGATGATCCGCATGGCGGTCTTCCCCTTCGGCCGCAGCGGCATCGTGTCGGCCTCGATGCTCGGCCTCGGCCGCGCGCTGGGCGAGACGATGGCCGTCGCCATGGTGCTCTCCGTCGCGAACGTCGTCACCTTCCAGCTCTTCACGTCGGAGAACCCCGGAACTATCCCCGCGAACATCGCGCTGACCTTCCCCGAGGCGTACGGCGTGAACGTCAACGTCCTCATCGCAACGGGCCTCATCCTCTTCATCGTCACCTTCGCGGTCAACGCCATCGCCCGATGGATCGTCAGCCGCCGCAAGGAATTCTCTGGAGCGAACTGACATGACCGTGACGACCGCTCCCCCGCAGGCGCCCCAGCAGGCGCCGATCCGCGAGACCCCGCGGCTGACCAGCGGCCACCTGCCCGGCTGGTCGATCTGGGCGATGCTCGCCGGCAGCCTCGCCGTCAGCGCCGTCGTCTTCGCCGTGCTGGCGATGGGCTCCGGCGACGGCTTCAACATCGCCGGATGGGCCGTCGTCGCGGCCCTGGTGTACCTCGCGCTGATCCTCACCGTCTCGTCCCTCGTCGAGGGGCGCCGCAAGGGCGTCGACCGCCTGGTCACGGGCGTCGTGACGATCGCGTTCCTCATCGCGATGGTGCCGCTGGTCTCGGTCGCGATCACGGTCGTGGTCAACGGCGTCGCGGGCCTTTCCGCCGAGTTCTTCTCCTCGTCGATGCGCAACGTCGTCGGCGAGGGCGGTGGCGCGCTCCACGCGATCGTCGGCACGCTGCTGATCACGCTTGCCGCGGCGATCATCTCCATCCCGATCGGCATCTTCACCGCCATCTACCTCGTCGAGTACGGACGGGACGGCCGGCTGAGCCGCGCCATCACGTTCCTCGTCGACGTCATGACCGGCATCCCGTCGATCGTCGCGGGTCTGTTCGCGTACGCGCTGTTCGCGCTCTTCCTCACCCCCGGCATCCGCATGGGCATCATGGGATCGGTCGCCCTCTCGGTGCTGATGATCCCGGTGGTCGTCCGCTCGACCGAGGAGATGCTCCGCCTCGTGCCGAACGAGCTGCGCGAGGCGTCCTACGCGCTCGGGGTGCCGAAGTGGCGCACCATCGCGAAGGTCGTCCTGCCCACGTCCGTCGCGGGCATCACGACAGGCGTCATGCTGTCGATCTCGCGCGTCATCGGCGAGACCGCGCCGCTGCTGCTCACCGCGGGCGTGGCCACATCGATGAACTACAACCTGTTCGAGGGCCGCATGATGACCCTGCCGGTCATGGCGTACTCGCAGTACATGAACCAGGGCATCCCGGCCCAGGCCTACATCGACCGTGCGTGGGCGTGCGCCCTCGTCCTCATCGTCATCGTGATGCTCCTCAACCTCATCGCGCGCGTCGTCGCGAAGGTCTTCTCGCCGAAGCTCGGCCGCTGAGCATCCCACTACCCGAAAGCACTGACAGGAACCATGTCCAAGAGCATCGAAGTCAACGACCTCAACGTCTACTACAGCGACTTCCTGGCCGTCGAGGGCGTGTCTCTCGACATCGAGCCGCGCAGCGTCACCGCCTTCATCGGTCCCTCCGGCTGCGGCAAGTCGACGTTCCTCCGCACCCTGAACCGCATGCACGAGGTCATCCCGGGCGCCCGCGTCGAAGGCGAGGTGCTGCTGGACGGCAACGACCTCTACGGCACCAACGTCGACCCGGTGCTGGTGCGTCGCCAGGTCGGCATGGTGTTCCAGCGCCCCAACCCGTTCCCCACGATGTCGATCAAGGAGAACGTGCTGGCGGGCGTGAAGCTCAACAACAAGAAGATGTCGAAGTCCGACTCGGACGCGCTGGTCGAGAAGTCGCTGCGCGGCGCCAACCTCTGGAACGAGGTCAAGGACCGCCTCGACAAGCCCGGCTCCGGGCTCTCCGGCGGGCAGCAGCAGCGTCTGTGCATCGCCCGCGCGATCGCCGTGTCGCCCGAGGTGATCCTGATGGACGAGCCCTGCTCGGCTCTGGACCCCATCTCGACGTACGCGATCGAGGAGCTGATCGGCGAGCTCAAGAACGACTACACCGTCGTCATCGTCACGCACAACATGCAGCAGGCCTCGCGCGTGAGCGACAAGACGGCGTTCTTCAACATCGCCGGCACCGGCAAGCCGGGCAAGCTCATCGAGTACAACGAGACCAAGACGATCTTCACGACCCCGTCGGTCCAGGCCACCGAGGACTACGTCTCGGGCCGGTTCGGATAAGACCGTCCGTCACGAAGCCCTCGCTGTCCGGCGGGGGCTTCGTCGTCTGCGGAGCACTCAGTCCCGCGGGCTCAGCAGATATCGATTGAAGGATGCCGTCAGCTCGGCGTCGACGGGCACCGCGACGCCGTCGATGGCCGTGATGGGGGCCGCCAGCCGGACGCTCGACACCAGCCACGCGGCATCCGCCTCCGCGAGCGCGGCCGTCGGGATCGTCGCGTACTCGGTCGGGATCCCCTGCTCCTCCAGGTGCGCGAACAGGCTGAGCTGCGTCGTGCCGTGGAGGATGCCGCCGTTCGGGGCAGGCGTCACGAAGCGGCCGTCGACCCTCAGGATGAGCGAGGCGGTCGGCGCCTCGAGCACGAACCCGTCCGACGTGACGAAGATCGCATCGTCGGCACCGCGGCGCTTGGCCTCGCGGATGGCGGCCATGTTGACCGCGTACGACAGCGTCTTGGCACCCAGCAGCAGCCAGGGTGCCGTGGCGGGCGTGTCGATGCCGTACCCGCGGTCGAGCGTCACGACTCGGATGCCGCGCTCGCGCACCGCGGAGTTGTCGGCGGCGGCCGCGGCCGTGACCCACGCCGTCGGCGCCGGCCCGTGCTCCACGCCGCGGCTGAGGATGAGCTTGATGACGCCCTCCCCGTCGGCTGGGGCGTGCCGCGCGGCGATGGCGATGGCCTCGCGCCACTGCTCGAGGTTCGGGGCGGGGAGGTCGCAGATCTCGGCGGAGTGCGCCAGTCGCTCGAGGTGGGCCTCGGTTTCCTGCGGGTGTCCGTCGACGACGCCGATGGATTCGAAGATGCCGTCGCCGCGCTGGGTGCTGAGCTCCCCGACGCTGAGGGCGGGTGCCGACGGATCGATGACCCGGAACGTGTCCGCGAAGTCGGAGCGGGGATCATCGGATGCCGCGGGCTCGATCACGAGCGCGAAACGCCAGGCCATGCAAGAAGCCTAAGCGTGCCGGAGTGAGTGGTCGGGAATGCGAGGCCCGCCGACTCGGTTAGACTGTATCGGCCGGGCCGCAGTAACCCCGGGCTCCATCTTCTGCCGCTGCGAGCGGCCTTGCGCCGAGAGGCGTTCTGCGGCCCGGCACTTTCATGCCCGGCCACCGGCCCCACCAGTCCCGAGTGGACTGCTGGGCGATGGCTCGATCCTGGCGTCGCAGTTGTGCGCTCCTGGCGTCGCAGTTGTGCGCTCCTTGGGCGTACCCCTCCTGGTCGATGACAGTGCGGGTTTCGCACGCGGCGAGGTTGCGGCATCCGTCTCCCCCACAGAATCGGATCCGCTGCAACGGATGCCGGCCGCGCCACGCCGAGTCGATGCCGGCGCAGCCCGGCGTGTCTGTCCTCATCTCCGCACCTGCGGATCCGATTCTGTGCGCAGACAGCGGCCACTGGACGCGCTGTGCACACCACATCCACATCCGAGCAGGCACGCGTGCGTCGCCGGGTTCAGGAGAGGTGAAGCCCCTGATCGACATAGGACAGGATGGCCAGCTCGACCGTCGACCAGTCGTGCACCACCATCGCGTAGTCGAACCTCAACGTGACATAGCCCCAGGCTGCGGCGTTCGCGTCGCGGACGAGGTCTTTATGCCGGTGGGACTCTCCTTCGTGATTGGGCGCTCCGTCCACCTCGACGATGAGGCGATCGCCGATCAAGAAGTCCACGCGCCCGACCGAGACGATCATCATCTGCGTCCGCACCGGCAGATTCCTCGCCCGCAACCTCCACCGGAGGAGCGACTCGAGACCGCTGTCGGCGTCGTCGCGTGAGTACGCCATGGCATCCCGCGCTTCCGGTCCGACACGGGCGCGGAGCCATGCCAGGCCGGTCGCCGTCAGCATCTTCAGGCTCCGCGCGGACTCCAGCGTGACGAAGAACTCCTCGATCCCCCGGCAGATCAGGATCTGGCGGAGCACCCGCGGGACCGACGGCATCCCGAAGGCATCGGTCGTGGTCCCGTCGTCCCAGTGCGCGACGCACCGACAACCGGCGTGCGGGTAAGAACGACCGTGCCCCCGCAGCCAGACATGCGGTGCTGAGTCCGCTCCGAGGACCCACAGTCCGAGATGGCGAGCCGCCGTGAGACAGGCGAGCGAGCCGCCATGCATCGCGGCGACGGCCACCTCAGGGCAAGCCCCGTAGCTCGCGTACACCCCCCGCCGCAGCGGAAGGAGAGAACCACCGGTGACAGCTCGTGAGATGTCCCTGCGTGTGAAGCCTCGTGCTGACAACTCGCGGAACGACGACACAGCGGTCTGATCAACGGAGCACATGCACCCAGGCTCGGCCCCGCGGACCCGCGGCCACCCGAGCTGCCCGCAAACTGTGCAGAGGAGGGCGAAACGCGGCAGTGGGGAGGAGTCGGCGACCGGGGCGCCGCACACCGTCGGATCCGCAGTCGCGGAGCCACCACGCGACACGCCGGCCATCCCGTAGGACAAGCGGCGTGTCGCCGATACGCCCCGCACCTACGGATCCGATTCCGTGTACGGGGTCCGGCGCACGACCACGAGCGCGGGCGCATGCCCCGAGCGCGGCCGCATGCCCCAAGCGCGGCCGCATGCCCCAAGCGCGGGCGCATGCGCCGAGCGCCGGCGTACGGCGGGCCGCATGGGCGCTGGCCACAGGCGGGCGTACGGCGGGCCGCATGGGCACTGAGGCGCTCGGCCACAGGCGGGCGTACGGCGGGCGCGGTCAGGTCAGGGCGTCGCGGCGCCAGAGGGCGGCGCAGGCCGACAGGTCAGCGGCGTAGTCCGACAGGCGCAGCGCCCGCGTGGTGAACGCGGACGCGCGCTCGGGCTCGGTGCCCTCGTAGTCGTCGGCGACGTGGGTGGCTCCCGACGCCTGCACGCGGCAGAACGCCGCCGCGCGGTCGAGCGCCACGGCGAAGTCACCCTCGAACAGTCCGCGCAGGATCGTGTCGACGAGGACGACGAGCTCCTCGGGACCGGCGGGCGACGGCGCTCCGGCCACCACGTCGTCGGCCGAGGCGAGTTCGGCCCGGCCGCGCTCGTAGAGCAGCGCGGCGGTGCGCGGGTCGTCGTGGATCATAAGCTGCACCAGGTACAGCCGCCACAGCGCCCCCGGCAGCGTCTTGGCCGGTGAGCGCGACCACAGCTCGGCGATGTCGTCGATGCCGTGCTCGTCGGTGAAGGCCACGAGCCGGTCGACGACCACTCCGTCGGGATCGGCGCGCACGCGCGCCAGCAGCGCGTGCGCCGTGGTGTGGGCGACCCGCGAGACCTCGGCCGGGTCCTCGGCTGAGAACACGCGGTCGAAGAGCTCCGCCGGCCGGCGGACGGGCTTGTGGAACTCCCTGGACGAATCGCTCATTCCGTCCAGGCTACTCGCGGTCACGAGCACGGGCTCGCGCTGCATCGCGGCCACCCACGGCAGGCACACGCTCCGGCCGCCGATCAGACCTGGTTGATGCGGATGTGGTTGCCTGCCGGGTCGCGGAACGCCGCGTCGCGCGGACCCCAGCCCTGCTCCTTCGGCTCCTGCAGCACCTCGGCGCCGAACGCCCGCAGCTTCTCGAACGTGGCGTCGAGGTCGCTGGTGGTGAACACGTAGGGTCCGGGGCCGGAGCCCTTCACCACGAGGCGCTGCAAGGCCTCGCCGTCCTCGGGCGAACGGCCGGCGGTCGGATCCGACACGACGAGCGAGAGGCCGGGCTGACCGGGGAAGCCGAAGCTCACCCATCGGTGCCCGTCGTACGACACGTCGTTCACGACCTCGAGGCCGAGACCGTCACGGTAGAACGGGATGGCGGCGTCGACATCGTCGACGGTGATGGGGCTGTACGCCAGCGAGATGTTCGTCATGTCCGCCACGCTACGGCGCCACCGACACGGGCGCTTCTCCGATCCTGCTCCGTTCGCGGGGTGCTGTCTCAGGCGTACCGGGTGGGCCTCGTCAGGATCTTCGCGACGCACAGCGGCATCGCCTCGGCGGCGTCGTGGGGGCGGGCCCGGTACGAGCTCGGCGTCTCGCCCACGATCTCGGTGAACGTCGAGCTGAACGAGCCCAGCGAGGTCGCGCCGACGGCGGTGCAGGCATCCGTCACCGTCGCGCCTTCGCGCAGCAGCGCCATGGCGCGCTCGATGCGCCGGGTCATGAGGTACGCATAGGGCGTCTCGCCGTACGCCGCTTTGAACTCGCGCGAGAAGTGGGCCGGCGACATGAGGGCCTTCGCGGCCATCGTGGGCACATCGAGCGGCTCGGCGTAGTCGCGGTCCATGAGGTCGCGCGCACGGCGCAGGTGCGCGAGGGTCTGTACGGTCTGCGGGGCGGATGCCACGTCCTCACGCTACCGGCATCGCCGCGCTCTCGCCGGGGCTCCAGCACGCGCCGGCCCGCGCCGTCAGGCGGTGGGGATCAGGACGATCGGGTCGGACGTCGGCTCGCCCGTCGGCGAGCCGCCCTCCGGCTCGACGGTCACCGCGATCGTGTCACCGGACTCGACCTCGCCGTCCAGGAGCGCCGTCGCCGCGCCGTCCTCGGCGTCGAAGGTGCCCGCAGACACCGCCGCGCCGTCGCGCACGAACCACATCTCGAAGCTCTGGTCGTCGGTGATGGCCGGCAGCCCCTGCGACACCAGCACCGCCTCGCCGACCGACTCCGACCAGTGCGCGGTCGCCGTGCCGCCGTCCGCGACCTCCACGGTCGCGGACTGCGCGTCCGGCGCCGCCTCGATCTGCTGCAGGGCGACGACCGCGGGCGGGCGATTCAGGTAGTCGTTGATGAGAGCGGCACCGAGCCCCAGCGCGACGAGCAGCACCATCGAGGCGGCGAGCGCGAGGATGCCGCGGGTCCAGTTGCGACGCGACGCCGCCTGGATCACCGTCGTGTTCGGCGGGGGCTCGGCCGTGCCCCGGTCTGCCGCGTCGGTGTCACCGGCCGCGCGATCGGTCGCCGGCGTCTCGGCGGGCGGCGACCAGCGGTCCATCGGAGCCGCCGCGGCGGCGACGGCGGCATCCATCGCCGGCAGCTGCGGGGTTGTCGCGATGCGCGAGAGCAGGGTCGAGCGCAGCGTCAGCGGGGGCAGGGCGTTCGAGACGGTGTCGGAGAGCGCGACGGCGGTGGCGGCATCCGTCGTCACCCAGTGCTCCCATTCCGGGTGCTCGCGACGGGCGCGATCGAAGGCGACCCGGTCGTCGGGCGACAGCGCGTTCAGCGCGGCGCCGGCTGCCAGCTCGGCGAACTCCTTCTCCTCCATCACGCGGTCACCCCCAGTTCGGCTCTCAGGCGGGACAGCCCGTCCCGCATCCTCGTCTTGATCGTGCCCAGCGGAGCCCCGACCAGGGCCGCGATCTCGCTCTGACTGTAACCCCCGTAATACGCGAGGGTCAGCGCCTCCTTCTGGGCGTCGGGCAGCGCCGCCAGGGCGGTCGCGACCTTCTCGCCCTCGATGCGCAGCTCGGCCTGCTCCGCGACCCCGTCATGGGCTACATCGAGGTCGCGGAAGCCCGCTCGCACATCGCGATCGCTCGACGCCTGCGACGACCGCACGCGATCGACGGCCCGGCGGTGCGCGATCGTGAGCACCCACGATCTTCCCTGTCCTCTGTTCGGAGCGAACCGCGAGGCGGATTGCCACACCTCGAGGAAGACCTCCTGGAGCACTTCTTCGCTCTGGGCGCGGTCGACGAGCACGCGCAGGATGAGGCCGAAGACGCGGGGCGACAGCAGGTCGTAGACCCGGGCGAACGCCGCCTGGTCGGCCTGGGCGACGCGCTGCAGGAGCTCACCCACGTGGTCGACGGGCTCGGTGCCGTCCTCCGGCACGTCGATTCCGTCGATCACCACATCCACCAGCATGCCCTACGCACCTCCCGGCCACCCTGGGCCGCGTCACCCGAACGTGAAGGAGTACACTTCCACCCCCGCCGACACGCTGACGTCGAGGACGCGGGTGCCGGCATCCGTCCTCTCCGCGACCGCGTACGAGCGCGGCGTGCCCGTCACCCGCAGCGTCTGCACCTTCCCGCCGTCCAACCGGACGCGCACCTCGCCCTCTCCGGCCAGCACCATGCGCACCTCCTCGGCATGGAAGCGGAGACGGATGCCTCCCCCGCCGTCCCCGGCCGGCGTGGCGTACTGCGTCTCGATGCGCCACGTGCCGTCGAGCGCGAACGAGTCGTCGGGCTGCTCGTCGGGCAGGCTGTACTCCCCGTCGCCCGCGCGGTACCCGCCGAGACCGCCGTAGTTCACGTCTTTGGCCGAGCCGAGGAACGTCTCGCGCGTTCGCTGTCCGTCAGGTGCGGCGTCGGCGACGTCGGTCGGAGCGGGCAGCGCTGCGGACGGGTCGGCATCCGTCAGGAGCTCCCGGATCAGCTTCTCGGTGGCGGCGTAGTTCCCCTCGCCGAAGGCGATGTGCCGCACCGTCCCCTCGGCGTCGATGAGGTAGTGGGCGGGCCAGTACCGATTCCGGTAGTTCGTCCACGTCGCGAGGCTGTTGTCGAGCGCGACCGGGTACTCGATGCCGAAGTCCCGCGCGCCGGCCGCGACGTTCGCGGCATCCTTCTCGAACGCGTACTCGGGCGAGTGCACGCCGATCACCCGGAGCCCGGCGTCACGATAGGCGGCATCCCACGCCACGACGTGCGGGATGCTGCGCTGGCAGTTGATGCACGAGTAGGCCCAGAAGTCGATCAGCAAGACGTCTCCTCGCAAGTCCGCGAGATCGATTCCTGTCCCATCGGGGGTGTTCAGCCACGCCTCGATGCCGCGGATGCCCGGCGCCGTGCCGCACGATTCGAGCTCGGAGGCGCCGTTCGTGCACCGGCCGAGGTCCTTGTTCTCCTCGGTGACGAGTCCGCCGAGATCGAGAGCCCGGCGGGCGTCGGGGTTGTCGGTGAGCTCGCGCTGCACGCCGGCGGTGTAGTCCGGCACCGCGCGCTGCAGCAGCTGCGGCACGTCGAACACGAGACCGACCGCGAGCGCCAGCATCGCCACGCCCGCGGCGATGCGCAGCCCGCGCTCGCGCTTGCGGAACGCGCGGATGCGTTCGACGAGCCCGCGTCCGGCCAGCGCGAAGAACAGCAGCGGCACGGCGACGCCCACGGCGAACGACACCGTGAGCGCGACGGTGCCGGCGTCGATGCGGCCGGTGGAGCCGGCGACGATGATCGCCGCGAGCACCGGCCCGGCACACGGGACGAACACCGTGCCCAGGGCGAGCCCCACGCCGAATCCGCTCCCCCGGTTCTGCACCTCGGATCGCCGCGCGAGGCGCTGGAAGGGCTTCTCGAGCACCCGCTCGAAACGGGGCACGAGCAGTCCCACGCCGATCAGCACGAGGACCGCGATGCCCGCCCAGCGCAGCACATCCTGCGGCAGTCCCAGCGCCCCCAGCAGGAGCGAGCCGAGGAGGGTGACCAGCGTGAAGCTGGTCATCAGGCCCGCCACCACGAGGTAGGGCCGCCAGCGGGACGCAGGGGCCGCTTCACCGGTGCCGTCGGAGTCGAAACGCGCGGACTGCGCACCGCCGGTGAGGAAGATGACCGGGAGCACGGGCAGGATGCACGGCGAGATGCCGGTGATGAGTCCGCCCAGCAGGCCGATGACGACGAGTTCCATGCGTCCCCTCTCTGTCATCGTTTGTTCGCATCCGGCCCGTCTTCGGATTGGGCCGAGACGGATGCCGCAGCCGCGGGTGCGGCATCCGTCGGGGAATCTCCAATCCGATCCGGCGCCACCTCCGAACAGCCCGTACAGCCGCTCCTGCGGCGCTCCCCGCACCGGGGATCCAGACGCGGTCGCACGACCGCGGTGAGGAGGAAGACATGTCCCGCATGACCAGGAAGCGCGTGTCGGCAGGGCTGGCGCTCGCCTTGGCGGCGACCTTCGCGCTGTCCGCGTGCTCGATGGGCGGATCGACCGCCGAGCCCACGACAGAGCCGTCTACGCCCGCGATGGAGGAGACCGAGGAGCCGATGGCCGCCGATCCCGCCGCCGACCTCGTCGGCCCCGGCTGCGCCGCCTACGCCGAGGCCGTGCCGGACGGCGACGGCTCGATCGAGGGCATGTCGGCCGACCCCGTCGCGGTCGCCGCATCGAACAACCCGATGCTGACGACGCTGACCGCGGCCGTCAGCGGTCAGCTCAACCCCGAGGTGGACCTCGTCGACACGCTGAACGGCGACGAGTTCACGGTGTTCGCCCCGGTCGACGAGGCCTTCGAGGCGATAGACCCGGCCACGATCGAGTCGCTGAAGACCGACACCGCGACGCTGACCTCGATCCTGACCTACCACGTCGTCCCCGGCCGCGTCGAGCCGGCCGACATCGCCGGCACCCACACGACAGTGCAGGGCGCCGACCTCGAGGTCACCGGCGAGGGCGACATGTGGATGGTGAACGAAGCGAACGTGATCTGCGGAGGGGTGCAGACCGCGAACGCGACCGTTTACCTCATCGACGCGGTGCTGATGCCTCCGGCACAGTGACCGCCGCCGGCTGCGGCCGGCATCCGGGGGGCGGCGCGGCCGCCGACGCCTGCGAGGTGGCGTCGGCGGCTTCGTCGTGCCCTTGCACAGTCTCGCGGGATCGTCAAGCCGGTCATGCCGGAGCAGGGCGACGCTTACGGTGGGACCAGCCCGGAGACCTGCCGGAGGGGTGCGTGACCCGGGTAGGAGGGCATGTGACGGACGTGCGCGAGTCGGGAGAACTCTCGACGGGCGAACTGCTGGACGATCGGTACGTCCTGCAAGAGCGGATCGGCGAGGGCGGGATGGCCCGTGTGTACCGTGCCGAAGACACGCACCTGCAGCGCTCGGTGGCGGTGAAGGTCTTCCGCGAACCCACCGACGGCATCGATTCGGTCGAGCGGGCGCTGTCGGAGACGACGCTCCTCGCCTCCCTCAGCCACCATTCGCTCGTCACCGTGTTCGACGCGCGCGTCGGCTCGGATGACACCAGCTACCTGGTCATGGAGCACGTCGACGGCATCACGCTGCGCGATCTCATCGCCGACGGCCCCGTCGAGCCGAGGGTCGTCGCCTCCGTGGCGATCGACATCGCCGAGGGCTTGCATGTCGCCCACGAGCACGGCGTCGTGCACCGCGACATCAAGCCCTCCAACGTGCTGCTGCGGCCGTCGCCGCGACCCGGGTGGGAGTGGCGCGCGAAGCTGGCCGACTTCGGCATCGCCTACCTCATGGACTCGGCGCGCGTGACCACGCCCGGCGTGATCGTCGGCACGATGGCGTACGTGGCGCCGGAACAGGCGCGCGGTGCGGTCCCGGCGCCGCCGGCGGACATCTACGCGTTCGGCCTGCTGCTGATCGAGGCGCTCACCGGCGAGCGTCCGTTCGGCGACGCCGAGGGCATCGGCACGGTCGTCGCGCGCCTGTCCGCGGCGCCGAAGATCCCCGAGACGCTCCACCCCTCCTGGCAGGGCCTTCTCCGCGGCATGACGGCGATCCGGCCCGACGACCGGCCGACCGCCCTGGAAGTGGTGTCGGCGGCTTCTCGCCTGGCGGCGATGGAGAACCGCATCGCCCAGGAGAAGGCCGACCCGGCGACGGCGCCGGCGGCGATCGCCAGTCCGATTCCGGAGCCGTCGACCGGGCCGACGCAGGTCTTCTCGCCGCCGCCGCCCGTGCCGCCGCTGCCGGCGGACGTGCAGTCAGGGCTGGCGAATCCGCCCGGGCGTGGAGCGCTTCGCCGGGACGCACGCAGGGCGGCCGTCGTTCCCGCGGCGCCGGTGGAAGCTACCGCCGCGGCACCGGTCGTCCCGACCCTCTCCGACGAAGAGCGTCGTCCCTCGCGCCGTGCGCTGGTCATCGGAATCGTGATCGCCGCGCTCCTCGCTCTCGCGCTCGCCCTCGGGACGCTGTGGCTGGCCAACAGCTGGGCCGCCGAACCGGAACCCGCGCCGACCACGCCGGTGGAGGAGCCGGCGGTTCCGGCGCCGGCCGAGGAGACGCCCGCCGAAGACACGCCCGTCGAGGAGGCCCCCGCCGTCGAGCAGGCCCCGGTGAACGAGCCGGCCGAGCAGGTCACTCCCGAACAGGCGCCGCCCGCCGACACCGACAGCGGCAGCAGCGGCAACAGCGGTGGAGGCAGCGGCAACAGCGGCCCCGGCAACAACAACGGGAACGGGAACGGCAAGGGCAACGGGAACGGCAGGGGCAACGGCTGACGCTGCGGCTCGACCCACCCTTCGCGGCAAGTAGGCTTGTCGATCGAGGGCCTCTAGCTCAGTCGGTAGAGCATCGGACTTTTAATCCGCGGGTCGTGGGTTCGAGCCCCACGGGGCCCACCTGAACAACCCGGTGACGGCGGGAAAAGGCTCGCCGCGCCTCTGGCGCATCGCCTGGACCTTTCGCTAGGGTCCGAGACATGACGCCCCGTGTCGGTGTGGACGGTCCGGCTTCTGACGCTCTGCTGGCTGCGGGGCGATTCTTCACGAGGTGGGACGAGACCTCCGACCATCGTGCGGCGTTCCTCGAGGGCGGCCGCGACGGAGACGCGTTCTACCGGGACCGGTGGAGTCACGACAAGGTCGTCCGGTCCACGCACGGCGTGAACTGCACGGGCTCCTGTTCGTGGAAGGTGTACGTCAAAGACGGCATCATCACGTGGGAGGCCCAGGAGACCGACTACCCGAGCGTCGGCCCCGACCGTCCCGAATACGAGCCCCGCGGGTGTCCCCGCGGGGCTGCTTTTTCGTGGTACACCTACTCGCCCACGCGCGTGCGCTATCCGTACGTCCGCGGTGTGCTGCTCGAGGAGTACCGCGCCGCGAAGGCCGGCGGCAAGGACCCGGTCGAAGCGTTCGGCGAGATCACGAAGGACCCCGAGAAGCGCCGCCGGTATCAGCGGGCCCGCGGCAAAGGCGGTCTCGTGCGGGCGTCGTGGCGCGAGGCGGTCGAGCTCGTCGCAGCCGGCTACGTCCACACCATCAAGGAGTACGGACCCGACCGGGTCGCCGGCTTCTCGCCGATCCCGGCGATGTCGATGGTGTCGCACTGCATCGGCACCCGGTTCACGCAGCTGGTCGGCGGTGTCATGACGTCGTTCTACGACTGGTACGCCGACCTGCCGGTCGCGAGCCCTCAGGTCTTCGGCGACCAGACCGACGTGCCGGAGTCCGGCGACTGGTGGGATGCCACGTACCTGATGATGTGGGGCTCGAACGTGCCGGTCACCCGCACGCCCGACGCCCATTGGATGGCGGAGGTGCGCTACCGCGGCACGAAGGTCGTGACGGTCAGCCCGGATTACGCCGACAACACCAAGTTCGCCGACGAGTGGCTGCCGTGCCAGGCCGGCACGGACGCCGCCCTCGCGATGGCCATGGGCCACGTCGTCCTCAAAGAGAACTACGTCGATCGCCGCGTGCCGTTCTTCGCCGATTTCGCGCGCCAATACACCGACCTGCCCCACCTCGTGCGGCTCACCGAGCGCGACGGCGCCTACGTGCCCGGAACCTTCCTCACCTCGAAGGATCTGGGCGGCGACACTCCCGAGGACGAATGGAAGACGGTGGTGCTGGATGCCGCGACCGCCGCGCCGCGCGTCCCCAACGGCTCGATGGGCTTCCGGTACGCCGCCTCCGGCGAAGGCCGCTGGAACCTCGACCTCGAAGGCGTGGAACCGGCACTCTCGATCGACGACCTCGCGACGGCGGCGACGCCCGTCGAGGTGCTCCTCCCCCGGTTCGACTCGGCCGACGGCGAGGGTGCGGTGCTGCGTCGTGGCGTGCCCGCCACACGGGTGGGCGGCATCCTGGTCACGACCGTCCTGGATCTGATGCTCGCCCAGTACGGCGTCGCCCGCGACGGACTGCCGGGCGAGTGGCCGACGGGCCTCGACGACGCCGACTCCCCCTACACCCCCGCGTGGCAGGAGGAGATCACCGGCGTTCCGGCCCAGGCGTGCACGCGCATCGCGCGCGAGTTCGCAGCCAACGCGGTCGAGTCGAACGGCCGCTCGATGATCATCATGGGCGCGGGAATCTGCCAGTGGTTCCACGGCGATACCACCTATCGCGCGATCCTCGCGCTCCTCATCCTCACGGGGTCGATGGGACGCAACGGCGGCGGCTGGGCGCACTACGTGGGGCAGGAGAAGTGCCGCCCGATCACGGGGTGGCTGTCTCTCGCGAACGCGCTGGACTGGTCGCGGCCACCGCGCACGATGATCGGCACGGCCTACTGGTACATGCACACCGACCAGTGGCGCTTCGACGGCTATGCCGCCGACGCGCTGGCCTCTCCGCTCGCCGACGGCAACCTCGCGGGCATGCACACCGCCGACACGATCGCGCAGTCCGCCCGGCTCGGGTGGATGCCGTTCTATCCGCAGTTCGACGTCAACCCGCTCGACCTCGCAGACCGGGCAGAGGCCGCGGTGGCAGGCGGAGAGGCGGCGGATGCGGCATCCTACGTCTCCTCTCAGCTCCAGTCCGGCGACCTGCAGCCCGCGATCGCCGACGTCGACGCCCCCGAGAACTGGCCCCGCCTGCTGACGCTGTGGCGGTCGAACCTCATGGGATCCAGCGCCAAGGGGAACGAGTACTTCCTCAAGTACCTGCTCGGCACGCACAACAACGTCATGGCGACCGACGAGGCGAGTGTGCGCCCGAACGACGTGAAGTGGCACGACGAGATCCCCGAGGGCAAGCTCGACCTGCTGGTGTCGGCGGACTTCCGCATGACCTCGACGACGCTGCTGTCGGACGTCGTGTTCCCCGCGGCCACCTGGTACGAGAAGCACGACCTGTCCTCGACCGACATGCACCCCTTCGTGCACGCCTTCACCCCGGCGATCGACCCTCCGTGGGAGGCGAAGAGCGACTTCGACCTGTTCCACGCGATCGCCGTCGAGTTCTCCGAGCAGGCCCGCACGCACCTGGGGACGCGGAGAGACCTGGTCTCGGTGCCGATGCAGCACGACACCCCCGGCGAGACGGCGCAGCCCGGCGGCGAGGTGCGGGACTGGGCGCGGGGCGACGGCCCGGGCGTTCCGGGCAAGACGATGCCGCAGTTCACCGTCGTCGAGCGCGACTACACCGCGATCGCCGACAAGCTCGCCGCGGTCGGGCCGCTGGCCGACAAGCTCGGGTTCACGATCAAGAACGTCACCTACGACGTGTCGCACGAGGTGGAGCGGCTGGGCCAGAAGAACGGCGTCATGCTCGGCGGGGCCGCCGACGGCCGACCCGCCATGGACACCGACGTCAAGATGGCCGAGGCGATCCTGGCGTTCTCGGGCACGACGAACGGCGAGCTCGCCGCGCAGGGGTTCCGCACGCTGGAGAAGCGGGTCGGCAAGCCGCTCGCCGACCTGGCCGAGGGCTCCGAGGAGAAGCGGATCACCTTCGCGATGACGCAGGCGGCGCCCGTGCCGGTGATCACGTCGCCGGAGTGGTCTGGCTCCGAGACCGGCGGCCGCAGGTACGCGCCCTTCACCGTCAACATCGAGCGGCTGAAGCCGTTCCACACCCTGACCGGCCGCATGCACTTCTACCTGGACCACGCCTGGATGCGCGACCTCGGCGAGGCGCTGCCGATCTACCGCCCGCCGCTGGACATGCACCGCCTGTTCGGCGAGCCCAAGCTCGGGCCCGACGGCGCGCAGCAGGTCGTCGTGCGGTACCTCACCCCGCACTCGAAGTGGTCGATCCACTCCGAGTACCAGGACAACCTCTTCATGCTGTCGCTCTCGCGCGGCGGTCCCACCGTGTGGATGAGTCCGGCGGATGCCGCGGCCATCGGCGCCGCCGACAACGACTGGGTCGAGTGCGTGAACTCGAACGGCGTGCTGGTCGCGCGGGCCATCGTCTCGCACCGGATGCCCACCGGCGTCGTCTACGTGCACCACGCGCAGGAGCGCACGATCGACGTGCCCAAGTCCGAGGCGACCGGCCGGCGAGGCGGCATCCACAACTCCGTCACGAGGCTGCTGGTCAAACCCACGCATCTCATCGGCGGGTACGCGCAGCTGTCGTACACGTTCAACTACCTCGGCCCGACGGGGAACCAGCGCGACATGGTGGCGACGGTGCGCCGCCGCTCGCAGGAGGTGGTGTTCTGATGCGCGTGATGGCCCAGATGGGCATGGTGATGAACCTCGACAAGTGCATCGGGTGCCACACCTGCTCGGTCACCTGCAAGCAGGCCTGGACGAACCGCGCGGGCACCGAGTACGTGTGGTTCAACAACGTCGAGACGCGGCCCGGTCAGGGCTACCCCCGCCGCTACGAGGATCAGGAGCAGTGGCGCGGCGGCTGGACGCTCAACAAGCGCGGGCGCCTGTCGCTGCGCACCGGCGGCCGGCTGAAGCGGCTGTTCACGATCTTCTCGTCGCCGGTGCAGCCGAAGCTCGAGGACTACTACGAGCCGTGGACGTACGACTACGAGACGCTGATCGACGCTCCGCTCGGCGACGACTTCCCGGTCGCGCGGCCGAAGTCGCTCATCACCGGCGAGGACACCAAGATCACGTGGTCTGCCAACTGGGACGACGACCTCGGCGGCGCCAGCGAGATGGGCCACCTCGACCCGATCGTGGAGCGCGTGCGGCGCGAATCGGAAGACAAGATCAAGCTGCAGTTCGAGAAGACCTTCATGTTCTACCTGCCGCGGATCTGCGAGCACTGCCTCAATCCGTCGTGCATGGCCTCGTGCCCCTCGGGCGCGATCTACAAGCGCGCCGAGGACGGCATCGTGCTCGTCGACCAGGACCGCTGCCGCGGCTGGCGCCAGTGCATCACCGGCTGTCCGTACAAGAAGATCTACTTCAACCACAAGACCGGCAAGGCCGAGAAGTGCACGCTGTGCTATCCGCGTCTCGAGGTGGGCATCCCCACGGTGTGCTCCGAGACCTGCGTCGGGCGCCTGCGGTACCTGGGCCTGTTCCTCTACGACGCCGACCGCGTCACCGAGGCCGCGTCGACGCCCGATCCGAAGGATCTCTACGAGGCGCAGCTCGACCTCATGCTCGACCCGAACGACCCCGAGGTGATCGCCGCGGCCCGCGCGCAGGGCGACATCCCCGAGGACTGGATGGATGCCGCGCGCCGCTCGCCCGTCTACGCCCTCGCGAAGACCTACCGGGTGGCCCTTCCGCTGCACCCCGAGTACCGCACGATGCCGATGGTCTGGTACATCCCGCCGCTGTCGCCGATCGTCGACCTCCTGCGCGACCAGGGCCACGACTCCGAGGCCGCAGGCACGCTCTTCGGCGCGATCGAGGCCCTTCGCATCCCGGTCGAGTACCTCGCCGAGCTCTTCACGGCGGGCGACACCGACATCATCACCGGCGTGCTGTGGCGTCTCGCGGCGATGCGGTCGTACCTGCGCGACATCACCCTCGACCGCGAGCGCGACGAGTCGATCCCCGCCGCCGTCGGCATGACCGGCGAGTCCATCTACGCGATGTACCGGCTGCTCGCGATCGCCAAGTACGAGGAGCGCTACGTCATCCCGACCGCCCACTACGAGCGGGCCCACGAACTGGAGGAGCTCGGCTGCTCGCTCGACTTCGACGGCGGCCCGTACGGCAACGAGTCGGGCATGTTCGGGGAGGCGAGCGGCCGGCCGGTGCCGGTGGCGGTCGAGACCTTCCACGCGCTGAAGGACCGCCAGACCGCCGACGCGGCGGCCAGCGGCGAGTCGCTGCGCGGCCGCGTGAACCTCCTCAACTGGGACGGCAACGGGGCGCCGCCGGGGCTGTTCCCGGCGCGCTCCAGGGAAGCGGAGACGGATGCCGCGCCCGGAGGTCCGTCATGAGCGCGCGGGTGGTCCATCAGGCCGCCTCCCTGTGCCTGAGCTACCCCGACGACACGGTGCTCGGCTCGGCGACGCTGATCGACGCGGCTCTGCGGGAGACGGCACCGCGGGCCGCGGCATCCTTCGCCCCTCTCCTGGAGTGGTGGCGGACGACCCCCGCGCCCGAGGTGCAGACCGTGTACGTCGACACGTTCGACATGTCACGGCGGCATGCCCTGTACCTGAGCTACTGGACCGACGGCGACACCCGCCGCCGCGGCGCGGTGCTGGCCGATCTCAAACGCCGCTACCGCGAGGCGGGGCTGGCGCTCGAGGCCACCGGGGAGCTGCCCGACTTCCTGCCGCTCGTGCTGGAGTTCGCGCGGCACGCGCCGGTCGAGGGCGCGGCGCTGCTCCAGGAGTACCGCCCGAGTCTCGAGCTCATCCGGATCGCCCTCGAAGAGCGCGGGTCGCCCTACACCGGCGTCGTGGCGGCGGTCTGCGACACGCTTCCCGGGCGCTCCCCCGCCGACCGCCAGCAGGCGATGGCGATGGCCGCGGCCGGGCCGCCGCGCGAATCGGTCGGGCTCGACGCCCACGACCCGCGGCTGCTGCCGCTCGAGCCGGTCGGGACGCCCTGATGGACCTCTTCCTGTGGGGCATCCTCCCGTACATCATGGTCGCCGTGCTCGTCGGCGGCACGATCTGGCGCTACCGCTACGACCAGTTCGGCTGGACCACCCGTTCGTCGCAGCTCTACGAGTCCCGGCTGCTGCGGATCGGGTCGCCGCTGTTCCACTTCGGCATCCTCGTCGTGGTGATCGGGCACATCGTCGGCCTCGTGATCCCCAAGGCGTGGACGGACGCACTCGGCGTCTCGGAGGATATGTACCACCTCGCCGCGCTGGGACTCGGCACCGTGGCGGGATTCGCGACGCTCGTGGGCGTCGGCATCCTGATCTACCGGCGCCGCACCACCGGACCGGTCTTCATGGCGACGACGAAGAACGACAAGACCATGTACGTCGTGCTCGTGGCGGCGATCGTCGCGGGGCTCGCGACCACCGTGCTGAGCGTCATCGGGCCGCCGCACGAGACGACGTACCGCGAGACGGTGGCACCGTGGTTCCGGTCGCTGTTCGTCTTCCAGCCCGACATCGCGGCGATGAGCGCGGCGTCGCTGGACTTCCAGATCCACACCCTCATCGGCATGGTGCTGTTCATGATCTGGCCGTTCACGCGGCTCGTGCACGCGTTCACCGCGCCGGTGCACTACCTGTTCCGCCCGTACATCGTGTACCGCTCGCGCGACGGACGACCGACGACGGCGCGCGGCATCCGGCGCGGCTGGGCCCCGGTGGGCACCACCGACCGCACACCCGACCGCAAGGCTTCGACCACCGGCAAGACGGGAGGCACACGACGATGACAACGGATGCCGCGGCCACCGCCGCTCAGAACACGCAGGCCCTGCCCGGCCGCACCAAGAACCTGCTCCTGGCCCTCCTGGCCTTCGCGATCACGTTCTGGGCGTGGAACCTGGTCGCACCGCTGGCGGTGCAGTACACCGCAGAGATGGGGCTGAACTCGACCGAGGCCTCGCTCCTCATCGCCACGCCGGTGCTGGTCGGATCGCTCGGCCGCATCCTCACCGGAGCTTTCACCGACCGATTCGGCGGACGCCTGATGTTCACGATCCTCACGGCGGCCTCCGCCGTGCCCGTCGTGCTCGTGGCTCTCGCCGGCGTGTGGGGCTCCTACGCACTCATGATCGCATTCGGGTTCCTGCTGGGCATCGCCGGCACGACCTTCGCGATCGGCATCCCGTTCGTCAACGCCTGGTACGAGCCTGCCAAGCGTGGCTTCGCGACCGGCCTGTTCGGGGCCGGCATGGGCGGCACCGCGCTGTCGTCGTTCTTCACGCCGCGCATGGTGGCCTGGTTCGGCTACGTCGCGACCCACCTCATCATCGCCGGCGCCCTCATTGTGGTCGCGATCATCGTGTGGCTGTTCATGCGGGACTCGCCGCTGTGGAAGCCGAACACCGCGCCGGTCATGCCCAAGCTCAAGGCGGCGTCGAAGCTCGCCATCACGTGGCAGATGGCGTTCCTGTACGCGGTCACCTTCGGCGGCTTCGTCGCATTCTCGACGTACCTGCCCACCTACCTCAAGGAGGTCTACGGCTACGACCTCGCCGATGCCGGCGCCCGCACCGCGGGTTTCGCCATCGCTGCCGTGATCGCCCGGCCGGTGGGAGGCTGGCTCTCGGACCGCATCGGCCCGGCCACGGTGCTGAGCATCTCGCTCGGCGGCGCCGCCGTCATGGCCGTCGTGATCGCCCTCAAGCCCCCGCCCGAGCTCGCGGCTGGCACATCGTTCGTGCTGATGGCCCTCGCCCTCGGCCTCGGCACGGGTGCGGTCTTCACGTGGGTGGCCCAGCGCGCTCCCGCCGAGCGCGTCGGCACCGTGACGGGGATCGTGGGCGCAGCCGGCGGTCTCGGCGGCTACTTCCCTCCGCTGGTGATGGGCGCCACCTACAACGCCGAGACGCACAGCTACACGATCGGGCTGAGCCTGCTGTGCCTGACTGCGCTGCTGGCACTCGGGTTCACGATCTTCCTCGCACGTCGCCACCGCAGCGAGGGCTGACCGCGGGGGCGCGAGACGTGGGTCCTCGGCCCGGCTGCCGACCGCGCCGGTCACCGACCACCGAGGGTGCTGATCGCCTCAGCGCACGAGCGCTCCGGCGATGAACCAGACGACGAGGCTCAGCACGAGAGCGGCGAGCGGATACCAGAACGCCGTCCGGCGCCGGGCGAGGGCGACGATGCCGGCGAAGGCCCCGAGCACCGTCAGCGCGAGCGGCGTGTAGCCGCCCAGCGCGACGGCGCCGCTGTTGTCGTTGCCGCCCATCGCCCACAGGAGCGCGGCGAAGAAGAGCAGGATCGAGGTGCCGACCGAGACCAGGATCAACGCGATCGTCGCGACGATGTCGACGACCCGGCCGGCGGGCGCCGGAGCCGGCTCGTCGGTCACCGCCGGATCCCGATCTCGTAGTGCACGAAGCCCGTGCTCGTCGCGACGCGGTCGTACAGCGCCCGGGCCGTGGCGTTGGACTCCTGCGTGAGCCAGTACACCTTCGCCGCGCCGGTCTCCTCAGCCCACTCGGTCACGTGCGCGATGAGCGCGCGACCGGCGCCGCCGCCCCGGGCGCCGGGGTCGACGAAGAGGTCCTCGAGGTAGACGTAGGGCGCCGCGCTCCAGGTCGCGGCGTGCGTGAGCCAATGGACGAACCCGATCGTGCGGCCCTCATCGTCGGCGGCGATCGCGCCGTGGATCGGGAACTGCGGATCGAGCAGCCGGTTCCACGTCAGGGCGGTCTGCTCATCGGGCACGTGGGACTCGTAGAACGCGAGGTAGCCGCGCCACAGCGGCAGCCAGGCGTCGTGGTCAGCGGCGGCGAGGGGGCGGATCCGGGTCACGAAACCTGAGAGTAGCGGCTCATGGGGCCGGCGTGAGCGCGGTCCTCGCAGTGCGTCGGGCCGCAGGGCTCAGCTCGTCGCCCTGCCGGGCGAGGAACGCCTCGAGGCGCGCAGGGTCCACGCGCCCGATCTCGCGCAGCGCGACACCGACGTTAGTCTGCACCAGGTGCTCCGGATCGGCCGCCAGGAGCCCGCAGAGCGCGAGTGGATCGTCGAGGTCGCCTGACCGGATGATCCAGAAGGCCGCCGTGATCGCGGTGCGGCGATGCCAGCGGTCGTCCGAGCGCGCGAGCTCGAACAGCACGTCGCGGGGCTTGTCGAGCAGGTACCACCCGATGACCCGCGGCGCTGCCCGGTCGATGTAGTCCCACGTGTCGATCCGGTCGATCCGCCGCATCCACAGCTCATACATCGCGGCACGGTCCGCATCTTTCGAACGCGCCTGGGCGTCGAGGATCGAGACGGCGGCCATCCGCATCTCGTACGCGTCGGAGTCGAGCATCCGATCCACCTCGCCGAGCGGCATCCGTGCGTTCTTCTTCGCGATGTCGAAGACGGTGCCCATGCGCACGCCGATGACCTCGGTGCGGTCGTCGGTCATCCGACGCCGGATCTTCTCCCGTTCGTCGGCGGATGCCGCCGCCTCCAGGGCCGCCCGGACACCCTCGGCCGTGGGCGTCCCCTGCTCCCCCTCAGTCACCGCCCGTGATGCCCGAGTGGGCGAGCTCGGCGCCGGCGTGCGCGAGTTCGGCGAGGGCGGCGTCGCTGGTTTCCTCGGCCACGCCCGCGACCAGGTCGGTGAGGACCCGCACGTGGCGGCCGTGCTCGATCGCGTCGAGTGCAGACGCCCGCACGCAGTAGTCGGTCGCGATGCCGACGATGTCGACGTCGATGACGCCGTGCTCTTCGAGGAGGTGGGAGACTGTCGCTCCCTCGTCGGTCGTGCCCTCGAACAGCGAGTACGCCGGTTCACCCTGCCCCTTCTTGACGTGGTGCGTCACCGACGACGTGTCCAGCCCCGGGTCGTACTCAGCACCCGCCGTGCCGCTCACGCAGTGGACGGGCCACGTGTCGACGAAGTCGGGTTCGGGGTGGAAGTGCCCGCCGTTGTCGCCCTCGGCGTCGTGCCAGTCGCGGGAGGCCACGATGACGGCGTACTCCTCGGCGTGGGTCACGAGGTAGTCCGAGATTCGCCGGGCCACCGCATCGCCGCCCTCGACACCCAGCGCCCCGCCCTCGGTGAAGTCGTTCTGGACATCGACGATGAACAGCGCCTTGCTCATGAGTCGAGCGTACGCCGATACTCCTCGCGTGTGAGGGGGTGTCCGTCCTGCGCGACGAGATCCGGGTCGGTCTCGGCGGGCAGCGCCGCGTCGACGTCTACGACGTCCCTCTCGCCGGCGCCCGAGCTCGTCGACGCGCGCCCCTCGGTGCACACCTCGCCGGTGCCCCCGCTCGTCGAGGGGCCCGCCTCGAGGGCTCCCGGAGCGGCCTCCGGCCCGCGCCGCCACAGCTTCGACGGCCACCAGATCGCCCGGCCGATGTCGTAGGACAGTGCGGGCACGAGGAGCGATCGCACGATGAAGGTGTCCAGGAGCACGCCGAACGCGACGATGAAGGCGATCTGTGCGAGGAACAGGATTGGGATCACCCCCAGCGCCGCGAACGTCGCGGCCAGCACGAGTCCGGCCGACGTGATCACGCCGCCGGTCGCGACGAGCCCGCGCAGGATGCCCGACCGCGTGCCGTGGACGAGCGACTCCTCTCGCACCCGCGACATCAGGAAGATGTTGTAGTCGACGCCGAGCGCGACCAGGAACACGAACCCGTACAGCGGCACCGCCGGGTCGGCGCCGGGGAAGCCGAACACCTCGTTGAAGACGAGCGCGCTGACGCCGAGCGCCGTCGCGAACGAGAGGATCACCGTCGCGATGAGGAGCACCGGCGCCAGGATCGAGCGCAGCAGCAGCATCAGGATCACGAGGATCACCGCGAGGATGACCGGGATGATGACAGTCCGGTCGCGTGTCGAGGTGTCGTTCGTGTCGATGTCGGTCGCGGTCTCGCCGCCCACGACGGCGATACCCTCGCCGAGCGCCTCGTCGAGGTCGGCTCGAAGCTCGCGCACGGTGTCCTCGGCGGCGACCGAGTCTGCGGCATCCGTCAGCGTGCCGATGACGAGCACGTCGCCCTCCGATACGGTCGGCTCCGGCGCCGGCGTGCCGGGCGGGCCCACCGCCGTGAACACGGGCTCGCCGTCTTCGACGGCGACCTCGGCCTGACCGGTCGGCGAGTCGTCCGAGGCGACCGATACCGAGTCGATGCCGTCCGTCGCCTCGATGACCTCCACGGTCTCGGCGAGGTCCGCCTCGGGCACGATGACGTAGACGGGCGAACCGGAGCCCGCCGGGAAGTGCTCGGCGAGCACCTCCTGACCGTCGCGGGCTCCGGATGCCCCGAGCACGAGGTCGCTCGTGGGCACGCCGTCGGCCTTGAGCTGGGTGATGCCCAGGGCACCGGCCAGCAGCACGATCGTGCACGCGATCCAGACGATGCGGGCGTGACGGGCGACGAAACGCGCCTGGCGCGGCCAGAGGCCCTTGACCGGCTGCGTGAGGTCGTCCGGGATCATCGCGATGGGCTGCTTAGGGATGAAGGGCCAGAAGGCCGCGCGTCCGAAGAGCCCCAGCAGCGCCGGCAGGAACGTCAGAGCCGAAAGCATCGAGAACGCGATGCCGATGGACGCGATCGGACCGAGGGCCCGGTTGGTCGCGAGGTCCGAAAGGAGCAGGCATAGCAGGCCCGCGATCACCGTGCCACCCGAGGCGAGGATCGGCTCGAACGATCCGCGCCACGCCGCGATGACGGCATCCCACCGCTCCCGCCCTTCCGCGATTGCCTCGCGGAAGCGCGCCACGTACAGCAGCGCGTAGTCCGTCGCCGCGCCGATCACGAGGATGAAGAGGATGCCCTGCACCTGCCCGTTGAGCACGACGACGCCCGCGTAGGCGAGCCACCAGACCGTGAGGAGCGCGACGCACAGCGCGAAGACCGAGGTGAGCAGCACGAGGACGGGCAGAAGAGGCGACCGGTAGACGATCACCAGGATCAGGAACACCGCGATCAGCGCCACGGCCAGCAGCAGGCCGTCGATGCCGAGGAATCCCTCGACGAGATCGGCGGTGAAGCCGGCCGGGCCGGTCACCCACGCCTCGAGCCCGTCGGGCAGCTCCTCCGCGGCCATCGTCCGCATCTCGTCGACGACTTCGCCGACCTCGCCCGACGCATCGATCGGCACGAAGACCTGCACGGCTTCGCCGTCCTCGGAGAGGATCGGAGGCGACACGTCGTCGGTGACCCCGTCGATCTCCGCCATGTCGTCGACGAGCGCCTGCACGTCGGCGATGTCGTCTTCGGACAGCTCGCCGTCGCCGGTGACGACGATGACGGCGGGGATGCTGTCCTCACCGAGGAAGCCGGCGAGCCGCTCGTTCACCTGCGTCGCGTCGGCGCTCTCGGGAAGGAAGGACGATCGGTCGTTGGTCGATACCTCATCGACTTTGCCGAAGTAGGGGCCGCCGAGCGAGCCGACGACGAGCCACACGAGCACGAGCAGGGACGGGACGCCGATGCGGAGCCAGCGCGGAGGCTGACGGCGAGCGTGGTGAGGCGAGGTCATATCGCTAGTTTATCTAGCGATCAGGGCATCGACGACTCCGCGATGCCCACTTGACACTGCCTAAGCTGGTGGCGATGATGTCCGCTGCACTCGCCCTCATCGGCGCACTCGTCTACGGGTCGGCGGACTTCCTGGGTGGCCTCGCCGCCCGCCGGCTGCGGTCGATCTTCGTGACCGCCGTCGCCGCGCTCTCGGGACTCGTCGCCCTCGTGCTGGCGCAGCCGGTCATCGGCGGCTCCTGGACGGGTCTCGACCTGGCCTGGGGAGCTCTGGCCGGCGTCGTCGGCGTCGTCGCAATCGCACTCCTGTATGCGTGCCTCGCACTCGGTCCGATGAGCATCCTGTCGCCCCTGACAGCGGTCGTCTCCGCTGTCGCACCGATGCTGTGGGGACTGCTCGTGAAAGGCGACGCACTCGAGCCGATCGGCTATGCGGGCCTCGCGGTCGCCCTCGTCGCCGTGGTGCTCGTCGGCTTCGTACCGGGCGAGAAGGTCGTTCGGCCCAGCGCCCGGGCGCTCGCGATGGCGGTCGGCGCGGGTCTCGCGATCGGCGCGTTCCTGATCATCGTCGACCAGACCTCCGGCGACAGCGGCCTCGTGCCGCTCATCGCCAGCCGGGCGACGAGCACGGTCGTGACGGCGGGCATCGTGGCCGTGCTCGCTGTCACCGCCGTGCGCCGGGGAGCTCCCGCGCGCTCCGCGCTCGAGAGTGCGGCACCGGCGCTGGGTGCGACACCGAGCGGCCGGGCGGACCTCGAACACGTCGGCATGAACGGGATACCGGTGTCACTCCGACGGGCGTGGTGGCTCGCCATCGCGTGCGGCGTCGCGGACGCCGCAGCCAACGCCCTGATGCTGCTGGCGCTGCGGATCGGCGAGCTCGCTGTCGTCTCGGCGCTCACCGCCCTCTACCCCGCCGGCACCATCCTGCTCGCCGCGGTCGTGCTCCGGGAGCGCGTCGCTGCTGTCCAGTGGATCGGTCTGGCGCTCGCCCTCGCAGCGGGTGGGATGCTCGCCGCCGCGTGAACGGCCGCAGAGACCACAGCGGCAGAGCATCCTCAGCGGGTTGAGGAACCGCAGCGACTCAGGCCCTTCAGCCGCGCGCGAACAGCAGCACGAGCGAAGTCACGAGTGCGACCGCGCCCAGTGCCAGCAGCCCGACGGCGAGCCACGCGACAGCCCGGACGGCCGGTGAGCCCTGCGTCAGCCGCATCCGATTCAGGGATCCGCGACGGACGAAGATATCCGCCATGTCGGCGCCGCCGATGTGGTGCTGCTGCTCGTGGGAGAGGCGGGCTTCACCGACGCCGCCATCTTCATCGAACCAGCGGACCAGCCTGCCGTCGGGGGTCTCCTCGACGACCGCACGCACCGGCACCCAGGTGCCGTCGAGCAGGTACATCACGAGGGCGACGCCGGCCAGCAGCGCACCCAGGCCGAACCCGACCCACGAGAAGATCTCGGCGAGGGCGTCGATCGCCTGGGGCACCGCACCACCGTCCTTCGGATACGAGAAACGGCCGCCGTGGCGGCCGCTCCGGTCACCCCAACATTACCCGATCCCCCGGTGCGGCCCCGCGCGCTCCTCGGGCGAGGTTCCGGCTCGCTCGACCAGCGGATCGTCGCCGCGGCCGAGGCCGGCGCCGCGGAATCACGCGGCAATCGAGTTGATCGGGAATGTGCGGTTGTCGTCCCAGAAGTGCCGTGCTAAGGTCAGAAACCGGTTCCCGGTGAAACGTTTTCCGGTGGCCCACCCCGAACTCGACGACGAGCACAGGAAGTGAAACACCGATGCGCATGGTTCTCGCGAAGATGCGGACGCACGCATGACCGCGGTCGAGGCACCCCCTCAGATGGAGGCGAAGGCGGTCGAGCCGCTGCCCCCTCGGGAGCGGAAGCGGACGCTGCGGCAGCAGATCTGGCGGCACCGCGCGCTCTACCTGATGGCCCTGCCGGGGATCGTGTACTTCCTGATCTTCAAGTACGTCCCGATGGGCGGACTGGTGATCGCCTTCCAGGACTACTCGGCGTTCCTCGGCATCTTCGGCAGTCCGTGGGTGGGCTTCGAGCACTTCGTCCGCTTCTTCACGCAGGACGCGTTCCCGATGCTGATGACGAACACCATCGTCCTCTCGCTGCTGCTGCTCGTCTTCTCGTTCCCGGTGCCGATCATCCTCGCCCTGATGCTGAACGAGCTGCGGCTCAAGTTCTTCCAGCGCAGCATCCAGACCGTCATCTACCTGCCCCACTTCATGTCGTGGGTGATCGTGGTGTCGCTCTTCTACGTCCTGCTGACCACGGACGGCGGCGGCATCAACAACCTCCTCGTCTCGTGGGGTCTCGAGCCGATTCCGTTCCTCACCGACCCGGCCTGGCTGCGCCCGCTCTACGTCTTCCAGGAGATCTGGAAGGGAGCCGGGTGGGGCACGATCATCTACCTCGCGGCGATGACGGCCGTCGACATGCAGCTGTACGAGGCGGCTGAGATCGACGGCGCGGGTCGCTGGCGGCAGAGCTGGCACATCACGCTGCCCGCCATCCGGCCGACCATCATCGTGATGTTCATCCTCGCGATCGGCGACTTCCTCGAGCTCGGCTTCGAGCACATGTTCCTGGTGCTCAACTCGCTCAACCGCGAGGTCGGCGAGATCTTCGACACGTACGTGTACACCGCCGGCATCCAGAACGGGCAGCTCAGCTACGCCACCGCCGTCGGCCTGTTCAAGGGTCTCGTCGGGCTGATCCTCGTCATCGCCGCCAACCGCCTCGCCAAGAAGTTCGGTGAGGAGGGGGTGTTCTGATGTTCTCCTTCGAGGGCTTCGTCCGCATCAGCATGTTCCTGCGGGGCGTCTACCGCGTCGCCTACCTGAACCTGCTGTGGATCGCCGCGACCGCGCTCGGCCTCGTGATCTTCGGCATCGGCCCCGCGTCCTACGCGGTCGCCGCCTACATCGACCGCTGGTTCCGCTTCGGCGAGACCCCGCCGGTGACCCGGACGTTCATCGCCCACCTGCGTGCGCAGTACTGGCAGGCCGCGGCGATCGGCTGGATCCTCCTCGCAGCCGGTGCCGTCGTCATCACGAACATCTTCGCCGCGTCCAGCTGGATCCTGCAGTTCGCCAACGTGCTCGCGCTCGTGGTCATCGCGATCATCGCCGCGTACGTGTTCCCCGTGATGGCCGCGACCGACGTGCGCGGCATCCACCGGCGCATCGCCGCAGCGACGCTCATCGGCTTCGGGTCACTGCACTGGACGATCGTCGCCGGCGCCGCCGTCGCCGCCGTCGTCTGGCTGCTCGCCGCGTTCGCCGCGCCGCTGCTCGTCCTGTTCGGCGCCGGCATACCTGCGACGGCCGTCGGATTCGTCACCCGGATCATCTTCGACCAGCTGGCCGCGGAAGCCGCGAACGCGGAGGGCGGATCAGCGGATGCCGCGACCGCGCCGACCTCGGCCACCTCTACCTCATCCCCCAGGGCACGCGAGACCTCGCGCGTCCACGTCCACCTTGCGAGAGGAACATCACAATGAGGCACCACACCAGGCTCGGGATCGCCGTCGCTTCCGCAGCCGTCGTATCGCTTGCGCTGACCGGATGCGGCGGTTCGGGCGAGACGGCCGACAGCGGCAGCAACAGCAGCAGCGAGACGCCGGAGAGCATCACCTGGATGACCGTGCTCCACACGCCGACGACGCCTGAGGCCGGTGGTCCGGTCCAGACGGCGATCGAGGAGTACACCGGCACCGATGTGGAGTTCCAGTGGGTGCCGGCCGCCTCCTCCGACGACAAGATGAGCGCCGCGCTCGCGTCGGACTCGCTGGCCGACATCACGCTCCTGAACAACCCGGCCAACACCGCTGTTCGCCAGGCCATGAAGTCCGGACAGTTCTGGGACGTCGAGCAGTACCTCGAGGACTACCCCAACCTCGCGGAGATCAACGAGCAGACCATCGCCTCGGCGCGCGTCGACGGCAAGCTGTACGGCGTCCCGATCCAGAAGCCGGTGGCCCGGTACGGCGTCCTCGTGCGCCAGGACTGGCTCGACAACCTCGGGCTCGAGGTGCCGCACACCATCGAGGAGCTGTCCGAGGTCGCCCTCGCCTTCACGAACGACGACCCCGACGGCAACGGCGTGAACGACACCACCGGGTTCATCGACCGCGCCGAGAGCTTCCAGGTCGGCTTCAAGTCGCTGTCGGGATACTTCGGGGCCGGCAACGTGTTCGAGCTCAACGACGATGACGAAGTGGTCCCGTCCTTCCAGACGGACGCCTTCAAGGACGCGATGGAGTGGTACCGCGACCTCTACGAGCAGGGCGCAGTGAACGGTGAGTTCGTGACGATGCAGAAGTCGAACCAGCAGGACGCCATCGCGCAGGGCAAGGGCGGCATCGTGGTGACCGGCCTGTTCGAGGCGCGCAACTACATGAACCTCGCCAAGAGCGCCAACCCCGACACCCCGATGGCGTGGGCACTGGTCAACGACATCACCTTCGAGGACGTGCCGCGCCGCATCCTGTCCGACACCAACGGCGGCTTCGGCGGCTGGTTCGCGATGTCGAAGACGAAGGTCGAGGACGAGGCGGAGCTGACCTCCATCCTCGCGTTCATCGACAAGCTGCTGGACGAAGAGCCCTTCATCGCGATGACCAACGGCATCGAGGGCGAGCACTACACGGTCGACGCCGACGACGTCCTGACGATCACCGACCAGACGAAGTGGGAGCAGGAGGTGCAGCCGTACTCGTCGTCACGCCCGTCCGACAACGTCGTGACCTTCAAGAGCACGACGCCGTACGTCGACGAGGGCAACGAGAAGATGGCCGAGAACACCGAGTTCGCGGTGATCAACATCGCGCTGCCGCTGTCGTCCGACGAGTACGACCGCAGCTGGACGACGATCCTGAAGGGCGCCAACGACGCGTACAACAAGTACATGGTCGGCCAGCTCGACATGGACGGCTACGAGGACGCGATCGACAAGCTGAGCGGCCAGGGCCTGGACACCATCATCGAGGAGTTCACCGCCTCGTACGCCGAGAACGAGTGACATGACGGGGACGCAGGTGCAGAGCATGAGGACGCTGAACGGTGCCCGCCGCGTGCAGCACGCGACGGCGGCGCTCCAGGCCGCCATCGACGATGCCGCGGACGCCGGGGGCGGTCGTGTGACGATCGCCCCGGGCGTGCACGAGACCGGTGCTCTGCGCCTGCGCTCCCGCGTGGAGCTCCATCTGGAGGCGGGGGCGGTGCTGCGGTTCGTCGCCGACCCCGCCCTCTATCCCCCGATCGGCGCGCGGTGGGAGGGCGCGGCGACGACCATCCACTCCCCCTGCATCTACGCGCGGGGCGAGACCGACGTGGCGATCACCGGGCGTGGCCGCATCGAGGGCGGAGGCGCCTGGTGGTGGGACGCGATGCGTCGTGACGCCCTCTCCTTCCCCCGCCCGACGCTGATCGGACTGCACGGGTGCACGGGAGTCGAGATCTCGGGCGTCACGCTCCGGGACTCGCCCGCATGGACCGTGCACCCACTGCTCTGCGAGGACGTGCGGATCACCGGCGTCCGGATCGTGAACCCGCCCGACTCGCCGAACACCGACGGGATCAACCCCGAGTCGTGCCGCAACGTCCGCATCAGCGACTGCCACATCGACGTGGGCGACGACTGCATCGCGATCAAGGCGGGTAGCGAGCTCTCGCTCGACCGGGTCGCGTGCGAGAACATCGCGATCACGAACTGCACGATGGTCCACGGCCACGGCGGCGTCGTGATCGGCAGCGAGATGAGCGGCGGGGTGCGCGGCGTCGTCATCTCGAACTGCGTGTTCCAGGGCACCGACCGCGGCATCCGGATCAAGTCGCGGCGCGGCCGCGGCGGCACCGTCGCCGACGTCCGCGTGAGCAACATCGTGATGGACGGCGTGATGTGCCCGCTCGTGATCAACCCGTTCTACTTCTGCGGCCCGGAGGGGAAGCTGCCTATCGTCTCGGACCGGGCGCCGCATCCCGTGGGACCCGGAACACCTCGATTCCGCGGCATCCATCTCTCGCACATCACCGCGACCAACGTGCAATCGTGCGCGGCGTGGGTCTCGGGCCTACCCGAGGCGCCGCTGGAAGACCTCACCCTCGACGATGTCGTCGTGTCGTTCGCGCCCGGCGCCGTTCCCGTCGTGCCGGCCATGGCCGACGGCGTGCCGGCGATGGCGGCAGAAGGCGTGCACGCTCAGTTCGTCACCGGCATGCGGGTCGCCGGCCTCCGCGTCGCCGGCGCCGTCGGACCCGACCTGGTGGCCGACGAGACGGCGGACGTCCTCGTGCAGGGCGGACTGCCGGCATGACGCTCATGACCGGTTCACCGCGCATGCAGAAGGCGCAGGCGCCGTTCCGCCGGCGCGCCGAGGTGACCATCGCGAGCATCGGACTGGCGGGCGCCGCCGTCCTGCAGGGCGGGTTCGCGCTGCTCATCACCCGCAGCGACGACGAGACCCTGCGGACGGGCGTGGTCCCGGCGCTGCGCGACAACGGCGTGGAGATCTCGGATGCCGATGCCGACGTCGCCCTCAACACCCTCGCCGCGTGGTTCGGGTACTCGCTGGTGCTCGTCGCCCTGCTGTGGGCCGTCGGCCTCTTCTTCGCACATCACCGCCCGCGCCGCCGTTCGACCGGCCGGTGGTTCGTCGGAGCGGGGCTCGCCTGCCTGGTCGGGACGCAGCTGCTGCTGTACCCGGTCGCCTTCTTCTTCTTCGTCGCAGCCGCGCTGTTCGCAGTCCGCAAGCCCTTACCCCGGAGCACGCCATGACCATCTCTCCTCGCCTTGACGACGCGACGATCCCGATCAAGATCCGCCAGCAGGACCGCCGGCGGCGGCGCATGACGCCGGGGCGGCGCGTCTTCGTGATCGTCAATGGGCTGATCCTGACCGCGTTCGCCCTGCTGTGCCTGCTGCCGTTCGTGAACGTGCTCGCGAGCTCGCTCGCGACGCCCGGCGAACTCGCCACGCGGCCGTTCATCCTGTGGCCGGAGACGTTCACGCTCGACGCCTACCGCTACATCTTCTCCACGCCCACCATCTTCCGCGCGTTGGGCGTCTCGGCGGTGGTCACGATCGGCGGCACGCTGATCAGCCTGGTGCTCACCACGCTGATGGCCTACGCGCTGTCCAAGCGGCATCTCAAGGGCCGCCGCGTCATCAACTTCCTCGTGCTCTTCACGATCCTGTTCTCGGGCGGCATGATCCCGACGTTCATCGTGGTGAAGAACCTCGGCATGATGGACACGCTGTGGTCGCTGACGATCCCGGTCGCCATCAACGCGTTCAACTTCATCATCATGCGGAGCTTCTTCCAGGGCATCCCCGACAGCCTGGAGGAGGCCGCGCGGATCGACGGCTGCTCCGAGCTCGGTGTGTTCTGGCGGATCGTCCTGCCGCTGTCGATGGCCTCGATCGCGACCATCGGCCTGTTCTACGCCGTGTACTACTGGAACACGTATCAGAGCGCGATCCTGTACATCAACAAGTCCGAGCTGTGGCCGATCCAGGTGCTGCTGCGCCAGATCGTGATCGTCGCGAGCGGCATGAACGCCGACGAGACCGCCGTCGACATCGTGCCGCCCGCCCAGTCGGTTCGCATGGCCGTGATCTTCGTCGCGACGCTCCCCATGCTCCTGGTCTACCCGTTCGTCCAGCGCTTCTTCGTCAAGGGCGCCCTCATCGGCTCCGTGAAGGGCTGAGCGCATGCGCCTCATCGTGACCGGCGATTCCACCGCCGCCGACTACCCCGCCGACCGTGCTCCCCTCGCGGGCTGGGCGCAGGCACTCGGGGCCCGCGGAGACCTCGAGGTGATCAATCACGCCAAACCCGGGGCGTCCACCCGCAGCTTCATCGCCACGGGGCTGCTCGAACGTGCGCTGGCAGACGTGCGCGACGGCGACCTCATGCTCGTGTGCTTCGGGCACAACGACCCCAAGGAGGGCGAGCGCTTCAGCGATCCCGAGGTGGCGTTCCCCGCGAACCTGCGACGGTTCGTCGCGGCCGGCCGCGAGCGCGGTGCGACCGTGGTGCTCCTGACGCCGATCGAACGCCGCCACTTCGTCGACGGAAGGCTGGAGTCCACGCACGGCCTGTACCCCGACCAGACGAGGGCGGTCGCGCGGCTCGAGGACGCGGCGCTCATCGACCTCACCGCCGAGACCGCGGTGCTGTGGCAGGCCCAGGGCGAGGACGAGAGCAAGCGGGCGTTCATGTGGCTCGACCGCGGTGCGTGGGAGGGGTATCCCGACGGGCAGCAGGACGACACGCACCTTCGCACCGAGGGCGCGGCGATGGTCGCCGATCTGGTCTACGCCGGGCTGTCCACCCACGGGCTGCTGTCGGACGGCCGGGTACCGGCCGGGCGGTAGCTGCCCACCCACGTCCACGCGGCACCGATCTCCGGGCCCGAGCCCTGCGACTGCACCGTCACGACGCCGTCGCCGGTCGCGACGATCCGCAGCCGGACCGACGAGATGTCATCGGATGCCGCCGACAGCCGCACCTCGAGGACGCCGGGGTGCGACCAGCCCGCCGTGACGACCCCAGCGCCGAGCGCACCCTCCACCACCGTGGGACCGCGCGTCGAGAACTGCAGCGGGGGTTCGTCGCCGATACCCAGTTCGCCGCCGTCCGCATCGAGAGACAGCGCGACGCGGGTCGGGGCGTTCTCGCCTGAGACCGCGACGAACTCCCCCGCCACGGTGCGCGAGTGCGCCGGGTCGTGGCAGCTCAGCGGCACGTCGAGCGAGGCCGCGTCATCGAGATGATCGTGCGAGAGGGCGTCGAGCAGCATCTCCACGAGGCGCTGGTCGCCTCCCGTGAGCGACGTGGCGTCCGCCGTGACGACCGCCACCAGCGATCGATCCGGCTCACCGTAGACGATCTGCCCGCCGAGGCCGAACATCATCCACGCGCCCGGCCGCGGCAGCCACATCTGACGCCCGTAACCCGCACGGAAGGGCGCTCCCCACGTCTGCATGCCCGGGTCCGCCCGTCGCTCGATCAGGCGTCGCACGACGCGTTCGGGCAGGATCCGCGAGCCGCGGAAGCGGCCGGCGCCGTTGATCGTCTCGCCCAGCCGGAGCAGATCGTCCGGCGCAGCGATGAGCCCCGAGCCGCCGTGGCTGAATCCGTCCGGCCCGGTCAGGAACCGCGCCGACGAGCCGATCCCCAGCGGCTCGAGCAGGCGCGGGCGCAGGTACTCCAGCAGCGGCACCCCGGCGCACCGTTCGACGAGCGCGGCCAGCGTGTACGACGCGCTCGTGTCGTACACGAACTGCGTGCCCGGCCGGTGCGTCGGTGGCCGGCGGAAGTACGACGCGAGCCACTCCCCGCTGTCGTCGAAGGTGGTGCGGCTGTGCGGCCCGGTCATCGCGAGCATGTCGTCGATGCGCGTCTCTGCAAGCCAGGGCTCGACCGATCCCATCTCGGGGAAGTACGTCGCGATCGGGGCGTCGAGGCGGAGCCGATCCTCCTCGACCAGCAGCAGCACGGCCAGCGCCGTGATCGTCTTGGACACCGAGTACATGCGGTGCGGAACGCCCGTGCCGAAGGGCGGGAGCTCATGACGGGCGACGGTGCGTCCCCCGACGTTCACCTGCAGGCTGTGGATCGTGACGCCGGCTCGCCGGGACCGCTCCAGGAACCCCCGCAGTCCGCCGCTCACGCGACGACCTCGGCACCCTGGGTGGCGCCTTCGCGGAGCCTGTCGAGAAGCCCCGACGCGACGGCATCCGGATCCTGCTGAGGCTCGTCCGAGATGGAGACCGCCAGATCCAGCTGCAGCGTCTCGCCGGGCACGAGCAGCCGCCGCTCGGTGACCGCGACCGCGGGCAGGAATCCCACATACCCTTCGTTGCGCACGAACCACGGCATCGCGGTCGTCGTCGCGGCGACCAGGGACGCCGTCTGCGACTGGATCGCCAGCCAGGGCGAGCGCGAACCGTGCGATGCGTCGACTCCGTCGCCGTCAGCCGTCCAGACCCGTGCACGCGGGAAGGGGGTCCGCCAGAAGATGCCCCCGTAGAACGCGCCCTCCCGCCCGTTGGTCTGCGGGCTGCCGAAGCTGACCGCCGCGGATGCCGCGCGGAGGCAGGACGTCCAGACGACCTCCCAGCGGCCGTCCTCCTCGCGCGCGGCGATGCGCCGGGTCTCATCCAGCAGCTGACGGCCTCCTCCGTCCAGCCACGCGATGCGCTGCCACAGCCTGCCGGAGGAGGCCTCCTGCTCACGGACGACCTGGACGCCGTGGTTGTCGAGCATCACGGAGCCGTGCGCTCGCCGGTAGGTGCGACCACCCCAGAACGACGTGCCGTCGACGTCCGGCAGGGCGAGACTGGCCCCGAGGTGATGGAGATGGTCTCCCGGCGATACCTGGGTCACCGGCGCGCCCGACGGGGTCGTCGCGGTGAGGAACGGGCGCGGCGAGAAGGTCCGCGGCAGGTCGACGCCCGACTGTTGCGTCACCGCCGCTGCGCCGGCTCCGAGGAGTCGAGCCGTCATCGCGGCGCCTTCGTGCTCGCCCGCGGGGCCAGCGCGGGTGAGAACATGATCGGCTCTCGCAACGGCTCGGGTGTCATCTCCGCGCGCAGCACGGCCCACAGCTGCTCGCCGATGCCGGCGAGACCCGAGGTCATGGTCGTCAAGGACGGCGATGAGTAGCGTGCGAAGGGGATGTCGTCGAAGCCCGCCACCGACAGCTGCCCGGGCACGGCGACGCCTTCTTCCGACAGCCGTCCGAGCAGGCCGAGCGCGACGACGTCGTTGTAGGCGATCACCGCGGTCGCGCCGGTCTCGTGCAGCGCCGGCCAGGCGTCGTAGCCGTCCTCGAAGGAGTGCCCGCACGGGACCTCGATGATCTCGACGTCGGCCTCTGCGTCGCGGATCTCGGCGAGACCTCGCTCCCGCTCCCAGTTCGCGCGCGCATCGGCGGGACCGGCGAGGTACGCGATCCGCCGGTGTCCCAGCGAGATGAGGTGGCGCGCGAGCACGATGACGCCTTCGTGGTAGTCGATCAGGACCGAGCCCGCGTTCTTGCCGGTGGTGCGGTTGAAGACGGCCACCGGGGCGACCCGCGGCAGGAGCCCGAGCAGATCCGGTCGGGTCATGCGCGGCGAGAACAGCGCCACGGCGTCCGTGCGATCGCGGAGGTCGCGGGCGAGCTCGGGTTCGGCATCCGGCTTCTCGAACGAGTCCGACACGACGACGTGATAGCCGTCGCGCGCCGCGGCCTGGTTGAAGCCGTGCAGCACCTGGTGGAACATCGGGTTGCCGAGGTCCGGCACGAGGACCCCCACCGTGCGGCTGACGCCGAGTGACAGCGAGCGCGCCGTCTGGCTGGGGGTGTAGCCCAGCTCGTCGATGACACCGCGCACCAGCTGCGCGATCTCGGGGTTGACCGTCGGGACGCCGTTGAGCACACGCGACACCGTGGCCTTGGACACCCCGGCGGCCCGGGCGATGTCGTTGATCGTCGTCGGCCGCGTCGGTGTGGTCCGTGCGCGTTTGCCGGCCATCGTCACGCCTCCCCGATCGTGATGTCGAAGTCCGCGAAACGGGCGACCGTCTCGTCCTGTCCGTGCCCGTGTGCGGCGAAGAGCGAGATCCCTGCTCCGACCCAGTGCCCCTCCACAGCGCGGAACTGCGGATCCACCTCGATCCTGGCACCTCCCGCGTCGATGCTCACGCAGACACGGGCGTCGGCATCCGTCGCGAGCGTCACCCTGACCTCGGGCACGTCCACGGGCATGCGCGCGAACACGCGTTCATCGGGGTCGTCCCGTTCGCGTACCGCGACGACGGCCGCCGTGCCCTGGTCGTCGTGGCGAAGACCGGCCCAGACGTACGCCAGTCCCAGAACGGCGACGCCGGCGCGGCCACCCGGCTGTGCGGACGCGATCGCCACGTCGACGCTCGCTGTGGACGGCTGCCCCGGCAGAGGCTGCGACAGCACACGCGGGAGCGTGCGCAGATCCCCGCCGTCGGGGCTTCCACGCAGCAGCAATCCGCTCGCCCCGCGGCCGCCTGCGTCCGGAGGAACGACGGCTTCGGGGTCGGGATTGGCCTCCCACTGCCAGTTCGCGCTCGGCACGCCCCCGGCGAAGTCGTCGGCGCGTGCGAGGGTCCGCATTCCCTGCTGCGCTCCGCGGGGAGACGGATGCCGCACCACGGGCTGCGCAGGACCACCGGCGACCGCCTCCCCCATGACCGGCCAGCCGTCGTCGCCCCACGCCATGGGCTGCAGGTGCAGCACGCGGCCGTAGACGCCCCGGTCCTGGAAGTGCAGGAACCAGTCGCGGCCCTCTCCGTCCTCGACCCACGCTCCCTGGTGGGGGCCGTTCACCGCGGTGTCGCCCTGCGACAGGACGATCCGGTGCTCGTAAGGTCCGTACGGGCTGCGGGAGCGGAAGACGGTCTGCCATCCTGTCGCGACGCCGCCGGCCGGCGCGAAGATCCAGTACTCGCCCGCGCGCTTGTAGAACTTCGGCCCCTCGAGGGTCGTGAATCCTTCCAGGCGATCGCCGTCGACGACGTCGATCGCGCGGCCGGCGATCGCGGTCAGCTGCGCATCGACGGGGACGACGGTGAGCACGTTCTTCCGCCCGGCGCGGGAGCGGGCCCACCCGTGGACGAGATACGTGGCGCCGTCGTCGTCCCAGAGCGGGCAGGGGTCGATGATGCCGAGGCCCGCAAGCAGCAGCCGTGGCTCGGACCAGCGACCGGCGGGATCCTCGGCGGTGACCACGAAGACCCCCTGGTCGGGATCGGGGTACACCACGTGGAAGAGGCCGTCGTGATGCCGGATCGACGGCGCCCACACTCCTCCGCCGCGGCGCGGCAGGGAGAACCAGGCGGCGGGTTCGTTGCGCTCGAGCGCGTAGCCGATGCGCTCCCATTCGACCAGGTCGTCCGAGACGAAGAGCGGCAGCCCCGGTGCTCGCTGGAAGCTCGACGCCACCAGGTAGAAGCGATCCCCCACACGGATGGCATCGGGATCCGGGACATCTGCGTCGATGATCGGGTTGCAGTACTGGCTCGCGTCGTCGACGAGTGGCATGACCTCACACTAGGCGAGAAACCGGTTCCTGTCCAAGCGACACGGGCGTGCGAATCGCCCGTTCAGGCGCCTGGCGCGGGCAGCTCAGCCGCGTTGCCGCACCACTCCAGGCGCTCGGCGAAGTCGGCCATGGCCGCGGTGCGCCACGGGCTCACCGAGCCGGTCCCGGGCATGCCTCCCTCGGCCAGGTCGGCGCGCTGATCGTCGCACCACCAGTCCGCGTAGGCGTCAGATGGATGCTTCCAGCGCTCAGGCGGTGGCGGCGCGCTCGTGAACGACCCGGTGATGCCGTCCAGGCCGGGGTGCGTGCTGCGGATGATGTACGGCATCGGCCGATAGTCGCGGGGTGCGAACCGGAATCGCAGCGTCGACTCGTCCACGCGGACCGCAGGCGAGAACGGCCCCTGCACGCGATTGTCGAACATGAGGTCGGTCACGTGATCGGCCGGGAGGTCGCGGGGGGCTTCCACCAGGAGCTCGACCACCCCGTAGTTCTCGACGACATCGACATCGGCATGCGCGGGATGCCGCAGCACCGAGTGGCGACCATCCCAGATCCGAACGAACCGGCCCCCCCAGCTGTCCTGATCCGGACGCTGGGCACCGCCCAGCACCCAGGTCACCGTGGGCGTGTCGCCCATCTTCGCGTACCAGTGCTGAGCGGCGAAGAACTCCCCGAGCGCGCCGCGACCCTCCGCGTGAGCGGGGATGAACTCCTTCGGCGCCAGCGTCCCCTCGCCGGCACGGAAGAACCCGAGGTACGTCGAATTGGACTCGATGAACGACAGGTCGCGGTGGTTCTGCTCCAGGTAGTGATAGGCGTCCACCCCCATCGTCTTGTTCGGCCCGCCGACCCAGTGGATTCGCATCCGGCCGGCGATGTCGGGCGCATCGTGCAGGGCTTGCGCGATGTCTTCGAGCCCGCCCCACGCGAGCACATGAAGCTGCCGCGGGTCTTCGCGACGCGCAGCGCGCACGAGCAGCTCCGAACCCTCGGTCGGGTCCGAGACACCGCCGTCGGGCGGAAGCTCGAGAGCCCCTTGTGCCACCACGGCGCGGAGCTGATCAGCGTCGGGGTACGTCGGGCGATGCGTCCGCAGGTTGCGCAGATCCTCGGCATAGGCGTCGATCACGGCGTGGATGTCGGCGGCACGCCCGTTCCCGTACGGTGACGAGATCAGCCCTTCGATGTCGAGCATGTCGGCATAGAGCAGCAGATGGACCATCGACTGGAAGTCGTCGGGATCCGTTCCGCCGATGTCGGTCGTGACGACGACGCGCGCGCGCTCGCCGAGGCCAAGGGAAGGGGCGGCACCGAGCGACGGCTGCGAGTTCGCGTCGTTCACCAGGACACCCCCGCCTCTGCGAACGTCTGGCCTTCCCATGCCGCGCGCTCGACCAGCTCCTCGATGCCGCGCACCACGCGGAAGACCTCACCGCCCCGCTGAACGACGTCGATGTGCTCGGGTGCGATCCTCACGGGCTCGGGCGAAGCCACGATCGCTTCCAGCACCCGCGTGAACCCGCCGGTCGCCGCGAGTGGGACTGACAGCGGCGCGCCGCGGCGGATGTGCGCGATCATCTCGTCGAGCAGCTCAGACCGCTCGAACGCGTACGTGCGCGGAACGGGAGCGCCGCCGGGGTGAACCTGCAGCAGGTCGCGCGTGTAGAAGTACAGCGCGTGGCCCCGCGAGCCCCGGAGCAGCACGTAGGGCTCCTGCTGGAGCGGAGCGGTGACGCTCAGAGCCGCCGCGATCCGAGTGCCCGAGGTCAGCTCGATCACGAGCGAAGACGTGTCGTCGGTGTCGATGTCGTCGGCCCGCCGCATATCGGTGCGGACGTCGCACACATCGCCCGAGTCCGCCGCGCCGGCGATCGCGAGCGCCGTCGCGATCGCATGACTCAGCGGGTTCGTCGCGGCGCCGTCGGCACTCACCCGACCGTCCGGCAGGCGACGTCGCCCGGCCCACGGACTGCGACGCCAGTACTCCTCCGAGCGGGACCACAACCCGACCACACCGATGTGGTTGAGCTCGCCGAGTCCGCCCGACGCGATGAGCTCGCGCGCGGCGGCGATCCCCGCGCTCGCCAGCGATTGGAAGCCGACCTGGACCGAACGGGCGGCGACCCGGGCGGCGGCATCCACTCGACGGTGTTCTCCCGTCGAGACGACCGGCGGCTTCTCGAGGAGGACGTGCGCGCCCGCTTCCAACGAGAGCACGGCGAGATCGGCGTGGTACGGGATGGGGGTGCTGACGACGGCGAGGTCTACCGCGGTCGCCTCGAACATGGCGGACGCTTCCGTGAAGACCCGCACCCCCTCCGGCAGGTCCCCTCCGCCGCGCGGATCAGCAACCGCGACCAGCTCCAGTTCGTCGCCCCGCGTGAGCACTCGGTCGATATGCCGTCGGCCGTACCCGTGCGCGCCGATGACTCCGACACGGAGTCGTCCCGTCATCGCTCCGCCTCCGCCTCGGCGAACTCCGCGAGCTTGGCGAACATGTCCTCCAGGAAGAACCGCACGTCGATCTGCTCGACGACGAGCACATCGCCGCCGCGCTCGGCCGGCACGCAGTGCCCGTCGGCGGTGAACGACACCGGGCTCTGGCGGCGGAACGAGGCGCACCACGGGTCGAGCATGAGGGCGATCGCGGGCGAGTCGCCCAGCGACCGGGACTCCACCGGCACCGTGTGGTGCGCCGTGTTGAAGTCGACGACGGTCTGCGCGAGGTACCGGCCGAGTTCGCCGCAGGGCTCGACGCGGCGCCGGAGCTCGGTGTAGCCGACACTCACGAGACGGTAGATGTCGGACGGGACCTGCCAGATGTCGATGCCGGAGCCGAACACGACGTTCGCGGCGTGGATGTCGTTGCGCAGGTTGAACTCGGGCCACGTCCCGCGCCACTCGCGGTCGCCGTAAGGCGGCCCGCCGATCCAGATCACGGTCGTGTCGGTGTCGGCGATGTCGGGCGCCAGCAGCAGCGCGCTCGCCATGTCGGTGAGAGGCCCGAGGAACGCGATGAACAGCGGCCCGTCATCCGTGCGCCGGGCCTCCTCGATGATGAGCCGCGCTCCCGGGCTGTCGATCGGGGTGGCCTCATCGGGCAATCCCTCGGCGGCGCCGTTCGCGATCGGCACCTCGCTGCCCCCCATCAGCGAGATCAGGTGATCGAGCTCGTCCCGCGAGTCGAGCATCGACCGTGCGGACCGGCCCGCGCCGAAATGCGCGGGGATGATGCCGCGGATGTCGAGACTCGGCGACAGCAGTGCGTGCACGACGGCGAACTGGTCGTCCGCCTCGTTCTTGACGTCGGAATCGATGATCACCCGGCGGGTGCGTGCGTCGTCGATCTTCATTGATCCTCCTTCGGCTCGCGGTTCGGCAGTCGGTGCGAGCGACGCCAGAAACCGGTTCCCAATCAGGATAGTGAAGGTCAACCGGTTCGCCAACAGGCATGCGAGGTCCCGGTCTCGCCCGCGAGTGCGGGAGACGACGAGCGCCGGCGTGCCGGCTGCAAGAGACCCGTCGACCGAAAGACCAGCCAGAGCGAGGGAGATGTGGAGCCACCTAAGGGAATCGAACCCTTGACCTATTCATTACGAGTGAATCGCTCTGCCGACTGAGCTAAGGTGGCGCGCCTCGCTTGCGCGATGCACAAGCAACGATCTTACAGGGTCTCGGGAGTGCTCGCGAACCACGCGAGGCCACGGCGCACTCCGGAACCCGATCCCGCGCCGTCACCGACTCGGTGTCGACGTGTTACGGCTCGGTTCGAGATGCCTCGGCGGCCCACGTAGGTTCGAACGCGGTCCGCGACGAAGCGTGCGCGGTCCGTGGATCGTGCGCGCGGTCACAAGCCGACACGGGCCTCGATCCACAGGAGCACGCACATGTCCACACCGAAGAAGCTCACCGCCGCAGCAGCGCTCGCCCTTCCCTTCGCCCTCCTCCTCGCCGGCTGCGCCGGTGGGGCAACGGATGCCGACGCCTCCGGCTCCGCCGCCGAGAACGAGGTCGTCCGCATCGGCGTCGTCGGCGCCGGCGACCCCTACTGGGAGACCTACAAGGAGGCCGCCGCCGAAGAGGGCATCGAGGTGGAGCTCGTGGACTTCAGCGAGTACTCGCAGCCCAACCCCGCACTGTCGGCGGGCGAGCTGGACCTCAACCAGTTCCAGCACATCATCTACCTCGCCACGTACAACGTGCAGAGCGGCGACGATCTCGAGCCCATCGGCGCCACGGCGATCTACCCGCTCGGCCTCTACTCGACCCAGTACGACTCGGTCGACGACATCCCCGAGGGCTCGACGATCGCCATCCCCAACGACGAGTCGAACGGCGCCCGCGCGCTGCTCGTGCTGCAGTCCGCGGGACTCATCGAGCTCGAGGACGGCGGCTCGGCGTTCTCGACGCCCGCCGAGGTGATCGAGGACGAGTCGAAGGTGCGCGTCGAAGCCGTCGCCGCGGACTTCACCGCGTCGTCGCTCCCCGACTTCGCGGGCGCGATCGTCAACAACGACTTCGTCACGAAGTCGGGCCTGACCGATGACGAGCTGCTCGCGCAGGACGACCCGTCCGACCCGTCGGCGTTCCCGTACATCAACATCTTCGCCGCGAAGGCCGAGGACGCCGACAACCCGACGTACCGCAAGCTCGTCGAGATCTACCAGAACACCCAGGCGGTGCAGGACGGCGTCCTCGAGGTGTCCGGCGGGTCCGCCGTGCTCGTCAAGACGCCCGTGGACGACCTCCTGACGTCCCTGAAGGACGTCGAGGACGACATCCGCGCCGGCTCGTAACGCCCGCCACACCACGGCACCGCATGTGCGGCCCGATGCGCCTCGCGCGCACGGGCCGCACACGCGCGTTCCGCCCAGGAGCACTCCATGACTCTCATCCGCCTCACCGGCGTGACCAAGACCTTCCCGCCGTCGGGCAAGGGCGGCTCCCCCGTCGTCGCCGTCGACGACGTCTCGCTCGACATCGCCGCCGGCGAGGTGTGCGGCATCATCGGCTACTCCGGCGCCGGCAAGAGCACCGTCCTCCGCCTGGTCAACGCCCTCGAGACTCCCACCTCCGGCACCGTCGAGATCGACGGACGAGACGTGACGAACCTGCGCGAGCGCGAGCTGCGCGAGCTGCGCGGCGACATCGGCATGATCTTCCAGCAGTTCAACCTGTTCGACTCGCGCACGGTCGCGGGGAACGTGGCATACCCGTTGGAGGTCGCCCGCCGCCCGCGAGCCGAGATCGCCTCGAGGGTCGATGAGCTGCTGCGGTTCGTCGGACTCTCCGACAAGGCACGCAACTATCCCGAGCAGCTCTCCGGCGGGCAGAAGCAGCGCGTGGGCATCGCGCGTGCGCTCGCCACCAGCCCGCGCATCCTCCTGGCCGACGAGGCGACGAGCGCTCTGGACCCCGACACGACCCAAGAGGTGCTGGGTCTGCTCAAGCGCATCAACGACGAGCTCGGCGTCACGATCCTCGTGATCACACACGAGATGGACGTCATCCGCACGCTCGCCGACCGCGTCATCGTGATGGAGCACGGCCGCGTGATCGAGAGCGGCGACGTCTTCGACGTGCTGTCCGCCCCGCAGCACGCGGCCACGCGGCGGTTCGTGGCGAGCATCATCGAGGATGTGCCGGTCGGCGAACAGCTGCGCACACTGCACGACCGCCACCCCGGGCGCATCGTGACGTTCACGATCCGGGAGGGCGACGTGACGCAGGCCGACGTGTTCGCCGCGCTGTCGTCGCACGGCGTGCGGTTCGAGCTCGTGCACGGCGGCATCAACGACATCGGCGGCCGCGTGTTCGGGCATCTCACACTGGCGCTGACCGGAGAGGCCGACGCCGTGGAGCAGGCGATCCGGGCCGCGTCCACGTTCGCGCCGCTCATCGAGGAGGACGTCCGTGGATAGGCTCGTCGATCTGCTCCCGGAGCTCTGGGCGGCCACGGCCGAGACGCTGTACGTCGTGTCGCTGAGCCTGGTGTTCGGCGGCATCGCAGGACTGCTCGTCGGACTCGCGCTCTACGCGACGCGACCGGGCAGCCTGTTCCCGAACCGGTTCCTGTTCGGGACGCTCAACGTCATCGTCAACTTCTTCCGCCCCATTCCCTTCGTGATCCTGCTGGCGGCGGTGCAGCCGCTCGCCCGCAGCATCGGCATCCCGGGCATCGGCCCGGAGTTCGGCATCTTCGCGATCACGATCGCTTCGCTCTTCGCGATCAGCCGCATCGTGGAGCAGAACCTCCTCACGGTGCGACCTGGCGTGATCGAGGCCGCCCGTGCCACCGGTGCGAGCCGATCCCGGATCCTGCTGCGCCTGCTGCCCCGCGAGGCGCTCGGACCGCTGATCCTCGGCTACACGTTCATCGTCGTCGCGCTCGTGGACATGACGGCCATCGCTGGCGCGGTCGCCGCCGGCGGTCTCGGCGAGTTCGCGATCGTCTACGGCTTCAAGCAGTTCAACCCGTGGGTCACGTGGGCTGCGGTGCTGGTGATCATCGTGATCGTCCAGCTGGTGCAGTTCATCGGCAACGCGCTCGCGCGCCGGGTGCTGCGCCGCTGAGCGACGCCGCCCGCGTCCAGGAATGGGGAGAGCGGATGCCGCGGCCCGCGGCATCCGCTCTCCTCATCTAGAGCGCGTCACTCGCAGCGCAGGTCGCCGTCGGGCGGGGTGCCCTCGAGCAGATATGTCTCGATGGCCGCGTCGACGCACTCGTTGCCCTTGTTGTACCCGGTGTGGCCCTCCCCCACGCGCGTCACCAGAACGCCCGACGAGAGCTGCTCAGCGAGCGAGACGGACCATTCGTACGGCGTCGCCGGATCGTTCGTGGTGCCGACCACGACGATGGGAGCGGCGCCTTCGGCGGCGATCGGCTCGCGGACGCCCGTCGGCGGGTACGGCCAGACTTCGCACGGGTCCGAGCCGCCCCAGAACGGTGCGATCGTCGGAGCCTCGGCCGCGAGCAGCGCATCGGCCTCGGCCTGCGTCTCTTCCGTCGTGTCGAGCGGGTAGTCCATGCAGTTGTACGCGTTGAACGCCTCGGTGCCGTTGTCGATGTACTGGCCTTCGACACGGGAGTTGTAGTCGTCGGCGAGCAGGAACGCGAACGCCGGGTCACCCTGCAGAACGTCCGTCAGCGCGGTGGTGAGGTACGGCCACGTGCTCTCCGCGTACAGCGGGCGCACGATGGCGGTCATGAGAGTGTCGGCGCCGAGCATCCTGCCGTCTGCGTTGGGCAGCGGATCGCGGTCGACGCTGGCCAGCAGGGTGCCGAGGTCGGCCATCGCGTCGTCCACGGTCCCGCGGAAGGGGCACTCGTCGTCGGCGAGGCACGACTCCATGTAGGCGCGGAGAGCGGACTCGAAGCCGATCGCCTGCGTCACGCCGACGTCGTTCCCGGAGATCGCGGGGTCCACCGCGCCGTCGAGCACGAGCCGGCCGACCCTGTCGGGGAAGAGCTTGGCGTACGTCGCGCCGAGGAAGGTGCCGTACGAGTACCCCAGGTAGTACAGCTCGGTGTCGCCCAGCACCGCGCGGATGAGATCCATGTCGCGGGCGGAGTTGTCGGTCGTGATGTACGGCAGGATGCCGCCGCTGTTGTCTTCGCACGCCTCGGCGAAGTCGCGGTTGCGCTCGCGCAGCTCGTCGGTCCAGGCTTCGGTGCCGCGCGGGTTCTCCGGGATGTCGTAGAGGTACGCATCCATGTCGGCGGCGTCGAAGCACGTGACAGCCGTCGACTCGCCGACGCCGCGCGGATCGAATCCGATGGTGTCGAACTGCGCCCGCACGGGGTCGCCGACGGCGAAGTCCACCGAATCGCGGATCAGCGACACGCCGCTCACGCCCGGACCGCCGGGGTTCGTGAGCAGCGAGCCGATCGGCTCGGTCGTGCCCTCGGCGCGGCTGCGGATGAGCGACAGCTCGATCTCGCCCTTCGAGGGGTCGGCCCAGTCGAGCGGCGCCGTCACCATCGTGCAGTCGAAGTCGCCGCATGCCTCCCAGTCGAGGGTCTGCTCGTAGAAGGGCAGCAGCTCGGCCGGAACTCCCCCGACGTCGGGCGACTTGCTCGTGGTCGGCCGCGGTGCCGCGTCAGGGATCATCGAGTACAGACATCCGCTGAGGACGAGGGATGCCGCGACCAGGCCGGCCAGGACCGCGGGAATCCTGCGGAGACCGCGGCTGCGCGCCGGACCCGTCGGGTCTTCGGCGTGCGGGTGGCGGCTGGCGCGGCGGGGGCGGGTGCGGTTCACGGGATCCTTCCGCTCGCAACGGTGACGAGCATGCTTTCGAGGGCGAGCGTCGGGGCGGCGTTGAGCTCGAGGTTCTCGCGCGTGACGCCGATGCGGTCGACCACCGTGAGCGTGCGGTCGGGGGTCCACGCCGTCGCCAGGGCGCGGAGTTCGGGCTCGAGCTCGCGGTTGATGAGGACGCCTTCCCGGCCGAACTGCAGCATGAGGACGTCGCGGAACATCGACTCGAGGTCGGTGAGCACGCGGTCGATCCCGTCGCGGAGGCTGCGGGTGGCGCGCCGCTTCTGCTCGTCCTCGAGCGCGGAGAGCTGCGAGCGGACCGCGGGCGGCACCGGGGATCCTTCGGCGATGCCGAGCGTGCGCAGGAGCGACGTCCGCTCCGCCTCGTCGCGCTCCGCCGTCAAGGCCTTCGCGTCGTCGGTCGCGGCGGCGACGATCGCACCGGCGACCTCGACCGCGTCGCCCACGCCCCGCACGGCGAGCACGCCGCGCAGCGTGGCGTCGCGGCGTGCGCGGGTCGCGGCATCCGTCGCCAGTCGCTGCGCCATGCCGATGTGGCGCTGCGCGTGCCGGGCGGACTGCTCAGCGATCGCCCGGTCGACGCCGCTGCGGCGCACGATGAGATCGGCGACGTCGTCGACGTCGGGTTCGCGCAGCCGGAGAGTACGTACGCGCGAGCGGATCGTCGGGAGCAGGTCGGCGTCGCTGGGGGCGCACAGCACCCAGACCGTGCGCTCGGGCGGCTCTTCGAGCGCCTTCAGGAGCACATTGGACGTCCGCTCGGCCATGCGATCGGCGTCTTCCATGACGATGACGCGGTAGCGCCCCAGCGACGGCGCGAAGTAGGAGCGCTCGACCAGGGCGCGGGCGTCCTTGATGGAGATGATGACGCCCTCGGTGCGCAGCGCCGTGAGATCGGGGTGGGTACCGGCGAGCACCTGGCGCATCGTGCGCTCGTCGCCCGGCTCGGCGATGAGCGCGGCGGCGAACGCGTGCGCGAGCGTCGAGCGACCCGAGCCCGGCGGGCCCGTGATCAGCCACGCGTGCGTCATGGACGCGGGATCGGATGCCGCCTCGCGAAGCGTCCGGACCGCGGCGTCCTGCCCCCAGACGTCGCCCCAGGGCACGCTCTCGGCCACGGCGTCGCGCGCGTCGGGTGCGCCCGCGCTGGCGGGCTGGGTCGCGGCATCCATCCCGCCCAGCCTAACCGTGGCCGCCGACGCCGCGCCGCGCCGCTGGGGCAGCCCCGGCGGATGCTCAGCCGAGCAGCGGCTCCACCCGCTCACGCACGGCGACGGCGAGCTCGTCCGCCGGACGAGCGGCATCGAGTACGAGGAACCGGCCGGGCTCTGCTGCGGCCAGCGAGAGGAACTCCTCGCGCACGCGGGCGTGGAAGTGCTCCTGCTCGGCCTCGAGGCGGTCGAAGGGCTTGTCGTCGGCGTCCAGCCGCGCGCGGGCGGTCGCCGGATCGAGGTCGAGGAGCACGGTGACGTCGGGCAGCAGACCGCCGGTCGCCCAGAGCGAGAGGTCCCGCACCTCGTCCCGGCCGAGGACGCGCCCCGCCCCCTGGTACGCGACCGAGGAGTCCAGGTAGCGGTCCTGGATCACGACCTCGCCGCGCGCCAGCGCAGGCCGTACGAGCGTCTCGATGTGGTGCGCGCGGTCCGCCGCGTACAGCAGCGCTTCGGCGCGCGGCGCGACCTCGCCCCGGTGGTGCAGCACGATGTCGCGGATGAGCACGCCGACCTCTGTGCCGCCGGGCTCGCGCGTGCGCACGACCGTGCGCCCGGCATCCGTCAGCCACTCCTCCAGGAGCGCCGCCTGCGTCGTCTTGCCGACGCCGTCGCCGCCCTCGAACGTGACGAACAGCCCTTCCGCCGGTTGAGGTGGTTCGACGGGATCGCCGACCGGGCGGACGGCAGGGACCGGTGGGGTGTCGCCGGCGCGCGTCACTTCTTCGCCGCGGGCTTGCGCGTGGTCGTGGTGCGGCGCGCAGGACGCTTCGCCGGGCCCTTCGCGCGCTTGTCGGCCAGCAGCTGCACCGCGCGCTCAAACGTCACCTCCATGGCGTCCTCGCCGCGCGGGATGGTCGCGTTGGTCTCGCCGTCGGTCACGTAGGGACCGAAGCGGCCGTCCTTCAGCTTGATCGCCTTGCCGCTGGTCGGGTCGGCCTCGAACTCCTTGAGCGCGGAGCTCGCGCCGCGGGCCCCGTACTTCGGCTGCGCGTAGACAGCGAGCGCCTCTTCGAGCGTGATGTCGAAGATCTGCTGCTCGCTCTGCAGCGTGCGCGAGTCGGTGCCCTTCTTGAGGTACGGCCCGTAGCGGCCGTTCTGCGCGGTGATCGGCGCTTCCGTCTCGGGATCGATGCCGACGGTGCGCGGCAGATCGAGGAGCTTGAGCGCGGTGTCGAGATCGATGGCGTCGACCGACATCGACTTGAAGAGCGACGCGGTGCGGGGCTTGGGCGCGGCTTCCTTCTTGGCGCCGCGCTTCTTCGGCGCGGGAGCTTCGGCAGGCTCGGCGACCGGCAGCACCTCGCCGGTCTCCTCGTCGACCTCTTCGGCCGCGGGCGGGTCCGTCTCCTGCACGTAGGGCCCGAAGCGACCGTCCTTCACGACGACCAGCTTGCCGTTGGCGGTGTTCTCGCCGAGCACGCGATCACCGGCGACAGGCGCATCGATGAGCTCCTGCGCCTTGGCTGGGGTCAGCTCGTCTGGTGCGAGGTCCTCCGGGATGTTCACGCGACGCGGCTCGGCCTCGGGGTTCGCCTTGTCGGCGACCTCGAGGTACGGGCCGTACTTGCCGAACCGCAGCGTCGCGACGTCGCCGATGGGCGTCGAGTTGAGGGCGCGGGCGTCGATCTCGCCGAGGTTGTCGACGATGTTGCGCAGGCCCACGTGCTCGCCCGACCCGAAGTAGAACTCCTGCAGCCAGTCCTGACGCTTCTGCTCGCCGCGCGCGATGGCGTCGAGATCGTCCTCGAGCGCCGCGGTGAAGTCGTAGTCGACAAGGTCGGCGAAGTGCTGCTCGAGCAGTCGCACGACGCTGAAGGCGAGCCAGCTGGGGATGAGCGCCTGACCGCGCTTGCTCACGTACCCGCGGTTGAGGATGACGTCGATGATGCTCGCGAACGTCGAGGGACGGCCGATCCCCTTCTCCTCGAGCGCCTTCACGAGGCTGGCCTCGGTGTAACGCGGCTTGGGGCTCGTCGCGTGCCCCTTGGGCTCGACCTCGCGCATGCGCAGGACGTCGCCCACCGCCATGGCCGGAAGCGACTGGTCGTCGGACTTGTCGGCGTCGCCGCGCTTCTCGTCACGGCCCTCCTCGTACGCCTCGAGGAAGCCCTTGAACGTGTAGACGGTGCCGGACGCCGTGAACTCCGCCCGGCGGCCAGCGGCGGTGACCTCGAGGGTCACCGTGGTGGTCTCGTACTTCGCGTCGGACATCTGGCTGGCCATCGTCCGCTTCCAGATGAGGTCGTACAGGCGCAGCTCGTCGCGGTCGAGCTGGCCCGACACCTCCGACGGCGTGCGGAAGGTCTCACCCGACGGGCGGATCGCCTCGTGCGCCTCCTGCGCGTTCTTGCTGTTGTTGCGGTACGAACGGGGGTTCGGCGGAACCGCCTTGTCGCCGTACATCTTCACCGCCTGCTCGCGCGCCGCCTGCACCGCCTGCGTCGACAGCGCGGTCGAGTCGGTGCGCATATAGGTGATGTACCCCTTCTCGTAGAGACGCTGCGCGACGCCCATGGCGTGCTTGGCGCTCATCGAGAGCTTGCGACCGGCCTCCTGCTGGAGCGTCGAGGTCGTGAAGGGCGGCTTCGGGCTGCGGGTTCCCGGCTTGGACTCGAGGGCGGTGACGAATGCCTCGGCCGCCGCCTCGATCGCGGCGGCGAGCTCGCGCACCTGAGCCTCGTCGAGGACGAGCACGGCCTTCTTCAGCTGACCGCGGTCGTCGAAGTCGGTTCCACGGGCGAGGACTGCGCCGTCGACGCGCGCGAGGCGGGTGGAGAAGGACTCGTCGAGCCCCTGCGGCCGGTTCGGGGCGGCGAGCGCCTCGATGTCCCAGTACGACGCCGACACGAACGCCATGCGCTCGCGCTCGCGGTCGACCACCAGGCGGGTGGCGGCGGACTGCACGCGGCCGGCGGACGTGCCCTGCTGCACCTTGTACCAGAGCACCGGGCTGACATCCCACCCGTACAGGCGGTCGAGGATGCGGCGCGTCTCCTGCGCGTCGACGAGCGCGAGATCGAGCTCGCGCGTGTTGCCGACGGCGGCCTGGATCGCGTCCTTGGTGATCTCGTGGAACACCATGCGCTTGACGGGCACCTTGGGCTTGAGCGTCTGCAGCAGGTGCCACGCGATGGCCTCGCCCTCGCGGTCCTCATCTGTGGCGAGCAGGAGCTCGTCCGCGCCTTTCAGCGCGCGCTTGAGCTCGGCGACGGTCTTCTTGCCACGCTCGCTCTCAACGTAATAGGGGTCGAAGCCGTTGTCGATGTCGATCGAGTACTTCCCGTACGCCTGCTTCTTGTCTGCCGGGATGTCGCGCTTGTCCGCGAGGTCGCGGATGTGCCCGACCGAGCTGAGCACCTCGTAGCCATCGCCGAGGTAACCCTGGATCGACTTCATCTTCGTCGGTGACTCGACGATGACGAGCTTCTTGCCTTCTGCCAACGGGGGCGTCCTTTCTTCGACGCAAACCATACACGCCACTCATCGGTGCGGGCGCTGTGAGCCGGAATCAGGGGGTGGTCCGGCACGAGCCGAGGCCAGGGCTTCGAGCGGACCCAACCGCGTCGAAACGGTCACCGTGGCGATGAGCTCGTCCAGCTCACACGCCTCGAGTTCGGCGCCGTGGGCGACGGCGATCTCGCCCGCTCGCTCGCACGGGATCCCGGGCACGGCGCCCGAGGCGGCATCCGCTGCGGCGAGCGCGCTCGCGTCGGCTGCCGCCGAGAGACGCTGACCGGCGACCGCCGCGGCGCCGACCGCAGCGAGGCCGCTCGCGAGGACGGCGCATGCCGCGACGGCTCCCACGGCCACCATCGTCCCCGCCATCAGGCGACCTTCGGTGCGGCCCGCGCGAGCGAGGTCACAGGCCGCCCGCCAGCGCGCATCCGGACGCCGTCAGGGTGAGGCCGAGCAGCGCGGGCGCCGACGCGGTGACGCACACCAGCTCGCCGCGGGGTCGGATGTCGACGGATGCCTCTTCCACCGCCCCGGCGACGGCACTGCGGACACGGTCGTCGGACTCGCCTCGCGCGCTCAGTCGGGCGGCGTCGGCGACGGCGTCCTGAAGCCGCACCTGCCGTCCCGCGCCCGCGAGCGCGCCGACGCCGGCCACGAGCACGAGAGCGATCGCCGGGAGGGCGACCGCGAACTCGGCGACGACCGACCCGCGGTCGTCGCCCAGCCGCGGCCGCATCACGCCACCGTGAGCGCGCGCCGAACGAGCTCGGTCAGGATGCCGCGCACCTCGTCACTGCGCATGATCACGACCAGAAGGCCGGCGAAGGCGACAGCGGCCATGGTCGCGATCGCGTACTCGGCTGTCGCCGCACCGGTGTCGTCGGAGCCGGCGCGCTCTGCGCCCGGCGGTGCGAACAGGCGCTCCGCGCGACGCCGCGTGAGACGCGGGATCGTGGTGGCGTTCCGGGTTTTCGACATGGGGGTCTCCGTTCGATGGATCCAGTGGTGCGGGCACGGTCTGGGGGCGAGGCGCACAGCGGCGCGATCGCGAGATGATGGTCCGGCGCCCCAGCGCGAAGCGCCGGACGGGCGCCGCGGCACCGAAGCGCGGGGCGGGCACACCCCGGATTCCGGGCTTTGGTCGAGCACCGCGAACCGCGGCCGAGTGATCACAGCGACACCGACATCGTCGACATGACGCTGAGGAGCATCGGGCCCACTCCGAGAAGGAGGAACGCGGGCAGCGTGCACACTCCCAGCGGCAGGAGCAGCCTCGACGAGAGCTTCGCTGCGCGCAGCCGTCCGTCCACGCGCGCGCGATGCCGCGCGTGCGCGGCAGACGCGCGCAGGAGCTCCACTGCGGGGACACCCGCCGTCCGCGACAGCGCAAGGACTTCGTCGACGTCGTCGCCGGCTCCACGGGCGGCCCCTGCGTCTACGGCGCCGGCTCCGGCGGAAGATGTGCCGACTCCGACCTGGGCGCCGCCGGTCTCCGCCGCGCCGTCGCCGGAGCTTCCGGCCCCCGCGCCGCCGCCTGGGCCGCCTCGCGCCCCGGCCCCGCCGCGGCCGCTCTCGCCACGCGTGCCGGCACGGGTCGCGAGCACACCACCACCGCGCAGCGCGCTCGCCTCCCGCACGACTGCTCGGGCGCGCTCGATCGAGACGCCGCCGCTCAGCGCGATGGCGATGAGCTCGGCATCGAGCCCCGGCATCCGTCCGCCCGCCTGTGCGCTGCGCACCAGACGCGAGGTCCAGCCGTGCGAGAGCAGGATGAGCGCCGCGCCCGCGACCAGGCAGCCGATGCCCAGAGGCTGGGTCAGCAGAGTGCCGAAGGTGTCGAAGCCGAGCGCCGCACCCAGGCCGACCGCGACGAAAGGCAGCCAGCCCATGAGTCGCGCGGTGCCCGCGGGCTCGGCCAGCGCCACCCGCACGTCGTCCGCCGCCTCCTGCGCGTCGCGCAGTGCGACGGCGAGTCCACGCAGCGATTCCGCCAAGGGAGCGCCGACCACGACGGCGACCTGACATGCCGCTCCCACCTCGCGCCAGGCGGAGGTGCCGGCCGCCGCGACGGCCTCGGCCAGCGGCATCCCGTCGTCCATCGACGACACGACGTGAGCGGCCGCCGGATCACCCGCGCGCGCAAGATGCCCCCACGCGCGGGCGGGTGAGACGCCGGCCTGCAGCAGCACGGCGAGCCGCAGCACGGTCTCAGACACGTCCGCTGCCTGCCGCACGTCGTCGACGGGTCGCCGAAAGGAGGTTTTCACGACGGCCCCCATCGCTCCTCCTCGATGGCGAGTCTGCCCTCGCTGTCGACGACCGGACGTCCGACCCCGGTGACACGGCGCACACCATCGGTCCCGCGCTCGACGTGGATCACGGTCCCGATCGCACTCGCGGCCTGCCGGGCGAGAGCCCGGTCATCGAGACCGGCCAGAGCGCCCAGCGCCTCCAGCCGTGCGGGCACATCCCGCAGGCTGTTGGCGTGCAGCGTGCCCGCTCCGCCGTCGTGCCCGGTATTCAGCGCCGACAGCAGCTCACGCACCTCTTCGCCGCGGCACTCCCCCACCACCAGCCGGTCCGGCCGCATCCGCAGCGCTTCGCGCACCAGTCGAGCCAGGCCGATGCCGCCCGCTCCCTCGATGTTGGGCTGCCGGGCTTCGAGGCGCACGTGGTGCGGATGACGGATGCGCAGCTCGGCGACGTCCTCGATGGTGACGATGCGCTCCTCCACCGGAGCTTCGGCGAGCAGTGCCGCCAGGAGCGTCGTCTTGCCGGCGCCTGCGGCGCCCGTCACCAGGAGGTTCTCGCGGCGGCCGATCGCCTCGTCGAGGCGGCGTCGCACCCGATCGTCGAACATGCCCGTCCGCTGGAGGTCGGTGAGGGTCGCTACCGCGGCGCGCGGCACGCGGATGGAGAGGACCGTTCCTTCGGGCGCGATGGGCGGCAGCACCGCATGCACGCGGATGCCGCCTTCCAGGCGCACGTCCACGCAGGGCGACGCATCGTCGATGTGTCGCCCTCCCAGACCGATGAGGGCGACGGCGAGATCGCGTACCTCTTCTTCTGTCGCTCGCCACTCACGCGCGGCGATCGCCCCCGCCCCGCGGTCGACGAACAGTCCGGCCGCGCCGTTGACGAACAGATCCGTGACGGAGGGATCGTCCAGATACATCGCGAAGGGGGTCAGCACCGGGTGCCGTTCGGCGGGCGGCGCAGCGCCGGCCGCCCCGACGCCCGCGGGCGGCGTGGACGGGCGTGAGGCGACCGCGGCGCGCTGGTCGGGTGATGCAGGGAGCTGGGCGGCGCCGTCTTCACCTTCGATGCGCCGTGGGATCCACGCCGGCGGTGATCCGGCCGAAGGTCCCACCTCCGCCGACCGGGTCGGAGAGTTCGTCCACCGCATCGGAGCGCCCGTCAGTCGGGTCGCAGCGTCCTCTCCGACTCGCGTCGGAGCGCCCGCCGCCACACTCGCCGCGGCGCCTGTCACCACACCCGCGGCGGTGCGAGCCGCGGCGCGAGCAGGCGCAGCCGCGGCCGGCCGGGTCGCGGCATCCGTCTCCCCGAAATCGCCGAGACGCCCGCCGGGCGTTACGCGGCGACGGACGACGAACGGTGCGGACATGCTCCGACGCTAGGAGCCTGCTCCCCCGCCGTGTCTTCGCCGGAGTTCATCCGTGGACGACCGCGTCCGCCGAGCCGCTGTGGAGGAGCCGGCGCCCAGCGGGATCGCTCCCATAAATGAAGGCGGCATCCCATGGGGGGAATGGGATGCCGCCGTGCGCGGACCCGAACTTCGGGGGGTGACGTCGGGTGCCGCAATGCCAGAATCGATGTTCGGCCACCGGTCAGCATATGCGAGGCAGGGGTCCTGACAAAACGAAAAGGAGAGGATTCTCACTGATATATCGGTCCAGTCCAAAATCACCCGAGCCACCCACTATCGGGGGTAGTCGGCACCCGGGCCGCTGAGTACATTTCCTGGCAGACTCGCCGACAGTCTTCGGCCTCCACCAGCCCGCAAAGGAGCGCGCTCAATGAGCGAACAGACCGCTGTCACACACCCCGGAAGCAGCCAGATCGACCACCTGCTGAACGAGGACCGGCGTTTCGCGCCCGCGCCCGAGTTCGCCGACAACGCCATCGCGAACGCGGAGCTGTACGAGCAGGCGGCAGCCGACCGGCTCGGATTCTGGGCCGATCAGGCCCGCGCCCTGCACTGGCACAAGCCGTTCACCGAGGTGCTGGACTGGTCGAACCCGCCGTTCGCCCAGTGGTTCGCCGACGGTGAGCTCAACGTCGCCTACAACTGCCTGGACCGCCACGTCGAGGCCGGCAACGGCGACCGGGTCGCGCTGCTGTGGGAGGGCGAGCCGGGCGACGAGCGTCGCGTCACGTACGCCGAGCTCACCGACGAGGTCAAGCGCCTCGCGAACGTGCTGGAGGGCCTCGGCATCGGCCAGGGCGACCGCGTCGCGATCTACCTGCCGATGATCCCCGAGGCCGTCGCGTCGATGCTCGCGGTGGCCCGGATCGGCGCGATCCACTCCGTCGTGTTCGGAGGCTTCTCGGCCGACAGCCTGCGGGCCCGCATCGACGATGCCGGCGCCAAGCTGGTCATCACCGCCGACGGCGGCTACCGCAAGGGCAAGGTGTCGCCGTTGAAGCCGGCCGTCGACCTGGCCCTGGGCGACCGCGGCACCGGCGCGCAGGAGACGGTCGAGCACGTGCTGGTCGTCAAGCGCGGCGAGAACGAGGTGGACTGGACCGACGGACGCGACCTGTGGTGGCACGACGTCGTGCCTGCCGCATCGGCCGAGCACGAGGCGCAGGCCTTCCCCGCCGAGAACCCGCTGTTCATCCTCTACACGTCGGGCACCACCGGAAAGCCCAAGGGCATCCTTCACACCTCCGGCGGCTACCTCACCCAGTCGGCGTTCACCAACAAGGTGGTGCACGACATCCACCCCGAGACCGACGTCTACTGGTGCACCGCCGACATCGGCTGGGTGACCGGGCACAGCTACGTCACCTACGGCCCGCTCGCCAACGGCGCGACGCAGGTGCTCTACGAAGGCACACCGGATGCCCCGCACCCCGGCCGCTGGTGGGAGATCGTGCAGAAGTACGGCGTGACCATCCTCTACACCGCGCCGACCGCGATCCGCTCGTTCATGAAGCTCGGCCGCGCGATTCCCAAGAAGTTCGACCTCTCTTCGCTGCGCCTGCTCGGATCGGTGGGCGAGCCCATCAACCCCGAGGCGTGGATGTGGTACCGCAAGATCATCGGCGGCAAGACGGCCCCGATCGTCGACACGTGGTGGCAGACCGAGACCGGCTCGATCATGATCTCGGCGCTCCCAGGCGTGACCGAGACGAAGCCGGGCTCGGCGCAGGTCCCGCTGCCGGGCATCTCGATCGACGTGGTCGACGAGGACGGCACGCACGTCGGCAACGGCAACGGCGGCCTCCTGGTCATCACCGAGCCGTGGCCGTCGATGCTGCGCGGCATCTGGGGCGATCCCGAGCGCTTCGTCGAGACCTACTGGGAGAAGTTCCAGAAGCAGGGCTACTACTTCGCCGGCGACGGCGCGCGGCTCGACGACGACGGCGATGTCTGGCTGCTGGGCCGCGTCGATGACGTGATGAACGTCTCGGGGCACCGCCTGTCGACCACCGAGATCGAGTCGGCCCTCGTGGGCAACGAGGCGGTCGCCGAGGCTGCGGTCGTCGGCGCATCGGACGAGACGACAGGCCAGGCGGTGGTCGCGTTCGTGATCATCAAGCAGTCGTACCTCGACGCGCACTCCCCGGACGGCCTCGCGCAGACGCTGCGGGGGTGGGTCGGCGAGCAGATCGGCCCGATCGCACGCCCGCGCGACGTCTACATCGTCGGCGAGCTGCCCAAGACCCGCTCCGGCAAGATCATGCGCCGCCTGCTGCGCGACGTCGCCGAGGGCCGCGAGGTCGGCGACACGACCACGCTCGCCGACACCGCGGTCATGTCGGTGATCTCCGCGCAGCTGAAGTAGAGAACGAGAAGAGCGGATGCCGCAGCCCTGGGCCGCGGCATCCGCTCTGTCGTCCGCGGTCGTCGATCGAAAGGCGCTCTGGCACCCGCAGCGGAAACGCCCCGGGCGCGTTCGCGCCGTCCGGGGCGTTTCGTCTCGCTCATTCCTCGCTCGCTCAACGAGGGGACATGCGGTCAGGCGTAGGTGAAGACGACCTCGACCTCGACGGGGGAATCCAGCGGGAGCACGGGTACGCCCACGGCGGAGCGGGCGTGCTTGCCGGCATCGCCGAAGACGTCGCCCAGCAGCTCGCTCGCGCCGTTGATCACGCCCGGCTGTCCGGTGAACTCGGGAACGGATGCCACGAACCCGGTGACCTTGAGCACGCCGGTGAGCCGGTCGACACCCCCGACGGCAGCAGCGGCGGCGGCGATCGCGTTGAGGGCGCTCTGCCGTGCGTAGGACTGGGCGTCGGCCGCGGGCACGAGGCCGTGCCCCTCGCCCACCTTCCCGGTGGCGGGCAGTGCGCCCGAGACCATCGGCAGCTGACCCGCGGTGTAGACGAGGTCGCCGTGCGCCTTGGCGGGTACGTAGGCGGCCACCGGAGGGACGACGTCGGGCAGCTCGATGCCGAGCTCGGCGAGCCGGTCGCTGACGGCCATGCTCAGGCTTCCTCGAACTGCTTGGCGGCCTGGGCCGCTGCGCCGAGCCCGGCGTTCTGCTCGCCGCCGCCGGCGGGACGCTTGAAGTAGGCGACCAGGCCGCCCTCGGGGCCGGGCACGACCTGGACGAGCTCCCAGCCCTGCTTGCCCCAGTTGTTGAGGATCGCGGCGGTGTTGTGGATCAGAAGGGGCGTGGTGAGGTACTCCCACGTCGTCATCGCGACTCCTCGAGTAGGCGAAAGGGACGGCTGGTGAAGACTGGGAAACACCTTGGCGGGCGCACGTCCGTGAGGGAATCGCCCAGGTAGTTCCCCTACGATCAAGCCTATGCCTGATACCAAACGCACGGCCACCGGTGTGCTCGGCGGACTCGCCGGGCTCGTCGGACTCAGTGCCGCAGCCGGTGTCCTCATCGCCGCGACCGTCACCCCCGCGGTCGCGATCACGAGCACCGCGGCAGAGCGCGCGATCACGATGTTCGACAACCTGCCGAGCTCGCTCGAGATCGACAAGCTCATGCTTCCGAGCAACTTCTACTACACGGATCCCGGCACGGGTCAGCCGCAGCTCATGACGCAGTTCCTGGAGCAGGACCGCACTCCGGTGGGCTTCGACCAGATCAACCCCGTCATGTACGACGCGCTGCTGTCCAGTGAGGACCCGCGCTACTACCAGCACGGCGGCATCGACCTGATCGGCACGACGCGCGCGCTCCTGTCCAACGCCGGCGGAGCCAGCGAGACGCAGGGTGGCTCGTCGATCAGCCAGCAGTACGTCAAGAACGTGCTGATCCAGAAGTGCGAGCAGAACGCCGAAGCCGAGTACGAGACCAATGAGGCCGGCGAGATCGTCAAGGACGAGGCGACCGGTCTGCCGATCGAGAAGGTCAGCCGCGAGCAGGCGCTCCTCAACTGCTGGAGCGACGCCACCACGGCCGAGGGCGCCGAGGGCTACACGCGCAAGCTGCAGGAGATGCGCTACGCGATCTCGCTCGAGCAGAAGTACTCGAAGAACGACATCCTGCTCGGCTACCTGAACATCGCGAACTTCGGCGGCATCACGTACGGCATCGAGGCCGCCGCTCGCCGCTACTTCGCCACGACCGCCGCGAACCTCACTGTCGCCCAGGCGGCGACCCTCGCGGGCATGGTGCAGAACCCGAACAGCTACCGCATCGACCGAGCGGGCGGCTCGATCTTCAGCGCCGACGGCACGTCGTTCAACAAGGCGGCCGACGGTGTCATCGACGAAGGGGCGAATCTGGCGGCCCTGGACGCGCTCGTCGCATCGGGCGACATCACCGAGGAGCAGAAGTTCGCCGCGGCGGACGGCTACACCTCAACGAAGGTGCGCCAGCTGTACGTGCTCAGCCGGATGCTCGAGGATGGCAAGATCACCCGGGAGCAGTACGTCGAGGCCGCAGTGTGGCCGATCACGCCCAATGTCGTCGAGCCGAAGACCGGCTGCGCCAACGCGGGCGGAGCCGCGTACTTCTGCCAGTACGTGAAGTACGTCATCCTGAACGATCCCGCGTTCGGCGAGACCAGCGAGGACCGCCTCGACACGCTCCAGCGCGGTGGACTCAACGTCTACACCACTCTCGACCCGCGCCTCCAGGTGACGGCGGAGCAGTCCATGGCGACCTATGCGCCCTCCGCCATCGAGATGCGGCAGGGAACCAACGTCCCCAGCACCGGACGATTCGGCTCGACAACCGTGAGCGTTGAGGCGTCGACCGGCCGCATCCTCGCCATGGCGCAGAACACGAAGTTCAGCGAGGACGCCGCCAACTCCGCCGATTTCAACTACTCCGCGCAGGTGTACGCGGGAGATCAGACCTTCGGCAACTCGAAGGGCTTCAGCGCCGGATCGACGTTCAAGCTCTTCACGCTGATCGACTGGCTCGAGAAGGGCAAGTCCGTCAATGAGACGCTCAACGGCACGCTGCGCGTCTTCAAGAAGATGACCTACTGCGGAGAGAGCCGAGGGACCGGCGCAACCAAGCCCACGGGCAACTTCGGCGGCGACCGCGGCCGGTTCGGCACACCCATGCAGTTCACCGCGTCGTCGCTGAACACGGGCTACCTGGCCATGGCCGAGAAGCTCGACTACTGCGACATCGCGGCAGTCGCGAACAAGATGGGCGTCATCGACACCTTCGACAACGAGCCGATCGACATGGACACCCTCAACTCCGTCATCGGCACGGAAGCGGTGTCGCCGCTCGCGATGGCCGAGGCTTACGCCACGGTCGCCAACAGCGGCACCTACTGCCAGCCGCAGGCGATCGACCGGGTGACCGACTCCGACGGCAACGAGCTCCCCAAGCCCGAGCGCACCTGCACCCCGGTTCTCGATCCCAAGGTCGCCGCGACTGCCGCATACGCGCTCCAGGGCGTGATGAACGGCGGCACCGGCGCTCAGGGCAAGCCGCGCGACAACGTGCCTCTCATCGGAAAGACGGGAACGCACGAGGAGCTGCAGTCCTGGCTCGTCGAGGCGAGCACGAAGGTCGCGACGGCGACCTGGGCCGGCAACGTCCAGGGCGGCGGCGACATCTTCAAGACGTACTTCAACGGTCTCCGCCTCGCCGACATCCGGTACCGCATCACCCGCGACGTCCAGGGCGCAGCCAACGCGGCCTACGGCGGCGACCGGTTCGCCGGCCCCGACAGCGAGCTGACGAAGCAGGTGCTCACCGATCTGCCCAACGTGGTCGGAAAGTCGATCGACGAGGCGACGACGATCCTCACCGAGGCGGGCTTCACCGTCGAGGTTGGCGGGCCGGTCGACTCCGATCAGCCCGAAGGCGTCGTGGGCGCGCAGAACCCCGGACCCGGAAAGGTCGCCGGCGGCAGCACCGTGACGATCAGTCCGAGCAATGGGCAGGGCGTCACCGTGCCCGACGTATCGGGCCGCACGCTGGAAGACGCCAAACGCGCGTTGCGCAGCGCCGGTTTCGGCAATGTGAGCGACGGCGCCTGCACGGTCGATGCCGCCGCAGGCACGCAGACCCGCTCCACGGCGACGAACCCGGCCGCGGGCAGCGTCGTCAACCGCAACACGTCGATCGCCGTCGACTACAGCGCTGCGGTCTGCGGCGGTGGCGGCGGTGGCCGCGGCGGCAACGGCAACGGCAACGGCAACGGGTAGTGCCTACCGCACCGACCCGCACCGCCCTCACCGCGCTCGGCGTGGTGGGGGCGGTCGGTGCAGGCGCCGCGATCTGGGGCGTCGGCATCGAGCGGTACCTCTTCACCGTCCGCTTCCATGAGATTGCGGTGCTTCCGGAGGGCTCCGCGCCGGTGCGCGTGCTGCACCTGTCCGACGCGCACATGGCGCCGTGGCAGCGCCGCAAGCAGGACTGGATCGCCGCCCTGGCCGAGCTCCAGCCCGACCTCGTCGTCAACACCGGTGACAACATGGGCCACTTCGACGGCCTTCGCGGCCTGCGTCGCGCGTTCGACCCGCTGAGCGGTGTGCCGGGAGTCTTCGTGCACGGATCCAACGATCACGCGGCCCCCTCGCCCCGCAACCCGCTGAAGTACTTCACCGGCCCGTCGAAGGTGAAGCACACCGCCGAGCCCCTCGACACCCAAGCGCTCGACGACTACCTCACCGACGAGCTCGGCTGGCTCGACCTCAACAACAAGGTCGGATCGTTGGATGCCGCGGGCCTGCGCATCGCCGCCTTCGGCGTGAGCGACGCCCACCGTTACTGGGACCGGCTCGAGGCACTCCCCGAGCCCCTGGCGGCCCTGCGTGCCGAGGAGTCAGCCGACCTGTCGATCGGCGTGACCCACGCGCCCTACCGGCGCGTGCTCGACGAGTTCGTCGACCTCGGCGCGGATGCGATCTTCGGCGGTCACACCCACGGCGGCCAGGTGCGCGTGCCCGGGTTCGGCGCGCTCGTGGCCAACTGCGACATCCCGCTCCGGCAGGCGCGCGGACTGAGCACCTGGAAGAACGAGGGCCGGACCGTACCCCTCAGTGTGAGCGCCGGACTGGGCCACTCGATCTACGCACCCGTGCGCTTCGCGTGCCGTCCTGAGGCGTCGTTGATCACGCTCGTGCCGCGGCGTGGTCAACAGCACCCCTGACGATCGGTTAGACTCGGAGGGTTGCAAAACGGGGTGTGGCGCAGCTTGGTAGCGCGCTTCGTTCGGGACGAAGAGGCCGCAGGTTCAAATCCTGTCACCCCGACCACAGAGAGGCTCCGCCGGTAGGCGGAGCCTCTTTCATGAAAGGAGCGCACAGATGACCGAGCCGGCACCGCGCCTCGTCGCCTTCGATCTCGACGACACCCTCGCGCCGTCCAAGAGCCGGATCGACACCCGCATCGGCGAGCTGCTCGTCGCGCTCGCGGAGCGCGTCGAGGTGGCGATCATCTCCGGCGGCCAGCTCGCCCAGTTCACGAGCCAGGTCGTCGACCAGCTCCCCGACGGCTCCGCTGAGTCCCGCGCCCGCATGCATCTCCTGCCGACGTGCGGCACCCAGTACTACCGCCTGACCGAGGACGAGGTCGTCACGGTCTACCAGCGTTCACTGACGGACGACCAGAAGTCCCGCGCACTCGCCGCCGTCGAGGGCGAGGCGCGTCGCCTCGGACTCTGGGAGTCGGAGACGTGGGGTGACATCCTCGAAGACCGCGGGTCGCAGATCACCTTCTCCGCCCTCGGCCAGCAGGCGCCCGTCCCCGCGAAGATGGCCTGGGACCCGACCGGCGAGAAGAAGAACACCTTGCGCGCCGCCGTTCAGACGCTGTTGCCCGACCTCGAGGTGCGCTCGGGCGGCTCCACCTCGGTCGACATCACCGAGCAGGGCATCGACAAGGCGTACGGCATGCGACAGCTCGCGGAGCAGACCGGCATCGCCCTGGACGACATGCTCTTCGTCGGCGACCGCCTCGACCCCGACGGCAACGACTACCCGGTCCTCGCGATGGGCGTGCGCTGCCACGCGGTCGACGGCTGGGAAGACACGGTGACCTACCTCGAGCAGCTCATCCCGACGCTCCCCGTCCGCGTCTGACGGCGGAGCGCCGAACCGCACGACGTTTCGCCTCGCTCGCTCGACGACCGGGACTTGTCGCGGTCGTCGAGCGAGCGAAGCGAGACCAAACGGGGTCAGGCCTTCGTGGCCGACCCCGTGCTCTTCGCGGCCGAGGGCTTCGCGGGGCGGGATGCCGCGGCATCCGTCTTCGCCGTACTCGCGGCCGTGGCGCGCGGCGTGCGCGGCCGCGGTGCCGGGACCGATGCGGCCGCTTCGGGTGCGGGTGCCGCCACCCCGACGGGCACGAGGCGCTGCAGCTGGGTGACGTGGCGGGGCTCGAGCTCGGCGATGCTGGACACGCCCAGGAGCTTCATCGTCCGCTCGATCTCGCTGCGCAGGATCGCGATCGTGCGATCTACGCCCTGGCGACCGCCGGCCATCAGGCCGTAGAGGTATGCGCGGCCGATCAGCGTGAACTTCGCGCCCAGCGCGATCGAGGCGACGATGTCGGCGCCGTTCATGATGCCGGTGTCGACCATGACTGTCGCGTCCTTGCCGACCTCGCGCACCACCTCGGGCAGCAGGCGGAACGGGATGGGCGCGCGGTCGAGCTGGCGTCCGCCGTGGTTCGAGAGGATGATGCCGTCCACGCCGGCGTCGATGAGACGCTTCGAGTCGGCCACGTTCTGCACGCCCTTGACCACGATCTTGCCCGGCCAGATGTCGCGGATGACCGTGAGGTCGTCGTAGCTGATCGTGGGGTCCATGGCGGCGTTCAGCAGCTCGCCGACGGTGCCGCCCGTGGTCGACAGCGACGCGAACTCCAGCTTCGGGGTGGTCAGGAAGTCGTACCACCACCACGGGCGCGGGATCGCGTTGATGATCGTGCCGAGGGTCAACTGCGGCGGGATCGAGAACCCGTTGCGCTTGTCGCGCAGGCGCGCGCCCGCGACCGGCGTGTCGACCGTGAACTGCAGGGTGTCGAACCCGGCCTCCGCGGCACGGCGCGCGAGGCCGTACGAGATGTCGCGGTCGCGCATCACGTACAGCTGGAACCAGTTGCGACCGTTCGGGTTTGCCGCCTTGACACCTTCGATGGACGTCGTGCCGAGCGTCGAGAGAGTGAACGGGATGCCGGCGGCACCTGCCCCGCCGGCGCCGGCGACCTCGCCCTCGGTCTGCATGAGACGGGTGAAGCCGGTCGGCGCGATGCCGAACGGCATTGCCGACGGACCGCCGAGGATCTCGGTGGACATGTCGACGTTCTCGGCGGGGCGCAGCACGTCGGGGTGGAACTCGACATCCTCGAACGCCTGGCGGGCGCGGGCCAGCGACAGCTCGCCTTCGGCGGCGCCGTCGGTGTAGTCGAAGGCGGCCTTGGGGGTGCGGCGCTTCGCGATGTCGCGCAGATCGTAGATGGTGAGCGCGGACTCGAGGCGGCGCTTCTTGCCGTCGAGCTCGGGCTTCTTGAACTGCATGAGCTCGAGGAGCTCTGCGGGCTTGGGGAACTGGCGGGTGACCATGAATCTCTCTCCGATGGGTCAGGTCTGCGGCGGGGCTGATGCGACGGCGGCGGCAGCGGGAGTGCGATCCAGTCCTGCTGCGGCGTAATAGCCGACGATGTGGTCGTGCACGAGGCGGCGCGCAGCGGCGGCATCGCCGGCGTCGACCGCATCGAGGATGGCGTGGTGCTCGCGGCGGAGGCGCCGGGCCGCGGCATCCCACTCCGCGATTCCGGCTGCTCCCGCCTGGACGTAGGACTCGATCGCCGTGCGCAGTCCCGCCATGATCGCCACGATGACGACGTTGCCCGACGCCTCGGCGAGGGCGAGGTGCAGCTGCGCGTCGAGGGCGAGGAACTCCGGCGCTGTGAGGCCGTCGTCGTCCATGGCCTCCAGCACGGCGCGGGCGCGGTCGGTCGATCGGTCGGGGTCGGCTGCCACGGCGTCCACGACGGCGGATTCGAGCACGAGGCGCGTCGCGACGACGTCGTCGAACGGGAAGCCCTGGGCCGCCACCTGCAGGCGCAGCAGCGCCGACATGCCGCCTTCGGGGGTCGCGATGATGATGGCGCCCGAGGTCGGACCCGACCCGGTGCCGGTGCGGATGAGGCCCATCACCTCGAGCACCCGCAGCGCCTCGCGGACGCTGGAGCGACCGACGCCCAGCGTGCTGGCGAGCTCGCGCTCGGGCGCGAGCCTGTCGCCGGGCTTGAGGGTGCCGTCGAGGAGGTCGGTCTCGATCTTCTCGAGCACGACCCGCCACGCGCGTGCGGGCGCGACCGCGGGCGGCGGTTCGGGGGTGCCTGCCACGGATCTCCTCGTCGATGTCGGATCCGGCGCCCTCCCCATTGAAGGGCACGGTGTGGTCAGACCACGATAGCCTGTGGTCGGACCACAGACAACCCGCGTGTCGGCGTATGTCGTCCGCGTCCGTCATCCCGGGCGCTACTCTGACCCCATGGATCCCCTCGCCCTCGTCCTGATCCTGGCCGGAGTCTCTGCCGCGTTCTGCTGGATCACCTCCCTCATCACCCACGAGACGTCGTGGATCGACCGGCTCTGGTCTGTCGTCCCCGTGGTCTACGTCTGGGTCTTCGCCGTCTCGGCTCTGCTCGCGGGCATCGACCCGGTCCGCCTGCTGGTGATGGCGGTCCTCGTGACGGCGTGGGGCGCCCGCCTGACGTTCAACTTCGCCCGCAAGGGCGGGTACACCGGCATGGAGGACTACCGCTGGGCGATCCTGCGCGGTCGCATGACGCGGTGGCAGTTCCAGCTCTTCAATCTGCTGTTCATCGTGCTGTTCCAGAGCGCGCTGCTGGTGCTGATCACGCTGCCCGCCTACATCGCATGGCAGCATCCGGCGCCGTTCAACGGATGGGATGCCGTCTTCTCGGTGCTCTTCGCCGCGTTCCTCGTGGGCGAGACGATCGCCGATCAGCAGCAGTGGCGGTTCCACCGGGCCAAGAAGGCGGCGGGCGGCACGCTCCCGCCGGGTTTCCTCAACACGGGTCTGTTCGCCTACAGTCGCCACCCGAACTTCTTCTTCGAGCAGGCGCAGTGGTGGGCCTTCTACGCCCTCGGTGCGGTGGCGCTGGTCGCCGACGGCGGCAGCTGGCTGAACTGGACGATCGCCGGCCCCGCACTGCTGACGGTGCTGTTCATCGGCTCGACCGTCTTCACCGAGTCCATCTCGGCAGCGAAGTACCCCGCCTACCGGGAGTACCAGCGCACGACCTCGATGCTTCTGCCGCTCCCGCGGCGGCGCGGGCGCGCGCCCGAGACGGCGTGAGCCGCCGGCCGGCGCCTACTCCAGGCGGCCGCCGGACGCGCGCAGATAGTCCTCGGCGCACAGCGACTCGTAGGTGACGCGGTCGGCCGAGAGCTCGTCGATCGCGACCTGGTCGCCGTCGAACACGAATCGGCCGCCGACCAGCCGGGCGTTGAAGAGCGCCTTGCGGCCGCACCGGCAGATGGTCTTCAGCTCCTCGAGACTGTGGGCGAGCTCCAGCAGCCGAGCCGATCCCGGGAACGCCTGCGTCTGGAAGTCGGTGCGGATGCCGTACGCCAGCACCGGCACGCCGTCCATCACGACGATGCGCAGCAGGTCGTCCACCTGGCGGCGGGTGAGGAACTGCGCCTCGTCGATGAGGAGGCACGCGACGTCGACCTCGTGCTCCTCGGACTCCGGCACGAGCGAGGTCGCGGCGTCCGCCTTCACCCTCGCGCGATGCTCCGCGAAGAGGGTGCGCAGATCGTCACCAGGCGCGATGAGGAAGTCGACCGTCCGCTTCACGCCCAGACGGCTGTCGATCTGGTCCGCACCCTTGGTGTCGACGGCGGGCTTGGCCAGCAGCACGTGCTGGCCGCGCTCCTCGTAGTTGTACGCGGCCTGGAGGAGAGACGTCGACTTGCCGGAGTTCATCGCCCCGTAGCGGAAGTAGAGCTTGGCCACGGATCGAGCGTAGTCGGTCGGGATCCTCCGCCCTGCCGGGCCGCCCGCTCCGCGTCGGCCGGGAGCAGACCGCCATGCATCCCGCTCGACCGCGGTGCTCCACCCTAGGGGTCGAGCGTGCCACGCTCCCACGATTCGATGTCGCCCGGAGTCTCCGCGAAGCTCGGCGCGGGCGGTGCGATCGCGGGCAGGCGCGGAAGCCAGGCCGCGTCGCGCACCATCACCTTCGCGCGCAGATGGGCGAGCTCGAATGCCAGCTGGCCCGTCGTCACCGGGATGCCGGGATTGGCGGCATCCGGTCGCAGCACGCGCGAGCCGTCGAACGCGTATCTGCGGCGCACGGCCTCGAGGCGCACCGCGGTCAGGAAGTGGCCGATCGCGTCCAGCGGCTCGTCAGTCGCGCGAAAGCGCTCCAGCTGCGGATGCTTCGTGTAGCCGCGCGTACCGCCCACCAGGACTCGCTGCGCGAGCAGCCCTTCGCGCCACGACGAGACCAGCGCCATCCGATCGAGGATCGACGGATGCACCGACCAGAGCCGCATGGGCGCGTGTCAGGCCGTGAGCGCCAGGGCCCCGGCCGTCTCGCCGAGCGACTCGCGCGCGACCTCGGGGCGGGCGTTCAGCGTCTCGCCGTAGCTCGGGATCAGCTCACGCAGGCGCGGCTCCCAGGCGTCGATGCGGTCGGGGAAGCAGGTCTTCAGCAGCCCCAGCATGATCGACACGGCGGTCGAGGCTCCGGGAGAGGCCCCCAGCAGACCCGCGATCGTGCCGTCGGCGCCGGTGACGACCTCGGTGCCGAACTGCAGGATGCCGCCCTTGTCGGGGTCCTTCTTCATCACCTGCGCGCGCTGGCCGGCCTGGATGATCTGCCAGTCCTCGTCCTTCGCCGTCGGCATGAAGACGCGGAGGCTGTCCACCTTCTTCTTGTGGTTCTTCAGCAGCTCGCCGACGAGGTACGAGATGAGGCTCGGGTTGTCCCACGCGACCTTCAGCATCGGCCCGAGGTTGCCGGGGCGCACCTGGCCGACGATGTCGAACCACGAGCCGGTCTTGAGGAACTTGGGGCTGAAGGTCGCGAACGGGCCGAACAGCAGCGACGCCTCGCCGTCCACGACGCGCGTGTCGAGGTGCGGCACCGACATGGGCGGTGCGCCGACCGAGGCTTGGGAGTACACCTTGGCCTTGTGCTGCGCGACGATCGCCGGGTTGGACGTCTTGAGGAACTGGCCGCCGATCGGGAAGACGCCGTAGCCCGAGATCTCGGGGATGCCCGAGCGCTGCAGCAGCTTGAGCGCCCAGCCTCCCGCGCCCACGAAGACGAACTTCGCACGGATCTCGCCGGGGGTGCGGCCGACCGTGCGCCGGTACTTCACGCGCCACGTGCCGTCGGGCAGGCGCTTGAGGCTGCGCACCTCGGTGTTGGTGCGCACGTCGGCGCCGTTCTCGGCGAGGCGGTCGAGCAGCTGGCGCGTGAGGGCGCCGAAGTCGACGTCGGTGCCGGCCGGCACGCGGGTCGCCGCGAAGGGCTCACCTTTGCGGCGCTTCTGCATGAGCAGCGGTGCCCACGTGTTGATGACGCGCGAGTCCTCGCTGTACTCGATCCCGGCGAAGAGCGGCTCCTCCTTGAGCGCCTCGTAGCGCTTCTTGAGGTACGCGACATCCTTCTCGCCGCGCACGAACGTCATGTGCGGGGTGGAGTTGATGAACGTCGAGGGCGCGTCCAGCACGCCGGCCTCCACGAGCGACGACCAGAACTGGCGGCTCTGCTGGAACTGCTCGTTGATCGAGATCGCCTTGGCGGGGTCGACCGAGCCGTCCTTGCTCTCGGGCATGTAGTTGAGCTCGCACAGCGCCGCGTGGCCGGTGCCGGCATTGTTCCACGCGTTGGAGCTCTCCAGTGCGACGTCGCTCAGCCGCTCGAAGAGCGCGATCTTGAGGTCGGGCTGCACCTCCTGCAGCAGCGTGCCGAGCGTCGCGCTCATGATGCCGCCGCCGATCAGCAGGACGTCGACCGTTCCCGTGGGGAGATCGCTGTCGTCAGGGCTGGGCAGGGCGTCGGAGGGCTTTTCGGTCACCAGTCGATTCTAGTTCGGCTGGAAAGCACCCCCGACCGGGGGCGGGTCATTGCACCGAAAGACCGGCGGTTCTTGCCGAAACGGAAAGCGAGCGGATGCCGGGGCCCCCGGCATCCGCTCGCTCTCGAGTCGTTCGAGCGGAGCGTCAGGCGCTCACGCCGAGGTTGGCTGCGACGACCTCTGCGATCTGCACGGCGTTGAGCGCGGCGCCCTTGCGCAGGTTGTCGTTGGAGATGAAGAGCACGAGGCCCTTGCCCTCGGGGGCCGACTGGTCGGTGCGGATGCGGCCCACGTAGCTCGGGTCGTTGCCGGCGGCCTGGAGCGGGGTCGGAACCTCTTCGAGCGCGACGCCGGGCGCCGACGCGAGGATGTCGCGGGCCCGCTCGGGGGTGATGTCCCGCGCGAACTCGGCGTGGATCGAGAGCGAGTGGCCCGTGAACACCGGCACGCGGACGCAGGTGCCGGCGACGCGGAGGTCGGGCAGCTCGAGGATCTTGCGGCTCTCGTTGCGGAGCTTCTTCTCCTCGTCGGTCTCGTTCCAGCCGTCGTCGACGATGCTGCCGGCCAGCGGGATGACGTCGAAGGCGATCGGGGCGACGTACTTCTCGGGCTGCGGGAAGTCCACGGCCGAGCCGTCGTGCACGAGGTCGAGCGTGCGCCCCTGCGCGAGCACGCCCTCGACCTGGCCGAGCAGCTCCTGTGCACCGGCGAGGCCGGAGCCCGACACCGCCTGATAGGTCGACACGATGAGCCGTTCGAGGCCGGCCTCGGCGTCGAGCACCTTCAGCACCGGCATCGCGGCCATCGTGGTGCAGTTGGGGTTGGCGATGATGCCCTTGGGCGGGTTCGCGATGACGTGCGGGTTGACCTCGCTGACGACGAGCGGCACCTCGGGGTCCATGCGCCAGGCGCTGGAGTTGTCGATGACGATGGCGCCGGCCTCGGCGAAGCGCGGGGCATGGGCGCGGCTGCCGGTCGCACCCGCCGAGAAGAGCGCGACGTCGATGCCGGACGGATCGGCGGTCGCGACGTCCTCGATGATCACGGTCTCGCCGGCGAACTCGACGGCGGTGCCGGCCGAGCGCGCGGTCGCGAACAGGCGCAGCTCGCGGATCGGGAAGTTCCGCTCGGCGAGGATCTCGCGCATGACCGTCCCGACCTGGCCGGTGGCGCCGACGACGGCGACGGAGAGTCCTGAATCGGAGATGCGGGTCATGGTGTTCCTCAGCGTGGGCACGAGCGTGGAGCGGACGCGCGGGCATCGTCGGACGCGCGGGGTTTGGGCGATTCTACCGGCCCCGCCTGCGCAGCGACGCCGGCGTTACCGCCTTCGACGGCCGTCGTTCGCGCGATTCCTGCCGTTCGCGCGCGAACGACGGGGAGGAGCGGATGCCTCGGCCCGAGGCATCCGCTCCCCTCAACCGCGTCTCCGCGACTCGGCGCCGGAGCCCACCGTCACGCCCGGCGGTACTGGTTCATCACCACGCCCGACTCGAAGGTGCGCGACCGCTCCAGCGCGAACGGCACCGGATCGTACGCTGCCGCGAACAGCGGGAGGCCGTCGCCGAAGACCCGCGGGTTCACCTTCAGCACGAGCCGATCGATGTCGTCGCGGAGCTGGCCGGCGAGGTCTCCCCCGCCGCACAGCCAGATGTCGGCGCCGTCCCGCGACTTCAGGTCGGCCACGACTGCGCGGGGATCCTCCGCGGTGACGCGCACGCCGGGTCCGACGTCGCCCTGTCCGCGCGAGCGCGAGAAGACGATCTGCTCGAGGTGCGGGTACGGGTCGTCGGTGAACGGCAGTCCTGCCGCGAAGGTGTTCCACCCCATCAGCACGGTCGAGAAGCGCCCCCGGGGCGCGGTCAGCCCGAGGGCGTCGTAGACGGCGCCGGGAACCGTGTCGGCCCAGTCGGCGTTGATGGCGTCGACGTGATCGCCTTCGGCGAGGAAGGCGTCGAACGCCCCGGACGGTGCAGCGATGCGGCCGTCGAGGGAGACGGCGGCGTAGTAGACGAGTTCACGCATGGGATTTCCTTTCACGACATCTGTCGTACATGAAGGAAACTACAACATCTGTCGTGGATTGGCTAGAGTCAGTCCATGGCGCGAAACGATGAACGGCGACGAGAACTGGCGGACGCGGGAATCGCGGTGCTGGCGGCCGAGGGGATGCGAGGGCTGACGCACCGGGCCGTCGACGCGCAGGCGGGCGTGCCGACGGGGACCGCCTCGAACTACTTCCGCACGCGAGAGCAGCTGGTCGCGGCGCTCGTCGAACGCATCGGCGAACGCCTCGCCCCCGACCCCGCCGTACATGGGCAGTGGCAGGGGCGCACGCCCGACGCGGCGCTGTTCGCCGACTACACCCGAGACATCGTGCGGCGGCTCACGACGAACCACGAAGTCACGCTGGCCCTCTTCACGCTCCGGCTCGAAGGGGCGCGCTCCCCCTCGATCGCATCAGCCCTGGGCGAATGGATGCGCGCGGGCTTCGCCGCTGACGTGGCGTTCAACCGTGCCGCGGGCCTCCCGGGCGACGCCTTCGAGATCGCGCTGTTCCACTACGCGATCGAGGGGCTCATCCTCGACCGCCTCACGGCGTCGATCGATCCCGACACTCCCACAGACGACGTGGTCGAGGCGCTGGTGGCGGGACTGCTGACCAAGGCCCCCTCGGCCGACCGAACGCCGGCGCGTCAGCGGCCGGTGCCGGCGTAGACCGTCGCCTCGATGTCCCCGTCAAGACCGTAGGCCGTGTGAACGACGCGCGCGGCCTCGGCCAGATCGTCGCCGCGCACGACGACGGAGATGCGGATCTCGGAGGTGGAGATCATCTCGATGTTGATGCCGGCGACCGAGAGCGCCTCGAACAGCGTGGCCGAGACGCCGGAGTGGGTGCGCATGCCCGCACCAACGACCGAGAGCTTGCCGATCTGGTCGTCGTGGACGAGGTTCTGGAAGCCGATCTCGGCCTGGTCGCCCGCGAGCGCCTTGAGCGCCGTCGCCGCGTCGGTCTTCGGAAGCGTGAACGAGATGTCGGTGCGGCCCGTGGTCGCGGCCGACACATTCTGCACGATCATGTCGACGTTGGCGCCGGACTTGGCGACGACCTTGAAGATCTCGGCGGCCTTGCCGGGCACGTCCGGCACACCGATGACCGTGATCTTGGCCTGGCCGAGGTCGGTGGCGACGCCGGCGACGATGGGCTCTTCCATCTCTTCTCCCTTTTCACCCTCGGGAATGTTCATCCCGGGGCCGAGCACATAGGTCCCCACGCCCGAGCTGAACGTGGAGCGGGCGTGGATCAGCACGCCATGACGGCGCGCGTACTCGACGGCGCGGATGTACAGCACCTTCGCGCCGTTCGCAGCGAGCTCGAGCATCTCCTCCGCCGAGACGACGCTGAGCTTCTTCGCGTTCGGCACGACGCGCGGGTCGGCGGTGAAGATGCCGTCGACGTCGCTGTAGATCTCGCAGACGTCGGCCTCGAGCGCCGCGGCCAGGGCGACCGCGGTGGTGTCGGAGCCGCCGCGGCCGAGCGTCGTGATGTCGCGCGTGTCGCGGTTGAAGCCCTGGAAGCCCGCGACGATGACGATCGCACCCTCGTCGAGGGCTTCGCGCAGCCGGATGGGCGTGACATCGACGATGCGCGCGGAGCCGTGGTCGGCGGTCGTGATCATGCCGGCCTGGCTGCCCGTGAACGAGCGAGCCTCGAAGCCCATCGAGTGGATGGCCATCGCGAGCAGCGCCATCGAGATGCGCTCGCCGCTGGAGAGCAGCATGTCGAGCTCGCGCGGCGCGGGGATCGGAGCGACCTGGCCGGCGAGATCGAGCAGCTCGTCGGTGGTGTCGCCCATCGCGCTCACGGCGACGACGACATCGTGGCCGGCGCGGCGCGCGTCGACGATGCGCTTCGCGACGCGCTTGATGCTCTCGGCATCAGCGACCGACGATCCGCCGTACTTCTGGACGATCAGCGCCACATCGAACTCCACGCGTGTCTGGGGTGGGCGAGAACGGATGCCGCACCCGAACGTCCATCTTACGGACGCGCTCATGCGCGCCCGGCCATGTGTCGCCCCGCCGGCCGGGTCTGGCAGCGGCGGCCACCACAGAATCGGATCCGCCGGTGCGGAGGACGCACGCGCCACGCCGCACCTCGGCCGCGGCGGCCGGCGTGTCTCCCGGTCGATCCGCTGGCGCGGATCCGATTCTGCGCGGGGAACCGACGCGCCGCTAGCATCCGAGAATGGAGCAGATCGAGGCGTGGTCGGAGTTCAACGTCGCGATGGTGGGGGCGACGGCGGCGCTCGCCGGCCTCGTGATCGTCGCGGCGAGCGTCAACATCGGCGACATCATCAAGGAGGCGTCGCTGACCGCCCGGCTCGCCGCCGGAATCTCCGGCCTGGTGCTCGCGCTCATCGGCTCGGCGATCGGGCTGATGCCTGAGGTAGGTGCGCTCCCCTACGGCATCGCGATGATCCTTCTCGCCGTGGGCGCGGCGGTGTTCCAGGTGCAGGCGGCCCGCCGCATCTTCGCGAACCGTCATCCGGCCAACCGGCTGCGCGGACTCAAGTCGGCGGTCGGCTTCGTCTCACCCGTCGCCTACGGGATCGGCGGTGCGATGCTCCTCGCGGGTCAGCCGGACGGGCTCGTGTGGTTCGCCGCGGGCTCGATCGTCGCGATCGTCGCCGCCCTGCTCGTGTCGTGGATCGTGCTGGTCGAGGTGCTTCGCTGACCGAGGCGACCTCGTTCCGGCAGCGGGACGGGGGTGTCAGCCTGACGCCACCGGAGGAAGCTCGGTCTCGGGCTTCGGGGCGCGCAGCGCGCCTCCGGTCGCGGCGAGCCAGCACCCGACGATGACGAGCGGGAAGCCGATGAGCAACCCGACCGTCAGCGGCTCGCCCAGGATGAGCGTGCCGAGCACGATCGCGACGACCGGGTTGACGTACGTGAACAGCGGCGCTCGCACCGGGCCGACGCGGGCGATCAGCGCGAAGAAGGCGATGAAGGCGAGGGCGGTGCACAGCACCGCGAGGGCGATGAGCGAGACGGTGCTCTCGACCGTGGGCACCTGATGCTGGGTGAGGAACGCGATCGGCGTGTAGAAGATGCCCACCGCGAGGAGGGCCAGGGTGATGGATCCCAGGGAGGGCACGTCGCGCAGCTTGGTCGCGATGACGAACGGAGCGATCGCGTAGAGCAGGGCGACGAGCAGCACCTCGCCGACGGCGATCAGCCCGCCCCCGCCCTCGATGGCGAGCCCCGGGCCGGCGACGATGACGAAGACGCCGACGAAGCCGATGAAAAGCCCGATGCTCCGCGCGGGGCTGAGGACGGAGCGGTCGCCGCCGCCGAACGCGATGATCGCGGCGAACAGCGGGACGGTCGCCACCAGCAGTCCGGTCAGTCCGGACGGCAGCGTCTGCTCGGCGTGGCCGAGCAGCAGGAAGGGGCCCGCCATCTCGATCGCGCCGAACACCAGCACCCAGCCGATCTTCGCGAACGCCGGGCGCAGGGCTTTCTGCTTGATCGCGAACGGCAGGAGCAGCAGCGCGCCCAGGAGCGTGCGGCCGGCGACCACCGCGGCCGGCGAGTACGACTCGACGGCGACGCTGATGAACAGGTACGGGATGCCCCACAGCAGCGCCATCGCGGCGAAGAGCAGCCACGCGCGTGTGTCGAAGCGCTGCGAGTGGTTCATCCGAGGTGTCTCCGTAGGGTCTCGCCGCTGAGGTGCCGCAGGCGGTGTGGGCCGCCGAAGCGGCTGCGGCTGCGGCGGCTCACCGTCGCACCCACCACGATGGCTCACCGAGCCCGCGCCTCACGAGGCGGCCGACCGCCAATCTACGACGGGCATCGGACATCGTCGCCTCAGACGGAGCGTCGGCCCTCGAACGCGCGGCCGAGGGTGACCTCGTCGGCGTACTCCAGATCGCCGCCGACGGGGAGGCCGGAGGCGAGCCGTGTCACCCGGATCTCGAGCGTGTGCAGCAGGCGGCTGAGGTACGTCGCCGTCGCCTCGCCTTCGAGGTTCGGGTTCGTGGCCAGGATGACCTCCTGCACCGTGCCGTCGGCCAGCCGCTGCATGAGCTGAGCGATGCGCAGGTCGTCCGGTCCGATGCCGGCGATCGGGCTGATCGCACCGCCCAGCACGTGGTACAGCCCGCGGAACTCCCGCGTCCGCTCGATCGCGGCGACGTCTTTCGCGTCCTCGACGACGCAGATGAGCGTCTCGTTGCGGCGGGGATCACGGCAGATCGAGCAGCGCTCCTGTTCGGAGACGTTGCCGCAGACCTCGCAGAAGCGCACCTTCTCGCGCACGTCGCGCAGGAGCTCGGCGAGGTGCGAGACGTCGAAGTTGGGCGTCTGGAGGATGTGGAACGCGATGCGCTGCGCCGATTTCGGGCCGATTCCGGGGAGGCGGCCGAACTCGTCGATCAGGTCCTGGACGATGCCGTCGTACATGGGCTAGCTGAACCTCGTGGGCGGTTCGTAGGGCTCTTCGCGGATGAACGTGGCACCGAGCACCTGGCGCACCACGGCCTCGCCGTAGCGCTGGACGCCGCCGTTGCGCGTCGTGACGACGGGGGTCAGCGGCGGCACCACCGTGGGCGGCACGGGGAGGTCGGCCGCGGCATCCGTGTCAGCCTCGCCCTCTTCGTCGTCCTCTTCGCGCTCGATCGAGGGCGCGACCTCTGCGGGCGGCAGCACGTCGCCCTCGCGCGGGGGCGCGAGGGTGGCCACCCGAGCCTGCGTCTCGGTTGCGGCGTCCTCCGGCTCGTCGTCCACCGCGAACTGCCCGGGAGCCGAGGCGGGCATGGCCGCAGGCCCCGGGTCGGGCGGCGGAGCGTCGTCGTCGGACGGGATGGGCGCGACCGCCCAGTCGGTGACCGGGGTCGCCGCGGCGGAGGCCCGCGGAACGGGAGCCGACGAAGCGCGCGGCGCGGCCGAGGCGGGCGGCGCGGCGATCGAAGCTCGCGGTGCGGCGGCCGACGGTCGCGAGGCGGACCGTGCGTCAGCGGGCGCCGCGCCGAC
>NZ_JADIJE010000004.1 GCF_015278315.1 Microbacterium ureisolvens | reverse complement strand
GGCGGCCGGAGCCTGCGCGGGCGCTTCGGCGGCGGGCGCTTCGGCGGCGGGAGCGGCCGCCTGCTCGGCGGACGCGGCCTCGGGGGCCGGTGCGGCGTCGGGGGTGCCCGAGCCGTCGCCGATCTTGGCCAGCACGGCGCCGACCTCGACGGTCTCGTCCTCCTGCACGAGGATCTCCTCGATGACGCCACTGACCGGCGACGGGATCTCGGTGTCCACCTTGTCCGTGGAGATCTCGAGCAGGCCCTCGTCCGCCTGGACCGTGTCGCCGACGTTCTTGAGCCAGCGGGTGACCGTTCCCTCGGTCACGCTCTCACCGAGAGCGGGGAGGACCACGGATGTGCTCATGAGGATGTCTCCTTCTGAAGAAATATCGGATCTAGCTTAGTGATGGGGGGCGGCCCGAAGGGTCACAGGGCGTGCAGCGGCTTGCCCGCGAGGGCCAGGAACGCTTCGCCGAGGGCCTCGGACTGCGTCGGGTGCGCGTGGACGAAGGGCGCGATGTCTTCGGGGTGGGCCTCCCAGCCCACGGCGAGCTGCCCTTCGGTGATGAGCTCGCCGACGCGGTCGCCGATGAGGTGGACGCCCACGACGGGTCCCTCCTTCACGCGGACGACCTTGACGATGCCGCCCGTCCCGAGGATCTCGCTCTTGCCGTTGCCCGCGAGGTTGTACTCATAGGCGGCGATGGCCTCCGCGCCGTGCGCGTCGGCGGCCTGGGCCTCGGTGAGCCCGACCGATGCGACCTCGGGATGGCTGTAGGTGACCTTGGGGATCTGGCTGTCGGGGACGACGACGGGGGAGAGGCCCGCGATCTCCTCGGCGACGAAGATGCCCTGCTGGAACCCGCGGTGAGCGAGCTGGAGGCCCGGGACGATGTCGCCCACCGCCCGCACGTGCGCCACGCCGGTGCGCAGCCGCTCATCGGTGATCACGAAGCCGCGGTCGATCGTGATGCCCGCCTCTTCATAGCCGAGCCCTGCCGTGGCGGGCCCGCGGCCCACGGCCACGAGCAGATAGTCGGCGGTGAAGGTCTTGCCGTCCTCGAGCGTCACGGTGACGGCATCCGCTGTCTGCGTCGCCCCCTGGAAGCGCACGCCGAGCGAGTACTGGATGCCCCGCCGCCGGAACGCCCGCTCGAGGCCTTTGCTGAGCGCGACGTCCTCGTTGGGAACGAGGTGGTCCAGCGCCTCGACGATCGTGACCTCGGCCCCGAAAGAACGCCACACGCTCGCGAATTCGACGCCGATCACACCGCCGCCGAGGATCACCACACTGGACGGCACCTCGTCGAGCTCGAGCGCGTGCTCGCTGGTGAGGATGCGGCCGCCGATCTCGAGTCCGGGGAGGGTCCGGCTGTAGGACCCGGTCGCGAGGATGACATCGGCGCCGCGGTACAGGTCGTCGCCGACGCGGACGGCCGGTCCATCCTCCAGCCGGCCCTCACCGCTCACGACGGTGATGCCCCGCGCCTTCACGAGACCCTCGAGGCCCTTGTACTTCTTCGCCACGATGCCCTCGCGGTAGGCGCGGACGCCCGCCGGGTCGACGCCCTCATAGGTGGCCCGGATGCCCATGGTCGCGGCATCCTTCGCCGTATCGGCCACCTCGGCGGCGTGCAGCAGCGCCTTCGTCGGGATGCAGCCGCGGTGCAGGCACGTACCACCCACCTTGTCCTTCTCGATCAGCGCGACGGACTTGCCGAGCTCTGCGGCGCGCAGGGCTGCGGCGTAGCCGCCGCTGCCACCGCCCAGAACGACGAGATCGAAGGTGTGGTCGGTCATCGTGCCTCCTCATCGAGGTCTGCCAGGACGAAGCGGATCAGGCTGCGCACGGTGGCCGCAGTCGGTCCCTTGTCGGTGTAGCCGTACGGCGCGCCCTTGTGGGTCCCGCTGCCGGCGATGTCGAGATGCACCCAGGGGATTCGGGGAGCATCGGCATCGTCGCCCGTACGGCCGACGAAGTGACGCAGGAACAGTCCTGCGAAGAGCGAGCCGCCCGCGGGGTCGCCGATCTTGGCGTTCTGCAGGTCGGCGATGGGGGAGTCCAGCTCCTCCACCATGTGTGGGGGAAGCGGGAGCTGCCACGCCGGCTCCCCGGCCTCCGACGCGGCGGCGAGGTACGCGGCGACCGCCTCGTCGTCGCCCATGACACCGGTGTGTCGCGTGCCGAGCGCGATGAGGATCGCGCCGGTGAGGGTCGCGACGTCGACGATCACGTCGGGGTGCTCGCGGCTTGCGGCGACGAGTCCGTCGGCGAGCACGAGGCGGCCCTCGGCGTCGGTGTTGAGCACTTCCACGGTCGAGCCGTCGAGAAGGCGCAGCACATCGCCGGGGCGCGTGGCGCGGCCCGAGGGCATGTTGTCGGCGAGGCACAGCCAGGCGGTCACCTTGACCGGCGCCCCGACGGCTGCCACGGCGCGGAGCACCGCCAGCACGGTGGCGGCGCCCGCCATGTCGTACTTCATGCCCACCATCGAGGCGGCCGGCTTCAGCGACAGTCCGCCCGTGTCGAACGTGATGCCCTTGCCGACCAGCGCCACGTGACGGGCGGCCCCGGCGGGCGCGTACTCCAGCCGCACGAGGCGCGGCGGACGATCTGAGCCCTGGCCGACCCCGAGAATGCCCCCGTAGCCCTGCTCGCGCAGCGCCTCCTCGTCCAGGACCTCGACGGTCACCGGCACATCCGCGACCGCCTCGGTCGCGCGCTGCGCGACGTCGGACGGGCCGAGCCACTCGGCGGGGATGTTGACGAGATCCTTCACGAGGGCGACGGATGCCGCGGTCTCGGTGACGAGCTTCAGCGCGGCGTCGTCCGCCTCGGCCGTGCCGTGCACGACCACCTTCGCCGCGCGCGGCTTGGGCGCTTCGGTCTTGTAGCCCTCGAACCGGTAGCCGCCGAGTGCCGCACCCTCGGCGACGGCCGGCCACAGCGCCGGATCGGCGAAAGGGGCGGCGACGGACACCGTCGCGAACCCGGTCAGGGACCGGATCGCCGACCCGGTCGCGTCGCGGAGCGCCGTCGCATCCGGCGACGGCCCGGTGCCGACCACGGCGAGGGGGAGAGTCGTGCTCTCGGGCGCGTAGACCCGCAGCAGGGCTCCGGCGGCGCCGGTGAACCCCAGGGCGGTGAGCGCGTCGCCCAGGCCCGGCCATCCGGACAGATCGGGGGCGTCCTCCCCGTCCAAGGGCGGAAGAGCGAGGAGGAGGAGGTCGGCGTCGGACTCTCGGACGGGTGCAGTGCGGTACTCGAGGTCGGGGAACGACATGGCCTCCATCCTAGGTTTCGATACGTGCTACTCCGTCGCACTGCTCGCCCGGCGGGTCTCGACAGGGGACGCTGTCGCACCGCTGGATCCGGAGGGAGCGACGACTGTTCGCTCTGAGCGCGACCGACGCGACCCGGCGTCCGCGCACGGCTCGTAGCATGGAGCCATGCCCCTTCCCGGTCCGCTGTTCGAGCGCGCGGCATCTGCGCCGCCCGTACCGCGCGGACTGCCGCTGGTGATCGCCCTCACGGGGTTCACCGACGCCGGCAGCGCCGTGAGCCGTGTGATCGACTACTTCCGCGACGACCTCGACCCGTCTCCGCTGGCGGTCTTCTCCAACGACACGCTCCTGGACTACCGTGCGCGGCGGCCGATCGTGTCGTTCGAGAAGGACCATCTGACCGACTACCGCCCTCAGCGCCTCGAGCTCTCCTTCGCCCACGACGCTCTGGGCCAGCCGTTCCTGCTGCTGGCCGGCTACGAGCCGGACTTCGCGTGGGACGCGTTCGCCGCGGCGGTGCTCGACTTCACCGATGTCTACGGCGTGTCGACGGTCACGTGGGTCCACGCCATCCCGATGCCCGTGCCCCACACGCGACCCGTCGGCACCACGGTGAGCGGGACGCGCGCCGAGCTCACCGAGGCGCACTCGGTGTGGCAGCCCCACACGCAGGTGCCCGCGACCGCGGGTCATCTGCTCGAGTACCGGCTGGCGGCGGCGGGCGTCCGCATCGCCGGCTTCGTCCTGCTCATCCCGCATTACCTCGGCGACACCGAGTATCCCGCCGCGGCGCTGGCGGCGCTGGACAGCCTCACCGTCGCGACCGGCCTGGTGTTCGCGGGCGACGAGCTGCGTGACGAGAACCGGGAGTACCTGGGGAAGATCACCGAGCAGATCGAGGGCAGCGAGGAGCTCGCCCGCATGGTGCAGGGGCTCGAGGAGCGGTACGACGCCTACATGGCCGGATCGACCCTGGCGACTCCGATGATCCACACCGGCGATCTGCCCAGTGCGGACGAGCTCGCCGCCGAGCTCGAGCGGTTCCTGGCCACGCGGCCGGGCGAGGACGACAAGCGCGGCTCCTGACGAGCGGATCGGGCGATGCGCGGAATTGCGGCCGCCGCCTGAGCGTTGACCTCTTGTGATGGAGGTGCGCCGGACTCCGCGGGGCGATGCTGGCGGCGCACGGCAAGTATGAGATACTAGACGCTCTGACCCGTTGTCAACCGTCTTCGAGGGCTTCCCTCCGAAGATCGGGACTTGACAAGGGTCTTACTAGTGTCCGAAACCGACCGGAGACGCGCAGGGCGCGTCGACCGGTGAAAGGCGAAACGTGACTCCAGGCACGAACACCAAGGCTCGCTCGGCCGCGAAGGACACCGAGACGGACGAGACGAAGGCTGCGGCCACCAAGAAGGCTCCCGCGGCCAAGGGCGCGAAGGCCAAGGCCGCGCCGAAGACCGCGTCCAAGCGCGCGAAGAAGTCGGACGACGAGTTCGAAGACGACGTCGAGGAGCTCGACGACGACGTCGAACTCGAGGCGGACGACATCGACGAGGACGCCTCCGACGAAGCCGCCGAGGGCGCCGCCGTCAAGGACCCGAAGGCCGCGACCACCGAAGAGACCACCGCCACCGAGGAGGAGGACGAAGAGGAGGAGAGCACCAAGCCCGCCTTCACCGAGCCGCTCCCCACCGGCGCGATCGTCATCTCGTCCAGCGACGAGGACGACGTCCCCGTCTACTCGACGCAGATCACCGGCGCCACCGCCGACCCCGTCAAGGACTACCTGAAGCAGATCGGCAAGGTGCCGCTCCTCAACGCGGCCGAAGAGGTCGAGCTGGCGATGCGCATCGAGGCGGGCCTCTTCGCCGAAGAGAAGCTGTCGCACATGTCGGCGGCCGAGAAGACCTCGCAGCTCGGGCTCGACCTGCAGTGGGTCGCCCGCGACGGCCAGCGCGCGAAGAGCCACCTGCTCGGCGCGAACCTGCGACTCGTCGTCTCTCTCGCCAAGCGCTACACCGGTCGCGGCATGCAGTTCCTGGACCTCATCCAGGAGGGCAACCTCGGCCTCATCCGCGCGGTGGAGAAGTTCGACTACACAAAGGGCTTCAAGTTCTCGACGTACGCGACGTGGTGGATCCGTCAGGCCATCACCCGTGCCATGGCCGACCAGGCGCGCACCATCCGCATCCCGGTGCACATGGTCGAGGTCATCAACAAGCTCGCCCGCGTGCAGCGGCAGATGCTCCAGGACCTGGGCCGCGAGCCCACGCCCGAGGAGCTCAGCCGTGAGCTGGACATGACCCCCGAGAAGGTCATCGAGGTGCAGAAGTACGGCCGTGAGCCGATCTCGCTGCACACGCCCCTCGGCGAGGACGGCGACAGCGAGTTCGGCGACCTCATCGAGGACACCGAGGCCGTGGTCCCCGCCGACGCGGTGGGCTTCACGATGCTGCAGCGTCAGCTCGAGTCGCTCCTCGACTCGCTCTCCGAGCGCGAGGCGGGCGTGATCCGCATGCGCTTCGGCCTGGGCGACGGTCAGCCGAAGACGCTCGACCAGATCGGCGACACGTTCGGGGTCACCCGCGAGCGGATCCGCCAGATCGAGTCGAAGACGATGGCCAAGCTGCGGCATCCGTCCCGCTCGCAGTCGCTGCGGGACTACCTCGAGTGAGCGAGGCGAACGCAGGCAAGGCGCTCACCGTCCAGGTCGAGGGCTCGTCGTTCGCCCGCATCCCGATCCGCACGCGGGTCGTGATGCCGGGCGACGACCTCGACCAGTTCATCCGCGAGAACGCGGCCGATGTCGTTCGCGACGGCGACCTGCTGTTCGTGACCGAGAAGATCGTCGCGATCACGCAGGGCCGCTCGTATCTCGTAGACGACATCAAGCCGCGCAAGCTCGCCTTCTTCCTGTCGAAGTACGTCACGCGCACGCCCTATGGCATCGGACTCGGCATGCCCGAGACGATGGAGATGGCGCTGCGCGAGTGCGGCACGATCCGCATCCTGTTCGCTGCCGCCGTCTCGGCCGTGACCAAGCTGTTCGGCCGCAAGGGGGACTTCTACCGCATCGCCGGCGACAAGGCCCGCGCGATCGACGGCCCGACCTCGGGCACGATCCCGCCCTACAACAAGGCTGTCGTGCTCGGTCCCGAGCGCCCGCGTGAGGTGGCGACGCACCTGAAGGCTCTGCTCGGCAACGTGCCCGAGGTCGCGGTGGTCGACATCAACGACCTCGGCGGCAACATCCTCGGATCCACGCTCGACAAGTCAGAAGAGAAGCGGCTCGTCGCGATCCTCAAGGACAACCCTCTCGGCCAGGGGCACCAGTCGACGCCGCTCGGCATCGTCCGCGCGGTCTGACGCCGTCAAGAATCGCGAAAGGGTATGTCTCCCGACGGAGACATACCCTTTCGCGATTTCCGGGGAGGGATCTTTCGGTCAGAACCCGATGGCCTCGCGGTAGCGCTGCTTGTGACCGGTGCGGATGCCGGTGACGCTCGGCTTGTTCTCGTAGACACCGGCACCCCAGTTGCCCTCGACGAGCACCGGCCCGTCCGGGGACACGACGATGTCCCAGCCGACGTACTGCACCTGCGGCACGACGCGGGCGACCTGGTCGACGAACTCCTTGACCTGCTCGACCATGGGCAGCTGGAAGTCGGCGATCACGAAGCCGCTGTCGGGGTGCTTCACGTGCACGTGGCCGTGGGAGTCGTAGCCGGGGCCGACGGCGTGCCCGCTGTCGTCGAGCATCGTGTAGAAGCCGCCGAACGTCATCTGGTCGCTGACCGCGCCGCGGCCGAACTTCTGCGCCATCGCGAGGATGTGCGTCTTCTCGCCGTCGAAGAACGCGGTCACGCGCGTGGTGTTGACGGTTCCCGGGCAGACCGCGGCGAGGTCCTCGTGCTGGCGGATGACCTCCTCGATCAGCAGCTCGCCGCGCGAGAGCAGACCCCGATGGAAGTCGTCCCAGTCGGTCACGTCGGCCGCATGGTAGCGGTGCACGCCGGTGCCGGCCTGGCCGACCGGCTCCTTCGTGACCACGGTGCCGTGCTTCTCGGCGAACGCGCGCACGGCGTCGGCGTTGCCCTTCTCGACCACCATCCAGTCCCGGCGGAGGAACGAGCTGAACGTGCGGTCGAATTCGACCTTGTCCTGGAAGAGGCCGCGGTAATCGGGGTGGTCGTACTTCTGCGACAGCTCGTTCGAGACCGGGTGGGTCATGAAGGTCGCCCGCTCGGCACGGTTCAGGATGGCGAAGTCGTAGTCCACGTAGTCCTGGAATCCGACCTGCTTGAACCCCGCCGACCACAGCATGTCGACCACGACGGCCGGCGTCCACTTGCCGTGCTCGCGCGCCGTCTCCTTCGCGCGCTCCAGCACGGAGCCGACGTCGATGCGGCGGACGCGCCAGGCGAGGTAGCGAAGACGATTCGAGAGGGCGAGGCCCTGAGAAGACATGCGTGCTCCGGGGTCGGGTGCGGGGGACCCCGATAGTCTAGAGGCGTGAGTTCGTCGATCCCTGGGCACCACACATCCGTGCCGGGATCGACTGCCCGCAGCGCACCGGTGGCGCGCATCTCGCGCTCCGCGCTGGCAGGCAATGCGCGCAGCGCTCGTGAGCACGGCATGCGGTCGTTCGATCCGTCGATCCTGCGGGCGGATGCCTGGGGCCACGGCGCGCGGCTCGTGCAGGAGATCCTCGACGCCGAGGGGTTCTCGGGTGAGAAGACCGTGCCCGGTGAGGGCGTCGACAGGCTCGATTCGCGGGCTACGGCGGAACCGGCGGAGCACGTGCTCTCCGGACGCCTGCTCTACGGGCTCCCGGGCAGCGAGGCCGCACCGGCGCTGCGGCTGACCGGGACCGTGCTGTCGGTGAAGGATCTCCGCGCGGGCGAGGGCGTGTCGTACGGCTATGCGTTCCGAGCGTCGGAGGACACCCGAGTGGCGCTCGTGACAGGCGGGTACGCGCAGGGCATCGTCCGTTCGCTCGGCGGCGCCGTCGAGGTCGCGCGCGCGGGGGACAGGCACCCGATTATCGGGAGGGTCGCGATGGACGTATGCGTGATCGAGATCGGCGAGGCGCGCGTTCGGCGGGGCGACGAGGTGCTCTTCCTCGGCGATCCGCGCGACGGAGAGCCCTCGCTGTCGGACTGGATCCGCGCGACGGGCCTGCGCGACCACGAGCTGATCACCGCGGTCGGCCTGCGGGCCTCCCGAGAGGAGGCCCGGTGACCGCGCGCCTTCACGTGGACCTCGCAGCACTGCGATCCAACATCGCCCGGGTCCGGTCGACCGTCGCCCCCGCCGAGTTCATGCTCGTGGTGAAGGACGATGCGTATGGCCACGGGCTGGAGCACGTCGTACAGACGGCCGCGGCGGCAGGGGTGACCTGGTTCGGCGCCTTCGATGCGCGCACCGGCGCCGCGGTCCGCGCGGCCGTCGGGCCGGGGCCGCGCATCTTCGCGTGGATCGCGGCGTCGCGCGCCGATCTCGAATCCGCCATCGCCGCGCGGCTCGACCTGGGTGTCGGCGACGCCGGCCTCCTCGAAGAGCTGGCCGAGGTCGCCGCGGGGGCGGATGAGCCCGCGCGGGTGCATCTCAAGATCGACACCGGGCTGCACCGCAACGGCGTGCGACCGGAGCGCTGGCCCGAGTTCGTCGCGCGCGCCGCCGAACTGCAGGCCGCCGGCCTGATCGACGTGGTCGGCGTCTGGAGCCACATCGCCGAGGCCTCGGACGCCGAGGACGACGACGCCCGCCGGGTCTACGAGGAGGCGCTCGCGCAGGCCGAGGCAGCGGGCCTGCGTCCGTCGATGCGCCACCTCGCGGCCAGCGCGGCCTCGTTCGCCCGCCCCGAGTTCCGCTACGACATGGTCCGCGTCGGGGCGTTCTGTTACGGCATCCGCTCCGCGGGCGGTCCGTCCGCCGCCGACCTGGGGCTCATCCCCGCGGCGCGGCTGGAAGCCGACGTCGTCGGGGTCGGAGCGGAGTCCGTAACGGTCGACATCGGCGCCCTCGATGGATTGCCGACGTCGTTGGGTCACCGGGCGGTGGTCGGCACGCCCGCGGGTCCGCGCCTGCTGGTCGCCGTCGGCGCCGCGGAGTCCCTCGTGCAGGCGTGGCCGGGGGCGGCGGTCGGCGACGTCGTGTCCGTCTACGGGCCGGGCGCGCGGGGGGAGGGAACCGCCACGGACCTCGCAGAACTCATCGGAACGATCGGCGAGGAGATCGCGCTCAGGGTGTCGCCGCTCGTCCCGCGCGAATACTCGTCGCGGTGAGCGGCGCGGCCGTCACTCGGCCAGGCGGGCGGTCTCGTCGTGCCACGACGTGGCGACGGCGCGCAGCTTCTCTTCGTACTTGCGGCCGTGGTGGGCGCAGAACAGCAGCTCGCTGCCGTTGACCTCGGCGGCGATGTAGGCCTGGGCGCCGCACGAATCGCAGCGGTCCATCGCGGTCAGGCGGTACTCGAGGACGGCGCCGGTCTCGGTGGGTGTCGATAGCGTGGTCATTTCGGTGCCTCCTCGTATGCGTAGAACTCTCTCGCGGTCATGAAATACAACCACGCCGATGTTCCGAGAATGCCGCGAATGGATGACATTTCGCTGTGCGCGTAGCGCTGCTGCGCCGAACGCGTGTCTGCCCGGGGCTGTCGGGCGCCACGATTACGATGGGAGATTGTGACCGCCGAGTACTCCGCCCATCATCTCCAGGTGCTCGAAGGGCTCGAAGCGGTCCGGAAGCGCCCGGGCATGTACATCGGCTCGACCGACTCGCGCGGTCTGATGCACTGCCTGTGGGAGATCATCGACAACTCCGTCGACGAAGCCCTCGCCGGTCACGGCTCGCGCATCGACATCGTGCTGCATGCCGACGGCAGCGTCGAGGTGCGCGACCGCGCCCGCGGCATCCCCGTCGACATCGAGCCGCGCACGGGCCTCTCGGGCGTGGAGGTCGTCTTCACCAAGCTCCACGCCGGCGGCAAGTTCGGCGGCGGCTCGTACGCGGCCTCCGGCGGCCTGCACGGCGTGGGGGCCTCGGTCGTCAACGCCCTGTCGGAGCGACTCGACGTCGAGGTCGACCGCGGCGGCAAGACCTGGGCGATGTCGTTCCACCGAGGCGAGCCCGGGGTCTTCGCCAACGGCAGTCCCGATTCCGGGTTCACCCCGTTCGAGGACCGCAGCGAGCTGCGAGTCGCCGGCCGCGCACCGAAGGGCGCCACCGGCACCCGCATCCGGTACTGGGCCGACCGCCAGATCTTCACCAAGGACGCCGCGTTCAACCTCCAGGAGCTGGAGCAGCGCGCACGGCAGACCGCCTTCCTCGTGCCGGGGCTCGAGATCGTCATCCGCGACGAGCGACCGGGCACCGAGACCGGGGAGCCCGTGGAGACGAGCTACCGCTTCGACGGCGGCATCTCGGAGTTCGCCGACTTCCTCGCGCCCGACTCCGGCGTCACCGACACGTGGCGTCTCACCGGAGAGGGGAAGTTCACCGAGACCGTTCCGGTGCTGCAGCCCTCCGGCGCGATGGTTCCCACCGAGGTCGAGCGCGAATGCCACGTCGACATCGCCGTCAGGTGGGGAACCGGCTACGAGACGGTGTCGCGCTCGTTCGTCAACATCATCGCCACGCCCAAGGGCGGCACGCACCAGCAGGGGTTCGAGCAGGGCCTCATGAAGGTGCTGCGCGATCAGGTCGCGCAGAACGCGCGGCGTCTCAAGGTGGGCAACGACAAGCTCGACAAGGACGACATCCTCGCCGGCCTCACCGCCGTGCTGACGGTGCGGCTGCCCGAGCCGCAGTTCGAGGGGCAGACCAAGGAGGTGCTCGGCACGCCGGCGGTCCGCCAGATCGTCTCGAACGTGGTCACGCGCGAGCTCACCGCCCGGTTCACCTCGCCCAAGCGCGACGACAAGGCGCAGACGGCGCTGCTGCTGGACAAGCTCGTCTCCGAGATGAAGGCGCGCATCTCGGCGCGCACGCACAAAGAGACGCAGCGTCGCAAGAACGCCCTGGAGTCGTCCTCGCTGCCGGCGAAGCTCGCGGACTGCCGATCGAACGACGTCGGCGAGTCGGAGCTGTTCATCGTGGAGGGCGACTCGGCTCTGGGCACGGCCAAGCTCGCGCGCAACAGCGAGTTCCAGGCGCTCCTGCCGATCCGCGGAAAGATCCTCAACGTGCAGAAGGCGTCGATCAGCGACATGCTGTCCAACGCCGAGTGCGCGGCGATCATCCAGGTGATCGGGGCCGGATCTGGCCGCTCGTTCGACCTCGACACCGCGCGCTACGGCAAGATCATCCTGATGAGCGACGCCGACGTCGACGGCGCGCACATCCGCACGCTGCTGCTCACGCTGTTCTTCCGGTACATGCGGCCGCTGATCGAGGAGGGCCGCGTGTTCGCGGCGGTTCCGCCGCTGCACCGCGTCGTGGTGATGAACCCCGGCTCCAAGCCGAACGACACCGTCTACACGTACTCCGAGGCCGAGCTGCACGGCCTGCTCACCAAGCTCACCAAGGCGGGCAAGCGCTGGCAGGAGCCGGTGCAGCGCTACAAGGGGCTGGGTGAGATGGACGCCGACCAGTTGGCGACGACCACCATGGACCGCGCCGGCCGTACCCTCCGACGCGTGCGGATGCAGGATGCCGAGGCTGCGGCATCCGTCTTCGAACTGCTCATGGGCAACGACGTCGCGCCGCGCAAGGAGTTCATCATCGACTCCAGCGACCGCCTGGCACGCGAGCGCATCGACGCGTAGCGCCGCGTGGCCCGCGCCGGCTCGTCTCGCCGATCGGTGTGAGACGAGCCGTTCCGTCAGCGCACGCCGGTGCCGACTGCGCCCACGACGCCGTCGAGCGGCGCGCCCGACGCGTCGCGCTTGGCACCGGACTGCGGCAGCGCGCGCGTGGAGCCGTCGGCGCCGAGGGCACGCGGATCGGTGCCGACCCAAGCGACGGTGAGCGCGTCTTCGCCCTTGAGGAACCGCTGCGCCCGGACGCCGCCGGTGGCGCGCCCCTTCGCGGGGAACTCGCTGAACAGCGACACCTTGCCGCTGCCCGCGTCGGTGCCCGCCAGAGCGGTCGTCGAGCCCGCGATCGTCACCACGACCGCGTCGAATTCGGAGGGTCCGACCACATCGAACGCGATGACCTGCGCGCCGTCGGTCAGCCGGATGCCTGCCATGCCGCCGGCGGAGCGGCCCTGGGGACGCACCGACGAGGCGTCGAAGCGCAGCAGCTGGGCGTCGCTCGCGACGAAGACGAGCTCCGCGCCGTCGGAGGCGGGCGCCGCGCCGACCACGCGGTCGCCGTCCTTCAGCGCGATGATCTCGATGTCGTGCTTGTTGCCGAGCTCGCCGGCGGCGACGCGCTTGACCACGCCCTGCGCCGTGCCCAGCGCGATCGGCGGGGTGTCGGCGAGCGGCACGATGGCGACGAGGTGCTCGCCGCCCGAGAGACCGAGGTACTGGTCCGCGCGCGTGCCGGCCGCGAGCTGGACGGAGTTGGCCGGCACCGAGGGCAGGTCGACGGGGGAGAAGCGGACGAGCCGGCCGTGACTGGTCACCGCACCGAGGTCGCCGCGGGTCGTGGTGTCGACGGCCGAGCGGATGGCGTCGTGCTTCGAGCGACGCGAGGGTGCCACGATGCCGCCGCCGGGGGCGTCGGCCACGAGCTCGGCGCGGACCATGCGGCCCGTCGCCGAGAGGAACACGCGGCACGGAGCGTCGGCGATCTGCAGGTCGGCTGCGGCCGCGGCCGCGCGCGAACGCGGCTGCACGGGGCCGCCGTTGAGCAGGAGAGTGCGCCGCGGCGTGCCGAAGGCCTCGGCCGCGGCATCCAATTCGTGCGCCACCTGCGCCCGCAGCAGCACATCGCTGCCGAGCAGCTCCTCGAGCTGCGCGATCTCCTTTTTGAGGTTGTCGCGCTCGGCCTCGAGCTCGATGCGCGAGAACTTCGTGAGGCGGCGCAGCCGGAGCTCGAGGATGTACTCGGCCTGCGGCTCCGACAGGTCGAAGACGCTCATGAGGCGGGCGCGCGCCTGCTCGCCGTCGTCCGACGTGCGAATCACCTGGATGACCTCGTCGATGTCGAGGATCGCGATGAGGAGGCCCTCGACGAGGTGCAGGCGCTCGTTGCGGCGGGCGAGCCGGTAGCGGCTGCGCCGCGTGACGACGTTGATGCGGTGGTCGAGGTAGACCCGGAGGAGCTCGCGCAGGCCGAGCGTCTGGGGCTGCCCCTCGACGAGTGCGACGTTGTTGATGCTGAACGAGTCCTCGAGCGGCGTCAGACGGTAGAGGTGCTCCAGCACCGCCTGCGGGTCGAAGCCGGTCTTGATGCCGATGACCAGGCGCAGTCCGTTGTGCCGGTCGGTGAGATCGGTGACGTCAGCGATGCCCTGGAGCTTCTTCGCGTTGACGGCGTCCTTGATCTTCTCGATCACGCGCTCAGGACCGACCAGGTACGGCAGTTCGGTGACGACCAGACCGGTGCGGCGCGGGCCGAGGGACTCGATGGAGACCTTCGCGCGCGTGCGGAAGCTGCCGCGGCCGTTGGTGTAGGCGTCCTTGATGCCGTCGAGGCCCACGATGATCCCGCCGCCCGGGAGGTCGGGGCCGGGCACGAACTCCATGAGCTCTTCGACCGTCGCCTCGGGGTTCTCGAGCAGGTGCGTCGCCGCACCGACCACCTCGATGAGGTTGTGCGGCGCCATATTGGTCGCCATGCCCACCGCGATGCCGGTCGTGCCGTTGACCAGCAGATTGGGGAACGCGGCCGGCAGCACCTCGGGCTGCTGGAACTGGCCGTCGTAGTTGGGGATGAAGTCGACGACATCTTCGTCGAGGTTCTCGGTGAGGGCGAGCGCCGGCGCGGCCAGCCGCGCCTCGGTGTAGCGGGGTGCAGCGGGACCGTCGTCCAGCGACCCGAAGTTGCCATGACCGTCGACCAGCGGCACGCGCAGCGAGAAGGGCTGAGCCAGTCGCACCAGCGCGTCGTAGATGGGGGCGTCACCGTGAGGGTGCAGCTTCCCCATGACCTCGCCGACGACGCGCGCGCTCTTGACGTGGCCGCGGTCGGGGCGCAGTCCCATGTCGGCCATCTGGAAGAGGATGCGCCGCTGCACCGGCTTCAACCCGTCGCGGGCGTCCGGCAGCGCGCGCGAGTAGATGACCGAGTACGCGTACTCGAGGAACGACGTCTGCATCTCCGAAGAGACGTCGACGTCCTCGATGCGTCCGTGGTCGGCGGGGGAATCGGTGCGGGAAGCGGGCATGTGACGATGAAGCCTCGGGTGACGGCGGGAGCGAGGGGGCGCGGTCGCGGTGTGCGAGACTGGCCCCGATGTCCCTCAGCCTACCCGCGGACCCGCCGCGCGCCCGGAGCCTCACCCGTGTCGTGACCGAGATGTCGGCGGCGCTGAGCGGCGGATCGGAGTGGTTCGCACCGGCACGCAGCGCCATCGTGTGGGTGATCGACGGCCTGGGCGCGCACAACCTGTCCGCGCGGGCCGGCCACGCGCGCTTCCTCGCCGAGGCGAGGGGGAAGAAGGACGCCGCGCGCACCGTGTTCCCGTCGACGACGGCGGCCGCACTCACGAGCCTGCTCACCGGCGCGCTTCCCGGAGAGCACGGGATCGTGGGCTACCGCGCCCGGGTCCCCGGTACCGATGACGTCGTCAACCAGCTGCGCGGGTGGGACAATGAGGGTCTGCCGCTGTCCTTCCAGCGCGCGGCCCCGCTGTCGTCCACCCTCGGACGCCCTTTCTTCGCGGTGTCCCGCGACGAGTACGAGCGCACCGGCTTCACCGTGGCGACGCTCGGCGAGGCCGAGTTCCATGGCGCCGACGACCTCGACGATCGCGTCGAGCTGGCGGCCGAGCTCGCGGCGCGGCATCCGGGATCCCTCACGTATCTGTACGCCCCCGAGCTCGACGGCATCGGCCACAAGCGCGGCTGGCAGTCCGACGAGTGGGTGGCGGCGCTGGAACGGGTGGATGCCGCGGCCCGGCGGCTCGCGACGGCCCTCGACCCCCGCACCGGGGTCGTGGTCACCTCCGATCACGGCATGATCGACGTGCCGCGGCACCGCCAGCTGCTGCTCGAAGACGGCGACGCGCTGCTGGAGGGGATCCGGCTCATCGGCGGCGAACCGCGCATGCTGCACCTGTACGCCGAGCCCGGGCACGCGGACGCCGCGCTCGCGCGGTGGCGTGAGTCGGAGGCAGCCCGCTCGTGGGTCCTCTCACGGGCCGAGCTGGAAGCCTCAGGGCTCGTCGGGGCGGTCGATCCGGCGGTCGCCGGCCGATTGGGCGACATCATCGTGGCCGCGCGGTCCGGCGTCGCGTACTACGATGACCGCCTCGCCGACAAGGCGCCGCAGAAGATGATCGGGCAGCACGGGTCGCTCACCGACGAGGAGCGGGTGGTGCCGCTCATCCGGCTCGGCGCGTTCGCGTGATCCAGCCACCGGCGCACCCCGCGCCCCGCGTGTTCGATCCGGCGGATCAGTCCTCGGAGCGTGCGCCGAAGACGATCTCGTCCCACGACGGCATCGACGTGCGTCCCTTGCGGCGCCCTGCTTCGGCGACGGCCGCCGGGGTCGGCGCCTTGTAGTCGGATGCCGCGGGCTCCTCTTCCGCCGCCGACTCGTCGTAGCCGGGCTCGAGCGCGTCGAAGAGCGCGACCGGAGCGGAGCCGCGGGACGCCGCCGCGGCCTCCTCAGCGCCCGGCAGCGGCTCGCGCTGGCCGCGTCGCCGGCGCAGCGCCTCGAGCAGGTCGGCCGTCTCGGCCGACGTCGCCAGGGGCGGGTCGCTCGCCCGCTTGATGGCCGCCTCCTGCACCGCCGGGGCCGCGGGAGCGTGGATCTCCGGCGATTCGATGTCGGCGTCGGGCAGCCGGCGAGGACCGAACGCGCCGCTGTCGAAGCGGGAGTCGTCCTTGGGGGGAACGGAATCCAGCGCACGGAGCCGCGGGATGAGCCCCTCGGGCAACGAGCCCTGGCGCGACAGCTGGATGGCGTCGGCGTTCAGCGGCGAAAGCGTGCTGCGCCGCGGGTCGAAGCCCCATCGCGCGTCGTGGCCGATGTCGTTGGAGGTGAACTCGAGCTTCACCGTCCAGCCGGTCTGCTCCTTCCAGCTGGTCCAGCGCTCGCCGATCGCGCCGGCCTCGGCGAGTTTCGCCCGCACCGCGGAGCCGAACGTGGTCTGGCCGTCGCCGTCGAAGTCGCCGCCGAGGAGCACGGGCACCGCCAGGGCCTGGCCGACGACGTGCTCGCGTTCGGCGAGCACGGGACCCTCGAACCGCACCACATCCTCCACCCGCGCGCCGAGCAGCTCCGCCACCTCTCGCGCGGACAGGCCGGACCGGATGTGCGCCTGGATCTCGCGCGGGCTCGGGCGGGGCGTCTGGGGCTCGGCCTCGCGCTCGCGCCGGGCCTTGCGCAGCTCGACACGGAGCACGTCGTCGACGTCGAGCGAGAATCGCTCGCCCGACTCGGTCGCCAGGATGAGCTTGTCGTCCTCGGTTCCGATGACCTTGAGCTGTTCCATGCGGACGCTCCCTGCTTCTCGTGCCGGCGCTCGGCTGCGCTTTGTCGAGCGGACTCAGGCTTTCGAGCCCGCCTGTCCGCCCCATGCTGTCACAGCGCAACGGGAGGGCCGGGAATATCCCGCGCGTGCCGCGAGTTTCACGCGAGCGCACGGCGTGGAAGACGTCGGATCGCATTTGCGAAAAGAGGAGGCGTCGTGCAAACTATCGCCGCCCGCAAGGGCGAGCGCAACCGCGAATACCCGGAAGTTGAGATCTTCACGCATGGCCACCGATTACGACGCCCCCCGCAAGACCGAGGACGACAGCGAGTCGATCGAGGCGCTCAAGGAGCGCGTTCCCGACAAGCTCTCGGGCGCGGTCGATGTGGAGGACGCCGACAACCCATCGGGCTTCGAGCTCCCCGGTGCCGACCTCTCGGACCTCGAGCTCGACGTCGTCGTCCTCCCCGCTCAGGAGGACGAGTTCACCTGTTCGAACTGCTTCCTCGTGAAGCACCGCTCGCAGCTCGACCACGAGACCGCTGACGGGCCTATCTGCTCGGAGTGCGCCGCGTGAGCTGAGCCCGCCGCACAGCGGCGGCAAGTCGATCCGGCGTCCGCGAGGAGATCACCCACGCGGTCGTCGGATCGTCCGCATCCGTCACGGGGATGACGACGACTCCGTCGATCCCGCCTCGGATGAGATGCCACGACCGCGGGTGAAGGCCCGCCCCGCGCGCGTGTCGCGCATCGTCACCGAGGTGCACCTCGGGCGCCCCGAGGAATCCCACGTCGATGTGCGCCCGGCCGGCGCGCAGCTCGCCGTCGCGCACCTCGACGATCGGCGCCGCCGCGATCAGGACCGCGATGAGAAGGATGCCGACACCGGCGCCCACCAGCAGCGCGACCGTCGTGTCGATCGGGGTGACGACCAGCGCCGCCATCGGCGCCGCGACGGCTGCCGCGACGAGGATCCACAGCGAGGGCCCGAGCCGCTCCCGATAGCCGTCGGTGCGGACGCTGCGGGCACCGGCATGACGCATTGAGTTCTGCATTACCCTCGTTGGGTGACTGAAACGGTGGACGTCCCCATTATCGCCCCCGATGTTCCGGTGTACGCGCACCCGGGGGATGCGGGAGCCGACCTCGTCGCCGCCGAGGCCGTGCGTCTCGAGCCAGGCGACCGCGCGCTCGTCGGAACCGGAGTTCGCATCGCGCTCCCCGAGGGTCACGTGGCCTTCGTGGTGCCGCGCAGCGGCCTGGCCGCCAAGCACGGCATCACCATCGTCAACGCCCCCGGCACGATCGACGCCGGTTATCGCGGCGAGATCAAGGTGATCCTCCTGAACACCGACCGCGACCACGCACACGACATCTCGGTGGGCGACCGCATCGCTCAGCTGATCGTGATGCCGGTGCCTCGCGCCGTATTCCTCCCTGTCGAAACCCTGCCCGACAGCGTGCGGGGCGAGGGCGGCTTCGGCTCCACGGGCTACGACGGGGGCGCGGCGGAGCCGACGACGAGCGCCGGTGAGTTCTCGCAGGGGGCTTCCCGCGACCAAGACGAAAAGGACGGAGTCCTGGCATGACCGATGCCTCCACCCCCGAAGGGCCTCGCAAGGTCGCACCCGACGACCGCGCGACCACCGGCCCGTTCGACGAGTCCGAGGCCAACCCGGTGCGGCCGTACATCGACCTCGGCGGGATCAAGATCCTGCCGCGCGAGGGCCTGAACCTGCGCCTCGAGGTCGAGGAGCAGACCAAGCGCATCGTCGCTGTCGGACTGGACTATTCCGGCTCGACCCTGCAGGTGCAGCCGTTCGCGGCACCGCGCTCGGCAGGGCTGTGGGACGAGACCCGCGAACAGATCCGCCAGCAGATCCGCCAGCAGGGCGGGCGGGTCGAGGAGCGTGAGGGCCCGCTCGGCCCCGAGCTGCTCGCCGAGGTCCCCGTGGTCGCCGGACCCGACGGCACCGCCGGCAAGCGCCTGGCGCGCTTCGTCGGCGTGGACGGGCCCCGCTGGTTCCTGCGCGGCGTGATCGGCGGCTCGGCCACGGCCGACGTGGAAGCGGCGGCCGCCGTCGAGGATCTGTTCCGCTCGATCGTGGTCGTGCGCGGATCCTCCCCGATGCCTCCGCGCGACCTGATCCCGCTGCGGATGCCGGCGACGCCGGGCACGGCGTGAGCGACACCTCTCGCCCCGGCGACGCGGCGGATCGCCCCGCGGACGACCGCATCGTCCCCTCGGACGGGACGACGGATGCCGCACCCTCGGCATCCGAGGTGCTCGGCGCCGCACTGGGCGACGCCGCGCGTCGCGCGGGTCTGGATCCGGCGGAGGGCAAGAGCACCGGACACGTCGTCTGGGCCGCGATGGGCGGCTGGCGCGGCATCCTCGAGTCCGTCCTTCCGGGCGTCGTCTTCCTCGTCGCGTGGACGGCGACCTACGACCCCGACCCGGATGTGCGCTCGGGCAATCTCCTCCTGAGCCTCGGGCTCTCGGTCGGGCTCGCCGCGATCTTCACCGTCGTGCGCCTCATCCAGCGACAGTCCGCGAGCGCGGCCATCGGCGGCCTGGTCGCCGCCGCCGCAGCCGCAGGACTGTCGCTGTGGACGGGCAGGGGAGAGGACAGCTTCATCCCCGGCTTCCTCACCAACACCCTCTACGGCACGGCGTTCCTCGTGTCGGCGCTGGTGGGCTGGCCCCTCATCGGCCTCGCCGTCGGATTCCTCATGGGGGAGGGCACCGCCTGGCGGGCCGACAAGCGCAAGCGTCGCGTCTTCTTCTGGCTGTCGATCGCGTGGGCGGGCCTGTTCGCGCTGCGACTGATCGTGCAGGTGCCGCTCTACTTCGCCGGCGACGTCGCCGCGCTCGGCACCGTGAAGCTGATCATGGGGCTGCCGCTGTTCGCGCCGATGATCGCGGTCACATGGCTCGCCGTGCGTGCGCTCTACCCTCGCGCTCCGAAGTGATACATTTATCTTGACATCAAGATAGTTTTCCTCCGAACCGTTAGGTCGACCTCACTAGCCGAGGGCTTCGGCGCGGGGGAAGATGGGGATGCCGGACTCCGGCACGATCCCGCCGCCGACGAAGGAGACAGACGTGTCCACGGTTGACAGCTTCGGTGCGAAGAGCACCCTGACGGTCGGCAGCACCGACTACGAGATCTTCCGCATCGACACGGTCGCGGGCTACGAGAAGCTCCCGTTCAGCCTCAAGGTGCTGCTGGAGAATCTGCTGCGCACCGAGGACGGTGCCAACGTCACCAAGGAGCAGATCCAGGCACTCGGCTCGTGGAACCCCGACGCCGATCCCGACACCGAGATCCAGTTCACGCCGGCACGCGTCGTGATGCAGGACTTCACCGGCGTGCCCTGCATCGTCGACCTCGCCACCATGCGCGAGGCCGTCACCGCCCTCGGTGGCGACCCCAGCAAGATCAACCCGCTCTCGCCGGCCGAGATGGTCATCGACCACTCGGTCATCGCCGACCTGTTCGGCCGCGAGGACGCCCTCGAGCGCAACGTCGAGATCGAGTACGAGCGCAACGGCGAGCGGTATCAGTTCCTCCGCTGGGGCCAGACGGCGTTCGACGACTTCAAGGTCGTCCCGCCGGGCACCGGCATCGTGCACCAGGTGAACATCGAGCACCTCGCCAAGGTCATCTACGACCGCGAGGTGGGCGGCGTGCTCCGCGCCTACCCCGACACCTGCGTCGGCACCGACTCGCACACGACCATGGTCAACGGCCTGGGTGTGCTCGGATGGGGCGTCGGCGGCATCGAGGCCGAGGCCGCGATGCTGGGCCAGCCCGTCTCGATGCTCATCCCGCGCGTGGTGGGCTTCAAGCTCACCGGCTCGATCCCCGCCGGCGTCACGGCGACCGACGTCGTGCTCACGATCACCGACATGCTGCGCAAGCACGGCGTGGTCGGCAAGTTCGTCGAGTTCTACGGCGAGGGCGTCGCCTCGGTTCCGCTGGCGAACCGCGCCACGATCGGCAACATGAGCCCCGAGTTCGGCTCGACCGCCGCGATGTTCCCCATCGACGACGTCACGCTCGACTACCTGCGCCTCACCGGCCGCGACGAGCAGACCGTCGCGCTCGTCGAGGCGTACGCCAAGGAGCAGTCGCTCTGGCACGACCCGGCCCGCGAGCTCGTCTTCAGCGAGTACATGGAGCTCGACCTCTCGACGGTCGTCCCCTCGATCGCCGGCCCCAAGCGCCCGCAGGACCGCATCCTGCTCTCCGAAGCGAAGGCGCAGTTCGAGAAGGACATCGTGAACTACGCGACGGCCTCCACCTCGGACGACATCGTGGACCTCGAGTCGAAGCACTCGTTCCCGGCATCCGACCCCGGCGCCGTTCCCGGCGAGGAGGAGCCGACCACCCGCCCGGTCCACATCAATAGCGGCGCGCCGGCATCCGCCTCCAAGCCCGTCAAGGTCACCACGCCCGACGGCGAGGCCTACATCCTCGACAACGGCGCTGTGACCCTCGCGGCCATCACGTCGTGCACGAACACCTCCAACCCGTCGGTCATGATCGCGGCGGGCCTGCTGGCCAAGAAGGCCGTCGACAAGGGCCTCAAGCGCAAGCCGTGGGTCAAGACGACGCTCGGCCCGGGCTCGAAGGTCGTCACCGACTACTACGAGAAGTCGGGGCTCGACAAGGCGCTCGAGGGACTGGACTTCTTCACGGTCGGCTACGGCTGCACGATCTGCATCGGCAACTCGGGTCCGCTCATCGAGGAGGTCTCCGAGGCGATCAACGAGCACGACCTCGCCGTGACGGCGGTGCTCTCGGGCAACCGCAACTTCGAGGGCCGCATCAGCCCCGACGTGAAGATGAACTACCTCGCCTCGCCGCCCCTCGTGGTGGCGTACGCGCTGGCGGGCTCGATGAACTTCGACTTCGAGACCGACCCGCTCGGCAAGGACACCGACGGCAACGACGTGTTCCTCAAGGACATCTGGCCGTCGCCGGATGAGGTGCAGCAGATCATCGACACGTCGATCTCGCGCGAGCAGTTCATCACCCAGTACGCCACGGTGTTCGAGGGCGACGAGCGGTGGAAGAACCTGCCGACGCCGACCGGCCCCGTCTTCGAGTGGGACGAGGACTCGACCTACGTGCGCAAGGCGCCCTACTTCGACGGCATGCAGATGGAGCTGACCCCGGTCACCGACATCACCGGCGCGCGCGTCATGGCGACCCTCGGCGACTCGGTGACGACCGACCACATCTCGCCCGCGGGGAACATCAAGGCCGGCACGCCCGCCGCGCAGTACCTGACCGAGCACGGCGTCGCGCAGAAGGACTTCAACTCCTACGGCTCGCGCCGCGGCAACCACGAGGTCATGATCCGCGGCACGTTCGCGAACATCCGCCTGAAGAACGAGCTGGTCGCCGCCGTCAACGACGGCCAGATCGTCGAGGGCGGCTTCACCCGCGACTTCACCCAGGAGGGCGGCCCGCAGTCGTACATCTACGACGCCAGCCAGAACTACCAGGCGCAGGGCACCCCGCTCGTCGTGTTCGGCGGCAAGGAGTACGGCTCCGGCTCATCGCGCGACTGGGCGGCCAAGGGCACGAGCCTGCTGGGCGTGAAGGCGGTCATCACCGAGAGCTTCGAGCGCATCCACCGCTCCAACCTCATCGGCATGGGCGTCGTCCCGCTGCAGTTCCCGGCCGGCGAGAGCTGGAAGTCGCTGGGCCTGGACGGCACCGAGATCGTCTCGATCGAGGGCCTGGAGCAGCTCAACGAGGGCGTCACCCCGAAGACGGTGCGCGTCACCGCCGAGCCGAGCGAGTTCTCTCCCGAGGGCAAGCAGACGGTGGCCTTCGACGCGGTCGTGCGCATCGACACGCCCGGTGAGGCGGACTACTACCGCAACGGCGGCATCCTGCAGTACGTGCTGCGCTCGCTGGTCTGACAGCTGATTCACGGGGGACCGGATGCCGCGGCATCCGGTCCCTCCCTCATGCCGCGGGTAGACTTGCAGGGCCCTTCCGGGGCCGAACAGGAGGGGGATGTCGTTGCTGTCGTCCATCACCGGACCCCGCGACCTCGACGCGCTGAGCCTCGATGAGCTCGAGCAGCTCGCGGAGGAGATCCGCGGCTTCCTCGTCGAGAACGTCGCACGCACAGGCGGTCACCTGGGCCCCAACCTCGGCGTCGTCGAGCTGACCATCGCGCTTCATCGCGTGTTCGACTCGCCGAACGATCCGATGATCTTCGACACCGGGCACCAGTCCTACGTCCACAAGCTGCTGACCGGTCGCCAGGACTTCTCGAAGCTCCGGGCCCGCGAGGGGCTGGCCGGCTACCCCCAGCGGTCGGAGAGCCCCCACGACGTCGTCGAGTCCTCGCACGCGTCGAGCTCGCTCAGCTGGGCGGACGGCGTCTCGCGCGCGCTGACGCGCACCGGCCGCAAGGACCGGCACGTGGTGGCCGTGGTCGGCGACGGCGCTCTCACCGGCGGCATGACGTGGGAGGCGCTGAACAACATCTCCGACGACAACGACCGCAACCTCGTCATCGTCGTCAACGACAACGGCCGCTCCTACGCCCCGACGATCGGCGGCATGGCGCGCTACCTCAATCGCGTGCGCACCGCCGACTCGTACCGCAACCTGCACCGCGGCTCCGACACGCTCTTCCGCAAGCTCGGCCCGGCGGCCCGCGCCGTGTACCGCGGAGTGCGAGGCGGCACCCACGGCTTCCTGTCGCGGTTCACCAACAACGCCGCCCTGTACTCGAACCTCGACATCAAGTACCTCGGGCCCGTCGACGGGCACGACCTGCCGACGCTCATCGAGACGCTCGAGCTCGCCAAGGAGTACGGCGCGCCGGTCATCGTCCACGCCATCACCGAGAAGGGCCGTGGCTATGCGCCCGCCCTCTCGGACGAGGCGGACCAGTTCCACGCCGTCGGGAAGATCGACCCGATCACGGGTGAGGCGCTGGGCGCGTCGGGAGGCGTCGCGTGGACCGATGTGTTCGCCGACGAACTGGTGACCGTCGGCGAGCAGCGCGACGACGTCATCGCGATGACCGCGGCGATGCTGCGCCCCACCGGCCTGCTCCCGTTCGCGCAGCGATTCCCCGACCGCGTGTACGACGTCGGCATCGCCGAGCAGCACGCCGTGGCCTCCGCAGCCGGGCTCTCCTTCGGCGGCCTCCACCCGGTGGTCGCGATCTACGCGACCTTCATGAACCGCGCGTTCGACCAGGTGCTGATGGATGTCGCGCTGCACCGCGCCGGAGTCACATTCGTCCTGGACCGCGCGGGGGTCACCGGGCCCGACGGTCCCAGTCACCACGGCATCTGGGACCTCGCGATGCTCCAGATCGTGCCGCACATCCGGATCGCCGTGCCCCGTGACGAGGTGCGCCTGCGCGAAGAGCTGCAGGAGGCGGTGGCCGTCGACGACGCGCCCACAGTGATCCGCTTCCCGAAGGGCGGCGTGAGCCCCGAGCTGCCCGCCGTCGAGCGGCTGCGCGACGGCGTCGACGTGCTCGTCCGCTCCGACGCCCAGGATGTGCTGCTCGTCGGCATCGGGCCGATGGCGCACATCGCCGTCGACGTCGCCGAGCGTCTGCGGGCGCAGGGGATCGGCGCCACCGTGGTCGACCCCCGCTGGGTCGTGCCGGTGCAGCCGTCGATCGTCGAGCTCGCGGCATCCCATCGCCTCGTCATCACCATCGAGGACGGCATCCGTGTCGGCGGCATCGGCACGCGTGTACGACAGGTGCTGCGCGAGGCGGGCGTGGACACGGCGGTGGACGAGCTGGGCGTGCCCGACGAGTTCATCGACCACGCGAGTCGCGAGCAGATCCTGGAGGATGCCGGCCTCACGGCCGCGAAGATCGCGCAGGACGTCGTGGCACAGGTGCTCGGCACGCGCATCCCGGTGGCTCGCGGCGCCCACACCAGCGAGATCCCGACGCTGCCCGACCTGGCCCGTTCGCGCGAGGAGCGCCGTTAGAGCGCGTCCTCGAACGCCTCGTCGGTCCCGATGGGACTGCGCGGCTCGGCGGGCGGCAGCGCGCGCCGTGCATGACGAGACGCCCGCCACCAGCCGAAGAGCACGGACGACGTGGTCACTCCGAGCGTGATCGGCAGCAGTGGGCCGAGGAAGGCCGTCGACCAGTTCGCGGATGCGATCGCGAACACGAGCAGTGCGAGAAGGCCGATCGCGGCGCCGAGCGCGGCCCACGCCCAGAGGTGCGCGGCGACGGAGCGCACTCTCCGTAGCCGCCGGGAGAGCGCCCACGCGACGGGCAGACCAGCGAGCACGACGAGCATCGACACGCCCAGGCCGACGATGGCGCTCGTTCCGACGACGAGGATCCAGAGCCAGAGGGCCGAGACGACGTAGCCTGCGTCGCGGGCCAGGGCTTCCGAGGCTGCCGGGGTCACCGCCGCGATGACGACGACGAGCAGGAGCACGTTGAAGGCGAGCAGCGCCCACAGCGCGCCGCGCAGGACCTCTTCGCGAGTGGCCGCCATCGGCTCGGCATCCGTGCGCGGGGAAGCATTCTCCGCCGTCTCGCGATGTGGTCGCCGCACGCTCCGAGCCTATGCCCGCCCGCGCGGAGAAACGCAGGGGCGCACCCACCGAGGAGGATGCGCCCTCGCGTTCACGCGCGGTCCGGGCTCAGCTCGCGATGCCCTTGATCACCGGGTGGTGGAAGGTGCCGCCGAAGACGCGCTCCGACGCCCCCTCGCGGTCGAGATACGGCGAGGCGCCGCCGTCGATGAAGGGCCAGCCGGCGCCGAGGATCAGGCACAGGTCGATGTCCTGCACCTCGGGGACGACACCCTCGTCGAGCATGATCTTGATCTCCTGGGCGAGGCCGTCCTGCACGCGCCGGAGGATCTCATCGGCCCCCGCCGGCGACGAGCCCACCGCGGGCCTGAGCACCTTCTCCGCCGCCTTCGTCCACCCGGTCACGCGTCCGCCCTTGTCCTTCTCGACGACCTCGGGCAGTTCTGCGAGGGCGTGGAAGTTCTCGTTCGCGTAGAACCGGTCGGGGAAGGCACGCACCATCGTGTCCTGAACGTGGGCGGCGACCTTCCAGCCCACGAGATCGATGAGCTGGAACGGACCCATCGGGAGACCCAGCGGCGCGAACGCCTTCTCCACCTCGGCCACCGGGGTGCCCTCGTAGACGGCGCGCGCCGCCTCGCCCATCACCTTCGCCAGCAGACGGTTCACGACGAAGCCCGGGGCGTCGGCGGTGAGGACCGCGTTCTTGCCCAGGTTCTTCGCGACGACGAACGCCGTGGAGAGTGCGGCGTCGGAGGTAGCCGGGGTCTTCACGATCTCGATGAGCGGCATGACCGCCACCGGGTTGAAGAAGTGGAAGCCGACGAGACGCTCGGGGTGGCTGAGCTTCGCACCGATCTCCTCGACCGACAGCGAAGAGGTGTTGGTGGCGAGGACGGCGTCCTCGGCGATGATCTGCTCGATCTCGCCGAACACCTGCTGCTTCACGCCCACCTCTTCGAACACGGCCTCGATCACGAAGTCGCAGTCCGCGTAAAGGCTCTTGTCGGTGGTGCCGGTCACAAGCGCACGCAGCTTGTTGGCGCTGTCGCCGTCGAGGCGGCCCTTGGCCTCGAGCTTGCCGATCTCGTCGTGGATGTACGCCACGCCCTTGTCGACGCGCGCCTGGTCGAGGTCGGTGATGAGCACGGGCACCTGCAGCTTGCGTACGAACAGCAGCGCGAACTGGCTGGCCATGAGGCCGGCGCCGATGATGCCGACCTTGGTGACCTTCTTCGCAAGCTCCTTGTCAGGGGCGCCCACGGGACGCTTGGCGCGCTTCTGCACCAGATCGAAGGCATACATCGATGCCGCGAACTGGTCGCCGGTGACGAGCTCGGCGAGGGCCTCGTCCTCACGGGCGAAGCCTTCGGCCTTCGTGCCGCTCTTGGCCTTGTCGAGGAGGTCGAGCGCCGCGTACGGCGACTTCGGCACGGTGCCGATCTTCGACTCGAGCATGCCGCGCGCCATCTTGATCGCGATCGGCCACTTCGTCAGGCGCTCGATCTTGCCGGGCTCGTTCTTGCGGTCGACCTTGATCTTGCCGCCGAGGACGCCGTCGGCCCACGCCAGGGAGTCCTCGAGGTAGTTCGCGGCCGGGAAGATCGCGTCGACGACGCCGTAGTCGAACGCCTGCTGCGGCTTGAGCATCCGGTTCTGCTTGAGCGGGTTCGAGATCACGACCTCGAGCGCGTTCTCGATGCCGATCAGGTTCGGCAGCAGGTACGCACCGCCCCAGCCGGGGATGATGCCGAGGAACACCTCGGGCAGCGCGATCGCCGCGGCCGAGGCATCCACCGTCCGATAGGTCGAGTTGAGCGCGATCTCGAGACCGCCGCCGAGCGCGAGCCCGTTGACGAAGGCGAAGGTGGGCACGCCCAGCTCGGACAGCTGGCCGAACACCTTGTGCCCGAGCTGCGCGACCATGCGGGCGTTGTCCTTCGAGCCGACCTTGCTGATGTCGGACAGGTCGGCGCCGGCGGCCAGGATGTACTGCTTGCCGGTGATGCCGACGGCCTGGATCTCACCGGACGCTGCACGAGCCTTCAGGGCCTCGAGCGTCTGGCCGAGCTGGAACATCGTCGCCGGCCCCAGGGTGTTGGGTCGCGTGTGGTCACGGCCGTTGTCGAGCGTGACGAGCGCCAGCACCTTTCCGGAGGCGAGGCGGATGTCGCGCACCCGCGAGTGCGTGATCACCTCGCCGTCCGTCATGGCGAGGATGGGGGAGAAGTCGATGTCGTCGTAGTTCGTCATGCCGCGCTTTACTTCCGCTTCTTTCCGTCGAAGTGGGGGTTCTCCCAGATGACCGAGCCGCCCTGGCCGAGGCCGACGCACATCGCGGTGAGGCCGTAGCGGACGTCGGGGCGCTCGGCGAAGTGCGCCGCGAGCTGGATCATCAGGCGCACGCCCGAGGCCGCCAGCGGGTGGCCGAACGCGATCGCGCCGCCCCACGGGTTGACCCGTGGGTCGTCGTCGGCGATGCCGAAGTGGTCGAGGAGCGAGATCACCTGGATCGCGAAGGCCTCGTTCAGCTCGAACAGGCCGATGTCGTCGATCTTGAGGCCGGCCTTCTTCAGCGCCTTCTCGGTCGAGGGGATCGGACCGATGCCCATGATCTCGGGCTGCACGCCCGCGAACGCGAACGAGACGAGCTTCATCTTGGGCTTGAGGCCCAGTTCCTTCACGGCCCCGCCGCCGGCGAGCAGCGACATCGTCGCACCGTCGGTGAGGGGCGAGGAGGTGCCGGCGGTCACGCGACCGTGCGGGCGGAACGGCGTCTTGAGGTTCGCCAGGTCTTCCATCGTGGTCTGCGGCCGGCGGCCCTCGTCCTCGGTGGCCAGTCCCCACGAACCCTCGGCGTCCTTGATCGCGACGGGCACGAGGTCGGACTGGATCTTGCCGGCGTCGTAGGCGGCCTGCACCTTGTGCTGGCTCAGCATGCCGTACCGGTCCGAGCGCTCCTTGGTCAGGTGCGGGAAGCGGTCGAAGATCCGCTCCGCCGTCACGCCCATGTTGAGCGCGCCCGGGTCGACCATCTTCTCGGCGACGAACCGCGGGTTCGGGTCGGCGTTGCCGCCGATCGGGTGGTGGCCCATGTGCTCCACGCCGCCCGCGAGGGCGAGGTCGTACATGCCCATGCCGATGGAACCGGCCATGGTCGTGACGCTCGTCATGGCGCCCGCGCACATGCGGTCGATGGCGAACCCTGGCACCGTCTGGGGGAGCCCGGCGAGGATCGCCACACTGCGTCCGAGGGTCAGGCCCTGGTCGCCGGTCTGGCTCGTCGCGGCGATCGCGACGTCATCGATGCGGTCCTTGGGAACGCCCGGATTGCGCTCCATGAGCCCGATCGTCGCCTTGACGGCGAGGTCGTCCGCTCGGGTGTTCCAGTACATGCCCTTCTCGCCGGCGCGCCCGAACGGGGTGCGCATGCCATCGACGAAGAAGACGTCCGAAATCTCGGCCACTCTGCCTCCAAAAGTTGGGATGACGCCAGCCTAGGAGGGCCGCGGAAACGGCCGGAATCGGGTGGGGGAAACCTACGAAGCGGTTTCCGACGCCTCCGACACCGCTTGCACGGATCCCACAAAGGCATCGGCGATCACCTGTGCAGTCTGCGCAACCTGCCAGGATCGCGCGCCGAGCGCGAGGAGCGCTTCGCCGACGGATGCAGCGGTGACGGGCTCCGGCGGAGCCCACGCCACGCGGCGCAGCAGCTCGGGGGTGAGCAGGTTCTCCGTCGGCATGCGCAGTTCCTCGGCGCGCTGCTCCACGAGGGGACGAGCCGCCTTGAGCCTCGCATCGGCCTCCGGGTTGCGATCCACCCAGGCGCGAGGCGGCGGGAGCGTGTCGCCGCCGCTCGCGCGCTCGAGGGGGAGCTGCGTGACCGCGCGTCCGGCTTCGATCGCCGCCCACCAGCGGTCCAGCTGCGAGCGGCTCGCACGGCCGGTGAACTCCTTCACCGCCGCCAGTGCGCTCTTGGTCTTCGGGTCGGCGAGCACCGCGGCCACCAGCGCCCGGTCGGGCACGAGGCGGCCGGGCGCGACGTCCTCCTCGCGCGCGTACTCCTCGCGCGCAGTCCACAGCTCGCGAGCGACGGCGAGCGCCTTGCGACCGCGGACGGTGTGCAGGCCCGACAGGCGGCGCCACGGCTCCTCCCGCGGCGGCTTGGGCTCGCGCTCGAGCACCGCGCGGAACTCCTCCGCGGCGAACTCGGTCTTGCCCTGCTCCACGAGCTCTTCGACCAGCTTGTCGCGGACGTCCACGAGGTGCTCGACATCCAGCGCCGCGTACTCCAGCCATGACTGGGGCAGCGGCCTGGTCGACCAGTCCGAGGCGGAGTGGGCCTTCGCCAGCGTGATCCCGAGCGTGTCCTCGACGACGGCGCCAAGACCGACCCGCTCGTGGCCCAGGAGCCGTGCGGCCAGCTCGGTGTCGAAGATCGTCGCGGGCTCCAGGCCCAGCTCGCGCAGCGACGGCAGATCCTGGCTTGCGGCGTGCAGCACCCACTCCTGCGCGCCGATGGCATCCTCGAGGGCGCGGAAGTCGCCGATCGGCGGGGGATCGAAGAGGAAGACGCCGGCACCGCGGCGGTACACCTGCACCAGGTACGCGCGCTGGGAGTACCGGAAGCCCGAGGCGCGCTCGACGTCGACCGCGACCGGGCCCTCTCCGTCGGCGAGGCGGCGCGCGGCATCGGCGACGCCGCCGACCTCGTCGATGACGTCGTAATCAGCCACGTGGCGACCTGCGAGAACCGAGCATCGCGATCCCTTCCGAGCCGGGCGGGAGTCCCGCCAGCATGCAAACCAACTCCGCCCATGCTTCCACGTGCGGAGCGATCGCGCCTTCCGGTGACCAGGAGGCCCGCAATTCGATCTGCGCCCCGTCTCCTTCCGCGGCGAGACTCCCGAATCCCTTGGACAGGGTCTTCGTGGCGGTTCCGGATGCCGAGTGGAAGCCGGCACGGCGGGACTCCAGCGCGTCGGTCAGCCAGGTCCACGCGACGTCGGCGAGAAGGGGGTCGACGCCGATCTCGGGCTCCAGCGGCGCCTGCGCGAAGCACACGATGCGCCACGGTCCGTTCCAGGGCGCCGGCTCCTCGGGGTCGTGGAGGAGGACCAGGCGCCCGGTGCCGTAGGGCGACGCCGCGTCGTCGGGGGAGGAGCGCACGTCGCCGGCGATCGCCAGCGCGTGGGGCGCGAGCCCCTGCGGCGCGGTGATCTCGCGAACCGTGAGGTCGTCGCGGAAGCGGATCTCGCGCACCGACTCGGCGGCCTGCTCGAACGAGCCCGGGGCCGCGGGGGGACGCTGCTCTGCCACGCGGACAGACTAGAGTGATGCCTCGATGGTCGACTCCAGGCGCGCCGCGATGGGCGGCGCAACCCGCAGTCCTGCACGGGGGTCCAGGACTCCCGCTCTCGTCGCCGGGGTGAAGGCCGCGCTCACGGTGCTGAGTGTGGCTCTGGCCGGCGTGCTCGGCGCCCTCGCCGCCGGCTCGGTGCTCATGGCCCGCAAGGTCGTGACGCCCGCGCGTCGCGAGCACGACACGCGCATCCTGGCGCTCGACACCGCGGCGCAGACGATCACGCTGTCGCGCACCGCAGACACCGGGCTTCCCGGACGCTACGGGCTGTTCACCAGCGGCACCTCCGACTACATCAAGCTCGGCTCCGTGCTCTCGGAGGACGCCACGAGTGTCAAGCGCAAGCTGCTGACCCACATCCCCTCCGACGCGCGCCTGGAGCCGGAAGCCGCATTCAGCGGGTGGTACTACGACCGCCCCGAGCAGCTTCACCTGCCTTTCACGCCCGAGCTGATCGGGTCGACCGTCGGCCCCTGCCCGGCGTGGCTCTTCGCCGCGGGCACCGGGGAGACCTGGGTCATCCAGGTGCACGGACGCGGGACGACCCGCGCGGAGTGCCTCCGCGCCGTCCCGGTCTTCCACGCCCTCGGCATCACGTCGCTCGTGGTCTCGTACCGCAACGACGGCGAGGCGCCGCGCAGCCGCAGCGGCACCTACGCGCTCGGGGCGACGGAGTGGCGCGACGTCGACGCAGCGGTCGGTTTCGCCCGCCGGCGCGGCGCGCGCCGGATCATCATCATGGGCTGGTCCATGGGCGGCGCGATCGCGCTGCAGCTCGCGCTCAACTCGGCGCACGGCGACGCGATCGCCGGTCTCATCCTCGAGTCCCCGGTCGTCGACTGGCGAGTGGTGCTGGCGTACCAGGCGCGCGTCGAGCGCGTGCCCCTGCCGGTCAGCCGCCTGGCGATCGAGGCCCTGCAGAACGAGTGGGCCGCCCCGTTGACGCGCACCGGCGCGGCGATCCGCCTCGACCAGCTCGACGTCGTGGCGCGAGCGGCCGAGCTGCGGCATCCGGTCCTCATCCTCCACAGCGACGACGACGGATTCGTCCCGTCCGACGCCTCCCACGACCTCGTCGCCGCCCGGCCCGACCTCGTCGAGATGCAGGTGTTCGAGGTGGCGCGGCACACCAAGCTCTGGAACTACGACCAGGAGCGGTGGAGCGACAGCATCAGCACCTGGCTGCGCGCACAGGGGATCGTCCCGGCGTAGCGACGTTCGGCGTCAGGCGGACTTGGTGCGCACCTGGCGCTGCGCGCGCAGCAGCATGCCCGTCATGCCCGAGATCCGCAGCGGCGAGACCACTCGGGTGAGGCCCAGCGTCTGGGGGTAGTCCACGGGCACGGCCAGCACCTCCGCGACCGTCAGCCCGGTGAGCCCCTGGGCGAGGATGCTCGCGAACCCGCGGGTGGTCGGCGCCTCCGGCGGCGCGGTGGCGTGCATCGCGACAATGCCCTCGGGGTCGACGTCGACGACGATATAGACCGGGGACTGGCACTCGACTACGCGCTCGCACAGCTCCGGATGGCCCTCGTACTCCGCCGGGATGGGCGGGAGCTCGTACGAGTACTCCAGGAGAAGCTGCAGCCGGTCGGGTTCGGGCAGCTCGAGGAACTCGTCGCGGATCTCGGCGAGGCGGTCGTGCAGGGCGGCGTCGGTCATCCCGTCCATTTTCCCATGCCGACGGATGCCGCGGCTCAGCGCGCGGGCGCCTCGCCGGGCTCTGCGCCGGAGACGATCGGCACCCGGACCGCGCTGCCCCACTCGGTCCACGAGCCGTCGTAGTTGCGGACGTCGTCGAACCCGAGGAGGTGCTTGAGCACGAACCAGGTGTGGCTGGAGCGCTCGCCGATGCGGCAGTACGCGACGATCGCGTCGTCGTCGGCCAGGCCGACCTCCCCGCGGTAGATGGCGTCGAGCTCGGCTCGCGTCTTGAATCCGCCGTCAGGCGCGACCGCGCGCGCCCACGGGACGCTCTGCGCGGACGGGATGTGGCCGGCGCGGAGCGCGCCCTCCTCGGGATACGCGGGCGCCGAAGTGCGCGTGCCGTCGTACTCCTCGGGGGAGCGGACGTCGATGAGCGGTCCGCGGCCGAGGTGCGCCAGCACGTCGTCCTTGTACGCCCGCAGCACACTGTCGTCGCGCTCCACCACGGGGTATTCGGTCGGCGCCGGGGTCGAGGCATCCGTCGTGATCGGCCGCCCCTCGGCGATCCACTTGTCGCGCCCGCCGTCCAGGAGCCTGACGTCTTCGTGCCCGAAGAGGGAGAACACCCACAGCGCGTACGCGGCCCACCAGTTGTTCTTGTCGCCGTAGATCACCACGGTGTCACCGCGCGAGATGCCCTTGCGGCTCAGCAGCGCCGCGAAGCCCTCGCCGTCGACGTAGTCGCGCACGACCGGGTCGTTCAGCTCGGTGTGCCAGTCGACCTTTACCGCCCCGGGGATGTGCCCCGTCTCGTACAGCAGGACGTCCTCGTCGGACTCCACCACGACCAGGCCCGGCTCACCCAGATGCGCCTCCAGCCAGTCGCCGGTGACGAGCCGACCGGGCTCTGCGTACTCGGCGAACTTCTCGGACGAGGTGTCGGTCTCGATGGCCATGGCGTCTCCTGGATTCGGGGTGCGAGGCGGGCGGCGGTCATCCGGTGTCAAGCGGGACCTGCCGCGCGCGGGCGACGGTTAGGGTTGAACCGTCGCCTCCGACCTTAGATTCCCAGCCGGACGAGCACAGCACTCGAGTAAGACTCCGTCACAGCCGCACGCAGGACTCCGTCACAGGCAGTCCCTCACTCCGACACAGGACCCGCATGACCGTCTCCGCCACCCGCACCGGCGTCGTCCACCTCGCGGAGCGCGCCCCGCAGCTCGCCGGCGCCGAGATGGTCGCCGCGCTGGTTCCGCCGCCGCAGTTCGCCGACGCGACCTTCGAGACGTATCGCGCCGATCCGGCCTACCCGTCGCAGCAGGCCGCGAAGGATCTGCTGCAGGCGTTCTCGGGCAGCGCGGCGCCCGCCAAGGGCGGTCTGTTCCGCCGCGCCAAGCGACCGGAGCTGAAGCCGGGCGTGTACCTCGACGGCGGCTTCGGCGTCGGCAAGACCCACCTCCTGGCGTCCGTCTACCACGCGATGCCGGCGCGCAGGAAGTACTTCGGGTCGTTCATCGAGTACACCGCGCTGGTGGGTGCGCTGGGCTACCAGAACACCGTCGAGCTGTTCCGCGGCTCGGACCTCCTGTGCATCGACGAGTTCGAGCTCGACGACCCCGGCGACACGATGGTCATGACACGCCTGCTGGGCGAACTCGTGGCATCTGGAACACGGCTGGCTGCGACATCCAACACCCCTCCCAACGCACTGGGCGAGGGGCGGTTCGCCGCGCAGGACTTCCTGCGCGAGATCCACGCGATGGCCTCGAGCTTCCAGACGATCCGGATCGACGGCACCGACTATCGTCACCGCGCGGTGGACGGCCACGCCGTCGTGCTCGACACGCCGCAGTACGAAGCGGCGATCGCGGATGCCGCAGCCGCGGGTCTCGCGTCGGACGACACCTTCGACGCGCTCATCGCCCACCTCGCGCACGTGCATCCGTCGAGGTACATCCGACTGATCGAGGATCTGTCGCTCGTGGGACTGCGCGAGGTGACGCCGTTCACCGACCAGTCCGCGGCCTTGCGGTTCGTCGCCTTCATCGACCGGGTCTACGACGCGCAGCTGCCGATCCGCGCGACCGGCACCTCGCTGGATCTCGTCTTCCCCGAGGAGATGCTGGCCGGCGGCTACCGCAAGAAGTACCTGCGGGCGATCTCCCGGCTCGTCGCCTCGACACTGGCCTGACCGGGCGACTCGCGCCGGATTCGCGGCACGCATTCGGCGCGCCGAAACACGATGTTTACGTACGCACGCCTCGCGTAACGAAGGGGAAACACGGCTCGTCCCGCTGCCGAAACGGGGCGTCGTCACACTGAGGGAACCCGACGCTACACCTGCGTCACCCGCAGAGAGGTTCTCCACCGAGATGGATCAAGGCAACACCGCATTCATGCTCATCGCGGCCGCGCTCGTCTTGTTGATGACGCCCGGTCTCGCGTTCTTCTACGGCGGCCTGGTCAAGGCCAAGAGCGTCATCAGCATGATGATGCTGAGCTTCGGAGCACTGGGGCTCATCGGCGTGCTGTGGGTGATCTACGGCTACGCAATCGCCTTCCCCAGCGCCGACGGACTCGTCGCACCCTGGTCGATCGACTGGTCGGCCATCGGACTGACCAGCCTGCTCGAGACGCCTGAGGGCGCCGCCTACCCGCCGCTGGCCTTCGTCGCCTTCCAGGCCACGTTCGCCATCCTCACCGTCGCGCTGGTCTCCGGCGCCATCGCCGACCGGGCGAAGTTCGGCTCGTGGATGATCTTCGCCGCGATCTGGGCGACGATCGTCTACTTCCCGGTCGCCAGCTGGGTCTTCAACTTCGGCCTCGCCGAGGACGGCAGCTTCGCCTACGGCGGCTGGATCACCTACGGCATGCAGGAGTGGTTCGGCGTCGGTGCGATCGACTTCGCCGGCGGCACCGCTGTGCACATCAACGCCGGTGCGGCCGCGCTCGCACTGGCCCTCGTGCTCGGCAAGCGCCTCGGCTTCCAGAAGGGCGTCCACGTCCCGCACAACCCGCCGTTCGTGCTGCTGGGCGCGGGCCTGCTGTGGTTCGGCTGGTTCGGCTTCAACGCCGGCTCGGAGCTCGCCGCCGACGGGACCGCCGCGCTCGCGTTCGTGAACACCATCGCCGCGCCCGCCGCCGCCCTGCTCGCCTGGCTCGTGGTCGAGAAGGTCAAGGACGGCAAGCCGACCTCGGTGGGCGCCGCCTCGGGCGCCGTCGCCGGTCTGGTCGCCATCACCCCGGCCTGCGCGTCGCTCACCCCGATCTGGGCGATCGTCCTCGGCCTCGTCGCCGGTGCGGTCTGCGCCCTCGCGATCGAGCTCAAGTACAAGTGGGGCTTCGACGACTCGCTCGACGTGGTGGGCATCCACCTGGTCGGCGGTCTCATCGGAACGCTGTACCTCGGCTTCTTCGCCAACAGCACCGGCCTCATCTACAGCGGCAACCTCACGCAGCTGCTCGTGCAGGCGATCGCCGCCGTCGCGGTGCTGGTCTACTCGTTCGTGCTGGCGTACGGCATCGGCTTCGTGATCGAGAAGACGCTCGGCTTCCGCGTCAAGAACGAGGACGAGGTCGCCGGCATCGACACCGTCGTCCACGGCGAGGAGGGCTACGTGCTCGAGGGCTCGCGCGCCTGAGACATCCGGCACGGCCCGAAGGGGCGTCGCGGTTCCCCCCACCGCGGCGCCCTTCGCCGTGTGCGGCCGGGTTCACCCGGGCGCTCCTAGGATGACGACTGTGACTCAGCGAAACGGGCTGCGCGGCATCCTGAGCGGCCTCTTCCGGCCGCAGCGCGCCTCCCGCCCCTCTCCGCCCGCCTCCGCGCCCAGACCGCCGCTCGAGAGCCGCAGCGGCGCCACCGCCACCGTGGAGGTGGCCCCGCCCGCGCGGAACGCGCTGCGCATCACGTACGCGCCCGACCGTGACGGCGACCCGGACGCCGGAGAGATCGTCTGGACCTGGGTGCCTTACGCCGAGAACGACGGACGCGGGAAGGACCGCCCCGTCCTGGTGATCGCCCGGCAGAGCGAAGAGCGCGTGTACGCCGTCCGTCTCACCAGCAAGGCGCACGACGGCGACCGCGACTTCCTCGCGCTGGGCACGGGGGAGTGGGACGCGCAGGGACGCCCTTCGTGGATCGACATCGAGCAGGTCTACAGCGTGCATCGCGCCGGCATGCGTCGCGAGGCGGCGGCACTGGACCTGACCCGGTTCGCGCGCGTCGCCGACGCCTTGCACCGCCGCTACGGCTGGGACGTCGGCAGCTGACGAGAACGAGAAGACCCGGCCACCGAGGTGGCCGGGTCTTCCTGTCGGTGGGCGATACCAGACTCGAACTGATGACCTCTTCCGTGTGAAGGAAGCGCGCTACCAACTGCGCCAATCGCCCGTGCCCCCGAGGGGGACGAGTAACGATACTAGCGGATGCCGGAGGCTCGCTCGAACCACATCGGTGTGACACGCGCGGGGTGCGTCCGGTTTTGCATGACGCCGAGGATCGGCTAAAGTCTTTCAAGTGCCCGGGGTGCGAATCCCGGAAACGAAATGCGGATGTAGCGCAGTTGGTAGCGCATCACCTTGCCAAGGTGAGGGTCGCGAGTTCGAGTCTCGTCATCCGCTCGAGTGCAGGGATCTCCTCCGGAGATCACGGCACGTGGGGTCAAACCACACGCGGTGGCGTGGCCGAGCGGCTAGGCACCGGCCTGCAAAGCCGTTTACACGGGTTCGAATCCCGTCGCCACCTCCACTCCCGGTCCCGACCGGAGCTCGACTCGGGCGATTGGCGCAGCGGTAGCGCGCTTCCCTGACACGGAAGAGGTCACTGGTTCGATCCCAGTATCGCCCACCACCTGAAACCCCCGGTTCTCCGGGGGTTTCGTCGTTCGCGGCGTCAGCCGCGATGCGACACCCGCAGGCGGCCGCGAGTCGAGTCCCGCAGCGCAACTTGTGCGAAGCGCTGCTCAGCGCCGGATGTGCTCGTCGGGATAGACGTGGCGGATGCGCTCCGCGAAGAACCGCCCGGCGCTATCGGCCGCGAGCAGACCGCGGTGGACCGACGGCGGAACCGCGTAGTACCGGTAGAGCTCGCCCGACGTGAACGCGATCTCGAGCACGGCGGTATCGGGGTCGTAGCCGACCGAATCGATCGCCGACGAATCGACGTGCTCGCGTCTCATCCCCTCGACCCTACGTCGACCCGGTGCGTTCCACGGCGGACCGCTAGCGTGTCGGGCATGAGCACAGCGCTCGCCGGTGACATCCGGGATCGCCTGCGCGCCGCCGCCGATCCGTCGCGGGCCGCCGGCCAGCAGGCGTACATGAAGTCGTCCATGCCGTTCCTCGGGGTGAGGGTGCCGGAGGCGCGCAGGATCGCCACGCACGCCGCCAAGGGGACGACGGATGCCGCCGCCCTTCGCGAGACGGCTCTCCAGCTGTGGGATGCCGCGGGCCACCGCGAGGAGCGGTACGCGGCGATGGCGCTGCTGGCCCGGCCCCTCCGCGGCGAACCGTCGCTCGTTCCGGTCATCGAGCACATGGTGCACACCGGTCAGTGGTGGGACTACACCGACGAACTCGCGCACCGCCTCGCCGATCTGCACGACGCCCACCCCGAGGCGACGGTCGCGCTCGTCCACGCGTGGGCCCGCGCCCACGACATGTGGATCAGGCGCATCGCGATCCTGTCGCAGCTGGGCCGCGGCATCCGTGCGGATCGGGCGGTTCTCGTCGACACCATCGAGCCCAACATCGCCGACCGCGAGTTCTTCATCCGCAAGGCCATCGGCTGGGCTCTGCGCGAGTACGCCCGGATCGCACCCGGATGGGTGAGGGAGTACGTCGCGCACCGCCCGCTGAGTCCGCTGTCGCGCCGCGAGGCGCTGAAGCACCTCGGTGCCGACGTGACCGTCGAGCGCCCGGGGCCCCCGCGAGTCGGGGCGGACTCTGCACGGAGCAACCCCGATACCGGGCACGAACGATCCCCCCGGCTAGACTCGGAGGATGGAACTCGTCTGGTCGACCGCCGCTGCGGCATACAAGACCGACACGCGAACGCTCGACGCCTGAGCGGGCGGGGCGCGTCGCGCGCCCGAAGCTGAGTAGCCTTGATCCGAGCCATTCCCAGGAGAGTTTCCGTGACTGACGCTGTGCCCTATCCCGCCGACGGCTTCGCCCTGTTCCCCGACCGCTCCGTGGTCGCGCTTCGCGTGAACGGCGAACTAAAGGACCTCGCGACGGTGGTGGAGGAGACGGATGCCGTCGAGCCCGTCACCATCGACAGCCCCGACGGGCTCGCGATCCTGCGCCACTCCACGGCGCACGTGCTCGCCCAGGCCGTCCAGCGCATCAACCCGCAGGCGAACCTCGGCATCGGCCCGCCCATCACCGACGGCTTCTACTACGACTTCGGCGTCGAGCACCCGTTCACGCCCGAGGACCTCAAGGCCATCGACAAGGAGATGGCCCGCATCATCCGCGAGGGCCAGCGCTTCGTCCGCCGCGTGGTGACCGACGAGGAGGCGCGCGTCGAGCTCGTCGACGAGCCCTTCAAGCTCGAGCTCATCGGGCTGAAGGGCGCGGGAGCCGAGAAGACCGAGGGCGCCTCGGTCGAGGTCGGCGCCGGCGAGCTGACCATCTACGACAACGTCGACCGCGACGGTCAGACGGTCTGGAAGGACCTCTGCCGCGGGCCACACCTGCCCAACACCCGCATGATCGGCAACGGCTGGGCGCTGCAGCGGATCGCCGGCGCCTACTGGCGGGGCAGCGAGAAGAACCCGCAGCTCCAGCGGATCTACGGCACCGCCTGGCCGACCAAGGACGAGCTGCGCGCGTACCAGACCCGTCTCGAGGAGGCGGCCAAGCGCGACCACCGCAAGCTCGGCAAGGACCTCGACCTCTTCTCCTTCCCCGACGAGATCGGCTCCGGCCTGTCGGTGTGGCATCCCCGCGGCGGCATCGTCCGCGGCGAGATGGAGCAGCACGCGCGTCGCCGCCACATCGCGGGCGGCTACACCTACGTGTACACGCCGCACATCTCGAAGGAGGACCTGTTCCTCACTTCGAACCACCTCGTCACGTACAAGGAGGGCATGTTCCCGCCGATCGTGATGGACGAGGAGCGCGACGAGCACGGCGAGATCGTCAAGCACGGCCAGGACTACTACCTGAAGCCGATGAACTGCCCGATGCACATCCTCATCTACAAGGAGCGCGCGCGCAGCTACCGCGACCTGCCGATACGGCTCGCCGAGAACGGCACCGTCTACCGCAACGAGCTCTCGGGGGCGCTGCACGGCCTCACCCGCGTGCGCGGCTTCACCCAGGACGACTCGCATCTGTTCGTCACGCCCGAGCAGCTGGAGGAGGAGGCGACCCGCGTCCTCGAGTTCGTGATCTCGATGCTGCGCGACTTCGGGCTGGACGACTTCGAGCTGGAGCTCTCGATGCGCGACGACGAGAAGGACAAGTGGATCGGCTCCGACGAGTTCTGGGAGTACTCCACCGACGCGCTGCGCAACGTCGCGGTCGCCAGCGGCCTGAAGCTGACCGAGGTTCCCGGAGAGGCGGCGTTCTACGGCCCGAAGATCGACCTGAAGACCCGCGACGCCATCGGCCGCACCTGGCAGCTGTCCACCGTGCAGGTCGATCCGAACCTGCCCGAGCGCTTCGAGCTCGAGTACACCGACCGCGACGGCCAGAAGAAGCGGCCGATCATGATCCACCGCGCGCTCTTCGGCTCGATCGAGCGGTTCTTCGCGATCCTGCTCGAGCACTACGCGGGGGCGTTCCCGGTCTGGCTGTCGCCGGTGCAGGTTGTCGGCATCCCCGTCGCGGAGGACTTCGCGGACTACCTGGGCGAGGTCATCGACCAGCTGAAGGCGGAGGGTGTGCGCGCAGAGCTCGACCACTCCGACGACCGCATGCAGAAGAAGATCCGCACGCACACCACCCAGAAGGTGCCGCTGCAGCTCATCGCGGGCGCGCAGGACCAGGCAGCCGGCACGGTGTCGTTCCGCTTCCGCGACGGCTCGCAGGAGAACGGCGTGCCGATCGCCGACGCCGTGCGCCGCGTGCGAGAGGCGATCGCCTCTCACGCGCTGGTGAACACCGCGGAGGACTTCGCGTGAGCGACCACCCGCTTGCGGGGAGTCGCGACCGCGAAGTCGCGGTTCCTGAGCCTGTCGAAGGGCGCGTGACTCCGGACGAGGGCGGGCAGGGCACGGCGGAGACCGCTGCCGACTCCGCCCTCGTCGACGCCGCGACGCTGCCGGGGGTGCCCGACGAGTTCCAGCGCTTGTGGACCCCGCACCGCATGGCGTACATCCAGGCGGGTCCCGAGGTGCTGCGCAAGGAGTGCCCGTTCTGCGAGGCGCCGCGCAAGTCCGACGAGGAAGGCCTCATCGTCTTCCGGGGGCGCACCGCCTATGCGCTGCTGAACCTGTTCCCGTACAACTCCGGCCACCTGCTGGTCTGCCCGTACCGCCACATCGCGACGTACGACCAGGCGACCGACGACGAGGTCGCCGAGATCGGCCTGCTCACGCAGCAGGGCATGCGCGTCCTCCGTCAGGTCTCGCGCTGCGACGGCTTCAACATCGGCATGAATCAGGGGCACGTGGCGGGAGCCGGCGTCGACGAGCATCTTCACCAGCACATCGTGCCGCGGTGGGGCTCGGACGCGAACTTCTTCCCGATCATCGCCAAGACGAAGGCTCTGCCGCAGCTGCTCGGCGACGTGCGGCGGGTCGTCTTCGACGCCTGGAACGCCTGACGCGGTGATGACGGATGCCGCGGCATCCGTCATCCGACAGCGTCCGGTTCAGCGCACCCGGGTGACGTCGAACTGCAGGCGCGGGTGAGCGTAGGCCTCCTGCGACTCGACGAGCTGCAGCTCGCGCTCGCCCGACGCGTGGGTGCGCTCGAGCAGGTCGTACACGCTCGACGTCGTGCGCGCGAGGGCGTCGGCCGCGTCGCCCGTGCGACGGTAATGGGCGGTGAAGAGGGCCGCCGTGACGTCGCCCGAGCCGTTCGCCTTCATCGGGATGTGCGGGGTCTGCACCATCCAGGCGCCGTCGTCCGTCACCGCGAGCATCTCGATCGTGCCCTCGGGGCGGTCGGGCCGCTCCACGCTTGTCACGAGCACGGTGCGGGGACCCATGTCGCGGGCGAGGTCCGCCGAGGCGAGTGTGGACTCGAGGTCGGCTGGATCGGTCTCGGTGAGGAAGCCGAGCTCGAACTGGTTCGGGGTGATGATGTCGGCTGCGGGCACCACACGATCGCGCAGCAGCACCGGGATCGCCGGGGCGACGAAGCAGCCCGACTTCGCGTTGCCCATGACCGGGTCGCACGCGTACACCGCCGAGGGATTGGCCTGCTTGACCTTGGCCACGGCCTCGAGGATCACGTCGGCGATGCCCTCGCCGCCCTGGTACCCCGAGAGCACGACGTCGACCTGCGGGAAGACGCCGCGCTCCTCGATGCCCGTGATCACGTCGCGGACGTCGTCCGGGTCGATGAGCGGGCCGCGCCAGGCGCCGTAGCCGGTGTGGTTGGAGAAGTTCACCGTGTAGACCGGCATGACCTCGACGCCGATGCGCTGAAGCGGGAAGACGGCGGCGGAGTTGCCGACGTGACCGTAGGCGACCGCGGACTGGATCGAGAGGATCTTCACCGCTCGATCATGCCACTTCCCGCGTGGCGAGCCGTCCACCGGCGGCGCGCACCGCGGCGGCCACATCGGCGGCCAGTCGCTGGGCATCGGCGTCGTCGAGGTCGTGCACGGTCAGACGCAGCCGGTCCGACGCACGGTCGTCACCGAGCACGAACTCGTCGCCGGGGCGGGCGAGCCACCCTCGCCGCATCAGCTGCTCCGACACCGCCCGCGCGGGTACCGGGAGCGCGATCCACAGATTCAGCCCGTCGCCGGCGTCGGCCGGGATGCCCGCGGTCGTGAGCAGATCGACGAACGCCGCATTGCGCTCGGCGTAGTGGGCGCCGGCGCGGTCGATCGCCGCCATGGTCCCGGCATCCGTCACCAGCGCGTGGGTGAGCCGCTGCAGCAGGTGGCTCACCCAGGTCGTGCCGGGGGTGAGACGCATCGCGAGCCGCTCGGCGGTCTCGGGATCGGATGCGGTCACCGCGAGGCACATGTCGGGACCGAGGAACTTCGAGACCGACCTCACCAATGCCCATCGCCGGTGGTCCGGGCCGATGAGCGAGTGGAACGGCCGCTGCGACAACAGGGAGAAGTGGTCGTCCTCGATGACGAGGACGTACGGATGCTCGCGCAGCACGTCGCGGAGCTCTGCCGCTCGCCGCGCCGAGAGGCTGGCGCCCGTGGGATTCTGCGCGCGGGGCGTGTGGACGACCGCGCGCACGCCGAGTTCGAGCGCGGCACGCAGTCCGGCGACCGTCATTCCCTCGTCGTCTACCGGCACGGGCACCGGGCGGTAGCCGCCGATGCGCACGGTGTGGATGCTCGTCAGGAAGCACGGATCCTCGAGCGCGACCGCGTCGTCGCGGGTGAGCGCCTGCGCGAGCAGCCGCTCGACGGCGTCCGCGGCGCCGCTCGTGATCGTGAGGCGCATATCGGCTTCGGGCGCGAGGTCCGCGCGCATCCATTCGCGCGCCCAGGCCTCCAGGCCCGGGTCGATCACAGGCTCGCCGTACAGCACCGGGCGTCCTGCCATGCCGGCCAGCGCGAAGGACGGATCGGGGATCCGCTCGGGATCCGGGTTGCCGGTGCCGACGTCGCGCAGCACGCTCCCCGCCGCGAACCCCTCCTGGGCGACGGGGGAGAGATCGGCGACGCGGGTACCGCCGCGCCCGCGCGTGACGATGACCCCGGCCTGGGCGAGCTGGCGGTACGCGGCCACCACGGTGTTGCGGTTGACCCCGAGCTGCTCGGCGAGAGCGCGGACGGGCGGGATCGCTTCGCCGGGATGCAGGTCGCCGCGCTCGATGAGCGCGCGAAGGCTCTCGGCGATCTCCGCCGCGGATCGACCGCTGATATCGAGATCCATTCCAGCCTCCGTCACATCCCCGCCATCGCCCGAGTGTAGGGCGCGGTCCATGCTATCTTTTGGCCTAGGCCAATACCCGCATTGTCCTCACCCGTTTGCGCTCCGCGCGCCGATCGAAGGGAAAGCTCGTGACCACTGCTGCCGACACGGGAACCGACCGCGTCAAGCGCGGACTCGCCGAGATGCTCAAGGGCGGCGTCATCATGGACGTCGTCACCGCCGATCAGGCGAAGATCGCCGAGGACGCCGGCGCCGTCGCCGTCATGGCGCTCGAGCGGGTCCCGGCCGATATCCGCGCACAGGGCGGAGTCGCCCGCATGAGCGATCCCGATCTCATCGACGACATCGTCGCGTCGGTGTCCATCCCGGTCATGGCGAAGGCCCGCATCGGGCACTTCGTCGAGGCGCAGGTTCTGCAGGAGCTCGGCGTCGACTACATCGACGAGTCCGAGGTGCTCTCGCCCGCCGACTACGTCAACCACATCGACAAGTGGAAGTTCGCGGTTCCCTTCGTGTGCGGTGCGACCAACCTCGGCGAGGCGCTGCGCCGCATCAACGAGGGCGCCGCGATGATCCGCTCCAAGGGCGAGGCGGGCACGGGCGACGTGTCGGAGGCGACCAAGCACATCCGCAAGATCTCCAGCGAGATCAACGTGCTGCGCTCGATGACCAAGGACGAGCTGTACGTCGCGGCCAAGGAGCTGCAGGCGCCCTACGAGCTGGTCGCCGAGATCGCCGAGACGGGCAAGCTCCCCGTCGTGCTGTTCGTCGCCGGCGGCGTCGCGACACCCGCCGACGCGGCCATGATGATGCAGCTCGGCGCGGACGGCGTGTTCGTCGGGTCGGGCATCTTCAAGTCCGGCAACCCCGCCCAGCGGGCAGCAGCCATCGTCAAGGCGACGACCTTCTACGACGACCCGAAGGTCATCGCGGACGTGTCGCGCGGCCTCGGCGAGGCGATGGTCGGCATCAACGTGGGCGACCTCGCAGCCCCGCACCGGCTCGCCGAGCGCGGCTGGTGACGACCGACCGGCCCCGCGTCGGCGTGCTGGCGCTGCAGGGAGACGTCCGTGAGCACGTGCGCGTACTCACGGACCTCGGCGCCGACGCGACGACCGTTCGCCGGCCGGAAGAGCTCGCGACCGTCGACGGGCTCGTGCTGCCCGGCGGCGAGTCCAGCGTGATCGACAAGCTGTCGCGAGCCTTCGGCATGCGTGAGCCCATCCGCGAGGCGATCGCCGACGGCCTCCCGGTGTACGGCACGTGCGCGGGCCTCATCCTCCTCGCCGATCGCATCACCGACGGCATCGAGGGTCAGCAGACCTTCGGCGGCCTCGACGTCACCGTCCGGCGCAACGCGTTCGGCAGCCAGGTCGACTCGTTCGAGGTCGACCTCGACGTGCCGGTGCTCGACGACCCGCCGGTGCATGCGGTGTTCATCCGCGCACCGCTCGTCGAGGAGGCGGGCGACGGTGTCGAGCGCCTCGCGAGCCTGGACGACGGACGGATCGTGGCCGTGCGCCACGGCGCGCTGCTCGGCACCGCATTCCACCCCGAGGTGACCGGCGAGCACCGCTTCCACGCGCTCTTCCTCGACATGGTGCGCGAGCGCGTCCGCTGACGGAGTCCGCCGACGTGGCGGGGTAGATTCTGACCCATGACGATCAACGACTGGTGGCGCGAGCACCCCGAGGAGCGCTACTGGATGATCGCGCCGTCGCGCGGCGTCGTGGGCGACGCGCTGTCGGCCCCGAAGGCCCAGGGCGACCGCCGCTTCGAGTGGTCGCATGAGCTCGTCGGGTTCACCGAGCCCGGCGACACCCTGTTCGTCTGGGACCGCACGCTCTCCGTTCCCGGCATCGCCGCGTGGGGACGGGTGCTCGGACCCCTGGGCGAGGAGCAGCGCGACCGCCGCGGCGACGACCTGCCTCACTGGCGCATGCCGATCAGCGATACGCTGCGGCTCGCGTCGCCGATCACGCTGCCGAATCTGCGGCGCGTCGGCGGCGAGATCGTCGCGGTGCGGGACCGCGTGGAGCAGCTCACCGAGGGGCCGGTGTACTTCCCCTTCATCGGCTCGGCCGAGACGCTGGCGCCGGCGCCGGCATACCTGACGAAGGTGCCGCGCGACCTCGTGGCGCTGCTGTCGTCGCGCTTCGGCTTCGAGTTCGCGCTCTAGCTCGGGGATAAACTAGTCCGTCGGGGCGAGGCGTTCCCGCGCCCGCACCCCGACGAGCGCGAATTCAGGAGGACCATGTCCGGGCATTCCAAGTGGGCGACGACCAAGCACAAGAAGGCCGTCATCGACGCGCGCCGTGCGAAGTCGTGGGCCAAGCTCATCAAGAACATCGAAGTGGCCGCCAAGCTCGGCGGACCCGACCTGCAGGGCAACCCGACCCTGTTCGACGCCGTCCTCAAGGCGAAGAAGACGTCGGTCCCCAAGGACAACATCGACCGCGCGATCAAGCGCGGCGCCGGCATCGGCGGCGAGTCGGTCGAGTACTCCTCGATCATGTACGAGGGCTACGGCCCGAACGGCGTAGCCCTCATGATCGAGTGTCTGACCGACAACAAGAACCGCGCGGCGGCCGAGGTGCGCACCGCGCTCACCCGCAACGGCGGGACCCTGGCCGACCCCGGCAGCGTCGCCTACAACTTCACGCGCAAGGGCGTGATCGTCGTCGGCGGCGAGGGGACGAGCGAGGACGACGTCATGCTCGCCGTCCTCGAGGCGGGCGCCGAAGAGGTGGAGCCTCACGCGCAGGGCTTCGAGGTGATCACCGAGGCCTCCGACCTCGTGACGGTCCGCTCCGCGCTCCAGGACGCCGGCATCGACTACGAGTCGGCCGACGTGGAGTTCGTGCCGAACCTCAAGGTCGAGGTCGACGCCGACACGGCGCGCAAGGTCTTCCGCCTCATCGACGCGCTCGAAGACAGCGACGACGTCCAGAACGTCTACAGCAACTTCGACCTCACCGCCGACGTGCAGGCCGAGCTCGAGAACGACGAAGACTGATCGATGACGGATGCCGCGGCCAGGCGCGCCTGGCCGCGGCATCCGTCGTCCTCGCCTAGCGTGGGGGAGTGGCAACCGGAACCTCCCGCGGTCGGCTGCGCGTGCTCGGCATCGACCCCGGTCTGACGCGCTGCGGCGTCGGCGTCGTCGACGTCGCGCCCGATCGCTCGGCGAGCCTCGTGCACGTCGGCGTCGTGCGCTCCGACCCCGGCGCGCCGATCGAGGAGCGGCTCGCGGTGATCGCGACGGGGCTGCGAGCGGTCCTGGATGCGCACGGTCCCGACGTCGTGGCCGTCGAGCGCGTGTTCGCGCAGCACAACCGACAGACGGTCATGGGCACCGCCCAGGCGAGCGGCATCGCACTGCTCGTCGCCGGCGAGCGGGGTCTGGCCGCCGCCACCCATACTCCGTCCGAGGTGAAGGCCGCGATCACCGGCTACGGCAACGCCGACAAGCGGCAGGTGCAGACGATGGTGGCGCGCGTGCTGCGCCTGGAGGAGCTGCCCAAGCCCGCCGACGCCGCCGACGCGCTCGCTCTGGCGCTCTGCCATGCCTGGCGCGGCGCGCCCGCCGCGGCGAAGGCCTCCGGGTCGCTCACGCCGGCGCAGCGCGCGTGGGCGGACGCCGAGCGACTCGCGCGCCGGTGACGGGCGCGTGTCGCTCGAACAAACGTCCGAACCGCCCCGTAGGCTCGACGCATGATCTCCTCAGTCCGCGGCACCGCCGTGCACGTCGATGCGGATGCGGTCGTCGTCGAAGTCGGAGGAGTCGGCCTCCACGTGGCGGTGACCCCGCAGGTGGCGCGCACCACGCATGTGGGCGACGCCGTCACGCTGCACACGTCGCTCATCGTCCGCGAAGACGCGCTGTCGCTGTTCGGCTTCGAGTCGCGCGAGGAGCTGTCGGTCTTCGGACTGCTCCTCGGCGTCACGGGCGTCGGGCCCAAGTCCGCCCTCGGCGTCCTGGCGACGCTCACGGTGCCGCAGATCGCCGACGCGGTCGCCGCCGACGACGACGCCCCGTTCCGGCGGGTGTCGGGCATCGGCCCCAAGACCGCCAAGCTGATCGTGCTGCAGCTCGCCGGCAAGATCGCCGTGACGCGGCCGGCGGGCACGAGCGGCACCGGTGCGGTGGACTCCGCCGGGATCCCCGCGCAGGTCGTGCAGGCGCTGGTGGGCCTCGGCTGGTCCGAGCGAGTTGCGGCCGAGGCGGTCGACACCGTCGCCGCAGACGCGCCCGAGTCGGACCGCGCGTCGGTCCCCGCGCTGCTGCGCCGCACGCTCGCGACGCTCGGCCCCGCACGCAAGGAGACGGTCGGTGGTTGACGTGCGCGAGGCCGGCGAGCCTGTCGACGAGACCGAGCTCGCGATCGAGGGCGCGCTGCGACCGACGTCGCTCGCGGAATTCGTCGGCCAGCAGAAGGTCCGCGGGCAGATGCAGCTGCTGCTGGACGCGGCCCGCATCCAGCAGCGCCCGGCCGACCACATCCTGCTGTCCGGGCCTCCCGGACTCGGCAAGACCACCCTCGCCATGATCGTCGCCCACGAGAGCGGCCGCCCGCTGCGACTGTCCAGCGGCCCGGCGATCCAGCACGCCGGCGACCTGGCGGCCCTGCTCTCCAGCCTCACGCCGGGCGAAGTGCTCTTCATCGACGAGGTGCACCGCATGGCGCGCTCCGCCGAAGAGATGCTGTACCTCGCGATGGAGGACTTCCGCATCGACATCATGGTCGGCAAGGGTGCGGGCGCCACCAGCATCCCGCTGGATCTGTCGCCGTTCACCCTGGTCGGCGCCACGACGAGGTCGGGGCTGCTGCCCAATCCGCTGCGCGACCGGTTCGGCTTCACGGCGCACCTCGAGTTCTACGAGCCGGAAGAGCTCGAGCGCGTGATCGAGCGTTCCGCCGTGATGCTCGGAGTGTCGCTCCCGCCCGCCGCGCGGGCCGAGATCGCCCGCCGCTCGCGCGGCACGCCCCGCATCGCGAACCGGCTGCTCCGCCGCGTGCGGGACTACCTCGTCGTCCACGGCCGCACGGGCGCCGACATCGCCGCGGTGGACGCGGCGCTCGACCTCTACGACGTCGACCGCATCGGGCTCGACCGGCTCGATAGAGCCGTGCTCGACGCGCTGGTGCGCCGCTTCCGCGGCGGCCCCGTCGGCCTCAGCACACTCGCCGTCGCGGTGGGCGAAGAGCCCGACACCATCGAATCGGTGGTCGAGCCCTACCTCGTCCGCATCGGCTTCATGGGGCGCACGCCACGCGGCCGCATCGCGATGCCCGACGCCTACGCCCACCTGGGCGTGCCGGCCGTCGACTCGGTGCTGGGATTCGATGACCTATAATCGCTGGAGGCTTTCGCCCACCCTCCTCCTGCAAGGCAGCGCCGCCCCGGCGCCTGCCTGACCCGAAAGGCGCTTCCGGCTCCCATGGACCTCGCTACCTTCCTGAGCAACTACGGCCTCATCATCCTGCTGGTCGTGCTCCTCGTCTTCATGTTCTGGAGCTCCCGTCGCCGCATGCAGAAGCAGAAGCTGGAGCAGGAGGAGAAGGCGCGTCAGACGGTCCCCGGCTCCGAGGTGCTGCTGCAGGGCGGCCTCTACGGCACGATCGTCTCGTACGACGCCGACAACCTCGACCAGCCCGCCATCGTCGAGCTCGCCCCGGGCGTCGAGATCAAGGTGCACAGCCAGGCGATCCTGCGCGTGGTCACCCCGGGCACCGGCGCGGTCACCGAGGACGAGTACCTCGCCGCCGAGGAGAGCCACGCCGAGTACGCCGAGGGCGTCGCCAACGGCGACATCACCTCGATCAGCGACGACCAGAGCGCCACCAAGGACAAGAGCGACCCCGACACCGAGTCGGGCACCAAGTCGCAGGGCTGACCCCTTTCCCTCCGCCCGCCCTCGGGCGTCTCGAGAAAGCACAAACGTGGCGACATCCACTCCCGTCCGGCATGCATGGCGCGCACTGACCGGTCTCCTCGCGATCACCGCGCTCCTGTTCGGCATCAACGCCCTCGGCGTCTACGTCTTCGGACAGAGCTCGTGGACCCCGGCGCTCGCCCTCGACCTCCAGGGCGGCACGCAGATCGTCCTCGAGGCGCAGACCGAGGACGGCGCCGACCCGTCGGCGGAGCAGATGCAGCAGGCGGTCACGATCATCCGCCAGCGCGTCGACGCCTCGGGCGTCGGCGAGGCCGATGTCACCACTCAGGGCGGCAACCAGATCGTCGTGCAGATCCCCGGCCAGGCCGACGAGGAGACGCGCAACCGCATCGAGGCGTCCGCGCAGCTCCAGCTGCGCGCGGTGCTGTACGCGGGCGACCCCGCCACCGAGTTCGTCGGCGAGGACGGCAACGCGACGCCGTACCCGACGCCCGACCCGAGCCTCCAGGCCACGCCGACGACCGCGCCGACCGACGGCAGCGACACGGCGTGGATCACCCCGGCTCTCCAGGCGGAGTTCCTCGCCTACGACTGCGCCGACCCGAGCAACGACCCGGCGAACGCCCCGGCCGACGAGCCGCTCATCACCTGTGACGCCGACGGCACCGTCAAGTACATCCTCGGGCCGGTCGAGCTCGACGGCTCGTCGATCGACGACGCGACGTTCGGCGTCCAGCAGAACAACGGCCTGTGGGCGGTCAACCTCTCGTTCGACTCCGACGGCACCGCGACCTTCGGCGAGATCAGCCAGCGTCTCTTCGGTGCCGACCCGCCGCTCAACCAGTTCGCCTTCGTGCTCGACGGCTACGTCCTGTCGGCACCCTCCATGAACGGCGTGATCCTCGACGGCAAGCCGAGCATCACGGGCAGCTTCACGCAGGAGACCGCGAAGGTCCTGGCCGACCAGCTGAAGTACGGCGCCCTGCCGCTGAGCTTCACGGTCGAGAGCTCGAACTCGATCTCGGCCACGCTCGGTTCCCAGCAGCTGCAGATCGGCCTCATCGCCGGCCTCATCGGTCTCGCGCTGGTGGCGATCTACTCGCTCATCGTCTACCGGGCCCTCGGCTTCATCATCATCGCCTCGCTCGCGGTGATGGCGGTGCTGACCTACGTCACGCTGTGCATCCTCGCGTGGCGCATGGGCTTCCGCCTCTCGCTCGCCGGTGTCGCCGGCCTCATCGTGACGATCGGCTTCACGGCCGACTCGTTCATCGTCTACTTCGAGCGCATCCGCGACGAGCTGCGCGACGGCAAGTCGATCACCGCGGCCGTCGAGGACGGCTGGGGCCGCGCGAAGCGCACGATCTACATCTCGAAGTCGATCAACATCCTCGCGGCGGTGGTGCTGTACATCCTCGCCGACTCGACGGTGAAGGGCTTCGCCTTCACGCTGGGTCTCACGACCGCGATCGACGTGCTCATCTTCGTGCTGTTCACCCACCCGGTGCTGCAGCTGCTGGCGCGCACCCGGTTCTTCGGGTCGGGGCATCCGCTCTCGGGGCTCGACCCGACTGCGCTCGGCGCCGTGTACCGCGGCCGCGCGCAGTTCCGCGACCCGGTGCTCGCGAGCGGCGCAGCCGGCCGCCGCAACGCCAAGGCCCGCGGTGAGGCCGCACGCCGACAGACGATCGCCGAACGCAAGCAGGCCGAGTTGGCGGCCGCCGACAAACCCGGCACGACCGCCAAGGAGGGAGACGACTGATGCGCTCCATGAGCCAGTTCGGCAACGACCTCTACACGGGCAAGACATCCTTCCCCTTCGTGGGCCGGCGCAACCTGTGGTTCCTGATCGCCGCGATCCTCGTGATCGGCTCGGCGCTGGTGCCGCTCCTGCGCCCGATCCAGTTCTCCATCGAGTTCACCGGCGGATCCCAGTTCACGGTCAACGGCGTCACCGCGCCGGTCGACCAGTCGCTCGCGACCGACGCGGTGCTCTCGGTGGTTCCCGAGGCCACGACCAAGGTGGTCACGATCGGCGAGGACGCGGTCCGCGTCCAGACCGATCAGATGACGGATGCCGAGAGCCGCGAGGTCTCCGCGGCCCTCGCCGAGGCGTACGACGTGCCGGAGAGCGAAGTCAGCTACGCCTTCATCGGTCCCAGCTGGGGTGCCGACGTCACCCGCCAGTCGCTGTGGGGGCTCGCGATCTTCCTCGCCCTGACCGCCATCATCCTCGCGCTGTACTTCCGGACGTGGAAGATGTCGCTGTCGGCGATCATCGGCCTGGTCGACGTGCTCATCATCACGATCGGCATCTACGCCCTGTTCGGGTTCGAGATCTCGCCGGCCGCCGTCATCGGCTTCCTGACGATCCTGTCGTACGCGCTGTACGACACGACGGTCGTGTTCGACAAGATCAGGGAGAATACGAGCGAAGACGGCGAGGTGTCCGGTCGCACGTTCGGCGAGTCGGTGAACCTCGCGGTGAACCAGACGCTCGTGCGCTCGATCAACACCACCGTCGTGGCGATCCTGCCGACCGGCGCGATCCTGTTCATCGGCCTCATCTGGGTCGGCGCGCAGACGCTCACCGACCTGTCGCTGTCGATCTTCGTGGGAACGATCGTGGCCGCGTACTCGACGATCTTCGTCGCCGCGCCGCTGTATTCGCTCCTGCGCGAGAGCGAGCCGTCGATCAAGACGCGCGACGCACGCGTGGTGGCGGCGCGCGAGCTGGCCGGCACCCCGGCCTGAGCGTCCGCGGCGCGGGCGTAGGATTGTGAGGTCCGGCGGAGGGGAGGGGATCGTATGACCGAGACCGTCCCTCCCGCCCAGTCCTCGTCCCTGCGCCGCCTGGTGCCGCGGATCTTCTCGCGTTCCGCGCGGCGCGACGACGTCGAACAGCTCCTCCGGACGGTGCGCACGCACCACCCCAAGGGCGACCTCACGATCATCGAGCGGGCATACTCGGTCGCCGAGAACGCGCACTCGGGTCAGGCCCGTCAGAGCGGCGAGCCGTACATCACGCATCCGCTCGCTGTCGCGCAGATCCTCGCGGATCTCGGCCTCGGGCCGAGGGCGATCGCCGCGGCTCTCCTCCACGACACCGTTGAGGACACCGCGTACTCGCTCGACATGCTCACCAGCGAGTTCGGCGACGAGGTCGCCATGCTCGTCGACGGAGTGACCAAGCTCGACAAGGTCAAGTACGGCGAGAGCGCGCAGGCCGAGACCGTCCGAAAGATGATCGTCGCGATGTCGCGCGACATCCGGGTGCTCCTCATCAAGCTCGCGGACCGGCTGCACAACGCGCGCACGTGGGGGTTCGTGCCGCCTGAGAAGGCTCGCAAGAAGGCCACCGAGACGCTCGAGATCTACGCGCCGCTGGCGCACCGCCTCGGCATCCAGGCGATCAAGTCCGAGCTCGAGGACCTGTCGTTCGCCGTCCTGCACCCCAAGCTGTACGCCGAGATCGACAGCCTCGTGAAGCAGCGCACGCCGCAGCGCGAGCAGTACGTGCACAACGTGATCGACGCCGTCGACACCGACCTGCGCGAGCTCAGGATCCGCGGCCGCGTCATGGGCCGCCCGAAGCAGCTCTACTCGGTGTACCAGAAGATGGTCGTGCGCGGCCGCGAGTTCGACGACATCTACGACCTCATCGGCATCCGCGTGCTCGTGGGCAGCGTGCGCGACTGCTACGCGGTGCTCGGCGCCATCCACGCCCGGTGGACACCGTTGCCCGGTCGCTTCAAGGACTACATCGCGACGCCGAAGTTCAACCTGTACCAGTCGCTGCACACCACGGTGATCGGGCCGGGCGGGCGCACGGTCGAGATCCAGATCCGCACCCACGAGATGCACCAGCAGGCCGAGTACGGTGTGGCGGCCCACTGGAAGTACAAAGAGCAGATGAACGGCGGCAAGACGGACTCGAAGTCCGTCGACACCGACATGGCCTGGCTCGCGCACATCTCGGACTGGCAGGCCGAGACGGCCGACCCGGGGGAGTTCCTCGACTCGCTGCGCTTCGAGATCGGCGCAAAAGAGGTCTACGTCTTCACGCCGAAGGGCCGTGTCATCGGTCTGCCGGCGGGCGCGACCCCGGTCGACTTCGCCTACGCGGTGCACACCGAGGTCGGCCACCGCACGATGGGCGCGAAAGTCAACGGCCGCCTGGTGCCGCTGGAGTCAGAGCTCAAGAGCGGTGACGTCGTCGAGGTGTTCACCTCGAAGAACCCCGACGCGGGCCCCAGCCAGGACTGGCTGGGCTTCGTCAGGAGCACCCGCGCACGCAACAAGATCCGCGGCTGGTTCACCAAGGAGCGGCGCGAAGAGGCCATCGAGCAGGGCAAGGAGTCCATCGCCCGCGCGATGCGGCGGCAGAACCTGCCACTCCAGCGCCTGATGAACCAGGACTCTTTCACCGAGGTCGCCCACCAGCTGCGCTATGAGGACGTGTCGGCGCTGTACGCCGCGGTGGGCGAAGGCCACGTCTCGACGCAGTCGGTGATCGAGAAGGTCACCGCGCTCGTCGCCGCGAACGACACGGCGACCGGTCCGATCGACCTGCCGCAGGTGGGCCGCTCCCGCGCGCCGCGCGGCGGCGACTCCGGCGTGCTCGTGCGGGGCGCCCCCGACATCCTGGTCAAGCTGGCCAAGTGCTGCACGCCGGTCCCGGGCGACCAGGTGGTCGGCTTCGTCACGCGCGGCAGCGGTGTGTCGGTGCACCGCGCTGACTGCACGAACGTCAAGTCGCTCATGGAGGACCCCGAGCGCCTCATCGACGTCGAGTGGGCGCCGACCACGAAGAGCGTCTTCCTCGTGCAGATCCAGGTCGAGGCGCTCGACCGGTCGGGCCTGCTGAGCGACGTCACGCGGGTCCTCAGCGAGCACCACGTGAACATCCTCTCGGCCACGGTCTCCACGACCAACGACCGCCTGGCTCTCAGCCGCTTCGTCTTCGAGATGGGCGACATCGTGCACCTCGACCGCGTGCTCAACGCGGTGCGCCGCATCGACGCGGTCTACGACGTCTACCGCGTCACGTCGTCCTGACGGCCGACGCGAACGACCGCAGGAGCACCAGGGCCGCCCTCTTGTGGGGGAGGACGCCCGCCTCGAGGTCGTCGATCGCGCGAGTGACGGCATCCGGATCCGCGTCCGCCAGCAGCCGCGCCGCCATCGCGTGATCGGGATCTTCCACGCGCGCGAGGTCGGCGAGGGTACGCGCCGGCGACGTCACGAGCACGCCGCCCAGCCGCTGCAGATCGCGCGCGTCCACGGCGAGGTCTCGGTAGACCAGCCGCCGATCGGGCACGACGCCGAGTCGACGGGCGACGGCGCGCTGCACGGTGTGGCGCGTCGGCGGCGCCGTCAGGGCGCCGTGCACCCACGCCGCCGACAGGTGCGTGGCGGCGAGGGTGTCGCCCAGGATCGGGGCCAGCGAGCCCGCGCGCAGAGCGGCGGTCTCGACCGCGTCCGCGGGCATGTACGCGTCACCGAGAGCGACGAGGTCGCCGTCGAGACACGCCGCCGTCAACTCGGCGCGCGAGAGCCGGTCGTCTGCGAAGTAGAGGAAGGGCGATGCCACGGGGGCAGTCTGCCGCACCCCTGAGCGCCGACGGATGCCGCATCCCGGCGCCTGTGGACAACCCGGCCGTCGTCACCGCGACGGCCGGGTGAAGAGGATCAGCCGCCGAGCGCCTTGAGCCAGGACTTGCGAGCCTCGAGCGCCTCGGTCGCTGCCGAGATGGCCCGCTTGTCGCCCGACTTCTTCGCCGCCTCGAGCTCGTCCTCGAGCTTGTGGATCGCGTCGGTGAGCTGCCGCGTCATGTCGTTGGCGCGCGCCTTCTGCTCGGGATCGTTGCGCTTCCAGTCCGCGTCCTCGCGCGAGCGCAGCGCGTTCTCGACGCGACGCAGCTCGTCGTCGAGGGAACGCTCGGTGTCGCGGGGGAAGATCCGGCCGATCTCGTCCCAGCGGCGCTGGACGCCGGTGAGGATCGAGCGCGCCTTCGCGAGGTCGCGCTCGTCGGCGACGACCTTCGCCTCCTCGAGGAGGGCGCGCTTCTGCTCGATCTTCTCGCGCGAAGCCTCGGCATCCGCCGTCTCGCGCTCGATCCGCGCTCCGTACAGGGCGTCGCCGGCTGCCTTGAACCGTGCCCACAGCGCGTCGTCGACCTTCTTGCCGGCGCGGCCGGCGGTCTTCCACTGATCGAGAAGCTCGCGGTAGGCGGGGATGCCGTCCTCGCCCTTCGAGGAGAGCGCCTCGGCCTTCTCGACCAGACGCGTCTTGCGGTCGCGGACCACCTTGTGGGCCTCGTCGAGTTCGGCGTAGAACGCGCGGCGGTGCTTGTCGACGGTGGCGCGCGCGTCGCGGAACCTCTTCCACAGCTGCTGCGCGGTCGACTTCGGAAGTCGCGGACCGTTCTGCTGTTGCGACTGCCACTGGTCGAACAGCGAGTTGAGCTCCGCCGTCGCCTGCTTCCACTGCACGGTGCGCGGGTCGCGGGCAGCGAGCGCCTCGGCCTTCTCGACGAGCTCGGTGCGCGCCTTGACGGCGTCGTCGACCGCCTCGCGAGCAGCGACCGCTTCGGTCTCGGACTCGGCGGCCAGCGTCTGGGTGAGCGCCGCCACGCGGGCGACCAGGCTCGCCAGGTCGCCGACCGCGGCAGCGCCGTCGAGCTTGCCGTTGATCGTGCGAGCGGTGGAGCGCAGGTCGGAGGCGGAGGCGCCGCCGCGGCGGTGGCGCACCTCGAGCAGCGTCACCTCGCTCGCGAGGTCCGTGTACTTGCGCTCGAAGTAGGCGAGCGCCTCCTCGGGCGAGCCGTCGGGGAACTGGCCCACGACGCGCCAGCCGCCGGCCTCGCGGACCGAGACGGTTCCGTCGTCGTCGACGCGACCCCAGGGCTCGTCGGCGGAGACCGGCGCGGCCTCCTCCACGACGACCTCGACCACTTCGACGGCGACGACCCCGGTCTCGTCGGCGACCTCGATCACGTCGACCTCGACGACCTCGATCGCGACGTCGTCGACGCCCTCGGGAGCGGCGGGCTCGGCCTCGATGTCGGCGGCGGGCTCACCCTCGGCCGGCTCCGGGGTCGCCGAGAGCTCGGCGTCCGCGACTGCGGCCTCGGGCTGCTCGCCCTCACCGGCGGCAGCCTGCGGGTCGGCTTCGACGGATGACCCGTCGGCCTCGAGGGACGACGCGGCGGCCGCGTCGTCCGCGACGTCAGCGGGCGTCGAGGCGTCGGCGGGGGCCTCGTGGTCGGCGGGACCGGCGGTCTCGGGGTTGTCGGTCTCGGGCTGGGAGTCTGCTGCGGCAGTCACGGGATGCACCTCATCGCGGCATACGCCGTCGTAGGGAGTAGGACGGCTCACAGCCTAGTACGGCGGATGCCTCGTCTCCGATGCCCTTGCGAACGCGAAGCCGCCGATATCAGGGCGTGGGCGTGACCGTCGGCTCGGGCGTCGTGGTCGCCGTCGGGCTCGGCGCGGGCGTCGTGCCGGTGGGCGCGGGCGTCGAGGTGGGCGTCGGAGCAGGAGCGCCCGGGCCCGCGAGGAAGTAGGCGGTCTGCGACCCGATGAGGCCCAGCACCAGGACGCCTCCGACGATGCCCGCGATCAGGTTGTCCCGCGTGCGGCGTCGTGCCTGGTCGTCGTGGAACCGACGTCGCGCCTCGTACAGGCGCGAGCGCTCGCGCGCGGCCCGCCCATCGCGGTTCTTGCCACCGGTCGCCACGTGACCTCCTGTATACCCTGCACCTCGCGCACGGTGGTCCGCTGAGGAGCCGGCGACGGTGCGGTCCGGGTCGGCGCCCGGGCGGCTTGATCCTACGGGGCCGCACGGCGGGGGCCAAAACCCGCGCCCGATCCGGTGTCGCGACCGCGGGATAGCCTGGTGGGGTGACAAGTCCGACCGCGCTCTTCCAGGGGCTGACGCCCCTCGCCGTGCGCATGCGGCCCACCTCTCTGGAGGAGGTCGCCGGCCAATCCCACCTGCTTCGCGCCGGTTCCCCACTGGTCACGCTCGCGAATCCGGACGCCGCGGCCCGTGCTGCGACCTCGGTCATCCTGTGGGGGCCACCCGGCACCGGCAAGACCACGCTCGCACAGGCGATCGCGCGCTCATCGGGGCGACGGTTCGTGGAGCTGTCGGCCGTGACGGCGGGCGTCCGCGACGTGCGGGAGGTCATGCAGGAGGCCCTCACGCAGCGTGACCTGTACGGCCAGTCGACGATCCTGTTCCTCGACGAGATCCACCGGTTCACGAAGGCCCAGCAGGACGCGCTGCTGCCCGGCGTCGAGAACGGCTGGGTCGTGCTGATCGCCGCCACCACCGAGAACCCGTCGTTCTCGGTCATCTCGCCGCTGCTGTCGCGATCGCTCCTGCTGACGCTGAAGCCCCTGACCGACGACGACCTGAAGATGCTGCTCGACCGCGCCGTCTCCGACGCACGCGGTCTGGCCGGCGCGGTGGTGCTCGGCGACGAGGCCCGCGACGCCCTCGTGCGGCTGGCCTCGGGCGATGCACGGCGAGCGCTCACGGCGCTCGAGGCCGCGGCATCCCTCGCCACTCCCGACGAGGCGGACGACGAAGACGATGAGGACGACGACGCCACCGCCCGCGACGCCCCACCCGAGATCTCGTCGGAGCACGTCGCGCAGGCGGTCGACCGGGCGCTGCTGCGATACGACCGGCAGGGCGACGAGCACTACGACGTCATCAGCGCGTTCATCAAGTCGATCCGCGGGTCCGACGTCGATGCGGCGATGCATTACCTGGCGCGCATGATCGAGGCAGGGGAGGACCCGCGCTTCATCGCCCGGCGCCTGATCATCTCGGCCGCTGAAGACATCGGCCTGGCCGACCCCCAGGCGCTGCCCATCGCCGTGGCCGCCGCCGATGCGGTCCAGTTCATCGGCATGCCCGAGGGCCGCATCCCGCTCGCGGAGGCGACGGCGTACCTGGCCACCACCGCGAAGTCCAATGCCGCCTACCTCGCCATCGACGCCGCGATCGCCGACGTGCGCTCCGGCGGCTTCGGACGCGTGCCGGTGCACCTGCGCGACGCCCACTACCCGGGTGCCAAGCGCCTCGGTCACGGCAAGGGCTACGTGTACCCCCACGACGCCGACATCGGCATCGCCGCGCAGCAGTACCTGCCCGACGAGCTGCGCGGGCGCCGCTATTACGAGCCGAAGGCGCTCGGCGCCGAGCGCGATGTGCAGGCGCGCCTCGAGAAGATCCGGCGCATCCTCGACGGCAAGTGAGCCCGGTCGGGCCAAAAGCCCCGGTCTGATAGACTTGAGCGGCTCGAAACGCAGTTTTCGGGCATCCCCTCTCTTCTTCATCCACCTTCCGGCATGCCCCGGCGTGCAGTCCGGACAGGGCGAAGACAGGGCGATACGTCCGCGAGCCGTGAAAGACACGGCAGCGTCATCGAAAGGAACACTTCGTGGCTACGAAGTCCCAGGACCGCCGCAAGGTCCGTCTGTCGCGCGCCCTCGGCGTCGCGCTCACCCCCAAGGCTGCCCGCTACCTCGAGAAGCGTCCCTACGCTCCGGGCGAGCACGGCCGCACCAAGCGCAAGGCCGACAGCGACTACGCCGTCCGCCTGCGTGAGAAGCAGCGTCTGCGCGAGCAGTACGGCATTCGCGAGAAGCAGCTGCGCATCCAGTTCAACGAGGCCCGCCGCACCCAGGGCCTGACGGGTGAGAACCTCGTCGAGCAGCTCGAGATGCGCCTGGACGCGCTCGTCCTGCGCGCCGGCTTCGCCCGCACCACCGCGCAGGCGCGTCAGCTCGTCGTGCACCGCCACATCCTCGTGGACGGCCAGCTCGTCGACCGCCCGTCGTTCCGCGTGAAGCCGGGTCAGCTCATCCACGTCAAGGCCAAGTCGGAGGGCATCGAGCCCTTCCAGGTGGCCGCTGCCGGCGGTCACGCCGACGTCCTGCCCCCGGTTCCGTCCTACCTCGAGGTCGAGCTCGACAAGCTCCAGGCCCGTCTCGTGCGTCGCCCCAAGCGCGCCGAGGTTCCCGTGGTCTGCGACGTCCAGCTCGTCGTCGAGTACTACGCAGCGCGATAAGCGCCGCGGTTCGCAAGAACGCGCGTCAGCGCTGCGTCCTGAAGAACACAGCGCGATAAGCGCCGCGGTTCGCAAGAACGCGCGTCAGCGTTGCGTCCTGAAGAGCACAGCGCGATAAGCGCCGCGGTTCGTAGGAACGCGCGTCAGCGCTGCGTCCTGAGGAACACAGCGCGATAAGCGCCGCGGTTCGCACGAAGGGCGCCGGGATCACCCCGGCGCCCTTCGTCGTCCCCGGCGGCGACGGGATGCCCGGTTCGGCATGATCGACACGGTTTCCGCATACGATGGGTGGATGCCGCGCCCCGGCGGCCCGCGAGGAAGTGGTGACATGAAGAACCTCCTGTGGTTCCTGCTCGGCATCGCCGGCGGTTTCGTGCTCGCGCATCTGGTCAACAAGGACCCGCGCGGCCACGAAATCCTCGCCGATGTCGACGCCCGCATCACGGAGTTCACCGACCGCATGGGCGACGCGTATCGCGAGCAGGAGGCGCGCTTCGCGGGTCTGGTCGACGATGTGCGGGATGCCGCCGCCGACGCCGCCTCGAGCGCCCTGGCCGCGGCATCCGATGCCGCCGGCAACGTCGCCGACACGGTGGGCGACGCCGCGCGCAAGCTCGCCGACTGATCGCCCGCCCGCCCGCTCATGCCGGGCGCGAGCCGTCTCACCGACACACACCCCGAACACGCACGCACTCGCACGCACACGCAAGGACCCGAATGAAGACCGCCGAGATCGCCCAGCGCTTCCTCGATTACTTCGAGAAGAACGGCCACACCATCGTCCCCTCGGCATCGCTGGTGACCGACGACCCGGCGCTCCTGTTCACGGTGGCCGGCATGGTTCCGTTCATCCCTTACCTGTCGGGCGACGTCCCCGCGCCGTACGCGCGGGCGGCCGACAACCAGAAGTGCATCCGCACCAACGACATCGAAGAGGTCGGCAAGACGCCGCGCCACGGCACGTTCTTCCAGATGCTCGGAAACTGGTCTTTCGGCGACTACTTCAAGGAAGGCGCGATCCGCTACGCGTGGGACCTGCTCACCACGCCGGAGAGGGACGGCGGCCTCGGCTTCGACCCGAAGGATCTCTGGGTCACCGTCTACGAAGAGGACGACGAGGCGCACGACCTCTGGCTGAAGCTCACCGAGCTGCCCGCGGACCGCATTCAGCGACTCGGCAAGGACACGAACTACTGGAGCACCGGGCTTCCGGGCCCCGCTGGCCCCTGCTCGGAGATCTTCTTCGACCGCGGTCCCGAGTACGGCATCGACGGCGGTCCCGCGACCGACGACGACCGCTACGTCGAGATCTGGAACCTCGTGTTCATGCAGTACGAGATCACCAACGTGCGCTCGAAGTACGACTTCGACATCGTCGGCGAGCTGCCGAACAAGAACATCGACACCGGCATGGGCCTGGAGCGCATCGCGTTCATCAAGCAGGGCGTCGACAACATGTACGAGACCGACCAGGTGCGTCCGGTGCTCGACAAGGCCGTGGAGCTGTCGGGACGCACGTACGGGGCGAACCACGACGACGACGTCCGCTTCCGCGTGGTCGCCGACCACGTCCGGTCTTCGCTCATGCTCATGTCGGACGGCGTGACGCCCTCCAACGACGGCCGCGGCTACATCCTTCGCCGCCTGATGCGCCGTGCCATCCGCTCGATGCGGCTCCTCGGCGTGGACGGCCCGACCTTCGAGGTCCTGTTCACGGCCTCCCGCGACGCCATGAAGGACGCCTACCCGGTCGTCGAGGCCGACTGGGCGCGCATCTCGCAGTACGCGCTCGCGGAGGAGTCGACGTTCCTGCGCACGCTCGCGGCGGGCGAGTCGATCCTCGACGAGTCGCTCGCCGAGACCAAGGGCTCCGGCGGCACGACGCTCGCCGGCGCCGAGGCCTTCCTGCTGCACGACACGTACGGCTTCCCGATCGACCTCACGCTCGAGATCGCCGAGGAGGCCGGCCTCACCGTCGACCGCGCGGCGTTCGACACGCTCATGCAGGAGCAGCGCGCCCGCGCGAAGGCCGACGCCCGCGCGCGCAAGCGCCAGCTCGCCGACACCAGCGTGTATCGCGACCTGCGCGCGAAGGGTGAGACCGTCTTCACCGGCTACACCGATCTCGAGACGGAGTCGCGCGTCCTCGGCATCCTCGTCGACGGCGTCTCGGTCGACCGCGCGAGCGTCGGGCAGATCGCCGAGGTCATCCTGGCCGAGACCGCGCTGTACGCCGAGTCCGGCGGACAGGTCGCCGACAAGGGCGTCATCGTCGGCCCCGGCTTCGAGCTCGAGGTGCTCGACGTGCAGAAGCCCGTCCCGGGGCTGGTGAGCCACACGGTCGAGGTCTCCACCGGCGAGGTGGGCATCGGTCAGCCGGCGACGTCGGTCGTCGACGCCGCGAACCGGCGGTCCGCCCGCCAGGCGCACTCCGCGACGCACCTGGTGCACGCGGCGCTGCGCGACACGCTGGGCAAGACCGCGACGCAGGCGGGGTCTCTCAACCGCGCGGGTTACATGCGCTTCGACTTCTCATGGGGACAGGCACTGTCTGACGCCACGAAGTCCGAGATCGAGGAGATCGCCAACAACGCGGTGCGCGACAATCTCGAGGTCACGACGCGCGTGCTGCCGCTGGACGAGGCCAAGGCGCTCGGCGCGATGGCGCTCTTCGGCGAGAAGTACGGCGACACGGTGCGCATGGTCGACATCGGCGGTCCGTGGTCGCGCGAGCTCTGCGCGGGCACCCACGTGTCGACCAGCGCCGAGGTCGGCCTCATCAACCTCGTCGGCGAGTCGTCGGTCGGCGCGTCCAACCGCCGCGTCGAGGCTCTCGTCGGGCTCGACGCGTTCCGGTCGCTGGCCGCCGAGCGCGCACTGGTGTCGCACCTTACGACCTCGCTGAAGGCGCCGCGCGAGCAGCTCCCGGCGCGCATCGCCGAGCTCCAGGCCAGCCTCAAGGCGGCCGAGAAGAAGATCGCCGCGTTCGAGGCGAAGGCACTCGGTGACCGGCTGCCCGCGCTGGCGGCGGGCGCGACCCGCGTCGGGGACACGCTCGTGGTCGCCGAATCGCTCGGGTCTGCGGCATCCGCCGACGACGTCCGCTCGCTGGCGCTGCAGGTGCGCGAGCGGCTGGGCTCCGAGGCGGCCGTCGTCGCCCTCGGCGCGGTCGTGAACGAACGCCCCGTCGTGATCGTCGCGACCAACGAGGCCGCACGCGCGGCCGGCGCCAAGGCGGGTGTGCTCGCCAAGGGCGCCGCGGGCGTGCTCGGCGGCGGCGGCGGCGGGCGCGACGACGTCGCGCAGGGCGGCGGGACGGATGCCTCGGCCCTGCCTGCCGCGCTCACCTCGGTGAAGGACGCGCTCGGCGCGTGAGCCAGGAGCTGCCGATGAGCGGTTGGCGCCGGGGCGCGCGGCTGGGCATCGATGTGGGGAAGGCCCGCGTCGGGGTCGCGAAGTGCGATCCCGACGGACTGCTGGCCACGCCGGTGGAGACCGTTCCGCGAGACGACGGCTCCGTCGCGCGGATCGTCGCCATCGCCGAGGAGCACTCGGCGATCGAGCTGCTGGTCGGTCTTCCGATGAATCTGCGCGGTGAGGACACCGCCTCGACCCAGGACGCGCGGGACTTCGCGGCCGCGTTGGCGGCGGCATCCGCTCTTCCCGTGCGGCTCGTCGACGAGCGGCTGTCGACGGTCTCAGCACACGCGGCATTGCGCAGTTCGGGCAGATCCCAGCGATCGTCGCGTAGCATCGTTGACCAGGTCGCCGCGGTGGTCCTGCTCCAGCAAGCGCTCGACGTCGAGAAGAACACCGGCCGACCGCCCGGAACCCCCGTCTCCCAGGAGCCCGCCTGATGCCCGACTCAACGCCCGACGGCGAAGCACGCCCTTCGTCGCGTCGCGCCGCCCGCGAAGCGGCGGCCCGACTGGCGGCGACGGGGGAGACGCCGACGGCGTCGGCGCCCGCTCCGGCCCCGGCCGCTCCGCAGGCGCCCGTCGACCGCTCCGCGCAGTGGGAGTCGCTCATCACCGGCTCGACGCCGATCGTCGGGAGCGGTCCCGCCGCTCCGGCGCCCGCTTCGGCGGCGCCCGCTCCGGCCGAACCGGCCGAGCCCGCCCCGGGGAGCGGCTTCCAGCCGGTGCCGCTGCGCACCCCGCGTCCGACCCAGCCGATCGACCTGCCCGAGCCCGCCACCGAGGACGACCCCTGGATCTTCGCCGGCGCCGGCGTGAGCCCCGCGATGCCGTACAGCCGGGGCGGAACCTCGGCCGCCGCGGCGGCGACCGCCGCGACCGGGTCGGCGGGCCGCGCGACAGTCACGTCCCGGCCGCTCGACGACGCTGACGAGCAGCCTGCCGCCGCAGCGTCGGGCGCGACGCTCGACGACCTCTTCAGCGGTTCCACCTCGACGGAGGACATCGGAGACGTGCCCCCGCCGAAGAACAAGAAGCGCCGCCGGATCGGCGGATGGATCGCACTCGGTGTGGTGCTGCTGATCCTCGGCGGCATCACCGCCGGCGGTCTGTACGTGTGGACCACGTACGAAGACAAGATCCGCGAGGTCATGGGCTGGGAGGAGCCGAAGGACTACGAGGCGGGAATGGCGACCGGCGAGGCCTTCGTCACGATCGAGTCCGGCTTCACCGGCCAGCCGATCTCGGAGGCGCTGCACAGCGCCGGTGTCACCAAGACGGCGGACGCGTTCTACGACTACCTGATCAAGAGCGGGCAGAACCCGACTTTCCAGCCCGGCGTCTACAAGCTTCAGAAGCAGATGACGAGCGAAGCCGCGCTGGCCATGCTCCTGGACCCCGCGAACAAGCAGGAGTTCACCGCGCAGATCCCGGAGGGCTTCACGGTCGAGGGGACCCTGCAGCGACTCTCCGAGGGCACGGGCATCCCGCTCGCCGATCTGCAGGCGGCCGCCGCAGACCCGGCCGCCTATGGCGTGCCGGTCGATCCGGCCATCGTCGCGGCAGGCGGGCAGCCGCTCGAAGGCTGGCTGTTCCCGGCGACGTACACCTTCGATCCCAGCGTCACCGCGCAGTCCGCCATCCAGACGCTCGTGAATCGCACCATCGAGTCGCTCGACGCCGCAGGCGTGCCGGCCGACCAGCGCCAGCAGATCCTCACGACAGCCTCGATCGTCCAGCGCGAGGCGCGCTACGAGGTCGACATGCAGAAGGTGGCCCGCGTCATCCAGAACCGTCTCGACCCGAACAACCAGGAGACGTTCGGCAAGCTGCAGATGGACTCCACCGCGCAGTACGGCTACGGCGAGATGCACGACGGAACGGTGAGCTCCTCCGAGGAGGCGCTCAACGACCCGAATCCGTGGAACACCTACTACCACACCGGGCTCCCGGTCGGGCCGATCGCCAACCCCGGCGACGTCGCCATCGACGCCGCCATGCACCCGGCCGACGGTCCCTGGCTGTACTTCGTCACCGTCAACCTCCATACCGGAGAGACGATCTTCACCAGCACGTACAGCGAGCACCAGCGATACGTCGAGCAGTGGCAGCAGTGGTGTCGCGACACCGCGGACTCGGGGTGCTGACGATCCACGGGACGCGTCTGGAGGTGTGGGGCGATCCCATCGCCCACAGCCGCTCGCCGCAGCTGCACGCCGCCGCCTACGAGGTGCTCGGGCTGGACTGGCGCTACGGGCGCCGCCGGGTCGACGAGAGGTCGTTCGCGTCCGAGCTGGCCGCGCTCGACGACACGCACCGCGGCCTCTCGCTCACGATGCCGCTCAAGGCGGTCGCGTTCGCCGCGGCCGCGAGCCGCGACCGCAGGGCCGAGCTGACGGGTGCGGTGAACACCTACCTGCTCGACCCCGAGGGACCCCGCGGCTTCAACACGGACGTCGGCGGCATCGTCCGAGCGCTCGCCGACGACGGCATCGGCGAGGTCGCGCGCGCCCGCATCGTCGGCGCCGGCGCCACCGCCACATCGGCGCTCGTCGCGCTGGCCGAGCTCGGTGCGCGCGAAGTCGACGTCGTGGCCCGCCGCCCTGAGGCGGTCGCCCCGCTCGCCGACCTCGGCCGGCGCCTCGGCATCGCGGTCTCGACCACGTCGTTCGCGGCATCCGTCCGCTCCGACGTGCCGCTCACGATCGCGACCCTGCCGGGCGACGCACCCGTTCCGGATGCCGCGGCCGACGCCCTCGCCGGCGCCGGCGGACTGCTTCTCGACGTCGTGTACGGGCACTGGCCGACCGCGCTGTCGGCCGCGTGGGAGCGAGCGGGGGGCGCGGCCCGTTCGGGCCTCGGGATGCTGCTGCACCAGGCCCTGCTGCAGATCCGCATCTTCCGTCACGGCGACCCCGACGCGCCGCTGGACGGCGAGACCGAGGCGCTGACCGCGATGCGCCGGGCGCTGGAGGAGCCGGCGTCGGCGTAACCGCCGCGCGGGGCGTGGGAGACTGGACCAATGCTCCGCGTGCTCACGGCCGGCGAATCCCACGGCCCCGAACTCGTCGCCGTCATGGAGGGCATGCCTGCGGGCGTCCCCATCTCCCGCGCCGCGATCCAGGCGGATCTCGCGCGCCGCAAGCTCGGCTACGGCCGCGGCTCGCGGATGAAGTTCGAAGAGGACGAGCTGACCATCTCGTCGGGCGTGGTGCACGGCACCAGCCTCGGCAGCCCCATCGCACTGCGCATCGGCAACACCGAGTGGCCGAAGTGGGTCGAGGTGATGAGCGCCGAGCCCATCGAGCTCACCGACAAGTCGCGCGGCCGCGGGGCGGCCCTCACCCGGCCCCGCCCTGGCCATGCAGACCTCGTCGGCATGCAGAAGTACGGCTTCGACGAGGCCCGGCCGATCCTCGAGCGCGCGAGCGCCCGCGAGACGGCCGCCCGCGTCGCGCTCGGCGCGCTCGCACGCGCATTCCTCGCCGAGCTCGGCATCCGTCTGGTCAGCCACACGCTGTCCATCGGTCCGGTGCGGGTCCCCGACGGCTCGGCGCTGCCGACCCCCGACGACGTCGACACGCTCGACGCCGACCCGCTGCGCTGCTTCGACCCGGCCACGAGCCAGGCGATGGTCGCCGAGGTCGATGACGCGCGCAAGGACGGCGACACGCTCGGCGGCATCGTGGAGGTGCTCGCCTACGGCCTGCCGCCCGGGCTCGGGTCGCACGTGCACTGGGACCGGCGCCTGGACGCCAAGCTCGCGCAGGCGCTCATGAGCATCCAGGCCATCAAGGGCGTCGAGGTCGGCGACGGCTTCGAGACGACCCGCCGCCGCGGCTCGGCCGCGCACGACGAGCTCTTCGTCGCGGGAGAGGGCATCACGCGCTCGAGCGACAAGGCCGGCGGGACCGAGGGCGGCATGTCCACCGGCACCGTGCTGCGCGTGCGCGCCGGGATGAAGCCGATCGCCACCGTGCCGCGGGCGCTGCGCACCGTCGACGTCTCGACCGGCGACGCGGCCGCCGCGCACCACCAGCGCTCCGATGTCTGTGCGGTCCCCGCAGCCGGCGTCGTCGCCGAGGCCATGGTCGCGGTCGTCCTCGCGGACGTCGTGCTGGAGAAGTTCGGCGGTGACAGCGTCGCCGAGACGCGTCGCAACGTGGAGGGATACCTCGCGGCCATCCCCGAGACGCTGCGCACCGCCACGGAGAGCGACGCCGGGCTCGCCGACCATGACCTCGCCCTCTGACGCCGTCGTGCTGATCGGCCCCATGGGGGCCGGCAAGACCAGCATCGGCAAGAAGGCCGCGCGCGCGCTCGGCGTCCCGTTCTTCGACACCGACGCCGCGGTCGTGCGCGCGCACGGTCCGATCGAGCAGCTCTTCGTCGAGCAGGGCGAGGCGCATTTCCGCGCCGCAGAGCGCGCCGCGGTGACCGAGGGGCTGGCGACGGGAGGCATCGTGTCGCTCGGCGGCGGCGCGGTCATGAACCCGGACACGCGCGACGATCTGGCCGCGCACCGCGTCGTGCTGCTGACGGTGTCGCCCCGCGTCGTCGCAGGACGCGTCCGGGACTCGAACCGGCCGCTGCTGCAGGGCGCCGACGCGATCGAGCGGTGGACGGCGATCTTCGAGGAGCGCCGCCCGGTGTACGAGGCGCTGGCCGACGTGACCTTCGACACGTCCAGCGGCCCGGTGCAGGACGTGGTCGACGCGCTCGTCGCGTGGATCCGCAGTGGAGCCGACGCGCCGACGGCGCCAGGCGGTCGCGAGAGCAAGCAGGAGGAGACGGCATGCGAGGTACCGAGCGAGCGGAGCGAGGCGAAGTGACCGACGTCACGACCATCACCGTGAGCGGAGACGCGAGCTACGGCATCACCGTGGGACGCGGCATCCTGTCGTCGCTGGGCGAGGCGCTCCCGCCCGCAGCCCGCAAGGTGCTCGTCATCCATCCGCCGACCCTCGCCGAGCACGCCGAGCGGCTGCGCACGCAGCTGATCGGCGACCGCGAGGTGCTGCTGGCCGAGATCCCCGACGCGGAGGCGGGCAAGCGGATCGAGGTCGCGGCGTTCTGCTGGCAGGTGATGGGCAAGGCGGACTTCACGCGCACCGACGCGGTCGTCGGCTTCGGCGGGGGAGCGGTGACCGACCTCGCCGGCTTCGTCGCCGCCACCTGGCTGCGCGGCGTCGAGGTCGTGCAGGTGCCGACCACCGTGCTCGGGATGGTCGACGCGGCCGTCGGCGGCAAGACCGGCGTCAACACCGCCGAGGGCAAGAACCTCGTGGGCGCGTTCTGGGCGCCGCGCGCGGTCATCTGCGACCTCGATCTGCTCGACACGCTCTCGCGCAACGAGCGGGTCGCCGGCTACGCCGAGGTCGTCAAGGCCGGGTTCATCTGGGCGCCCGAGATCCTCGACCTCGTCGAGGCCGATCCCGAGAACGCCGTCGATCCGCAGAGCGCCGCATTCCGCCGCTCGATCGAGCTCGCCATCGAGATGAAGGCGCGGGTCGTGGGCGAGGACCTCCGCGAGGCCGGGCTTCGCGAGATCCTCAACTACGGCCACACACTGGGCCACGCGATCGAGCACGCGGAGCGGTACCGGTGGCGCCACGGCGCCGCCATCTCGGTGGGCATGGTGTTCGCCGCCGAGCTCTCACGCCTGGCGGGACGGCTCCCCGACGCGGCGGCCCAGCGTCACCGCGACATCCTCGAATCCCTCGGTCTGCCGACGAGCTACCGACCCGGCGCGTGGCCGCAGCTGCTGTCGACCATGCAGCGCGACAAGAAGAGCCGCGGCGGCATGCTGCGTTTCGTCGTGCTCGACGACATCGCCAAGCCCACCGTCCTGCAGGCGCCCGACGAGTCGCTGCTGTTCGCGGCGTATCAGGAGGTCGCCGGCTGACCCGTGCTCCGGGCAGCGCGGGGTAGGGTGCTCGAATGAGCGCATCGCCCGATCCGCGCGTGACCGTGCGCCGCGTCCGCGCCGACGAGTGGCGCGCCGTGCGCGAGCTGCGACGCGAGTCCACGAGCGATCCGGACGCCGCCATCGCGTTCCTCGAGACGCCCGCGCAGGTCGAAGCGCGACCCGACGCCTTCTGGATCGAGCGGGCGGCCCTGGCGTCGGAGAGCGAGACGGCGGCGCAGTTCGTGGCGGTGGTCGACGACTCGTGGGTGGGCAGCCTGTCGGTGCTGATCCGCGCCACCGGGCAGACCGACCACCTGGGCCGCTTCGTCGACGACCGCCGTGCGGACGTCGTGGGCGTCTACGTCAACCCGGCGTACCGCGGGTCGGGCGCCGTCGACCTGCTCCTTGCGGCCGCGGCGGACTGGGCGGCGGGGCTGGGACTCACCCTGCTCCACCTCGACGTGCACCGCGACAACCTCCGCGCGCAGGGCGCCTACCGCCGGGCCGGGTTCGAGCCGACCGGCGAGACGTACACGAGCGCCATCGGACCCGAGCTGGTCATGTCGCGTCCGCTGCCCTGACACGCGCGCAAGGACCCGCCCCGGCCGCTGATATCGTGCGACCATGACGTCCCCGCGCCGCCTCCTGCTCGTCAACGGACCCAACCTGAACCTTCTCGGTACGCGCGAGCCCGCCATCTATGGGACGGCGACCCTCGCCGACGTCGAGCGGGTGACGACGGATGCCGCAGCCCGGCGCGGCTTCGAGGTCCGGGCGGTGCAGAGCAACCACGAGGGCGTCCTGCTGGACGAGATCCACGCGGCGCGCCAGGACTGCGCCGGCATCGTCATCAACCCCGGAGGCCTCACGCACACGTCCGTCGTGCTGCGCGATGCACTGTCGGGGGTGGGTCTTCCCGTGGCCGAGGTCCACATCTCGGATGTGCGCGCTCGGGAGGACTTCCGCCACCACTCCTACGTCGCGGACGTCGCACTGGTCCACGTGGTCGGGGAGGGCGTCGCAGGCTACGCGACCGCCGTCGCGCGGCTCATCGACATCATCACCGGACAGGTCGAGGGCTGACGAATCCGCCGGAGATCAGGCATCCCGTAGAATCGAACGTCGGCGCGTCCGCCCCCTGAGCTTGTCCAGGGGCGCCCGGCGCCTCCTTCACTTCAACGAAACGGATTCGCACCCTCATGGCTTCCACCGCAGACATCAAGAACGGCGTGGTCCTCAGCATCGACGGCCAGCTCTGGAACGTCATCGAGTTCCAGCACGTCAAGCCGGGCAAGGGCGGCGCCTTCGTCCGCACGAAGCTGAAGAACGTCGTCTCGGGCAAGGTCGTCGACCGCACCTACAACGCGGGCGCGAAGATCGACATCGAGAACGTGGACCGCCGCGACTTCACGTACCTCTACAACGACGGTGACAACTTCGTGTTCATGGACGTCGAGGACTACGACCAGATCAACGTCGGCGCGGCGACCGTCGGCGACGCGGCGCACTTCCTGCTCGAGAACCAGCAGGTGCAGATCGCCCTCAACAACGGCAACCCGCTCTACATCGAGCTTCCGGCATCCGTCGTCCTCGAGATCACCTACACCGAGCCGGGCCTGCAGGGCGACCGCTCATCGGCCGGCACCAAGGCCGCGACCGTCGAGACCGGCTACGAGATCCAGGTCCCGCTGTTCGTCGAGACCGGCACCAAGGTCAAGGTCGACACCCGCACGGGCGACTACCTCGGCCGCGTCAACTGACGCGCGCGGCACCTGACGCATGAGTGCCCGCACGAAGGCGCGCAAGCGCGCTCTCGACATCCTGTTCCAGGCCGACGTCCGCGGCGACACGCCCGCGACCGTGCTCGCCGCCGAGGCCAAGCGCGCGGCGAACGAGCCCGCACGCCAGGCCTCGTGGCTCTACGCCCGCGAGATCGTCGACGGCGTGATCGACAATCAGGACGCGATCGACGAGCAGATCACCACGTTCGCGAAGGACTGGACGCTCGCCCGCATGCCCGCGGTCGATCGTGCCGTGCTCCGCATCGGAGCGTGGGAGATCCTCTACAACGAGGACGTCCCCACGGCCGTGGCGATCGACGAGGCGGTCGAGCTCGTGAAGGAGTTCTCGACCGACGAGTCGGGGCCCTTCGTGCACGGCGTGCTCGCGCGCATCGCCCGCGCCAGCTGAGCCCCCGTGCGCTGAGCCGCGCGAGCCGAACCCGCCGACGGCCCGCCTGTCGGCGGTGGCGTGCAGGATGGATGCCGTGACCACGTCCGCCGGACCCCCGCCGTTCGTCGACCCCGGGCACATCCGCCGACACACCGACAGCGGCACCTACGAGCGCGGCTCGGCCTACTTCGCCGCGGGCGCGGTGGAGCGGCTCGAGTGGGACCCGGTCACGTCGGTGGTCGAGTCCGTCGTCGCCGGCAGCGCCGGTCGCACCTACCGGTGCCGCATCCGGCTCGATCCCCAGCGCGCCGACCGGCCCATCGCCGCGACGTCCTGCACGTGCCCCGTGCAGTTCGACTGCAAGCACACGGTCGCGACGCTGCTCGCGGGCAATCGCGCGGCCTCCGCGGCGCCGCCCACGTCCGCCGGCTCGGCATGGCGCACCCTGTTCGATCCGCTCCCGCCACCGCAGCGCGACCACACACCGCTCGCCCTCGGCGTCGAGCTGCGCCAGCGCGTCCGCCGCGGGGCGTCCGCGTGGGCCCCGGCGAGGGTCGAGTCGGCGACCCCGCGCGGGCTGCACCAGCACGGCGCGGACGTCCTCGTCGGGCTGCGCCCCCTCGAACGCTCCGCGCGCTCGGACGCGTGGATCAAGGGCGGCGTGTCGTGGGACGCACTGCGCCGGCCGACGACCGCGTTCGACCCGGCACAGGCGCGCTGGTTCGCCGAGCTGCACAGCATCGGGCGGGACGTGCGCTCGTACGGCGCCTTCTCCGACGTGTCGGAGTGGCTCACCCTCGACGACATCGAGTCGAGCCTGCTCTGGCCCCACCTCGCCGCGGCGGCGGACCACGGCATCCCGCTGGTGCCGACGGAGCGGGCCGCCACGGTCGCTCTGGCGGCGAGCGCGACCGTGGCCGTGCGCGCCCAGCGCACGGCCCGCGGCCTGGAGATCGCGCCGGTCGTCACAATCGACGGCGAACGGGCGGATGCCGCGGACGTGCGCGCCGTCGGACGCACCGGGGTCTACCGGTTCACCGTGCAGCGCGAGCGCATCGACCTGGCCCTGGCGGCCGTCGCCCTGGCCGACCCGCTGCCCGCCCTCCTGTCCGCACGGGAGACGGTGACCGTCCCACCGGCCGAGGCCGACGAGTTCGTCGGGGAGCACCTGCCCCGGATCGCCCGCCGGGTCGCGCTGGAGGCGCCCGGCCTCGATGTCGCCCCGCCGCCCCGTCCGCGGCTCGTGGCGATCGTGCGGTTCGAGCAGAGCCACCGGCTGGTATACACGCTGTCGTGGCAGTACGGCAGCGGCGACCTGCAGGGCTGGGACTCGACGGGCGCCGACCGTGACGCACCCGCGGAAGCGGTCATCCGCGAGCGGGTCGAGGGGCTGTGGCGCGATCACTCGCCGGTCGACTTCGCGTCCGCCGGTGCACTGACGGGCATCGAGTCGGCCGAGTTCGCGTCGCGCCTGCTCCCACTGCTGGAGGCCGACCCCGAAGTCCGCGTCGAGATCTCCGGCGAGCGCCCGCCGTACCGGGAGCTGGCGGGTGATCCCCGCATCGAGATCACCTCCGTTGAGACGACCGATCCCGACTGGTTCGATCTGGGTGTCGTCGTGATGATCGACGGACGCCGCATCCCGTTCGGCACGCTCTTCACCGCTCTGTCTCGAGGGCGCAAGAAGATCCTTCTGAGCGACGGCGCCTACTTCTCGCTGTCCCATCCTTCGCTGCAACGGCTGCGCGATCTCATCGACGAGGCCGGCGAGCTGGACGATTGGGAGACCGCGCCGCGGATCAGCCGGTACCAGACCGCGCTGTGGGCCGATTTCGAGGATCTCGCCGACGAAGCGCAGCCCGCTGTCTCGTGGCGTGCCACCGTCGAGGCGCTGCGTGACGCCGACGGCGTCCCGGCGACGCCGCCGCCCGCCGCGCTGAAGGCCGAGCTGCGGCCGTATCAGCGGGTCGGGTACGACTGGCTGGCGTTCCTGTGGCATCACCGTCTCGGCGGGATCCTCGCCGACGACATGGGGCTCGGCAAGACGCTGCAGCTCCTCGCGCTGATCGCCCATGCACGCGAGAGCGGAGAGGCCCGTCCCTTCCTCGTGGTCGCCCCCACGTCGGTGCTGTCCACGTGGCGGAGCGAGGCCGCGCGCTTCACGCCCGATCTCCGCGTGGCGGTCGTCGACGCGACGCGCGCGAAGCGCGGGACGACGGTGACGGATGCTGCAGTCTCGGCCGACGTCGTCGTCACCTCGTACACGCTGCTCCGGCTCGACGAGCCCGAGTTCGCCCGGGTGAAGTGGGCAGGACTCATCCTCGACGAGGCGCAGTTCGTCAAGAACAGCCAGACCAAGGCCTACCGCGCCGCGCGGGACCTGCCGGCCGACGTCGTCTACGCCGTCACCGGCACGCCGCTGGAGAACAGCCTCACCGAGCTCTGGGCGCTGCTCTCGCTCACCGCCCCCGGGCTGTTCCCCTCGGCACGACGGTTCCGCGAGGAGTACGTGGGGCCGATCGAGAAGGGCAAGGTCCCCGAGAACCAGGAGGGCGGCGCGTACCGGGCCGGGCGGCTCGCACGCCTGCGCCGGCGCATCCGTCCACTCGTGCTGCGTCGCACGAAGGATCTCGTCGCCGCCGACCTCCCGGCCAAGCAGGAGCAGGAGGTGCGCATCGAGCTGGGCGCGGCGCACCGCGCGCTGTACGACACGGTGCTCCAGCGCGAGCGGCAGAAGGTGCTCGGGCTGCTGGAGGACCTCGATCGCAACCGCTTCATCGTCTTCCGCTCGCTCACGCTCCTGCGCATGCTGAGCCTGGCACCCGAGCTCGTCGACCCGGCGCACGCGGGCATCGCGCCGAGCAAGCTCGGGGCGCTCTTCGAGCAGCTCGACGAGGCGCTGGCCGAGGGCCACCGGGCGCTGGTGTTCAGCCAGTTCACCTCATTCCTCGGCCTGGTTGCGACCAAGCTCGAGGAACGCAGCATCCCGTACGCGTATCTCGACGGTTCGACGCGTGATCGCGACGCCGCGGTCGCCTCCTTCCGCGGGGGAGAGGCGCCGGTGTTCCTCATCAGCCTCAAGGCGGGTGGCTTCGGGCTGACGCTGACCGAGGCGGACTACGTGTTCCTGCTCGACCCGTGGTGGAATCCGGCGGCCGAGGCGCAGGCGGTGGACCGGGCGCACCGCATCGGCCAGCACCGCAGCGTGATGGTCTACCGTCTCATCGCGAGCGGCACGATCGAGGAGAAGGTGATGGCTCTGCAGCAGCGGAAGGCACGGCTCTTCCGGTCCGTCATGGACGACGACGCGCTGTTCGGGCAGGCGCTCACCGCGGACGACATCCGCGGGCTCTTCGACAGCTGAGTGTCCGGCCGCTTGCCCCAGGCCAAGCTGTCCGATCGGGTTTTGCACGGCGGGCGATCCCGTGCGCCCGACCAGACACGCCTAGACTCGTCTGGTTCGACCCAGGAGGACACACCCATGCGCATCACGGGCCTCGGCCATGCCGGAATGTTCATCGAGACGGCGGGAGGCAGCATCCTCTGCGACCCGGTGATCGGGCCGACCTTCTTCGGATCCTGGTTCCCGTTCCCCGACAACCGGGCGCTCGATTGGGCGAAGTACGGAAACGCCGACTTCCTCTACGTCTCGCACCGTCACCGTGACCACTTCGATCCGGCGCTGATGGAGAAGTACGTCCCCAAGGACATCAAGGTCCTCCTCCCGGAGTACCCGACGGACGACCTCGAGCAGGACCTCCGGGGGCTGGGCTACGACAACATCGTCTACACCCAGGCCGGGGTCCCGCTGGAGTTCGGCGCCCTCAAGGTGATGGTGACGCCCCTGCGGGCGCCCAGCGACGGCCCGATCGGCGATTCCTCGCTGAGCGTGGACGACGGCACCGCCAGCATCCTGAACCAGAACGACTCCCACCCGCTCGACCTCGAGAAGCTCATGTCGTTCTCGAAGCCCGAGGCGTACTTCACGCAGGTGTCGGGCGCGATCTGGTGGCCGATGGTCTACGACCTGCCGCAGGACGCCAAGCAGAACTTCGCCAAGCTCAAGCGCGACGCGCAGAACAAGCGGGCGATGTACTACATCGAGAAGGTGGACGCCGAGCATGTCTTCCCGATGGCCGGTCCGCCCATGTTCCTGCGCGAAGAGCTCTTCAAGTACAACGGCTACGGCCTCGACGGCGACGCGATCTTCACCGATCAGCGTCAGTTCCTCCAGCACATGAAGGAGCTCCGCCCCGACCAGAAGGGCTACGAGTTCCTCCCGGGCACGGTCGTGGAGCTGAACGACGGCGAGCTCACGGTCACCCAGACGCTGTACGACCAGGCCGAGATCGACCGGATCTTCGACGACAAGTGGTCCTACCTCGCCGAGCAGCGCGACACGCGCCAGGACGAGATCCGCGCCGAGGAGGCCTCGCGGGCAGAGGTGCTGCCGCCGGCGGAGATGCTCGCGGCCATCCAGGAGTGGTGGGAGCCGCTGCTGCGGCGCGCGCGCACCATCCGCAACGGCGTCGGCGGTGTGGTGCGCTTCCGCATCGGCGACCTGGACATGGTGGTGGACTTCCCGAAGGCGAAGGTGCGCGAGTACGCCGGGGAGGAGTGCATCTACTGGTACACGATCCCCGCCGATCTGGTCTCTACCAACATCGCCGATCACGAGATCGACTGGTCGAACTCGATCTTCCTCTCGATGCAGTTCGAGGTCGGGCGCAGCGGCAAGTTCAACGAGTTCCTCACCACCTTCCTCAAGTGCCTCTCGCGCGACCGGATCGAGTACGTCGAGAACTGGTACGCCGAGCAGACCGATCAGACAGAGGATGCCCAGCTGGGCGAGTGGATCGTGCAGCGGCGGTGCCCGCACCTGCGCGCGGACCTCACCAAGACGGGCAAGATCGAGGACGGCGTGCTCACCTGCTCCCTCCACGACTGGAAGTGGGACCTCGCGTCGGGCAAGTGCCTGACCAGCCAGGGGCACCCGATCCGGGCGTCGCAGGTCGAGGACGACCTCTACCGGGCGGCGACCAGCCCGGCGGCCTGAACCGGCGGGTTCGACCCTGCGCCACTGACTCACCAGGGAATGCCGTCTCGTTGTAGGACCTCTACAACGAGACGGCGGTCGCACGTCGGCCCGTGTGTATGCCCGCCGCCAATCTGCGGTGTTGCGTATCACTGAGAGGCCTCCCGCGTCCTGATCACCGTGCCCGCGATCGCGGGCGATCAGAACCCGAAGGAGTCACGCCATGACCACCGTTCCCGTCCGCGGCGCCGCCGGCGTCGTCGTCCCCTCGTCCACCGGTCGCCCCGGACCCGTCGCCGCCGCCCTCGCGTGGGAAGCGCGTGCCGAGGCCGCCGTCAAGGTCTCGCTGCAGCGCTGGAGCATCCCCGCGCTGCGCGTCGCCCTCGGCGCCGTGTTCGCCGTGTTCGGCGCGCTGAAGCTCTTCCCCGGCGTGAGCCCGGTCGAGGCGCTCGTGAGCGCCACGTGGGAGAAGCTCACGTTCGGGCTCGTCAGCGGCCAGGCCGCGCTCATCGCCACGGCGGCGATCGAGGTCGCCGCGGGTGTCCTGCTCATCGCCGGCGGCGCGTTCGCGCGCATCGGCCTGGGTGTGCTCGCACTCGCGTTCGTCGGCATCCTGTCGCCGGTCGTACTGCTGCCCGCCGAGGTCTTCGGCCCCGCCGGCCCGACGCTCACGGGCCAGTACATCTTCAAGAACGTCGTGCTCATCACCGCGGCGCTGGTCGTCGCCTCGCGGGTGCTGCGCGGCCCGGCGGCGCGCGCCTGACGCTCGAAGTCCACACGGTGCAGGCCGGTCCCGATTCGGGACCGGCCTGCACCGTGTCGTAGACTGGACGACGATCACAGCAACCTTTAACCCCGTCCCGTGAGGCGGAGAAGGGAGCGGCGGATGAGCACGCGCACCGTGCTGCACGAGGCCGACATCGCCCGGGCACTGACTCGGATCTCGCACGAGATCCTCGAGTCCAACAAGGGCCCCGGAGGCTTGGTCCTCCTCGGAATCCCCACTCGCGGGGTGACTCTCGCCCATCGCATCGGCGCACTCGTCGAGCAGTTCGGCGGTGCCGCCGTCCCCGTCGGGGCGCTCGACGTGACGATGTACCGCGACGACCTGCACCGCAACCCGACCCGCGCGCCCCAGCCGACGCAGATCCCGGCGGGCGGCATCGACGGCAAGGTGGTCGTGCTGGTGGACGACGTGCTCTTCTCGGGCCGCAGCATCCGCGCCGCCCTCGACGCCCTGCAGGACATCGGGCGTCCCGCCGCCGTGCGGCTCGCGACGCTCGTGGACCGGGGCCACCGCGAATTGCCGATCCGGCCTGACTTCGTCGGCAAGAATCTGCCGAGCTCCCGCGACGAGCGCGTCAACGTGCGTCTGGCCGAGACCGACTCGGTGGAGGAGGTGACGATCGAGTCATGAGGCACCTGCTCGACACCCAGGGCCTCGCCCGCGAGGACGCGCTGCGCATCCTCGACGTCGCCGAGGACATGGCCGACACGCAGCGTCGCGAGATCAAGAAGCTGCCGACGCTGCGCGGCAAGACCGTCGTCAACCTCTTCTTCGAGGACTCCACCCGCACGCGCATCTCGTTCGAGGCGGCCGCCAAGCGGCTGTCCGCGGATGTCATCAACTTCTCCGCGAAGGGGTCCAGCGTCTCGAAGGGGGAGTCGCTGCAGGACACCGCCCAGACGCTGCAGGCGATGGGCGCGGACGCGGTCGTCATCCGCCACGGCGCCTCCGGCGCCCCGCGCACGCTCGCGACGAGCGGCTGGATCAGCGCGGGTGTCGTCAACGCCGGCGACGGCACGCACGAGCACCCCACGCAGGCGCTCCTGGACGCCTTCACGATCCGCAAGCGCCGCTTCGGCGACGACAGCCGCGGGCGCGACCTCGACGGCGTGAAGGTCACCATCGTCGGCGACGTCCTCCACTCGCGCGTCGCGCGGTCGAACGTCTGGCTGCTGAACACCCTCGGCGCCCGCGTCACGCTGGTGGCCCCTCCGACGCTGGTGCCGCAGGACGTCTCCACCTGGCCCGCCGACGTGCTGTACGACCTCGACGACGCGATCGCAGCCGGACCGGACGCGCTGATGATGCTGCGAATCCAGCTGGAGCGCATGAACGCCGCATATTTCCCTACTGAACGGGAGTATTCGCGCCGCTGGGGTCTGGACGCACGCCGTCTGGACGCGCTCGGAGCCGATAGCATTGTCATGCACCCCGGACCCATGAACCGGGGTCTGGAGATCTCCGCAGAAGCCGCGGACTCGCCCCGCTCGACGGTGCTCGAGCAGGTCGCGAACGGCGTCTCGGTGCGCATGGCCGCGCTCTACCTGCTGCTGGCGGGTACGGAGCCCAGCACGGCCGACACCCCGCCCGCGACGGATGCCGCCGTCGGCACAGAGAAGGAGAACACCCGATGACCGAGACCCTTCTCTTCCGCGGGGCACTGGTCGAGGGCACGTCCGCGACCGACGTCATCGTGTCGGACGGCGTGATCGCCGAGATCGGCCCCGGCGTCAGCCGCGCCGGCGCGACGGTCGTCGACGCCGACGGCCTGGTGCTGCTGCCGGGTCTCGTCGACCTGCACACGCACCTGCGCGAGCCCGGGTACGAGGCATCCGAGACCATCCTCACCGGCTCCCGCGCCGCCGCGGCCGGCGGGTACACGGCGGTCTTCGCGATGCCCAACACCTCTCCCGTCGCCGACACGGCCGGCGTCGTCGAACAGGAGCTCGCGCTCGGGGAGGCCGCCGGATTCGTCACCGTGCAGCCGATCGGCGCCGTCACGGTCGGCCAGAAGGGCGAGCGCCTCGCCGAGCTCGGCGCGATGGCCGACTCGCGGGCGCGCGTGCGGGTCTTCAGCGACGACGGCTTCTGCGTGTGGGATCCGCTGATCATGCGGCGCGCGCTCGAGTACGTGAAGGCGTTCGACGGGGTCATCGCGCAGCACGCGCAGGATCCGCGACTCACCGAGGGCGCCCAGATGAACGAGGGCGCCGTGTCGGCCGAGCTCGGCCTCGCGGGCTGGCCCGCCGTCGCGGAGGAATCGATCATCGCGCGCGACGTCCTGCTCGCCGAGCACGTCGGCTCGCGGCTGCATGTCTGCCACCTGTCGACGGCGGGCTCGGTGGAGATCATCCGCTGGGCCAAGAAGCGCGGCGTCGACGTGACCGCCGAGGTCACGCCGCACCACCTGCTGCTCACCGACGAGCTCGTGCGCGACTACGACGCGCGGTTCAAGGTCAACCCGCCGCTGCGCCGCGAAGAGGACGTGCTCGCCGTGCGCGAGGGCCTCGCCGACGGCACCATCGACATCGTCGCGACCGACCACGCACCCCACCCCGCCGAGGCGAAGGCGTGCGAGTGGCACGCCGCGGCGAACGGCATGGTCGGTCTCGAGAGCGCCCTGCGCGTCGTGCAGCAGTCGATGGTCGACACGGGGCTCGTCACATGGGGCGACGTGGCTCGAGTCATGTCGCGCGAGCCCGCGCGCATCGGCCGGCTCTCCGGTCACGGCACCCCTCTCACCGAGGGGCAGCCGGCGTCGCTCGCCTTCTACGACCCGTCGCCGCGCCGCACCTTCACCACGGACGACCTCCGCGGCCGCAGCGTGAACTCGCCCTACCTCGGCCGCGAGCTCCCGGGCGACGTGCGCTGGACGCTGCACCAGGGCACGGTCACCGTCGCCGACGGCGCGATCCTTCCCGCACCGGGAGTGCGCGCATGACCCGCGAGGGTGCGCTGGCCGTCATCGTCGCCGTCGCCGTCGCGCTGCTCGTGATCCTGGCCTGGGCGTGGTGGCGGCGAACGCGCCGGGACGCCGCGCTCACGGCTCCCGTCGGCGAGGCTCCCGCGGGCGCGGTGACGCTGTCGGCGTTCCCGACGCTGTACGTGGCGACCACCCGCCACGGCGAGCCGCTCGAGCGCCTCGCCATCGGCGGCCTCGGCTTCCGCTCGCGATCGGACGTCACCGTGACCGACGCCGGCGTGGCGCTCGACCTCACCGGCAAGCCCCGGGTGTTCCTCGCGACGGACCGCATCCAGGACGTCGGGCAGGCGACGGTCGCGATCGACCGCGTGGTCGAGCCCGACGGCCTCGTGCGCCTGGCCTGGCGCCTCGACGACGGCACCGTCGTCGACTCCTATCTCCGACCCCAGGATGCCTCGGCCCGCGCCCTCGCGGACGCCGTGGCCGGCATCCTTCCCCCGACCCAGACGGGAACCGACGCATGACCTCCCTGTTCCAGACCGACCCGGCCGTCCTCGTGCTCGAGGACGGGACCCGCCACGTCGGACGCGCCTACGGCGCCCTCGGCACCACCATCGGCGAGGTCGTCTTCTCCACCGGCATGACCGGCTACCAGGAGACCCTGACCGACCCCTCGTACGCCGGCCAGATCGTGCTGCAGACCGCACCGCACATCGGCAACACCGGCATGAACGACGAGGACCCCGAGTCGCGACGTATCTGGGTGTCGGGCTACATCGTGCGCGACCCCTCTCGCGTCGTGTCCAACTGGCGCGCCGACGAGTCGCTCGACGACGCGCTCGTCAGCGACGGCGTCGTGGGCATCAGCGGCATCGACACGCGCGCGGTGACGCGCCACATCCGCTCGGCGGGCTCCATGCGCGGCGCGATCTTCTCGGGCGAGGCCGCCGGCATCGACCCGGAGGAGCAGCTGCGCCTCGTGCGCGAGGCCCCGCAGATGGCCGGCCAGAACCTGTCGGCGCAGGTGTCGGTGGCCGCAGCCGAGGTGACGCCGGCGACGGGGGAGCGGATCGGCAACCTCGCGGTGCTCGACCTCGGCGTCAAGCAGGCGACCGTCGACAATCTCGCCTCCCGCGGGTTCGACGTCCACGTCCTGCCGCAGGACGTGACGATCGACGAGATCCGTGCGATCGACCCGGTCGCGGTCTTCTACTCCAACGGGCCCGGAGACCCCGCGGCCTCCGGCGACCACGTCGACCTGCTGCGCGGCGTCCTGGACGACGGCCTGCCGTTCTTCGGCATCTGCTTCGGCAACCAGCTGCTCGGGCGCGCCCTGGGCCTCGGCACCTACAAGCTCCCGTTCGGCCACCGCGGCATCAACCAGCCGGTGCTCGACAAGGCGACCGGCCGCGTCGAGATCACCGCGCACAACCACGGCTTCGCCGTCGACGCACCGGTCGAGGGAGCGTTCGACAGCCCCAACGGCTACGGCCGCATCGAGGTCAGCCACGTCGGGCTGAACGACCAGGTGGTCGAGGGCCTGCGCGCGCTGGACATCCCCGCCTTCTCGGTGCAGTACCACCCCGAGGCCGCCGCCGGCCCTCACGACGCCAACTACCTGTTCGACCGCTTCCGCGACCTGGTCGTCGCGACCCTGGAGACCAAGAAGAATGCCTAAGCGCGACGACATCAGCTCCGTCCTCGTCATCGGTTCCGGCCCGATCGTCATCGGTCAGGCGTGCGAGTTCGACTACTCGGGCACGCAGGCCTGCCGCGTGCTGCGCGAGGAGGGCGTGCGCGTCATCCTCGTGAACTCGAACCCGGCCACGATCATGACCGACCCCGACTTCGCCGACGCGACCTACATCGAGCCGATCACCCCCGAGGTGATCGAGACGATCATCGCCAAGGAGAAGCCCGACGCCATCCTGCCCACCCTCGGCGGCCAGACCGCGCTCAACGCCGCCATGGCGCTGCACGACCGCGGGATCCTCGAGAAGTACGGCGTCGAGCTCATCGGCGCGAAGGTCGACGCCATCCGCAAGGGCGAGGACCGCCAGATCTTCAAGGAGCTCGTGCTCGAGGCGGGCGCGGACGTCGCCCAGTCGGTGATCTGCCACTCGATGGACGACCTCATCGCCGGCGCCGAGAAGCTCGGCTACCCGCTGGTCGTGCGCCCCTCGTTCACGATGGGCGGGCTCGGGTCGGGCTTCGCGTACGACGAGGCGGACCTCCGCCGCATCGGCGGCGCGGGCCTTCACGACTCGCCGACGAGCGAGGTCCTGCTCGAGGAGTCGATCCTCGGCTGGAAGGAGTACGAGCTCGAGCTCATGCGCGACACGGCCGACAACACCGTCGTCGTCTGCTCCATCGAGAACGTCGACCCGGTCGGGGTCCACACCGGCGACTCCATCACCGTGGCCCCGGCCCTCACCCTGACCGACCGCGAGTACCAGAAGCTGCGCGACATCGGCATCGACATCATCCGCGCGGTGGGCGTCGACACCGGCGGCTGCAACATCCAGTTCGCCGTCGACCCGACCAACGGCCGCATCATCGTCATCGAGATGAACCCCCGCGTGTCGCGCTCGTCGGCGCTGGCGTCGAAGGCCACCGGCTTCCCGATCGCCAAGATCGCCGCGAAGCTCGCCATCGGGTACCGCCTGGACGAGATCCCGAACGACATCACGAAGGTGACGCCCGCGAGCTTCGAGCCCACCCTCGACTACATCGTCGTGAAGGTGCCGCGGTTCAACTTCGAGAAGTTCCCGGCCGCCGACACCACGCTGACGACCACCATGAAGTCGGTCGGCGAGGCGATGGCGATCGGCCGAAACTACGCGACGGCGCTTCAGAAGGCCCTCCGGTCGCTCGAGAAGCGCGGCTCCAGCTTCCACTGGGGTGACGAGCCGCGCTCGGTGGAGGAGCTGCTCGAGATCGCCCAGACCCCGACCGACGGCCGCATCGTGGTGCTGCAGCAGGCGCTGCGCAAGGGCGCGACGGTCGAGCAGGCGTTCGAGGCGACCAAGATCGACCCCTGGTTCCTCGACCAGATCGTGCTCATCAACGAGGTCGCCGAGTTCGTGCGCCAGGCGGGGGAGCTGGATGCCGCCACCCTCCGCGTCGCGAAGGAGCACGGTTTCAGCGACGCCCAGATCGCGCAGCTGCGCGGCGACAGCGAGACCCAGGTGCGCGGCATCCGTCACGGTCTCGGCATCCGTCCCGTCTACAAGACGGTCGACACGTGCGCGGGGGAGTTCCCGGCGCTGACGCCGTACCACTACTCGAGCTACGACTTCGAGACCGAGGTGACGCCGTCGGACCGCACCAAGGTCGTGATCATCGGCTCGGGACCCAACCGCATCGGCCAGGGCGTCGAGTTCGACTACTCCTGCGTGCACGCGTCGTTCGCGCTCGCGGATGCCGGCTACGAGACCGTGATGGTCAACTGCAACCCCGAGACGGTGTCGACGGACTACGACACCTCCGACCGCCTGTACTTCGAGCCGCTGACGCTCGAGGACGTGCTCGAGGTGCTGCACGCCGAGTCGCAGTCCGGTGAGATCCTGGGTGTGATCTGCCAGCTCGGCGGCCAGACGCCGCTCGGGCTCGCGAAGGGCATCGAGGAGGCCGGCTACACGATCCTCGGCACCAAGCCCGCCGCCATCGACCTCGCCGAGGAGCGCGAGCTGTTCTCGCGCCTGCTCGACGACGCCGGTCTGGTCGCGCCGCGCAACGGCACCGCGACCGACGTCGAGGGCGCGGTGACGGTCGCCGAGGAGATCGGCTACCCGGTGCTGGTGCGCCCGAGCTTCGTACTCGGCGGCCGCGGCATGGAGATCGTGTACTCGACCGAGGCGCTGCGCGACTACTTCGTGCGCATCGCCGACCAGGCGATCATCGGCCCGGGCCTGCCGCTGCTGGTCGACCGCTTCCTCGACGACGCGATCGAGATCGACGTCGACGCGCTGTTCGACGGCACCGAGCTGTACATCGGCGGCGTGATGGAGCACCTCGAGGAGGCCGGCATCCACTCCGGCGACTCGTCGTGCACCCTGCCGCCGGTGAGCCTCGGCCGCACCGACATCGACCGCGTGCGCGAGGCGACGCGCGCGATCGCCGAGGGCGTCGGCGTGCGCGGGCTGCTCAACGTGCAGTTCGCCATCTCGGCCGGCGTGCTCTACGTCATCGAGGCGAACCCGCGTGCGAGCCGCACGGTGCCCTTCGTGTCGAAGGCCCTCGGCATCCCGCTCGCGAAGGCCGCGTCGCGCATCATGGCCGGCGCCACGATCGCCGAGCTCAAGGCCGAGGGACTCCTGCCCGAGCAGGACGGCTCCCGTGTGCCGCTGGACGCCCCGGTCGCGGTCAAGGAGGCGGTGCTGCCCTTCAAGCGGTTCCGCACCGCCGACGGCCAGACGGTCGACTCCGTCCTCGGTCCTGAGATGCGCTCGACGGGCGAGGTCATGGGCATCGACCGCGACTTCCCGACCGCGTTCGCGAAGTCCCAGGAGGCGGCGTACGGCGGCATGCCGCAGTCGGGCACGGTCTTCATCTCGGTCGCCGACAGCGACAAGCGCGCGGTCATCCTGCCGGCCCACCGGCTGCAGGAGCTCGGCTTCGACCTGGTCGCCACCGAGGGGACGGCCGAGATCCTCGCCCGCAACGGCATCGACGTGCGCGTGGTGAACAAGTACTCCGAGACCCAGGAGTCCGGCGGCACCAACATCGTCGACCTCATCAACGCCGGCGAGATCGACATCGTCGTGAACACCCCGTCCGGAGGTGCCACCCGCGCCGACGGCTACGAGATCCGCGCCGCGGCCGTGGCCGGCGACAAGGCGCTCTTCACCACGATGGCCGTCCTCGGCGCCGCGGTCAGCGCGCTGCCGGTGCTGCGCGAGGGCTTCGACGTGCGGAGTCTGCAGGAATACGCGCTGGACCGCGAGGGAGTCGCATGATCTCATTCGGCGAGCGGGTCCGCGCGGCGACGGCGGCGCGCGGACAGCTGTGCGTCGGCATCGATCCGCACGTCCACCTGCTCGCCGAGTGGGGGCTGGATGCCTCCGCCGCCGGCGTCCGGGAGTTCGGCCTGCGCACGGTCGAGGCCGCCGCCGATCTCGTCGCCGTCGTCAAGCCGCAGGTGTCGTTCTTCGAGCGCTACGGGTCGGCGGGATTCGCCGCCCTCGAAGACGTCCTGGGCGCGGCCCGCGCCGCGGGTCTCCTCGTGATCGCCGACGCCAAGCGCGGCGACATCGGCTCGACGATGGACGCGTACGCCGAGGCCTGGCTCACGCCGGGCTCGCCGCTGGAGGCCGACGCGCTCACCGTCAGCCCCTTCCTGGGGGTGGGCGCGCTCGACAGCACGTTCGACCTCGCGAGGCGCCACGGCAAGGGCGTCTTCGTGCTCGCCGCCACCAGCAACCCGGAGGCACTGCCGCTGCAGCGGGCGCACCGCGCCGACGGCGCCACCGTCTCGGCCGACATCGTGCGCGAGGTCTCGGCCCGCAACGCCCGCACCACGCCGGAAGGGCAGTGGGGAAGCCTCGGCTTCGTCATCGGCGCGACGGTCGACTGGACGGATGCCGGCCTCTCGGCCTTCTCGCCGATCGCGCCGATCCTCGGCCCGGGCTTCGGACACCAGGGCGCGGAACCGGGCGAGCTCGGTGCGCGCTTCGGTGACCTCAAGGAAGCGGTGATAGCGTCGGAGAGCCGCAGCATCCTGGCTGCCGGACCCGACCGGCTCGCCGCGCGCATATCCGAGCGCGCCCTTCTCTACCGTGGTGATTGACATGCCCGATTCGCGCACCCCTCTGGACAGCGCTCCCCCCAACCCCGGCGCGCACGCGCGGCCTCCCGAGGTCGACCGTGTTGCGGCCTCGCGCCGCGCCGTCGCCGCCCGCCGCGAACGCGCCGCCCTCAAGAAGGACGTCTCCATGCGCGTGATCACGCCGCAGGAGCTGCTGCGCCGCGCACTCGCCGACCCGGCCTCGCCCGCCGGCGCGATGCGCGTCCCGGAGTTCCTGACGGCGATCCCCGCCATCGGCGAGGGCAAGCGCGACCGCATCCTCCACGACCTCGAGATCTCCCCGGTCAAGCGGCTCGGCGGCCTCGGCTCACGCCAGCGCGAAGACCTCCGGCGCTTCCTCGACGCCCGCTGGCCCGAACTGGAGCCGCGGGGCGGTCGCAGCCGTCTGGTCGTGCTGGCGGGCCCCACGGCGGTGGGCAAGGGCACGGTGGCGGCGCACATCAAGGAGCACCACCCCGAGATCCTCCTCTCGGTGTCGGCCACCACCCGCGCGCCGCGTCCGGGCGAGGTCGACGGCGAGCACTACTTCTTCGTCGACGACGCCGAGTTCGACCGCATGATCGCGGAGGGCGAGCTCCTCGAGCACGCGACCGTGCACAACGCTTACCGCTACGGCACCCCGCGCGGGCCGATCGAGAAGGCGCTGGCCGAGGGCCGCACCGTGCTGCTCGAGATCGACCTGCAGGGTGCGCGCCAGGTGCGAGAGGCCGACCCGTCGGCCACGCTCGTGTTCCTGCTGCCGCCGAGCTGGGACGAGCTCGTCCAGCGCCTGGTCGGCCGGGGCACCGAAGACGCGGCCGAGCGAGCCCGGCGTCTGCGCACCGCGCGGACCGAGCTGGCCTCGCAGGCCGAGTTCGACTACCGCGTCGTCAACGACGACGTGGCCCGCGCATCCGACGAGGTCGCCCGCCTCGCGCGGTGACCAGCACCTTTCACGTAGAATGGTGGGATGCCTCGGCACCCGAGGCTCCGCAGACTCCCACTCCGACATCCGATTTAGGAGGTTTCGCCATGGCCGGAACGAACCAGGGCATCATCGAGCCCCCCATCGACAGCCTGCTCGAGAAGGTCGACTCGAAGTACCAGCTGGTGATCTACGCGGCCAAGCGCGCCCGCCAGATCAACGACTACTACTCCGACCTGCACGAGGGCAACCTGTTCGACAACGTGGGCCCGCTCGTCGACTCGACCGTCGAGGACAAGCCCCTGACGATCGCGATGCACGAGATCCACGAGGACAAGCTGCGCCTGCGCCGCGCGGAGTAATCCGTTACGACCGGTGTGCCCCCGAAGACGGTGATGTCCGTCTCCGGGGGCATACTGGTGTCCGCCCCCTCGGCACCCGGCACGCCCCGACGACCGGCGCCCAGGCAGCTCAAGCACCGTCAACTGGAGTATCGATGACCGACCTGCGTCTGTTCACGTCCGAATCCGTCACCGAGGGCCACCCCGACAAGATCTGCGACCAGATCTCCGACTCCATCCTCGACGCGATCCTCGACGCCGACCCCGACGGCCGCGTCGCGGTCGAGACGCTGGTCACCACCGGCCTCGTGCACGTGGCGGGCGAGGTCTCCACCTCCGCCTATGTCGAGATCCCCGCGATCGTGCGCGGCGTCGTCAACCGCATCGGCTACACCTCGAGCGACACCGGGTTCGACGGCGACTCGTGCGGGGTGAGCGTGTCGATCGGCGCACAGTCCTCCGACATCGCAGCCGGCGTCGACAAGGCGTTCGAGCGCCGCGAAGACGGCTCCGAAGACCCGCACGACCTGCAGGGCGCCGGCGACCAGGGCATCATGTTCGGGTACGCCACCACCGAGACGCCGCAGCTCATGCCGATGGCCGCGTGGACGGCGCACCGCATGGCCGAGCGCCTCGCCGAGGTGCGCCGCACCGGCGAGCTGCCGTTCCTGCGACCCGACGGCAAGACCCAGGTGACGCTCGGCTACGACGGCGCGACCCCGAAGACGGTCGAGTCCGTCGTGCTGTCGACCCAGCACCACCCCGACATCTCGCAGAAGGCGCTGCGCGCCGCGGTGCGCGCCGAGGTCATCGATCCGGTGCTCGAGGCGACGGGCCTGGAGCTGCCGGACGTCAAGTACTACATCAACCCGGCGGGCCCGTTCGTCACGGGCGGCCCGAAGGGCGACGCCGGACTCACCGGACGCAAGATCATCATCGACACGTACGGCGGCGCCTCGCGCCACGGCGGCGGCGCGTTCAGCGGCAAGGACCCGTCCAAGGTCGACCGCTCCGCCGCGTACGCGATGCGCTGGGTCGCCAAGAACGCGGTGGCCGCGGGCCTCGCGGAGCGCCTCGAGGTGCAGGTCGCCTACGCGATCGGCAAGGCCAAGCCCGTCGGCCTCTACGTGGAGACGTTCGGCACCGGCCGGGTCTCGGACGACGCCATCACCAAGGCGATCCTCGAGGTCTTCGACCTGCGCCCGAAGGCGATCATCGACCAGCTCGACCTGCTGCGCCCGATCTACGCGCAGACGGCGGCGTACGGCCACTTCGGCCGTGAGCTGCCCGACTTCACCTGGGAGCGCACCGACCGCGCAGACGACCTGCGCGCGGCAGCCGGGCTCTGACCGCGGCCGCGTGACCGCGGTGTACGACGAAGCGCACGACCCCGGCGAGGGCGGCCGACGCCCGCGCCGGGTCGCGCGCGTGCTCCTCGATTCACCCCTCCCGCAGCTGGATCGCCTGTTCGACTACGAGATCCCCGCGGAACTTGCCGGCGACGCACGCCCCGGTGTGCGGGTGCGCGTGCCGCTGCGCAGCGCGGGCCGGGTCGTCGACGGGCTCCTCGTCGAGGTGGGGGAGCCGGATGCCTCGGACCGCCCGCTCTCGCAGCTCGAGGCCGTCGTGTCGCCCGCGCAGGTGCTGACGCCCGAGCTGTATGCGCTGGCGAGGAGGGCCGCGGACCGTGCGGCGGGGTCCGCGGGCGACATCCTGCGCCTGGCGATCCCCAAGCGGATGGTGCGCGCCGAGAAGTCCTGGCTGGCATCGGAGCCGCCGCCGCGCCCCGATGTCGAGGCCGCGGCCACCGCATGGGCGGACGAGGTGCTCGCCGCCTATCCGGGCCTGCAGGCCGCGCTGGAAGGCGGCGAGAGGGTCGCCCTCGACGCGCCTCCCACCCCGGCGCGTCTCGACGACGGGACGCCGGCGGGAGCCTGGGCCGTCCTGCTGGCTGCTGCCGCCGTCCGCGTGCTCGCCGACGGACGCAGCGCGATCATCGCCGTCCCCGACCACCGCGACCGCGCCCAGCTGGAGGCGGCGCTGCAGTCGCGCATCCCCGCGGACGCGCTCGTCCGTGACGACGCCAAGCAGAGCGGTCCCACCCGCTACGCGGCGTTCCTGCGCACCCTCTCCGCTGCGCCGTGCGTGGTGATCGGCAACCGCTCGGCCGTCTACGCGCCAGTCTCCGGCCTCGGGCTGGTCGCGCTGTGGGACGACGGCGACCCGCTGCTGGGTGAGCCTTTGAGCCCGGGCGTCCACGCGCGCGACGCCGCCCTGCTGCGACAGGAGCTCCACGGCGGCGCGCTGGTCTTCGCGGGCCACACCCGGACGACCGACGTCGAGCGCCTGGTTGCCGTCGGCTGGGTGCGTGACCTGCCGGCGGCGCGCAGGGTGACGCCGCGCGTGGTGCTGAGCGCGACGCGAGAGGGCGAGTCGCGCTCGGCGCGCGTCCCCTCTTCGGCGTTCGCCGCCGCGCGGGAGGCGCTCACGCAGGGGCCTGTCCTGGTGCAGGTGGCGCGCCCCGGATACGCTCCGGTCCTCGTGTGCGCGAAGTGCCGGCACCCTGCCCGGTGCGCCCACTGCGGCGGCCCGCTCCATGCGGCCCGCCAGGGGGCGGTGCCGACCTGCTCGTGGTGCGGCCGCGCAGCGCACGCGTGGGCGTGCTCCGAGTGCTCCTCGACGCTGCTGCGCATGGCCTCCTCCGGAAGCGAGCGGACCGCCGACGAGCTCGGCCGGGCGTTCCCGGGCACCCGGGTCATCATCGCCGACGGCGATCACCCGGTCGCCAAGGTCGACGACAAGCCTGCGCTCGTCGTGGCCACGCGCGGCGCGGAGCCGCCTGCCGTCGGCGGGTACCGCGCGGTGATCCTGCTCGACGGTGACCGCATGCTGATGGCCGACGATCTGCGGATCGGCGAGTCGTGCCTGCGATGGTGGTCCAACGCCGCCGCCCTCGCCGCTCCCGGGGCACCGGTGCATCTCGTCGGCGTCGGCGGCGAGGTCGCGCGCGCCATGGCGACGTGGACGCAGGCGGCGTACGCGCGCGCCGAGCTCGCCGACCGCGCGCCGCTGCGGATGCCGCCGACCGTGCGCGTGGCCTCTGTCGACGGGCCGCGTCGCACCGTCGACCTGGCACTGGCCGAGCTGCGGCGTGCCGTGCCGGAGCTCGACGCCGAGGCGGTGCTCGGGCCCATCGCCCGCGACGACACCGTGCGCGCCCTCGTGCGCTTCGAGTACGGGCTCGGAGCTCGCGTGACGGAGAGCCTCCGCGCGTCGGTGGTGAGCCAGGCGATGAAGGGGCGCCGTCCCGCGAAGGGTCGGACGCCCGGACCCGCCAATACACTGAAGGTTCGGGTCGACGTGCCCGACCTCGACCTCTGACCCTCGACTTCCAGGACCGTCATGCGTCTCGTCTTCGCCGGTACGCCGGCGCCGGCTGTGCCGGCGCTGCGCCGGCTCGCGGCATCCGCCCACGACATCGTCGCGGTGGTCACCCGCCGCGACGCACCCCTCGGCCGCAAGCGGGTGCTGACGCCGTCACCGGTGGCCGCCGCCGCCGCGGAGCTCGGGCTTCCCGTCATCCGCGCCGACCGGCTGGATGCCGAGGTGACCGCCGACATCGCGGCCCTCGAACCCGATCTCGGCGTGATCGTCGCGTACGGCGGGCTCGTGCGCGAGCCGCTGCTGTCCGCTCCGGCGCACGGCTGGATCAACCTCCACTTCTCGCTGCTGCCGCGCTGGCGCGGCGCGGCGCCCGTCCAGCACGCCCTCATCGCGGGTGACGCGCGGACCGGGGCCAGCGTGTTCCAGCTCGTGCCCGAGCTCGACGCCGGCGACGTCTTCGCCGAGCTCGCGATCGACGTGCCACGAGAAGCCACCGCCGGGGATCTACTGTCGTCGCTCGCCGACGACGGGGCCGGGCTCCTCGCGGAGGTCGTGGATGCGATCGGCGCCGGCTCGGCCGTCGCGCGCCCGCAGCAGGGGCAGCCCACCTACGCGTCGAAGCTCGGGGACGACGACGGGCGCATCCGCTGGGAGGAGCCGGCCGGCGCAGTGCTCGGCCGGATCCGCGGCGTGACGCCCGAGCCGGGCGCTCACACGACCATCGACGGCGCACGGTTCAAGGTGCTCGCCGTGGCGCCGGCACCCGACGACGCACCCCGGCTCGCCCCGGGTGCGCTCGGACTGCACGGCAAGCAGGTCATCGCCGGCACCGCGTCGACGCCGATCGTGCTCGAGCAGGTGCAGCCCGCCGGCAAGGGCGCGATGCGCGCCGCGGACTGGTGGCGGGGTCTGCGCGAGGCCACCCCGGTGGCCGGCTCGTGAGCCGCACGGTCGCGGCCCGTCGCGTCGCCTACGACACCCTGCGAGCGGTCCACGAGTCCGACGCCTACGCGAACCTGCTGCTTCCGACCGCGATCGCCCGAGCCGGTCTGTCGACCGCCGACGCGGCGCTCGCGACGGAGCTGACCTACGGCACGCTGCGCCGGCAGGGCACCTACGACGCCGTCATCGGGATCGCCGCCGACCGCCCGGTCGCCGACATCGACCCCGCGGTGCTCGATGCGCTGCGCCTGGGCGTGCATCAGCTGCTCTCCACACGCGTCGCCTCGCACGCGGCGGTGAACGAGTCCGTCGAGCTCGCCCGCTCGGCGGGGGGCCGCGGTGCGGCCGGATTCGCCAACGCGGTGCTGCGCCGCGTCTCGCGCGACACCCCCGGCGACTGGATGACCCACGTCGCCGCCAGCGCCCGCTCCGACGACGAGCAGCTCGGCCTGCTCTTCTCGCACCCGGTGTGGGTGGTGCGGGCGTTCCGCCGCGCCCTCGCGGCCGAGGGCCGTGCCGACGAGCTGGAAGCCCTGCTCACCGCCGACAACGCCTCCCCGCGGGTGACGATGGCCGCCCTTCCCGATCTCGCGGACGTGCCGGAGGACGCCCGGCGGACACCCTTCTCACCCATCGGATTCCGCCTGGGCGGGGGAGACCCCGACGCGCTCGTGCGCGGGTCGGACGGGCGCATCCGGGTACAGGACGAAGGCTCGCAGCTCGCCGCTCTCGCGCTGACTCGCGCCCTGCCCGTCTCACCGGGCGAGCGATGGCTGGATCTGTGCGCGGGGCCCGGCGGCAAGACCGCGGTCCTCGCAGCGGAGGCACTCGCACACGGAGCGTCACTCGAGGCGAACGAGATCTCGCCCGCACGCGCCGGGCTCGTCCGGCAGGCGCTGGAAGGCGTGCCCCTCGATGTGCCCGTCTCGGAGCAGGACGGCCGTGTCCGAGCGCAGGAGGCGCCGGGCGCGTACGACCGCATCCTCGTCGATGCGCCGTGCACGGGCCTGGGGGCCCTGCGCCGGCGTCCGGAGGCGCGTTGGCGCAAAGCGCCGAGCGACGTGCCGGCGCTGACCGAGCTGCAGCGGGAGCTGCTGAACGCGGCGATCTCCGCTCTCAGACCCGGCGGCGTGGTGGCCTACGTCACCTGCTCGCCGCACCTCGCCGAGACCTCCGGCGTCGTCTCCGACATCCGGCGCGAGTGGGACGGCGCGATCGAGGAGCTGTCGGCCCGTGATGTCATCACGTCCGTCGCCGAGGCCGACCCCGGCCTCCCCGCGCAGGCGGACGGCAGCGGTCGGGCGCAGCTGTGGCCGCACCGTCACAACACCGACGCGATGTCGGTGTCGCTGCTGCGTCGACTCTGACGGCCGGCGCGCTGTCAAGAGGCGGCGCGATCGCGCGTCCGGTGGCACCGTGGTGGCTCAGGACACCACGGAGGAGGAGCGATGGCGCAGGGACTTCACAAGGGCGATCGCGTGAGCTGGAACACGTCGCAGGGACGCACGCGAGGGCGCATCGTGGAGCGCCGGACGAGCGACTTCGAGTTCGCGGGGCAGCACTTCACCGCCTCCGCCGACGAGCCGGCGTACATCGTCGAGTCCGAGAAGAGCGGCGATCGCGCGGCCCACAAGGGCTCGGCGCTGCGCAAGCTGACCTGACCGGGGCGCTCAGTCGCGCAGCCGGATGCCGTGAGGCATCTGGTCGAACTCCGTGCGCAGGGCGACCAGGGCCGCGCTGTGGGCGCGTCCGAGCTCGCGCGCATCCACCGTCACCTCGGCGCCCTCGGGGAGCGCCTCGGCGATCTCGCGCAGCACGGCGACCACTCGCTCCGTGCCCGCCAGCCCCAGCTCGCCCGACAGCCGCAGCACGCGCCCCCGGTCGGTGTCCTCGACGGTGAAGGCGGGCACCGCGACGCTCTCGTGCGGCTCGAGCAGGTGCATGCCGAACCGCTCGCCGAGGGTCTCGAGCAGTGCGATCCCGCGGACCGAGTTGCCGTGCTCGTCGAGGCGCGGGCTGAAGGCGGCGACGCCGAACTGCGACGGGGCGACGGCGAGCAGTCCGCCGCTGACGCCGCTCTTGGCGGGCAGGCCCACCCGCAGCAGCCACTCACCGGAGTAGTCGTACATGCCGCAGCTGGTCATGATCGAGAGCACGTCCCGCGCGACGGCCTCCTCGACGACCCGCTCGCCGGTGACGGGGTTGAGGCCTCCGAACGCGAGGGTCGCCGACATGACGGCGAGATCGCGGACGCTCACCAGCAGCGAGCACTGGCGGAAGTAGGTCTCGACGGCCGTCTCGACCGACCCGTCGACGACGTCGTAGGAACGCAGCAGGTGCGCGAGGGCGCGGTTGCGGTCGCCGGTGGCCGACTCGGACGCGTAAACCTGCTCGTCGACCCACAGCGAGCGGCCGGCGAAGGCCGAGAGCCCGTCCACGATGCGCCCCATGCGATCGTCGACCGTATCGCCCGGGATGAGCGCCGACGTGGCGATCGCGCCGGCGTTCACCATCGGGTTGGCGGGACGCCCCGTGCGCGGCTCCAGGCTGATGGCGTTGAACGGCTCGCCGCTGGGCTCGACGCCGACCTTGCGCAGCACGGCGTCGCGGCCGCGATCGGCCAGCGCGAGGGCCAGGACGAAGGGCTTCGAGATCGACTGGATCGTGAACTCGTGGGCGGCGTCGCCGACGGCGCGCACGCGCCCGCGTGGACCGACGACCGCGAGGGCCAGCCGCTCGGGATCCGCCGAGGCAAGCTCCGGGATGTAGCCTGCCGGATCACCGGAGTCGTGGGGCCGGACGTCTTCGAGGACCTCGTGCAGCAGCGCCGTGATGGGGTCCACAGCTCGACCATAATGGACCCGTGCCCACGATCGACGAGAACGGCCGCGACGCCGGCATCCGCATCAACCCGAGCATCCTCGCCGCCGACTTCGTCAACATGCAGGCCGAGCTCGCCCGCATCGCGGCCGCGGACTTCGTCCACGTCGACGTCATGGACAACCACTTCGTGCCCAACCTCACGTTCGGCCCGCAGATGGTGGAGCGCATCCAGGCGACCAGCCCGGTGCCGCTGGACGTGCACCTCATGATCACGAACCCCGACCGCTGGGCCCCGGCGTACGCCGAGCTCGGTGCGGCGTCGGTCACGTTCCATCTCGAGGCGGCGAAGGAGCCCGTCGCCCTCGCGCGCCGGCTGCGCGACATCGGCGCACGGGCCGGCGTCGCCGTCAAGCCCGCAACCCCCGTGGACGGCCTGTTCGATCTCCTCGACGACTTCGACCAGATCCTCGTCATGACCGTGGAGCCGGGCTTCGGCGGGCAGTCGTTCATGCCCGAGACCATGCCCAAGCTCCGCCGCCTGGCCGACGAGGCCCGCAAGCGCGGGTCGGCAGTGTGGCTCCAGGTCGACGGCGGGATCGCCGAGTCGACGATCGCCCAGGCCGCCGCGGCCGGCGCCGACACCTTCGTGGCGGGATCGGCCGTCTTCGGCGCCGGCGACCCGGCGAACGCCATCGCAGGGCTGCGTGCCACCGCGGCCGAGCACCACGTGCACTGATCCCCGCCGTCACGCGGAGGCGAGGCATCCCGGCCGGACGGTAACCTGTCATGGTGAAGACGTTCGACACGCTGTACGCCGAGCTCGCCGCGAAAGCGGCTGAGCGCCCCGAGGGATCGGGAACCGTCGCACAGCTGGACGCGGGCGTGCACGCGATCGGCAAGAAGATCGTGGAGGAGGCCGCCGAGGTCTGGATGGCGGCCGAGTACGAGTCGACGGATGCCGCAGCCGAGGAGATCTCGCAGCTGCTGTACCACCTGCAGGTGCTGATGATCGCGAAGGGCCTGAGCCTCGAAGATGTCTACCGACATCTCTGAGCCCGCGTCCTCCTCCATCCTCGAACCCGAAAGCCACGCTGCCATGCTGCGAATCGCCGTGCCGAACAAGGGCTCGCTCGCCGAGACCGCCTCCGAGATGCTCCACGAGGCGGGTTACATCGGTCGTCGCGACCCGAAGGACCTGCACGTCATCGACCCCCAGAACGAGGTCGAGTTCTTCTACCTCCGCCCCAAGGACATCGCCACCTACGTCGGGTCCGGCGCGCTGGACGTCGGCATCACCGGCCGCGACCTGCTGCTGGACGCCCGCATGCCCGGCGCCCGCGAGATCGAGGCGCTCGGCTTCGGCGACTCGACGTTCCGCTTCGCCGGCCCTCCCGGACGCTTCGACACCGTGGAAGACCTCGAGGGCGCCCGGGTCGCGACGGCGTACCCCGGCCTCGTCGACGCCTTCCTCGACGAGCACGGCGTCGCCGTCGACCTGGTGCCCCTGGACGGCGCGGTCGAGTCGGCGGTGCGATTGGGGGTGGCGGATGCCGTCGCCGACGTCGTCTCCACCGGCACGACTCTGCGTCAGGCGGGCCTGGAGATCTTCGGACCGGTCCTGCTGCAGTCCGAGGCCGTGCTCATCACCTCGCCGACCCAGGCGGAGGGCACCGACACCCTGCTGCGACGCCTGCGCGGTGTAATGGTCGCCCGGCGCTACGTGATGGTCGACTACGACCTCCCCGCCGAGCTGGTCGACGACGCCGTCAAGATCGCCCCGGGGATCGAGTCTCCGACGATCTCGCCGCTGCGGGACCCCGCGTGGGTCGCCGTGCGGGTCATGGTGGCGCGCAAGGGCGTCAACCAGGTCATGGACGCGCTGTACGGGATCGGCGCACGCGCGATCCTCGTGACGGCCATCCACAACGCGAGGCTGTGACGGCATGAGCCTGGTCTGCCGTGTCATCCCGTGCCTCGACGTCGCCGCCGGCCGTGTCGTCAAGGGCGTGAACTTCCAGAACCTCCGCGACATGGGGGATCCCGTCGAGCTCGCGCGCGAGTACTTCCGTCAGGGCGCGGACGAGATCACCTTCCTCGATGTGACCGCGACGGTCGACGAGCGCTCGACCACGTACGACGTGGTCCGCCGCACGGCCGAAGAGGTCTTCATCCCCCTCACCGTCGGCGGGGGAGTGCGCTCCGCCGACGACGTCGCGCGGCTGCTCTCGGTCGGCGCCGACAAGATCGGCGTCAACTCCGCCGCGATCGCGCGGCCGCCGCTGCTCGACGAGATCGCCGACCGCTTCGGCGCGCAGGTGCTGGTGCTCTCTCTCGACGTCAAGCGGTCCGACGCGACCGAGTCGGGCTTCGTCGTCACGACGCACGGCGGTCGCACCGAGACCGGCCTCGACGCGCTCGCGTGGGCCCGTGAGGCGATCGAGCGCGGCGCCGGCGAGCTGCTCGTGAACTCGATCGACGCCGACGGCACCAAGCAGGGGTTCGATCTCGAGCTGGTCGCCCTGATGCGCGAGCTGTCGAGCGTGCCCGTGATCGCCTCGGGCGGTGCGGGCCGGGCGGCCGACTTCGCGCCGGCGATCGCCGCCGGAGCGGACGCCGTGCTCGCGGCATCCGTCTTCCACTCCGGACAGCTCACCGTCGGCGACGTGAAATCCGCGATGTCCTCCGATGGGATCGAAGTGCGGGAGGTGGCGGCATGAGCCAGACCGTGGACGAGCGCATCGCACGCGTGACCTTCAACGACGACGGGCTGGTCGCGGCGATCATCCAGCAGTGGGACTCGCGCGAGGTGCTCATGCTCGGCTGGATGGATGCCGAGGCGCTGCGCCGCACGCTCACCGAGGGTCGCGTCACCTTCTGGTCGCGCTCCCGGCAGGAGTACTGGCGCAAGGGCGACACGTCGGGCCACATCCAGCTGGTGCGCGAAGCGCGCCTGGACTGCGACGGCGATGCGGTGCTGGTCGAAGTCGAGCAGGTCGGTCCGGCCTGTCACACGGGCACCCGCACGTGCTTCGACGCCGACGACCTCGAAGCGGTGCGAGGCCCGGAGCCCGTCGCGTGAAGCGCCGGGCGCGACTGCTCTCCGTCGCGGTCATCGTCCTTTGCGGCGCGATCGGGGTGATCTCGTCGACGCAGACGTGGCTCACCGTCGTGCTCACCGACGGCGCCCACCACGCGCTCGAGGTGCCCGGCGCCTCGGCGGTACCGGTGCTGGCGCCCCTGAGCCTCGCCGTGCTCGCCCTCGGCGCGGCCCTGTCGATCGTCGGGCTCGCGCTGCGGTACGTCTTCGGAGCCCTGGCGCTGCTCATCGGAGGCGTGCTGGTCTGGCTCACGGCGCTCGTCGTGTTCCAGCATCCCGTCTCGGCCGTCGCCGCGGTCGTGACCGAATCGACGGGCATCGCCGGCGAGGATTCGGTGGCCGCCCTCGTGGCGTCGATCCAGGCGACGCCGTGGCCGGCGGTGACGCTTGCCGCCTGGGTGGTGCTCATCCTGGCGGGCGTCTTCGTGCTGGCCACCGCGCACACGTGGTCGCGCACCGGACGCCGCTACCGCACCGACGACACCGCGCGAGCGGCCGGACCGGCCGGCTCGCGCCCCCACGACGCAGCCGGTTCACGGTCCATCGACGACTGGGACGACCTGTCGCGTGGCGAGGATCCGACCGCCTGACCGCTAGACTGGCGGCATCCCGCGCTTCCCAGGCTTCACGAGGAGAAAAGCATGAGCAACAACATCGGCGACCCCGGCCACGGACACTCGCCCGCAGCCTGGACGGCCGTCGTGATCATGCTCATCGCGGTCTCGATCGGCACCTTCTTCTTCTTCCTCGACATGCCCGTCTTCGTGTGGGCGTCGGCAGGCCTGCTACTGATCGGGCTCCTCGTGGGCTGGATCATGAAGCGCGCCGGCTACGGCGTCGGCGGCTCCAAGGTCACGGCGAAAGAGCACTGAGCATGCTCGCCGACCTCACGGCCGGCGCGGTTGAGGATGCCGAGGCTCGCGCTTCGGAGCGCCCGCTCGCGGCCGTCGAGGCCGCGGCACTGGCTCAGCGTCCCGCGATCGACGCCCTCGCCGCGCTCGCCCCGTCCGACCGGGTGAAGATCATCGCCGAGGTCAAGCGCGCGAGCCCGTCGCGCGGCGACCTCGCGTCCATCCCCGACCCCGCGCTGCAGGCCCGTCGCTACCAGGAGGGCGGCGCCTCCGCCATCTCGGTGCTGACCGAGCAGCGCCGCTTCAAGGGCAGTCTCGCCGACCTCGAGGCCGTCAAGGCCGCGGTGCAGCTCCCGGTGCTGCGCAAGGACTTCATCGCCACCGAGTACCAGGTGCTCGAGGCCCGCGCGTCGGGTGCCGACCTGGTGCTGCTGATCGTCGCCGCGCTCGAGCAGGACGTTCTCGCCCGCCTGTACGCGTTCACGCAGCAGCTCGGCATGACCGCGCTCGTCGAGACGCACTCGGCCGAGGAGGTCGATCGCGCCGCCGAGCTCGGCGCGCAGCTGATCGGCGTGAACGCGCGCGACCTGTCGACCTTCCAGCTGGATCGCGACCTCTTCGGGCGGCTCGCCGAGCGCATCCCCGCGGGTGCCGTCAAGATCGCCGAGTCCGCGGTGCTCGCACCGGACGACGTCCGGCACTACCGCGCCGCCGGAGCCGATGTCGTGCTCGTCGGCGAGGCCCTCGTCACCAACGATCCCGTGTCCACCCTTCGCGCATTCCTGGAGGCCGGCGCATGAGTCTTCGTGAAGCCCCCGGGCCGCTGTTCGGCGAGTTCGGCGGGCGCTACATGCCCGAGTCGCTCATCGCGGCGATCGACGAGCTGAGCGCCGAGTACGAGTCCGCCAAGGTCGATCCCGCGTTCCAGGCGGAGTTCGTCCACCTGCTGCACTCGTACGCCGGGCGCCCGTCGCCGATCACCGAGGTCGCCCGGTTCGCCGAGCACGCCGGGGGAGCGCGCGTGTTCCTCAAGCGCGAGGATCTCAACCACACCGGCTCGCACAAGATCAACAACGTGCTCGGCCAGGCGCTGCTCACGAAGCGTCTGGGCAAGACGCGCGTCATCGCCGAGACCGGTGCAGGCCAGCACGGGGTCGCCACCGCGACGGCGGCCGCGCTCTTCGGCTTCGAGTGCACGATCTACATGGGCGAGGTCGACACCGAGCGCCAGGCTCTGAACGTCGCCCGCATGCGCCTGCTCGGCGCGGAGGTGATCCCGGTCAAGACCGGCTCGCGCACGCTCAAGGACGCGATCAACGACGCGTACCGCGACTGGGTCGCGAGCGTCGAGACGACGAACTACATCTTCGGCACCGCCGCAGGCCCGCACCCGTTCCCCGCGATGGTCCGCGACTTCCAGAAGGTCATCTCCGAAGAGGCCCGCGCGCAGCTCCTCGAGGAGACCGGCCGCCTCCCCGACGCCGTCCTCGCCTGCGTCGGCGGGGGATCGAACGCCATCGGCATGTTCGACGCCTTCCTCGACGACGAGGGCGTCAAGCTCTACGGTGTCGAGGCCGCCGGCGACGGCGTGGACACCCCGCGTCACGCCGCATCGATCGAGCGCGGGCGCCCCGGCGTGCTGCACGGCGCGAAGACGTTCGTGCTCCAGGACGAGGACGGCCAGACGGTCGAGTCCCACTCGATCTCGGCGGGACTGGACTACCCCGGCGTCGGACCCGAGCACGCGTGGCTCGCCTCGATCGGCCGCGCCGAGTACATCCCGGCGACCGACGACGAGGCGATGCAGGCGCTGCGCCTGCTCTCCGAGACCGAGGGCATCATCCCGGCGATCGAGTCGGCGCACGCCCTGGCCGGCGCTCTGCGCATCGGACGCGAGCTCGGTCCCGACGCGATCCTCGCCGTGTGCCTGTCCGGCCGCGGTGACAAAGACATGGACACCGCCGCGCGGTACTTCCACCTGTACGACGAGGGGGCGGATGCCGCCACCGCCGCGCGCGCGCCGCACGACGACGCCGCCAAGGGCGAAGGGGAGAAGCTGTGACCTCGCGCGTCGCCGCGGCGATCGACGCCGCCCACGCCGCCGGGCGCGGTGCCTTCGTCGGCTATCTGCCGATCGGCTACCCCGACCTGCGCACCAGCATCGAGGCCGCGGTCGCCCTTGCCGACAACGGCGCCGACGTGCTCGAGCTCGGCCCCCCGTACTCCGACCCGGTCATGGACGGCACCGTGATCCAGGAGGCCACCCAGGCTGCTCTCGCCGGCGGATTCCGCCTGCGCGACACCTTCACGGCGGTGCGCGAGATCACGCGGCGGGTGGATGTGCCGGTGCTCGTGATGACGTACTGGAACCCCGTGCTGCAGTACGGGGTCGACCGCTACGCCGACGACCTGGCCGCCGCCGGCGGTGCCGGGCTCATCACGCCCGACATCACGCCGGAGGCCGCACCCGAGTGGATCGCCGCGAGCGAGCGCACGGGACTGGACCGCGTCTTCCTCGCCGCGCCGACCTCCACCGACGAACGCCTCGATCTCATCGTGCGCCACTCCACCGGCTTCGTCTACACGGTGTCGACGATGGGCATCACGGGGGAGCGCGCGCAGCTGGACGCCGCAGCCCGCACCCTCGTGGCACGGCTGCGGGAGCACGGCGTCGATCACGCGTGCGTGGGCATCGGCATCTCCAATGCGGAGCAGGTCGCCGGGGTCCTCGAGTACGCCGACGGCGCGATCGTCGGAACGGCGCTCGTGCGGGCGCTGCGCGAGGGCGGTCTGGAGGGCCTCGCCGACACCGCGCGAGCCCTCGCCGCAGGCACCGCGCGCCGCGCGAACTAGACTTCTGAGGTCGGCGCCCGCCGCCGGCACCCCCAGCACGGATCCAACAAGGACACGGTTCTCCCATGATCAACGCCGCCGCGAGCGTCGTCGCCAGCATCCCGAGCCCGGAGATCAGCTACTTCGACATCGGCCCCCTGCGGATCCACATCTACGCGCTGTGCATCATCACGGGCATCATCGTCGCGGTGCTGTGGACCAACGCCCGCCTCACCAAGCGCGGGGCGGAGCCCTGGGTCGTCATCGACATCGCGCTGCTGGCGGTGCCCCTCGCCATCATCACGGCACGGATCTACCACGTGCTCACCCACTGGAGCTTCTACTTCGGCGAGGGTGCGAATCCCTGGTCCGCCCTGTACATCTGGGAGGGCGGCATCGCGATCTACGGCGCCCTCATCGGCGGCGCGATCGGTGCGTGGCTCGGATGCCGCTGGACCGGCATCCGCTTCTGGACCTTCGCCGACGCGCTGGCGCCGGGCCTCCTCCTCGCCCAGGCGATCGGGCGCTTCGGCAACTGGTTCAACCAGGAGCTCTACGGCCTGCCGACCGACGCCCCGTGGGGCCTCGAGATCGACTACCCGAACCCCGCCTGGCCGATCGGCCTCCCCGAGGGGACGCTGTTCCACCCCACCTTCCTCTACGAGGTGATCTGGAACGTCCTCGGCGTGCTGTTCCTGGTCTGGGTCGGTCGTCGCTTCCGCCTGCAGTGGGGCCGGCTCTTCGCCCTCTACCTCGTCTGGTACAGCGCCGGCCGCATCGTCTGGGAGTCGATCCGGATCGACCCGAGCGACATCTTCCTGGGCCTGCGCACCAACGTGTGGGCGGCGATCCTCGGCGTCGTGATCGGTCTCACGATCTTCTTCGTGCAGAAGCGCCGTCACCCGGGCTTCGAGCAGTCGCCCTATGTGTCCGGCCGCGAGTGGAACGCCGGACAGGCTGTACAATCGCAGAACAACACCGACGACTTCGTCGACGTCAGCGAACCCCCGACGTCCGAGGTCGAAGGGGCCAGCGCCACAAGCACTCCTGCCACGAACTAACGCCGCTCACCCCGAAGAGCGCGCCCAGGGCCGACGTCGTCCCATCTTGACTATCAACGTGAGGACGGTAGGTATGGCTTCGAGCCCCCGTCACAGCGCCTCTGCCGAGGCGACGACCCCCGCTTCGTCCGGCCGCGCCGGCTTCCCGCAGAAGCAGGGCATGTACAACCCTGCGTTCGAGAAGGACGCCTGTGGTCTGGCCATGGTCGCGACACTGCGCGGCGAGGCCGGGCACGACATCATCGACCTGGCGCTCACGGCGCTGCGCAACCTGGAGCACCGCGGTGCGATCGGGTCCGACGCGGGCACCGGCGACGGTGCGGGCATCCTCACCCAGATGCCGGACGCGTTCCTGCGCGCCGTCGTCGACTTCGAGCTGCCCACGGTGGGGGAGTACGCGGCGGGCATGGTGTTCCTGCCCCGCGACGACGAGGCGCGCTCGGCCCAGAAGGCGGGCATCGAGCAGATCGCGGCATCCGAGGGCCTCACCGTCCTCGGCTGGCGCGAGGTCCCCACCGCCGAAGAGAACCTCGGCAAGCTGGCGTTCGAGGCGCGCCCCGTCTTCGAGCAGCTCTTCGTCTCGCGGCCCGCCACCGGCGACGCGCCCGCGCTCTCGGGCATCGCCCTCGACCGCCGCACCTTCCGCCTGCGCAAGCGCGCCCGCACCGAGCTCGACGCGTACTTCGTGTCGCTGTCGGCGCGCACGCTGGGCTACAAGGGCATGGTCACGACGCTCCAGCTCGAGCCGTTCTACCCCGATCTGCAGGACGAGCGCTTCGCGTCCGAGCTCGCCGTCGTGCACTCGCGCTACTCGACCAACACGTTCCCGTCGTGGCCGCTCGCGCAGCCGCTGCGCATGCTCGCGCACAACGGCGAGATCAACACCGTCAACGGCAACCGCAACTGGATGCGCGCGCGCCAGTCGCAGCTCGAGTCGGAGCTGCTCGGCGACATCCGCCCGCTGCTTCCGATCTGCACCACCGGAGCGAGCGACTCGGCGTCGTTCGACGAGGTGCTCGAGCTCCTCACGCTGACCGGCCGGAGCCTGCCGCACGCCATCATGATGATGGTGCCGGAGGCCTACGAGAAGCAGGCCGACATCGACCCGAAGCTGCGGTCGTTCTACGAGTTCCACTCGATGCAGATGGAGCCGTGGGACGGCCCGGCCGCGCTGATCTTCACCGACGGCACGCTCGTCGGCGCGACCCTCGACCGCAACGGCCTGCGCCCCGGGCGGTGGACGGAGACGACCGACGGCCTCATCGTCATCGGCAGCGAGACCGGCGTGCTGGACTTCGAGCCCGAGCGCATCAAGCGCCGCGGACGCCTGCGCCCCGGCCGCATGTTCCTCGTCGACACGGCCGAGCGCCGCATCATCGAGGACGACGAGATCAAGGCGCAGCTGGCCGACCTCGAGCCGTGGCAGAAGTGGCTCGACGCGGGCCGTGTGCGTCTGGCCGACCTGCCCGAGCGCGAGCACATCGTGCACCCGATCGCCTCGATCACCCGCCGTCAGCGCACGTTCGGGTACACCGAGGAAGAGGTCAAGATCCTCCTCACCCCGATGGGGCAGACCGGCGCCGAGCCGCTCGGCGCAATGGGCTCCGACACGCCCGTCGCGGTGCTGAGCGAGCGTCCGCGCCTGCTGTTCGACTACTTCACGCAGCAGTTCGCGCAGGTGACCAACCCGCCGCTGGACTCGATCCGCGAAGAGGTCGTCACCTCGCTCGGACTCGGTCTCGGCCCCGAGCGCAACCTCCTCGAGTGGGGTCCCGAGCACACGCGCGTCGTGACGCTCGACTTCCCGGTGATCGACAACGACGAGCTGGCCAAGATCCAGCACATCGACACCGCGCTGCCCGGACGCACCTCGGTCACCATCCGCGGTCTATACCGCGTCGAGGCCGGTCACAAGGGCATGAAGAAGCGTCTCGAGCAGATGTGCCACGAGGTCGACCAGGCCATCGAGGACGGCGCCGAGTTCATCGTGCTCTCCGACCGCGACTCCAACAAGGACCTCGCGCCGATCCCGTCGCTGCTCATGCTGGCGGCCGTGCACCACCACCTCATCCGCAACCAGACCCGCATGAAGTGCGGTCTGGTGGTCGAGGCCGGCGACGTGCGCGAAGTGCATCACATCGCGACGCTCATCGGGTACGGCGCATCCGCCGTCAACCCCTACCTCGCGATGGAGACCGTCGAGTACCTGGTCCGGGCCGGCTTCATCACCGGCATCGCGCCGCAGAAGGCCGTCAAGAACCTGATCTACGCGCTCGGCAAGGGCGTGCTGAAGATCATGTCGAAGATGGGCATCTCGACCGTGTCGTCCTACGCGGGCGCGCAGGTGTTCGAGGCAGTGGGCCTCTCGCAGGACTTCGTCGACACGTACTTCACCGGCACCGAGTCCAAGCTCGGCGGCGTCGGCCTCGACGTCATCGCGGCCGAGAACGCGGCCCGGCACGCCTACGCGTACCCCGAGGATGCCGCGGTCCGCGCGCACGAGCGCCTGTGGACCGGCGGCGAATACCAGTGGCGGCGCGACGGGTCTCCCCACCTGTTCAACCCCGACACGGTGTTCCGCCTCCAGCACTCGACGCGCACGCGCCGCTACGACATCTTCCGCGAGTACACCAAGCTCGTGGACGACCAGGCGAACGAGCTGAAGACGCTGCGCGGCCTGTTCGCATTGAAGACGCAGGGCCGCACGCCCATCCCGATCGACGAGGTCGAGCCGGTGTCGTCGATCGTCAAGCGCTTCTCCACGGGTGCGATGAGCTACGGCTCGATCTCCAAGGAGGCGCACGAGACCCTGGCGATCGCGATGAACCGGATCGGCGGCAAGTCGAACACCGGTGAGGGCGGCGAGGACGTCGACCGTCTGCTCGACCCGGAGCGTCGCAGCTCGATCAAGCAGGTCGCCTCAGGGCGATTCGGCGTCACGAGCCTCTACCTCACCGAGGCCGACGACATCCAGATCAAGCTCGCGCAAGGCGCCAAGCCCGGCGAGGGCGGCCAGCTGCCGCCGACCAAGGTGTACCCCTGGGTCGCGCGGACGCGTCACGCGACCGCGGGCGTCGGGCTCATCTCGCCGCCGCCCCACCACGACATCTACTCGATCGAAGACCTCAAGCAGCTGATCTTCGACCTCAAGAGGGCCAACCCGGGCGCCCGGGTGCACGTCAAGCTCGTGAGCCAGTCGGGCATCGGCGCGGTCGCCGCGGGCACCGCCAAGGCGCTGGCCGACGTCATCCTGGTGTCGGGTCACGACGGCGGCACGGGCGCCAGCCCGCTGAACTCGCTGAAGCACGCCGGCACGCCGTGGGAGCTCGGCCTCGCCGAGACGCAGCAGACGCTCATGCTCAACGGCATGCGCGACCGCGTGGTGGTGCAGGTGGACGGTCAGCTCAAGACCGGTCGCGACGTCATCATCGGGGCGCTGCTGGGCGCCGAGGAGTTCGGCTTCGCGACCGCACCGCTCGTGGTCTCCGGCTGCATCATGATGCGCGTCTGCCATCTCGACACGTGCCCGGTCGGCGTCGCGACGCAGAACCCGGTGCTGCGCGAGCGCTTCAACGGCAAGCCCGAGTTCGTCGTGAACTTCATGGAGTTCATCGCCGAAGAGGTGCGGGAGTACCTCGCCGAGCTGGGCCTGCGCTCGCTCGACGAGGCGATCGGACGCAGCGACCTGCTCGACGTCGACGGCGCGGTCTCGCACTGGAAGGCGAGCGGGCTCGACCTCGGTCCGGTGCTCGACGGCCCGCTGTTCGCCGAGGACGAGCCCCGGCGCAACACCACGGCCCAGCTGCACGAACTCGACGAGCACTTCGACATCGCCCTCCTGGAGCGTGCGAAGGACGTCATCGAGAACGGCGGCGAGATCACGATCGACCTGCCGATCCGCAACACCGAGCGCGCGGTCGGCACGCTCCTGGGTCACCACGTGACCCGGGCGCGCGGCGAGAACGGCCTGCGATCGGGCAGCATCGTCGTCAACCTGACCGGCTCGGCCGGGCAGTCGTTCGGCGCCTTCATGCCCGCTGGCATCACGCTCCGGCTCGAAGGCGACTCGAACGACTACGTCGGCAAGGGGCTGTCGGGCGGGCAGATCGTCGTCCGCCCGCCGCGCGGCGCGACCTTCGACGCGTCGAAGAACGTCATCGCCGGCAACGTGATCGGCTACGGGGCGACACAGGGCACGATGTTCCTGCGCGGCGTGGTGGGCGAGCGCTTCTTCGTCCGCAACTCCGGCGCCACCGCGGTGGTGGAGGGCGTGGGCGACCACGCGCTGGAGTACATGACCGGCGGCCTCGCCGTGATCCTCGGCGCCACCGGCCGCAACCTCGGTGCTGGCATGTCGGGAGGCACCGCGTACGTGTACCGGCTCGACAGCAAGCTCGTCAACCGCGAGGCGCTCGCCTCGGGCGAGCTCGTCCTCGGCGAGCTGGGCTCGGGCGACGCCGAGATCCTGCGCGACCTGCTCGAGCAGCACGTCGCCGAAACCGAATCGACACTCGCCCAGGCGCTCCTCGACGACTTCGAGGCAGAGCTGGCGAACTTCGTCCGGGTCCTGCCGCGCGACTACGCCGCGGTGCTGCAGACCCGCCAGGAGGCCGTCGCCGAGGGGCTCGACCCCGACGGCGACGTCGTCTGGAACCGCATCCTGGAGGTGACGGGTGGCTGACCCGAAAGGCTTTCTGAAGGTCACCGAGCGCGAGCTGCCCACGCGGCGGCCGGTGCCGGTGCGGATCATGGACTGGAAAGAGGTCTACGAGCCGGGCGACTCGGCGGTGCTGCGTCGCCAGGCCGGACGCTGCATGGACTGCGGGGTGCCGTTCTGCCACCAGGGCTGCCCGCTGGGCAACCTCATCCCGGAGTGGAACGACCTCACGTGGCGCGGTGAGGGCCGCGCCGCCAGCGAGCGTCTGCACGCGACCAACAACTTCCCGGAGTTCACCGGCCGCCTGTGCCCCGCACCGTGCGAGAGCTCGTGCGTGCTCGGCATCAACCAGCCGGCCGTGACGATCAAGCAGATCGAGGTGTCGATCGCCGACGAGGCGTTCTCGAACGGCTGGATCGAGCCGGAGCCCCCCGGGCGCCTGACCGGCAAGACCGTCGCGGTCGTCGGCTCGGGACCAGCGGGCCTGGCAGCCGCGCAGCAGTTGACCCGCGCCGGCCACACGGTCGCGGTGTTCGAGCGCGACGACCGCATCGGCGGACTCCTGCGCTACGGCATCCCCGACTTCAAGATGGAGAAGAAGCACCTCGAGGCGCGCCTTCGCCAGATGCAGGACGAGGGCACGCGGTTCCGCGCCGGCGTCGAGATCGGCAAGGACATCTCGTGGTCCGACCTCCGCGCGCGCTACGACGCCGTCGTGATCGCCACCGGCGCGACAGTCCCGCGCGAGCTCGCGATCCCCGGTCGCGACCTCGCCGGCGTGCACTTCGCCATGGAGTACCTCGTCGAGTCGAACAAGGCTGTGGCCGGCGACGCCGTGCCCAACCAGATCACGGCCGAGGGCAAGCACGTCGTCGTCATCGGCGGCGGCGACACCGGCGCAGACTGCATCGGCACCGCGCACCGCCACGGAGCGCTCAGCGTCACGAACCTCGCCATCGGTCGCCGTCCTCCGGGGGAGCGCCCGGAGCACCAGCCGTGGCCGATGTTCCCCACGGTGTTCGAGGTGCAGTCCGCGCACGAAGAGGGCGGCGATCGCTCGTACCTCGCGTCGACCGTCGAGTTCCTCGCGAACGGCGCCGGCGAGGTCCGCGCCCTGCGTGTGGCCGAGACCGAGTTCGTCGACGGCCGCCGCGTGCCCAAGAGCGGCACCGAGCGCGAGATCCCCGCCGACCTCGTCCTCATCGCGATGGGGTTCACCGGCCCCGAGCGCGCGCTCCTGGAAGACCAGCTCGGCGCCCGCTTCACCGAGCGCGGCAACGTGCGGCGCGAGGACGACTACCAGACGACCGCCCCGGGCGTGTTCGTGGCCGGCGACGCCGGCCGCGGGCAGTCGCTCATCGTGTGGGCGATCGCAGAGGGGCGCGCCGCCGCAGCGAGCGTCGACCGCTTCCTCATGGGCGAGACGGAGCTGCCCGCTCCCGTCCGCCCGACCGATATCGCCATCGGCCTGCAGCCCGCGTAGGCTTGCCGAGGCACTCGCCAATTCACCCCTACCCGGAGAAAACCACGGATGAGACGCGCGAAGATCGTCGCCACCCTGGGTCCGGCCACATCCACGTATGAGATGGTCCGCGCGATCATCGATGCCGGTGTGGACGTCACCCGATTCAACCTGAGCCACGGGGACTACTCGGTCCACGACAACAACTTCGCCAACGTGCGCAAGGCGGCCGACGACGCCGGGCGCCCGGTCGCGATCCTCGTCGACCTGCAGGGTCCGAAGATCCGCCTCGGCAAGTTCGAGAACGGCCCCCACGAGCTCGCCGCGGGCGACATCTTCAAGATCACCACCGAGGACATCCTCGGCACCAAGGAGATCGTCGGCACGACGTTCAAGGGCCTCCCGCAGGACGTCAAGCCCGGCGACTTCCTCCTCATCGACGACGGCAAGGTGCGGGTGAAGGTCCTCGAGACCGACGGCACCGTGGTCACCACCGAGGTCGTCGTGGGCGGTCCGGTCTCCAACAACAAGGGCATCAACCTGCCCGGCGTCGCGGTGAACGTCCCCGCGCTGTCCGAGAAGGACGAGGCCGACCTGCGCTGGGGCCTGCGCGCCGGCGCCGACATCATCGCGCTGTCGTTCGTGCGCGACGCGAAGGACGTCCAGCGCGTCCACGTGATCATGGCCGAGGAGGGGCGCCACGTCCCCGTCATCGCCAAGATCGAGAAGCCGCAGGCGGTCGACAACCTCGAGGAGATCATCGACGCGTTCGACGGCATCATGGTCGCCCGCGGCGACCTCGCCGTCGAGCTGCCGCTGGAGGCCGTGCCGATCGTGCAGAAGCGCGCGGTCGAGCTCTGCCGCCGCATGGCGAAGCCGGTCATCGTCGCGACGCAGATGCTCGAGTCGATGACCCACTCGCCCGTCCCGACCCGCGCCGAGGCCTCGGACGTCGCCAACGCCGTCCTCGACGGCGCTGACGCCGTGATGCTGTCCGGCGAGACGAGCGTCGGGGAGTACCCGGTCGTGACCGTCGAGACGATGGCCCGCATCATCGGCTCCACCGAGGAGCACGGTCTCGAGCGCATCCTGCCGCTGACGACCAAGCCCCGCACGCAGGGCGGCGCGATCACCCTCGCCGCGCTCGAGGTGGCGGAGTTCGTCGAGGCGAAGTACCTCTGCATCTTCACGGAGTCGGGCGACACCGCGCGCCGCATGTCGCGCCTGCGCCCGCGCATCCCGATGATCGGCTTCACGCCGGAGCCCGGCATCCGTCGCCGCATGGCCCTCACGTGGGGCGTGCAGTCCACCCTCGTCGAGCACGTGGCGCACACCGACCGGATGTTCATCCAGGTCGACGACCACCTGCTGTCGAACGACCTGGCGAAGGTCGGCGACAAGGTGGTCGTGATCTCAGGATCGCCTCCCGGCATCATCGGCTCCACCAACGACATCCGCATCCACAAGGTCGGCGACGCCGTTCACGGCAAGGCGCCGATCTACAAGTCGGGCGAGCTGTAGGACGCACAGGCACAAGCACCCGCATCGGCCGCGCTCACGATCGTGAGCGCGGCCTTTCCGTTCCCGCACGAGGATGCGCAGGGATGTGCGCGGCGTGGCATACGCCTATTTTCGGCGCGCGACCTTATGCTATGCCGCTTTTGGTACTACTGTGTGGCGGGTCACCTGGGCGGTGGCACGGGGATAGCCGACCGGGGGCGGCATCAGGTCGTGGTCGGACGGCGTCGCGTCCCTATGAGAACGCGCGACCAACCTGCGAGGCGACCATGTTCCGCACGTCTTCCGTGAACCATGTCCACGTATCGAAGCGCTCGCGACGAGCCGGCGCCCGACTATTTCGGCGCGCGATGGCCCCGCTCACCGTGGTCGCCATCGTGGCGCTCGTCGCGGTGGGGCTGCCCTCGGGCGCGCTGGCCGATGAGGTGGTCGCCCCTGCCCCCTCGACCACGCCCACGCCGACCGACACGCCGACAGAACCGCCTGACGACACAGCAACCGATCCAGCGACGGTCGAGAGTGAGGAGCCGAGTCCCACGGAGGTGCCGGCGGATCCTCCACATCCCGAAGCACCCGCACCGTCGACAGCACCCGAGGACGCGCCCCCAGGCGCCGAGCCGGTGGCAGACGATGACTCGACGCAGATCGAGGAGCCGGCCCTCGACGCGGCGGAGCCGACGGATGTCGGCGTCTTCGCCGTTCCCGCACCGGGCGCGGGCGAGGCCGTCATCACGGTCCGCACCGGCGACACCCGCAGCCAGTCAGACCCCAACGCGATCGCCCCCTTGGCGGGCGTACAGCTGGGGCTCTTCACGACGCTCACCGGCGGCACGCAGCTCTTCACCTGCACCGCGGACGCGGAGGGCGACTGCAGCTTCGTCGTGCCCGACACCGGCGACGGCGGCGTCAACCGCGACCGCGAGATGTATGTGCGCCAGATCGCCCCTCCGGCCGGGACCTTCACCAACCCGCAGCTGCGCACCGGCGACGCCTTCGGCGGCGACAACCAGGCGACGAGCTACTCGTTCCGGGTCGGCCAGAACGTGGGCGGCACCTGGCAGGTCCGCGCCGGCAGCACCTACACGACCACCCCGCCCGCGGAGTTCATGGTGTCGTCGGGCAACACCAACCGGATCGCGTCGGGCGGTGTCTGGCAGACATCCCGCAACAACCCGGTGCTGCCGCAGCAGTGCGGACTCGACATCGCCCTCGTGATGGACCTCTCAGGATCGGTGAACCCGTCGATCGTCGCCGCGCGCGATGCTGCGAAGACCCTCGTGAACTCGATGGTCGGTACACCGTCGCGCATCGGGCTGTTCACCTTCGCGCAGAGCGCCCCGGCAAACAACACCAACAACCAGAACCGGCCGATCACGGCAGTCTCGACGGCGGCGGGCGCGGCGACGGTGAACGGCTGGATCGACGGTTTGACAGCGCCGACCAACGGCACCACGAACTGGGACCGCGGTCTCTATCAGGTGGCGACGGCGGCCACCTCGTACGACGTGCTCATCATCCTCACCGACGGTAATCCCACCGTGTACGGCACCGAGTCGGCGCCGGGCAACTTCACCCGCGTGCGCGAGGTGGAGAACGCGGTCTTCTCCGCGAACGCCGTCAAGGCGGAGGGCACGCGGATCGTGGCACTCGGCGTCGGCAGCGGGGTCAGCGCCCCGCAGACCGCGCTGAATCTTCGTGCGATCTCGGGTGGAAACGCCTACAACGGCTCGAACTCCGCGAGCGCCGACTATTACCAGACGGCGGACTACGCCGCTGCCGGCGACGCCATGCGCCAGTTGGCGCTGGGCAACTGTCAGGGCTCGGTGAGCGTCGTGAAGCAGGTCGTCCCGCCGAGCGGAGACCTCGCCGCGGCGACACCCGCCGGTGGCTGGGCGATTTCAGCCACCGCGCCGACGGCCGGCATCGCGATCGGCACACCGAACCCCGCCGACGGACTGACCGCCGCGGGCACCGGTTCGATCAGCTTCCCGCTCGACTACACGGGCGGAACCACCGACGGAACGGTGACCATCCGTGAGACCCAGCAGGCCGGGTTCACCCTGCTGCCGCAGGGCGGCGTCAATGCCGTGTGCCGGGACCTCAACACCAACGCGCTGATACCCGGCGTCACGAATGCCCCGACGGTCGACGGCCAACCCGGCGTGGTCGTGCCGGTCAGCCCGTCCACGGCCGCGAGCTGCGTGTTCTTCAACAGGCAGCCGAACCCGCCGGCCGAGCTCGTGGTCGACAAGCTGTGGGTCGTCAACGGCGCCCCCGCGGTGCCGCACGGCTCGCAGGATCCGTCGCTGTCAGCGAACGCAAGCGTCAACGGCGTGACGACCGGGTTCGGCGACACGACGGGCGGTCTCTCCGCCGGGCAGAGCGTCCCTGTCAACGAGAACGTCGGCACGCTGCCGACGCTGTGCACCCTCAACTCCCGGCTGGTGACCGCGTTCAACGGCGCACCCGCCGACTTCGATCTCGCTGCAGGGGACTACTCCGCCGTCCTCGCGGCCGGCACCAACACCGTGCAGATCACGAACACGGTGACGTGCCCGACGCGGCTCACTCTCCTCAAGGACGTGGACGGGGACGGCGTGCCCACCAACCTGTGGACGCTCGACGCGCTCACCCCACCGGGCGGTGCCGCCTTCCCCGCCGGCAACGACAGCGGCTCGGGCGTGACGGGCGACGTGACACCGGGACTCGTGTACCCGCTCGCCGAGTCGGGCGGCGACCCGCGGTACATCCAGGTCGACAACCGCGACCCGGTGCTGTCCGTTCCCGGCTCGACCGGCAGCTGGGCGTGCGTGCCGCGCGACGCCAACGGCAACCCGACCGGCGGAAACGCGGGCGGCCTGAACGGCGGCGTGATCGTGGGCTTCGGCACCTGGGTGCAGTGCACCGCGGTGAACCAGACCGCCCGGCTGACACTCCTGAAGGAGATCCAGCCCGAGGGCGGCGCGGCGACGCCGGCGACGTGGGACCTGACCGCCACGCCGCAGGGTCCACCGATTCCGGGACTGGACCCGCAGACGGTCAAGAGCGGGACGCAGATCTCCATCCGTCCGGGCACGGCGTACGTCCTCAGTGAGTCCGACGTGCCCGGCTACATCCAGCAATCGCTCCAGTGCGACGTGGGCAACGGCTTCGTCGACGCGACCAGCGTCACGCTGCCGCCGAACGGCGTGGGCACGTGTCGGTTCGTGAACGCCCCGATCGTGATCGAACACGACAAGAGCGTGGTCGCCGGATCGGTGACCCAGGGGGCGGACGGCACCTGGACCATCCAGTACCGCATCGACGTGATCAACTCGGGAACGGTGGCCGCGCCATACTCGCTGAGCGACGACCTGCACTTCGGCGCCGGCAACGACACTGGCGGTGCGACCTACACCGTCGCGGTGAACGGCAACCCCGGGCCCCTGCCGTGGTCCGGATCCGGGCCGCTGGCGACCGGCCGGACTCTGGGCGCCGGGTCCACCGACGTCTGGCTGATCACGGTCTCGGGCATCGCGGTCACGGGCCCCGACCTCACACCGGCCCAGACGGCGTGTCCGCAGGACGACAGCGACGGCGCGTTCAACAACGCAGCGGTTCTCACGGTCGCCGGGGTGCCGACGACCGACACGGCCTGCGACGCGCCCAGCGCGCCGACGGTCGAGAAGAGCGGTGCGACGGCCGTGCAGAACCCGGACGCCACATGGGACGTCACCTACACGATCACCGTGAGCAACACGGCGCCCGGCGCGAAGCCGAGCTTCTACTCTCTCACGGATGACCCCGGGTTCCCGGCGGAAGTGACGCTGAACTCCTACCGCATCGACGCCGGCGCATCCGTGAGCCCGGTGCCCGCCATCATCCCAGTCGTGAGCGACCAGCCCATCGCCGCCGGCGAAACCGATGTCTACACGATCACCATCAATGCGACCGTCCCGGCGGGCCTGCCGGCGGGAGAGCGCGAGTGCGATGTCGAGCAGGGTCCGGGCGCCGGCTTCTTCAACGAGATCGAGCTCACGAGCGGTGACATCGTGCGCGAAGACGTCGACTGCACGGAGATCGAGGAGGGCGGCCGTCCCACCGTCGAGAAGAGCGACCCGACGGTCGTCCAGGGCGGTGACGGCGTGTGGACGCTCGTCTACGACCTGACCGTCACCGGCAACGCGGAGTTCGTGTCGACGTACACACTGTCCGACACGCTGAACTTCGGCGGTGCGATCGACGTCCTGACCGCGTCGTGGACCGGTGAGGGCGACAGCGGATCGTGGGCGGACCCCGCGACGACGCCGACGGAGGTCATCGTCGGTCCCGTGCCGAAGGCGATCGGGATCGACGCGGTGCATGACTACACCGTCACGGTGACCGCGGCCGTCGACGCCGACGCGTTCGAAGACCCGACCACGCTGACGTGCGACGCGACCGAGGGCGAGCCGGACGTCGGCTTCCTGAACACCGCGACGCTCACGAGCGACGGCGTGCCGCAGACCGATACCGGGTGCGGCATCCCGGCGCGCCCGATCATCACGAAGGAGACCGACGGAACCGTCGTGAAGGTGGACGACCACTTCGAGGCGTCCTACACCATCACCGTCGCGAACGGCAGCGCCGACCAGGAGGTCGTCTACGACCTGCAGGACGTGCCCGACTTCTCCGGCGCGGTGCAGGTCATCGGACGGGAGGTGACCAGCGGCGATGTCACCGTGAATCCCGCGTGGAACGGTGCAAGTCCCACCAGCCACATGATCGTGGAGGACGAGACGCTGCCCGGGGGAGCCACGCACTCGTTCACCGTCACCGTGTCGTTCACAGTGCAGCTCGACGGCGCCGGCCCGGGGCTGCTGTGCGAGGGCGAGGGCGGCCAGGGCCTTCTGAACACGGCGACCGTCGTGTCGGGCGGCGAGTGGTCGGACGACGCCTGCCATGACGTTCCGGTCGTCGTCGAGATCCTCAAGGAATGGATCATCGACGGCGGTGAGCCGATCGCCTGGGACGACCCCGACCTTCCCGCGGGCTATTCCGCGCAGGGCACCATCGACGGTGTGAATGTGGACTGGGGCGTCGAGGTCGGACCGTACGCCCTCGGCGACGAGGTCAATGTCGATGAGACCGACGTCATCGTCCCCGAGAGCTGCAGCATCGTCAACACGGGAGACAACGGCACCGGACTCAAGGAGCTCACGGCGACTGTCAACTCCTTCACCGTCACCAATGAGGTGGAGTGCCCCGAGTACGACGTCATGATCGAAAAGTCCTACGAGCTCGAGGACGGCGAGACCGCGGTCGAGGCCGGCGACGAGTTCGAATGGGTCCTCACGGTGACCAACCTCGCTGATCCGGTCAACGGTCTGACGGTGACGGATCTCATCGATCCGGCGCTCGAGGTCGCCGGCCCTGCCACCTTCGACCCCGCCGCCGGCTGGACGCAGGATTCGGGTCCGACAGACAGTGCGTTCGAGGCGACCTTCACCGGCGTGTTCGCAAGCGATGCGGTCGCCGAGATCCGCATTCCGGTGCGGATGCTGCCCGAGCCTCCGATCGACGCACCTCCCGCGGTCGATCCGAGCGCTCCGCCGCCGCAGGTGCCGCCGCTGGACGAGAGCCCCATCCCCAACGAGGCGTGTGTGGCGCTGGTCGAGCCGCAGCCCGGTCTGGCCTCACCCGGGCAGGGCGAGGCGGAGCTCGCGCTCGCGCAAGAAGACATCGACCCTTCGAACAACTGCGACGACTCCGAGGTGCCCGTCAAGCGCATCTCGGCCGGAGCGTACGTGCGCTGCATCGCCGACGTTCCGTGGCTGTACTTCGACGTGCAGACGACGTCGTCGGTGGAGCCCGGCGAAATCACCATCACGTGGACGAGCGCTGACGGCACGCTCACGCGCGTCGACACCGTGCCCTGGGAGGAACGCGACGGGCGCCTTCTCTGGCCCGGGGCGGCGGTGAACGACGACGGCATCCCGTACCAGTTCCCCGGCTGGCGCCCTGTCACCGAGGCGGACCTCGCTGACCCGGCGTCCGTGGTCCCGGGCACCCGTTTCCTCGATCTGATCCTGGACGAGACCGACGCCACGTTCCCGTGGCGAGGCGAGACCTACACGCCGAGCGGCGACCCTGCGAATCCGTACACGGTGACGAAGGAGCCGCTCTCGGTGGAGTTCTCCATCAATCCCTCGCAGACGGTGCTCGCCGTCTACCCGCAGGCTCTGCCCACATGCGCGATCGACCGGCCGCCGCTGCTCGACATCGAGAAGACCGCGAGCACGACGTCGGCCAAGCCCGGTTCGTCCTTCGAATACACGCTGCAGGTGACCTCCACGGGCGAGGGGGCGGCTGAGCCGGTCACGCTGTTCGATGAGATCCCCGACGACCTGCGCGTCGACGCCATCACGACCGCACCGGCGCCCGCGTTCCCGCGCTGGGAGAACTGCGCGGTCACGGGCGCAGACTCCGCAGGCTTCGGCGGATCGCTGCGGTGCGATCTGCTCGGCGTGCTGGGTCCGAACATCACCGCCGCACCACCGGTGACTCTCGACGTGACGCTGCGCTCGACGACCAGAGCCACCAGCATCGTGAATACGGGCGAGGTCTGCTACGAAGACGCCGACGGCGTCGTGGACGGCGTCTTCTGCGCCGAGGACAACGTGACGGTCACGGTACCCCAGCCGCTTCCGGCGACAGGGTCCACCGGCGGCGACTGGCTGTGGCTCGGCGTGGGTCTGATCGTGCTCGGTGGATTGTCGCTGCTGTTCGTAGCCCGGCGTCGCTCCAGGACGGAGGCCGCCGACTGACGCGGGCCCTGTCCGTTCTCAGCCCGCGCGGCTGAGCAGTCCGTTCTCGATGACGGTGTCGAGGGCGAGCGTCTTGTAGCCCTGTTCTTCGAAGAACACGGTGAGACGGTCGCCCTCCACCGCCGAGACGGATCCACGGCCCCATTCCGCGTGCTCGACCGCTGAACCGGCGGGGAACGGCACGCCCGACTCGTCGACCGCCGTGTCGTCGACGACCCCCGCCTGGCACGTGTCGCAGTGCCCGCACGGCCCGGCGAGATCCTCGCCGAAGTACCGCAGCAGCACACGGCGTCGGCAGTCGCGCGTCTCGGCGTAGCGCCGCATCACGTCCAGGCGGGAACGCTCGATCCGCCCGCGACGCTCGGACGCCTCTTCTGCGGCGGCTGCGGCAGCGGACGCCGACACGGATGCCTCGACCACCGCTCCGCGCCGGCCGACGCGCACCGCGCCGCCCTCTGCCAGCAGGTTCAGCAGGTGCAGCGCCCGCCGGGGAGCGACGCCGAGTGCCGCGGCCAGCGCCTTCGCCGGAACGGGTCCCTCGGCGCGGGCGACAGCGCGGAAGGCCGCGGCGAGCTCGTCCCGGTCGACGGTCCGCGAGACGAAGTACTTGCGGATCCCGAGATCCTCCGGGCGGTAGAACAGCGTCGCCTCGGCCGGGGCGCCGTCCCGCCCGGCACGCCCGATCTCCTGGTAGTAGGAGTCCAGCGATTCGGGCACGGAAGCGTGGGTGACGAATCGCACGTCGGGCTTGTCGATGCCCATCCCGAACGCGTTGGTGGCCACGACGACGTCGACGCCGTCGTCCAGGAAGGCGCGGTGCGCGGCTTCCCGCTCGACCCTGGACAGGCCTGCGTGGTAGACGCCGACGCGCTTCCCGCGCTCGGCGAGCGCGGCGGCGTACTGCTCGGCCTCCCTGCGGGTCGCGGTGTAGAGGAGCCCCGACCCGCCCGTCGACGCGACCGACTCGATGACGGCATCGCGCTTGTCGTCGGCGGTGACGATGCGGCGGACCGTCAGCTCGAGATTCGGCCGATCCACGCCCCGGACGATCACCTCAGGATCGTGCAGCCCCAGCCGCTCGGCGATCTCGGCGCGCACCGGTTCGGCCCCGGTCGCCGTGAGAGCGACGATCGGCGGGGCGCCGAGCCGCTCTCGGACGGCGCCCAGCCTCAGATAGTCCGGACGGAAGTCATGCCCCCAGCTCGCGACGCAATGCGCCTCGTCGACGGCGAACAGCCCGACGCCGACGGCACGCAGCCGGTCGATCACGTCGTCCTTGGACAGTTGTTCGGGCGTGAGGAAGAGGCATCCGATCCGTCCCTCGGTCACCTCGCCCCACAGATCATCGGCTGCGCGCTCGGTGAGCGTGGAGTTCAGCACCGCGCCCCTCGGCGCGTGCGGTGCGGACGCGAGCTGGGCGACCTGATCGTCCTGCAGTGCGATGAGCGGCGAGACGACAAGCGTGAGGCCCTCGCGAAGGTGACCGGCCAGTTGATACACGGCGGACTTGCCCGCGCCGGTGGGCAGGATCACGATCGCATCCCGGCCGGCTGCCAGCGCCGCGATCGCCTCGGACTGCCCCTCCCGCAGAGCCTCCCATCCGAAGATCTCGCGTGCCGTCCGGGCGATCTCGGAGTGGCGCATCCGGGTCCTTCCCCCTCGTGTCGGAGGGGCAATCCTCGCATCGCGGGAGGATCTCGCCGGCGGGCTTGACACAGTGCCGGTGTGTCGTATGCGGCTCGTTCACAGCGCGCTACGCTATCGCCACCATCTCTCGCCGAAGGGGCACCATGTTCTTCAACGACTTCATCTGGTTCCTGCTGTGGAGCTTCTACTTCATCGCGTACCTGTACGTGGTCATCGTGATCATCACCGACCTGTTCCGCGACGAGAAGCTCAACGGCTGGCTCAAGGCGCTGTGGATCATCGCACTGGTGTTCGTGCCGTTCCTCACCGCCCTGATCTACATCATCGTCAACGGCAAGGGCATGGCCCAGCGCGCGGCGGCCGCACGCGGGGGAGTCGTGCCCGAGTCCGACGAGTACCGTCCCTCGGCCTCTTCGAGCCCCGCGGAAGACATCGCCAAGGCCAAGGCGCTGCTCGACGCCGGCACGATCACGCAGGGCGAGTTTGATGCGCTCAAGAGCAAGGCGCTGGGCAACCAGTACTTCGGCGCCTAGCCCGCGGACAGCAGAAGAGCGGATGCCTCGGTTCGAGGCATCCGCTCTTCTTGGTGTCAGCGGTCGATCAGCTGATCTTCCGACGGTAGATCGCCATCGACCCGATGTAGGCGGCGACGAGGATCCCGACGAGCCAGGCCATCGCCACCCAGATGTCGGAGCCGACGGGCTGGCCGGCGAACAGCGCCCGCATGGAGTCGACGATCGACGTCACGGGCTGGTTCTCGGCGAACCACTGCACCGGTGCCGGCATGCTCTCGGTGGGCACGAACGCCGAGCTGATGAACGGCAGGAAGATGAGCGGGTACGAGAACGCGCTCGCACCGTCCACCGTCTTGGCCGTGAGGCCCGGGATCACCGCCAGCCAGGTGAGCGCCAGCGTGAACAGCACCAGCATGCCCGCCACGCCGAGCCACGCGCCGAAGCTCGCGCCGGTGCGGAAGCCCATCAGGAGCGCCACGCCGATGACGATGGCGAGTGACACCAGGATCGACACCAGCGATGTCAGCACGTGCGCCCACAGCACGCTCGACCGCGAGATCGGCAGCGACTGGAACCGCTCGAAGATCCCGCCCTGCATGTCGAGGAACAGGCGGTACGCCGTGTAGGCGATGCCGGACGCGATCGTGATGAGCAGGATGCCGGGCAGCATGTAGTCGATGTACGACCCCTGGCCTGCGCCGAGCTCGATCGCCCCGCCGAACACGTAGACGAACAGCAGCATCAGCGCGATCGGCGTGACGGCGGTGGTGATGATGGTGTCGGGACTGCGCAGGATGTGACGCAGCGACCGACCGGTGAGCACGGCGGTGTCGCCGATGACGTGAGCGGTCATCGCCCTTCCTTTCGTGTCTGCGGAGCGCCGGACTCGGCGGCTCCGGGTTCTGCGGTGTCGGTCTCGCCGGTGAGCGCGAAGAACACGTCCTCGAGGCTGGGCTGCTTCTCGACGTACTCGACCTTCGCCGGCGGCAGCAGCGCCTTGAGGTCGCCCAGCGTGCCGTTGACGATGATGCGTCCCTTGTGGAGGATCGCGATGCGGTCCGCGAGCTGCTCAGCCTCTTCGAGGTACTGCGTGGTGAGGAGCACCGTGGTGCCTCCCCGGGCGAGCTCCTTGACCGCCTCCCACACTTCGATGCGCGCCGCGGGGTCCAGCCCCGTCGTCGGCTCGTCGAGGAAGATCACCGGCGGGTTGCCGATGAGGCTCATGGCGATGTCGAGCCGCCGGCGCATGCCGCCGGAGTACGTCGCCACCTTGCGGGCGCCGGCGTCGGTCAGCGAGAACCGTGCCAGGAGGCCGTCGGCGATCGCGCCCGGGTCGGGCAGGTGACGCAGCTGGGCGATCAGCACGAGGTTCTCACGACCGCTGAGCACCTCGTCCACGGCGGCGAACTGCCCCGTGAGGCTGATCGTCTCGCGCACCTTCTGCGCCTTGCCGGCGACGTCGAAGCCGGTGATCGTCGCGACGCCGGCGTCGGCCTTCATCAGCGTCGACAGGATCCGCACGACGGTGGTCTTGCCCGCGCCGTTGGATCCGAGGAGGGCGAAGATGCTTCCCCGCTCCACGTCGAAGTCGACGCCGCGCAGCACATGCAGGTCCTTGAAGGACTTCTCGAGGCCCTTGACCTCGATGGCGGCGGTGGTGGTCATTCTCCCTCACTCCGTTCTGCGTCGTCGATCGCCTTGTTCAGACGTGCGCGCTCCTTGTCGATCCACTGCTTGCCCGAGTAGGCAGCGGTGAACTCCTCCGCGAACGCCGACGGATCCTCGCCGACGATGTCGCGGACCGGCGTGCCGTCGGCCGCCGCGCGCTCCCAGAGGTCGGCGGAGTCGCTGAGCATCTGGATCATCGTCTCGCCGTCGGTCATGCCGCCGACGGTCATGAAGTACCGGTCCAGCGCCTTCGCGGCCGTGCGATACGGCTCGGGAAGCGCCTCGACGCGGGCCTTGTACTGCTTGTACTGCTTCTTCTGCTCGATCGAGCCGGTGACGACTTCGTACCACTTGGCGGCCATGATCAGTCCTCTTCCTGGGGGGTGGTGTTGTCTTTGTCTGCGTTCTGACGGTGGAGCGACTCGATGCGTTCTGCGAGGAAGCTCCAGGTCCTCCAGAACTCGGCCAGCTGCTCGCGGCCCTGTGCGTTGAGCGAGTACACCTTGCGAGGCGGACCCTTCTCCGACGGGACCTTCTCGACGTCGACGAGGCCCCGCTGCTCGACCCTGACCAGCAGGGCGTAGACAGTGCCTTCCGCGATGTCGGAGAAGCCCTGGTCGCGCAGCCACGAGGTGATCTCGTAGCCGTACGCCGGCCTGCCGGAGAGGATCGCGAGCACGATGCCCTCCAGCGTGCCCTTGAGCATCTCGGTCTCCTGCTTGCCCATGGCGCACCTCCTTCGTTCTTGCTACTCAGTGATGTTGACTACCACTAGAAAGTAACACTAGGTACCGGTACTTAGCAACACCGAATACCAACTTTTTTGCGCGAGGGTCGCGAGCGGCTCAGCTGCCGCAGGAAAACGCAGAAGAGCGGATGCCTCTGATCGAGGCATCCGCTCTTCGCGAAGTCGGGGGAGTGCCGGTGGTGGGAGTCGAACCCACACGCCCTTGCGGGCAACCGAGTTTGAGTCGGTCGCGTCTGCCATTCCGCCACACCGGCCCGCGCGGCGTGCCGCGCGTCCGCGATTGACCATACCGTAGGATTCAATGGTGACTGAGCAGGAGCAGACCGCCGCATCGACGGCATCCACCCCCCGTCGCGTCGTGGTCGCCGAGGACGAGTCGCTCATCCGGCTCGACATCGTCGAGATCCTTCGCGACAACGGATTCGACGTCGTCGGCGAGGCCGGCGACGGCGAGACGGCGGTGGCCCTGGCCACCGAACTGCGTCCCGACCTCGTCATCATGGACGTCAAGATGCCGCAGCTCGACGGCATCTCCGCCGCCGAGAAGCTGAGCAAGAACCACATCGCCCCGGTCGTGCTGCTCACCGCCTTCAGCCAGAAGGAGCTCGTCGAGCGCGCGAGCGAGGCCGGCGCCCTGGCCTACGTCGTGAAGCCCTTCACGCCCAACGACCTGCTGCCTGCGATCGAGATCGCCCTGGCCCGCTACGAGCAGATCATCACGCTCGAGGCCGAGGTCGCCGACATGGTCGAGCGCTTCGAGACCCGCAAGCTCGTCGACCGCGCCAAGGGCCTGCTCAACGAGAAGATGGGTCTTTCCGAGCCCGAGGCCTTCCGCTGGATCCAGAAGGCGTCGATGGACCGCCGCCTCACCATGCAGGACGTCGCCAAGGCGATCATCGAGCAGCTCGCGCCCAAGAAGGGCTGATCAGACTTCAAGAAGAGCGGATGCCCCGGCCCTGGGCATCCGCTCTTCTTCGTCTGCTCGCCGCAGCATCTTTCCGTCTCGCCCCGCCCCTGCTTCTCCGGCCAGAGCCCGTGCTGTCACCGAGCGCCCACGCCGTGCGCCGTGATTGACATGGGCGTTGGATGACAGCGCGAGCTCTGGCCGGGCTGAGGCGGGAGACGCATGCCGCGTGCCGGCCGCCACGCGAAACCTCGCAGCCACGCCTTTGAGTCGCGACCCACCCGACGACGTGGGGAACCGAGGCTCAGCGACCGGACTGCGGCAGGTCCTTGATGTGGTTCGTGATGCGCACCGTGGAGCAGCGACGGCCCTGGTCGTCGGTCAGCACGATCTCGTGGACCGTGAGGCTCCGACCGAGGTGAAGCGGTGTGCACACGCCCGTCACGTAGCCCTCGGTCGCCGAGCGGGTGTGCGTCGCGTTGATGTCGACGCCGACGGCCAGCCGCCCGGGGCCGGCGTGGTAGTTCGCGTGCATGGATCCGAGCGACTCGCCGAGCACGACGTACGCGCCTCCGTGGAAGAGCCCCACAGGCTGGGTGTTGCCCGCCACCGGCATACGTGCGACCGCCCGCTCGGACGTGAACTCGAGCCACTCGAAGCCCATCTTCTCGGCCAGCGCGCCGATGCCGCGGCCGGTCGCCCACTCCAGGGCGTCCTCGTGGGCGACGGATGTCTCGGGCATGACTTCACCTTCAGCGGCGGGGGAGGGGGCGGCGTTCCGCGCGGGGCGGGACTGTCGTCGGCCCTGACTAGGCTTGCAGGGTGACGGACTCCGCAAAGCCTACCCTTCTCGTCGTGGACGGCCATTCGCTGGCGTATCGGGCGTTCTACGCCCTCCCGGTGGACAACTTCTCGACGAAGGACGGGCAGCACACGAACGGGATCTACGGGTTCCTCGCGATGCTGATCAACCTGATCAAGGCGGAGAAGCCGACCCACCTCGCGGTCGCTTTCGACACCTCGCGGCAGTCGTTCCGCACCCGGGAGTACACCGAGTACAAGGCCAACCGCTCCGAGACGCCGTCCGAGTTCAAGGGCCAGATCCCGCTGCTCCAGGACTGCCTGGCGGCCATGAGCATCCGCGTGCTGCAGCAGGAAGACATCGAGGCCGACGACATCCTCGCGACCCTCGCGACGCAGGGTGCCCAGCAGGGGTTCCAGGTGCTCGTGTGCTCGGGCGACCGCGACACCATCCAGCTCGTCAACGACGACATCACGCTGCTGTACCCGAACGTGCAGGGCGTCTCGCAGCTCAAGCGCTACGACCGGCAGGCCGTGATCGACCGCTACGGCGTGCCGCCCGAGCAGTACCCCGACATCGCGGCGCTCGTGGGCGAGACCAGCGACAACCTTCCGGGTGTTCCCAAGGTGGGCGAGAAGACGGCCGTGAAGTGGCTCACCCAGTTCGGCTCGCTCGACGCGCTGCTGGAAGGCGCCGACTCGATCAAGGGCGTCGTGGGCGGCAACCTGCGGGACCACCTCGACGACGTACGCCGCAACCGCCGCCTCAACCGGCTGCTGACCGACGTCGAGCTGCCGCTGAGCCCCGGCGATCTCGAGGTCCAGCCCATGGACGCCCAGGCGGTGCGCGACATCTTCTCGCGGCTCGAGTTCAAGACGCTCATCCCGCGCGTCGCCGAGCTGGCCGGCATCGAGCAGCAGATGGCGGCGGTCTCGTCGGCGGCCGCCGAACTCGCGCCGGTCGCGAAGGCGCTCGCACCCGCCGAGTTCGCGGCGTGGGTCGCCGAGGCCACCGGCGAGCTGGGCGTGACCATCACCGTCGAAGGCGGTCTTCCGGCCCGCATCGGCGTGGCGACGACGGATGCCGCGGCCGAGGCCGACTGGACGCCCGAGCTCGCCACGGCTCTGACCCCCTGGCTGGCCTCCGATGCGCCGAAGGCGTTCGCCGACGCGAAGCCGCAGGTGAAGGCGCTCCGCCGCGCCGGGCTGCAGCTCGGTGGTCTCACCTTCGACGTGATCCTCGCCGGCTGGCTGCTGCGACCCAGCTTCCCCGACAAGACGCTCGCCGACCTCGTGGACCGGTACCTCGACGAGAAGCTCCCCGAATCGGACCCCTCGCAGCTCGTTCCCGAGACCGAGGGTGCCACCACCGGACAGTTCTCGTGGTACCTCGCGCGCGTCGTCCGCGCGATCCGGGCCGAGATGCCGCCGAGCGTCGCCGCGGTGCTCACCGACATCGAGCTGCCGACGCTCCACACCCTCGCCGACATGGAGCTGGCCGGTGTCGCCGTCTCGCACGAGACGCTCACCCAGTTCTCCGGCGAGCTCGGCGCCCGCGCCGACGCGCTCGCACAGGACGCCTACGCCGCGATCGGCCGCGAGGTCAACCTCGGCTCGCCGAAGCAGCTGCAGGAAGTGCTGTTCGAGGAGCTCCAGCTGCCGAAGACGCGCAAGACCAAGACCGGCTACTCGACGGATGCCGCGGTTCTCGCCGATCTCCAGGAGACCAACCCCCACCCGTTCCTCGACCTGCTCCTGCAGCACCGCGAGGCCACCAAGCTGCGCCAGATCATCGAGTCGCTCGACAGCGCGATCGGCGGCGATCGCACGAGCGGGGCCGACGGGCGCATCCACACCACTTACGTCCAGACCGGCAGCCAGACCGGGCGTCTGTCGAGCACGGATCCGAACCTGCAGAACATCCCGATCCGCACGGAGGAGAGCAGGCGCATCCGCTCCGCCTTCACTGTGGGCGAGGGCTACGAGACGCTCCTCACCGCCGACTACTCGCAGATCGAGATGCGCATCATGGCGCACCTCTCCGGCGACCCGGGACTGATCGAGGCGTTCAACTCCGGCGAGGACACCCACCGCTTCGTCGGCTCGCGGGTGTTCGGCGTGGCACCTGAAGACGTCTCACCGGCCATGCGCACCAAGGTCAAGGCCATGTCGTACGGCCTCGTCTACGGGCTCTCCGCGTTCGGCCTCTCCAAGCAGCTGCGCATCGAGCAGTCCGAGGCGAAGCAGCTGATGCTGGAGTACTTCGCCCGCTTCGGCGCGGTGCGCGACTACCTGCGCTCTTCGGTCGAGCAGGCCCGCATCGACGGCTACACCGAGACGATCTTCGGCCGCCGGCGGCCGTTCCCCGACCTCGCGAGCCCCAATCGGGTGCTGCGCGAGAACGCCGAGCGCGCAGCGCTCAACGCGCCGATCCAGGGCAGCGCGGCCGACATCATGAAGGTCGCGCTCTTCCACATCCACGACGACTTCGCCGCGGAAGGCCTGCGCTCGCGGGTGCTGCTGCAGATCCACGACGAGCTCGTGATCGAAGTCGCGCCAGGGGAGTGGGACGCCGCGGAGCGGATCGTTCGCACGCGCATGGGCGATGCCGCCCAGCTGTCGGTGCCGCTCGACGTGCAGGTCGGCCGGGGCGCGAACTGGGACATCGCCGGCCACTGACCTCACGCGCTCGCACGTATCGCGAGGAGACCGCGGCTCACGTTTGTCGGCACCGCGTCGCATCCCTAGGCTCGAAGCCATGACAGACGAAACCCGCACGCCCACGCAGATCGACAAGATCGCTGATGCGTGGGTCGACACACTCGCCGAACTCGAGCCGACGCTCGCGACCTACATCGGCCGGTCGGAGTACAACGACCGGTTCGGCGACTACAGCCCCGCCGGGCAGGAGCGCCTCATCGAGGAGGGGCGCAAGACGCTGGCCGCCCTCGAGGCCGCGACCGCCGACGACGATGTCGACGCCGTGACCAAGGACGACATCTCGCGCGAGATCCAGCTCGAGCTCGACCTGCACGAGGCCAAGTGGCCGCTGCGCGACCTGAACGTCATCGCCTCGCACGCGCAGAACATCCGCTCGGCGTTCGATCTGATGCCCACCGCCACCGCCGACGACTGGTCGGTCATCGCCAAGCGGCTCGGAGCGGTCTCGGGTGCGATCGACGGCTACATGACCACCCTGCGCGAAGGTATCTCGCAGGGTGTGGTGCCCGCGCGCCGGCAGGTCACCGAGGTCGCGACGCAGATCGCCCGCTACACCTCGGAGAACGGCTTCTTCGCCACGTTCGCCGCGGAGGCCGCTCCGGAGGAGGGCCAGCTGCCCGCTTCGCTGGCTCGCGATCTCGCCGACAACGCCAACGCCGCACGCGTCGCGTACGACGAGCTGGCATCGTTCCTGTCGAACGAACTCGCGCCGGTCGCGAACGAGAAGGATGCCGTCGGCCGCGAGCTCTACGCGCTGCACAGCCGCCGCTTCCTCGGTGCGACCATCGACCTCGACGAGACCTACGAGTGGGGTGTCGAAGAGCTCGCCCGCATGGTCGCCGAGCAGGAGGCGATCGCGCACGAGATCAAGGCAGGGGCCAGCGTCGAGGAGGCCGTGGCCTTCCTCGAGCAGGACGCGAGCCGCAAGCTCTACGGCACCGACGCGCTGCAGAAGTGGATGCAGGAGACGAGCGACCGCGCCGTCGCCGAACTCGGCAAGACGCACTTCGACATCGCCGAGCCGATCCGCAAGCTCGAGTGCATGATCGCCCCCACGAAGGAAGGCGGCATCTACTACACCGGTCCGACCGACGACTTCTCGCGCCCGGGCCGCATGTGGTGGTCGGTGCCGGAGGGCGTCGAGGAGTTCGACACCTGGCGCGAACTCACGACCGTCTACCACGAGGGCGTCCCGGGTCACCACCTGCAGATCGCGCAGGCCGTGTACAACCGCGCGCAGCTCAACACCTATCGCCGCCTGCTGGGCGGCACGTCGGGCCACGCCGAAGGCTGGGCGCTTTACGCCGAGCGGCTCATGGAGCAGCTGGGCTACCTGTCCGACCCGGCCGACCGCCTCGGCATGCTCGACGGTCAGCGCATGCGCGCCGCGCGCGTCGTGCTCGACATCGGCGTGCACCTCGAGAAGCAGCGTCCCGACGACCAGGGGGTCTGGGACGCCGACTTCGCGCTGGAGTTCATGCTGCGCAACGTCAACATGCCCGACGAGTTCGTGAGGTTCGAGGTCAACCGGTACCTCGGCTGGCCGGGTCAGGCGCCCTCGTACAAGGTGGGCCAGCGCATCTGGGAGCAGCTGCGCGACGAGGTCGCCGAGCGTGAGGGCGACGCCTTCTCGATCAAGCAGTTCCACAAGCGCGCGCTCGACATCGGCGGCGTCGGCCTCGACACGCTGCGCTTCGCGCTGTCGCGCTGAGCGGACGAGACCGGCAGGCTCAGCGACCGTCCTCGGTCGCTGAGCCTGCCGCGTCCCGGTGCAGCAGCGCCAGGACCTCGGCGTCGCTGGTCTGACCGAAGTCGTCGTAGTACTGGCCCACGGCCCAGAAGTCCTCTTCTCGGTGCGGGCACACGAGCTCGTCCACCGCGTCGACGGGTGCGCTCCACCGCGCCGGAGCGACGGGGACGGCCAGCACCACCTTCGACGGTCCGCGGCCGCGCACCGCCCGGCACGCCGCGATCGCACTCGCACCGGTCGCGACGCCGTCGTCGACGACGATCGCGTTGCGCCCGGCCAGGTCGTCGATGGGGGCACCGTACGCGTCAGTGCGTCGCGCCAGCTCATCGCGCTCGGCCGCCTCGACCCGGTCCAGGTCTCCGGGCGACATGCCCGCCCAGCGCACCGCGCCCGGCGTGACGATCCGCACCCCGTCCGCGATCGCACCGACCGCGAACTCCTCCTGGCCCGTGGCGCCGAGTTTGCGCACGACCACGGCGTCGAGAGGGAGGCCGAGGTCGTCGGCCACCGCGGCCGCGACCACCACGCCGCCTCGCGGGATGCCGAGGACCACGGCATCCGTTCCCCGCCAGTGCGCGAGGTGCGCGGCGAGCTCGCGCCCGGCGGCCCATCGGTCTGCGAACAGGGCCATGGCTCCACGCTACGCTCGCGGAGTCCGGATGTCTTCGGGAATGCCGCGACCGTCGCGCGGGTTCATGCAGGCGAATAGAAGGAGTCGATCGTGACCACTGCAGACCTCGCCCCCACAGGCCCCGCCCAGATCGAGCTGGGCCTCGACACCTTCGGCGATGTGACCCGCGACGCGACGGGCGAGCTGCTCAGCGCCGCCCAGACCATCCGCAACGTCGTCGACCAGGCGGTCCTCGCCGACCAGGTGGGGCTGTCGTTCTTCGGGATCGGCGAGCACCACCGGCGCGAGTTCGCGGTATCGAGCCCCGAGATCGTGCTCGCCGCAGCGGCAGCGCGGACGAAGCGGATCCACCTCGGGACCGCGGTCACCGTTCTCTCCAGCGACGACCCGGTGAGGGTGTTCGAGCGGTTCTCCACCCTCGACGCCGTTTCGAGCGGCCGCGCCGAGGTGATCCTCGGGCGGGGCTCGTTCATCGAGTCCTTCCCGCTGTTCGGCTACGACCTGCGCGATTACGAGCCCCTCTTCGACGAGAAGCTCGAGCTGTTCTCGCAGCTGCTCACGGAGAAGCCCGTCACGTGGAGCGGCACGCTGCGCGCACCCTTGGAAGAGGCTGACGTCTTCCCGAAGACCGAGAACGGGCTGCGGGCATGGGTCGGCGTCGGGGGGACCCCGGAATCGGCCGTGCGAGCCGCGCGCTACGGCTACGGCCTGATGCTCGCCATCATCGGCGGGCCGGCCGAGCGCTTCCGCCCGTTCGCCGAGCTCTACCGGCGGTCGCTGGAGACCTTCGAGCGGCCCGAGCTGCCCGTCGGAGTCCACTCGCCCGGACACATCGCCGAGACCGACCAGCAGGCGTGGGACGAGGCCTACGAGGGCTTCGAGGCGATGAACAACTCGATCGGGCGCGAGCGCGGCTGGCCGCCCTACAACCGCCTGCGCTTCCAGCACGACGTCGGCCCGGGCGGGGCGCTCTACGTCGGCTCGCCCGAGACGGTGGCCCGCAAGATCGCCGACACGGTGCGCACGCTCGGCGCCTCGCGCTTCGACATGAAGTTCTCGACGGGAACGCTGTCGCACCAGAAGATGATGCGCTCGATCGAGCTGTACGGCACCGAGGTGGCCCCGCTCGTGCGCGACATGCTGTCGTGAGCACCGCGAGGGTCGCGGCATCCGTAGCATGACGCTATGACGGATGCCGGAACCCGCGCCACGTCGACGCTCTCGGAGCGCCTCGACCGCCTGCCGTTCACCCGCGTGCATCTTCGGGTGCTGACCGGTTCGGGGATCGGCTGGGCGTTGGACGCGATGGACGTCGGCCTGATCTCGTTCATCATCGCCGCGCTGGCCGCCCAGTGGAGCCTCGCTCCCAGCGAGACCGCGTGGATCGCGTCGATCGGGTTCGTGGGCATGGCGGTCGGCGCGAGCGTCGGCGGCCTGCTCGCCGACCGGTTCGGGCGGCGACAGGTCTTCGCTCTCACACTCCTGGTATACGGCCTGGCGACGGGCGCGAGCGCTCTCGTCGGCGGGCTCGCGGCGCTGCTGGTGCTGCGGTTCCTCGTCGGACTCGGCCTCGGGGCCGAGCTGCCGGTCGCGAGCACCTACGTGAGCGAGTTCGCCCCCGCTCGCATGCGCGGCCGCCTCATCGTCATCCTCGAGGCGTTCTGGGCCGTCGGGTGGACGCTCGCCGCGCTGATCGGCTACTTCGTCATCCCGGCATCCGACGACGGCTGGCGGTGGGCGTTCGCGCTCGGGGCCATCCCCGCCCTGTACGCGCTCATCGTGCGCTGGGGGCTGCCCGAGTCGGCGCGCTGGCTGGAACGGCGGGGCCGCTTCACGCAGGCCGAATCCGTCGTGCGACGCTTCGAGGATGCTGCCGGCGTCGAGGCGGCGCCCGCGGCGGGCCGGCCCACGACGCCGCCCGCGACGGCGACGTCGCTGCGGGAGCGGTTGGGAGCGCTGTGGTCGCGCGAGTTCCGCGTGCGCACGGCCTGCCTCTGGCTGGTGTGGTTCTGCGTGAACTTCTCCTACTACGGCGCGTTCATCTGGATCCCGTCGATCCTGGTGGCCCAGGGGTACGACCTGGTGCGCTCCTTCGGGTTCACGCTCGTGATCACCCTGGCGCAGCTGCCCGGGTACGCGGCGGCCGCGTGGCTGATCGAGGTGTGGGGGCGGCGCGCGACGCTCTCGGTGTTCCTCGTCGGCTCGGCGGTGTCGGCCATCTTCTTCGGCACCGCGGGGAGCCCTGGGACGATCATCGCCGCGGGGATGGCGCTGTCGTTCTTCAACCTCGGCGCGTGGGGCGCCCTGTACGCGGTGACACCGGAGATGTACCCGACGTCGCTGCGGGCGACCGGCAGCGGCTGGGCGGCGGGGGTGGGACGAATCGCGTCGATCGTCGCCCCGCTCGTGGTGCCGTCGCTGCTGCTGGCCGGCGGCGCCCCGGTGCTGTTCGTCGTCTTCGCGGCGTTCTTCGCCGTCGCCGCCGGGGCGGCATGGGGACTGGTCGACCGCCGAGGCGTGGCGCTCGACGACCGCTGAGGGGTGTCGGGCGGACGGGCGACGCCGTCCTAGGCTGGGGGCGTGGCATCCGTTCGATACGTCGCGATCGGCGACTCCTTCACCGAGGGCGTGGGCGACGAGCTCCCCGACGGGCACGTGCGCGGCTGGGCCGATCTCGTGGCGCGAGGATGGGCGGATGCGGCGGGCGAGCCGATCGAGTACGCCAACCTCGCGATCCGCGGCAAGCTCGTGTGGCCGATCGTCGACGAGCAGCTCGAGCCGGCGCTCGCACTGAAGCCGACGCACCTCTCGTTCAACGGCGGCGGAAACGACATGCTCCGCCCCCGCACGAGCGTCGCGCATGTCGTCGCGGCCTTCGAGCGCGTGCTGCGACGGTGCGACGAGGAGGGTGTGCAGCTGATCGTGCTGTCGGGCGCGAACCCGACGGCACAGCTGCCGCTGCGCCGCGTGATCCAGCGCCGGGGCGATCTGCTCTCGCACGCCGTCGAGAGGCGCCTGGCATCACGCGCCGACGTCGTGCAGGCGTACAACTGGTTCGACGCGGAGCTGGCCACCCCGCCCTTCTGGTCGGAGGACCGCCTGCACATGAACGCCCGCGGCCACCACCGGGTCGCCGCGCGCGTACTCAGCGCGCTGGGCCTGGAGCCGCCGGCCGAATGGTGGTCGCTGCCGCCGATGCCTGCCGCCGGAACGCGCGGCGCGGCGTACTACCGCGAGCACGTGGGCCCGTGGGTGCGACGCCGGCTGACGGGCACGTCGTCGGGCGACGGACGCGAGCCGAAGTTCGGCCAGTGGACGCGGTTCGAGCCGGGGTCGCGCTGAGGCCGTCAGCGCTCCGTAGACTCCACGCGCGCGTACTTCGATCCGGACCGCGTGCGCTCGAGCAGCCCGGCTTCGACGAGGTGGCGGCGCAGCACGGCGACATCGGCGGTGATCAGGGCCAGCCGCTCGTTCGTCTCCTTCTCGCTCAGCACCTCGCCGGCCTCGAACGTGCGGTCGGCGATCCAGCGCAGCAGCTCTTCGCGCTCCGTCTGCCCCGCCGGATAGCGGTCTATGCGCCCCTCGGCATCGAGGAACCGTCCGGGGCCTGATCGCTTCACCGGCGGGTTCTCGTTCAAGATGCCGCGCACGGCCGCATCGTCGAACTGCACGCCACCGTCCGCAGCCTCACGCACGAGTCCCAGCTCGACCAGCCGTGCGATCGCCCGGCGACGTCGTGCGTCAGGAATGGCCGCGCCGTGCATCGCCTCGGCGAGGACCGTGCGGAGGTCGGGGTTCGTCAGGGCCGCGAGGACGCCGCGCCAGCGCTCGCTCACCGCTGCTGGCCGGTGACGGCGTAGGTCAGCTCCGCGAAGGCGCCCGCCTGCCGGGCGTCGATGAGCCGTAGCCGGTCCGCACCGAGGCTGCGGGGGAGCAGGGGCTTGCCGGACGGCAGGGTGGCAGGCGCGATCGACACGCGGATCTCGTCCAGCAGGCCCGCGTCGGCGAACTGCCCCGCGAGGTCGCCGCCGCCCACGATCCAGACGTCGCGATCGCCGGCGGACTCACGGATCTGGGGCCATGCCTCGCGCACGTCCCCAGATGCGAACCGGATGTCGACACCGGGCACCACCGGCTGCGCGCGGCTGCTGAACACCCACGTGGGCCGATTGCCGTAATAGGCCGGCCACTTCTCGGGGTGGGCGACGAGGTCCTCGTGCTCGAGCACCCAGCGATAGGTCGATGATCCCTGCACGAGAACGCCGATGCCCGCGAGGAAACGCTGGAAATCCGCGTCGCCGCCCTCTCCGCCCGGTGCGGCGAACAGCCAGTCGAGGGAGTCGTGGTCGTCGGCGAGGAAACCGTTCAACGTGGTCGCGGTGTAGAAGATCACCCGGGGCATGCCGCCACGCTAGCGCGGGTCGCCGACATCGCCGTTGACACTTGTTCAACCTCTCGGTATTGTACTGATTGGTTGAACAAGGAGGTGAGAATGACCGACACACTGAGTCGTACCTTCGCGGCCCTCGCCGATCCCACCCGCCGCGCCATGCTCGCGCGGCTCGCGGAGGGGGAGGCGACGGTGGGGGAGCTCGCCGAGCCGTTCGACATGACGTTCGCGGCCGTGTCGAAGCACCTCCGGGTGCTCGAGGGGGCGGGGCTCGTCACCCGGGGGCGGAACGCACAGTACCGGCCGGCCCGGCTCGACGCGCGACCGCTGGCCGCGGCATCCGACTGGATCGGCGACTACGCACGGTTCTGGGAAGACAGCCTCGGCGCCCTCGATCAGTACCTCAACGCCCTGCAGCAGCTGGGCATACCGCCGCACGACCCGTCGGCGGGCGACGCGCCCGCCGTACCTGACAAGGAGAACGACCATGACTGAGTACTTCACCGTGACCCGCACCCTGCGCGCGCCGCGCGAGCTCGTGTTCGAGGCCATCACCAAGCCCGAGCACTTCGCCGTCTGGTTCGGCACCGCCGCCGTCGAGGTGCCGCAGGAGAGCCTCACGATGGACGTCCGCCCCGGCGGGGCCTTCCGGGCGGTGATGATCCTGCCCGACGGCAACCGCATCGACTGGTCGGGGGAGTATCGCGTCGTCGAGCCGCCCTCCCACATCGCCATGAGTCTCACCGACCAGCCCGGAGACGACACGGGGCTGCCCGTCCTGTTCGACCTGGAGGAGTCCGCAGACGGCACGGTGCTCACGATCCGCCAGGACCGCAGCGACTTCACCGACGAGCAGGTCGCGGCCACGATCGCCGGCTACAACGCGTTCATCGACGACATCGAGCGGGTGCTGGAACAGCTCCAGAGCGCCTGACCGGAGCCCGTCCTCACCCTGACAGAGCGCCCGGGCGGCGCAGCGCCTGCATCGCGAGCACGCTGCCGGCCCGGGCGCTCTCGGTCGGGCCGGCGCCGGCCAGGGCCGCGACGATGTACCCGGCGGCGAAGGCATCGCCGGCACCCGTGGAGTCCTGCACGTCGTCGACCCGATCGACGGCCACCTCGACCGACTCACCGTCGGCCGACACGACCACGGGCTCCGCACCGCGCTTGACCACGTACACGCCGCCGGGGGTGATGCCGAGGGCGGCCGCGGTGCGCGCCTCGTCCTCGTTCGCGAACACCACGTCCGGCCGGAGGTCCGCCAGCAGCGTCCGCAGGTGCTGCGCTTCGAGCTCTCGCAGTGTCGCCACGCTCGACAGATCGAGGCTCACCCGGGCGCCGCGCGCGGCGGCGCGGGTCGCGGCATCCGTCACCGCCTTCCGTGAGAGCGGGGTCTCGAAACCGTAGAGCGGCAGGTGCACCCAGTCCGCGCCGTCCATCCACTCCGGATCGATCGCGTCGAGCTCCGCCGCCGCACCACGATCGGTGATCATGGTGCGCTCGCCGACGGCATCCACGAGCACGACGATCGACCCGGTGCGACCATCCCGCTGCACCCGCGCGTCGACGCCCGCCGCCTCGAGCTCACTGACGAGCGTGCGGCCGAGCGTGTCGTCGCCGACCCGGCCGATGAAGCGGACCGGATGCCGCGCGGCGGCGGCGACCGCCACGTTCGCAGCACTCCCGCCCCGCGTGAGGCGCACCTCGGCGGGGTTGTCGGTGCCGCGTTCCAGCGACGCGCCGCCGAGGACGATCAGGTCGGCGACCAGATCGCCGATCACGACGAGCATCAGGCGTCCGCGAGCGCCCGCGCGATGCGGGCGCCGAGATCCACGTTGCCGCGATACACCTCGACGTTGACGTCGAGGCTGCGCCCGCCGGTCTCGCGCTGCAGGAAGTCGAGGAGGAAGGGCGTGGTGTCGTGCCCCGACACGCCCTGCGCGTCGGCCGCGGCGAGCGCACGGGCCAGGACGTCGTCGTGAAGGGCCGGATCGAGCTGCCGCGCCTGTGCCACCGGCTTCGCGACGAGCAGCGTGGAGGTGATCCCCAGCCCGTCTCGCATGCGCACGATCTCGGCGATCTCGGCGGGGGAGTCGACCGAATACTCCAGGTCGTGGCCGGAGTCGGACACGTAGAACGCGGGGTAGTCCGTGGTGCGGTACCCCACGACGGCGAGGTTCAGGGTCTCCAGTCGCTCCAGCGTGAGAGGGATGTCGAGGATCGACTTGACCCCGGCGCTCACGATCACCAGCGGCAGCCCCGCCAGCGTCGGGAGATCGGCCGACTCGTCGAAGGTATGAGGCGCCCCGCGGTGCACTCCGCCCAGTCCACCGGTCGAGAACACCTTCACGCCGGCCCGTGCCGCCAGGTGCGCCGTGGCGGCCACCGTCGTCCCGGCGCTGAGCCCCTTCACGGCGGCGACAGGCACATCGCGCACGCTCGCCTTGACCACGCCCTCCGCTGTCGAGAGCGTCTCGATCTGGTCGGGCGTCAGACCGACGGTGGGTCGACCTTCGACCACGCCGATCGTCGCGGGCACGACACCCAGCGCGCGCACCCGCGCCTCAGCCTCGAGAGCGACGTCGAGGTTGCGCGGCCTGGGCAGCCCGTGCGTGAAGATCGTGGATTCGAGGGCGAGCACGGGATCGCCGGCGGCGACGGCGTCACGCACCTCCTGCGCGACGACGAGGGGATCGCTCATGGCCGTCCTTTCGAAGGGCTGGGCCAGCCGGGTTAGCGCCACAGTACTGACTCTGAGACCCCACCGGACCAGCGGGATGCGGCGAGTCCGTCCGCTCCGCGCGCGAGCCGGGGATCGCGGGCATCCGAGTCGCGTGTCAGCGCTGCCGACGGCGGCGAGTGCGCGGCGGGTCCATCCCGAGCCGGATGCGCGTGCGCTTGCGCTCGATCACGATGAAGATGCTTCCCAGGGCCCACAGCGGCACCTGCAGGAGGAACGCGATGCGGAAGGCGTCGAGGTTGTACGTGTCGGGCGTGCCCGCACCCTGCAGGTCGAGGGCGAGGCCGATCAGCAGGATGGCCAGCAGCGCCGCCAGGAACCCGCCGGCGTTGGTGACGCCGGTGGCCGTGCTGAGGCGGTGCGTGGGGTTGTGGGTCCGTGCGTGGTCGAAGGCGATCATCGACGCGGGTCCGCCCGTCGCCAGCGCCACCGCCAGCACGAGCAGCAGCCACAGCGGCGCCGGCTCGGGATAAGCGATGACGACGAGCCACGCGAGTGCCTGCACGCCCACGGTCGGCAGCACGAGGGCTCGCGACCGCAGGTGCGGGATGCGCCGCGACAGCTCGCCCATGATGGGGCCGAGCGCCATGCCCACAACCACGTAGAGCGACATGATCGAGGCGGCCTCCGCCGTCGTGCGACCCTCGCCGGCGGTGAGGAACGGCATGCCCCACAGCAGGACGAACGCCGTCCCCGCGAAGGGCGTGGTGAAGTGCGACCAGAACGCGAGCCGCGTTCCCGGATGCGCCCACGCCGCGCGGATCCCGACCCCGGTGTCGACGGCCGACGTGACGACGCGGATGGCGCCGGTGTCAGTGTCGACCGACACGTCTTCGTCGCGGTCCGGAGGGTGGTTGCGGATCAGCAGGAACACCAGGATGGCGAAGAGCACGCCGAGGCCGGCGATGCTGCCGAAGGTGATCGTCCAGGACGTGGCATGCAGGAGCGCCGCCAGCGGGATCAGCGCGACAAGCTGACCGGCCTGGCCCACGATGCCCGTGAACTGCACCATGAGGGGCCCGCGCTGCGCGGGGAACCAGGTCGCGATGAGCCGCAGCACGCCGGGGAAGACGGCGGCGTCACCGGCGCCCAGCAGCATGCGGGCGAGGATCGCGACGCCGACGCTGGGGGAGAGCGCCATGGTCAGCTGCCCGACCGCCATCAGCAGCATGCCCACCGTCATGATCGGCCTGGCTCCGTACCGGTCCAGCAGCACCCCGATCGGGATCTGCATCCCGCCGTAGACCGCGAGCTGCACGACCGCGAACAGCGACAGCGTCGCCGCGTCGGCATCGAACCGGGCCGCCGCATCGACACCGACCGCGCTCAGCGAGGAGCGGTTCGTGATGGCCAGCACGTAGGCGGCGACGCCGACGGTCCAGATCACCCACGCACGCAGTCCCGGCCCCGCCGCGCGGGGACGGGACAGACTGTGCACCATTCCACAGTAGTCACCGCGACGGATGCCGCCCGCCGGCGTCTTCTCGCACCGCCGAACAGCCCTCTGATCACGGTGATCTCCGGGAGGAGGCATCCGCCCGCTGTCAAGCCCCTCCCGAGGAGGCGACCGGATGCGGAAGCGTAGGCGCGGGACCATTCGTCCCGAAACAGGGGAGGGCTAGTGGCCGCGCCCCGGAAAGGACACCTCGCATGAGTATCGGAGCAGGCATCGCCCTCTTCGCCATCGGAGCGATCCTCGCGTTCGCGGTGAACGTAGAGGTCGAATGGGTCAACCTCGACATGATCGGCTACATCCTGATGGGCGCAGGAGCCGTCATCTTCATCGTCGGCATCATCCTGTTGGCGCGCCGCCGCCGGTCGGATTCCGTCACGCGCACGGCCGTCGACCCCGCGGCGGGCGAGCAGGTCACCCGTCGCAGCACGGCCTCGACGGACGACGCCGCCGGACTCTGACCGACCTTTTCGACCGCGGGCGCTTCGGCGCCCGCGGTCGACGGCGTCTACGGGCTACTCCGGTGCCATGTCGAGCTGAGAGCGCAGTCCATCGACGCCGTGAAGGTCGATCTCGGCGCCGAGGCGCTTGCGGTGATCGGCGCGGACGGCGTCCCACCTCTCGCGCGACATCGTCCAGCGGTTGTGCAGCACAGCGACGCCCTCGCGGGCGACGAAGAAGGCCCCGTCAGGCTCGTAGCCCAGGCGTCTGGAGACCGCGTTCGAGGGACCGTTGTCGACGAATGCCCCCGAGGTCGCCTCGCGCGCACCGAGGCCCTCGAACGCGAGATGCAGGGCCAGAATCCTCATGCGCGTCCCCGTTCCGCGTCCCTGATGCTCGCGACCCAGCCAGGATCCGGTGGTGACGCGGCGGAGCACCGGCCAATCCTGGGCCGTCAGGCCCTGCACTCCGACGGGCATGCCCGCGCGGATCACCGCCAGTTCGAGGGTGAACGCCACGGGTGAGATCGATCCGCGGTGGCTCCACTGGTACGTGAGGACGCTGCGCGCGACCTCGTCGGCCGTGCCCCGCGACCACGGATGCTCGAAGGGCATCGCTTCGGGATCATGGATGCCGCGACCGGCGAGCTCTGCCAGCTCCACGAGCAGGTCGTCGTCGATCCAGCGGAGTTCGAGGGCGCCCGCTCGCACCCGCACGGCGGAGGCGGGCCACAGGCGGGCGAGGGCGTCGGTGTGCGGCATCCCGGCAGTCTGCCAGAGCAGCCGTGCCGCGACGAGGCAGGGCTCGCAGGGATCGCCCGGGCGACGCCTCAGCCGCCGTCGGCGCCGCCCACCGCCGGGATGAGCTCGGCGAGCAGCTGGAACACCGCAGCGAGGTCCTCCTGGCTCGTGGCAGGACGGGCCACGGTCGCACCGATCACCACGAGGTGGGGGAGCAGGGCCGCCGCCCGTGCCCGCTCCGGGTCCGTCACGCGCGCCGCCCAGGCCCGTCTGAGCGCGGACAGCCGCTCGCCGTCGACCTGCTCCAGCGCCGCCGCCGCAGTGGGGTCGTGCTGAGCCCACGCTCGGATCGCGCGCTCGAGGCGCACGTCGACCACATCGTCGCCCGCCGCCACCAGGGCTGCGAGCTCGGACACCTCGGGCGCCTGGGCCAACTGTTCGACGGCGCGGGCGCGCCACTCGTCGAGCAGCGCGGAGCGGTACGCAGCCGCATTGGCGAAGTGATGGAAGAACGAACCCTTGCTGAGGCCGACCCGCGGCGCGATGCGATCGATGCGCACCGCGGAGACGCCTTCCTCGGCGAGGACGGCAAGCCCTTCGTCGATCCACCGTTGTCGCGACATATGGCCACCATACCAAACCGTATGGTACGTTGCGAGCATGACACTCCTGCCGGATCCGGTCTGGCCCGTCGTCCTTCTCGCGGCGATCTCGCTCGGCGACGGCCTGCTGTGCCTGAAGCCCGCGCGCTTCATCGCCCGCTGCTTCGAGGACGTCGGCTGGCCCCGGCGGCTGTGGTGGATCATGCCGCCGATCAAGTTCGCCGCCGCCGGGGGACTGGTGGCCGGCATCTGGATCCCCGGACTCGCCGCACTGACGTCGGTGTGCCTCGTCGCCTACTTCGTGGTGGCGATCGCGATGCACATCCGTGCACGCGACTTCGGCCGCAATCTCTTCGTCAACGCGACAGGGATGCTGGTGATCTGCGTCGCAACGGGGGTGTACTGCTTCCTCGTGTAGGCGCTGCTCCGCGTCGAAGCCACGCGTCGCGTCGCACTGCGCACTCCGGACAGGGGACAGCAGCGAACGCGGATCCCGCAGCTGGCCGAAACTCTAGCTGACATAATGTGCATTATCGGCGGTGTTCTCCACCGGAGCGGTCTGAGGCCGAACCCCTTCTCTACAGCCCCTTCCGGGTTCTGAGAAGGCGCTGCGAAAGAACATCCGTTGACGGCGTCGGCAGAGTGCCGTTCAGGCGACGCGTCGTGACGTCCGGAGTCAACCCGATGACTCACGCGTCTTACACCGCTGTCATTCCGTGCGCTCGCGCTGCGGCATCCGTCGGCGCCATTCAGACCAGCCAAGCGCCGTCACGCATGAGCACGCGCCCGGACAGCTCGTTCGACTCGCGCCACGCCTGGATCCGCGTCGGTCGCAGCACGAGGAACACGTAGCCGGCGAGACCCCGCGGGTCCCAGTCCGCCTGCGCGGCGTAGGCCGCTCCGAGTGCCGCGTCCTCGTCGACGCCCGCGGACCGCTCCAGCACGACGTCGAGGAGCGCGACGTCGCGGGTGGGCCCGACGGCCAGGCGCGCAGCGCCGGAGCCGGCGAGGTTGCGAGCCGTGACGGAGCCGGCCTCGACGGCGATGACCGCGCGGTCGTCCGTCCACGCCAGCGACAACGGCACCAGATACGGCGCGGCATCGGCCGAGGCGGTGGCTACCCACACGTCGGCTGCCGGTGCGGTCAGCGCCGCGATGAGATCGGACTTGCGCGTGGCGCGGTCGCGAGGTTCAGGCATCCGTTCTCCTTTGTTCGGCGCGTGCCAGTCTGTCAGACGGCGACGCAGGATTGGCCCGCAAGCAAACGATTTCCTAGGCTCGAAGCATGCTGGAGTCGCTCACCGGGTTCGTCGTGGTGGGCGTCGCGATCCTCGTGGGATGGATCCTCGGCCGCATCGATCTGCTGGGCGAGCACGCGAAACCCGTGCTGGCGCGCCTCACGTTCTTCGTGCTGTCGCCGTTCCTGCTGTTCGTGGTGCTCGCGCAGGCCGACGTGCGGACGCTCTTCTCCGCTCTCCTGCCGGTGTCGGCGATCGCCGCCGTCGTCGTGATCGCCGCGTACGCGCTCGTGGCGCGGCTGATCTGGCGGCGCTCGGCCGGCGAGACCGTGATCGGCGCCCTCAGCGCGGGCCAGGTCAACTCCAACAACATCGGCATCCCGCTGTCGCTGTACCTGCTCGGCAGCGCTGCGTACCCGGCACCCGTGATCCTGATGCAGCTGCTGGTGTTCACGCCCATCACGATGGCGATCCTGGATGCCGTGACCACCGCGCGCGCCTCGCTCTGGCGTGCCGTGGCCCGCGTCGCCACCAACCCGATCGTCCTCGGCTCAGTGCTCGGAACGCTCGTCTCCGTGCTGGGCATCGAGCTGCCGCCCATCGTGATGGAGCCGGCGATGCTCATCGCGAACGCCTGCGTGCCGATCCTCCTGATCGCCTACGGCATCTCGCTGCACGGGCAGCGCGTGCTCGGCGCGTCGGGCCGCCGGCGTGACATCGTCCTGGCGACGACCCTGAAACTCGTCGCCATGCCGGTGATCGCCTGGGCGGTCGCCGAGTTCGTGTTCGGCCTGTCGGCGCACGACGTGCTCATCGTCACCGTGCTCGCCGCTCTCCCCACCGCTCAGAACGTCTTCAACTACTCCCAGCGCTACGACGTCGGCGAGACCATCTCGCGCGACACCGTCTTCCTCACCACGATCGGCTGCGTGCCGGTGCTGATCCTCGTGACGCTGCTGCTCGGCTGAGCGCGCGTCGTCGAGCTATGGGCGTGCCAGTTCGCGCAGCGTGCCGACCACCAGCCGCACCCCGTCGGGGCCGTGCAGCACGGTGAACAGCGTGTGGGTGCAGCTGCGGCAGCGAACGATGGCGGCCACGTCGTCCAGCTCGACCACCGTCTCGGCGACCGGCGCCGCAGCTCCGCAGCCGCCGCAGACGCCGATGAGCGCGGTCACATCCGCCCCGAAGACGTCCCACAGCATGCCGGCCGCGGCGTTGCCGTCGACGACGCTCGTCGCATTCTCCGCTCGCATCATGCACCTCCGAAGCGTTCGGTCCTGATCCGCGCGGGCGGATGCCCGAGCCGCACGAGCGCGTCGGCGACGTGCTCGACGAATCCAGTCGGCCCGCACACGTAGAAGATCGGCGCACGGTCCGGCTCCCACGTGGCCTCGCGCAGCGCCGCCTCGTCGACGCGTCCCACGGCGCCCTGCCAGCCCTCCGGGGCGGCGCGGGTATACCGCCAGGCCACCCCTACTCCCCCGTCGGTCGCCGCGGCCGCCAGCTCATCACGATATATCGCGTCCTCCGGCGTGCGGACCGAGTACAGGAGCCGGACGGATGCCGCGGCTCCGGCATCCGTCGCCGCTCGCACGATCGCCATCAGCGGCACGATGCCCGACCCCCCGGCGATGAGCTGCACCGGGCCCTCTCCCCCGGCCCGCCACACGAAGTAGGCGCCGAGGGGCCCCTTGACCTCGAGCTCGTCGCCCGGAAGGACGTCGCGCACCAGATACGGCGACACCTCGCCCTCGGGGATCTCGTCCACCGCGAGTTCGATGGTGTCACCCGGGCCGTACGACCCCAGCGAGTACGACCGGACGGCCTGGTAGCCGTCATCCGCGGTGAGACGGAGATCGACGTGCTGGCCGGCGTCGTTGCCCGGCCATCCCGGCACCTGCAGTCGCAGGATGCGCGCGGACGGCGTGACGTCGACCGCCGCCACGACCCGGCCGGGACGCCAGTCCCCGACCGTCACCAATACCGCTCCTCAGTCCAGGGGTCGCCGTGCATGTTGTAGCCGTTCTGCTCCCAGAATCCGGGTTCGTCCTCGTCCATGAGCGTGAGTCCGCGCACCCACTTCGCGCTCTTCCAGAAGTAGAGATGCGGCACGAGCAGTCGCGCCGGGCCACCGTGCTCGGGATCGAGGGGCTCGCCGCCGAACTCGAACGCGACCCACGCGCGGCCGTCGCGCAGCTCGTCGAGCGGCACGTTCGTGGTGTAGCCGCCATACGAATGGGCCATCGCATACGAGGCATCGGTCTCGACCGCGTCCAGCAGGGTGTCCAGCGACACGCCGCGCCAGGACGTGCCCAGCTTCGACCAGCGCGTGACGCAGTGGATGTCGGTGTGGACGTCCTCGATGGGCAGTGCCATGAACTCGTCCCACGTCCACGAGGCGCCGGTGCCGGCTTCGGTGCGGATGCCGAACCGCCAGTCGTCGAGATCGATGCGAGGGGTCGGACCGGCCGAGAGCACCGGGAAGTCCTCGGTCAGGTACTGACCAGGTGGCAGCCGCGGGTCGCTCTCGCGGCGCCGTGCGCCGAAGCCTCTCGAGATGACGGCCATCGCAACCCTCTTCCTGCACGCCGTCGCCGACGCGCGTACTCACGGAAACACGCAGGCTCACGCTAGCGCGGCGCGGCGGGTGGGTGCGACGGGCTTCTGGCAACACACGTTCACGGTTGCCGCGAAGTTCGACAGCGGGTCTAAGCTTTAGCCGCACCCGTACAGGGAACTCTCAGAAAGGCCCCGCGAATGTCCACTGCATCCGAAGCCGAGAAGTCGGCCGTCAACGGGATCCGCACGGCGCTCGGCGTCGGCGGTGTCCTCGCCATCATCGTCGGAATCCTGATCCTGGTCTGGCCGGCGAAGTCCGCCGCGGTCGTCACCGCGATCATCGCGATCTACGCCATCGCGGCCGGCCTCGTCTACGCCGGTCTCGGCATCTTCTCCAAGACGAAGGGCGGCTGGGCCCGCGTCGGCCACATCGCCCTCGGCATCCTGTTCATCATCGCCGGCGTCGTGGCGCTGTTCAACCTCGGTCAGACGACCGCATGGCTGGCGCTGTTCCTCGGCATCCTCGTCGGCATCATGTGGATCGTCGAGGGCATCGTCGCGCTCTCGACGCTCGGCGACGCGGCGTCGAAGGGCTGGTCGATCTTCTTCGCCATCCTGAGCATCATCGCCGGCATCATCCTGCTTTTCACTCCGGTGTGGGGCATCGCGGTGCTGTGGTGGCTGCTGGGCATCTCGCTCATCGTCCTCGGCATCATCAACGTCGTGCGCGCCTTCACCTTCAAGGGCGACCTCTGATCCGAGCCTGACGCAAGAGGACGGCCCCGGGAGCATCCGCTCCCGGGGCCGTCCTCTTGCGTCCCCGTCAGCTGACAGGCAGGTGCCGTGCCCACCAATCGAGCACGGCGTCGAAGCGCTGCACGCGGTGGCGTGGCTGGCCCGAACGCGTGAGCTCGTGGTTCTCTCCCGGGAACACCAGCAGCTCGGCTTCGGTGCCCTGGCGCTTGAGCGCCGCGTAGTAGCGCGTCGCCTGCTCGAGCGGGCAGCGGAAGTCGAGCTCCGAGTGCATCACGAGGGTCGGCGTCGTCACCTGGCCGACCACGGCCATCGGGCTCTGCCGCGCGATGTCGTCGTCCGAGACGCCCACGTACTCGTCTCCGAAGAACGAGCCGATGTCGCTCGTGCCCTGGAACGAGAGCGGCTCCAGGAACCCGCGCTCCACGATGGCCCCGGCGAACCGGTGATCGTGCGCGATCACCCACGCGGTGAGGTACCCGCCGTAGGAGCCACCCTGCACGCCCACGCGGTCACCGTCCAGGCGCGTGTCGTCGGCGATCGCGCCTTCGAGGAAGTCGATCACATCGGCGAAGTCGACCGTGCCCATCTGCTGACGGATGCTGCGCCCGTGCGCCCGCCCGTAGCCGACGGAGCCGCGCGGGTTGGAGTAGACGACGGCGTAGCCGGCATCCACCAGCACCTGCGTCTCATCGAAGAGGTGGACACCGTACGAGGCGTACGGCCCGCCGTGGATCTGCAGGATGACCGGGAACGGCCCCTCACCCTCGGGCGTGGCCACCCAGCCGTGCACGGGATAGCCGTCGCGTCCGGTGACGGTCAGCTCCTTGGGCAGGACGATGCCCGATGCCGCCGACCGCGCGCCGAAGGACGTCAGCGTGTGCGCCTCGCCGTCGCGGACGAGCACGAGCTCGCCGAACGAATCCGGTCTCGAGACGGAGGCGACCACCCGATCGCCGCAGGCCGCGTGGCCGGCGACCTCGAGGTCGCCGCCGAGCGCCTCCGCGATGTCGCCGTCGCGGGTGACGCGGAGCAGCCGCACCCGGCCGCGCGTGGTGTCCTGCACGAGGAACCCGTCGCCGTCGGTCGTGATGTACCCGTCCCCGAGGTAGATGGTCTCGGCGTCGGTGAGGCGGCGCGGACCGTCGCTCTCGACGATCCACAGTCCGACGCCGGGGGCGACGAAGTCGACGCCGTCGCCGACCTCGTGCGCGAGCGCCGCGACCGCCCCGTCGTCGGCCACCGCGAGGGAGTAGAGCGACAGACCGGCGTCGGTGCCGAGCACCTCGCGTTCGCCCGAGCCGTCGACGGTCACGGCGAGGATGCGCGAGCGGAGGTCACGCCGCTGCGGCTCGATCTCGTCGGGCAGGGTCAGCAGCTCCCGTCCATCGGCGGTGAACACGAGTCCTCCGTGCGACCGCTCACCCTCCGTCAGCTGACGCGCCTCGGCGGCGACCACCGTCCTCTTGGGAGGGGTCGCATCGTCGGGGCGCACGGCCGCCGCCGGCTCGTAGAACGGCTCGGCGTCAGGCAGAGGCGCCGGGATCGTGAACACGTGAGCGGGTCGATCGGCGATGTACCCGAGGCCGTTCGCGTGCCAACGAACGCCCGTGATGTGGCGCGGTGCCTCGGCCGCGGCATCCAGCCCCTCGACGCTCCCGTAGCGGCCCTTCTCGGGCACGCGCGCCAGGAAGGCCAGGGTCGCGCCGTCGGGCGACCACGCGAACTCCTCGACGCCCAGCACGGCGTCGGTCGCCTGCACGGGCTCTCCCCCGCCCGCCGCGACGACGTGCACCTGGGGCTTGCCCTTGGCGTCGCCGCGCAGGAAGGCGATGCGCGAGCCGTCGGGCGAGAGTTTCGGAGAGCTGTCGGCGGTGCCGCGGGTGAGGCGGCGCGGGGTGCCGTCCGGGAGGTCGATGCGCCAGACCTGGCCGACGCCGCGGTTGGCGGCGATGTCAGGACGTGAAGTGGCGAAGACGGCGAACGAGCCGTCGGGGGCGACCTCGGGCCGCCCGACCGAGACGAGCGTCTCGATGTCGTGTGCGCGCATGCCTCACTCCGTTCCGAACGACGAGACGTCGCCGACCAGACGCGTGTTGTCGGCCGGCACCGGGTCGATCGCCGCGCGGGCGACCTCCGCGGCGAACTCGGCCACGTTGTAGAGCTTGCCGGCGTCCTCCCGTCGGGCCGAGATCGCCCCCGGGTTCGCCCGCTCCAGGAGCGTCGCGGTGATCGTGCCCTCGATCATGTCGCCCGAGACGACCACGAACTCCACGCCGCGCTCGGTGAGAGCCGGGATGCGCTCACGCAGCGCGTCCTCGCCCGCACGCTTGGACAGGGCCACGGGCTCGTACTCGGGCATCGTCGGCGTGGTGCGGATGAAGTGCGCCTGGTGGCTCGTGACGAAGACCACGCGCGATCCCTCGCCGAGAAGCGGAAGCGCGGTCTCGAGCACGCGCACCTGCGCATCGCGGTTGAGCTGCAGCGCGTAGTCCTCAGCCATGCCCGACTCCATGCCGCCGGATGCGTTCAGCACGAGGACGTCGAGACCCCCGAACGTCGCCTCGACCTCGTCGAACATCGCCTGCACGGATGCCGCGTCGGTGAGGTCCGCCCCCACCACGAGCACCTCGACCCCGAGCTCACGCAGCTCGGTCGCGAGCTTCTCGGCACGCGGGGCCTTGTTGCGGTAGTTGATGACGACGTTCGCGCCGGCCTGCGCCAGGTAGCGGGCCGTGTCGGCGCCGATACCGCGGGACGAGCCCGTCACGAGTGCGGTTCTGCCGTTCAGTGCACCGGCGGGAATCGGGGTGGATGTCTCAGTCACACAGCGACCCTACCTGCTAGGTTCGAGGCAAGAGGAGGCGCACCGTGGAGCTCATCCAGACCATCGAGCAGTGGGCGTGGATCGGCTGGCTCGTTCTGATCCTCGTCTTCCTGGTCATCGAGATGCTCACTCTCGATTTCACCTTCCTGATGCTGAGCATCGGCGGCCTCGCGGGCCTCGTCACCGACCTGGTCGGCGCGCCGATCTGGCTGCAGGTCATCGTCGCGGCCGGTGTGGCCGCGATCCTGGTGCTGGTGCTGCGCCCGCCGCTTCTGCGGCGGCTGCGCCGCGGCGAGGATCCCACCCCGTCGAACGTCGACGCGCTGATCGGCCTCGGCGGCACGGTCGTCTCGTCCGTCGGCGCCCACGGCGGCCAGGTGAAGCTCGCGAACGGCGACGTCTGGACGGCGCGCGCCGAATCGGGCGAGCTCGAGCCGGGTGCCCGCATCCGAGTCAGCCGCATCGACGGCGCCACCGCCGTCGTCCGCTCCGACTCCCCCGACCCCCTGACCGCACCGGAGGATCCCCGCGTATGAACGACTTCACCTCTGCCATCCCGGCGGTGATCGGGTGGATCCTCGCGATCGCCGTCTTCATCTTCGTGCTGGTGGTGATCTTCCGGTCCATCCGGATCATCCCGCAGGCGAGCGCCGGCATCGTCGAGCGGCTGGGCCGCTACCACAAGACCCTCTCCCCCGGGCTGAACCTGCTGGTGCCGTTCATCGACCGGCTCCGCCCGCTCATCGACATGCGCGAGCAGGTCGTCTCGTTCCCGCCTCAGCCGGTGATCACCGAGGACAACCTCGTCGTCTCCATCGACACCGTCGTGTACTTCCAGGTCACCGACGCGCGCGCCGCCACGTACGAGATCGCCAACTACCTCGGCGCCGTCGAGCAGCTGACCACCACGACCCTCCGCAACGTCGTCGGCGGCCTGAACCTCGAGGAGGCGCTCACCAGCCGCGACGAGATCAACGGCCAGCTCCGCGTCGTGCTCGATGAGGCGACCGGCAAATGGGGCATCCGCGTCTCGCGCGTCGAGCTGAAGGCCATCGACCCGCCCATCTCGATCCAGGACTCCATGGAGAAGCAGATGCGCGCCGAGCGCGACCGGCGTGCCGCGATCCTCACCGCCGAGGGCTCGAAGCAGTCGCAGATCCTCGAGGCCGAGGGTCGCCGTCAGGCCGAGATCCTCCGCGCCGAGGGCGACAAGCAGGCCGCTGTCCTCCGCGCACAGGGTGAGGCCGAGGCGATCCAGACCGTCTTCGACGCCATCCACTCGGGCAACCCCGACGACAAGCTGCTCGCCTACCAGTACCTCCAGACCCTGCCGAAGATCGCCGACAGCGCGTCGAGCAAGCTCTGGATCATCCCGAGCGAATTCACCGACGCCCTCAAGGGTCTGACGGGGTCGTTCTCCGGTGTGATGGCGGATGCCGCGGCCCGCGGCCGCGGTCAGGCCGGCGGCGGAACCGCCCCGGCAGGGGCGGTCGCCGGTGGGCCGTCCTCCGGCAGTGCGACCGCCGGCGGCCCGCCGCCCGCGGTCACCCCGCCCACTCCGTGACCCACCCCTGGTTCTCCGGCGTTCCGACGCCACGCGTGCTCGCCCACCGCGGTCTCGTCACGCCCGAAGAGGCCGGCCACGGCATCGTCGAGAACTCCTTCGCAGCCGTCGCCGCCGCTCATTCGGCGGGCGCCGCCTACGTCGAGTCGGACTGCCACCGCACCTCCGACGGCGTCGTCGTGCTCTTCCACGACGACGACCTCTCCCGGGTGACAGGCGACCCCCGCAAGGTCGCCGATGTGTCGTCACGTGAGCTGGAGCACCTCATGGCCGCGCGCGGCGGCCTCATCACTCTGCACCAGGCGCTCTCCTCGTTCCCGACCCTCAGGTTCAACCTCGATGTGAAGGCAGCGGATGCCGCGACCGCCGTCGGCGCAGAGATCGCCCCGTTCGCCGACCGTGTGCTGCTGACGAGCTTCGCCGACGACCGCAGGCGGGCGGCGCTCACCGCGGCGGCTGCGGCAGGTCGCGGCATCCGTCCTGCCACGTCCGCCGGGCGTGGCACCATCGCGCGCGTGCTCGCCGCCGTGTCGGCCCGGTCGGACCGCCTCGTGGCTCGTGCGCTCGCGGGCGTGGATGCGCTCCAGGTCCCCGAGCGCCAGGGCCGGCTGCGCGTGGTGACTCCGCGCCTCGTGGCCGCCGCGCATCGCCACGGCGTCGAGGTGCACGTGTGGACCGTGAACGCCCCCGATGACATGATGCGGCTGGTCGCCATGGGGGTCGATGGGATCGTGACAGACCGCGCCGACATCGCCCTCGCCACGCTCTCCTAGCACGGTCGGCCGACGGCCACGTCATTCGCCTGTGCATCCACTGTGAAAGGTCGATGAACAGGCCCCCTTCGGATGATCCGCTCAGGTCGCTTCGTTATACCTGTACAGCGACGAGAGGACCACAAAATGGCAGACCGCAGTCTGCGCGGCATCCGACTCGGCGCCCAGAGCCTACAGAGCGAAGAGGGCGTCGTGTTCCATGAGCGCGCACAGCACATCTACACGTGCACGTCGTGCGGACGTGACACGACTTTGACCTTCGCGGCCGACGCCGAGGTTCCCCCGGCGTGGGAGTGCCGCACGTGTGGCGCCGAGGCGCTGCTGCGTGTCGGCGACGGCACCGCGACCGTCGACCACTCCGGTGACAAGACCCCCCGCAGCCACTGGGACATGCTTCTGGAGCGCCGCACCATCCCGGAGCTCGAAGAGCTGCTGGAGGAGCGCCTCGCCTATGTCCGCGCACGTCGCGGCGCGAGCGAGAACACCCCGGCCGACAAGCTCAGCGCCTGAGCTGAAGACCGCGCGACGCCGGCCCTACGGGGCCGGCGTTTTCGCGTTCCCACGGGCACCCCAGCGCACCCGCACGCCGAGACCGACGAGGATCGCGACGGCGCCCCACGACAGGGTGGCGTTCACCCAGCCCCCCGCGACGACCGCGGGCGTCAGTCCCGTGCGCAGGGGCACGTCGGTGAGCATGTGGCCCGGCTCGTCGGCGGGCAGCCCGTCGATGGTCGAGCCGTCTGGCGCGATCACCTGGCTGGTGCCGACCGTGGACAGGTTGACCACCGAGCGGCCGGTCTCGATCGCGCGCAGGCGCGCGACAGCCAGCTGCTGAAGGTTCTCGTCCGTCCCGCGGAAGTCGGCGTTGTTGGTCTGGAACAGGTAGATCTCCGCGCCGTCGCGCGCGCCCTCCCAGACCAGGGCGTCGTAGATGACGTCGAAGCAGATGGCGAGCCCGGCGATCGTCCCGTCGATGTCGAACACCGGCGGCGTGGTGCCGGGGGTGTAATCGCGGCCGATCATGCCGATGAGGTCGGGCGCGATCGACGCGTAGAACTCGCGGTCGGGCACGTACTCGCCGAAGGGCACCGGGTTGCGCTTGTCGTACGTCTGCTCGATGCCGCTGCCGTCGCGCCAGAGGAACGACATGTTGAAGTACTCGTCGCCGCGTCGGTCGATGCGGTTCGCCACGAGCGGCGCGCCGACCTCCCTCGCCACACGGTCGAGGGCGGCCGCCGCCACCGGCGACTCCTCGGGGTCGACGTCGACGCTGCCCTCGGGCCACAGGAGCACGTCCACGTCCTCGGCCCCGAACAGCGGCTGCGTCGCGTCGTACTGCGACTCCAGGATGTCGCCGGCCTGGCGCTCGTCGAAGTACCCCGCCGGGCCGTTGCCCTGGACGCTGGCCACCCTCATGGTGCCGGTGGGTATGGTCGCCCACGCGGGGACCAGCAGGAGCGCAGTGGCCATGAGGGCGAGCACACCGACGGGCAGAAGACCCCGGAGGCTGTCGGTGCGTCGCCGTGGCGCGCGCACGAGCTCGACGGCCGCCGCCACCATCGCGACGATCAGGAAGCTGAGCCCGGCCGTGCCCGTCCACGACACGACCTCGGCGAACGGACCGCTGACCTGCGACGTGCCCACGCGGCCCCACGGAAAGCCGCCGTACGGGAAGCTCCCCGTCACCGCCTCTCGAGCGGTCCAGAGGCCTGCGGCGAGCACGGATGTCAGCAGGACCCGGCTGCGCCGCGTGACCACGCGCGGCACCCACCGATAGGCGAGCGCGATGAGCACCGCGCCGCCGGCGACGATGAGCGCCTCCAGCAGCGACAGGGCGAGCCAGGGCAGCGGCCCCACCCACTCGGCGGTGAAGTCGACGTTGAGCAGGTAGAACGCGAGACCGAACGCGAGTCCCGTCAGCAGCGATCCGCCGATGCTGCGACCCACCAGTGTCACCAGCGCCAGCGCGACCGCGACGAAGGCCATCGGCCACCAGGCCACCGACGGGAACGACACGTCGAACAGCGCGCCCGCCGCCGCTGACACCGCGACGGCCGCCCACAGCGGCAGGATGGGGCGCGGCGAGGGGTCGGGTGGCACGGTTTCAGCCTAGGCGAGCACGATGGCCTCGCCCGCCGCGCTAGACGCCCGAGTAGGCGACGATGCCTCGTCGCACGGCATCGAGTGCCTTCCGGGCCGTGCCGGCGATCGGCTGATCCGCCACGAGCGAGAGCTGGTCGAGGAGATCGATCGTCTGCTTCGTCCAGCGCACGAAGTCGCCGGCAGCCATGTCGGCCTCGATCAGCACGCGATCGAGCATCCCGCCGCGCGCCCAGGTGTGCATGGCCTGCGCGAGTCCGGCCGCGACCGGCTCCGTGCCGGGGAGGCGGTGCTCCTGCTCGACATCGTCGAGCTCCTGCCAGAGCGTGAGAGTCGCCTCGAACGCCGGACGGAACGGCCCCCGCGGAAGCCCGCGCTCCCCCGGCCCGGCGTCGTCGCGCCGGGGCTCGTACACGAGCGAGCACGCGAGCGCCGCCAGGGACGCGGCATCCAGATCCTTCCAGATCCCGCGGCGCAGCGACTCGGCGACGAGCAGGTCGCGCTCGCCGTAGATGCGCCGCATGGTCCGCCCCGCGGGGGTCAGCGTCGTGGTGCCCTCGGCGTCGACCGAGACGTACTCGAGCGCCCCCAGGACGTCGACGACGCGGTCGAAGATCCGCGCCACCGTGCCGGTGCGCGAGTCGATCTGGCGCCGCAGCCTGTCGATCTCGCGCTTGAGCTTCCAGTAGCGCTCGGCCCACCGCGCGTGGTGCTCGCGATCGGGGCACTGATGACACGGATGCCGCTGCATCTGCTTGCGCAGGCCGTCGATGTGGCGCTGCCGCTCGTCGCGCGTGCGGCGGGATGCGCCGGCGTCCTTGCGATTGGTCTTCTCGAGGTCGCTCAGCTCGCGGCGGATGCGCGAGTACTCGGCGAAGTCGCCGCGGTCGCACGTCATCGCCTTCTGGTAGCCGGCGAGCGATTCCTCCTGCTCGCGCACCTGCCGCGCGATTCCGACGACGGCGCGATCGGCCTGGAACTGCGCGAACGACGACTCGAGGATGTCGCGCGCCTTCGCCCTTCCGAACTGGTCGATCAGGTTGACCGCCATGGTATACGTCGGACGGAAGCTGGAGTTCAGCGGGTACGTGCGCCGCGAGGCCAGCGCCGCGACGGCTTGCGGATCCAGGCCCTCGGTCCACTGAATGACGGCATGCCCCTCGACGTCGATGCCGCGGCGCCCCGCACGTCCGGTCAGCTGCGTGTACTCCCCCGACGTGATCGCGACGCGCGCCTCGCCGTTGAACTTCTCGAGCTTCTCCAGCACGACGGTGCGGGCGGGCATGTTGATCCCGAGGGCGAGCGTCTCGGTGGCGAACACGACCTTCACGAGCTTGCGCTGGAAGAGCTCCTCCACGACCTCCTTGAAGGCCGGCAGGAGGCCCGCGTGGTGGGACGCGACGCCGCGCTCGAGGTTCTCCCGCCATTCCCAGAAGCCGAGGACCGCAAGGTCCTCCTCGAGGAGGGTGCGGGTGCGCTCTTCGATGACGGCGCGGATCTCGCGGCGCTCGTCCGGCGAGGTCAGCCGCACGCCCGATCGCCGCACCTGCTGCACGGCGGCGTCGCAGCCGGCGCGGCTGAAGATGAAGAAGATCGCGGGAAGCAGGTTCGAGCGGCCGAGCAGCTCGACGACGTCCGGGCGATCCAGTCGCTCGATCCGCTGCACGTTCGCAGAGCGCACCGGCCGCTTCGCGCCCCGGTTCGGACGGCGACGGGATGCCTCGTACCCGGCCTGCCGCGCACTGTTGGCCGCTTGCACCCGATGGTTGCGCTCGAAGTTCTGCCCCTTGAACGAGCGGATGCGCATCAGCTCCTGGTTCACCTGCGCCGTTGCGACACCGGCGCGATCGTCGAACAGCGGGAGCAGGTCGCCGCGCACGAGCACGTGCTGCTCGAGGGGCACCGGGCGGGTCTCGGAGACGATCACCTCGGTGTCGCCGCGCACGGTGTCGAGCCAGTCGCCGAACTCCTCGGCGTTGGACACCGTCGCCGACAGCGACACGAGCCGGACGCTCGGCGCGAGGTGGATGATGACCTCCTCCCACACCGCGCCGCGGAACCGATCGGCGAGGTAGTGGACCTCGTCCATGATCACGTACCGCAGTCCACGCAGTGCCGGCGAGTCGGCGTAGAGCATGTTGCGCAGCACTTCGGTGGTCATGACGACGATGCGCGCGCTGCCGTTGATGTTGGTGTCGCCGGTGAGAAGGCCCACCTCGTCGGGGCCGTGGACGTCCTGCAACTCGCGGAACTTCTGGTTCGACAGCGCCTTCATCGGCGTGGTGTAGAACGCTTTGTCGCCCGGTTCGCGCATCGCCAGGTGCACGGCGAACTCGCCGACGATGGTCTTCCCGGCACCGGTGGGCGCCGCGACCAGCACGCTGCGGCCGTCCTCGAGGGCGCGGCATCCCTCGATCTGGAACGGGTCGAGCGTGAACCGCTGCGAGGCGGCGAAGTCGGCCGTGATCGGGTGCGTGCGATCCAGCTGGGCCGTCTCGCGGGCTCGCGCATACCGCTCGGCGGGAGCAGGGTCGGTCACGCCGACGCCTCGGGCGGCAGGAGTGTGGCGTCGCGCTTCGCCTTGCGTCGATCGAACAGCATCGACAGACCCGCGGCCGCGATGAACAGCACGATGAGGATGCCCGCCAGCATGAGCATGCTCACCACGTCGGCTGCAGGCGTCGCGAGAGCGGCGAACGCAGTCGCGACGATGACTGCGACACGCCAGCCCTTCAGAATGCCCCGGCCCGAAATGATGCCCGCCAGGTTGAGCGCGACGAGGAAGACGGGGAGCACGAAAGAGATGCCGATCACGATCATCAGCTTGAAGACGAAGTCGTAGTACTCCGCCGCCGCGTAGAAGTTCACCGCGCCATCGGGTGTGAATCCCCACATGAGCTCGATCACGTGGGGCACGATCAGCAGCCCGACGTAGCAGCCGATGAAGAACAGGGGTACCGCCGCAACGACGAACCCGACCGTGTACTTGATCTCCTTGCGCGTCAGCCCCGGCATGATGAAAGCCCAGATCTGCCACAACCAGATCGGTGCCGACACGAAGAGTCCGATCGAGAACGCGATCCGCATCCGCAGATCGAATGCCGAGGTGACCGTTCCGAAGTTGAGCGCGGAGAAGTCGTCACCCCGCTTCTCCGTGATGATGCGGATGGGCTCCGTGATCCAGTGGATGATCGGGTCGGTGATGATGAAGGCGATCACCATGCCGACCAGCAACCCGAGCGCAGCGAACACGAGTCGTTTGCGCAGTTCGAGAAGATGCGCTCCCAGCGACATCCTCTTGTCGCGCTTGGGCAGCTCCGGGCCGTCGACCGATGCGGAGCCGGTTGCGGCTACCATCCGCTAGGGCTTTTGGTCGCGGATGCCGTCAGTGGTGCCGGGGGCTGCGGGAGTCGTCTTGTCTGCGGCCGAGGAGTCTGCGACGTTCGCAGCGGGTGCGGCCTCGGCGGCCTTGTCCTCATCCTTCATGGCCTTCATCTCGCCCTTGAACACACGGGCGGACTGCCCCATGCTCTTGGCGAGCGCCGGCAGCTTGGCCGCGCCGAACAGCAAGAGGATGACGACGAGCAGGATGATCAGGTGCCAGCCGTTCAGATTGCCCAACATGAGGTGCTCCGTCGTTCGCTTCAGCGGGGATGCCGCTAAGTCTAATATCACCGCGTGACGCTACGCCGCCGTCAGCGGTATTGGGCGAGTCCAGCCTCCGCCCATTCCGCGACAGCGCGCCGGGCGCCGGCGGGTTCGAGCACCTCGACCGCCCCGCCGCGCCGGGTGACCGGGCGGCGGAGGGTCAGCTCGTCGGCGACCCGCATCGTGGCGATCGTGACGCCGTCAGCCGTCTCGAGCGTCGCGCGGTCGAGGTAGTCGCCGAGCAGCGGGGCCACCTCCTCGGGGAACCGGATGCGGATGACGACCTCTCCCGCGCCGGTGTCGAACCAGTCCGGCACGTGATCGCCGGCGTGCGTGCTGGGGATCCCGGTGAGCTCGAGGTCGCTGACGCGGTCGAGGTGGAACGTGCGCATCGCCTCGCGCAGGTGACACCACCCCTGCAGGTACCACTGCCCGCTCGCGATGTGCACCTTGACGGGGTCCACCGTCCGCGTGGTGGGTGCGGCATCCGGCGCCTTGTAGGTGAACGAGACGGCCACGCCGCGGCGCAGCGCGTCGGCGACCAGGTCGCGCACCGCGTCGACCGGCTCGGTCGCGAGGATCATCTCCGGGGGCATGGCGGAGGCACCCCGCGCCAGCTTGGCGAGGAGTCCGGCGTAGAGCTCGGTGTCGCCGACCCCGGGGATCGAGCGCGCCAGCTGCAGCCCCGCCAGCAGGGCCGCCGCCTCGCGCGCCGTCAGCTTCGGCGCGCGCTCGAGACCCACGGAGTTCGTGATGACGATGAGGTCGCGCTCGTCGAGAAGGTCCCAGTCGATGTCGAACAGGTCGTTCGCCATCTGCCAGTAGCCGCGATCCCCGGGCAGACCGATGACGGTGAGCTTCTCGACCATCGACCGCATCTGCTCGGGCGAGACGTCGAACTCGTCGGCGGCCTCCGCCAGCGACACCTCGCCCTTGCCGATCAGGTACGGCACGAGCTGCAGCATCAGGGCGGCGCGGTCGGTCGCGACGAGGGGTCGCCTGGAGGTCATGACACTCCCCCGTGCAGGTCGCGGGTGGCGGCGAGGCGATCGATCACACGGTCTCGCAGGTCCGCGGGTTCGACCACCCGCACCTCGGGTCCGTACGAGGCGAGCTCGTCGGCGAAGATGTGCGCGTCGACATACGCGACGCGGATGCCCTGCTCAGCCGGCTGTGCACGTCGGGCCAGCCGCAGCGCCGCCTCGGTGCCCGGGTTCACCTCCAGGAGCGCGGAGTTGCGGGCGGCGACCTCGTCGAGGCCGGCGAGAGCACGGTCCCCCGCGCCCTCCCGCAGCGCCGGGTCGAACGACGCGCGCGTGAGCACGACCGGACCGACGATGCGTGTGAGGAGGAACGTGCGATCGGCGTCAACGTCGAGATCGATGCCGAACACGTGCCAGCGCCCCTCGTACTCGACGAGCGCCAACGGCTGGATGCGGCGCGTGCGAGGCGCCGCCTCCCCCGGCTTGAGGTACGGGAAGGTGACGACCCGACTCTGCTCGATGGCCTGCTGCAACGCCGGGAAGGCGGGGTCGTGCATCGTCAGACGCGGCGAGAACCCGATGATCGGCTCGTCGACGAGGTCGCCCAGGGCCCGGATCTTGCGCAGGCCGCTGCGGGCGTCGTCCGACATGGAGCTCTCGCTCCACACGCCGCCGGCGAGCGTGAGCAGCGCTAGCTCGGCCGGGGTGAACTCGATGTCTTCGGGGAGCTCGTACTCGGCGCTGGGCACGCGGTACCGCGCCTCGCGCAGATCGTCGGGGTCGGCCCAGTCGCCGATCGTCTCGATCGGCACACCGAGGCCGCGCAGCGATTCCTTGTCGCGCTCGAACATCTTCTCGAGCGCGTCCTTGGAGGCACCCGCCTCGCTCTGCTCGCGGTAGCCGGCGACCGAGGTGAGGATGGTGTCCTTCGTGAGCCCCTGATCGGTCGCGATCAGCGCCACCACGAGGTTGACCAGGCGCTCCTCGGGCGGGATCTTCGCGGCGGCGGTGGCAGGCACCCGCCTATCTTAGAGCCGCTCGCGGCGGGGTCGTCGAACCCGGGCTCACTCCGCCGGGACGGCGTCGACACCGAGGATGTCGATGACGAACACGAGCGTGGATCCGGCCGGGATCGAGCCCTGTGCCTCGTCGCCGTAGCCCTGGTCGGGCGGGATGACGGCGAGGATCTGCGAGCCGACCGTCTGGCCCGCGAGGGCCTCGGCGAAGCCGGGAACGACGGCGTCCAGGGTGAGCGGAGCGGGCTGGCTGTCCCACGTCGTGTCGAAGGGCTCGTTCTCGCCCCACACGACACCGGTGTAGTGAACGCGCACCGGCTGCTCACCGGTCACCTCCTCGCCTGTGCCCTTCTTGAGGGTCTGCACGACGAGGTCGGTCGGCGGAGCGCCGTCGGGGATGATCAGGCCCGGGCGGCCGTCGGGTGCGCGCACGACGCTGGGCAGCCCGAAGCCGCTGTTGAACTGGTTCTGGCCGTCTGCCGAGGCGAGGTAGACCTTGTGAAGATCGATGACGGCGACGAGCGCGTCGCCCTCATCGAGACCGGCCTGGCCTGCCACGCCCTCGCCGAGGTCGTCGGGCGACAGTGCGATGGCGACGCGCGACCCCTCGGTGGCGCACTGCAGCGCCTCCTCGAATCCGGGGAAGTTCGAGAACTGCGACACCGACGACACCCGCGACAGGTCGCCGTCGTAGGGCGACTCGGCCAGCAGCTCGCCGGTGGCACCGCTGAACAGTGAGACGTCGAGCACGACGGGCTGGGTGCCGGTGGTGATCGGGGTGCCGTCGCCCACGACGACGTCCTCGAACGCGAGCTGCGAGGCCTTCAGCGGCGTGTAGATCTCCACGTCGGGCTGCTCGCCGATCTCGCCGCTCACGTCGATGAGGTCCATCACATCGGCATCGGACACGGCGGGACGGGAGCAGTCGGACGACCCGGGCAGGGAGCACCCGGTGAGGCCGACGGTCACCAGTCCGAGGACGGCGAGGGCAGCGGGGATCTTGCGCACCGGGCTAGTTTAGGCGGACTCGCCCGGCTCGTCCGAACGCCCCGATGCCAGGCGGGCGCCCTCCGCGGCACGCTCGGCTTCGCGCACGCGCTTGCGCAGGTTCTTGTCGGTGATCTGCCGGTCGCCCACCGCTCCCGGCGTCCACAGCTCGACGTCCTCGTCGCCATAGCTCGACTTCGACGCGCGGCGCTTGACCTCGGGCGGGATGGCGCCGGGCGCCAGTCGCCGCGCCCAGACCAGGAAGCCGGTGTGCGCGACCATGCGGTGATCGGGCCGCACGGCCAGGCCCTCGACGTGCCAGCCGCGCACCATCGTCTCGTTGGCGTCGGGCTCGGTGAACAGCCCGGTGCCGCGGATGTACTCGGCGACGCGGCTGAGCTGGGTCGCCGTCGCCACGTAGCACACCACCACTCCGCCGGGCGTGAGCGCGTCGGCGACCGCGTCGATGCACTCCCACGGTGCCAGCATGTCGAGGACGACGCGATCGACGGATGCCGGGGGCACGGCATCCGCCAGCTCCTGCGCCAGGTCGCCCACGACGACGTCCCAGTTGGCGGGGACATGGCCGGTGAAGGTCTCGACGTTCGCGCGGGCGACCGCAGCGAAGTCGTCGCGCCGCTCGAACGACACCAGGCGGCCCTCGGCGCCGATGGCGCGCAGCAGCCACAGCGACAGGGCGCCCGACCCGACGCCCGCCTCGACGACCGTGGCACCGGGGAAGATGTCGGCCTCGGCGAGGATCTGGGCGGCGTCCTTCGGGTACACGATGGCTGCGCCGCGGGGCATCGACATCACGAAGTCCCGCAGCAGCGGCCGCAGGGCGAGGTATCCGTGCCCGCCGCTGTTGGCGACGACCGACCCGTCGGGCTGGCCGACGAGCTGCTCGTGCTTGAGCACGCCGTGGTGCGTGTGCAGCTCGCCGCCCGGTCGGAGCGTGATCGTGTGCAGCCGTCCCTTGGGACCGGTCAGCTGCACGCGGTCGCCGAGGCGGAACGGACCGCTCGGGCGCTCCTCGGCGATGGCGGTGTCGGGAGTCATCGGGCGACCTCCTCGGTCGAGTGGCGGGCGCTGGCGCGCGAGCGGTGCGTGGCGTGGAAGGCGACGACGTCGTCGGCCGTGCGTCCTTCGAGCGTCTCCCACAGCGTGTGCGCTCCGGCCCCGGTCAGCGAGACCATGAGCGGCACGCCGATGACGGCGGCGCCCGACGCGACCGCCGAGCGCAGTCCGTTCGGCGAGTCCTCGATCGCGACCGTCTCCTCGGGGGTCACCCCCAGCGCCTCGCACGCCTGCAGGTAGGGATCGGGGAACGGCTTCGGGCGGGTGACGTCGTCGCCCGCGACGACGACGTCGAAGGCATCGAAGTCGATGAGGTCCACGACGGTCTGCGCCATCCGGCGCATCGACATCGTCACGAGACCCGTCTTGATGCCGGCCGCTCGCAGCCCTGCGAGCAGCTCGCGGGCACCGGGCCGGAACGGCACGCCGGTGTCGGCAAGCTGACGCATGACGTCGTCGGTGAGGTGGTCGACGATGGCGTCGGTGGTCATCCGCACGCCCGTCCCCTGCAGGATGCGCGCGGAGTCCTCGAGTCCGAGGCCGACGAGCCCGAGAGCCTGCTCGTGGGACCACGTCCCTCCGAAGCTCTCGATGAGCGGCGTCTCGGCCGCCATCCAGTAGGGCTCGGTGTCGACGAGGGTTCCGTCCATGTCCCACAGGACGGCGGCGAGTCGGGGCGCGTTCACCGTCCAATCCTACGAGGGGCCTCCGGCCCCCCGCCGGGAGGGGGGCCTATCCTGGAAGGAACCCGCAGCGGTTGCGGGAAGAGGGGGTCTCGTGGACGGACTGGGTCGTCGTGTTCTCGTCGCCGCGTTCGACGGCTGGAACGACGCGGGCGAAGCCGCGTCGTCCGCGATCACCCAGCTGCGCGAGGGCGGCTCGTACGAGACCGTGTTCTCGGTCGACCCCGAGTTGTACTTCGACTACCAGTACACGCGACCGCACATCGCCGCCGACGGCGACGGCAGCCGCAGCCTGCGCTGGCCCGAGGCCACGCTGCTGCGCCCCGCCCGGGCGACCCGCGGCACTCAGCTGTGGCTCCTTACCGGCGTCGAGCCGGCCCGCGCCTGGCAGGCGTTCGCCTCGGAGTTCGTCGACGTGGCCCTCCGCGAGGACATCACCGGATTCGTCGCGATCGGATCGATGATGTCGGACGTGCCGCACACGCGCCCCATCTCGGTCTTCGCCGGCAGCGACAACGAAGCGCTCCGCGGCAAGCTGTCGCTGGAGCGCAGCACGTATGAGGGGCCGGTCGGCATCCTCAGCGTGCTGGGCGACGCCGCCGAGCGCGCCGGCATCCCGACGGCGAGCCTGTGGGCGAGCGTCCCCCATTACGTCGCCGGCCACACCCCGTCGCCCAAGGCGACGCTGGCTCTCCTGGACAGGCTCGAGGACATCACCGGTGCTCCGGTCTCGCGCGGCGATCTGGCCACCGAGGCGGCTGCGTGGGAGGCGTCCATCGACGCCGCCGCGGCCGACGACGAGGAGATGACGGAGTACATCCACCAGCTCGAGCGCACGCGCGACACGTGGGACTCCCCCGAGGCCTCGGGCGACGCGATCGCGCAGGAGTTCGAGCGCTACCTCCGCCGGACCGACGGCAAGCCCGGCGACGGGCCGCAGAAGCCCGGACGCGACGACCCGCGCCGCTGAGCGGCCTCCGGCGCCTTCACATTGCGGCGGCACGCGGCGGCACGCGGCGGCACGCGGCGGCCGGGTCCGGCCGGGTCGCGGCATCCGTCGACCAACCGCGTTGTCGGCGAGCAACCCCGCTATCGGCGCCGACAGCGTGGTTGCTCGACGAGACCGCGGTATCTCGACAGCACGTGAAGCGCCGGTGTGTGAGCGGGCGCTACCGCGGCTAGGGGTTGATGACGCCCATGCTGAGCAGCACCAGCAGCAGCGAGCCGAGCGCCACGCGGTAGACCACGAACGGCAGGAAGCTGTGCTTGGAGATCCAGTTCATGAAGAACGCGATCACGCCGAGCGCCACGATGAACGCCACCGCGGTCGCGACGGCGGTCTCGCCGAGCGTGAAGACGCCGGGCTCGCCGAGGCTCTTGAACAGCTGGAAGAAGCCGCTGCCGAACACCGCGGGGATCGCCAGCAGGAAGGCGTAGCGGGCGGCCGCGGCCCGCTCATAGCCCATGAAGAGGCCGGCGGTGATCGTCCCTCCGGAGCGTGATACGCCCGGGATGAGGGCGAGCGACTGCGCGAATCCGTAGATCACGCCGTGGCCGACGGTGATGTCCTGCAGCTTGCGCTTCTTGGCCCCGACGTGGTCGGCGATGCCCAGCAGCACGCCGAAGAAGATGAGCATGCCCGCGGTGATCCACAGCGACCGCAGCACCGTCTCGATCTGGTCCTGGAACAGCAGGCCCAGCACGACGATGGGGATCGAGCCGACGATGATCAGCCAGCCGAGCTTCGCGTCCGGGTCGTTGCGCGGGATGCGGCCGAACAGCGCCCGGAACCAGTGCCCGATGATGCGCACGATGTCGCGCCAGAAGAAGACCACCACGGCCGCCTCGGTGCCGATCTGGGTGATGGCGGTGAACGCCGCACCCGGGTCCTGCGCCGACGGCAGGAACTCGCCGAGGATGCGCAGGTGCGCGCTCGAGGAGATCGGCAGGAACTCGGTCAGTCCCTGGACGAAGCCGAGGATGATCGCTTCGAGAAGCATGGGCGCCTTTCAGCCGTGCAGGACGGATGCCGCGGGCCGCGGCATCCGTCGGATTCTCAGTAGGTGCGGAGCAGATCGGTGAGCACGGCCTGGCCGAACACGAGCGCGTCGATCGGCACGCGCTCGTCGACCCCATGGAACATGCCGGTGAAGTCCAGGTCGGCCGGGAGCCGCAGCGGTGCGAACCCGTAGCCGGCGATCCCCAGGGCCGCGAGCGCCTTGTTGTCGGTGCCGCCGCCCATGAGGTACGGCACGACCGGTGCCCCGGGATCGTGTCGGCCGAGGGCGGCGACCATCGCGTCGACGAGGTCGCCTGAGAACGGAACCTCCAAGCCGATGTCCTGGTGCACCACCTCGACCTCGACCCCGTCGCCGACGATGCGGCGGATGTCGGCTAGGGCCGCCTCTTCGGTGCCGGGCAGCACCCGCACGTCGATGAGGGCCTCGGCGCGGTCGGGGATGACGTTGTGCTTGTAGCCCGCCACAAGTCCGGTGGGATTCGTCGTGGTCCGCAGGGTGGAGCGGAGGAAGCCGGATGCCGCGCCCGCCGCCGCGGCGACCGCATCGGGATCGCTCGCCGCCTGGCCGGTGAGCTCGGCGAGCCGCTCGGTCATCTCGCGCGTGGTGTCGGTGAGGGTGACGGGCCACGCCGTGCGACCCAACGCCGCGACGGCTTCGGCCAGTCGCGTGACGGCGTTGTCGGCGTGGAGGCTCGAGCCGTGCGCGGCGCGACCGCGTGCGACGAGACGGATCCACACCAGGGCCTTCTCCCCCACCTGCAGCAGATAGGCGTGACGATCGCCGACGGGGATCGAGTACCCGCCAACCTCGCTGATGGCCTCGGTGGCGCCCGCGAACCACTCCGGGTGATTCTCGACCACGAGAGCCGAGCCCTCGATACCGCCGTTCTCCTCGTCGGCGAAGAACGCGAGCACGAGGTCGCGCTCGGGCTGCTCCCCCGCGCGCACGATGTCGGCGACCGACGTGAGGATCATGGCGTCCATATCCTTCATGTCGACAGCGCCGCGGCCCCACAGCATGCCGTCCTCGACGACGCCGCCGAACGGGTCGACGCTCCAGTCCTCGGCGATGGCCGGGACGACATCGAGGTGCCCGTGCAGCACCAGCGCGGGCTTGTCGCGATCGCGCCCGGGAACACGTGCCATCACGTTCGTGCGCCGTGGGATGGGCTCGTAGTATTCGGGGGTCAGGCCCAGACCTTCGAGGTAGGCGCCGACGTACTCGGCTGCCTCGCGCTCCCCGGCGGCGCGCCCGCCGCCGTGGTTCGTCGTGTCGAAGCGGATCAGGTCCCGCGCGATCGCGGCGACTTCAGGCAGTTCGGCTTCGGGCATGCGCTCCAACCTACCTGGCCTCCCGCCTCCCGCGATCCGGGGAGGCGGGAGGCCGGGGTGCCCAGCCGCGGGGTCAGTGGGCGACCGACAGCACGCCGGTGATCACCAGGGTGACCAGTGTGGTCCACCCGACGATGGCCACAGCCTGCCAGGCGAGGATGCGCGCCGTGCCGACCCCCGCACCGGCGAGCATGGTCGCGGTGAACTGGGTGGGCAACAGCAGCGGGCCGAGCAGGCTCACGCCGGGCACCCCGTAGCTCTCGAACGCGCGCTGGAACTTCGCTCTCCGAGCGGCGCCGCGTCCGTCCGCGGGCTGCGCGGCGGGCTCTGCCGCCGAGGCGTCGATGGGCGCGCCCCCCGCCGCGACCGCGCGGCGCGCACGATGAGCCGTCACCACCGCCGAACGGGTGCGGGCGGCGAGGAACACGAGCACCGTCACGCACACGAGGTTGCCGACGATCGCCGCCACCGCGGCGGCCACCGGGTTCATCCCGCCGACGATGCCGATGGCGGCGGCGCCCTCGCCCTCGACGAACGGGACGGCGGCGGCCGCCGCGACGATGAGCGGCTGGACGAGGTCGGGGACGTTGGCGACGAGGTCCTGGAACGTGTCGATGAGGTTCATGTCGGCACCTTTCGAATGTGGGGCGGAGGTGGCGTCGGAGCCGTATTCCTCCGACACGTCTCAGTCCATCCGCCTGCGCCGATCGCGGGAAGTGCCGGGCTGTCACCTGCCTCCGGGAGGTGTGCACGCGCCGGGGGTGACAAGTGTCATGGCCCTAGGGTGGGACGCATGAGCCGCCCTACCGTTCCCGTCGAGCATCGGCCGGCCGGAGCCGGGGCGCCTCATCTCCGTCTTTCGCGCGGCATCTCGGCCACGTGGTGGTACACCGCCTCGGGCGTGCTGCTGTTCGAGCTCGCCGTCACCCTCGTGTGGGTGCTGACGCTCCTCGAAGCGGGCCGGCCCGCACCCGTCCTGGCCGCGATCGGCGGGGCCGGACTGGTGTGGACAGCATCCACCGCGGTGCTGCTGCAGTACTACCGCCACCGGACGGACGAGAGCCCCTGGGCGCGGTGGCCGCGACTGCTGGCACCACTGGTGATCGCCGCCGTCATCGGGCTCGTCGCGGGACTCCTCTCCGGCCTGTGGCTGATGGGTGTGCTGCCGCTGGTCCAGTCCGTTCTGCTGCTCAACTGGCCACCGGGCGTACGGGCGCGGATGGTGGCGGCGGGGACCGTACTGCTCGGGGCGGCGTGGTTCGTCGATGCGCAGCTGACGTTCTCGCAGCAGCCGCACGCCAACTGGTGGCTTCTCGGATTCTTCAGCACCAGCCTGCCGCTGATGACTGCGGTGTCCCTGTGGTGGTGGGACGTCCTCATCACCGTCGACCGCGCGCGGGCGTCCGAGGCGCGCCTGGCTGCCACGCAGGAGCGCCTCCGGGTGGCCACCGACGTCCACGACCTGCAGGGCCACCACCTCCAGGTGATCGCGCTCCAGCTCGAGCTCGCCGAGCGTCTCATGCCCAAGGATCCGCCCGCGGCGCTCGAGCAGCTGCGAGCCGCGCGCGCCAGCGTCGATGAAGCCCGTCAGGGCACCCGCGACCTCGCCACCCGGTTCCGTTCCGTTCCCCTCAGCGACGAGATCGCGAACGCCGCCGACCTCCTGCGCGCCGCGGGGAGCAGCGTGCAGGCGATCGTCTCACCGGATGCCGACGAAGCCCCGGCGTCGGTGCTGGCGCCCATCATCCGCGAGACGACCACCAACGCGCTGCGCCACGGCGGCGGCACGTGGGCGCGCGTGGCGTTCACCCGCGAACCCGAGGGGTGGCGCTACGTCATCGCCAACGACGCCGGCGTCGCCGCGCCCAGCGCCGACGGCTCCGGCCTCGAGGGCATCGGCCGGCGCGTGTCGGATGCCGGCGGCACGCTGTCGATCCAGCGGCACGACGGCGAGTTCGCCGTCGCCGTGACCGTTCCCGCCGAGACCGCCGGAGCGGCTCGATGATCCGGGTGCTCCTCGCCGACGACGAGGGCATGATCCGCTCCGCGCTCGCCGCCCTCCTTGGGCTGGAGCCCGACATCGAAGTGGTCGCGGAGTGCGCCGACGGCGAGGAGGCCCTCGCGGCGGCGCTGCGGCTCGTACCCGACGTGTGCCTGCTCGATCTCGAGATGCCGGGGATGGACGGCGTGGAGGTCGCCTCGCGGGTCACGCGTGCGGTTGCCTCACGCTGCGTCGTCGTCACGCGGCACGCCAGGCCGGGCGTGCTGCGTCGCGCACTGTCGTCGGGCGTGTCGGGGTTCCTGCCCAAGTCGCGCGGAGCGGACGAGGTGGCCGCCGTCATCCGTCGAGTCGCCGCGGGCGGCCGCTATGTCGACCCCGAGGTCGCCGCCGATGCGCTGAGCGACGAGCGGTCGCCGCTCACCGACCGTGAACTCGACGTCCTCCGCGCCGGACGCCGTGGCGAGACGACCGGGCAGATCGCTCGGCATCTCTCCCTCGCCCCGGGCACCGTCCGCAACCACGTGTCGGCGATCCTGGGCAAGCTCGGCGTGGGCACGCGCCAGCAGGCGGTGCTGGTCGCCGAGGAGCGCGGCTGGATCTGAACCGCTCGCGGCCGGAGACCCCGACGTCCGACGTCCGACGTGCCGCAGCGCCGCACAACGGAAGAAGGCCCCCATCCGGGGGCCTTCTTCACTGTGTGCGCGAGGGGGGACTTGAACCCCCACGCCCTATACGGGCACTAGCACCTCAAGCTAGCGCGTCTACCTATTCCGCCACCCGCGCAGGTGGTTTCCGGTTTCGCAACCGAGGAATGACATTACCACGTCACTGGACGTTCAACGAATCGACGGACGCCCGGGCGCGTCACCCCATCGACACGCCGAACAGGAGGCCGAGGGCGTAGGTGACCGCGGCGGCGCCGAACCCGATCGCGAGCTGGCGCAGCGCGCGACGCAGCGGCGGAGCGCCCGAAAGGAGGCCCACCGCGGCGCCCGTCGACATCAAGGCGATGCCGACCAGCACGAGGGCGACGACGACCGCGGCGAGGCCCGACAGACCGAAGATCCACGGCAGCACCGGGATGATCGCCCCGGAGGCGAAGAACAGGAAGCTCGACAGCGCTGCCGCCCACGCGCTGCCGACGACCTCGCCGTGATCGGCGACGCTGACCGGGCCGGTGTCGGCCCGCCCCTGGCCGAGCGCGTGCGCCGCCTCGACGACGCGGCGGGCGCGTGCGGACGCCTCGGCCTCGGGCATCCCGCGCGTGCGGTAGACGAGTGCGAGCTCGTTGGCGTCGATGTCGAGGTGCGGGATGGCGCCGTCGGCGTAGTCGCTGGGCTCGGTGGCGGCGAGGAGCTCGCGCTGCGAGCGCACGGAGACGAACTCCCCCGCGCCCATCGACAGCGCGCCGGCGAGGAGCCCCGCGATGCCGCTGAAGAGCACGAACTGGCTCGACACGCCCGTCGCGCCGATCCCCATCACGAGCGCGAGGTTGGAGACCAGGCCGTCGTTCGCCCCGAAGACCGCCGCACGGAACGTGCCCGACAGGCGACGCCGCCCGCGGGCGGCGAGCCCCCGGACGACCTCATGGTGGATCTTCTCGTCGGCCGCCATGCGGGGCGTCGCGAAGGGCTCGTCGTCGTAGGGCGAGCGCGCTTCGGCGTTCTGCGCGAGGGCGAGCACCCAGATCGAGCCGAAGCTCTTCGCGAGGGAGCCGAGCATCCGCGTGCGGATGTCGGGCTGCGGCAGACGCCCGGGCTCGCTGCCGAGCAGCTCCAGCCAATGGGCCTCGTGGCGCCCCTCCGCCTCGGCCAGGGCGAGGAGGATCTCGCGTTCCTCACCGGTGCGGCGCCCGGCCAGCTCGCGGTAGACATGCGCCTCTGCGCGCTCGTTCACGAGGTAGCGCGCCCAGCGGCGTCGGTCGCGATCGGTGGGTGCGGGCGCGGTCACTCAGGGCCTCCAGTCGGGTACGGGACTCGACAACGCTAGCCACCGCGCCCGCGGTCGCCGCGCCGAAAGCCGGGATTGCCAGCATTTCGGGCTTCCGAACAGACGCCCGTCCCGCACACGCCGGGGTCAGGAGCGCACGCGCTTGCGGAGCACGTCGATGCGCGCCTGCAGCTGCGCGACGGTGGCGTGCGACACCGCCGGGCCGCCGCAGATGCGGCGGAGCTCGGCGTGCACGAGCCCGTGCGCTTCGCCCGTCTGACGCGCGTAGAGGCCGACGAGGCTGTTGAGCAGCTGCCGCTGCTCCTTGAGCGTGCGGTGGAGGGCCTGAGGCAGCGCCGGCTGCTCGTCGGGTGCGGACTCCCGCTCGCGCGCCTCGCGCGCAGTCCGATGCCGGGACTGGCGCGACACCCGCGACATCAGCACCTCGTGCACCTGGTCGGGTTCGAGCAGGCCCGGGATGCCGAGGAACTCCTCCTCTTCGGGGGTTCCGGGCACGGCGAGCTGACCGAACTCCTTGCCGTCGAACAGCACGCGGTCGAAGTGCGCGAGCGAGCCCAGTGCCTGGTAGGTGAACTCCTCCTCGAGCGCATCGGACGCCTTGTCCTCGCGCTCCGCGGCGTCCATGAGGTCTTCTTCGGCGTTCCACTCGTCCTCGCCGTCGGAGTCACGGTCGAGCGCGTGGTCGCGCTGCCGCTCCATCTCGTTCGCGAGGGTGAGCAGCTGCGGCACGTTGGGAAGGAACACGCTCGCGGTCTCGCCACGGCGTCGCGCGCGCACGAAGCGGCCGATGGCCTGGGCGAAGAAGAGGGGCGTGGACGCGCTCGTCGCATAGACGCCGACCGCCAGGCGCGGCACGTCGACGCCCTCCGACACCATGCGCACCGCGACCATCCAGCGGCTCGTGGATTTCGAGAAGTCCTCGATGCGGCTCGACGCCTCGGCTTCGTCCGAGAGGACCACGGTCGGCGCTTCGCCGCTGATCTCGTGCAGGATCGCGGCGTAGGCGCGGGCGGCCGTCTGATCCGTCGCGATGACGAGGCCGCCGGCGTCGGGGACGTGCTCGCGCACCTCGGTCAGGCGGCGATCGGCCGACCGCAGGACTGCGGGGATCCAGTCGCCCTCGGGGTCGAGCGCCGTGCGCCACGCCTGCGACGTGATGTCCTTCGTGTTGTCCTGCCCGAGCTGCGCCTCCATCTCGTCGCCGGTCTTGGTGCGCCAGCGCATGTGGCCGGCGTAGACCATGAACATCACGGGGCGCACGACGCCGTCCTCGAGGGCGCGGCGGTACCCGTAGGCGTAGTCCGTCCGCGAGACGCGGATCCCCTTCGCGTCAGGGTGGTACTCGACGAACGGGATCGGCGCCGTGTCGCTGCGGAACGGCGTTCCGCTCAGCAGCAGGCGGCGCGTGGCCCGGGCGTAGGCCTCGCGCAGCGCGTCTCCCCAGCTCAGGGCGTCGCCGCCGTGGTGCACCTCGTCGAGGATGACCAGCGTGCGCGCGTCCATCGTCAGGCGCTGGTGGACGGATGCCTTCACCGCGACCTGCGCGTACGTCACGGCGACACCGTGATACTGGCGGGCCGGCGCGAAGTGGCGGTTGCTGAACGCGGGGTCGAGCCGGATCCCCACCCGGGCCGCGGCATCCGCCCACTGCGTCTTGAGGTGCTCGGTCGGAGCGACCACGACGATGCGGTTGACGATACGGCGGCGCAGCAGTTCGCTGGCCAGGCGCAGAGCGAACGTCGTCTTGCCGGCCCCGGGGGTCGCGGCCGCGAGGAAGTCGCGGGGTCCGCCGCCGGGCCCATCGGGGCCGTCGAGCCCGAAGTACAGGTCGAGCGCCTCCGCCTGCCACGCGCGCAGGCGCTGCGCGGTCCCCCAGGGTGCGCGCTGCGGGTAGGTCGGTGAGAGGTGCTCGGCCGCGAAGCTGCCGATGTGCGGCTCACCGCCGGGGGCTGTGTGCGGTGTGGGCGAAGGCGATTCGGCGAGTTCGGGCGGAGATTCGATCGTCGTTTCGTCCGTCACCGAATGCACCTCCCCCGTAGACAACGAGTCACCACGATAGACGACCGGCACGACATCGGGGGTCGCGGGTGCCCGAGGTGGCGGCATCCGTCCGCGTCCGTCCCGCGCGGTAGCCTGGCTGACGGTCACGAGCCGACGAACGGAACACTGATGTCCACGACGCAAGATCCCCGCAGCCCCTATGTCGCCAACGCGCAGCCGCACCCGTGGCGGCGCTACGTCGCGATCGGCGACTCGTTCACCGAGGGCGTGGGCGACCCCGAGCCGTCTGCGCCCAACGGCTTCCGCGGATGGGCGGACCGGGTCGCCGAGGTGCTGTCGGAGCAGGTGGACGACTTCGCCTATGCCAATCTCGCCATCCGGGGCCGCCTGATCGGCCAGATCGTCGACGAGCAGGTCGAGCCGGCCATCGCGCTCAAGCCCGACCTCGTGACCTTCTCGGCGGGCGGCAACGACGTCATCCGCCCGAACGGCGACCCCGACGTGGTCGCGCAGCGCTTCGAGGACGCCGTCGTGCGCCTGTCGCGGGAGGGCGCCACCGTCGTCGTGTTCACGGGCATCGACACCGCCTTCACGCCGGTCTTCCGCGGCATCCGCGGCAAGGTGGCGATCTACAACGAGAACATCCGCGCGATCGCCGACAGGTACGACTGCATCGTCGCCGACCAGTGGGCCCTGAAAGAGGTGCAGGACATGCGCTTCTTCGACGACGACCGCCTCCACTACAACGCGCTCGGCCATCACGAGGTCGCGCGCATGGTTCTGCGCGCGCTCAACGTGCCCAACGACCTGCTGCCGATGCAGCCCGACCCCCTGCCGCTGCGCACGTGGCGCGAGGCGCGCGCGGTCGACCTGGTCTGGGCGCGCGAGTACTTCGTCCCGTGGGTGCTGCGGCGGCTGCGGCATCAGTCGTCGGGCGACGATGTGAAGGCGAAGCGGCCCGATCCGCTCCCGGTCATCACGCTGGCGCCCGGGCACCCCTCCGCCGCGGACGAGAAGCGCGGCGAGGAGGTCTGACGTGGCGACGCATCTGATCACGGGCGCGGGCTCGGGCATCGGCGCGGCCCTGACCGAGCGTCTCGCCGAGCGCGGCGACGAGCTCTGGCTGCTCGTGCGCGACGCCGGCCGCGCCGCGCAGCTGCGCGAGCGCTTCCCCTCGGCGCAGACGCTCGTCGGGGATCTCGCCGACCCCGCGCGCCTGTCGTGGGCCTTCAGCCACCAGAGCGTTCCTGCCCGCCTGGACTCGCTCGTCCACGTGGCGGGCGTCGTCGAGCTCGGCCCCGTCGGCGAGACGCCCGTGGCGACCTGGCAGCACCAGCTCAACGTGAACGCCGTCGCGCCCGCCGAGCTGACGCGGCTCATGCTGCCCGCGCTGCGCACCACCCGCGGCCGCGTGGTCTTCGTGAACTCCGGCGCCGGGCTGCGCGTGGGTCCCGAGTGGGGCTCGTACGGCGCGAGCAAGTTCGCGGTGCGCGCGGTCGCGGACGCCCTGCGCGAGGAGGAGCGAGAGAACGGCGTGCGCGTGACGACCGTCTATCCCGGTCGCACGGCCACGCCCATGCAGGAGAAGGTGCACCAGCAGGAGGGCGCCGCCTACGACGCCTCGCGCTGGATCGACCCCGCCTCCGTCGCGACCGCGATCATCACCGCCCTCGACCTCCCGCGCGACGCCGACCTCACCGAGCTCACGGTCCGCCCCGGCTCCTGACGCGAGGGCGGTCCGGTCAGCGGGCGCGCAGCTCCCACAGCGCCACGGCGCTCGCCGCGGCCACGTTGAGCGAGTCGACGCCGCCGGCCATCGGAATGCTGACAACGGTGTCGGCCGCCTCGAGCGCACGCCGCGACAGCCCGTCGCCCTCGGCCCCGAGCATCAGGGCCACGCGCTCGGGGCGCCGCGCGCTGAACGCGTCGAGCGAGACGGCCTGGTCGGCCAGCGCGAGCGCGGCCAGCTCGAACCCGGCGCCGTGCAGCACCTCGCGGGCCTCGGACCACTCCGGAAGGCGCGTCCACGGCACCTGGAAGACGGTGCCCATGCTCACCCGCACGCTGCGCCGATAGAGCGGGTCGGCGCAGCGCGGGCTGACGAGCACGGCGTCGGCGCCGAGGCCTGCGGCGGCGCGGAAGATCGCGCCGACGTTGGTGTGGTCCACGATGTCCTCGAGCACGACGACGAGCTTCGCGCCGGCGACGACGTCGGCCACCGCGGGAAGCTGCGGGCGGTGCATCGACGCGAGGGCCCCGCGGTGCACGGCGTACCCGGTGAGGCGCTCGGCGATCTCCGGTGGGACGACGTACACCGGGACGGAGGCATCCGTCACCAGCTCCTCGACGTCGGCCTGCCACTTCTCCTGCACGAGCACCGACCGCGGGCGGTGTCCCGCCGCGATCGCCCGCGCGATCACCTTGGCGGACTCGGCGATGTACAGCCCGCCCTCCGGCTCGATCACACGCCGCAGCGCGACGTCGGTGAGGTCGCGATAGTGCGCGAGACGGTCGTCGGCGGCATCGGTGATCAGGGTCGCGCGCACGGGTCCCATGGTCGCACGCGCACGCGGCCGACCGTGGCCGCAGCCGAGCCGCCCTCGCCGCCTGCGCGGGCGCAGCCGTAACATTCCCGAAAACCCCGGGGCCTACACTCGACGCGAAGGGGGTGCGCCGTGACGACGATCGCGACCGGGATGGATGCACGGACGACGGATGCCGTCGCCCGGGCCATCGAGACGCTCTCGGGTCGTCGCATCGCCGTGCTGACGGGCGCCGGCGTCTCGACCGATTCCGGGATCCCCGACTACCGCGGCGCGGGCGCGCCGGTGCGCACACCCATGACGGTCGAGCAGTTCCTCTCCAGCGACGCCTCACGGCGCCGCTACTGGGTCGGCTCGCACCTGGGGTGGAAGGCGTTCGCCGCCGCGGAGCCCAACGGCGGCCACCGCGCGCTGGCCGACCTCGAGGCACGCGGCCTCACCACCGGCGTCGTGACGCAGAACGTCGACGGCCTCCACGTCCGCGCCGGCAGTCGTCGCGTGGTCGAGCTCCACGGCACGATGCGCCGGGTCTTCTGCACCCACTGCGGCCAGGTCTTCGACCGGCGCGACCTCGCGGCGCGCGTCGAGGACGACAACCCCTGGATCCGCGTGCCCGAGAACGTGCCCCTCGGCCCGGACGGCGACGTGCTCCCCGAGAGCACCGACGGCTTCCGCATCCCGGAGTGCAGCGTGTGCGGCGGAATGCTCAAGCCCGACGTCGTCTTCTTCGGCGAGTTCATCCCGGCCGAGAAGTTCCGCGAGGCGGAGCAGCTGGTCCACGCGAGCCAAGCGCTGGTCGTCGCCGGGTCCTCACTCGTCGTGAACTCCGGCATCCGCCTTCTCGAGCGGGCGCGACGCCGCCGGCTCCCGGTGGTGATCGTCAACCGCGGCGTCACCCGCGCGGACGCGCGTGCCACGCTGAAGATCGACGCCGGCACGAGCGAGGTGCTCCGCGCCCTCGCCGACGGGCTTCCGGCCCTGTCCTGACGCGGCCCGCTCCCAGCACGCGCGGGTAGGGTCGAGAGCATGACCGCGCTCACCCTGATCCGCCACGGCGAGACCGATTGGAACCGCGACCGGCGCATCCAGGGAGCGACCGACATCCCCCTCAACGACAACGGCCGGGCGCAGGCGCGCGCGACCGCCGCCGTGCTGCGCGAGCGCCTCGACGGCGACCTTCCGGCGTCGATCGTGTCCAGCGACCTCGCCCGCGCGCGCGAGACGGCGGAGATCATCGCCGCCGAGCTCGGCCTCCCCACGCCTCGCATGTACCCGGGCCTGCGCGAGCGGTCGTACGGTGAGGCCGAGGGCGTCGCGATCGACGAGTTCCGCGCGCGGTGGGGCGACTGGTACACCGCCGAGGTCCCCGGCGCCGCGCCGTGGTCCGAGCTGCGCACGCGCGCCATCGGCGCGCTCGGCCGCGTCGTGCGGGATCACCGCCGTGCGACCGCGCCGGCCGCGGCATCCTTGATCGTCGTGAGCCACGGCGCGCTCATCCGCGAGGTGATGCGCCACGCGACCGCGGGCGAGCTTCCCCCCGAGGGCGAGCGGCTGCTCAACGGCTCGCATCACGACTTCGTCTACGAGCGCGATCACCTGCGGCTCATCGCGTACGCGGGAGCGGTGGCCTAGGCTCGGCGCCATGGCCACTCCCGCCGGCGTCGACGAGTACATCGCGGGGTTCCCGCCCGACGTCGCGACGCGGCTGACCCGCATCCGCTCCGAGATCGTGACGGCGGTCGCCGCGGCCTCCGGCACCGTGCCCGAGGAGAAGATGCGCTACGGCATCGCGGCGGTCATGCTCGGCGGCCGGTACGCCCTGCACTTCGCGGGGTGGAAGAAGCACATCGGGCTGTATCCGGTGCCGACACTGCCGGAGCCCCTGGAGTCCGAGATCGCACCGTATCGCGCCGAGAAGGACTCGGTCGTCTTCCCGCACTCCCAGGACGTCCCCTACGACCTCATCGGCCGGGTCGCCCGCGCGATCGCCGATAGCCGCGTGCGTCAGCCCACGAACGACTGACCGCGCGCGGCGAGCTCCTCAGCGAGGATGCTCACGGCCTTCGGCCCCACGCCGTGGATCGCCAGCAGCTCGGCACGCGAGCGGACGGTGAGATCGTCGTAGGCGGTGATGCCGTGCAGGGCGAGCTCGCGGCGGGCGACCGTGCCGATCCGCGGGGTGAGCTCGGATTCCGCGCTCATCCGTCGGCGCGGGTGAGGATGCCCCGCGCGTGCCGCAGCACGGGCTCGTCCACCATCCGCCCCTGGAACGAGAACACGCCTCGCTCGTGCTCCGCCGCGCCCAGGACGTCGCGGGCCCACGCGACGGTCTTCTCGTCGGGGCGGTAGGCGGCGCGGATCACCGGCACCTGGCTCGGGTGGATGCAGGCGGTGGCGCGGAAGCCGGATGCCGCGGCATCCGCTGCCTCGATCGTCAGACGCTTCACGTCGTCGATGTCGAGGTGCACGGCGTCGATCGCCGCCTTGCCGCGCGCACCCGCCGACAGCAGCACCCGCGCGCGGGCGTACCGGGCGATGTCGCGATAACGGCCGTTCGGCTTGCGGCTGGAGGTGCCGCCGATGCTCGCGACGAGATCCTCCGCCCCCCACATCAGGGCGACGACGTTGTCGAGCGCGGCGATGCGATCGGCCTGCGCCACCCCCTTCGCCGTCTCGCACAGCGCGACCACCTCGAACCGCGCGTCGATCTTCGCGATGCGCTTGGGAGACTGCGCCTTGGCGACCATGATCCGCCGGTAGTCGGTCTGCGAGAGCGTCGCGAGGTCGGCGACGAACGCATCGGTCTCGGGCGGGTTCACGCGCACGATGACGCGCGCGGGGTCGAGCTCGGACTCGATGAGATGGCCGCGCGCCGCCGTCTTGTGGGCGGGCGCGACGGCGTCCTCGAGGTCGAGGATCACGGCGTCAGCACGGTCGAGCGCCTTGGCGTAGCGCTCGGGGCGGTCGGCGGGGCAGAACAGGAGCGCGGGTCCGAGGTCGAAGCTCACGGGGTTCCTTCCGAGGTCTGCGGCGCACACCACATCAGCGCCGTGCGCGTGGCCAGGGCGACGACATCGCCGCGCTGATTGCGCCCGGTGTGGCGCAGCGTCACGATCCCCTGGCCCGGGCGCGACACCGACAGGCGCTTCTCGACGACCTCGGTCTCGGTGTAGAGCGTGTCGCCGTGGAACAGCGGCGCGGGGAACGAGACGTCGGTGAGCCCGAGCTGCGCCACGAGCGTGCCCTGGGTGATCTGGGAGACGGATGCCCCGACCATCGTCGCGAGCGTCCACATCGAGTTCATGAGGCGCTGGCCGAACGGCTGGGTCTCCGAGAAGGCGGCGTCCAGATGCAGCGCCTGCGTGTTCATCGTGATCGCCGAGAACAGCGTGTTGTCGGCCTCCGTCGCCGTGCGGCCGGGCCGGTGCAGATAGCGGGCACCGACCTCCAGCTCGTCGTAGTACAGCCCGCGCTGGACGATCTCGCGCCGCTCGCCGGCGCTGTCCGGGGCGTCCGAGCCGCTCTCGCGGTCCGCACCGTCGGTCGCCTGCGCAGTCACCCCTGTCACGCTACCCTCACGCGACGCCCAGCGCCCGCGCGATCACGAGCAGCTGCACCTCGTTGGTGCCCTCGCCGATCTCGAGGATCTTCGAATCGCGATAGTGCCGCGCGACCGGGTACTCGTTCATGAAGCCGTTGCCGCCGAAGATCTGCGTGGCGTCGCGGGCGTTGTCCATGGCGGCGTCGCTCGCGGTGAGCTTGGCCATCGCCGCCTGCGCCTTGAACGGCTTGCCGGCGTCGCGCAGCCGTGCGGCATGGTGCCAGGCGAGCCGGGCCAGGTGCACGCGTTGCTGCATGCGGGCGATCATGAACTGGATGCCCTGGCGGGTCGCGAGCGGCTCGCCGAAGACCGTCCGCTTGGCGGCGTAGTCGACGGCCGCGTCGAGGCATCCCTCCGCCGCACCGGTCGCCAGCGCCGCGATGGCGATGCGCCCTTCGTCAAGGATGTGCAGGAAGCCTGCGAACCCGCGTCCGCGCTCGCCGAGCAGGTTGCCCTCCGGCACCCGCGCGTCCTGGAAGGTCAGCGGGTGGGTGTCGGACGCGCGCCAGCCGACCTTGTCGTAGCCGGGCTCGACCGTGAAGCCGGGCGTGCCGTTGGGAACGATGATCGTCGAGATCTCCTTGCGACCGTCGCTCTCGCCCGTGACGGCGGTGACCGTGACGAACCGGGTGATGTCGGTGCCGGAGTTGGTGATGAACTGCTTCGAGCCGTTGATGACCCACTCGCCGCCGTCCAGGCGCGCGGTGGTGCGGGTAGCGCCGGCATCGGAGCCGGCCTCCGGCTCGGTGAGGCCGAATCCGGCGAGCGCCGTGCCCGCCAGCAGATCCGGCAGGAGCTCCTGCTTCTGCTCCTCGGTGCCGAACCGGAAGACCGGCATGGCGCCGAGGCTGACGCCGGCCTCGAGCGTGATCGCGAGCGACTGATCCACGCGCCCCAGTGCCTCGATCGCCAGGCACAGCGCGAAGTAGTCGCCGCCCTGCCCGCCGTACTCCTCGGGGAACGGCAGGCCGAACAGCCCCAGCTCCCCCATCTGCGCGACGACGTCCATCGGCAGGGTGTGCGTGCGGTCGGCCTCGTACGAGCGGGGCGCGACGACCTCGTCGGCGAACTGCCGCGACATGGCCGCGAGTTCGCGCTCGTCGTCGGTGAGCTCGTAGGCGTCGTAGCCGAGATCGTTGCTCATGATGCTCCTCGGATGTCAGGAGGCGGACGCGGCGGCCTCATGGGCGGCCGCATGGGTGGTGGACGGGGAATCGGCGTCGACGCTCACGTGGGCGAGCACCTGGTCGCGGCGCACCTGATCGCCGACGACGACGTCGACGCGCACGGTGCCGTCGTGCGGGGCGAGCACAGGGTGCTCCATCTTCATCGCCTCGATCGTGACGATGCGGTCGCCGGTGGCGACCTCGGCACCGTCGGCGACGTGGACGGCGACGACGGCGCCGGGCATCGGGGCGCGCAGTTCGGGATCGGATGCCGCGGCCGCGCGTTCGCGGGCCGCCAGGCGTCGCTCCATCGCCGCGCGCCGGGTCAAGGGCCGGAGGCGATGGGTCGCACCGTCGACGTGCACCCACAGCCACCCGTCGGTGTCGGCGGCTGCCGAGGTGCCCGGCGGAAGAGCGGCGCCGAGCGGACGGGCGGTGGCGGCCGACGCGCCGACGCCGACGGCAGGTCCGCTCTCCCCCGCTGCAGACACAAGGATGCGGCCATCGGGGGTCTCGAACGAGGCGGTCGCCGGCACCGCCGGCGCGCCCGCCCGCCAGCCGGGCAGCGCCCGCCACGCGGTCCCCGCCCGCCCCCGACGCGCCTCCTCGCCGAACGCGTGGTCGGCATCCGTCGGCGACGTGCGGTCTCGGCGCGACCCCGCGGTCTCGCGGCGGCGCAGCACCACGGTCGCTGCGGCGCGGAGGGCGGCCGCATCGGGCTCCGGCGCGGTGAACGGCGGCATCCGGTCGATGAGTCCGGTGTCCATGTCGCCGGTCCGCACACCGTCCTGGGCGAGCAGCTCGCGGAGGAACCCGATGTTCGTGTCGACGCCGAGCATCACCGTCTCGGCGAGCGCTTCGTCCAGCCGCGCGAGAGCGTCGGCCCGATCGGCGCCGTGCGCGATGACCTTCGCGATCATCGGGTCGTAGTCCGCGGTCACCACGCTCGCCGTCTCGACGGCGGAGTCGGTGCGCACGCCGTGGGCCGGCCGCCAGGCGAGCACCTCCCCCGTCGCGGGGAGGAACCCGCGCTCGGGCGCCTCGGCGTACACGCGCGCCTCGATGGCGTGGCCCTCGAGGCGGACATCGTCCTGCGCGAAGGCGAGCGGCTCGCCCGCGGCGATCCGCAGCTGCTGCTCGACGAGGTCGAACCCGGTGACGAGCTCCGTGACCGGGTGCTCCACCTGCAAGCGGGTGTTCATCTCGATGAAGAAGAACTCGCCGGGGCGGTCGGCGGCGACGAGGAATTCGACGGTGCCGGCCCCTCGATAGTCGACGGATGCCGCGGCCGCGCATGCCGCCGCGCCCAGCCGCTCGCGGGTCTCGGCGTCGATCACCGGCGACGGCGCCTCCTCGACGACCTTCTGGTGCCGCCGCTGCAAAGTGCATTCGCGCTCGCCCAGGTGAACGACGGCGCCGTGGGCGTCGGCGAGCACCTGCACCTCGATGTGGCGGGGCCGTTCGATGAGCCGCTCGAGCAGCAGCGTGTCGTCGCCGAACGCGGCGGCGGCGACGCGGCGGGCGGTCGCCAGCGCATCGGGCAGGTCCGCCGCGCTGCGCACCACCTGCATGCCTTTTCCGCCGCCGCCGGCTGACGGCTTCACCAGGAGGGGGAAGCCGGTGCGCTCGGCGGACGCCGAGATCGCGGCATCCGTCATTGCGGCCGCGCTGAATCCGGGAACGGTCGGCACGTCATGGGACGCGACGTGCTCCTTCGCGCGGATCTTGTCGCCCATCACCTCGAGGGCGCGCTGCCCCGGGCCGATGAAGACGATGCCGGCCTCGGCGCACGCGCGGGCGAAGGCGACATTCTCCGACAGGAAGCCGTATCCCGGATGCACGGCTTGCGCCCCGCTCTCGACGGCCGCCGCCACGACCGCATCGATGTCGAGGTAGGACTGCGCCGCCGCGGCCGGACCGATGCGGACGGCTTCGTCGGCCTCCCGCACGTGCGGTGCGCCGGCATCGGCGTCGCTGTAGACGGCGACGGCACGGATGCCCAGGCGCTGGAGCGTGCGGATGACGCGCCGGGCGATCTCGCCGCGGTTGGCGACGAGCACGGTGTCGAATGCGTGGAGTGCGCCGGGTCGCTGCGCCGGCCGCTGAGGCTGCTGAGGCTGTCGATGCACGGGGATCACATCCGGAAGACGCCGAAGCGCGGTTCGGGGAGCGGCGTGCGAGAGACGACGTCCAGGGCGAGGCCGAGAAGATCGCGCGTGTCGAGCGGGTCGACGACGCCGTCGTCCCACAGCCGCGCGGTGGCGTAGAACGGGTCGCCCTGCTCCTCGTACTGTGCGCGGATCGGCGCCTCGAACGCGGCCTGGTCGTCGGCCGACCAGTCCTGGCCACGCGCCTCGAGCTGATCGCGCTTGACCGTGGAGAGCACCGACGCCGCCTGATTGCCGCCCATCACCGAGATGCGGCTGGCGGGCCACGTCCAGAGGAACCGGGGCGAGTACGCGCGCCCGCACATGGAGTAGTTGCCGGCGCCGAAGGACCCGCCGATGACGACCGTGAGCTTGGGGACTCGTGTCGTGGCGACGGCGGTGACCATCTTGGCGCCGTCCTTCGCGATGCCGCCGGCCTCCGCGTCGCGACCGACCATGAAGCCGGAGATGTTCTGCAGGAACAGCAGCGGGATCCCCCGCTGGTCGCACAGCTCGATGAAGTGCGCGCCCTTTAGCGCGGACTCGCTGAACAGCACGCCGTTGTTGGCCACGATGCCCACGGGGTGCCCATGGATCCGCGCGAAGCCGGTCACCAGAGTGTCGCCGTACTCGCGCTTGAACTCGTGCAGCTCGCTGCCGTCGACGAGCCGCGCGATCACTTCACGCACGTCGTACGGCTGATTCACGTCGACCGGCACCACGCCGTACAGCTCCGAGGGGTCGACCGCCGGCGCGGCCGAGGGCTGGACGTCCCATGCCGGTGCGGCCGGGGCGGGCAGGGTGGCGACGATGTCGCGCACGATCTCGAGCGCGTGCTCGTCGTCCTCCGCGAGATGGTCCACCACACCCGACCGCCGGGCGTGGAGCTCTCCCCCGCCGAGCTCCTCGGCGGTCACGACCTCGCCGATCGCGGCCTTCACCAGCGGCGGGCCGCCGAGGAAGATCGTGCCCTGGTCGCGGACGATCACGGTCTCGTCGCTCATCGCCGGCACGTACGCGCCGCCCGCCGTGCAGGATCCGAGCACCGCGGCGATCTGCGGGATGCCGGCGGCCGACAGCCGTGCCTGGTTGAAGAAGATCCGGCCGAAGTGATCGCGGTCGGGGAAGACCTCGTCCTGCATGGGCAGGAAGGCCCCGCCCGAATCGACGAGATACACGCACGGCAGGCGGTTCTCCAGCGCGATCTCCTGTGCGCGGAGGTGCTTCTTCACCGTCATCGGGTAGTAGGTGCCGCCCTTGACCGTGGCGTCGTTGCAGACGACCATCACGTGCCGGCCGTGGACGAGCCCGATCCCCGCGATGACGCCGGCGGCGGGCGCGTCGCCGCCGTACAGCCCCTCGGCCGCCAGCGGCGCGATCTCGACGAACGGGCTCCCCTCGTCGAGCAGGCGGGTGACCCGGTCCCGCGGCAGCAGCTTGCCGCGGGAGACGTGCCGTTCGCGCGAGGCGGCGGGCCCGCCGAGGGATGCCGCGGCCAGCCGCTCCCGGAGCCGGTCGGCCAGCTCCTGCTGGGCGTCGCGCGTGCGCGCGAAGGCATCGTCGTGCACCGCGGCCGTGCTCAGCACGCTCATCCGGTTCTCCCCGCGCATCCTCGTCGACGTCACGATCGGATCACGTCCGTTGTCGGGACGGGATCGGATTGGTTAGTGTTCACTAACTGAGCTTTAGGTTAGCGACCCTTAACTGAAATGACAAGCGGAGGACGGTGATGAGCGGTGTGACCGATCGCGAGCGCGCCAAGGCCGATCGCCATGCGGCGATCCTGCACGAGGCGGCCGCGCTGTTCGCCGAACGCGGCTTCAGCGGTGTCAGCCTGGAGGACATCGGCGGCGCCGTCGGCGTGAGCGGTCCGGCGCTGTACCGGCACTTCGCCAACAAGCAGGCCCTGCTCGGCGCGATCCTCGTCGAGGTGAGCGAGCGCCTGCTCGCGGGCGGCCGCGCCGTCCTCGACGACCACGAGCACGCCGACGACCAGCTAGACGCGATCATCGCCTTCCACGTCGAGTTCGCGCTCCGCGACGCCGACGTGATCCGCGTGCAGGACCGGGACCTCGCCAGCCTCAGCGATGAGGACCGCCACACCGTGCGCCGCCTGCAGCGCGAGTACGTCGAGGTCTGGATCGGCATCCTCTCCGCGGTGCATCCCGACCGTCACGAGGACGACCTCCGCGTGCGGGCTCACGCGTGCTTCGGCCTCATCAACTCGACACCGCACACGGTGCGTGCTTCCCGCTCGCGACCCGGCGAGCGAGACGTGCGCGGCATCCTGCGCTCCATGGCGCGCGCTTCGCTCACCGCGTGAGCCCATCCGGGCACGCCGGGACCTCGCCGCGCACGGCCGCCCGAGGCGGGTAGCACCGACCGGCCGGCCCCCAAGGTGCCGGCCGGTCAGCAGCCCGTCAGCGTAGCAGCATCGCGCGCCCGGGCTCGCGCAGGATGTCGGCGACCTCCACGAGGAACCGGGATCCCTGCTCGCCGTCCACGAGCCGGTGGTCGAACGACAGGGCGAGCGTCATCACGTCGCGCAGCGCGATCTCGCCGCGATGCTCCCACGGCTGGCGCCGCACGGCGCCGAGCGCCAGGATGCCCGCCTCACCGGGGTTGATGATCGGTGTGCCGGCGTCGACGCCGAAGACTCCGACGTTCGTGATCGAGAAGGTGCCGCCCATCATGTCGGCGGGCGGCGTCTTGCCGGCCCGCGCAGTCTCGGCCAGGCTCCGGATCGCGTCGGCGAGCTCCACGAGTGTGAGCTCGTGAGCGTCGCGGATGTTGGGCACGACGAGGCCGCGCCCCGTCGCGGCGGCGATGCCGAGGTTCACGTAGTGGTGCTCGACGATCTCGCCCGCCTCGTCGTCCCACTTCGAGTTGAGCCCCGGGTGCCGCGCCAGCGCGAGGCACACCGCCTTGGCGGCGACGGCCATGATCCCGATGCGATGCTCCTGGAGCGCCCGATCGGCCTTCAGCGAGGCGATGAGCTCGTTCGTCGCGGTCACGTCCACCGTGAGGAAGGTCGTGACGTGCGGAGCCGTGAAGGCGCTGCGCACCATCGCGTCGGCGGTCATGCGGCGCACGCCGCGGATGGGCGTGCGCGTGGTCCGCTCGCCGCCGGCTCCGGCCTGCGGCATCTCGAAGGTCTCCACAGGCTCGGCCGCGGCCGGTACCGCGACGGCGGCACCCACGCGCTGGGCGTAGGCCTCCACGTCGGCACGCGTGATGACGCCCGACGCACCGCCGGCCTCGACCAGCGCGAGGTCGATGCCGAGCTGCTTCGCGAACTTGCGCACCGGCGGCGTCGATCGCGGCCGCTCGACGGGTCGCTCGACGACGTCGCCGAGCTGGATGGCGTCGTGAGGTGCGGCCTCGAGGACGGCGGTGTCGGATGCCGCGACCGCGGTGCCGGCGACACGCGCTCGCCGCTGCGGCCGGGCTCCGGTCCGCGGGGCGGCGCCGTAGCCGACGAGGTTGGGCTCGGACTTCGCCGCATCGGACGCGCTCTCGGCGGGCGCGGCAGTGGGCGGTTCAGCGGACGCGGCAGCCTGCGCCACCGGCGCCGCGGCGGCCTCCGCGACGGGCGCCGGCCCGGCGGGCTCCTGCCCGCCCACGTCGAACGAGATCAGCACGGAGCCGACGGCGACGACATCGCCGGGCTCCGCGTGCAGCGCGGTCACGGTGCCGGCATGCGGCGACGGAAGCTCGACGACCGCCTTCGCGGTCTCGACCTCGGCGATCGTCTGATTGAGCGCCACGGTGTCGCCCACGCCGACCAGCCACTGCACGAGCTCCGCCTCGGGAAGGCCTTCACCGAGGTCGGGCAGGCGGAAGTCCTGCGCCATCAGAGGGCCCCCTTCATCGCACGCTCCGCACCCGGATCACTGTCACGCGTCATTGCTCGCGCACCCCCGTCAGGCTGTTCGGCCTGTCCATCACCCGGTCGACGGCATCGAGGATGCGGTCGAGGTCGGGCAGGTGGTGCTTCTCGAGCTTCGCCGGCGGATACGGGATGTCGTGCCCGGTGACCCGCTGCGGCGCAGCCTCGAGGTAGTTGAAGCAGCGCTCGGTGACGCTCGCGATGAGCTCGGCGCCGACGCCGGCCTCACGGGCGGCTTCGTGCGTGACGACGACCCGACCGGTCTTGCGGACGGATGCCGTCACGGTGCGGTAGTCGACCGGCGAGATCGATCGCAGATCGATGACCTCGATCGACACCCCGTCGTCCTCGGCCGCGGTGGCGGCGTCCAGCGCGACGGCGACCTGCGAGCCGTAGGTGAGGAGCGTGACGTCGCTGCCCTCCCGGGCCACCCGCGCGAGGCCCATCGGGGGCGCGTCGGCCAGCTGCACGTCGAGATCGACCTCGCCCTTGGTGTGGTACAGCCGCTTCGGCTCGAAGTAGACCACCGGGTCGTTCGAGGCGATCGCCTGGCGCAGCATGACGTAGGCGTCCTGCGGGTTCGAGACCGCGATGACGCGGAGCCCCGACGTGTGCACGAAGTAGGCCTCGGGCGACTCGGAGTGGTGCTCGGCGGCCCCGACGCCGCCCGCCCACGGGATGCGGATCGTGATCGGCATCTTCACGTTGCCGCGGGTGCGGTAGTGCAGCTTCGCCACCTGGCAGACGATCTGGTCGAACGCCGGGTACACGAAGCCGTCGAACTGGATCTCGACCACGGGCCGGTAGCCGCGGAACGCCAGGCCCACGGCGGTGCCCATGATGCCCGCCTCAGCCAGCGGCGTGTCCACCACGCGCTGCGCGCCGAACTGGTCGAGCAGGCCGTCGGTGATGCGGAAGACGCCCCCGAGCTTTCCGATGTCCTCGCCCATGACGAGCACCTTGTCGTCGTCGGCCATCGCGCGGCGGAGTCCTTCGTTGATGGCCTTCGCCATCGTGAGCTGCGCCATCGTCACACCCCCTCGGCCGCGGGCGCGAACCCGTCGAGGTAGGCGCCGAACCACTCGCGCTGCTCGTCGATGCCCGAGTGGGCCTCGGCGTAGACGTTGTCGAGAACGGTGAGGGGCTCGCGGGTCTTCGCCGTCATCGCCGCCTCGCGCACGCCCGCCGCGAGGGCGTCGGCGTCCGCCGCGACGCTCGCCACGAACGCGTCGTCGAACTCGCCGCGCGAGCGCAGCAGCGCCTCGACGCGGGCGATCGGGTCGCGGCGACGCCACTTCTCGACCTCCTCCTTATCGCGGTAGCGGGTGGGGTCGTCCGAGGTCGTGTGCGGACCCATGCGGTAGGTGACTGCCTCGATGAAGGCGGGGCCGTTGCCGCGGCGGGCGTTGTCGAGCGCCCACCGCATCGCCGCGAAGCACGCGAGCACGTCGTTGCCGTCGACGCGCATGCTCGGGATGCCGAAGCCCGGCGCCCGGCCGGCGATCGGGAACTTGGCCTGCACCGTGACGGGCTCGGAGATCGCCCACTGGTTGTTGGTGCACACGAACACGACGGGTGCCCGGAACGATGAGGCGAACACCATCGCCTCGTTGACATCGCCCTGGCTGGAGGCGCCGTCGCCGAAGTACGCCACGGAGACCTGGTCGGTGCCGTCGCGCTGGACGCCCATCGCGTAGCCCACGGCGTGCAGCGCCTGCGCGCCGATGATGATCTGCTGCGTCGCGGTGTTGATGTCGTACGGGTTGTAGGTCGAGTGCTCCTCACCGCGCCAGGCGAGGACGAAGTCCGAGGGCTTGCCTCCACGGGCGTAGACGACGCCGGTCTCGCGGTAGCTCGGGAACGCGAAGTCGTCGGCGCGGAGAGCGCGCGCGGTGCCGATCTGGGTGGCCTCCTGACCCTGGCACGGCGGCCACAGGCCGAGCTGCCCCTGGCGCTGCAGGGCCACGCCCTCTGTGTCGATGCGTCGCAGCAGCACCATGTCGCGGTATAGGCCGCGCAGTGTCGCGGCATCGACGTCGGTCACCCAGCGGTCGAGCTCGGGGTCGGCGATGCGCTCGCCGTCGGGGGTCAGCAGTCGCGCGACATCCTCGATGTCGGTGGCGAGATCCGCTGTGGGTGTCAGGGTGTGCGTCATCGTCATCACTCCTCGTTGCGGGCCCCCTCGTGAGGAGCCGCTTCGCGTGCGCCGGCTTCGTCGCCGACTGCTTCGAGGCTACGTCCGCATCGCACCTCGCTCAAGCATTCACGGCTTGCTTGAGCATGTTGACAAATCAGGTGGGCAAAAGGCGTGCTAACGTTTCGCACTATGAGTGCCCTGGACCACGTCGACCTCGAGCTTCTCGCCGCCCTCTCGGCCGACCCGCGCGCGACCGTCGTCGCGCTCGCCGAACGGCTCGGACTCTCGCGCAACACCGTCCAGGCGCGCATGGCGCGACTGGAGAAGGCCGGGGTGTTCCTCTCGTACGAGCGGGCGATCTCGTCGGCGTCGCTCGGCTTCCCGATCGAGGCCTTCATCAGCGTGATCGTGCGCCAGGCGGATCTGCCGCGGATCGCGATCGAACTGGCCCGCGTGCCCGAGGTCGTGCAGGCGCACGGCCTGTCGGGTCAGGTGGATCTCCTGGTGCGCGTCGCCTGCCGCGACACGCAGCACCTCTTCGACACCGACGCCCGCATCCTCGCCATCGAAGGCGTCGAGCGCACCGAGACGTCGCTCGTGATGGGCGAGGTCATCCCCCATCGCGTCACGCCGCTCATGGAGCTCGCGCGTCAGGAGTGAGTCCGGCGCCCGGCCTCCCTCGCGATCGCCGTCGAGGCTCAGGGAGCAGGGAGGGCCGGGTCGCCCTTCGCGGTGCCGGTGGACGACGCATCAGCGCGCACCAGCACCACTCCTACGAGGATCAGCGCGCCGCCCACGAACTGGATGGGCGCGGGAACCTCGCTGAGGAAGATCCACGCGAACATGAGGGCGAACAGCACCTCCGACAGTCCCACGAAGGACGCGACCCGTGCGCCGATGCGCGGCACCGCCATGACGCCGAACGCGTAGCCGAGCGTCGTCGCGATGGCGGCGACCCACAGGAGCGGCATCCACCACGGCACTTCCACGCCCGCCAGCACGACCGACACCGCCGGCGCCTGGAACGGCAGGATGCCGGTGAGGCACAGCAGCCCCATGACGAGGGCACCGGTCAGCAGGCCACTCGCGGCCAGGGCGAGCGGCGGCAGGTCGTCGCCCGCGCGCTCCGAGATGACGAAGTAGGCGCAGACGCAGACCGCGGCCGCGAGGGCCAGCAGCGTGCCGATGAGGTCGAACGAGGCGCCCGAGATGTCGACCACGAGCACGAGGCCTGCCACGGCGACCGCGGAGCCCCACAGCACCAGCGCCGACGGCGCTCTGCGCGTGCGCACCCACACCGCCGCGACCAGCATGACCGGGGCCAGGTACTGGATCAGCAGCGCCACGGCCACCGGCATCCGCTGCATCGCGGAGAAGAAGAAGAGCTGACAGCCGAGCACCGGCATCAGCCCGAAGCCGACGATGAGCCGCCAGTGCCGCGTGAGGAACCCGCGCTGCCGCCTGATCGCGAGGAACAGCGCCGGCGAGAGCACGAGGCCCGCGACGCCCATGCGCACGAGGAGCGCGGCGCCGAGCGACCACCCGGCCTCCAGCAGCGGCTTCACGAACGGCCCGCTCGACGAGAACGCCAGCGCCGAGACCACCCCCATGACGAGCCCGGTCGTTCGCATCCGCGCGGTACTGCCGAACCCGGCGCCCGGGGCGATGATGGGAATGGACGCGGTCGAGGCGGTCATGGGCGGCATCCGACTGTCAGGAGTGAAGAGTGCTTACACTGGTGACGGTAGCGGATCGGGTTGTCAGGAGTCAACATGGTTTTCATTCGTGACACGGAGCTGAGCCTGCGCGCGGCCGCCTTCCTCGTCAACACGCTGCCGGGCTACGACGACGAGGACACGCTCACGACGCTCGAGGAGTTCGACGAGTACCTCGTGGTGAACCCCTACACCGGCCTCATCCGCCGGGACCAGGACGAGCTGGCAGCGATCCGGGCGATCCGCCCGCGTCTGCGTCAACTGTGGGAGGTCGACCGCGACGGCGCGGTGCCGCTGGTCAACGAGATGCTCGCCGACGGCAGCGCTCTCCCCCGCCTGGTGCGGCACGACGGTTTCGACTGGCACATCCACGCCACGAACGACGACGACGCCCTGGCCACCCGCATCCTCGTCGAGGCCGCCATGGCGTTCGTCGACGTCATCCGCTCCGACGAGTACGACCGCGTCCGCATCTGCTCGGCCGACGACTGCGACGCGGTCTACATCGACTACTCGAAGAACGGCTCCAAGCGCTATTGCGACACCGGCAACTGCGGCAACCGGATGAACGTCAACGCGTACCGGCGTCGGAAGGCGCGAGAAACCGCGTGATGGCGCCGGCGGCCGTCGCCGGCGTCTCGTAGTGGATCAGGTGCCCGACGTCGGGGATCTCGACGAGCTCGGCTGACGGGAACATCTTCGCGAGCTCGCGCTCCGCCTCGATCGGCGTGATGTCGTCGCGCTGCGCGGCCACCAGCAGGGTGGGCTGCGCGATCCGCGGCGCGAAGGCGCGCACGTCGTGCGACACCGACGCCACGAAGGCGTCGTGCAGCACGTCGCGGTCCGCGAAGCGCGAGAAGTAGGTGTCGTGCTGATCGTGGACGAATCGACGGATGCCGGAGTCCTTGGTCTTGGCCATCGACACGCTCATCACGCGCACGATGAGACCGTTGCGCAGCAGCCCCTCGCCCAGCCGCTTCGGGAGGCGGGCACCCGCCCAGTAGTAGAAGACGGCGAGGCGCGTCAGCACGCCCCTCGGGCCCTCCAGCGCCGGAGCGCCGATCGGGTTGACGAGGATGACCCGCGGTGTCTCCAGGCCTCCGGCCACCGCCGCGGCCACCACGATCGAGCCGAACGAGTGGCCGAGGATCACCGCTCCCGGGGCGACGGCGGCTGCGAACTCGCGGAGCCACTGTGCGTAGAGGTCGAGGTCGTGCCGGCGACCGGGAACCGGCGCCGTCTCGCCGAAGCCGGGCAGATCGGGCGAGACGACCCGCACCCCGGGCAGGTGCGCCACGACGGGCTCGAGGCCGTGGTGCTCGCCGCGGAAGCCGTGCACGGCGACGATGGTGGTCTCGGCGTCCGCGGGGCCGTAGACCCAGTACGCCGTGCGGCCGCCGAGCACGTCGGCCTCGCGCCGCTCGACGGGGATCTCGTCCAGCAGCGGCGCATACGGGTTCGGCACGGTCACCCGTCGAGTCTACGAGGCCGCAGCCGGAGCTGCCTGGGCGCGGAGCGCCTCCGACGTGATGTCGGAGGCGACGCATACCGTGATCGGCATGAGCCGTCCCCGCCCCGAACAGCTGCCGCTGTGGGACGTTCCGGACTGGGTGCGCATGGTGGGCGTGTTCGACCTCGAGACGACCGGCGTCGATGTCACCGAAGACCGCATCGTCACGGCGCACGTCGGACTGCTGGATGCCGCGGGCCATGTCATCCGTGCGCGCGACTGGCTCACCGATCCCGGCGTCGAGATCCCCGAGGGCGCGAGCGCGATCCACGGCATCTCGACGACCCACGCGCGCACGCACGGGCGTCCGGCCGCGGAGGTGGTCGGCGAGGTGGTCGCCGCGGTGAGCGGACTGCTGGATGCCGGCATCCCGGTCGTCGCGTACAACGCCCCGTACGATTTCTCGCTGCTGAAGTACGAGTCCCTGCGGCACGGCGTCGCGCCGATCGAGAACCCCTCGCCCGTCATCGACCCGCTCGTGGTCGACAAGGCATACGACCGCTGGCGGCGTGGCAAGCGCACGCTGTCGGTGGTGGCCGCCCACTATGCGGTCAGGCTCGAGGCGGCGCACGAGGCATCCGCCGACGCGGTGGCCGCGGGGCGCGTCGCGCAGGCTCTCGCCGAGCGCTTCGCGCCGTGGCTGCCCGGCACGGTGCACGAGCTGCACACCCGGCAGATCGGCTGGGCCCGGGCTCAAGCCGAGAGTCTCACCGAGTACTTCATCCGGATCGGGCGACTCGACCCTGACGACCGCCTCGACGGCCGCTGGCCGATCCGCTGAGCTGCCGTCGCCGGAAATGCGGAAGGCCCCGCCGAGGCGGGGCCTTCCGAGTGGCTGCTTACTTGGAGCCGCCGAAGTTCTTGAAGCGCTGGTTGAACTTCTCGACGCGACCGGCCGAGTCCATGATGCGCTGCTTGCCCGTGTAGAACGGGTGCGAAGCGGACGAGATCTCGACGTCGATGACGGGGTACTCGACGCCGTCGAGCTCGATCGTCTTGTCGCTGGTCACCGTCGAGCGGGTGAGGAACGTCTCGCCCGAGCCGAGGTCACGGAACACGACGGCCTGGTAGTCCGGGTGGATTTCAGTCTTCATGATGGTCCTTTGAGGATGGTGCCCTGGATTTTGCCAGGGCGGTCAAAGTCTGGGGTGCGAGCGCACCAAAGAGAGATTCTATCAGTCCCGGGCGCAGCCGCCGAACCGACCGTCGGCAGCCCCGGCCGGCAGGGCGATCAGTGCTCGGCGCGGGCGGCGAACCGGCCGCCGTCCTCGGTGAGGCGGATCGGGACGCCGAAGGTGTCGGTCAGCGCCTCGGCCGTGAGCGTCTCGCGGATCGGACCGGCCGCGACGGCCTGACCGTCCCGCAGCAGCAGCACGTGCGTGAAGCCGATCGGGATCTCCTCGACGTGGTGCGTGACCATGATCATCGCGGGCGTCGTCGGCGCCTGGGCGTAGCCGCCCAGCAGGAGCAGGAGCTCCTCGCGCGCGCCGAGGTCGAGGCTGGCCGTGGGCTCGTCGAGCAGCAGGAGCTCGGGGTCGGTCATGACGGCGCGGGCGATCTGCACGCGCTTCTGCTCGCCGTCGCTGAGCGTTCCGAACGTGCGGTCGGCCAGATGGTCGAGCTTCCACTCGGCGAGCACGCGCAGCGCGCGGCGCTCGTCGATGTCTTCGTAGTCCTCGCGCCAGCGTCCGAGCACCGAGTACGCCGCCGTGAGGACGACGTTGATCACCGTCTCCTCCGGCGGCACGCGGCGCGCCATCGCGGACGATGCGAAGCCGATGCGCGGCCGCAGCTCGAAGACGTCGGTGCGGCCGAGCCGCTCGCCGAGGATCGTGACGGTGCCCGAGGTCGGGTGCAGCAGCGTGTCGGCCATCTGCAGCACCGTCGTCTTGCCGGCGCCGTTGGGCCCGAGGACGACCCAGCGCTCGTCATCGCTGATGGTCCAGTCCAGGTGGTCGACGATGTTCCGGGCGTTTCGGCGGACGACGACGTCGGAGAACTCGAGCACCTGGGGCATGCTGACAGCCTATCGGCCGCTCGCGGCGACCTCCGCGTACAGGGCGGCCGTCTGGTCGGCGATCCGCTGCCAGCTGAAGTCCTCCGTGGCCCGTCGTCGGCCGGCCGCTCCGAACTCGCGAGCCCGCGCCGGATCGGTCACGACCTCGGTGAGAACGCGCGCGAGATCCGACACGAAGCGCTCCGGATCGGTCGGCGTGCCGGTGCCGTCCTGCACCTGCTCGATCGGCACCAGCCGGCCGGTGACGCCGTCGACCACGACCTCGGGGATCCCGCCGGTCGCCGTGCCCACCACGGCGGCACCACAGGCCATGGCCTCGAGGTTCACGATGCCGAGCGGCTCGTAGACCGACGGGCAGACGAACGTCGTCGCCGCGCTGAGGATCGTGCACAGCTCGTGGCGCGACAGCATGCGGTCCAGCCACACCACGCCCTCGCGCGTCTCCTGCAGGCCGCGGACGAGGCCCTCGACCTCGGCCATGATCTGCGGGGTGTCGGGTGCGCCGGCGGCCAGGATCACCTGCACGTCGGCGGGGAGGCGCTCCGCCGCCCGCAGGAAGTAGGGAAGGCCCTTCTGGCGCGTGATACGGCCGACGAACACGACGGACGGCTTGGCAGGGTCGATGCCGAGCTCCGACAGGAGCTCCGGATCCTCGACGGGATGCCAGGCTTCGACGTCGATGCCGTTGTAGATGACGCGCACGCGCTCAGGGTCCAGCGACGGGTAGCTGCGCAGGATGTCCTCGCGCATGCCGTTGCTCACCGCGACGATCGCCGCGGCGCTCTCGTAGGCGGTTCGCTCGATCCAGCTCGACACCGCGTAGCCGCCGCCCAGCTGCTCGGCCTTCCACGGCCGCAGCGGCTCCAGGCTGTGCGCCGTGACGATGTGAGGGATGCCGTGCAGCAGCGAGGCGAGGTGCCCCGCGAAGTTCGCGTACCAGGTGTGGCTGTGCACGACGTCGGCCCCGGAGACGTCCGAGACGATCTCGAGGTCGGTCCCGAGGGTCTGGACCGCCGCGTTGGCCGCGGACAGCTCTGCCGGCACCCCGTACGAGGTGGTCCCCTCCTCGTCGCGGTCGGCTCCGAAGGCACGAACCCGCACATCGATGCTCGAGCGGAGCGCCTTGACGAGCTCCGTCACGTGCACACCTGCGCCGCCGTAGATCTCGGGTGGGTACTCCTTGGTCACGATGTCGACGCGCATGGCACGAAACCTAATACACCTGAGGGTCCGCGTGTAACGGGTACCCCGAAACTCCCACCGGCCCTAGGGTGGGGTCATGCCAGCAGCCCCCAAGGTCTTCGGAATCATCCTCGCCGGCGGCGAAGGGAAGCGGCTGATGCCGTTGACGGCGGATCGGGCGAAGCCGGCCGTGCCGTTCGGCGGCCAGTACCGGCTGATCGACTTCGCGATCTCGAACCTCATCAACTCGGGCCTGCGCCAGATCGTCGTCCTCACGCAGTACAAGTCGCACAGCCTCGACCGCCACATCTCGCAGACCTGGCGCATGTCGGCTCTCCTCGACTCCTACGTCACCTCGGTGCCGGCGCAGCAGCGCCTCGGCAAGCGCTGGTTCTCGGGTTCCGCCGACGCGATCCTGCAGAGCCTCAACCTGATCAACGACGAGCAGCCGGACATCGTCGTCGTCATCGGCGCCGATCACGTCTACCGCATGGACTTCCGGCAGATGCTCGCCGCGCACATCGAATCCGGCGCACGGGCGACGGTCGCCGGCATCCGTCAGCCGATCGCGCTCGCCAACCAGTTCGGCGTCATCGACGTCGACCCCGAAGACCCGGTGCGCATCCGCGAGTTCCTCGAGAAGCCGCAGAACGCGGTCGGCCTCGCCGATGCACCCAACCAGGTGCTCGCCTCGATGGGCAACTACATCTTCGACACCGACGCCCTGATCGAGGCGGTCGAGTCGGACGGCGAGCTGCCGACGTCGAACCACGACATGGGCGGCGACATCATCCCCTACTTCGTCGGCCGCGGTGAGGCCGGCGTGTACGACATGAACCGCAACGACGTGCCGGGGTCGACCGACCGCGACCGCTACTACTGGCGCGACGTCGGGACGATCGACTCGTTCTTCGACGCGCACCGCGACCTCATCTCGACGCTGCCGGTGTTCAACCTCTACAACACCGACTGGCCGATCCACTCGCAGGCCGTCAACTCGCCGCCGGCGAAGTTCGTGCGCGACTCGGTCGGCCGCATCGGCAACGCGATCGACTCGATCGTGTCGCTCGGCTCGGTGCTGTCGGGAACGCACCTCGAACGCAGCGTCGTCGGGCCGTGGACCTTGGCGGGGGGCGGGTCGACGATCACCGACTCGGTGCTCTTCGACCACGTGCACGTCGGGGCTGGAGCGCGGGTGCACCGTGCGATCCTCGACAAGAACGTGGTGCTCGAGGACGGCGCGACCGTCGGCGTCGACCGAGACAAAGACCTGGCGCGCGGCTTCACCATCACCGACAGCGGCATCACGGTCGTCGGGAAGGGCTTCCGCGTCGAGCGGTGACGCATGGCCGCGAGCGGCATCGGCTTGCGGCTAGCGTGGTGGGCATGCCCGCCGAGCACTCCCCCGCCCGATTCCTGGTCGTCCTCGACGCCGACTCCACCCTGATCCGCAACGAGGTCATCGAGCTGATCGCCGACGAGGCCGGCCGTGGCGGCGAGGTCGCGGCGGCGACCGAGGCGGCGATGCGCGGCGAGGTGGACTTCGCGACGAGCCTCCGCTCGCGGGTCGAGGCGCTCGAAGGCGTGCCGCTGACGTCGTTCTCGCGGGTGCTGGCACGGATCGAGCCCACCCCCGGCGTGCGCGACCTCATCGACGCGGTCCACGAGCGCGGCGGAGCCGTCGGCGTGGTGTCGGGCGGGTTCCACGAGATCCTCGACACCGTCGCACCCGACCTGGGCGTCGACGTCTGGCGGGCGAACCGCCTGGCGACCCGGGACGGCGCACTGGACGGCACCGTGGACGGTGAGATCGTGGATGCCGCGGGCAAGGCCGCAGCGCTGGGCGAGTGGGCCGCCGAGCGCGGGGTGCCGCTGTCGCGCACCATCGCGATCGGCGACGGCGCGAACGACCTCGACATGATGGCCGCCGCCGGATTGGGCGTCGCGTTCAACGCCAAGCCGGCCGTCCGCGAGCGCGCGGACGTCGTCGTGGGTCCCGTCGACCTCGCAGAGGTCATCCCCCTGCTGCCCTGACTTCCGGATGTCGGACCCCCTGGCTAGCGTCGGGGTCATGCACATCGTTCTCGTTCCCGGTCTGTGGCTCGACGCATCCTCGTGGGGCGAGGTGACTCCCGCCCTCGAGGCGGCCGGTCACCGGACGCACCCGCTCACCATGCCGGGGGTCGGCGCACCGGCCGCCGAGAGTCGCGACATCGGAATGGCGGACTGGGTCGATGCGACGGTGGCGGTCATCGACCGACTCGACGGCGATATCGCGCTGGTCGGCCACTCCGGCGGCGGCAACGTCGTGTACGGCGCTCTCGATGCGCGGCCCGACCGCATCGCGCACATCGTCTTCCTCGACTCCTTCCCGCAGGGCGACGGGGGCACGATCTCCGAGCTCCCCGTCGTCGACGGAGTGGTCCCGTTCCCCGGGTGGGTCTTCTTCGACGACGAAGAAGTCGGCGACCTCGACGAGCAGACGCGAGCCGACGCGGCCGCCCGCACAGCCTCGGTGCCCGAGCGCATCCCCGTCGACCCGCTGCGGCTGACGAACGAACGGCGGCGCTCCGTGCCGATGACGATGATCACCGGCACCATGCCCGAGGCGCAGATCCGCCAGATCATCGCGGCTGCTCCCGACTGGGCGGCGGAGCTCGTGGCCGTCGAAGACCTTCGGATCATCCAGCTCAATGACGAGGGTGAGCCCACGGGGCACTGGCCGCAGTTCTCGCAGCCGGGCGCCGTCGCGGAGGCGATCCTGCGCGCGATCGGCTGAGCGGAGTGCCTGGGGTCAGTGCCCCATGCCGAGGCCGCCGTCGACGGGGATCACGGCGCCCGAGATGTATGCGGCATCGTCCGAGGCGATCCACGTCACGACGCCCGCGACCTCGTCGGCCGAGGCGAAGCGTCCGGCCGGGATGTTCTTCTTGTACTCGGCCTGCGTGTCTTCCGGCAGCTCCGCCGTCATGTCGGTCTCGATGAACCCGGGCGCCACGACGTTGGCGGTGATCCCGCGGGCGCCGAGCTCGCGCGTGAGGGAGCGCGCGAATCCGACGAGCGCGCTCTTCGAGGCGGAGTAGTTGATCTGGCCGGCCGAGCCGTACAGTCCGACGACACTGGAGATGAGCACGACGCGTCCCCACCGGGCACGCAGCATCCCCTTCGAGGCACGCTTGACCACCCGGAAGGCACCACCGAGGTTCGTGGCCACGACACTGTCGAAGTCGTCCTCCGTCATCCGCAGCAGCAGTGTGTCCTTGGTGATGCCGGCGTTCGCCACGACGATCTCGACCGGACCCAGGGTGTTCTCGACCTCGGTGAAGGCGGCGTCGACGGCTGCGGCATCCGTCACGTCCGCGCGTACGGTGAGCGTGCCCTCGGGTCCCTCGCCGGAGCGGGCGGTGACGGCGACCTTGTAGCCCTCGGCGACGAAGCGCTCTGCGATGGCGCGGCCGATGCCGCGGTTTCCGCCGGTGACGAGGACGACGCGATCGGTGGACATGCTGGCACTCCCGGGGGTTGTGGCGGATCCGGACCAGCCTATCGGCGCCCGGACGGCGTCCACGGACCCGTTTGACACCCCCGGTGCGGCGCTGGAACGCTGGGGGCATACATCGACGAAAGGCGCGCGCCGTGAGTGACAGCACCCCTCAGAACCCCTCGCCCGAGCCGGGTGCCCACCCGCCGGTTCCGCCGGCGCCCGGTGCCTCGCAGCCCACCGCTCCCGGCGCCTATCCCCCGCCCGCACAGGGCGCCTACGCACCGCCTGCGTACGGCTCGGCTCCCGCGAGCGGGAGCGCCTACGGCGCAGCGCCGGCATACGGCAACCAGGGCGCCTACGGTGCCGCCCCCGCCTACGGCTACGGCTACGGCTACGGCGCGCCGGCGAAGACCAACACCCTGGCCATCGTGTCGCTGGTCGCGTCGATCGCGAGCTTCGTCATCCTCCCCTTCATCGGGTCGATCGTCGGCGTCATCACAGGACACATGTCGCTCAACCAGCTCAAGACGAGCGGCGAGCAGGGACGCGGCATGGCGCTGGCGGGCACCATCGTCGGCTGGGTCGGACTGGGCCTCGCGATCCTCGGCATCGTGGCCGCCATCCTGTTCTTCTCGTTCTTCGTGGCCGCCTACCAGTCGTACCCCTACAGCTCCTGAATCCGATCGCCCCGGGATCCGTTCCCGGGGCGATCGAGCGGTGCAACCGGCGTACCCTGGAAGTACCGTGAAGAACTCGAGCCACGCCCCTTCGGCAACGTCGCTGCCGCGCGCACCGCGCGACGATGTCGACGCGCGGTCGACGCGGTACCTCATCACGATGAGCATCCGCATCCTGTGCTTCATCCTGATGGTCGTCATCACGCCGTACGGGTGGTACACGTGGGTCTTCGGCGCCGCGGCGATCTTCCTCCCCTACATCGCCGTCGTATCCGCGAACGTCGGCCAGGAGGGCCGCCGCAACCGTCGCGAGGACCCCGAGCCCGCACTTCCCTCCGCACCGTCGCCGTCGTCCGCGACGCCTCCGGCTCCCGAGACCCGCGTGATCCGCATCCAGGAGTCGCCGGCCCTCCCGAGCGATGCGCCGGCCCGCTCGGAGAGCACGGCCCCCACTGACGACGAGACGCCGGACCGGACCGCATGAGCGACGGCGGACCCGACCAGGTCGCCGAGGCGGTCTGCTCGCGCGCAGGATGCCGCGCCGCGGCGAACTGGCGGATCGACTGGCGCAACCCGCGCATCCATACCGCCGACCGACGCAAGACGTGGGTGGCGTGCGACGAGCACGTGGGCTATCTCCGCGAGTTCCTGGCGGCACGCGACTTCCCGGTCGCCGTCGCGCCCCTCGACGCGGCGGAGGCGACGCGATGAGCGGCCGCTCCGTCAGCATGCAGAACCTGCCGCGCGCCGGTCGCTGGGCGATCTACATCGCTCTGGCAGTCGTCTTCGCCATCGCCTGCGCGTTCCTGTCGAACTGGCAGTTCACTCGCAATGAGGAGCGGTCGGCCCAGCTCGCGCTCGTCGCGCAGAACTACGACGCGGTGCCCGTGCCGCTCGCCGACGTCATCCCCGCCGACGGCGAGCTCGACCCGCAGGACGAGTGGCGCCCGGTGATCCTCACCGGCACCTACCTCGCCGACGACGAGCTGCTGGTCCGCAATCGACCCCACGGCGGCACGTCGGCATTCGAGGTGCTGGTGCCGTTCCAGCTCGATGACGGCCGGGTGCTGCTCGTCGACCGCGGTTGGGTGCCCCCGGGTCAGGACCAGCCGGTGCCGGATGCCGTGCCCGCGCCGCCGACGGGCGATGCCACGGTCGTCGTACGGCTTCGCCCCGGCGAGCCGCTGCCGAGCTCGGGCCGTTCCGCGCCGGAGGGCCAGGTGCCGACCATCAATCTGGGGCTCGTCGCCGACACCGTCTCCCCCGCGGCCGGTGGCGCGCTGGAACAGAGCGCGTACGGCGTGATGGTCTCGGAGGATCCGGCTCCGGTCACTGCGCCGAGCGCACTGGAGGCCCCGTCCGAAGACCCCGGCCCGCACCTCTCGTATGCGATCCAGTGGATTCTCTTCGCGATCATGGGCTTCGTCTTCATCGGCTACGTCATCCGCACGGAGCGCCGGCACCGCCGCGAGGACGCCGAAGACGCCGAAGCTGCCGGATCGTCAGAAGCCGCCGCGGAGACCGGCGAGGCCGCTCCACCGGCACCCCGCCGACGCCGCGATCGCGACGCCGAGGATGAGGACGCCCTGCTCGACGCCGCCGGCCGCTGAACCCGGTCGCGCGAGCGCGAGCGGGCAGGGTTTCGGACGCCGTGCAGGCCGCGGTCAGCCGATCACGGAGTTCTCGTCATGCAAGCGCGACGAGATCCGCGTAGTCGCGGCCCCAGATGTCCTCGACGCCGTCCGGCAGGATGAGCACGCGCTCGGGGTTCAGCGCCTCGACCGCGCCCTCGTCGTGCGAGACGAGCACCACCGCACCCTCGTAGTGCGCGAGCGCGCCGAGGATCTCCTCGCGCGAGGCGGGATCCAGGTTGTTCGTGGGCTCGTCCAGGAGCAGCATGTTCGCCGACGACACGACGAGCGTCGCCAGCGACAGGCGCGTCTTCTCGCCGCCCGACAGCACGCCCGCGGGCTTGAGCACATCGTCGCCGGTGAACAGGAACGAGCCGAGCACCTTGCGCGCCTCGGTCGCGGTGATGTCGGGCGCGGCCGACATCATGTTGTCGAGCACCGAGCGCGAGACGTCGAGGTTCTCGTGCTCCTGCGCGTAGTAGCCGATCTTGAGCCCGTGACCGGGCTCGAGCTGGCCGGTGTCGGGCTGGTCGACGCCGGCGAGGATGCGCAGCAGCGTCGTCTTGCCCGCGCCGTTGAGGCCCAGGATCACGACCTTCGAGCCGCGGTCGATCGCGAGGTCGACGTCGGTGAAGATCTCGAGCGAGCCGTAGGACTTCGACAGGCCCGACGCCATCAGGGGCGTCTTGCCGCAGGGCGCGGGCTTGGGGAAGCGCAGCTTCGCCACGCGCTCCTCCTGACGGACATCTTCGAGACCCGACAGCATCTTCTCGGCGCGCGCCACCATCTGGTGGGCGGCCGCCGCCTTGGAGGCCTTCGCGCCGAACCGGGCCGCCTGCTGCTGGAGCACGGTGGCCTTCTTCTCGACGTTGGCGCGCTCCTTCTTGCGGCGCTCCTCGTCGGCGACCCGCTGTCGCAGGTAGTTCTTCCAGTTCATGTTGTAGACGTCGATCACCTGGCGGTTCGCGTCGAGGTAGAACACGCGGTTCACCGTCTCGCCGACGAGCTCCACATCGTGGCTGATGACGATGAGGCCGCCCTTGTACCCCTTGAGGAATTCGCGCAGCCAGACGACGCTGTCGGCGTCGAGGTGGTTGGTCGGCTCGTCGAGGATCATGGTCTGCGCGTCCGAAAACAGGATGCGCGCGAGCTCGATGCGCCGGCGCTGACCGCCCGAGAGGGTCTTCAGCGGCTGGTCGAGGATGCGGTCCGGCAGCGACAGGTTGTGCGCGATCGACGCCGCCTCCGCTTCGGCCGCGTACCCGCCCAGGGCTTCGAACCGCTCCGTGAGGTTGGCGTACTTGCGCATCGCCCGGGCAGCGACCGCCTCGTCCTCGTCTCCCATCGCGAGGGATGCCTCGTGCATGCCGATCGCGAGCGTGCCGAGTCCGCGGGCGTCGAGGATGCGCGTGCGGGCGAGCATCTCGGGATCGCCCGAGCGCGGGTCCTGCGGCAGGTAGCCGAGCTCGCCGGAGCGCTCGACCTTTCCATCGGCGGGGATGAGATCGCCCGCGAGCACCTTGGTCAGCGTGGTCTTGCCGGCGCCGTTGCGGCCGACGAGTCCGATCTTGTCGCCGTCCGAGACGCGGAAGGAGACGTCCGACATGAGCACGCGAGCGCCCACGCGGATCTCGAGGTCGTGCACGGCGAGCACAGCGGAAGTCCGATCCGTCGATGGAGATGGGGAGGTGGCCGAACGGCCAGCCTCCCAGTATACGGGGCGGCCCTCCCGGCCTGTCTCCGGAATACCTCCGCGGGGTGACCCGGTCGATACCGCAGAGGGATGCCTCTGCCTGCGCCGCCCGCATACCGTTCCCGGGTGGACCTCTTCACCGACCTGATCCTCCAGGCCGTCGCGTCGCCCTGGCTCTATGTCACGATGTTCGCGGTGGCGCTCGTGGACGGCTTCTTCCCGCCGATCCCGAGCGAGACGCTGCTGGTCGCCGCGGCGGCGGTCGCGGCATCCACCGGCGATCCTCAGCTGCTGACGCTGGGCGCGGCGGCGGCAGCAGGAGCCGTGATCGGCGACAACATCGCCTTCGCCATCGGCCGGCGCACAGGCACCACGAGATTCGCGTGGATGCGGCGCCCGCGGGTGGCGGGCGCGTTCGCGCGGGCAGGGGGCGCACTCGACCGACGCGGAGCCGCCCTCATCCTCGGCGCCCGCTTCATCCCGGTCGGACGGGTGGCGGTCAACGTCTCGGCCGGCGCGCTGGCGTACCCGTGGCGGCGGTTCGCCGCGCTCACGTTGGCGGCAGGCGTGGGCTGGGCGGCGTACAGCATCGCGATCGGACTGCTGGCCGGCGCATGGCTGAAGGACCAGCCGCTGCTGAGCGCAGGGTTCGGGGTCGTGCTGGCGCTCGCGCTCGGGCTCCTCATCGACCGGCTCGTCGCCCTGCGCTCCCGCCGCGCCGCCCTCTCCCCCGGTGCGGCCGCCTCGCGACTGACAGGATGACATCGTGCGCGACACCTCCTCGCCCGCAGGCGCCCCGCCTCGCCCGCGCCGCCGCCTGAACGTCCGGACGGCGGCGTTCGGCGCGCTCACCCTCACGGCGGTCGCCCTGTTCTCGGTGCTCGTCCCCGTGCTGATCACGCTCTATCGCCAGCCGGCGGCCTTCGCCTTCCTCTTCGGCGCGCTCGCCTGCGCCGCACCGGTGCTGGCCGTGCGGTTCCCCCGCTGGGCGACCGCGCTCTTCGTCGTCTCGGCGATCGTGCTGCCGCTTCCGGTCGCCGAGCTGGAGGGCGCACAATGGCCCTGGCCGTGGTCGGTCCCCGCCATGCTCGTGCTCATCCTGTTCGTCGGGGTGCTGGCGATCGTCCACGGGTGGCGCCTCGCCGTCATCGCGTGGGTCCTCTCGATCGCGGGGACGCTCGCGGTCGCGTTCGGGCTGTCGGGTTCGTACCCCGTCGTCGCGGCGATCGTCAACCTCGTCATCGTGACCTCGGTGTCGGGTGCGGCGCTGCTGGTAGCGGTGCTCGTGGCCAGCCGGCTGCGCGTGGGCGCCGAGCTCACGCGGGAGCGCGAGCTGACCGCGCTCGAGCAGTCACGGCGGGTGCTCGTCGAGGAGCGCACCCGCATCGCGCGGGAGCTGCACGACGTGGTCGCGCACGGGATGTCGCTCATCCAGGTGCAGGCGTCCACGGCGCGGTACCGCGTGCCCGGGCTGTCCGACGAGGCGGTGCACGAGTTCGATGAGATCGCCCGCACCGCCCGCGAGGGCCTCACCGAGATGCGTCGCCTCCTCGGGGTGCTGCGCACCGACGATCAGCGGCAGGAGCTGGCACCGCAGCAGGGGATCGCCGACATCCCGGAGCTCGTTCAAGCGGTGCGGCGCGCGGGCGCCGACATCGACTCCTCCCTCGCACCCGCGCCGGACGCCGTGCCCGCCGCGGTCGACGTCGCCGCCTTCCGCATCGCGCAGGAGGCGCTGAGCAACGCGGTCCGCCACGCACCGCAGTCCCGCATCGAGCTCACGGTGGAGACGGATGCCGCGGCCGTGCGCCTGCTCGTCCGCAACGGCCTGCCAGGCGGTGCCTCGGGCGAGCAGGGTGAGCCGGAACGGGGCCACGGACTTCTGGGCATGCGAGAGCGCGCCGCACTCGTCGGCGGCACGGTGAGCGCCGCACCCGACGCGGACGGCGGCTGGACAGTGCGGGCGGTCCTCCCTCTCGCCGGCCCGGCGCCCGATGCTCCCCCCGCCCGGATCGACGGAGGCTCACAGTGACCATCAGCGTCCTCATCGCAGACGACCAGGCCATGGTGCGCGCGGGCTTCGCCGCGCTGCTGGACGCGCAGGAGGATGTCCGGGTCGTCGGACAGGCCGCGGACGGCGCCGAGGCGGTCACCCTGTCGGCGCGGCTGAACCCGGACGTCGTGCTCATGGACGTCCGCATGCCGGAGCTCGACGGCATCGCCGCGACGCGCCGCATCCTCGGACCCGCCTACCCCGCCGCGCACGTCCCCCGGATCCTCATGCTCACGACGTTCGACATCGACGACTACGTCTACGACGCGCTCGAGGCAGGCGCCAGCGGCTTCCTCCTGAAGGACGCGCTCCCCGAGGACCTCGTCCACGCCGTCCGTGTCGTCGCGGCCGGCGACGCGCTGCTGGCACCGAGCGTGACCCGGCGCATGATCGAGCACTTCGCGGCACGGCGGCCCCGCCCGGGGCGCGCCACCGCCGTGCTGGGCGAGCTCACCGAGCGCGAGCGCGAAGTCCTCACGCTCATCGGCCGGGGCCGTTCCAACGCCGAGATCGCCGCTGACCTCTTCATCTCCGAGCAGACCGTGAAGACGCACGTGGGCAAGGTGCTCGCCAAGCTCGGTGCCCGCGACCGCGTGCAGGCGGTCATCTTCGCCTACGACGCGGGCCTGGTCGAGCCCGCCGGCTGATCCCTCTGCGGGGTGAGGAGCAAACCCCACCACGGGGCGATGCCGCGCGATCCACCGCGTTCATAGCCTTCCCGGGACGCACCCCGAGGAGGAGCCATGACCACCACCCTCGCCGCCACCGCGGCACTCCCATCCGCCGCTTCCGGCAGGGACCGCGCGATCGACTTCGTGCGGGCGCTGTGCATCATCGGCGTCGTCGTGCTCCATGCCATGATGGTCGGCGTCGGAGTCGGGGATGCCGGGCCGTCCTTCGTCAACGCCAGCGATGGGACGTGGTGGATCGTGCCGCTGAGCTGGGTGCTGCAGGTGATGCCCCTGTTCTTCGTGATCGGCGGGTTCTCGGGTGCAACCGCGTTCCGGCGCGCCCGCGCACGCGGCCGAGACGGCGTGGCCTTCGTGGCCGGCCGCGTCCACCGCCTGCTGCTCCCCGCGATCGTGACGATCGCCACCGCCGGGGCACTCCTGGCAGGTCTCGCCGCGGCCGGCGTGGCGCCCGACCTCGTCGCGCTCGCCGGCTTCCGCTTCGCCCAGCCGCTGTGGTTCCTCGGGGTGTTCCTGGTCTGCCAGGCGCTGCTGCCGAGCCTCCTGCGCCTGCACGAGAGAGCGGCAGTGCCGACGATCGGCGTCCTCGCTTCGGCGGCCGTGGCCGTCGACGTCGTGCGCATCGCGAGCGGCGTGGAGGGCCTCGGGTTCCTCAACCTGGCCTTCGTCTGGCTGACCCTGCAGCAGGTCGGCTTCTTCCTGGCCGACGGAAGCATCGACGCCCTGTCCCGCCGCACGCGCTGGACGGCGGCGGCCGCCGCCGTCGCCGGGCTCGCGGTGTCGTTCGCGAGCGGCATCCACTCCCCCGACCTCGTGGCGAATATCAACCCGCCGACGACGGCGCTGCTGCTGGTCGGCGTCGTGCACACCGCGCTGTTCTCCCTTTTCCGTGGTCCGCTGGCGGAGGTCGCCGTCCGCCGGGGCTCCGCCGCCGTCACGCGGTTCGTCACCCCGAGGGCGATGACCATCTACCTGTGGCACATGCCCGTGCTCCTCTGCCTCGCTGGCCTCAGTGCCGCGGGTGCCATGCTGACCGGCATCCCGCTCCCCGCCATCGACGGCGGCTGGTGGTGGCTCACGCGGCCGGCATGGCTTGCGATCGCCCTGGCCGCGACGGCGGTGGTCGCGTGGTGGCTCGGTCGCGTCGAGTCCGCCGCGGCCCCGGCCTCCTCCCGCTCCGCGTGGCGCGTCGGTGGCGCCGTGCTCGCGGGAACGACGGCTATCGCACTGCTGTTGATCGCGGGCACCGACACAGGCACGGCGCTCGTGGCCGTCGCGCTTCTCGCGGGGGCGCTGCGCCTGGCGCGGCAGCCTGCGCGGCGTGTCCGCGCCGCGGCACGGCCTGCGCTCGCATGAGACGGAGGCGCCCCGCTCCAGGGCCGGGGCGCCTCCGCTTTGGCGACCGCGGACAGCGCTTCGCCCGATCATTCGTGGACGGCGTCCAAGTATGCCGACGGTCCTCCCCCTAGGCTGAGTGCCATGTCATCCATCGCCGCCGCTCCGACCGCTTCCGCCGGAAACCGTCGCGTGCTCGCCGACGTCATCGCCCGCCCGTCCTCGCGCGCCCGCGCCTTCGCCCTCGACGCCGGTCTGGTCGTGGCGGGCGCCGCGATCGTCGCCCTGCTCGCGCAGGTCGAGATTCCGCTGTGGCCCGTCCCCATCACCGGTCAGACGCTCGGCGTGATCGTCGTCGGCGCAGCGCTCGGCGCATGGCGTGGCGCCGCCGCCCTGACGACCTACATGCTCGTCGGGCTCGCCGGCCTCCCGGTCTTCGCAGGCTTCACCGGAACGCTCGCCGCGGTCGCCAAGCCGAGCTTCGGCTTCGTGATCGGCTTCATCTTCTCCGCCTTCGTGGCAGGCTGGTTCGCCGAGCGCGCATGGGACCGCCGTCCTGCGCTCGCATTCCTCGGCTTCGCCGCCGCGAGCGTCGTGCCGTTCCTCTTCGGCATCCCCTACATGGCGTTCATCCTCAACGTCGTGATGGGCCTGGACTACTCGTTCCTCGCCGTCCTGCAGGCCGGCCTCTTCCCGTTCATCGTCGGCGGACTGATCAAGGCCGCGCTGGCAGCTGCGATCATCCCGGGCGCATGGGCACTCGTCCGCAAGGTGGACCAGACCAAGGACTGAACGGATGCCTCGTGCCGAGGCATCCGTCGCCGAAAGCCCCGGCCACCCGGCCGGGGCTTTCGTTCGTGACGCGGGCATGACGAAACGGATTGGCGCTCGAGGAAACGGCTGGGTAAGGTTGGCCTTACTGCGCCCGAATAAGGGCATCCTTACCTAAACTTTCCGGAGGAATCCGTGCGCCTGTCCCGCCCTGTCACCGCCGCCGCGATGCTGGCCGCCGCAGCCATCGCTCTCGCCGGCTGCGCCACCCCCGCGGCCGACAACGCCGACGAGGCCACGACCGCCTCGTCGGGGGACGCCTTCCCCGTCACGATCGAGCACGCCTTCGGCGAGACGGTCATCGAGTCGCAGCCCGAGCGGGTGGCGACGGTGTCGTGGTCCAACCAGGAGGTGCCGCTGGCGCTCGGTGTGGTGCCGGTCGGCATGGCCGAGGTCACGTGGGGCGACGACGACGGCGACGGGGTGCTCCCGTGGGTGGAGGACAAGCTGGCGGAGCTCGACGCCGAGACCCCGGTGCTCTTCGACGAGGCTGACGGCATCGACTTCGAGGCCGTGGCCGACACCCAGCCCGACGTCATCCTGGCCGCGTACTCCGGCCTCACGCAGGAGGACTACGACACGCTTTCGAAGATCGCGCCCGTCGTGGCGTACCCGGAGGTCGCCTGGGGCACGTCCTACGAGGACATGATCCGTCTGAACTCGGCCGCCCTCGGGCTCTCGGAGGAGGGCGACGCCCTCATCGACGAGCTCCACGGCGAGGTCGACACGGCGCTGGCCGCCCACCCCGAGCTCGCCGATTCGGCCGTGCTCTTCTCGTACATCGACCCTTCGGACTTCAGCCAGATCGGCTTCTACACGAATCTCGACACGCGACCCGGCTTCCTGGCGAGCCTCGGCCTGCCGGAGCCGACGGTTGTCGCCGAGGAGTCCGACGGAGAGGCCTTCTACACGACCGTCAGCGCCGAGCAGGCCGACCGCTTCGCCGACGTCGACGTCTTCGTCACCTACGGTGACGCCGGCGGCTCGATCGTCGCGCAGCTGCAGGCCGACCCGCTGCTGTCGCAGATCCCCGCCATCGCCGAGGGCCGCATCGCGATCCTCGAGGAGTCCACGCCGCTGGCCGCGTCCGCGAACCCGTCTCCGCTGTCGATCAGCTGGGGCATCGACGAGTACTTCGCCCTGCTCGCCGGCGCGCTGGGCTGAACGATCCCCGCATGATCCTTCGGGGTGTGATCGAGTGACTTCGACCGAGGTCCGATCGCCGTCGCCGGATGCCGCGAACCTGCGGCGTCCGGCGGCGGTGCGACTGGGCTGGCTCGGCGTCGCATCGCTCGCGCTCGCGGCGCTGTGCGTGGCCTCGGTCGCGTTCGGCGTGCGCGACGTCGGCCTCGGAGACATCTTCGCGGGGCTCGCCGGCGACACCGGCGGCGTCGCCCAGGCGGCGGTCGTCGCACGGCTGCCTCGGACCGTGCTCGCTGTTCTGGTGGGCGCCGCCCTGGCGATGTCGGGTGCCGCCATGCAGGCCGTGACCCGCAACCCCCTCGCCGATCCGGGCATCCTCGGCGTCTCGGGCGGCGCCGCGCTCGCCGTCGTGATCGGCATCGCCTTCTTCGGCATGTCGGATCCCTACGCCTTCATCGCGGCGTCGATCATCGGCGCCGGCGCGGCGGCCGTGTTCGTCTACACGGTGGGGTCGCTCGGCCGCGGCGGTGCCACGCCGCTCAAGCTCGCTCTGGCGGGTGCAGCATCCTCCGCCGCCTTCATGTCGCTCGTGAGCGCCGTGCTGCTGCCCCGCGTCGACCTCCTCGAGACGTTCCGGTTCTGGCAGATCGGCGGCGTCGGCGGCGCGACGTGGGACCGCATCGCCACCATCGCGCCGGTGCTGGCCGTCGGCGCCATCGTCACGATCGCCTGCGCCCGCGGGATGAACTCTCTCGCCCTGGGCGACGACGTGGCCACCGGCCTCGGCGAGCATGTGCTGCGCACGCGCCTGATCGCATCCGCCGGAGCCGTGGTCCTCTGCGGCGCGGCGACCGCCATCGCCGGGCCCATCGCCTTCGTCGGGCTCATCATCCCGCACCTGTGCCGGCTGCTGGTCGGCACCGACCATCGCTGGCTGCTGCCCTTCTCGGCGATCGCGGGCGCCGCGCTCCTCGTCGCGGCCGACGTGGTGGGGCGCGTCGTCGCGCGACCGGACGAGATCGAGGTCGGCATCCTCACCGCGCTCATCGGCGCCCCGTTCTTCATCTGGATCGTGCGCCGGCAGAAGGTGCGGGAACTATGATCACCGGCACCCTCTCCCCCGTCACCGTGCAGACCGTCGTCACGGGGCGCCGACGCCGCTCCCGTCGTCGCGTGCTCGTCACCGGCGCGCTCGCCGTCGGCGTCGTTCTCGTCTTCGCCGCATCGCTCATGATCGGCCAGACCTTCTACGGTCCCGATGAGGTGATTCGGGTGATCCTCGGCGAGACGGTGCCCGGCGCCTCGTTCACGGTCGGCGAACTGCGCCTGCCGCGAGCCGTCCTCGCCGTGGTGGCGGGATTCGCGTTCGGCATCGCCGGCGTGACGTTCCAGACGATGCTGCGCAATCCGCTCGCCTCCCCCGACATCATCGGCATCACGGCGGGCGCCAGCGCGTCGGCCGTGTTCGGCATCGTGATCCTGTCGCTGAACGACACCGCGGTCTCGGTGCTCGCCGTCGCCGGCGGACTGCTCACGGCCCTCGCGATCTACCTGCTGTCGAACAAAGGCGGCTTCGCCGGTACCCGCCTGATCCTCATCGGCATCGGCGTCGCGGCGATGCTCGACGCGGTCATCACCTACGTCCTGTCGAAGGCGCCCGCCTACGATCTGCAGGCGGCGATGCGCTGGCTGACCGGCAGCCTCAATGGTGCGACCTGGTCGGCGGTGCTGCCGCTGGCGATCGCGAGCGCGGTGCTGGTTCCGGCCCTGCTGTCGCGGGGCCGCGACCTCGACACCATGCGCCTCGGCGACGACGCGGCCGCCGCCCTCGGTGTGCGCCTGCAGGGCAGCCGCGTGCTCGCGATCGTCGCGGCGGTCGCGCTGCTGGCGTTCGCGACCGCCGCCACCGGCCCCATCGCCTTCGTCGCTTTCATGGCCGGCCCGATCGCAGCGCGGATCGTGGGTCCTGGCGGCTCTCTGCTGCTGCCGTCGGGGCTCGTCGGCTCACTGCTGGTGCAGCTCGCGGACCTCCTGGGGCAGTTCGCGTTCGACAGCCGCTACCCCGTCGGCGTCGTCACGGGCGTGCTCGGCGCTCCGTTCCTCATCTATCTCCTCATCAGGACGAACCGAGCCGGAGGCTCGCTATGACCGAATCCCACCGACTGTCGGCTGAAGGTCTGACGCTCTCGTACGGCGATCGCACAATCGTCGAGCGCCTCGATCTCGACGTGCCGCCCGGGCGCATCACCGCGATCGTCGGAGCCAACGGCTGCGGCAAGTCGACGCTCCTGCGGGCGCTCGCGCGTCTGCTCTCACCCCGCGAGGGACAGGTGGTCCTCGACGGCAAGGCGCTCCACGGACGCCCGACGAAAGAGATCGCGCGCACCCTCGGCCTGTTGCCGCAGAGCCCGGTCGCCCCGGAGGGCATCGCGGTGGCCGACCTCGTCGGACGCGGACGCCACCCGCATCAGAAGCTTCTGGCGCGCTGGAGCGCCCACGACTACGAGGTGGTCGCGCGTGCGCTCGCCTCCACCGGCATCGAGGACCTTGCGGATCGCTCTGTCGACGAACTGTCCGGCGGACAGCGTCAGCGGGCGTGGATCGCCATGGCTCTCGCCCAGGAGACCGACATCCTGCTGCTCGACGAGCCCACCACCTTCCTCGACGTCGCGCACCAGGTCGAGGTGCTCGACCTCCTCACCGATCTCAACCGCGAGCACGGCACGACGATCGTGATGGTCCTGCACGACATCAACCTCGCCGCGCGATACTCCGATCACCTCTTCGCGCTGCGCGCCGGCCGCCTGATCGCGAGCGGCGCGCCGGACGACGTCGTGACGGGTGAGCTCGTCCGCAACGTGTTCGACCTCGACGCGCTCGTCGTCCCCGACCCCGTGTCGGGTTCGCCCATCGTCCTCCCCCGCGGCCGCCACCACGTGTCGCCCTCGACTCCCGCCACCGCGGCCGCCCTCGGCGCCGTGGCGGCCTCACCTCTTCCGACAGGAGCCTCCGATGTCTGACGCCGACGTGCCCTACCGCTTCTTCCGCGCCCGCGTGACCGCGATCGCCGACGTGACGCCGAGCTTCCGCCGCTTCACCTTCGGAGGCGACGACCTCGGCGAGTACGGCGACCCCGGCCTCGACCAGCGCATCAAGATCGTGTTCCCCACGCGCACGCTGGGCCTGGACGCCATGCCGACCGGTGACGACTGGTACGCGCAGTGGCGCGAGCTGCCCGAGGAGCGACGCCTGCCGTTCCGCACGTACACGACGCGGTATGTGCGCAACCATCTGAGCGAGGTCGACGTCGACATGGTGTCGCACGATGTGATCGGTCCGGCGTCGGACTGGATCGCGCGTGCGGCCGTCGGCGACGAGGTGCTGATCTTCGCTCCCACCGTCGCGCACAGCGGCGTGAGCTTCGGGATCGACTTCGTGCCTCCGGCGCGCGTCGACGCGATCCTCCTCGCCGGCGACGAGACCGCCGCCCCGGCGATCGCGGCCATCCTCGAGCAGCTCCCGCGAGAGGCGCGCGGCGTGGTCGCGGTCGAGCTGCCGCACGCCGAGGACGCGGAGTACCTCCCCCGTCACCCCGGCTTCGAGTACCGCATCGGGTCACGCGGCGACGGCGAGCGTCACGCGCACCTCGTCGAGTCGGTGACGGATGCCGCGGCCGTCCTCGCGCCGGCGGGAGCCGGTGCAGACGTCGAGGAGGTCGACATCGACACCGACATCCTCTGGGAGGTCCCGCGCACGGCGAAGGGCGGAGCGGCGCTCAAGAGCGCCCGCCTCTACGCGTGGCTCGCGGGCGAGGCGGGAGCGATCAAGGCGCTGCGCCGCCACCTCGTCGCCGAGCGCGGCGTCGACCGCCGTGCCGTCGCCTTCATGGGCTACTGGCGCCTCGGGCGCGCGGAGAACTGACCCCGCGCCCGTCCAGGGCTCACTTCGGCGCCGCGGTCTCGTGCGCGTGCCCGAGCCGCAGCCCGGGGATGAGCGCAGCGAGTGCGAGCACCACGGCGATGGCGAACACGGCCGGGAATCCGGCATCCGTCCCCACCAGCGCCGTGAACACGAGACCCATCACGGCGATCGAGGACGCCGAGCCGACCGAGTCCGAGATCGACAGCGCCGACGAGTTAAACCCCTGGTTCTGCGCCGTCGAGTACGCGAGCGTCAGCACGGTGAGCCGCGGGTACATCAGGCCCATGCCGCCGCCCGCGAGGGACCAGCCGACGATGAGCACCGCGGGGTGGAGTGTCAGCAGGGCGGTCACCACCGCGACCAGAAGGGCCGCCACCAGCAGCGCGGTGCCGATCAGCGTGATCCGGGTGTTGCCGAGCCGGTCGCCGAACCGGCCCTGGACGTCGGCGGCGGCCGCCCACGCGAGCGCCGCCGCGGTGAGGCCGAGGCCCGCCCAGGTCGGCGAGAAGCCGTAGTCGTCGATCAGCAGATACGGGATGTAGATCTCGGCGCCGAACAGCGCACCGGCGATGAGGCCGCGCATCAGCACGACGCTCGGAAGACCCCGCGCCGCCAGCAGCGTGCCGCGCGGCAGCAGCGGCCGCGAGGCGAGGCCGATGACGAGGACGGATGCCGCCACCGCCGCCCACGCCCATCCGCCGAGCTCGCCGGCGAGGCTGAGCCCCAGCGCACCCACCGCGCACGCCACCGCGCACGCCAGTCGCGGCGCGATGCGGGAGGTGGCGGGCTCGTCGGTGTGCAGCGGGAGGCCGTGCAGGCGCGCCGCGACCATCGCGAAGGCGACCACGGTCAGAGCGGCGACGCCCAGGAACACCCAGCGCCAGTGCAGGAACTCGGCGACAGCTCCCGCGAGGAACGGACCGATGAGCGAGGGCACGACCCACGCGGCAGAGAACGCGGCGAACACGCGGCCGTGCATCGTGCCGGGGTAGACGCGGGCGACCACGACGTACAGCGCGACAGTCTGCCCGCCGGTGCCGAGTCCCTGGACCAACCGCCCCGCCACGAGTACCGGCATCGTGAGCGCGAAGCCCGCGATCAGCAGACCGACGACGAAGAGGCCGACCGCGGTGCTGAGCGGGGCGAGCACCCCGCCGCGGTCGCACCATGCGCCGACCGCAACCATGCCGATGACGCTCGTCGCCAGCGTGCCGGCGAACGCCACGGCGTACAGGCGCTCCCCGTCGAGGTCGGCGCTGACGACCGGCATCACGGTCGTGACGGCGAGCGACTGCATCGCGGCGAGGAAGATGAGCGCGACGGCGCCCACCGTCACCCAGACGTAGCGGGCGTTCCAGATCCCGGTCGTGGGAGCGGCAGCCCCGGTCACGATCGCGCCAGGGCGCCGATGCGCTCCACCGCCTCGCGGAGGAGTTCCGGAGCGCAGCCGAAGTTGATGCGGACGTGTCCCTTGCCCTCGGTGCCGAAGAGCGGCCCGTGATGCAGCGCCACCTTCGCCTCGCGGAGGATGCGCACCGCCGGGTTGTCGCCCCAGCCGTAGGCCGACACATCCACCCACGCGAGGAATCCGGCGTCGGGTGGCAGGTAGCGCGCGTGCGGCAGGTGCTCGGCGAGCAGCTCGCCGAGGAGGACGCGGTTGCTGTCGAGAGCGGCGAGCAGGCTTGCCAGCCACTCATCGCTGTCCGCCGAGTAGGCCGCGACGTTCGACAGCGCCCCGAAGAGCCCGGTCCGCCATTCCACCTCCCACGGCAGGGCGCGCAGCTCCTTCACCTGGGGCTCGGCGCCCGCGATCATCACGGCGCACTTCAGCCCTGCCAGGTTGTAGGTCTTGCTCGCGCTGGTGACGGCGTAGCCCACGCGGCGCGCCGAATCGGAGGCGGCGAGGAACGGGGTGAAGGCCTTTCCGGGGTGCGTCAGGGGCGCGTGGATCTCGTCGCTGACGACAGTCGCGCCGAAGCGGTCTGCGATGTCGGCCAGGGCGGCGAGCGTCTGGCGGCTGTGCACCGTGCCCGTCGGGTTGTGCGGGTTGCACAGCAGCACGGCGCGCGCGCCACCCGCCAGCGCGGCCTCGACGCCACGGAGGTCGATCTCCCATCCGCCGCTGTTCGCGAGAAGGGGCACGCGCTCGACCACGCCGCCGGCCTCCTCCACCGTGTCGTAGAAGGGCGGATACACCGGCGGCATCACGACGACGCGGTCACCGGGCGCGATGACCCTCCGGAGGATCTCGACGACCCCCATCATCACGTCGCCCGTCCAGAAGACGTGCGACGGCTCGACGGCCCAGTCCCACCGGCGCAGCGCGAAGTCGACGAAGGCCTCGCGCACTCCGGGGTCGGGCGGGGTGTACCCCGTGTCGCCGAGCTCGACCGCACGCGTGAGCACCCGGGTGATCGCGGGAGCGAGCGCGTAGTCCGTCTCCGCCACGAAGAACGGCAGGACATCCTCCCCGTACTTGCGCCACTTGGTGCTCGAGCGCTGTCGCAGTTCGGCGATGGGCAGGGCTTGCAGGGGGGTGACGCTCACCCCTCGACCCTATCGAGCCCCCGGGCGCGCGCCGCCGAGTGAGTCACCGTGTGAAGGTGCCGAGCCCGTGCTGGTCGAAGTACTCGAGAACCAGGTTGTCGCCGTCGAACGTCGCCTTCGAGACCGAGCCCGGTGGGGCGTTCTCACTGAACGGGCGGAAGACGAATTCGTCGCCCGACCAGTGCTCGAGTGCCCAGCGGCCGGTCGGACCGAGCGCGAGCTCCAGCTCGTCGCCGACGAGCTGCACCGTCGCGGCACCGAAGTACTCGTTGGCGTACTCCCCCGTGTAGGCCTCGAGATCCTGCGCGGCAGCCGCGTCCGACGGTGCCGTCTCACCGACCAGCTCCCCGAAGGGCTCGGACTCCCCTTCGAAGACGCCCATGAACAGCGGCAGCCAGTCGCGGCGTTCGTGGCCGTACTGGGCGATGTCGAGGAACCGCGCCGCGATGCCCTCCGGCACGCCGTTGGCCGAGGCGTTGGAGAGCACGACGATGCCGAGCCCCGCGCCCGGCAGCAGCTTGAACACCGTGCCCGTGCCCAGCAGGAAGGCACCGGAGTGGTTCACGTCGACCAGCCCGCCGGGCGTCGTGCCGACGTTGAACCCGTAGCCGTAGTAGCCGGCCCGTGATCCGAACGAGCTCGGCGGCGAGCCCACGATCTGCGGTGACATCGCGGGAACGAGAGAGGATGCCTCGACGAAGGCCTCGCCGTCGTGCTCGCCGCCCGCGAGCAGCATCGACAGCCACGTCATCAGGTCGGTGATGTTCGAGCTCACCCCTCCCGCGGGCGACTGCTCGTCCGGCTGCCGCTGATCCGGCGTGACGACCCACTCGCCGTTCAGCGGCAGGTGCCCGAGCGCGCGGTTCTCTCGTGATTCGAGGTCTTCGTAGCGCGAACTCGTCGACGTCATTCCCAGCGGTTCGTAGAGGAGTCGCTCGGACAGATCGGGCCACTCCTCCCCCGCGGCTCGCGCGACGGACTCACCGGCAGCCGTGATGTCGAAGTTGCCGTACGCGTAGGTCGACCGCCACGGCGCGAGCGGGATCAGGCTGAGCCGCTCGAGGATCGTGGCACGGTCGTAGCCGATCTCCTCGAGCTCGTCTCCGGCGTGCTTGAAGAGCCCCGACCGGTGCGCGTACATGTCGGCGATCGTCACGTGCGAGCCGACATACGGGTCGGAGAGCGTGAACCCGTCCAGGTGCTCCGCCACCGGCGTGTCCCAAGACACGTAGCCCTCGTCGATGGCACGGGCGACGACGCTCGCGCCGATCGACTTCGACACCGACGCCAGCGCGAACACCGTGTCGGCGTCGACGGGCTCGCCGCTGTCGAGGTCTCGCACGCCGAAGCCCTCGGCGTACAGCACCTCGCCCTCGTAGACCACGCCTACGGCGATGCCCGGCGTGCCCGAGGCCTCCATCGCCGACTCGACGGACGCTTCGAGGTCGTCCACCGCCGCGTCGACCTGAGCCCGCGTGACGGTGGCCAACGCGTCCGCGCCGGGATCCGGATTCATCGTCGCCGTCGCGCTCGGCGTCGGCTCGGTGGAGGCGTCCGCGAAAGTGCAGGCGGTCAGCCCGGACAGGACCAGGACGGCGCCGCCGACGGCGGACACGACACGCAGCTTGTTCCCCGACATGTGCCGAGTGTGGCACACGCCTCCGGGGCCGCGTCAACGGACGCGAGGTGTCAGGCGTTGGTCAGATCGCGAAGCCGAGCGCGCGCATCATGTCACGCCCGTCGTCGGTGATGCGCTCGGGTCCCCACGGCGGCATCCACACCCAGTTGATGCGGAACCGCTCGACGATGTCGTCGAGCGCCTGCGCCGTCTGCTCCTCGAGCACGTCGGTGAGCGGGCAGCCCGCCGACGTGAGCGTCATGTGGATGACCAGCGCGTCGTTCTCGTCGTCCCAGGCGAGGTCGTAGATGAGGCCGAGGTCGACGACGTTGATCCCGAGCTCCGGGTCCATGACGTCTTTGAGAGCTTCGGTGACCTCGTCGTACTTCTCGGGCGTGAGCGTCGCGGTCATATGCCGATCCTACGCTTCGGTTCCGACGGGGGCTTCGGCCGACTCCTCTTCGCCCGCGGGCAGGAACCGGTCGTAGCCCTCGTCCTCGAGGCGGTCGGCCAGCTCGGGGCCGCCTTCCTCGACGATGCGCCCGTTCACCATGACGTGCACGTAGTCGGGGTGGATGTAGCGCAGGATGCGGGTGTAGTGGGTGATGAGGAGCACGCCCAGGTCGGTCTCGGACTTGGCGCGGTTCACACCCTCCGACACGATCTTCAGCGCGTCGACGTCCAGGCCGGAGTCCGTCTCGTCGAGCACGGCGATCTGCGGCTTCAGCAGCTCCAGCTGCAGGATCTCGTGGCGCTTCTTCTCTCCGCCGGAGAAGCCCTCGTTGACGTTTCGCTGCGCGAACTTGGGGTCCATGCGCAGGTTCTTCATCGACGCCTTGACGTCCTTCGTCCACGTGCGGATGGACGGCGCCTCGCCGTCGATCGCCGTCTTCGCGGTGCGCAGGAAGTTGGTCACGGTCACGCCGGGGATCTCGACGGGGTACTGCATCGCGAGGAACAGACCGGCGCGCGCACGCTCGTCGACCGACATCTCGAGGACGTCCTCGCCGTCGAGGCTGATGGAGCCGCTCGTGACGTTGTACTTGGGGTGACCGGCGATCGTGTAGGCGAGCGTCGACTTGCCGGAGCCGTTGGGGCCCATGATCGCGTGGGTCTCGCCCGTGCGGATCGTCAGGGTCAGGCCGTTGAGGATGGGGGTGGTTCCAGCATCCGTCTCGACCGTCACGTGGAGGTCGCGGATCTCGAGGACAGACATTCTTCAGTACCTTCTTCAGTTCACTTCGAGCTTGACTGTCGCGTCGATGAGCACGTCATCGCCGTCGACGGTGACCGCGAAGACCGGGACCGGCTCGTACGCGGGGAGATTGAGGGGCTTGCCGGTGCGCAGCGAGAACGCCGACCCGTGGGCCCAGCACTCGAGCGTGTCGCCGTCGACGAATCCTTCCGACAGCGAGATGTCGCCGTGCGTGCAGACGTCGCCGATGGCGTGGACGTCGCCGTTGGAGTCGAGCACGACGGCGATCGCGACGCCGTCCACCTCCACCCGGCGGGCCTCGTCCTGGACGAGGTCGCTGAGGGCGCACACGCGCTGCGCGGTCATCGGCCGGCCTCCCTGGCGAGCTCTTCCTCGATCGTGGCGAACAGGTCCGCCTCGAGGTCGTCGACACCGATCTTCTGCACGATCTCGGCGAGGAATCCCAGCACGACCAGGCGACGCGCCTCGTCCTCGGGGATGCCGCGCGCCTGCAGGTAGAAGAGCTGCTCGTCGTCGAAGCGGCCGGTCGCGCTCGCGTGGCCGGCACCGCGGATGTCGCCCGTCTCGATCTCGAGGTTCGGGATCGACTCGGCACGAGCCCCGTCGGTGAGAACGAGGTTGCGGTTGGCCTCGTACGAGTCGGTGCCCACGGCATCCGGTCCGATGAGCACGTCGCCGATCCAGACGCTGCGCGCCGACTCGCCCTGCAGCGCGCCCTTGTAGAGCACGTCGCCCGAGGTCTCGGCACCCTTGTGGTGCAGGTACACCTGGCTCTCGAGGTGCTGGCCCGAGTCGGAGTAGCTGAGGCCGTACAGCTCGGCGCGAGAGCCGGTGCCCGCGAGCTCGACGCTGGGGTTCACCCGCACCACGCCGCCGCCGAAACTGACGACCACGTGGCGCAGCGTCGCGTCGCGCTCGACACGAGCCTGGTGCGAGGACGCGTGCACTGCATCGTCGTCCCATTCCTGCACCGAGACGAGGGTGAGGTGGGCGCCGTCGCGCACGATGATCTCGACGTTCTGCGCGTGGGTCGCCGTTCCGGTGTGACGGAGGACGACCGTCGCGTGCGAGTTGGCCTGCGCCTCGACGACCACGTGCGCGTGGGCGAGACCGCCGGTTCCCTTCAGCGACACCAGGATCGGCTCACGGTACTCGGCGCCGGCCGGGATGCGCAGCAAGGGCGCCTCGGCCTCCTGCTTCCACGCGATGGCGCTCGGCAGATCCTCGGGGCGGAACACCTCGCCGCGCGGCGCGGTGCCGGCGCGGAGGCGCTCCTGCACGAGGCTGTCGGGCGCGTGGACGTCGACCTCGATCACGCCGTGGGGGCCGGCCTCGTCGACGAAGAGCGGCTGGAGCTTGGGCGTCGGCGTGTGCTTCCAGTTGACCTCGCGGCCCGTCGGCGCCTCGAAGGCGGCGGGGTCGAACGACCAGGGTCGCTCGGAGCGGGTCTGCACGGGCACGAACGCACCGGCGCCATCGGAGTGGCCCTTCGCGCCGGGAACGGTGGGGGCCTCGGTGGTGGGGCTCATCTAGCCGACGGATCCTTCCATGCCCATCTCGATGAGCTTGTTGAGTTCGAGCGCGTACTCCATGGGCAGCTCGCGCGCGATGGGCTCGATGAACCCGCGCACGATCATGGCCATGGCTTCGTCTTCGGGCATGCCCCGGCTCATCAGGTAGAACAGCTGCTCCTCGCTGACCTTCGAGACCGTGGCCTCGTGGCCGAGCTGGACGTCGTCCACCCGGATGTCGATCGCGGGATAGGTGTCGGAGCGCGAGATCGTGTCGACCAGCAGGGCGTCGCAGCGGACGGTGTTGGCCGAGTGGTGCGCGTTGGCGTCGACGCGGACCTCGCCGCGGTAGCCGGCGCGACCGCCGCCGCGTGCGATCGACTTCGAGACGATCGACGACTGCGTGTACGGCGCCATGTGGATCATCTTCGCGCCGGCGTCCTGGTGCTGACCCGGGCCTGCGAAGGCGACCGACAGGGTCTCGCCCTTGGCGCGCTCGCCCATCAGGAAGATCGACGGGTACTTCATCGTGACCTTCGACCCGATGTTGCCGTCGATCCACTCCATCGTCGCGCCCTCGTGGGCGACGGCCCGCTTGGTGACCAGGTTGTAGACGTTGTTCGACCAGTTCTGGATCGTCGTGTAGCGCACGCGGGCGTTCTTCTTCACGATGATCTCGACGACGGCCGAGTGCAGCGAGTCGCTCTTGTAGATGGGGGCGGTGCACCCCTCGATGTAGTGGACGTACGAGTCCTCGTCGGCGATGATGAGCGTCCGCTCGAACTGGCCCATGTTCTCGGTGTTGATGCGGAAGTACGCCTGCAGCGGGATCTCGACGTGCACGCCCTTCGGCACGTAGACGAACGAGCCTCCCGACCACACCGCGGTGTTGAGCGCCGCGAACTTGTTGTCGCCGGCCGGGATGACCGTGCCGAAGTACTCCTCGAAGAACTCGGGGTGCTCACGCAGCGCCGTGTCGGTGTCCATGAAGATGACGCCCTGCGCCTCGAGGTCCTCGCGGATCTGGTGGTAGACGACCTCGGACTCGTACTGCGCGGCGACGCCCGCGACCAGGCGCTGGCGCTCGGCCTCGGGGATGCCGAGCTTCTCGTACGTGTTGCGGATGTCTTCGGGGAGGTCCTCCCACGACTGCGCCTGCTTCTCGGTGGAGCGGACGAAGTACTTGATGTTGTCGAAGTCGATGTCGCTGAGATCGGCTCCCCACGTGGGCATCGGCTTGCGCTCGAACAGCTGCAGGCCCTTCAGACGGGTTTTGAGCATCCACTCCGGCTCGGCCTTGAGCGCCGAGATGTCGCGGACGACCGCGTCACTCAGTCCCCGTCGCGCACTCGCGCCGGCGGCGTCGGCGTCGTGCCAGCCGAACTCGTAGACGCCCAGGCCATCCAGCTCCGGGCGATCGATCAGCACATCAGACATCGTCACGTTCTCCTCCGGGCCCTGGCGGTGTCATCCGTCCCGGCATCCGTTCTCTCCGGTGGAGATACCGGAGGGGGGATGCCGCTTCTCGGGCCCTCTCAAGCGGCGCCGACCTTCGCGCCTAGACTGTCAGTGGTGCGCGGCGCTCTGTAGCCACTCGCTCAGTGCACGCGCTCCGACCCCTCGATTCTACAGGTTCCACCCCCACCCGGCCGCGCCGTGACATCCCGCCAGGGCCGCGACGCGTCCGCCGGCGTGGTGCCGGGGAACCTCTCCCAGGAAGCGACGAGCAGCATGTCCGCGCAGCAGACCACGACCACCGCACCCGGAATCGGGCAGCGCTTCTGGCAGTGGCTCCCCGACCACGTCGACAAGCGGATCCGCGTGTTCGCGTGGCTGTCGTTCATCGCCGAGGTGACGATCATCGGCACCGGCGGCGCGGTGCGCCTGACCGGCTCGGGCCTCGGCTGCCCCACCTGGCCCCTGTGCACGGCGGAATCGCTCGTGCCGACACCGGGCATCGACGAGGGCATCCACTCGCTCATCGAGTTCGGCAACCGGCTGATGACCGGCGTGGTCGGACTGATCGCGCTGGCCGTCTGGATCCTCGTCCTGAAGATCCGTCGCGAGCGGCGCGACCTGTACGTGCTGTCCGTGGTCGTCGTGGGCGGCGTCGCCGCCCAGGCCATCGTCGGCGGCATCACGGTGCTCACCGGCCTCAACCCCTTCATCGTCGGGTTCCACTACGTCTCGTCGCTGGCGCTCGTGTGCGTGACGGCGGCCTTCCTCGTGCGGATGTCGCAGCCGGCCGGTCCGCGCGCGCTGCTGGTCCCCCGGTGGCACGCGGTGCTCGTCCACGTGACGAGCCTCGCGATGGCGCTCACGATCGCCTTCGGCGTGCTGACGACCGGCGCGGGCCCCCACTCGGGCGACGCCGACGCCGGGCGCAACGGCTTCAACGCCGAGGTGCTGGAGCACGTCCACGCCTGGCCGGGCTACGCCCTGTTCGCGCTCACGATCGCGCTGGTCGTCGCCGGCTGGCGGGCGCGCGCGGCCGCGCCCGCGCTGCTGCGGTGGACCTTCATCCTGCTGGCCGTCGAGTTCGTGCAGATCGCCGTCGGCCTGTACCAGGCGCGCAACGGTCTGCCCGAGCTCGCGGTCGGCGTGCACATGGTGCTCGCCGCACTGGCGGCGGCGACCATGACCACGGTCGTGCTGCAGCTGAAGGCGCCCGTCGCAGCGATGGCCGACAAGGTGTCGCACACAGCTGATCCATAGCAACCGGATTGGCGCCGCACGGCCTGGTTTGGGAGGGTGGGATGCCGCGGCCACACGGGTCGCGCATCTCGAGGAGTGATCGACACATGCCCACCCGTCCCCGTCTCATCAGCAGCATCCCGTTCTGGGGTCTCCTCGTCGTCTCGCTCGCGACGATCGCCGGCGGCTGGTACATCACCACCGACAAGCTCGGCTCCATGACGACGACGCTGACCGACGGCAGCGCGACCGGTGTCGACGTATACGTCGGCCAGTCGATCGCGCAGCTCGGCTCCATCCTCATCGGCGCCGGCATCATCGGCGTCCTGCTGACCCTGGCCGTCGCCGCACTGTCGACGCTGCGCCCGCACCCGCCGGTCGAGGTCGTCGAGCCCATCGACTGGAACTCCGAGGCAGAGACGGCCGCCGAGGCCGCCCCCGTTGCCGTCGCGCCGGCAACGGCCGCCACGGCGTCCTCCGTCCCGGCACCCGCCGCGGAGCCCGCCATCACGAAGCCGGCCGCCGAGGGCGTGCAGACGCCGGCCGCCGTCGCTGCGGGCGACGAGTCGGACCGCACGCGCTGAGCAGCGACATGAGTAGGGGCCGCCCGGCATGCCGGGCGGCCCCTTCTCATTCCCCGCCGGTTGCGCGCACGTCGACGCCGTCCGCGGCTCGCCGCCGCCCCGCCGACTGCGACTGGGCCCGCAGCGCCTCGTCCGCGAGCCGTTCCCGCTCACGGGTGCCGCCGGCAAGCTCCGCCGCTTCGGCATAGGCCGCCGCGGCCTCGCCCCACCTGCCCAGTTCGGCCAGGAACGCGGCGCGGGCGGCGGGAAGGTAGGCGTAGCGCCCGAGCTCCGGCGCCACCCCGGCCGCCTCGACCGCCGTGAGCCCCGCCGCCGGGCCGTCGCGCATCCCCACGGCGACAGCGCGGTTGAGGGCGACGACCGGGCTCGGCCACTGGGCCTCGAGAACCTCGTACAGCTCGGCGATCCGCGTCCAGTCGGTCGCGGCCCAGGTCGGCGCCTGAGCGTGCACGGCCGCGATCGCGGCCGAGATCGCGAAGCGGTCGACGGGACCGGCTGCCGCCGCCTCGAGCAGAGCCAGCCCCTCGCCGATCCTGGCGCGATCCCACCGGGACCGGTCCTGCTCCGGGAGCAGCCGGCCGCGTGTCGCACGGCGCGCGTCGATCAGCAGCATGAGGGCGAGCAGGCCCGCGACCGAGCGATCGCGGGGCAGCTGGGCGCGCAGGTTCCGCGTGAGGGCGATCGTCGCAGCCGTGAGTTCGTCATGGACGACCTCGTCTCCCGAGGGCGGGGCATGACCGACCGTGAAGGCGAGGTAGAGCACGTCGCACACCGCCGACACCCGTCGCGGCAGCTCGCGCACGTCGGGGACGCCGAACGGGATGCGCGCGGCGGTGATCTTGCGCTTGGCCCGCGTGATCCGCGCCGCCATGGCCGACTCGCTCACCAGGAAAGCGGTCGCGATATCGGAGGTCGTGATGCCGCACACCAGCCGAAGGGTGAGCGCGACCTGGGACTCACGCCCGAGCGCGGGATGACAGCACATGAAGATCAGTCGCAGCCGATCGTCGGAGGGCAGCGGCGCCTCGTCGTCGAGCTGCTCCTCGCGGACGAGCAGCGGCAGTCTCTGCCGCAGCGCCGCCCGGCGACGCAGTTGGTCGCGCCCGTGGTTGGCGGCCACGGTGGTCAGCCACGCTCCCGGGCGGTCCGGAATACCGCGATCCGGCCAGACCTCGACAGCGCGCGCGAACGCCTCCTGGGCGCATTCCTCTGCGAGGTCGAGGTCGCCCGTGAGGCGCGCGGTGGTGCCGACGACCGCACCCCATCCGGCGCGGTGCGCCTCGGCGATGGCGGCCGAGACCACGGCGGTCGGCACGGGGCCGGCTGCGGCATCCATCGTCTACGAATGATCCACGAGCGGGTGCACCTGCACGCCGCCGTGTCCCTGTCGCACCTCTGCGAGCAGGCCGGCGAGGTCGAGCGCGGCATCGAGGTCGGGCACGTCGACGACGTAGAAGCCGCCGAGCACCTCCTTCGTCTCGAGGAAGGGCCCGTCGGTGATGAGGGGCTGCTCACCGCCGGATCGCAGCGTGGTGGCCATGCGTGTCGGCTCGAGCTCTCCGGAGGCGCGGATCGACGCCGCCGCGCGCTCGCGGAAGGCGCGATGGCCCTCGTCGACACGCTGCCGTTCGTCGTCCGTGACGGCGTCCCAGCGGGCCTCGTCGCCGTAGATCAGGATCAGGTACTGCGCCATGTGCGCCTCCTCGGTCGTCGAGAGGCATTGTGCCCCTCATTCCACCGACGAACGAGAGCCGCCCGATTCGACAGACGGAGTGGTCAGAAGGGCAGCAGCGGGTCGACAGCGATCGCGACGAACAGCAGCGTGAGGTACGTGATCGACGCGTGGAACACGCGCATCGGCCGCGGCTCGGTCCCGCGGACCGCGCGGTTGTAGAGCACGTGGGACTCGTAGATGAACCACCCGCCGAAGACGAGCGAGGACACCGTGTAGACCAGGCCCATGTCGGCGACGGGGATCAGCAGCAGCGAGCAGACGACGGTGGCCCAGGCGTAGAGGATGACCTGGAGCCCGACCTGCGAGCCCTCACGGGTCGCGCCGAGCATGGGGACGTCGACCTCTTCGTACTGGTCCTTGTACTTCATCGACAGCGGCCAGTAGTGCGGCGGGGTCCACAGGAAGACGAGGGCGAAGAGGATGACCGGCGGCCACGCGAGCGACCCGGTCACCGCCGTCCAGCCGATCAGCACCGGGAAGCAGCCCGCGATGCCGCCCCACACGATGTTCTGCTCGGTGCGGCGCTTGAGGATCATCGTGTATATGACCACGTAGAAGAAGATGGCGACGGCCGACAGCGTGGCGGCCAGCCAGTTGGTGGTCAGCCACAGCCACACCGTCGAGAAGACCGCCAGCGACCAGGCGAAGATCAGCGCGCCGCGAGGCGAGACCTCGCCGGTGACGAGCGGACGGTTCACCGTACGCTGCATGTGCGCGTCGATGTCGCGGTCGAGGTACATGTTGAACGCCGCGGCGGAGCCGGCGCTCGCGGTGCCGCCGATGACGGTCGCGATGATGAGCCACAGGCTCGGGAAGCCGCCCTGAGCGAGGATCATGACCGGCACGGTCGTCACCAGCAGCAGTTCGAGCACGCGGGGCTTCATCAGCGCGATGTACGCGCGGACGGTGCGGCCGAAGGTCTGCCGAGACCGGCGGGTTCCGTCGACGGATGCCTCGGCCCCGGCCGTCTTCGTGCTGTCCATGGCCCCCGCAATCGCCGCCTGCAGAATCCCCCCAAGTCTAGGGCATCGGCGTGTCGCGCCCCGCCCGCGGGAGCGACGGGGACTCCGGCGCCGACCGGAGGGGGATCACATCGACGACGACCTCGGCGTGAGCAGAACGTGACTCCTGCGACACCGGGATGTCACCGACGGCGACCCGGGCTTCGCAAGACTCTGTCACATTGACGGCTCGCATGGCCTGGGTGGCATACCCCTTCGCTATGCTGAGAAACACGCGCGCCCGTCGCCGATTCCCCCTTCTCCATCCGGACAAGGGCCGCGAGCCGGCCACGTTCTTGGGCGCACCTCCAGAGAAAGGCGGCCCGGTGTCGGAACTGGCTTGGGATGAGATCGATCGGCGCGCGGTGGACACCGCCCGCGTCCTGGCGGCGGACGCGGTGGAGAAGGTCGGCAACGGCCACCCCGGCACCGCGATGAGCCTGGCGCCGGCGGCGTACCTGCTCTACCAGCGCGTGCTGCGCCACGATCCCACGGACACCCACTGGGTCGGACGCGACCGGTTCATCCTGTCGGCCGGCCACTCGTCGCTCACCCAGTACGTGCAGCTGTACCTCGGCGGATTCGGGCTGGAGCTCGACGACCTGAAGGCGCTGCGCACCTGGGGCTCGCTCACCCCGGGTCACCCCGAGTACGGCCACACCAAGGGCGTCGAGATCACCACCGGCCCGCTGGGCCAGGGGCTGGCGTCGTCGGTGGGCTTCGCGTACGCGGCTCGCTACGAGCGGGGCCTGTTCGACCCGGAGGCCCCGGCCGGTGAGTCGCCGTTCGACCACCACATCTACGTGATCGCCGGTGACGGCGACCTGCAGGAGGGCGTCACCTCCGAAGCGTCGTCGCTCGCAGGCCACCAGGCGCTGGGCAACCTCATCGCCATCTACGACTCGAACCAGATCTCCATCGAGGACGACACCAACGTCGCCTTCACGGAGGATGTCGCCAAGCGCTACGAGTCCTACGGCTGGCACGTGCAGGTCGTGGACTGGAAGAAGACCGGCGAGTACGTCGAAGACGTCGCCGAGCTGTACGCCGCGATCGAGGCCGCGAAGGGCGAGACGGCCAAGCCGTCGCTCATCATCCTCCGCACCATCATCGGCTGGCCGTCGCCCGGCAAGCAGAACACCGGCAAGATCCACGGCTCCGCGCTCGGCGCCGACGAGCTCGCCGCGACGAAGAAGGTCCTCGGCTTCGACCCCGAGCAGTCTTTCGTCGTCGCCGACGACGTCATCGCCCACACCCGTGCGCTGGCAGACCGCGCCGCCACCGCGCGCGCCGAATGGCAGGAGTCCTTCGACGCCTGGGCCGCCGCCAACCCGGAGCGCAAGGCGCTGTTCGACCGCCTCGAGGCCGGCGAGCTGCCCGAGGACGTGGCATCCGCTCTCCCCTCGTTCGAGGCCGGCAAGGACGTCTCCACGCGTGCCGCGTCGGGCACCGTCATCAACGCGCTGGCCGCGGTGCTGCCCGAGCTGTGGGGCGGCTCGGCCGACCTCGCCGAGTCGAACCTCACCACCATCAAGGACGCGAAGTCGTTCATCCCGGCCGAGTGGTCGACCCACGAGTGGTCGGGCGACCCCTACGGCCGCGTGCTGCACTTCGGCATCCGCGAGCACGCGATGGGCGCGATCGTCAACGGCATCAAGCTGCACGGCCCGACGCGTCCGTTCGGCGGAACGTTCCTGATCTTCAGCGACTACATGCGCCCGTCGGTGCGTCTGGCCGCGCTGATGGACATCCCGTCGATCTTCGTGTGGACGCACGACTCCGTCGCGCTCGGCGAGGACGGCCCGACCCACCAGCCTGTCGAGCAGCTCGCGACGCTGCGCGCCATCCCGAACTTCACGGTGGTGCGCCCCGCTGACGCGAACGAGACCTCGGCCGCGTGGCTCGAGATCGTCCGCCGTCAGGGCGGCCCGTCGGGCATCGCGCTGACCCGCCAGAACATCCCGGTGTTCGCTCGCGGCACCGGCGAGGCGGAAGGCGACGTGTTCGCGTCGACCGACGGCGTCGCCAAGGGCGCGTACATCCTCGCCGAGGCTCCGAACGGCACCCCCGACGTGATCCTCATCGCGACCGGCTCCGAAGTGCAGCTGGCGGTCGCCGCCCGCGAGACTCTCGCCTCCGAGGGCGTCAACGCCCGCGTGGTGTCGGCGCCGTCGCTGGAGTGGTTCGACGAGCAGGACGCGGCGTATCGCGAGAAGGTCCTGCCCGCCGCCGTCAGGGCGCGCGTGTCGGTCGAGGCCGGCTCGGCGCTCACCTGGCGCGGCATCGTCGGCGACGCGGGCCGCTCGGTCGCGATCGACCACTTCGGCGCGTCGGCCGACTACAAGACCCTGTTCCAGAAGTTCGGCATCACCGCCGACGCCGTCGTCGAGGCCGCCCGCGAGTCCCTCGCGGCCACGGCAGCACTCGAACTCGCCGCGGCGAAGTAAGCACGAGGAGAAGGCAGCATGAGCACCCCCACCGAGAAGCTGGTCGCCGAGGGCGTGAGCATCTGGCTCGACGACCTGTCGCGCGAGCGGATCACGTCGGGCAACCTGACAGAGCTCATCTCGACGCGCAACGTCTCAGGCGTCACGACGAACCCGACGATCTTCCAGGGCGCCATCGGCGGCGGCGGACACTCGTACGCCGCGCAGATCACCGAGCTCGCCGCCGCGGGCGCGTCGGTCGACGACGCGATCTTCGCCGCCACGACCGACGACGTGCGCGACGCCGCCGACATCTTCCGTCCCGTCTACGACGCGACGAACGGTGTGGACGGCCGCGTGTCGATCGAGGTGTCCCCCGACCTCGCCCACGACACCGACGCCACGATCGCGCAGGCCAAGGAGCTGTGGGCCAAGGTCGACCGCCCCAACGTCCACATCAAGATCCCCGCCACGAAGGCGGGTCTCCCCGCCATCACCGCGGTGCTCGCCGAGGGCATCTCGGTCAACGTGACGCTGATCTTCAGCCTCGAGCGCTACGCGGCTGTCATCGACGCCTACCTCGCCGGCCTCGAGCAGGCCAAGGCGAACGGCCACGACCTCTCGCAGATCCACTCGGTCGCGTCGTTCTTCGTCTCGCGGGTGGACACCGAGGTCGACAAGCGCCTCACGGCTGTCGGCACCGACGAGGCCGCCGGTCTGAAGTCGCTCGCGGGCGTCGCCAACGCGCGCCTGGCGTACGAGCTGTTCGAGAAGGAGTTCGCCACCGACCGCGCGAAGGCGCTGAAGGACGCGGGCGGCAACGTGCAGCGTCCGCTGTGGGCCTCGACCGGCGTCAAGGACCCGTCGCTGCCCGACACGCTGTACGTCACCGAGCTCGTCGCACCCGGCACCGTCAACACGATGCCCGAGAAGACGCTCGAGGCCACCTTCGACCACGGCCAGATCGCCGGCGACACCGTCACCGGCACCTACGAGGCCGCGCACAAGGTGTTCGCCGACCTCGCGGCGGTGGGCGTCGACTTCGACGACGTCACGCAGGTGCTCGAGGACGAGGGCGTCGACAAGTTCATCGCCTCCTGGCACGACCTCCAGGGCACCGTGAAGACGGCGCTCGAGGACGCCCTCCAGGCGACCCGATGAGCTTCGACATCCACCTGTCGGGACGCGTCAAGACCGTCGTCGAGGCGACTCTGCCCGAACTCACCGCGAGCCTCGTCGCCTCCGGCATCACGGCCGGCGACTCGTCGCTGTGGGGTACCGCCGCCGAGGCCGAGGCGTCTCAGCGCCTCGGCTGGGTGGAGGCGGTCAGCGTCTCGCGCCCGCTCGTGGCCGAGATCCTCGCGTTGCGCGAGCGCCTGCGCTCGCGCGGCGTGACGCGGATCGTGCTCGCGGGCATGGGCGGCTCGTCGCTCGCGCCGGAGGTGATCACGCAGACCGCCGGTGTGCCGCTGGTGATCCTCGACTCGACGGCTCCGGGGCAGGTGCTCGCCGCCATCGACGGCGACGCCCAGGCGGGCGATCTGACGCGCACCGCGCTCGTGGTCTCGTCGAAGTCGGGCTCCACCGTCGAGACCGATTCGGCCAAGCGGGCCTTCGAGGCCGCCTTCCGAGACATCGGCATCGACCCCACCGAGCGCATCGTGGTGGTGACCGACCCCGGCTCACCGCTGGACGAGCAGGCGCGCGCCGACGGCTACACGGTGTTCAACGCCGACCCGACCGTGGGGGGCCGGTACTCGGCGCTCACCGCGTTCGGGCTCGTGCCGGCGGGCCTGGCGGGTGCCGACATCTCCGAGCTGCTCGACGAGGCGGAGGCGTCGCTGCTCGAGGTGTCCATCGACAGCCCCGACAATCCCGCGCTCGTGCTCGCCGCCGCCATCGCGGGCGGCGAGCCGCGCAAGGACAAGCTCGGCCTCGTGACGGACGGCACCCACATCGTGGGACTGCCGGACTGGATCGAGCAGCTCGTCGCCGAGTCGACCGGCAAGGACGCCACCGGCATCCTGCCCGTCGTCCTCCTCCCCGTCTCTCCGGAGATCGACGCCCCGCCCGCCGACCTGCAGATCGTGCGGTTCGTCGACGAGGCGAAGCAGTTCCACCTGTTCGAGCACCACGAGGGCGAGATCCTCGTCAGCGGCTCGCTCGGTGCACAGTTCGTCGTGTGGGAGTACGCCACGGCGATCGCCGGACGGATGCTGGGCATCAACCCGTTCGATCAGCCGGACGTCGAGTCCGCCAAGGTGGCCGCTCGCGGTCTGCTGGATGCGCGCCCCGAGGCGACGGCACCCGCGTTCGCCGTGGAGGGCGTCGAGGTGCGCGTGTCGGACCCCGCGCTCGCGGCATCCGGAACCGTCGCCGGCGTCCTGGACGCGCTGTGGGCACGCCTGCCGGAGGACGGCTACGTCGCGATCCAGGCGTACGTCAACCGACTCGAGCTGTCGCAGCTCGCGGGCCTGCGCGAACTCGTCGCCGCCGACGCCGGCCGGCCGGCGACGTTCGGATGGGGACCCCGGTTCCTGCACTCGACCGGTCAGTACCACAAGGGCGGCCCCGCCAACGGCGTGTTCCTGCAGATCCTCGAGCGCACCGACGTCGACCTCGAGATCCCCGGCCGGCCGTTCACGTTCGGCCAGCTCATCCAGGCGCAGGCCGCGGGCGACGCGGCCGTGCTCGCCGAGGGCCACGGCCGTCCCGTCGTGACCCTGACCCTCACCGACCCCCAGATCGAAGTGCTCTCGCTCTTCGAAGCGGCCCAGTAGGAGTTCGAGCCCCCACATGACCGTCGAGATTTCGCGCGGGCACAACCCGCTGCGCGACCCCGAAGATCGCCGCCTCAACCGCATCGCCGGTCCGAGCGCGCTCGTCATCTTCGGCGTCACAGGAGACCTCTCCCGCAAGAAGCTCATGCCCGCCGTCTACGACCTCGCCAACCGCGGCCTGCTGCCTCCCGGCTTCGCGCTCGTCGGCTTCGCGCGCCGTGACTGGGAGGACCAGGACTTCGCGAAGGTGGTTTACGACGCGGTGCGCCAGCACGCCCGCACCGAGTTCCGCGACGAGACGTGGCAGCAGCTGCTCCAGGGCATCCGCTTCGTCTCGGGCGAGTTCGACGACCCGGACGCGTTCCGCCGCCTCAAGGAGACGGTCGACAAGCTCGACACCGAGCGCGGCACGATGGGGAACCACGCGTACTACCTGTCGATCCCGCCCAAGGCGTTCCCCCTCGTGGCGGAGCAGCTGAAGGCGTCGGGTCTCGTCGACGACACCGCCGACCAGCCCGACCGCTGGCGACGCGTCGTCATCGAGAAGCCGTTCGGTCACGACCAGGAGTCGGCGCGCGCCCTCAACGACGTGCTGCGCTCGGCGTTCCCGACGGACTCGATCTTCCGCATCGATCACTACCTCGGCAAGGAGACGGTCCAGAACATCCTGGCGCTGCGCTTCGCGAACGAGCTGTACGAGCCGATCTGGAACCGCAACTACGTCGACCACGTGCAGATCACGATGGCCGAGGACATCGGCGTCGGCGGCCGCGCAGGCTACTACGACGGTGTCGGCGCAGCGCGCGACGTGATCCAGAACCACCTGCTGCAGCTCATGGCGCTCACCGCCATGGAGGAGCCCATCTCGTTCGACGCCGCAGACCTGCGCGCCGAGAAGGAGAAGGTGCTCGCGGCGGTCACGGTCCCGGACGACCTCGAGCGCTCGACCGCGCGCGGTCAGTACGCGGGCGGCTGGCAGGGCGGCGAGAAGGTGCTCGGCTTCCTCGAAGAGGACGGCATGAACCCCCGCTCGACGACCGAGACCTACGCGGCCGTCACTCTCGAGGTGAACACCCGCCGCTGGGCCGGCGTGCCGTTCTACCTCCGCACCGGCAAGCGCCTCGGCCGCCGCGTCACCGAGATCGCCGTCGTGTTCAAGCGCGCGCCCGAGCTCCTGTTCTCGCGCAGCCAGACGTCGGGCCAGGGGCAGAACGCGCTCGTCATCCGCGTCCAGCCGGACGAGGGCGTGACGATCCGCTTCGGCTCGAAGGTGCCGGGCGCCGGCGCGCAGGTGCGCGACGTCACGATGGACTTCGGCTACGGCCACGCCTTCACCGAGGCGAGCCCCGAGGCCTACGAGCGACTCATCCTCGACGTGCTCCTCGGCGACCCGCCGCTGTTCCCGCGCCACGAAGAGGTCGAGCTGTCGTGGAAGATCCTCGACCCGATCGAGAAGTTCTGGGACGCCCAGGGCGGACCCCTCGAACAGTATTCGCCCGGGTCGTGGGGCCCGGATTCCGCGGACGAGATGCTCGCCCGCGATGGTCGCACCTGGAGGCGCCCGTGATCGTCGACCTTCCCGACACCACCGTCAGCAAGATCTCCCGCGCGCTGGTCAACGTGCGCGAGGAGGGCGGCGCGGTCGCACTCGGCCGCGTGCTGACACTCGTCATCCTCACGCGTGAGGCGGCCGTCGAAGAGGTGATCGAGGCCGCGAACGACGCGTCGCGCGAGCACCCGATGCGGGTCATCGTGCTGATGATCCCTGACGGCGACGACGGCGAGTCGCGTCTCGACGCCCAGATCCGGGTCGGCGGCGACGCCGGGGCGAGCGAGGTCGTGACGCTGCGCGCCTTCGGCGACGCCGGCCGTTCGAACCTCGAGAGCCTGGTGACCGGCCTGCTGCTGCCCGATGCCCCGGTGGTGGTCTGGTGGCCCAATCGGACGCCCGAGAACATCTCGAAGACGTCGATCGGCCGCATCGCCCAGCGTCGGATCACGGATGCCGCGACCAAGTCCGACCCGTCGGGCTTCGTCGCGGGGCTCGGCGACCAGTACGCGCCGGGTGACACCGACCTCGCCTGGACGCGTCTGACGCGCTGGCGCGAGCAGCTGGCCGCGATCCTCGACCAGCCGCCGTTCGAGCCCGTCATCGGCGTGCGCGTGCGCGGCGCGTCGGACTCGCCGTCCACGGCCCTGCTCGCCGCATGGCTGCGCCTCACGCTCGATGTGCCGGTCGACTGGGCCTACCTGGACGCCGAGGAGTGGCCGCACGGGATCAAGTCGGTGGCGCTCGTCCGCGCGAGCGGAGAGGTGCTCCTGGAGCGTCCCACCCCCGGCGTGGCGATCCTCACCCAGCCCGGCCAGCCCACGCACGACCTCGCGTTCCCGCGCCGCACGCTGCGCGAGTGCCTCGCCGAGGAGCTTCGTCGCCTCGACCCGGACGTCCTGTATGGTCGAGTGATCACCGAGGGTTGGGAGCTGCTCGATCCTCCGGCGACGAAGGAGACGCAGGCCAGATGAGCGTGACGCGGGTGACGGACGGGGTTCGAGCGGATGCCTGAAGGCTGGGCCGAGAAACGCGTCGTCATCAGTCCCGATCCCGCCGAGCTCGCCGCATCGGTCGCGCCCCGGTTCCTGAGCCGAGTCGCCAAGCGCGTCGACGAGGGCAAGCTCGCCCACATCTCGCTCACCGGCGGGTCGATGGGGTCGGCCGTGCTCGCCGCAGCGGCGCGCAACCCGCGCGCCGAGCAGATCGACTGGTCACGCGTCCACTTCTGGTGGAGCGACGAGCGCTGGGTGCCGCTGGGTCATGGCGACCGCAACGACGCCCAGGCGCGCGAGGCGCTGCTGGACCGGCTCGACATCCCGGCCGAGAACATCCACTCGACGCTCGGCAGCGACAGCGGCACGGACCTGGATGCCGCGGCCGCCGCGTACGCCGCGGAGCTGGCTCGATTCCCCAGCCGCGAGGGCGCCTGGCCGTCGTTCGACGTCTGCTTCCTCGGCGTGGGGCCTGACGGCCATATCGCATCGCTGTTCCCCGACCGCGCCGAGATCCAGGTCACGGACCGCTCCGTCGTGGCCGTCCGCGACTCCCCCAAGCCGCCGCCGGAGCGCATCACGATGACCCGACCGGTGATCAACAGCTCCAAGCGCGTGTGGCTCGTGCTCGCGGGCACCGACAAGGCCGCCGCCCTGGGCCTCGCCCTGGCGGGCGCGAGCTACGACAGCGTGCCTGCCGCCGGTGCGAAGGGCCGCAAGCGGACGACGTTCTTCGTCGACAGGGCCGCCGCGGCCCAGGTTCCCCCCGAGCTCATCGACCGGGAGTATTGACGCCTGAACATACGAGAAGAGCGGATGCCGAGGCATCCGCTCTTCTCGTATGTTCAGGGCCGCGTCACTCCTGACCGCGGCGCTCCCGCAGCTGCTTGAGCGCGTCGTCGAGGAGGGTCTCCGCCTCTTCCTCGGTGCGGCGCTCCTTCACGTACGCGAGGTGCGTCTTGTACGGCTCGGTCTTGGCGACGGCCGGCGGGTTCTCCTTGTCGCGGCCGGCCGGCAGGCCGGAGTGCGGCGAGTCGATCGTGTCGGGGATCTCCTCCTCGGGGATTCCCGCCGCGAAGTAGCGCACCGTCTCGTTGCCCAGGGCGTCCCAGTACGAGATCGCGATGCGCTCGGCGTGGAACCCGTGGTCCTGCTCGCCCATCGGACCGGCACCGACGCGGGTGCCGCGGATCGCGTTGCCTCCGGTGGCCATCAGAGAGCCTGGAACTTCGTGATCAGGCCGAGGGCCACGATGGACGCGAACCACACCAGCGCGAGCACCACGGTGAAGCGGTTGAGGTTGCGCTCGGCGAGCCCGGAGGAGCCGAGGGCGGAGGTCATGCCGCCGCCGAACATGTCGGACAGGCCGCCACCGCGCCCCTTGTGGAGCAGGATGAGGAGGGTCAGCAGGAGACTCGTGATGCCGAGAAGCACCTGCAGGACGAACTCGAGGATCTGCACAGTCGTTGAAGCCTTTCGCTGCGATCATTCGCCGATCGCACAACGGTCAAGTATACGGGGCGAAGTCGTTTCGTCTCGTCCCCCGCTCGACGACCGGAGTGTCCGGTCGTCGAGCGGGCGAAGCAAGACGAAGCGCCGTCAGACGCCGACGTGCTTCTGGTAGCGGATGATCGCCGCGAACTCGTCGACGACGAGGCTCGCACCGCCGACCAGCGCGCCGTCCACGTCGGGTTCGCGCATGAAGCTCGCGATGTTCGCGGCCTTCACCGATCCCCCGTACAGGATGCGGGTACGTGCCGCGGCGTCGGCGCCGAGCTTGTCGGCGATCACCTCGCGGAGCTTCGCACAGACCTCCTGTGCCTGCTCGGGCGACGCCACCTCACCGGTGCCGATCGCCCAGACCGGCTCGTAGGCCACGACGAAGTCGGCATCTGCGGGTACGCCCTCGAGGGCCACCTCGAGCTGACCGACCGACACGGCGGTGGGGCCGGACTCCTCACGCTGCTCCAGCGTCTCGCCGACGCAGATCACCGGGACCAGCCCGTGCTTGATCGCCGCCTTGACCTTCGACGCCACGACCTCATCGGTCTCGGCGTGGTACTGCCGGCGCTCGGAGTGGCCGATGATGGCGTAGCGCGCGTCGAGCTTCGCCAGGAACGCGCCCGACACCTCGCCCGTGTACGCACCAGAGTCGTGCGCCGACACGTCCTGCGCGCCCAGGGCGAACGGGATCTTGTCGGCGTCCAGCAGCGTCTGCACGGTGCGCAGGTCGGTGAAGGGCGGGAAGACCGCGACCTCGACCGAGCCGTCCTCGTGCTTGGCATCCTTGAGGGTCCAGTGCAGCTTCTGCACGAACGCGACCGCCTGCAGGTGGTCGAGGTTCATCTTCCAGTTGCCCGCGATCAGCGGGGTGCGGCTGCTCACTGCCATCCGAGGACCTCCAGTCCGGGGAGCTTCTTGCCCTCGAGGAACTCCAGGCTCGCGCCGCCGCCCGTCGAGATGTGACCGAACTGGTCGTCGGCGAATCCGAGCTGACGCACCGCGGCCGCCGAGTCGCCGCCGCCGACGACCGACAGGCCGTCGACCGCCGTGAGCGCCTTCGCGACCGCCTTGGTGCCCGCCGCGAACGCCGGCATCTCGAACACGCCCATCGGGCCGTTCCAGAAGACGGTGGTCGACGAGCGGATCGCGGCGGCGAACAGCTCCGCCGTCTGGGGCCCGATGTCGAGGCCGAGGCCTTCGGCACCGAACGCGGTGTCCTCGAGCGCGTCCGCCGGGGCGACGACGTGGTCGGCGTCGGCGGCGAACGCCGAGGCCATGACCGCGTCGACGGGAAGGATCAGCTCGACGCCGCGATCGGCGGCATCCGCGATGTACCCCTTGACGGTGTCGATCTGGTCGACCTCGAGAAGGCTCTTGCCCACCTTGTAGCCCTGCGCGGCGAGGAACGTGAACAGCATGCCGCCGCCCACGAGGATCTTGTCGGCGCGCGGAAGCAGGTGCGCGATGACGCCGAGCTTGTCGCTGACCTTGGAGCCGCCGAGCACGACCGTGTAGGGCCGCTCCGGGTTCTCGGTCAGGCGGTCGAGCACGTCGACCTCCTTCTCGATGAGGAAGCCCGCAGCCGACGGCAGGATCTCGGCGAGGTCGTAGACGGACGCCTGCTTGCGGTGGACGACGCCGAAGCCGTCCGACACGAGCACGTCGCCGAGGGCGGCCAGCTCCTCCGCGAAGGCGCGGCGCTGCGCCTCGTCCTTCGCGGTCTCACCGGGGTTGAACCGCAGGTTCTCGATGACCGCGACGTCGCCGTCCTCGAGTGCGGCGACGGCCTCCTGGGCGGACTCCCCCACCGTGTCGCGCGCGAACGCGACCGGCTTGCCGAGGAGCTCCGAGAGTCGCTGTGCGACCGGCTCGAGGCTGTACTTCGGGTCGGGTGCCCCGTCGGGACGACCGAGGTGGGAGCAGACGATGACGCGGGCGCCCTGGTTGATCAGGGCGTTGAGCGTGGGGAGCGTGGCCCGTACACGGCCATCGTCCGTGATGACCGCGTCCTTGAGGGGGACGTTGAGGTCAGCACGGACGATGACACGCTTGCCGGCCAGCGAACCCAGCGTGCTGAGGGTGCGCAGAGCCATGGGGATCAGAGCTTCGAGGCGACGATCTCGGTGAGGTCGACGAGGCGGTTGGAGTAGCCCCACTCGTTGTCGTACCAGCCGACGACCTTGACCTGGTTGCCGATGACACGGGTCAGGCCGGCGTCGAAGATGCAGGAGTGGTCGTCGGTGACGATGTCGCTCGAGACGATCTCGTCCTCGGTGTACTTGAGGATGCCCTTGAGCGGCCCCTCGGCTGCGGCCTTGTAGGCGGCCTTGATCTCGTCGACGGTGACCTCGCGCTCGAGCTCGACCGTGAGGTCGGTGGCCGAGCCGGTGGGAACCGGCACGCGCAGCGCGAAGCCGTCGAGCTTGCCCTTGAGCTCCGGCAGCACCAGGCCGATGGCCTTGGCCGCACCGGTCGAGGTCGGGACGATGTTGAGGGCGGCGGCGCGCGCGCGACGCAGGTCGCTGTGCGGGCCGTCCTGGAGGTTCTGGTCGGCGGTGTAGGCGTGCACCGTCGTCATGAGGCCCTTGACGATTCCGAACTCGTCGTTCAGGACCTTCGCGAGCGGCGCGAGACAGTTCGTCGTGCACGAAGCGTTCGAGATGATGTGCTGCGTCTCGGGGTCGTAGGAGTCGGCGTTCGCGCCGATGACGAACGTGCCGTCCTCGCCGCTGGCCGGGGCCGAGATGAGGACCTTCTTCGCTCCGCCGGCGATGTGCTTGCCAGCGTCGGCGGCCTTGGTGAAACGGCCGGTCGACTCGATGACGATGTCGACGCCGAGCTCGCCCCAGGGCAGGTTCGCGGGGTCGCGCTCCTCGAAGACCTTGATGGTCTTGTCGCCGACGGTGATCGAGTCCTCGGTGTACGAGACCTCCTGGTCGAGGCGACCGAGGATCGAGTCGTACTTGAGAAGGTGCGCGAGCGTCTTGTTGTCGGTGAGGTCGTTCACCGCCACGATGTCGAGGTCCGCACCCTGCGCGAGAGCCGCGCGGAGGTAGTTGCGTCCGATTCGGCCGAAGCCGTTGATGCCGATCTTGACAGTCACGGAATTTCTCCTGAGATGTGTCGTGCGCGAGTGCGCGGTTGGTGCGATGCGAACGAGGACAACGGCGTCCCGGCGGGCTGTCCCGCCGGGACGGCCGCGCCTATTAGGACAGTACCAGCAGGCCCGAGGTCTTCTGGCGGGCTGCGTCGAGGCGCTGTGCGACGTTCTGCCAGTTGGCGATGTTCCACACCGCCTTGACGTAGTCGGCCTTCACGTTGAGGTAGTCGAGGTAGAAGGCGTGCTCCCACATGTCGAGCTGGAAGATCGGCACCGTGCCCTGCGCGGTGTTGCTCTGCTGATCGAAGAGCTGCTGGATGATGAGCTGCTCGCCGATCGGGTCCCAGCTGAGGACCGCCCAGCCCGAGCCCTGGATGCCGGTCGCCGCGGCGGTGAAGTGCGCCTGGAACTTGTCGAAGCCGCCGAAGAACTCGTCGATGGCGGCGCGCAGCTCGCCCTCGGGCTCGCCGCCGCCCTCGGGCGACAGGTTGGTCCAGAAGATCGAGTGGTTGACGTGACCGCCGAGGTTGAACGCGAGGTCCTTCTCGAGCTTGTTGACGTTCGCCAGGTTGCCGGTCTCGCGCGCCTCGGCGAGCTGCTCCAGCGCGGTGTTCGCGCCGGTGACGTACGCCTGGTGGTGCTTGCTGTGATGAAGCTCCATGATCTTGCCGCTGATGTGCGGTTCGAGCGCGGCGTAGTCGTAGGGGAGGTCGGGCAAGGTGTACTTCGCCATGTTCTCTTCTTCCTGTCGGCGCGCGCCGAATCCCCGGCGCAGCGAGGGTGACGGATTCATCCTACTGAGCGGCAACGCGCTCGCGCCGGGGTTGCTTCCCACTGTGACGTGTGGGAAGACGGATGCCGCGGCCGCGGCATCCGTCTTTCAGAATCAGTCCTCGATACCGGCGGGAACGGCGGACTCGGTGCCCGGCAGGCCCTCGGCCTCGGCCTTCTTGTCCGCCATGGCGAGCAGGCGACGGATGCGGCCGGCGACGGCGTCCTTCGTCAGCGGCGGGTCGGCGTGGTGCCCGAGCTCGTCGAGGCTCGCGTCACGGTGCGCGAGGCGCAGGTCGCCGGCCTGACGCAGGTGGTCGGGCACCTCGTCGCCCAGGATCTCGAGCGCGCGCTCGACGCGCGCGCACGCTGCGACGGCAGCCTGTGCCGAGCGGCGCAGATTGGCGTCGTCGAAGTTGACGAGGCGGTTGACGCCGGCCCGCACCTCGCGGCGCTGGCGCATCTGGTCCCACTCAGCCGCGGCGCGGACGGCGCCCATGGCGGCCAGCGCGGCGCGGATGGCCTCGCCCTCGCGCACCACGACACGTGGGATCCCCCGGACCTCGCGGGCCTTGCCCGCGATCCCGAGCCGGTGCGCGGCGCCCACGAGCGCCATCGCCGCCTCGGACGAGGGGCACGTGATCTCCAGCGCGGCCGAGCGCCCCGGGTCGCTCAGTGAGCCGGCGGCGAGGAAGGCACCGCGCCAGATCGCCGCGAGGTCGCCGCGCGAGCCGGTCGTGAGCTTGTTGGGGAGCCCGCGGACCGGGCGGCGGCGCTGGTCGAGCAGACCGGTCTGGCGGGCGAGCGTCTCGCCGCCCTCGATGACGCGCACCGCGTAGTGGCTGCCGGTGCGGGCACCGGAGCCCTGCACGTGGACCAGCTCGGGGCGCACGCCGTAGAGCTCCACGAGGTCGCGCGCGGTGCGCCGGGCGAGGATGTCGGAATCGAGCTCCGCCTCGACCGCGACGCGGTTCGCGATCGAGTGCAGGCCGCCCGAGAATCGCAGCAGCGACGTGAGCTCGGCCACCCGCGCGGTGGGGCGCGGGTCTCGCACGGTGATCAGCTCGGCCTTCACGTCAGCGGTCAGCGACACGGGTCTCCTTACGAGGTCTTTCGGGAACGACCGTCAAGCCTACCCGGCCGCTCCGGCCGGTGAAGCGCTCACTCGCGTCCGAGGTCGCGATGGCTGACGCGCACGGCCACGCCTGGCACCTTCGCAAGCCGGTCGGCGAGCTCGCGGATCATCACGACCGAGCGGTGCTTTCCGCCCGTGCAGCCGACGGCGACGACCGAGTGGCTCTTGTTCTCGCGCTGGTAGCCCTCCAGCACCGGAACCAGTGCCCGGCTGTAGGCCTCGAGGAACTCGCTCGCGCCCTCCTGCGCCAGGACGTAGTCCCGCACCTCGGCGTCCTCGCCGGTGAAGGGCCGCAGCTGCTCGTCCCAGAACGGGTTCGGGAGGAACCGCATGTCGGCCACGAGGTCGGCGTCCGGCGGCAGCCCGTACTTGAACCCGAAGCTCTGAAGCGTGACGGTGTGCCGCGCCTGACCCTCCTCGGTGAAGAGGTCCGCGACCTTCGTGGCCAGCTGGTGGATGTTGTACGCCGACGTGTCGATGATGATGTCGGCGCTCTCGCGCACCGCCGCCAGCCGAGCGCGTTCGCGGCGGATGCCGTCGAGGATGGTCCCCTCGTCCTGCAGCGGGTGCGGCCGCCGCACCGCCTCGAATCGGCGGACGAGCACGTCGTCGGAGGCATCCAGGAACATCACCCGGATCTGGCGCCGTTCCCGGAGCGAGCGCATGGCGTTCGGCAGGTCGAAGAAGAGGTCGCGCCCGCGCACGTCGACCACGACCGCCACGCGCGGCAGCACTCCCCCGGCGATCTCGGTGAGATCCAGCAGCGGCTTGAGCATCTGCGGCGGCAGATTGTCGACGACGTACCAGTCGAGGTCTTCGAGGGCGTTCGCCGCCGTCGATCGTCCGGCGCCCGACATCCCCGTGACGATCAGCACTTCTCCGACGTCCTGACGCGTCGCCTCGCCCATGACCACCCCCGTCCCGAACAGCCTACCCACTGGCGGCGGCCGCGGGCTCCGCCAGGTGCGCGTGGATCGCGGAGGCCAGCTTCGGGCCGACACCCGGGAGCTCGGCGATCTCGTCGGGCGTCGCCTTGCGCAGCGCCGAGACGGATCCGAAATGCCGCAGCAGCGCCTTGATGCGCGCCTCGCCGAGGCCGGGGACCTCCGCCAGCACGCTCTGGATGTCACGGCGACGGCGCTTGCGCTGATGGGTGATCGCGAAGCGGTGCGCCTCGTCGCGGAGGCGCTGCAGCAGGTAGAGCGCCTCCGAGGTGCGCGGCAGGATCACGGGGTACTCCTCCCCCGGCAGCCACACCTCCTCGAGCCGCTTCGCGATGCCGCACAGCGCGACCTCCTCGTGCCCGGCGTCGCGGAGGGCACGGGCGGCCGCTTCGACCTGCGGTTTGCCGCCGTCGACCACGAGCAGCTGGGGACGGTAGGCGAAGCGCGCGCGACGCCGCTCCGTCACGACCGTGCCGTCGGCGGTGGCGTCGGCCGCGGCATCCGTCTCGCCCTCCTCCGGCCGGTCGAGGTAGGCCAGCCGGCGCCGGAGCACCTGGTAGAGAGAGTCGGTGTCGTCGGTCGTCTCGGCCACGCCGAAGGACCGGTACTGGTCCTTGCGGGGCAGTCCGTCCTCGAAGACCACCATCGAGGCGACCACGTTGGTGCCGCTCAGGTGCGACACGTCGAAGCACTCGATGCGCAGCGGCGCCTCGGCGAGGTCGAGGGCCTCCTGCAGGTCGGTGAGCGCCTGCGTCCGTGCGACGTAGTCGCTGGTGCGACGCGTCTTGTGGAGCATGAGCGCCTGCTGGGCGTTGAGGCTGGCGGTGCGCATGAGGTCGGCCTTGCGGCCGCGCTGGGCCACCTGGATCGTCACGCCCTTGCCGCGGCGTCCGCGCAGCCACTCCTCGAGGTCGGCGGCGTCGTCGGGCATCGCGGGCACCAGCACCTGGCGCGGGATGTCGGCGCCCGCCGCGTTGCCGTACGTGCGCTGCAGGACCTGATCGACAAGGTCGCCCCCCGAGATGTCGATCTCCTTCTCGATCGTCGTGGCCCGCACGCCGCGTACGCGGCCGCCGCGGATGACGAAGTGCTGAACGGTGGCGGCCAGTTCGTCCTCGGCGATGCCGAACAGGTCGGCGTCGGTGTCGGTGGCGAGGACGAGGGCGCTGCGATTGAGGACGGCGTCGATCGCCTGAAGGCGATCACGGTACCGGGCGGCCGCCTCATAATCCATCGCGGCGGAGGCCTCGCGCATCCGCGCAGTGAGTTCTTTCGTGAACCGCTGGTCGCCGCCGGCCATGAAGGCGATGAAGTCGTCGACGATCGCCCGGTGCTCCTCGATCGTCACCTTCATCGAGCAGGGCCCGCCGCATCGGCCGATCTGCCCGGGGAAGCAAGGCCGTCCGGTGGCCATGGCCTTCTTGTACGACGAGTCGCTGCAGGTGCGGATCGGGAACACCTTGATCATCAGGTCGATCGTGTCGTGCACCGCCCACACCTTCGGGTACGGGCCGAAGTACTTCGCGCCCGGGATCCGGCGATTGCGGGTCACGATGACGCGCGGCGCCTCGTCGCCGAGCGTGACCGCCATGAACGGGTACGACTTGTCGTCCTTGTAGCGGACGTTGAACGGCGGGTCGAACTCCTTGATCCACTGGTACTCCAGCTGCAGCGAGTCGACGTCGGTCGCGACGACCGTCCACTCGACCGACGCGGCGGTGGTGACCATGCGTCTCGTCCGCTCGTGCAGCGTGTGCAGCGGTGCGAAGTAGTTCGACAGCCGGGCGCGCAGGTTCTTGGCCTTGCCGACGTACAGCACGCGCCCGTCCGCGTCGCGGAAGCGGTACACCCCGGGATTGGTGGGGATCTCGCCGGGCTTCGGCTTGTACGGAACGGTGGGTGCGGTGCGCGCCATCCCGCTCAGCCGGCCTTGCGCACTTCGACCCGCTCGGCGTCGGCGCGGGCGGCGTCGATGTCGGCGCCGTCGTTCTCCGGCTTGCCGTGACCGGCCACCGCGTGCGTGGGCGCGCGCAGGCCCAGCACCTCGGCCAGGAACGCGCCGGTGTGGCTGCCCTCGACGCGTGCGACCTGCTCGGGCGTGCCCGTCGCGATGACCTGACCGCCGCCGGAGCCGCCCTCGGGACCGAGGTCGATCACCCAGTCGGAGGACTTGATGACGTCGAGGTTGTGCTCGATGACGATGACGGTGTTGCCCTTGTCGACGAGGCCGTTCAGCACCTCGAGGAGCTTGCGCACGTCCTCGAAGTGAAGGCCGGTCGTCGGCTCGTCGAGGACGTAGATCGACCGGCCGTTCGTGCGCCGCTGCAGCTCGGTGGCGAGCTTGACGCGCTGCGCCTCGCCGCCCGAGAGCGTGGTGGCGGACTGGCCGAGCCGCACGTAGCCGAGGCCGACGTCGACGAGCGTCTTGAGGTAGCGGTGGATCGCCTGGATCGGCTCGAAGAACTCCGCCGCCTCGGCGATCGGCATCTCGAGCACCTCGGCGATGTTCTTGCCCTTGTAGTGCACGGCGAGCGTGTCGCGGTTGTACCGCTTGCCGTGGCACACCTCGCAGTCGACGTAGACGTCGGGCAGGAAGTTCATCTCGATCTTGATCGTGCCGTCGCCCGAGCACGCCTCGCACCGGCCGCCCTTGACGTTGAAGCTGAAACGCCCGGGCTGATAGCCGCGCACCTTCGCCTCGGTCGTCTCGCTGAACAGCGTCCGGATGCGATCGAACACGCCCGTGTACGTCGCCGGGTTCGACCGCGGTGTCCGGCCGATCGGCGCCTGATCGACGTGCACGACCTTGTCGAGGTTCTCGAGGCCCGTCACGCGCGTGTGCTTGCCGGCTACCCGGCGCGCGCCGTTCAGGCGCGTCGCGAGGACCTGGTACAGGATGCCGTTGACCAGAGAGGATTTGCCCGATCCGCTCACGCCGGTGACCGAGGTGAGCACGCCGAGCGGGAAGTCGACCGTCACGTTCTTCAGGTTGTTCTCGCGCGCGCCGACGACGGTCACCTGGCGCTTGCGGTCGATCTTGCGGCGCTTCTTCGGCGTGGGGATCGCGCGCCGGCCGGAGAGGTAGTCGCCGGTGATCGAGTCGGCGTCGGCGAGGAGCTCCTCAATGGGACCGGAGTGGACGACCTCGCCGCCGTTCACGCCGGCGCCCGGCCCGATGTCGACGACCCAGTCGGCGGCGTGGATGGTCTCCTCGTCGTGCTCGACCACGATGAGGGTGTTCCCGAGGTCGCGCAGGGCGACGAGCGTCTCGATGAGCCGGCGGTTGTCGCGCTGGTGCAGGCCGATGGACGGCTCGTCCAGCACGTACAGCACACCGGTCAGCCCCGACCCGATCTGGGTGGCGAGGCGGATGCGCTGCGCTTCGCCGCCGGAGAGGGTCGCGGCGGCGCGGCTGAGGCTGAGGTAGTCGAGGCCGACGCGGATGAGGAAGTCCAGGCGCAGCCGGATCTCGCGCAGCACCGCCGCGGCGATCGTCGCCTCGCGCTCGGTGAGGGTCAGACGCGCGAAGTACTCGCGCGCCTCGCCGAGGCTCAGGCGCGAGGCGTCCGCGATCGAGTGCCCGTGCACCTGGACCGCCAGCACCTCGGGCTTCAGGCGCGCACCGTCGCACACCGGGCACGGCACCTCGCGCAGGTACTCGGCCCAGCGCTGGCGCTGCGTGTCGGACTCGGCCTGCGTGTACTGCCGCTCGATGTAGGGCACGACGCCCTCGAAGCCCGACGAGTAGCGCATCTCACGCCCGTAGCGGTTCTTCCACCGCACGGTCACCTTGTAGTTCTCGCCCCGCAGCACGGCTTCGCGCACCGCGGCGGGCAGCCTCTTCCAGGGGGTGTCGAGGGAGAAGCCGAGATCGCTGGCCAGTCCTTCGAGCAGCCGTTCGTAGTACTGGAAGAGTCCCTTGCCCTGCGTGGTCCACGGGATGAGGACGCCCTCGCGGATCGACAGGTCCTCGTCGCCCAGCATCAGCTCGACGTCGACCGACATGCGGGTGCCGAGGCCCGAGCACGCGGGGCAGGCGCCGAACGGCGCGTTGAACGAGAACGTGCGCGGCTCGATCTCGGTGAGCTGCAGCGGGTGCCCGTTGGGGCACGCGAGCTTCTCGGAGAACGACTGCCACGCGGCGTCGCCCTCCTCGTCGACGAAGTTGACCTGCACCACTCCGCCTGCCAGCGACAGCGCCGTCTCGACGGAGTCGGTAACGCGGTCGAGGATGCCGGGCGCGGCGACCAGCCGGTCGATCACGACGGCGATGTCGTGCTTGTAGCTCTTCTTGAGGGCCGGCGGCTCAGCCAGCTGGATCATGTCGCCGTCGACGATGGCGCGGGCGTAGCCCTTGGCACCCAGCTCCTTGAAGAGGTCGACGAACTCGCCCTTCTTCTGGGTGACGACGGGAGCGACGATCTGGTATCGCGTGCGCTCCGGCAGCTCCATGAGCTGGTCGGCGATCTGCTGCACCGTCTGCCGCTGGATCACCGCGCCGCACTCGGGACAGTGCGGGATGCCGATGCGCGCCCACAGCAGACGCATGTAGTCGTGGATCTCGGTGATCGTGCCCACGGTCGAGCGCGGGTTGCGGTTCGTCGACTTCTGATCGATCGAGACCGCTGGGCTGAGTCCTTCGATGAAGTCCACGTCGGGTCGGTCGACCTGACCGAGGAACTGCCGCGCGTACGCGCTCAGGGACTCGACGTACCGGCGCTGGCCCTCGGCGAAGATCGTGTCGAACGCGAGGCTCGACTTGCCCGAGCCCGAGAGCCCCGTGAAGACGACCAGCGAATCGCGCGGGATGTCGAGGTCGACGTCCTTCAGATTGTGGACGCGGGCACCGCGGACGCTGAGCTTTCCGCTGGTGCCGCCGACGGCGTTTCCGGGCATGTTTCCAGGCAGGGCGACAGGGACGATGGGCACCAGACAAGTGTAGGCGGGGCCTCCGACATGGGCGCCGGGGAGGCTTCGTTCACAGGTTCGGCGCAGGTGGCGAGGCGGAACGTCAGCGCGCTCCCGCGAACGGCCGCAGCGCGTCGCGAAGCGCGACCAGGGCCTCGGCGTCGGTCCCCACACTTTCCATCACACGGCCCGGCACCTCGAGGGCTCGCTCCCGGAGCCGGCGGCCGGCGTCGGTGAGGTTCACGTCGAGCACCCGCTCGTCGTCGCCGCGCCGCGAGCGGGTCACGAGGTCCTGCGCCTCGAGCCGCTTGACCAGCGGCGAGAGCGTGGCGGGTTCGAGCGCCAGCTCCGCCGCGAGCTCGCGCAGCGAGCGCGGCGACCGCTCCCACAGCGCCAGCATCACGAGGTACTGCGGATGCGTGAGCCCCAGCGGCTCCAGGATCGGCCGATACATCCCGACGACGTTGCGCGCCGCGGTCACCAGCGCGAAGCACACCTGGTTGTCGAGCTTGAGCAGGTCGTCGGGGCTGAGTGCGGCATCCGTCACGCGATGATCCTATCGTGCGCAAATCATTAGTACACTAATGACATGCCTGAAACGGATGCCGCAGCCCGCGACCGTCGCCCCCTCCGGGAACGGGTGCGCGAGGCCGGCGGGTGGTACGCCTACCTCAACGCGACGTTGATCCGCGCTGCCGGACCCGCGGCCGTCGGCCCGTACGAGACGACCCCCCCGCCCAGCGCGGCCGAGCGCGCGGAGCGCGCGTGCCCGCTGTGCGGCGCGCCGATCTCGGCGCACACCTTCGACCGTTCCGGCCCGAAGCCTCTCATGCACTGCCCCTGACGGCCGATCGCCCGGTCCGACCAGCCCGAGGCGCGCCCTGCCCTCCCCAGGTCCCCCAGACAGGGCGCGTCCCGCACGGTCGTGCCGGGCATGAGATCGCTCCGCACCGACATCGTTGGCGATGCTTCGCTGATCTCTACTGCGACTCTAACGCGCTTCTATACTGGAGGTATAGATGCATAAAGCAGTTATACAGACACCTCACTGCGCATGCTAAGGTGCGGTCATGGCGCGACCCTACAGCGATCCGGTAGAGATCATCACCGCACCGGTTCCCGCACAATCACCGTTCATTCCCACCGACGCGAAGATCGTCGTCGGCGCCGTCGCACCCGCGTCCCCGGACCCCATCCCGATCGTGCTGCTGCCGGGCTTCGAGTACCGCATCCACGAGTGGCGTCATCCCACGACGCACGAAGTGCACTGGCGCCTCGAGCGTCGCAAGGCCGGCCGCCCGGGCACCGAGGACTGACCACGGCGGCCCCAGCGCCCCAGACGGCTCCGACCGCGCCCCGAGGACTGACCACGGGGCCGACCTGAGCCGCACTGGCCCGGGGGCGGACTGACCTTCGGCGGACCCGACCGCGAGCTGCCTCGCGTCGATCGACGCCGCTCGCCACGACGAGCGGGCGGCGGCTCGATTGATCCGGCGATCGGCGTCAGGCGTGGCCCGCGCGCTCCATGGCGCGCAGCTCTTTCTTCAGGTCTTGAACCTCGTCGCGCAGACGCGCCGCGAGCTCGAACTTCAGCTCACCCGCCGCCGCGAGCATCTGCTGGCTGAGGTCGGCGATGGTCGCCTCGAGCTGCTCGGCGCCTTCGGCCGCCAGCCCTTCGCGACGCAGCTGCGGCGTGGGGCTCTTGCCGACACCGGACTTGGTCTTGGCCGCCGCCTTGCCCCGCAGCATCCGGTCCGTGTCGGAGGCCTCTCGCGCGAGCACCTCGGTGATGTCGGCGATGCGCTTGCGCAGCGCCTGGGGTTCGATGCCGTTGGCGGTGTTGTAGGCGATCTGCTTCTCACGCCGCCGGTCGGTCTCCTCGATCGCCTTGGCCATCGAGTCGGTCACGGTGTCGGCGTACATGTGCACCTGGCCCGAGACGTTCCGGGCCGCGCGGCCGATCGTCTGGATGAGCGAGGTGCCGCTGCGGAGGAACCCCTCCTTGTCGGCGTCGAGGATCGACACCAGCGACACCTCGGGCAGGTCGAGGCCCTCGCGCAGCAGGTTGATGCCCACGAGCACGTCGTAGACGCCCGCGCGCAGCTCGCTCAGCAGCTCCACGCGCCGCAGGGTGTCGACGTCGGAGTGCAGGTAGCGCACGCGCACGCCGTGCTCGCCGAGGAAGTCGGTGAGCTCTTCTGCCATCTTCTTGGTGAGGGTGGTCACCAGCACGCGCTCATCGCGCTCGACGCGGATGCGGATCTCTTCCAGCAGGTCGTCGATCTGCCCCTTCGAGGGCTTGACCACGATCTCGGGGTCGACCAGCCCCGTGGGGCGGATGATCTGCTCGACCACGCCGTCGGCGATCCCCATCTCGTACCGGCCCGGCGTCGCCGAGAGGTACACGGTCTGCCCGATGCGGTTCTTGAACTCGTCCCACCGCAGCGGACGGTTGTCGAGGGCGCTCGGCAGCCGGAAGCCGTGCTCGACGAGCGTGCGCTTGCGGGATGCGTCGCCCTCGTACATCGCGCCGATCTGAGGCACGGTGACGTGCGACTCGTCGATCACCATGAGGAAGTCGTCGGGGAAGAAGTCCAGCAGCGTGTGCGGCGGCTCGCCCGGCATGCGACCGTCGAGGTGCCGCGAGTAGTTCTCGATGCCCGAGCAGAACCCGAGCTGCTGCAGCATCTCGAGGTCGAACGTCGTGCGCATTCGCAGGCGCTGCGCTTCGAGCAGCTTGTTCTGCGACTCGAGCTCCTTCAGGCGCTCCTCGAGCTCGTGCTCGATGGTGCCGATCGCGCGCTGCACCGTCTCGGTGCCGGCCGCATAGTGGGTGGCGGGGAAGATCGGCACCGCGTCCAGACGCTGCACCACGTCGCCGGTGAGCGGGTGGAGCATGAAGAGCGCCTCGATCTCGTCGCCGAACATCTCGACGCGGATGGCGTACTCCTCGTACACCGGGATGATCTCGATGGTGTCGCCGCGGACGCGGAAGTTGCCGCGCGAGAAGTCGACGTCGTTGCGGTTGTACTGCATCGCGATGAACTTGCGGATGAGCGCGTCGCGGTCGTACCGCTCCCCCACCTGCAGCGCCACCATCGCGCGCAGGTACTCCTCGGGCGAGCCGAGGCCGTAGATGCACGACACGGTGCTGACCACGACGACGTCGCGCCGGCTCAGCAGGGAGTTGGTCGTCGAGTGGCGCAGCCGCTCGACCTCGGCGTTGATCGACGAGTCCTTCTCGATGAAGGTGTCGGTCTGCGGGACGTACGCCTCGGGCTGGTAGTAGTCGTAGTAGCTGACGAAGTACTCGACGGCGTTGTGCGGCATCAGCTCGCGGAACTCGTTCGCCAGCTGAGCGGCGAGCGTCTTGTTGTGCGCCAGCACGAGCGTCGGACGCTGGACGGCCTCGACGAGCCAGGCCGTCGTCGCCGACTTGCCCGTACCGGTGGCGCCGAGCAGCACGACGTCGGTCTCACCGGCGTTGATGCGGGCCGCCAGCTCGGCGATCGCCTGCGGCTGATCGCCGGACGGCGCGTATTCGCTCACGACCTCGAACGGTCGCACGGATCGAGTGGTCTGCACTGAACCAAGCGTAGGCGGCACCCCCGACATCGGGGCCGCGTTCGCGACGGGCGGATGCCGCGGCCCGCGCAGATGATGGCTCAGCCGCCGAAGCCGCCCCCGCCGTCGAAACCGCCGCCGAAGCCTCCCGCGTCGAAACCTCCGAAGCCGCCGGTGTCGAACGCGCCGCCACCGCCGTCGAAACCGCCCGCGCCACCTCCGCCGTCGACGCCGAAGCCGGGATCGTAGGTCTCGCCGACCCACCCGGGCTCCGAGCCGAGCTGGAGGGAACCCGCCCCGACGGTGAAGTAGGCCGCCACCGAGCTCGACAGCAGGAACTGGTTGGCGACGATCGTCATCACGCCGACGTGGAGGAGCATCGACTGGACGTCCACCCGATCGCGGGGATCGCCGTCGACGCGGTCACGCGGGTCGCCGTCGTCGACCGCGACCGCCGTGCGCGCCGGGTCGGCCGAGGCCTGCCGGGCGGCCTCCGCCTGCGCGGCCCGTTGCGCGCGGTGCTCCTCGGCACGCCGCACGAGCCGCGCGATCACCGTCGGGTCTTCGGCCGCCGCGTCGCGCTCGGACTCGGCGAGGAACGGACGCAGCTGCTCGAACATCTGCCGCCGCCGCTCGGGCGGCACGTCCGCGAAGGCCGAGGCGTGCGCGCTCTCGATCACCGAGGCGGGCAACGAGCCGAGCAGGTAGACGTACCGCGCGATCTGCTCCTCTTCGGTCGCCGCGCGGTAGGGCGTCTTGCGCCGCCGGAATCTCGAGAGAACACCCATGGGACACCTCCTCGGCTTGTTCCCAGCGTACGCCGGGCCGCGGACACGCGGTACGTCGAAACGCTCCGGATCAGCTGCCGGAAGCGGGCTCGTCGGCGCGGGACGCGCGCCGCGAGAGATGCTCCGCCAGGCGGTTCCACAGCTCGTCCGTCTGCTGCTCGGTGTCGGCGAGGGCGCCGGACGTGTCGATCACCACGTCGGCGACCTTCAGCCGAGCCTCGTCCGAGACCTGCGAGGCGATGCGGGCCGCGGCATCCGTCTCGGTCATCCCGCGGAGCTCGACCAGACGCCGGACGCGCACCGCGGCCGGGGCGTGCGCCACGACGATGAGCTGCCAGGGATCTCCGACGCGGGCTTCGACGAGCAGCGGCACGTCGTAGACGACCACCGCGTCCGGATCGGCCGCGAAAGCCTCGGCGAAGCGCCGCGCGGACTCCGCGCGCACCGCGGGATGGACGATGGCGTTCAGCCGCGCGATCGCCGCCTCGTCACCGAACACCCGGCTGCCGAGCGCGGCGCGGTCCAGCGATCCGTCGGGGCGGAGCATCCCGTCGCCGAAGGCGTCCGCGATGGCGGCGAGCACCGGCGACCCGGGCTGCTGCACCTCGCGCACGAGCTGATCCGCGTCGACGACGACGGCGCCGTGTTCGGCCAGGCGGCGGGCGATCGTGGACTTTCCCGAGGCGATGCCTCCGGTGAGGGCGACGAGCGGCATGGATCGAGCATGCCATGCCTGCCCCGCCACGCGCGCCGGACCGGCTCGGCAAGCCTGCGCGGTTCCTGAGGAGCACTTGAGCGGGCGTTGAGCCGGCGGCGGTAGCGTCGGGGGCACCCGAAGGACGGATCCACATCGTGCGGAACTGGGGAGGGGCGGAGATGGAAGGCGGACGCGACATCGTGGCGTACGACGACCGACCGCCCCGCCGCACACATCGCGCCGAGCGTCCGAGCGACGGCTGGTGCGGTGGGATCGTCCAGAGGTGCGGACGAGTTGCGCGCGTGGGGACGACTGCAGCTCAGGTCCGTGCACCGAGGACGCGCGCGGGGCGGGATGTGGGGAGATCTCCCGCCCTCCGCGCGGCCTGTCTCTCCGGCGTGACGCCGGTGCGACGCGAGACGGGCCTCCACGCCCGCCGCCGGTCCGGATCGTCCCGCTGATGGACGCCGCGCCGGCACATCCGTTCCGCACCGCGTTCTGGGATATCATGACCGACGTCCAGGATCCGTCGCCCGCAACAGCGGATCCGGGGGGTGGATCGGTGGAAGAAACGCGCGTCGCCGTCGTCATCGAGGACGAGGCCGACATCCGCTCGCTGCTGTCCACGGTCCTCGCACAGGCGGGTTTCGACGTGCACGGCGCAGCCAACGGCGCCGACGGCGTGGAGCTCGTCCGCGAGCACCGGCCTCTGGTGACCACGCTCGACGTCAACATGCCGGGGATGGACGGCTTCGAGACCGCGAAGCGCATCCGGGCGATCAGCTCGACGTACATCGTGATGCTGAGCGCACGCACCGAGGAGATCGACGCCCTGCAGGGCCTGGAGGCCGGCGCCGACGACTACGTCGCCAAGCCGTTCCGCCCGCGCGAGCTGCGTGCGCGCATCGACGCGATGCTGCGGCGGCCACGCCACGTCGCCCCCGTCGAGACCGCCGAGCCGGCCGCCGGCGCCGCATCCGGTGGGGTGTGGCTGGAGCACCACGGGCTGCGCCTCAACGCCCAGACCCATCTCGTCACCGTCGACGACGAGGACGTCGAGCTGACGCGCAGCGAGTTCGACATCCTCGCCGACCTGCTGGTCGCGGGCAGGCGCGTGCGCGCGAAGTCCGATCTCGCCCTCATGCTGCGCGGCGATCAGTACGCCGTCAGCGACTTCGTCTCCGACAGCGATGCGCGCGCAATCGAGGTGCACATGGCGAACCTGCGCCGCAAGCTCGGCGAGTCGCCCTCGCAGCCGCGGTGGATCGAGACGGTCCGCGGGGTGGGTTACCGCCTCACGGCCTGATCACGGAGCGCGACGGGACGGATGCCGTCGCTACCCTTCGTCGACGAGCACGGACGTCTCCACATTGGCGGCGGCACGGCTGGCCGCTTCGCGCGCCGCGCGAACGAGCTCCGCGGGGTCGTGCCCGACGGTGTCGCTGAGCGCCACGCCGACGCCCACGACCGGGATCACTCCCCCGCCGACCTTGCCCAGTTCGTCGAACAGGCCGCGATAGATCGCCGCGGCCTGGCGCCGCGCCTCCTGCGCCGACGCGACGGCGAGACCGAGGATGAGACCGGTCGGCCCGTCTTCGGCGACCACGGCGTTGGTCGGCGCGTAGCGGCGCACACCCGTGCGCCAGGTCGCGGCCACCGACCCGGCGACGTCGCTGCCGAAGGCCGTCGAGATCTGGTCGAGGTCGTCCAGGCGCACGGCGGTGACCGCCACCGCCTCACCGGACTGGGCCGCCCGGCGGCACAGTCCGTCGAGAACGAGCGCGAACGACTGATCGCCGACGATGCCCTGCTCCACGTCGCCGGCGACGGGGTGCCGCAGATAGCCGCGCATCGGTGCGCGGCTCGCGCGGAGCACCGAGGTGACGACCACCGCGACGATGGTCAGCGTCACCGTCAGGAAGCTCGTGCTGATGGTGCCGAACGCCGCCTCGAACAGCGCGCTGTCGGGACCGGAGGTGACGAACGCGGTCGTGCGCGACACGTAGTACAGCGACTGGAATCCGAGCACGGCGCCGAGGACCCACGCGGTGCGGGACTCGCGCATCTCGCCGCGGAGGCACTCGACGGAACCGGCGCCGGCGAACACGAGCAGCGGCACGAACATCCACATCGCCCCGGCCCAGTCGCCGCCGGCCGGACCCTCGACGGCCACAGCGACGCCGGCGCCGAGCACGGCCGCGGCCACGAGGATCGAGGCCCAGCGCATCCGCCGCCCGTTGAAGCGGCGGCAGCCGAGCCACATGCAGCCCGTACCGGCGACGAAGGCGGCGTTGCCGACCGCGATCGCCCACCACGCGCCGTCCGTCTGCGTCCACACCGTGTAGGCGAGCGTGGTCAGCATCCCGGCCAGGAACGCGACCGACCAGATGCGCCCGGCACCCTCGTCGCGGCGCAGCAGCGTCTCGAGGATGAACAGCACCCCGCTCACATTGACGACCAGCGCGGTGAAGACCAGGACGGAGGCCAGGTCGAGGGTCATTCCACATCTCCTTCCGGAGCGATCGCCGGCAGCTTGACGATGAAGGTCGACCCGACGCCGGGCGCGCTGTGAAGGGCGAGATCGCCGCCGTGGGCACGGACGATGTCGCGGGTGATCGCCAGGCCCAGGCCCGTGCCCGCGCGGCGCTCGCCGCCCGCCTTGTAGAAGCGCTGGAAGAGCCGCGACCGGTCGGCATCCGAGATGCCGACGCCGGTGTCGCGCACCAGGATCCAGCTCGCGACGCCGTCGCTCGTGGTGCCCACGAACACCGTGCCGCCGTCCTTGTTGTACGCGATCGCGTTCGAGATGAGATTGTCGAGCACCTGCCGCAGGCGCAGCGGGTCGGCCCACGCCTTCGCCGGCTCCAGGCCGGTCGAGTCGATGCTGATCGCCCGGGCGGCGGCGCGCGGCAGCGCATCGGCGGCGGCCGCCCGCACCAGTTCACGCGCATCCACCAGCTGCGGCGTGAGTGATGCCTCGACCGACGACGGTGAGGAGCTGGAGGCGGCGAGGATGTCGGCGACGATGCGCAGCAGCCGTTCGGCGTTGCGCTCGGCGATGTCCAGGCCCGCCCGGACGTCGTCGGGAGTGCCGGGATCCTCGATGGCGAGGTCGAGATAGCCGAGGATCGAGGTCAGCGGAGTGCGCAGCTCATGCGAGACCGAGGCGACCAGCTCGTCGCGCGCACGCAGTGCGCTGAGCTCGGCGGTGACATCCCGCGAGATCACGACGGCACCGGCGTCGCGGCCGTCGGGGTCGGTGATCCGCCGTGCGGTGATGGTGAGCGCCCGGCGCGGCCCCGGCTCCACACCGAACCACACCACCTGGTCGTCGAACGACTCTCCGCGCCGCGCCCGCTCGAGCGGCAGTTCGTCGGGCGGCAGGGGCGCGCTCCCGTCGTCGCGGAACGCCGGCACCACCGCCCCGTCGTCGTCGGGCTCGAGTCCCTGCTGGAGCCTCCCGTGGGCGTCGTTCGTGATCGAGACGCGGCCGTCGGCGCCGATGCGCACGACTCCGAAGTCCACCGCGTCGAGCACCTCGGTCACCACCTGCTCCTGACGCCGCGTGCGCGCGAGGATGCTGCGCAGCAGCTCTGACTGCTTCGCCAGCAGCATCCGCTGCGCGTCGGAGCGGCGTGCGTTGAGATGACTCGTGGCCGCGACCGCGACCAGCACCAGAGGCAGGAGGAACGTGCGGTAGGTGACCTCCGTGGTGCTGACCGCGGTGAGCACGCTGACGATGCCGGCGATCGCCACGATCACGCCGAACAGGCCCAGCAGGCCGAAGCCCGTGGCGAGCCACGTCGTGGGGAAGATCCACAGCAGGCCGAGGACCGTGTCGGGCGCCGCGATCTGCATCAGCGTGATGGCGAGGATGTCGATGGCGGGCACGACGGCGACCCAGCCGAACGGAAGGCTGTTCCACGGCACGACCAGCGTCGCGGCGGTCACCGCCACCACCACGACGACGCCGATGAAGAACAGCACCGACTCGCCGCCGAACGGTCCGACCGCCACCAGCACGCCGAGCACGAAGACGACCGCGGCCAGCAGCAGCTGGTTGAGCATGGCGGTGCGATCCCGCGTCCGATCGGCGCCCTCCGGCACCGCTCCTGTCAGGCGCGAGCGCACCGTGGCCCGGCGCGGTCGGCCCGGCGTCGCGGCGGTCATACCGTGACGGTAACGGATGCCGGGGTCCGGTGCGACTCGGCGCGCTCGCCGAGGCGGCCCGGCGCCGACGGCGGAGCGCCGAGACCGGGTCAGAACCCGAAGTCGCCGCCGAAGTCCCCGAAGCCGCCCATGTCGCCGGCTGCGGCGTCGCCGCCCCAGCCGGAGCCGGGATCGCCGCCCCAGCCCGCCCCCGAGTCGGCGCCGGCGTCTGCGCCCGCGTCGGAGCCGGCATCCGCTCCGCCTTCCTCGCCGCCGGAGCCCTCCTCGCCCGCCGAGCCGTCCTGGTAGCCCTGGTCGTACGCGAAGCTCGGCGCCAGGAACGAGCTCACCAGCGCCGAGCCGATCACGTAGCCGACCACGGTGCCGAGGATCGAGGAGCCGAGCATCGAGCCGAACGAGGGTCCGCCGCCCTGGCGCTGGGGTCCGAGTGTGCGCTCCATGAACCCGGGGTTCTGGTACTCGGCGCGCGTGGCCGCGCGGGCCATGGTCTGCGGGTCGCTCGAGCGGGGCTGCTCGTACGGAGGGAGGCCCGCCGAGAGGTCGGCGAGCACCTGCTGACGCTGCGGCTCGGTCAGCTTGGCGAACGCCTCGGCGTGCACCTGCTCGATGGTCTCGGGGGGCGCCGTGCGCAGCAGGTAGCGGTAGCGCTCGATCGCGATCTCGTCCTCGCTGCGCGGCGGCTGCATCCCGGGGGTCTGCGCCCCCTGAGGCTGCGCGCCGGGGGTCGGCGCGCCGTAGGGGTTCTGTGGCACGGGTGGCGTCTGGCGCGTGTCGTCCTGTCCGCCGAAGAGTCGGTCGAGGAATCCCATGTCTGCTCCATCGTGTGGGGGTGCGGGTGGATCACACGGTAGGGGCTGTTCCTCTGAACGCGCTGAGGCTTGACCCGCGTTCACCGAGGGCGTACGCGGTCAGCCCTGCGCCGCGAGTGCCTCGCTGAGCCAGCGTGCGTGCAGCTCCCACGGATCGTCGATCCCGGCGGCGAGCACCGCGATGTGCGCCACCAGCGCCTCGGACGCGCGGAACCATTCGGTGCCGGGGTAGCGATCGGCCGCGAACTGGACGTGCCGGCGCTGCTCGAGGGCGCGTCCTCCCCGCTCGAACGCCAGCAGCTCGTCGTGCCAGATCGCGCCGAACCGCTGCTTGGGATTGCCGCTGGTGCCGATCTTGATGCGGTCGGCGTATCGCAGGTAGTAGACCACGTCGACCCGCGGCGGCGCGATGTCGGCGTCGGGCACCTCACCGTGCCGCCACTCGCACACCGCGCACAGCCAGCCGGACGGGTAGCGGACGCCGAGTCGCGAGCCGCACAGGCGGCACGGCGCGGGCAGCACGTCCGTGACGCCGTGCTCGGCGGCGGCCCACTCGGCCGCCGCGGTGAGGTGCCCCTCGCAGAGCGGCATCGGCGCGTCGGCGGGCACCGTGCCGCGGCATCCGTCATCGTCCAGCAGGCAGCGGACGGCAGGGGCGTTCTCGGGCACATCGGGAGAGTACCCGGCACCACCGACGCGGGGTCGTGGCGGGTACGCGAAAGGGCCGCCACCGTGAGGTGACGGCCCTTTCGGAACCAGGTTCAGGCGAACCGGAGCGGCTCAGCTCAGGATCAGCGACCCGAGAGCTTCTCGCGGAGAGCCGCGAGGGCCTCGTCGTCGGCCAGCGTGCCCGCGGGGCCGCTGTCGGACGAGTAGGACGAGGCGCCGGTCTCGACCGGGGCGTTCGCCTCGGCCTCGAGCGCCTTGGCGACGGCAGCCTTGTGGGCCTCCCAGCGAGCGTGGGCAGCCGCGTACTCCTGCTCCCACTTCTCGCGCTGCTCGTCGAAGCCCTCGAGCCAGGCGTTGGTCTCGGGGTCGAAGCCCTCGGGGTACTTGTACTCGCCGTTCTCGTCGTACTCCGTGACCATGCCGTACAGGGCCGGGTCGAACTCGGTGCCGTTGGGGTCGACCGACTCGTTGGCCTGCTTGAGCGAGAGCGAGATGCGGCGACGCTCGAGGTCGATGTCGATGATCTTGACGAAGACCTCTTCGCCGACCGAGACGACCTGCTCGGCGAGCTCGACGTGCTTGCCCGACAGCTCCGAGATGTGCACGAGGCCCTCGATGCCGTCCGCGACGCGCACGAACGCACCGAACGGAACGAGCTTGGTGACCTTGCCCGGCGCGACCTGTCCGATCGCGTGCGTGCGGGCGAAGACCTGCCACGGGTCCTCCTGCGTCGCCTTGAGCGACAGCGAGACGCGCTCGCGGTCGAGGTCGACCTCGAGGATCTCGACGGTGACCTCCTGGCCGACCTCGACGACCTCGGACGCGTGCTCGATGTGCTTCCACGAGAGCTCCGAGACGTGGACGAGACCGTCGACGCCACCGAGGTCGACGAACGCACCGAAGTTGACGATCGACGAGACCGTGCCCTTGCGGACCTGGCCCTTGTGGAGGTTGTTGAGGAACGTGGTGCGCGACTCGGACTGCGTCTGCTCGAGCAGGGCGCGGCGCGAGAGCACGACGTTGTTGCGGTTCTTGTCGAGCTCGAGGATCTTCGCCTCGATCTCCTGGCCGAGGTACGGCGTCAGGTCGCGGACGCGGCGGAGCTCGATGAGCGACGCCGGGAGGAAGCCGCGGAGGCCGATGTCGACGATGAGACCACCCTTGACGACCTCGATGACCTGACCGGTCACGACACCGTCGTTCTCCTTGATCTTCTCGACGTCTCCCCACGCGCGCTCGTACTGGGCGCGCTTCTTGGAGAGGATGAGGCGGCCTTCCTTGTCCTCCTTCTGGAGAACGAGGGCTTCGACCTCGTCGCCGACCTTGACGACCTCGTTGGGGTCGACGTCGTGCTTGATGGAAAGCTCGCGCGAGGGGATGACACCCTCGGTCTTGTAGCCGACGTCGAGGAGGACCTCGTCGCGGTCGATCTTCACCACGGTGCCCTCGATCAGGTCGCCGTCGTTGAAGAACTTCAGAGTCTTCTCGACCGCGGCCAGGAAGTCCTCAGCAGATCCGATGTCGTTGATCGCGACCTGCTTGGTGGCCGGGGCGGTCGTTGCGGTAGTCATGTAGTGGGTTGTCCTTGTTGGGTTGGGTACTCGGGCCCCAGCTCTCATCGGCAGCCGGCCGCGCGAGCGCGAGCGGATGCCTCCAGCCGAGGCGAAGCGGATTTCTTGCGATGCCACTCGGACCCTCTCGCATCCGGTCACCGGCGCGAACCGGTACTCAGGCGTGGCGAAACAGCCACACGAGTGACACTCCAGGGTAACAGAACGCCGGGGTCCGCCGCGATCTTCCCGAGCGCCGGGAATCGCGCCCGGAAGCCGGCGGCCCGCTCAGCGGGGAAGGTCGATCGGCGCCGTGCTGGTGCGATCCGGATCGAACGGCGTCCGCGCCGGCGCGGCCTCCCCGCGCAGCTGGGCGATGCGCTCGTCCTCTCGGCGCTGCGCGTCGGCGAGCCAGTCCCAGCCGGACGCCGGCGCGGTCGCTGCGCGCACCTCGGGAACGGGGGCCGTCATCGCGCGCACCTCTGGCACGGGCGCGGTCGGCCGGCTCTCGTACCCGGGATCGGCGACGGTGACGGATGCCGCCTCCTCACGTTGCGGCACGACCACCGGCGCTCCGCCGAACTGCTCGGCCCGGCCGGCCGCGCCGCGCAGGCCCGCCTGCTGGATGACCCGCTGGATGGTGAGACCGCGCTGGTCGGGTTCGCCGACGTAGCGGATGTCGCGGAGCCCCTGCTCCTGCGCGGCCGACTCGAAGACGAAGTGGCCGTAGCCGAAGATCCGGCCGACTACGGGCTTGTGGACGGAGATGTCGAGGATGCGCGTGAGGGGCATGGTCGCGATGCGCTGCGACAGGATGCCGTGCACCCGGAACACGCGCATGTTGGTGATCACGAAGCGATCGAGGTGCTGCTCGAAGAACCGCCAGGTCGCGTGGGCCACGATCGCCGCGCCGATGAGGACGGGCACCCACCACGCCTGCGCCGGCACGAAGAAGACCAGGAGCAGCACGACGACGCCGCCGAACAGCTCGAGGACGGCCGATACCGTCGCCGCCCAGTGCTTGCGGACCTCGTCGACGATCCGCTCGCCCTGGTCGGCGATCAGGTGCTTGTCGATCCGCGGATCGAGCATGCTCAGCCCGCGGCGAGAGCCATGAAGAAGTCGACCACGGCGGCCCCGGCGCCCCAGACGGCGCCGACCGCGCCCTGCACCGCGTTGGCCGCGTCCTGGGGCCTCGTGATGAGGTAGAACGCCGCGAACGCGATGACGAGCACCAGCACGATGCGCTTGACGATCTTCACGGTCGGGGGTCCCTTCGACTTCTGATGTTCTACCGCACGATCGCGCGAACGGGCGCAGGCTCGCGGGCGCGTCGCAGATCGGGTCGCCGTGCGACTCAGACGGCCGAGGGCCGCAGCAGCACCTTGGTGGCGCGACGCTCGTCCATCGCAGCGTACGCCTCGGGGGTCTCCTGCAGCGGCAGCTCGAGGTCGAACACGCGGCCCGGCTGGATCTTTCCCGATCGCACGTCGGGAAGCAGCTCCTCGATGTAGCCGCGCACGGGCGCCACTCCCCCGTTGACACCCACGTTGCGGTTGAACATCTGGCGCACCGGCAGCTCGGGTCCGCCGTTGGGGACGCCGACGTAGCCGACCATGCCTCCGGGACGCGTGGAGCGCAGCGCCTGGTCCATCGACTCCTTCGTGCCGACGCACTCGAGCACGCGGTCGGCTCCGATCCCTCCGGTGAGAGCGCGCACCGCCTCGACGCCGGCGTCGCCGCGCTCCTCGACGATGTGCGTCGCACCGAAGTCGCGCGCGAGCGCCTGCCGCTGCGGGTGACGCGACATCGCGATGATCGTGGCGGCGCCCAGTCGCTTGGCGGCGATGATCGCGCACAGGCCGACCGCCCCGTCGCCGACGACCGCGACCGCGTCGCCGGGGCCCACGCCCGCCGAGAGCGCCGCGTGGTGGCCGGTGCCCATCACGTCGCTGAGGGTCAGCAGGCCCGGGATCTCGGCATCCGTCACCGGCCCCGGCACGACCGCCAGCGTGCCGTCGGCGAGCGGCACGCGCACGCGCTCACCCTGCCCGCCGTCGGCGAAGCCGCCGAAGCGGTCGTCGCTCCCCCACCAGCCGCCGTTCAGACACGAGGTGCTGACGCCGTTCCGGCAGTTGGCGCACGTCCCGTCGCACACGTAGAAGGGGGCGATGACGAAGTCGCCGGGCTTCACGTCGTGCACCTCGGCGCCGGCCTCCTCGACGACGCCGACGAACTCGTGGCCGATGCGGTGCGGCTCGTTCGTGGGGGTCACGCCGCGGTACGGCCAGAGGTCGGAGCCGCACACGCAGGCGGCGACGACGCGCACGATCGCGTCGCCGCCGGTGGACAGCACGGGATCGGGAACGGTCTCGACGCGGATGTCGCGGGCGGCGTGGATCACGGTGGCGAGCATGACTCGAGCCTAGGGCCGTGCGCGTCGGCCGGGCCGTCCTGCCACCATTGACCCATGTGGATCGGCTGGATCGAGTTCGACCTGCTCCTGGGCGACATCCGCTCGCTCAAGGAGAAGCGCAGCGTGCTGCGACCGCTCATCGCCGATCTGAGCCGCCGGACCGAGGCCGCGGCGGCCGAGGTGGGCGAGCACGACCTGCACCGTCGCGCTCGGATCGGCGTGTCGATCGTCGCGTCGGGATCGTCGCACGTGCGGGATGTGCTCGACAACGCCGAGCGACTCGTCGGGGATCACCCCGAGGTCACCATCCTCTCCACCCGCCGCGGGCTGCACTCGAGCGAGGACTGAGCCGCGAGTCGGCGTATGACCTGCCCGACCGGCGCGCCGGGGCACGGCCGGCCAGACCCGGCGGCGGCCGGGCTCAGCCGGCGACGGCGTGCCCGATGACCTCGTCGCCGCCGCCGAAGCGGATCGTGCGCCCGATCGTGGTGTCGTCGGCGATGGTCGCCGCGATCACCGCGGCGACATCGGCGCGAGAGATCTCGCCCCGACCGTCGGGGTCGATCTCGATGCGCCCGGTGGGCGGGTCGAGCGAGAGCGTTCCCGGACCCAGGATCGTCCAGTCCAGCGCACTCGCGGCCAGGTGCGCGTCGGCCGCCCATTTGGCGTCGGCGTACGGGAAGAACGAGTTCCCGGGGTCGATCCCGTGGTCGGCGCGAGATCCGATCCACGAGACCATGACGTAGCGCAGGACGCCCGCCGCGGCTGCGGCGTCCATAGAGCGCACCGCGGCGTCGCGATCGACGGCGTACGTGCGCGAAGGGTCGCCTCCTCCCGCGCCCGCCGACCACACGACGACGTCGTTGCCGGCGACGAGGTTGGTCAGCTGGTCGAGATCGAGGATCTCGACGTCCGCGACCACCGGCTGGGCGCCGGTGGCGGCGACCTCCGCCTCGTGCGCCGCGTTGCGGATCACCGCGGTCACGGTGTGCCCGTGGGCCGCCAGCAGCGGCTCGAGCAGCAGCGCGACCTTGCCGTGTCCGCCGAAGATCAGGATGCGGGCCATGGGGCTCCTTCCGTCGGACCCTCCACGCTACGCGGGCTCAGTGCGCGGCGCATCACGCGACGAGCGCGACGATGCCGGCGACGACGGATGCTGCAGCCAGCGCGAGCGCGATGCCGATGAGCACGCCGTGCACGACGAGGAAGCGGGTGGGCCGACCCTGCGCGTCCCGCGCTCGCGGGTCCTTCGCCACGCGGCGATAGAACGTCGGCCACACCAGGATGTTGAAGGCGGCGTTGAGGAAGAGCAGCACGGCGAGCAGCGTCGTCACGCGTCCGAGCCTATGCGCCCGCCTCCGGACCGCCCGCGCCCGGCGGTTGCGGCGACGCGGCGGGCGCGGCATCCGTCTCCCGCTCCGCACGGGCGAGCAGGCTGTGCCGCCGGCCCCACAGGAGGTAGAACGCCAGCACGACGGCGACCCACACCGCGAACCACGCGTAGGTCGACCAGCCGAGGCCGGTGATGAGGTACATGCAGGCGAGGATCGAGAGGATCGGCGTCACCGGGTAGCCCGGCACGCGGAAGGCGCGCGGCAGGTCGGGACGCGTGCGGCGCAGCACCATGACACCTACCGAGACCACGATGAACGCGACGAGTGTTCCCATGGACACGAGGTCCCACAGGCTCGACAGCGGGATGAAGCCTGCCAGCAGCGCGACCGCGATCGCGACGACCACGGTCGAGAACACGGGGGTGTGGGTGCGCGGGTCGACGCGGGCGAAGGCGCTCGGGAGCAGACCGTCGCGCCCGATCGAATAGAGGATGCGCGTCTGGCCGAACAGCGTCACCAGCGTCACCGAGAAGATAGAGATGACCGCTCCCGCCGCGAGCACCGTCGCCGGCCATTGCGCTCCCAGGACGTCGCCGAGGATCACCGACAGGCCCGCGCTCTGCTGCTCGGGGTCCTCGAAGTCGGTCCACGGCTGGGCACCGACAGCCGCGAGCGCGACGAACAGGTACACCGCGACAACCGTGGCGAGGGCGATGAGGATGGCCCGCGGCAGCGATCGCTGCGGGTCGCGCACCTCGTCGCCGGCCGTGGAGACGGCATCGAGTCCGATGAACGTGAAGAAGATCGTGCCTGCGGCGGCGGTGATGCCCGCGGCGCCGTGGGGTGCGAACTCGGCGAAGTTGTCGGCATGGAAGGCGGTGATGGCGATGGCGCCGAACATCAGGAGCACGCCCAGCTTGATGATGACCATCACGGTGTTGACGGTCGCCGACTCGCGCGTGCCGCGGATGAGGAGCAGGGCGCACATGCCCACCAGCACCACGGCGGGGAGGTTGACGATGCCGCCCTCCAGCGGTCCGGCAGACAGGGCATCGGGGATGTCCCACCCGAACAGATCGCCGACGAGCCGGTCGAGGTACCCGCTCCAGCCCGACGCGACGGCGGCAGTCGACACGCCGTACTCGAGCATGAGGCACGCGGCGACGCCCATCGCGACGATCTCGCCGAGCGTCACGTAGGCATAGGAGTAGGTCGATCCCGACACCGGGACCGCGGACGCCATCTCGGCGTAGCAGACCGCCGACAGGCCCGCCGCGATCGCGGCGATGAGGAACGACAGGAGCACCGCCGGTCCCGCCAGCGGCACCGCCTCGTGCATCACGAAGAAGACCCCGGTGCCGACGGTGGCGCCGACGCCCAGCATCGCGAGCTGGAACGTGCCGATGCCGCGGGTCAGCCCGCCGGGCGAGGCGGCCGGCGGGGTCACCGGCTTCCGCCGGAACAGCTCGCTGGCTGCGCTCATCCCTCGTCCTCCTCCGCGACGGCGACGGGAAGAGTCTAGGCGGCGCGCCGGCGCGGGCTCGGCTGGGGCTCAGGAGAACGCGGCGGCGTACTCCTCCGACGGCTCGATCGGCTCGATCACGTCGACGAGGATGCCGCCCGGCGCGACGAGGATGAAGTGGCGCTGCCCGAAGGGCTCGTCGCGCAGCGCCAGGGCGCACTCGAGGCCGGCCTCTTCGACGAGCCGACGGTACGCGGCGCGCGCGTCGTCGACCTCCACGTTGAGGAGGATCCCGCCGGCTGATCGGCCGAATCCGTCGGGGATCGTCTCGTGGTCATGGGCGAGGAAGGCCAGCTCCGCGCCGTCGCGCACGAGACTGACGTACCAATCCGCCGCGAACGTCTCGTCGAAGCCGAGATGGTCGCGGAAGAATCGCGCGGCGGCTGCGGCATCCGTCGTCATCACGACCGGGTAGAAGCTCGTCATGGTCTCCATCGCCTGCTCCTTTACGTACACTGTGTTCGTAAGTCACGATACATACACGACGTACGTAAAGGAAGAGCGATGCCCCGAGCCAGCGCCGCCGATGCCGCCGAGACCGCGCGCCGCGTGCGCGAAGTAGCCGGCGAACGCTTCGCGGCCGAGGGCTTCGGCACCGCGTCCGTCGACGACATCGCCCGCCGCGCCGGCGTGACGCGGGGGGCGGTGTACCACCACTACGACGGCAAGCTCGGGCTCTTCCGCGCCGTCGTCGAGAGCCTCCAGTCCGAGATCGCGGCGCGGGTCGTCGCCGAGGCGGAGAAGCAGACGGATGCCGCCGCCCAGCTTCGCGCCGGCAGCCACGCGTTCCTCGACGCGATCACCGACGACCGCGCCGCACGGGTGCTGCTCGTCGACGCTCCCGCGGCACTGGGCTGGCCGCAGTGGCGTGAACTCGATGCGGCGGCGTCGGGGCGCGAGCTGCGAGAGGCGATCGTCGCGCTGGGCACCGTGGCGCCGGAGCTCGTCGATGCGCTGACCGCCCAGCTCAGCGGCGCGATGAACGAGGCGGCGCTGTGGCTGGCCGACCGTCCGGGAGATGAGCGGGCGCGCGCGGCGGCCCACGCCGCACTCGATCTGGTGCTCGACCCGATCGCGCAGCGCTGACGGGCTCAGGCCGCTTCGAGGACCTTCCCCTCGCCGACGATCGCCCGCACGGCGTCGCGCCCGGCGCGGTTGGCGCCGACGGTCGACTGCGACGGGCCGTAGCCGATGAGGAAGAGTCGCGGCTCGTCCAGCGACCGCCCGTTGGCGACACGGAAGCCGCCCTCGGGCGTGCGCAGGTGCAGCGGCGCGAGATGGTCGAGCGCCGGGCGGAACCCCGTGGCCCACAGGATCGCGTCGGCGGGCTCGAACGTGCCGTCGGGCATCCGGACGCCGTCCTCCTCGATGGCGGAGAACATCGGATGCCGCACCAGGACGCCGCGCGCCTGCGCAGCCCGCGCCCACGGCGTCCAGTGCATGCCCGTGACCGAGATCACGCTGCCCGGCGGCAGGCCGCGGCGGACGCGGTCTTCCACCCCGGCGATCGCGGCGACCCGGGCCGGGATGTCGAAGTCGTCCTCGATCCACTCCGGCTCCCGCCGGGTGACCCAGAACGTGTCGGCGACGTGCGAGATCTCGTCGAGCAGCTGGACCCCCGAGACCCCGGCCCCGACGATGACGACGCGCTCGCCGCGGAATTCGTCGGCAGAGGTGTAGTCGCCGACGTGCAGCTGTCGTCCGCCGAAGCGCTCCTGCCCCGGATAGCGCGGCCAGAACGGGCGCGTCCACGTGCCGGTGGCGTTGATCACGAACCGCGCCGCCCATGTTCCGCGGTCGGTCTCGACGAGCAGACGGCCGGCGGGGTCGTCGTCGGCGCGGCGCACGGACCTGACGCTCACGGGGCGCACGACGTCGAGGGCGAAGCGCTCCTCGTATTCGGCGAAGTACGCCGGCAGGACGTCGCGGCTCGCGGCGGCAGGGTCGGCCGGGGGTACCGCGAACCCGGGCAGCTCGTGGATGCCGTTGACCGTGGCCATGCGCAGCGACGCCCAGCGATGCTGCCACGCGCCGCCGGGCCGGGCGTTGGCATCCAGCACCACGAACGTCTGCTCGGCGCCGTCGGCGCGATCCAGCGGCACGAAGCCGCGCCGCTGCAGGTGGTACGCGGCGGAGAGCCCGGCCTGTCCCGCGCCGATCACGACGACGTCGACGGGTGCGGGATCCATGTCCGCCACAACGCCCTCCGGCCCGCGGTGATTCCCGCAAACCGGAGGGCGCCGGTGGAGTCAGTTGAGCGCGCGCGTGCTCGGCGGGATGACGCCGTCGCCGTACAGGTCCCCGGCGAGATCCTGCAACGCGGTGAGCGCGACTCGCTGGGTCATCGGACCGTACGAGATCCGGGCCACACCGAGCGCCTCGTACTCGGCGGCCGAGAGCGCGCCCGGCAAGCCGATGACGCTGACCTTGCGCTCGCCGATCCCCTCGACCAGTTGCCGGGTCACGTCGGCGTCCAGGATGCCCGGCACGAACACCAGGTCGGCGCCGGCGTCGAGGAAGGCGCGGCCGCGCTCGATCGCATCGGCGACGGACTCCTCGACAGGGCGGCCTCCGCCGCGCACGAAGGCGTCGGTGCGGGCGTTGAGCACGAACGGCACGCCCTCGGCCTGGCCGGCGGCGACGATCGCCTCGACGGCGGCCACGGCCTCGTCGAGCGGGCGCAGCCTGTCCTCGACGTTGGCGCCGACCACGCCCTTGCCGATCGCCCGACGCGTGGTCTCGCCGGCATCGCCGTAGCCGTCGTCGAGATCGGTCGTCACGGGCAGGTCGCCCGCCGCCTCGACGATGCGGCCCACCATGTCGAGGGTGGTCTCGAGGGGGATCTCGCCGTCGGGGTATCCGAAGGTCGCCGCGATCGAGTGCCCCGCGGTCGCGATGGCGCGCGTCTCGGGGAGCGCCGCGACGGCCCGGGCCGACACCGCGTCCCACACGTTGACGACGCGGAGGATCTCGGGCGCGGCGTGCAGGCGGGCGAGGGTCTGTGCTTTCTCAGCCTGAGTGGTCATGGATGTCACGCTAGCGGCGCCACGGGTGCCGCGGGCCGGTCACGACGGATCGATCTCGCCGTCGAGATACCACCAGCGCCCGCCCTGCCGCACGAAGCGGCTGCGCTCGCGCAGGACGCCGCGATGCGCTCCCTCGCGCCAGGAGGCCTGGAACTCGACGATCCCGCGCGAGTCGTCGACGCCGCCGGCCTCGACGCCGGAGATCTCGAGTCCGGTCCAGCGCTGCGCGGGATCCAGCGTCAGCTCCTCGGGGCGGGTCCCGGGATGCCAGGTCTCCGCAAGATAGTGCGCGTCGCCCACCACGAACGCCGCGTAGCGGGAGCGCATCAGCTTCTCGGCGGTCGGCGCCGGCGTTCCCCGCAGCGCGGGGGCGCAGCATCCGTCGAAGCGATCCCCGCTCCCGCACGGACACGGATCGCCGTCGCCCACGCGTGTGAAACCCTCCGGGACGGCACGGGACGCCGCAGCCCCGAACGACACGTCAGGCGCCGGCCTTCTCGGCGCATGACACGCAGCGGGTCGCGAACGGGCGCACGCGCAGGCGCGCGATGGGGATGCCGCGGCCGCAGTCGACGCACACCCCGTAGGTGCCCGCCTCCCAGCGCTTGACCGCCTCGTCGATCTCGGCGATCTCGCGGCGCGCCGCCTCCTCGAGCCCGACGGCGCGCGCCCACTCCCCCGACAGCGTGACGCCCTCGGGGTCGTGCTCGTCGTCGGCGACGTCGGATCCACGGTCGGCACGCAGTTCGGCGAGCGTCTCGTCCATCGCGGCGATTCGCGCCGTGGCGGCGTCGTGCAGCTCGTCAAGGAGCGCTCGAAGCTCGATCCGGCTCGCGGCGGAGGTCATCGCACGAGACTACGCCCGGATGCCGCGCCGCGGCCGCAGCCGTGCCGCATCAGTCCGAGACCTCCACGGTGAAGGTGACGTCCTGGATGCCACCGTCCTCTTTCGACAGCACCACCGTCGTCGTGCCCGCGGCGAGCCCCTCGACACCGGGATTGTAAGTGGTGCCGCCTTCTTCACGGCCCGGGGTGAAGGACGCGACTGCGGGGTCCTCGACGACACCGCTGTAGCTGCTCGGGGCGAGATCGCCCGTGTCGATGTCGAGCACCTGCCCGACCTGCAGCTCGACCGTGGCGCCCTGCAGGTCGCCGACGTCGCGGACGACGGGCGCGACGACCGGGTCGCTGGACGCGCAGGCCGTGAGCGCGGCGAGGCACGCGACGACGAGGAGCGCGGCGGCCGGTCTGACGAGGATCATGCCGCCATGATGGCACCACAGCGATCGCACGGCCAGCATGCGGCGGACATGTGGTCAGACCATAAGGATCTCCCAGGTCGCGTTGGGAACCTGGATTCATCGCACCACCGGGAACCCGAGCCCGGTACCGCGAATCTCGAAGCGGCGACGCGTCGCCCGGGACCACCCCTCGTGCCCGACCCGGAGGGCACGAGGGGCGGTCTCAACGACCCGCCCGGAGCCGGCGATCCGAAACCCCCCGGACGTGATCGCCGGCTTCTTCCGTGTCGGCGCTGTGGATAAGTCCGTCAGCCGGCGACCGACACCGGTTAGCGTGGGCGCGTGAGGACTCGGGTGGCCGCCGCGACGCTCAGCGCCGCGATGCTCCTCGTCCTGGTGGGCTGCACTCCTCCCGCCCCCGTCGACCCGACCCCGACACCGACGTCGGCGTTCGCGACGGAGGAAGAGGCGTTCGCGGCGGCTGAGGAGACGTACCGCGCTTATGTCGATGCGGTGAATGCACGCCGAGAGGACTCGAGGTCCTCGCCGACGCCGACCGACTTCCTGATCGGCGATGCCCTCGAGACGGACATCGAGACTGAGAATCTGAAGGCTGCGGAAGGCCTGACGATCGTGGGTGCCAGCGTGGTGACAGCGATCGAGCGCATAAGTTGGGCAGCTGACGACGGCGAGGCGAAGCTCGCGGTGTGCATGGATTCCAGTGGTACAAGAGTCCTCGACAACACCGGCGCTGACGTGACTCCGGCGGACCGCCAGGAGAACTACGCATTGACGGTCGAGCTCGAAGTTGTCGGTGATGCGCTTCTAATCGCGTCGACCCAACAGGCCGCGGACACATCGTGCTAGCCGCGATCGTGATCGCGGCGACGCTCTTGGCGCCACCCCAGATTGGAGCCACTTCACGGGAGTGCTCATTTGAGTTGCAGGAACTGGGGCGCTGCCCTACCACCGTCAACGAAGGCACCCATGTCGAAGTTTCAGCCACCGACACGCAGAAGGGCGGAGCTTCTCTGCGCCAGCCCAACACCAGCCCCAGCGCATCCGCACCCGCCCAGCCTTCCCCGCCCCGCGACTGCGGCATCCTGAACCGCTGCAACGACTACGCCGTCGCCCTGCCGCCGGATCTGACCCTCGAAGACCTCGCGTCCTTCCGGCCGGCGCCGCCGACGCTCGGCGGCGAGCCGGCGGGCTTCGGCGTCGTGGGCATGCCGACTAACCTCTTGGCGACGGCATCCGAGCAGCGCATGCCGGGCACGGTGCTCGGCTGGGACCTCACCGTGCGCTTCGTGCCGACCGCCTTCGTCTTCGACAACGGTGACGGCACCACGACGCGCGCGGCCTCCGGCGGAGCATCCTGGGCGAGCCTCGGTCAGGGGCAGTTCACGCCGACCGCCACGAGCCACGTCTACCAGGCGCGCGGAACGTATGCCGTCGGGGTCACCGTCGAGTACGCGGCATCCGTCGACTTCGGAAGCGGCACGTGGCGCACCGTCCCCGGCGTGGTCCGCGCTCAGGGCGGCGGCTACGACGTGCGCGTGGTCGAGGTGCGCACGGCGCTCGTGGACCGCACCTGCGTCGAGGATCCCGCGGGCCCCGGCTGCTGAGCGGGCCCCATCACGGCCCGGCGCACGCGGTGGATCAGTCGCACGCCGGTGCGCAGCGGCAGCCCGACGATGTAGGCGGCCGTGCCCGCGGCGGACGTGTCGCTGCGTCCCAGCGCGATCCTGCGCTCCCACGCGTCCCGCAGGGCGCCGCCGCGACGGGGGAAGGCCGCGCGCGCGGGCAGTTCGCCCGCTGATCGCTGCGCCAGGAGCTCCTCCACCGCTTCGACCCAGTCATCGGCCTCCGGAGCGTGGAAGTAGTTGTCGTCGAGCCACTCCGGATCCGGATGCCGGAACCGCCGCGCCACGACGTCGTCTTCGCCGGCGAGGAGGTCGGCGTCGGCGAGGGTCTCGTTGATGAGCTGCGGCGACACCCCGAAGGTGTCCAGAGCGATGACCGGGATGCCCGCCGCGATCGCCTCGATCGCCGCGGTGGAGCTCACGGTGACGAGGCCTTCCGCGCCCGCGAGCGCGGCCCGCATGGAGCCCGCCGAGGTGACGAGATTCGGCGGCAGCGGGCCGAGCGAGGCGAGCAGCTCGGGGTATCCGTCCTCCTCGGCGTGGGTCTGGTGCTCCCCCGACGCAGCTCGCAGCTTGACGACGACCCGCCGGGACGGGTCGGCCTGGGCGGCACGGACGAGGAGCTGTGCGACGCGCAGCCGGTCCTCGCGCTCGGCGGGCACCTTCGCCTGGGTCGCGAAGACCAGATCGCTCCGAGCAGGCCCGTCCTCGCGAACCTCGGCCGAGACCCCGCCGGCGACCCTCGCGCCGCGCGCGAACGGCAGCGTCGCGAGCGCGTACCGGTGGGCGTAGCCCGTGCGCGCCGACAGCGCGCCGAACTCGCGCACCTCCCGCCGCGAGTGCACGACGAAGAGGTCGGACTGCAGCCGGTAGACCACGGCCTTGCGCGTCGCCGGGATCGAGATGCCCGGCAGCCCGGTGACGACGACGGGCCGCCGCTCGAGCGCGGCGAGGTCGCGCGCCAGCACCCGCACGAGCGGTCCGCGCGCGCCGATGACGACGGCGTCGGGTCGCAGGTCGGCGAGCTGCGCGGCGAGTCCGCCGTAGCTCACGCGCGCCACCCGATCGCGGGGAAGGCCGCTGCCGCTGAGCGCCGCGGCCAACTGGGCGTCGCTGACCACGAGCGGGGTCTCGAGCACCAGGAGCGAGGCATCCCATCGCTCCCCCACCCCGCCGACGAGCGCCGCCGCCCACTTCACGTAGGAGTCCGTGTCGGCGATCGCGACGACCCGCGGGCGCGCACCCTCCTGCGGCGCGGGCCTCACGCGGGGACGCGGCGGAGCTTCGCCATCGGCGCGAGCTCCCCGGGGTACACGCGCTTGACACCGTCGCCGAGAGCGGCCTCGATCACGCGGATGTCGCGCACGAGGTGCTGCAGGCCCGCGGGCTCGAGCGAGGCCGCGTGGTCGGAGCCCCACATCGTTCGGTCCAGGGTGATGTGCCGCTCGACGGCGACCGCGCCGAGGGCGACCGCGGCGAGCGAGATCTGCAGACCGCGCTCGTGCCCCGAGTATCCGACGGGCACGCCCGGGAACCGCTCACGCAGCGCGGGGATCATGCGGAGGTTCGCCTCCTCCGGCTCCATCGGATACGTCGAGGTCGCGTGCATGAGCACGAGCCGGTCGGTGCCGAGGATCTGGATGGCGGCGTCGATCTGCTCGATCGTCGACATGCCGGTGGAGAGGATGACGGGCTTGCCGGTGTCGCGGAGCGCCTCGAGCAGCTCGACGTCGGTGAGCGAGGCCGACGCGACCTTGTGCGCGGCCACACCGAGGTCCTCGAGGAAGGCGACGCTCGGCACGTCCCACGGCGACGCGAACCACTCGAGGCCGCGCAGCAGGGCGTGGTCCGAGATCTCGATGTACTGCTCGCGGTCGAACTCGACGCGGCGGCGGTAGTCGAGGTACGACATCCGTCCCCACGGGGTGTCACGCGGCATGTCGCGCATGTGCTCGGGGGTGGCGATCTCGGGGGTCCGCTTCTGGAACTTCACCGCGTCCGCGCCGGCATCGGCGGCGACGTCGATGAGCCGCTTGGCGATGTCGACGTCGCCGTTGTGGTTCAGCCCGATCTCGGCGATGACGTACGCGGGGCGTCCGCCCCCGACGACGCGGGATCCGATGGTGACGGTCATGAGGCCTCCAGTGGTGCGGTGGGGTGATCGGATGCTTCGTCCCGGGCGGGCCGACCGCGCCCCTTGCGGGAGCCTTCGGTCGAGGCTGTGGCGTCGCGCGCCGCCAGCACGCGCTCGGCGAGGTCGCGCACGGCGCCCGCGCCCCCGGGGCGGTCGAGCACGACGCGGGCGGCGGAGAGGACGAGAGGATGGGAGCCGGGAACGGCGACCGGCCAGCCGACGAGGTCGAGGCAGCCGAGGTCGTTGACGTCGTTGCCGAGATACGCGATCCGCGACAGCGGGATGCCGCGCTCGGCGGCCCAGTCCCGCAGCACGGCGGCCTTGTCAGAGGCGGACTGGCGCACCTCGACGCCGAGCTTGCGGGCGCGCGCGGCGACCACCGGGTTCGCCTCGGTGGAGAGGATGAGGAACGGGATGCCGGCGGCCCGCAGCAGTGAGACCCCCATGCCGTCGGCGCGGCTCACGGTGACGGATTCGACGCCGTCCTGGTCGACGCGCACGGTGTCGTCGGTGTGGACCCCGTCGAAGTCGGTGACGACCGCATCGACCGGGACGGACGACGCGCGCACGCCGTGGGATTCGGCGAGCGTCGCGATCCGGCGGGCGAGCTCGAGCTCGTCAGGGGTGTCGATCTCCATCGCCGTCCGCGGGTCGACCTCCGCGATGCCGATGCTGCCGAAGAAGCGGTGCCGGGTCGCGCGGAAGCCGGCGGTGCGCATGACGTAGAAGGCGCCGGTCTCGAGGTAGTGCGGCTCGCGATCCTGGCGACGTGGGCGCACCGCGACGTCGTGGTTGACGGCGTCGGCGGCGCCGCCGGCGCCCTTCTCCCACAGAAAGCCGTAGGTCTCGACCGCGGAGAAGACGCTGTCGCGCCGGCGCGAACGGACGAGCTGCACCGCGCCGCGGAGCGCGTCGACGTCGATGAAGGGCGAGGTCGCCTGCAGGAACACGACGACCCCCACCTCGACCTCGCGCTCTTCGAGCACCGCGAGGGCGTGCAGCAGCGCGCTCTCGGAGCTCGCCTCGTCGCCGGCGAGCTCGGCGGGTCGCTCGACGACCTCGGCGCCCCACTCGGCGGCGACGGCGGCGATGTCGCCGTCGTCGGTGGTGACCACGACGCGGTCGATCGCGGGGCAGCGCCGCGCGGCCGAGACGGCGCGCGCCACGAGCGGCACGCCGCCGACGCGCTGCAGGTTCTTGCGCACGACCCCCTTGGAGCCGCCGCGCGCGGGGATGATGGCCACGACCTCGCTCATGCCGCGGTCCTCCGCGCCGCGCTGCGAGGACGCCCCGTGTGCACGAGCACCTCGGACCCCGACAGCACGAGCGGCAGCGTCGTGGTCGTGCTCGACGGCAGCGTGTGCACATCCAGCGGCCCCGCGGCACCGGCGAGCACGAGCTCGACCGGCAGCCCGGTGGCGTGGATGCGGAGGCCGGGCACCGTGGCGACGGCGTCCAGCTGCTCGGCCGTCTCACGACGATGCGGGAGATAGACCGCGCCGCCGGCCGCGGCATCCCGCACCCATCGCAGGTAGTCGACCAGCATCATGCGACCGTCGACGGGCAGCGCGCTGCCCAGGACGATCCTCCGCCCCAGCTCGGGCGCCGCGGGCGCGGTCGCACGTGTCCACGAGAAGTCGTGACGACGGATGCCGAACCCGTGGTCCGCGAGGGCGTCGACGCGGTCGGTCCCGAGGTCGAACGCCGTGAAGATCGCGGCGCGTCGTGACGCGGCACGACGGTGCACCAGCTCCCCGGCGAACGGCGCGACCGCGGTGGTGAGCCCGCGCTCCTCGATGCCCGGCCGCGCGTACGGGCGGCGTCCGAGGAGCGTGTCGGCGTAGGCGACGGCCTGGGCGCCGTCGTCGAGGAACGTGAGGCGGTGCGGCCTCAGCACGGCCGCGGCCAGCCGGAACTGCCCCGAGAACCCGTCGCCCACGAGCCAGTGGCCGTGCCGCGACAGCAGGCTCCACGGGATCCCGAGGTACGGCGCCAGCTCCCCGAAGCGCGCACCGCGGGCCAGCAGCTCGTCGGCCGTCGCAGAGATCTGCGGCGTGAGCCGGCCCGCCACCGGCACAGTGGTGCCGTGCGCCGCCGACCACTCGGCGGCGCCGAGGAGCTGCAGCGGCGATTCGACCCACGCCAGCGCGCTTTCGCGGCCCATGGCGCCTCCTCTCGCGACAGCGCCCCGGCGGGGCTCAGGACTGTCTCCCCACGGTGGGCGCGCGACGTGAACGCCCCGGGTGCCGACGGGCGACCGGGGTCGGTCCGGCAGGTGAACGACCGGTGACTCGGGCAGCGCCCTCGCCCCACGGGCGTCGGCGCCGCGTGCCAGGATGAACGCGTGACCGACCGCCTCATGCTGCTCGACTCCGCGTCCCTGTACTTCCGCGCGTTCTACGGCGTCCCCGACACGGTGCGCGCGCCCGACGGCACACCGGTCAACGCGGTCCGGGGCTTCCTCGACATCATCACGAAGCTCGTCACGACCTACCGGCCCACCCACCTCGTCGCGTGTTGGGACGACGACTGGCGCCCCCAGTGGCGCGTCGACCTCATCCCCACTTACAAGACCCACCGGGTGGCGGAGGTCGTCGCGAGCGGCCCCGACATCGAAGAGGTGCCCGACCCCCTCGAGGTGCAGGTGCCGGTGATCCGGGAGGTGCTCGACACCCTCGGCATCCGCATCGTCGGCGCGGCCGCGCACGAGGCCGACGACGTCATCGGCACGCTCGCCACGACGGCGACGATGCCCGTCGACATCGTGACCGGAGATCGCGACCTGTTCCAGCTGGTCGACGACGCGCGAGAGGTGCGGGTCGTGTACACGGCGCGGGGCATGAGCAACCTCGAGGTGCTCACCGACGCCGAGGTCGTGGCCAAGTACGGCATCCTGCCGTCGCAGTACGCGGACTTCGCGACGCTCCGCGGCGACTCCTCGGACGGCCTCCCCGGCGTCGCCGGGATCGGCGAGAAGACGGCCGCGGGGCTGCTCGCGACCCACGGCGACCTCGACGGCATCGTCGCGGCGGCCGAGCGCGGCGAGGGCATGGCCGCCGGCGTCCGCGCGAAGGTGCTCGCAGGCCTCCCCTATCTCGCGGTCGCCCCGCAGGTGGTGGCCGTCGTGCGCGACCTCTCGCTGGAGGTGCCCGACCCGCGCCTGCGACCGCTGGATGAACAGCAGAAGACGGATGCCGCGGCCTTGGCCGAGCGGTGGGCGCTGGGCGCCGCGATGACACGGATCATGGACGCGCTCGACACGGTCTGACCCGGCCCCGTCACCTCTTCGGAGCGGTGAGGCGGCTCACACGCCGCCGCTACACGCCGCGGTCGCGCCCGGTCCACTCCTGGAGCCGCGCGAGCGGCCACGTGGTCACGATGCGGTCGGCGGGCACACCGAGACGCTCAGCCCGCTCGGCGCCGTAGTCCAGCAGCGAGAGCTGACCGGGCGCGTGCGCATCCGAATCGATGGAGAACAGGCATCCGATCTCCAGCGCGAGCGACATCAGCTCGTCGGGAGGGTCCTGCCGCTCGGGGCGCGAGTTGATCTCCACCGCCACGCCGTGCGCCTCGCACGCCTCGAACACCGCCCGCGCGTCGAACGTCGACGGCGGGCGCGTGCCGCGCGAGCCCTCGACGAGCCGGCCCGTGACGTGGCCGAGCACGTCGGTGTGAGGATTCGACACGGCGGCGACGAGGCGCCGGGTCATCGGGCCGCGCTCCATCCGCAGCTTCGAGTGGGCTGAGGCCACCACGACATCGAGCGCGCCGAGCAGCTCGGGCTCCTGATCGAGCGCGCCGTCCTCGAGGATGTCGACCTCGATGCCCGACAGCAGCGTGAAGCCGTCGCCGCTCATGCCCGCGACCACCTCGAGCTGTTCGCGCAGGCGCTCGGGCGAGAGCCCGTTCGCCACCCGCAGTCGCGGTGAGTGATCGGTGAGTGCGAGGTACTCGTGGCCGAGCGCCTTGCCGGCCGCCACCATCAGGTCGATCGAGGTCAGGCCGTCCGACCAGTCGCTGTGGGAGTGCAGGTCGCCGCGCAGCAGAGGCCGGAGCGTCGAGGTCCGCTGAACACCGGCGCGCTCGCGAAGATCCTCCAGGTAGCCGGGCACCTCCCCCGCCAGTGCCTGCTGGATCACCGCGAGGGTCGAATCGCCGATGCCCTTGCGGCGACGCAGAGCCGCGGTGTCCCGCAGCTCTGCGTCGCTGAGCCCCACGATCGCGTCGGCGGCCGCGCGGAACGCCTTCGACTTGTAGCGCGACGACCGCTCCCGCTCGAGGAGCGTCGCGATCTCGGTGAGCGCGTCGTGGGGATTCACGTGGAGCGTGGTCGGCGGGTCAGACGACGGTGGAGCGCTTGATCACCACCGGCACGCTGGCCAGGCGGTGCAGCGCCCACCCGAACAGGATCGCCAGCACGCCCATGCCGGCGGCGAACAGCGCGACGCCGTACGCCACGATCGAGGTGAACAGCGACGAGCGCAGGAACGACGCCTGCATCACGGTGGTGCGCACCGGGTCGTCCTGGTCGAGCTCGGCGTAGGTCTTGCCGTCGGAGGCGGCGAGGGCGTGGGTGTTGATGATGTCGGCCTGCACCCAGGCGGTGAAGGGGCCGGTCACCTGCTGCCCCTGGAACGCCGCGGCGTCGTCCGGGATGGTGATGTTCTCCGCGGTGAGCTGGTTGGTCACACCGATCCACGCGATGACGCCCACGACGATCAGCAGGATTCCTCCGATGATCCCGAGGATCCCGACGGCCTTGACCAGGCCCACCTTCTTCTCGGGCGGTTCGATGACGTCGGCGGTGCGGGGCTCTTCCTGGCTCATGCGTCCTCCTCGGATCGGTTTCACGCCACACGCTAGCGGCGCCGCGCACCCGCGCGGAAGAGTGCCGCGCCGTGGAAAACCGCGCCTCGGCCGGCTCAGGAAGCGAGAGCCTGCGTGGTGTCGACCCAGCGGTCCAGCGTCGCCGACGCCGCTCCGCTGTCGATCGCCGCTGCGGCGTCGTCGCGAGCCTCGGCCAGACGCTCCAGGATGGGGCGCTGCACCTGGGTCGCATCGCGGAACAGCCGGTATGCGACGATGCCCGCCGCGGCGTTGAGCAGCACGATGTCGCGCACCGGTCCCTGGTCACCGCCGAGCACGCGGCGCACCACGGCGGCGTTGTGGGCCGGGTCACCGCCCAGCAGGTCGTCGATGTCAGCGAGCGGGATGCCGAGATCACGCGGATCGAGGTCGTGCTCGTGGATGTCGCCGCGGCTGACCTCCCACAGCCGGCTGTGACCGGTCGTGGTGAGCTCGTCGAGCCCGTCGTCGCCGCGGAAGACCAGCGCCGTCGCGCCGCGGGTGCGGAAGACGCCGGTGATGAGGGGCACACGGTCCAGGTGAGCCACGCCCACGGCGTTGGCCTCGGCACGCGCCGGATTGCACAGCGGGCCCAGGAAGTTGAACACCGTCGGAACGCCCAGCTCGCTGCGAGTCGCGCCGGCGTGCTTGAAGCCGGGGTGGAACGCGGCGGCGAAGGCGAACGTGATGCCCGCGCGGGACAGCGTCTCGGCGACGGCCTCTGGCGACAGCGTGAGGTCGACACCCAGCGCCGCCAGCACATCCGAAGATCCCGACGATGAGCTGGCGGCCTTGTTGCCGTGCTTGACGACGGGGATACCGGATGCCGCGGCCACGAGCGCCGACATCGTGGACACGTTCACCGTGCCGAACCGATCGCCTCCGGTGCCCACGATGTCGAGCACGGCGGCGTCCACGGGAAGCGGCAGCGCCGCCTCGAGGATCGCGTCGCGGAAGCCCACGATCTCGTCGACGGTCTCGCCCTTGCCACGCAGCGCGACGAGGAACCCTGCGAGCTGGGACGGCGTGGCGCTCCCCGACATGATCTGCCGCATCGCCCACGTCGACTCCGAGACACTGAGGTCGCGCCGCTCGAGCAGCGTCGTGAGGATTCCCGGCCAGGTGTAGAGCTCCGCCATAACGCAGAAGCCTAGCCCCGCACGTGAATCGGAACCGTTTCGTGACACGGCGTCGCACGCGGGGCGATTCTGCGTCTTCACCACGTGTTCACGGCAGAGTCGCAGGGTCCTCTTAGGTTGTCCTAAGTCGGGATGGGGTCAAACAGATGCCCTCCGATGCGAATGTGGGCGCCCCGGATCGGCCATAATGGGGAGCGTGACGACCTCCACAGCCACCTACTCCCAGGCCATGCGGTCCGTCAAGCGGCCGGATCCGGTCGCTGTCGGCACGATCGTATGGCTCGGCAGCGAGGTGATGTTCTTCGCGGGCCTGTTCGCGATCTACTTCACCCTGCGCAACAGCTCCCCCGAACTGTGGGCGCAAGAGACGCAGCTGCTGAACATCCCCTACGCGACCGTCAACACGATCATCCTCGTGCTGTCGTCGGTCACGTGCCAGATGGGCGTGTTCGCTGCCGAGCGCTTCCAGCCGTACACGGTGAAGTCGAACTCGTTCTGGCAGCGCTGGGGCATGGTGGAGTGGTTCTGGCTCACCTTCGCTCTCGGCGCGATCTTCGTGTCGGGTCAGGTGTGGGAGTACGCGCAGTTGGTCGCCGAGGGCATGCCGATCTCGGCCAACTCGTACGCGTCGGCCTTCTACCTCACCACCGGCTTCCACGCGCTCCACGTCACCGGCGGCCTCATCGCCTTCCTCCTGGTGATCGGCCGTGCGTACGCCGTCAAGAACTTCGGGCGCAAGGAGATGACCTCCTCGATCGTCGTGTCGTACTACTGGCACTTCGTCGACGTGGTCTGGATCGCCCTCTTCCTCGTCATCTACTTCCTCAAGTGAGAGCGGAGCTGAAACCCGACATGGCACGAGAGACCACGCGCCGCTCGAAAGGCCGCCGGAGCCCCTGGGCCGCAGCGGCACTGATCGGCATCGGCCTGCTCATCACGGGCGGTGTCTACGCCGGCGCCTCCGCGGCGATGGCGGCGACCACCACCGAGACCGTCACGAACTCCACCCTCACGGTCGAGGACGGCGAGAAGCTGTTCCAGGCGAACTGCGCGACCTGTCACGGCCTGGACGTCCAGGGCACCAACGACGGCCCGTCGCTCTACGGCGTCGGCGAGCTCGCGGTCCACTTCCAGATGAGCACGGGTCGCATGCCGCTGCAGATGCAGGGCCCCCAGGCGCCGCAGAAGCCGGTGCAGTTCACCGACGAGCAGATCGCAGCGATCGGCGAGTACATCCAGTCGATCGCGCCCGGCCCGACCTTCCCCGACGAGGAAGTGCTCGACGGTGAGGGCAGCGCCGCCGAGGGCGGCGAGCTCTTCCGCATCAACTGCGCGATGTGCCACAACGTCGCCGGCGCCGGCGGTGCGCTGACCGAGGGCAAGTACGCCCCGGCGCTGCACACCACTTCCCCGCTCAACATGTACGCGGCCATGGTGACCGGTCCGCAGAACATGCCGGTGTTCAACGACATGACGCTGACCACCGAAGAGAAGCGCGACGTCATCACGTACCTGCTCTACCTGCAGGACAACGAGTCCGCGGGCGGATTCTCGCTCGGCTCGCTCGGCCCCGTCTCCGAGGGCCTCTTCATCTGGATCTTCGGCATCGGCTCGCTGATCGCCATCACCGTGTGGATCACGGCGAAGTCCAACTGATCTACCCAAAGACACAAGCAACACTGACGAGGAGCAGCATGGCCCACGAGGACGACCCGCTCGAGCACGAGAGGGCTTCATGGAAGCCCTCCACCGGGCTCGCCGTCGCGGTCCCCGACCCGGTGCACAACCCTGGGCTCCCCCCGCACCGCGAGCGGATCACCGACAAGGACCCCGCCGCGATGCGGCGCGCGGTGCGCACGGTCTACACGCTGTTCTACCTGTCGATCGCCGGCAGCATCTGGGCCATCGCCGCCTACATGCTGTTCCCGATCGAGAGCGGCCGGATCATCGACATCCGGAACAACAACATGTTCATCGGCCTGGGCATCGCGTTCGCCCTGCTGGCGATCGGCATCGGCGCGATCCACTGGTCGAAGGCCGTCATGTCCGACAAGGAGTTCGTCGAGCCGCGTCACGCGACGCGCGGACGCGACACCACGCGTCAGGCCGCCATCCAGGCGTTCGCCGACGCCGACGCCGACTCGGGCTTCGGTCGCCGCGTGATGATCCGCAACTCGCTGATCGCCGCGCTCGTGGCCTCGGTGGTTCCCGGCGTGGTGCTGTTCCGCGGCCTCGCGCCCTTCAACTCGGCCGAGAAGCCGCACGCCGGCGACCCGGTCTACCTCCTCGAGCACACCATGTGGAAGGAGGGCATGCGCCTCGCGCACGACCCGTCGGGCGAGCCCATCCGCGCGGCCGACCTCACGCTCGGCTCCGCCGTGCACGTGATCCCCGAGGCGCTGGCCGAGGTCTCGCACAGCGACGGATACCTCGAGGAGAAGGCCAAGGCCATCGTGCTCCTCATCCGCATGCTCCCCGAGCAGATCAACGAGCCCGACGACCGCAAGGACTGGTCGTACAACGGCATCGTCGCGTACTCCAAGGTCTGCACCCACGTCGGCTGCCCGGTCGCTCTCTACGAGCAGCAGACGCACCACCTGCTGTGCCCCTGCCACCAGTCGCAGTTCGATGTGACCGACCAGGCCAAGGTCATCTTCGGGCCGGCTGCCCGCCCGCTGCCGCAGCTGCCCATCACCGTCGACGACGAGGGCTACCTCATTGCGAGGAGCGACTTCAACGAACCCGTCGGCCCGAGCTTCTGGGAGCGTCATTGAGCACCGCAACCGTCCCTCCGCAGCCTGAGGCTCCTGCGTCCCCCGTCTCACCGAACGGGCGCGACAAGCCTCTGGGCGGGCGCTTCATCGGCGCCACCGCCAACTACATCGACGAGCGCACGAGCCTCTCCGGCTTCGTGAAGGAGCTCGGACGCAAGATCTTCCCCGACCACTGGTCGTTCATGCTGGGCGAGATCGCGATGTGGGCGTTCGTCGTCGTGCTCCTGTCGGGCACGTTCCTGACGTTCTTCTTCCAGGCGTCGATGGTCGAGACGCACTACAACGGCGCCTTCCTGCCGATGCGCGGCATCGAGATGTCGGCCGCCATGGCCTCGACGCTCGAGATCTCCTTCGACCTCCGCGGCGGACTGCTGGTCCGTCAGATCCACCACTGGGCGGCCCTGGTGTTCGTCGCCGGCATCGGCGTGCACATGCTGCGCGTCTTCTTCACCGGCGCGTTCCGCAAGCCGCGCGAGCTCAACTGGGTCATCGGCTTCGTCCTCTTCATCCTCGCGATGGCGGAGGGATTCACCGGCTACTCGCTCCCCGACGACGTCCTGTCGGGCAACGGCCTTCGCATCATCGACGGCATCATGAAGGGCATCCCGCTCATCGGAACGTGGACGTCGTTCCTGTTCTTCGGCGGGGAGTTCCCGGGCACCGCGATCGTCGGACGCCTCTACACGCTGCACATCCTGCTGCTGCCCGCGATCCTCGTCGGCCTGCTCGTGGTCCACCTGATGCTCATGGTGATCAACAAGCACACGCAGTTCGCGGGTGCGGGCCGCACCAACAGCGTGGTGGTCGGCTACCCGATGATGCCGGTCTACATGTCGAAGATGGGCGGCTTCCTGTTCATCACGTTCGGCGTGATCGTGCTCATCGCGTCGCTGTTCACGATCAACCCGATCTGGAACTACGGCCCGTACGACCCGTCGCCGGTGTCTGCAGGCACGCAGCCGGACTGGTACATCGGCTTCGCCGACGGCATGCTGCGACTCATCCCGCCGGGCTGGGAGATCGTGTTCCTCGACCGGACGTGGTCGTTCAACATCCTCGTGCCCCTGGTCATCATCGGCATCTTCATTGTGCTGGTCATCATCTACCCCTTCATCGAGGCGTGGGTGACCGGCGACAAGCGCGAGCACCACATCGCGCAGCGTCCGCGCAACGCGGCGACCCGCACCGCGATCGGGGCGGCCGGTGTCACGTTCTACGCGGTGATGTGGGCTGCGGCGTCGTCGGACATCATCGCCACCCACTTCTGGCTGACGATGGAGGGCGTCATCCACGCGCTCCAGGTGCTGCTGATCCTGGGTCCGGTGATCGCCTACTTCGTGACGAAGCGCATCTGCATCGCGCTCCAGAAGAAGGACCGAGAGATCGCGCTGCACGGCTACGAGTCGGGCCGCATCGTCCGCCTCCCGGGCGGCGAGTACATCGAGGTCCACCAGCCTGTCGACGAGTACGAGCGCTACAAGCTCGCCGCTTTCGACTCCTACGAGCCGCTCGTTGTGCGTCCGAACGCCAAGGGTCAGATCCCCTGGCACGAGAACCTCCGCGCATCGATCTCGCGCTGGTTCTTCGAGGACCGCCTCACGCCGGTCTCGCAGGCGGAACTCGACGCGGCACTGGCACACCAGCACCACGATCTCGACCACATCGCGGCCGAGGAGGATGCCGAGATCCAGGCTGCGCACGAGCGCGCCGGCGTGCCGGACGCTCCGCACAAGCCGATCGACGACGGGAAGCACGGCGAGGTGCCCGTACGGCCCTCGAACGTGATCGTCCCCGAGCCGGAGGCCGGAACCAAGGCTCCCAGGAACCGTGAGAAGGAGACCGACCAGTAGGTCGCAGCTCCTCGCCGACGGGTGCCCCGGCACGATCTCTCCGATCGTGCCGGGGCATCCGTCATTTCCACTCCGACATCGCAGCACCGCGCTCCCCCGCCGCTTCGGCAGGAATCCGACGCCTTCTGACCGCGCATCCGGCGTAGGGCTGGAGTCGCCGCGCTTAGCGTGGACGCATGACTGATGCGCTCTCCTACTTCTCCGCCAAGCTCTCCCTCGAGACCGATGCGTCCGACGTCTACGCCGCTCAGAAGGCCGACGACCAGTTCGTCCTCGTCGACGTGCGTGGCGACGAGGCATGGGCACAGGGACGCATTCGGGGCGCCATCCACATGCCGTACCGCGAGATCGCCGAGCGTGCTCCGCGAGAGATCGACCCGTCGACGCCGGTCGTCGTCTACTGCTGGAGCCCGGGGTGCAACGCGGGCGCCAAGGGCGCCCTCGAGTTCGCGAAGCTCGGGTACGCCGTCAGGGAGATGATCGGTGGTTACGAGTACTGGGTGCGCGAGGGACAGCCCACCGAGAACGACGAGGGCGACCTTCCCCGTGTGTTCGACGCGCAGGTGATGGTCGTCCGCGCCCCCGTGGCCGGCTGAGAGGCTTTCCGGCAGGCGTCTGGCGGGGCTGAGCAGGTTCCCGCGCAGCGGGTCGCCTTAGGCCGCGCTGTGCAGCTCCAGGAAGGCTCTCAGGCCGACTCCAGTCCCTCCATGAACCGCTCGGCGGCGGCGCCGTGGAACGTCGTCGCCGCCGGCGCCGACCAGTCCGCGGCCAGGGTGTCGACGACGTCGCACACCACGACGGTGATGTTGTCACGCGAACCTGCCAGCAGCGCGAGCGAGACGCAGGCCTCCGCGGCCGCGGCCGCGTCGCGGTTCTGCACCATCAGCACGCGGATCTCCTCGTCCGGCACGTAATCCGTGAGTCCGTCGCTGCACAGCAGCCACCGGTCGCCGGGGAGCGCGTCGTGGGTCGTGACCGTCGCCGCGTCGCGCTCCGCGCCGCTGAGCGAGGCGGTGATGATGTTCCGACGCGGGTGGGAAGCGGCATCCGCCATCGACACGAGACCCTGGTCGACGAGGGCCTGCACAAGCGAATCGTCTCTGCTCTGCTGGACGAGGTGACCATCCCGCAGCCGGTAGGCGCGCGAGTCGCCCGTGTGCGCGAGGAGCAGACCGCCGTCGCGTGATGCGAACAGCCCGGTGAAGGTGGTGGCCATGCCGCTCAGCGACGGATCCCGCTCCACGTGCGCGCGAAGATCCCAGTTCGCCGAGCGCACGGTGTCGGCCAGCTGCACGGGCTCGAGGCCGTCTAGGCGGCCCGCCGCGAGCCGGTGGATGAATGCTGCAGAGGCGAGATCGCCCGCCGGTCCGCCGCCGACGCCGTCGGCGACCGCGGCGCCCCACGGTGCCGTGAAGGCCGCATCCTGGTTCGTCGCGCGATGCGGCCCGATGTCGGAGCAGGCCACCGCACGCAGACGCGCACGGGGTTCCGTCATCGACGGATCCCCGTGCGCGTCACGCAACAGGCCATTCGGCTGAGAAGAAGCCGTCTCAGCGGGCGAAGTAGCCGCGGTAGTACTCGTACACCCAGCCGACGATCGCGACCACGAAGACGCCGATTCCGATCGGCATGAGCCACGTGCCCACGGCCAGGCCGATCATGCCGAGTGCCGCCGAGAAGGCCAGCACGATCGGCCACCACGACCACGGGCTGAACTCGCCGAGCTCAGGGTCTCCGTCGTCGATGTCCGAGGTGAGGATGTCTTCAGGCAGCTCGCCGCCCTGCGCCCTGTGCACGCGACCGATGTAGAACGCGATCAGCGCACCCATAAGGGCGGTGAACAGCAGCGCCACGCTGCCGACCCACTCGATGGCGTTGTACCACGGCAGGTTGGGGTGGGCGATGATGTTCCACACGGTGTAGGCAGCGGCCACCACCAGGAAGAAGACGGCCAGCAGCCACCAGAGTCCGGTGTTCGTGCGCACTTACTTCACCTCTCCGTCGGCGAGGTCGGCAACCGGGGCTTCGGGTGCGTCCTTCGCCGGGCCGACGCCCACCGGGATGCCCGCCTCGGGGTGGTTCAGGTCGAATGCGGGCCGCTCGCTGCGGATGCGCGGGATCGACGTGAAGTTGTGCCGCGGCGGCGGGCAGGAGGTCGCCCACTCGAGGGAGGCGCCGTAGCCCCACGGGTCGTTGACGGTCACCTTGGGCGCCTTGCGCGAGGTGATCCAGACGTTGAACAGGAACGGGATCATCGAGGCGCCCAGGATGATGGCACCGATCGTCGACACCTGGTTCTGCCAGGTCCAGCCGTCCGCCTCCGAGTAGTCGGCGTAGCGGCGCACCATGCCGTCGACGCCCAGCCAGTGCTGGATGAGGAACGTCATGTGGAAGCCGATGAACAGCATCCAGAAGTGCACGTAGCCGAGGCGCTCGTTGAGCATGCGCCCGGTCCACTTGGGCCACCAGAAGTAGAAGCCGGCGAACATCGCGAACACGACCGTGCCGAAGACCACGTAGTGGAAGTGGGCCACGACGAAGTACGAGTCAGAGAGCGCGAAGTCCAGGGGCGGCGACGCGAGGATGACGCCGGTCAGGCCACCGAACACGAACGACACGAGGAAGCCGAGCGCGAACACCATCGGCGTCTCGAAGGTCACCGAGCCTCGCCACATCGTGCCGATCCAGTTGAAGATCTTCACGCCCGTGGGAACCGCGATGAGCATCGTCATCAGGGCGAAGAACGGCAGCAGGACGGCGCCCGTCACGTACATGTGGTGGGCCCACACCGCCACCGACAGGGCTGCGATCGCGATCGTCGCGTAGACGAGCGTCTTGTACCCGAAGATCGGCTTGCGGCTGAACACCGGGAAGATCTCCGACACGATTCCGAAGAACGGCAGCGCGATGATGTAGACCTCGGGGTGCCCGAAGAACCAGAACAGGTGCTGCCACAGGAGCACGCCGCCGTTGGCGGGGTCGTAGATGTGGGCGCCGAGCACGCGGTCGGCCGCGGCGGCCAGGATCGCGGCGGCCAGCACCGGGAAGGCCATGAGGATCAGGATGCTCGTGACCAGCGTGTTCCACGAGAAGATCGGCATGCGCCACATGGTCATGCCCGGCGCGCGCATCGTGATGATCGTCGTGATGAAGTTCACGGCGCCGAGGATCGTGCCGAAACCGCTCATGCCGAGGCCGAGCATCCAGAGGTTGCCGCCCGCACCCGGAGAGAACGAGGCGTTCGCGAGCGGCTGATACGCGAACCAGCCGAACGACGCCGCACCCTGCGGGGTGAGGAAGCCGGCGACCGCGATGGTCGACCCGAACAGGAACAGCCAGAAGGCGAACGCGTTCAGACGCGGGAAGGCGACGTCGGGTGCTCCGATCTGCAGCGGCAGGATCGCGTTCGCGAAGCCCGCGAACAGCGGGGTCGCGAACATCAGCAGCATGATCGTGCCGTGCATCGTGAAGAGCTGGTTGTACTGCTCCTTCGTCGGGATGATCTGCATCCCGGGCTCGAAGAGTTCAGCACGGATGATCAGCGCCATCACTCCCCCGAGGAGGAAGAAGATGACGGAGGAGATCAGGTACAGGTAGCCGATCGTCTTGTGGTCGGTGGAGGTGATCCACTTGACGATGATGTTGCCCTTCTGCTCGACGCGCGAAGCGCTGAGCAGAGCCGCCTGCCGCGGCGGCAGGGTCGTCGGACGCCCCTGGGACGTCTCCTGGAGAGGGAGCGTCGTCGCCATCAGTGGTCCACCTCTTCCACGTTCTCATTGGCCGAACCGCCCGTGCCGGGAAGGTTCTGCAGTCGATCGTATTCGTCGTTGATGTCACCGGTCTGGCCGGCGTCGCGGAGCGAGGCGAGATAGTCCTCGTACTCGGCTTCGCTCACGACCTCGACGTTGAAGAGCATCATCGAGTGGTACTCACCGCACAGCTCGGCGCACTTGCCGGCGTAGGTGCCCTCTCGCGTCGGCGTGAAGGACCAGAAGTTGTCCTTGCCGATGTACATGTCCTTCTTGTAGAGGAAGTCGATGATCCAGAACGAGTGGATCACGTCGCGCGACTGCAGCTTGATCTGCACCTTCTGGTCGACCGGAAGGACCAGCGTGGGCAACTCGCTGATGATGTCGCCGCGCTCGTCGGTCTGCGCCTGGACGCCCATGGACCAGACAGTGTCGTCGTCGGTCTCGCCGTCGTACTGGAAGTCCCACGACCACTGCTTGCCGATGGCGGTGATCTCGACATCCGCCTCGTCGCCGTACTGGGTCTCGAGGATCGTCTGGTCGCGCGCCGTGAAGGCGAAGAAGCCGATCACGAGGATCAGCGGCACGATCGTGTAGAAGATCTCGATCGGCATGTTGTAGCGCAGCTGCACCGGCAGGCCCATCTGGCCCTTGCGACGCCGGTAGGCGATCGCCGCCCATCCCATGAGACCCCACGTGATGACACCGACCACGAGCAGCACGATCCACGAGTTGACCCACAGGCCGGCGACCATGTCGGTGTGGTTGGTGGCCGGCTGGCCGTCTTCGGTGAACCCGGGGAGGAAGCCGTGCAGCTCGGTCGGGGTGCATCCGGCGAGGACTGCTGCCGTTGCGATCCCGATGGGGAGAACGGCCCAGCGGATACGGCGTTTCGAAGGCACGGTGCACCTTTCCGATCACGAATCAGGACTCTCGCCAGTCTAGGGCAAGCGCCCAGGGGATTCAGGCCATCCCCCCAGGTTGGATCGTGTCGCGCAGACGGAAAACGGCGGGCCCGGGCGCCATTCGAAGCGCACCGGACCCGCCGGAAAAGTGGCCCGATCGTTAGCGGATCGGGCGGCGACGCGTTGTCAGTGGAAGCTGTCGCCGCACGCGCACGAACCCGCCGCGTTGGGGTTGTCGATCGTGAAGCCCTGCTCGGAGATCGTGTCCTTGAAGTCGATCGTGGCGCCGTCGAGGTACGGGACGCTCATGTCGTCGACGATCACCTCGACGCCGTCGAAGTCGACGGTCTTGTCGCCGTCGAGGTATCGCTCGTCGAAGTAGAGCTGGTAGATCAGGCCGCTGCAGCCACCGGGCTGCACGGCGACGCGCAGCCGCAGGTCGTCGCGGCCCTCCTGCTCCAGCAGGTTCTTGACCTTGCCGGCGGCGGCGTCGGTCAGCAGCACACCGTGGTCGCGCGCGGTCGGCTCGGTCGTCAGTGCGGTGTCGGTCATGGCACTCCTCCGGACGGGCCGCCCGGTTGCATCGACCGATCGGTCGATCGTCCACTGCCGGCGGCGGGATGCCTCGATTCTACGCGCGCCCGCCGGGAGGAGGCTCCGAGCCCGGCGTGTCCTCGCCGGGCTCGTGCCTGCCTAGGCCTGCCCGGCGCGCCGGTCCAGCTTCTCGAGGAGCAGCGCCTCGGCCGCGACCGCGTTGCGGAACGTCTCCAGATGCAGCGACTCGTTGGGGCTGTGGGCCTTCGCGTGCGGGTCCTCGACGCCGGTCACGAGGATCTGGGCGCCCGGGAACTCGCGCACGAGGTCGGCGATGAAGGGGATGGACCCTCCGACGCCGATGTCGACGGACTCGACGCCGTATCCCTCATGCAGGGCCTCGCGAGCGGCCGCCACCGCCCAGCCGGACGTGTCGACGAGGAACCCGTCGCCGAAGTCGTGGTCGCTGAACTCGAGCTGCGCGCCGAACGGCGCGAGGGCGCGCAGGTGCGCCTCGATCGCCGCGTAGGCGTCCCGGGCGGTCTGGCCGGGCGCGATGCGCGTGCTGATCACCACCGCGATCTCGGGGCTCAGCGTGTTCGACGCGTTGACGACGCTCGGCGCATCGATGCCCGTCACGGTGATCGACGGCTTGTTCCAGATGCGGCTCAGGATCGTGCCGCGGCCGATCGGCGAGACGCCCTCGGGGAGCCCGGCTTCGTCGCGCAGCGTCTCTTCGCTGTACGGCGGCGTGTCGGCTTCCCGCTCCATCAGGCCCTCCACCGCCACGACGCCGTCCTCGTCCCACAGCGTGGCCAGCAGCTTGATGGTCGCCATCATGGCGTCGGGCACCGCTCCGCCGAACATGCCCGAGTGCGAGGCGTGCTCGAGGGTGCGCACGCGCATCGTGAATCGCGTGTTGCCGCGGAGGGACACCGTCAGCGCCGGGGTCTTGTCGTCCCAGTTGCCGGAGTCGGCGACGACGATCACATCGGAGCGCAGAGCGTCGGCGTTGTCGGACAGGAACCGCGCGAACGAGCGCGAGCCCGCCTCCTCCTCGCCCTCGAAGAAGAGGACGACGCCGAGGTCGAAGTCCTCGCCGACTCCTTCCTTGAGTGCGCGCAGCGCGGCCAGGTGCGCCATGACGCCGGCCTTGTCGTCCGCGGCGCCGCGGCCGTACAGGCGCCCGCCGCGAACGGTCGGCTCGAACGGCGACGACTCCCACAGCGACTCGTCGCCGACCGGCTGCACATCGTGATGGGCGTACAGCAGGATCGTGGGGCGCCCGTTGCGCGCGGCTCGGGTGGCGAGCACGGCGGGCTTGCCCTGCTCCCCCGTCTCGGGCACGACCGCCGTCAGGATCTCGACGTTCTCGAACAGGCCGGTCTCCCGCACCAGCTCCGCCACCGCCTCCGCGCTGCGCTGCACGTGCGCGACGTCGAATCCGGGGAAGGCGACCGAGGGGATGCGCACGAGATTGCCGAGATCGGCGAGGGCGGACGGGATGCCGGTGGCCGCGGCATCGCGCACGGCATCCTGGCGAGTGAGCTCTGAGGTCATGCGGGTAATCTTAAGTGCACCCCTTCTCTGCACATCGAGGATCACCCGTGGCCAAGAACTCCGAATCCGTGCCGAACGACGTTCCCTCCGAGGGCACCGTCCTGAACGGCGCACCCGTCGGCAAGGGGCGTGCCACCCCGTCGCGCGCCGAGCAGGAGGCCGCGCGCAAGCGCCCGCTCGTCGCCGACACCAAGGAGGCGAAGGCCCGTGCCAAGGCGGACCTGGCTGCGCAGCGCGAGAAGGCACGCGTCGGCATGGCCAACGGCGACCCGCGCTATCTGCCGGCCCGCGACCAGGGGGCGCAGCGCAAGTTCGTGCGCGACTGGGTGGACGCCGGCTGGCACCTCGGCGAGGCCGTCATGCCCGCGATGGTGCTCGTGATCCTCGCGACGTTCCTGCCGATCGCCGCACTGCAGTACTACGCGTTCGTGGGTCTGTGGATCTTCATCTTCTTCGTCATCGGCGACATGGTGCTGACGTCGATCACCGTCAAGCGCGCCGTGAAGCGGAAGTTCGGCGCCGACAAGATGGAGAAGGGCCTCGGCTGGTACGCGGCCATGCGCACCGTGCAGATGCGTTTCCTCCGTCTGCCCAAGCCGCAGGTCAAGCGCGGCCAGAAGCCGGCCTGAGCCGCCCGACAGAGGCCGGGCGTGGGCAGGGCGCTGCTCAGCTCGGCTTGGCCAGACCCCGGTTGATCTGGCGCGCCCAGAGCGGCCCGCGGTACAGGAAGGCCGTGTAGCCCTGCACGAGGGTGGCTCCGGCATCCAACCGCTCCTGCACGTGGGCGGCGGTCTCCACGCCACCGACGGAGATCACGCAGAAGTCGGCAGGCACCGTCTGGCGAAGGATCCGAAGCACCTCCAGCGCGCGCTGCCGCAGCGGCGCGCCGGAGAGGCCGCCCTCCCCCGCGGCGGCGACGGTCGCGGCATCCGTCTGGAGTCCCTCGCGCGAGATCGTCGTGTTCGTCCCGATGATGCCGGCCAGGCCCGCATCGACGGCCAGGCGTGCGACCGCGACGACCTCGTCGTCCGGCAGGTCGGGGGCGATCTTCACCAGCAGGGGGGTGGAGCCGGCAGCATCGCGCACCGCTTCCAGAAGCGGGCGCAGCGTCTCGACCGCCTGAAGCCCGCGCAGACCCGGAGTGTTGGGCGACGAGACGTTCACGACGAGGTAGTCGGCGAGCGGGGCGAGAAGGGTGGCACTGCGCACGTAGTCGGTGGTCGCGTCGGCGACGTCGACCACGCGGCTCTTGCCGATGTTCACGCCCAGCACGGCCCGGCGCGAGCGCTTGCGCAACGAGCGCAGGCGCGCGGCGGCGGCCTCGGCACCGTGGTTGTTGAAGCCCATGCGGTTGACGACGGCGCGGTCGGGGATGAGGCGGAACAGCCGCGGACGCGGGTTGCCGTCCTGCGGGATCGCCGTCACCGTCCCGACCTCGACGTGGCCGAACCCCAGAGCGTACAGGCCCGAGGCGCCCTTCACATCCTTGTCGAAGCCGGCAGCGACGCCGAAGGGAGAGGCGAACGTCAGGCCCAGGGCCGTGGTCGCGAGCTCGGGGGCCGGCCGCGTGACGGCGCGAGCCGCCCACGAGAAGGGCGGGACTCCCAGCACCCGGATCACGGCCATCGCGGCGTGGTGGGCGGACTCGGGATCCATGCGCGACAGCACGGTGCGGAAGAGGAGGGGATACATCCCTCTTAGGCTATCCGGTCACTCGGTCGCGGCCGCGGCGCCCGCGTCGCGCGAAGGCGCGCGGCCGTGGTCGACGCGCAGCTGCTCGATCGCCGCTTCGAAGTCCTCGAGCGAGTCGAACGCCTGGTAGACGCTGGCGAAGCGGAGGTACGCGACCTCGTCGAGTTCACGCAGCGGGCCGAGGATCGCCAGTCCGATCTCATTCGCGTCGAGTTGCGAAGCGCCAGTCTGGCGCACGCTCTCCTCCACCGTCTGAGCCAGCACCGCGAGGTCGGCGTCGGTCACCGGCCGCCCCTGGCAGGCTTTGCGCACGCCCGACATCACCTTCTCGCGACTGAACGGCTCGATGACCCCGGAGCGCTTGATGACGTTGAGGCTGGCGGTCTCGATCGTCGTGAAGCGGCCGCCGCACTGCGGACACTGACGACGGCGACGGATGCTGAGACCGTCGTCGCTCGTGCGCGAATCGATGACGCGCGAATCGGCGTGACGGCAGAACGGGCAGTGCATGGCAGAGACAGCCTACGCCGGGTTCTCCGCGCCCGGCTCGTGCGCAGGGCGACCGGTGAACCGCACCGTGATGGCCTCGCCGTGGGCAGGCAGCGCCTCGGCCTCGGCGAGCGTGACGATCGCGTCGCGGACGACGGCGAGGGCCGCGCGGTCGTATTCGATGACCTGCTGCGGCCGGAGGAACGTGGCGGCCGAGAGGCCGGACGAGTAGCGCGCCTGACCGCCCGTCGGCAGCACGTGGTTGCTGCCCGCGAGGTAGTCGCCGAGGCTCACCGGGGAGTCGGGGCCCACGAAGACGGCACCCGCGTGGACGAAGTCGGCGGGGCGCGGATCGGCGAGGTGCAGCTCGAGGTGCTCCGGGGCGTAGGCGTTGCTGAACGCTGTGGCGGCGGCCAGGTCGTCGACGAGCACCACGGCCGACTGCGGGCCGGCCAGCGCCGCGGCGACGCGATCGGCGTGCCGGGTCGCCGCGGCTCGTGGGCCGATGTCCGCGAGGACGTCGTCCGCGAGGCGCTCCGACGTCGTCACGAGCACCGCGGAGGCCTGCTCGTCGTGCTCGGCCTGACTGATGAGGTCGGCTGCGACCAGGCGGGCATCGGCGGTCTCGTCGGCGACCACGAGGATCTCGGTGGCGCCGGCCTCGGCATCCGTCCCGACGATTCCCGCCACCGCACGCTTGGCGGCCGCGACGAAGTTGTTGCCCGGCCCGGTCACGACGTCGACGGGTTCGAGCCCGAGCGCGGGAACACCGTGCGCGAGGGCGCCGATGGCTCCGGCCCCTCCCATCGCATACACCTCCGTGACGCCGAGGAGCTTCGCCGCCCCGAGGATCACCGGGTGCACCCGTCCGCCGAACTCGCTCTGCGGCGGTGATGCGAGCGCGATCTCGGAGACTCCGGCGACCTGAGCCGGCACGACGTTCATGACGACGCTCGAGGGATAGACCGCCTTGCCGCCGGGCACATAGAGCCCGACGCGGCGCACCGGCTGCCACCGCTGCGTGACGCGGGCACCCGGTCCGAGTTCGGTCACGGTCGGCGCCGGCACCTGAGCCGCGGACGCCTCGCGCACACGCTGGATCGCCTCTTCGAGTGCCGCGCGCACATCCGGATCGAGCTCCGCGAGCGCTTCGTCGAGGTGCGCCGCGGGGACGCGGATGTCGTGCTCCGTCACGCGGTCGAATCGCTCGGCCTGCTCGCGCAGGGCGGCCTCGCCGCGCGCGGCGACGTCGTCGACGATGTGGGCGGCCGTCGTGAGTGCCTCTTCGCGTGCCGCTGCGGCACGGGGAACGGTCGCGAGGAGTTCGGCGGGAGAGAGCGTGCGCCCGCGCAGGTCGATCGTCCGGAGCATCCGTCTACGGTACCGCGCGGGCGCGCGCCATCAGCCGCGCGTGACGCCGGAGACGTCGTGCAGGTAGCCGATGCGACCGTCTTCGTGACGGACGACGAACGCGTCGCCGCGGTCCTCGATCACGAGCGCCCACGCGGTCGGGCCGATGCGGAACACGGGGATGCCGATCTCGTCGACGACGTCGCGCTCCTCGGGCACGAGCGCCCAGAATGCCTGGTGCTGCGGAGCGGTCGCCGCAGCGGGCTCGACGGTCGATGACGGGTTCTCCACGTGCTCGAACGACTCGCGTGCGTGTGCGGGCTCCGTGGCGCGGGGCTCCTCGACGACGTCGCGGTCGGCGGCGATGATCTCGTCCGGCGCGACGACGTCGGTCTCCTGGCGGTCGACGGGGAGCACCGTGGTGGTGAAGTCGTCGGATGCCCGAGCCTCGGCGGGCCGCTCATCGACGCGGGTCTCTCCGGGAGCGCCGTAAGCCCCGGCCGGAGCGCCGTCGAAGACGCCCTCCGTGTACGGGGCGCCGGCGGCGTAGGGGGCGGCCTCGGCGTACGGCGCGGGCTCGGCTTCTTCGGCGGGCTCAGGACGCACCGGCGCGGGCCGCGGCGAAACCGGACGGACGGGGCGCGCGTTGCGGTGTGCGGGCACCTCCGGCCGGTCGCGGAAGTCCTGCGCGAACGGAGCGATGAACGGGGCGAAGGCGGTCAGCAGCACGCCCGCCAGCATGAGGAAGAACTCGACCCACACGACCCAGGTCGCGAGGAACTCACGGTGGTTGGCCAGCGTGATGAACGAGTTCCAGATGATGGTGAGCCACAGGACGGTGGCGACCGAGAAGGCGACGGATGCGAACTGGTCGATGCCGAGCGATCCGACGCGACGGATGCCCTGGGGCGAAAGACGGCGGAGCACGACGAGGAAGACGGCCACCGTCGGCACACCGATGGTGAGCACCCAGTCGATGCCGCTGCTCCAGACCGAGGGCCCGCTTCCGACCTCGCCGTAGATCGGGAAGAACGACACGACGAACGCGACGATCCAGGTTCCCGCGAGGGCGACCTCGCGGATGGAGAACGGCCCGACCCCGTACTGCGGCGCCTCGTCGGCCGCCGGCGCTTCGTCGGTGGGCCCGCTCTGCTGCTCGTCCGTCACGATCTTCCCTTCCGGCGGGCTCCCGAGGCCCGCGTCGACCTGATATTACCCACGGCGCATGAGACGCCGATGAGACCACGCGAGACGCGGCGACATCCGCCGCCGCGACCGCACCTGTCCGTCAGCCGAGGCACTGCGGCCCCAGCAGACCCTTCAGCTCGCCGTACAGATCCGGCGTGATCCGCACGGTGTGCGGCACCTCGAAGACCTTCGCGACGGCGCCGCTGTGGAGCTTGAGCGACACCTCGGTGTCGCCCGCGTGCCGGTTGAGCGTCTGCAGCAGCTCGCCGATGAGCGCCTCGCTCGCGCGACGCTCGGGCATGAGCAGAACGAGCGAGCTCGACTCGTCCATCGCCCCGAGGTCGGGGGTGAACGCCGACTGCGCGTGGAGGTTCATGCCGTCGTCGCGCCGCGACACCCGGCCCCGCACCACGAGGATCGAATCGGGTTGGAGCATGTGCTGGAACTCGGTGTACGTCTTGCCCATGAACATGACCGTGATCTCGCCGTCGAAGTCCTCGACGGTGATCATGCCGTAGGGATTGCCGCTCTGCTTCGCGACCCGATGCTGCACGCTCGTGACGAGCCCGGCGATGGTGACCTGGTCGCCGTCGCCGACGTCTTCCGAGGCGAGCAGGTCGTGGATCGTGGTGGACGCGTGCTTGGCCAGAGGGATCTCGAGGCCGGCGAGCGGGTGATCCGACACGTACAGGCCCAGCATCTCGCGCTCGAACGCGAGCTTGTCCTTCTTCGTCCACTCGGGCCGCTCGGGCACCTTCGCCGCCTGCTGCGGCTCGTCGTCGCCCCACAGCGAGTCGAAGTCGAAGCCGACCTCGCCGTTGGCCTCGCGGCGCTTGTCGAGCACGGCAGCCTCTGTCGCGTCCTCGTGGACCTCCATGAGCGCGCGCCGGGTCGAGCCGAGGGAGTCGAACGCCCCCGCCTTGATGAGCGACTCGACCGTGCGCTTGTTGGCGACGTGGACTGGAACCTTGGAGAGGAAGTCGTGGAAGGACGTGAAGGTGGTGTCGGTGCGCGCCTCGACGATCGCGTCGACGACGTTGGCGCCCACGTTGCGCACGGCGCCGAGGCCGAAGCGGATGTCTTCATCGACGGCCGCGAAGTAGCGGATCGACTGCCCGACATCGGGCGGCAGGACCTTGATGCCCATGCGGCGGCACTCGTTCAGGTAGACCGCCATCTTGTCCTTGGAGTCGCCGACGCTCGTGAGCAGGGCGGCCATGTACTCGGCGGGATAGTGCGCCTTCAGGTACGCGGTCCAGTAGGAGACGAGGCCGTAGGCCGCCGAGTGCGCCTTGTTGAAGGCGTAGTCGGAGAACGGCAGGAGGATGTCCCACAGCGCCTGGATCGCCGCATCGCCGAACCCGCGCTCCTTCATTCCTCCTGAGAAGCCCTCGTACTGCTTGTCGAGCTCGGACTTCTTCTTCTTGCCCATGGCGCGGCGGAGGATGTCGGCCTGTCCGAGCGAGAAGCCGGCGACCTTCTGCGCGATGGCCATGACCTGCTCCTGGTAGATGATCAGGCCGTAGGTCGTGTCGAGGATGTCCTTCAGCGGCTCCTCGAGCTCGGGGTGGATCGGCGTGATCTCCTGCAGCCCGTTCTTGCGCAGCGCGTAGTTGGTGTGCGAGTTCGCACCCATGGGTCCGGGCCGGTACAGGGCGATGACGGCGGAGATGTCTTCGAAGTTGTCGGGCTTCATGAGGCGCAGGAGCGACCGCATGGGCCCGCCGTCGAGCTGGAACACGCCGAGCGTGTCGCCACGGGTGAGGAGGTCGTACGCGGGACGGTCTTCGAGGGCGAGGTGTTCGAGGTCGAGCTCCTCACCGCGGTTGAGCCGGATGTTGTCGAGCGCGTCCGAGATGATCGTGAGGTTGCGCAGCCCCAGGAAGTCCATCTTGATGAGCCCGAGGGTCTCGCACGACGGGTAGTCGAACTGCGTGACGATCTGGCCGTCCTGCTCGCGCCGCATGATCGGGATGATGTCGAGCAGCGGCTCCGACGACATGATCACGCCAGCCGCGTGGACGCCCCACTGGCGCTTGAGGCCCTCGAGTCCGAGGGCCCGGTCGAACACCGTCTTCGCCTCGGGGTCGGTCTCGATGAGCGTGCGGAACTCCACCGCCTCTTTGAAGCGCGGGTGCTGCGGGTCGAACATGCCGTCCAGCGGCATGTCCTTGCCCATCACGGGCGGCGGCATCGCCTTGGTCAGGCGCTCCCCCATGCTGAAGGGGAAGCCGAGGACGCGGCCGGCGTCCTTCAGCGCCTGCTTCGACTTGATGGTGCCGTACGTCACGATCTGCGCGACGCGCTCGGAGCCGTACTTCTCGGTGACGTAATCGATCACCTCGCCGCGGCGACGGTCGTCGAAGTCGACGTCGAAGTCGGGCATCGAGACGCGGTCGGGGTTGAGGAACCGCTCGAAGATCAGGCCGTGCTCGAGGGGGTCGAGGTCGGTGATCTTCATCGCGTAGGCGACCATCGATCCCGCACCCGAACCGCGTCCCGGCCCCACGCGGATGCCGTGGTCCTTCGCCCAGTTGATGAAGTCGGCGACCACCAGGAAGTACCCGGGGAAGCCCATCTGCAGGATGATCCCGGTCTCGTACTCGGCCTGCTTGCGGACCTTGTCGGGAATGCCGCCGGGGTACCGGTAGTGCAGGCCGCGCTCGACCTCTTTGATGAGCCAGCTGTCTTCGGTCTCGCCGTCGGGCACCGGGAAGCGCGGCATGTAGTTCGCCGACGTGTTGAACTCGACCTTGCACCGCTCGGCGATGAGGAGCGTGTTGTCGCACGCCTCGGGATGGTCGCGGAACAGCTGACGCATCTCCTGCGCGGTCTTGATGTAGTAGCCGTCACCGTCGAACTTGAACCGGTTGGGGTCGTCGAGCGTCGAGCCGGACTGCACGCACAGCAGCGCGGCGTGCGCGTCGGCTTCGTGCTGGTGCGTGTAGTGGGAGTCGTTGGTCGCGACGAGCGGGATCTCGAGATCCTTCGCGAGCCGAAGCAGGTCGGACATGATCCGCCGCTCGATCGGCAGCCCGTGGTCCATGATCTCGGCGAAGTAGTTCTCCTTGCCGAAGATGTCCTGGAACTCCGCCGCCGCCGCGCGCGCGGCGTCGTACTGCCCGAGCCGCAGGCGGGTCTGCACCTCGCCGGAGGGGCAGCCGGTGGTGGCGATCAGCCCCTTGCCGTACGTCTGCAGCAGCTCACGGTCCATGCGCGGCTTGAAGTAATACCCCTCCATGCTCGACAGCGAGCTCAGCCGGAAGAGGTTGTGCATGCCCGCGGTGCTCTCGCTCCACAGGGTCATGTGGGTGTACGCGCCCGAGCCCGAGACGTCGTCGCTCTTCTGCTCGGGCGTGCCCCACGCCACACGCGACTTGTCGCTGCGATGCGTGCCCGGGGTCACGTAGGCCTCGAGCCCGATGATCGGATTCACGCCGGCGGCCTGCGCGGCCCGGTAGAACTCGAATGCGGCGAAGGTGTTGCCGTGGTCGGTGACCGCGATCGCCGGCATCCCGTACTCGGCAGCGGCCTGCGTCATGGCGCCGATCTTGGCCGCCCCGTCGAGCATCGAGTACTCGCTGTGAACGTGCAGATGGACGAAGGAGTCGGATGCCACGTCTTCGAGTCTACGAACGGCCGGAGACACTCCCGCCGGCCTCGCCGGGTGTCCGCCGACTCTGGCGGGAAGGTCGCTTCACCCTCGAGTCGAGGGTGAAGGTTACCCCTCGGCGCCGGCGTTCATCTTCATGTCGAAGATAGACCTGGCGCGACTCAGAACTCCTCGTCGAGGGCGTACTGCCGCTGCCACGACTCCGGCCGCTCGATGCCCAGTCCGTACAGGAAGCGGATCAGCTGACCGTGGTGCTGCGTCTCGTGCTCCAGGAGCGCGAGGGCGTAGGTGAAGGACGTCTCGTCCTCGGCGTCGAGCCCCGCGATCCACGCGTCCACGTCCGACGCGGTCTGCGTGAAGGCGGCGCGCAGGGCTGCGGCATCCGTCGTCTCCTCCGCAGTGACGGGACTCGTGAACCCCTGCCACTCCCCCGCCCGGGCGGCACGCGGGTAGCTCTCGCGCGCGCCGAGCACGCACCACAGCTGATGGCCGAACGTGTCGGACGGAAGGTCTGCCAGGCGCGAGCCGAGCTGGTCGGCGGTGACCGCGTCGACGACGTCGAGGTAGAGGGTGTTGGCGCGCGCGAGGCGGCGACGGAGGAGTTCGTTCACGCGTCCCAAGCTAGAGGTCGCGTCGCATCAACACGCGCGGAAACCCCGACAGCACCGACTCGGTGTCGGCGGCCTTGACGAATCCGGCCTGCTCGAACAGGCGACGGGTGCCGACGTACGCCATCGTGAGATCGACCTTCTCACCGCCGTTGTCGACCGGGTACCCCTCGAGCACCGGCGCTCCCTGATCGCGCGCGAACTCGACGGCGCCGTCGATGAGCGCGTGCATGACGCCCTTCTTGCGATGGCCCGGCCGGACACGGAAGCACCACAGCGACCAGGCGTCCTGTTCGTCGACGTGGGGGATCTTGCGGAACGTCGCGAAATGGGTGCGCGACCGGGGCGCGACGGCCGCCCAGCCGACGACCTCGTCTCCGTCGTACGCGAGCACGCCGATCGGGCCCTCCTCGTCGATGAGCCTGCGCACCCGCTCAGCGCGCTCGGGACCCTTGAGCGCGAGGTTCTCCTTGCTGGGGATGCGGTAGCTCAGGCAGAAGCACACGTTCGACGTGGGCTTCTTCGGCCCGACCATCGTCGCGACGTCTTCGAACACCGTGGCCGGACGCACTTCGATCGCCATGACGACACTCTGCCCGAGGCATCCGACATCCCGCATCGGCGTCGGCACGTCGGCGTCCCGTGTCCGCAACACGGTCGGCATCACGTGTCGGCACCTCGGTGACCCGCGCCGGTGCCGGGCCGACCGCCCGTAGGGTTGACGCATGCCCACCCCTGACTTCGTGCTGGAGCTGCGCAGCAAGGTCGGCACCCATCCCCTGCCGCTCGTCGGAGTGACCGCCGTCGTGCTGCGCGACGGCAAGGTGCTGCTCGGCCGGCGCAGCGACAACGGGCACCTCACCCCCGTCACGGGCATCGTCGATCCCGGGGAGGAGCCCGCCGACGCGGCGGTGCGCGAGACCCTCGAGGAGGCCGACGTGGTGTGCCGCGTCGAGCGCCTGGCGTGGGTACATCAGATCCCCCGCGTCACCTACGACAACGGCGACCAGAGCGACTACCTCGACATCACGTTCCGCTGCAGCTGGGTGTCGGGCGAGCCGTATCCGGCCGACGGGGAGATGACCGAGGTGGGCTGGTACGACGTCGCGGCGCTCGGCGAGCTCGTGCTGCCCGACATGCGCCGCCGCATCGAGGCCGCCGTGGCCGACGACGCTCTCGCCCGCTTCGAGGGCGGTCGCTGAGCCCGCGGACTCAGTCGCCGCGCAGCACGTCGAGCGCGTGGGCGAGGTCGGCCGGGTAGTCCGAGGTGAACGTGACCCACTCCCCCGTGGTCGGGTGCTCGAACGACAGCTCGCGCGCGTGGAGCCACTGCCGGGTGAGGCCGAGGCGCGCTGACAGCGTCGGGTCGGCGCCGTAAAGGGGGTCGCCGACGCACGGATGCCGGTGCGCGGCCATGTGCACGCGGATCTGGTGCGTGCGCCCGGTCTCGAGGTGGATCTCCAGCAGGGAGGCGCCGGGGAACGCCTCGAGCGTCTCATAGTGGGTGACGGAGTCCTTGCCGTCGTGGGTGACGGCGAACTTCCAGGAGTGCGACGGATGGCGGCCGATGGGCGCGTCGATCGTGCCGACGAGCGGGTCGGGGTGTCCTTGCACGACGGCGTGGTAGATCTTCTCGACCTCGCGCTCTTTGAAGGCGCGTTTGAGCGCGACGTAGGCGCGCTCGGTCTTGGCGACCACCATCAGTCCGCTGGTGCCGACGTCGAGGCGGTGCACCACGCCCTGACGCTCGGCGGCGCCCGTCGTCGCGATGCGGAACCCGCCGGCCGCGAGGGCGCCCAGCACCGTGGGACCCTCCCAGCCGAGCGAGGGGTGGGCGGCGACGCCGGAAGGCTTGTCCACGACGACGATGTCGTCGTCGTCGTACGCGATACCCAGTTCGGGCACGTCGACCGGGATGACCCGGGGCTCCTCCTTCGGCGCCCACGAGACCTCCAGCCACGCGCCCCCGCGGAGCTTGTCGGACTTGGCGAGGGTGCGTCCGTCCATGGTCACGCCGCCGGCCTCGGCCATCTCTGCCGCGAAGGTGCGCGAGAAGCCGAGCATCTTCGCCAGCGCCGCGTCGACGCGCGCGCCGTCGAGGCCGTCGGGAACGGGCAGGCTCCGCGATTCCACGTCAGAGCTGGGCGCCGGAGCCGGAGCGTCCGTTGTCGTGGCCGGGCTCGCGACCGGCCTCGTACTCCTCGGCCTCGCGCTCCGCCTCCGCCTCCACCGCGCGCTGCTCGCCCTCGCTGAGGGGAGGCAGCCCGCGCTCGGCGGCGGGGATGCCGGCGTCGGGGTCGGCCACGGGGAACTCGTCGCCGAATCCCTCCACCGTGCCGCCCGACGCGAACTGGTCGCCCTCGGCGCCGAGGAGCGTCTCGTCGCCGGCGCTCTCGTTCTCTTCCTTGCGGTCGTTGTCGCGCGTACCGTCCATGTGAACCCCCACGAGTACCAGCAGTGCGATCGCGATCATGTCGCACACGATGAAGATGTCGGCGACGTTGTAGATCGCCGGTGACATGCCGGGGAAGAACCACATCCACGGCGTGTTGATGAAGTCGACCACGTGGCCGACGCCGAAGCCGGGATCACGGAACAGCCGGTCGGTGAGATTGCCCAGCACGCCGCCGAGCAGAAGCCCGAGCGTGACGGCCCACAGCCGCGAGCGCACCCGGGTGGCGGCGAGCCAGCCGATGACCACCGCGACCACGGCCAGCGCGATCGTGAAGATCCAGGTGACCTCCTCGCCGAGTGAGAAGGCGGCGCCGGGGTTGCGCGTGAGATAGAAGCTCAGGAAGTCCCCGAGGACCTCGACCGGCTCCTGGTAGGGAAGGTTCTCGAGGGCGAGGTACTTCGCCAACTGGTCGGCGGCCAGCACCAGCACCGCGAGGATCGCGATGATGGTGCCGGCCGCCGCCTGACGAAGGGGAGGTCGGCGCGTCAAGGCCTAGAGGCCCAGCGCCGAGACCGGCTGTGCGCCGGACGTCGTCGCCGAGGTCTCGAGGTCGCGCAGCTTGCCCTCGATGTAGCTGCGTAGCTGGGCGCGGTAGTCGCGCTCGAAGTTGCGCAGCTCGGAGATGCGGCCCTCGAGCACGGTGCGCTCGCGGTCGAGCTTCGCGAGCTCCTCGCGACCGCGGGTCTCGGCCTCGGACACGATCGACGCGGCCTGCGACTTGGCGTCGGAGATGAGCTGGTCGCGCTGGGCGATGCCCTCGGCGACGTGCTCGTCGTGCAGACGCTGAGCCAGCTCGATGATGCCGGCGCTCGCGGCGGGGGCGGCGCCGGTGGCCGGGGCGGCCTCGGCGACGGGGGCGGGAGCCGGCTCGGCGGCACGCGCGGGAGCACCACCCGACTCGTACGCCGCCAGCTTGGCCTTCAGCTCCTCGTTCTCGGCGAGGGCCTTGCGCCACTCCACGACGATCTCGTCGAGGAAGTCGTCCACCTCATCCGGGTCGAAACCCTCCTTGAAGCGGACGTGCTGGAACTGCTTGGTGACGACGTCATCGGGGGACAATGCCATGGTGATTCCTCTTTCGAGCGTCTGGTCGCTGGCCGATGTCGGGGCGGCCGCCGGCTGGCGGCCGTTCGTATCAGCAAAGCATAGTCATCGGTTCTGAGAGTGTCGAAGACGACCGGCGGGTCGGGTCGGGAGCGCCTTCAGCCCGCGAGCGTGCGGGTGACGCTGAGCAGGATGAAGCACAGCAGCATGGTCAGCGCGAAGCCGAAGTCGATCGCGATCGCGCCGACCCGCAGGGGCGGGATGAAGCGGCGGAACAGCTTGATCGGCGGGTCGGTGACCGTGTAGACGATCTCCGCGGCGACCAGCCCGGCACCGCGCGGGCGCCATTCGCGGTTGAAGAACGGGATCCAGTCGAGGATCAGCCGGGTGAGCAACACGAAGACATAGAGCAGCAGCGCGAGATTGAGGATCGCTGCGATGAGTTGGACGACTGCCACGTAGCCAGATTACGGCTGCGCGAACGGAACCGACTCCGGATCCGCCTGTGCGACCGCCCCGTCGCCCGACACGGCGACGTTCTCGGGCGACAGCAGGAACACCTTGCTCGTGACACGCTCGATGCGTCCGTAGAGCCCCAGCGACAGCCCGCTCGCGAAGTCGATGAGGCGGCGCGCGTCGGCGTCGCTCATCTGCGACAGGTTGATGATGACGGGGATGCCGTCACGGAAGTTCTCCGCGATGATCTGGGCGTCCCGGTACTGCTTGGGGTGCACCGTGAGGATCTCGTTGATGGCCGTGGGCGCGGGCTGGCGCACGACCGCCGGCCGGTGGATGGGCGTCACGGGAGCGGCGGGCTTCTCGACGACCTGTTCGGTCTTGCGAGCACGCGGCTGCGGCGCCGGCTCTTCGTAGACCTCTTCCTCGTCCGCGAGTCCGAGGTACACCATGGTCTTCTTGAGCGGGTTCGACATCTGATCCTCCGTAGTGCTCATCTGTTCCGAGGTTAACCGCGTTCTGGTCTGGGGCCGGTGATTGCCGATCCGATCCGCAGGTGTGTCGCGCCCGCGGCGATCGCCTCGGCGAAGTCCGCGGTCATGCCCGCGGAGATCCAGTCGGCGTCGGGCACGACGCCGCGCACGACGCCCGCCAGCCGGGCGAGCCGCTCGAAGGCGGGGGCCGGCGGTTCGTCGAGCGGGGCGACCGCCATGACTCCGCGGACGCGGAGAGAAGCGAGCCCTGCGGCGTGCGTCGCGAGGCTTTCGAGCTCGTCGGGAGCGACACCGCCGCGGCCGGGGTCGTCCGTCAGGTTCACCTGCAGCAGCACGTCGAGCGGGGCCTCCCCTGGCTCGGCGGCCGCGTGCAGCGCGTCGGCGAGGCGCGCGCGGTCGAGCGAGTGGACGACGGATGCCGCGCCCCGGATCGCCCGCGCCTTGTTCGTCTGCGCCTGTCCGATGAAGTGCCAGCGCAGGCCGGCGAGGGGTCCGACCTCGCCGACCTTGCGGCTGAACTCCTGCTGCCGGTTCTCCCCCACGTCGCGCACACCGAGGGCGTACAGCTCCTCGACGAGCGCGGCGGGATGGAACTTCGTCACCACGATGCGGGTGAGCTCGGACGGATCGCGGCCCGCCGCGCGTGCGGCATCCGCTATCCGCTCATCGATCGCCGCGAGGCGCTCCGCGAGCACTTACTTGAGGAAGTCGGGGATGTCGAGGTCGTCGTCGCTGAAGGCGGTGTCGTACGACGACTCCGTCACCGCGCCGACCGTGACCGGCACCGCGGGCTGCTCGACGACGTCGCGGTCCTTGGCCGCCTCGTCGGCCGGCGTGACCGGCAGGGCCGGAGTCGAGACCACGCGGGCGGCCGCGATCGGCTCGATGCGCGCCTGCGGCTCGCCGCCGTCGAAGCCGGCCGCGATGACCGTGACGCGCACCTCGTCGCCGAGCGTGTCGTCGATCACCGTTCCGAAGATGATGTTGGCCTCGGGGTGCGCCGCCTCCTTGACCAGCTGGGCGGCGTCGTTGATCTCGAAGATGCCGAGGTTGGAACCGCCCTGGATCGACAGCAGCACGCCGTGCGCGCCCTCGATCGAGGCCTCCAGCAGCGGCGACTCGACGGCGAGCTCGGCGGCCTTGATCGCCCTGTCCGCCCCTCTCGCCGAGCCGATGCCCATGAGGGCCGACCCCGCCCCCTGCATGACCGACTTCACATCGGCGAAGTCGAGGTTGATGAGACCCGGCGTCGTGATGAGGTCCGTGATGCCCTGCACACCGGCCAGGAGCACCTGGTCGGCGGTGGCGAACGCCTCGATCATCGAGATGCCGCGGTCGCTGATCTCGAGGAGCCGGTCGTTCGGCACCACGATGAGGGTGTCGACCTCTTCCTTCAGTCGAGCGACGCCCGACTCGGCCTGCTGCTGGCGCCGGCGGCCCTCGAACGAGAAGGGCTTGGTCACGACACCGATGGTCAGGGCGCCGATCGACTTGGCGATCTTCGCGACCACCGGGGCGCCGCCGGTGCCGGTGCCACCGCCCTCGCCCGCCGTCACGAAGACCATGTCGGCGCCGCGCAGCGCCTCTTCGATCTCCTCGGCGTGGTCTTCCGCGGCGCGGCGACCCACTTCGGGGTCGGCACCTGCGCCGAGCCCTCGGGTCAGTTCGCGCCCGACGTCGAGCTTGACGTCGGCGTCGCTCATCAGCAGCGCCTGGGCGTCGGTGTTGATGGCGATGAACTCGACGCCCCGCAGACCGAGCTCGATCATGCGGTTGACCGCGTTGACGCCGCCGCCGCCGACGCCGACGACCTTGATCACGGCGAGGTAGTTCTGGTTCTGGCTCATGCCGGCCTCCGTAGCCCTGGACCTTCTAAACCTTCAACCTCTAGTAGAGGTATAAAGAATTGCCCGGTATGCAATTCCTCGACTCGAAAGTAAGCGGACAGCGCGCCGAGACCCGGACCGCATCGGCGTGTCGCGGCATCCGGTCGCCAAGTCGGCCTCTGCGGTGCACGCGCCGAGCGCGCGCTGAGCGGGCGCCGAGCGCGTGCCGAGCGCGCGCGAGGTCAGCGGACGACGACCGCCTGGGGCGAGGAGACGTCGTAGGAGTAGACGTCCGACGGCGGGCGCGCGGCCATGGTGGCCTGCAGCGCCACGGCCTTGTCGGCGGAGTTCTCGGCACTCCCCCACACGACCTGCGTGTTGGTGCCGCCGAGGGAGAGGGTAACGTCGTCGGGCGTCGAGGCGGTGACCTCGGTGACCTGCGCGCGGATGTCGGCCGGGAGCGACCGCATCACCTGGCCCGCCGCGGTGAAGGCGTCGGAGTCGACGCCGCCCGTGATCGTCAGCAGCGGCGTGCCGGCGCTCGGCGTGGCCGTGGTCGACAGCGCGACGCCTGCCGCATCGACGAGGGTGTACCCGGCGCGGGTCTCGACGAGGCCGACGGGCGTGCGCTCGACGATCCGCACCACCAGCTCGTGCGGCGGCCGGGCCTCCAGCGCGTACGTCTCGATCAGCGGGAAGGCGATCAGCTCCGCCTTGACGGCGCTCTCATCGACGAGCGGCAGCGGCGTGCCGAGCTGCCCCGACAGCGCCGCAGCGACGTCGTCCTCGGCGAGCTGCTGCGCGCCGACGACCGAGATCTTCTCGACCCCGAACAGGGGGCTGTACGCCGCGCCGACCGTGCCCAGGGCGAGGAAGAGGACGGATGCCGCAGCCCCGACCCAGACCGCTCGCCGGCGTCGCTGTCGCACGGTGAAGCGGCGGACCTCGGCGCGCAGCGCCTTGCGCCGGGCGCGGGCGGCCTTCCACACCTCGCGGAACCCGACCTCACCGGCAGGTGATCCGTCGGCGTCATCCGCCGCCTCCACCGGTTCCGCGCTCTCGGACGAGGTGTTTCCGGGCAGCGGCTTCGGCGCACCGGCGAGCCCCGGGGTGAGCGGGATGACCGGCGCCGGGTCCGTGTCGTCGGAGCCCGGCCCGGAGGCGAGTGCTGCGGCATCCGTCTCCGCGGCGTCGGGACTCGCCCCGCGCGGACGGCCGGCGCTCTCGAGCGGATCCGGCGTCAGCTCCCCGCGCGCGCCCGTGAGGTCTTCGGCGTCGCCTTGGTTGCGAGTCGCCCGCTTCGACGCGCCCACCTCCGCCGTGCCGCGCGAGGCGACCGGCGGCTGCGGCAACGGCGAGGGACGACGCATGCGGGCTACTCCGCGCCGCTCTTCGCCGGTGCGGCGCCCGAGCGGCCGAGCGCGTCGAGCACCTGCGGGATGATGAGGTACACGTTGCCGCAGCCGAGGGTGATCACGTAGTCGCCGTCGCGCGCGACCGACGCGGTGTAGTCCGCCGCCTCCTGCCAGTCCGGCACGAAGTGCACGTGAGACGGATCGTCGAACGCGCCGCTGACCAGTTCACCCGTGACGCCCGGAACCGGGTCTTCGCGCGCGCCGTAGACGTCGAGCATGACCGTGTGGTCGGCGTACTCCTCGAGCACCTGTGCGAACTCGCGGTACATCTCCTGCGTGCGGGAGTAGGTGTGGGGCTGCTGGATCGCGATGATGCGCCCGTCGCCGACGACCGTGCGCGCCGCCGACAGGGCGGCGGCCACCTCGGTCGGGTGGTGCGCGTAGTCGTCGAAGACGCTCACCCCGCGCTCGACGCCGTGCAGCTCGAAGCGGCGGACCGTGCCCGCGAAGCCCTCGACCGCACGCACAGCGGGCTCGAGCTCGTGGCCCAGCGTGAGGAGCACCGCCACCGCGCCGGCGGCGTTGATCGCGTTGTGGGCGCCGGGCACAGGCAGGCGCGCTTCGACCGTGCTGCCATCGTGGGTGATGCGGAACGCCACCGGGCCGTCGGTCACGATGTCGCTCACGCGCACGGTCGCGTCGGGCGCCTCGCCGAAGGTCACGACACGACGGTGCGTGAGCTGTTCGGTCACGAGCTTCGCCCCGGAGTCGTCGGCCGAGATCACGACCGCCTCGCGGGCTTCGTTCGCGAAGCGCGCGAATGCGGCGTAGAACGCCTCGCGGGTGCCCCAGTGGTCGAGGTGGTCGGGGTCGACGTTCGTGATGAGCGCGATGGAGGTGTCGTAGAGGAGGAAGGTGCCGTCCGACTCGTCGGCCTCGATGATGAAGAGCTCGTCCTGACCGCTGCCGCTCGAGACGCCGAGCTGCGCGATGACCCCGCCGTTGACGAACGTGGGGTCGACTCCGAGGTCGCGCAGCGCCGTCACGATCATGCCGGTCGACGTGGTCTTGCCGTGCGCGCCGGCGACGGACACCAGACGGCGACCGCCGATGAGCCAGTACAGCGCCTGCGAGCGGTGGATCACGTGCAGCCCGCGCTCCTTGGCGAGCACCAACTCAGGGTTCTCCGGCCAGATCGCCCCGGTGTGCACGACGGTGTCGACGTCGTCGCCCAGATTCGCGGCGTCGTGCCCGACATGCACCGTCGCACCGAGGGCGGCGAGCTCCCGCAGCGCCGTGCTGTCGGCGCGGTCGGAGCCCGACACGCGGATGCCGCGCGCGAGGAACATACGAGCGAGTCCCGACATGCCGGATCCGCCGATTCCGATGAAGTGGGCGGCGGTGATGTCGTCGGGAATGGGGAGACTGAGATCGGGTCTGATCATGACCGGTCAAGTCTAAGTTGGGCGACGGATGCCGCGGCCCCGGCGCGCTGGGCCGCTCGGGGCTCGACCGCACACTTTGTATTGACACATTGATACAGAACCCGGCACAATCGAGCTATGGACGTCGACCCGCCCTTCGCCCTCGCCTTCAACGCCGCCTTTCTGGCCATCCTGCTCGTCGTCTTGACGATCATCGCGATCTCGGTCTCAGCTCGTCGCGCGGCCTACGCCGCGGCAGACCGTTTCTCGATGCGGGTGCGCCTGCCCTACGGCACCGAGGCGACTCGTGAATCGGTGGCGCGACGCCTGCGCACCGGGAGCATCGCGACCTCCCTCACGATGGTCGTGACGACCTTTGCTCTCTCCCCGCTCCTTCTCACGCCGGTGGCGACCACCGTCACGTTCATGTTCATCGTCGTCATGGTGATACTGGTGGCGACCGGTCTGGTCTCGGCGGTCGTGAGCATCCGCGAGCGACTGTTCCATCCGGCGCCCGCGGCACCGCGCATCGCTCGGCCACGCGCGTTGCGCACTGCCGACTACCTCGGCCCCTTCCCCCGCCTGCTGCCGTGGATCCTCGGCGGAATCGCGACGGCGGCGGTGGGACTCATGGTCGTCCGACGTGCGGCGCGACCCGAGGATGTGGAGCCGGCGTTCGCCGCGACCGCCGTCTTCGCCACGATCGGGGCGGTGGCTGTGTTCGTGGCGATGCCGTTCATCGAGCGCCGGGTGCTTGCACAGCCGCAGCCTGCCAGCGACACTCTCGAGCTCGCCTGGGATGACGCGCTGCGCACGACCGCGCTCGGATCGGTGCGGCTCTCGGCGGCGCTCACCGCGTGGATGGCGCTCGCGCTCGCGCTCGGCGCGGTGTGGATCGGTTCGGACGCGCTCTTCAGCTCGTTCGCGCAGCAGCTGCCCACCTGGGGAGTGATCGCCCTGACCTTCGTATACCCGAGCAACGGCCGACGCCTGCGCGGTGATCTCTATCCAGACTGGCTCGGCCGGCCTGCTCCGACTTCAGCGGAAGGTGCACTGTGATCGTCATCGACCCGTCCTCCCCCGTTCCGCCCTTCGAGCAGCTGCGCGCCGGGCTCGTGGACGCCGTCGCGTCGGGCGAGCTCGCGCCGGGCGCGCGGCTGCCCACGGTGCGGCGCCTCGCCGACGACCTCGGCATCGCGCCGGGCACGGTCGCTCGCGCGTACCGCGAGCTCGAGGCATCCGGGATCATCGAGACCCGCGGCCGCAACGGAACATTCGTCGCCTTCGACGCCGACCCCGCGCGTCAGCAGCTGCAGCGAGCGGCGGCGGCCTTCGCGGCGCAGGTGCGCGAGCTGCGGCTCGACGCCGACGAGGCGCTGGCGATGGTCACTGCGGCGCTCCGCGGTACTGAGCCCACAGCCTCCGCCCTCGCCTGACGCTCGGTGCCGAGATCAGGACATCTGTCGAGGACAGGAGGATTTCGCGCAGATCATCCTGCGTGCGCGAGATCTCCTGTTCTCGTACCCGCTGGTCAGCGCGCGAGTGCCTCGTCGATCATCGCGACCACGTTCTCGGTGCCGTTGCGTGTGCCGACGGATGCCGCAGCCCGCGTCATCGCGGCGCGCCGCGCCTCGTCAGCCAGGAGCGGGAGCACCTCGGAGCGCACGCGGTCACCCGTGAACTCGGCATCCGGGATCAGCACCGCCGCTCCCGCGCGCACCGCGGACGAGGCGTTGAGCGCCTGCTCACCGTTGCCGACCGCGTACGGGACGTACGCCGTCGGGATGCCGAGCGCGCTGATCTCGCTGACCGTCGCGGCGCCGGCGCGCGACACGATGAAGTCGGCGAGGGCGAACGCGAGGTCCATGCGGTCGACGTAGCGCAGGACGGCGTAGCCGGGCACACCCGGGTCGGCGAGTTCGGACCGCTCACCGGTGACGTGCAGCAGCTGCCACCCCGCGTCGATCACGTCGCGCCAGGCCGCCCCGTGCCCCTCGCCGAAGGCGGCATTCAGGCGCTGCGCGCCCAGCGAGCCGCCGAACACCAGCAGCACGGGCTTCTCCGGGTCGAGGCCGAAGTGCGCGGCGGCGTCTGCGCGCCGTGCGTCGCGGTCGAGCGTGACGATCTCACGGCGCAGGGGCATGCCGACGACGCGCGAGCCCTTGAGCGGCGTGCCCTCGAACGCGACCCCCACCCCGGCGGCGCGGGGTGCACCGAGGCGGTTGGCGAGTCCCGGCCGGGCGTTCGCCTCATGCACCACGAACGGCACCCGCTCGCGGCGCGCGGCGACGTAGGCGGGGGCCGAGGCGTAGCCGCCGAAGCCGACGACGACGTCGACGCCGCGCTGGGCGATGTGCGAACGCACCTGGGCGATCGCGCGACGGAACTGCGCGGGGAAGGCGGCTGCCGCGGCATTCGGCCGTCGCGGGAAGGGCACCTTGTCGACGATCAGAAGCTCGTAGCCGCGCTCCGGGACGAGCCGGGCTTCGAGTCCCTCACGCGTTCCGAGCACGAGCACCTCGGCCTCGGGATCGCGGGACCGCAGCGCATCGGCGACAGCCAGGAGCGGGTTGACGTGCCCGGCGGTGCCGCCGCCGGCAAGGAGGTACGTCGTCACTCCCCGAGCCTACCCGGCCGGGCTCTCTGGGTTCGGGGCGCACCGCGGCCCCTCCATGCGCGCCGCACGCGCCCGAACGCGCCGCACGCGCCCGAACGCGCCGCACGCGCCCGAACGCGCCGAACGCTCCCCGAACGCGCCGAACCCGAACGCTAGGGCCGGGCGCGCGCCTGCGCGCTCAGCGCAGGGCGTGCAGCTTCGCGCGCTCGCGCGCGGCGCGCGCCTCGGCGATCCTGGCCTCGCGCCGAGCGATCGATGCGGGCAGCGACCGGGCGAACGCCAGCAGCACCCCCGATGCGATGAGCACCGAGAGCAGTGACGTTCCACCCTGCGACATGAACGGCAGCGGGACGCCCAGCACGGGGAACACCCGCAGGACGACGCCGATGTTGATGAGCGCCTGCCCGACGATCCACACCGTGATGCCGCCGGCGGCGATACGCACAAAGGGGTCGTCGGTCTTGCGGATGACATGGAAGGCGCCGACCGCGAACAGGGCGAAGAGGGTGAGGACGACGGCGCAGCCGATGAGGCCCAGCTCTTCGCCGACGATCGCGAAGATGTAGTCGTTCGCCGCGGCGGGCAGCCAGTCGTACTTCTCGCGCGAGTTGCCGAGCCCCAGCCCGAAGATGCCACCGCTGGCCAGTCCCCAGATGCCGTGGAGGGGCTGGTAGCAGTCGTTGAAGTAGTCGTCGAGGCAGTTCGGGTTGAGGAAGCTCATGAACCGCCGCATGCGGTCGGGGCTCGTGACCGCGAGGAACGCCACGGCGGCCGCGGCCCCGATCGCAGGCAGCACGAAGATGCGCAGCTTGACGCCCGAGAAGAAGAGCGCGCCGAGCACGATCAGGACGAGGATCATCGCCGTGCCGAGGTCGTCGCCGGCGAGCACCGATGCGATCGCGAGCCCGGCGACAGGCACCAGCGGGATGAACACGTGCTGCCACTTGGTCAGCAGCGTGCGTTTGCGGAACAGGACGAAGGCCACCCACAGCGCGAGCCCGAGCTTGAGGAACTCCGACGGCTGGGCCTGGAAGCCGCCGATGATGATCCAGTTGCGGTTGCCGTCCGCGCCGTGCCCGAGCGGCGTGAACACCAGCAGCTGGAAGGCGACGCCGAAGATGAGGGCGGGCCACGCGATCTTCTTCCAGAACGCGACCGGCAGGCGGCTCGCGATGAACATCAGCGGCACACCGATCAGGGCGAAGACGGCCTGTTTGATGACCGTCTCCCACGGCGCCTCGCCGGCGGCCGTCGCCGTAGCCGAGGTCGCCGACAGCACCATGACCAGCCCGAAGACCGTCAGCAGCAGCGCGGTCGACGCGATCAGCAGGAACTCGCTCGGCACCGGCGCGAACACGCGTCCGAGCGAGACGCGGGCGGCGAGCCCGCGCCGCGGCTTGTCAGCCTCGGTCGTCTGAGCCTGCGTCGGCCTGGTCGTCCGGGGCCGTGGTGGCTGCGTCGTGGTCACCCGGGTCCCCCGTTCCGAAGCGTTCTCTCACGGCTGCCGCGAAGCGGCGACCGCGGTCGGCGTACGACGCGAATTGGTCGAAGGATGCCGCAGCGGGAGCGAGCAGAACCACGTCCCCGTCACGCGCCACCCCTGCCGCCAATTCGACGACCTGCGCCATGACCCCTTCAGTCTCATCGGCGTCGACCTCGAACACGGGCACCGCCGGCGCGTGTCGCTCGAACGCGGCGACGACCTCGGCGCGGTCGAGTCCGATCACGATCGCCGCCTTCGCGGCGCCGCCGCGCCCGGCCACGAGCCCGGAGATGTCGACGCCCTTGAGGAGGCCTCCCACCACCCAGACCGCGCCGGGGTAGGCGGCCAGCGACGACGCTGCGGCGTGCGGGTTGGTCGCCTTGGAGTCGTCGACCCAGGTGATCCCGGCGTGCCGCGCGACGACCTCGATGCGGTGCGGGTCCAGGCGGAAGCCGCGCAGAGCGTCGCGGATGGCCGCGGGCGCCACGTCGAGCGAACGGGCGAGCGCCGCGGCGGCCAGGATGTTCGCGACGATGTGCGGGGCAGCGAGCCCGAGGGAGACGAGCTCGTCGACCGTCGTGAGCTCGAGCGCGCTCTTGTGCCGGTCCTCCAGGAACGCCCGGTCCACGAGGATCCCCTCGACCACGCCGAGGTCGCTCGGACCGGGGACGCCGAGATCGAACCCGATCGCCCTGGCACCCTCGACCACCTCGGCGTCCTCGACCATGGCCTGGGTCGCGGCATCCGCCTTGTTGTAGACGCAGGCGACGCGCGTGTTGTCGTACACGTGCGCCTTCGCGGCGCGGTAGTCCTCGAACGATCCGTGCCACTCGAGGTGGTCGTCGGCGAGATTGAGGCACACCGCGGCGTACGGCGAGACCGGGTCGGTAGAGCTCTGCAGCCCGAGGTACCAGAGCTGGTGGCTCGACACCTCCACGACCAGCGCGTCGAAGCCCGACGGGTCGCGCACCGCATCGAGGACCGGCGTGCCGATGTTGCCGACCGGTGCCGCGCGCAGGCCGCCGGCCACGAGCATCGTCGCGGTCAGCCGGGTGGTCGTGGTCTTGCCGTTCGTGCCGGTGATGAGGATCCAGTCGGCGGGAGTGCCGTCGGCGCGCAGCACCTTGTCGCGCACGCGCCACGCGAGCTCGATGTCGCCCCACAGTGCGATGTCGTTGTCGCGTGCCCAGGAGACGACAGGATGCCGCGGCGAGAAGCCCGGCGAGGCGATGACGACCTCGGGCGAGAACCCGACGAGCTCGGCCGGGACCTCATCCAGCGGGCCGGTCCACAGCCGTGCGCCGATGACCGGGAGCAGTCGCTCGTACTCCTCGTCGGCCCGCTCGGTCACCACCAGCACGTCGGCGCCCAGCTCTGCGAGCGTGTCGGCGACGGAGAAGCCGGTGACCGAGAGCCCGAGGACGGCGACCCGCAGCCCCTTCCAGTCGGCGTGCCAGCTGATGAGTGCGGAGAGGCGGTCAGAGCTCATGTTTGAGAAAGCCATTCGACGTAGAAGAATCCGACACCCGATACGGCGAGAAGTCCCGCGATGATCCACATGCGCACGACGATGGTGACTTCCGACCAGCCGCGCATCTCGAGGTGATGATGGAACGGGCTCATGAGGAACAGGCGCTTGCCGCGGGTGACCTTGAAGTAGAGGCGCTGCAGGATCACCGAGCCGGGCCCGATGATGAAGACGCCGGCGACGAGCACGGCGAGCAGCTCGGTGCGGGTGAGGATCGCCATCGCGGCGATGACGCCGCCGATCGCCATCGACCCCACGTCGCCCATGAACACCTTCGCCTTGGGGGCGTTCCACCACAGGAAGCCGACGAGCGCGCCGACGAACGATGCCGAGATGATCGCGAGGTCGAACGGATCACGTGTCGGGTAGCACGCGGCCTTGGCGGCCGCCGACAGCCCTTCGCCGCCCCAGCAGGCCTGGTTGAACTGCCAGAACGCGATGAGGCTGTACGCGCCGGTGACGAAGATGGCCGCGCCCGCCGCGAGGCCGTCCAGCCCGTCGGTGACATTGACGCTGTTCGAGAAGGCGACCCCGATGAACGTCACCCACGCGAGGTACAGGATCCAGCCGATGACGAGACCCAGCGTCATGAAGCCCAGCACCGGGACGTCGCGGAAGACCGAGATGAAAGGCGATGCAGGGGTCTGGTCGAACTCGTTGGGGAAGTTCAGCGCGGCGATGCCGAACGGCACCGTGACGATGATCTGCCCCACGATCTTGCGCCAGCCGCTCAGGCCCATGAACTTCTGCTGGCGGACCTTCATGTAGTCGTCGATGAAGCCCACCGCGCCGAGGCCCACCATCATCCAGATCACGAGGATGCCCGAGATCGTCGGTGGGTTGTTGCCGGCGAAGCAGCCGACCAGGTAGCCCACGATCGTGCCGACGATGAAGATCGTGCCGCCCATCGTGGGCGTGCCGCGCTTGGTCTGGTGGTTGGGGTTGCGGATGTCTTCCGGGGTGCGGATCACCTGTCCCCAGCCCCACTTGCGGAAGAGCCTCAGGAAGACCGGAGTGAGGAAGAGCGTGAAGGCCAGCGAGATCGCCGCCGCGGTAAGGAGAGATCTCACGAGAACGATTCTCCCAGACGATCGCCGAGGAACCGGAGTCCCGCGGAGTTCGACGACTTGACCAGAACTCGGTCTCCGTCGCGCAGCTCGCCCTGCAGGTAGTCGAAGGCCTCATCGGCGGTCGAGAAGAAGACGGCCTCGTTGTCCCACGATCCCTGTGCGACCGCCTCGAGGTACATCCGCCGCGCGGCGTCGCCGACCACGACGATCCGCTGGATGCCCAGACGCACTGCGAGCAGGCCGACGCGGTCGTGCTCCTCCTCGGCGTGCTCTCCGAGCTCGCTCATCGCGCCGAGCACCGCGACGGTGCGCTCCTCGGGTCCGGTGATCTGCGCCAGCGTGCGCAGCGCCGCGGCCATGGAGTCGGGGCTGGCGTTGTACGCGTCGTTGATGATGCGCACCCGGTCCGATCCCAGGGGCTGCATGCGCCAGCGCTCGGCGATCTCGACGGTCTCCAGGCGGGCGACGGCGTCGGCGAGCGAGACCCCGAGCGTCGTGGCGGCCGTGATCGCCGCCAGTGCGTTCATCACGTGGTGCTCGCCCAGCACCCGCAGGCGCAGCGGCAGCGACACCCCGTCGGCCGTGACGCGGAAGGACGTGCCGGATGCCGTCACCACGACATCGTCGGCGCGCACATCCGTCGCGCCGGGGCCGCGGCCGAACCATCGCACGCTCGCGCCGCGCTCGGCGGCGATCGGCGCCATCGCGGCGACGCGCGCGTCGTCGGCGTTGAGGACGGCGACGCCGCCCTCGTGCAGTGCCTTCACGAGCTCGGACTTGGCGTGGAACGTCGCCTCGATGCCGCCGAAACCGCCGGCGTGCGCCATGCCGACCATCAGCACGACGCCGACATCGGGGTCGACGAGTCCCGCCAGGCGCGCGATCTCACCCGGCGCGCTGGCGCCGAACTCGCTCACGAGGAACCGTGTAGACCCGGTGACGCGCAGCATCGTCAGCGGTGCGCCGACTTCGTTGTTGAACGACGCCTTCGGCGAGACTGTCTCACCCTCACCCTCGAGGATCCGCGCCAGCAGATTCTTCGTGGTCGTCTTGCCGTTCGATCCCGTGATGCCGACCACGCGCAGGTCGCCGCTCTCGTCGCGCACGCGGCCGACGACCTCGCGCGCGAGGTCCGCGATGGCCGTCACGACATCGGGCACGACGATCTGGGTGACGGATGCCGCACGCGGCGTGTCGACCACGTGCTCGACGAGCGCCAGAGCCGCGCCCTTCTCGACGGCGGCGTCGACGAAGAGGTGCCCGTCGGTCTCCTCGCCTGGCTTGGCGACGAAGACGCCGCCCGGCTCGATGAGACGGGAGTCGGTGTCGACCGTCCCGTCGATGAGGGTGTCGGGCGTGTCGCCGTCGGCGAGGTGCACCTCGCCCCCGACGGCACGGGCGATCTGGGCGATACTGAGCGCGATCATGTGGGGAACTCCGGAAGCTCGGGACACTACCCGAACTTGGGCAGCAGCTCCGGCGACGTCGTGGAAGGCATGACGCGATACGTCTTGAGGACTTGGGTCATGGCCTTCTGGAACGCGGTCGCGTTGGCCGCAGACGATGTTACCTTCGTCGGCTCGTCGAGGGTGACGACCACCACGTACTCGGGGTCCTCGGCCGGGGCGAAGCCGACCATCGTCGTGTAGTAGACGCCGGCCTTGTAGCCGCCGTTCACCAGGTCCGCCTTCTCACCGGTTCCCGTCTTGCCGCCGATGCGGTAGCCCGGGATCGCGACGGTCTTGGCGTAGGGCGCCTGGAGGAAGACGTTCTCGAGCATCTCGCGCATGTCGGCCGACGTGCTCTCGCTGAGGACGCGCTCGGGTTCGGCGAGCTCGGGCTCGACGACGGTGCCGTCGGACTTCGTGCAGGATTCGATGATCTGCAGCGGCATCCGCACTCCGCCGTTGACGATCGTGGCGTACGCCCGCGCGAGCTCCGGCATCGTCGTGGTGACGCCCTGGCCGAACGACGTGTTGAGGGTCGTCTGCGCACCCCAGTCCTGGACGGGGTGGATGAGGCCCGTCTCCTCACCGGGGTAGCCCGAGCCGGTGCCCTGCCCGATGCCGAACTTCTGGAAGTAGTCGTAGCGCGTCTGCTTGTCGACCTTCTCGCTGAACTTCGAGATGCCGGCGTTCGAGGAATCGATGAGGACGCCGGTGAGCGTATAGGTGTACGCGGGGTGCTTGAACGAGTCCCGCACGCGGGCGCCGTCGGCGAAGTGCTCCTCGCTGGAGGCGACGACCGTGGAGGCGGGCGTCTGCCAGCCCGCGTCGATCACCGTCGCGGCCGTGAGGCCCTTGAAGGTCGATCCGGGCTCGAACGTGCCGAGGAAGATCTCACTGGTGCGATCCCCCACCTCGGTGGCGTCGACGTTGTTCGGGTCCACCGTCGGGTATTCGGCGGCGGCACGCACCTTGCCCGTCTTCACCTCGTATACGAGGACCGCGCCGTGCTGCGCGGCCATGTTCTGCGTCTGCTCGGCGATGAGCTGCTGCAGGTACCACTGCAGGTCGCGGTTGATCGTCAGCTGCAGCGTGCCGCCGTCCGTGGCGGGGGTCTCGACCTCGGTGCCCGGGATCACGACGCCGTCTTTGCCCTTCTCGTAGGTGCGCGAACCGTTCGTGGCCGCGAGGCAGTCGTTCTGAGACCGCTCGAGGCTCTCCTGCGGCGTGCCGTCACTGCCGAGGAAGCCGACGAGATTGCCCGCGACCGCGCCGTCCGGGTAGGCGCGGGCGGGGTGCGAGATGCAGGTGATGTAGGGCACGCCGAGGTCCGCCAGCGCGCGGAACTGCTCCGTCGAGACGCCGTTCTTGAGCTTGGCGTACTCCGAGTCCGGGTTCTCGGCGAGGGCGTCGCCGACGATGGCACGCACCTCCTCCGGCGTCTGTCCGGTGATCGCGGCGACATCGTCCGATACGTCCGCCCAGAGGGGGTCGTCGGATTCGCCCTCCAGCACCTGCGCGTCGATCTGCGTGATGAGCAGGGGCGAGAGCTGGCAGTCGTAGCGAAGGATGCTGCCCGCCAGCGTCTGCCCGTTCTCGTCGACGATCGCCCCGCGCGTGCCATAGAGCGTCTGCTTGCCGGCGAAGGCCGTGTTGAGGGAGTCCTGGATGTGGTCGTCGGCGTTGACCACCTGGATGTCGACGAGCCTCACGATGAAGCCGGCGAGCACGGCGAGGACGACGGCGAGGGCCACGACGGTGCGGCGGCGGGGGCTTCTCGTGCTTCGTGTCGTCATCTCGCGTCTCGTGTCGTCTCGGCTCGGCGTCGTCGTCGGTGTCGTCTCAGTGTGTGCTCGGCGTGGGCAGTCCGTCGGTGATCGGCGGCGGAGTGTTGCCGACCCCGGCGTCGCCCGGAGCGGCGACGTCGACGGGCACGCCGTCGATCGTCGCGTCGGGCGCGGTCACCAGCGGCGTGTCCGTGATGAGTGCGTTGGGCACGGCGCCGCGGCCGATCGCGTCGACTGACGACGATCCCATCGCCACCTCCGACGGACCGAGGATCGCGCCGTCGCTGAGGCGCAGGTAGCTCGGCGCCTCGTTGATGACCATGCCGAGCGCGGCGGCGTTCGCCGCGAGGTACTGCGGCGAGCTGAGGCCCGCGACATCGTCGTACAGGATCTGCTTCTCGTAGGTGAGATCGCGCTGCTCCTTCGTCAGCGCTGCGAGCTCGTACGTGCCCTGCGTGGTCATGATCGACAGCGACATCTGGGCCGCCGCGATGAGGAAGGCGCCGAGCACCGCGACCACGCCGTAGAACAGCTTCGGCCGGCGTCGGCGGGCGGGGGCCTCGACGACCCGCAGGCGCCGGCGTGCGGCATCCGATCGATACGGCGCGGCTGCTCCCGAGAGTCGAGCGGCTGTCGTGGGGTGGGCGATGGTGCTCATGCGTCGTCCTTCACTCGCTCAGCCGCCCGGAGGCGGACCGGCGTGGCACGCGGGTTGACCGCGCGCTCCTCTTCGGTGGCGAGCTCGGCACCTTTGACGAGCAGTCTGAACTTCGGGGCGTGCTCGGGCAGCTCCACCGGCAGCCCGGGAGGCGCCGTCGAGGTGGAGGCCTCCGCGAAGGCGCGCTTGATCAGGCGGTCCTCGAGGGACTGGTAGGAGAGGACGACGATGCGGCCGCCGACGGGCAGGATGCCGAGGGCCGACGGCACCGCGCGCTCCAGCACCGACAGCTCGCGGTTGACCTCGATCCGCAGCGCCTGGAACACCCGCTTGGCGGGATGCCCCGTGCGCTGCACCGCCGCCGGCGTCGCGGCCTGCAGGATCTCGACCAGACGACCGGACCGCTCGATGGGCGCTTTGGCGCGTGCGGCGATGATCGCGCGGGCGTAGCGGCCGGCGAGCTTCTCCTCGCCGTAGCGTTCGAAGATGCGGCGCAGATCGCCTTCCCCGTACGTCGCGAGGATCTCGGCCGCGGTCGTGCCGGCGGACTGGTCCATCCGCATGTCGAGCGGCGCATCCTGCGCGTAGGCGAAACCGCGATCGGCGACGTCGAGCTGCAGCGACGAGACGCCGAGATCGAAGAGGATGCCGTCCGCCGCGGCGAAGCCCGCGGAGGCGACGGCGTCGGCGATGCCGTCGTAGACGGTGTGCACGAGGTGCACGCGGTGGCCGAAGCGGGCCAGCCGCTCCCCCGCGATGCGCAGCGCGTCGGTGTCGCGGTCGAGGCCGACCAGGTTCAGCTTGGGGAAGCGCTCGAGGAACGCCTCGGAGTGTCCGCCCATGCCGAGGGTGGCGTCGACGAAGACGGCGCCGTCGCCCTCGAGGGCGGGTGCGAGCAGCTGGATGCAGCGCTCCAGCATGACCGGGGTGTGGATGTCGCGCAGGTTCATGGTCGACGGGGCCGCTGTGGCCTCGGCCCCTGGACCCTGATCCCCATCCGCTCTGACCTGTCACCGGGGAAGTGGCGACAGGGCGGGAGCGGCTGGGAGTCGGGATCCAGGCGACGAGCCTCAGAACAGGCCCGGAATCACCTCCTGCTCCAGCTCGGCGTAAGTCTCTTCGTTGGCCTCTGCGTAGGCGTTCCACGCAGCGGCGTCCCAGATCTCGGCATGAGCGCCCACGCCGGTGACGACGAGGTCTCGCTCCAGGCCGGCGTATGCGCGCAGCGGAGGGGGGATCGTGATGCGGTTCTGACTGTCGGGTTTCTCGGCACTGGCACCCGAGAGGAACATGCGCAGGAAGTCGCGCGCCTGCTTGTTCGCCAGCGGCGCCTCTCGGATGCGGTCGTGCACCCGTTCGAACTCCTTCTCGCTGAACACGTACAGGCAGCGGTCCTGTCCGCGCGTCACGACGACACCCCCACCCAGGTCGTCGCGGAACTTCGCCGGGAGGATGACGCGTCCTTTGTCATCGAGCTTGGGTGTGTGCGTGCCCAAAAGCATCGGTACATCACACCCCCTTCGTCCGGCCCCCCGGGTTGCACGCCACTTTACTCCACTTCCCTCCACTTCGCTATCAATTCGTGATCTGTCTCTCCCCCGCACCCCCTTTCAGGCCTGGTACAGACGTTGCGCGGGCAACAAAAAAGCACCGACCCGAAGGTCGGTGCTTCTCGTGCCGGTTCAGTCGGCGGGGACGCTCAGCGCTCCTCCTGCCGCTTGTCCCAGCGGTCGTTCATGCGATCCATGAACGACGAGCCGTTGGTCTGTTTCGAGGGGCGATCCGGTTCGACGCGCACCTTGCCCGGTCCGCGTCCCGGTGTGACGGCGAGGAGCACCCCGCCGAGCATCACCACGAACCCGATCACGCCGATGATCACCTGCGGGATCGAGACGCCCACGATGAGGCCGCCCAGACCCAGCAGCACGAGGATCGTGCCGTAGACGATGTTGCGATAACTCAGAGTGCGTCCATCGCGGGGCGCGCTGACGACATCCGCGTCGTTGCGCATGAGATGGCGCTCCATCTCGTCCAGCAGGCGCTGCTCCTGTTCGGAGAGTGGCATGCATCCCCCTCTGTACTTCGGTGGCTCGATTGTACGCGTGCCGTTCCTCACTAGGCTAGGCCCGTGTCACCCGCCGCAGAGCCGATCGAAGCCATTTCCCAGCGAGTGGACATGTTCGTCTCGGCTCAGCAGGAGACGGTGACGGATGCCGGCCCCGAGGCCGCCCGCTTCATCTCGGCCGCGGCGGATGCCGTCACCGGCGGAAAGCGCCTTCGGGGCCGCTTCTGCATCGCGGGGTGGAGGGCTGTGGAGGAAGCCGCGGGGCCTGCCGGCTCGCCGCCCGCTCCGGTCATCGCCGCCGCCGCCGCGCTCGAGGTCTTCCACGCGGCCGCGCTCGTCCACGACGATCTCATCGACAATTCCGACACCCGTCGCGGCCGGCCGGCCGCCCATCGGGCGCTCGAGGCGGAGCACCGTGGGGCGGGCTGGTTCGGCGACGCCGACGCCTTCGGCAGATCGAGCGCGATCCTGCTGGGCGACCTCCTCGTGGCGTGGAGCGACGACCTCCTCGAAGAGGGCCTCGCCGAGACATCCCCTGAGCGGGCGGCTGCGGCGCGCCGGCAGTACGCACTGATGCGTCGCGAGGTGACGCTCGGGCAGTTCCTCGACGTCGCCGAGGAGTCCGCGTTCGTCACCGAGCCCGACGACCGTCACGCCGAGCGGGCGCTGCGCGTGGCGTCGTTCAAGTCGGCGCGCTACAGCATCCAGCAGCCGCTCGCGATCGGTGCGGCGCTGGCGGGAGCGGATGCCGCGCAGGCGGCCGCGCTGGCCGCGTTCGGTCACCCGGTCGGCATGGCGTTCCAGCTGCGCGACGACGTGCTGGGCGTGTTCGGCGACGAGGCGGCGACCGGCAAGCCGTCGGGCGACGACCTGCGCGAAGGCAAGCGCACGGTGCTCATCGCGTACGCGCGCGAGGCGCTGGCGCCGAACGCGCGCCGGATCGTCGACGAGCTCGTCGGGGATCCGACGCTCGATGCCGCGCAGATCGCGTCGCTGCAGCAGACGATCGTCGACTCCGGCGCCCTCGAGCGCGTGGAGCGCCTCATCGCCGACTACGCGCGGGAGGCCGATCGCGCGCTCTCGGGCGCGCGACTGGGCAATGCCGCGGTGAGCGAGTTGCGCGATCTCGCGCGCGCCGCGACCGTGCGCACCACCTGACGCGGCCCCGCTCCGGAACCCGTTTCGAGCCCTTAGCCCGCCCGGTCCCTGAGCCCGCCCCGGCCCCTGAGACTGCCGAAGGGTCAGGCGAGCGTACGAGCGACCCGGCGCACCTCGCTCTTGCGCCCGGCGAGTAGTGCCTCGATCGGCGAGACGCCGATGGTGTCGTCCGGGGCCAGGAGCCAATCGATCGCCTCGTCGTCGGAGAAGCCGGCGTCGTGGAGCGCGAACACGGTGCCCCGCAGCGAGGGCAGCGGGTGTCCGTCGACGATGAACACCGACGGCACCTTCAGGGCGCCGTCGCGGCGCGAACCGACGAGGTGGAAGTCGTCCAGAAGCCGTCGCACGCGGCCGAGCGGCTCGCCGAGCACCTCCACCAGATCGGGGAGAGTGAGCCAATCGGTCTCGAAGCGCGAAGCGTCGTCAGAGGTCACGAAAGCAACTATCTCAGATCCCACCCATCGCGAGTCCACCCGACTCCAGCCACATCAGTCACAGGATGCACGTCCTTTTACACCCGTTGACACCAATAGACATCCGTGACACGGTTTTCGGAGTCGACTGAGGGGGGAAACTCGTGCGACCACTTCGGAGTACCGGTGATCACGCCGACCAGGGCATCTTGCCGTCGCGGACGCTCCGCGCGGGGGTGCCCGCAGCCCTCGTGGGATCCATCGCGCTGAGTCTCACTGCGGTTCCCGCGCAAGCGGCGCCCGGCGAGGCCACCACGCGACAGATGCCGAGCGCGCTCCGCCTGGCCGCCGCAACGCCTTCGGTGACGGCGGCGCCCGCGGCCGCGGCATCCGTCCCCGCGGCACCGGTCGGCGCGGCACCGGCTGTTTCGCGGGTGATGACGTCCACCGCGCCCGCCACGTATACGGTGCAGCGGGGCGACACCGTGAGCCGCATCGCCGCGCGCTTCGGACTGCGCACCGCCGACGTGCTGGCGCTCAACGGACTCGGGTGGTCATCGACGATCTATCCGGGCCAGGTGCTGAAGCTGGCGGCCGCTGGCGCGGCCGCTCCCGCTCCCGCAGCGCCCGCCCCCGCGCCGGCCACCGGCACCTACACCGTCCAGCGTGGCGACACGGTCAGCGCGATCGCGAAGCGTCACGGTGTGACGACCAACGCCGTGCTCTCCGCCAACGGGCTCGGCTGGTCGTCGATCATCTACCCCGGCCAGACCATCAGGATTCCGGGAGCGGCGGCCCCCGCGGCGGCAGCTCCGGCGCCAGCACCCGCCCCGGCGCCGGCACCCGCTCCCGCGCCGAACGCCTCAGCCGGCACGCACACTGTCGGCGCCGGCGACACCGTCAGCGGCATCGCCAAGCGATACGGCGTCACCACCAACGCGGTGCTCTCGGCCAACGGGCTCGGCTGGTCGTCGATCATCTACCCCGGCCAGACACTCAAGATCCCGGCCGCGGGCTCGGCGATCCCCGGGCTGACGTCGGAGCAGGCGGCGAACGCGCAGCTGATCGTGCGCATCGGGCGGGAGCTCGGCGTGTCGAACCACGGCATCGCGATCGCGCTCGGCACCGCGATGCAGGAGTCCTCGCTCCGCAACCTCTCGTGGGGCGATCGCGACTCGCTCGGCCTGTTCCAGCAGCGCCCCAGCCACGGCTGGGGCACCGAGGCGGAGGTGCAGGACGCGGCGCGCTCCACCCGCGTCTTCTACGGCGGTCCCGGCGACCCGAACGGGTCGCGCACGCGGGGACTCCTCGACATCCCCGGCTGGGAGGGCATGAGCTTCACGCAGGCCGCCCAAGCCGTGCAGATCTCGGCCTATCCCGATGCGTACGCCAAATGGGAGGCATCCGCTCATGGCTGGCTGGCCGCGATCGGCTGAGAAGCCGGATCCCGGCCGGATCGGATGCGTCACATTACGATCTCGCGTGGTGAGGCGCTCCGCCGGCTCGCAGGTGCGCATCCGTAGACTCTCAGCGTGAGCACGAGTCAGCAGACGGACCCGCTGATCGGCCGTCTCGTCGACGGCCGGTACCGGGTGCGTGCTCGCATCGCCCGCGGCGGCATGGCCACCGTCTACGTCGCCACCGACCTGCGCCTGGAGCGCCGCGTCGCACTGAAGGTGATGCACGGCCATCTGAGCGACGACACCGTGTTCCAGAGCCGGTTCATCCAGGAGGCCCGCGCGGCCGCGCGACTGGCCGATCCCCACGTCGTCAACGTGTTCGACCAGGGCCAGGACGGCGACATGGCGTACCTGGTCATGGAGTACCTGCCGGGCATCACGCTGCGCGAGCTGCTGCGCGAGCAGCGCCGCCTCACCGTGCCGCAGGCGGTGTCGATCCTCGACGCCGTGCTGTCCGGGCTCGCAGCCGCCCACAAGGCGGGGATCGTGCACCGTGACGTCAAGCCGGAGAACGTGCTGCTCGCCGAGGACGGCCGGATCAAGATCGGCGACTTCGGCCTGGCTCGCGCGACGACGGCGAACACCGCCTCCGGTGCGCAGCTGCTCGGCACCATCGCCTACCTCGCGCCCGAGCTTGTCACCCGTGGCACCGCCGACGCGCGCAGCGACATCTACGCGATCGGCATCATGCTCTACGAGATGCTCACCGGCGAGCAGCCCTACAAGGGCGAGCAGCCGATGCAGATCGCCTTCCAGCACGCCACCGACTCCGTGCCGCGCCCGAGCGTGAAGAACCCGGGAGTGCCCGAGCCCCTCGACGAGCTCGTCCTGTGGGCGACGGAGAAGTCGCCCGACGAGCGCCCGATCGACGCCCGCGAGATGCTCCAGCGGCTCCGCGACATCGAGCGTGAGCTCGGCATCTCCCCCGTGATCGCCCGCACCGGTCCGATCGGCGTCGTCCGCGACGACGTCTCGCCCACCGGCGAGCTGACCGCCGTCCTTCCCGGCACGCCGACGGGCCCGACCGCCACGATGGACGAGGTCGACAACGCCTCGCGTCTGCGCCGCGCCACGCAGCGCCGCAGCTCGCGTGGCGCCTGGCTCATCGTGCTCGTGCTGCTGCTGGCCGCCATCGCCGGCGGACTCGGCTGGTGGTTCGGCTCGGGCCCCGGCTCCCAGGTCTCCGTGGCCGACGTTAGCGGCATGACCTTCGCGGATGCCGCTGCCCGACTCGAGCAGGACTCGCTCGTCGCCGTGGAGCAGGGCGAGAGCAGCCTCGAGGTCGCTTTCGGCCAGGTGATCCGCACAGACCCTCCGAGCGGCTCGCGCGTCGACCGCTCCGTCGAGGTGAACGTGTACGTCTCGACAGGACCCGCCGAGGCGACCTTCACCTCGTTCGCCGGTATGCCCGAGGCCGACGTGCGCGCCGCGCTGGAGGCGCAGTCCGTCAGCGTGCCCGACGAGAGCTCCACCTTCTTCACCGACGCGGCGTCCGGAACCGTGATCGCCGTCGCGGTGCGCCCGGCGGGCGCCCCGGACGACGGCTCGCAGGACGTCGCCTGCATCGACGGGTGCACCGTGCACCAGGGCGACACCGCGCGCCTGCAGGTGTCGCTCGGCCCGCTCCCCGATGTCACCGGCGAGAGCGAGGGCAAGGCCCGCAGCACACTGGAAGGCCTGGGACTGACCGTCGCCGACCCGAGCCAGACCGAGCCCAGCGATGCCGTGGACGAGGGCCGGGTGATCCGCGTGCTCGGCAAGGACGACGGCAGCGCCCTCGCCCCGGGCGACACCGTCACTCTTGTCGTCTCGACCGGTCCCCCGCTGTTCGAGGTGCCCGACCTCGTCGACATGACGCTGGCCGAAGCGCGCCAGGCGGCCTCCGATGCCGGGTTCACCATCGATTACGACGACCGCTGGGACGCCTTCCCCGACCCCTTCACCCGGGTCGAGTCGCAGAAGCCCGACCCGGGCGACATGGAGCCCCGCGGCACCGTCATCTCGCTGCGCATCGCCGCCGCCCTCTGACCCTCAGCCGAGGCATCCCTCCTCTCGCAACCACTGCGAGACATCACGACAGCACCCTCTCGCGGCGAGCCGCGCTGCTATCACGCGGTCTCGTCCAGCGGGCGTCGTAGATACAGGACCGTAATCAATGAGGGATGCCGGCAGCCCAGGCATCCCTCCTCTCGCAACCGCTGCCAGACCTCACGACAGCACCGTCTCGCGGCGAGCCGCGCTGTTATCGTGCGGTCTCACGGCTCAGGAAGCGCCGCACGCGAACGGCGAGGGCCGAGCAGTCGGGGACGACGTCATCGGCGCCGATCAGGAAGACTTCGTAGCCGGCGTCTTGGAAGAGCTGAACGCGCCGCAGGTCACTCAGCCATCGCTTGCGCGAGCGGCGGTGCTCATCGCCCTGATACTCGATCAGCAGCTTATGCCGCGGATATCCCAGGTCGGCGTGGCGCGGACCCTCTGCGGTTTCGACTCTCAGCTGCACGACCGGCTCGGGCAGTCCGTGCGTCAGCAGTCCGAGCCGGGTGAACGTCTCGTAGGGGGAATCCACCGGGTACCGCGCATGGTCGAGCGCCCGCCGCAGCATCGCGGTGCCTCGCCCCCGGCCGCGTCGAGTGAGTGCCGCGCGCAGGTCGTCGACCGTGCAAAGGGGGGCGCCACGGGTTCCATCCGCTGATCGTGCGCCGGTGAGCAGATAGTCGGCAGCGGCCACCAACCACTCGTGCTCGATCTGCTCTCCTCCTACGACGGCGCCTCGTTGTGCCAGCTGGCACCACACGTCGGCCGGCGCCACGACCGGCAGCAGATCGAACATCTGCCGTCCAACCCCGTCGTCGGATGTCACCCAACCGACGACTCCCGTGTGACGCAACGCGACGCGACTGTTCACCGCCAGCACATGCAGACCCTCGACGGGCGAGTAGGCGGGTCGCAGCGGGATTCCCCAGATTCGGGCGGCAGTCCGATGACTGAACCAGTGGTCCACTCCCAGCGCAGGGAGGAGTCGCTCGCATCGCGCCATGATCCCGTCGTCGCTCGCACATGCGGCGGCGACGTGGATCCCATGGTGCGGATGCATGAGGTCGGATCCGCGCAGGCGCCCGCGGCCGACACCTCGCTCGCGAGCGGCAGCGGTCGTGAAGGCGATTCCGTCGAGGTCGGCGGGAAGTATCCGGCGCGGCATCCCTGCATCCTGCCGCTGCCGAGGCGCCGGCATCGAAAACTGTCCACACCCACTGGCGAGACCTCACAACTGCACCGCTCGGCTGCCCGGCGGCGTGCAATTGCGCATTCTCACGCCGAGGGTCGGGAGTGCCTGCGCCGCCTCAGGTCGAATAAGCCCACGGGCCGGCATCGGCATCCGCCGGATCCGCCGATCCGCCGATCCTGATGAGACGTCACGACAGCACCCGGGACTTCCCCCCACGGTGCTTTCGCGCGTTCTCACGAGCGAATCGACCGCCGCTGACGAGAAGATCCCGGATGCCTCGAGGCGAGGCATCCGGGATCTTCTCGTCGTCAGGGGCGCAGGGTCAGCGCTTCTCGAGCTCCTCGGCCACGAGAAACGCCAGCTCGAGCGACTGCATGTGATTCAGCCGCGGGTCGCACAGCGACTCGTAGCGCGTCGCGAGGGTGGCCTCGTCGATCTGCTCCGAACCGCCCAGGCACTCCGTGACGTCGTCGCCCGTGAGCTCGACGTGGATGCCGCCGGGGAAAGTGCCGACCGCGCGGTGCGCCTCGAAGAAGCCGCGCACCTCGTCGACGACGTCGTCGAACCGACGCGTCTTGTATCCGGTGGGCGTCGTGATGCCGTTGCCGTGCATCGGGTCGGTGACCCACAGCGGCGTGGCGCCCGAGTCCTTCACGGCCTCCAGCAGCGGCGGCAGCGCGTCGCGGATCTTGCCGGCACCCATGCGCGTGATGAACGTGAGGCGGCCGGGCTCGCGGTTCGGGTCGAGCTTGTCGATCAGCGCGAGCGCCGTCTCGGGGGACGTGGTCGGGCCGAGCTTCACGCCGATCGGGTTGCGGATCTTCGAGAAGTAGTCGACGTGCGCGCCGTCGAGGTCGCGCGTGCGCTCGCCGATCCACAGGAAGTGGGCCGACGTGTTGTACGGCGTGTTCGTGCGTGAGTCGATGCGGGTCAGCGGCCGCTCGTAGTCCATGAGCAGGCCCTCGTGGCCGGTGTAGAACTCGACGCGCTTCAGCTCGTCGAAGTCGGCGCCGGCGGCCTCCATGAACTTGATGGCGCGGTCGATCTCGGTCGCCAGGCGCTCGTACTGCTGGTTGGCCGGGTTCTGCGCGAAGCCCTTGTTCCACGAGTGCACCTCGCGGAGGTCGGCGAAGCCACCGGTCGTGAACGCGCGGATGAGATTGATCGTCGATGCCGCCGTGTGGTAGCCCTTGAGCAGCCGGTCGGGGTCGGCCTTGCGCGAGTTCTCGGTGAAGTCGTAGCCGTTGACGATGTCGCCGCGGTAGGCGGGCAGCGTCACGTCGCCGCGCGTCTCGGTGTCGCTGGAGCGGGGCTTGGCGAACTGACCCGCCATGCGGCCCATCTTCACGACGGGCATGGATGCGCCGTACGTGAGGACGACCGCCATCTGCAGCACCGTCTTGATGCGGTTGCGGATCTGCTCTGCGGTGGCTCCCGCGAAGGTCTCGGCGCAGTCGCCGCCCTGCAGCAGGAACGCATTGCCCGACGCGGCGCGCGCGAGGCGGTCGCGCAGGTTGTCGACCTCACCGGCGAAGACGAGCGGGGGCAGCGTCGCGAGCTCTGCGGATGCCGCCGCCACCGACTCGACGTCATACCACTGCGGCTGCTGCTTGATCGGCAGGGTCCGCCAGTGGTCGAGTGCGTCGAGGTGCTGGAGCATCCCCCGATTCTAGCCGTGGGACGGATGCCGCAGCCGCCGCGTGACGCTCACGTGACAGCGTCCGCGTCAGCGAGCCTTGGGCTTCAGCCGATCCTTCACGGTCGAGGCGTAGACGTCCTCGTACTCCTGCTCCCCCAGGCGCTGCAGCGCGACCATGATCTCGTCCGTGATGGAGCGGAGGATGTACCGGTCGCCCTCCATGCCCTCGAAGCGTGAGAAGTCGAGCGGCTCGCCGACCACGATGCCCACGCGCACGATCCGCGGCAGCCTGGTGCCGATGGGCATCATCGTGTCGGTGTCGACCATGACGACGGGCACCACCGGCACGTGTGCCTCCAGCGCCATGCGGGCGATGCCGGTGCGGCCGCGGTACAGCTTGCCGTCAGGGCTGCGCGTCCCCTCGGGGTAGATGCCGAGCAGGTCGTCGTTGCCGAGCACCTGCAGGCCCGTGTTCAGCGATGCCTCCGACGCCTTGCCGCCCGAGCGGTCGATAGGCAGCTGGCCCGTGCCCTTGAAGAACATGCGGGTGGCCCAGCCCTTGAGCCCCTTGCCCGTGAAGTAGTCGCTCTTGGCGAGGAAGACCACCGGCCGGTCGAGCATGAGCGGAAGGAAGATCGAGTCCACGAACGAGAGGTGATTGCTCGCCAGGATGGCGGCGCCCTCGGCCGGGACGTTGCGACGGCCGACGATCCACGGGCGCCAGATCGCCTTGACGATCGGTCCGATCACCACGTACTTCATCAGCCAGTAGAACATGCTGCTACGCCTCTGTCCCCGCCAGATCGGCGGCGCCGATGAGCCCCGCGTCGTTGACGAGCCGCGCGATCTTGAAGGTCGCGACGGGGCGGTCGCCATACCCCGGCAGCGACCGCTCGTAGGCGACGCGCATCGGCTCGAGCAGCGCGTCGCCGAGCTGGGCGACGCCGCCGCCGATGACGAACAGCTCGGGATCGAGCACGGCCTGGAAGCCGCCGCACGCCTCGCCGAGCGCGGTGGCGACGCGCCGCAGCGCCTCGGCCGCGCCCGGGTCGCCGGCGAGGACGAGTCGCGACACCGCCGGACCGCTGATCTTGCCGTGCTCGGCACGGTGAGCCGCCAGCGCCCCGCCGATGCCGCCGCCGTCGGCAATCTCATTGGCCTCCCGCTGGAGGGCGCGGCCGGAGGCGTACTGCTCGAGGCATCCGTGCTGTCCGCAGCCGCACAGGAGGCCGTCGCGGATGAAGCGGATGTGGCCGAGCTCGGCGGCGATGCCGTGGCCGCCGCGGAAGAGCTTGCCGTCCAGCACGATCGCTCCGCCGACCCCGGTGCCCATCGTGAGCATCACCATGTGGTCGACGCCGCGCCCGGCCCCGAAGCGGTACTCGGCCCAGCCGGCCGCGTTGGCGTCGTTCTCGACGGTGACCGGAAGGCCGATCCCCTCCTCGAGGGTCGCCTTCAGCGGCTCGTTGTGCCACGCGATGTTGGGGGCGTGGATGACGGTGGCGCGGTCGCGATCGATGAAGCCGGCCGCCGCGACCCCGACGGCCGCGATCTCGTGCGCGGCGCGGAAGTAGCGGGCCATGTCGACGACGGCCTGCGCGAGGGCGGCGGTGTCGGTCGGGGTGTCGACGCGGAGCTGCTCGACGATGCCGCCATCGGAGTCGACGACGCCTCCCGCGATCTTCGTTCCGCCGATGTCGATGCCGACCTTGAGCACAGTCTCCCTCTCCGGCCGCCGCACGCGCGACAGCGCCATGAAGTCTATCCAGGCGCCGTCGTCCACACCCGCTCTCGGCCGGATGTGACGGCGGATTAGACTCGGATGAGATCCACCCGAGATTACATACGTCCGGTACCGAAGGAGCTGCCGTGGTCCAGTTCGAAGTCCCCGCCATCGTCCCCGCCGATCCGCAGGCCAACATCACCGACCTGCTGGTCGAGCGCGTGAAAGAGACACCCGATCGTCCGCTGTTCGCCGTGCCTGAGGGCGACGGGTGGCGCGACATCACGGCGGCCGAGTTCCAGAAGCAGGTCATCGCCCTGGCCAAGGGCTTCGTCGCCGGCGGCATCGAGCCGGGCGACAAGGTCGGCTTCATCGCGCGCACCACCTACGAGTGGACGCTCGTCGACTTCGCCCTCTTCTACGCCGGCGCCGTGATGGTTCCGATCTACGAGACGAGCTCCAGCGCGCAGATCGCGTGGAACCTGACCGACTCGGGCGCCGTCGCCATCATCACCGAGCTGCCCGACCACACGGCCCGCTTCACCGAGGCACGCCCCGAGCTTCCGCTCATCCGCTCCGCGTGGGAGATGCACGGCGGCGACCTCGACCGGCTGGTCACCGAGGGCGCGAGCGTCTCCGACGACGAGATCGAGCGCCGGCGCAACATCGCCAACGGCGCCGACATCGCGACGCTCATCTACACGTCCGGCTCGACCGGACGGCCCAAGGGGTGCGTCCTCACCCACAGCAACTTCGTCGAGCTGGCCCGCAACTCCGCGAAGTCGCTCCACGAGGTGGTCGAGACGCCCGGCGCATCGACCCTGCTGTTCATCACGACCGCGCACGTCTTCGCCCGCTTCATCTCGATCCTCGACATCCACGCGGGCGTGAAGACCGGCCACCAGCCCGACACCAAGCAGCTGCTGCCGGCGCTCGGCTCCTTCAAGCCCACGTTCCTCCTCGCGGTCCCCCGCGTGTTCGAGAAGGTCTACAACTCGGCCGAGCAGAAGGCCGAGGCGGGCGGCAAGGGCAAGATCTTCCGCGCCGCGGCGCACACTGCGGTCGAGCACTCCAAGCTCCTGCAGGACGGCAAGAAGGTCCCGCTGCTGACGAAGATCAAGTTCGGCCTGTTCGACAAGCTCGTCTACAGCAAGCTGCGCACGGCGATGGGCGGTCGCGTGGTGTACGCGGTGTCGGGCTCGGCTCCGCTCGGACCCCGCCTAGGCCACTTCTTCCACAGCCTCGGCGTCACGATCCTCGAGGGCTACGGCCTCACCGAGACCACCGCGCCCGCGACGGTCAACCTCGCGACCAAGTCGAAGATCGGCACGGTCGGTCCGGTGCTCCCCGGCGTCGGCATCCGTCTCGGCGACGACAACGAGATCCAGGTGCGCGGTATCAACGTGTTCAAGGAGTACTGGCGCAACGCCGAGGCGACCGCGGAGGCGTTCGACGGCGACTGGTTCAGGACCGGCGACATCGGATCGTTCGACGACGAGGGCTTCCTCACGATCACCGGTCGCAAGAAGGAGATCATCGTCACCGCCGGCGGCAAGAACGTCTCGCCCGCGGCCCTCGAAGACCCGATCCGCGCGAACCCGATCGTCGGGCAGGTCGTGGTCGTCGGCGACCAGAAGCCGTTCATCGCGGCGCTCGTCACGCTCGACCCCGAGATGCTGCCGGCGTGGCTCGCGAACAACAACCTCCCGGCCGACATGCCCCTCGCCGAAGCCGCCAAGCACGACTCCGTGCGTGCCGAGGTGCAGCGCGCGATCGACCACGCGAACAAGAACGTCTCGCGCGCCGAGTCGATCCGCAAGTTCACCATCCTGGCGAGCGAGTGGACCGAGGCCAGCGGTCACCTGACGCCGAAGATGAGCATCAAGCGCAATGTGATCCTCGCCGACTTCGCCGGCGACATCGAAGAGATCTACACCGTGCCGGTGAGCACGACGAACGTCTCGCTGAGCTGACCCGCACAGCAGAGAGCGGATGCCGGGGGTTCCGGCATCCGCTTTCTGCGTCTCGTGGGGAGATCTCGCTTCGCCCGGTCGACGACCGGCGTCGTCAGAACCAGTCGGACTCGCGGATCTCGCGCATCGCCACACGGCGCGCCTCGGGCGTGAGCCGCTCGAGATACAGCTTGCCGTCGAGGTGGTCGGTCTCGTGCTGGAGGGCCTGTGCGAGGAGCCCCTCCCCCTCGAGCACGATTTCGTTGCCGTCGAGGTCGGTCCCCGTGACCTTGGCCCACGGGTAGCGCACCGTGTCGTGCCACAGTCCGGGCACCGAGAGGCAGCCCTCGCCGATGGGCTCGGGCTCGCCCGACACCTCCACCAGGACGGGGTTGAGGACGTACCCGATGTCGCCGTCGATGTTGTAGCTGAACGCCCGCAGGCCCACGCCGATCTGGGGCGCGGCGACTCCGGCGCGGCCGGGCAGCTCGACGGTGTCGAGCAGGTCGCGGACGAGGGCGCGGACGCCGTCGTCGACCTGCTCGACAGGGGCGCTGACGGACTTCAGGACGGGGTCGCCGAAGACACGGATGGGACGGACGGCCACCTCAGGCCGCCGAAGCCAGCGAACGCAGGCCCTCGACCACGATCGCCGCAAGCTCCCGCGCGGCCTGGCGGGTCGCCGGCTGCAGCTCGCGGAACGCGATCGCGCTGCCCGCCGCGATGTGCGGGTCGTACGGCACGCGCACGACGGCGCGCACGCGGGTGCGGAAGTGCGATTCGAGCTCGTCGAGCTGGACGAGCGGATGCCCCGGCCGCGCGTTGTTGAGCACCACGACGGCGTTGCGCACCTTCTCGGCGTAGCCGTTGGTCTCGAGCCACGTCAGCGTCTCGGACGCGAGGCGCGCCTCATCGACGCTCAGGCCCGCGACGACGACCAGCTGGTCGGCGAGATCGAGCGTCGCCTCCATGACCGAGTGGACGATGCCCGTGCCCGTGTCGGTGAGCACGATCGAGTAGTAGTGGGCCGCCAGCGCGGCGACATCGCGGTAGTCCGCGTCGTTGAACGCCTCCGAGACACGCGGGTCGGAGTCGGACGCGACGACGTCCAGGCGCGTCTCGTCACGCGCGACGATGTTCGACAGGTCGTTGAACCCGACGACGTCGCCGCTGATGCGCACGAGATCCCGCACGGTGCGCGCGCTCTCGCGGGAGATGCGCTCGGCCAGCGTGCCCCGGTCGGGGTTGGCGTCGACGGCGATGACGCGGTCGTCGCGCGCGTCGGCCAGAGCCATGCCGAGCAGCGTCGTCACGGTCGTCTTGCCCACGCCGCCCTTGCGCGAGAGCACCGGCACGAAGCGGGCTCCGCCGACGAGCGGAGCGGCGATCCGGCGATCGAGCTCCTTGCGGGCCTTCGCACGCTTGCTGTCGCCGAGGTTGATGCGCCGGCCCGAGATGGAGTACACGAAGTGCTGCCACGCGCCCTCGGGCTCGGGCCGCACGACCTGGTGCGGGTCCAGCAGGCGATCGGCCGTCAGCAGATCGGCCGTCTCGCGGTCGGCTTCGAACTCTCCGAGCCGCTTCGAAGCGAGTGCCACGTCGCCGCGCGGGAACGAGGTGCGCTCCACCGCGGTGCGCTCAACCGGACGGTCGGCGACCGGGTGCGCGCCGGTGTGGTTCGCCTCGCGGCGCGTGGTGGGCGTCGAGCCGGTCGTCGCCTTCGCCGCGGCGGCCGCTGCGGCCGGCATCGCCGGGGCTGCGGGCGGAGTCTTCGGCGCGGAGGGAGCCGCGGCGGCGGCATCCTTCCCCTTCGCCTCGCTCCCCTCAGGGGCCGGGGTCTTCGCGCTCATGGGCTCCTCCGCGGTGTCGTCGTTCGCGATGACATCGTCTCTTGTCGCGGCGTTCTCCGCCAGGGCGGCCTCGACGCCGTCCTCCTCGAGGACGAGGTCGAACTCGGCCGGATCGAATTCGGCGTCGAAGTCGGCGTCCTCGAACTCCTCCGCATCGAAGTCGACGACGGCGAACTCGTCGACGGGCTCCTCCGCGGCCGGAAGCACAGCGTCGGCGCTCTCCATGGGCTCTTCGGCGAACCCGGGCTGGTCCGGGGCGACGAACTCCTGCTCGGACGCCGGTTGGGCGCGCGAGTCGGACTCGGCCTCCCACGCGGCCTCTGATTCGACATCCTCGAGTGCGGGCTCGGATTCGACGGCTCCCGGCGCATCGGCTTCCGCATCGTGCGCGACCTCGTCGGCCTCAGCGGCCGCCGCGTCGTCGACGCCGGCGTCCGCCACGTCAGCAGGGACCGCGGACTCCATGACGACGACGTCGTCCACCACGTCGTGCGCCGACGTGTCGTCGGCCGACGTGTCGTCGGCCACGACCTCCGCATCGGCGATGTCCTCGATCGCGGGCGCCGGCGCGAAGCCCTCACCCTCGACCGTCCACTCCTCGAGCTCGCCGGACGGGTCGATGATCTCGGCCTCGGTCGTCTCGGTGCTGAACTCCGCGAACTCCGACACCCTGCCGGCCTCGATGACCGGCAGGTCCGCGTCGGCCGGGATCTCGACGATGAACGGAACCTCGTCGTCGATCACGTCGTCGTCGGCGAGGTCGTCCTCGGATTCGGTCGGCAGCTCGACGTTCACCTGCGCCGTCGCACCGCCCAGAAGTCCGAAGCCGGTCGTGTCGATGCTCCCCGTCTCGGAGAGCACGCCGTTCTCGGGCTCGTCGGGCGTGTGTTCGTTGCGATCGGGCGTCACTACGGAGTTCTCCTGGGCAGAAGGCGGCGTGTTCGGGCGGTTGCCACCCTCCAGGCTACTGGGCGGGACGGATGACGACCAAAAGGTCGCCGGCGTCGACCTGGGCGGTCTCGGCGATCGCGAGCCGCTCGACGACGCCGTCCACGGGAGCGGTGATCGCCGCCTCCATCTTCATGGCCTCTATCGACGCGACCGGCTGGCCCGCCGCGACGGTGTCGCCCACGTTCGCCTTGAGGGTGACCACTCCCGAGAACGGCGCGGCCACCTGACCCGGCTTGGACGTGTCGGCCTTCTCGGCCTGGCGCGTCTCGACCTTGATGCTGCGGTCACGCACGAAGACCGGCCGGAGCTGGCCGTTCAAGGTCGTCATCACGGTGCGGATGCCCTTGGCGTCGGCCTCGCCGATCGCCTCGAGTCCCACATACAGTTGTACGCCCGGGTCGATCTCGGCGACGTGCTCCTCCCCCGGCTTGAGGCCGTAGAGGTAGTCCGGCGTGCCGAGGGCGGCCAGGTCGCCGTACGTCTCGCGGTTCTTCTCGAACTCGCGGGCGGGACCGGGGAAGAGCAGGCGGTTCAGGGTGCGTCGGCGCGTCGCGGCGTCGCCGGCGAGGCCCTCCTGCTCGTCGGCGGTGAGGGGCGGGATGTCGATCGAGATCGTGCGGCCCGCCAGCACCTTCGTGCGGAAGGGCTCGGGCCATCCGCCCGGCAGGTCACCGAGCTCGCCCGCCATGAAGCCGACGACCGAGTCGGGGATGTCGTAGTTCTGCGGGTTGGCCTCGAAGTCGGCCGGATCGGCGCGCACCGCCACGAGCGCGAGCGCGAGGTCGCCGACGACCTTGGACGACGGCGTGACCTTGGGGATGCGGCCGAGGATGCGGTCCGCCGCGGCGTACATGTCCTCGATCAGCTCGAAGTCGTCGGCCAGACCCAGCGCGATCGCCTGCTGGCGCAGGTTGGAGAGCTGGCCGCCCGGGATCTCGTGGTGGTACACGCGCCCGGTCGGCGAGTCCAGACCGGACTCGAACGGGCGGTACAGGTGGCGCACGCCCTCCCAGTACGGCTCGAGGTCGCTCACGGCCTGGAGGCTCAGGCCCGTGTCGCGGTCGGTGTGCGCGAGCGCGGCCACGAGCGCCGAGAGCGACGGCTGGCTCGTGGTTCCCGACATGGGTGCGGCCGCGGCATCCACCGCATCCACTCCTGCGGCACTGGCCGCCAGGAGCGTGGCGAGCTGGCCGCCCGCGGTGTCGTGCGTGTGCAGGTGCACCGGCAGGTCGAAGTTCTCGCGCAGCGCCGTGACGAGCTTGGCCGCGGCCGCCGGGCGCACGAGGCCCGCCATGTCTTTGATGGCGAGGATGTGCGCCCCCGACTCGACGATCTGCTCCGCGAAGCGCAGGTAGTAGTCGAGCGTGTACAGCCGCTCCGACGGGTCGAGGAGGTCGGAGGTGTAGCAGAGCGCCACCTCGGCGATCGCCGTGCCGGTGGAGCGCACCGCGTCGATCGCCGGTCGCATCTGCGAGACGTCGTTCAGCGCGTCGAAGATCCGGAAGATGTCGACGCCGGTCGCGGCGGCCTCGCGCACGAACGCGTCGGTCACCTCGACGGGACGCGGCGTGTAGCCGACGGTGTTGCGACCGCGCAGGAGCATCTGGATCGGGATATTCGGCATCGCCTCGCGCAGCGCTTCGAGCCGCTCCCACGGGTCTTCGGCGAGGAAGCGGAGGGCCACGTCGTAGGTGGCGCCGCCCCAGGCCTCCACCGAGAGCAGCTGCGGCGTCATGCGCGACACGTGCGGACCGACCCGCACGAGGTCGCGCGTGCGGACGCGCGTCGCCAGGAGCGACTGGTGGGCGTCGCGGAAGGTGGTCTCGGTGACGGCCAGGGCGCTCTGCTCGCGCAGCGCGCGGGCGAAGCCCTCGGGGCCCAGCTCGCGCAGCCGGTCGAGCGTGCCCGCCGGCGGCGCGACCGCCAGGTCGATCTCGGGCAGCTTGCTGCCCGGCGAGACGGCCAGCGGCTTCTCGCCGTAGGGACGGTTGACCGTGACGTCGCCGAGCCAGGCGAGCAGCTTCGTCGCGCGGTCGCGCGAGGGATTGCTCGTGAGCAGCTGCGGGCGCTCGTCGATGAACGACGTGCTCACGTCGCCCGCGACGAATGCCGGGTCGTCGAGCACCGCGCGCAGGAACGGGATGTTGGTGGCGACGCCGCGGATGCGGAACTCCGCCAGCGCGCGCCGCGCACGGGCGACGGCGGCCGGGAAGTCGCGACCTCGGCACGTGAGCTTCGCGAGCATCGAGTCGAAGTGCGGACTGATCTGCGAGCCTGCCGCGGTCGTGCCGCCGTCCAGGCGGATGCCGGCACCGCCCGGCGAGCGGTAGGTCGTGATGCGCCCGGTGTCGGGACGGAACCCCTGCGACGGATCCTCCGTCGTGATGCGGCACTGCAGCGCGGCACCCCGCAGCTGGATCTGGTCCTGGGTGAGGCCGAGATCGGCGAGCGTCTGCCCCGCGGCGATGCGCATCTGCGACTGCACGAGGTCGACGTCCGTCACCTCCTCGGTGACGGTGTGCTCGACCTGGATGCGCGGGTTCATCTCGATGAACACGACCTCGCCGGTGCGCGGGCCGGCGGTCTCGAGCAGGAACTCAACAGTCCCGGCGTTCTCGTAGCCGATGGAGCGCGCGAAGGCGACGGCGTAGCCGTGCAGGGCGTCCCGCACCTCCGGGTCGAGGTTGGGGGCCGGGGCGATCTCGATCACCTTCTGGTGACGGCGCTGCACCGAGCAGTCGCGCTCGAAGAGGTGAACGGTCTCTCCCGTGCCGTCGGCGAGGATCTGCACCTCGACGTGGCGTGGACGCTGCACCGCCTGCTCCAGGAACACGCGCGCATCGCCGAAGGCGCTGCCCGCCTCTCGCATGGCCTCGGACAGCGCGGGCGCGAGCTCCTCACGGCGCTCGACGCGCCGCATCCCTCGTCCGCCTCCGCCGGCGACGGCCTTCACGAAGATCGGGAAGCCGATCTCGTCGGCCTGGCCGAGCAGCTCGTCGACGTCGTCGGACGCTTCGGTCGAGCGCAGCACCGGCACGCCTGCGGCGACCGCGTGCTGCTTGGCGGTGACCTTGTTGCCGGCCATCTCGAGCACCTTCGCCGGCGGTCCGATGAAGGCGATGCCGTTCGCCGCGGCCTTCTCTGCGAGCTCGGGGTTCTCCGAGAGGAAGCCGTAGCCCGGGTAGATCGCGTCGGCGCCCGCTTCCTTGGCGACGCGGATGATCTCGTCGACGTCGAGGTAGGCGCGGACGGGATGCCCCTTCTCGCCGATCTCGTAGGACTCGTCAGCCTTCTGGCGGTGCAGGGAGCCACGGTCCTCGAACGGGAACACCGCGACGGTGCGCGCCCCGAGTTCGTATGCGGCCCGGAAGGCTCGGATGGCGATCTCACCACGGTTTGCAACGAGAATCTTCGTAAACATACGACCTCCGGGGCGGCGGTGCGGACGGGGCTGAGTGTGCTCTCAGCCTAGGGGACGGTAACGTGGTGGCTTGTGCACGTCCTATCCGTCAGCTCGCTCAAGGGTGGCGTCGGCAAGACGACCGTGACTCTCGGACTCGCGTCGGCGGCCTTCGCCCGCGGTGTTCGCACGCTCGTCGTCGACCTCGACCCGCAGTCCGACGTCTCGACGGGCATGGACATCCAAGTGGCCGGCAGGCTCAATGTCGCCGATGTCCTGGCCAATCCGAAGGAGAAGACGGTCCGTCAGGCCATCACCTCCAGCGGCTGGGCGAAGGTGCACCCGGGCACGATCGACGTCATGATCGGCAGCCCGTCGGCCATCAACTTCGACGGCCCCCACCCGAGCGTGCGCGACGTCTGGAAGCTCGAGGAGGCACTGGCCACCATCGAGGCCGACTACGACCTCGTCCTCATCGACTGCGCCCCCTCGCTCAACGCGCTCACGCGCACTGCCTGGGCAGCCTCCGACCGCGTCATCGTCGTGACCGAGCCCGGGCTCTTCTCCGTGGCCGCCGCCGACCGCGCGCTGCGCGCGATCGAAGAGATCCGCCGCGGCCTCTCGCCCCGCCTCCAGCCACTCGGGATCGTGGTCAACCGCGTCCGCCCGCAGTCGATCGAGCACCAGTTCCGCATCAAGGAGCTGCGCGACATGTTCGGCCCGCTCGTGCTCTCGCCCCAGCTTCCCGAGCGCACGTCGCTCCAGCAGGCGCAGGGCGCCGCGAAGCCGCTGCACATCTGGCCCGGCGACTCGGCACAGGAGCTCGCGGCCGACTTCGACTCGCTGCTGGACCGCATCATGCGCACCGGCCGCATCCCGGTCCCCGAAGACACGCGTTCCTGACGATGACGGATGCCGCGCCCGGCGGCATCCGCGCGGGTGACCACTCTGCTCACTCGATGATCACATTGCGCACTTTATGCTCGGCTCCGTGAGCGTGATTTGAGTTTCGCGCCGTTGTCACTGACCATATCGCCATGGCATCGATGACGCTGCACCCTGACAGCCTTGCCGTGCACGCCGGCCGCGACGATCTCGCGAGCCTCGGCGTCCACGCTCTTCCCCTCGACCTCTCGTCGACCAATCCGCTGCCCGGCATCGAGCTCGGCGGCCTGTCGTACGAGGTCCTCGCGACCGGCGGCCACCCGTTCGAAGGGGGATCCCACGTCTACGCGCGCCTGTGGAACCCCACCGTCGCCCGGTTCGAAGAGGCGCTCGCGCGTCTGGAGCACGCCGAGGAGGCCGTGGCGTTCTCGTCGGGCATGGCCGCAGTCACCGCGGTCATGCTGGCCTTGACGCACGAGTCCGCGAAGCGCCACATCGTCGCCGTGCGCCCGCTGTACGGCGGTACCGATCATCTGCTCGCCTCGGGCCTGCTGGCGCTGGAGACCACGTTCTGCGCGCCGGACGGCGTCGCCGCGGCCCTGCGCGACGACACGGCACTGGTCGTGCTCGAATCCCCCGCCAATCCGACGCTCGAGCTCGTCGACATCGCGGCCGTCGTCGCGGCAGCGGGCGACGTGCCCGTGCTCGTCGACAACACGTTCGCGACCCCAGTGCTGCAGCATCCGCTCGATCTCGGCGCGGCACTCTCGCTCCACAGCGCGACGAAGTATCTCGGCGGCCACGGCGACGTCGTGGGCGGGGTCGTCGCGTGCGACGCGCAACTGGCCGCGGCGCTGCGCCGCACCCGCGCGATCACCGGCGCCATCATGCATCCGCTCGCCGCCTATCTCCTGCATCGCGGGCTGGCGACGCTGCCGGTGCGCATGCGCGCACAGCAGGAAGGCGCGCGCGTCGTCGCCGACTGGCTGCTCACCCGCCCCGAAGTGGCGCGAGTCCACTTCCCGGGGTTCTCCGAGAGCGATCCGCTCGGCCTCGTCGGGACGCAGCAGACGGGTCCGGGCGCCATGATCGCGATCGAACTGGCGGGCGGGTTCGACGCCGCGGCCGCGCTCACCGCGTCGGTCCAGCTCTTCACGCACGCGGTCTCGCTCGGCAGCGTCGACTCCCTGATCCAGCACCCGGCCGCGCTGACGCATCGCCCGGTCGCCTCCGAGGCGAAGCCCTCCGAGGCGCTCGTGCGCCTGTCGATCGGCCTCGAGGATCCCGCCGATCTCATCGCCGACCTTCGTCAGGCGCTCACTGCGAAGACCGGGCGACCAGAGGAGGCGGCCGCCGCGGTGCGATGACGCGGCTCAGCCGAGCTCGTCGGCGACGAGCTCGCAGAACGACTGCCCCTCCGGACCGACTCCCTTCGGTACGTCGACGACCGTCACGACGTCGTCATCGGGACTCTCGGTCGGACCGAGGTCGATGTGCAGTTCGACCCAGATCGCCCCGGATCCGATGAGCCGGGCGCCGTGCGCGGTGTGCGCGACGAAGCTCGACGTGCTCTTCGCGATGAGGCTCACCGTGCCGTCCTCGTTGGTCGCCACGGCCTGGTCGCGGTCGAGTCCGTTGACCTGGACCACGAGCGACTCACCGTTGGCGGGGTTCCACCAGGTCCACTCACCGTGGTGGGTGCTCTGACCGTACAACTCTCCGCGCCGCTCCATGAGCTGGAAGCGACCTTCGTCGCGGTAGGAGAAATGCACCTCGAAATCGACGGTCCCCTCACACAACGGAGCGTAGGCCTCCTGCGCGATGCCACCGCCCTCGTCGACCCAGTTCTCGACGTACGGCGGGCCGCCGGCTGCGGCGGGTGCAGCTGCTCCGGCGAGAGTCAGTGCGGCGATCGCCGCGGCTGCGATGGCGGATCTGCGGAACATGGTCTCTCCGCTCACTCGGCGAGGAGCCGCGATGAGCGGCCGGCGCCGAGCGTACTCCCCCGCCGGTTGCGCGAAAAGGTCCCCCGTTGCGGGAAGGGGGTCAGGCCGAGCGGGCTGCGCGGCGAACGGCGAGCTCATCCATCGGGTCGGGCTTCTCGACCTCGAACTCCAGGAGCTCGGACTCGACCTCGCGGAGCACCTTGCCGACGGCGATGCCGAAGACGCCCTGGCCGCGGCTGACGAGGTCGATGACCTCGTCGTTGGAGGTGCACAGGTAGACGGAGGCGCCGTCGCTCATGAGGGTCGTTCCGGCGAGGTCGCGGATTCCGGCGGCGCGGAGCTGGTCGACTGCCGTGCGGATCTGCTGCAGCGAGATCCCGGTGTCGAGGAGGCGCTTGACGAGCTTGAGCACGAGGATGTCGCGGAATCCGTACAGGCGCTGCGAGCCCGAACCGCTCGCGCCGCGGACCGTGGGCTCGACGAGCTCGGTGCGCGCCCAGTAGTCGAGCTGACGGTAGGTGATGCCGGCCGCCTTGGCCGCGGCGGCACCGCGGTAGCCGACCTCGTCGTCCATCGCGGGGAGCCCGTCGGTGAAGAGGAGTTCAGCACCGAACGGCTCGCCAGGAGCTACGTCTCCGGACATGTCGTTCCCCCTCCGGATCGAATACTTCCACGCTAGATCAGGCTCCCCCTCGCGGCAATGACATCCGCCCATCGGGGGTCGGCGTGTCGCGCGCTTCGTCAGGCTCAGCGGTGCTGCGTCCGTCAGGACAGCATGCGGTCGAGCGCCGAGCGCACGAAGATCGCGCGCACATCGTCCAGACGCCGGGTCAGCTCCGGTGCGAGTTCACCGGCACGGCCGCGGGACGAGGCATCCGTCCGCCGCAGCAATGGCGCCAGCGCCGACTCGACGAGCGCGACATCCCGCTCCGCACTCTGCCGCAGCGCGCGGACGTGACGCGGCTCGATGCCGTGGCGATCGAGTGCGACGAGCGCCCGCAGGAGCGTGACCGACTGCTCGGTGTACGACTCCGCCCCCGCCATGATGCCGGTGCTGATCGCGTCGTTGAGCAGCTGCGGAGCCGCCCCGGCGGCGGCGAGCAGCTCGTCGCGACGGTAGCGCCGCGGCGCCGGCACGATCGACGGCGGCGGCACCGCGGTCGGCGTCGCGGGGTCGCGCCCCGCGTCGACGTCTTCCAGGTACTCGCGGATGACCGACAGCGGCAGGTAGTGGTCGCGCTGCAGGGTGAGCGCGAGCCGCAGCCGCTCCAGGTCGTCCTGCGAGAACTTGCGGTAGCCCGACTCGGTGCGCAGCGGCGTCACGATGCCCTGCACCTCGAGGAAGCGCAGCTTGCTGGAGGTGAGGGACGGGAACTCCGGCGAAAGCCGAGCCAGAACCTGCCCGATGCTGAGAAGACCCGCGGACGACGCCCTTTCCTGGGCGGATGCCGCGGGCATCAGGCCTCCGCCGCTCGCGAAAGGTCGGCGGGAGAGACGAAGAAGTTGAGTCGGAACTTGCCGATGCGCACCTCGGCGCCGTTGGTGAGCGTGGCCCGGTCGACCCGCTCGCCGTTGACGTAGGTGCCGTTGAGCGACCGCTGGTCGACGAGCTCGAAGGTCGTGCCGGTGCGGGTGATCTCGGCGTGACGACGCGAGACGGTCACGTCGTCGAAGAAGATGTCGGCCTCCGGGTGGCGACCGACCGTCGTCACGTCGGAGTCCAGCAGGTAGCGGGCGCCGGCGGTGGGGCCGGAGCGGACGAGAAGGAGCGCGGCACCGGACGGGAGAGCCTCGATGGCGTCGAGCTCGGCGTCGCCGAGCTCGCTGCCGAAAGGCACGAACGACAGGTCGGAATCGTGGCCGAACGTCTGTGTCGTGTCGGCCCCGCGATCGGACTCGTGTGCGTCGGCCCCGGCTGCCCGGCGGATGTCGCCCTGATCGGGTCGGCGGTCGTGCTCCACGGTTTCCTCCTCTGTCTGTTCAGACTATCTGATCGCTCACGGCTCCGACGAGACAGATTCCATTTGCGCAATGTTTCGCCGCATGTCGCCTGAGATGCCCCGTTCGGCGCGGGCACCTAGCCTGGCAGGACGCAACCGATCCGTCGTCATCGAAGGAGCCCACCGTGTCCAGCCCGCACAGCCACATCCCGCCCCTCGAGGTGCGTGAGCGTGCGGCGTGCATGTGCGACCACGGTGACACCTGCTCCTCGTTCGCGCCGGGCCACGCGCTGCACCTCATCCAGGCGCGCCTGGCCGCGGCGACGCCGTCGGACTGGGCGGACGCGATCGTCGAGGCATCCGACCCGCGCTCGGGCTTCGTGATCGTCCGCACCCTTGCGGACTGGTCGGCCGTCGCGCTGTGGAACGGCACGGGGGCGGCCGCGGCCGCGACGCCCGGCACGCCGGTTGCGCTGCACGAGCGCTACCACGTGCTCGCCGTCGGCGGCGCGCGGTTCAACGTCCTGCGCGGCTGACGCTTCGGCCGGTGGTGCGCCGGTCCGGCGCCGCCGCGTATCGAAGAAGCAGCGACGAGCCTCAGCTCATCGCCATCATCATGTCCTTCATGGCCATGCACGCGTCCATGCACGCCTTGCACGCCTGAGCGCACATCTTGCAGACCTCGCTGTGGTCGGCGTGCTCCATGCACTCGTCCATGCACAGCTGGCACATCGCGATGCACGCGTCGAGCATCGACATCATCGTCGCCTGGTTCATGCCCTGCATGCGCATCATGGCGCGCATCATCGTGTTGCACATGTCCGCGCAGTTCATGCACGCGGGGGCGCACGACATCATCTGCGTGGAGCACACCGTGCACGCCTGCTCGCAGGCCGAGCAGGCATCCATACAGGCCTGCATGACCGACATGTCCATGGTCTTCTCCATGCCGGGCATCGACATCATGTCCTTGGACATGGCGCCCATCATCATCTGGTCCATCTGCCGGATCCTTCCGCGTCGGGGACGACGGGCAGGGGGCCCGCCTGTCGCCAGGCTAGACCTCCCAGGGTCCGGATCAAAGAGCCGGATAGGCTCGATCGCGTGATGTCACAAACTCTTCACAAGCCCCTCGCAGCCCGGCTCGGAGTGCTCGTCGCCGCCGTTCTCACCGCCTTCGGCGTCGTGCTCGCGACGGCCTCCCCCGCCAGCGCCCACGACGAGCTGCTGGGCAGCGATCCCGCCGCCGGCAGCACGGTGGCGGCGCTTCCCACCGAGCTCGCGCTCACCTTCAGCGCCGAGATCGCCGACGACGAGGGCGCCTCGGTCGTGGAGGTGACGGATGCCGCGGGCACCTCGCTCGCCGGCGGCACGCCGACCGTCCGCGACAACGTGCTGACGCAGCCGCTCACGGGCGAGGCATCCGGTGCCGTCACCGTGCTGTGGAAGGTCGTCTCGAGCGACGGGCACCCCATCTCGGGCGAGTTCTCGTTCACCGTCGAGGGCGCACCCGCGCCGACCCCGACCGAGACGGCGTCGCCGGCGCCCACCGAGACGACTGCTCCCGTCGAGACCGCGACGCCGACCCCCACTGCCACCGCGCTCGAGCCGGAGGACGCCGGTTCCTCCTCCGCCGACGCCTGGCCCTGGGTGATCTTCGGCATCATCGCGCTCGGCGTGCTGGGCGCCGTCGCCTACCTCCTGCTCTCGCGCGCACGGCGCGAGAAGGACCTCGACGCGGCCCGCGAGCAGGCGTCCGGAGGGGCCTCGGGGCCCGGCTCCGAGCCCCCGGCCGACCACTAGGCTGGAAGCATGCCTCACTACGACGTCGCCATCCTCGGCGCGGGGCCCGGCGGGTACGTCGCGGCCGTCCGTGCTTCTCAGCTCGGCCTCAAGGTCGCGATCATCGAAGAGAAGTACTGGGGCGGTGTCTGCCTCAACGTCGGCTGCATCCCCTCGAAGGCTCTGCTCAAGAACGCCGACCTCGCCCACCAGTTCCACCACAAGGCCGATCTGTTCGGCATCTCGGGTGACGTGCACTTCGACTTCGGCGTCGCGTGGGACCGCAGCCGCAAGGTGGCCGAGACCCACGTCAAGGGCATCCACTACCTGATGAAGAAGAACAAGGTCGACGAGTACGAGGGCCGTGGCTCGTTCGTCGACGCGAACACGATCGACGTCGCGAAGTCCGACGGCACGACCGAGCGCGTCACCTTCGACAACGCCATCATCTCGACCGGCTCGAAGGTGCGTCTGCTCCCGGGCGTGCAGATCGGCGGCAACGTCGTGACGTACGAGGAGCAGATCCTCGCCCGCGACCTGCCCCAGTCGATCGTCATCGTCGGCGCCGGCGCCATCGGCATGGAGTTCGCCTTCGTGATGGTGAACTACGGCGTGAAGGTCACGATCATCGAGTTCCTCGACCGTGCGCTGCCGAACGAGGACGCGGACGTCTCGAAGGAGATCGCCCGCCAGTACAAGAACTACGGCGTCGACATCCTCACCTCGACCAAGGTCGAGACGGTGACCGACCAGGGCGACAAGGTCACCGTGACCTACACCGCCAAGGACGGCAGCCAGGGCTCCATCGACGCCGACAAGGTCATGATGTCGATCGGCTTCGCGGCCAACGTCGAGGGCTTCGGGCTCGAGAACACCGGCGTGAAGCTGACCGACCGTGGTGCCATCGACATCGACGACCACATGCGCACCAACGTGCCGCACATCTATGCGATCGGCGACGTCACCGCGAAGCTGCAGCTGGCCCACGTGGCCGAGGCGCAGGGCGTCGTGGCCGCCGAGACCATCGGCAAGACCGAGACCATGACCCTCGGCGACTACCGCATGATGCCGCGCGCGACCTTCTGCTCGCCGCAGGTGGCCTCGTTCGGCCTGACCGAGCAGCAGGCGCGCGACGCCGGCTACGACGTCAAGGTCGCCAAGTTCCCGTTCTCGGCGAACGGCAAGGCGAACGGCTTGGGCGAGCCCATCGGCTTCGTCAAGCTCATCGCCGACGGCGAGCACCTCGAACTGCTCGGCGGCCACCTCATCGGCCCCGACGTCTCGGAGCTGCTCCCCGAGCTCACGCTCGCGCAGAAGTGGGACCTCACCGCTCTCGAGGCCGCGCGCAACGTCCACACGCACCCGACGCTGTCGGAGGCTGTGCAGGAGGCCTTCCACGGCCTCGCAGGTCACATGATCAACCTCTGATCAGCACGCGCACGAACGCCCCGGACCTTCTCGGAGGGTCCGGGGCGTTCGACGTGCTCAGTGCCCGAGAGTGCGGGCGAGCTTGGAATCGGATGCCGCGGGCCGGCCGCCGACCGCGTGCACCGCCTTCTCGGCGGCGGCGAAGAGCGCCTGCCGCTCCTCCAGCCAGGCAGGCGCCGCGGGGCCGAGCTCGAACTCCCATTCCCGCCAGGCACGCTCGACGCCCGCGCGCTCGTCGTTCGCGCTGACGCGGTCGTCGACGAACTCGGCGACCACGCCACCCGCCGCGTCCTGCAGGGCGTAGGCCGTCCGGCTGTTCCGGATGCGCGCGATCGGCGTGAGCGAGGTCACGGATGCGAGGGACGAGATCGCGTCGGCGATCCCCTGCGGGATCTCACCCGCGGGTCCGAGCGGCCAGTGCAGCTCCACCCGGCCGCCGTCGGCGCGGCGGGGTCCCTTGATGTGCCAGCCCTCGTCGGGTCCGCCGGTGCGGCGGCGCACCGCGTACCCGGCGTGGGCCAGCGAGAGGTCGTCGGTGTCGAAGTACTGCGCGTCGAGGTCGCGCGGTTCCGGTTCGCCCACGCGGGCGACACCGGGCAAGGTCGACCAGTCGGGCAGCGGCGTGGGGTCGTCGACGTCGAATTTCAGCTCGATCTCGACGCTGTGCGACGCCTCGCCGTCCGCGGTTCCCCCGCCGGCGGCCTTCGTCGGGGACTCGTCAGCGGCGCTCACGGGGCTGGTCGCTGTCGGGGTCGATCTCGTCCTCGGCTTCGACGAACCAGAACTCGGCCTCGGTCGGTCCGTCGTTCTCGCCGGTGCGGCCGGGTGCGCCGCGACGTTCGTAGACCACCTGCGTCTCGCTGTAGGGGACGATCATGCGGTCGAGGTTCGGGTCTTCGAGGGGCAGCAGCTGTCCGTCGAGCGGACCCCCGTGCAGTCGTGCGATGGCCATGACGCCAGCGTAGACCCAGATTCCCGCGTGCAAGCGCTTCCAGCTTCTCCCCCTAGAATCGCGTGCGTGAAGGCCATCCGCACATTCACCGTCCGCCCCGTCCTCGCCGAATCCCTCGCACCGCTCGACCGCCTCGCCTCCAACTGGCGCTGGTCGTGGAGCCGCGCGACGCACTCCCTCTTCGCCTCGATGGATCCCGCGCTGTGGGACGAGATCGGCGCCAACCCCGCCCGCATGCTCGGCGCGCTCGGCCAGGAGCGCCTCGACGAGCTCGCTGGCGACGACGAGTTCGTCGCCCGCGTCCGCGAGGAGGACGAGCGCCTCACCGCGTACCTCGAGGGCGACCGCTGGTTCCAGCGGCTCGAGGGCGACAAGCCGGTCCACATCGCGTACTTCTCCCCCGAGTTCGGCGTGGACGGCTCGTTGCCGCAGTATTCGGGCGGCCTCGGCATCCTGGCCGGCGATCACCTCAAGAGTGCGTCGGATCTGGGCGTTCCGCTCACCGGCGTGGGGCTCTTCTACCGCGCCGGCTACTTCCGCCAGTCGATCGGCGACGACGGCTGGCAGCGTGAGAGCTACCCGCTGCTCGACCCTTATGGCCTCGGCCTGACCCTGCTGCGCGACCGCGAGGGCGCGCCCGTCGAGATCGCGCTCGACCTGCCGGGCGACCGTCGCCTTCACGCCCGGGTCTGGGTCGCCGACATCGGCCGCATCCCCCTCCTGCTCCTGGACTCCGAGACGCCGTCGAACTCCGACGACATGCGTCGCGTGACCGACCGCCTGTACGGCGGCGGTGGTGAGCACCGCCTCCTGCAGGAGCTGCTCCTCGGTGTCGGCGGTGTGCGCGCGGTGCGCGCGTGGTCGGAGCTGTCGGGTCGCCCGGCCCCCGACGTGTACCACACCAACGAAGGCCACGCGGGCTTCCAGGGCCTCGAGCGGATGTCGGAGCTCATCACGCAGGATCACCTGAGCTTCGACGAGGCCCTCGCCCAGGTGCGGGCGGGCACCGTGTTCACGACGCACACGCCGGTCCCGGCCGGGATCGACCGCTTCTCGCGCGACCTCATCGCCGACGTGCTGACCAGCGGCCTGTTCCAGGGCCTCGACGCGGGCCGGGCGATCAGCCTCGGCCTCGAGACCTTCCCGGGCGGCGACCAGGGCGTCTTCAACATGGCGGTGCTCGGCCTGCACCTCGGCCAGCACGCGAACGGCGTCTCGGTGCTCCACGGCGAGGTGAGCCGCGGCATGTTCGGCATGCTGTGGCCCGGCGTCGACACCGACGAGGTGCCGATCACGTCGATCACCAACGGCGTCCACGCACCCACGTGGGTGCACCCGGCGCTGAAGGCCGTGAGTGAGCGCGCGTGGGGCGACGCCCACACCGACACGCACGACTGGACCGACCGCGCGATCGTGACGGATGCCGAGCTCTGGGGCGTCCGCCAGCAGATGAAGAGCGAGCTCGTCGCCGAAGCGCGACGGCGGGTCGCGGCATCCGTCACCGGAAACGGCAGCGGCCGCACCCCCTCGTGGGTGGAGGATCTGCTCGACCCGGAGGTGCTCACGATCGGCTTCGCTCGTCGCGTGCCGACGTACAAGCGCCTGACGCTCATGCTGCGCGATCCCGAGCGGCTCACGCGCCTGCTCACCGACCCCGAGCGCCCCGTGCAGATCGTGATCGGCGGCAAGTCGCACCCGGCCGACGACTCGGGCAAGATCCTGATCCAGCAGCTCGTGCGGTTCAGCCGCGACCCGAAGGTGCGCGGGCGCATCGTGTTCCTGCCCGACTACGACATCACGCTCGCGAAGGACCTGTACCCCGGCTGCGACGTGTGGCTCAACAACCCGCTGCGTCCGCTCGAGGCGTGCGGCACGAGCGGCATGAAGGCGGCGCTCAACGGCGCGCTCAACCTGTCGATCCTCGACGGCTGGTGGGACGAGTGGTTCGACGGCCAGAACGGCTGGGCGATCCCGACGGCCGACACCGCGTCCAACGACGAGGAGCGCGACGACGCCGAGGCCGCGGCGCTCTACGACCTCATCGAGCACCAGCTCGTGCCGAAGTTCTACGACCGCGAGGGCGGCATCCCGACCGCGTGGCTCGGCATGGTTCGCCACACCATGACCGACCTCGGCAAGAAGGCCACGAGCGACCGCATGGTGCGCGACTACGTCGAGCGGCTTTACGTGCCGGCCGCCGCGCACGATGTCGCGCTGCGCGCCGACGGGTTCGCGCAGGCTCGCGCGGTCGCGGCGTTCGTCAGCCGGGTCACGGGCGCGTGGAGCCGCGTGTCGATCGCCAGCGTCGACAGCTCCGGGATCCCGCAGCAGGCGCAGGCGGGCGACGTGCTCGAGGTGCGCGCCGACGTCCGCCTCGACGGCCTCTCGTCGGACGACGTCGCGGTCGAGCTGCTCTACGGCCGCACCGATGAAGACGACGCGCTCGCACGCGATCACTCGGTGTACCGCCTGTCGCTCGCGGGCGACGGTCCCGACGGCGTGCGCAGGTTCACGGGCACGCTGCCCCTCACGGTCACCGGCACGTTCGGCTACACCGTGCGCGTGCGCCCCGACCACCCGCAGCTCGTGTCACCAGTGGAGCTCGGGCTCGTCACCTACGCCTCCTGAGTTCTGGACGACGGATGCCTCGCCCGGCGCACTGCGCCGGGGCGGGGCATCCGTCTTCTTCATCCCGAGCACAGAATCGAAAGTTCCGCGTCCGCGGCACATTAAATCGTTCCAATAACCTCGCCCGATCCATTGACCCGCGAGAACCAGTCGTCTATCGTCGCTCGGGAAAACGTATTCCGTACGTTTACAACGATGAACGGTCTGCATCCCCACGCGGACCTCGACCCGGGAGAGCGATTCGAAGATGAATCTCGGCAGAACTTCTGTCCGCGCGCTGGTGGCCGGCACGGCCGCCTGCGCCCTGACCCTCGGCCTGGCGCAGCCCGCGCTGGCCGAGGACGCCGCCCCAGCCGGCGCACAGCTGGAAGCGCTCGACCGCGGCCTGGTCGCGGTGTCGACCGGCGAGGGCGTGTTCCTCAGCTGGCGACTCCTCGCCACCGAGGCCGGCCCCGCCACCGAGACCGGCGTGAGCGGCCCGTCGTTCGCGGTCTTCCGCGACGGCGAGCGGATCGCCACGGTCGACGACAGCACGAACTACGCCGACACGGACGGGTCGGCGGCATCCGTCTACACCGTCGCGCCGGCGTGGCACGACGTCATCGGCGAGCAGTCCGCACCGGTATCGGTCTGGAGCGGCGGCTTCTACGACCTGCCGCTGCAGAAGCCCGCCGACGGCACCACGCCGCCGGGTCAGATCCACCCGAACGGCGAGAAGTACACGTACTCGGCGAACGACGCCTCGGTCGCCGATGTCGACGGCGACGGCGCTCTCGAGTTCATCGTCAAGTGGGATCCGTCCAACGCCAAGGACGTCTCCCAGGTCGGCTACACCGGCCCGGTCTACGTCGACACCTACGAGCTCGACGGCACGCTGCTCAACCGCATCGACCTCGGCGTCAACATCCGCGCCGGTGCGCACTACACGCAGTTCATGGTCTACGACTTCGACGGCGATGGCCGGTCCGAGACGATGCTCAAGACCGCACCGGGCACGAAGTCCACGCAGTACGACGCCAACGGCTCGGCCGCGGCATCCGAGTACATCTCGCTGCTGCCCGAAGACGTCGAAGCCGGTGTCGCGCACACCGACGACTACCGCATGAGCGCGGCCGACTACGAGGCCCACCTCGTGAAGATGTTCCAGGGCTGGACCGAGCACCCCGAGGTGGTCGCGGGCAACTGGCCGGCGACGCTCGAGCAGGCGTTCGGCATCCCGGTCACTCATGAGTACCCGCTGTCGCAGGCGGATGCCGAGGAGCTGGTCGACTACTTCATCGACACCTACGCCCCGTCGCGAAGCGCGCGCAACGTGCTCCGCAACTTCGAGGGCTTCATCGTCGACGGACCGGAGTACCTGACCGTGTTCGACTCGGCGACCGGCGAGGAGCTCGAGACCGTCCGCTACGAGCCGGGCCGCGGTGACGACGGCCTGCTCTGGGGCGACTACGCCATGTCGCGGATCGAGCCGGGCAACCGCGTCGACCGCTTCCTGGCGGGCGTCGCCTACCTCGACGGCTCGCACCCGTCGGCGATCTTCGCGCGCGGCTACTACACGCGTTCGACCATCGCCGCGTACGACTGGGACGGCGAGCACCTCAGCACGCGCTGGTTCGTCGACAGCGGCCACGTGCCGATGACCAACCCGTTCAACGACGGCCCGCACGGCCGCGACGGCACCGACCCCGTCTACGGCAAGATCACCACGCAGGGCTTCCACTCGCTGAGCGCGGCCGACGTCGACGGCGACGGCAAGCACGAGATCGTCTACGGCGCGGCGACCATCGACGACGACGGCGGCCTGCTGTACAGCTCGTTCGACGTGCTGCCCGCGGGCAGCGCCGCGCCCGGCGACAACGTCCGCCTCGGCCACGGCGACGCGATGCACGTCACCGACATCGACCCGAACCGTCCCGGACTCGAGATCTGGACGGCGCACGAGGGCGGCGCCTACGCGCCGTACGGTTCGGCGATGCGCGACGCGGCGACCGGCGAGGTCATCTTCGGCGCCTACTCGGGACGCGACACCGGCCGCAGCATGATCGGCGACGTCCGCCCCGACGTCCCGGGCATCGAGACGTGGGCGAGCATGCCGGGCGGCACCGAGGCATCGGGTCTGCTGAGCGCGACGGGAACCGTCCTCGGCTCGACGATCCCCGGCACGAACCAGTCCATCCGCTGGGCGGCCGACCTCACGACGCAGATCGTCAACGGAAGCGGCGAACAGGACGTCACCATCGACGACTGGACGCGCGGCCGGCTGCTGACCGCGACGGGCACGCGCACGAACAACGGCACGAAGGGCAACCCCTCGCTCGTCGCGGACGTGCTCGGCGACTGGCGCGAGGAGCTGCTCGTACGCACCGCGGACTCGACCGCACTGCGCATCTTCACGAGCACCGAGGTGACGACGCACAAGCTGCCGACGCTCCTGCACGACGTGCAGTACCGCGCCGAGGTGGCCCGCCAGAACACCACCTACAACCAGCCCTCGTACACGAGCTACTACTTCGCGAGCGACATGGACTTCGCGAACGTGCCCGTGCTCACGACGGCAGCCACCCCGCGCGAGCCGAAGTTCGTCAACCCGCGCGGTTCGCAGTCCGACCACGTGGTCGTAACGCCCGACCCGGCGTTCGACTACTACGTGAACGGCGTCAAGGCCTATAAGCCGCTGGTCAAGGTGCCCGCCGGCTCCGAGGTCCGCGTGACGGCCGTGCCGAAGGCCGGCTTCGCGGTGGACGCGGGTGCGGTGTCGACCTGGACCCACGCGTTCAGCACCGACCGCTGAGTTCGGATGACGGATGCCTCGTCCCGGCGCTCGCGCCGGGACGAGGCATCCGTCTTCCCACGTAGGCTGGTGCGGTGAAGCCGTTCGTCCTCCTCGCGACCCGTGCCGAGGACGTGCCGGCCGACGAGGAGTACGCGCTGTTCCTGCGGTACTCGGGCCTCTCCCCCGACGAGCTCATCCGGGTGCGACTCGAGGCCGAACCGATGCCGCGCCTGGACCTCGAGGAGCTGTCGGGCATCTTCGTGGGCGGCGGACCGTTCAACGCGTCCGACCCTCTGGAGAAGAAGTCGGCCGTGCAGCGCCGGGTCGAGGCGGAGTTCTCGACGCTCCTCGACGAGGTCGTCGCGCGCGACTTCCCGTTCCTCGGCGCCTGCTACGGCATCGGTACGCTGGGGGCGCACCAGGGCGCCGTGATCGACCGCACCCACTCCGAGCCGATCAGCGTGGTGCCCGTGTCGATGACCGGGGCCGGGGCATCCGATCCCCTTCTCGCCGGCATGCCCGAGACGTTCGACGCTTTCGTCGGGCACAAGGAGGCGATCACGCGACTGCCCGCTTCGGCGACACTGCTGGCGTCGTCGCCGGGCTGCCCGGTGCAGATGTTCCGCGTCGGCGAGAACGTGTACGCGACGCAGTTCCACCCCGAGCTCGACGTCGAGGGCATCACGACGCGCATCCACGCGTACGCCGGCTACGGGTACTTCGCGGCCGACGACCTGGAGCTCACGCTCGCGGCCGTGCGGCGTGCGGCGGTGTCGCACCCGAGTCGCATGCTGCGGACCTTCGTCACGCGCTACGCGCGCTGAGCCGCGCCTCTTCGCACGGGAGCGGCGCGGTGGTACGCTCCGCTCACCGGTTGCCTCCCCCGCCCGAGAGAGAGGTGCCCACATGCCGTCGACCAAGCTGCTCGTCACCGGAGCCGTGATCGCCGGAGTCGCCGCCGCCGCGATCCTCGTGCCGAGCGTCGCCTCGGGCATCGCGCCCGCGCCCCTGGTTCCCGCGTCGGTCGTCGCGCCCGACGATGGCCCTGGGAACAACGGCCGCGGCAACGCCTTCGGACACGACAAGGACTCCCCCGACTTCCCCGGCAACAAGGCCGGCAAGGGCGAGAAGGGCGGCGACGGGCCGAAGGGCGGCAACGGGCCGAACGCCGACAAGCACGCCGACGGACCCGGGGAACAACGGTCGCGGCAACGCCTTCGGCCACGACAAGGACTCGCCCGACTTCCCGGGCAACAGCGGCGATAACGAGTAGCCCGGACGCCGTCCCTAGTCCTTCGCGGCGGAGACGACGCGGGAGACGGATGCCTCCCCCGCCGGCTGAACGCCGCTCAGCGCCTCGCCGAGCCCGATGTCGACGAGGACGACGTCGCCCGCGAGCTCCGGTCCCCGGCCGGTGACGAGGCCCGCCTTGACACCGCCGAACGTGACCGTGACGGATGCCGGCAGCACGGCCTCGTCGGCGTCGCCGGTGTCGGGGTGCAGGCCGCTGGGGATGTCGACGGCGATGACGCGCGGCATCCGTCCCCGCTCGTCGCCGAGCGCGAGCAGGGTCGTGACAGCCTCACGCGCGGTGCCGCGGAGGGCCGGCTCACGCGAGGCGCCGATGCCGAGGATGCCGTCCACGACGACCGCGTAGTTCGCGCCGACGTCGCTGACCTCGACGAGGTCGATGCGACGGGCGCCCGCTCCGATCGCGGCGGCGAACGCCGCCTGGTGGAAGCGGTCGGCCACGAGCAGCACGTCGACGTCGGCGACGCCGCCGAGTCGCGAGGCCGCATAGAGCGCGTCGCCGCCGTTGTCGCCGCTGCCGGCGAGCACGAGCACGCGCGGCCGCACGGTACCGGGCGAGTCCTGCGGCATGGGTTCGAGGGGACGCCGGGTGGCGGTGCGAAGATCCAGACGGCCGAGCTCGGCGCGCACGACGTCGGCGAGTGCGGAGGCGGCCCGCTGCATGAGCGGCACGCCGTCGTCGAGCAGCGGCCGCTCGGCGGCTCGGACCTGCTCGGCGGTGTAGGTGGCAACGCTCTCGCTCATGACGGCACCGGCTGCTCGGCGGCGTTCTTCTCCGGGCCGTTCTTCTTCTCCGGGTCGTTCTTCTTCTCCTGGTCCTTCTTCTTCTCCTGGTCGTTCCGCTCCTTGTCGGCGTCGGCGCGGGCGTGCTGGAGCTCCTCGGTGGCCACGCGCACGGCATCCTCCGCCTGCCGCACCCGCCGGAGCACGAACGTCGGCGAACCGAAGCGCTCGCGCACACGGTCGACCCGCTCGCGCTCCGACACGATGATCCACGTCGAGGCGAGGAGGATCACCTGGGCCGAGAGGTTGAGCCAGAGCAGCAGCGCGATGAGCGCCGCGAACGAGGCCAGCAGCGGGTTCGAGCCGGCGCCGCTCACGAAGAGACCCGACAGCTGCTGAAGCACGGTGAGACCCAGTGCCCCGATGAACGCCCCCGACCACAGCGAACGCGGGTGCGCCTTCACGCCGCTGAGGGACACGAAGGCGAGCGCGACGACCGCCATATCGAGGAGGAAGACGACGACGATCGAGACGCTGCGCGTCGCGACCTGCGCGAGCGGGCTCTCGCTGATCCCCAGCCAGTCCAGCACGCCGCCGATGAACGACGTGCCCACGAACGTCGCGCCGGCCGACAGCACGAAGCCGCCGCCGATCGCGATGGCGAGGAGCAGGTTGCGCAGCAGCACCCAGACGAAGAGGACGTCGTCGTGCACCTTGTCGGCGAGGGTGCGGATGGCCACCCGGAGCGATCCGATCGCACCGATCGCCGCACCGAGGAGACCGACGAGGGCGATGATGCCCGCGATGGTCAGACCGGCCGGCGCCTTGATGTCGGAGGGGTCGACGAGCCCGTCCTCTCCGACGAGACCCGGGATCGCGGCATCCACTGCGGCGATCAGCGACCGCCACGCATCGGGGTTGTCGGCCAGCCAGATCGCGGCGAACGAGAATCCCAGCAGCACGCCGGCGAACACCGAGAACAGCGCCCGGTACGTCACGCTGTCGGACAGCATCGGCCCCCGGCGTTCGGCATAGTGCAGCCACACGCGCACCGGCCGGAGGGACAGCGCCCACGTCGTCGCTTTCGCGACCCACCCGGTCGCGGGGCTTGTCGAAGCAGCGGAGCTCGTCGAAGCGGCCATGGCGCCACCTTAGCCGCGCACCGAAGACCACTGCCCAGGGTTGACGCGCGGCGCTTAGTATGGCCCTGGGGATTGGGGAATTGCCGTGAGAGGTCTTGCACAGACGCTCGTGCTCACTGGAGCCGTACGAGCAGCCGACATGTCAGCGGCCCTCGCTCAAGTGGGCGACGGGCCGGAGCTTCAGCGCCTGCTGGTGAGCTCGAAGCTCGTGAGCGAGGGGCAGGTCGCCGAGGCGATCGCGCTGCACACCGGCCACCGCTACATCGACCTGGCGAACATGCCGCTCGACCCGAACGTGGTCGCGCTGGTGCCGGGCAACCTCTGCCGCAAGTACGGCCTGATCCCGGTGGATCGTCGCGGCGATCGCCTGACCGTCGGCGTGCTCGACCCGACCGACATCGTCGCCCTCGACGACGTCGCCTCGATCACCGACCTGTTCGTGGAGCCCGTCGTCGTCGCCGAAGACGCGCTGACGCAGATGTTCGAGCGGTTCCTGCGCTCCGACGAAGAGCTCAGCGAACTCTCGATGACGATCGAGGATCAGACCGAGGCGAACCAGGCCGCGTTCACCGAGAACCTCGAGGAGCAGGACAACGAGGCTCCCATCGTCCGGTTCGTGAACCTCCTGATCGCCCAGGCGATCAACGACCGCGCGAGCGACATCCACGTCGAACCGGGCGAGAAGCAGCTGACCGTCCGGTTCCGCATCGACGGCGTGCTGCACGAGATGCAGAAGGCCGACCGGGCGATCCAGGACGGCATCATCTCGCGCCTGAAGATCATGTCGTCTATCGACATCGCCGAGAAGCGCAAACCGCAGGACGGACGCCTGTCGGTCACTCACGAGAACCGCACCGTCGACCTGCGCGTGGCGACGCTGCCGACCGTGTGGGGCGAGAAGATCGTCATGCGCATCCTCGACAACACCGGCCAGGTCATGACCATGCGCGACCTGCTGTTCTCGCCGACCAACGAGAAGCGGTTCCGCGAGGCGATCATCAAGCCGCACGGCATGATCCTCGCGACCGGCCCGACCGGCTCCGGCAAGTCGACGAGCCTCTATACCGCGCTGCGCGCCATCGCGAACCCCAAGATCAACGTCATCACCGTGGAAGACCCGGTCGAGTACCGCATTGCCGGCATCAACCAGGTGCAGGTGAACAACCGCGCCGGCCTCACCTTCTCCACCGCACTCCGCTCGATCCTGCGCTCCGACCCCGACGTCGTGCTCGTCGGTGAGATCCGCGACCAGGAGACGGCGAACATCTCCATCGAGGCCGCCCTCACCGGTCACCTCGTGCTCTCGACGCTGCACACGAACGATGCCCCCTCGGCCCTGACGCGTCTGACCGAGATCGGCTGCGAGCCGTTCCTCGTGGCGACGGCGCTGTCGGCCGTGATCGCCCAGCGCCTCGCGCGCCGGCTGTGCATGCGGTGCCGCGAGCCGCTCGTCGAGACGAGCGACGTGCTCACGTCGCTGGGCTTCCCGCATGACCCGGCGGACGTGCCCGAGCTCTACAAGGCGGTCGGATGCCAGGCCTGCAGCTCCACCGGATACCGCGGGCGTGTTGCGCTCCACGAGGTGATGACCCTGAGCGACGAGCTCGAGTCTCTCGTCGTGACCCGCGCGACTGGCACGGAGATCCGTCAGGTCGCTCTCCAGCAGGGCATGATCTCGCTGCGCGAGGACGGCTTCTCCAAGGTCGCCCAGGGCCTGACGACGATCGAGGAAGTGCTGCGCGTCACCGTGTGACGTCGCGCGCGGGCGCTCCGACCCCCGGTCGTTGAGCGAGCGGGGAACGAGCGAGACGAAACGCCCCGGACGTCCCCGCAACCCAACCCCGGTCGTTGAGCGAGCGAGGAACGAGCGAAACGAAACGCCCCGCACCCGGCGCACGCCCGACGGCCGGCGCCCTGCCGCACCGGCCGTCAAGCGAGCCCTCCCTATCCCTGCTGTGCGAGTTCCCCGTACAGCGTGAAGATCGGCAGGTACAGCGAGATCACCATGCCGCCGATGACGATGCCGAGTCCGACGATGAGGATCGGCTCGATCGTCGACGACAGCTGCGACGTCGCGGTCTCGACCTCGTCCTCGTAGAAGTCGGCGATCGAGGCGAGCATGTCGACGAGCGTGCCGGACTCCTCGCCGACCGACACCATCTGCGGCACCATCGCCGGGAAGACGTCGGCCTTCGCCAGCGGCGCGGCGAACGAGCGTCCTTGCCGGATCGACTCCTGCACGTCGCGCACGGCCTGCTCGATCTTCCAGTTGTTCGAGGCCTGGCCGACGATCGCGAGCGCCTGGATGATCGGCACGCCGGCGTTCAGCATCATCGAGAGGTTGCGCGCGAATCGGGCGACGGCGATCTTCGTCGTGAGTTTGCCGAAGACCGGCATCTTCAGCTTGATCGGGTCGACGAACCGCCGGTACTGCTCGGTGTGGCGGTTGGCGCGCCACCAGATCAGGGCCACGACGACCACCAGGATGATCGCCGGGATGATCCACCACATGTTCTGCGAGATCGTCACGAGGATCTGGGTCGGCAGCGGCAGCGCCGAACCGAGGCCCCTGAACATGCCCTCGAAGATCGGCACCACGAAGGTCACCATCACGAGCACGCCGATGATCGCGATCACGAGCACGATCGCCGGGTAGGTGACGGCCGCGCGGATCTTGTTGTGGAGCTCTGCTTCTCGCTGATAGTTGTCGGCGATCGACCCGAGGGCGCTCCCGAGGAAGCCGCCCGCCTCGCCGACCTTGACGATCGACAGCATCAGCGGCGGGAAGGTCTGCGGATGCCGCGCCAGCGCCGCCGAGAACGACGACCCCGACTCGACATCGGCCTGCACCTGCACGAGCGCGGGCTGCAGCTTCTTGTCGTCGGCCTGCTCGATGAGGATCGCGAGCGTCCGCATGAGCGGCAGACCGGCGTTGATGAGCCCCGCCATCTGCCGCGAGAACACCGCGAGCGTGCGCGCCGAGACGGTCTTGGTCGCCCCGGGCAGCTTGATGTCGCGGCTGAGCCCGGTGTTCGACTTGAGGTTCACCTCGAGGGGCGTGAGCCCCTGGGCCTTGAGCTTGCCCGTGACAGCCGACTCGCTGGCCGCCTCGATGGTGCCCTTGACGACCGAGCCCGCGCGGGGGTCGACGGCACGGTAGATGAATTCCTGAACGACGGCCATGCGTCAGCCCTCCTTGCGCGGCATCGTGGCCCAGCCGTAGCCGAACCCGCCCGGGTCGTACACCGCGTCTTCCGTCACCGCGGCTTCCGCGTCGTCCGTCCAGCCGATGTCGCGCGCGGTCGGGTCGACGCGGCCGCCGACGGTGGGCGTGCCGAAGCGCGATCCCATGCCGATGCCGGTTCCGGCCGCGGCGTTGGCGGGGACGGATGCCGCGGCATCCGCCTGCCGCCATTCGCCGGCGTGGTGCGCCCACTCCTCCGCGTCGAGATCGCGCGGCTTGATGTAGACGCCGTCGAGGCTCTTCGGGTCGACCGCGAAGTCCGCCGCGACGTTGCGCGCGATGGTGCCTTCTCCGACGAGACGGCGCAGATCCTGGTCGAGCGTGTGCATGCCGATCTCGGAGCCTGCCTGCATCGCCGAGTAGATCTGCGCGACCTGACCCTCGCGGATCATGTTCGCCACGGCCGGGGTGTTGATGAGCACCTCGGTCGCGATCGTGCGGCCGTTGACCTGCGCGAGCGGCAGCAGCGTCTGGCTGATGATGCCCTGTAGCGTGTCGCCGAGCTGCGTGCGGATCTGGTGCTGCTGGTCGGCGGGGAACACGTCGATGATGCGGTTGATGCTCTTCGCCGCGCCCTGGGTGTGCAGAGTGGACAGGACGAGGTGGCCGGTCTCAGCGGCCGACAGGGCCGTCGAGATGGACTCCGGGTCGCGAAGCTCGCCGATGAGGATCACGTCGGGGTCCTGGCGGAGGACGCGACGCAGGGCCTCGGCGAACGAGTTCGTGTCGCGCCCGACCTCGCGCTGATGGATGAGCGCGCGCTTGGACTGGTGGTGGAACTCGATCGGGTCTTCGATCGTGATGATGTGCGCCGGCACCAGCTGGTTGATGATGTCGACCATCGCGGTGAGCGTGGTCGACTTGCCCGAACCTGTCGGGCCCGTGAGCAGCACGAGTCCGCGGGGACGCAGCGCGAGATCGCGGGCGATCGGCGGTGCGCCGAGCTCCTCGAGCGAGTACACGCGGTCGGGGATGTAGCGCAGCGCGATCGCGATCGCGCCGAGCTGCCGGTACACGTTGGTGCGGAACCGGCCGATGCCCGGAGTGGCGTGGGCGAGGTCCACCTCGCCGTGCTCGAGGAACTCCTGCCGCTGGCCTTCGCCCATGAGGTCGAAGGCCGTGCGCTCGACCCATTCGTCGGAGAGCGGCTCCGGGTAACCGGGCACCGGCACGAGGTCGCCGTCGACGCGCAGCAGCGGCGGCGAGCCTGCGGTGATGTGCACGTCTGACGCGCGGTGGCGCGCGCCGCGGGCGAGGAGCGTTTCGAAGTCGAGCTCTTCCATCGCCGTCACCCTTCCTCGTCGATGTAGGTGAGCGCGGCGATCTGGATGTCGACCGTGCCTTCGCCGCTCTCCGTCATCGTCACGGACATGCTGTTGAGCAGGCGCGGCCCCGCGCGGAGGGCCTCGACGAACGCGGTCGCCTGGTCCATGTCGGCCGCCGTCGCGCTGATCACGAAGTCGGCCTGCTGACGAGCGGTGCCCGCGGTGGCGTCGGGCGCGGTGGCCGCCGGAGAGGTTCCCGCGGCCGGATCCGTCGCGGTCTCGGTCGCGGGGTCCGTCGCGCCTTCGGTCGCCTCCGGTGCCGGCGCCGCGGCCGCCGCGGCGTCATCGTCGGCCGCGCTGGTGCGGGTCGCGTACGCGACCTGCTCCCCCGCGGTGACGGCGGTGATGGCCACGCCGGATCCCTGAGCCGCGCGTCCGACGACCTCGAAGACGTCGTCGAACTGGGCGGTCGGCGGGATCTGCGAGCGCAGCTGGGCGACGTTGGCGTTGATCGTGTCGAGGTTCTCCTGCTCGGCCGTGAGGCTGTCGACCTGCGCCTGATAGACCGCGTTGGTGTTCGCGACGGTCGCGGTCTGCGCGTCGACGGAGACCGCCTGGAAGTACAGCGGCAAGGCGACGAGGAACACGCCGAGCGCGATCACGCCGAGCGAGATCACGAGGCCGATCGCTGTGACGAGGTGCTTGGGCATCACTCGCTCCCTTCTTCGGCAGCGAATTGGTTCGAGTAGACGGTCTGGTCGAACTCGACGTTCAGCACGTAGGCGAACCGGCCCTCCGACACCTGGCTGCCCGTCACGGACTGGCCGTCGGCATACAGAACGCCCTCGACCGCGCGCAGCGAGCGGATCAGCGCGACGATGTCGAGCGGCGTCGGGCTGTCGAACGTGACCGTGCCCACGATCCCCTGCTCCAGCGTGGCGTCTTCACCCTGCGGTACTCCGCCGACGGTGAAGTCCACGCCGGTCAGGGTCGTGTCGCCGGGAAGGATGCCGGTGATCTTGGCCATGACGGGCGTCCAGGCGAGGTCGGTGGCCATGGCGTCGGTGCGGAAGTCCGTCAGCTCCGACTCCGTGGCGATCGCCTGGCTGACTTCGGAGAGCCCCGCGATCTCGGTGAGGAGCGTGTTCGTCTGCGCCTGTTCGGCGACGAGACGCTGGTCGGCGAAGAACTTGAATGCGAACGCGCCGGCGATGATGAGCACCGCGACGACGATCGCGCCGAGCACGATCCACACCCAGGTGCGCACGAGGGAGTCGCGCTCGCGCCGCGCAACCTCGCTGCGCGGCATGAGGTTGACGCGGGGAACTCCCGAGAACGGGACGGGAATGGCGGTCATTTGCCTGCCTCCCCCAGTGCGACGCCGACCGTGCCGACGAGGTTGAAGGCGACCTCTCCGGCGGGCGGCGGAGCCGACATCGAGACGATGTCGCCGACCGTGATGACGGTCACCGGGATGTCGATCGCGGTGCCGATGGTCGGCACGACGCCCTCCACCGCGGCGCCGGCGCCGGTGATGAAGACGCGCGTGATCGGCAGCGCGTTGGCGCGGCTGCCGAAGAAGGCGAGGGTGCTCCGCAGGCGCGCGGCGAGGTCGGACGCACCGGGCGGGGTCGCGGCGCGGATCGCCCCGCGGGTGCGGCCGGCCACGGCGAGCCCGGCGCCGTTGCCATTGCCGTTGCCCGCGCCGACGGCGGCGAGCGCGAGCTCGGGTTCGACCAGCTCTGCACTGTGGCGACGGCTGGCGGCGGTGGCGACATCGATGGGGAGCAGACGGACGAACAGGGGAACGCCGCCGCGTGCGATCACGACCTGCGTGGTGTGATCGCCGATGCTGACTGTGGCGACGGCCTCGTCGGGCGAGACGAGCGGCGCGGTCACGCGGGCGAGCCCGAAGGCGGCGAGGTCGACGGCCTGTGCGCGCACCTTGACCTTACCGAGCGTCGAGATGATCTGCTCGATGTTCTCCGACACGGCCGCGACGAGAAGGCCCGAGACCTGGTCGCCCTCCTGCGTGAGGGGGAAAAAGTCCAGTACCGCTTGACTTGCGGGCACCGGCAGGAGGTCCTGCACCTGATACGGCAGAGCCTCGCGCAGCAGGTCGGGTCGCATCGCCTGCGTCGTGTATTCGCGCACCAGGATGCGCCGGCTCGCGACGCCGAGTACGGCATCCCGGCTCTTGAATCTCGCTCCGGTCCACAGCTGCCGGAGCGCGACGGCGACGGCGCCGGAATCGAGCACCTCCGAGTCGCGCGCTGCCTCGGGCGGCAGCGGCACTTCGCCGTACGCGATCAGCTGTGGTCGGCGACCGAGTGAGATCTCCGCTGCGCGGACGCTCTCTTCGGTCACCTCCAGCCCCACGATCGTCTTGGCCATGTTGTTTCCTCCCCAGGATTCGCCGGTCTAGGTTCCGACGAACAGATTCACGTACCACTTGCCGACGGCCTCGCCGGCGAACACTCCCGTCCAGGCGCCGAGGATCATCCACGGTCCGAACGGGATGGCGGTCTTGCGTCCGGCACGGCGCAGCAGCATGAGCGCGATGCCGAACACTCCTCCGTACAGGAAGGCCGCGAACGCCCCCACAGCGAGCGCACCCCATCCCAGCCAGCCGAGGTAGATGCCGATCACCCCGGCGAGTTTCACGTCTCCCCCGCCCATGCCGGCCGGGCGGACCAAGCGCAGCACGAAGTAGAAGAGGTACAGCGCAGCCATCCCGACGCCCGCACCGAGCAGGAGACCCCACTCGCCCGTCAGCCATGCGGCGATGGTGAACAGGATGCCGGCCACGAGGTAGCTAGGAAGCACGATGCTGTTCGGCAGCCGATGCGTGTCGAGGTCGATGAGCGTCAGCACAATCGAGATCGCCGCGAAGTACAGGAACGCGACGACGACGAGGGCGGCAGCCCAGACGTCGGCCGGATAGACGATGCCGTCCCACGCCGGCGACTCCAGGTACCTCGGCAGCGTCGATCCGAGCAGGCCGTCGTAGACGGCGAGGCCCCACCACGTGACGAGGGCGAAGGCGAGCCCGGTGACGGCCTCGACGATCGGATACCGCGCCGAGATCGACGCCTTGCAGTTGGCGCACTTGCCGCGCAGCGCGATCCACCCGATGACCGGCACGTTGTGCCACGGCTTGATCTTCGCGTCGCAGTGCGGGCACCGGCTCTCGCGCATCAGCGAGATCTTCGCCGGCACGCGGTAGGCGACGACGTTGAGGAACGACCCGATCAGGAGGCCGAGGAGCCCCGCGATGACGACGAGGAAGATGATGAAAGAAGTCACGTGCTACCGCTCGGCTTGGTAGGTCAGGCTGTCGAGTCGAGTCACCGTGTTGCCCGGATCGAAGATGCTGCCTTCGCCCTTGACGCCGCAACTGATGGTCGGCAGCGTCGGCTTCCACGACATCGGCTTGCAGGTGAACGTTCCACCGTTCAGATGGAGGCCATCGCTTCCCATATAGAGCTGACCCGACATCGTGAGCGCCATCGTGCTTCCGATACCGCAGGCGCTGTAGATCAGGATCCGGACGTTGTTGACACCCTTGGCACTGAACGAATCGAGTTGAGAGCTGGAGCAGGCCGGCGGCCGCCCATCGCTGCCGTTGGGGTCGAGGTGGACGACGAACAGCTGAGGGCTGTTGTCGAGCGTCGTGCCGGAAGGCCGCGAGATCGTGCCGTCGAGCACAAGATCCATCTTCTCGTTCGCGGGCACGAGGATCATGACGTCCCGCATCAGGGTGACATTGTCGGGCTTCACCTCGATCGCGCTTCCCTTCAAGGGGCAGCCCGTCAAGTCGATCACGGCACGGACCCCGGCGACGCTCATCACCGACTGGATCTGCGTGGTCGTGCACACCGTGCCCGGGGTCGACGCGTACACCGGCATGCCGGCGTTGCCCCACGTCGTATCCTGCGTGAGTTCGATCCAGCTGGTGGCGTCGTACACCTGCTCCAGGGTCGGACTGATCACCGGTGCCGGCGCATTGTCGTCCACCGGCACTGGTTGGGGAGGCGTTGCCCCGTTGGTCCACTTCGTAGGATCGTGGTCGACCATGCTGGCGGGCGTCTTGAATGCTCCCTTCACGACCCCGGAACCGGTCTTGGTGTTGATATTGCCGGCGGCGTAGACGTCCCCGCCGACTTCGGCACCATTGGCGTTCAGATTGATGGTTCCGGTAGCGGAGATCAGATCACCGCCCACGCGAAGCTGCTTGTTGGCCACGCTGATGCTGTCGCGAACGTACACACTGCCTGTGACAATGCAGGTGTCGGTGATCGTCATCTTGCCGCGAAGGACCCACAAGTCGCCCTGGATGCCGCCGGATGCACCGTTGTTGCACGAATAGTCACCGTCGCGAATCACGAGGTCGCCGGTGTACGTAGACTTCGTCGCCGTGAACTGGCCCTCGAAGAACGCGACCGTGCCGGATGGTGTCGTTGCCGGCCCGTGGAACCACGGATAGATCGAGTCCACCGTCGTCTTGGCCGAAGCCACCTGCCAGCCGGTCGACGTGATCTTGACCCACTTCGTGAGGTCGGTGGGGCAGCCACTCGCCCACGAACCGGGCGCGTCGATCGCCGGGCGAACGACGTCTTGCGAGATGTGGATCTCGTAGTCGAAATTGGGGCTGCTGCCCGACCCCGTGAGCGCGAACGGGTTCAAGGCGCAATCGACGCCGTCCTCGCCGATCTTCGATCGGATCGAGTTCACGGCGACGTCGCGGCCGGACTCAGCGGCGATGAATGCCTGAGTTCGATCCTTGTTCCCGACGTTCGACTGAATGGTGAACAGGACCGATGCCGCGATCATCGTGGCGATGACGAACCCCACCAGCATGACGACGACGACCGTGACGAGCACTGCGCCGTCGTCGTCGCGGCGATGAACCAGCGCGCGCATCTTTGTCACCAGCATGTCGCATCCCCTCCTGCTGCGGGCTGCCACTCGGGGCGAACCTCGCCGCGAAAGACGACAGGCGCCGAATCGGTCTCGATATCGAACACGTAGCGCACCCCTCCATTGGGTTGCGTCGGGTCGGTCTGGGCGAAGAACGGCGTGCTGCCGTTCTGGCGGACCAGCACGGTCCACTGGCGGGCGGCATCATCTTCGAGCCAGGTGCCCCAAGCCGGCACGGTGATGTCGGTGGCAGAAGAAGCGGTCTGCGCGGTCTTGTCAGCGAGCCGGAACGCCTGACAGTGTCGGGTGTCGCCGGGAGCGTCGAACGTGGTCTCCACGAGCAGCACCGTCCCTCCGCTTGTCACCGTCGAGTACACGGCATTGCGCATCGCCTTTTCGACTGCGGACCCGACCAGTTGGCCACGGTTGGTCGCCTCGGAGGTCGACAGGACCGAGTTCTGCGTGATGAAAGAGTTGATGAGGACCGTCGCGATGCCGCCGAGCACGAGCATGGACACGATGATCCCGACGATGAGCTCGATGAGCGTCATGCCCGCGTCACGGTGCGTCGGAACGGGTTCGTGCATGAGTCAGCCGCCCACGTTGATCTCGGCGGTCACCGTCATCAGCACACTGCCCGACGGAGTGGTCGCGGTGAGTTCCAGGTGATTCAGGCCACTCGACATACACACGAACCCGGCTCCTTCGGACTCGTAGTCGTACGTCCCGGTGGTGACGACAGCCCCATCCCGGAACTTCGTCGGAGCGGCGACCGAGGTGAGGGTGGCGCAGGTTGGAGTCGAGCGCGCCCTCTCGATGAGTGCGTTGAGCTCCCGCGTCGCGGATGCAACATCCGCTTGCTCGGCGGAATACCGGATTCCGCTGATGAGGACGGGAAGGAGCGCGATTGCGATGAATCCAAGAATCACCATCGCGATCACGACTTCGATAAGGCTGAATCCCGCAGCGTCAGCGCTACGACCCCTCATCCGCCCACCTCCCCAAGTGGCAGAACCCCAATACTCAATATTGCTACTAGGGCCGGGAAATGAAGCCCGGCCCTAGCGATTGGGATTCAGTCACCAGCTGTTGTGGTCCCCGCTACCGCAGCCTGGCCCAGCCTCAGCCCAGATGGTCGTGCCACTGACCGATTTGCTGGCGACGGTGCAGACCGCGCCGACCGTGGTGGGCACGGTCGTCGAAACGGTGCCAGATCCCGCTGTCGTGAAGCCCGTGGTGATGCCGTTGCTCCCGCCCGAGGCCGCCGCGGCGGTGACGGCGGCGGTGGCTTCCGAGTTCGCGATGGATGCGGCGGCAGCCGTTGCCGCGTTTGCTGCGGCGGCAGACACAGCATTGCGCTCGGCATTTTGCTGGATGTTCGCGAAAATCGGAACGGCGATCGCGACGAGGATGCCGAGGATCACGACGACGATGATGAGCTCGATGAGGGAGAAGCCTTCTTCGCCCTCTTCCTCGCGACGGCGGTTCGCCGCCTCGATGTAGTTCTTGATAGTTGCACGCATGGCGCGTCTCTCCCCAGTGTGAGTTGATAGGTCAGCTCTAACCGACCGGCGCGCGAAAGCGCCCGGTCTCAAACACCCCAGTAACACGTCCCAGACTCTGTTAGAGCTGGGTTTGAGACACACGCGCAAAGCGTGAATCCCCTCCCGCCATAGAGCATCCGAAATTCCGCCAGCAGATGTCAATGCAGACGTATGCAGCGTTTCCTCAAGAACGCCTCAGGCTCGACTGTGACAACCAGAGCTCGGGACCTGGATCTCCGCCCGCCACGAAGGCCGCCTCCCACCGCCTGATCGCGCGGCGCGAAGCGACGGCATCCGTCCCCCTCCACGTCGTCTGCCGGCGCCGGACCCCGCGTCAAATCGGCAAAGAGAGGTCGCCGACGTACTCGCCGACGACATCGATCCGGTACCGCAACCGGAAGATCGTCGTGTCGAATCCGTGCACGGCGGGTCGAGCGCGATGCCGAACTCGGACTGGCGGTGTGGGTTGATCACGCTGGCCCGAATGTCACCCACGGCGAACCCCGAAAGCTTCGTCGTCGGACCATGCCGGTCCGCCCAGTGATCGCTGCTCAGCAGGGGTCGGACGCACAGATCCGGGATCGGAATACTGAGGGTGACCCGCTCGCGACGCCGGATATACCCTGCCGCCGTCGTCTTTTTATTCGAATGTCGGAGGCCGCTCATAGTATGGACATGTGAGTCTTTCAGCGAGCGCATGGGACGCCAATCGCCGGGTCGAGGGCGATCCGGACCGCTTCGTGGACGCCCGTGATGTGCTCGAACCAGGCGAGTTGCCTCCGGACGTCGATCTCGCCGACCTGGAAAGGTCGGGAGCGAACCACGCGGCGGCGATGAACGACCTGGAGTACGTGGTCTTCCGTCAGAGGCTCCTCATCGCCGATGAGTATGCGGGCATCGCCAGTGTGCTGACGGATGCCGCGTCCTGCCCTGATCCCTGGGTCGGGCCCGATCCGACACGGGACCCGGCATGGCGGGATCCGCAAGGACGTCCGGTCTCTGCTGTGCGCGCTGAACGACGGAGCATCGCGGTGCGCGCGGCGGCGATGGAGCTCGCCACGCGTCTGGGGATGTCGGAGGCGACTGTCCGCACGAGAGCTGCGCACGCCGACATCCTGCGCGAGCGCTGCCCGCGAGTGTGGGAGGCATTCCGCTCCGGAAAAGTCCCCGCACAGAATGCCGCGACCACCGCCCAGCACGCCGCGACCCTCCCCGTCGATGCCGCTGAGGCATGGGCGCGGTTCGACGAGGCGATGGAGAATGCGGCCCAGACGCTTCAACCGGGCAAGTTCCGTATCCGCGCTCGGGTCGCACGCGAGAGGCTTCACCCCGAGCCGCTCGATGTGCGACACAAGCGCGCAGCCGCTGATCGCAACGCCTGGTTCCAGGCCGAGCACGACGGTATGGCATCGATCACCGTCTTCGGCCCGGCCGATCGCGTGCTGACCGCCTTTCGAAATGCCGACGGGCGGGCTCGCAGCCTCCGCAGTCAGCCGGAGGAAGAGCGCACTCTCGCCCAGCTTCGAGCCGACACGCTGCTCGATCTCATGACGACCACCACGACGCCAGCGCAGGACGCCCGCCGGTCGCGACCCTCGGTTGCCGTCACCGTGCCGGTCATGACGGTGCTGGGGCACGGTGATGAGGTCGCGACACTCGACGGCTACGGTCCGATCGACGCCGAGACGGCCCGGCGGCTCGCCGGCGAGGCGTCCAGCTGGGTGCGCATCCTTACCCACCCCGTGACCGGAACGGTTCTCGACGTCGACCGCGCCACCTACCGCGTTCCGAAGGCATTGAGACGCTGGCTCGGCGTCCGGGATCCAGTCTGCATCGGGCCCGGTTGCGTCCGCTCAGCCCGAGATTGCGACATCGACCACCGCCTCGACTGGCAGTACGGCGGCACGACCGCCGACACGAACCTCGCGCCGCTCTGCGAGCACCACCACACCCTGAAGAGCAAGAGCACGTGGCAGCTCTATCGCGACGAGGTCACCGGAGCGACGTGGTGGGTCTCCCCCACCGCAGTGACCATCGACGCCGACCCGCCGCCGTGGTGATCAACAGAACGCGGGCGCTGACTCGATCCACCACCGTGGCGGTCGAAGCAGAACGTGGATCGCCCCGAAGTCATTGGCAGGGGCGGCGTGAGGACAACGTTGGGCTTATTTCAATCGAGCCGACTAGAATGAAACAGTGGATGCCGCTGATTCACTCCGGAATCGCAACTGGCCCGCGCACACGCGCGAGGAGCGCGAATGGCGCCAGTCGGTGCGCGGCGGCAGTCGCGACGACCGGACGCTGCGCTCCGTCTCCGTCGCGCTCCCACCGCGCATCGCGTCCCTGACCTTCATTCCGAGCGCCCGCCTCATCGCGGCGTCGGAGCGGGCTCTCATCGAGGTGATGACGACCGACGGCGAGGCGCGCTCGCAGTCGCGCGCGCTCGGACGGTTCATGCTCCGCACGGAGTCGGTCGCCTCCTCCAAGATCGAACGGATCTCGGCGAGTGCGGCTGACTACGCCCGCGCCCTTGCGGGCAGCCGGGCGAACAGCAGCGCGACGAGCATGGTGGCGGCATCCGCTGCACTCCATCGCCTCGTCGACCGTGCCGGCGAGACCGGACGCATCAGTGCCGAAGACCTGCTCGCCGCACACCGCACGCTCATGGCTGACGACAGCGCTGAAGCGCACTATGCCGGCCGCCTCCGCGACGTGCAGAACTGGATCGGCGGAAGCGACCACAGTCCGCGAGACGCCCTGTACGTGCCGCCGCCGCCCGACCTCGTGGCCCCGCTCCTCGACGATCTGATCGATTGGACGGCGCGCAACGACGTTCCCGTGTTCGTGCAGGCGGCGATCGCCCACGCGCAGTTCGAGTCCATCCACCCGTTCACCGACGGCAACGGCCGCATCGGGCGCGCGCTCGTCAGCGCCATCCTGCGCCGACGCGGAGTCACGAGGACGGCGGTGGTGCCGCTGGCCAGCGGCATCCTCGCGGTGCGCGACGACTACTTCGCCGCGCTCGGCGAGTACCGCGACGGCGACCCGACTCCGGTCGTCGAGATCATGGTGCGCGCGGCCGTCGCGGCGGCGATCGAATCGCGCGCGTCAATCGAGGCGCTGCGGGAGCTGCCGGCGGAATGGCGAGCGCTCGTCGACGCATCGCCGGGATCAGCCACCGACCGCCTTCTCACCGCCCTGCTCGACGACCCGGTCATGTCGGCGGAGGACGCTCTCACTGCGATCGGCAGCACCGCGGCGACCGCCTACGCGGCGCTCGACCGGCTCACCGATGCCGGCGTGATCGCCGAGATCACCGGACGCAAGCGAGACCGCGTGTGGGCCGCGAACGACGTGATCGGCGAGCTCGACGACCTCGACCGCCGCATTCAGCGCCGGATGCTCGACACGGTGGCCTGACGCGGCGCGCGCAACCATTGGCGCAACGGTGACACCGCTGCCACGCTGCCGGCAGCGGGCGATCGGATACGCGACCGCGAACGGCCAGCCTGGGGCGCCGCGTGGAACCATCGGCGTCTCGGGCGGCCACGCCGCTCACGACGAGTACATGGATGCTCCAACCGCGACGGGGTTCAGCCGTCGAGCACCTCGAGCCGCACGGTCACCGGTCCCCCGTCAACCAGCTCCTCCGCGGTGCGCACCGCCTTCTTCAGCGGGAGGACGTAGGACCCGGAGCCCGACGACGGGAAGATCGACGTCGTCCACTCGCTGACGCCGATGCGCGCCCGTACCCGCACCGACCCGAATCCGCGATACGGCCGCGGGATCTCGCGGATCTCCTCGCTCAGCTCAGGCGGAACGGAGGTGAAGAACCAGGCCGAATCCTCCCGCGCATCCCAGCGGAACACCTCCCCGTCGAACTCGATGATCACGTTCCGACGCTACCGCCGGTCCACGACACCGTGCCGCTGGCGGGTCAGAGATGCTCGCCCGGAGCACCGCCGTGCCGGTCGATCAGACGCTGGAGACATGACGACCACCCCTCGATGTGCTGGTCGCGCTCCTCCTGGGTCGCGAAGCCGGAGTGCCGCACGATCACGCGGGTGGCGGCATCCGCTGCAGGCTGCAGCTCGAGCTCGACGTCCGTCGAATGATCCTCACCCGCCCAGCGCCAGGCGAGCCGCAGATCGCGAGGCGCCTGGAAGGTGAGCACGGTGCCTTCGACGGCCATGTCGACGGGCACGGAACGCACCTCCCATCGCCCGAGTTCCCGCAGCTCGACGACGGCCGTCGTCTCGAACCGCGGCGGCCAGTACCACTGGGCGAGCAGGTCGGCGTTCGTGAACTCGCGCCAGGTGACGTCGACGGATGCCGCGACCAGCGCTTCTTCGGTGAGCTCGTGCATGCCGACAACCTACGCCGGGGCACCCCCATAGGATCAAGCACATGTCGCACCCTCGCCCGCGCAATCCCGTCGCCGCGCCCGAACGGCCCGGACGCGATCTGTCCCGGCCGCTGCCGGCTGCGCTCAGTTGGACGGTGCTGATCGTGTTCGCCGGCGCCTTCGCGATCGCCTACCTCGGCTTCGACCTGCCGTGGTGGATTCTCGCCCTGTACGGGGGCGCCAGCGTCGTCGCGTTCGCGGCGTACGGCCTCGACAAGTCGGCGGCACGGCGCGGGGCGGGGCGGATCTCGGAGCAGACGCTGCTGATCCTCGGTCTCATCGGAGGCTGGCCGGGCGCCCTGATCGCGCAGCAGCTCTTCCGCCACAAGACGCGCAAGCGCAGCTTCCGGCGGGCGTTCTGGGGCACCGTCGGCGTCAACATCCTCGCGCTCGGCGCGTACCTGTACGTCGTCGCGCCGCCGTTCAGCCTCTGACCGCCCCTTCAGCCTCTGACCGCGCCCGGCGGGGAGACCGCGCTCTTCAGCTGCCGTACTCCGGCGTCCAGTCGTCGCCATCGCGCCCCCAGTCCGCCGCGACCGTGGCCTCGCTCCTCGACGGCACTTCCCGGCGCCACGCGGCGCCCTCGGGCCAGCTGGCCGCGAACGTCGTCACCACGCGCAGGACGCGCCGCGACAGGCCCGACACCGTCTGCACCGGACGCGCCGAGACCGGCATGCGCAGCTGCGGGTCGTACCGCACGCCGTCCGACGCGCGGAGCCGGATCGTGAGGTCGAGGTCGTCGTGGATCCGGGCGTTGCCGCGGTCGACCCGGTCGCGCAGGCGCTCCCAGATCTCGGCCCGCATCGCGAAGTTCGAGCCGAAGACGAGCGGGATGCCGAGCCACTTCTTGATCCAGAAGTGACCGCCGCCGACGTACCAGCGCTCGCCCAGACGGTTCTGCAGGGGCGTGCCGCCGTAGAACTCCGCTCCGCCGGTCAGCACCCCGAGCGTCGGATCGGAGTCGAACGCACGCACCAGCTGGGCGACCCAGTCCGGGTGCGGCCGGGAGTCGGCGTCGAGCCGCGCGATGAGGTCGGCCGACTCGAGGGCGGCGTCGTATCCCCGCGCGGCCGCCGGCCAGATGCCGATCGTCGGCTCGTGCAGCACGGTCGCCCCGTGGCGGCGAGCGACGGCGGCCGAGGCATCCGTGCTGTCGTTGTCGACCACGATCACCGTGTCTGCGCGGCGGGTCTGCGCAGCCAGCGCAGCCAGACACGCGTCGAGGTACGCCGCGTCGTTCCGGCACGGAATGACCACGGCCACGTGTGGGGCGAGGGGCACAAGCGCCACCATACTCCCGGCATGTCGGCGCACCTGGTTACTCTGCCCCCATGACCGCACTGCGTTTCGTCCCCGCCAACGAGGCGTCGTGGGACGACCTGCAGGCCATCCTCACGGGCGCTGCCTGTCGGTGCCAATGCCAGCGCCAGCGGCTCGGCGACCGCGACTGGTGGTACATGCCGGAATCGGAGCGCGCCGCCATCCTCCGTTCCGAGACCCACTGCGACGACCCGCGCGCCACCGAGACCATCGGCATCGTGGCGTACGACGGCGATGAGCCCGTGGCGTGGTGTGCGGTCGACCGTCGCGGCGTCTACGGGCGCGTGCGCGGATCGCCCGTCCCCTGGCAGGGGCGCACCGAGGATCCCGACGACGACTCCGTGTGGGCGATCCCGTGCATGGTCGTGCGCAAAGGGCACCGCGGCGAGGGGCTCACCTACCCGCTCGTCGCGGCCGCGACCGAACACGCCCGCGCACGCGGCGCGGCCGCGGTGGAGGGGTATCCGATGGTGACGGGCGGCAGCAAGGTCATCTGGGACGAGCTCAGTGTCGGCGCCGTCGGGCCCTTCCTGGCTGCCGGCTACCGGGAGGTCACGCACCCCACCAAGCGCCGGCTCGTCATGCGCATCGACTTCTGAGCGGGAGCAAACGCTCTCCCGAAACTGGGGCTTGAGACCGCTCCCACGGTTGGTTACAGTCCGGTAAGTAATCGGCATCTCCGCCGGTTCGTCACCTCAACGGAGAGGACTTCCCATGCCCGCCCCCGTTCCCCACCCCACGGCCAGAACGGCGCGTCGCACGGCAGCGCCCGCGCGCATCGCCGCCGTGGCCACCGGCGCCGCGCTCATCGCGAGCGCGCTGCTGGTCACCCCGGCCGTCGCAGCCCCGCCGCGCGCCGTCGACCCCTTCGACCCCGACTTCGGGCCGAACGTCACCGTCTACTCCCCCGACACGCCGGTCGCAGAGATCCGCGCCGAACTGGATGCGCTGCACGCCCAGCAGGTCGACGCCGAGATGGGCACCGCGCGGCAGGCGGTGTACTTCCTGCCCGGCGAGTACGGCTCGGCTGCCGATCCGCTCCAGGTGAAGGTCGGCTACTACACCGAGATCGCCGGGCTCGGCGCATCGCCCGAGGACGTCACCGTCCACGGCGCCGTGGAGGTCTACAACCGGTGCCTCGCCGACGGCGGCACGAGCAACTGCCTCGCTCTCGTGAACTTCTGGCGCACCATCGCGAACCTGTCGATCGACATCCAGACGCCCGAACGCGGCTGCCGCAGCGGCGCCGATTTCTGGGCGGTATCGCAGGCGGTGTCGATGCGCCGCCTCGATGTCTCGGGCGGCAACCTGTCGCTCATGGACTACTGCACCGCCGGCCCGCAGTACGCCAGCGGTGGCTTCATCGCCGACTCACGGCTGCCATCCGTCATCAACGGCTCCCAGCAGCAGTGGCTGATCCGCAACAGCGAGGTCGCCGGCTGGTCGAACGCGGTGTGGAACCAGGTCTTCTCCGGCGTCGAGGGCGCGCCGGACGACGCCGCCTTCCCGAACCCGCCCTACACGACCATCGACGAGACGCCGCTCAGCCGTGAGAAGCCGTACCTGTACGTCGACGACGCCGGTCGCTACAACGTCCGGGTGCCCGCCGCGCAGCAGGAATCGCGCGGGATCAGCTGGGCCGACGGCGAGACCGCGGGCCGCAGCATCCCGATCACCGACTTCTACATCGCGACGCCCTCCGACTCGGTCAAGGACATCAACAACGCCCTCGCCCGCGGACAGCACCTGATCCTCACCCCCGGCGTCTACGACATCGACCGGACGATCCAGGTCAAGCGCGCGAACACCGTGGTGCTCGGCCTCGGGCACGCGACGCTCACCGCGGTGAACGGTGCGGTCCCGCTCGAGGTCAAGGACGCCGAGGGCATCGTCGTCGCCGGGGTCACGATCGACGCAGGCACCGAGCTCTCGCCCGTGCTGCTGCGCGTCGGCAACGCCCACGGCGGCAAGAAGCTCGACCCGGCCAACCCGATCACGCTGAGCGACGTGTACTTCCGCGTCGGCGGACCGCACACCGGCAAGGCGACGACGGCGCTCGAGATCAACGCCGACGACGTGCTCATCGACCACACCTGGGTGTGGCGCGGCGATCACGGCGTCGAAGGCTTCGACCCGAGCAACGGCGTCAACGGCGACACAGAGCGCTGGAACACGAACACCGGCACGGTCGGCGTCATCGTGAACGGCGACGATGTGACCGCGACGGGCCTGTTCGTCGAGCACTTCCAGACGTACAACACGCTCTGGAACGGCGAGAACGGCCGGGTCATCCTCTACCAGAACGAGCTGCCGTACGACCCGCCGACGCAGGCGGACTGGACGCAGCCCGACGGCACGCTCGGGTACCCGGGCTACAAGGTCGCCGACGACGTCACGACGCACCGCCTCGACGGCGCGGGCGTGTACGTGTTCAACCAGAACAACCCGTCGATCATCACGGCGAACGGGTTCGAGGTGCCTGAGACCCCGGGGGTTCAGCTGCACCACATCATGACGGTGAACCTCTCGGCCGGAACGGTCCAGCACGTCGTGAACGGCGTCGGCGGCCAGGCCGACAACACCAACACGGGCACCCCGCAGTTCGTGGTGGACTACCCGGCGCCGTAAGGCCCTCCCCGGAAACGGATGCCTCGACCCGGCGACAACGCTGGGTCGAGGCATCCGCTCGTCACCAGAGCGGGTGGATCGACGCGCGCAGATCGCGGTCGTACACGTCGCGGACCACGCGGTCGAAGGCCTCGAGGTCGAAGCCGCCACCCTCGGAGGCACCGTCGAGCACGTCGCCCGCCGCGGCGTTGGACTCCGCCTGCCCGACGTTGCTCGCACCCGGGATGACACTCGTGACCCCCGGCTGCGCCGCGATCCACGCCAGCGTCGCCGCGGGCAGCGACACCCCGTCGGCAAGCGCGCCCGCCAGCTCGGCGGCTGCGGCGACGCCGGTCTCGAAGTCGACGCCCGAGAAGGTCTCGCCGCGGTCGAACGACTCGCCGTGGCGGTTGTAGGTGCGGTGGTCGTCGGCGGCGAACGTGGTCTCAGCGGTGTACCGGCCCGACAGCAGACCCGACGCCAGCGGAACGCGCGCGAGGATCGCGACCCCGGCGGCTTCGGCGGCGGGCAGCACCTCGTCGAGCGGCTTGAGCCGGAACGGGTTGAAGATGATCTGCACGTTCGTGACGTTCGGGCGCGCGATGGCGGCGAGCGCCTGCGCGCAGGTCTCGACCGAGACGCCGTACGCCGCGATCGCGCCGTCGGCCACGAGAGCCGGTCGAGGGCGTCGTAGACAGCGTCGTCCTCGATCACCGCGGTCGGCGGGCAGTGGAGCTGCACGAGGTCCAGCGTGTCGACGCCGAGGTTGGCACGGGAGCGATCGGTCCAGGCGCGGATGTTCTCCGGGGTGTAGTTCTCGGGCTCCTGCGCCAGCCGACGGCCCATCTTCGTCGCCACGGTGATGCCGTGGCCCGGGCGCTGAGCGAGGAACCGGCCGATCAGCGACTCGCTCCGCCCGTCGCCGTACACATCGGCGGTGTCGAAGAGGGTGACGCCGCGGTCGACGGATGCCGCCAGCACGCGCTCGGCCTCCTCCCCCGAGACGGCGCCCCAGTCGGCGCCGAGCTGCCAGGTGCCGAGTCCGACGGCCGAGACCGAGCGTCCGGTGCGTCCGAGTGCGCGCTGTTGCATGAGGATCCTTCGGGGACGAACAGGGGTGAGGTTCCAGCATCCGACGCCCCTGCCCCGCCGCGGCCGCGTCCATCGGCATGCGGATAACCCGAAAGCGCCGCGAGCGCAATCCCGGTGGTCCGTGCGGGCGCGCTGGCTATCGTGGCCATCGGCTTACGGGAGGAGGCGGGTATTTCCGAGCGCACTGAACCCCTGCGACGGGCGGTCTCGTACACGGCGCGGCTCGCCCAGCAGCCCCGCCTGCTGCTGGCGATCAAGACCTCGCTCGCGGCTGTGCTGGCGTGGTACCTCGCGCCGCTCATCCCGCTCCTCGACGACCAGTACTCGTACTACGCGCCGCTCGGCGCCCTCGTCACGATGTACCCGACGGTCGCCCGCTCGGCCAGAGTCGGCCTCCAGGTGCTGATGGGCCTCGCTGTCGGCATCGGACTGGGTCTCTCCGGGGTGGCGGCGCTCCGTCTCGGTGTGCCGGGCGGCGTCGTGCTGGGGGCGGTGATCGCGGTCGGCGTGCTGCTGGGCGGACTCCGACTTCTCGGCGACGGAGGTGACTGGGCACCGCTCGCCGCCCTGTTCGTGCTGCTGATCGGAGGCGCCACCGATCCCGAGGAATTCTCGATCTCGTACCTCGGGACCGTCGCGTTCGGGGTCGTCGTCGGGATCGCGGTCAACCTCATCGTGGTGCCGCCGCTCTACCTCCGACGGGCGAGCGAGCGGCTGTCGGCGCTGCGCGATACGGTCACCGATCTGCTGACGGATGCCTCGACCGCCGTCGCCGACGATCAGGTCAACCCCGACCGCTTCCGCGAAAGTCTCGACGCCCTGTCGCAGACGGAGGCCGCGGTCGCAGACGACGTCGACGAGGCGGAGGAGAGCGTCCGCGCCAACCCCCGCCGGCGTCGCCACGGCGACGAGCGCGAGGAGAACACCCGCCGCATGGAGGCGCTCGAGCGCACCGCGTTCCTCACGCGCGACCTCATCGACCTCCTGCTCGAACTTCAGGCATCCGGCCACGCCGAGCTGACGGCCGCCGTCCGCCACGACCTCGCTCACGCCATCCGCACCGCGGCCGAGCTCGTCGCCACGCCCCTCGGCGATCCGGACGCTCCCGACCGGCTGCGCGCCGCGACCGACGCGCTGGCCGACTACCAGCGTGCGCTCGGCGCTCCCGTGCCGGGCACGCGTGCCGAGATCGCCACGGGCGCCGCCGTCGAGCTCTGCCTGCGGCGCATCATCGATGTGACCCGCCCGTTCGTCTGATCGGGCGCCGCTCAGGGATTGACGATCACCGGCGTGCCGAGCGGAAGCTCGGCCAGCCGCGTGATCGCTGCCTCGTCGACACGGATGCAGCCGTTCGAGATCGACCCTGAGCGGGCGTCGTGATAGTGGAAGGCCGCGACCGCGACATCCGCTCCCCCGAAGCCGTCGAGCGTCGGAGACTGCACCGCCCAGTACACGATCGGGTGGCCCCGCGTGTAGCCGTACTCCGGCACGGTCCGGGTGGTCATGATGAAGGTGCGGCCGACCGGGGTCGGCGTGCTCTCGGTGCCCCACGCGAAGTCGGTGGCGATGCGCTCGGAGACGCCGCCGCGCACGATGTCGATGCTGCGCCCCGAGATGCTCACGACCACGCTGGTGTCGTCGGCGGCGAGATCCACGTCCGTCAGGCGCACCCACCCGGTCACCTGTGCCGGGTTCCCCTGCGACGGCACGGCCTGCCTGCCGGTCAGCAGCACCTTGACCCAATGCTCCTGCTGCTCGACGACCGGCACCGACGTGCCGTCGTACGGGTACTCGCGGGGCAGATACGCGACGGGCGCGGCCGTCGGATCGGCCCATACCGGCGCGCCGATCCCCTTCGCGACCGCGTGCAACGGGAGCGCGTTCGTGAACGCGGCGTCATCCACCGGCAGCGCCGGGATGACAGCGAACACGTTCACCTGCGGCAGGGCGGCCACGTCGTACGCGCTCGTGTTCGCCGCGAAGCCCGGCGGCGTCGGCGTGGGGGTCGGCGTCGGGGTGCGCGCGGGCGTCGGCGTGGAGGTCGCCGTCGCTGCGGGAGGTGCGGAGGATTCGGCCTCGGAAGGCCGAAGCAGCCACACCGCGGCGATCACGCCGGCCAAGAGCACCGCGGCCAGGACGATGAGCAGCCACGCCCGCCGGCGGTCCGGCGGGGGCGGCGGAACGGGCTCGTCGGGCTCCGGGCCGTCTGTATCGGGATCCCCCATTCCCCCATCGTCGGGTGGGACGACGGATGCCGCAACCGCCGGTCTGTCGTTAGCCTGGGCCGGTGGAGACCGAGGGCGGCGAGGAGCGCGGGCTCGAGGTCGTCGGAATCATCGGCGCCGGGCGCGTCGGGCGGGTGCTGGCCCGGCTGGCGCGCTCCGCGGGACACGAGGTGCTCATCGCCGGGTCGAGCGACCCGGGGCGGATCGCCGCGACGGTCGCCGCCGTCGCACCAGGCGCGGTTCCTGTCGACGCGCTCACGGTCGCGCGCGACGCCGACGTGGTGATCCTCGCCCTTCCCCTTCCGCAGCACCGGACACTCCCCGCCGAGGCGTTCCGCGACAAGGTCGTGATCGACGCCATGAACTACTGGTGGGAGGTGGACGGCCTGCACGCCGATTTCGCCGATCTGCGCACGACGACCAGCGAGACGGTCCAGCGCGCACTGCCCGGCGCCAGGGTCGTGAAGGCGTTCAACCACATGGGCTATCAGGACCTGGCCGATGAGGCGCGGCCTCCCGGCGCGCCGAACCGCAAGGCGATCGCCGTCGCGGGCGACGACCAGGACGCGGTCGCCGCGGTGATGCGGCTGGTCGACGACCTCGGCTTCGACCCGGTGATCGCGGGAGACCTGGCCGCGGGCATCATGCTCGAACCGGGTGCCGACGCGTTCGGGGCCGACGTCGACGCGCAGGAGCTGCGGGCGATGCTGGACCGGTTCCCGACGTCGCAGCGCGGGATCCAGGTCGCCCGCGCTCGCACCCGCGCCCGTGCCGACGGCAGCGCTAGCGGCGACGCAGCACCGCGGTGAGAGCGGCATCCACGCCGGTTGCGACCGCGATGGTCGCGACGTAGACCACGAGGTCGCGCGGGTCGAACACCGTTCCGAGCACGAGCATCACCGGCGAGAAGACGGCGCCCCACTCGAGCGGGAGTCCGGTGAGCTGGAACAGCTCCACGGCCACGCACCACGCGGCCGCGATCCCGCCCGCGGCGAGCGCCGGCGCCCTCGGCGCGATGATCACCACGGCGAGATAAACCGCGATGGCGTACAGGGCATCCCCCGCGATGTCGCTCGCCGGCGTATCGGGGAGCGTCGTGTGGACGACGAGCCCCGCGGCGATCGTGCCCAGCAGGAGAACGCCGGCGATGAGGCGCCGGGCGAGCAGCCGCGGCCTGGCGGCTGCCGAAGCCCCCACCACCCCGACGGTGCGGTCGTCCGTCACGAGATCACGCCCGCCGCGCGAGCCGGCTCCGCGTACGCCTCGGCGAGCGTGGCCACGGTGACATGCGCGTTCAATCCGCTCGGATTCGGAAGCACCCACAGCTCGGCGTCGGCGAGGCGTTCCGGCTGACGGCCCGCCCGCGCCCGTGGCCGGGCGAATCCGTGACGGTAAGCGGTCAGGCCGAGGACTGCCACCACCCTCGCGCCCCACCCGGCGGCGTCGCGCTCGAGCCGCTCGGCGCCCTCCCGCAGTTCGCTGCGCTCCAGCTCGTCGGCGCGCGCGGTCGCCCGCCGGACGATGCTCGAGATGCCGACGCCCGCCTCCAGCAGCATGCGGCGGTCGGCGTCATCCATCCCGCCGTCGTCGATGCGCGGAAGCCGCGGGATGATCCCCGCCGCGAGGAGGGCGGGGTAGAACCGGTTCCCGGGGTGCGCGAACGGCACCCCCGTCGCGGCGGTGTACATCCCCGGGTTGATGCCCACGAGCACCAGCTTGGGGTGCTCGGGCATCAGGTCGTGGATCGTGCGCCCGCGGAACGACTCCAGCTCGGCGCGCGTGAAACCCATGCCTTCAGTCTCGCGCACGCCGACGCCGGCGCCGTTCCGCGGATGCCGTCAGCGCGTCGCGCCCCGCGTCTCCAGGCGGAAGTCGTTGGACGGCGAACCGTCCGCGCGAGCAGTCTCCTGGTAGACGAACTCGAGACCGCGCTCGTCGAAGGCGGCGAACCACTCGTCCCAGCTCACCTGGCGGAGGTCCTCGAGGTCGTTGCCGAAGTCGAAGTCGAGCCGCAGCTCACCGACGTTGCCGCCGTGCTCGGTGCCCTCGACGGTCGCCGGCGCCGCGTGGCGGTCCTCCGCCCACTGACGGATCACGTCGTGATCCGTCGTCGAGGTGTGCGGGGCGGCTCCCTGCGCGGCCGCATCTGAGAGGTCCGGCTGTGCGTATTCCTGCCGAACGTCCGCCGGGGTGCCTGCGGTCGGGCTCGCCGCCGCGTAGTCGCGCTGTTCGCGGCCCGTGGCTGCGATCGGGTCCTCTGCGCTCGTGCGCTGCTCGGGGATGTCGTTTGCGTGGTCGCTCATGATCGTCCTCCTTCTGGATCCTTCCAGCCTGCGGCGGGCGCGCCACCGCGGGGAGGGGCTTGTCAGGGCGAGGCGACGGCGCTACGTGCGGGCGGCTCCGGTCGCTCAGGGCACGCAGCATCCGGAGCAGTTCCCTGCTCGTCATGCCGCCGGCCTCGGGGGTTCCGGTGCCGGGTGCGTGAGCAGGGTCGAGCACGTCGATGTCGATCGAGATGTACAGCGGCTTGTCGCCCACGCGGCGGCGCACGCGTTCGATCGCGGCCTCGATGCCGCGTTCCTCGATGTCGACGCTCGACACGATCGAGAAGCCGAGGCGCTCGTCGTCGTCGAGGTCCTGCTTCGAATAGAGCGGTCCGCGGGTGCCGACATGGCAGCTCGCGGTGAGGGTCGATGAGGCCTCCCTCGCTCGCGCGGCGGACGTCAGCTGTCGATGGGCGTCGGCCTCAACCTCGCCGACGCGGACGACCGCGTGACGGAGGCGCTGCGCACCTGGCGGGGCGTGGACTTCGCCGCGCGCACTCTCGGCCGATTCGACGTCGTCACGACGCTCGTGGAACCGTCGGCGGGCGCGCTGTACGCGAGTCTCGAGCGGATCCGCGAGATCCCCGGCGTCTCGGGCGTCGAGGCGTGGTTCCACCTCGCGGTGCTCAAGGAGGACTACGCCCGCACGCTCCGGCCCGCGGGCGGCGGCATCCCGCAGCCGCTCGGCTCGATCACCGGGTAGGCGATGCGGAGCACAGAATCGGAAGGTCTGCGCGACACGCCGGGTCGCAGCATCCCTCTTCCGGCGTGTCGGTCAGAACCTCCGATTGTGTGCAGGGCGGTGCGGTCCCGACCGTCGGTCCCCCGACTGCCCGACGTGCTGGCCGCCGACCTCCGCGCCTTCGGCCCGCTGCGCTGATGGGTCAGCCTCCGGCGAGCGCGGCGATAAGGGCGCGCTCGACCACCTCCCGCGGCATGCGCGGCACCTCGGTGGCCAGTGTGCCGAACGTCGATGGGTCCCAGTCGAGCTCGAGCGCGGCGTTCACGACCAGGAGCACATCCGTGAATCGATCGACGCCTTCGAGCGGCAGCATCCCGCTCAGCAGCCGGGCACCGCGCACCGCGCGCTGTGACGTGCCGATGAGCTTGACCGCACCGCGCGCGTTGACGCTGAACTCACCAGGGCAGTACTCCCCCGGCACGTCGCCGACCCGCGCGTCGACACCGAGACCGCGCATCGCCGCGGCGAGCGCGCCGCCGACCTCGCGGAAGAACAGCGCCTGGTCGATCGCTCCCGCATCCTCGCGGACGATCACGTCGAACACGATGCACGTCTCGTCGTAGGCGACCGCGCGACCGCCGGTCGGTCGGATGACCGGCGCGAAGCCCCGATCCGACGATGCCCGTCGAGCCGTCTCGAATCCCGGCAGCCGGCTCTCGCGGCGGCTCATCGCAACGGTCGGCTCGGGCGTGTACACCCGCACCACCCGGGGCTGGACGACGGTGCCATCGGCGACCGCGCGCAGGAGTTCGACGGATCGCTCGAGGTCGGTCGCGGCATCCGCCCGCTCCTCCTGCCGGATGACGAGTGCGGGGCGGTGCGACGACGATGGGTGGTGCGAGGTCACGCGCCCACACTCTCACGGGACCGGAAGAGGTGGTGGGCACGCGCCTGGCAGCGGCGCCGTTTTCAGGCTGCGGCGGACTCCGGGTTCTGCGCCCACAGATCGGGTCCGAAGACCTCGTAGTGGATCCGCTCGCTCGGGATGCCGCGCGCCATCAGCGTCGCCCGCGAGATCCGCATGAACGGCAGCGGGCCGCACATGAACACGGCGGCGTCGTCGGGCAGCTCGACAGTGGAGAGATCCATGAACCCCGGCAGCGCCGGGTGGAGTGTGGGCGCGGTCTCGGCATCCGTCTCGTACCAGTTCTGCGCCTTCGCATCGCCCATCGCCAGCACCTGACGGCGCAGCGATGAGTACAGCGCGTGGGTGTCGTGCGCCCGATCGGCGTGGAAGAGCCGCACCGTGCGCTGCGGCTGGCGCCGCGAGAGGTCCTCGAGGATGGCCGCCACCGGCGTGATGCCGATGCCCGCCGAGACCAGCACGAGGGGCTGCTCGGAGTCATCGAGCACCACGTCGCCGGCCGGCTGCGACACGTCGAGCACCGTCCCCGGCTGCGCGTTCTCGTGCAGCCACGTCGAGACCTGCCCGTCGGGCGCTCCGTCGGCACCGCGCACCCGCTTGATCGTGACGCGGAGCGAGTCGCCGCGCGGACCGGAAGAGATGGTGTACTGGCGGGGCTGGCGCGAGCCGTCGGGAAGGTCGACGGCGATGGCGATGTACTGGCCCGTGTGGTGCGAGGGCGTCTCGCCCTCGACCGGCGCGAGCAGCAGCGAGAACACCTCGTCGGACTCTTCGAAGCGCTCGACCACCCGGTACGGCCGCCACGGGTGCTCGGGGTCGGTGCCGCCCTGCGCGTAGAGCTTCGCCTCCTCGGCGATGAGCGAGACGCCGAACAGCCAGTACACCTCGTCCCACGCTGCGCGCACCTCGGGCGTCACGGCGTCGCCCAGCACGGTGCCGACGGCGTCCAGCAGGTGGTGGCCGACGATCGTGTACTGGCGGGCCTGGATGCCGAGCGAGACGTGCTTGTGGGCGATCCGGCGCATCACCGGGGTGAAGTCGGGCGCGTCCGGGTCGATGAGCTGCACCGCGAAGGCGACCACCGACGCGGCGAGTGCCTTGGGCTGCTCGCCGATCGCCTGGTTCGCGCGGTTGAAGACCCCCAGCAGCTCGGGGTGGGCGGCGAACATCGCCGGATAGAAGACCTTCGTGATCTCCTCGGCGTGTTCGGCGACGACACCCGCCGTGGCGCGGACGATGGCTTCGGACTCCGGTGAGAGCTGCATGTGGTTCCCTTTCTCTTTCGAGTCGCGAGTCCGACCCTCTCGCGTCGCGGCCATCGCGCGTCCGGCGTTCCACCGGTTTTATCCGGTCTCCGCCCAGGCGGTGTCCGTGTTCGCCGCCTACCCTGGGACCATGCCGCGCCGCGCCCACGACTTCCGCGGGCTGACCCAGCCCCGTCGCCTGCAGCTGCTTCAGGCCATCCAGCGGGTCCCCGGGCGGCGAGCCGGCGAGCTCGCATCGGAATGCGGCATCCCGCTGAACACCGTCCGCGACCATCTGCGCGTGCTCGAGGACGAAGGCCTGATCCGCAGCGAGACCGTGCAGGTCGGCGTGCGGGGCCGCCCGCCCGTGGTGTTCCACCCCGTGCGGGAGTCGGCGACCAGCGAGGCGGCGAGCGCGCGCGTCGCGGGTGCTGCGGAGCGGGGACGGATGCTGCGCGCCGTGACAGGTGCCGCCGCGCCGGTGCTCGATCCCGGAGCCGTGCGGCAGCTCGACGTGCTGTACGAGCACCTCGACGACGCGGGGCTGGATCCCGCCGTCGATGAGGGGTCGCTCTCGTTCGACCTCGCACCGTGCCGGTACCACGACATGATCGACGAGGACCGCGCCCTCGTCTGCGGTGTGCACGCCCGCCTCGTGCAGGACGTCCTGCGCCACACCGAAGGGCCGCTCGAGATGGAGCGCCTCGAACCCTTCGTGACCGCGCACCGGTGCCGGCTGATGCTGACGCACGCCGCGGGACGATAGCGTCGGATCGCGTGGCGCCGCGCCGCGCGGGAGGACGGACACCATGGATCACTTCGACACGATCGTGGTCGGCGCCGGCGTCGCGGGCCTGACCGCCGCGCACCTCCTGGTCGAGGCGGGGCGTGACGTGGTCGTGCTCGAAGCGCGGGACCGCGTCGGCGGGCGGGTGTCTACCGACCGCCGCTTCGGACTCACCACCGACATGGGCGCGTCGTGGATCCACGGTGTCACCGGCTCCCCCGTGGCGGCCGCGGCGGACGCCTTCGGCATGCCCATGGTCGAGTTCACGGTCGGCGGCTACCAGGCCGACAGCCGCCCCATCGCGTACTACGGGCCGGATGGGACGAGATTGACGGATGCCGCGACCCGCGCGTACATCGCCGACATCCACGCCGCCGATGCCGCCCTGGAGGGCGTGGTCGCGGCATCCGCTCCCGACGCCTCCTACCGCGACGTCACCGAGGCGGTCCTGGCCGCCCAGGGCTGGGACGAGGAGCGCACGCAGCGCGTGCGCGAGTACATGGAGCACCGGTCGGAGGAGCAGTACGGGGCGTGGATCGAGGACCTCGCCGCGCACGGCCTCGACGACGACTCGATCGACGGCGACGAGGTCGTCTTCCCCGACGGCTACGACCGCCTCCCGAGGCGACTGGCCGAGGGCCTCGACATCCGCCTCATCCACGTCGTGTCTCTCGTGCAGTGGTCGCCGGGTGGCGTGGTCGTCACGACCGACCACGGCCTGTTCTCGGCCGACAGCATCGTGGTGACGGTGCCCGTCGGCGTGCTGCAGTCGGAGGACTTCGTCATCGAGCCGGCGCTGCCCGAGCCCGTCGCCGGTGCGCTGAGCCGCCTGAAGATGAACTCGTTCGAGAAGGTGTTCCTCCGGTTCCCCACGAAGTTCTGGGATGACGGCGTGTACGCGATCCGGCAGCAGGGCCCCGAGTCCCGCTGGTGGCACTCGTGGTACGACCTCACCGCGCTGCACGACGCCCCGACGCTGCTGACGTTCGCCGCCGGACCCGCCGCTGTCGAGACCTGGGACTGGACCGAGGACGAGATCGTCGAGTCGATCCTCGTGCAGCTGCGCCGCCTGTACGGCGATCGGGTGCCGCAGCCGACGTCCGTGCACATCACCGACTGGCAGGACGACCCGTGGTCGCACGGCTCGTACGCCTACATGACGGTGGGCTCCACCACCGCCGACCACGACGACCTCGCGACGCCGGTCGCCGGGGTCCTGCATCTCGCCGGCGAGGCGACCTGGACCGACGATCCGGCGACGGTGCCCGCCGCCATGTTCTCGGGGCACCGCGCCGCCGAGCGGGTGCTCGGTCAGGAGATCCCGATCGAGCACGTCTGGGAGCACTGACCCCCGGATCGACCCGCGCGATCCGACTCGGCCCCGCCGTCAGCTCTCCGGCAGGCCGACCTTGAGCTTGGCCCACGAGCGGCCGCGGGTGTCCTTGAGGATGTCGTACTCGACGTCGACGTGCGGCTCGATCGCGCTGTACTTGTCGTTGGGCGCGCCGATCACGAGCTGGAAGCCGAGGCCACGCCACGCGCCGATCGCGCGCTTGGTGAAGTGCGCGTCGGCCTTGATGAGCGCTTCGTCCATGAAGACGGGCGCGTAGCGCGGACGCTCGGCACCGGCGTCCCCGAGCTGATAGCGCAGCGCCGCGCCCACGATGAAGGCGATGAGCTCCTGCGATTCGCCGCCCGACTTCTCGCCGATGTGGTCGTACAGCGCGACGTGCTGCTTCGTCGTGGCGTCGACGCGCTCGGCGCTCACCCGCACGTGGTTGCGGACGTCGATGAGGTCGCCGAAGTCGGGTGCCGAGCGCCGCATGTGACCGATCAGCCTCGACATGCGGCGGTACACCTGCTCGCGCTCGTCGTCCGTCGACGCCGCCTCGATGAGCGCGCGCACCTCGCGCAGCTCGCGGCGGAAGCGACGGCGCGCCTCGGACTGGTTCTCGCGCGTCGTGATCTGCAGGCGGTGGTCGTCGTCGTAGAACGGCAGGTCCTGCATGATTTCGTTGATCGGCGCGATGCGATCGCGGATCTCGCGGATCGACCGGCTCAGCGTCGAGTCGAGGTTGGTGAGGTCGTTTCCCGACAGCTTCAGCAGGCTGTCGCGCCACTCGGCCTGGAGCTCGTGCAGCCCGCTCGTCCGCAGCGCCTCGAGGATGCGCTCGAAGTCGTCGATCGACTCGTCGGGGTCCGGCAGCAGGTTCGGGTTGGGCCAGCGCTCCAGGAAGCTCACCATGATGCGCCGCACGCTGTCGCGCTGCTGCTCCAGGACGTCGGCCGCCGCCCGCCGATCCTCGGTGAGGCGCTGGGCGGCGGTCGTGAGCGCGGCGACGAAACCGGCCAGCGCATCGGACGCGCTCTCCGGCCGCGAGGTCTTCGCCAGGCTGAATCGGTCGTCGAGGAACGCGATCTGGTCGGGGCGCAGCATCCGCCCCGCGTCCTCGGCAGCGTCGACCACCGTCTGATCCGCGTCGACGTCGTCGATGACGTCGCTCCACTGCGACTCGATCTGCTCACGCTCGACCGTGGTGCGCGCGATCTCCTCGCGCAGGCGCGCCGCTTTGCCCTTCGCGGCGGCGATCTGCCCCTGCACGCGGGCGATCTCGGGATTGGATGCCGTCACGTCGTCGTGCACGGCGAGCCATCGGTCGCGCTCGGCCGTGACGGAGGCGACGTCGACCTGCTCCCAGGCGAGATCGCGGAGCTTTGCATACACCGCGAAGCGGGCGTCGACGGCATCCAGCGCGGCGTCCGCCCGCTTGCGCGCGTCCGCAGCGCGTGCCAGCCGGGCGCGGGCCTCGTCGAGCTGGCGCCCGAGATCGGCGAGCCGCCGGTCGTTCGAGAACCCGAGCACGTTCTCACGGCCGTGGCCGCCGTGGGCGCCACGGCTGCCCTGCGAGACCTGGCCGGTGAGCGTCAGCGCCATGCGGTGGCGCGACAGGTCGATCGCGGAATCGACGCACACGAAGCCGAAGCGGTCGCCGAGGCGCTCCTGCAGCCAGCCCGTGAAAGGCGTGCTCTGGTAATCGAGACGCCCCGGCAGCGTGGTCGTGTCGCGGCGGTCCCCCTCGTCGAGGCCGGTGTGAACCCCCTCGTAGCGCAGCCGCACCGGCGTGCGCACCGAATCGATCGCGGTGCGGAACCGCCCGAGCTGCTCCACGTCGATGAGGAGCGTCGTCGCGAAACCCCCCAGCGCGAGGTTGAAGGCCTCCCGCCACGGCTCGAACTCCGTGCGCACCTCGATCAGCTCGCCGACGAACGGCAGGTCCTCGACATCGATCCCGGCCGCTTGCGCGACGAGCTCGCGCGACTCGTGCAGCGCCCGCGGAATGTTGCCCTGCAACCCGGACGCGCGGCGAACCTCCGCTTCGAGCTCGGCGATCTCGCGCGCGGTGGACTTCTCCGCCGAGATCGCCTCGGCGTATTCGGCGCGGGCGCCGCCCTTGGCATCGCGGTCGGCCAGGCTCTCACGGGCGCGGTCCACGAGCGCGGCGAACTCCGCGTGCGTGCCCGCCTCCTCGCCGATCGCGCGCAGGTCCGCTTCGAGCGCCGTCCGCCGGCTCTGCGTCGCGGTCAGCCGCCGCTCGACCTCGCGCAGCTCCCGCTGGGCGGTCTCGAGGCGATCCCCGCCCGACAGCCGCAGCACCTCGACGAGGCCGTCGCGCTCCGTCTCGGCAGCATCGGCGAGCGCGCGGGTCTCGCGCAGCGAGACCTCCGCGGCGTTCTTCCGATCGCGAAGCTCCGTCTCGACCTCGCGGAGGAGCCCCAATCGGCGGTCGGCGCGCCACAGCGTCGCGAGCGACGCGGGGTCGGAGAACTCGCCGACCTCGTCGATCAGCTGCACGCGCTCCGCTGCCGCCGCGATCTTCTCGCGCAGCTCGCCGATCGGCTCGAGGGCTCCCACCTGCTGACGAGCCGTCAGCATCCTCGTGCGCGTGCTCTCTAGGCCGTCGAAGTGGGCCACGACGGCGTCGGCCGTCGTCATCGTCTCGGGCTCCTCGAGCACCAGACGCTTGTACAGGTCGTCGACCGTGGTGATCTGCTGACCGGCCTGGATGCGGGCGAGCAGGCTGATCGCCTTGGCCCCCGCGCCGGCCGCCCCGATCCCCAGCACGGCGTGCAGGCGAGCCGAGAACTCGCGATCGGTTGCCACGGGGTCGAGCCCGGCGTTCCTGATCGAGAGGTCGGAGAGGCGCAGCCCCGCCGCCTGCTCGAGCGAGCCAAGGTCGAACGCACGGTCCGTCGTGGCACGCACGCGCACGGTGTCTTCGAGCACGCGCGCACCGGCCGGGAGGTACCACGCGCGTACTGCGGTGAAGCGGGACCCGTCGTGGTCGATCCACGTCATCGCCACCGCGGTCCACGTGTCTTCGCCGTCGCCGCGGAGCACGCGCATCTTCGTGCCGTCCTCCGTGCGCGACTCATCGAGCTTGCCTCGCCCGTACGACAGGATGTTGCGCTGCTCGTCGCCGCGCGGGCGACCGGTCACGCCCCCGTTCGACGCGCCGTTGAACGGCGTCGTGTGGGGCATCATCAACGCGATGTACGCGTCCATCAGCGTGGACTTGCCCGATCCCGACCCACCGCACAGGAGTGTGGCCTCGGGCGAGAACCGCACGCGGTGAGCCCCGTCGTAGCCGCCCCAGTTGACGAGCTGCAGATCCTCGGCGAGCCACTGCTGCCCCCGCGATGCCGCCGGGATGAGCCCGAACAGCGTGTCGAGCATCGTCACAGCGCGGCCTCCTCTTCGTCTTCGTCGTCTTCGGCCTCGTCGAACACGTCGGCTGAGGCGACGGATGCCGCGCCCCCCGTGTGTGACGGATCAGACTGCGAGCGCAGCCAGTCGCGCAGCTCTCGCAGCTTCTCGGCGCTCAGCACGATCTCGACGAGGGGGCTGATGCGGAACCTTCCCGTGGTCTCCTCATCGACGATGCCGTCACGCGCCAGCCGGTCCATCGCCTTGCGGATCGAACGCTGGCGGCGGGCCGTATCGCCGTCGGCATCGACGAAGTAGCTCATGACCGTCTGCTCGACATCCTCGATGTCGACGCGCGCTGCCGGCTCCCCCGCCGCGGATTCGCGCTGGTAGACGGTGCGCAGGTGCACCAGCACGAGCGTCTCGGATCGCGTGTACGCCGCATCCCGGAGCAGGATGGGCATTTCGAGCTCGTCGGAGCGCACCTGCTGCTTGTACGCGACGCCGCGGTCGTGATCGACGACGAGGCGCACGAAGAGGTCGTTCAGGCGCGACTCGATGAGCTGCTGGTTGTCGAGCAGCACCATCCACTCGTCGCGGTTGCGGTCCGCGAACAGGAACCGGCGCTGCAGGACATGCACGAAGACGCGCCGAACCGCGGGGTCGAGGACCCCGCGGTCGCCGGGGAAGAGCTCGTCGAGGTCGTCCTCCATCGCGGCCGGCGCGATGAACGCCTCGCTCGCGGCGGCGTCCTCCACGGCGACGCCGGTGGCGTCGGGCTCGTTCTGCACGGCGGTGTCAGTCATCGTCGGGCTCCTTCGCGGTGCGGGCGGTGACGGCTCCGAACGCGAAGCGTCGCGTCGTGCCGTCGGGGCGGACGGCCTCGACGACCGAGACCTCATCCCCCTCGGTCATGCCGTTGCGGTGCGCGATCTCGAGGAGGCCCACGAGGTCCACGGGGCGCCGGGCTTCCTCGTCCGCCCTCTGGAAGGCGTCCCCCAGGTCGAATTCGCCGCCGAGACCGGCGACGTACGCCTCGAGCTTGGCGTACCGGGGTCCGCCCCACGCGCGGGTGTCGGCATCCGTGAATTCCGCGTCCTCGTCAGAGGCGGTGAGCGGGGCGGGCGCTCCGGGAGGGCGGATGTCGCTCACCGACTGCCGCAGATGGCCGATGTCGGCCATCGGCAGGCTGCGCAGCGGCTCGACCGGCGCGTCGGACGACGAGCTGCGGGTCCACGCCTGCAGCCCCGACATGACATCGCGCAGCAGATCGTCGACCTGGCGGTCCCGGATCGGATCATGGGTGCGCACCTGCCCGGTGATGACGCGCGAGGCACGGCGCTGCGCGGTGAGCACCTCCTCGACGCCGAGCTCGACCCGCCGGCCGATCGCGTCCAGCTCCTTGCGCTGCTCGCCGTCCATGAGGCGCGCGAACGGCTGCGCCAGGAGGGTGTGCAGCTGCTCGGTGAGGCTGTCGATGCGCTCGGGATCGCCGATCAGTCGCAGCGCGCCGGCGAACGCCCGGCCTTCCACGGTGGACTGCATGACGTGCTGCCCACGCTGGAGGTACTCGCGCAGCACCTCGCCGGTCGGTCGGACGTCACGACGCAGGTCGGCGACGACGTCTCGCTGCATCGCCTTGATCGATTCGGCAACCCGGGTGAAGTCCGCCGGCAGCTCGCGCGCCAGGTGCAGGATGTTCTCGGCCTCTTCGAGGAGCTGCTCGTCGTCGACCGGTTCGGACTGCCCGAGTTCGAGCCGCGCGATCTCGGCGTCGAGCGCGTCGCGCTCCTGGATGAGCCGGGCCATCCGCACCGCGGGGTCGGTCTCGGCGTGATCGGACAGACGCTCGACCGCCTCCAGCAGCGTGCGGACGCGCGAGTTCGATACGCGCGTGCGGCCGCCGGCTGTGCGTCCGGTGATCTCGAGCGCTCCCACCGCGTGCGCGGTCAGGCGGTACACCTCGGTGTCGCCGTCGATCTGCGGGACGAGCCAGCCGACGCGGACCCAGTAGCGGCAGATCTCGCGGGCGGTGCCGACGGGCAGCGTGCGGTCGCCCTCGTCGTACCCCGCCGCGCGCAGCTCATCGAGGATCTCAGCGACCTCGGCGTGCGCATCGGAGATCTCGACCGACGGGCGATCGACCGTGAACACGATCGAGAGCGTCGCGACCACGAAGGGCGCATAGCGCCCGTGCAGCAGGTCGAGGGTGGGGGTTCGGAATGCCGCCAGCGAGCGCAGATATGCCGCCTCGGCACGAGTGTTCCCCATCAGATCCAGCGTAGTCGGCGGGAGCGGCCCCGCCGTGCGCGCCTGCCCTCGGGCGTGCCGCCGAAGCACGAAGAAGGCCCGGAACCTCTTCCGAAGTTCCGGGCCTGTCTGTCGGGATGACAGGATTTGAACCTGCGACCCCTTGACCCCCAGTCAAGTGCGCTACCAAGCTGCGCCACATCCCGATGCCCCCGCTTGCGCGCGGACAACTCCCCCATCCTACCCGGTCCGCGGAGGCGTCGCGAACCGGGCCGCGCCCGGGCGTGGCATCCGTCGTCCTTGCCCATGTCGGTGGGGCGCATTAGCGTCGCGGCATGCCGAATATCACCATCGAACCGGCCACCGCCGACCGCTTCGACGACGCCCAGCACGCCCTGAGCGGTGGAGGCGACGGCTACGGCTGCCAATGCCAGTGGTGGATGATGCCGAACTCCGAGTGGCAGAAGACCAGCCTGCAAGAGCGCGAGGGCATGCTCCGCGACGAGATCACCGCGGGTCCGCCGCCGGCACTGATCGCATACGTCGACGACGAGGCCGCCGGCTGGGTGCGCGTGGGGCCGCGCATCCGTCAGGTGCGCATCGGGCGCACGAAGAACTTCACGGCGAACTCGCAAGAGCCGTGGGACGACGACTCGGTCTGGGCGGTGAGCTGCTTCGTCGTCCGCAAAGAGCATCGCAACGAGGGGCTCAACGCCCGGTTGCTCGACGCAGCGATCGACTTCGCCCGCCGCGGCAGAGCGCGGGTGATCGAGGCCTACCCCCTCGACCCCGACGCGGGGCGCAAGATGGCTTCCAACGAGCTGTTCCACGGCGTGCTGTCGACCTTCCGAGAAGCGGGTTTCCGAGAGGTCGCAAGGCCCAAGCCGCACCTCGCGATCGTCTCGCTCGACCTGGCGAGCTGACGGGCGAGCGCGAGCACAGACCCGTGCCTCGGCCGTGCGACGATGGTGGAGCCCTGCGCGTCGAGGAGGATCATGCATCGGCTCTGGATCGGGTTCGTGCCGTACATCGCGGCGTCGGCCGTTCACGTGTGGGCGCTCGCAGTCGGTGCCGATGCCGTCGCGGCCCCGACCAAGCTGACGCTCATGCCGCTGCTGGCCCTCGCGGTCGTCTGGGGCGCCCGGGGCGCAGGCTGGACGCGCGACCACACGCTGCTCGTCGTCGCGATCGGGCTGTCGTGGCTCGGCGACGGCGCCGGCACGTTCGTGCCGTGGCTGCCGACCGTGCCGATGATGCTGCTCTTCTTCGGGCTCGCCCACCTCTGCTACATCTGGCTGTTCTGGCGCAGGGTCGCGCTGCGACGCGTCCCACTGTGGGCGGCCGTATACGCCGTCTGGTGGGTCGTGCTCCTCGCCGTGCTCTGGCCCCACCTCGGTGGCCTCGCCGTGGCGGTCGCCGCGTACGGTCTGGTCCTCGGCGGCACGGCGGTCGCGGCGTCCCGCTGCCATCCGCTCATCGTGTGGGGAGGCGTCTTCTTCCTCGCCTCCGACTCGATCCTCGCGTTCCGGCTGTTCCTCCCCGACGCGATGCCGGACTGGACGAGCCCGCTCGTCATGCTCACCTACTGCCTCGGTCAGGGCCTCATCGCGGCCGGCGTCCTCGTCAGCGTGCGAGCGAGGCAAGTCGCTGCGGTGCGGGCGGAGGTGCCGGCATGACGGATGCGTCGGCCCGGGGCAAGTCGGTGCGCGTCGACGCCTGGCTCTGGGCCGTGCGGATCTACAAGACCCGGTCCGCGGCGACGACCGCGTGCCGCGCGGGCCACGTGCGTGTCAACGGCGAGCGGGCGAAGGCGGCGCAGCCGATCAGGGCGGGTGACGAGGTGCGGGTGCGCATCGACGGGTTCGACCGCATGCTGACGGTCCGCGACACGATTTCCAAGCGCGTCGGCGCGCCGCTGGTGGCCGCCGCGATGGAGGACCGCACGCCCCCGCGCGACCCCACCCCGGTCATCGCACAGCGTGATCGCGGCGCCGGACGCCCGACCAAGCGCGAGCGGCGCGAGATCGACCGCTTGCGCGGCCGTGTCGACGACTGAAGCTCAGCCCTCGAGCAGGTCGAGCAGCCAGCGCGCGCCGCGGACGGCGGCTCCGGCATCCGTCACCCTCTCGGCGAGTCCGCGATCGCTCGTCACGACCGTGACACGTCTGCCGCCCGCCACCGCGCGGTCCGCGGCCTCGACGATCGCATCGTCGCCGGATGCCTCAGCCCGCACCACTTCGACGCCCGCAGCGTCGTCGACCGTGCGCGCCTGCCCTTCGACCACCGCGGTCCACTCCGGGTACCAGGTGCGCTCGGGCAGATCGAGCGCCGACGCCGGCAGGCCGTCCGCACCGAGGTCCGACAGCCGCGAGATCAGCCGCGTGGCCGCCGCCGGCCGGTCGCGCCACCACCCGTCGGGCACCGCACCCATCACGTTCGCGATGTCGACGATCACCGCCGGGCGCACCCCGAGCAGCGCGCGCAGGCGCTCCCACGAGTCGGCGAAGCCGGGATGAAGCGGGTACTCCGCCACATCCTCTCCGGGCACCCAGGCGAGCTCCCGGCTCTCGGGGTCGCTGATGGTCGGCTCGAACGGCACGACGACGTCGCCGACGACCGTCGTGTAGCTCCAGTAGCCGAGGTCGAGCACACTCAGCACACGCGGACGGACCGACGCCTCCGGTACGCCCGCCTCCTCCGCGGCCTCGCGCAGCGCCCCGTCGCACGCCGACTCCCCTTCGTGACGGGCCCCGCCGGGCAGCGCCCAGGTGTCGCCGAAGTGGCTCCACGAGACGCGGTGCTGGAGCAGCACGCCCCGTCGCGGATCGACGGCGAGGAGGCCTGCCGCACCGAACCTGCCCCAGTACCGCTCCCCCGTCGGCGCGACCACCCATGCGTCGCCGGGATCACGCGGTCCGTGCGGACGCCGCGGCTCACCGGGGACGGGAGGCTCGATCGTCACGGGGCCGCCTTTCACTCGGGGCCGGTTTCGCCCACCGCCAGCCTCGCACACCGGCGGTCCACCCGCGGCCGGGCGGACCGGCCGCCGTCACCGGAGGACTCGCCACAATGGACCACATGCACTACGACCTCGACGACGACCCCGCCCGCATCCAGCGCGACGTCGTGTGGGGCTGGCTGTCGACCGAGGCCTACTGGGGCCGGTGGCGCACCCGCGAAGACGTCGACACGCAGCTCGACCGCGCGTGGCGCGTCGTCGGCGCCTATCGGCGCGACACGGGCGAGCAGGTCGGGTTCGCCCGCGCGGTGTCGGACGGCGTCGGGTTCGCCTACCTCGCCGACGTCTTCCTGCTCGACGCCCATCGCGGGCACGGACTCGGCAAGCGCCTGGTCCGCCGGATGATCGACGAAGGTCCGGGCGCCGATATGCGCTGGGTGCTCTTCACCGGCGACGCGCACGGCCTGTACCGGCACTTCGGCTTCACCGAGCCCGATGCGACAGCCATGGTGCGGCCGGCGCTCTACCGCGGCAGCGCGGAGGAATGACGGATGCCTCGGCCCGAGGCATCCGTCATCCTCGAGCGCGTCAGCGCTGGCGGCGCTCCCGCACGCGCATGTTGATCACGATGGGCGTGCCCTCGAAGCCGTACAGCTCGCGGAGGCGCCGCTGGATGAACCGGCGGTAGCCCGGGTCGAGGAAGCCGGTCGTGAACAGCACGAAGGTCGGCGGACGCGTCGACGCCTGCGTGCCGAACAGGATGCGCGGCTGCTTGCCGCCCCGCACCGGGTGCGGGTGCTCGGCGATGAGCTCGGTGAGGAAGGCGTTGAACTTGCCGGTCGGGATGCGCTGATCCCACGACTCGAGGGCGGTCTCGAGCGCCGGCACGAGCTTGTCGAGGTGGCGTCCGGTGCGCGCCGAGATGTTCACGCGGGGCGCCCACGCCACGTGCGCGAGGTCTTGCTCGATCTCGCGCTCGAGGTAGCGGCGGCGGTCCTGGCCGTCCATGTCGTCGTCGTTGAGGCGATCCCACTTGTTGAACGCCAGCACCAGAGCGCGGCCCGACTCGAGCACGAGGTCGATGATGCGCACATCCTGCTCGCTGAGCGGCTGCGTCACGTCGAGCACGACGACGGCGACCTCCGCCTTCTCGAGCGCGGCCGAGGTGCGAAGCGACGCGTAGAAGTCGGCGCCCTGCTGCAGGTGCACGCGGCGACGGATGCCGGCGGTGTCGACGAAACGCCACATCTTTCCGCCGACCTCGACGATCTCGTCGACCGGGTCGCGGGTGGTGCCGGCGAGCTCGTTGACGACCACGCGCTCCTCTCCGGCGGCCTTGTTGAGCAGCGACGACTTGCCGACGTTGGGCCTGCCGAGGATCGCGACGCGGCGCGGGCCGCCGATCTCGTGCTTGGCGACCGCCGACACGTCGGGCATCACCTTGACGACCTCGTCCAGGAGGTCGGCGACACCGCGTCCGTGGATGGCCGAGACGGGGTGCGGCTCGCCGAGGCCGAGGTTCCACAGCGCCGCGGCCTCGGGCTCCTGGCGCGCGTCGTCGACCTTGTTGGCGACGAGGAAGACCGGCTTCTTCGCCTTGCGCAGCAGCCGCACGACGTGCTCGTCGGTGGAGGTGGCGCCGACCATGGCGTCGACGACGAACAGCACCACGTCCGACAGGTCGATCGCGACCTCGGCCTGCGCGGCGACCGAGCGGTCGATGCCACGAGCGTCGGGCTCCCAGCCGCCGGTGTCGACGACGGTGAAGCGACGGTCCATCCACTCGGCCTTGTACGTCACGCGGTCGCGGGTGACACCCGGGGTGTCCTCCACGACGGCCTCACGGCGACCGAGGATGCGGTTGACGAGAGCTGACTTGCCGACGTTCGGGCGCCCGACGATCGCCACGACGGGCAGCGCGGGGAGGAACTCGATGCCGTCCTCGCCGCGGACGATGCCCTCAAGGAGCGCGGCGTCCTCGTCGTCGAGGTCGTAGTCCTCGAGGCCGACGCGCAGAGCGGCAGCCCGCTGCTCGGCGAGGTCGTCGTCGAGGGCTGCGAGGTTCTCGGCCAGGTGGTCGTCGCCGGTGTCTTCGAACTCGTCGAAGTCCGCGGAGGTGTCAGTGGCCATTTCGGGCTCCTGTCTGCAGAGAGTCGACCGCGGGCTCCCCCTGGGCAGCAGAAGGGTGCTGCACGGCCTGGATCACGCCGAGCACGGCGTCCACGGTCTGGTCGAAATCGAGGTGGGTCGAGTCGACGACCTCGACGCCGGGCGCGGCGGTGAGGAAGTCGACGACGGCCGAGTCTGAGGCGTCGCGCTGGTGGAGGGCGGCCGCGACGGCCGCGGCATCCTGCGTCGTCACTTCCGCGCTGCGACGCGCGGCGCGCACCTCGGGCGCGGCGGTCAGCAGGATGCGCACCGGCGCGTCGGGCGCGACGACCGTCGTGATGTCACGACCTTCGACGACGACTCCGGGCCGGCCCGAGCCCGCCACCAGCGCGCGGAACAGCGCGTTGACCGACTCGCGCACGGCGGGCACGCGGGCCACACCGCTGACCGCCTCCGACACGCGGGGCTCGCGGATGGCGTCGGTGACGTCGGTCTGCGCCACGCGCACCCAGTAGGCGTCGGGGTCGAGCGAGATCGCGTAGACGAAATCGCCCGAGACGTCGAGGACGGATGCCGCGTCCGACGTGTCGATGCCGCGCTCCAGCGCGTGCCACGCCAGCGCGCGGTATGCCGCACCCGTATCGAGGTAGCCGTAGCCGAGCCGGCGCGCGACCTGCTTCGAGACGCTGGACTTGCCGCTGCCGGCGGGGCCGTCGATCGCGACCACGACGGGGTCGGGGCCGGGCTTGGTGATCGCCCGATCAGTCATTGGTGGTGCTCGCAATCTTCCAGCCGCGCGATTCGAGGCCGTCGATCGCCCGGCGCACTGCGCTGGGGACGACGCTGATCTCGGCGAGGCCGAACTGGGCGCCGGGCGAGTGCTCCAGGCGCAGGTCTTCCACGTTCACATCCAGATCGCCGAGCTCGCCGAACAGGCGCCCGAGCTGACCGGGGGTGTCGTCGACCATCACGACGACCTGCTCGAAGCGGCGGTTCTGACCGTGCTTGCCCGGCAGGCGCTCGACGCCGTCGTTGCCGCGGCGGATGGTGTCGGCCACGGCGCGACGGGCACCGGGCGCGTCGGGATCCCGCAGTGCATCGGCGACGGCGGTGAGGTCGGCGGCGATCAGATCGAGCACGTCGACCACAGGGGCGGAGTTGGCGCCGAGGATCTGAACCCACAGCTCGGGGGCGGATGCCGCGATCCGCGTCGTGTCGCGCACCCCCTGCCCGGCGAGCCGCAGCGAGCCGTCGGGGGCGTCCACGAAGCGGCCGGCCAGCAGGCTCGCGACGAGCTGGGGCACGTGCGAGACGAGCGCGACGCCGCGGTCGTGGTCTTCGGGGGTCATCTCGATCGGCGTCGCACCGAGATCGAGGGCGAGCGCCTCCACGATCGCGAGATCGGCCGACGGCGTCTCCTCGTCGCGGCACACGACCCACGGCCGGCCGACGAAGATGTCGGCGCGGGCCGAGATGGCCCCGCCGCGCTCGCGCCCGGCGAGCGGGTGCGAGCCGATGTAGTGCGTGAGGTCGACGCCGCGCTCGCGGAGCACGCGGAGCGGCTCGAGCTTGACGCTCGCGACATCGGTCACGACCGCACCCGGGTGAGCGGCGAGCTCACGCTCGATCACGTCGGCGGTCACGTCCGGCGGGACGGCGACGACGACCAGCGACGGCTCGTCTCCCGCCGCGGCATGGCGCCCGGCGCCGTAGTCAACCGCGAGCCGCAGCTGCGACGGCGACGTGTCATCGAGGGCGACGTCGATGCCGCGCGCGGTCAGCGCGTGACCGATGCTCGCACCGAGGAGTCCGGCGCCGACGATGCGCACGGTGCCCCGCACGCGCGGCGCCAGCGCCGGCTCGGCGGCACGGTCGCGCGCAGAGGGCGGCCTCGTGTCGGTCACTTGCGTCTCCTGTTCGCCTGCACGGCGGAAATCTCAGTCCGCGGGCGTATCGCCGTCGCGGGTGTCGGGTGCGCCCTCCTCCGGCGTGGAAGAGGTCGCCTGGCGCGAGAGAGTCAGCAGAGCGCCCCGCTCCACTTTAGTCAACTCGCGGGCACGCCCCGCTGGCAGTGTTCCCAGGTGGAGGGGACCGAACTGACGACGGACCAGTTCGACGACGGGATGCCCCACCTCTGCCAGCATGCGCCGCACGATGCGGTTGCGGCCGGAGTGCAGGGTGAGCTCGACGAGCGACTCGCCGCCGGTGCCTGAGCTCGTCGAACGGACCTCGGTCGCCGAGCCCGTGGACGTGGAGAGCAGCCGCGCCTTGTCGGCGGCGATGGGTCCGTCCTCGAGCTCGACTCCGCGCGTCAGCCGCTGGATGGTCTGCGGAGTGACACGACCCTCGACCTTGGCGATGTACACCTTCGTCACGCCGAACGAGGGGTGCGCGAGGACGTGGGCGAGCTCGCCGTCGTTCGTGAGCACGAGCAGGCCGCTGGTCTCGGCATCCAGCCGGCCGACGTTGTACAGCCGCTCCGGCCACTCCTTCGTGAACCGGCGCAGGTCGGGGCGACCCCGGTCGTCCTTCATGGAGCTCACGACTCCGGTCGGCTTGTTGAGCATGACGTAGCGCTTGGACTGGTCGAGCTGGACCGCCGTGCCGTCCACGTCGACGAGGTCCTTCTCGGGGTCGATGCGGGATCCCAGCTCGGTCACGACCTGGCCGTTCACACGCACGCGGCCTTCGACGATGAGGTTCTCGGCCACGCGCCGCGACGCGACTCCGGCGTTCGCGAGCACCTTCTGCAGCCGTACGCCCTCGGTGGATTCGGATCCGCCGGTCATCGTCGCACTCCTTCGTCCAGGCCGTCTCCGACCCCGTTCGCACCCGACACCTCATCGGCGCCGTCCAGCAGCGGCGAGATGTGCGGGAGCTCGTCAAGCGAGTTGATCCCCAGGTGCACGAGCAGCGCGTCGGTGGTCCCGTAGTTGATGGCTCCGGTCTCGGCGTCGGCGAACAGCTCCGTGATGAGTCCGCGCGCGAGGAGCGTGCGCACGACCGAGTCCACGTTGACCGCGCGGATCGACGCCACCTGGCTCCGGGTGACGGGCTGCTTGTAGGCGATCACCGCGAGCGTCTCGAGCGCGGCCTGCGAGAGCCGTGCCGGCGCCTGCCCGCCCACGAACTCGCTCACGAGGTCGTCGAGCTCCTCCCGCACGTACAGCCGCCAGCCGCCGCCGACCTCGCGCAGCTCGAAACCGCGCACCGGCCCGCCCGCACGTCCGTCGTAGTCGTCGACGAGAGCCTCGACGGCCTGGCGCACCGCCGGCACCGGCGCGCCGACGGCCGCCGCGAGGCTGACGAGGCTCTGCGGCTCCTCGACGATCAGCAGGATCGCCTCCAGCCGTCGTGCGACGTCGGTCGTGTCGACGGCAGGTGTGGCTTCCATTGCCGCTGAGCTCGCGCCCGCGGCTCCGGAGCTCGCACCCCCGCCTGCGGAGCCCGCGCCCACGGTTGCTGAGCCCCCCTGCCCGGTCGCTGAGCTCCCCTGCTCGGTCGCTGAGCTTGTCGAAGCGTCATCGGTCATAGTCGGCTCCCAGGGTGGCGAGATTCTCGTCGCTCCAGCGCTGCGCGCTCCAGCGGAGGGTCAGCTCGCCGAGCGGCTCGAGCTGTTCGAAGGACAGGGCGGCGTGACGGTACAACTCGAGCACCGAGAGGAAGCGTGCCACCACGACGCCCGGCTGCGACACCCCCGCGATGAGCTCGCGGAAGCTGAGCGACCCGGCATCTCGCAGGAGCGTCACGACGATCGCCGCCTGCTCGCGGATGCTGATCAGGGGCGCGTGCAGGTGGTCCAGGCCCACCCGCGGGATCTCCTTGGGCGTCATCGCCAGGATCGCCAGGGCGGCGAAGTCGTCGGCGCTCAGCGACCAGACGAGCTCGGGAACGGCGTTGCGGTACTTCTCGTCCAGGCGCACCGACCGGGTGTGCCGCACACCCTCGCGACGCAGGCACCGCTCGAACCATGCCGAGACCTCTTTGAACGCCCGGTACTGCAGCAGCCGCGCGAAGAGCAGATCGCGCGCCTCGAGCAGCGCGACCGCCTCGGCGTCGACGAGCTCGCCCTGCGGGAGCAGCCCGGCGACCTTCATGTCGAGCAGAGTGGCGGCGACGACGAGGAACTCGGATGCCTCGTCGAGCTCTTCGTCCGGACCCAGGTCGCGAAGGTACGCGATGAACTCGTTGGTCACGAGCGAGAGCGACACCTCGGTGATGTCGAGCTCGTGCTTCGAGATGAGCGTCAGGAGCAGGTCGAACGGTCCGTCGAAGTTCGAGAGGGCGACCCGGAACCCGGGAGCGGGAGCCTCCGCAGAGGTCAGGTCCTCCCCCGCGGTCGGCGCGTCTGCCGAGGTCGCTGAGCCTGTCGCGGTCGCCGAGTCCGCCCCGGTCGCTGAGCCTGTCGAAGCGTCAGGCGACAGCGCCACGGGCGACCAGCTCCCGCGCCAGTCGCAGGTATGCCTGTGCGGCGGCGTGCTCGGGCGCGAACTCGGTGATCGGCATGCCCGAGACCGAGGCATCCGGGAACTTGACGGTGCGGCCGATCACGGTCTCGAGCACGTCGTCGCCGAACGCGTCGACCACGCGCTCCAGCACCTCGCGCGAGTGGAGGGTGCGGGCGTCGTACATGGTCGCGAGCACGCCGTCGAGCGTGATGGTCGGGTTCAGGCGATCGCGCACCTTGTCGATCGTCTCGATGAGCATCGCGACACCGCGCAGCGCGAAGAACTCGCACTCGAGCGGGATGACGACGCCGTGGCTCGCCGTCAGCGCGTTCACCGTCAGCAGGCCCAGCGACGGCTGGCAGTCGATGAGGATCACGTCGTAGTCGCCGGTCACCTTGCGCAGCGTGCGCGAGAGGGTCTGCTCGCGAGCGACCTCGTTGACGAGGTGCACCTCCGCAGCGGAGAGGTCGATGTTGGCCGGGATCACGTCGAGGTTCGGCACCTTCGTCGCGACGATGACCTCGCGAGGATCGCGCTTGCCGTCCAGCAGCAGGTCGTAGATCGTCGGGATGTCGTGGGTCTGGATTCCGAGACCCGCCGACAGTGCGCCCTGAGGATCGAAGTCGACCGCCAGCACCTTGCGGCCGTAGCCGGCGAGCGCCGCGGCGAGGTTGATGGTGGTGGTCGTCTTGCCGACGCCGCCCTTCTGGTTGCACAGCGCGATGATGCGGGCGGGGCCGTGGCCGTCGAGCTTGGGCGGGGTGGGAAAGCCCTGATAGGGACGACCGGTGGGTCCGATCGGAGTGTCCCCCGTGGCGGCCTTCGTCGCCGCCTGTGCCTTGCCCGCCACCAATGCTCCCGCCTACGTGCTTCGTGTCCCCCGATTCTAGTCACGCCCCGCGCCGGAACGCCTGCGGCGCGGCCGTCCAGCACCCGGAACGGCGCGGAGCCGCGAGCAGTGGTTCACAGCGAACCGAGCACGTCGAGCCGCACCTGCGCGGTGATCGCGATGAGCGCGTAGTCCAGCACCGTGATCAGCGGTGCCCAGGTCAGCAGCTCGACCGTGCAGAATCACTGTTCGGCCGGAAATCCCAACCGCGTCACCGGGCCCGCGGGTGCGAAGTGGCGTACACATCGCGGAGTGCGTCGACGGACACGTAGGTGTAGATCTGCGTCGTCGCGACGGAGGCGTGGCCGAGCAGCTCCTGCACGACGCGCACGTCGGCACCGCCCTGCAGCAGGTGGGTGGCGAACGAGTGCCGCAGTGTGTGCGGTGAGACGTGGGCGGTGAGGTGCGCGCGCTCGGCCGCCGACTGGATGATCAGCCACGCGCTCTGCCGCGACAGCGGTGCTCCGCGCGCGCCGAGGAAGAGCTTGGGCGTCGCACGTCCGCGCAGCGACAGTGCGGGTCGCGCGCGAGTGACGTACGCGTCCACGGCGGCGCGCGCATACGAGCCGACCGGAACGATGCGCTCCTTCGATCCCTTGCCCCGAACGCGCAGCACATCGCCGTGCGACGCGTCGTCGACGTCGAGCTGCACGATCTCCGAGACGCGCGCGCCGGTCGCGTACAGCAGCTCGAGGAGCGCCCGATCGCGCAGGCCCAGCAGATCGCCCGGTGCCGCCCCGGAAGCGACCGAGGTATCGGCGCCGGTCGCCGGCGCCGGCCCGGCGGCGTCCAGCAGCTGCTCCACCTGCTCGACCGTGAGCGCCTTGGGCAGCCGCCGTGCCTGCTTGGGCGGACGCAGCTGCGACGACGGATCGGCCGCCTCGATGCCCTCGCGCGCCAGGAAGCGGTGCAGACCCCGAACCGACGACTGCAGCCGCGCGAGCGACGCCGCCGCCATCGGCGGCTTGGCCGCCGCGCGGTCCGCCACGAAGCTGGCGAGAGTCACCGCGGTGACGGCCGAGGTCTCTTCGATCCCCTGCTCGCGGAGCCACTCGGCGTAGCCGGCGAGGTCGCGCCGGTACGCCGAGACGGTGTTCTCCGACAGCCCGCGCTCGATCGCCACGTGACGCAGGTAGGCGTCCACCGCGCGATCGACTCTCACCTCAGGAGCGTCTCACGTCCGGGCCGATGCGGGGTGAAATCGCGCCGCGTGCGCTTCAGACCGGGGCGGATCGCCGGGCGGCTCGCAGTCGCTCGGCGGCCGCGAGGACGCCGGTCGTGAGGATGCCGTTGCGCAGTCGTCCCGCGAAGATCCCCGCGACAGCGTCGGCAATCGGCACCCACTCGACGCGGATGTCGGCCTCCTCGTCCTCCCGGGCGTGCACCTCGCCGGCCGGGCTGAGCCCGCGTGCGAGGAACAGGTGGACGATCTCGTCGTTGCCGCCGGGAGTCGTGAAGATGCTCACCAGGGGCTCCAAGGAAGACGCGACGAGGTCGACCTCCTCCGCGAGCTCCCGGCGCGCCGTCTCGAGCGGCGACTCGCCGGCGATGTCGAGCAGTCCGGCCGGGATCTCCCAGTCGCGGCGGCGGATCGGATGCCGGTACTGCTGGATCAGCAGCACCCGCTCCTCCTCGTCCACCGCGACGACCGCGGCCGCGCCCGGGTGGTCGACGTACTGGCGCACGATCTTCCCGCCGCCGTAGGCGACGGTGTCGCTGCGGACGTCCCACACGCGCCCCTCGTACACCAGCTCGCTCTCGAGGATCTCGGCGTCGACGACCTCGTCCTGGAGGACGGCCGCGCCGGCGGTCTCGGGCGCGCCGGGCTGCGGCATCCGTCCGTCCGTCACGTCAGGCGACCGTGAGCTCGTCGGCCTCGACCTCGAACAGCTCGCTCGAGCGGTGACGCTCGAGCGCCGCGCCCACCAGGCCGCGGAAGAGCGGGTTGGCGTTCGTCGGCCGTGAGCGCAGCTCGGGGTGCGCCTGCGTCGCGATGTAGTACGGGTGCACGTCGCGCGGCAGCTCCACGTACTCGACGAGGTCGAGGTCGGGGTTGATGCCCGAGAAGAGCAGGCCCGCGTCGGCGATCTGGTTGCGGTAGCGGTTGTTCACCTCGTAGCGGTGACGGTGACGCTCCGACGCGCGGTTGGATCCGTACACCTCGGCCGCGATCGAGCCCTCGGCGAGCTCGGCCGGGTACAGGCCCAGGCGCATCGTGCCGCCCAGGTCGCCGTGGTCGAGGATGTCGACCTGCTCCTCCATGGTCGCGATGACGGGGTGCTCGGTGTCGGGGTCGAACTCGCTCGACGAGGCGTCGGCGATGCCCGCGACGTGGCGTGCGTACTCGATCACGATGCACTGGAGGCCGAGGCAGATGCCGAGGGTGGGGATGCCCTGCTCTCGCGCGAACTTCAGCGCGCCGATCTTGCCCTCGATGCCGCGGATGCCGAAGCCGCCGGGGATCACGATGCCGTCGAGCGCGCCGAGCGCCTTGGCCGCGCCTTCGGGCGTCTCGCACTCGTCGGAGGGGATCCAGCGGATGTTGACGTGGGTCTCCTGCGCGAACCCGCCGGCCTTGAGCGCCTCGGTCACCGACAGGTAGGCGTCGGGAAGGTCGATGTACTTGCCGACCAGGCCGATCGTGACCTCGTGCTTGGGGTTGTGCACCGCGTTCAGCACGCGCTGCCAGCGCGACCAGTCGACGTCGGCGGCCTTCGAGAGACCGAGCGCACGGACGATGTACTCGTCGAGGCCCTGCTCGTTGAGCATCGAGGGGATGTCGTAGATGCTCGGCACGTCGACCGCGTTCACGACGGCGCCCTCGTCGACGTCGCACATGAGCGCGATCTTGCGCTTGTTCGACTCGGTGACGGGGCGGTCGCTGCGCAGCACGAGCGCGTCGGGCTGGATGCCGATCTGGCGCAGCGCCTGCACCGAGTGCTGCGTGGGCTTGGTCTTCTGCTCCCCCGACGCCCCCATGAACGGCACGAGCGAGACGTGCACGAAGAAGACGTTGCTGCGGCCGAGCTCGTGGCGGATCTGGCGGGCCGACTCGATGAACGGCTGCGACTCGATGTCGCCGACGGTGCCGCCGATCTCGGTGATGATCACGTCGGGACGCGGCTCCTCGGTCGCCTGCAGGCGCATGCGGCGCTTGATCTCGTCGGTGATGTGCGGGATCACCTGCACCGTGTCGCCGAGGTACTCGCCACGGCGCTCCTTGGCGATCACCTGCGAGTAGATCTGGCCCGTCGTGACGTTCGCGGCCTGGCTCAGCTCGATGTCGAGGAAGCGCTCGTAGTGGCCGATGTCGAGGTCGGTCTCGGCCCCGTCGTCGGTGACGAAGACCTCGCCGTGCTGGAACGGGTTCATCGTGCCCGGGTCGACGTTCAGGTACGGGTCGAGCTTCTGCATCACGACGCGCAGACCGCGCGCGGTGAGGAGGTTTCCGAGGCTCGCAGCGGTGAGACCCTTGCCCAACGAGGAAACGACACCACCGGTCACGAAGATGTGCTTGGTGGTGTCGTTCGAAGTGTCGCCGCGGGAAGAATCAGAAGTCTGCATCACGGGCTTTTATCCTATCAGTCGACTTCGGTGCGAAGGCTGAGCAACTCACGTGCGTGCGTGAGCGCGGCGTCGGAATCGGGCATGCCCGAGAGCAGGCGCGCCATCTCTGCTTCGCGGTCGCCGCCCTCCAGGCGACGGACATCGGATGCCGTCACCGAGCCGTCGTTCGCCTTCACGACCGTCAGGTGGTTCGCGGCGAACGCCGCGACCTGTGCGAGGTGGGTGACCGCGATCACCTGCGACGACTCCGAGAGGCGCGCCAGACGCCGGCCGACCTCGATCGCCGCGGCGCCGCCGATGCCGGCATCCACCTCGTCGAAGACGAAGGTCGGGACGGGGTCGACCCCCGCGATGACGACCTCGATGGCGAGCATCACCCGGCTGAGCTCTCCCCCGCTCGCGCCGCGTGAAACGGCGCGGGGCTCGGCACCGGGATGAGGCGCCAGCAGGATCGCGACGTCGTCCCGGCCGTACGCGGACTCCGTGCCCTCGCTGACGGCGACCTCCAGGCGTGCGTCCGGCATCGCCAGCGCACGCAGCTCGGTTGTCACCGCGGCTCCGAGCCGCCCGGCGGCCTCGACGCGAGCCGCGGTCAGCGCGGCGGCGGTGTCGTCGAGGACGGATGCCGCGGCATCGCGCTCCTCGGTCAGCCGCTCGATGCGGTCGGAGTCGTCGTCGAGTTCGGCCAGGCGCGACGAGCCGGTGTCGAGCAGCTCGATCGCGGCGTCGAGCGTGCCGTGAGCACGCACGAGGCCCGCCAGCACCGCGCGCCGCTCCTCGACCGCGGCGAGCTCGTGCGGCCCGGACTCGTCGAGGTCGGCGAGGTAGCCGGCGAGAGCGGCGGCGACGTCGGCGACGCGGTAGCCGAGGTCGGCCAGCTGCCCGGCCAGCTCCTCGAGCACCGGGTCGTGCACGCGCTCGAGGGCGCGACGGGCTTCGGCGAGCAGCGAACCGGCGTCCGGCACGTCGCCCTCGCCCGACAGGCCGTCGTGGGCGGTGGCCGCGGCGAGCCGCAGCTCCTCGGCATTGGCGAGCCGCTCGGCGCGGGCGGTGAGTTCGGCGTCCTCGCCGGACTGCGGCGCGGCCTGCTCGATCTCGGCGAGCTGTGCGCGCAGGTCCTCGGCCTCGCGGGCGCGCGCGTCGCGATCGGTGGTGAGCTGCGACAGCTCGCGGTCGATGGCGCGCCAGTGCTCGTAGGCGCGGCGGTAGGCGTCGCGGGCGGTGTGGACGGCCTCGCCGCCGAACCGGTCGAGGGCGTCCCGCTGTGCCGCCGCCGACCGCAGGCGCAACTGGTCGGACTGCCCGTGGACGACGACCAGTTCGTCGGCGAGATCGGCTAGTACTCCGGCGGGTGCGGCGCGGCCGCCGACCGACGCCCGCCCGCGCCCCTCGCTCGAGATCGAGCGCCCGATGTACAGCTCCGCCCGGCCGCCGCCGATCGGCTCGACGTCGCCGCCTGCCTCGCGCACGCGCGCCGCCACCGGTCCGTCCTCGGGGACGATCCAGACGCCGTCGACGGTCGCCTGCGGCGCTCCGGCGCGGACGGCGCCGGAGTCCGCGCGCTGACCGAGCAGCAGTCCGAGTCCGGTCACGACCATCGTCTTGCCGGCGCCGGTCTCGCCGGTGATCGCCGTGAACCCGGGCCCGATGGGCAGGGTCGCCTCGGCGATCACGCCCAGATCCCGCAGGCGCATCTCCTCGATCACGGCGCCACCTCGGTCCCGACCTCCGGCGTGTCGGCGGACGCGGCGGGTGCGGCATCCGTACCTTCCGTCCGCCGCACCGGCAGGACGCCGGTGATCGCGGCAGGACCGCGCCAGCCCTCGACGGGCAGGCGGAACTTGCGCACCAGGCGATCGGTGAACTGGGCCGGGTGCAGGCGGGCGAGACGCACCGGCCGGTCGGAGCGGCGCATGACGACGCGCGCGCCGGGAGGGAGGTCGTGCGAGCGCCGGCCGTCGCACCACAGGATGCCGGTGCCGTTGGTGCGCTCGAGAACCTCGATGGCGACGGCGTGCTCGGGGCCGACGACGAGCGGCTTCGCGAACAGTGCGTGCGCCGACAGGGGCACCACGGCGATCGCCTCGACGGTGGGCCAGATCACCGGGCCGCCGGCGGAGAAGTTGTAGGCGGTCGATCCGGTCGGGGTGGAGACGACCATGCCGTCGCAGCCGAACGTCGACAACGGGCGGCCGTCGATCTCGACGACGACCTCGAGCATGCGCTCGCGACTGGCCTTCTCGACCGTCGCCTCGTTGAGCGCCCAGGTCTCGTAGATCACGGAATCGCCGGTGTCTTTCACGCGCACCTGGAGCGCCATGCGCTCCTCGACCTCGTACTCGCGGGCGATGACGCGGCGGACCGCCTCGTCCATGTCGTCGCGCTCGGTCTCGGCGAGGAAGCCGACGTGCCCCATGTTGATGCCCAGGACGGGGGCGCTGCCGTCGCGGACCAGCTCCGCCGCCCGCAGGATCGTGCCGTCGCCGCCGAGCACGATCGCGAGTTCGATGTGCGCCACCGGTACGTCGACACCGAGCAGCGCGACATCGCCGAGCGACGACCCCGCCTCGACCAGCTCTTCGCGGTCGTCGGGGGCGAGCACGGGACGGGCTCCGGCGGTGCGCAGGGCCTCGACGACCCGCTCGGCCGCCGCGACCGTGTCGGAGCGATGCGCGTGGGCCACCACGAGGATGCTGCGGTCGGCCTGCGCTGCGGCGTGCGGATGGTGCGCTGCGTCGGCCCGGGTGTCGGCGTCGTTCATCGGCTCCCCGCCAGTCGGTTCACGGTGCTCAACCATTCTGTCGGATTGCTCCCCCGCCCCGGCGCGAGGTGTGCGATGTACTCCGAATTGCCGTGTGTGCCCGCGATCGGGGAGGAGACGATGCCGCAGGTTCCGAGGCCGGCGTCCCACGCGGCCCACAGCACGCCGGCGACCGCGTCGGCGCGCAGCGCCGGGTTGGTGACGAGCCCGCCCTTGACCGCCGTGCGGCCCACCTCGAACTGCGGCTTCACGAGCAGCACGAGGTCTGCGTCAGGCGCTGCGACGGCTCGCGCGGCGGGCAGCACGTGGGTGAGCGAGATGAACGAGAGGTCGCCGGTGATGACCGAGGGCGCCTGCGCGATGCCGCTCGCCTCGGCCAGCGATTCGGGTGTCATGTAGCGGACGTTGAAGCCCTCGATCGAGACGACGGCGGGGTCGCCGGCGACGGATGCCGCGAGCTGGCCGTGGCCGACATCCACCGCGATCACCGGCTCGGCGCCGCGTTCACGCAGCACCTGCGTGAATCCGCCGGTCGATGCGCCCATGTCGAGGGCGACCCGGCCGCGGACGTCGACGCCGAAGGAGTCCAGCCCCGTGATCAGCTTGTGCGCCGCGCGGCTGACGTAGTGATCGCTCTGGGCGACCTCGATCACCGCCTCATCGCCAACGGGGGCCGAGGCCTTGACGACCGGTCGGCCGTCGACGGTCACGAGCCCTTCGGCGATCAGCGTCGCCGCGTGCGTGCGGGAGCGCGCGAGACCCCGTGCTGCGAGAGCGGCGTCGAGGCGGCTCGTCATGACGGGGCGCCGGGCGTCGCCTCGAGGCGACGGGCGAGCGCGTCGTGGAGCGTGTCGTACGCCGCGGCGCGCGTGGCCAACGGCTGCGCCTCGATCACCTCGAGGGTCGACAGCAGATCGCCGGTCCGGTCCTCTTGCTCGTTGGCCTGATCCATGCCCCCAGGATACGGGGGCGATGCGACAGACCTCGCTGCGCCGCGGCGCAGCGGGTCAGGGCCGGTGGAACGGGTCGGCGTACAGCCGCTCCGGCACGCGGAAGCCGAAGATCGCACGGCCGCTCGACCAGATGGCGGCGGCACCTGCGCGCACCAGGTCGATCGGCCGGTCGCCCTCGCTGAGGATGCGGATGTCGGCGCCGTCGACGGCCACCTTCGCCCCGCGGACCGTCGCCACCTCGTCCTTGACGTGCACCTCGGGGTACGGCTCGTGAAGCTCGCGCAGATCGCCGAGGATGTACGTCGGTCGCGACCCCTCCGGCGCGGCGAGGACGTGCTTGGGCCGGTCGATGCCGGTCAGCACGAGCGCCGATTCGATCCCGGCTCGGTTCGCGCCCAGGATGTCGGTGTCGAGCCGGTCACCGAGGAAGAGCGGATGCCGCGCCTCGAACCGCGCGACCGCCTCCTCGAAGATCGGCGTCTCGGGCTTGCCGGCCACGGTGGCGAGCCGCCCGACGGCGGTGTGCACCGCCGACACGAGCGTGCCGTTGCCGGGTGCGATGCCACGTGACTGCGGGATGGTCCAGTCGGTGTTGGTGGCGATCCATGGGATGCCGCCGTCCTCTTCGGGCGTCTTCAGCGCGAAGGCGGCCTCGGCCAGTTGCGTCCAGCCCACCTCGGGTGCGAAGCCCTGCACCACGGCGGCCGGAGCGTCGTCCGCGCTGCGCGTGACGACGAAACCGGCCTTCTCGACCTCGACGACCAGTCCCTCGCCGCCCACCACGAGCACCGTGGCGCCGGGCGCGATCTTCTGAGCGAGCAGGCGCATCGCGGCCTGCGGACTGGTGACGACGTCACGAGCGGTCGTGTGCAGGCCGAGCTCGGCCAGGTGCGCCGCGACCGAGACATCCGTGCGCGAAGCATTGTTGGTGATGTACGCGAGCGAGCGCCCGTCACGCGCGCGGTTGAGGCTCTCGACGGCGTGCGGCAGCGCACCCGCCCCGGCATAGACCACTCCGTCGAGGTCGGCGAGCACCACATCGACGCCCTCGAGCGGCGCAGGCGTCACCGCCCGCCGTCCGAACAACGCCATCAGCGCTGGGCCTCGTCGGTCGACTCGTCTGCCGGCGACTCGTCGACGCCGGCCTCGATGAGGATGTCGGCGACCTCGTCCTCCACGGAATACGGCTCGTCGTCGGTGGCGTCGGGCTGGACTTCGCCTACGGGCTCGACGCCGGCTTCGGCCTCGACGCCGGCTTCGGCCTCGACGCCGGCTTCGGCCTCGACGCCGGCTTCGGCCTCGACGCCGGCTTCGGCCTCGACGCCGGCTTCGGCCTCGACGCCGGCTTCGAGCTCGGGCTCCGTCTCGACCTCGAGGTCGTTTTCGAGTACGTCCTCGTCGAGGTCCGCGCCGATCTCGTCCTCGTCGTCGCTCTCCTCGACGATCTCTTCGACGAAGACCGTCTCGAGATCACCGATACCGGATGCCGCGTCGATCGCTTCGCCGGCGACCACGGCGCGACGGCGCCACTGCGCCGCCTCGTCGTCGCGGCCGAGCTCCTCGAGCACCGCGGCACGCGCGGCGAAGAGCCCGGGGCTCCACTCGAAGGCGCGGTCGGGGTCGAGCTCGGGGATGTCGAGCTCCTGCAGTGCGCGCTCGGGCTCTCCGAGGTCGAGGCGCGCGCCCGACATCGCGATCGCGAGTTCGACCCGCACGGGAGTGTCGAGAGTGGAGCGGTCGACCGAGCGGCCGAGCTCGAGCGCGCGGTCAGCGCGCCCCACGCCGCGTTCGCTGTCGACCATCAGGGCGATCTGGTCGTCACGCCCCGAGATTCGCCGGTACGTGCGCAGCTCACGGAGAGCGAGCGCGAAGTCGCCCGTCGCGTACGCCGTGATCGCCAGGGTCTCGCGCACGACGGCGATGCGACCGGCGCGGCGGGAGGCCGAGAGGGCGTGCTGGTGCGCCAGCTCCGGCTCCTCGTCGATCAGCTGCGAGGCCATCGCGAGGTGACGCGCGACCTGGTCGGCGTTCTCCTTACTGAGCGTCTTGAGCTCGTTGCGCGCCGCCGGCGGCAGATCGCGTGCGGTGATGTCCTCGGGGATGACCGGGTCGTCGTGGCGAGCACGGACAGGACGGATCTCGCCCTCGCGCACGGCCCGGTCGGGCCGGTCGGCACCACCGCGCGTCGGACGCGGGGCACGCTCATCACGCTTCGCGTACGGGCGGTCGCCGTCGCGCTTCGCGTACGGCTTACGGTCGTCATCGCGCTTCGCGTACGGGCGGTCGCCGTCGCGCTTGGCATACGGGCGGTCGCCGTCGCGCTTGGCGTACGGCTTACGGTCGTCATCGCGCTTCGCGTAGGGGCGGTCGCCGTCGCGCTTGGCGTACGGCTTACGGTCATCGTCGCGCTTGGCGTAGGGGCGGTCGCCGTCGCGCTTGGCGTACGGCTTACGGTCATCGTCGCGCTTCGCGTAAGGGCGGTCGCCATCACGCTTGGCATACGGGCGGTCGCCGTCACGCTTCGCGTACGGCTTACGACCGTCATCGCGCTTCGCGTACGGCTTGCGATCATCGTCGCGCTTCGCGTACGGGCGGTCGCCGTCGCGCTTCGCGTACGGGCGGTCACTATCGCGCTTCGGGTACGGCTTACGGTCGTCGTCGCGCTTGGCGTACGGCTTACGGTCGTCGTCACGCTTCGCGTACGGCTTACGGTCGTCGTCACGCTTCGCGTACGGCTTACGGTCGTCGTCACGCTTCGCGTAAGGACGGTCCCCGTCACGCTTGGCATACGGCTTCTTGTCGCCGTCGCGCTTGACGTACGGCTTTCGGTCGGCGCCTGCCGACGAGGGCTTCCGGCTGCTGGATCGCTCGCGCGGCGCGCGTCGTTCGTCGCGCGGCTCCTGCTCTGCCATTGTTCGATCCTCCTGGATGCGGTCTACGTCGGCAATCCACCGTGTTAACGCGGAATGGCCACCCAGGGTGTGGGTGGCCATTCCGTGAATGGGTGTCCGGCGGTGTCCTACTCTCCCACAGGGTCCCCCCTGCAGTACCATCGGCGCTGAGAGGCTTAGCTTCC
>NZ_JADIJE010000003.1 GCF_015278315.1 Microbacterium ureisolvens | reverse complement strand
TCGCGACGCGGACCACGTCGTCACGGAACTCGCTCGGGTACGGCTTGGGCACAGCAACATCCTTCCAGGCCTACCCCTCGGGCAAGCCAGATCAGATGTCACCTACTCGTGCAGCAGTCCCGTCGAACCGGTTGGAGGAGCGACTACACGGGCTGCTTTCGATTGACATATCGATCGACATTGCTCGAAGCCGATGGGAGCTCGGCCTTTGGGAGGACGCCCTTGCGGTTAGGTCGTCACGACCTCGTCAGCGCGGAACGCAGAAGTGGTGGCATGCGAAGATCCGCGAGATTGAGAGTTACGTGATCAGCCCCTCGTACGCGGCACCCCATCTGCCCGGCTTACGCGCCGCGCTCAGAACCGACCTCGACCACGAACTTGACGATCCGCAGAGCGTGACGCGCGAGTTCCTGGAACTGATCGATGAATAGCCTTGGCGATACATGAGTCGGCGCTCTTTCGCGTGATCGACGCCGCCGAATGGGTTGTGGGTCGCGGCCCACCGAACCCAGCTGCGCGGCGCGATTGAGGGTCGTTGTCCGGGCGGATGCCGCTGGTCACCGTGGTGCGACCGGTGCCGGTTCTGACCGCTGGCCGCCATGGCGGTTGCCTGTTCGGATGGCCAGGCGGATGAAATGCGCGATGGCGGCGCCCGAGCCGGACGAGCTCCGAGCGACCAACAGACGATCAGAACCCAGAGACGACCAAGAACCAAGAGCCAAGAGCCAAGAGCCAAGAGCCAAGAGCCAAGAGCCAAGAGCCAAGAGCCAAGAGCCAAGACCAACGAACAGAGGCAAGACGAGAGAGTAACCGCAATGCACGCAGGCACTATTCAGTGGCACGCTCAGATCTCTTGAGAACACTGGGCACGCGTGACAACTTGGTTACATGGTTCGCGGACGCCGAAATTCCAAGCGCCAAGCCGCGCAGGAGCGCGAAGTTGAGGCGCACGAACAAGCCGACCGTGCCCGTCGCGACGCGGACGAACGATCTGCGGCAGAGCGCCGGCTGGCGCGAAAATGGGGCGACACCCGTGCTGGTCTTGACCGCCTGAGCACACTCAGCCGCGACCTGGAGAAGCTTCACCGCGAAGAGGCGAAGCTTCTGCACGAACGCGACGAACTCGTGTCATGGCTACGGGGTCGAGGGCAGACCTGGGTTGCGTTGAGCTCGCGGACGAAGCTCAGCCGGCAGGCCCTGATGAAGAGGGCGTGATCCCTCAACGAGTCGTGCTCATAAGTCGATGGGGCCCGGTGACGGCACATGGTCAGGCAGACCGCCATCAAGGATGCGTCGCACCATCCCGACGGCACGGTCGCTGAGTCCATCGCCCGGGTAGTAGTCCTCGTAGAGGTCCTCCGCCGCCTCGAGCGTCGCGACATCACACAGGCGGAGCAACTGGCGGATGTCGTTGGTATCACGGCCGGGACGATTGGCGCGAAGCTTCATCGCGAGCAACGCCTCCTTGGAAGCCACCTCGATCGCAATGCCGTTCTGGTCGAAAATCGTCTCCCACTCGACCTGGCGCCCGAACGTTGGCAACGCATCAGCTTGCTCGACTCTGAAGTTCAGCCACTCAGGAGCCCACCCGTGGCGATCCGCAACGCGCGCGGATGCGGCGGCCACCGCTTCACCGCTGCCGGGTTGAATATGCAGCGAATCGAGATCCTGCGTGGTGCCGCGGTCGAAGTAGCGAAGCGCAAGTGCGGCACCGCCAACAAGACGGATGCCGGCGACCTCGTTGGATTCACACAACTCCGCGATGAGTTCGCGGAGTCCGTCGATGATGTCGTCGCGGTTCAGCGAGGTCGCCACGCTCAGACGCTCGCGAAGGTGTCACGCCATACGTGCACGCCTCGTTGTGCGAACTCCTCCGGCACCTCGGACTCTGGTGGAGCGGGGTCGGCCGGATCGACGTCGAGTGTGCGAGGGGTGCTGAGGTGCCTAACGGGCGCGTTCACCCAATCGGGCGCTGGCAGACCCTCCTCGCTTAGTCGCCATGCCACAAGGCCGGCGATCGCCGCATCCCATACGGGATCCTTGGTCGACTCCGGCTCAGCCAGCCCGAGCACGCCACGGACGAGCCCTCGTTCGGCGACGAGGTTGTCGTTGAGCTGCAGCAGCGCGCGCAACGCGCGGTCCTTGTCCTTGACGCTGAGCTGCTCGCGGATCTCCACAGCAACCGTCGCGGCGTCGTCCCGCTGGGTGGGTGCCGAGTACAAGCGGTGCCCCGCACCGGCGAGCAAGCGCTGGATAGTGCTGAACTCTGCATCGCGGCCACCTTCAGAGCGAGAAACGCTGCTCTGATCGAGGTGGGCGCGTTCAGCGAGTTGCTGCTGGGTGAGCCTGCGGCTTTTACGGGCAGCGCGCACGAGTGTCGCAGCGGCGGTCATGAGCACCTCCCGGATTATGTCGTTGACGTCATATTCTACGCGACAGCGTCAAGGGCCGGCCACCAGGACCCGAAATTCGACCGCGTGACCATCGGTCGCCGACGCCCCCTGGGCCTGATTTGCACGCTTGGCTCAGTCGATCGATCCTCGTGGCACAGTTAAGGCACACTAACCGGCGACACGCCGTGCGGATCGATGCAGGAGAACGCTGCCGACCCTGAGGCGAGTCATCCCAAAAACCGCGTAATTCCGCGGCAAAATGGCCCACTTGTATTCAACAGCATGAGAGTTCGAATCCCCCATCCTCCGCCACCGATGTCCGGGCGTGTCTACCCACCCGATCCCGAGGGGCTCGGCGTCGGCGTACTCTCCTGTTGGAGGTCGGCGACCGCCTGTTCGAACGCGGCGATCGTCGCGGCATCCACTGCTCCCGTCGGCTCCACGCCCAACTCGACTTGGAATGCCATGACGGCCTCGGTGAGTTCGGGAGTCCAGAGGCCGTCCACAGGACCGTCCCAGAAACCGAGCAGGCTGAGCGTCTGCTGGACCGCCGCCGTCGAAGCCACGGAATCCTGAGCTGCCGCACTGCCGAGCGCTGCGAGTTCGGCATCGAGCGCGTCTGCCGTCGCCTTGTCCACCGTTCCGGTGACGGGCAGACCGTGGGCCTCCTGCAGGTCCTCCACGGCCTGGACGGTCACCGGACCGTAGATGCCGTCCACCGTGCCGGCGTAGTAGCCCGCCGTCGCCAGCTCCTGCTGGATCGCCGTCGTGTAGGCGCGCACCGCAGCCTCAGCCTGCTGCGCCGGCTCATCGGCGAGGCATCCGGTTTCTGCGAAGAGCTTGAGCCAGGCCATCTCGAGGGCGACCGCGGCACTGTTGAACTGCTCGGAGGCGTCGTGCAGAGGCGTGTCGTCGGTGATGGCGGCCTGGGTGGCGGCGAACTCGTCTTCCGCCTGTTCGACGCGGTTCACCGATGACGTCGGCGCCAGAGGCGTGACCGACGGCGAGGCGTCTTCGATCGGAGCCGGGGTCCCGGAGGGCCCGCTCTGCGCCGCAGCGAGTTCGGCGCGCGCATCGACGAGCTCCTGCTGCGCCGCCACCAGTTCCGCCTGCGCCTCGGTCGCCGCTCGCGCGGCGTCAAGGGACTCCTCGCGGGGCGCGGCGAGGTCGGCGCCGGCGCTGCGCACGTCTCCGACGGTCGGCGCGGTGTCGGCGAGGACGTCCCCGTAGCGATCGAGCGCTCCGATGTAGCTCTCGGCCGCCTCGCAGAACTCGTCGGATGCCGCCGTGAAGGCGTCCTGCGCGTCGGCGACGGCGTTCTCCTTCGCGGTCACCTTCGTCTGCGCCCTGTCGACGTCGCTCACATCGCCCGAACAGGCGGCGAGTGCGACCGCACTGACGGCGACCCCCACGACCGCGATCGTCAGTCTCATCGGCATCCGCATCGTCGTCGCCACCATCCGCCTCCCTCGACCTGCGGCCATAATGGCACCGAAGTCGGGGGTGAAACAGGATGGATCCGCAGCCAGTCCGCCGGTGGCATGCCGTCGCTTCTCGCGCAGCGCTCGGCGTTCTGCTCGTCCTCGGGGCATCCGCCGCCGCAGATGCTGCGTACGGGCAGGGCGACGACGTCCGGATCACGGCACCGGATCCGGCCGAGTCCCCCACGCCCTCACCCACGCCGACGCCCACGCCGACGTCGACCGGCGATCCGGCGCCCACCCCGACGCCGACTCCCACGACCACGGTCGTGCCCGAGCCCACCCCGACCATCGCTCCCGCGCCGGAGCCCACTCTGACCGAGACCCCCGCGCCCGAGCCTTCTCCGACCGTCACCCCGATACCTGCGATACCGCCGGCGGTGACGACGACCACGACCGACCTCTCGATGCTGCTGATCGCCGCCGCGGCACTCGTCGGCGGAGGCATCCTGCTGTGGACACTTCTCCGTCGTGAGCGGCGTGCAGATCCGGCCACGCGCCAGGGGACGGGCGCGAACGAACGCCAGGCCACGGGTACCGCCGCTCCCACAGCTGCCGGCGAGCGCGGCCCGACCGACTCGATCGCCACGCCCGCGGTGCTGGACTCCATGGCAGGCCTCGGATCCTCGATGATCGATGCCGGCTACCCCGTCGGGCCGGTGCGCAGCACGCTGGAGGAGATGGCCAGGTCGAACGGCTTGCCGGCGGCTCAGGTCGTCGTCTTCCCGACGTCGATCCTCGTGTCGTCGGGTGATGGCGGTGCTGTGCACACGCGTGTCGTCGCCGCCGGCGACACCTCGTCGCTGCTGCATCAGGTCGATGCGGTCGATCGGGTGGCGGGAGTGGCGCGCGCTCGGCCGAACGGCGCGAGCTGGGTGGCGCAGGCGCTCGAACGGGTGCGGATGCTGACACCGCCGTTCACGCGTCTGCAGCGGGTGGGAGCATATGCGCTGCTGTCGGCGGCGCTGAGTGTGCTCCTCGGGTCGTCGTGGCCCGGCGTCGCGTTGGCCGGCGTGCTGGGCGTGGGAGTCGGAGCCTTGCTGCTGGCGACCGAGCGGTTCGGAGCGGTGAATCGGGCCCTCGTCGTGGTCGCCGCAGCCCTGGGCGTCGGGTTGGTGGTGCTCACGGTCGCGCACGTCTTCGATCCGGGGGTTCTCCCGGCCGTCGTCGCTCCGTTGGTCATGCTGCTGCCCGGAAGCCTGCTGACCGTCGGGGTGATCGAACTGGCGACCGGCGACATCATGTCGGGCGCGGCGCGCGTGGCGGCGGGCGCGATGAGGCTCCTGCTCCTGGCCGCCGGAATCGTGGCAGCGGGAGCTCTCATCGGAGTGCCGTCGTATACAGAGACAGCGTGGCCGCTCGGACCGTTCGTGCCGTGGATCGCCGTGGCCGCGTTCGGCGCCGGTATCAGCGTCCATCAGTGCGCGCGGCCGGTGTCGATCGGATGGATCATCGTCGTGCTGTACGTGGCCTACGCGGCCCAGGTGATCGGAGACGTGTTCTTCGACGGCGTGCTCTCCGCCCTCGTCGGCGCGGCGGCCATGACACCGGTGGCGGTGATCGTGGCGCGTCAACGCACGGGCCCTCCCGCGTTCGTGAGTTTCCTCCCCGCGTTCTGGCTGCTCGTGCCCGGCGCGCTCGGTCTCATCGGCGTCGCGGGCGTGCTCGAGGGCGATTCGTCGGGATTGGTCACCGTCGTGACGACCATCGCGACGATGGTGTCGGTCGCTCTCGGTGTGCTGGTCGGGCTGGCTGTCACCGGCTCGGTCCGCGGATTGCGCAACGCTGCTCCAGAGGACTGGATGCGTGCACAGCTCGATGCCGACGACGTATCGAAGTGACGGATGCCGCCTGCCGTGCGCTGAAGCTCAGGTCGGCGTCGTCGGTCGGTAGCTGCGCAGGAAGAGCGCTTCGGCCACGGCGAGGTTCTCGATCTCGCTCGGGTCGACGCTCTCATTCGGTGCGTGGATCAGCGCGAGCGGTTCTTCGACGCCCATCAGGATGATTTCCGCGTGCGGGTACGTGTCGGCGAACACGTTGCAGAGAGGGATGGATCCGCCTTGCCCGAGCATGGTGGGAGCGACCCCGTAGGCCTCCTGCATCGCGTCCGAGAACGCCCGGTAGGCCGGACCGGTGGTCTCGGCGCGGAACGGCTCGCCGACCGCTTCGGTCTCGACCCGAACCCGCACGTTCCAGGGGGCATGGGCGTGAAGGTGCGCGGCCAGCGCATCGTGCGCGGCCTGTGCACTCATGCCCGGCGGCACGCGGAGGTTCAGTCGTGCCGACGCACTCGCGACGATCGACGCGGTCGATCCGACGACGGGCGGACAGTCGATGCCCAGGACGGTGAGAGCGGGCCGCGCCCAGAGTTCATCGGCGACCGTCCCGTCGCCGAGCAGGTCGACGCCGTCGAGCACCCCGGCGTCGCTGCGGAACTGTGCGGGATCGTAGGGCTCGCCCGCCCAGGACTGCGTTCGATCCAGCCCGTCGACCGTGGTGCTCCCGCGCTCGTCCCGGAGCGATGCGAGCAGCGCCAGCAGAGCGGCGAGAGCATCGGGGGCTGGGCCCCCGAACATCCCCGAGTGCACCTCTGACGCGAGCGCATCGACGTGGACGACGACATTTGCGAATCCGCGGAGCGACACGGTGGCGGCAGGACGCCCGACCGCGGCGTTGCCGGTGTCGCACACCAGGATGGCGTCGGCGGCGAGCAGGTCGGGGTTCTCCTCCACGAACCGCTCCAGTCCGCCGGTGCCCTGCTCCTCGCTGCCCTCGACGACGAGTTTGAGGTGCACCGGGATGTCGTAGCCGAGCGCGCGGAGCGCGAGCAGGTGCATGACGATGTTGCCCTTGCAGTCCGCCGCGCCGCGACCGGCCCATCGCCCTCCGACATCGGTGAGCTCGAACGGCGGTGTCCGCCAGGCCGAGGCGTCCAGCGGAGGCTGCACGTCGTAGTGGGCGTACAGCAGGACCGTCGGCGCATCTGGATCGGCCGCGCGGCGACTGCCGACGACCGCATCGCTGCCGTCCGGGGTGCGGGCCAGACGGGCGTCGGTGAATCCGAGCTCAGCGAAGTGGGCGCGGACCCACTCCGCCGCGGCGGCGCACTCCTCCGGCGGGAATTGGCGCGGATCGGCGACCGAGCGCATCGCGACCAGCTGCGAGAGCTCATCCCGAGCGGTGGACATCATTCCCTGTATGCGGGTGCGGATCTCCTCGCTCACGAGCCGTCGCCGACCGTCGCCAGGCTGTCCACGAACTCCTGGAACTCCTCCGCCTCCTCGGGGCAGTACGTCTCGATGATGAGCAGCTGCCCTTGCAGCAGCCTCGATTCCACGATCGTCGGGCGCAGACCCGGGCCACCCGCGCCGTTCGCCAGGCCTGCGAGCAGAGTGGAGCGCGCGAGCGCGGAGTTCGGGTCGGCGCACGTGGCACCGCCGTCGTCGCCCAGCACCGCAGCGACCTGTTCCGGGGTGAAGCTGACCGAGATGCCGGCGTCGGCGAAGGAATCCAGCAGCTGCTGGGCCTTTTCGACGTCGCGTTCTTCCTGCCGGTTCCCGATGAAGAGGGTGGTGGCGATCACGGCGAGCACGACGAGGACAGTGATGACGACGATCGAGATCACCGAGCGCTCGCGCTTGCTCTGCGTCTCGTTGTTCGTGCTCATGATTCGCTCGTCTCGGCGATGGCGGGCTGCTTCCACGACGGCTTGCGGAAGCGGTAGAAGAGGAACGGCACCAGCAGCCCGAGCCCGAGCGCACCGCCGCCCACGATCACCAGATATACCCACGGGCTGGTGCCGCCGAACTGCGAAGGCGGGATGAAGCCGACCAGGAGCGCGGCGAGCGATGCGGCGAAGCCGACCCCGCACAGGCCGATCAGCATCGGCGCCCGGTAGCCGCGCGGGTGGTCGGGATGCAGCCGCCGCAGCCGGATCGCGGCGACGAACATCAGCAGGTACATGATCAGGTACACCTGTGTGGTGATCACGGAGAAGATCCAGTACGCACTGGAGACGTTCGGGATCAACGCATACCCCAGGGCGATGATCGACGTGATGACACCCTGCGTGACCAGGAGGTTCTGCTGCACGCCGTTCTTGTTGAGCTTCTGCAGGAACGGCGGGAGGTAGCCCTCCTCGCGCGAGATCAGCAGGAGGCCCTTCGACGGACCCGCCAGCCAGGTGAGCATGCCGCCCAGTGAAGCCGCGACGAGCATGATCCCGACGATCGGGGTCAGCCACGAGATGTCGAACGTGGCGAACACGGCCTCGAACGCCTGCATGATGCCGGCCGTCAGCGAGATCTGCTCAGCCGGCACGACCCAGCTGATAGCGAGCGCCGGGAGGATGAAGATCAACAGCACGAGCCCCATGGCGAGGAAGATCGCCCTCGGATACTCCTTGCCCGGGTTCTTCAGCGAGGACACGTGGACGGCGTTCATCTCCATGCCGCTGTAGGACAGGAAGTTGTTCACGATGAGTACCAGGCTGGCCAGACCCGCCCACTGCGGGAGGAGGTTGTCGACGGTCATCGGGGCGGCTGACGGGTTGCCCTGTCCGAGGAAGAGCGCGCCCAGGAAGACCAATACCGCGCCGGGGATGAGCGTGCCGATGATGAGTCCCCAGCTCGCGAGGCCTGCCACCCCCTTCGTCCCTCGAGACGAGACGAACACGCCGGCCCAGTAGCAGACCATGATGACGAGCGCCGTCCACACGCCGTTCGACGCCAGCTCGGGGTTGATGACGTACGCCAGCGTGGATGCGACGAATCCGAGCAGCGTCGGGTAGTAGAAGATCGTCATCGCGAACTGGCACCAGATCGCCAGGAATCCCATGGGCTTGGAGATGCCCTCGGACACCCACTTGTATACGCCGCCCTTCCAGCCGGACGCGAGTTCCGCCGCGACGAGCGAGGTCGGCAGCAAGAAGACGATCGCGGGGACGAGGTAGAGGAAGACCGCGGCGAGGCCGTACACGGCCATCGTCGGCGCGGGACGAAGGCTCGCGACCGAGCTCGTGGTCATCAGCGCCAGGGCGATCCAGGAGATCCACACCGGCGCGGGAACGGCGGCTGCACGCGCGCGGACCGCGTCTCGTCCGCGACCTGTCGTTTCGGCGGCGCTCATGGCCGGCGACCTCGATAACCGACTGATTGCAACATCGCACATCCCCTTCCGTCGTTGGCGGGCTATTCCAAACACACAAGCGGATCCATTGCTGAAGATAGCGCTGTCGGAGCGCGTGGGGTAGATCAACTCGCATCGCGATTGCAGGGGTCGATCCCGCGGCGCGCCAGCGGCCAGATGAGCGCCGCCTGACCCGCAGCCGCAGCCCGGGATCTCCGGGTGACCGCGCGGAGCGACGGTCTCAGTGGACGGTGGCGAGTGCGCGATCAGTGTCGTTGAAGCGCCGGCCGCCGTCGGCGGTGACAGTGACGATGTCCTCGATGCGGACACCGAAGCGACCGGCGAGGTAGATCCCCGGCTCGATCGAGAAGCACATCCCCGGCACCGTGAGACGCTTCTCCCCCTCGACCATGTACGGCGGCTCGTGCGTGGTCATCCCGATGCCGTGCCCGGTGCGGTGGATGAACTGATCACCGTAGCCGGCTTCGGTGATCACGCGCCTCGCGGCCCGGTCGACCTCTTCGCACGCGATGCCCGGGCGCACGGTCTCGAACGCGGTCTGCTGGGCCACTCGGACGATCTCGTGCACGTCGCGCATTTCGGCCGTAGGCTCGCCCACGCACACGGTGCGCGTCGTATCCGACCCGTATCCGTGCATGAGTCCGCCGAAGTCAAGGACGACCATGTCCACCGCCGCGATCGTCCTGTCGCCGGCCTCATGGTGCGGGTTGGCGCCGTTCGGGCCCGACCCGACGACGGTGAAGTCGACCTGCTCGTGGCCGAACTCGCGCAGCAACCGGGCGAGATCGGCGGCGACCTCAGTCTCTTTGCGACCGGCGAACGGCACCTTCAGGATCTCGTGGAAGGTCGCGTCCGCCGCGGCGCCGGCTGCCTGCAGGCGGGCCAGCTCGTCGGCGTCCTTCACCGCCCTCAGCATCGGCAGCCGCTCGGTGATCGAGGAGTATCTGCTGTCCGGCAGCTCCTTCTGAAGGCCGAGCAGGTGCATGGCCCATGCCGAGTCCGACACGGCGTAGACGCCGTCCGAGAGCAGCAGTGGTGCGGCCGTGGCGTACGCGTCGTCGCCGTCACGCCAATCGCTGATCGTCACGGCCTCCGCACCTGCAGCGGACTCCGCATCCGGACGCTCCAGAGTCGGCACGAGCAGCTGCGGGTCTGCGTCGCGGCGAAGCACGAGCAGGGTCAGCCGCTCGGTGATGGCAGTCGGCCGGTACCCGGTCAGCCACAGCAGGTCGGGTCCGGGGGTCACGAGCAAACCGTCGAGGCCTTCCTCCGCGGCATCCCGCACCGCCCTCTCCATGCGCTCCCGGAAGTCGTCCGCGGTGAAGGCGCGAGGCGCGCTGCTCATGAGATCGCCTGCGTCGGGTCGACCGCGATGGGCGAGCCGCTCCAGCCCTGAGACGGTGATGCCGACGCGGATGAGCGATTCCACATAGGACTCTCCTTCGACGAGGACCCCGACGGCCGGCGCCGTGCCGTCGAGCCATACGCTAGCGCGATGCTTCGGTGGGCGGGAGCGGCATCCGTCGACCTGCTCCGACGGTCGACGATCAGCCGGTGGCGGTGGGCGTCGGGCTCGCGGTCGGCTCCGGCGACGGATCGTCGAGCGTGCCGAACAGGCCGTGCCCCTTGCTCACGAGCGCGTCGTACGCCTCGCCGTAGGTCGTCGGGATCTTCGCTCCCGGGTCGAAGCGCGCGGTGAGGAGCCCGAGCAGTCCGCGCGCCGGGGCCGTGAGAGGGCGCTTCCGGTGCTTCTCCTCGTCCTTCGCAGTCGGCTTGGCTTCGACGTTGGGCGGCGTGTAGAGCGACTGCGGCTGCGGCCACGTGTACGGCTGCCGCGGAACCGTGAGATTCACCGCGTTGAAGATCGGGTTGGCTGCCTCGTCGCGTGCGGTGAGCGGACGCAAGCCGTGCAGTCTGCACAACGTGTTGATGACGGATCCGTGGTGCATCTCGTCGTGCAGCACGGTGCCCGACGCCGTGTACGCGCTCACGACGATGGCCGGCACGCGAACCCCGAGCCGGTCGAACTCGAAGCCCATCTCACCCGGCCCGGTGCGGTCGGGAGGAACCGCCGCCGGAGGAGCCACATGGTCGTACGTGCCGCCGTGCTCGTCGAAGGTGATCACGAGTGCCGTGTTCATGGCGTTGGAGCCCTGTGGTGAACTCGACTGGCGGATCGCGTCGTACACCTGCTGCACGAGGGCGTCCCCGGCGCGCACGTCGGAGTATGCGCTGTTGTCGATCTGGATCCCCGTGCCATCTCCGAGATCCAGCCATCCCTCGCGCAGCTCGCCCCACGGCGGATGCATGTCGTTGTGGTTGAAGACCATGCGCGGCTCGATGAACGAGTAGGCGGGCAGGCTGCCCTCGCGCGCGTCGATCTCGAACTGCTCCATCTCACGGAAGTTCGTCTTCCAGTACTTCTCGAGCACCGGGGCATGCAGCATCCCCGTCAACGACACGAGCTGCGAGGCGTCGTAGTAGACGCGCCAGGAGAGGCCGGCTTCTTCCAGCCGGTTGAAGATCGTCTCGGCCGGAGGCCCGTTGACCCACTTGTAGTAGTCGTCACCGGTGTGGTTGACCACGAAGCCGTTCGAGGTCGAGGCGTGGAAGAACATCCGGTTGCAGAAGGTCTGCGATGGAACGCCGGAGAACCACCGGTCGTAGACGGCGAACTCCTTGGCCAGCGTCGAGATGACCGGCAGCATGTCAGGCGAGTACCCGCCCATGGCTACCCGGTACTCCTCAGGCTTGGGATCACGCTTCTTCGCCAGGCGGTAGTTGACGATGTAGTCGTCGACGAACCCGTCGTTGGTCGCCTGCTGCCCGCGGGAAGGGGCGTTGAACGGATCGACCTGGCCGTAGCGGCGCACATCCGCGTTCGTCGCCGGATCGACGACTCTGAACAGCTGCGTGTTGACGTGCGGGTAGGTCTCGCCCGGATCCGGCTGGGGCTGCTGCATGACCGAGTCCGTCGGCCCGTCGTAGACGTACGCCGGGACCACGGTGCCGTCGGGCGCGGTGTTGGAGTAGTCGGCCTGATTCAGCCCGTCGAACTCGTCCTTCGACTTCTCCTGCGCCGAGTACAGCCGTCCCAGCACGTTGTCGAAACTGCGGTTCTCGAACATGACCACGACCACGTGGTCGAAACCCGCCACGTGACGCGGCGACAGCGGCTGGTACTCGGGCGGATGCGTCGTGGCCGCAGCGACGACGGCAGCTCCGGCCGATCCGCCGATCGCGACGCCGGCTGCACCGATTCCCACGCGCCGGAAGAAGTCCCGTCGCGACGGCGCGGCGATCGTGCTCTGGTCCTGAGAGGCGTCGGCTTCCGAGCCGGCGCGATCGTCATCTGCCATCGCACCCCCTGTTCGCAGTCTAGGCGGCAGCCACGGACTAGGCTCCGACCATGGCCCCGACCCTTCGGTTCGACCGCGGTGCGCGGTACGGCGCGGCCATCGTGGGCACACTGGCGGCCACCTACCTGATGATCGCGACGGATTACTCGGCGATCGTCCAGACCGCGACCTACGCCGGCACGATCCGCAACGACACCCCGATCGTAGACGTGGTGCAGTTCATCCTGATCCTCGGGATGTTCGTCACCTCGCTCGCTCTCCTGCCGACGCCGGGCATGCGCCGCCTCGGCGGGATCACGCTCGTGTGCGTCGTGTTGCTGCTGTGGGCGACGCTGGGCCTGGAACGCGGCAGCGGCCAGATCACGCAACCGCCGGCGCTGTGGTCGTTCGTGCTGAACCAGGGCTTCGTCACATTGCTGGCGGCCGTCGGGGGCTGGGTGATCGCGCGGGGGCGGCATCCGCTTTCATGGTGCGTCGTCGTCGTCGCCGTGATCCCTCCTATCGTCGCACCCCGCCTCGTCGCGGCGAACTTCACCACCGGCGGCTACGCCCTCGTCATGGAGGCGATCGTGATCATCGCGGGCCTCAGCGCGGTATGGGCGGCGGTCTGGATCGACCGCGCACTCGCACCCCGGGCGGCCGCGGCCCCTGAGGGGCAGTCGGCCGCGCCCGACCGATCCGAAGTAGCCGGAGCCGACGCGAAGGGCTCGTGACACAGCCCGCGGGGTAGGTCGAGCACGTCGCGCGCCGAAGATCTCGCCCTTCGCCTGGAACAGCGGCGGCTGCACCACGACACCGCCCGACGCGTCGTCACAGCGCGCTCATAGGGGCCATTGTGCGTCTTGATAGAAAGCGTTGAGGCGAAGCTGAGCCTTTCCTGTTGGGTCATACCGTACCGTTAGAGCACGGATAGCAACCCGAAAGCACACGGACAATGCATCAAGAAGCAGTCGTTCGGATCCGGCATCACATATCGAAGGAGACAAATCCGATGCATCGCATGACCAAGATCGCCGCGGGCGCCGTGCTCGCGTGCGCGCTCGTCGGCACGGCCGGCGCGGCCAACGCCTACACCCTGGCGCCGAACGGCACGGGTTTCATCGGCAAGGGCGAAGTCCAGACCGTGCTGGGCATGAACAATGCCGCGCTGCAGAAGGCGGTCGACGGCCACAAGCTGACGTTCACGAGCCAGCAGGCGATCTCGCAGGCTGTCACTCAGGACGCCGTCCAGTCCGGCACGCAGGCGGGCACGCAGCACGGCGTCCAGTCGGGCACCCAGTCCGCCACGCAGGCGGGCACCCAGACGGTGTCATGGGACCTCTCGTGCACCATCGACAACAAGAACAAGCAGTTCCACCGCGAAGGCACCCGCGACGGTGTGCGGACAGGGACCGCCGTCGGTTCGCGCACGGCCGAGCGTGACGCGACGAGGACCGCCTCCCGCGACGGCGAGCGCACCGGCACGCGTTCTGGTGTGCTGTCAGGTGTTGTCGACGCGGCGCTCAACGCCGACCCGCGCAAGACGGGCCAATGGACCGGCTTCAACGTCAAGGGCATCACGAACCCGACGACGAGCATGGCTGAGGCCCCGGTCTGGAACGAGCCGACCGTGTTCGGTGACTGGGAATTCGGCGCGTGGTCGGAGGACGGCGAGTGGTCAGGGGCCGGCGACTGGACGTTCGGCGGCTACGTGTTCGGAGAGTACTCGTTCGGCGACGTGGAGTGGGGCGGCTGGCAGGCCGAGCCGGGCGAGACGCCGGGCGACTGCGACCGCGGCAACGACAAGGCGACCAACATCGTGGAGCGCGTCTCGTACGGAGAGCCCGTTGACGGTGAGATCACGGACGGAGCGATCGTGCCTGGAGCCGTCGCCGCGGGCGACATCAGCGAGGGTGACGTCACCGAGGGCGACATCGAATACATCGACCCCGTGACCAGCGACGGCGCCCCCACGTACGGCGCGATCGCGCTGTTCGTCAACGGCAAGGCGCTCTGAGAGTCCCGGGGACCGCTGAGGCGGCCGCACCACAGCCGGCAGCCCTCGACCACCCCGAAGGTCGGGGGCTGCCCAGACGCGCAGGCCGGCGGCCCACACCCACCGCCCGCACGGACTGCACACGGAGGGGACGGATGCCGCGGCATCCGTCCCCTCCGCCTTCGTGCCGAACCCTCACACGGTGACGGGTGCGGCATCGACCCCGGCGCGCAGCGCGTCGGCGATCGGCGTCGTCGGACGACCGATGAGGCGCGCGAGAGTGAGGTCGGCGTCGGAGAGCACACCTCGGGCGATGCCGTCCTCCATGGCGGCGACGAAGCCGATCGTCCCGGCGTCCAGACCCGCGTCGGCGAGCGCCTCCTCGAGCCGGGCCGGGGTGATCGGCGCGTAGACGACGGCGCGCTCGACGCGCAACGGTCGGGGGCGGACTGAGCGTGCCCGGCGGATCCCCACCGCCAGTTCAGTGCGTGTGCCGGTGATGAGCGTCGGGATAGTGCTCGTGGCTGTGCGTCATCGGCTCGTGCGTGTGCGGGTGCCGGTGTCGCGTGCCGGCCGGCACGGGCTCGGGGTGCTCGTGCTGATGGTGTTCGTCGTGCGTATGCCAGTGGTCGTGCGTCAGCCGCTCGTGGGTGTGCTGGTGCCCGTGGCGCTCGGTGAGGTGCAACCAGACACCCAGGGCCATCAGCAGCCCCGCCACCACGAGCTGCCAGGTGAGGGGTTCGCCGAGGGCGACGGCGAGCAGCGCGCCGAAGAACGGCGCGACGGAGAAATAGGCGCCGGCGCGGGCGGTGCCGACGTGACGCATGCCGACGATGAAGAGCGCGAGGCTCACGCCGTAAGCGAGGAAGCCGACACCGAGGGCTGCCGCCGTGAGGCCGAGCGCGGGCAGGGTGGCGCCCAGCGCGAACGCGAGGACGAGGTTCACCGGACCGGCGACGATGCCCTTGACCGCGGCGAGCCAGGTGGCGTCATTGAGCGCGACCATGCGCGTGAGGTTGTTGTCGACGCCCCAGCACAGGCAGGCGGCGAGCACCGCAAGCGACGGCCACGCCTCCCCCACCTCCGCGCCGGTGGGGATGCTGAGGATCACCGCCCCCGCGACGATGGCGAGCATGCCCAGCGCGACGCGGCGGTCGACGTTCTCGCGGAACACCATCCACGCCAGCACCGCCGTGAAGACGCCCTCCGCGTTGAGCAGCAGCGAGGCGCCGGACGCGGGCATGTGGGAGAGTCCCAGCATGAGCAGGACGGGCGCCGCAACTCCACCAGCGAGGATCGCGCCGGCCAGCGGCAGCACCTCCGCCCGCCCCAGATGGACGCGCTCGGCCCGGCGGACGAGGCGGAAGATCGTCAGCCCCACGCCGGAGCCGCAGTAGAGCAGACCCGCGAGCATCCACGGGCTGACGTCACCGAGGAGAAGCTTCGCCAACGGCGTTCCCGCACCGAACAGCAGTGCCGACGCCAGCGCCGCCTGCACGCCACGGTTCGACAGGGCCGCTCCGAACATGGCACCAGTGTTCCACCCCGAAGCGCCGACGTCAGGAGTTCAGCTCGAGCCCTCCGCCGGCTCGGTGAGCACAGGCTGCGCCACGAGGTCCGCCGTCACGGAGACGACCCGCGGGAACAGCAGGAGTGCCAGCCCCATCCCGATGGCCGCGCCCACAACCTGAGCCGCCAGGAACGGCGGCACCGACGCCGGGGCGATCCCGGCGAAGCTGTCGGTGAAGATCCTTCCGACGGTCACCGCTGGATTGGCGAAGGATGTCGAGCTGGTGAACCAGTAGGCCGCCCCGATGTAGGCGCCCACGGCGACGGCGACCTGCGGGAGGGGCCGGCCGGCCCGCGCGAGGCCGGTGATGAGCAGCACCAGGCCCGCCGTGGCGACGACCTCCCCGAGCACGGTGGCGGGCGTGGCGCGAGCCGTGGTCGACAGGGTGGTCGGAACGGCGAACATGAGGTTCGCCAGCACAGCACCGCCGACGGCGCCGAGCAGCTGCGCTCCGACGTAGATCGTCAGAGCGAGGATCGGAAGCCCGACACGACCGCGCCGACCGAGCATCGCGTCGGCGATCGACACCATCGGGTTGAAGTGCGCTCCCGATACCGGTCCGAGCAGCAGGATGAGCACTCCCAGCCCGAGCGCGGTGGCGAGGGAGTTCTCCAGCAGCCGCAAGCCGGTGTCGGTCGACAGGCGCTCCGCGGCGATCCCCGAGCCCACGACGACCGTCACCAGCAGCCCGGTGCCGACGAGCTCGGCGCCGGCACGCCGGGCGAGGGTCAGGCCTCGGGTCACGCCGGCGACGCCGGTGTCGGCGGCAGCAGGTCGGTCAGGAGCTGCTCGACGCGTACGCGGATCTCGTCGCGGATCGGCCGCACGGCCTCGATCCCCTGCCCCGCCGGGTCGTCGAGCTGCCAGTCTTCGTAGCGCTTGCCCGGGAAGATCGGGCATGCATCGCCGCAGCCCATGGTGATGACCACGTCAGACTCCCTCACCGCGTCGACGGTGAGGACTTTCGGCGTGTTCCCCGCGATGTCGATGCCCTGCTCGGCCATCGCCTCGATCGCGACCGGATTGATCTCGTCCTTCGGCGCGGACCCCGCCGACAGCACCTCGACCCGGTCACCGGCCAGACTCCGGAGGTAACCGGCTGCCATCTGCGACCTGCCGGCGTTGTGCACGCAGACGAACAGGACGGTCGGCTTCTCGCTCATGGTCACTCGCCTTCTCTCGGTCAAAGCATAGATCAGAATCTATGCTTTACCGAAGCGGCATCTGCTCGAGCAGCTTCCGCACGCGGCCGTCGATGTCGTCCCGGATGCGCCGCACCCCGGCGATCGACTCGCCTGCGGGGTCGTCGATGTCCCAGTCGAGGTAGCGGCGGCCGGGATACACCGGGCAGGCGTCGCCGCACCCCATCGTGATCACGTAGTCGGCGGCACGGACGGCCTCATCGGTGAGCGGCTTCGGGAACTCCCCGCCGAGGGGAACACCGATCTCGTCGAGTGCCGCCACGATCGAGGCACGGACGTCGGCGGCGGGCTCCGAGCCGGCCGTGCGCACGATCACGCGGTCGCCGGCGAGCTGGCGGAGGATCGCCGCCGCCAGTTGCGAGCGCCCCGCGTTCTGCACGCAGACGAAGAGCACCTCCGGCACCTCGCGATGGTCGTCGTCCACGCGCAGCATGTCCGACAGCCGCTGCGCCGCGAACGCCGCCGTCCGCGATGTCAACAGAGAAGTGGATCCTCGCGCGGCGAGCAGGGCATGACTCTCATGCACATAGCGCTGCACCGTTTCGGGGCCGATCACCCCGCGGAACCGATCCCGCAGGTCGGCGATGACGCGGTCCAGATCGGGGCCCTGCCCGTCGTGTCGCGCGCCGCCGAGCAGCGCGGTGACGAGATCCGCATGGCCGGGGTCGAGGAAATACCAGACCCGCCGACCATCGGGCTCGCGATCGACCACACCCGCTTCGAGGAGTGCCCGCATGTGATGACTCACCGTGGGCTGGCGCAGGCCCAGCGCGTCGGCGAGACGGCCCACCAGCTCTCGACCGTCAGGGGCGTCGATGATCAGCCGCAGAATGCGGGCACGAGTGGGGTCGGCCACCACCGTCAGCGCGGAGGTATCCGCCGCTGTATCCATAGACGCCAGTCTATCTGCCGAGCCTTTCCCGCCACCGATGCCGACACCCGGCGTTGACTCCCGCACGCTTCTCCAAGATCGTCGTGGTGTGGCAGCCAGCAATGTGGAGCAGACGGACGTGCTCGTCGTCGGGGCGGGGCCGAGCGGGCTCATGGCCGCGCTGTGTCTGGCACGGCTCGGGGTGCGCGCAGTGGTCGTCGACGGCAAGGACGGGCCGACACGAGAATCGCGGGCCCTCGCGCTGCAGGCGCGATCGATGGAGCTGTACGCCCAGTTGGGCCTGGGTGAAGAGGTCGCAGCGCACGCGCAGCGGTCGCCGAAGATCGTTCCCGGCTACCGCGACAGGACTTTCTCCGCCGTGAGCTTCGCGGCGTTCGGGCGGACCCTGACGCCGTTTCCCGGCATCCACGTGCTCGAGCAGAGCAGGAACGAGCAGATCCTCGGACGAGCACTCGCCGACGCCGGCGGCGACGTGCGGTGGCGGCATCCGCTCTCCTCCATCGAGGTCGACGAGTCGGCGGCCTTCCCGGTGACGGCCGAGGTGAGGACGCCGCAGGGCTCGTCGAGCACGCTTCGCGCACGATGGTGCATCGCCGCCGACGGCGCGTCGTCGACCGTCCGCGAGCTGCTCGGCATCGACTTCGCGGGGACGACGAACCCGCGCCGCTTCTACGTCATCGACGCTGTCGGCACGAGCGGGCTTGCCCGGTCCGCGGTGAACCTGCGGTTCGCCCGCGACGACTTCCTCCTCACCTTCCCGATGGGCGACGACGGCCATGATCGCCTGCTCGGCGTGCGGGAGGGCGAGGACGCGGATCTCACGACCGCCGTGCGCGCGCGGTTGCAGCGGGAGTTCGGAGTGGGCTTCGACGACGCCGCGTGGTCGTCGAGCTATCGGGTGCATCATCGCCTCGCCGCGCGCTTCCGGTCCGGCCCCGTGTTCCTCGTCGGCGACGCGGCGCACGTGCACTCGCCGGTGGGTGCGCAGGGCATGAACACCGGCCTGCAGGACGCGCACAATCTGGCGTGCAAGCTCGCCGACGTGATCCGGCACGGCGCCGACCCGCGCACCCTCGACCGCTACGAGGCCGAACGACGGCCCGTCGCCTCGCGGCTGGTGAGGACGACGGATGCCGCGTTCCACCGGATCACGTCGTCCACACCGTTCGCGCGCTTCGTGCGGAGCCGCGTCGTCCCCGTCATCGCCCCTATCGCCGTGCGGATCGTGCCGCGCATCGTCGGCACCGGGCGCATCTACGGCTACCTCGCTCAGATCCGGATCCACTACTGGATGTCGGATGACGAGAGGCGCCGCGCGCGCGGCCGGCGGGACCGCGTCGTCGGGCGGCGGCTCTCATGGACCGGCGGCAACCATGCGCCGCTGCGGCGCTTCACCTGGCAGGTGCACTCGTACGGCCTTGCGCAGACGGATGCCGCGCAAGCGGTCGCGCGGGCGCTGGGCGCCGAGGGGACCGACTTCCCCGCCGATCCGTACGGGCGGCTGCGCTCGGATCGCCTCTACCTCGTACGGCCCGACGGATTCGTCGCCGCCGAGGCTGCGGCGCAGGATGCCGTGCAGGCGTTCGGGGCCCACGTGCCACGCTCACTCCGCGAGGGCTGACGGCTCCGCTCCGTGCACGACGGCGCTGCGGCGCTCGATCAGCAGGGTGTCGCGCCATGCTCCCGCGTGCGGACCGGTTCCCGACCGCGCGATCCGTTCGCGACGGCCCACCGTCCGGAACCCCGCCGCCTCGTGCAGTCGCATGCTCGCCGTGTTCTCGGGGAAGATGCTCGACTGGACCGTCCATACGCCGGCCTGCTCGGACGCCTCGATGAAGGCATCCAGCAGCGCGCGCCCGACGCCGCGCCCGCGCGCCGCCCGGTCGATGTACACCGAGTGCTCGACGACCCCGCGGTATGCCGGACGCGACGAGACCGCAGAGCCGGCTATCCAGCCGACAACCGCGTCACCGTCGGCCACGCCCACAAGCCGCAGCCCGGGGAGCTTGCCCGCCTCGAAGACCTCCCAGGTCGGCGTGGCGACCTCGAAGGTCGCCTCGCCGTCCTCGATGCCCTGCGCGTAGATGCTCTCGACAGCGGGCCAGTCCGCCGCCGTCATCTGCCGAACCGTGATCATGAGCAGCAGCTCGATGCGCCCGCGGCCGAGCCCGTCGAGCACACCCCGGTCGCCGGCAGGACGAGTTCGACGTCCGACGCCGACGCGACGTCGCCGGCGAGCCACGCGGTGACCGAGCGCACCTGCTCATACCCGGTGGCCAGGAGGAACGTCGGCGCGCGGCCGTAGGACTTCATGCCGACGACGAAGAATCCCTGCTCCGGATGCGTGAGCTCGCGGAAGCCGTGGGGCTCGACGGTGCCGCAGGAGTGCACGTTCGGGTCGATGAGAGGGGCGAGGCGCCGCGGCGCCTCGACGATCTCGTCGAGGTCGAGCCGGACCTCGCGGAGCATCGCCAGATCGGGGCGGAAGCCGGTCGCGTTGACGACGACGTCGGTGGAGTGCCTGACGACGTCACCGCGGCGATGCCCGACGAGCTCGACCCCCTCCCCCGCGCGCCGGGCGCGAATGATCTCGAAGCCGTCGAGCACCTCGATCCGGCCGTCGGCGACCGCCTGATCGACGCGACCGCCGAGCCGCGCGCGATCGGCCAGCTCGTCGTCCGCCGACGACGACACCCGAACCGCACGCGCGTTGCGGATCAGCCAGGTCACGCTCGTCCCGGGCTCCTCGTGCGCGAGGTCGGCCAGGGCGAGCAGCGTGTTGGCGGCGGAATGCCCCGCACCGACGACCGTCGTGTGGCGGCCCGCGAAGAGGTGGCGGTCGCGACCGAGGACGTCGGGAAGCGCCGGAGTGACGGCATCCGCGATGTCGGCCATTCCCAGGAGCTCCAGTCCGTCGGACGACAGCGAGTTGGGGGTGCGGTAGGTGCCCGATGCGTCGATCACCGCGCGCGCCGCCACATCCTCGACGTCGCCGTTCGCGCGGCGGATGCGGACGGTGAACGGGGTCGCGGCGCGGGAGCGTGTCCTCGTACGGTCCATGCCCTCCCGCGCGACCGCGATCACCTCGACACCCAGGTGCAGCCGCGACGCGATCTCCGGCAGCGCGGCCACCGGGGCGACGTACCGATCCACGAGCTCGGCTCCGGTCGGAGCCTGTTCCGGCGAGGGGATCTGCCAGCCTGTCTCAGCGAGGAGGCGACGGGATGCCGGGTCCACGAGGTGCTTCCATGGCGAGAAGAGCCGCGTGTGGCCCCACGCTCGCACGCTCGCCGCGGGCTCCTGACCGGCCTCGAACACGACGAAGTCGATGCCGCGCTCGACCAGATTCGCCGCGGCCGCAAGGCCGATCGGCCCCGCACCGATGATGGCGACCGGAAGGGTCGACACACGATCCGCGCTCGGCGTCCGTGGGGTCAGATCGAGCAGAGTCACAACAGCCTCCTGGAGATATCGACGAACTTCGATGCTCGATTGTGCGCAGATCTATCGACGACTGTCAATATCGACTACTGTCGATATATGACCACGATGCTCGACCTCACCGACGTCACCGCCGGCGCGTGCTGCGCACCCCTGGTGCGCGAGCCGCTCAGGGCGGACGAAGCCGAGCAGCTGGCCACCACGATGAAAGCGCTGGCAGACCCGACGCGCCTGCGCCTGCTGTCGATCGTGGCCGCCTCCGATAACGCCGAGGCCTGCGTGTGCGACCTCATCGAGCCGGTCGGTCTCAGCCAGCCCACCGTGTCGCACCATCTCAAGATCCTCACCCGGGCCGGCTTCCTCACCCGGAGCAAGCGGGGCACCTGGGCATACTTCGCGCTCGTCCCAGGCGCCTTGGACCGCGTCTCGCAGCTCCTCGTCGCGTCCTGAACCCACGCGTTCGCGATCAGCCCCCGGCCTCGCCGGTGACACCCGCAAGCCCTTTACGCCTCTTCGTCCGATTCCGCCAGGGGGTGCCCGCGCCGCCGGGGCTTTCCTAGCGTGGAATACGAGCGGCCAGCCCTGGCCGCCACCCGAAATCACCCTCGCAGGAAGACGAAGGAGGAGTCATGTCCTCATCCTGGGATGCGTGGGACTACCGCCAGTCGGTCGGCCGCGGACCGGGTTCGCGCGACCTCGTCGGCTACCACGTGCACGCCACCGACGGCGACATCGGCAAGATCGATGAGGCCAGCGACGAGGTGGGCGGCAGCCGCCTGGTCGTCGACACCGGACCGTGGATCTTCGGCCGGAAGGTGATCCTTCCCGCCGGGACCGTCCAGCGCGTCGACTACGACGACGAGAAGGTCTACGTCGACCTCACGAAGGACCAGATCAAGAACTCTCCGGAGTGGGACCAGACGACCGCCGGTACCGACGACGCGTATCGTGGCCGTCTCGACACCTACTACGGCGACTTCTACCGTTGATCCACCACGAGGGTGCCCGGTCATCGGCCGGGCGCCCTCGTCGTATCCGCGCCGCGGCAGGGTCCGCACATGTCGGGGACCGCTGCCTCCGCGGGCCGGTGCGCGATAGCGTGGCCTCGGGTCGCCGCTGTGATCGTTCGCGGCGGGGGAGGCGAAGGGATGCAGGTCTGCTACTGGACGCCCGGGAGGGGTGAACTGCTCCGCGAGGAGGTCGACCGCCTGCCGGTCGCTGGAGAGATCGTCTCGCGGCCCGCAGCCGGGGTGATCGGTCAGGTCGTCGAATGCACTCAAGGCGCCGCGGCTGACGGCACCGAAGAGATCCGCATCGAAGTCGCCCTCGCAGACGCGTAGCGACGCCGAGCGACCGCGTGCCGCTCACCCTGCGCTCAATGCCGGGTGGGTCGGTAGAGGAGCTCCTTCGTGCCGCCGTCGAGGGTGCGCTCGTCGACGAGTTCGAGGTCGAAATCCTCCGCTCCCGCGAAGACGGAGTCGGTGCCGGTCCGCCCCGAGATGACGGGGAAGATCGTCAGCTGGATGAGATCGACCAGCCCTGCGGCCATCAGCGAGCGGTTCATCGAGAGGCTTCCGTGCGAACGAAGAGGCACCGGCGAGGTCTCCTTCAGCCCCGCCACGACGTCGACGGCGTCGCCACGCGCGAGCGTCGCGTCGACCCAGTCCAGCGGGTCCGTCAGTGAGTTCGACACGACCGTCGTCGGCATCGACCTCATGCGGGTGTTCACCGGGTCGTCGACCTTCGGGCCTTCGGACGCTGAGCCCAGATACTGCACGAACTGCCGGAACGTGTTCGCGCCGAGCACCAGCCGCTGATCCTGCTCATATTGGGCGATGCGTCGCTCGAGGAACTGCGGACCCTGCTTGCCCCAATAGCCGCCCCAGTCCCCCTCCTCCGAGTAGGAGCCGAAGCCGTCGAGGGTGGCGAAGACGTCGAACGTGTAGGTGGCGCTCATGGTTCTCCTCTGTTGCTGTCGAGCCGATTCGGCACGTCGGATCGTGGTGGGCCGCTCACAGGATCGCCACCAGCGCGGACGCACCGGCGAGGAGTGACAACGCGCTGCGGACGGTGTTGGCCCGCCCCCAGATCCGCGAGAAGTCGGTCCACGTCACGCCATGACCCGACTCGCGCAGGAGCCGCTCGTTCCACGGGATGTTCACGGCGACACTGACGATGAAGGCCGCGAGCGTCGCGGCGATCGCGGCGATCGCCCAGCCCGCCGCGGCGCCGCCGCCGGTCATCACCAGCAGCACGCCCGCGACGACCGCGGCCAGGGGGGCTCCGAGGAACGACACCATGAAGATCGAGCGCGGCGCGCGCACGTTCATGTCCCGCATGACATCGGAGGCCGCGCCAGGGTCGCGGGCGCCAGCGAGCGCCGGCGTCACCATCGTCGTGAAGGCGAGGAACACACCCGTGTTCACGAAGCTGAACACCCCGAGGACGAGCATCGTGATGGCGAGGACGGTCATGCGGTGCTCCTGTCGGCTGTCGATCCGCTCACTTCGCGGTCGCTTCCGGCACGGTCGCCGGAAGCGGTGCGGCGGCGTGTCGACTCGGCTCGATCCCAGAACCCCCGCAGCCGCTCACCGATCCGCTCACGCTCCTGCATCGGCAGCGAGTGCGTGGCCTGCGGCCAGACCTCCACCTCGGCCGCGGGGATCCCCTCGCGAGCGCGCTCTGCGGCCTTCGCGCCGCCGGCGAGCGAACGGCGTTCGGCGATCGCGACATAGGTCGGCACGCGAAGGCTCGCGAGCTGATCGCGCGAGAGCGGACGCGGTGTGGGCAGTGCGCTCGTGAACGTCTGCGAGCCGACCGAGATGAGCGTGCCGATCGGGCTCGGCGTGCGAACCTCCGCGACCGAGACGCCGCCCAGCGCAGCGAGTGCGTGATCGCGCCACGAGCGAGGCACCGGCAGGGTCGCCAGAGCCGCCCATGCAAACGTCGACGCCGGGGGCCAGCGCAGCGTGAACGCGGGTTCGATCAGCGCCAGCGAGGCGAGCCGGCCCTGGTGGCGGACGGCGAGACTCGCCGCAGTCGCCCCGCCGAACGAGTGGCCCACCGCGTGGACGCGAGCGTGGCCCAGCCGCTCCAGCGTCTCGTCGAGCCACTGCGCCTGGTCTGCCATCGAGCCGATCGGCGACGTCTGCACCGACATCCCGATGTCGCCGAGCGCGTCGACCGCGACGAACGTCCGCCCGGACTCCAGCAGGCTCGGCAGATTCTCGGCCCACATGGGTGCGCCAGCGGACATGCCCGGCAGCAGCAGCACCGGTGACCGCGTGTCGTCCCCATGCCACGTGTACGCACAGACAGTCCCGAAGGCCGTCGAGACGTCCGTCGTCTCCGCGGGCGCCGGCAGGGCCGCCATCGCCTCGCCGTAGGCCGCGATGAACCGCCCGCGCGCCGCCTCTGAACGGAATCGGCCCAGCTTCATGCGTCACCTCGCTCGTCGTGGGAGTGCAATACGATCGTATTGTCGCTACGGTAGCAAACACGGAGGCGAGAAGGAATGGACAGGCGAACCGAGATCATCCTCGGGGTCTGGCGCGTGATCCTCGAGCGAGGCATCTCCGGCGTCTCCGTCCGCGCCGTCGCCGACGCCGCGAACGTGTCGGTGGGACTGGTGCAGCACTACTACCGCAGCAAGGATCTGCTGATCCGCGCCAGCGCCCACGCGATGGTGGCCGGCGCGGCGAACCGCTACGAGCGGGTCGCGACGCAGGACTCGGTCCGTCATCTCGTGACCCACGCGATTCCGACATCCGACCGCGAGCGACAGGGAGTCGTGATCTGGCACGCCTACCTCGCCGCGTGCGTCGCCGACCCCGAGCTGGCGCAGATCCTCCGCGACGCGAAGGCGGGGCAGGAGCGCGAGCTCGCCGACCGGCTCGCAGAGTCGATGCCGGCCGGGCGGGCGGCGATCGCCGCGCGCGCAGCCGTCGCGCTCGCCGACGGGCTGTCGGCGAGGGTGATCACGGGCGACCTCTCGGGCTCGGAGGCTGTGGCCGCGGCCCTCGCCGCGCTCGACGAACTGGCGGGAGACGCCGGCACCGGCGCCTCGAGCCCAGGCTGACCGCACCGAGGCCGCGCCTTCCGCGGCGGAGAACGCCGAGCCGAGGACTCCCGCGGTGAGCCGCTCAGGGCGGCCGTCGCGCGCGTCGCCGTCCGCCGCCCCAGTCGGCGATGGGCCCGCCGGCGGGGCCGTGTGCCCGCAGGTATGCCATGTGCACGCGCCAGCACGCGTCGCGCAGCGAGACCGCCCATCCGAGGACGTCCCCTCGCCAGACGGCTTTGTAGCGCAGCTCCGCGCCGTCGCTCACCCGGCGGAGCTCGATGCGGCCGTACTCGCTCCCGTCCGGCGCCACCATCCGCCACACCCCCGTAGGCCCTTCGACGGCGGCCATGATCGGGTGCCACTCGGCCATCGATCCATCCCGCTTCCTCCGGCCGAGGACACCAGGCTACGCCGCGGGCACCGACATCCGCTGCCGGCGTCTCGTGCGCCGACGCACTCAAGAAGCGAGCCCGCGCCGCAGCGCCGCGAGCCCGTAGTCGAACGCGGCGTCGATGTCGCCGCCGAGCCGGAAGGCCCCCGCCAGCTCCATCTGCAGGAAGCCGGTGGCCCAGGCCGTCACGAGACGCGCGGCGTCGAGGGCATGGGCCTCCCCCGTGAGCGCCCCGGCGCTCGCGACGATCGTGCCCCCGGCGCGCTCCAGCAGCTCCTGGGGCGCGGCCCCCGCGAACATCAGCCGGAAGCCTTCCGGCCGTTCGTGCGCGAACGCCCGGTAGGTGCGCACCAATGCTTCGAGGGAGCGATCGGATGCCTCGAGCCGGTGTGCCAGGTCGTCCACGGTCGCCGCGACCACCGCCGCGATGAGCGCGTCGCGATCTCGCACGCGCTTGTACAGCGACGGCGCGCGCACGCCGACCCGCTGGGCGACGGCCTGCATGGTCAGCCCGTTCGGACCGGACTCCTCGAGAAGATCGCGACCGGCGTCGACGATCGCGGCGTGCGAGGTGCGTTCGGGCGTCGGCATGGGGCATCCTTCCGATAGCTATTGACATTAGCCATCATAGCTACGTATCGTAGCCATGCCAATCCCCCACTCCGACCAAGGATCGCCATGAAGCTCGGACCTCATCTGCATCGCATCGGCAACGACATCGTCGCCGCCTACCTCGTCGTGACCGACGACGGGGTCACCGTCGTCGACGCGGGTCTGCCCGGCCACTGGAAGGATCTCGTACGCGAGCTCGAATCCATCGGCCTGACGCCGGCCGACGTGAAGGGGCTGGTGCTGACGCACGGCGACAGTGACCACATCGGGTTCGCGGAGCGGCTTCGGCGCGACCACGGCGTGCCGGTCTTCGTCCACGAGGCCGACGCCGAGCGCGCACGCACGGGCGCGAAGCCGAAGGTGTCGACCGGTCCGATGAAGCTCGGACCGACCTTCGGCTTCTTCGCCTACGCCCTGCGCAAGCGCGCCATCCCCACGACCTACGTCTCCGAGGTCTCCGAGGTGCGCGACGGCGACGTGCTCGATCTGCCCGGCGCCCCCGTGATCGTGGGGATGCCCGGCCACTCCCCCGGATCCATCGCGGTGCACGTCCCCATCGCCGACGCCGTGTTCGTCGGGGACGCGCTGACGACGCGGCACGTGCTCACCGGGCGGGCGGGCCTGCAGCCGGCGCCGTTCACGGATGATGCTGCCGAGGCCTCTGCGTCGCTCGAGCGCCTCGCGGGGCTGGCGGCGACCTGGGTGCTCCCGGGCCACGGCGCCCCGTGGCGCGGAGCGCCCGCCGACGTCGCGGCGGCCGTGCGGGAGGGCGCGGCCTGAGCCCACCCTCCGGCGCGGCGGCTGCTCACACGGGGCGAGCCGCGGCGAACAGGTTGGCCGGGTCGTACGTGAGCTTCAGCCGACGCAGCCGCGTCCAGGCATCGCCGAACGCCGCCGCGCGGTCCGCGCCCGGCGCGTCGATGAACGTGAGCGCGAGGGCGTCCACTCGCCACGGGTCGAACGCGGCGACGCCGGCGCGCACCGCTGCGTCGGCCGCAGCGGCCGCCTCGGGCACGGGCACCATCGCGAGCGAGTGCACCAGGTAGTCGCCCGCCACGGACGCGATGGCACCGCCGCCGACCGGCCGGCGGCCCGCCGCGCCGCCGATGTGGCGCAGCTCCTGCCCGAACAGGCCGGGGATCTGCGCCGCGGCGACGAAGGCGTCTACGGCCGCGGCGGGCAGCTCGCCGAGCATCGCGTGCCACGTGACCGACGGCGTGGGCTCGGGCGGATCCATGTGCACGCCGATCAGCGCGGGCGCCGGAATGCGGGTGAACGTGTCGACCTCGGGCCCGAGCGCGCGCAGCGGTTCCAGAAGAGCGGATGCCGCGGCATCCGTCTCTTCGATCGCCCCGTCGATCACGACCACAGAGCGCCCCGACAGGAAGGGCGGCAGCTGCGGCAGCGGCGGAAGATGGAGGATGCGCAGCGCCGTCGTCGCGGTCTCGGGCGCGGAGCGCGTCCACTCCGCCCACGCGTGCGACACCTCGGCCGCGCGGGTCGCATCCCACAGGAGCATGCCGGCGAAGATGTCGGCGATGGGCAGCAGGTCGATCTCGATCGCGACCACGACGCCGAAGGCGCCGGAGCCGCCGCGCAGCGCCCAGAAGAGATCGGGCTCCTCCTCCGCACTCGCACGGACGAGCGCACCGTCGGCGGTGACCACCTCGACGGCGCGCACCGCACCCACCCCCAGACCGTGGGCGCGGGCGTAGAACGACAGGCCGCCGCTCAGCGAGTACCCGACGACCGAGACGTCGCCGGCGCTGCCGTGCAGCGCGGTGAGCCCGTGCGGGGCTGCGGCCTCGAGCACGTCGTTCCACAGCGAGCCGCCGAGCACGCGCGCGGTGCGCGCCTCCGCGTCGACGACGACGCCGCGCATCGCCCTCAGCGAGACCAGGACGGTGTGCGAGAGGTCGGTGCCGCCGAGTGCGCCCGCGGCGTGGCCGGTCGACTGCGGAGCGATCCGCAGGCCGGCGAGGGTCGCAGCGCGCACGACGTCGACGACGTCCTGCGCCGTTTCGGGCAGGGCGACGGCGAACGGATGCTGCGCCACGGCGAGATTCCACGGCGTCCGGGCGTCGTCGAAGCCCGGGTCGCCCGGCAGCAGCACCCGCGCGCCGAGGGCGGCGCGCAGCTCGGCCGCGGCGGCGCCGGCAGCAGCCTGAGGCACATCGATCGCGAGGTCGTTGAGGGACATGGATCACCTTTCGCAGGACGGTTCGCGACGGACCGTCGGGGCCGACGCGTCGCGATGGCCGGCGCGTCCGGCGCGGGCCACCCCAGCAAAGAGCGACCGGCGGCCGCGCAGATACACGCGTCCGCGGAAAGGGCCTCAGGCCTCGAAGTCCTCGGGTTCGACGTCGTCGAGGAATCGCTTGAACTCGTCGAGGCGCTCGGTGGCGTCGGTCTCGGTGAGGACGTCGGGCACGCCGGCATCGGCGAGCACCTCGTCGGCCACCCACATCGACGCCCCCACCCTCGAGGCGAGGGCGACGGCGTCGGAGGGCCTGGCGTCGATCACGCGATCTCCGAGCGGCGTGGACAGCGTGATCTCGGCGTAGAACGTGCCCTCTTCGATGCGGGTGACGTCGACGCGCGTGGCTGACGCGTCCAGAGCGGTGAGCATCAGCCCCATGAGATCGTGCGCGAGCGGACGCGGCACCTCGGCGTTCTCGACGGCGACCAGGATCGAGGTCGCCTCGAGCTGGCCGATCCAGATCGGCAGCACGAGACCGTCGCCGGGGATCTGGTCGACGGGCTTGAGCAGCAGCACGTGCTGGCCGGAGGCGTCGAGCGCGACGCCGGCCACGCGGACCTGAACCATCTCGCCCCCTCTCCGCCCACCTTCGAGCCGTTCGCAGCACCCGTCGAGGTGCGCTTCTGCCATCGTAGGCACGCCCGGGCGGGGTCGGACAGGGGGTTCACACCCGCGCGATGAAGTCGCGCAGCAGCAGGTTCACCTTCACGGGGTCGCGCGCCTGCGGCAGATGCCCGGCGCCGTCGATGACGACCAGCTCTCCCCCGGTCAGATCGGCCACGATCGGGCCGCGCAGCGGGTTCTGACAGCGGTCGAGCGATCCCGTGATCACCAGCACGGGACACCTCACGGCCTCGCACACCGCCTTGGCCGTGTCGACCGCATTGGCGAGGTACGGCGGCGAGTCGTACTCGAGAATCATCGTCTCGGGTCCGGCACCGAGCGACCACTCGACGCAGTCCTCCCGCTGCTTCGTCGAGTGCGGCTCCGGGAACATCTCGCCGAAGAAGAACTCCGAGAACGCCCGCCAGTCCTCTCGCCAGAAGTGACGGTTCTGCATCTGCCAGCCCTGATACGACTCGCGCGGCTCATCGAAGTCGAACGCGATGCGATGCGGCAGCGGATCGGTCAGCAGCAGCCCGGGGTTGATCGCGCAGACGCCGCGCACGCGAGCGGGGGCCTCCGCCGCCATCATCAGAGCATGGCCCGCGCCGGTGCACACGCCGACGAGCACCGCCTCCTCGGCGCCCACGGCGTCGAGGACCGCCCACTCGTCGTCAAGAAGCAGCCGGTCCGAGAGTTGCTCCGGAGAATGCGGACGGCCGCTGCGGCCGTTGCCGCGCGGGTCGCTCACGATCACCCGGAACGAGCGGGAGAGGAACGGGATCTGCGCCTTCCAGGCCCGGCTGTGCACGATGACGTCCGGCATGAGCAGATACACGGTCGGCGAGCCGTCGCCGTAGACCTCGTAGTGGATGGCGATACCGTCGCGGTCGACGATGCCGTCAAGCGTCGGCTCCAGCGCTCGCATCAGATCAGCTCCCCCAGCAAGGCGGCTGCCCGCGCCGCTCCGTCGGTCTCGACCGGCCGATAGTCGGCCTGCTGCGATGCCGCGGCCACGAGTTCCCGCGCCAGGACGTCCGGATCACCGATCTCCGCGTACCGCAGACAGCGCCCGGCGCCGTAGCGGTCCAGGCGATGACGCACGTGGAAGTTCTGCTCGAAGTGGTTCTCGAGCGGCACATAGAGGAATGGACGGCGCGCCGCCGTGAGCTCCATGCACGTCGTGAGGCCGCCTTGGACGACAGCCACGTCGCACGCCGCCAAGGCCAGGTACAGGTCCGGCACGAAACCCCGAACCCGCGCACCGCTCCGGCGCGGCAGCGCGGCCGGATCGATGCGCGGTCCGGTCACGACGAGGAACCGCAGTGCCGGCAGCATCCGTCGCGCGAGCGGCACGGCATCCAACACCCGCCGAAGGAGTGCACCGCCCACGCCCGAGCCGCCGACGGTGACGATGCAGAGGACGTCGTCGGGGCCGAACCCCAGACGCCGTCGCGCGCGTTCCCTCTCCTCCTCGGTCGGCGGCGTGAAGCCGGTGACATAGCCCGCGAAGTCGTAGTTCGCCTGGGTCCACTCGCGGATCCGGGGCAGGCCCGGGCCGAAGTCGGCCTCGACGATGTCATCGGGGTTGCCGACGAAGATCGAACGGTCGCGGATGCGGCGATACCGCGCGCGCTGCTCGAGCATCTCGGCGTTGTAGTCGGCGGTGAGCGCTGCCTCGGCCTCCCCGCCGCCAGGCATCGGCAGCCATCCCACGAAGTCCGTCAGCCACGCGAATGCGAATCGCTTGAGCTCGGGATTCTCATGCAGGAAATAGTCGACGTCCCACGCCTCGTCGCCGATGACGAGGTCGTAGCAGGTCTCGTCGACGACGTCGTTGAACACCATGAAGTTGTTCACGAGGATCTCGTCCATGCGCCGGATCGCCTGAAAGGCGTGCAGGTCGTGGTCGGCGGCTTCGTCCTCGATGTGCGCGGACTCGTTCGCGAGGAGAGCGGATGCCGGGTGCACAGGTTCCCCGGCATCCGCCAGCACACGCGTGACCGGGTGCTGCGCCAGCCACTCGATCTGGAGGTCCGGGTGCAGCCGGCGCAGCTCCTGCGCGATCGCCACGTCGCGCCGCGCGTGGCCGAGCCCGATCGGCGACGAGAGGAAGAGCGCCTTGCGTGGACGGCGCTGGGCCCTCACCCAGGTGCGGCGGTCGCCCATGCCGGCACCTCCCTCATACTCCCAGCGCCAGTGTCCTCCTCCGCTTCCGTCTTCGTCAGGGCCGCACCTCGATCACCCGGTTGAAGGGCGTCTCGGCCACGGTGCGGAACCGGGTGAAGCCGGCCGCAGCCGTCACATCGCGGATCCGCGCAGGACCGGCTTGCGTGCCGAGCGCGAGGCCGACATCCTGCGACAGCGACGACGGCGTGCACAGCAGCGTGGAGAACCCGTAATAGGCGCGACCGACCGACGTGAAGTTGTCTTCGACGTGATCGCCGGCCATCGGCTCGACGATCATCCAGGTGCCGTCGTCGGCGATCGCCTCACGCACCCGCCGCGCGGCGCCCACCGGGTCCCCCATGTCGTGCAGGCAGTCGAACATGGCGACGAGGTCGTACCCCTGGCCGCCGAACTCCTGGGCCGAGGCCACCTCGAAGCGGACGTTCTCGACGCCGGCCTCCACCGCCCGGGTGCGCGCCGTCTCGATCGACTCGGGGTGATAGTCCGAACCGACGAATGTGGAGCCCGGAAACGCCTGCGCGAGAAGGATCGTGGAGGCTCCGTGGCCGCAGCCGACGTCGGCGACCAGTGCACCCTCCGCGAGCTTCTGCGAAACCCCCTCGAGCGCCGGGATCCACGAGTCGACGAGATTGGCGTGGTAGCTCGGCCGGAAGAACCGCTCGCATCCCACGTGCACGTCCGTGCCGTGCTGATGCCAGCCGTAGCCGGCGCCGCTGCGTGCGGCATCGACGATGTGCTGGGTGTCATGGATGGTCCCGAGCGCGATCTGGAAGAACCCGGGCAGGAACGCGGCGCTGTCGGGATCGGTCATGGCCAGCGCGTGCTCGGCCGGCAGCGTGTAGCGCTTGGTGGCGGGGTCGTAGTCGACGTAGCCTCCCGCGGCCTGGGCGTTCAGCCACTCCCGCGCGTACGGCTCGGCGGTCTGCGTCCGCTCGGCCAGCTGCGCCGGCGTGGTCGGACCATGCTGCGCGAGATCGCGGTAGTACCCGAGCTTGTCGCCCATGACGACGAGCGCAGCGTTGAGGGTCGCACCGACTTCATCGACGGCGCGGAAGACGAAGCTCATCAGCTTGTCGGTGTCGATCGTGGTCTGTGGGGCGGTGAGAGACATCGGAGGCTCCTTCAGTCACGTGATCCACGGCGGGCGCCGACGGATGCCTCGACGTTAGGAATGCGCCGGTCAGCAGCGCATCCGGGGACCCCCCTAGTCTTTTCGGCAGTCGTAGACTCGGGCCATGCTGGTGGGTCGGCAGGCCGAGCAGCACGTCATCGATCGGCTCGGGGCGGCCGCACGTCTGGGGACGAGCGGCGTGCTCGCGGTGCGCGGCGAGGCAGGCGTGGGCAAGACCGCCCTGCTCGAGGACGCCGTGTCGCGGCTGGAGGGGATGCGGGTGCTGCGCGCGACCGGGCTCGAGTCGGAGAAGGAAATCCCCTTCGGCACGCTGCTGCAGCTGCTGCGGCCCGCGCTGGGAGCCCTCGACGGCATCCCGGCGGTGCAGGCGGATGCGGTGGCAGCTGCGCTGGCGCTCCCCGGAGCGACAGCGCACGACGCGGGCCGTGACCGGTTCACGATCGGCGCGGCGGTGCTGAGCCTGATCTGCCGGTTCGCGGAGGACGGACCCGTCGCCGTGGTCGTAGACGATCTGCACTTCGCCGACGCACCCTCGTCGAACGCGCTCGTCTTCGCCGCGCGACGGCTCGCGGCCGATCCCGTGGTGGCGCTGCTGGGGGTGCGCAGCCCGGAAGGCGATGCGCTCGTCGACGGCCTTCCCTCGCTCGTGCTCGGCGGCGTGGATCTCGATGCCGCGCGAGCGATCCTGAGCAGCGTCGAGGGGGACAGCGTCTCCGAGGAGCACGTGCGCGTTCTGCATCGCACCACCGACGGCAACCCGCTCGCGATGCTGGAGCTGCGCGCGGCGGAGCTCGATGTGGTCGAGGCGCTGGAGACGGATCTGCCGCTGCGGGTGCCGCGGGCCGTCTCGGACGCGTTCGGACGCCGGCTGGCTGGGCTCGACACCGATTGCCGGGCGGCGCTCCTCGTCGCAGCCGTGTGCGGCGCCGATCTGCGCTTCATCTCCGACGCGTGCGACGCCTACGGGGTCGACGTGACGCAACTCGACGCCGCCGAGGACCTCGACCTCGTGACGGTGCGCGAAGGACGTGTCGGCTTCCGTCATCCGCTCGTTCGGGCCGCCGTCTACTCGGGCGCATCCTCGCAGGAGCGCCGCTCCGCCCACCGGGCGGCGGCGGCGGCCACGCCGCGCGGAGACGCCGATCGCCGGGCGTGGCACCTCTCAGAGGCGACAGCGCACCCCGACGCCGAGATCGCCGGACTGCTCGCCGGCGCGGGCGCCCGCGCCATGTCACGCGCCGCGTACGCGGTCGCCTCGGGCGCCTTCGAACGGGCCGCCCGGCTCACGCCGGATACGGGCGCGGCAGCTGCACGCCTGCTGCAGGCTGCCGACGCCGCCTGGGAGGCCGGCGACGGGGAGCGTGCGGTCAGTCTTCTGAATCGCCGGCTGCGCGATGCCGGAACGCCGGCCGCGGACACCGACGAGGCGGACGCGGCCCGCGACGTCGAGTTGCGCGCCTCGGTCGCCGCGCGCACGGGATCGCTGCGCGATGCACTGGACATCCTGATGCGGGCAGCGCAGCGGGACTCGTCGGCGGATGCCGCCACGATCGCGCTGGCCGACGCGGTGCATGCCACCTATTACCTCGGTGACGCGCGCACAGCCTCGGTGCTCGCCGACCGGATCGAGAGGCTCGGTCCACGAGTGCGGACCACGAGGGCGCGCGCTCTCGGGCTCATGGCGTCGGGCATGGCGAAGACGCTCGCGGGGCGCGGCGGGGCCGATGAGATCCGTGCCGCCGTCCCCCTCCTGGAGGCCGACCCCGATCTGAGCCGGGATCCGAGGCGACTGTCGTGGCTGATGCTCGCGCCGCTGTACCTGCGCGACGCCACGAGCGGCGCGCGACTGCGCGAGCTCGTCGACGAGGTCCGTGGGAGCGCGAGCATCGGGGCGCTGCCGGCGCTGCTGTTCCACGTGGCGGTCGACCAGGCCACGACTGCGGCCTCATGGGTGCGTGCCGAGGCGAGCTTCACCGAGGCGATCCGCCTCGCCGCCGACACCGGCCAGACCACCGAGCGGGCGATGTCGCTCGCGGGGCTCGCCCGGCTGGACTCGCGCGCCGGACGCACCGAGGCCTGCCGTACGCACGCCGAGGCGGCGCGGGCGCAGTGCGCGGCCCGCGACATCCACATCGGCGAGGCCTGGGTCGGGCACGCTCTGGGAGACCTCGAGCTCTCACTCGGGCGGCCCGCGAACGCCGTCGACCTCTTCGGCCGTCTGATCGCGCTGCTCGATCGGCTCGGGCTCGACGACGTCGACCTGTCGCCGGCACCCGAGCACAGCGACGCGCTCATGCGCATCGGCCGCCGCGACGAGGCGATGGCCGCCGCCCACGCCTATCGCGAACGTGCGATCGCCAAGGGACAGCCGTGGGCGCGCGCCCGCGCGGAACGGGCGATGGGGATCGTCCTGCCTGGCGACGAGTGCGACGAGTGGTTCCGGTCGGCTCTCGATTGGCACGAGCGGACGCTCGACCGCTTCGAGAAGGCACGCACAAGGCTGGCCTACGGCGAGCGCCTGCGCCGGGCCGGGCGCCGCGTCGACGCACGTGAGCAGCTGCGGGCGGCACTGGACGACTTCACCGAGCTCGGCGCGTCGGTCTGGCGCGATCGTGCAGCGGCCGAGCTCACTGCCACCGGCGAGCATGTGCGCCCCTCCGCGGGCAGCGTGGTGTCGGACCTGACCCCGCAGGAGCTTCAGGTCAGCCTGCTCCTCGCAGAGGGCCGTACCACGCGAGAGACCGCAGCCGCGCTGTTCCTCAGCCCGAAAACCGTCGAGTACCACCTCCGCAAGGTGTACACGAAGCTCGGCATCGGCTCGCGTACGGAGCTTGCCGCAGCGCTCGCGGGCGGCGCGGCGGCTCTCTGACCGCGCTGTCCGCCCGCCGCTCAGCGCGGCGGAATGCCGGTGATCGCCGAGAGGCCGTCGTTCACCGGGTAGCTGCGCGCGTCGATGTCGGTGACGCCATAGCCGTTCAGCCGCTCGGTGTGGAACGCGAGATACCGGTCGGCGTCCGCCTTCGTCTCGAAGAGGTAGGCTCCGCCGGCGATCCCGGTGCCGGGATCCTCGGTCCACACCTTGAAGACGAGACCCTGCTCGCCCGCGATGTCGCGGGCGAGGTCGCCGAACGCGGCGACGGCCTCGTCGCCGTACGGACCGGGCGAGGGGAATTCGAAGACCAGCAGGTGCGACATGACTCGTCCTTTCGTCGGTGCTTCGAGGCAACCGCGTCGCCGCCGGTTCTCTTCCCGGATGACGTTCGGAAACGGCCGGCGCAGCTCTCGAGAGAGTTCATGCACCGGAATGGATGCCGCGCGCGTACCGTTGCACACGACATGCAGCGCTTCGGAACCCTCTCGTTCGGACACTACGGACCGCTCGGCGGCGGGCGACAGCTCACCGCCGCCGACTCGATGCTGCAGGCCATCGACCTGGCCCAGGGCATGGACGAACTCGGCGTCGACGGTGCGTACTTCCGCGTGCACCACTTCGCCCGCCAGCAGTCCTCGCCGATGCCTCTGCTCGCGGCCATCGCCGCGCGCACGCAGCGCATCGAGGTGGGCACCGGCGTCATCGACATGCGCTACGAGAACCCGCTCTACCTCGCCGAGGAGGCAGCATCCGTCGATCTCCTCTCGGGTGGGAGGCTCGCGCTCGGCGTCAGCCGCGGCTCACCCGAGACGGTCGTGCGCGGCTACGAGGCGTTCGGCTACACCGGGTCCGACGACCCCCGCGGCGCCGACCTCGCTCGCGAGCACTTCGACCTGTTCCTGCGGGCGATCGAGGGCGAAGGCCTCGCGGAGCGGGATGCCTCGTCCCCGTTCGGCACGGGGGCCACGGGGCTGCAGCGCATCGAACCGCACTCCCCCGGCCTGCGCTCGCGCGTGTGGTGGGGCGCCGGCAACCGCGACAGCGCGGAATGGGCAGGCCGCGTCGGCGTCAACCTGATGTCGTCGACGCTTCTGACGGAAGCCGACGGCACGCCCTTCGACCTGCTGCAGGCGCAGCAGATCGACGCCTTCCGCGCCGCCTGGCGCGACGCCGGCCACGCCGGCGAACCGCGCGTGTCGGTGAGCCGGTCGATCTTCCCCATCACCACCGCCGAGGAGCAGATGTACTTCGGCGGACGCCAGCACGGCGACCAGATCGGAGTGATCGACGGCATGCGATCGACGTTTGGCAAGACCTACGCGGCCGAGCCCGATGTCCTCGTCGAGCAGCTCCGCGAGGATGCCGCCATCGCCTCCGCCGACACGCTGATGCTCACGATCCCGAGCCAGCTCGGCGTCGAGTTCAACCTGCGCGTGGTCGAGTCCTTTGCGAAGCACGTCGCGCCGGCACTCGGCTGGCAGTCGACGCGCGCCTGAGGCGGGCCGCAGGCGCCCTCCTCTGCACGAGCATGCTCTTGACCGGCCGGTCAGTCAGGAATACCGTTCGAATCGACCCCCGATCGGGAGCCATCGCAGTTCGGAAGGAGGAGATCCGAATGAAGAAGTGGACGCGCTGGGAGGACTGGGTCGCAGTGGGAGTCGGGCTCGTCGCGGCGGTGTCGGCACTGCTGATGCCGGCGATGGGCGCCTCGATGCCCTGGATGCTGACCCTCGGAATCCTGCTGATCGCCGCAGGAGTGGTCAACCTTGCGATGCCGGGGCTGGTGGCCATGGAATACGTTCAGCTCGCGCTCGGCGCGCTGCTGTTCGTCGCTCCGTGGCTCGGCGGCTACGCGGACATGCAGTCCGCCGCCGCCTGGATCAGCTGGATCGGCGGGGCCGTCGCGGTCATCGTGGCCGCACTCGCCATCCGCCCGGCCATGCAGATGCACGACCGCGCCCTGCCGCACTGACGTGCGCACCGCGACGGGGGCGCCGGTGGCACCCGACGCCCCCGCCGATCGCCTCTGGAGTTGACATGGTGCGCAGCCGCGAGAGCCGGACCGTGATCCTGGATGCCGCGGAGCGACTCTTCGCCGAGCGCGGGTTCGACGCGACGCCGACCGGCGCCATCGCCGAGGTGGCCGGTGTCCCGAAGGGCCTGCTCTTCTACTACTTCCCGAGCAAGACCGATCTCCTGCGCGCGCTCGTGCGCGAGCGTCTGGACCTGGACCCCATCGACACGTCCGCGCTCATCGCGAGCGGCGATCCCGCCAGATCGCTCCTGAACGTCACCAGCAGGCTCCGCGAGATGCAGGACGGTTCCGCCGTGCGCCGCGTCATCGTGTGGCGCGAGCACGGCACCGATCCTGAGGTGCGCGACCGCCTGCACGACTATCGCAGGCAGCTGCAGAGCGTGATCGAGCGGGTGCTCCGCGCGAGCGTGCTGCACCCCATCGCGGCCAGACGAGTGCGCACCGCCGCGGCCGCGTGGGTCGCGATCATCACGACCCCGGTGCCGCCCGATCCACGCGACGACGAGGTCGCAGCGCCGGCGGATGACTCGGACGCGTCGGCGGAGCTCCCCGATCTGCCGGCGCTGGCGGACCTCATCTCGGCCGGCTTGCGAGCACCCGCTTGAGCGCCGTCCCCACGGTCAGTCGAGCACCTCGACACCGGTGATGCGCAGCTCCTCCACGTCCAGGCGCGTCTGTATCTGAGTCACCACGGCATCGTCGACCGCGCCCTCGCGGCGGAGCCGGTAGAGCACCTCGCGCTTGCGGTCGAGCACGGCGATGCGCAGCCTCGAGTACTCCTCGTCACGCTCGCGGGGCGAGGGCATCGGCGCCGGTGCTTCGAGCACCGCGGTGGCGGTCGCAGGCGACTCGGTCGCGGCATCCGTCGCCTCGATCAGCTGGTCGAGATCCGCGATCTGACGGTCGACCTCAGCCTGCTCGCGGGCCTGGATCCTCTCGTTGTTGCGCTCGAGGTACTCGTAGTAGTCGCGGGTGAGACGGTCGCGGATCTCCTCGCTGATGCCGTGGTCGCGCGCCAGCTCCTTGACCGCGGTGAGGGCGGCGCCGGTGATCGCCCGCTCTGCCAGCTCGAGCTCCTGCTGCATGGCCAGGTCGTCCGGGAAGCGGGCCCACCGCACGATCGCCGGCAGCAGCGGGCCCTGCACCAGGAGGGTGAGAAGGATGACGCCCGCGGTGACGAAGACGATCTCATCGCGGCCGGGCATCGCGGCGCCCGAGGTCATGGTGAGCGGCACCGAGAGGGCGATCGCGAGCGAGACGGCGCCGCGGAACCCCGCGAACGCGCTCACGATGCGCGCCCGATACGTCGTGCGCCGCAGTCGCTGCGACGGCCTCCGGTCGAGCATCCGGATGATCATGACCGCGGTGGTCTGGAAGACGAAGCGCGTCACCAGCAGGACGCCCCACGCCGCGACCGTGACGAGAAGCAGCCAGCCGATCTCGCGCGCCGGGATCTCGTGGGCGATCGCCTGCACCTCGAACCCGACCAGCACGAACAGCGAGCCGTTGAGGAGGAACGAGCCCAGCGGCCACGTCCACGCCGCCTGGCGGCGCGACGCGGCGGTGCTGATCCGCGGGCTGATGTACGCGATGATGAGGCCGGCCACGACGACCGCCAGCACGCCCGAGGCGTGGATGAGCTCGGCGAGGAGGAAGGCGGTGAACGGCACCAGCAGGAGCGCGATGTTCAGGTGCAGCGTGTTGCGCAGCCGCCGCATCACGACATAGGCGATGCCCGCCACGACCAGGCCGGCGGCTGCCCCGCCGAGGTACGACGTGAGGACGAGACCCGTGATGTCGAGCGGGGTGTACTGTCCGCCGACGGCGACTCCCACCGCGACGCCGTAGATGACGAGCGCTGTGCCGTCGTTCGTGAGGCTCTCGGCCTTGAGATTCATGAAGTTGCGGCGCGGCAGCAGGCGCCCGAGCGCCGCGACGGCCGTCGCGTCGGTGGGCGCCACGGCGGCACCCAGGATCAGTGCGGCGTCCCAGGGCAGCCCGAGTGCGTAGGCGACGCCCGCCACCGCGAACGCGCTGGCCACGACGAGCAGAGTGCTCATCAGCACGATGCCCCGGAAGTCGCGGCGGATGGATCGCAGCGACGTCGTCATGCTCTCCCAGAAGAGCAGCACCGGCAGGAACAGCAGCAGCACGGTCTCGGGCGGCAGTTCGATCTGGCGTACCTCGGGGATGAAGCCGAGCGCGAGACCGGCCACCACCAGCAGCAGCGGTACGGCCACGCGCAGCCTCGGCGCGAGGATCGCACCGGTGAGCACGGTGATCCCGAGCAGGACGGTGACCTCGAGTCCATTCATGCGGGCTCCCTTCGGTGCAATGATCCTCCAACCGCACAGGCCGTGACGGGATTCCCGGATGACGTCGCGACGTCGAGGCGACGCGAGCGACGGCGGCCGAGTGGGCGTGACGCGAGATAGAGTGGCCGGACCGGTCTCGCCGCCGGAGAGCGCACATTTGTCGGAGGGGGCAACTTGGGCGAGCTTCTCACGCTCGCGTCGCGCGAGGTCGGCGACGTCGAGGAGACCTGGCGGCAGTTCGTGCCGTCCGCGGCGCTGCAGCGCGTGGACCCGCGGACGTTCGCGTTCACGTGGAAGTCCGCCGCGATTCCCGGGTTCTCGATCGTGAACTACGGGCTGTCCGCGTCGGTGCAATCGGCGGTCGAGCCGGAAGGTCAGCTGATGGCGTGCCGCGTGGCGTCGCGAGGCGCGTGGGTGGGCACTCCGCGTGGCGACCTCAACGCGGGCATGCCGTGGGTCGCTCTGGACGGTCCCACGAAGGCGCGGTGGCAGCGGCACGCCGATGTGCGCGCACTGATCTTCGATCGGGTGCTCGCAGAGGAGGACGCCCGACGTCTCACCGGCGACGACCGGTTCGTGCTGCGCTCGCCCGCGCTGAGCTCCTCGCCGGTGCATCGCGACCTCGCGGCTCACTGGGAGCGTGTCTTCCAGCACCTGGCGGCTTCGCTGCTGGTCCCCGGTCCCGAGTCGGCCATGATCGAGGCCGAGCTGCGGCGTCACGCGCTGCACACGACGCTCGCGACGTTCTCGCCGGCGTTCGGCGATGCGCTCGAGCGCACCGCCCAGCGCCGAGCGGCTCCGCGCAGCGTGCGGCGGGCGATCGCGTACATCGAGGCGCACGCCCACGAGCCGATCACGGTGGACGACGTCGCCGAGGCCGCCGACATCTCCACGCGCGGCCTGCAATACGCGTTCCGCCGCGCCCTCGACCAGACTCCGACGGAGTATCTGCGGCGGCAGAGGCTCGCCGGTGCGCACGCGGAGATGGAGCAGGGCACCCGATCGGGCGTGGCAGACATCGCCCATCGTTGGGGCTTCTCGAGCGCCTCGCGCTTCGCCCGGCACTATCGCGAGGCCTACGGTCGCACCCCCCGCCAGACGCTGCGCGGAGGCTGAGCCTCCCTTCGTTTCCCGTGCGGCGCTTTCGCGTCCGAGTCTGTGCCCGTCGGTGCCCGACGGCGCTGACGGAGAGTCTCCTTGTCCGGTGAATGACGGCCGGGCGAGGAGAGACACGTGGGCAAGTTCATCTACGAGGGCGGCATCCGCACGGACTTCGACGACCGGGTGCTGTCGCACCTCCAGGTCGCCATCGGCACGAAGCTCCGACGCAATGAGCCGTTCTTCTTCACCTGGCACGGGGATGTCAGCACCGGGGGCGGACGCACGACCGTCTGGTCCATGCGGGGGCGAGCCTGGTGTTCAGCTATTTCGGCGGCCGCCCGGCGCGCATCAACCGCACCTGGCTCGAGGCGCTGATGCGGACGGCCAACTCACCGGGTGGTCTGCAGGTGGTCAGCGAGCCGCCCGACGAGGGCGAGACCGAGACACTGGGCTGAGATCCCTCGGGCTTCCCTCAGTCGGGGAATCGGTCCGGGTAGACTCCGGCGCAGCGGAGGCGATGGAGGCGAAGCGGATGGACAGCACGGACCTGGCCGACCTGATCGACGATCTGATGGCGAAGGCGCGCGAGGCGTCGAGCGGCCGAGCGGCCCGGACGATCCGCGGCGGGCACGAACACGCGCTGCGAGAGACCGTCATCGCCCTGCAGGCCGGCCACGAGCTCGCCGAGCACGAGAGCCCTCACGAAGCCACGCTGCAGGTGCTGCGAGGACGCGTGCGCCTCGTCGCCGGCGCGGAATCCTGGGACGGGGCATCCGGAGACCATCTCACCGTGCCACCCCAGCGTCACAGCCTCGAGGCGCTCGAGGACGCGGTGGTGCTGCTGACGGTGTCCAACCGCGTGCCCTGAGCGGATCGGGCGCTGCCGCGATTCACGCGGGGAGCGTCGCGGCGAGCGCGGCGAGCGCTCCCCCGGTCAGGCGCTGGGTGGTCCACTCCTCCATGGGAGCAGCGCCGATCGCGCGGTAGAAGCCGATCGCCGGCTCGTTCCAATCCAGGACGGTCCACTCGAACCGGGAGTAATCCCGCGCCACGCACACCGCCGCAAGCGAGGCGAGCAGGGCTCTGCCGTAGCCGAAGGCGCGGTGCGCGTCGTCGACGAAGAGGTCCTCGAGCCAGATGCCGTGCCGGCCGGTCCAGGTCGAATACGTCACGAACCAGATCGCGATGCCGACGATCTCGCCGTCCTTCTCGACCAGGTGCGCGAAGGCCTTCGCGTCGCCGGCGAAGAGTGTCGCCTGGAGCGCCTCGACGGTGTTCTCCACCGCGTCGGGCTCCCGCTCGTATACCGCGAGGCCCTGGATGCACCGGAGGATGCCCGGCTCGTCGCCGGGTCGTGCTTCACGAAGAGTCGCGCCATCGGCGAGCGTGCGAGCAATCACGGGTTCGAGCGTACCCAGAACAGCCCGGCCGCCTTCACTGCACGCCGGTGACCGAGACCCCCAGCCACTCCGCGAGATCGCCGATCTCCGCGCGCACCGCCTCGGTCTCCTCCGGGTCGAAGGGAAGGAACTCGTGGATCGCGTCGACCCGCAGCACCTCGCGCTCACGGTCGACCTCGGCATCGAGCATCCCGATGAAGCGGTCGCCCATCAGGATCGGGTGCGCGAAGAAGCCGTAGCGGCGCTGCGCCTTGGGCTTGAACTGCTCGAGCACGTACGTGAAGTCGAACAGCTCTGTGAGGCGCCGGCGGTCGAAGAGCAGGCTGTCGTACGGGTTCAGGAAGGCCACGCGCCCGCCGGCGTCCTCGTCGAGCGACGCCAGGGCTTCGGGATCGACGCGGTACTTCACCGTGCTCCCCTCGACGACCGCAGGCTCGCCGGTGTCCTTGCCCACGCCGCTCCACCAGCGGTGCGGTCGAGCGATACCCGCCGCCTGAAGCCGGCGCTGCTCCAGGAGGCGCTCCGCCTCGTCCTCGTCGTACGCCGGCAGGTCCTGCGGATACACGCGCTCGGCGAGATCCCAGCGGCGGTGACGGCCCTCGCGCCCGACGATCGCCACCTCGCCCTGCCTGCGGAGGAACTCGAGCATGTGGGGCACCTGGTTCGATCCCGACCAGCCGTCGGGCGCCTGGCTCACCTGCGCCGTGTCGGGGATGTCGCTCGCCAGCAGCGGCCCCTCGGCGCGCAGCCGCGCCAGCACATCCGTCCGGAATCGCGCGTTCGCCTCGAGCCACTGCCGGCTGCTCTCGCGCTGCGGCCACCGCCGCATGCCGGGCAGCAGGAGCGGCAGCAGGCTCATCGGGCGGAAGGTGCCGTCGAATTCGAACAGCAGGCGGTCATCCTCGACGACCTTGCGCAGCTGCCCGGGCTCGTACGACCACCCGATCCGCGACCACAGCACGGTGTGCTCGCACGGCGCGATCGTCGCGGTGGGATCGATCTTGATGTACCCCAGCTGCTCGGCGACCTCGACGACATCGCCCGGGCGGTCGGCGTCGAGCAGCTGGGCACGCACCACCAGGCGCCGCGCCTGGTCGCGGCTGAGCTGGTGCGGGGTCATGGGAAAGACCGTAGCCCGCAACCGGCCTCACTCGCCGCCGGCGACGACGAGCCGCGCGAACGCGTCGAGGTCGGCCACGAGCAGTTCGGGCGTCTCCATCCCCGGGAAATGGCCGCCACGGTCGTATTCGCGCCAGTGCACCATCGCGCCGGCAGGATCGAGGATGCTCCGGACGGTGTTGTCGGCTGCAAAGACCGCCACACCCGTCGGCGGTCCGGACGGCGTCTCGTGGGCGGCATCCGCTCCGTCCTGCGCGGCAGCCATCTGACGGTAGACCTGCATCCCCTCGTAGGTGGCGTGCGCCGACGATCCGCCGGCTCCCGTGAACCAGGCGATGCTGACGGCCGTGAGCAGCGCGTCGCGATCGACCGCCTCGTCGGGAAGCTCGTGCTCGGGGTCGGTCCACTCGTGGAACTTCTCCGCGATCCACGCGAGCTGCGCGACCGGCGAGTCGGCGAGCGCGTAGGCCAGCGTCTGCGGCCGCGTCGACTGCAGGTGCAGATAGCCGTAGGCATCCTCCTGAGCCTCATTGAAGCGCTCGGCGCGCCGACGGTCGGCGCCGGTGAGCGAAGCGGCGTCGATGGGAGGACCGAACGGCATGGCGGGCGCCGTGCCGGTCAGGTGGACCCCGATCACCCGTTCGGGCGCGACCATCCCGAGAAGGCCGGCGACGCCCGCTCCGGCATCCGTTCCGTGGACGAGGTAGCGCTCGTACCCGAGGCGCTCCATGATCTCGGCGAACGCCTGGGCGACGCGGAACAGATTGCCCCAGCCGGCCCCCGCCAAGGGTGTCGAGAAGCCGTACCCCGGGAGCGAAGGCGCGACGACGTGGAAGGCCACCGGCACGCCGTCGACCTCGTCGCGCGCGGGATCGGTGAGGGACCCGACGACGTCGTCGAACTCGAACGGCGTGCTCGGCCAGCCGTGGATCATCAGGAGGGGCACCGCATCGGCCTGCGATGACCGGACGTGGACGAAGTGCACGGCCTGTCCGTCGACGTCGGTCACGAACTGGTCGAGGCGATTCAGCCTCCGCTCTCTGGCACGCCAGTCGAACGCGTCGCTCCAATACGCGGCGAGACCTTGCAGGTAGTCCTGCGGCACGCCGCGCTCCCAGCCCTCCACGACGGACGTCGAAGGCCAGCGCGTGTGGCGCAGACGGTGGCGCAGGTCGTCGACGGCGGCATCGTCGATCTGGATCCGGAAGGGACGGATGTCGTTCGCTGCGGTGTTCATACCCTCACGCTATGACCGAAGGCGGAGCACTTCGTTCCGCCTTTCGTGCCAATCTGGAGACGTGCTCGAGACCTCCGCCCGCCTGCTGCGACTGCTCGCGCTGCTGCACGCCCACCCCGACCTGTCGGGGCCCGAGCTCGCCCAGCGACTCGACGTGACGACCCGCACGGTGCGGGCGGACGTCGAGCGGCTGCGCACGCTCGGATACCCCGTGGAGGCGACAGTGGGCCGCATCGGCGGCTACCGGCTCGGATCGGGCGGCGACATCCCGCCGCTGCTGCTCGACGACGACGACGCGATCGCGGTGGCGGTGGGCCTGCGTCTAGCCGGCACGTCGGGCGTCGCGGGCATCGACGAGACGTCCGTGCGCTCGCTCACCAAGCTGGAACAGGTGATGCCGTCGCGCCTTCGGCACCGGGTGGACGCGCTGCACGGAGCGATCCTCGCGCTGCACGGCACGAGATCGCCAGTGTCCACCGAGGTGCTCACCGCCGTCGCCACGGCGATCCGGGCACGAGAGCGCCTGCGCTTCCACCGCGTGGCACCCGAGACGCCCGACGAGCGCTTCGACGTCGAGCCCCACCGACTCGTGAGCAGCCAGGGCGCCTGGCACCTGCTCGCCTGGGTGCCCGTCGCGTCCGACTGGCGGCTGTTCCCCGTCGAGCACATCCGGCCCGTCATCCCCACCGGGCCCCGATTCGCACCGCGGGCGGAACCCGACGGCGGTGTGGCCGCCTACGTGGACGGGCAACTCGGGCGAGCGCACTGGCAGTACCGCGCGACCGTCCGGGCGCACGTCGCCGCCGACGTGCTGCAGCGGCGCATCCCGTCGTCCATCCTCGTTGAGCCGATCGACGATTCGACGTGCCTCGTCCACGTCGGCTCGGACGACCCGCATCAGCTGGCGCTGTGGGTCACGATGCTCGACGCCGACGTCGAGGTGCTCGATGCCCCTGAGCTGCGCAGCGCACTGGGCGGGCTGGCCGAGCGGCTCGCCCGCGCGGCGCACCCACCCGCGCCGCCCGCACATCCCTCGCAGCCGTAGCATCGGCGCCCGCTGCCCGCAATCCCCCGGCGACGGCGGCATCGCATCCGTATCGTGCCCAGGACCGGCCGCCGTCCGGGCGGCGCAGATCGCAGACGCGGAGGAGCGATGATGGTGCGATTCGGATACACCCTGATGGGCGAGCAGAGCGGTCCCCGGGAGCTGGTGCGCTACGCGCAGGCGGCCGAGGACGCCGGATTCGACTTCGAGGTGTCCAGCGATCACTACTCCCCCTGGCTGGTCAGCCAGGGCCACTCCCCGTACGCCTGGACCGTGCTCGGCGCCGTGGCGCAGGTGACGTCCCGCGTCGAGCTCATGACCTACGTGACGTGCCCCACCATGCGGTATCACCCCGCCGTGGTCGCCCAGAAGTCGGCGACCCTGCAGATCCTCAGCGAGGGCCGGTTCCTGCTCGGCCTGGGCTCTGGTGAGAGCCTCAACGAGCATGTCGTGGGCCAGGGCTGGCCGAACGTCGACACACGCCAGGACCGCCTGGTCGAAGCCATCGAGATCATCCGGGAACTGCACTCGGGCGAGCTGCTGACCTACGTGGGCGAGCACTTCCGGGTCGACTCCGCGCGCATCTGGGACGTCCCCGACGCCCCGGTCGAGATCGGCGTGGCAGTCTCGGGCCCCGAGTCGATCGGCGCCTTCGCGCCGCTGGCCGACCACATGATCGCGGTCGAGCCCCAGGCGGAGCTGGTGCAGCAGTGGAACGAGGTGTACGGCGCGGAGTCCGGTCTCGGCGCCGGCGACTCGCGCAAGATCGGCCAGATCCCGGTGTCGTGGGATCCGGACGAGGAGACCGCCATCCAGCGCGCGCACGACCAGTTCCGGTGGTTCGGCGGCGGGTGGCCGGTGAACGCCGACCTGACCACGCCGGCGGGCTTCGAGGCGGCCAGCAAGTTCGTGCGCCCGGAGGACGTCGCCTCATCGATCCCGTGCGGGCCCGACCTCGACGCCATCGCCGAGAGCGTGCGGCCCTACCTCGATGCGGGCTTCACCGACGTGGCGATCGTGCAGATCGGCGACGAGGCGCAGGACCGCTTCCTCGCCGAGGCCGCGGAGCCGTTGCTCGAGCGACTGCGCGCGCTCGGCTGAGGGGCGGTCGCGGCATCCGTCGCCGTCTCCTCACCGCGCGGCGAGTGCCTCCTCGATGACGCGAGCGGATGCCGCGGCGCCGTCTTCTTCCGCGAACTCGGCGCGGACGCGATCCGCCGCGGCACGGATGCCGGCGTCCGACAGCAGCCGCCGGACCGCCGCAGCGAGCGCGGGCGTGCCCGCCTGCTTCGGCGAGAGCGCGAGGGCGTTGCCCTGCGCGACGCAGCGGTCGACGTTCCACACCTGCTCCGGCTGCAGCCCCATGCCGACGAACGGGATGCCGGCCGCGCACGCCGTCTGCACCGTCCCCTGGCCGCCGTGCAGCACGGCGGCGTCGACGAGGCCGCCCAGCAGGTGGGTGGGCAGGAGATCCGTGACGTGCACGTTCGGCGGGAGCACATCTCCGCTCTGCAGATAGTGCCGCACCGGTGCGACGACATCGACCGGCAGCGTTCCGAGCTGCGATGCCGCCGCCAGCACCATCTCACGGCTTGCCGACGAGCCGAGGCCCAGATACACCAGCGGCTGATCTCGCGCGGCGAGCTCGGCCACGATCGGCGGCATGGGCGCGTCGATGTGCGCGAAGATCGGCCCGACCCGCTGATAGCCGGCCGGCAGCGTGTAGCCGCGCAGCTCCCACGACATCACGGTGAGGAGGTTGTGGTCGGCTTCGAGCAGTGACACGACGGTCTTCAGCGGCGGTACGCCGTTCGCCGTCGCGACCCGGGCGAACGCACGCGGCGCCAGCGGCGCGCGGTTGTACGCCCAGCGCAGCAGGCTGGTCGCCACCCTGTCCGCGGCGTGCGCGATCCGGCCGCTCCCCCGCACCAGCCCGAGCCGGCGGGTCTGCTCCACCTGCGGACTGGTGAGCGCGAACGGCACCGCGTAGAACAGCGGCACCTTCTCGGCCCGCGCCGAGATCATCGACGTCACGTTGGATCCGATCACGACGGCTGCGGCATCCGTCTCCCGGAGCAGTGCCCGCTCGACGTCGACGCGTGCCGAGACGAGGTCGTCCGTCAGGGGGCTCCGCAGCGTCTTCCCCTGGTCGAACCGCATCAGCTGCTCGCGCTGCGCGGCGCTCATCGCCGGCTCGCAGGCGCGGTACTCGAAGCCGGCGTCGGCGATGAGGTGCGCGAAGCCCGCCTCGTACCCCATGAACACCACGCGGTGCGCCGGGTCGAGCGCTCGGGCCACCTCGATCATGCGCGTGACCTCGGCGAGGTTGAACGTCACGGGGCAGAAGACGACTGTCGCCATGGAGGTCATCCTGTCAGCACCCGCGCGACCGCATCAGGGCGCCATCGCCCGCCCACCCGCCGCCAGAGGCCCGCCCATTGCTCGGCGCTGAGGTCACGAGGCAGGCGGTCGAGGCCCACGCCGGCGTCCGCGAGGGCACCACGCGCTCGGGCCCGGGCGATCCCGGCGCCGGCCTGCACGAGGGCGGGCAGTCCGCTCCCCCGCCCGGTGAACATCCGGTGGACGAAGCGCTCGTACGCGTCGCGCTCTCGAGGATCGACGAGCGGCGCCGCCCGCCGCGTGATCCGGAGGACGCCGCCGTCCACGCTCGGCATCGGGACGAAGTGGCGCGCCGGGACGCGACCGTGGAGCGAGAACTCGAACCACGGCGCCGCGGCGGCGGTCATCATCGTGCCGCCGCCCACGCCCGCGCGCTTGCGCGCGACCTCCCACTGCGTGAGGAGGATCGCGTGCCGCCAACCGGGCCGCTCCAGCAGGCGACGGAGGATGGGCGTCGTGAGGTGGTAGGGCACGTTGCCGACGACGACGGGACGGTCGAGCGGATGCCGCAGGGCATCGGCCCGCTGGACGCTCACGTGCGGAAGACGGCGGCGCAGCGCGCGGACGCGGTGCTCGTCGATGTCGATCGCGATGATCTCGCGGCCGAGGCTCGCGAGCGGGACGGTGAGGGCGCCGTCTCCGGCACCGATCTCGAGGATGGGACCGCGCGTGGTCGCGACGAGGTCGACGATGCCTCTGATGGTCGGACGATGGGTGAGGAAGTTCTGGCCGAGTTCGTGCCGGCCGCCGTGGGAAGAACGGTTTCGCATGGGAGCGCTCCAGGACGTGGTGGAGCACCCGGCGCACGCCGTGGATGCATGGGCCGAAGCCGAGGGCGCGCTACCGGATGCCAGGGCATCCGGATGACGGCGCTGCCGCGGATTATCGCGAGGGCGCCGTCAGGCGCGGCGCTCGCGGATGAAGCACGGGCACGCCACCATCGGCGCGCTCTTGATCATTCCCATGCGACCAGTGTACGGGGTGGGTCGGCTGCGGCATCCCTCCCCGCCCCTGGCGGTCTGTACCGCTATTGCCGGGTGGCGCGCTCGATCGACATGACGAGGACCACGCGGTCTTCCTTGTCGCGCGGCGGCGTGCTGCTGGGGTTGCCGTAGCGGTTCTGCAGTCGCACGTAGAAGGCGCCCTCGGGATCGGGCACGACGTCGACCAGGCGACCGGCGACCTCGAGGTAGTGGAACGGGTTGTCGGGGTCGAGGATCGACAGCGACATCGACGGGTTGTGCTGCAGGTTGCGGTACTTCTGCCGGTAGTTGGTGTGGGTGAAGCGCACGTGCTCCCCGTCGAACTCGAACCACATCGGGTTCACCTGTGCGGTGTCGTTCGGGCGGATGGTGCCGAGGTGGCCGTAGACCGGCAGTTCGAGGAGCCGGCGGCGGTCGGTGGGGACGATGTCATCGACGGAGGGCATGCGTCCAGTCTGCCGTCGCTGCCGAGGCCGAGGGTCGATCGCCGACCATCCGCGTCACGAACTACCCTCGGATCATGGCGACGCAGCCCGCACCCGGGTGGTATGACGACGGCACCGGCAAACAGCGCTGGTGGGACGGCACCCGCTGGACCGAGCAGTTCATCGATCTGCGCGAGACCGACGTCGAGCTGCGGACGGATGCCGGCCCCGCCGCGTCCGGACCCGCCCAGGCCGGCTGGTACGACGACCAGCGCGGGCGCACGCGGTGGTGGGATGGCCGGCGATGGACCGGTCAGGTGCGCTACAGCGGCCAGGAGCAGGATTTCGCGGGGATCGTCATCGACGGCCGCTGGATCCACTTCGGCGACCTCAGCCAGCCCGTGAGCGAGGTGGAGGCCACCGTCGACTCCGGCGACGCGCTGCTGCGCCGGCCGGAGTTCACGCGCACGGCCGTCGAACGCCGGCTGTTCGGTCCCGCCGGCGCCATCACCCCGCGCACCCTCAACCGCTCGATCAACCGGATGCTCCCGCACCTGGTGATCGGCGGCCCGCAGGTGTGGGTGGTGCCGTTCGAGCCGCCGCGCGACGCCGAGGCGCGCCGGTTCGTCACGTGGGTCAACTCCAGCGCGGAGCACTACCGCTACCGGTGACCGGCGGCGGGGTTCAGCCGGTCTCGGGCAGCACGAGGGGCAGCTCGCGCGTATCGTCCCAGGGCTCGCTCCAGCCGAGCCGGTCGAAGAGCGCCTCGAGCACCATGCCCGTGAAGCCCCACACCAGGTGCTCCCCCGCCGCATGCCGCACGAGGAATCCGGGGCCGCGCCACTCCTGCCCGTCGCGGCGGATCACCGTGACGCCGCGGTTCGCGGGGTTCAGGAGGTCGGCGACCGGCGCACGGAAGACGTCGGCCGACTCCGCTTCGTCGACCACGCGGACCGGTGACGGATGCCGCCACCACGCGAGCACCGGAGCCACGAGGTGCTGCGAGAACGCGAGCGGGATCTCGGGAAGGACGCCGAGCACCTCGACACCCGCCGGATCGAGCCCCGTCTCCTCCTGGGCCTCGCGCAGCGCCGCGTCCACCGGGCCGCCGTCGCCCGGGTCGATCCGCCCGCCGGGGAAGGCCACCTGCCCGGGGTGCGCGCGCAGTGTCGTGGCACGCGCCAGAAGCAGCACGTCGAGGTCGCGCGAGACCGCCCGCGCGTCGGCGTCGTGCGCGCTGGGGTAGCCGTCGAGCACCCCGAACAGCATGAGCACCGCCGCCCGACGCGGATCGGCCGGCATCGGCAGGTCCAGCAGCGGGCCGCTCCCCGACGCGGTCGCCAGCGCGCTCAGCTGGGCGCGGGCTCCCTGCGTCGAGGCGGACAGCACCTCGCCGTGCGGCGGAGTCGTCGGCTGCGGCATCCGTTCAGGCTACGCCGATCCTCAGACGCCGGGCGCAACCGCGCCTCGATCGACGGGCGCGACCGCGGGCCGGCCGTCAGGACGAGGCCCGACGACGCCGCACGACGGGTGAGAGCGCCGCGCGACCGGCCGCCACGGCGAGCGCGCCGGTCAGGATCCACGGACCGAACACCAGCAGCGGGTCGAGCCACGCGTGCTTCAGGTCGGCGCGCCCGCGGCCGAAGCGCGACGAGAACGGACGGTGCCCCCGCTCGCCGAGGATCCCCGACTGGGTGAGCGGATCGTCCGGCCGGCGCGAGAACAGCGACCGGGCGTGAGCGGTCGCCGAGTCGATGCGATCGCCCAGGATGAGCAGCAGCCAATGCGCCGTCTGCCCCTCGCTGTACGTGTCGTATGCGTAGCGCTTCACGACGCCCGCGAGTCCGTGCAGCGGCTGGGCGGTGCCGAAGACGGGCGTCAGACGGTCGTGCTCCACGGACTTCTCGCGGGCGCCGGATCGCGGCTGCTCCTCGGGCATCTCCCAGTGCGCGCCGGTGTCGATGCCGGGCTGCTCGCGCGGGAATGCGGGCCGGTCTGCGGCAGCCAGATCGGCGCCCCAGCCGGGGATGCGAGCACGCAGCTCGTCCGCGGTGGGGGTGGAGCCGGGCTTGTCAGCGGTGTACGGCATGTCGTCCTCCGTGATCCTGGATCAGGTCGCCGGCACGATGACCGGCTTGATGATGTCATCGAGCTTCGACGAGAAGATGTGGTATCCCTCCGCGATGTGGTCGAGGGGGATGCGGTGGGTGATGAGCTCGCTGGGCCGCAGGTGGCCGGCGCGGATGTGTTCGAACAGGCGCGGCCACTGACGCTTGACGGGCGCCTGGTTCATGCGCAGCGTGAGCCCCTTGTTCATCGCGTCGCCGAAGCGCACTGCGCTGAACATCGGGCCGTAGGCGCCCATGACCGAGACGGTGCCGCCCTTGCGCACCGAGTCGATGGCCCAGTTCAGGGCGACGGGCGAGCCGCCTTGCATCTTGAACTTCGCCGACGTCACATGCTGGATCACATGACCGTCGGCTTCCGCGCCGACCGCCTCCACCACGACATCCGCTCCCAGTCCGTCCGTCATCTTCTTCAGCTCGCGGACGACGTCGCCCACCTGCGTGAAGGCCAGGGTCTCGGCGAACGCGAAGTCGCGGGCCTTGTCGAGCCGGTAGCCGAGGTGATCGACGACGATGACACGCCCTGCGCCCATCAGCCAGCACGAGCGGGCGGCGGCGAGGCCCACAGGTCCCGCGCCGAAGACGACGGCCGTGTCTCCCTCGACGATGTCTGCGAGCTGGGCGCCGAAGTACCCGGTCGAGAAGGCGTCCGTGAGCAGCAGCGCGTCCTCGTCTGCGATGTCGTCGGGGATCACCGTGGGCCCGACGTCGGCGAAGGGCACCCGCACCAGCTCGGCCTGCCCGCCGTCGTAGCCGCCGGTCGAGTGGGAGTACCCGTAGATGCCGCCGATCGCGGTGGCGTTCGGGTTGACGTTGTGGCAGTTCGAGAAGAGGCCCCGCGCGCAGAAGAAGCACGAGCCGCAGTAGATGTTGAACGGCACCATCACCCGGTCGCCCACCTGCAGGTTCTGCACCGAGCCGCCGACCTGTTCGACGGTGCCGATGAACTCGTGCCCGAACGTGTGGCCGACCCGGGTGTCGGGCATCATGCCGTGGTACAGGTGCAGGTCGGACCCGCAGATCGCCGCGAGCTCGACCCGCACGATCGCGTCGTTCGGGTGCTCGATCTCGGGGTCGGGCTTGTTCCCGACGCGGAGCTTGTACGGTCCGCGGTACGTCATCGCCTTCATGTGCGCCTCCAGGTGTCTTCCGACACCCTGCGGGGTGGTGCGGAATCGGCGGAGGGGGTTGCGCTCGAGCGGATGACCTGGCACGCGCGTGAATCGCCCGGGGAGCCTCCCGCTCGAGCACAGAATCGGACGAGTTGCTCGACACGCCGGGCCGCGGCATCCGTTCACGGCGTGTCGGCGAGGACTTCCGATTCTGTGCGCCCCCGAGCCCCGGTGTCAGGGCGTCAGGGCGTCAGGGCGTCAGGGCGTCAGCCGCGGAAGTAGGTCTCGGCGACCCGCGTGAGGTCCCAGAGGTCGCTGACGCCGGCGAGCTCGCGGGCCGAGTGCATCGAGAGGATCGGGATGCCGACGTCCACCGTGCGGATGCCCAGCCGCGTCGCGGTGATCGGGCCGATCGTCGACCCGCACGGCACCGCGTTGTTCGAGACGAACTCCTGGCTGGTGACCCCGGCCTGCGCGCACCAGCCGTTCCAGGCGGCCGCGCCCGCGGCATCCGTCGCGTAGCGCTGGTTGGCGTTGATCTTGAGGATCGGTCCCGAGCCGAGCACGGGCTGCACCACGGGGTCGTGCTTCTCGGCGTAGTTCGGGTGCACGGAATGGCCGACGTCGCTCGAGGCGCACCACGACGCCGCCAGCGCCCGGAGCTGCTGCTCGCGGTCGGCGCCGAGCGCCAGCCACAGCCGCTCCAGCACGTCCGAGAGGAAGGGCCCTGCGGCGCCGGAGCGCGTGCCCGACCCGACCTCTTCGTGATCGAACACGGCGAGCATCGCGATGTGGTCGGCGTCGTATCCGTCGGCCGCGCGCTCGAGGGCGACGACACCGGCGTGCACCGATGCGAGGTCGTCCAGGCGCCCGGACGCGAAGAAGACGTCGTCGCGGCCGAAGACCGCCCCGCGCGCCGAGTCCGCCGTCACGATGTCGTAGCCGCGGATGCGGGCGGCATCGACCCCCGCTTCACGGGCCAGCTCGCCGAGGAGGTCGGCGGACTCCGTGGCGCCGAGCCCCCACACCGGCTGCGTCTGCGACTGCTTGTCGAGGGCGAGGTGGTCGTTGGCCTCGCGGTCGAGGTGGATCGCGAGCTGCGGCAGCCGCAGGAGAGGGCCCGTCGCCGCGAGCACGCTCGTGCCGTCGTCGAGCACGAGACGGCCGGCCAGTCGCAGCTCGCGGTCGAGCCACGAGTTCAGCAGCGGACCGCCGTAGATCTCCACGCCCGCCTGGAGCCAGCCGAGCCTGCCCGTCGTCGGACGGGGCTTGAGCTTGAATCCGGGCGAGTCGCTGTGCGCCCCGAAGATGCGCACCCCCGTCGCCGCGTCGGCCGACGACGGAACCACCCACGCGATCGCGGCGCCGTCGCGCACCACCACGTACTTGCCCCCCGCCGGCGAGGGCCAGGTCTCGGCCTCGTCGAGTCGACGGAAGCCTGCCCGCTCGAGGCGGTCGGCGACCTCGGCTGCCGCGTGGAAGCTCGAGGGCGACGCGGCCACGAATGCGGCGAGGTCGTCAGCGTGGGTGAGCGCGGCGCTGCGGGTCGTGGGAGCGGTGGATGAGGGCACGGGCGAGCCTCCTCGAGGAGCGGTGAGCGGTGCTTCGATCGTAGTTCGGAGGCACTTCCTCACCGCCCGGGCGGGCGGGATGCGCGCTTTTGATCTGGCCTTTTCGACCTTTCCGCTCACATGTAACGTTCAGGTAACGCACCGGAACCGTCCAGAAAAGCCGGGGAGACTCGGGGACTTGTGTCCGCCCGAACGGTCACGACGCGCCACCGCGTGGCGCAATTCGTCGATACGGAACCCGGTTTTTCATGCGCACCCACACGTCTTTCCTGCCCGCCCGCCGCACCGTTCGACGCGCCGAACGCCGCGTCCGCCGTCGCCCGGTGCTCGTCGCGGCGACGCTCGCGATCGGCGTGCTGGCCACCGCCGGCTTCACCACGGCGGCGCCGGCGTCCCAGGCTGAGGCATCCGGTTCGCTGACGAACTTCGCGCTCGCCTCGTACACGACCGCGACGGACGAGACCGCTTCCGAGCAGACCGCCGAGACGGCCTTCGAGAAGGCCGTCTCCGATGCGGACGCCGCCAAGACCGCGGCGACCACCGTCGCCGCCGACATCGCCGCGTCGGGCCTCGACGTCGGCACCACCGAGACCACGGTCGACACCACCGAGCTCGAGACGGCGCTCGAGGATCTCAGCCAGGCGCAGACGCTCCCCGCCATGTACTCGACGCAGCTCGCTGAGACCGTGACCACGCTCACCGCCTCGGTCAGCGAGCAGGCGCAGGCCCTCCGCGGCAAGCTCGACGCCGCCATCGCTCTGAAGGCGCAGCGCGAGGCGGAGGAGAAGGCGCGGCGAGAGGCTGAGGCCGCCGCCGCCGCGAAGGCCGCAGCCGAGGCCGAGGCGGCAGCCGCCGCCGCGAAGAAGTCTTCGTCGTCGTCGTCAGCGCCGGCCGCTCCGCGCCCCGTGTTCGCCACCGGCGGCGCCGTGGGCGGCACGAGCCCGGCCGACGCGCAGGCGACCGCCCGCGCCATGCTCGGCGGCTACGGCTGGGGCGACGACCAGTTCGGCTGCCTCGTGTCGCTGTGGCAGAAGGAGTCCGGCTGGAACTACCAGGCCTACAACCGCTCGAGCGGCGCCTTCGGCATCCCCCAGGCGCTCCCCGGCAGCAAGATGGGCAGCGCCGGCGCCGACTGGCAGACGAACCCGGCGACCCAGATCGCGTGGGGCCTCGGCTACATTTCGGGCCGCTACGGGACCCCGTGCGGCGCGTGGGGCCACTCGCAGTCGACCGGCTGGTACTGACCCGTCACCACCCCGTCCCGGGGATCGACGCCCGTCAGCTCCGAAGAGGGCACGTTCGCACCGCGGACGTGCCCTCTTCGCCTGTGTCCGGACCCCACACGCGCGGTCACGGCATGAAGACCCCACACGCGCCGTCACGGCATGAGCCCCCGCAGGGCGTCACGGCGTGAGACACCACAGAGCTCACGGCGTGCGGAGGATCTTCTCCATGGCCTTGCCGCGCGCCAGCTCGTCGACGAGCTTGTCGAGGTAGCGGATCCTCTGCATCAGGGGGTCGTCGATCTCCTCGACTCGCATGCCGCAGATCACGCCCGTGATGAGCGAGGCGTTCGGGTTCAGGTCGGCGTCCGCGAAGAAGTCCTCGAAGGTGGTGTGCTCGTCGAGGTGGCGCTTGAGGTCGGCGTCATCGAACCCGGTGAGCCACTCGATCACGTCGTCGAGCTCCCGGCTCGTCCGCCCCTTCTTCGCGACCTTCGTCACGTAGAGCGGGTAGACCGACGCGAAGCTCATCGAGTAGATCCGGTGCATGACGCCAGGGTAATACCGGGGTTCCAACGCGTCACCGGCTCCGTCGTCCGGCCCAGCAGGAAGAGCGATGGTCCCGGTGGGTAGCCCTCCCACCGGGACCATCCGCGCGTGTCACGGGAGTCTGGCCGGCGACCCGAACGCCGATGCTCGACCGTCTCGCGCTGAACTGCCTTCCTTGCTCTGCAAGCGTAGGGCGAGGCACAGAAGAGCGAACGCCTGTTGACATGTGCCCGACGCAACTGCTACCGGCGCCGCAAGCCCGACAACCTATGCCGGAGCGCACCGGTGACCGGATCGCCTCGTCAAGTCCCTTCTGCCGGGCACCTGGCTGCGATGGACTCGGAAGATGGCCGACGCCCTCCGCATCTCTGTCGTCATCCCGGTCAAGGACGACGACACCGAGCTCGCCCGCTGCCTGCAGGCACTGGCCCGGCAGACGCGGCCGGCCGACGAAGTGATCGTCGTCGACAACGGATCGACGGATGCCTCGGCCGGCGTCGCGCGCGCGCTCGGTGCTCGCGTCGTCCGCTGTGAGGCGCCGGGCATCCCCGCAGCGAGCGCGACCGGCTACGACGCCGCCGTGGGCGACCTCGTGCTGCGGCTGGACGCGGACTGCGTGCCGGATGCGGCGTGGGTCGGCGCGATGGCAGCCGCTTTCGCCGCGCGCCCCGACGTCGCGGCGTTCACCGGCGGAGCGCGCTTCGTCGACGGTCCACGCGCCCTGCGCACCCCGCTCGCTGCCGTCTACCTCGGCGCGTACGCGGCCGTCATGACCCTGACACTCGGTCACCTTCCGCTGTTCGGCTCGAACCTGGGCATGCGTCGCACGGCGTGGCGCGGCGTCCGCTCATCCGTCCATCGAGACGATCCCGAGCTGCACGACGACATGGATCTGGCGTTCCACCTGGGCGAGTTCGGGCGCATCCGGCTCCTGCGCGGCGCCACGATGGGGATGTCGATGCGGCCCTTCACGAGCGGCGTCGCGTTCGGCCGCCGCGTCGCGCGCGGGCTGCGAACGGTGCTGGTGCACCTTCCCCGCGACTTCCCGCCGGTGCGCTGGACGCGCCGCGCGCTGCGCGCGGCGCTGCGCGGCACCCGGCTCGGTCGCTCGCCGGCGACCTGAACCGGATGCCGCGGCACGCTACGACACGCGGCCGTCGCCCGGGCGCGAGACCCGGAGCCAGCGGTAGCCGTACGGCGGCACCTCGATCTCGACGGCGCCGCGCTCGTCCAGCGGGATGCGGTTCGCGCCGAGCAGATCGACGAGCTTGGTGCCCTCGGGCTCGTCCTTCAGCGCGAAGCGCGTCGTCGCCGGCACGTCCGCGAAGTTGTGGATCGCGACCATGCGGCCGACGTCGGCGCGGACGGAATGCACCAGGATTGCCTCGACGGGCTGCTCGAGCACCTCGAACTCCCCCCAGCCGAGCTCCGGCGAGATGCGGTAGCGCGACGTGAGGTCGCGGAAGAAGTGCAGGAGCGACCCGCGGTCCTCGATCTGGTCGGCGACGTTGACGTGCTCGGGTGCGTAGCCGTCGCCGGGCGGCTGCGCCACCAGCCGCGAGGGCGGCGCCTGCGAGAACCCTCCGTTGCGCTCGCCCGTCCACTGCATCGGCGTGCGCACCGCGCTGCGGCCGGGGATGTCGATGTTCTCACCCATGCCGATCTCCTCGCCGTAGAACAGCACCGGGGTGCCCGGGAGGGTGAACATGAGGCTGTACGCCATGCGGATGCGACGCGGGTCGGCCAGCATCGGGGGCAGCCGGCGCGTGATGCCGCGGCCGTACACCCGCTGGCGCTCATCGGGCGCGAACGCCTCGAAGACCTCCTCGCGCTCCGCGTCGCTCAGCTTGTCGAGCGTCAGCTCATCGTGGTTGCGCAGGAAGTTCGCCCACTGCACCTCGACCGGCAGGGCCGGGCGAGAGGTCACCGCGTCGATCAGCGGAGCCGGGTCCTGGCGCGCCAGCGACAGATAGAAGGCCTGCATGCCGATGAAGTCGAACTGCATCGACAGCTCGTTGGCGTCCTCGCCGCCGAAGTACGCGATCTGCTGGTCGTACGGCAGGTTGACCTCGCCCAGAAGGATCGCCTCGCTGGAGCGGCGCTGCAGGAAGCGCCGGAAGTCGCGCAGCAGCTCGTGCGGATCGGGGATCTGCGCCCCCGCGGGCATCTCGAGGAAGAACGGCACCGCGTCGACGCGGAATCCCGACACCCCCAGCTCCAGCCAGAACCCGATCACCCGCGCGAGCTCGTCGCGCACCGCCGGGTTCGCGATGTTCAGGTCGGGCTGGTGCTCGTAGAAGCTGTGCTGATACCACTGGCCGGAGGCCTCGTCCTTGGTCCAGATCCCGTCCGCCTCGCCCGGGAAGACGGTGTTCTTCTGCCCCTTGGGCGGCGGGTCGTCCCGCCAGACGTAGTAGTCGCGGTACGGCGAGTTCACGCTGCGCTTGGCCTTGAGGAACCACGGGTGTCGGTCGGAGGTGTGGTTCACGACGAGGTCGACGATCACGCGCATGCCGCGGTCGTGGGCGGTCCGGATCATCTCGACGAGCTCGCCGTGATTGCCCAGCCGCGGATCGACGCCGTAGAAGTCGCTGATGTCGTAGCCGTCATCGCGATCGGGCGTCGGATAGAACGGCATCAGCCAGATGCAGGTCACGCCGAGCTGCGCCAGATAGTCGATGCGCTGCGCGAGACCGCGCATGTCGCCGGTGCCGTCGCCGTCGGCGTCGAAGTACGTCTCGACGTCGAGGCAGTAGATGATGGCGCTCTTCCACCACAGGTCGCTGGTGTCGGTGATCTTCATCGGGCCTCCGTGAGGCGGGGAAGGATGCCGGATGCCGCGGCATCGAGGAAGTAGTCCTGCTCGCGGCCGACGTGATGGAGGTACACGCGGTCGAAGCCGATCGCGGCGAGCTCGGCGATCCGCTCGGCCAGCGAGATCGGATCGGGATCGACGAGCACCGCCTGGCGCAGCTTCGCCTCATCCACCTCCCCCACCGCGGCGTCGAAGTCCTCGGGCTGCTCGAGGTCCCACGCCAGCGGCGGCGAGACCAGACCGTTGCGCCATTGATCCTTCGCGATGGCGTACGCCTCGGCGTCGGTGTCGGCGATGCTCACGTGCACCTGGAGCGCGCACGGGCCGGTGCCGCCGTGGGAGCGGTAGGCGTCCACCACGCGCTCGAGCGCCTCGGGGGCCTGCACCACGGTGGCCAGGCCCTCCGCCCACGAGGCCGCCCATGCCGCCGTCTCGGCGCTCACGGCCGTCGCCAGCAGCGGCGGCGGAGCGGCGGGCCGGCTCCACAGCCGTGCCCGATGCACGGAGACGAGCCCCTCGTGCGTCACCTCCTCGCCGGCGAGCAGTCGGCGGATGACGTCGACGCTCTCGGCCAGCCGGTCGTTGCGCACATCCTTCGGCGGCCACGGGTCGCCGGTGATGTGCTCGTTCATCGCCTCGCCGCTACCCAGCGCCGCCCAGAAGCGTCCGGGGAACATCTCCTCGAGCGTGGCGAACGCCTGGGCGACGATCGCGGGGTGGTACCGCTGTCCCGGCGCGTTGACCATGCCGATCGTGAAGCCGGTGCGGGCCAGGGCGGCGCCGAGCCAGCTGAACGCGAAGCCGGACTCGCCCTGTCGCGGGTTCCACGGGGCGAAGTGGTCCGAGCACATGGCACCGTCGAAGCCGGCGGCCTCGGCCCGCTGCACAGCGGTCAGCAGCTCGCGCGGGAGGATCTGCTCATGGGACGCGTGAAAGCCTATGAACACCATCCCCCGAGTCTGCCCAGGCCCCTCGGATCCGGCGAGGCTCTTGAGATCCGCTGCGGTGTCGGATAAGTCGCGCGCGGCCCCGTGGCTACGGAGGCGGCCGCGGGCGGGCCACGGCACCCCGACCCGTCGCGACTAGAGTCGATAGGGCCGCGCGGGTCGCGGCATCCTCCCCACTTCCCCACCCCCTGCGGGCGCAACGGTGCGCGCGAGAACCGAGGAGCACCCGTGTCCACCGTCGCAGAATCCGCCGATCGCTACCGCATCGAGCCCACCGTCCTGCAGGCGCTGCGGCGCCCCCGGCTCCTCACCCGCGAGGTGCTCGCCGGGCTCGTGGTCGCGCTCGCGCTGATCCCGGAGGCGATCGCGTTCTCGGTGGTGGCGGGCGTCGACCCCCGGGTGGGCCTGTTCTCGTCTTTCGTGCTGGCGGTCGTCATCGCGTTCACGGGCGGCCGTCCCGCGATGATCACTGCGGCCGCCGGCGCCGTCGCCCTCGTCATCGCACCCGTGGCGCGCGAGCACGGGCCCGACTACCTCATCGTCACGATCGCTCTGGCGGGCATCATCCAGGTGCTGATGGCGGTGCTCGGCGTGGCGCGGCTGATGCGCTTCATCCCGCGCAGCGTCATGGTCGGGTTCGTCAACGCGCTCGCGATCCTCATCTTCCTCTCGCAGCTGCCGCAGCTGATCGACGTGCCGTGGGCCGTGTACGTGCTCGTCGCCGTGGGTCTCGGGATCCTCGTCTTCTGGCCGCGCCTGACGCGGGCGATCCCCGCGCCGCTCGTCGCGATCGTTCTGCTCACGGTGGCCGTCGTCGTGTTCGGCCTGTCGTCGGTGCCGAACGTCGCCGACCAGGGCGAGCTGCCGCGCAGCCTCCCCGAGCTGCTGATCCCGAACGTGCCCCTCACCTGGGAGACGCTGGAGATCGTCGCGCCGTACGCGTTCGCCGCGGCGCTGGTCGGCCTTCTCGAGTCGCTCATGACGGCCAAGCTCGTCGACGACATCACCGACACCCACTCGCGCAAGACCCGCGAGGCGTGGGGTCTCGGCGTCGCCAACGTCGTGTCGGCCTTCTTCGGCGGCACCGGCGGCTGCGCGATGATCGGCCAGACGATGATCAACGTCAAGACGTCGGGCGGCCGCACCCGCATCTCGACGTTCTTCGCCGGTGTGTGGGTGCTGATCCTGGTCGTCGTGCTCGGTGACATCGTCGGGCTCATCCCGATGGCGGCGCTCGTGGCCGTGATGATCGTCGTCTCGTTCATGACCTTCGACTGGCACAGCGTCCGCCCGTCGACGCTGAAGCGGATGCCGGTCAGCGAGACGCTCGTGATGCTCGTCACCGTCGTGGCCACGGTGTGGACCCACAACCTCGCCGTCGGCGTCATCCTGGGCGTGCTGGCGGCCATGGTCCTGTTCGCGCGGCGCGTCGCGCACTTCACGACGGTGACGCGCTCGGTCGACGGCGGCACCGCCCGCTACGTGGTCGACGGAGAGCTGTTCTTCGCCTCGAGCAACGACCTCACCACCCAGTTCGCCTATGCGGCCGACCCCGCGCACGTCGTCATCGACCTGTCCCGGACGCACGTGTGGGACGCCTCGACGGTCGCCGCGCTCGACGCCATCACGACGAAGTACGAGCAGCGCGGCACGACGGTCGAGCTGCACGGCATGAGCGACGCGGCATCCTCGTTCCACCGGCGGCTGAGCGGCGAGCTCGGCTCCGCGGGGTAGGTAGCAGAACTCCACGATCCGAGCACAAGCCGCCCCGCGCCACCGCGGCGCCCTTGTCTGCATCGGCCCGGCGGCGCAACCCCTTGCCAGCGAACCCCCTCATCCGCCTACTGTGACCAGAGCAGACGCGAGGAGGGCCATGGTCGACGATCCTGCCGACGGGCCGCTCATCGGACCGGTCGCTGCGCCTTTCCTCCACGTGATGTCGTTCAACATCCGGCGCCGCATGACTGGGATCGCGTGGCGGCGCGCCGACCGCTGGCGCCACCGCGCTCCGGCGGTGCGGGCGCTGCTGCAGCTGGAGCAGCCCACGATCCTCGGTACGCAGGAGGCGATGCCCGACCAGGCCCGCGCCGTGCTCAAGGCGCTCGGCGCCCGCTATCGCTTCGTGGGACGCGGGCACGGGCGCGACGGACGGGGCGAGGGGTGCCCGCTGTTCTACGACGACGAGCGCCTGGAGCTGGCCGAATGGGAGCAGACCGCGCTGTCGGCGCACCCGCACAAGTCCGGCTCTCGCACCTGGGGCAACCTGATTCCGCGCATCGCGGTGGCCGCACGCTTCCGTGACCGTGCGACCGGGCACGAGTTCACCGCGATCAACACGCACCTCGATCCGTTCTCGCCTCGCTCGCGCCTGCGCGCGGCGGACGCGCTGAAGACGATCGCCGGCTTCGGCCCGACCGTGCTCGCGGGCGACCTCAACGCCGGCGCGGACTCGCGGACGCTGCGGGCACTGCTCGACGACGGCGTGCTGCGGGACGCCTGGTCGACCGCGGAGCGCCGGGTGACGGCATCCGTCGGCACCTTCGTGAACTATCGGTCGCCGAGACCGGACCGCCCCCGCATCGACTGGATCCTGGTGACCGCGGGCGTCGACGTCGAACGCGCCGCGATCAACGCACGACCGATCGAGGGGATATGGCCGTCGGACCACCTCCCGGTCCAGGCCGTCGCGAGGATCCGCGACGCGGAGGGAGCGGCATGATCCGGCGTTTCCTCCGCCCGCCCCACGGGCCCGGCGAATGGCTGGCCGACGGCGTCCGGCTGATCGGCGTGCTGAGCGTCATCGCCGCGTTCGTCTGGTGGCGACCGACCGACGCGGGCATCGTCGCGCTCTCGCTGCTCGCCCTGGTCGTGCCCCGGTTCGTGGGCGTCCGCCCCTCCTTCGACATCCTGTTCTGCGTCACGGTGCTCGTCGCCGCATGGAGCAACGTGCTGCACCTCTACGAGACGCTCGTGGGGTGGGACCTCGTCGTGCATTTCGTGTGCACCGGCGTGCTCGCCGCGATGACCTACGTCATCCTCGCCCGGCTGCAGATCGTGCCTGCGCCCCTCGGCGACGAGACCCGCCGGGCGACCCCGGTGGTGCTCGTGACGGCGCTCGGCCTCGCGCTCAGCGCACTGTGGGAGATGCTCGAGTGGGTGGGGCGCACCTTCATCGCGCCCGAGATCTTCGTGACCTACCAGGACACGATCGGCGACATGGCCGCCGGTGGCCTGGGCGGCCTGCTCGCCGGCCTCGTGGTCTCCAGGGTCAGGCTGACGGACGATCCGTCGCGACCCCGATGAGCCGGACGTCCACCAGGTCTCCGTCCGCGACCTCAGTCGTCAGCCGGCCGCATCCTGTCTCATCTCGGGGCACACCCCGCCGGGATCGGTCGCCAGCTCGAAGTGCCACCGCTCGTTCGCGTAGGTCTGGCAGATCCCGTACACCGCCCCGTGCCGGATGAGCCAGTCCTGGGCGTCGATCGGGGCGATGTCCACGGCCTCGCCGGTGACGTGCTTCGAGAGATCCGGGGCCGCGACGAACTCCCGCGCGACCTGTTCGCTCCCGTGCTCCTCGATCGCGTCTTCGAGCAGCCGCGCCTGGTAGCGCTCGCTGCGCCAGCCGCTGGTCACCTGGAACGCGACGCCGTCTGCGACGGCCGCGGCCTCCGCCTGCCGCAGCGCATCCCTCAGGGCAGGGTCGAGCCGGGCGATGATGGGCAGATCCTCGTCCGCGAGCGTCACGACCTCGCCGTCGGCGCGATAGCCGTCCTCGGCGGTCGGGGTGAACGCCGAGATATCGGGTGGAAGGAGGCTCTGCGCCGCCGCCATGCTGAACCCTGCCAGGAGCAGGGACAGACCGACTCCGAGCGCGAGGAGGATGAGCAGGCGCGTGCGGGAGGGCGGCGGATCGGCGGTGGTGGCGCTCAGGTGGTCGTACATGGTGCTCATTCCACGCGAGCGCGTGTTGCCCTGGCGTACGTGCAAACGCATACACCCGCGATAACCCCGACGATCTAGCCTGGTGGGCATGCGTGTGCTGATCGTCGAGGACGAGCTGTTCCTCGCCGAGGCGATCCGTGACGGGCTGCGGCTGGAGGCCATCGCCGCCGACATCGCCGGCGACGGGGACTCGGCTCTCGAGCTGCTCGCGGTCAACACGTACGACGTCGTCGTGCTCGACCGCGACATCCCAGGCCCCAACGGCGATGAGATCGCCCGTCGCCTCGCCGCGACGCCGGCCGGTCCCCGCATCCTCATGCTGACGGCCGCCGACCGGCTCGACGACAAGGCGGCCGGCTTCGAGAGCGGCGCGGACGACTACCTCACCAAGCCGTTCGCGCTGCGCGAGCTCGTCATGCGCCTGCGAGCGCTCGGTCGACGTCCGGCCGCGGGGACTCCGCCGATCGTCGAGGTGGCCGGCATCCGGCTCGATCCGTTCCGTCGCGAGGTCTACCGCGACGGCCGGTACGTCGGGCTCACCCGCAAGCAGTTCGCGGTGCTCGAGGTGCTCATGGTCGCCGATGGCGGGGTCGTCAGCGCCGAGGATCTTCTGGAGCGCGCGTGGGACGAGAACGCCGATCCCTTCACGAACGCCGTGCGCATCACGATCTCGACGCTGCGCAAGCGCCTCGGCGAACCGTGGGCGATCGAGACGGTGGCCGGCGTCGGGTACCGGATGAGCACATGACAGGAAGCTCCGCGCCGCGCTCGCGCGGCCTCTCCGTGCGGATCAAGCTCGCGCTGAGCTACGCCGCCTTCCTCGTGGTGGCTGGGGTCGCGATGTTCGTCGTCGGCTTCCTGCTGCTGAGGTTCGTGCCAGACCGCGCCCTCTACGTCATGGACGGCGGCTGGGCGCCCAATCGTTCCGATCTGCTCGAGGTCTTCGTCCGGTACGCGTGGTGGGCGATGGCCGCTCTCGTGGTGTTCGGTCTCGTCGGCGGCTGGCTGCTCGCCGGATTCGTGCTGCGGCCGCTGCGGAGGATCACCGATGCCGCCCGCCGCGCCCGCGACGGCCACCTCGACACGCGCGTCGCCCTGCCGGGAGCCGGCGACGAGCTCACCGATCTCGCCGACACGCTCGACGCGATGCTCGACCGCGTTCAGCACACGATCGACGAAGAGAGGCGTTTCGCCGCGAACGCCTCGCACGAACTGCGCACTCCCCACGCGATCATCCGCACCATCGTCGAAGTCGCCGAGGCCGATCCGGCCGGCCGCGACATCGACAGCGTGCTGCACCGCATCGGCACCACCAACGACCGCGCGATCGCCACGACCGAGGCGCTCCTCGCCCTCGCGAGGGCGGGGCGAGGACAGGCGATGGAGGCGACGGCGGTGGATCTCGGGGCGCTGGTCGCCGAGGAGGTCGACGCTGTGCAGACGGATGCCGCGGCCCGCGGCATCCGTCTGCACACGGCCCTCTCGCCGGTGGTGGTCCGTGGCAATCGCACGCTTCTGTCTCAGCTCGTCGCGAATCTCGTGCACAACGCCGTCGTGCACAACGTCGACGAGGGCTGGGTTCACGTGACGGTCTCGGACTCCCCCGGCGTCGAGCTGTCGGTCGCCAACAGCGGCCCGGTGCTCTCCCCCGACGTCGCGGCGACGCTCACCGAGCCGTTCGTGCGCGGCGCCGGGCGCACGCGACGGGCGAGCGAGGTCGAGGGGTCCGGACTCGGGCTCGCCGTCGTCGCCACGATCGTGCGCGCGCATCACGGAGCACTGTTCGTGTCGGCTCTGCCCGAGGGCGGGCTTCACGTGCGCGTCACCCTGCCCCGCTGACGATCGCGCCGGCCGGCCGCGAGCATCAGCCGGACCGCGGTGACCGCGACCGCGCCGATCGCGGCGCCCACGGTGTTCCACACGACATCGCGCAGATCAGGCACCCGGCCGGGGATCGACGCCTGCAGGCACTCCACGAACGTCGACGCCGCAAGTCCGGCGAGGATGGCGATCGGCCAAGCGCGCCGGCTGAGGATCATCGCCAGCGCGGCGCCGAAGGGCACGAACATGGCCGTGTTGAGGGCGCGCTCCGCGTCTCCGCCGGGGAACCACGCCTCCAGCGGGGCGATGTCGGCGAGAAGCCCCAGGAACGCACCACGGGCGGGGGCGACGAGTGATCGCGGTCCGAGCGTCAGCAGCGTCACGGCCGCCGCCGCGGCCAGCACCGCGACGGCGCGCACGCGGCGGCGCCGCGTCCTGATGATCTCCGACATATGGTCCTCCCTCGCGGCCCGCTGCGGACCGGTCCTCCCAGTCCAGGCGAGCGGATGTTGCGGGAGCATATGCATCCGCGACCGATGCAGCCCGCCGCGAGAACTCGAAGCTCGCTCCCAGGTTCGCGGGACCAAATCGGCACGGGCATCGGTTCTTCTCTGTGACGCCGCAGCCAGCCGCGTCGAACTGGAGGAATCGTGAGCAACGACTACCGCAGGACCCCCGAGGCGCTCAGCCGCCTCACCGACACCCAGTACCGCGTCACGCAGGAGGACGGCACCGAGCCGGCGTTCCGCAACGCGTACTGGAACAACCACGAGCCCGGCATCTACGTCGACGTGGTGTCCGGCCAGCCCCTGTTCTCGTCGGTCGACAAGTACGACAGCGGAACCGGGTGGCCGAGCTTCACCAAGCCGATCGAGCCCGATGCCGTCACGACCAAGAAGGACTGGAAGCTGCTGCTGCCGCGCACCGAGGTGCGCTCATCGGGCGCCGACAGCCATCTGGGTCACGTCTTCCCCGACGGCCCCCGGCAGGCCGGCGGCCTGAGATACTGCATGAACTCGGCCGCACTGCGCTTCGTGCCCGCCTCGTCGCTCGAGGACGAGGGCTACGGCGCGTACGCCGACCGCTTCGACAAGCTCAGCGACCAGAACCCCGAGAACCAGGAGCACGCATCATGACCAGCGGTCCCTTCGACACCGGCGAGATCACCCGCACCCCGGGCACCGAGACGGCGGTCCTCGCCGGCGGCTGTTTCTGGGGCATGGAGGACCTCATCCGCCGCCAGCCCGGCGTGCTCGACACGCGCGTCGGCTACACCGGCGGTGAGAACGCGCACGCGACCTACCGCAAGCACCCTGGTCACGCCGAGGCCGTGGAGATCGTCTTCGATCCCGAGAAGACCACGTACCGCGACATCCTCGCGTTCTTCTTCCAGATCCACGACCCGTCGACCCTGAACCGTCAGGGCAACGACATCGGCTTGAGCTACCGCTCCGCGATCTTCCCGCTCTCCCCTGAGCAGGAGCGGGTCGCGCGCGACACCATCGCCGACGTCGACGCTTCGGGCCTGTGGCCGGGCAAGGCCGTCACCACGATCGAGCCCGAGGGCCCGTTCTGGGAGGCCGAGCCCGAGCACCAGGACTACCTGATCCGCATCCCGAACGGGTACACCTGCCACTTCCCCCGCGCGGGCTGGGTGCTGCCCAAGCGCGCCGACGCGACGGCGTAGGAGAAGACGAGAGCGGATGCCGCGACCCGGCCGGGTCGCGGCATCCGTCGTCTTCACGGGGGTATCACCCGCGGGCCGCGATCCCTCCTCCACAGCGTCGTGACTGCGCGAGGGTGAGGAGGCGCGACATGGCCCAAGCAGCATCGCCCGCGCCGGGCGTCGGAGGCGTCGGCGACGCGTCCTGGCTGACGTGGCTGAGGATCCAGCTGGCCCGCATCCCCAACGCCGCACGGCTGCGTGCCACCGAGCGACGCGACGACGAACGGGAGAATCCTCCCGTCGGCCTGCTGCAGGACGCCGATCTCGATTTCCGCGCGGCGGCATACCAGGTCGCGACGACAGCACCGGCGCAGTTCGGCCGGCTCGACGAGGTGCGCCTGCGAGGCCGGTTCCTCCTCCGCGGCGACGACGTGCGCACCCTCGACGAGCTGGTCCACGAGGCGGTGCGCATCGCGGCCGCCGGGTTCGCAGGCCCAGAGCCCCACCCCGCCGGGGTCGCCGCGCTCGATGAGCGGCTGAAGTACGCGGACGACTTCCTCAAGCGCCGCGAGGGCGAGATCGCCCGGCGCCGATACGCCCGCGGGCTGTTCCGTGGCGTCGCGCTGACCTTCGTCGTGATCATCGGCGGCCTGGGCGCCGCCGTGATGATGCTCTGGCAGAACGGATCCATCCCCCTCGACCAGGCTGACGCGCTGCGCGACGTGCTGGTCGCCATCGGCGCCGGCGCGGCGGGTGCCTGCGTCAGCGTGCTCCTGCGGATGCACCGCATGCAGCACCTCACGATCGAGGTCGCCGACAGCGGCATCGCCACGTACCGGATCTTCCTCGGCTGGTTCTTCGCCGCCGCGATCGTGTTCCTGCTCAAGAGCGGGCTGCTCTCGGAGGCGTTCGTCATCCCCGAAGGCCGGATCGAGAGCTGGTTCTTCTGGGGTGCTGTCGGGTTCCTCGCGGGATTCAACGAGCGGTGGGCCACCAATCTCATCTCGCGCAGCACCGAGGACGCCGGATCGGGCACGGCTCTGGACGCCCCGACCACCGGCGCGGCCGGCAGGAAGTGAGGCCGCGGCATCCGTCACGGCTTTTAGATGGCTGCGGCGCTCACGTCAAGGGGATGCGGTGCGGCGGGGTCGGCACGCACGCTGGAGGCATGACTCAGATCATCGAGACCATCGACGTCGACGTGCCGGTTTCCATGGCCTACAACCAGTGGACCCAGTTCGAGAGCTTCCCGAACTTCCTGGACGAGGTCGAGTCCATCACCCAGCTCGACGACACTCACACCCACTGGAAGGTCAAGGTCGGACCCTTCGAGCGCGAGTTCGACGCCGAGATCACCGAGCAGCACCCCGACGAGAGGGTCGCGTGGCGGAGCACGAACGGTGAGACCGCGCACGCCGGCGTCGTCACCTTCCACAAGCTCGACGACACGACCTCGCGTGTGACCGTGCAGATCGACTGGGAGCCGACCGACGCGATCGAGAAGCTCGGGTCGCTCGTCGGCGCCGGCAAGCACGCCGTGAAGAAGGACCTCGAGAACTTCAAGAAGTTCATCGAGAGCGCGCCGCGCGAGACCGGCGCGTGGCGCGGCGACGTGCCCCGCTGACCCCACGATGCGATGACGGATGCCGCGACCCGACACAGGGTCGCGGCATCCGTCGTGCTGCGCTGTCGATCCGCCGACCTTTCGTTCGACGGACCGGGTGAAGGCCCATCGACGAAAGGACAGGCCATGAGCGCACGCCGCATCATCGCGAACATCATCGTCACGATCGACGGACGCATCACCGGACCCGACGGGCCCGCCGACATGATGTGGGTCATCCCGCATTCGTCGACCGACGAGATCCGCGATCACCTCGCCGACCTCACCGCCAGCGCCACCACCGCGCTCCTCGGCAGCTTCAATTCCGAGGGCTATCACGCGGTATGGCCGATGATCGGCGCCGACCCCGCGACCCATCCGAAAGACAAGGCCTTCGCGGACTGGCTCACCGGCGTCGACAAGGTCGTGCTCTCGTCGACAGGCACCAGCTCCTGGCCCGATGCGCGCGTGCGCGCAGGGGACACGGCCGCGATCGTGCGGGAGCTGCGCGGCGAGCCCGGCGGCGACATCCTCATCCTGTCCAGCGTCAGCATCATGCGGGCGCTCCTGGCCGCCGGCGAGATCGACGTGCTGTCGATCGTGTACGTGCCCGAGATCCTGTCAGGCGGGCGCCGGCTGTGGGAGACCGACCTGCCGCGCAGCAGCTGGCGGCTCGCCGACAGCACGGTGTCGTCGTCCGGTGCGATCGTGGCCCGCTACGAACGCGTGCGCGACTGACCCGTGTCCGACGGTCGAGAACGGATGCCGCGACCCGACGGGTCGCGGCATTCTTCGTCTGTCGGAGCTGCGATGCGATACCGCTCCGACGGAAGCCGGTCAAGGGCTTTCCGTTCCGGGCCGGGTGCGGGCCATGCTCGCAGGAGGGGGCGTTCACGAAGGAGTGACATGACCGGATCCGCCGAGTTCAGTCGAAGGCGATTCCTCTCCGGCGCGACGGCGCTCGCGGGCACGGCGCTGCTCGCCGCGTGCGCGCCGGGTGCCCGGGCGTCGGATGTGCGCACCCTGCAGTTCTGGCACCTGCTCAGCGGCGGCGACGGCGTGACGATGTCCGGACTCATCGACACCGCGAACGCCGCCCAGAACGCCTACTACGTGCGGCCGACGGTGCTCTCGTGGGGCACTCCGTACTACACGAAGCTGGCGATGGCCGCGACCGGCGGGCGCGCACCCGACCTCGCCATCATGCACGCCACCCGTGTCGCCGGCTACGCGCCGGGCGGCCTGCTCGACCCGTGGGACGTCGATCGCCTCGCCGAACTCGGCGTCGAGGAGTCCACGTTCCCGGCGGCCATCTGGGATAAGGGGTTCCAGCGCGACGAGCTCTACAGCGTCGCGCTCGACGCGCACCCCTTCGTCCTCATGTACAACACCGACATCTGCGGCAGGGCGGGCGCCCTGGACTCCGACGGCCAGCTGATGCGGCCGGAGTCGCCCGAGGAGTTCCTCGAGCTCTGCCGCGCGGTCACGGCCGAGTCCGACGGCCACGGGCTGTCGTACGGGTACCTGGGCGACGGCGCCCAGATGTGGCGGCTGTTCTACACCCTGTACACGCAGCACGGTCTGGAGATCGAGCTTCCGGACGGCGGGGAGGCCGACATGGACGAGGATGCCGCGGTCGAATCCCTCTCGTTCATGCAGCAGCTGCTCGACGACGAGATCGCGGCGCGCGAGGCGGACTACGCGACCGCCGTCGCCGAATTCGCCACCGGCCGCAGCGGCATGTTCCTCACCGGAGTGTGGGAGCTGCGGACGATGCAGGGGCAGGACCTCCCGTTCGACGCCATGACCATCCCGACGCTCTACGGCACACCCGCCGTGTACGCCGACTCGCACTCGTTCACGCTCCCCCACCAGAGCGCGCCGGACCCCGAGGCCCGCGACCTCACCTACCAATTCGTCGCCGATCTGCTGAAAGGGTCGCTCGGCTGGGCGGAAGCCGGCCACATCCCCGCGTATCTACCAGTCACCGAGTCACCGGAGTACGCCGAGCTCATGCCGCAGGCGCATTACGCCGACGCGGCTCAGGACGTGCGCTACGACCCCGCCGCGTGGTTCACCGGGTCGGGCTCGCAGTTCCAGGTCGACTTCGGCGGTGCCGTCCAGAACGTGCTGCTTGGCGGCGCCGATCCGGCCGAGGCGATCACGAGGTTCCGCTCTCGGATGAACCAGCAGCTGTCCCTCCCCAACCCTGCGGACCCCGAAGGGACGTGGAACGCATGAGCACCGCTGTACAGGCCCGCGGCACCGCCGCGATCGCGCGTCCGGACGCCGCCACCGGCCGAACCCGGCGCGCCGGGCGGCGCAACACCGCCATCGCCTTCGGCTTCCTGACGCCGTTCCTCATCGCCTTCCTGCTGTTCCTGGTGTGGCCGATCGCCCACGGCATCTACCTCAGCTTCACCAACCAGTCGCTGACCGGCGCGGGCGGCGCATTCGTCGGATTCGCCAACTACGCCGAGGCGCTCACCGATCCGGTGATGTGGCGATCGCTCGGCAACACGGCGTGGTTCACGATCCTCTCCACAATCCCGCTGGTGCTGCTGGCCCTCATCATGGCGCTGCTGGTCGACAGGGGGCTCCCGGGCCAATGGCTGTGGCGGCTGTCGTTCTTCATGCCGTACCTGCTCGCCTCCACGGTGATCTCGCAGATCTGGGTCTGGATCTTCAACCCGCAGATCGGCGCGGCCAACGCCATCCTGCAGTGGTTCGGGCTGGAGCCGATCGCATGGCTGCAGAACCCCGCGACCAACATGTACGCGATCGTCATCGCGACCGTGTGGTGGACGGTGGGCTTCAACTTCCTGCTGTACCTGGCGGCGCTGCAGAACATCCCACAGCAGCAGTACGAGGCCGCCGCGATCGACGGCGCCGGCTCGTGGCGGCAGATGTGGTCCATCACGCTGCCGCAGCTGGGTCCAGTGACCGTCGTCGTCGTGATCCTGCAGGTGCTCGCTTCGCTGAAGCTGTTCGACCAGGCATACCAGATGATGGGCGGCCTCTCGAGCGACACGACCCGGTCCATCGTGCAGTACATCTACGAGACCGGCTTCGTGGGCTACCGCTTCGGCTATTCGGCGGCCATCTCGTACGTCTTCTTCGCGGTCATCGTGATCCTCGGCGTGATCCAGGCGACCATAACCCGCAGCCGAGGGAAGGTGCAGCGATGAGCACCGTGACCGAGACGTCGACGATCGTCGCACCGGCCGGCCCGCGGCCGGGCCGCGGACGCCTGCCGGGCGAGCGGCGCTTCAGCGCGTTGAACGTGCTCGCGTTCATCGCCCTGCTCCTGCTCGCGATCGGCTGGCTGCTGCCCTTCCTGTGGGCGGTCGCGACCGCGTTCAAGACGGATACGGATGCCGCGTCCGGCACGCCGTCGTGGATCGGCGAGAACGGCATCTCCACCGAGGCGTTCGCCTCGATCCTGTCGCAGGGGAACGTCTACATCTGGGCGTGGAACAGTCTGTGGACTTCGGCGGTGATCACGCTCATCACCCTCGCGATCTCGGCCCTCGCCGCCTACGCGTTCTCACGCCTGGAGTTCCCCGGCAAGTCCTTCCTGTACGGAGCCGTGATCGCGTCGATCGTGGTGCCGCCGCAGGTGCTGATCATCCCGCTCTTCTACCAGATGCTCACGTTCAACCTCGTCGACACCCCCTGGGGACTCATCCTTCCCCAGGTCGTCGCGCCGGCGATGGTGTTCATCCTGAAGAAGTTCTTCGACGGGGTCCCCATCGAGCTCGAGGACGCCGCGCGCGTGGACGGCGCCGGGCGGCTGCGCATCTTCTGGTCAGTCGTGGTGCCGCTGTCGCGGCCGATCCTCGGTGCCGTCGGGATCTTCGTGTTCATCACCTCGTGGAACAACTTCCTGTGGCCGTTCCTCATCATCAACGACACACTGCTGATGACGCTGCCGGTCGGTCTGCAGACGGTGATCAGTGCCTACGGGGTGCAGTACGCCCAGGTGATGGCGCAGGCCGTGCTCGCGTCGCTGCCGCTCATCATCATCTTCCTCGTCTTCCAGAAGCAGATCGTCAAAGGCGTCGCGACCACCGGCTTCGGCGGCCAGTGAGCCCGACCCGGCACAGGAGAATCATGGCCCGCACGACCATCGTCATCGACCGCGACTTCACGATCACCGACGTGCCGCGCCGGCTGTTTGGCTCTTTCGTCGAGCACATGGGTCGCTGCGTGTACACCGGCATCTTTGAGCCCGGGCACCCCGAGGCCGACGACCGGGGTTTCCGGCGCGACGTGCTGGCGCTCGTCAAGGAGCTCGGTCCGACCGTCGTGCGCTACCCGGGCGGCAACTTCGTGTCGGGCTACCTGTGGGAGGACGGCGTTGGGCCGGTCGATGACCGGCCGCGGCGCCTCGACGGCGCGTGGCACACGATCGAGACCAACGCGTTCGGGCTGCACCAGTTCGTCGAGTGGGCGCGGGAGGCAGAGGTCGAGGTGATGGAGGCCGTCAACCTCGGCACCCGCGGCGTCGAGGAGGCCCGGGCGCTGGTCGAATACGCGAACCACCCGGGAGGCACGTACTGGTCCGATCTCCGGCGGCGCAACGGCGCCGCCGAGCCCTTCGACATCCGCTTGTGGTGCCTGGGCAATGAGCTCGACGGTCCGTGGCAGATCGGCCACAAGACGGCACACGAGTACGGCAGGCTGGCGCAGGAGACCGCGAAGGCGATGCGGTTGGTGGATCCCACCATCGAACTCGTCGCGGTCGGATCGTCCAACCGCCAGATGCCCACGTTCGGGTCGTGGGAGCACACGGTGCTCACCCACGCGTACGACGAGGTCGACTACATCTCGATGCACGCGTATTACCAGGAGTACGACGGCGACGCGGCGTCGTTCCTGGCCGAGGCGGTCGACATGGACGAGTTCATCGACGGCGTCGTCTCGACGATCGACGCCGTGCGTGCCGCGGGCAAGCACCGCAAACGCATCGACATCTCGTTCGACGAGTGGAACGTCTGGTACCAGCACGGCCTCGAGACCGACGACCAGCCGCACAAGGTGACGCGGCAGTGGCGCGAGCACCCGCGTCTCATCGAAGACACCTACAGCGTGACCGACGCGGTGGTCGTCGGCACCTTCCTGCACAGCCTGCTGCGCCACGGGGACCGCGTGCGCATCGCCAACCAGGCGCAGCTCGTCAACGTCATCGCGCCGATCCGCTCCGAGGAGGGCGGTCCGGCGTGGCGGCAGACGATCTTCTGGCCGTTCGCCCGGATAACACAGCACGCGCGCGGCCGGATCCTGCGGCTGGCCGTGGATTCGCCTCGGGTGCCCACCGCGAAGTTCGGCGACGTGCCGGCGGTCGACGCCGCGGCGACGTGGGACGAGGAGGGCGGCAGCGTGGCGGTGTTCGTCGCGAACCGCTCGCTGGACGAGTCCCACGAGGTGGTCGTCGAGCTGCGAGGGCTGGCTGTCGGCGGAGTCCGCTCGGCGGAGCTTCTCCGCGTCCCCGAGGATGGCGACCGGCGCACGGCGAACACGCAGGCCGAACCCGACCGCGTCGGTCTGGTTCCGGCGGACGTGCGGCTGGAGGACGACGGATGCCGCATCCCGCTGCCGCCGGTCTCGTGGGCCGTCGTCGTGCTGGAGGTCGACCGGGCCTGAGGCCTGCGACTCACCCGTCGGCGGGGAGAGGCTCCACCGGCTGGCGCAGGATCGTCCGCAGCTTCTCCGGCGCGGTGCGCCGGGGGTCGGCGAGATAGATCTCGTGGTGGAGGCCCCGCATGCGCAGACCCTGCTCGGGGATGAAGCCGCGGTGCATCTCGTGGAGCACCGGAGCCTCGTCGTCGTAGGAGCCGAGGTGCAGCGTCTGCACCGACAGGCCCTCGACGAGCTCGCTCAGCCGCAGCCTCTCGATGGCCGCAGGCCCGCCCTTCGCCGCCGCCTCGCTCCGCGCCCGCTCGACGTGTTCTTCATCGAGCCACTCGGGGACGAGGCTCATCATCGTCCAGCTCCACCGCGACTTGTCGCGATCGGTGGTGAAGGTCGCCATGTCGTCCGACCACCACAGCCCTTCAAGGGGCATGACGACGTAGTCGCGGCCGAGTTCGCGCTTACTGAGGAACTTGAGCTTGTACGCCACCCCGAAGACGGCCGCCACCGCCTCGCCGTAGGCGTCGGACGTGTTCGGATCGCCGTGGCCGTCGACCATGAGGTAGCGCAGCGGCGGCACGTCGACGACCTCGAACGATCCGCGCGGGGCCGTGTAGGCCGCGACCGACCGCTTGAGGTCGGCCTTGGTCGCTTCAGGGCCTCCGTCGCGAGGCGTCTTCCGCCGCGAGGCGTCGTCCGTCACGAGGCTTCTTCCGTCACGAGGCTTCTTCGGCCGTGCGCGACTGTCCGTCGGGAGCGGACTCGGCCTTGCGGCCGCCCGCCTCGAGCACGTCGCCCGCGGGGAGCTCCTGGTGACCGCCGAACTGCAGCCTCATCGCCGAGAGCACCTGGTTCGCGAAGTGGTCCTCGTCACGCGAGGCGAACCGCTCGAACAGGGACGCGGCGAGCACCGGCACCGGAACCCCCGTGTCGACGGCGGCCTTCACCGTCCAGCGCCCCTCCCCCGAGTCCGAGACGCGACCGGCGAGACCCTCGAGGGTGGGGTTGCCCTGGAGCGCCGCCGCGGTGAGGTCGAGCAGCCACGACGAGATCACCGATCCGCGGCGCCACAGCTCCGCGACCTTGGGGGTGTCGATCGTGAACTGGTAGAACTCCGGTTCCTCGAGGGGTGCGACCTCCGCCGAGTGCTCCGCCTCGAGGATGCCCGCGTCGGCGTGCTCGAGGATGTTGAGCCCCTCGGCGAGCGCGGCCATCACGCCGTACTCGATGCCGTTGTGCACCATCTTGACGAAGTGGCCGGCACCGGACGGCCCGCAGTGCAGGTAGCCGAGCTCCTCGGGTGCGAAGTCTCCCGAGCGGCCCGGCGTGCGCCCGACTTCTCCGCTGCCGGGAGCGATGGTCCGAAGGACCGGCTCGATCTGGCGGAAGGCCTCCTCGTGACCGCCGACCATCAGGCAGTAGCCGCGCTCGAGGCCGAACACGCCGCCGCTGGTGCCCACATCGACGTAGTGGATGCCGCTGCCGTCGAGGGCGGCCGCGCGTCGTACGTCGTCGCGGTAGTTCGAGTTGCCGCCGTCGATGATGATGTCGCCGGACTCCAGCAGAGCGGCCACCTCGTCGACGACCTTGCCGGTGAGGCCTGCGGGGATCATGAGCCACACGGCCCGGGGCGCCTCGAGCTTCGCCACGAGGTCGGCGAGGCTGTCGGCACCCACCGCCCCTTCATCCGCGAGGCCGGCGACGGCGTCTGCGCTGACGTCGTAGACGACGCATTCGTGGCCGTCCCGCATCAGGCGGCGGACGATGTTGCCGCCCATCCGGCCGAGTCCCACCATTCCGAGCTGCATTCCGCTCCTCCATCCGTGCGCGAGGGACGCGCCGCGCGCGGGCGCCCGTGTTCGAAGTCTAGGGAGCCGTCGGCACCCGCAGGGCATGGGATCCGCACCGCGCGCCGCCCCGAGGCTGAAGCGAGGTTCACCGAGATCCGCACGCCCCGCGGGGCGACAGCGGCCGTTTACGGCGTGGGCGAGCCGCCGGTCACCGCGAGGGTCTCGCCGAGGACGTAGCTCGACTCGGCCGAGGCGAGGAACACGTACGCCGGCGCGAGCTCGGCCGGCTGCCCCGCCCGCCCGATCGGCGTCTGCTCGCCGAACGACTCGATCTTCTCCTGCGGCTGCCCGTCGGTCACCTGCAGCGGTGTCCAGATCGGTCCCGGCGCGACGGCGTTGACACGGATGCCCTTCGGCGCGAGCTGCTGCGCGAGCGCCTTGGTGAACGCGTTGATCGTCGCTTTCGTCGAGGCGTAGTCCACCAGGATCTCCGACGGCTGATAGGCCTGGATCGACGTGGTGTTGATGATCGTCGCCCCCGGCTTCAGGTGCGCCAGCGCGGCCTTGGTGATCCAGAACATGGCGTAGACGTTGGTCTTGAAGGTGTCGTCGAACTGCTGGTCCTCCAGCGTCGCGAGATCCTCGTTGAAGATCTGCTTGCCGCCGTTGTTCACGACGATGTCGAGGCCGCCGAGCCCGTCGACGGTGCGTGCGACGAGGTCGCGGCAGTACGCCGGGTCGCGGAGGTCTCCCGGCAGCGTCACGACGGTGACGCCGGCGTCCCGCAGGATGCCGGCGATGCGCTGGGCGTCCTTCTCCTCGTCGGGCAGGTACGACATCGCCACGTCGGCGCCCTCGCGGGCGAACGCGATGGCGGTGGCGGCGCCGATGCCCGAGTCGGCGCCGGTGATGAGTGCCTTGCGCCCGGTGAGGCGTCCGGTGCCCCGATAGGTGTCCTCACCGAGGTCGGCCTTCGGCTCGAGCTCGGCGTCCAGACCCGGCTCGGGCTGGTGCTGCTTCTTCGGGTCGAAGTCCGCGTACAGCTCCGCGGGGTTGGTGAATGTGTACTGATCTCGCTTTTCACTGCCCATGCCGCCACGCTAGGCAGGGCTGACCGAAGCGGTGACGGGGTTGCGCCGACGTCGACCAGCCGTTAGGGCGCGCACGCGTGCTTGACTGGGGAGCATGCGCGAAGTCGCGATGTTCCCCCTCGGCAGCGTGCTGTTCCCGTACACACCGCTGTTCGTGCGCATCTTCGAGCCCCGCTACCTCACGATGCTCGGCAGGCTCCTGGACGCTGAGGATCCCCGCTTCGGCGTGGTGCTCATCGAGCGGGGCCGCGAGGTGGGCGGTGGCGAGGAGCGCAACGGCATCGGCACCTTCGCGCGCCTGGTGCGCGTCGACGCCGCGTCCGAGGCGATGTACGCCATCGCGGTCGGGGACGAGCGGTTCGAGGTGACCGAGTGGCTCGACGACGACCCGCACCCGGTCGCGCGGATCAGCGCGATGCCGGCGCTCGAGTGGGACGAGGCGCTCTCGGCGCTGCGGGTCGAGGCGGAGGCGATCGTGCGCCGTGTCGTGGCGCGGGCCTCGACCGGCGACGCGTACGCGCTGGAGACCGTGCGGTGGGATGCCGACAGCCCGCTGTCGGAGGACCCCGTCGAGGCCGCCTGGCAGCTGGCCGCGCTGGCGCCGCTGGGCGAGCTGGATCGCTACGCGCTCCTGCGATCGACGACGCTGGGCGGTCTGCTGCGGATGATCATCGACCTGACGCTCGACATCGAGCCGGTCATCACCGCCCGGCCCGACGACGACGGCGGGTTCTCGCCCGCGGGCTGAGTCGCGCTGCGGCGTGCCGGACGGCGGCGGCCGCGGCATCCGTCCGCCCTCGCGTCAGGCGTTGATGATCGTGCTGAAGGCGAGCACGATGATGAGCGCGTTGAGGAAGAAGCTGATCGTCGTGTGCCAGACGATCGTCCAGCGCATGCGCGTCGTGAGCACCTGCACGTCCGACACGGAGAAGTTGGTGGCGTTCGTGAACGAGAGGTACGCGAAGTCTGCGAGCCGCGGCTCGGCCGTGCCGGGGAAGAGGAGCGGAGGCTCGGGGGCGAGGCGGTACCTGCGGTCGTAGATCCGCGCGAAGCCCCAGTGGAACAGCGCCCACGACAGCAGCATCGCGGACACGCCCACGCCCTCCACCCAGCCCGCCCAACCCGGGTCGTTACGCAGCACCAGGAGCTCGACGGCCGCGGCGAGCCCCACGATGCTGGCGAAGAACGTCGCCGTCACGGTGATGACCGCGACGATCGGATGCAGGTCGAGCCGCGCGATCCAGCGCGGGGCGGCCGTCTTCGCGCGACGCACGCTGATGCCGACGGCGATGACGGATGCGAGCCAGTAGAGGCCCCCGATCAGACACCACAGCGTGAGCAGATCGACGATGGCCTCATCGTCGTCGGCGAGGAAGATGACAAGCCCGATCCAGCTGAGCGTGAGCTGCACCAGCAGGTCGGCACCCCGCACGATCGCCCACCAGACCACACGCACCCCCGAAGGCCGAGTTCCTGGTGCCACCGTAGCGGGTGAGCGTCGGCCGGGCGGGGCGGGTTCGGTCAGTCGTGCGGGCCGCGGCGCCCTGCGAAGCCGGCGAACAGCGCGTGCAGCAGCGGGATCAGCGACGCGACCATCAGCACGGTGCCGATCGTCAGGTCTTCGGCGCGCAGCACCGCCCCGCTGATCACGAGGCCGGTGAAGAGCACCGCCGACATGACCCGCCGCCCCATCCGCTCCAGGCGTCGGAGCCAGCGGTCGAGCTTGGGCACGTCGGCGACCAGCCGGCCGCCCTCGATGCGGGTGACCATGTCGTCGAGGCGGCGCGGCAGCCGAGCCATGACGCCCGCGACGGATGCCGCCTCGCGCGCGACCGCCTGGACCATGTTGCCGCGCTCGTCGCGCAGCAGCCGGTCGGCGTACGGCTCCACCGCGTCCCACACGTTGAAGGCGGGATCCAGCGAGCTGCACATGCCGCTCGTCAGCGACACGGCGCGGATGATCAGCAGGAAGTTCTCGGGCAGCTGGAACGGCAGCGACCGCATCACGTCGCCGAACTCCTTGGCGAAATCGCGGAACTCACGAGGGTCGACGTCCTGGAGCTCGGCGAACCCCATGCCGCCGAACCGGGCGAACAGCGCCGTCATCGCGCGCTCGAGCTCGACGGTGTCGGCGGAGGGCAGCAGCACGCCGACGGCGCGGATGCTCTCGATCATCTGCGCGCTGTTGCGCGAGGCCACCGCGATCATGAGGCGCTGGAGGCTGTGCCGCAGCCGGTCGGGCACCTCGCCCATCATGCCGAAGTCGATGAACGTGAACGTCCAGGAGCGCGTCGGGCTGTCGGTGCCCGTGCCCGTGTGCGCGCCCGTGGGGGTGGGCGTCGGCGTGACGAAGATGTTCCCGGGGTGGGGGTCGGCGTGGAAGAAGCCGTTGACGAAGAGCTGGTCGAACATCACGTTCGCGAACTCTTTCGCCACCTCGGCCGGGTCGATGCCCGCAGCGCGCAGCGCGTCGACGTCGTTGATCTTGATCGCGGTGACGTCGGCGAGGGTGAGCACGCGGCGCGTCGAGCGCTCCCATGCCACCTCGGGCACGGCGACCCGCGAATCGCCGGCGAAGTCCGCGGCGAACCGCTCGGCGTTCTGCGCCTCGTGCAGGTAGTCGATCTCCTCGCGGCTGGTGTGCGCGAACTCCTCGACGAGCGCCGGCAGGTCGACGTGGTCGCGCACCACGCGGACGCGGCTCATCCATTCCGCCACGCGGCGCAGGGCCTTCAGGTCGACGTCGACGATCTCCTCGATGCCGGGCCGCTGCACCTTGACGACGACGTCGGCGAATCCGGTCTCCTCCGCGTCGGCGGCGGTGAGTCGGGCGCGGTGTGCCTGACCGAGGGATGCCGCGGCCACGGGCGTCTCGTCCACCCACTCGAACGCGCGCTCGAGCGGGATGCCGAGCTCCGCCTCCGCCAGCCTGCGGATGGCGGGGAACGCCACCGGCGGCACCTCGTCCTGCAGTCCCTCGAGCTCCTTGGTGATCTCGGGTGGAAGGACATCCAGGCGCGAGGAGAGGAACTGGCCGACCTTGATCATTAGCCCGCCGTACTGCACCGCGAGCACATGGAAGCGACGGGCGATGTTCTGCAGCCGCCGTGCGCGGCCGCGGGCCGCGAGCGCGCCGAGTCCGAACCTCGGCAGTACGAGCTCGAACCACCACGCCTGGATCATGTACCGCCCGGCGAAGCGCAGGATCCGGCGATAGCGGGCGCGCGCGTTGGCGACGTCGGCCATCGAAGCTCCTAGGCGATGCTGATCAGCGGACTGGGGGCGCTCGCGATCCCGGTCGCCCGGGATCGTGCGCCCCGCCGAACCTGCGAGCCCGGGCCGACGGCGTCCGCCGGCACGCCGGCGCGTCAGTCCTGAGCCAGGATCGAGTAGAGCTTACGCCGCGCCTCGTCCAGCACCTCGACGGCCTCGGCCACCTGCTCGGGCGTGCCGCTGCGGCCGACCGTCGCGGCCGCCTGCGCGAGCTTCGCGCCGGCTTTGGGGAGCGCGGTGGTGCGTCCGGAGTCGCGGGAACCCGCGGACTCCCACGGCGCCGACTGGCCTTCCGCCGCGGCGGCTGCCGCCCGGCCCGCCTCGGTGAGCGAGTACGTCTTCTTGCCGCCGGACTCCTCCGCGGCGACCAGGCCCTCGTCGGCGAGGAGCTGGAGCGTGGGATAGACCGAGCCGGGGCTCGGCTTCCACGCGCCGTCGCTGCGCGCCTCGATCTCCTGGATGATCTGGTAGCCGTGCATCGGCTTCTCGGCGAGGATCGCGAGCACGGCGGCTCGCACATCACCCTTCGCGACGCGCGGCGAGAACCCTCGCTCGAACGCATCCCGCAACTGGTCCATGGCATCCCACAGACTGCCCGGCAGACCGGACCCCTGACCACCGGGGCGAGAACCGAATCCCTGGAACGAACCGCTCATGACGACCTCCTGAACGAGCGTGTGCCGATAGCCCGACGATACATACCGATATATCGCTGGACAAGGGAACCGGCTGGGACTTCGCTGTGCGATCCCTCACCCTGCGGAGCGCGGATGCCGCACCCCCTGCCGCGTGGCCGCGTCGCCGGCCGAGCGATTTCGGCGGGGCCGCGTCACCAGCCGAGCGAGCCCGGCGCGCCCTTGAACGGCCCGGCGATGTCGGGGGTGATCCAGCCGCCGTAGAAGCGGCCCGGCTGCGGCACCACCTCCACGTCGTCGATGGTGCAGCGATCCATCAGCCTGGCGTACACCGCCACCCGCCCGGTCAACGCCTCGAAACCGGCAGCCGGGGCGGGGTAGGTCCACCCCGCGCGCGGCCGCAGCTCCGCTCCGCCCCGGACGTCGAAGTAGGTCGCGCCGCCTTTGAACTCGCAGAACGATGCTCCTTCGCCCCGCGAGAGAGCGCCGGCGGCGAAGTCCGCGATCGGCAGGTAGTACACGGGCGGGTGGCTCGTCTCGAGCACCCGCACGACGTCGCCGGTGTCGACGATGGTCTCGCCGCCGAGCTCGATGCGCACGCGCCGCGCGATCTTCTCGATGCGCGGCGGGCGCGGGTAATCCCACACGGACTCCTGACCGGGTGCGACCGGATCCGGCTGCGGTCTCATGGGAGCCTCCTCCTGGCGTCGTGCGGGTCAGGCTACCTCGCGAAGGCGCCGAGTGCGCCGGGAGTGTGCTGTCAACCCCCCGCCCGGTCCACCGCTTCGTCCGTAGCGTGCCGGATGACGCGAAAGGAACCGCCATGCTGCGCGCACTCGCCCTCAACTGCACCCTCAAGCCCTCACCCGGCGAATCCAGCGGGGAGCTCCTGGCCCAGCAGGTCCTCGATGCGCTGGCCGAGCACGGTGCGACGGGTGAACAGGTCCGGCTCGTCGACTTCGACGTCAGGCCGGGGGTGGAGACCGACATGGGCGACGGCGACGAGTGGCCGCGCATCCGCGAGAAGGTGCTGGCCGCCGACATCCTCGTCTTCGCCACTCCGACGTGGATGGGGCACATGTCCAGCGTCGCCCAGCGCGTGCTCGAGCGCCTCGACGCCGAGTTGTCGGAGACCGACGACGAGGGTCGCGCGATCCTCGCCGGCAAGGTGGCGGTGACGGTCGTCGTCGGCAACGAGGACGGCGCCCACGCGATCACCGCCGACCTCTACCAGGCGCTCGGAGACGTCGGCTTCACGATCCCCTCGCAGGGCGGTGTGTACTGGAACGGCGAGGCGATGCAGACGACCGACTACAAGGATCTGCCCGAGACCCCCGAGAAGGTGGCGACGGCGACGGCCACGCTCGCCCGCAACGCCGCCCATCTGGCGACCGTCCTGCGGGAGCGTCCGTACCCCGCGCCGCCGGAGCAGTGACGCGGAGTCAACGCCCCGGTGCTGCCGTCGTCAGCGCCCGTACTCCTCGAGCCAGCGCAACCACACCTCGCTGATCGTCGGGTACGACGGCACCGCGTGCCACAGCCGGTCGATCGGAACCTCGCCCACGATCGCGATCGTCGCCGCGTGGAGCATCTCCCCGACGTCCTGGCCGACGAAGGTGGCACCCACGAGCACGCGACGCTCCTCGTCGACGATCGCCCGGGCGCGGCCGCGGTAGTCGTCGGCGAGTTCGCTGGCGCCCGCGATCCAGTACAGGTCGTAGTCCAGGACACGGATGCCGAGCCCGGCCGCACGAGCCGACTCCTCGGTGTGACCCACCGCTGCCACCTCGGGGTCGGTGAAGACCACCTGCGGCACCGCCGAGTGATCGGCCGTCGCGACATGGGCACCCCAGGGCCGGTCGTCGACCTCGGCCGCGCGGGCGCGCGCGGCGATCACGTCGCCCGCGGCTCGCCCCTGGTACTTGCCCTGATGGGTGAGCAGCGCCCGGTGGTTGACGTCACCGACGGCGTAGAGCCAGTCGACGCCGCGCACGCGCAGCGTGTCGTCCACGTCGAGCCACGAGCCGGGCTCGAGCCCGACGGCCTCCAGTCCGATGTCGGTGGTGCGGGGAACGCGGCCGGTCGCGACGAGCACCTGCTCCGCCCGCACGTCGGATCCGTCCGACAGCGACAGCACCACGCCGTCCTCGCCGCGCTCGACCCGTTCCACCTCGACGCCGGTGCGGACGGTGGCACCGGCATCCGTCAGCGCCTTCGCGACCGCCTCGCCCGCGAACGGCTCGACGCCGCGCAGCAGGCCCGAACGCGCGATGACCGTCACAGCGGTGCCGAACGACGTGAACAGCGTCGCCATCTCGGCGCCGACCACGCCGCCGCCGAGGATGGCGAGGGATGCCGGCACGTCGCGCACCCCCGTGGCCTCGCGGCTCGTCCACGGCTCGGCGTCGCGGAGTCCCGGGATGTCGGGGAGCAGCGCCGCCGACCCGGTGGAGACCACCACCGCGTGCAGCGCCGACAGCTGCGTCTCGGTGCCGTCGGAACCGGTGACGGTGACCTCGCGCTCGCCGGTGAGTCTGCCGTGGCCTCGTACCAGGTCGATCCCGGCGCCGCTCAGCCAGTCGACCTGCGACGTGTCGTCCCAGTGGTGGACGAGCTCGTCGCGCCGCACGAGCGTCGCCGCGACGTCGACATCGCCGGTCACCGCCTCGGCGGCACCCTTCACGCGACGGGCGGCGCGCAGCACCGCACCGGGGCGCAGCAGCGCCTTCGACGGGATGCAGGCCCAGTACGAGCACTCGCCGCCCACCAGCTCGCTCTCGACGACGACGACCGAGAGGCCGCCCTGCGTCGCCCGGTCGGCGACGTTCTCGCCGACGGGGCCGGCTCCGATCACGATGAGGTCGTACTCGCGCGCAGTCATGCGCCCCAAAGTAGCGCCGCCGCGCGACACGCGGCGAACGACCCATCCGCCCCGCGCCCGGCTCCGAATGAGCACAGGAGACGTTGCGCGTCAAGATTTCCGCCGATTCCGGCCGGATGTCGGTGACGTGTGGTTTTCTGGGGTCTCCGCCGAAAGGACAGCATGGCGATCGAATTCCGCGCGGTTTCCAAGCGCTTCGGCGACGGCACGATCGCCGTCGACGACTTCAGCCTGCTCATCCCCGCCCGGAAGACGACGGTGCTCGTCGGTTCGTCGGGCAGCGGCAAGACGACCCTCCTGCGGATGATCAACCGCCTCGTGGAGCCCACTTCGGGCGTCATCACGATCGACGGCGAGTCCATCGCCGAGCGCGAGCCGGTGAAACTGCGCCGCGGGATCGGGTACGTGCTGCAGAATGCCGGACTGCTCCCCCACTTCACCGTCGTCGACAACATCGCCACCGTGCCGGTGCTCAACGGCGTGCCTCGCGCGAAGGCGCGCGAGCGCGCGCTCGAGCTCATGGACGTCGTCGGGCTGGAGCGGGGCCTGGCCAAGCGCTACCCGAGCCAGTTGTCCGGCGGCCAACAGCAGCGTGTCGGGGTCGCCCGAGCGCTCGCGGTCGACCCGAACATCCTGCTGATGGACGAGCCCTTCGGCGCGGTCGACCCCATCGTGCGGCGCGAGCTGCAGACCGAGACCATCCGCCTGCAGCGCGAGCTCGACAAGACGATCGTGTTCGTCACCCACGACATCGACGAGGCGTTCCTGCTGGGCGATCAGGTCGTGATCCTCGAGAAGGGCGCGCGCGTCGCCCAGATCGGCACGCCGAGCGAGATCATCGAGAATCCCGCGAGCGAGTTCGTCGCCGACTTCGTCGGAGTGGATCGCGGCTCTCGCGCGCTGCGCGCCAAGCAGACGCCGCGGGGCACGGTGCTCGTCGATTCCAGCGGCCGTACGCAGGGCGTGCTCCTGGAGGGCGAGCCGTGAACTGGGTCGCCGACAACCTCGATCTGATCTGGGCCCTCACCCTCGATCACCTCCGCCAGAGCGCCGTGGCGATCGTCGCCGCGTTCGTGCTGTCGGTGCCGATCGGCTGGGTCGCGTTCCGCTACACGCCGTTGCGCGGCACCGTGCTCACGGTCGTCGGGCTGCTGTACACGCTTCCCTCGTTCGCGCTGTTCCCCCTGATCACCGTCATCTTCGGGGTGCCGCTGCTGTCCGAGACGAATCTCGTCATCGCCCTCACGATCTACGGCGTCGCCATCATGACCCGCTCCGTGGCCGAGGGGCTCGCGTCGGTCGACCCCGTGACGCGGTCGGCCGCCGTCGCCGTGGGCTTCGGCGCGTGGCGGCGCTTCTGGACCGTGGACTTCCCGCTCGCGGGCCCTGTGGTCCTCGCCGGCCTCCGCGTCACGGCGATGTCCACGATCTCTCTGGCGACGGTGGGCGCCCTCATCGGGGTCGAGAACCTCGGCTATCTGTTCACCAACGGCTCCCAGCGACGCATCATCGCCGAGGTCTTCGCGGGCGTCGTCGCCGTCGTCATCATCGCGGTGATCATCGACGGGCTGCTCGTCCTCGCCGGGCGTGCGCTGCTGCCCTGGACGAGGCGGGTCGCGCCGCGCCGTTCCGAGCGCCTGCGGACGGTGACGGCATGAACCTGCTCGCCGAGGCCTTCGCCTGGATCTTCTCCGCCGGCCAAGGGTCGCTGCCGCTCGGCACGGCGATCGCGCAGCATCTCGCGTTCACGTTCGGCTCGGTGGCGATCGCCGCCGTCATCGCCGTGCCGATCGGCTACCTCATCGGGCACACGGGTCGCGGGCGAGAGCTCGCCGTCTTCCTCTCCGGCGCCGCCCGCGCGCTCCCCGCGCTCGGGCTCGTCGTGCTGCTCGTCATGCTCATGGGCGTGAACCTCAAGACGGAGGCGGCGGTCACGGTGTTCGTCGTGCTCGCCATCCCCTCGGTCCTGGCCGGGGCGTACGCCGGGCTCCAGGCGATCGACCGCTCGGTCATCGACGCCGGCCGCGCCATGGGAATGACCGAGTGGCAGATCCTGTTCCGGATCGAGATGCCGCTCGGACTCTCGCTCCTCATCGGCGGGCTGCGCTCCGCGACGCTGCAGGTGGTCGCCACCGTGACCATCGCGGCCTACGTCGGGCTGGGCGGGCTCGGCTTCTACATGATCCGCGGCCTCAACACCCGCGATTTCGCCGAGGTGCTCGGAGCGGCCATCGTCGTCGTCGCGCTCGCCCTGGTGCTCGACGGACTCTTCGCCCTCCTCGCGCGCTTCGCCGTGCCGCGCACCGAGTCGCGGCGCACGCGCATCGCCCCGCCGGAGGCCGACCCGATGCGGGTCCCCCAGTTCGACCACTGATCCCCCACCACCACACCGGAGGTACGACAATGTCCACAGCACGAACCCGCCTCGCCGTAGGGCTGGCAGGAACCGCCGTCGCGGCACTCGCCCTCGCCGGCTGCGCCTCGAGCGACCCCCTCACCGGAGACAGCACGGAGGGTGGCGACAACGGCGAATCGTCGACGATCGTCATCGGCTCGCAGGCGTACTACTCGAATGAGATCATCGCCGAGATCTACGCGCAGGCGCTGGAAGCCGAGGGCTTCACGGTCGAGCGCAACTTCAACATCGGCCAGCGCGACGCCTACATGCCCGAGATCGAGGACGGGACGATCGACCTCTTCCCCGAGTACACCGGCAACCTGCTGCAGTACTTCGACTCCGCCACCACGGCGACGTCCTCGGACGACGTCTACGCGGCGCTGCAGGACGCCCTCCCCGAGGGTCTGACGGTGCTCGACCAGTCCTCGGCCACCGACCAGGACTCGTACAACGTCACGGCCGCGTTCGCGGAAGAGAACGGGCTGACCTCGATCGCCGACCTCGCCGGCATCGAGGGGCTGGTGCTCGGCGGCGCGCCCGAACTCGAGGAGCGCCCCTACGGCCCCACCGGCCTGCAGGAGGTCTACGGTGTGACGGTGGCGTTCCAGGCGACCGCCGACACGACCGTCGACGAGCTCGTCGCCGGCAACATCCAGGTCGCCAACGTCTACAGCGCCGACCCGCGCATCGAGACCGACGACCTGGTCACGCTCGAAGACCCTGAGGGGCTCTTCCTCGCATCCAACGTGGTGCCGCTCGTCAACGCCGACGTCGCCGATGAGATCGCCGACGTGATCAATGCCGTGAGCGCCGCGCTGACGCCCGAGGGCCTGGTCGCGCTCAACGTGCAGTCCACGGTCGACCAGCGCTCCCCGGAGGACATCGCGGCCGACTGGCTGGCAGAGAACGGTCTCGCCTGACGACACCCGCCTCGACGCGACGACCCCTCGCGCGGACTCGGTCCGCGCGAGGGGTCTCGTCGTCCGCGGCGGGCGTCGAGATCCCGCGAGGGCGGGGGTTTCGCTAGGTTGGGGCAGACCCCGACCGCCAGGAGCCGCATGTCCGAACCCTCGCCGCCGGACGCCTCGACTGACCCCGACGCGCCGACCGGTTCCGGGTCGCCGACCGAGATCGACGCGCCGACCGGTTCCGCATCGCCGACCGAGACCTCGGGTCCGGTCCCGCCGGTAGGCACGCCGTCCCCGGCCGGCCCGGCGCCGGCCGCTGCGAGCTCCGGGTCGGGCGCACGGCCATACGCGGCTCGGGATCTGAACGCCCCGCAGTACTCGCTGCCCGCCTATGCGACGCCGGCCACGAACGACCCCGTGTCGCAGCAGCAACCGGTCGACGCCGCCCCCGCCCACCAGTACACGACACCGTCCTACGCGGCACCGGCCGGCGCGTCACCGCAGGCCGGCCCCGCCGGCCCCGCCGGCCCCGCCGCGCTGCCGCCCTATGCGCGTGGCGCGGGGTCACCACCGCCGCAGTACCCCGGTGCCCCTGCATCCGCTATCGGGAGCGACGGCCCGGCCGCACCGGGCGGCGTCGATCCGCGGCCGAGGGGCCTCGCGGTGTGGTCGCTGGTCCTCGCCGGCGCGGGGATCATCGTCGCGATCGGGTCGTGGGTCACCGGCGGGATCGGCGGCTCCGGTCTGTCGTTCCTTCTCCTCTTCGTGGCGTTCATCCTCTCGCTCGTCGCGCTGATCAGCCGCAGACAAGGCGGCAAGGGATTCGGGGTGGCCGCCCTGCTGCTGTCGATACTGGGCGGACTCGTGTCTTTCATCGCGGCGGTCGCGCTGCTCTTCGGCGGGTTCGGCCCGTCGTACAGCGACCCGAGCTGGGAGGACGACTACTCCGACGACTACTCCGTGCCCAGCCTCGCCGCGCCGGGCACGGACGGCCAGCCGGACGCGGGTGAGGTGTTCGCGCCGCCCGTGCCGCTCGTCGTCGTCGAGACGGCCTTCGGGCAGGAGTTCGAAGAGGGCTGGTGGTACGTCATCGTCATCGACAACCCCAACTCCGACTACATCTTCGACGCCCTCATCTCGGTGGACGCCCACGCAGCCGACGGCTCCGCACTCGAGTCGACGAGCGCCATCGCGACGCTGCAGTCGGGCCGGTCGGCCGTCGTGGGCTACTTCTACGACATGGGAGACGCCGAGATCGCGAGCATCGAGGTGACCGTGCCCCAGCCTGAGGCGGCGACCCTCTCACCGGCGGATGAGACGGGCTCGTTCACCGTCCAGGAGGTGACCGGCACGAGCAGCGACAGCGGCGCTACGACGGTGACGGGAACCGTGAGCGGGAGCTTCGCCGACGACCAGGAGTTCATCGCCGTCACCGTGCTCGCCCGCGCGGCCGACGGCTCGATCGTGGCGGCGACCACGACGTACGTCGACGAGGTCCCCGGCGACGGCACCCCGACGGCGTTCGAGGCGTGGTTCGAGCCCCTCCCCGCCGAGACGACCTTCGAGGCCTTCGCCCATCGCTGACGCGTGATTCCGGATGCCGCGGCCCGCGGCATCCGGAACCGCCGTCGATCTCCGCCGCACGGCGGAGGTCGCGAGCATCGCCCAGGCGTACGCTGACGGCATGGCGTTCGGCGAGGTCATGATGTGGGGCTTCCTCACCATGCTGTTCGCGATGCCGGTGTACTTCCTCTGGTACGCCTTCGACAACCGCCGACGTCGACGCCGCGGCGAGACCCCTGCGCCGTCGACCGGAGGCCTGCTCGGCGTCGAGGAGTTCTTCTACCCGACCGCCGAGACGGCGCGCGCGGTGTGGGAGGCCGAGCAGATCACCCCGGCGTCCGCGCCGCTGCCCGGCGACGGCCCCGGCGTGATCGACGGCAACCGCATCGTCATCGAGACCGGGCTGCGCAAGACCGGTTGACCCGGCTGACCGCCGAGCCCGGGCTCGCGGGTGCTGTCAGCGACGCCGCACTCGGCGCACGCCCGCCGCGATCAGCCGCCACCCGACCAGCGCGACGAAGAGGGTCGCCGCGGCGACGACGATGAAGGCCACGGCGGTCCCCTGGCCGGATGCCGCGCGCAGCAGCATGCCGCCCGCCACCGTCACCGCCCAGATACCCAGTCCCGAGCGCACGGGCGCCATCGGTGCGCGCCAGGCGCGCGTGACGAGCCAGCCGAGTCCGAGCGCCGTCAGAAAGGGCCACGCGGTCTGCCAGAGGCCGGTCCAGACGTCGGAGTCGTGGCTCGCGCGGCCGATCGCGGCGAACGCGATCACCAGCACGATGTCGAGTCCGAGTGCCGGCAGGACGCCTCGCCTGCTGCGCACGGGAGCTGCCGCGCCGGCGGACCGGGCGGACGACCCCGCCGCGTCCGGAGTCACGCGTCCACCGCCGGTCGAGGAGTGAGCCCGGGTGTGAGCGCCTCGCGCTCGTCGAACACGAAGCAGTCGCCGCTCCAATGGTCGCCGCCGACGTGCTCGAAGTACCCGAGGATCCCGCCGTCGAGCTGATAGGCGTCCACTCCGGCCCCCCGCAGGTAGATCGCCGCCTTCTCGCAGCGGATGCCGCCGGTGCAATAGCTGACGACGGTCTTGCCGGCGAGATCGGCGGCGGCGGCGGCCGCGGCATCCGGGAACTGCGTGAAGCGTTCGATGCGCCAGTCGACGGCGCCGTCGAACGACCCGTAGTCGACCTCGAACGCGTTGCGGGTGTCGAGGAGCACCACCTCCCGGCCGTCGTCGTCCTGTCCGCGGTCCAGCCAGCGCTTCAGCGTCGCGGGCTCCACCGCCGGCGCGCGGTCGGCTTCGGGCCGGATCGTGGGGTGGTCCATGCGGATGATCTCGCGCTTGACCTTGACGAGCATGCGGCCGAAGGGCTGGCCCTGCGACCAGCTCTCCTTCGTGGTCAGGGCCGCGAAGCGCGGGTCGGCCCGCAGTTCGTCGACGTAGCCGCGCACGGCGCCGGCCTCACCCGCGAGGAACAAGTTGATGCCCTCTTCGGCGAGGAGGATCGTGCCCTTGAGCCCGGCCGCCACCGCGCGCTCACGCAGGACCGGGCGCAGCCCGGTGGGGTCGGCGATGGGGGTGAAGAGATACGCCGAGATGTTGAGAACGGATGCCACACCTCCAGCCTACGGACGCTCCACTTGCTTCCCGACCGGCGGGTACCCCGGCCCCGCCGAGACGTCAAGACCCTCGCCGCAGCGCCGCTCGCGCTGAAGGCTGGACGTGCAGCTGCGGCCACCCCGCAGCGCCCACAGGAGGCATCATGACCGACCCCACGATCCCCGAGCCGCTCCCCGGGCAGATTCTGCCGGGAGACGTGCCGCCGGGCCCGGGCTCGCCCGATCCCGGTTCGCCCGCCCCGGGCATGCCGTCGCCGGGCGGCCCGACGGAACCGAATGCGCCGTGGCCCGAAGAGCCGCTCGCGCCGAACCCGGAGGAGCCGACCTTCCCGTCGCCGCCCGAGACCCCCATGCCCTGACTCGCGTCACGAGGACAGGAGATCTCGCCAGCGCAGGACGTTCGGCCGGCGATTCTCCTGTGCTCGCGAGATCTCCTGTTCTCGGTACGCGGCGGCCGCGGTTCCACGAGCGCGGTGACGTCCGAGGCGGCGGGGGTCCGTCGCCGCCCGGGGCCTGTCGTGTCTGAGCCGGCGGCGCCCCGGCCCTCAGGTGCGCACGGCGCCCGCCCGGTCGCCGAGGAGCTGCGTCGCGACGCTCCACAGCCGGGCGCCCGCGACCGGATCCATGAGGCGTCGATACGGCCGCTGTCGGGCTGCGGGACCGCCGAAGTGGAGGGCTCCCGAGGGTCCGAAGAAGCAGGGCGGCGCGGCATCCGTCACCGCCGCCATCAGCGCAGGCTGCGCCGCGCGTGCGGGCGTGTTCCCGAGGCGCTCCGCCAGCCCCCGGCCCATGCCACCGCGATCGCGGGCGCGCATCGCAGGGGCGATGCCGGTGTCGGGCACGACGCCGGGGTGGCTGAGGTGCACCGTGATCCCCCACCCCTCGGCCTCCGACCGTCGCGCAAGCTCGTATCCGAACAGGCCGAGTGCGACCTTCGACGCGCCGTACGCCCGCAGCGGGGCGTAGCGACGCTCGCTCTGCAGGTCGTCCCACGCGAGCCGCGACGCACCCGCGGCCAGACTCAGCTGCACCACGACGCGGGCGCGGCGCTCGCGCAGCAGCGGCAGCAGCGCCGTCGTCAGGGCGAAGTGCCCGAGGAAATTGGTCTGGAAGTGCAGCTCGAACCCGTCCGCGCTGAGGTGGCGCTCGGCGTCGCCCAGCAGCACGATGCCGGCGTTGAGCACCACGAGATCTGCGGGGGTGCGGGCGGCCAGCAGCGCCTCGGCGAGCGCGCGCGTCGTGTCGAGGCGGGCGAGGTCGAGATCGCGCAGCGAGAGGTCGGCGTGCGGTGCCTCGGCACGGATGCGCGCGAGCGCGCGCTCGCCCTTCTCGCGGTTGCGCACCGGGAGGATCAGATCGGCGCCGGCTGCCGCCAGGCCGCGCGCGATCTCGACGCCGACCCCGCTGCTGGCGCCGGTGACGAGGGCTGACCGCCCGCGGAGATCGGGTAGGGCGAACTCGGACTGCTGCGTAGGCGACATGTGCCCTCCGTTCGGCTTCCGTCTCGGAAGAGCCGGGACGGATGCCCGTGATACGCGACGACGTCGCGCCCCCTGGCCCATCGTCCCGCGCGGGCCGTCACGATTCCAGTGCACCCGCGTGCGGCACCGGGAACGCGCCTTCGAGCGGTGGCGGCATCGGCCGACGCGCCTCCAGCGGTGCCGCGTCCGTCTGTCAGACAGCGGATGGTAGCGGCGGGAGCGCCGGCACACCGTCCTCCACCGCGCGGCCGGCCTCGAACAGCACGTGCTCGCCGAAGAGGGGCCCGATGAGCTGCACACCCGTCGGCATACCGTCCGCACCGAGCCCGGTGGGCAGGGCGAGCGCGGGAAGACCCAGGAAGTTGGTCGCCACGGTGAGCCAGAGGTCGCACCAGGCGCGGTCCGCTTCCTGCCTTCCCCCGAGGTCGTAGTCGACCCCGCGCATGCGAGACGTCGACACCGGGCCGAGGATCAGCGGCACCTCGACCTGCAGGCGACGCCACGCCGCGGCGATCACGGCGCGCCGCGCCCAGGCGTCGGCGTACTCCCGCGCCGATTCGAACGGTCGGGCCGCCGCCGTGCTGTCGCCTAGAAAGGCCGTGGCGGATGCCCCGAGCGGCCGGCCGAGCGCCTCGGGGTCGAGGGAGAGCAGCATGTCGGTGCACGACAGGCGGCGCCAGAGCACAGCGGCCTCCTCGAGCAGCGGGGCGTCGACGTCCACGACCTCCCACCCGCGGCCCGCGAGCGATGCCGCTGCCCGATCGAGGGCCGCGGCCACCTCCGGATCGACTCCTCCGCCGCCGGGGTCGCGAACCACCCCGACCCGCCGCGCGACCTCGCCGGGTCGCACGTGGGGCGCGGCCAGCGACACCGGGTCGTCGGCATCCCACCCCTCCAGCACGTCCAGTGCGAGCGCGACGTCGTCGACGCCGCGCGCCATCGGTCCGTTCACCGAGAACTGCTGCAGCGTGAGGGCGACCGCCTGATCGCGCACCGCAGCCCTCGGCACGCGCCCCTGCGAGGGCCGCAGTCCCACGACGCCCGCGGCATAAGCCGGAAGACGCAGCGATCCGCCGAAGTCGTTGCCGAGCCCGATCGCGCTCATCCCCGTCGCCACCGCGACTGCGTCGCCGCCGCTCGAGCCGCCGGGGCTGCGCTCCGGGTCCCACGGATTGAGCGTGCGGCCGAAGACGTCGTTGTCGGTGTCCCAGCGCATGCCGAAATCGGGCATGTTGCCGCGTCCCACAGGCACGGCGCCCGCCTCGCGCAGCCGGCGCACGACGGTGGCATCGCGATCGGGCACGGCGTCGACGAGCCCCCGCCAGCCGCTCGTGGTCGCCGACCACGTGAGATCGATGTTCTCCTTGACCGACACGGGCACGCCGGCCAGCGGCCCGGGGTCGCGTCCTTCCGCCACGGCGGCGTCCACGGCGGCCGCGGCCGCACGCGCCCTGTCGGGAAAGACGACCGTGAGCGCATTCAGGCGCGGGTTCGCCCCGGCGATGCGCTCGAGGTGCGCCTCGACGACCTCGGCGGCCGTGACCTCTCGAGCGCGCACGGCGGCGGCGATGGCGGCGACGGACGAGGGCGCGTGCGAGGGCGGGATCATGGCGGTCCCATCCCACCACGCGCGGCGCCGCCACGGCGAGTAGCACGCCGCCGCGACGACGGCAATCCCCACCCCTGCGACGACAGCCCTCGCTAGCGTCGAGGCGTCCCCAGAGCGGAGCGGACCTCGCACGGCCGGTCCCCCGCGTCAGGCGAATCACGGAAACGGAGCGACTGTGGCGACCACGACCGCGAAGAAGACCACCTCGAAGAGCAGCTCGACCGCGGGCGGAGCCGGCAAGAGCCGCCGTCGCGCGGCACGCGGCGGCACCGGCGCCGAGCTGACGCCGGAGCAGAACGCGGAGCGCGGGTTCACGGCGTCGGAGAGCCTGAGCGAGAACCTCCAGAAGGTGCTCGTCGACCTCATCGAGCTCTCGCTGCAGGGCAAGCAGGCGCACTGGAACGTCGTGGGCCGCAACTTCCGCGACACGCACCTCCAGCTCGACGAGATCATCGAGGCCGCCCGCGACTTCGCCGACACCGTCGCCGAGCGCATGCGCTCGCTGCACGCCCTGCCCGACGGCCGCAGCGACGAAGTCGCACAGACCACCACCCTGCCGGAGTTCCCGCAGGGCGAGATCGCCACGAACGAGGTCGTCGACCTCATGACGGAGCGATTGGATGCCGTCGCCGCGACGTGCCGTGAAGTGCACGACGACGTCGACGAAGAAGACCCCACGAGCGCCGACATCCTGCACGCCATTCTGGAGCGGGTGGAGCAGCTTTCGTGGATGGTGAGCGCGGAGAACCGCACCCCGCAGCGGTGATCCCAGGCGCCCCGACGCTGCCCGCCGTCCTCCCCCAGCCGGACCGGCGGGCAGCGCCATGTCCGGGTCGTGGCGGCCGGAGGATCCCCTCGGCGACGCCGGCAGGGCGGGGACCGGAGGCGTGCCGGCGAGAGGCGGGCCGCGCAGTGTAGCGCGCGACTCCGTCGACGGCTACGGGGGCACGGATCCGTCGGAACCGGCGAAAGGTGGCTGGTCCATCCCAACCTTCGAGGAGCAGCGATGTACTTCCACCTTCCCCACCTCATCAACCCGATCGACGTCGACGAGCCTGATCCGGCCGCGGCCAACGCGCTCCAGGAAGGGCTCGGCGGCCAGTTCGGCGAGATGCGCACGATGATGCAGTACCTCTTCCAGAGCATCAACTTCCGCGGGCCCGAGGGAAAGCCGTACCGCGACCTCATGCAGGGCATCGGCACCGAGGAAATCGGCCACGTGGAGTTGATCGGCACAACGATCGCGCGGCTTCTCGACGGCGCCCCGGGTTACCACGGCAAGCCGACCGACCCCGTCGACGAGCCGGGCGCGGGGGGTGCGATCCCGCTGAACATCGCCCTGTCGGAGGGCAACATCCACCACTATCTGGTCGGCGCGCAGGGCGCCCTGCCGGTGGACGCGGCGGGAAATCCGTGGAGCGGCAGCTATGTCTACAACTCGGGCAACCTCGTGCTCGACCTGCTCTACAACCTGATGCTCGAGTCGACCGGGCGCCTGCAGAAGTGCCGCATCTACGAGATGACCTCGAACAAGACGGCGCGCTCGACGATCTCGTATCTGATCGTGCGCGACCAGGCGCACGAGAATGCCTACGCGAAGGCGCTCGAGACGCTCGGAGTCAACTGGCGGACGTCCCTGCCCATCCCGAAGACGAACGCGGAGCAGTTCCCGGAGGTGCGCCGGCTCATCGACCTCGGGCTGCAGAGCAAGCAGTACTCGTTCGATCTCGGCGGCCAGTCCGAGGCGGGCCGCATCATCCAGGGCATGTCGCCCTCCGACGACGGCACGACGCTCGACGCCTCCGAGCAGGCTCCCGAGGGCGTGCCGATCGAGATCGCTCCCGAGCGCCTCGAGGAGTTCTCGCCCGGTGCCGACGCCGAGCTGCGCGCGCTGATCGCCGCCACCGCCGAGATGGAGATGGCGGAGATGGAGATGACGTTCGGCCGCCTCGGATGACGCGTGATTCCAGCGGTCGCGGCACGCGTCGCGACCGCTAGAGTCATGCCCATGGCATCAGGCAAGCAGCAGCCCGAGACCGAACTCCGCGGTGGAGTCCTCGCGGGCAACGGAAGCCCCGTCCTGTGGGGCTGGCTCATCGGGCTCGTCGTGTTCGCGTTCGTAGCGGTCCCCATCTCGATCGCCGTGCGCTTCGCCACGCACCCCGCGACGCAGGAGCTGTTCGGCGGCCGCCTCGAAGAGGCCAGCTCCGGCGGCTATTCGGCGTTCTGGTGGATCGTCGCGATCTTCCTCTTCGCCGTGCCGGTGCTCATCGGCTGGGGAGTCGCGAAGCTCTCGGGCCGTACCCTCGCGATCATCGTGGGCATCCTCGCGCTCTTCTTCATCGCGATCCTGGTCTTCGGCCAGCTCTTCTGACCCGACGCTGTCGCTGCGTCGACGACCCGGTGCGCGCTGCGCCGGGTCCTCGCGGCGCCCCGCGATAATGGGAGCATGACGACCGGGTACAGCGCGATCTCGAGCTACTCCCGGGTCGAGATCATGCACCTGCTGCAGCAGCGCCCGCAGCGCCCCATCGCCGAGCTCGTCGAGGCGACCGGCCTTCACGCCAACACGGTTCGCGAGCACGTGCAGCGGCTGATCGACGCCGGATACGTGATCGCCGAGACCGAGCGCCGCACCACGCGCGGGCGACCGCGCGTGCTGTACTCGGCGGCGACGGGCGCCCAAGAGGCCTCGAGCCCCGTGGCCGTCCAGCGTGCTGAAGCCGCTGCGCGCCGAGGAGACCTGCTGCGTCGCGTGTACGGATCAACGACGGATGCCGCGCTCGGCGCGGACGCGCTGCACCAGCTCGACGCCCTCGTGGAAGATCTCGGCGACGCCGGCTTCGACCCGCTCGTCGACGAGCGCGAGCTCACCGTCGACCTCACCCCATGCCCGCACGCGCCCACGGCGGCGCACCGCGGCATCCTCTGCGACGTCCACGTCGGGCTGATGGACAGCGTGCTCGCCCAGGCCGGCGGGCCGCTGAAGGTGGAGGGCATCGCCCCCTCGTGCGACCCGACGCAGTGCGTCGTGCAGCTCACCCGCGCCTGACCCGCTCCACCGTCTCCCCCGCCGGCTCAGCCGTCCCCCCCGCCGGCCCCGGCCTCACAACCACCCGCGAGAGCGCGCATACTGCTCTTGCGAAGCGCCTGGGTCAGCACTTTGTGCGCTCTCGACCAGAGTCCCGGGAGGCGTCCCATGTCAGCCGCCGATGGCGTTCATGCCGCGTGCGGGTTGCAGGAAGGCGGGGTCGTTGATGGCGTGGCCGGGGAGCTTGCCTTTCACGCAGGCGCGCAGCATCCGGTCGATGCCGGCGTCCACGGACGGGTCGGCGGGGGTGCGGAGGGTGGGCAGCAGGTCGTATTCGGTGGTGGAGAACAGGCAGTTGCGCAGCTGCCCGTCCGCGGTCAGCCGCAGCCGGTCGCAGTCGCCGCAGAACGGGGCCGTCACCGACGCGATCACCCCGACCGTGTGCGGGCCGCCATCCAGCAGCCACCGCGCCGCCGGCGCGCCCCCGCGCCCGGGCACCTCGGTCAGCGTCCACCGGGTGGCCAGGGTGGTGAGGATCTCGTGCTGGGTGACCATCCGGTCCCGGTCCCAGGTGTGCCCGGCATCCAACGGCATCTGCTCGATGAACCGCAGCTGCACGTCGTGGTCGATCGCGAACTGCACCAGCTGCACCAGCTCGTCGTCGTTGACCCCCCGCATCGCCACCGCGTTCAGCTTCACCGGCCGCAACCCCGACGCCGCCGCCGCCGCGATCCCCGCCAGCACATCCTCCAACCGGTCCCGGCGGGTCAACGCCGCGAACCGGTCCCGATCCAGCGTGTCCAACGAGATGTTCACCCGCGACAGTCCCGCCGCGATCAGCCCGGGCAGCAGCTGCGGCAGCCGGATCCCGTTGGTGGTCATCGCGACCTCCACCCCGCCCCCGTCCGGCCCGGTCAACCCCGCCAACCGGGCCACCACCTCGACGATGTCGGTGCGCAGCAACGGCTCGCCACCGGTGAGCCGGAACGTGGTGATCCCATCCGCCGCCGCCACCCGAGCCACCCGCACGATCTCGTCCACGGTCAGGATGCTCGACTTCGCCAACCACTCATTGCCCTGCTCCGGCATGCAATACGTACACCGCAGCGAACACCGATCCGTCAACGAGATCCGCAGATCCCGATGCACCCGCCCATGCGAATCCACCAACGGCAACCCCACACCCACCGCCCCCGGAGCCGCACCGGGAGCGGCGGGCGCGCCGAGGGAACCGGACGCCGCAGGCACCGGCATCCGCCGACCGATCGTCACCGGGATCGCCGTCATGCGCCCGGCTCCACTCGCACTCCCCGGCTCGCCATGTCTCGAGGGTAGCCGTGCGCTTGCGCACCCCCCTCCGAGATGACGCTTCGAGATGGCGCTTATTCACGGCGGGCGGACTCGCGCGCGGCCCGCGATCCTGCAATCCTGGGGCCACGCGGAGCCCTCCGGGCCCCCTCGCCCCTGTGGTCTGACCACATGTTACTGTGGTCGGACCACGTCCGGATCGATCGGAAGCGCACATGGATCTGCTGGACCCTCTGCTGCTGGCACGCTGGCAGTTCGGCCTTACGACGCTGTACCACTTCCTGTTCGTGCCGCTCACTCTGGGCATGGCGCTGACGGTCGCGATCTTCCAGACCGCGTGGTTCCGCACCGGCAACGTGAAGTGGCTTCACCTCACCCGGTTCTTCGGCAAGATCTTCCTGATCAACTTCGCCATGGGCGTCGTGACGGGCATCGTTCAGGAGTTCCAGTTCGGCATGAACTGGTCCTCCTACTCGCGGTTCGTCGGCGACGTCTTCGGCGCCCCGCTCGCCTTCGAGGGCCTCATGGCCTTCTTCTTCGAGGCGACGTTCATCGGGCTGTGGATCTTCGGGTGGGACAAGCTGCCGAAGGCGCTGCACCTCGCGAGCATCTGGATCGCGACGATCGGCGCATGGTTCTCGGCGTACTTCATCCTGGCCGCGAACGCCTTCATGCAGAATCCGGTCGGCTTCAAGATGGCCGAGGACGGCTCCCGCGCCGAGATGACCGACTTCTTCGCGGTGCTCACCAACCCGGTCGCCCTCGCCGCACTCCCCCACACGCTCTTCGCCGCCTTCATGATGACCGCGGGCGTGATCGTCTCGATCTCCGCCTGGCATCTGCTGCGCAAGCAGAACATCGACATGATGCGCTCGTCGCTCAAGTTCGGCCTGTGGGGACTCATCGCCGCCTTCGCCGGGGTGGCGATCTCCGGCGACCAGCTCAGCCTCGTCATGGTGGCGACGCAGCCGATGAAGATGGCGGCCGCCGAGGCCACGTTCGACACCGTCTGCGGAGCGGATGCCTCGTTCTCGATCTTCACGCTCGGCACCCCCGACGGCACCAGCGAGCTGTTCTCGATCCGCGTGCCGTACCTGCTCGCGCTACTGTCGACGCACTCGCTCGACGGCTGTGTCGAGGGCATCAACGACCTCAACATGCAGTACACGACCGAGATGTTCCCGCAGTTCGCCGACCAGGTCGACGGCAACTTCGCGCCGATCCTGTGGGTCACGTACTGGTCGTTCCGCTGGATGATCGGCCTCGGCAGCGTCGCGGCGCTGGTCGGTGTCGTCGGCCTGTGGCTCACACGCAAGAAGGCCAAGCGCGAGGTGCCCGCGTGGGCCTGGCGCCTGGCGGTGTGGGCCTGGCCGGCCTCGCTCTTCGCGATCCTGGTGGGCTGGGTGTTCACCGAGATGGGCCGCCAGCCGTGGATCGTGTTCAGCCTCATGCTCACCGAGGACGGCGTCTCCCCCTCGGTGCCGGGGTGGACGGTGCTCATCTCGCTGACCGCGTTCACGCTCATCTACGCCGCGCTGGCCGTGGTGGAGTTCGGCCTGATCGTGAAGACCGCCAAGAAGGGCCCCGAACCCCTTCCCGAGCCGGGCGCGCCCGACCCGCGCCACCTCGCGGTCGAAGACACCCCGACGACGGTCTACTAAGGGCTTCAGGAGCACATCATGGATCTCGCCTACCTCTGGTTCTGGATCGTCGGCTTCCTCTTCGTCGGCTACTTCGTGCTCGACGGGTTCGACTTCGGCGTCGGCATGTCGCTGCCGTTCCTCGGCAAGAACGACGTCAGCCGCCGCCAGGTGATCAACACCATCGGCCCGGTGTGGGACCTCAACGAGACCTGGGTCATCGTCGCCGGCGCGTGCCTGTTCGCCGCGTTCCCCGAGTGGTACGCGACGCTCTTCAGCGGCTTCTACCTCGCGCTGCTGCTGATCCTGCTCGCGCTCATCCTGCGCGGCGTCTCGTTCGAGTACCGCCATCAGCGCGATTCGCTGCGCTGGAAGGCCGGCTTCGACCGGATGATCGTTATCGGGTCGGCGGTGCCGGCGTTCCTGTGGGGCGTCGCCGTCGCGAACATCGTGCAGGGCGTGCCGCTGGACGCCGACCACGAGTTCACCGGCTCGCTGCTGACGCTGCTCAACCCCTACGGGCTGCTGGGCGGACTGACCACCCTGCTGCTGTTCTTCACCCACGGCGTGTACTTCGTCGCATTGAAGACCGATGGACAGGTCGCCGCCGACGCGCGCCGGCTGGCCGGTCGTGCGGGGCTCCTGACGATCGTCGTCGCCGCGGCGTTCCTGGTGTGGACGGTCGGCATGGCGTACGCGGAGGGCCGCGACTTCGCCTTCGTGACGGCGGTGCTCTCCACCGTCGCAGCGGTGCTCCTCATCGCATCGTGGCTCGCCAACGCCCGGGGCCGGGAGGGGTGGGCGTTCGGGTTCGGCGCGTTCACCATCGTCACGGCGGTGCTCGCGGTCTGGTTCGCCCTGTTCCCGTACGTGATGCCCTCGACCGGCGACCCGGCGGGCTCGCTCACGATCGAGAACGCGTCGAGCACCGACTACACGCTGACGATCATGTCGTGGGCCGCCCTGGTGTTCCTCCCCCTGGTGCTCGCCTACCAGGGCTGGACGTACTGGATCTTCCGCAAGCGCATCACCCGCTCGCGGATCGAGCAGGCAGCCGCTGCGCCCGCGCACTGAGACCGGGAGATGACGGATGCCGCGGCCCGCGGCATCCGTCCCTCCCCTCTTCGTCGACATCGCGGTTTGTCGGCGAGACAGCACGTTCGCGGCGCCGACGACACGCGGTCTCGCCGAGGACGCGCGTTCTCGACGGGACGGAGAGGGACGACAGGAGCGCCGCGGACGGCCGCGGGTAGGGTCGAAGGAGCGATGGACGAGACGCAGGACGACGGACCCCGACGCCTGTCGGGCAAGCCGGTCGACCCTCGGCTGCTGCGGTACGCGAGCGCCTCTCGCTGGTTCTTCGCCGCGATCGGCGGGATCGCGGTGGCGCAGACGGGCGTCATCGTCGCGTTCGCGTGGCTGCTGACCCGCGCGATCACCGGCGCGATCGACGGGATGCCGGTGTCCGAGCTGTCGACGACGCTCGGGGCTCTCGCGGCGGTGGTGGGACTGCGTGCGGTGCTGCTGTGGGCGCGCGAAGCGGTCGCCGCCCGCGCCGCCGCGCGCGTGCAGGGGCAGCTGCGGGACGCCCTCGTCGCGGCGGTCGGACTGCTCGGACCCGAGTGGCTCGGCGCCCGCAACTCGGCGGCTCTCGCCGTGACGGCCGGGCGCGGACTCGAAGCTCTCGAGGCCTACTTCGGCCGCTACCTGCCGCAGCTGGTGCAGACCGTCGTCGCCACGCCGCTGATCCTCGCGGTGATGTGGTGGCAGGACTGGATCTCCGGCTTGACCGTGCTCCTGACACTCCCGCTCATCCCGATCTTCATGGTGCTGATCGGGCTCGCGACGCGCTCGGTGCAGCAGAGGCAATGGCGCACGCTGCAGCGCCTCGCGTCGCGGTTCGCCGATACCGTCCAGGGTCTGTCGACGCTCAAGATCTTCGGCCGCCAGCACCGGGCGGCGGCGTCCATCGAACGCGTCACCGGCGAGTACCGCCGCGAGACGATGCGCGTGCTGCGCGTCTCGTTCCTCTCCGGGTTCGCCCTCGAGTTCCTCGCGTCGATCTCGGTCGCGATCGTCGCGGTCTCGATCGGGTTCCGGCTCATCGACGGCTCCCTGACGCTGGCCGTCGGCCTCTTCGTGCTCCTGCTCGCGCCCGAGGCCTACCTGCCGCTGCGGCAGGTCGGCGTGCAGTTCCACGCGGCCTCGGAGGGCGTGGCAGCGACCGACGACGTGTTCGAGGTGCTCGACGCGGCTCGGCGTGCTGGGGGTGACGCAGTGGGGGTACCGCTGCGCGGGATCCCGCTCCGGGGTGCGTACCCGGCGGCGTCGACTTCGTCGGCGGCGCCCCGCCAGTCCCGAGCCCGCACCCCTTCCGCGGGATCCCGCTCCGCTGGGTCGCGGCAGGGCGGCAACGGTGCCGCCGCCTCCGAGGTTGTCGTAGGAAGACAAGGGGACGGGGTGCTCCAGCTTCGCGGCGTTTCCGTCTTGCGGGGCGACAGGCTGCTGCCACCCGTCGACCTGATCGCCACGCCGGGCACCCTCACCCTCATCGAAGGACCGAGCGGCGTCGGCAAGTCCAGCCTGTTCGCGGCCCTGCGCGGGGCCGCCGCCTTCGAGGGCGACGCCACGTGGGGCGGCACGGACGTGCGTGCGCTCGCACCCTCCGAGTGGCTCGCGTGGGCCGGCCAGCAGCCTGGGCTGCTCACCGGGACCATCGCGGACAACGTCGCGCTGGGCGACCTCGAGCCCGAGGAAGGCACGGTCCGACGAGCGCTCGACCTCGCGTGCGCCGGGGCGCTCGACCCGGCACAGGAGCTCGGCGTGCAGGGCGCGGGACTGTCCGGCGGCCAGGCGCAGCGGGTCGCGGTGGCGCGCGCCTTCTACCGCCACCTTCGCGGCGCGACGCCCGTCATCGCCCTCGATGAACCCAGCTCGGCGCTCGACCCCGAGACCGAGGCGCGGCTGTGGCGCAGCATCCGTCATCTCGCCGACGACGGCGCGACGGTGCTGCTGATCTCGCATCGCATCTCGGCGCGCGACGTCGCCGACGCCGTCGTGCGGCTGGCGCCGAGCGAGGTGCTCGCATGACGACGACCAACTCGACGGTGGCAGCCGGCCGCACGCACCGGAGCCGTTCCACCGCAACGTCCGGGGCGGTGCTGCGCGGAGCGATGCCGCCGGCGCGGCGCTTCTGGTGGGCGCTGGCCGCCGGGTTCGCGTCGGAGGCGTCGGCGGTGGCGCTCCTGGCGGTGAGCGCCTGGCTCATCGTGCGGGCGAGTGAGCAGCCGCCGGTGCTGTACCTGTCGTTCGCCGTAGTGGGCGTGCGCTTCTTCGCGATCTCCCGCGCTGTCTTCCGCTACCTCGAACGACTCACCGGCCACGACGCCGCGCTGCGGCAGCTCGCCTCGACCCGCGCGGATCTGGTGCGCCGGCTCGTGCCGCTCGCCCCCGACGGGCTGACGCGCACCCGCCGCGGGTCCGTCCTCGGCGCTCTCGTCGACGACGTCGACGAGCTGCAGAACCTTCCGCTGCGGGTGGTGCAGCCGCTGGCGTCGTCGGCGCTCGTGGCGCTCGGCGCCGTCGTTCTCGTGGCGTTCGTGTGGTGGCCGGCGGCCCTCACCCTGCTCGCCTGCCTCATCGCGGCGGCCGTGATCGCGACGCTGTGGGGCTGGCTGTCGGGCGCCCGCGCCGAACGCAGCATCGCGCCGTTGCGCGCCCGGCTCGCCGACGCCGTACTCGATCACCTCACCGGTCTCGAGGTGCTCGAGGCCTTCGGCGCCGAGGAGCGCAGCCGCGAGCGCATCGCCCGCGCCGACGCCGACCTGCGCCGCGCCGTCGTCCGCCGATCCGGGGCCCAGGCGGCCACGACCGCGCTGGTGTCGCTCCTCGCCGGCGCCGCCTCGATCGCCGCGGTGCTGGTCGCCGCCCCCGGACTCGCGTCCGGGTCGCTCGATGCGCCGGGTTTCGCAGTGGCCGTGCTCGTGCCCATGGCCGTGTTCGAGGTGTTCGCCGCGATGCCGATGGCGGCGTCGGCATGGCGCCAGGTGCGCGCGTCCGCGGAACGCATCGCCGACGCCGTCCCCACCGAACCTCCGGTGCAGTTGGCGCCCGAGACCGTGCCGCCGACCGGCGAGGCGCCCGCGCTCGGTGACGGGCTCCGGCTTCGCGACGCCTCTGTGCGCTGGCCGGGCGCGGAGACCCCGGCCCTCCGCGATGTCGACCTCACGATCCGACCCGGCGAACGCATGCTGGTGATGGGTTCGAGCGGCGCCGGCAAGAGCACACTCGCTCACGCGCTGGTGCGGTTCCTCGAGGTCGACGGCGCCTACGACCTCGACCGCCGCTCGGTGCACGGCCTCGCGCCCGACGATGTGCGGCTCACCGTCGGCCTGTGCGAGCAGCATCCGATGCTCTTCGACGAGGACATCCGCCAGAACCTGATCTTCGCGCGCGACACAGCGACGGATGCCGAGCTCCAGGCCGCCCTCGACCGCGTGGGACTCGGCACGTGGCTGCGGGAGCGGGGCGGACTCGACGCCCGCGTCGGGGAGCGCGGCGCCCTCGTGTCGGGTGGGCAGGCGCAGCGCCTCGCGCTGGCGCGGGCGCTGCTGCGCGGATTCCCCGTGCTCGTGCTCGACGAGCCCACGGCGGGCGTCGATCCCGAGGCATCCGATCTGCTCCTCACCGATCTGCTGCGCGCCGTCCGCGACGACCAGGCCGTCATCCTCATCTCGCACGTCGCGGTGCCCGACGGACTCGTGGACCGCGTCGTGCGGATCGACGACGGCCGCCTCGTCGGCTGATCCACCGCGCTGCCGCTTGCCGAGGGGACCTGCGCCTAGGCTCGGACCGTGAGCGACGGCATCCCGAACCCCTTCGAAGGGCTCGATGCGCAGCTGCGGCGTGCAGACCGGTTCCGCGACACGGTCGATCCGGTGGCCGCGATCGCCGCGTACCGCACGTTCGCCGAATTCCTGCGGCCGCGACTGCCCGAGCTGCGCACGGCAGCGGGGCTTCCGGCCGAGGCCGGCTCCCGCAAGGACGGCAGGATCATCGCCGCCCGCGACGGCGCGCGGGTCGATCCGCGCGACCTGAAGCTCTACACGTTCTGGAACACTCCGCTCGAGAGCGCGCCGCCGCTCGTGCGAGCCTGCGTCGCCGAGCTGACGCGTCTGCATGCCAGCGGTTCCACACCCCTCACCGTGCTCGACGGCGCCTCGGCGCGGGAGCTGGTGGAGATTCCGGATGCCGTGGCCGACGCCCTCGAGAAGGACCACCCCGCGCACTTCTCCGACTTCGTGCGGGTGAGCGTGCTCGATCGCCTGGGCGGCATCTGGGTGGACGCGACCTGCTGGGCGCCGGAGCCCCTCCCCGCCGCCGTCGCTCCGCTGATGACCGCCGGAGCGCTGTACCCCCGGTGGACCCGTCGCCAGATCGGCAACTGGTTCATCGCCGCCGTGCCCGCGACACCGCTCATCAGCCTCCAGCGCCTGGCACTCGAGGCGTGGTGGGAGTCGGGCGGCGGCATTCCCGACTACTTCCTGTTCCACCGCATCTTCGAGGTGCTGCTCGATCTCGTGCCCGAGTTCCACGGACAGTGGGATGCCGCGCCGACCCTCTCGAGCGCCGCCAGCCATCTGCTGCAGCTGGGCATGATGCAGCCGTGGGATGCCGACGCGATGCGATTCGTGGCGGGCGCGTCGATCGTGCAGAAGCTGAGCTACAAGTACGACGCGGCGCCCGAGGGGTCGGTGCTCGACCGGCTGGTCTCGGAAGGCGCGCTGCTCGGCTGAGGCGGCGCTGACGACTCGGCGGCCGACGACTCGGCGGCCGACGATTCCGCGGTCGCGGTGATGCGCCGCGCCATGCCCGCGAAGATGAAGCCGTGGAACGGCAGCACCGCGAGCCAGTAGAGGCGGCCGGCGAGCCCTCGCGGGAAGAACACGGCGCGCTGGTCGTAGCGCGATCCGCCGCCCGCCGGCTCGGCCGACGCCCGCAGCTCGAGCCATGCGAGCCCCGGCACCTTCATCTCGGCACGGAGGCGCAGCATCCGTCCCGGCTCCAGGGCCTCGACGCGCCAGAAGTCGAGCGCATCACCGACCGCGAGTCGATCGCGGCTGCGACGCCCGCGCGCGAGGCCGATGCCGCCGACGAGCCGGTCCATCCAGCCGCGGATGGCCCACAGCACCGGTGACGAGTACCACCCGTTCTCGCCGCCGATGCCGACGATGACGCGCCACAGCGCCTCGGGCGAGGCGGGCGTATGAGAGGTCCGCACGTCGGTGTACACCACGCGTCCCGCCCAGTCCGGGTCGTTGGGCAGGGGGTCACTGGGGGCACCGAGCACCTCGGCGTCCTGCCAGCTGGTCTCGACGGCGTCGGCCACGACGCGTCCGAGCGCCAGCCGCACGGCCTCGCGATAGGGCGTGAGCCCGCCCGGTGGGGGCGGGATGAGCGCATCGACCGCGTGGTCCTTCATGACGCACTCGTTCTGCAGCGACTCGACCAAGGGGCGCGCGATCGACCGAGGGATCGGGGTCACGAGGTTCACCCAGTGCGACGCGAGACGCGGCGTGAGCACCGGGAGCGACGCGATCGGCCGCTGCCGGAGCCCCGCCTCGACGGCGTACCCGTTCATCATCTGGCCGTAGCGCAGCACGTCCGGTCCGCCGATGTCGACGGCCTCGTTCACGTCGGGGGCCACCCGGGCGGCACCCAGCAGATAGTGGAGCACGTCGCGCACGGCGATCGGCTGGATGCGGTTGCGCACCCACTTCGGCGCCGGCATGTACGGCAGCACCTCGGTCAGGTGGCGCACCATCTCGAACGACGCCGATCCCGACCCGATGACGACGCCTGCCTGCAGCACGAGGGTGGGCACGCCGCTCTCGAGGAACGTCTCCCCCACCTCGACCCGCGAGCGAAGGTGCGGCGACAGCTCGACGCCCGTCGGGTGCAGCCCGCCGAGGTAGACGATGCGGCGAACGGATGCCTCCACCGCCGCCTCGGCGACCGTCCGGGCCGCGCGGCGGTCGGCGTCGGCGAACTTCGCGCCGCCCGACATCGAGTGCACCAGGTAATAGAGGACGTCGACGTCGCGGACGGCCCCGGCGACGGCCACCGGGTCGGCGGCATCGCCGCGGACGATTTCGACACGATCGCCCCACGGGAAGGCCGCGGCGCGCGCGGGATCGCGGGCCAGCACGCGGACCGTGTAGCCGGCCGTGAGGAGGCGGGGCACCAGGCGCCCGCCGATGTAGCCGGTCGCCCCGAGTACGAGCGCGCGCGGCGCGGAGCCGTCGTCACGCGGCTGCGCGGTCAGTTCCGGCTCGCGGCCGGTCGGCGCCGAGACATGGTCCACGCCCGCAGACTACGTGAGGCTGCTCGCGTCACCCACGGCTTGACGTCCGGACCGGAATGCGCTCAGGGCTCCGGCCGGCGCGCATTCCAGGCGCACGGGGCCGACCGCTGCTGTTTCCTGCGACTGCTGTGTCGATCGACACAGCAGTCGCAGGAAAGTGCAGCACGCGTGTCTCAGGGCTGCGCTGACGCGCAGGCCGGGTCGAGGGAGATCTCTCAGAGCCGCGTGGCGAAGACCCGCGTGCCCTCGGGCGACGGGAGCGGCTCGAAGCCGACGCGCGGGTAGAAGGCGACGGCGCCCGTGTTCTCCTCCGAGGCGACGAGGTGCAGACCCGGCACTCCGGCGTCGCGCAGCGCGTCTTCGAGCGTCTCGATCAGCCGCCGTCCGAGTCCCTGCCCCTGGGTCTCGGGCAGCAGGTCGATGTGCAGGTGCGCCGGATACTCGTCGCCGAACGGCTGGGATCCGCCGCGCCGCGCGTAGGCGTAGCGGACGATACCGTCCTGGCGGGACGCGCTCACCGGAAGGGGGTCGCCCTGCGGCTTGGGCCACCGGTCGGCGAACCGCGGCCACCACTCGGTCGCGAACCAGGCCTCGAACGCGGCGGAGTCGGGCGCGCCGACGATGTAGCCGATCACCCGCCCGTCGTCGGCTTCGACGACGAAGGCGAACTCGGGGTGCCGCGCGGCGTACGGCAGCACGAAGATCTCGGCCCAGAGGTCGTCGTCGTCGAGCAGGCCGGTCGCGTCGGCGCCGGCATCCGCTGTCTTCAGGCAGATGTCGGCGAGAGCGGGTTCGTCACCGGGGCGGAAGGGGCGGATGCGGCTCACCGGGCGAGTCTATGGCTCGGGCCGCCGCCGCGCCGAGCCGACAGCGGCCTCACGAGCCGGCGACGTACCGCACGTCCGCCGGATCGACCCGCAGCGTGATCGGGTCCCCCGGCGCGAAGCCGGCGGCGCTCTCGGCCGCGACGTCGATCGCGACGTCCGGGTCGGCCGTGCGCAGCCGCACGCCCGCGGGGGTCTGCTCCAGTCGCACGATCCGCGCCGTCCACTCCCCCGGCTCGCCCCTCGGCTCGGCGACGACACGGACGTCGCTGGGGCGGAAGACGGCGGCGCGGGACGGATGCCGCGCCCCTGCTGGTTGCGGCAGCACGAGGTCTCCGGCACGCCAGGTCGCGGCATCCGTCGTCCCCTCGACGCGATTGAGCCCCGCCACCGCCGCGGCGAACCGGGTCGCCGGCGAAGCCAGCACCTGCCGCACCGGCCCCGATTGGGTCACGCGCCCGGCTTCGAGCACCACGAGGCGGTGGGCCAGCGCCACCGCGTCGACGGCGTCGTGGGTCGCGACGACGGCCGTGGTGCCGGTGGCGGCCAGCTGCTGGTGCAGGAGCGCGCGCACATCTGCCGCGGTCTCGGTGTCGAGCGAGGTCAGCGGTTCGTCGAGGAGGATCGCCGCGGGCGTCGTCGCGAGAGCGCGAGCCAGGGCCACGCGCTGCTGCTGCCCGCCCGACAGCTCCGCCGGGCGACGCCCGCCGAGTCCGTCGAGTCCGACCCGGCGAAGCCACCCGGCCGCCCTCTCCGCCGCTGCCGCCTTGCCGGAACCGTGCACGCGCAGACCGAACGCGACGTTGTCGAGCGCGCTGAGGTGCGGGAAAAGGCGCGGATCCTGGCCGAGCAGCACGACGCCGCGCGACGACGGCGGCGTGCGGCGCGCGGGTCCGGCGTCGAGCACACGGCCGCCCAGCCGGACCTCCCCCTCGTCGAATCCCGTGAGCCCCGCGAGCACGCCGAGCAGCGTCGACTTGCCCGCACCGCTCGGTCCCATGAGCGCCACGACCTCGCCCGCCGGCACGTGCAGCGCGGCGTCGAGCGCGAACCCGCCGCGGCGAAGGACGATCCGCGCCTCGAGCCCGGCCGCGGCCTCGGGCACGGCATCCGTCGCCCCGTCGGCTGCGGGCTCGCTCATCGCGGTGCCTCCGCCCGCCAGGCGCGCACGAGCAGCAGCACGCCCACCGCGGTGACGAGCAGGAGCAGCGACAGTGCGACCGCCGTGCCCTGCGAGACGCCGGCACCGTTGAAGGCGGTGTAGATCGCCAGCGGCATGGTCTGCGTCACCCCCGGCGCGTTGCCGGCGAAGAGCGCCGTCGCGCCGAACTCGCCGATCGCGCGCGCGAAGCACAGCACGATGCCCGCGACCAGGCCCGGTGCGGCCAGCGGCAGTGTGACGCGGGCGAGGATCGTCCAGCGGCCGGCGCCCAGGCCGGCTGCAGCCTGCTCGTAGCCGACGCCCGTCGAGCGCAGCGAGCCCTCGAGTGCGAGCACCAGGAACGGCAGCGCGACGAACGTCTGCGCCAGGACGACGGCCGTGGTCGTGAACGGAATGCGGATGCCCCACTCGGCGAGCGCGCCGCCGAGCCAGCTGGTGCGGCCGAACAGGAACAGCATCGCCACGCCCCCGACCATGGGCGGGAGCACGAGTGGCACGGTCACCAGGGCGCGGAGCACGGCCGCCGTGCGCACCGTGCTTCGGGCGATGAGGAGTGCGAGCGGCACCCCGAGCACCACGCAGACGGCGGTGGCCGCGGCACCGGTCGCCAGCGACAGCCCGAGCGCCGAGAGCGCCTGCGGCGAGGTGACATCGGTCCACAGGGTGTTCCACTCGACGCGCAGCACGAGGGCACCGAGCGGCAGCACGAGGAGGGCGAGTCCGACGACGGCCGGCACCGCGAGGACGCGCGGGACGAACCCGGCCCGCACCGCAGTCGTGCGCTGCGCGGGGGCGCCCCGCACGGCGGTGGCCACGCCGGTCATGGCGCCCCGAAGCCGCGCGCCGCGAGCACCTCGCGGCCGTCGGCGCCGAGGACGAACGCGACGAAGGCGTCGGCGATCTGTCGATCCGCCGTATCGGCGAGCGCCGCAATCGGATAGCTGTTGACGACCGCGTCGGCCCCTTCGGTCTCGACGATCTCGACATCGCCGGTGGTCGCGGCATCCGTCACGTAGACGAGCCCGGCGTCGGCCTCGCCCGCCGCCACCTTCGTGAGCACCGCGGTCACGTTCTGCTCGTAGCTGTCGACGCTGCCCGTCACCCCGGCATTGGCCAACAGGGTCGCCGAGGCCGCGCCGCACGGCACTTCGACCGCGCACAGCACGACGGTGCGCGCGGGATCGGCGAGATCGTCGAGCCCGGCGACCTCGCCGGGGTTGCCCGCGGGCACGACGAGCACGAGCGTGTTCGTCGCGAAGAGCTGCGGATCAGCGGCCAGTCCGCCGTCGACCACCTTCTGCATGTTCTTCTCGTCGGCCGAGGCGAACACGTCGGCGGGTGCACCCTCGAGGATCTGCGTGGCGAGCGTCGAGGAGCCGTCGTAGGTGACCGGAATGACGTGGACGGACGGATGCCGCGCCTCGAACCGCGTGGCCAGCTCGTCGAACGCGACCTTGAGCGAAGCCGCCGCGTAGACGGTGAGGTCGCCCGCGAGCTCGGGCTCCGCCTCGGCCGATGTCGCCGAGGTTCCGGGGCTCTGGTCGCCGGTGGGCGCGCACCCCGCGAGCAGCAGCACCAGCGACGCGAAGACGACGGCCGAGCGGAGCGGGGCGGGACGGCGATGCACGTCAGACTCTGGGGGTCTCGACGATCACCGTCGTCGCCTTGACCACCGCTACCGCGAGGGAGCCGGGTTCGAGTCCGAGCTCGCGGACCGCTTCGGACGACATGAGGGAGACGACCCGGTGGGGTCCGGACTGGATGTCGACCTGCGACATGACCCCGTCCATCTGCACGCGCGTCACGAGGCCGACGAACCGGTTCCGGGCGCTGGAGAGCACGTCGGCGGGATCGGCCGGTGTCGCGGCGAGCTCCACTGCGTGCGCGGCGAGGGCATCGCCGGGGATCTCGGCCGGTGAGGCGCCGGTGGTGGGCAGCGTGCCCGCGTCCACCCACCTGCGCACGGTGTCGTCGCTCACGCCGAGAAGCCGCGCCGCCTCGGAGATCTTGTAGCTGGCCACAGCCTCACGCTACCACCGCGGATGCGGCGGAATCAGCGGCATATCTCCGCTCTAGCGGTTCCCGGCTGACTGGGCTTCCGTGTGGTCAGGACGGGTCGCCCAGATCGGAGTCCTCGTCATCGATGTCGTCGCTGCGCGGCCCGACGAAATCGCCGGTGATCGTGTGCTCGCGTTCGACGTCCTTGACGACGTCGGTCTTGAGGTCGCTCGCCGGGTTGGTGTCCTCCGGCGCAAGACGCGGGATCACGCCCTCACCGGTGGTGTCGCCGGAGCCTGCCGCGGCGTCGTGGTCACCGGTGGATCGCGGGGTTCGGTTGTCGTCCATGTCGTGCTCCGCTCGTGTTGTTGCGGCGACGATACGCCGCCTGCGGCGGACTTCGAATGGCGGTTGACAACGCCGGTGACGTTGCTCCCCCGGCCCGATGAGATCACGGGGGTCGAACGCCACGTCGGTGGAGTGCGGCCATCGACCACGAGAGTCGGTGAGCGTACTCTGGCATCCCATCGGATGGGAGGAATCGTGGGGAGGCGCCGCGCTCACGACGCGATCACTGCGGACGAGCACATCGCGCGCTACGCGTACGTCCTCGGGAACGTGCCGGCGAGCGTGGCCGCCAACGCGTACGCTGCTGCTTTCTCTCAGCTCCCGGTGATGCAGCGTGCGGAGATCGTCCGCCAGCTGAGCGCGGAGCGCTTGGACGGGCCGAAGGAACAGGCATCCGTCGATCCCCACGGGTTCGCCGTGCTCATGCACGATCTGCTGTCGCGGGAGGCGCTGGTCCGCATCCGCGATGCTGCCGTCATCGCCGCTGCCTTCGTGGCGAGCCCGCCTGTCGTCGCCTACTACACGACGGGGGCGGGGTCCGTGACGATGGATCAGCAGCCGCCGTGGATTCACCAGCTCGCCGGACACGACACATCCCCGGTCGACGGAGGACGGACGCATCACCGACGGGGCGTCCCCGGTTTCATGAGTCTCGACCACCCGAACGCGGGTGACTCTCGCAACTGGTAGCGGAGCGTGACGAGCGACCATGGATGCCGCGCCGTTCAGCAGACGCGGTCGTGGCACGCGCGGATGGCGGAGGGCCCTGACGGGAGGTGATCAGCCGGGGTCACGCGCCGCTGGTCGGCAGCTTGTCGAGGCCGTGGCGCCCGGGTCGGTCCGGCTCCGCGGCGGTTGCCGGGCTGACGCCGGTCACCTCGCCCGGCCCGTCGGTGCCGGGATAGTGCGGCTCTTCGATCTCGATCGCTTTGTCCCGCTCTTCCAACGGCGGCAGGTGGTCGAGCGGCTGCTTGATGTCATCCGGATGGCTCATGCCTCGAGCCTCCGCGCCGGCGTGCCGCATCAGGGAGGGGCTTGCCAACCGTCGGTCTTCATGATCGAGGGATCCCGCGTACGGTTCACCGCTCGCCCGGGGGGGGCTCGCACGGAACCCGCCGAGTCAGTCCCGCAGTGGAGAGCCGGCCACCTCGAACCGGAATCCGCCGAACTCGCCGGACAGGAGAGGGCGCGCTTCATCGATGGATGCGCGGACCTCCGGCAGAGCAAGCGACGCCTGGTGGGCAGCGGCGCTCTCCCACAGCTCGATCACGAACACGGTGTCGGGCTCCTCGTCGTTCCTCCCCACCTCGTACATCAGGCAGCCGTTCTCCACGAGAAGGTCGCTCCTGCGTGTGAGGTGTGCGACGAGTGCGTCGCGCTTTCCCGGGACCGTGCCCAACGTGCCTGCGTTCGCGAAGACCATGTGACGAAACTACCGACGCCGTCGATGTGACCGAACCATCGGGTGGCGCGTCAGGGTCGCGCGACGCGAGGACACCCGGCGCACCCGGTAAAGTGTGCGTCAGGTCCCTGACCGCAGTCGGGTCGTGTCACACGGTGCCCCCAACACTGAGCCTGTCCCCAGCGGGCGCGTGACGCGCAGGAGCGATCTCGGGCCGAGGTCCCTCGGACGTCGCAGCCACTAGATGCGACGTCCGAGGGACTGTCTTTCCGCAGGGGGATGCGGTGAGGGAGTCGGCGGCCCCAGGCCCCAGATTCCCCAGCGCAGGCAGACGTCGAGGATGAGTTCCCAGCATCCATTCCGTCGCCCGCCCGGACAACGTACCGCGTCCCCCGTTTGGGGGACAACCTCATTCACGGTGCGGCCGCTCTCCAGCACCCTTCATGCGGGAGGGCGAGTTCCGGGACGCGGCGACGGCGGCACACCGGATGGCGCATGAGTCGGCGCCAAACCACGGACCGACTCCTCACCCGTTCCCACGAGTGGATATCGTGGCGCCATGCCATCGGTGACGGACTGGATCTCGAGCATCGGCTCACTCGTGGGAGCGCTGACAGGAGTGGGCGCACTGATCGTCGCTGTGCTCAGCTACCGGAAGTCGAATCGGGCGTTGGCCGCCGATGCGCGGACAAGAGGAGCCGTCGGGGCGACGGTGGAGGCGGTTGACGCACTCGGACGCGCGGGAAAGTTCGACGAGATGCTCGACGCTGCTCTGAAGCGCCGTGCCGACGCTGAGACGCACGGCTTGGCTGTCGGAGGCGGCTCTGCGATCGGTCGCGAGCGACCTGACGGCCCAGACGAGAAGGATGCCTACGAGGCGGCGCTGCGGGATGCGCGGCGAGAGCTCGGCATCGCGTAGGACCATCGGCTCGCGAGCCGGCGCGGCGACTCTCGACAGGAGACGTCGGACCGGCGCGGCAACGGCCCCGCCTCACGGCGCGCAGACCGGGCAAGGCTCTGATGGCGCGGCCTACTAATCTCGGGCGCAGGGTGACCGAAGCAAGGGCGTGAGCGAGCGCCTCCGGAGCGAACGACTGAGGAGCGACATGGAGTACTTCGATCTGACCGGCCGACGAGCTCTGGTCACCGGAGCCAACCGCGGTCTCGGTCTTGCGATCGCACAGGCCCTCGCCGGCGCCGGCGCCCACGTCGTCCTGGGCGTCCGCGATCCAGAAAGCGCGGAACTCCCCTTGCAGGCGATTCGGGCCGAGGGCGGTTCGGCGTCCTCCATCGGCCTCGATGTCACACGGCTTGATGAGGCTCGAGTGGCGATCGACGCGGCGTCCGATGATGGCGTGTTCGACATCCTGGTGAACAACGCCGGCGGTGGGAAAAACGCGCCGGCGATCGACGTCACGGAGGCTGACTTCGACGCGGTGTGGTCCCTGAACGTCCGCTCAGCGCTGTTCCTCTCGCAGCATGTTGCACGCTCGATGCCGTCCGGAAGTGCGATCGTGAATATCGCGTCGCAAGCAGGCATCGTCGCGCTGCCCGGCGAGTCGTCGTACTGCATCGCAAAGGCGGCGATGCTGCACATGACCCGGTGCCATGCGGTGGAGTGGGGCGAGCGGGGCATCCGCGTCAATGCGGTCGCTCCCACGTTCATCGAGACCGACGGCACCGCCGAGGCACTGTCCGACCCCGCGTTCCGGGCGGACGTCATCGACCGGATCGCGGCACTCCACCGGATCGGCAAGCCCACCGAGGTGGCCGGGGCTGTGGTGTTCCTCTGCTCTCCCGCGGCGTCGCTCGTCACGGGTCAGACACTGGCCGTGGATGGCGGGTGGACCATCCGCTGACTGGGTGACGTCAATCTCGCACCAGGGGCGCGGCGTCCGCGGTGACGGTCGCCGGCGGCTGCGGCGGGGACGCGGGTCCAGCTTCCGGGTCGCTGCCCGGGGACCCAGCCTCCAGGGTGCGCGCGAAAGGACGCACAGTCGCGGCGATCTCAGCGCGTGCGATGTCGGCGGTGTGTCGGATGATGAGCGCATGACTGGGCACACGCACTCCATTCCGCTCACGATCGACTACATCGAGATCTCAGTCACCGACATGCAGGCGGCTCGTGAGTTCTACGGTGCCGCCTTCGGCTGGTCCTTCACGACATACGGCGACCAGTATTCGGGTATCCGCACCGCGGCAGAATCAGGACGCGAAGGCGACGAAGCCGGCGGCCTGCTCCTTGCCGATACGGTCACCCGAGGCGGCCCCCTCGTTCTGCTCTACGCCGATGACATCGAGGATGCCGTCGAGCGCGTCACCCGGGCCGGCGGCGTCGTCGTGAACGGTCCCTATGAGTTCCCCGGCGGCCGCCGCTTCCACTTCCTCGACCCGAGTGGCAACGAGCTCGGCGTGTGGTCGGCCGCCTGACGCGAGGATCACCTGTTCGCTGACGGACTCGAAATTGAGCGATACCCCTCGTCGGGCCCGATGGACAATCGGCCTCGGGCATAGCACGCTTGGCTCGTGACTGATCGCACACGTTCCCGGCTGCGGTGGGTCGACGGGGTGATCGCACTCACGCTTGCGAAATCGGTCGGCTACTTCCTATCGGTGATGAAACCGCCGGAACAGACGAACGCGCAGACGATGCTGCCGCCCAAACCGTTTCCGGCTCGCGCGGACGAGTATCGCCCCTGACAAGCGCTGACACGCCCAGCGGTGAAGGACCGGCGGCGCGATGCCGGGGAACGCGCGCCGCTGGCGGCGAGGCCGAGCAGCCTTCTCCCGGGAAGACGTGCTGACTTGGGCGAGTGATCGCGGCGCGGAGCAGAGAGGGCGACATGGCGCATGAGGGGCGCGTAGCGGGGGCCCGGCCTTCCGTACTGCCGACCCTCAGATGAGATCCGGCTCGATGAGCGCGTCAGCGCGAGCAGGGTCACGGCTTCGTGAGGGTAGCAGCACACCTAGCGCGGCATCGACGCACCGATCAGTCCTCGTCGTTCTCCCGCTCCTCTTCTTCGAGCCGCTTCTCCTCTTCTTGGGCCTGCTTGCGCTCCTCCCGCTCGAGTTGCTTCTGCTCCCGCTCGAGTTGCTTCTGTTCGTCCTCAGTCAGGCCCGAGTCCTCGCCGGTGCCGCCCGTTCCGGTGTTCACCTCGGCGGGCGGGGCCTCGGACGGGTCAGGGGCTGCAGGGGTTGTCACCACAGGTGCGGGCGCGGGTTGCGGCTGATTGAGCGCCGCGATCCCGACGACCGCTCCGGTGAGGACGGCAATGGTCGCGAGCACGCCCGCGGCTGCCGCTGTCAGGTGCTTCCGCCGGTCGCTCTCTCCGGCTGCGGTGGGGCTCGACGCGAGCGCCGCCGCGCTCGGGGGGCCGGGGGCGGCCGCGACGGCGCCCCCAGCCGGAGCTATCAGCGTCGGAGCGGTCAATGCAGCCGTGGCCGCGGTCCCCGCGTCGGTGGCGCCGGCGGGTGTGCGCTCTGCGAGATTTCCGGTCGAGGCCGCGACCTCGGCGGCGGTCGGTCGCTGCGAGGGGTCGGGGTGCAGCATCCGTGTCAAGAGATCGATCCACGGCTCCTCCAGGGACGCAGGGATTTCCGGCTGGCTCTCCAGGCGAGCCACCGCGGCGGCCATGCCGCCGCCGTGCGGGTGCACCCGCTCGCCGGTGAGCGCCTCGAGAAACACCAGACCCAGCGCATAGATATCGGCCGCGGGCGTGGGCGACTCACCGCGGAGCTGCTCGGGGGCCAAGTAGGCCACGGTTCCGATCACGAGGCCCGGCGAGGTGATCCGCGACGTGTCGAGCAAGTAGGCGATGCCGAAGTCGGCGAGCTTCGCGCGCGGGCGCGCCCCCGGGATCTGCGGAGGACTGAGCAGCACGTTGGAGGGTTTGATGTCGCGGTGAACGACGCCCGCCTTGTGGACGACGTGCAGGGCCTCTGCGAGCTCGGCACCGAGGTGTCCGACGATGTTCGGCGGCAGCGGTCCGCCCGAAGCCAGTCGAGAGCCGAGCGTCGGACCGTCGACGAATTCCATCGCGAGGTACTCGGGCTGACCGGGCACGAGTCGGGCATCGAACAGGGTGACAAGCGACGGGTGGTTCAACGAAGCGAGCACGGTCATCTCGCTGCGCGCGCGCTCTGATGACGCGCCGTCGATGCCCGGCCGGATGAGCTTGATCGCCACGGTGCGGCCGAGCAGCACATCTTCTGCGCGGTAGACACGAGCCATGCCACCTTCGCCGACGCAGTCGCCCAGGCGATAGCGGCCGTCGAGCAGCGGCGCCGTGTCGTCGGCGTTCGCTTCTGTCATCGGTTCCTCCCCGCCGCCGTCGAACCCGCGACGCCATACGACGGTAGCCGCTGGGTTCGGATCACGGCGTGCCCTTGACGGTTCTGCAGGGCCGTGGGAGACGGGGACGGAGGCGCGGCGTGAGCTGCGAACCCCTCGCCACCGACCCTGCTTCACGTCGTCGGCGCCGCACCGACCCGCGACAGGATGGCATCGGCGATCTCTTGCACCGATCTGCCGGCGCTCACCCGCAGATGCACGTCGGGCCACGGCTCGAAGGTAATGCCGCGCTCTCGCACGTCGTCCCAGCTCGGCTCAGGGAGCCTGGCCAGGTTCCGGGTTCGCCCCTCCAACCGACGACGGTGCTCGACTTCGTCGTCCAGACTCAGGAGAACGAACACCATCGGTGCGCCTGTCGTCGAGGCCGCGCGACGCCACGTATCGCGGGCAGGTTCGCTGTCGTTCACCGCATCGACCACGACGATGCGCCCGAGATCCAGATTCTGCTCGGCCGCCGCTCGCACGGCCTCGTACGCGGCGACACCGGTCGTCCACGACTGCGGCAATCCTGCCCCGAGAAGCGCATCCTCGACGGTGTCGATCGAGAGATGCACCGCGTCGACGGCTCGGGCGACCTCCCCGGCCACAGCAGTCTTGCCCGTGCCAGGCAACCCTGAGATCACGACAAGCATGAGCCCATTCTCCATCCCGCCTCACTTCGACTCGTGACTCAAGGTCGGTCGAAGAAGCCCGAGGTGCTCGAGCAGCGCTGAACCGTGTCAGCCACGCATCTGCACCTCGTTGCGGGAGCATCCGGTCCCCCATGTTGTCGCGGCCGACTAACGTTGAGTCAGGTTATCGGCGTGCCCGCGCTGAAATGCGAGAGCAGAAGGACGAGCAGATGTCGGTTGGGTTGCTCGCGGTTGTTGACGACATCCTGTCCGCCGCCATGAAGGCCAGCGCGAAGACCGCAGGCGTGGTGGTCGATGACGCGGCCGTGACGCCGCAATACGTGCAGGGGCTGACCCCCGCGCGGGAGCTGCCGGTGATCGGAAAGATCGCAATCGGCAGCTTGGTGAACAAGTTCGTGATCATCATCCCGCTGGCGTTGCTGCTCACGGCGTTCGCCCCGTGGCTGCTGCCGTGGCTGCTGATCCTCGGCGGTTCGTATCTCTGCTTCGAGGGCGCTGAGAAGGTGATGGAGTGGTTCGGCGCCCACCACGGGCCTGGTCAGGACGAGCCGCGAGACGAGCGCCGGCTCGTCTTCGGGGCGGTCCGCACAGACCTCATCCTGAGCACCGAGATCATGCTGATCTCGCTGGCGAGTCTGGACGCCGACTTCGGGATCTGGATGACTCTCGGGGCTCTGTCCGTCATCGCACTCGCGATGACGCTGCTCGTGTACGGCGTCGTGGCGCTGCTGGTGAAGATCGATGACATCGGAATGGGCATGGCTGCAAGCTCAGCGCTCAGCATGCGTCGCGCCGGGGAGCGAATCGTGCGGTCGATGCCGACGGTGTTTCGCATCATCAGCATCGTCGGAACGGTGGCGATGCTCTGGGTCGGTGGCCATCTGGTGATCGCGAACCTGGCTGAGACGTTCTGGCATGGTCCCTACGATGTGCTTCACGCCGCGACTCACGCAGTGGAGTCGCTGGGTCCCGTTGTGGTGTGGCTTGTGGACACGGCGCTGTCAGCCGTCTTCGGGCTCGTGCTGGGACTGATCATCGCGGGTATCGTCATGGCCGTGATGCGGGCTGTGAAGCGGCGCTCCCCCGTCGAGCCCTCTCACTGACCCATAGCGCCGAGGAAGCCGGCCCCGGTCTGCGACGACCGCCTCGCGGCAAGGCCCGTTCGTTCGATGACCCGCGCCCGAACGTCGTCTGCGCCTGTGGTGCCAGGATCGATGCGTGATGAGCGCCGACCGGGAGACGCGTACCCGTCCCGCCGAGGCGGTGTGGCGCGAGTCGATCCAGGGTTACCGTCGATGGGAGAAGTCCGCCGTCCTGGGATCTGGCGCTGAACTGTGGACGTGGGCCAGCGCCGAGGTACTGCGGTGGGGAGTGAAAACGCGCAGCGGGTTCTCCGTCACCCCGGCCGCAACTGTGGTCACCGGGATGCGACCCGTCATCATGGCGCACCCGTTCGGGTTGTCGATTCGTGAACCGGTCCAGGTCCTCGACGTGGTGGACACGCCGGACCGCGTCGGCTTTGCCTACCGAACACTGCCCGGTCATCCCATCTCGGGCGAGGAGGCGTTCATCGTGCACCGAGATGGCGACGACGTCGTGCTGACCATCCGCTCCCTCACCCGCGCGGCCGACAGTCGTCGCTGGCGAGTGGTCTACCCCGTTCTGCTGGTGGCGCAGAAGGTCGCGCGCCGAAGGTACCTCCGAGCGCTGCGCCCACCACCCGTGCGTTGATCGACCGCTTTTGCGGGCCTCACTGGCAGTCCGCCTGGCGAGGTGGTTGTGTCCGCCGGCTCAGGTGGCGACGACGGCCGCCACGGCGACTGCCAGGAGCAGACCAGTGACGACGATCATTGCGACGTTGGGTCGGTGCAGCATGCCAGGATCGGCTTCCATGACCGCAGCGCCGGTCTGCGCCTCGGCGACGGCGAGTCGGCGCGCGATAGACGTTGCGACCTGACCGGCCGGGGTCGTCGCACTGCCCACGGTGAGCTCTGAGACACGCCTGACCGGATTGAAGCCGGCAGCGTGGGCGTCCGCCGACCGGATCGCTTCCATACCGAGGTTCTGGTGGCCGGGAACCGCCCAAGCGCGCACCCGACGGCCGCCCTTCAGCATGAAATCGAGTGCGAGGCCCGACGACACGCCGTCGAGCGCAGCGAACGAGAACCTGGATGTCGTGAACGTGTTGCGCACCAGCACACCCTCGGTGTCCACCGCGACGCGGGGCCAGACGCCGACGGCCCACAGCAGCCACAGCACGAGGCCGAGCCCGGCCGAGAACTTGAGGTATCGCACGTCCAGCGCGGGGAGGATGGCGAGCACCGCGCCGGATGCCGCAGCCCCGACGGTCAGCGGCACGAACCGCAGGCGTTCGTACACTTCGACGTCCCCGACCTTGCGCACCTGCACCATGGCCTCACCCTAGCGAACGCCCTCCCGTGTTCTCGCGCAGACTGCACCCTCCGCGTTCGCCGCGTTCCCGAGGTTCACCGCGCGATGATGGAAGGGCGGGAGCGAAGGAGTCATCGTGCGCGAGAAAGACCTCCATGCCGTGGCAGCCCGGCGAGCGCAGGAACTTCCTGGCGCGGAGCTGACACACCCGTTCGGCGAGGAGTGGGATGTGTTCAAGGTGCGGGGCAAGGCGTTCATGCTGCACACCGTGCTGCGCGGCGAGCCGCTCGTGATCGTGAGGTCAGCACCTGAGGACGCTCGCGCACTCCGGGAGGAGCACCCCGACATCTCGCCGGGGTACCACATGAACAAGCGGCACTGGATCTCGCTGCACCCTGGCGGGCGACTCGACGAGACACTCCTGCACGAACTGGTCACCGAGTCGTACCTGCTGGTCGTCGGCAGTCTTCCCCGCCGCATCCGCCCCGTGGATCCCGACCTGTTCGCCCGTCAGGTCGTCGACGAGCGCTGAGTGGGTCCGCGCCGCCGGCGACTCACCGGCGGGCGCACGGCGACACCGCGGCGTCCCTCGAAGCGCGTACTGCTCGGCCCGTGCGTGGTCGGCTCACTCCCGTGTCGGCGTAGACGACGGCACGCGACAGCCCGCGACGCCGGCTCGAGATCGACTGGCGCTCTGCGGGGCGCGTTGTCAAGCCGTTGCCGTCCACGCCGCGATCGGGTGCAGTAGCGATCATGCGCCGTGGAGTTGAGAAGCATCGCGTACTGGTCCTGGGAGGCGGCAACGGCGGCCTGTCGGTCGCCGGCCGACTGCGACGTCACGGCGTGCGCGACGTTGCCGTGGTCGAACCGCGCGACCAACACGTGTTCGCGCCGCTGCAATCTCACATCGCCGGCGGGGTGGCCCGCGCTTCCGAGGCGGTGCGGCCGCAGGCCGACGTCACGCCGCGCAGTGTGACGTGGATCCGCGACGCTGCCGCGAGCGTCGACCCGCACGCTCGCACTGTCCAGGTGCGGTCGGGGCGCAAGGTCGCCTACGAGCACCTGATCGTGAGCGTCGGCCTGGAAACCCGATATGACGCCGTCCCCGGGTTGGCCGAAGCGATGGCTGAGAACACCGGCCTGTCCAGCTACACCTTCGAGCTGGCGGCGAAGACCTCCCCCGTTCTGCGCGACTTCCGCCAGGGCACGGTCGTGTTCGTGCAGCAGCCGGAACCGGCGTCGGCTGCCGGCGTCGCGCAGAAGCCGATGTACCTCGCGTGCGACTGGTGGCGTTCCCGTGGCGTACTGGACGACATCCGCGTGGTGTTCATCTCGCCCGAACCCTCCGCTTTTCACATCCCCGCGATCAGCGCAGAGCTGCAACGCAAACTCGATGAGTACGGCATCGAGACCAGATTCGGCGCCGACCTCCTGAAGGCGGACCCGCAACGGCGCGAGGTGGAGATCAAGCGCGGGCAAGAGACCGAGACGATCGATTACGACCTTCTGCACGCCGCACCGCCGCAGTCACCGCCCGATTGGATCGCTGAGTCGGGCCTGGCCGACCCTGCTGACCCCCATGGTTTCGTCGACGTCGATCCGGAAACATTGCGCTCTCGCCGCTTCGACACCGTGTGGGCGCTCGGGGACGCCGCGGCTGTCGACACCCTCCGCTCGGGCGGCGCCATCCGCAAGCAGGCGAAGCTCCTCGCGCGCAACCTGATCACGGTGATCAACGGCAAAGCGCTCACCGGTCACTACGACGGATACTCGGTCTGCCCCATCACCGTCAGCCGCAACACCGTCGTCTTCGCCGAGTTCGACCGCCACGGACGACTGGCACCCACCATCCCCGGGTGGAAGACCCTGTACCGAGAGCGCCGACTGGCCTACTTCTTCGATCGACGAGTACTCCCCTGGGTCTATTGGCACCTCATCCTTCAGGGGCGCGCCTGATCCTCCGAACGCGCGCGCGCCGACCCGTCTCAGCGCTACCCCGTGCTCCGGCGCAGGACGATGGCCGCCGGCATCCGCTTCACTACGAATCGGAAAAGGGGCTTCGACAGCGCCGCCGCTTCGCCGGGCTCGATGATGCGGGGATCGACGACGTGATGCACGGCGCCTTTCCAGGTGAGATCGGCCGCACCGGCCGCCACGACGTTGCGGGCCCAGTTCGTCTTCGACCCCCACGGCAGCCCGATCAGCACGACTCCGGGATCGACGGTGGGCACGACCGCGACCGGAGTGGCATACTCCGCCCCGCTCTTGCGCCCGCGGTGGTGCAGCAGCGCCCACAGCGGAACCCAACGGCGTCCGGCGAGCGCGAGGGCGATGGGCTCGGTCGCTTTCACGAGCACGCGCGGGGGCCTGGAGCGCATGCCGGTGATCCCTCGTAGTCCGCTGCCGCCGGCCATCACATCGCCGAAGTGGTAGGCGAGCACCGCTGCCATCGTGGCGGCACCGGCGGCCGCCGCAACCCCTTCTCCTCGTGAACGGATGCCGCGCCGCAGGAGCACCGCGCCCGCGATCGCGTTCGCCGCACTCCAGCCGAGGTTCACCCGCGGCGACGACATCCCGACGCCCGGAGGATCCGCGAACGGGCTGGGGAACGGTCGCCCCTGCAGGCCGCTCACCCCGTGCGGGACGGCGTTGACGAGCAGCGCGGCGCCCAGCGCAGTCCTCATCGCGGTCATGATCGACACACGCACACCCTACGTCGTACCGTGCGCGACGATCACCGCTCGCCCGTCGCGCGCAGCGGAGCACCTCGGTGTGTGACCGGAGCCGCAGTCAGGCAGACCCGGTTCCCCACAGCCGGGCGGGTGCGCGGTCGGCCTGCAGCGAACCGCTCTGGTGGCGCCCGCAGTCGGTGTCTATCTTGGGTGTCGGCGCCGGCGGTGGAAGCGGGCGCGATCCGGAGTCGACCTCATCCCACCTACGAGTGGAGGCATTCGCTGATGGACAAACCGATCGAGAGCCTGGCGCAGTCGGTGCCGTCGTGGGGCGCGAAGCTGGCGTTCGGCGAACCTGTCACCGCGGGCGGCCGCGAGATGACGCCCGCCGCACTCGTTGTCTTCGGCTTCGGGGGCGGCGGCGGTTCGGGCCGGTGGCCGCAGCGAGCGGAATCGCCCGAGGGTTCCCACCAAAGCGAGCCCGAAGGCGAAGGAGAAGGGAGCGGCGGGGGTGGCGGCGGGTACGTGCTGCCCCTCGGCGCGTACGTGAGCGGACCGAACGGGCCGAGGTTCAAGCCGAACCCGGTCGCGATCATCATCGTGAGCGTCCCGCTCGTCTCCGCGCTGGGCTGGGCCTTGGCGCGGATCATCACGGCTGCGAGGTCGTGATCACGCAGGTGGAGATTCGTCAAGAGCGACGACCCTCCACCTGACGCGCCCCCACCCTCTGGACGCCGCCGCGCCGCAGGACTACCGTCGCTGTGTCGTCATGATGCCGGTGACCGAGGCGGTGCGCCATGTCCAGGTCCAGTGCCGTACGCGCGCTGCCCACGCCGCGGCGGGTGCAGGGCACCTACTACACGCTGATGCTCGGCAACACCCTTGCCGCGTCGTTCATCTGGGGCGTCAACACGCTGTTCCTGCTCGATGCGGGCCTGACGAACTTCGAAGCCTTCTCCGCGAACGCGTTCTTCACGGCCGGGATGCTGATCTTCGAGATCCCGACGGGGGTCGTCGCCGACACCGTCGGACGCCGCGCGTCGTACCTGCTCGGCACCGTCACGCTCGCGGTCACCACCCTGCTCTACTGGATGCTGTGGGTCTGGAAGTCGCCGTTCTGGGCGTGGGCGGTCGTGTCGGTGCTGCTCGGTCTCGGGTTCACGTTCTTCTCCGGTGCGGTCGACGCCTGGCTCGTCGACGCCCTGAAGGCGACCGGCTTTGAGGGGAGCCTGGAGACGGTCTTCGGCCGGGCGCAGATCGTCGGCGGCATCGCGATGCTGTCGGGGTCGGTGCTCGGCGGCGTGGTCGCACAGGCGACCAACCTCGGCGTGCCGTTCGTGATCCGCGGGGCCATCCTGCTGCTCATGCTGATTGTTGCAGCGCTCCTCATGCGCGACCTCGGCTTCACACCCGACCGCGGCGAGAAGCCGCTGCAGGCCACGCGGAACGTGCTGCGGGCATCCATCCGCTACGGGCTCGGCGACCCTCCCGTGCGCTGGCTCATGCTCACCAGCCCCTTCACGGCCGCGGTCGGCTTCTATGTCTTCTACGCGCTGCAGCCTTACCTGCTCGAGCTGTGGGGCGACGAGGACGCGTACTCGATCGCCGGCCTCGCCGCCGCGCTGCTGTCGGGCGCCGCGATCCTCGGCGGCACGCTCGCGCCGTGGGTGCGCAAGCTCTTCCGGCGCCGCACCTCGGCGATCCTGCTGGCGACGGTCTCGAGCACGCTGGTGCTCCTTGGGCTCGGTCTGGTGCAGAACTTCTGGTTCGCCGTCGTGCTGGTCGCACTGTGGGGCATCGCATCGGCGATCGACGACCCCGTGCACCGCGCCTACCTCAACGACATGATCCCGTCGAAGCAGCGCGCCACAGTGCTCTCGTTCGACTCGCTGATGGGTTCTGCCGGCGGAGTCGTCTTCCAGCCGGTGCTGGGACGGGCGGCGGATGTCGGCGGCTACGGCACCTCGATGATCTGGAGCGGTGTCATCTCGGCGGTCGCGGTGCCCTTCCTCCTGCTCAGCAGGGCGCAGAACGCTCCCGCCGACACCGCCCAGGAGGTCACCCCTCCCCCCGATGCCGATGCCGATTCCGACGCCGACGCCGAGACCGCGTGACAGCTGATGCGGCGGCGCCAATCTCCTTTCCGAAGCCGCCGAGGACCCATGGCCCCGCCCCGCGGTTAGCCTGAGGACATGGCTTTTCCTCCGCTCGTCGAGCCGGTCGCCGAGCTGCCCGACGCCGAACGCACCCGCACCGCCCGTCACCGTGTGCTCGCGGGTTTCGGTGAGACGGCGCAGCGCCGCCTCGCCGCCGCCCACGTCGCCGTGGTCGGCGCCGGCGGCCTGGGATCCCCCGTCGTGCTCGCGCTCGCGGCCGCCGGAGTTGGCACGATCACGGTGATCGACGACGACCGGGTCGAGGCATCCAATCTCCAACGCCAGATCATGCACCGCGTGAGCGATGTCGGCGCGGCGAAGGTCGATTCGGCGGTGCGCGTCGCGGCCGACCTGTCGCCGACGACGCGCGTTCGTCCTGTGCAGGCACTCCTCACGCCCGACAACGCGTCCGAGCTGCTGGCCGGTGCGCACGTCGTCATCGACGGCACCGACACCTTCCAGACCCGCGAGGCCGTCGCGGCCGCGTGCGAAGAGCTCGGGCTTCCGCTGGTGTGGGGCGTCGTGCAGGAGTTCCACGCGCAGGTGACCGTGTTCTGGTCGGCCCCGCCGGCGGGCGCGACACCCGTGAGACTGGCCGACCTGTACCCGCCGGATGCCGGACGCGAGGCCCCCTCCTGTGCACAGGTGGGCGTGCTCGGCGCGCTGTGCCTGCAGGTGGGCGCGATCCTCTCCACCGAGGCCGTGAAGCTGATCACGGGGGTTGGCGAGCCGCTCCTCGGGCGCGTGCTGGTGATCGACGCGCTGCGCGGGCGCACCGACGAGGTTCCCCTGCGACCGGCGGATGCGAAGGCGGATGCCGCAGCCGCACGCGCGCCGCATCCTCGCGCAGCGGCATCCCCCGCCGGACACCTGCCGGTGATCCCGCAGCTCTCGCCCGGCGAGACGCTGGCCGCGCAGCGCGCCGGCGCCGTGCTGGTGGACGTACGGGAGCCCTTCGAGACGGAGCGCGGGGTCATCCCCGGCTCCGTGCTGCTGCCCCTCGGAGACGTGCTCGCCGACCCATCGCGTATCGGCGCGCCGACGGTCGTCGTGGTGTGCCAGGTGGGCATGCGCGCGCAGCGCGCGGCCGTTGCCCTGCGCGCCGCCGGGGTCGAGGCATCCGTCCTCGCCGGCGGCATCGAGGCGTGGAACCGCGACATCGCGGCGGTCCAGGCGTGAGCGGGCTGCGCTCCGTCGAAGAGCATCTCTCCGACGTCCTGGCTGTCGCGGCGCCCCTGCCTGGCGAGCGGATCGGCCTCGCCGACGCGCACGGCCACACCCTGCGCGAACCGGTGCGCGCCGCCGTCGACATTCCGGTGTTCGACAATTCCGCCATGGACGGCTTCGCCGTGCGCTTCGCGGACGTGACGGATGCCGCACCCGACGCCCCCGTGGACCTCCGGGTGGTCGCCGACCTCCCCGCCGGAACCGCCGCCGACCCGGCGCTCGCGCCGGGTGAGGCCGCGCGCATCATGACCGGGTCGCCGGTGCCCTCCGCCGCCGACGCCATCGTGCCGTTCGAGGACACGGCCGGCGGGTTGGCCGACTCCCTCGGTGCGATCTCGGTGCTCCGCGCGCCGCGCGCCGCAGGTGCGCACATCCGCCGCGCCGGCGAGGACGCGCGCGCCGGCGACGAGGTCCTTCCGGCCGGTGTGCAGCTCGGCGCCCTGCAGGTGGCGGCGGTGGCGGCCGCCGGCGTGGCGGAGGTCGCGGTGACGCGGCGTCCGCGCGTCGCCGTCGTCTCGACGGGCTCCGAACTGGTCGAACCCGGCGCACCCCTGCGGCGCGGCCAGATCCCGGAATCGAACAGCGTGCTCCTCGCGGCGCTCGCGCATGACGCCGGCGCCGACGTCGTGCGCCGCGCCAGCGTACCGGATGAGCCCGACCAGCTCGACGCCCTGCTCGCCGAGGTGACCGCGGCCGGTTCGAGCCACGCCGCCGACGTCGTCGTCTTCTCCGGGGGCGTGAGCGCCGGTGCGTACGAGGTGGTCAAGACCACGCTGGCGCGCACCATGGTGTTCTCGAAAGTGGCGATGCAGCCCGGAAAGCCGCAGGGGTTCGGCCGCGTGGACACCGGTGCGTTGCTGTTCGGCCTCCCCGGCAACCCGGTCAGCGCCGCCGTCTCGTTCGAGGTCTTCGTGCGCCCCGCGCTGCTGCGACTACAGGGCCGCACGTCCCTGGAGCGCCCCGTCATCGCCGTCCCCGCGGCATCCGCATGGCGCACGCCGCCCGGGCGCCGCCAGTACCTGCCCGTCGTCATCGACCGGTCCGATCCGCGCCAGTGGCGCGCGGTGCCGGCGACGACCGGAGGATCCCACCTGGCAGGCGGCCTCGGCCGCGCCGAGGCGTACGCGGTCGTCCCCGCCGAGGTCGACGCCGTCGCCGCCGGCGACCTCGTCGATGTCATGCTGATCTCATGAGCACCGACCAGCCGACGTTCACGCACCTCGACGCGTCAGGTCACGCGCGCATGGTCGACGTGACCCTCAAGCAGCCGACGGTGCGCTCGGCGACCGCGCGGGGCTTCGTCCGGTGCTCCCCCGAGGTCGTCGCCGCGCTGCGCGACGGCGCCGTTCCCAAGGGCGACGTGCTCGCCGTGGCCCGCATCTCGGGCATTCAGGCCGCCAAGCGCACGCCCGAGCTGCTTCCCCTGGCCCACGTGATCGGCGTGCACGGCGCCACCGTCGACCTCGCGATCGAAGACGGCGGCGTCGCGGTCGAGGCCACGGTGCGCACCGCCGATCGCACCGGAGTGGAGATGGAGGCGCTCACTGCGGTCTCGGTCGCCGCCCTCGCCGTCGTCGACATGGTGAAGGGCCTCGACAAGGGCACCTCGATCGAGAACGTGCGCATCGTCACGAAGACCGGCGGCAAGAACGGCGACTGGCACCGCACCGGCGAGACATGACCGACGCCGCCGGCCCCCTCGGGGCGATCCTCCTCGCAGGAGGGCGCGCCTCACGCGTCGACGGCGCAGCCAAGCCCCTGTTCGAGGTCGGCGGGCGCACGCTGCTGCACGCGGCGGTGACCGCGGTGACGGATGCCGCAGCCCGGCCGATCACGGCGGTCGCGCCGGTTCTCGACGAGACGCTGCCGATCGCCTGGGTGCGTGAGGACCCGCCGTTCTCGGGTCCCGCAGCGGCGATCGTGGCGGCGCTGCGCTCGTGGCAGGAGGCGGACGACCCCGAGTGGACGCTCCTCCTGGCATGCGACCTGCCGGGCGTCGGCGCCGCGGTGCGGCGGCTCGTCGACGACCTTCCGCTCCTGCCCGCCGACACCGACGGGATCTGCCTCGCTGATCGGTCGAGCCGACCGCAATGGCTGATCGGCGCGTACCGCACGCGTGCGCTGCGGGTCGCGGCATCCGCTCTTCCCGATGCCGGACGCGACGCGCCCGTGCGCGCGCTGCTCGACGATCTGGCGATCGTCGTGGTCACCGCGTCCGACGACCTGACCCGCGACGTGGACACGTGGGAAGATCTGGAGGAGGCCCGCCGGCGGGCCGGTCGAGCGCCCGAGGAGTCGCCATGAACGAGCAGTCCCGCACCCTTCCGCCCGAAGCCCTCGACGCATGGGCGGCGGCGTTGCGCGAGCGGTTCGACCTCGCACCGGAAGACCTTCCCGTCGCGCTCATCCTCGACCTCGCACGCGACGTGGCCGTCGGCGTCGCGCGCCCGGCGGCGCCGTTCAGCGCATTCGCCGCCGGCCTCGTCGCCGGTCGCGCGGGCGGATCGCCCGAAGACACGACCGCGGCAGTGGCGGCCATCACCGAGATGGCCGCGACCTGGGAGTACGAGAGCTGATGGCCGTCGTCCGCTACTTCGCCGCCGCCCAGGAGGCGACGGGTCTCGACACCGAACGCCGCTCCGAGCCGACGCTGGGCGCCCTCCGCGAGGCCGTGTCGGAGGCGTACCCCGGGCTCGGCGGCATCCTGCCGCGCTGTGCGGTGCTGGTCGGGGGCTCGCGCGTCGCCGACGACACGCCTCTCGGCAGCGACGACCTCGTCGACGTGCTGCCGCCCTTCGCCGGCGGCTGATCCCGCCCGGCTGACGTCTCCAGTCGTGCCGGCCGGCGCGGTGCGTCCGCGCCGTCGCTCCCCCTTGCGCCACGTCGGGTTCGCCGGTGCCGTCCTCCGCGGCATTCGCTCCGGCACAACAACGGGTCCGTAGGTGCGGATCCCGCGGGCGACACGCCGACGACGGATGCCGCGACCCGGCGTTTCTTCGTCGCCATCCGTAGCAGCGGATCCGAGGTTGCGCGCCAGGCCGCTGAACGCGGCGCGTGAGGGGGTCAGCCGCCGAGGCCGAGCCAGGTGGCGGTGCCGTCGGACTCGACCTGCTTCTTCCACACCGGGAGGTCGGTCTTGATGGTCTCGATGAGTGTGCGGCACACCTCGAACGCTTCGGCGCGGTGGGCGGAGGCCACCGCGATGACGACGGCCAGGTCGCCCACGCCGAGCGTGCCGACCCGGTGCGAGACGGCGACCAGCGCGCCGGTGTCCCCGATCGCGGCCGCCGCGAGACGCGCGAGCGCCTGCTCGGCATCGGGGTGGGCGGAGTACTCGAGGGCGACCACGGCGGTGGCGGCATCCGGATCGTGATCGCGGACGCGGCCCACGAACGTCGTGACGGCGCCCATGTGTGCGTCGTCGACCGCGCGCAGGTGGGCGTCGAGATCAAGCGGTTCGGGACTGATCGCCGCCACCCGCACCGCGTTCGCAGCGACGGCCATCAGTGGTCGCTCCCGCCGAGCTGGTCGAGCACGTGGCGCGCGACCGACAGCACCACGGGCATTCCGGAGGCCACGCCTCCGGGTGAGCCCGGAAGGTTCACGACGAGGGCGCCGTGCGGGTCCACGACGCCGGCCAGCCCCCGCGTCAGAATGCCCGCCGGCTTCTCGGCCGCGCCGCGGCGGCGCAGCTCCTCGGCGATGCCGGGGATCTCACGCGTCACGACGCGTGACGTGCCTTCCGGCGTCTGGTCGCGCGGCGACACGCCCGTGCCGCCGGTCGTGATGATGAGCTTCACCCCGGCGACGATCTCGACGGTCAGAGCGCGCTCGACGCTGTCGGCGCCGTCGGGCACGACGACGGCATCGTCGCAGTCGAAGCCTGCTTCGCGGAGGGCGGCGACCGCGATCGGGCCGCTCTCGTCGGCCCGCGCGCCCGAGGCCGAGCGGTCCGACACGGTGACGACGGCGGCTCGGGTCATGGCTTCAGCCTAGGCCGAAGCGGTCATCCACGGCGCTCGAGGCGCACCACGACCGACTTCGACGTGGGCGTGCCGGAGACATCGGCGACGGACTCCAGCGGCACCAGGACGTTGGTCTCCGGATAATAGGCGGCGGCGTTGCCCCGCGGCGTGGAGTACGCCACGATGCGGAACTCCTCGGCGCGGCGCTCCTCGACGCTGCCGCCCGGGCGGGTCCACTCCGACACCAGGTCGACGATGTCGTTCTCGGCGAACCCGAGCTGCTGGATGTCCTTCGCGTTCACCAGCACCACACGGCGGCCGTCGTGGATGCCGCGGTAGCGGTCGTCCTTGCCGTAGATGGTGGTGTTGTACTGGTCGTGCGAGCGCAGCGTCTGCAGCAGCAGCCGCCCCCGCGGGATACGGGGATACTCCAAGGGGTTCACCGTGAACCGGGCCTTGCCGTCCACCGTGGCGAAGCGGCGGGCGTCGCGCGGGCCGTTCGGCAGGTGGAGCGTGCGCCCCTTGTCGATGCGCTGCTCGTAGTCCTCGAAGCCGGGCACGACCCGCTCGATGTGCGAGCGGATGAGGGCGTAGTCCGCCTCGAGCGCCGCCCAGTCCGCGTGCGGGACGTTGCGCGCTTCGACAAGCTCAGCGACCGTGGGGTGGCGCTCGGCCACCGTGGTGTCGGGCTCGGCGACCATGGGGTGGGGCTCGGCGACCGCGGGGCGGGGATCAGCCGCCGTGGGATGAGACCCAGGCACCGTGGGGTGGCCGGCCGGATCGGTCTGGTCGACCTCCGCCTCCTCGCGCGGCGAGCGCTCGGGGTACCCCCGGTCGTGGCGGGCGGGATCAGCGCCGTTGCCGGTCGTTGAGCGAGCCAAGCGAGACGAAACGTCGTCCGCCTGATCGTCGCGATTCATCTCGCTCGACGCCCCCGGACCGAACACGAGCGCGCTCAGGCGCGCGACGATCGCGACCTCGCTGAGGAGGTCCTCCGCCGGCGGTGCGAGCCGTCCACGGGAGGCGTGCACGGCGCCCATCGAGTCCTCGACCGTCACCCGCTGCTCCGCGCCACCGCGGCGGTCGCGGTCGGTGCGACCGAGTGTCGGCAGGATCAGCGCGCGCCGGCCGGTGACGACGTGCGACCGGTTGAGCTTCGTCGAGACATGCACGGTGAGCCCCACCCGTGCCATGCCCGCTTCGACGACAGCGGTGTCGGGAGTGGCCGAGACGAAGTTGCCGCCCATGCTCATGAAGAACCTGACGCGGCCGTCGCGCATCGCGCGGATCGCGCCGACGGTGTCGAAGCCGTGCTCGCGCGGAGCGGCGAAGCCGAATTCGGCATCCAAGGCGTCGAGGAACGCCGTCGACGGCTTCTCGTAGATGCCGACGGTGCGGTCGCCCTGCACGTTGGAGTGTCCGCGCACGGGGCACAGCCCCGCCCCCGCGCGGCCGATGTTGCCCTGCAGCAGGAGCACGTTCACGATCTCCCGGAGCGTCGGCACCGAGTGCTTGTGCTGCGTCAGGCCCATCGCCCAGCACACGATCGTCGCCTTCGAGCGGCGGACGGCCTCACCCACCCTGCGCAGCGCCTTCTCGGGAATGCCGGTCGCGGCGACGAGCTCGCGCCACGAGGCATCCGTCATAGCCTGCCGGTAAGCGTCGAAACCGCTCGTGTGCTCCGCGATGAAGTCGTGGTCGAGGACTCCCCCGTCGGCCGCCGAGCCTGTCGAGGCTGCCTGCGCCTCGGCCTCGAGCAGGTGCTTGCCGATCGCCTGGAACAGCGCCTGATCGCCGCCGAGCCGGATCTGCACGAAGGCGTCGGCGAGCTTGGTGCCGCCGAAGGCGACGCCGCGGATGGTCTGCGGATTCTCGAACCGCATCAGGCCGGCTTCGGGGAGCGGATTCACCGCGATGATCGTGGCTCCGCGCTGCTTGGCCTTCTCCAGCGCGGAGAGCATGCGGGGATGGTTGGTGCCGGGGTTCTGCCCTGCCACGATGAGCAGGTCGGCGTCGTGGATGTCTTCGATCGAGACGGTGCCCTTGCCGATGCCGATCGTCTCGGTCAGCGCCGAGCCGCTGGATTCGTGGCACATGTTCGAGCAGTCGGGGAGGTTGTTCGTTCCGATACCGCGGACGAGCAGCTGGTACAGGAATGCTGCCTCGTTCGAGGTGCGGCCGGAGGTGTAGAAGACCGCTTCGTCGGGGTCGTCCAGCGCGCGCAGCTCGTCGGCCACCAGCGACAGCGCGTCGTCCCACGAGATGGGACGGTAGTGGGTCGCGCCCTCCTCGAGCACCATCGGGTGCGTGAGCCGCCCCTGCTGGCCGAGCCACCAGTCGTCGTGCGCGCGGAGCTCGTCGAGCGAGTGGGCCGCGAAGAACTCCGGCCCGACGCGGCGCAGCGTCGCCTCCTCAGCCACGGCCTTCGCGCCGTTCTCGCAGAACTCGGCGATGTGGCGCTTGTCCTCCTCGGGCCAGGCGCACCCGGGGCAGTCGAAGCCGTCCTTCTGGTTCACCCGCAGGAGCGTCTGCACGGAGCGCTTGACGCCCATCTGCTCGTTCGCCATCTCGAGCGCGTGCAGCACCGCGGGCACGCCCACCGCGACCTTCTTCGGCCGCGAGACATGCACGCGCGTCTCGTCGATATCCGTCTTCGGAGGCTTCGTCGCCATGCTCCCAGGCTAAGCCTCGCGAAGCCCGCGAGGGCCGAACTCTCACGGCATCCGGTTCGGCTGGGATGGACGGATGCCGCGCCCCGCGGCCGGCAGCCATTCCAGGGGCCAGCCGGGCCTGCGCAGGAGGAATCCGCGCAGAATCTCCCGCGGGACCGCGGTTGACCTGTCGAGCGCAGGTGGCGGGACGGGTCAGCCGCCCCACCAGGCGCGGACGGTGCCGCGGAGGTCGTCGGCGGACACGGCGCCGTGCCCCGACTCGGAAACCGACAGGCGCGAGTCCGCCGAACCCGCGCGGTTGTCCCCCATGACCCAGACGGCGCCGTCGGGAACCGTCACGCGGAACGGGATGTCGCCACCCGGGCGCACCTCACCCGCGTAGGGCTCGTCGAGAGGGGCGCCGTTGACGACGAGGCGTCCGCTGCCCGCCTCGCAGCACACGACGACGTCTCCGGCGATGCCGACGACGCGTTTGACGAGCAACGCGTCCGCCGTGCCCGACCAGCCTTCGCGGTCCACGAGGAGCACGATGTCGCCGCGTGCCGGTGCGCTCCATCTGTCGAACACCACGGTTGCGCCGTTATGGAGCGTGGGGCTCATCGAGTCGTTGCGCACGGTCGCGACGCCGAACGCCGCAGCGATGAGGAGTGCCGCGATGACGGGAGTCGCGATGGAGATCGCCCCGGCGAGCGCGGGCCGACGCCGAGAGGCCACGACCCGCGGTCGGCCCGGGACGGCGACCGGGCGGGGCGACGAGGCGACGGCGGTCACGGCACCTCGGCGAGGAGCGACGTCATGGCGGTGATCTCGCTCTCCTGCTCCACGAGGACGTGCTTGCCGGAGTTGCGGACGAAGGCGTTCGATCCCTCGCGGACGGCGCCCTCCGCCATCTCGAGCGCACCCTCGTGGTGCGCGATCATCAGCTCGAGGAAGAGGCGGTCGGCTGCGTCAGCCTCCGCCGCGTCGAGCGCGGCAAGCTGTTCCGCAGTCGCCATGCCCTTCATCTGCGTGTGCGGGTGATCGCCGCAGCCGATGGGGATGGCGCCGGCGACAGGCTGCGCGGCGCCGTGTGCCTGATGGCCGGCGGCGACGCCGCCTGCGGGGATGGCACCACGCCACGCCGTCTGCCAGGCGCGCATCGTGTCGATCTCGGCGGCCTGGTCGGCCACGATGAACTCGGCGAGCGCTCGGGTGCGCTCGCGGACGCCGGATGCCGCCAGCACCAGCTCGCTGAGAGCGAGCGCCTGCTCATGGTGCGGGATCATGCCCTCGATGTAGCAGTGGTCCAGCGCCGTCGGATAGGCGGCGGCTGCGGCATCCGTCATCGCACCGGCTCCGGCCGCGACCGGCGTCGAGGACGCGGGAGCGGTGATCCCCAGCGTGACCACCGCCGCGCCCGCGAGCCCGGTCGAGACGGCGAGCACGACACCGAGGGCGGCGATGCGACGGGGCATGGGGACTCCTTCGGAACGAGGACGGGGTTCGCCGGGCGGCGCGACCTGCGCGGCCCGGGACCGGGGGTTCGCGGGGCGGCGCGACCTGCACGCCGCCCCGCGAAGGGATCAGGCCTGGGCCTTGACGCCCTGCTGACGGCGCAGGAACCACGAGGTGCCTGCGAGCCCGGCTCCGGCGACAAGGAGCACGAGCCCCGACATCGCCCAGCGGTTCGCGTCGGTGCCCGTCGCCGCGAGTGCGCCGAAGACCGCCGCCGGCGACGCCGAGGCGACGGTGAACGAGCCCTGCGCGACGGCCGAGGACGTCTGACCGGTCAGCACGAGCGTGTGCTCGCCGGCCGGGGTGGCCGCCGGGACGAGGAACTGCACGCTGACGACGCCCTCGCTGTCGGCGACGAACGTGCCGACGTCGACGGGGTCGGAGTGCATGACCGCGCTCACGGTCTCACCCGGCGCGAAGCCGCTCGCTGTGGCGGTCTGGGCGGCGCCCGGCGCGACCTCGGGCTGCCCGAAGGTCACCGGAGCCGCCGCGGGAGCGGCCGAGCCTCCGTTCCCGTTCCCGTTGCCGTTCCCGTTTCCGTTCCCGTTCCCGTTGCCGTTCCCGTTCCCGTTGCCGTTGCCCGGGGTCGTGGGCGTCGCGGTCGGCGTCGGCTCCGCCGTCGGCTCGGTCGTCGGAGTGGCCGTCGGCGTCGGGGTGGGCGACGCGGTCGGCGTCGGGGTGATGTTGGGGTTCGGAACGCCCCGCATGTCGCCGTTGACCCACTTGCGGCCCTCGGGGATGTTGGGGTTCTGCGCGGCGAAGTCGCGCGGGTAGAGGGTGAAGCCCTGCCAGTGGATCGGCATGGGGCTCTGGTCCTCGTCGCGGTTGATGTGGTGGAAGCCCACGTTCACCCATGCCACCGGGTCTTCGAGCGTCTCGCCGTCGGCGATGTAGTCGGTGACCATCTGGCCCGCCTTCGACGGGATCAGGTTGTGGCTCGCGTGGATCTCGTCGGACTTCGCCGACGTGAACGCGATGTCGAAGTCGGTCTCGGGGTTGAGGTTGTACGCCTGGTCGCGCGGCACGATGATCTCGTACGAACGGGCGTGCCCATCCGCGTTGAGGCTCTCGGGGTTCACGACGCGGTACGCCTCGCGGTTGGCCCCCATCGTCTTGGTCTCGTTGGTGATCTGCGTGAGCTGCGTCTCGAGGATCGCCGTGTGACCGGTGTCGCCGGTGGTGCCGTACTCGCCGGTGGGCGTGGTGGCGAACTTCTCGACGACCTGGTTGGCACCCGAGTCGATGCCGAAGTCCACGCGCCAGAACGCCGAGTGGTAGTGGTTGACCGCGAAGTCCTCCTGGCCCGGCGCGATCGGCCAGCCCTGGTTGACCACGTTCACGTAGTCGTTGGGCGACAGGTCGCCGGTCGCGCCGAGGCGCACCGAGATCTCGCCGTCGTCGTGGAAGCGGTACTCGGTCTGGTACTCGTACCAGCCGATGCGCGACACCGCGTGCAGCACGAGGTCGGTGCCCTGCGCCGCGTACAGCGCGTCGCGCGCGATGTTCGAGCGGTACGCGAGGCCGGAGTCCTCTTCGCCGATGCACAGCGCCGGGATCTCGCCGCGGGTGGCGTCGACCCACGCACTGAACACCTCGCCGACCGGGCAGTCGACGGCCTCGATGGCCTGCAGGCGGCGGCCGCCGACCTGGTAGGTGGTCACGTCGTTGTACTCGGTGGCGCCGGTGTCGTACGGCACGTTGAGCTGTGCGAGCGCGATCGAGTCGAGCACGAGCGTCGGGGCGGCGTCGTCGCGGGGCTGGTACGCGACCTTGTCGAGCACGAGGCCGCGGTAGGTGTCGAGGCGCCAGCACATCTGCCAGCTCGAGCCGGCCTCGAGGGTCTTCGAGACGAGGGATTCGCCGGAACAGGATGCCTCGGTGACGGTCTGCGCGGATGCCGCGACGGGTGCCGACAGCACCAGACCGCCCGCGAGGAGAGCCATCGCGGTGCCTGCTCCGAGGAGCCGGCGGAGGGAGGTTCGTTTCATCGGGGGTGTCTCCAGGGTCATGAGATGGTCAGGACGGCACGGGTCGACAGGTTGACGACGTACGTGCTGGTGGTGAGGAAGGCGCCGCCGTCGACCTGGGCGAGCACCTGCACGCAGCGGTCGATGCCGCACGACTCGGCGCCGAAGGAGCCGGCGTCGGTGACGAACGAGTGGGCGGTGAGGAGCACCTCGGCGGATGCCGGGGTGAGGGCCGAGCCGCCGGTGAGCGCGGCGAACTCGTCGACGACCGGCTGGGCGGCGTCGGAGTCGAGCAGCAGCTCCCACGCCAGCGCCGTCTCGGCGTCGGTCGGCGCCGGCTGCGTGCCGGACGCGCGCTCCACCGACTCGACCGCGCCGGAGGTGACGTTGACGATCATGCTGACCGTCTCGTTCGTGGCGTAGTCGTAGTACAGCGAGAGCAGACGCCGGTGCCCGTCGGAGTAGGCCTGCGGGTCGGCGACGTCGGTGGAGAGGAACTGGAGTCCCGCCTCGCCGAACACGTCCGTGCCGGAGGCGAACGCGTCGTCCTGGGCGCCCAGGAAGCGGACGTACTCGACCTCGGCGCCGGAGAGTCCGTCGTAGGCGGCGGCGACGGTGGCGGGCATGGCCACCTCTTCCGCCTTCTCGGGTGCGTCCTCGTCGGTGCTGTCGGCCGCGATGGGGGTCGAGGCGGGCGTCTCCGGCGACGACGTCGCCTGCACAGCGGTCTGGGTGGCGAAGACGAGCGCCACGGCGGCTGCGGCGGCGGCGACCGCCGAGCCGATACCGAGGGTGCGCGGTGTCAGGAGGCGGTTCCGGAGGGAGGGCCGCTGCCGCGAGGGCGGCGGCGAGTCCCCCTCGGGAGAGTGCTGTTGTTCGGTCACAGGAGTCCTTTCGACGGCGAAGACGCGGCTCGCACCCGCGTCGGGGCCGATTCTTCGCCGCCGCCGTTTCCCGGTCGTATGACGCCGCGAACGCCGAGCGAAAACCTTCTGAGACGACGCCGCCGCGGTACGGCACACACGTCTCACCGGTTGTCACAGCCGCGAAACACAGCCAGCGCTTTCCGGCAACGCGCGGCGGATAGCGTCGCCTTCAGCCGCCGCGCGCGGGCGCGGCGCACCCGGGAGGCCGCGTGAGCAGTGCACTCGCGGACGCGATCGAGATGGCGCGCCCGAGGAACGACCTGGGCTCCGCCTCGCCGTTCTCCGGCCTGCGTCGCCGCCACGCGCACACCGTCGATGTCGTCGCGCAGTCGGTCGCCGCGACGGCGCCCGCGGGCGTCCTGCTCGTCCACCCCGCCGCGGCCTACGCGCGCAGCGGCTCGTTCGCCTTCCTCGACATCGCGATCACGATCACCCTCGTCGTGGGCGTCGGGCTCGTCATCGGGATGTTCGCCCGGCGGATCGCCAGCACCGGTTCGCTGTACACGTTCGCGGTGCGCGGCCTGGGCTCGCACGTGGGCCTCATCGCGGGGGCGGCGCTCGGCATCGGGTACATCGCCGTCGCGATCAACACGCTGACCGCGGGATCGCTCCGGCTGGCGAGCCTCATCGGAGGCGACACGCCTTCCCCATGGCTCACGATCGCCCTCATCACGGGGTTCGGCGCCGTCATCGCGTTCGTGGTCGCCCGCGGACTGCGGATGTCGACGCGCATGCTCCTCGTCCTCGAGTCGGTCGCCGTCGTGACGGTCCTCGGCCTCTCCATCGCCGCACTCAGCCTCACCCGGTGGGACGTCGGGCTGCTGGTGCCGCGCGCCGCCGACTTCTCGCTCGAGGCCGTGATCACCGGTGTCGCGTTCGCGCTGATCGGGTTCGTCGGGTTCGAGAGCGGAGCCGCCCTGGGGCCCGAGACCCGTCGCCCCTTCGCCGCGGTCCCCCGCGCGGTGATGGTCAGCGTCGGCGCGACCGGCCTGGTGATGCTCGTCGGCACCGCGGCGCAGCTGTCCATCGTCGCCGAGCGACCGGGGGCGGCATCGCTCTCGGCGGTCACCGGGCTCTCGCGGCTCATCGACCTCATCGTCGCGATCTCGTTCCTGGCGTGCGCGCTGGCCATGACGAACGCTGCGACCCGGCTGGCGTTCGCGATGAGCCGCGAGGGACTCCTCCCCCGCTCCTTCGGTGTCGTGTCGCGCCGTGGCGTTCCGGCCATCGGCGGGATCCTGCTCACCGCGGCGATCACCGCGGTGCCGGTGACGGTGCTCGCATGGGGCGGAAGCCGCCAGGACATCCGGATCGTCACGGCGCCCGCCTCGATCCTCGGCTTCGTGCTCGCCTACGCGCTGGTGTGCGCAGCCGCCCCCTTCTTCCTCGCGCGCATCGGCGAGCTGACGGTCCGCGCGGTGGTGCTCAGCGCCCTGCCGTTGGGCGGACTCCTGTGCGTGCTGGGGTTCTATCTCGCGGCGACCATCCGCGACAACCTCGCCGGCCTCGTATGGGCGGTGGGCATCCTCGGCGCCGTCGTGGTCGCTGGATCGCTGCGCGTGGCGCGGCATCCTCGGGTGGCGGCGAGGATCGGCGTCCACGACTGGCCGACCGACGCCGACTGCATCGACGGGCCGGAGCGGACATGAGCGGCGCGGGTCTCGCCGGCGACACGCGACTGCCCGAGAAGGGCCTCGGCCTGGCGCTCGAGATCCTCGAGCAGGTCGCCCGCGACGACCGCGGGGCCTCCGCCGCCGACATCGCCCGTGCCGTGGGCGCGCCCCGCGCGACCGTCTATCGCGTGGTCAACTCGCTCGTGCGCGACGAGTACCTCGTGCGCCGCCCCGACTTCTCCGGTTTCCTGCTCGGCACGCGCGTGCTGGAGCTCGCGGCGATCGTGGGAGCTCGCAAGCGTCCCGAGCACGCTCCGCTCCTGGAGCGTCTGCGCGAGGAGACCGGTGAGGCCGTGCACCTGTTCGCGTTCCACAGGTCGGGGCTGCTCGTGCTCGATGAGGACGACCGTCGCCCGCTCTCGGACCGCGAAGCGCTGCTCGCCGATCCGGCCCGGTCCGCCATCGGCCATCTGTGGCTCGTCGCGCATCCCGACCGGCGGCTCCCGCAGGCGCCGTGCTGGCGCACCGATGCACCGGCCGACGACGTGCGGGCGATCCACGAGGCGTACGCGGTGCGCGGCTACACCGAGCAGGTCGCGCTCCTCAGCGCCGACCGCGGTTGCATCGCGGTGCCGATCCACGACGACGACGCGCGGCCAGTGGGCGCGGTCACGCTGTCGACCTCGATCGCCCGGCTCTCGGTCGCCGCGCGGCACGTCGGTGCCCTTCGCGATGCCGCGCGCGCCCTCGCCCCGTTGGCCTCGCTCAGCGGCTGGTGACGGATGCCGCGGCACGGCGTGCGTGCTGTCGCGCGCGCTCAGGGCAGCGCGTCGAGGATGCCCTGGAGCGTGTCCTGATCGGCCCTCGCCTGCTCGAGCACTCGCGAGGCGGACTCGGCCACCGCCGGGTGCGGATCGCCCTCGAGGATCAGCGCCACCAGGGCCTCCATCCCCAGGTTCTGCGCCTGAAGGATCTCGGCGAACCGCCGTTCCGCGTCGGGGTGCTGTGCGTCGACGAGTCCCTGCAGCGTGCTCCACGCCGGCATCCCGGGCATCTGCGCGTGATCGGCGCCGTGTCCGGCGCACGGGCCGTCGGCCGGCGGTTCGAGGGGACGCGCATCGGCCCACGAGACGTACCACTCGCGGAGGTCGGCGAGTTCGTCCTCGTCGCGCTCGGCGATGCCCTGCGCGAACCCGCTCGCACCGGCGTCGAGGCCCTCCTTGCGCAGCAGGGTCTGCGCGAGCTCCTGCTCCTCGACGCGGTAGTAGATCATCGCCTCGACGTAGCAGTAGTCGTCGGCGGTGACCGGAACCGCGACCGACGCGGACGCCGACGGCGTCACCGAACCGGAGCGTGCGGCATCCGTCCCCGCCGTCGAGGCGACCGCCAGCGCGATGCCGGCCGCTGCCGTCGCCAGGGCGAGCGTCAGCGCGACGATGACGACTGCTCTGCGGCGCACGCGAGACCTTCCGGGTGAGGACGGATCCTTCCCGCCCGCGCCGAGCGGTGCGGCATGGCGCCTCGGGGGCGGCGCCGGGGGGCTCGGGGTGCCTCAGCGCCTGCCGGTGCCGAAGATCCCGCGGATCACACCACCCAGTATTGTCTGGGTCGACTTGGAGTTCAGAATCTGCTCGATGGGAGACTTCCCAGGCGAACGCGACGTGCGGGTCGTGCCCGCCGTCTTCTTCAGGAGCCGCTCGTACTCCTGCTGAGCCTTCTTCTCCGCCGCGGCGCTGGCTTTGTCGGCCGCCGCCTGCTGCTTGTCGATCGCGGCCTTCTGCCGGGAGTACTCCGCATCGGCCTTCGCCTTGGCGAGCTCCGCCTGCTCGGCCGCGGCGGCATCGTCGGCGGCCCTCATCTTCGCGGTGAGGATCTCGCGCGCCGACTCGCGGTCGATCGACGTGCCGTACTTCGCCAGCAGCGGCGACGCCTTCACCGCGGCTTCGATCGCCGGATCGGGGGTCGGCGACATCAGTCCCTGCGGGGCTCGCAGCCGGGTCCACGCGACGGGCGTGGGTGCGCCCTTCTCGCTCATCACGGTGACGATCGCCTCACCCGTGCCGAGCTCCTGCAGCACGCGCTCGAGGTCGTAGCCCGACTTGGGGTACGTGCCGACGGTCGCCCGCAGCGCCTTGGCGTCGTCGGGCGTGAACGCGCGCAGCGCGTGCTGCACGCGGGAACCCAGCTGCGCCAGGACGTCGGAGGGGACGTCCTTCGGGGTCTGCGTCACGAAGAACACGCCGACGCCCTTGGAACGGATGAGCCGCACCGTCTGCACGATCGCCGACAGGAAATCCTTCGAGGCGTCCTTGAACAGCAGGTGCGCCTCGTCGAAGAAGAACACCAGCTTCGGCTTGTCGGCGTCCCCCACCTCGGGGAGGATCTCGAACAGCTCGGCCAGCAGGTACATCAGGAAGGTCGAGAACAGCTCGGGCTTGTCGATGACCCCCGGCACCTCGAGCAGGCTGATGATTCCGCGACCGTCGGGCGCCGTGCGGATGAAGTCGGCCACGTCGAACTCGGGCTCGCCGAAGAAGACGTCGGCTCCGGCATCCGCGAAAGTGATCAGCTCGCGCAGGATCACGCCCGCCGTCGCCGCCGACAGGCCCCCGAGCTCCTTGAGCTCGGCCTTGCCCTCGTCGCTCGTGAGGTGCGTGAGCACGGCGCGCAGGTCAGACAGGTCGACGAGCGCGAGCCCGTTGGCATCGGCGTAGTGGAACACCAGCCCGAGGCTCGACTCCTGCGTCGCGTTCAGGCCCAGCACCTTGCTCAGCAGCAGCGGGCCGAAGCCCGACACCGTCGCCCGCACGGGCACGCCCTTGCCGACGCCGCCCAGGGCGAAGTACTCGGTGACCGATGCCTCAGGCTTCCAGTCCTGGCCGATCGCCCGTGTGCGCGCCAGCAGCTTCTCGCTCGGCTCCCCCGGTGTCGCGACGCCCGAGAGGTCGCCTTTGATGTCGGCGGCGAACACGGGCACACCCTTGGCCGCCAGCTGCTCGGCGAGGCCCTGAAGCGTGCGCGTCTTGCCGGTGCCGGTCGCGCCGGCGACGAGACCGTGGCGGTTCATCATGCCGAGCGGAATGCGGATCTGCGCCGACGGAACCGGATCGCCGTTGAGGAGGGCGCCGAGATCGAGCGTCGAGGTGGACGCCTCGAACGTGTACCCCAGGGTGATCTTCTGGATGTCTTCAGGCGTGAGCGGGCCGGGCTCGATCGGCGGAGATGGCTGCGTCGCGGAGGAGGTCGGTTCGGCAGTCGCGGGTTGCGCCGCGGAGGAGGTCGGTTCGGCAGTCGCGGGTTGCGCCGCGGAGGAGGTCGGTTCGGCAGTCGCGGGTTGCGTCGCGGAGGAGGTCGGTTCGGGCGATTGTTCCCGCGTCCGCTCGGCCTCAGTGGGCGCTCCCGCGGGCCCCTGGGTCGTCTCACCGGGGATCGCAGCCGTCCTCGATTGAGCATCTGCGCCGGGTTGAGGAGCGATGTCGCCCGACGGCTCCTCGATTCGGCCCCGGTCCTCAGATGAGGACGGAGCGGGCGGCCTTGTCGGGGCGGGGGCGCCGGAGGCTTTGGCCTTGGCGGCGGCGGCCTCGGCTGCCGCGAGCGCCGCGCGCGCCTGGGCGGCCTTGAGCTGGGCCTCGGCGGCGTCGGCTTCGGCGCGCAGCCGTGCCAGTTCCGCTTCGGCGGCGGCGACCGCCGGATCGGTCGCGGTGGAGTCGGGCGCAGACGGATCGGGCGCAGCGGCGGTCATGCGCTCAGCCTAGTCAGCGGCTTTTCGCGACGGCAGCCGCCCGCTCCCGCGTCAGCGGCACCGCGAACGCGGCCGCGACCAGCAGCGCGGCGCCCGCACCCAGCAGCGCGCCGCCGACGGTGTCGCTCAGCCAGTGGGCGTGCAGGTAGGTGCGGCTGAACGCCATGAGCAGCACCCAGACCGCTCCCACGACCGCGACCCACACGCGCGGGAAGATCACGAAGGCGGCCACCGCGATCGTCGCCGCATTCGCGACGTGCCCCGACGGATACGAGCCGAAGTCGGCCACGATCAGGATGTCTTCGGGGCGCACGCGGCCGAACAGGTGCTTGAGCAGCTGCACGCCCGCGGCGGAGACGGCTTCGGCGGCGAGGAAGTACGCCGCGGCCCACGGCCTTCGCGCCACGACGAGCGCGATCGCGCCGCCGATCGGCACCGCCAGCACGCCGAACCATCCGCCGCCGACCCAGTCCATGAAGTGGCAGAACCCGGTGATGACGGGGTGGAAGATGTTCGCGACCAGGGCGTTCCACCCGAGGTCGATGGCGAACGGCTCCTCGCCGCGGGCGAAGATCCACCAGCCGAGCAGGCACGACAGCAGCACGAGGCCGCCGCCGACGGCCAGATACGCCACGACGGACGTCGCCACCCGCCGCTCTGCCGAGGTCGTCATCGCCCCATTGTGCCTGCCATCCCCCGGATCCGGAGGCCACTTGCCGGAGTCGGCCACAATGTGGCATCAGGAGTCGCTGCAGAATCGACGGGACCTCACGACAGCATCGGGTGAGGGCCGTCACCGGTGCTATCGTGCGGTCTCATCACGATGCGAGGAGGCACCGATGGCATCGGCCGTCGTCGATGTGGTTCGCAGGCTGGTGGCACCGCTCACGCGTACGCGCGTGTTCCGGCGGGTCATCGGACCCGTCTTCCTGCCGCCGGTCGAGCGCTTCGTCGCGTGGCTGTCGCGCGGACGCGTGCAGCTGAGCGCGCTGCTGGTCCCCTCGCTGGTTCTGCACACGACCGGCGCGCGGTCGGGCGAGCCGCGTGACGTGCCGCTGATGTACACGGCCGACGGCCACGGGCGCGCGATCGTCGCGGGCACCAACTTCGCCGGGCAGCGGCATCCGGCGTGGACCGCCAATCTGCTCGCCCACCCCGACGCCGCCATCACCGTGCGCGGACGCCGCCTGCCCGTGCGTGCGACGCCGATCGCCGACGAGGAGCGCGACGCGGCCTGGGCGACGATCGAGCGGCAGTGGCCCGGCTACCGCAACTACGAGCGCGAGTCGGGGCGCACCGTGCGCCTGTTCCGCCTGCAGCCGGTGCGCGACACCGCGCGCTGAGCGCGGCTCAGGGCGCGAGGCGCTCCACCGAGCGCGGCCGCACGATGAGCCACAGCGACAGCACGCCGATGACGGCGCACCCCACCATCACCGAGGCCATGGTCGTGGGCGTGATGCCGGCATCCTTCGCGAGCCATCCGACGAGCGGCGAGATCAGCCCAGCGACGCCGAAGTTCGTCGCACCGATGATCGACTGCGCCGTCCCCGCGGCCTTGCCGTGGCGGTCGAGAGCGAGCACCTGCACACAGGGGAAGGTGAACCCGCAGGCCGTCATGAAGAAGAACAGCGGCACGATGGTGCCCCAGATCCCGAGGTCCAGCTGGTCGGTGACGATGATGGCGGATGACGCGACCACGAGCACCGCCGTCGACCACGCCATGACCCACTGCGGGCCGAAACGGGCGGCCAGGCGCGACGCCGTCTGCACGCCCACCACGACGCCGAGCGAGTTCGCGGCGAAGAGGAGTCCGTACTGCTGCGCGTTGAAGCCGTACTCCTGCTGGAAGAGGAACGACGAGCTCGACAGGTAGGAGAACAGGCCCGAGAAGGTCATGCCGCCGATGATGAGCACGCCGATGAAGACGCGGTCGCTGAAGACGCTGCGATAGCGCTGCCACACCGTGGTGGCGCCCTTCTCGTGGCGGCGGGCCGGCGGCAGTGTCTCGGGCAGGAACACGATCGCCGAGACCAGCATGACCGCCCCGTACACCGCGAGCACGACGAAGATGCCGCGCCATGGCATGACTGCCAGCAGCACCGAGCCGACCAGCGGCGCGAGCACCGGCGCCACGCCCGACACGAGCGCGAGGCGCGAGAGCATGACGACCAGGCGGCGTCCGCCGAAGAGGTCGCGCACGATGGCGGCCGCGACGACACCGCCCGCGGCGGCGCCGGCGCCCTGCAGCACGCGCGCCACCGACAGGAGTTCGAGCGTGGGCGCGAGTGCGGCGGCGGTGCTGGCGAGCACGTGCAGCGCCGTGACCGACAGCAGCGGGACGCGGCGGCCGACCTTGTCGCTGAGCGGCCCGACGATGAGCTGACCGAGCGCGAAGCCGATCATGGTGCCGGTCAGCGTCAGCTGGATCGCGGCGGCCGTCGTGTCGAAGTCGGCCTCGAGCACCGGGAACGCGGGCAGGTACAGGTCGATCGTGAACGGACCCAGTGCCGTGAGCGCGCCGAGCAGGATGATGTAGAGAACCCGGCGGCGGTGCGGGATCGAGTCGCCGGGGTGAAGGACGATCGGCGCGGTGGCCGGGTTGCTCCCCAGCGTGCGGATGGCGCCGGTCGAGGTCGGATGCGGCGCGGGCTCAGCGGGGCGGCGGTCTTCGGGCTTCTGGACGGGGACGGAGGCGGTGTCGAGCAACAGTGGACTTCGTTTCGTGGCGAGAGTTTCGACGGGGAGCGCTGGCGAGGGGAACCGCACGGGGCCGGAAGCCGGTCGTGGTGCGCGGAACGGGAGGGGTGGCGGACCGAGAGACGCGGACGATCCGGCGCTGCCGATCGACGCCGTCATCCGCACGACCGACCTGAAGGAAGGTCGAATCGATTCGAGTACCCATGATAACGGATGCCGCGCCGCACCCTGCAAGCGCCTTCCCAGGCAGGCGCCCGCCGCTGTCGGCGCCTTCCCAGGGCCGGGACACATGCGCTCGCATAGGATGAGGGCAACCCGCCCCCCGCTTTCCGCGGCACGCGCCGGGCGCCCAGACCCCTGTTCAAGAACGGCAGAGATCACGAGCATGACCCCGACCTCCGACGACAAGCGCAAGAGCGGCAACCCCGCGACTCAGGCGAAGATCGACCTCACTGTCAAGCAGCAGCGCGAGCAGAAGCGCCAGGAGAAGCTGGCCGAGTACCAGAAGCAGCTCGCCAAGCGCCGGCGCAGCAAGCTCGTGTGGTGGATCGTCGGCTCGGCCGCGGCCGTGCTCGTCGTCGCGGCAGTCGTCGCCTCCATCGTCTTCGCGCCGACGCCCGCGCCGAGTTACGCCCGCGGAGACGGCGACGGCAGCGGCATCGAGGGGGTCGAGACCTTCACCAACACCGCGAATCACGTCGAGGGGTCGGTGGACTACCCGCAGACTCCCCCGGCCGGCGGCGACCACAACGCGGCCTGGCTGAACTGCGGCGTCTACACCGAGCCGGTGCCCAACGAGAATGCGGTGCACTCCCTCGAGCACGGCGCCGTGTGGATCACGTACGACCCGGCCCAGGTGACCGACGAAGACATCGCGGCCCTCGAGGACGAGCTCCCGTCCACGTACACGCTGCTCACGCCGTACCCCGACATGGACACCCCGATCGCCGTCAGCGCGTGGAACGCCCAGCTGAAGGTCGACTCCGCCGACGACCCGCGGATCGCGGAGTTCATCCAGGCGTACTGGAACAGCACCAATGCCCCCGAGCCGGGCGCGGCCTGCACCGGCGCGTTCGAAGCTCCCGGCAAGAAGTAGGCCCGACATGACGGACGAGCCATCAGCGGGAGGCTCCCGGCGGTGGTTCGTCGTCACCGTCGCACTCATCCTCATCGCCGGCCTCGCCTTCGCGGTGGGACGCTTCTCGACGTTCGGCACACAGAGCGGCGCGGCCACTCCCGGGACGAGCTCGCCTGAGGCCGGGTTCTCGCGCGACATGCAGGTGCATCACGCGCAGGCCATCGAGATGGCGATGGAGATCTACCGCAAGACCGATGACAGCGAGCTGCGCGTCCTCGCCTACGACATCGCCACCGGGCAGGCCGGCCAGCGCGGTCAGATGTACGACTGGCTGGTCCAGTGGGGCCTCCCCCAGTCCGGCGGCCCCATGATGCAGTGGATGGAGGCCTCTGAGGCCGGTCACGCGCACGGCGCCACCTCATCCGAGCCGATGACAGACGACGAGGCGCATGCCGCGATGGGCATGGCTTCCGCCGACGAGATCGATGCCCTCATGGATGCCACCGGCCAGGAGGCCGACTGCCTGTTCCTCACTCTCATGATCCGCCACCACGAGGGGGCGATTCCGATGGCCGAGGCGCTTCTCGAGCTCGGCACCGACGCGCGCGCCCTCGAGGTCGCGCAGGCCATCAAGAACGGGCAGACGGCCGAGATCGACGCGATGCGCTCGATCCAGGACCGGCTCGGCTGCACCGCCTGACACCTCGGCCGGTCGCGGCAGCGGGTGGTGCGCCCACGGCTCAGACCGCGGACGCGGATGCCGCGGCCCTGCGTGCGACGCAGGCCCGCGGCATCCGTTCCGCGAAGCGGTCAGCCCTTCGTCGCGCCCGCCATCAGTCCGCGCACGAAGAATCGCTGAAGTGCGAGGAACACGATGATCGGCACGAACAGCACGAGGAACGCACCCGCCGACACCAGGAACCACTGGTTTCCCCATGTGCCGGACAACGAGTTCAGCGTCTGCGTCATCGGCAGCGATGTCGTCGGGGCGAAGATCGTCGCGACGAGCAGGTCGTTCCACACCCAGATGAACTCGAGGATCGCGAAGGACGCGAGGGCGGGCGTGGCCAGCGGCAGGATGATCCGGAAGAAGATCTGACCGTGCCCTGCGCCGTCGACGCGAGCCGCCTCGATGACGTCGGACGGGATCTCGGCGATGAAGTTGTGCAGCAGGAAGATGGCCAGCGGCATCGCGAAGATGACGTGTGCGATCCACACGGTCGCGAAGCTGTGGTCGACCTCTCGCATCTCCAGTCCCGGGAAGATCTGCACGTCGCCGATCTCGAGCCCACGGGAGAACAGGCTGAGCAGCGGCACCAGCGCCATCTGGATCGGGACGATCTGCAGGGCGAACACCGCGACGAACAGGAATCCTCGACCGCGGAAGTCCATCCAGGCGAAGGCGTACGCCGCCAACGAGGCGACCGCCAGCGCGAACACCGTGACCGGGATGGTGATCGCGAGCGAGTTCAGGAAGGACTCGCCGAGAGTCAGCGCGGTGCCACCCGACGTCAGCGCATCCTGATAGTTGCTGAGCGTGAAGTCGGGGTTGGTGAAGACCGTCCACCAGCCCGTCGTCGCCGAGTCCGCACCCGGACGGAACGAGGTGATGAGCAGACCGAGCGTCGGGATCGTCCAGAGGAATGCGATCGCGACGGCGAGGATCGTGGCCAGCGGCGACGTCAGGCGCTTGTGCGCCAGGGCTTCGTTGCGGCGCGTCTCGCGCGCGACCCTGCGCGCGTCAGCCTTGCTGTACTGGGGCGTGGTCTTGGAATCGACCGCGGTCATCACCGCACCTCCCTCTGCTTGCGCAGCTGCAACACGTTGTAGATGATGAGCGGCGTCACGAAGACGAAGATCAGCACGGCCAGTGCGGCCGAGTGACCATAGCTCTGGAACCGCTGCTGCTGGTTGACCATCTCGAAGCCCAGCACCGTCGAGTTCGCTCGTCCGCCGGTCATCACCGCGACGATGTCGTACAGCTTCAGGGCGGCGATCGTGACGGTCGTCAGGACGACGATGATCGACGTGCGGATGCCGGGCACCGTCACGTTGATGAACCGCTGCCAGGCCGAGGTGCCGTCGAGCTGCGCCGCCTCGAGCTGCTCCACCGGCACCGCCTTCATCGCCGCGGAGAGCACCACCATCGCGAATCCCGTCTGTGCCCACACGAAGGCGAACAGCAGGCAGAACGTGTTGATCAGCGGCCAGATGTCGAGCCACGGCACGGGCTGGCCGCCGAACGCCACGACGATGGCGTTGAGCGTGCCGATCTGGTCGCCCTGGCGGTAGTCGTAGACGAACTTCCAGATGAGGCTGATGCTCACCGGGGCGATCGCGAAGGGCATGAACACGAGGAGCTTCAGCAGCCGCTCACCACGCGCCCGTTCCATGAAGGCCGCGTATGCCAGGCCGACGACCGTCGCGAAGACCGGCGCGAAGATCGCCCAGATGAGCGTGTTGATGATGGACCAGAACCCCTGCGGGTTCGTGAAGGCCCACACATAGTTCTCGAGCCCGACGAAGTTCTCGCCGGTCTTGTCGTAGAACGACTGGATGACGGTCGCGATGCTCGGGTAGACCAGACCGACCAGGATCGCGATCGCGGCGGGTGCCATGAACAGCGTCAGCTGATACATGTAGCCGGCACCCTGGGCCGCCCGGTAGTCCGCCCAGAAGAGCAGGCCGCCGACGAGCAGCGCGATGGCGATCACGTAGATGACGGCACCCTCGTAGGGACGCAGCATCATGAACGCGAGGAACGGGATGGCGAAGCACGAGATGAGCCGCAGCCAGAAGTACCCCCGGCCCGCGCGCGGCGCGAACTCGATGAGCACCAGGAGGAGGCCGACCACGGCTGCGAAGACGAGCAGGACGATCGGGATCTGGACGATCGGCCCCATGTTGCCGAGCCACTGGAAGAACGAGTTGTACGAGAACCCCAGCGAGACCGGTCGTGCGTCGGGGTTGGGAGGACTGAGCAGCAGGAAGACGATCAGCGCCACGATGAGGATGGCGCCGATCACGACCACCAGTCGCGTCGTGCGCTGAGACGGAGGCTTTCTTCCGCCGCGGGCCGGGGGCGGCTCACCCTGCGCCTGGTCGGCCGCCGATGTTGTGGTCTGAGACATGGTCTGCCTTCCCCCGCCGCCGTGGCGGATGACATCACCTCGGTCGCCGGGCCCGCGCGGGCGAGCGCGCGGACCCGGCACCGAGGTGCGATGCGTCAGTTCTCGTAACCTGCCTGGATGTCTTCCAGGACCTGGGGCGTCGGCTTGCCGTCGATCCAGTCGACCATGCCGCGCCAGAAGGAACCCGATCCGACCGTGGCCGGCATCAGGTCGGAGGCGTCGAAGCGGAACACCGTCTCGGGGTCCTGCACGATCTTCATCGCCTCCGTGAGGAACTCGCTCGAGGCCAGCTCCGGGTCTGCGCCCATGTTGGCCGAGATCGCCCCACCGAGCTCCACGCGGGCATCGGCGAACTCGGGTGTCGACATGTACTCGAGCACAGCCTGCGTCGCGGCGTCGTCGGAGAAGGCGGTGACCAGCTCGCCGCCGCCTTCGACCGCGAGCTCACCGGCCTCCGGGCCGGGGAGGAGGAACGCGTAGACGTCGCCGTCCGGTGCGACGACGGGGGTCTCGCCCGCCGCGGTCTGCGCCGTCAGGAAGTTCGCCGTGAGGAACGAGGCCTGGTGCGTGAGAGCACAGGTGCCGTTGGCCACCGCCGCAGCGATCGGGTCGCCGAACGCCGTCGGGTTGATGCTCTTCACGTCGCCGAAGCCCGCGTTCACGTAGTCCGGATTGAGCAGGATCTCACCGACGGAGTCGAACGCCGCCTCGATGTCGGGGTCGGTGAACGGCGTGTCGCCCGCCGCCCAGCTGTCGTAGACCTCCGGACCCGCCTGACGCAGCACGAGGTCCTCGACCCAGTCCGTGCCCGGCCATCCGGACGCCGCCTCCGAGAAGAAACCGGCGCACCACGGGGGCTGACCGGTCGTCTCGCGGATGGTGTCGGTCAGCGCGATGAGTTCGTCCCACGTGGTGGGGATCTCGACGCCCCACTCCTCGAAGCTCTTCGGGGAGTACCAGACATACCCCTTCAGGTTGGCCAGCATCGGGGCGGCGTAGAACGTGCCGTCGATCGAGCCGGTCTCCTTCCAGATGGGTGCCCAGTATTCGTCGACGTTGGCCTCGACCTCGGCCGGCGCCTCCTTGACCTCGCCGGTCTCTACCAGCGAGCGGAACAGGCCCGGCTGCGGGACGATTGCGATGTCGGGAGCGGATCCGCCCGCCACCTTCGTGACGATGTTGCCCTCGAAGCCCTTGTCACCGGTGTAGTTGACGGTGATGCCGGTGTCTGCCTCAAACTGCTCGAACGACTTCTGGAGGTTCTCGGCCTCCGAGCCCGTGATGCCACCGGCGATCTCGACGGTCTCTCCTTCGACCGAGCCGCTGTCACCGCCGTCGTCTCCGCCCTCCGCGCATCCGGCGAGGGTGAGTGCGGCGACGGCTGTCAGTCCCAATGCGATGTAGCCGTGTCGACGGCGGGATCGCAGTGCAGTCATGTGTCTGCCTCCTCGTTGAGTTGCGGAGCCGCCTCTCGGACTCCGCACGTGTGTGATCGGGAACCGATTCCATGCTCACGCTAGGGGATGCCGCGCGGACGCACAACGTCCGCGGGTCACAACTCGGTAAAAGCCCGCCGCGGGCTGGCGCGCCGCGGACGCGCACGGCACAATGAGGACTGGAACCGGTTCCAGATTCCGGACGACGTCGAGGTCGCCGGAGCACGAGGAGGACCCCGATGGCGGGCATCGCGGACGTCGCCCGGCTCGCCGGTGTGTCGAAGTCGACGGCTTCGCGTGCGCTCACCGGAGCCGGATACGTGTCGGAGGCGACGAGGACGCGGGTGAGGGATGCCGCGGTCTCGCTGGGCTATGTTCCGACGACGTCCGCGGTGAGCCTGGTGACCGGCCGTACGCAGACGGTCGGCGTGCTGATGCCCACCCTCGACCGCTGGTTCTTCGCCCAGGTGCTCGAGGGCATCCAGGACGCCCTGCTCGAACGCCGTTACGACCTGGCGCTCTACGGCGCGCCGCCGGAGTCGCTCGCCCGCCGGGAGATGTTCGAGCACTTCCTGGCGCGCAAGAGGTTCGACGGCCTCATCGCGGTCGGCATAGAGCCGAACGCCCACGAGCTCGAGCGACTCGTCGCCTTCGGCAAACCGGTGGTGGCGGTCGGCGGCTACGACGTCGGCACCAACGCCGTGTCGATCGACGACGAAGCGGCCGCCCGCATCGCCACCGACCACCTGCTCGGGCTCGGCCATCGCGAGATCGCCTTCCTTGGCGGCGACCCGGACGGGCGCCGCACGAGCTTCAGCGACGGCCGTCGCCTCGACGGCTACCTGGCGGCGATGCGCGACGCGGGGATCGAGGCATCCGCTCGGCACATCCCGTCCGAGGTGACGCTGCCGGGCGGGTACGGAGCCGCCGTGGACCTGCTCGGCGACCGGCGCACGCGGCCCACCGGGATCGTCGGCGTGTGCGACGAGGTGGCCGTGGGTGCGATCATCGCCGCGCGGCGCCTGGGGATCCGCGTGCCCGAGCGGCTGAGCGTCGTCGGCATCGACGACCACTCCTACGCCGAGATGTTCTCGCTCACGACGCTGCAGCAGCGCCCGCACCAGCAGGGGCGGGCGGCCGTTCAGCTCCTCATGTGGCAGCTCGACGATCCCGGCGCGCCGACGCACCGGCTCTACGAGTCGTCGCCTCTCGTCGTGCGCAACTCCACCGCGCCCGTGGACGACGACGCGTCCGCGATCATCGGCGTCGGCCAACGCGGCTCGCGCTGATCCGGGCGTTCGCGCCGGCTGGCGTCAGAGCACGCCGAGGTCGCGGAACGTGTGGGCTTCCCATGCGACCCGCTCGACGGCATCCTCCACGCCGTCGACGATGCGGAACGTCTCACCGTCGGATGCCTCGACCCGTACCCGCGACGGGTCGATCGGGTCAGCGGGCGGCCCGGTCACGATCTGCTCCAGGACACGGGTGAAGGCGCCGGTGCGATGCAGCGGCGCCAGCAATTCGTCGCCGCCGCGGATGTGCGCGGCGAGGTCGTCGATCAGTGCGGTGCGCTCGAAGGCATACGTGCGCGGCAGGGCGGCGCCGTCGCGATGGACGTGCAGCGTGTCTAGCGTGTACACGTACACGAGGTACCCGCGCGTGCCCCGCACCAGCACGTACGGCTCGTTGCGGTGGGCCGCCGTCGTGGCGAGCCCGGCCGCCACGCGCACTCCCCGGCTCAGCTCGACCACGAGCGACGAGGTGTCGTCGGTCTCGATGTCGTTGACTCGCCGCAGGTCGGCGTCGATCCAGGCGATGTCGTCCGGATGAGAGGCGCCGGCGATCGCGAAGGCGGTCGCGACGGCGTGCGCGAGCGGATTCGTCACCACGCCGTCGGCGATGAGGCGCCCGTCGATCTGCCGGTGCCCCGCCCACGGCGCCCGGCGCCAGTACTCCTCCGACCGCGACCACGACCCGACGGCGCCGTAGTGCAGCACGTCGCCGATGACACCGGATGCCGCGACCTCGGCGGTCGCCGTCACGCCGCCGCTGCCGAGCGACTGGAAGCCGACCTGCACGGCCCGGGATGCGGCATCCGCCGCCGCCAGAAGACCGAGATGGTCGGCGACCGACGGCACGGGCGGCTTCTCGAGCAGCACATGCGCACCCCGCGACAGCGCGAGCCGTGTGAGGCCGGCGTGCGTCGGGATCGGCGTGCTCAGCACGACGATGTCGAGGCCGCCCGCGTCGATCATGGCGGCCGCGTCGGCGTGCACGCGCGTGGAGGAGGGAACGTCGCCGCCGCCCCGGGGGTCGGCGACGGCGACGAGTTCGAGGTCGGCGGCGCGCCGGAGCACCGCATCGACATGGCTGCGGCCGTGCCCGTGGACGCCGGCGACGCCGACGCGGAGCCGTCCGGTCACAGGCCCGCCTCCGTGCGGAGGGCAGGGAGGGCGGCTTCGACGGCTGCCGCGTCGGGCAGCTCCTCGTCGAGCACGTAGGCGGTGAGCTCGAGACTGAGCTCTCCACCCTCGGGGATCGTGCGCGGCTCGTCCCAGGCCACCGACGGACCGGCGCCGAGGTACTCGGCGAAGCGGACGAACCAGGGCAGGCGCTCCTCCCCCTGCGTCAGCACGACGGAGGTGCCCCGCTCGGGGAACGTGAACGCCAGCCACGGGGTCGCGGCGCCGTGCACGTCGCGCTCGGTATCTCCGGCGGGGCTGAACACGCGCGCGATCTCGGGCGCGAACCGCCAGAAGATGCCGCCGTAGCCGGCCCCCTCACGGCCATTGGTCGCAGGGGAGCCGAAGGTGATCGCGTCGAGGGTGGCCTTGAGGTGACTGCGCCAGCGCAGCGCCCAGCCGTTCGCGAGCTCCGCCGAGCGCAGCTCGCGCACCTCGACCAGCTGCGTCGTGCCGCGCTCGTCGACCCAGCTGAGCCGCTCATCGAGCGAGTGCCCGTCGATGTGCAGGCGGTCCCGGCGCTGGCGGCCGTGGTTCGGGACCATGATCGACCCCTCGCCGCGCACGTAGGTGCGGCCGCCCCAGTACGACGTGCCGTTGACGTCGGCGATGGCGAGGCTGACGCCGAGGTGGTGCGGGTGGTCGGTCGGCTCGGTGACGGTGAGCGGCGTGCCGGTCCGCGAGATCACCGCGTCGAGGTACGGCCGCGGCGAGAGCACCGAGTCGACGCTCGTGCCCTCCTCGTACTGCGCCACCACCGTCGAGCCCAGCCGCAGCACCGGGCGGGCCGGGCCCACCCAGCCGCTCGCGTGGGAGGCAGGGCCGGAGCTGCGCCGCGGGACGAGCACCGGACGATAGAAAAGGGGGTGGTCGGCGCTCTCGCCGTCCAGTGCTTGACGCATGCGATTCCAAGCCTGCCGCCCGATCTCGATCCGCGGGACCGACATGGTCGTCAGCGGAGGGGCGGCGAAACGAGACTGCGGGATGTCGTCGATCCCGACGATGGAGAGTTGCTCGGGAACCTCGACGCCGACCTCGCGCAGGCGCGACATGAGGCCGAGGGCGACGAGGTCGTTGAAGGCGATCGCGGCGGTCGCTCCGGTCTCGAGCACGGCGTCCGCCGCGTCGTAGCCGGCCTCCATGCTCGATCCGGCTGGGATGGTGAGAAACTCGAGGTCGGGGTATTCGCGGGCCAGTTCGCCCAGCCCCTGCGCCCGCTGCTCGTTCGCGTAGCTGAGCGCGGGCCCCGCGACGTACGCGATCCGTCGATGCCCGAAGCCGCGCAGGTGGATGCCGAGCTCCTTGACCGCCGTCGTGTAATCCACGGAGAGCTGAGCGGCGGCGGTGTCGTCGACGCGGCGGTTGACCACCACGACCGGCGTCGTGCGCTGGATCAGCTCGCGCAGCTCGGCATCCGGCATCCGTGGCGACACCAGAACCAGCGCGTCGCATTTGCTCCGCGCCTCGCTCGCGATGTCGGCCTCGACGCCGACCGCCTCCGCGCTGTCGGCGACCAGCACGCGGTAGCCGTCACGGGCAGCCGCCACCGTGAGGCCCTTCAGGACCCCCTGGAACATCGGGTTCTCGAGGTCGGGCACGAGGAGCGCGATCGTGTGGCTGCTCCCCCGCACCAGGCTGCGCGCGGCCTCGCTGGGCGAGTAGTTCAGCGCTGCGACGGCTCGGTTCACCTTCGCGACGATGGCCGGGTCGACCGTGGCGACCCCGTTGAGGACGCGCGACACCGACGCCTGCGACACTCCGGCGTGCTGCGCGACCTGCGCCATCGTGATCGGACGCGACGTGACCTCGCTCACTGCGATCCCCCTCCTCTCTCAATCTTGGGCGCGGACGCGCCCTGTGCGGCGCATTCGCGCGAGTTCGATGCCCGGCGCGTGCGCCGCGGCGGTTCTGGACCGGCGCCGCGCGGTGCGGTGGTGCTGGCCCGGCGTTGTTCCGGCGGCGATGTGCCGGTCGGCGTGTGCCGGTTGGCGGTGTGCCGGTTGGCGGTGTTCCGGCTGCGGTCCCCCGCCGGCGCCCGGTGTGCGATGCGGCGGCAGGGTCCGCCCGGGGCCGGACCCCTCATCACTTCGGTCCGGCCCCGTGCGGTCGGGGGACGACAGGCCGCGCCTCGGGCGGACGCGGCCCGCTCGTCGGCTAGATGGCCGCGTCGTCGAGCGCCCGCTGCAGCTCCGCGATGAAGCTCTCGGCGGCCTCTTCGGGCGTGACCTCGCCGAACAGCACCCGCTGGGTGTGCTGGTCGATGATCGTCTCGATCGCGCCACCGCCCGGAGGAGTGGCCGGCGGGGCGTCGCCCACACGCGGGGCGATCTTGTCGAGGAAGTCGACGACCTCCTGGTTGACCTCGTCGAGCTTCGGGGTGATGTACTCGCGGATCTTGTCGTTGGCCGGCACGCCGCGCTCGGCGAGCAGCAGGTCGGCTGCCTCCTCGCTGTTGGCGAGAAAGTCGAGGAAGAGAGCCACCTCCGCCGGGTGCTCGGTCTTGGCCGAGGCCGACCAGAACATCGACGGCTTGTAGTACGCCGCGCTGCTCTCCCCTTCATCGGGCGTCGGCACCATGAGCGGCACGAGGTTCTGGCCGCTCGCGTCCCGCAGCGCCGCGACCTGGTTCGACCACCACGGGCCGAAGGCGGACTGGTTCGTCGCCGTGAAGGACTCGGCGAGTCCGGCCGACTCGCGCTCGATGGTCGCGGACGGGTCGGGCGTTCCGCCCGCCTCGGTGACGTCGAGCAGGTTCTGCCACCAATCCGCGAGCGTGTCGGCGGTGGCCGTCACCTCGGGCGAGCCGTCCTCGGCGTAGAGGGATTCGCCGTGCTGGCGGAGCCAGTTGTTCAGGCCGCCGTCTTCGAAGCCCCACGACTGCGAGCCGACGACCGCGCCGCCGCTGGCCGTGGTGACCTCCTCGGCGATCTCGTTGAGGTCGTCCCACGACCAGGTCTCGTCGTCGGGGAGCTCGATGCCGAGGCTCTCGAGCACGTCGGTGTTCGCCATGTAGGTGTACGTGTTGATGCCGACCGGGATGCCGTACTGCGTGCCGTCGAGCGCGCCCGTGCCCAGCACCGACTCGGGGAAGTCGCCCGTCGGCAGCTGGTCGCCCAGAGTCCCGAGGTCGAGCAGGACGCCGTTGGCGGCGTACGTCGACAGCTGCTTCTCGTCCATCTGGATGATGTCGGGGGCGTCGCCGGCCGCGACCGTCGTGGCGAGCTTGTCCCAGTAGCCCGCCCAGTCGGTGTACTGCGGCTCGATCGTGATGTTGTCGTGCTCGGCCTCGAAGGCCGCGATGAGCTCTTCGGTGATCCCGTGGCGGACGTCGTTGCCCCACCAGGTGAAGCTGAGCGTCACGGGCTCGTCGGACAGAGTCGGGCCGGTGGCGGCGGGCTCTTCCGCCGCGCCTCCGCACGCCGTCAGCGTCAGCATCGTCGCTGCGCCGACGGAGGTCAGCAGCAACCAGCGCGATGCGGTTGTGGTGCGTCGCATGTCTTGCATCCTTTCGACCGAAGTCGGTGAGTGGTGTTGGTGCGTGTGATGAGGGTGGGCCTCGCGGCCCGCGAAGGAGTGCGTGACGCGTGCGTCACTTGATCCCGGTCGTCGCGATCCCCTTGATGAGGAACTTCTGGCCGAACAGGAAGATCAGGAAGATCGGGATGAGCGAGACGACGCTCATCGCGAACATCTGGGCGTAGTTGGTCGTGCTCTGCGCGTCCTCAAACGACCGCAGCGCCAACGGGACGGTGTATAGCTCGGGCTTGGTCAGGAAGATGAGCTGCGAGAAGAAGTCGTTCCAGGTCCAGATGAAGGTGAAGATGGCGGTGGTCGCCAGGGCCGGCACCATGAGCGGCAGGATGATCTGCAGGAAGATGCGCGGGTGTCCTGCGCCGTCGATGCGCGCCGCCTCATCCAGCTCCTTCGGGATGCCGCGGATGAACTGCACCATCAGGAAGATGAAGAACGCGTCGGTCGCCAGCAGCTTCGGCACGATCAGCGGAAGGAACGTGTTCACCCACCCGAGCTGGGAGAACAGCACGTACTGCGGGACGATGATGACGTGGATGGGGAGCATGATGCTCAGCAGCATCACCGCGAACCAGAACCTCTTGGCGGTGAAGTGCAGCCGGGCGAAGGCGTACGCCGCCATCGAGCACGAGACCAGGTTGCCGATGATGCAGCCGATCACGATCAGCGCCGAGTTCCACATGTACACGTTGAAGGGGTACGCCAGCGCGTTCCACCCGTCGGTGTAGTTCGAGACCTCGAAGCTGTCGGGGATGATCGACGGATCGCGGAAGATCTCGTCGTTGGGCCGCAGCGAACTGACGACCATCCAGATCACCGGGTAGAGCATGGCGAGGGCCAGCGCGATGAGCAGCGTGTGGCGCACGATGCTCGTCATCGGCTTGCGGAACGGGCTGCGCCGGCGACTGCGAGGCGGGTGACCGGTGACGATGGTCTCGGTCGCGAGCGGGGCCGTCATGGCGGCGTCGTCAATCTTGGTCATCGTAGAAAACCCAGAATCTCGAGGTCCAGAACATCAGGACGGTCAGAATGCCGATGATGACCAGCAGGAGCCACGCCATGGCCGACGCGTAGCCCATGTTGTAGTTCGTGAAGCCCTGCTGGTACAGGTACAGCGTGTAGAAGAGAGTGGCGTCGACCGGACCGCCGGTGCCGCCCGAGACGATGTAGGCCTGCGTGAACGACTGGAACGTGCCGATCAGCTGGAGCACGGCGTTGAAGAAGATGATCGGTGTGAGCAGCGGGATCGTGATGCGGAACAGCTGCTGCCGCCGGCTGGCGCCGTCGACGTCGGCCGCCTCGTAGTACATCGAGGGGATCTGCCGCAGGCCCGCCAGGAAGATGACCATCGGCGACCCGAACGTCCAGACGTTGAGGATCATGAGCGTGCCGAGGGCCGTGTCGGGGTTGGAGATCCAGCCCTGGCCTTCGATGCCGAACACGGCGAGCACCTGGTTGACCAAGCCGTCGACGCCGAAGATCTGGCGCCACAGGATCGCGATCGCGACGCTCGCGCCCAGCAGCGACGGCAGGTAGAACGCCGAGCGGTAGAACGCGAGGCCGCGCAGGCCCCGGTCGAGCACGATCGCGAGGAAGAGCGCCACCGCCAGCTGCAGCGGTAGGGAGACGAACACGTACGTGAAGGTGACCTGCAGCGCGGTGTGCAGCCGCTCGTCCTCCCACATGCGCGCGTAGTTCTGGAAGCCGATCCACTTCGGCGGACTCAGCAGGTTGTAGCGCGTGAACGAGAGACCGAACGAGGCGACCATCGGGCCGATCGTGATCAGCAGCAGGCCGACGAACCACGGAGCGAGGAACAGATAGGCGGCCTTGTTCTGCTTCTTGCCGTCGGCCTTGGCCGTCTTCAGCTTGCCGAGCTCGCTGATGGCGCTCATGCGGGTGCTCCGCTGCCACGGCCGGTGGGCCGTGTTCTGGGGCGGTGCGTCGTCGTCACCGTATCCTCCGGTCTCGTCTTCGAGGGTGAGAATGCGCTTTCTAGAATGCGCATTCTCATTCTTGCCAGAACGGATGCCGGAACGCAAGTAGCGCGTGAATTCAGGCCACAACTGAGATCAAACCGTGAGAAAGGGAATTCGCAGAATGCGCAGTCTCAGCGGTGGTGGACTCTGGTGCCCGGTGCCCACGCACGACGAAGGCCCCGGATGCGCGGCATCCGGGGCCTTCGTGGAAGGAACGAGATTACTTGAGGGTAACCGTCGCGCCGGCCTCTTCGAGGGCGGCCTTCGCCTTGTCGGCGGTCTCCTTGTTGGCGCCCTCGAGGACGGCCTTCGGAGCACCGTCGACGACGGCCTTCGCCTCACCGAGGCCGAGCGAGGTGAGCTCGCGGACGACCTTGATGACCTGGATCTTCTTGTCGCCGGCGGCCTCGAGGATGACGTCGAACGCGTCCTTCTCCTCGGCCTCCTCGGCGGGGGCACCACCGGCGGGGGCGCCGGCAGCGGCCACGGCCACGGGGGCGGCAGCGGTGACGTCGAAGGTCTCCTCGAACGCCTTGACGAACTCGCTGAGCTCGATGAGGGTGAGCTCCTTGAACGCGTCGAGCAGCTCCTCAGTGCTGAGCTTTGCCATGATGTATCTCCTTGATTGGGGTTTTGCCTAGCCGGGCCCTTATCAGGCCGCGGACTCCTGCTTCTCGCGCAGCGCGTCGACCGTGCGGACGGCCTTCGACGGAAGCGCATTGAAGACGTATGCCGCCTTGGTCATCGAGGCCTTCATCGCACCGGCGAGCTTCGCCAGCAGGACTTCACGGCTCTCGAGGTCGGCGAGCTTGTTGACCTCGTCAGCGCTCAGGGGGTTCCCGTCGAAGAAACCGCCCTTGATCACGAGAAGAGGGTGTGCCTTGGCGAAGGCACGGAGACCCTTCGCGACGGAGACCGGGTCACCGTGCACGAACGCGATGGCCGACGGACCCTTGAGGTCGTCGTCCAGCGACGTGATCCCCGCGTTGTTCGCGGCGATCTTGGTCAGCGTGTTCTTCACCACGGCGTATTCCGCGTCCTGACGGATGCTGTTGCGCAGCTCCTTGAGCTGGGCAACCGTCAGACCGCGGTACTCGGTCAGCAGAACGGCGGTCGAGTCCTCGAAGTTCTTCGTGAGCTCGGCGACCGATGCTTCCTTCTGCGCCATGGCCACTCCTTGTGTGTACGAGACGCTCCGCGGTGGCGGGGCGCCGGCCGGAGGCATCCGCTCATCTCATCTCGTCACGGCAACAAAAAAGCTCCGGCGCAAGCGCACGGAGCGGGATTCCTGAATCCAGGAGAATCGTTCGTGACACCTGCGCGGGCCCCTGCGTTGCAGAGCTTCGATCTCCATGCGTTCGCACGCACGTCGATGACCGGCGGTCTTCGGCTCCCTCAAGGGTACGCGACACCGCCCCCACCGCCAAATCGACCGCTCCCGGCACCGCCGGGCGTCCTCACGCGCTCCCCTCTCGCCCTTTCTTACACCCAGAGCCCGTGCTGTCATCGAGCGCCCGTGTTCTGCGCCGGGCACGACACGGGCTGTCGGTGCGAGCACGGGCTGTCGGTGCGAGCGCGGGGCGTCGGTGCGAGCGCGGGCTGCCCGTGTGAGCACGGTCTGTCACCGGTCGAACTGCGGGGCCCGAAACGGACGGATGCCGGCCTACCGTTGCACGCACGTGCTGTCGGTGCGAGCACGGCCTGTCGGTGCGAGCACGGCCTGTCGGTGCGAGCACGGCCTGTCACCGGTCGAACTGCGGGGCCCGAAACGGACGGATGCCGCCTGCCGGGAGCACGATGCCGAACTGAGCGAGACGCGCGGCCAGGGCCATCGGCGTCGATGTGTGGGCGTCTTCGAGCCGCACGAAGCGGCGTTGCGTCGTGCCGCGGATCCAGTCCTCGCGCCGCTTCTCCTCCAAGAGGACCTGCTCAAGCGAGCGTCCCGCTCTGAGAGCTTCGTCGGCGTACTTTCCGGTCCCGTCGAACTCGACCAGGAAAGGGTCGCCGTCCTCCACGCCGATGTCGACGCGATAGTCCTTGCCACCCGGCCCGGCCACCGCGACCTGCAGCGCGAATCGTTCGAATCCCAGACATGCGAGCTGGACCCGGGGCGCACTCTCTCCCGCTGACTCCGACCTGCCGTCTGCGAACAGGATGACTTGCTCCGCTTGACGCACGCCTCGACCGCCTTTGGCTCTGCGGACGCGATGGAGCATGCGCTCGCGCCACTGCTCGGCTGCCAGGTGGTCATACCGCGTCCCGTTCATGCTGACCTCGCGCAGAGCCGCATCGGCGGCCGCGACGGCCGAGACGAGCGGGAGACTGCGCGCGAGATCGAAGACCGTGCGTTCCGGAGCGGTGACACGGATGCCGGCCATCACGACCACGTCTTCCTCCGGGAGCTCATCCCGGTGCCGGAACAGCCCGGGACGGCTCGAAGCGCGGGCACCCTGAGGCAGCGTGAGGTGCACCGCCGCAGGCCGATGACGGAACAACGGCAACCCGTGGAGCACCGCCGCGGACTCGTAGGCGAGGGCGGCTGCGCCGTCGCGCATCTCGCCGACCGCCGAGGCCACCTCGAGCAGATGCTGGGACTCCGTCCATAGATCCAGCCACAGCCGGCCCGAGATGTATCGGTTGCGCTGAACGCGTCGCAGCGAACCATCGGCGAGTGCACCCTGGATGTCGCGCGACCGCCAACCCTCGACGCGCAGATCGTCGCGAGTGCGCAACGTGTCACGTGCTGTGGAAAGGGAGATATGGCGCGGCATGACCCCACGTTGCGGCATCCCATTCCGCGTGCATTTCCTCTTTCGCCGATCACGTGGAGAACCCGCCCCACTCGCCTCATGGGGAGGACTCGTTTTACGAACGACCAGAGCCCGTGCTCTGACCGAGCGCCCATGTTGTGCACCGATCACGACACGGGCGCTCGGTCATAGCACGGGCTCTCGCGAGATGAAAAACGGGAAAGAGGGAGCTAGGAGCGCCAGGGGCTGAGGTCGAGCTTGTGGCCGTCGGCGTCGGCGAGGGTCCACCAGGAGGGGGCGTGGGAGTCGTCGACGAGCGTTCCACCGGCGGCGAGGGCCGCCTCGAGCCGCTTCTCGATCACGTCGCGCGGCGCGTTGACATCGAGGTGGGACCTGCCGCGCAGCGGCTTGTCGACCGGCTGGAACCAGATGAGCGGTCCGCGTCCGTCGGCGTCGAAGAGCACGCCGTCGGCCACCTCTTTGAAGCCCGTCGCCGCCTTCCAGAACGGCAGCACCGCGGCGACGTCGGGCGTGGCTACCGCGAGCATGAGGTCCTGCATCCGGTCGGTCACGGCGCTGATGTCGAGTTCCCGCGCGGCCTCGGAGATCTGCGCGGCCAGCGCGGCGTCCTTGGCCGTCAGCCCGCCGGCGGAGTGGGTGAGCAGGCGGACGCGCACCGTGGCGTAGCGCACGTCGACGTCGGGGTGGTGGTCGGCCGTCTCGGCCAGTTCTGCGATCGCCCCGAACAGCTGGGCGCCGACGGCGAACGTGCCGGTGCGGAAGAGCGCGAATGCGCCGGTGACGCGGGGACGCCAGTCCTCGACACCGGGGAATGCGCGGAACTCGCGGGAGGTGATGGTGTCCATGCCCCCGAGGATGCCACCGCCCTCGCCCAGCGCAACCCCACCCGCGCACGGCGGGGCGCGTCGCAGGCGGCGGATGTCGTGTCGGCGGCGTAGCCTCGAGGGGTGAACCCCGAGCACTCCGTCGCGCGCCCGACCGGCCTCGCGGCGCAGGCACCGGAGGTCGCCGCCCGCATCGTCGCGGACTCGCGCGACCGGGTGGCCTGGGTGCGCGCCCGCTCGCGGGGCATCACGGCGACGGATGTCGCAGCCCTCACCTCGGAGAAGGCGATCGCTCGCGCCGCCGACGCCAAGCTCCTCGGGTCGGGGTTCTCGGGCAACGCTTATACGGCGCACGGGCGCGCGCGAGAGCCCGAGATCGCTTCGTGGGTCGCGGCGACCCACGGCATCCTCCCCTCGTCGGCGCTCTTCCACGCCGTGGTCGAGAAGCGGCACCTCGCCACGCCCGACGGGATCACGGTCGACACCGCCGGGCGCATCACTCTCGCCGAGATCAAGACCACCAACAAGGAGTGGCGCAGCATCCCCCGGTCGTACCTGCGGCAGGTGTGGTGGCAGCAGCACGTGCTCGGTGCTGAGCGCACGCTGGTGGCGTGGGAGCAGCACGACGGCTTCGTGCCCGTGGACGACGAGCCGCGCTGCGCGTGGGTCGACCGCGACGAGGCCGAGATCGCGAAGCTCGTGCGCCTTGCGACCGCGCTCATCGACGAGCTGTACCTGCGGACGATGCGTGCACGACAGCAGCCGACACGGATGCCGCAGCGGCCCTCTCCCCCGCGCGAGCCGTTCCGCGCGCTCGCCCTCGCCGACTGATCGGCGGCGAGCGGTTCGCCCCGCCGGCTGAGCGCACCGGCGCGAGCCGATCCGCAGACTCGCGCTCGCGGACGGATGCCGCACCCGCACCCCCACTCCCGCACGCAAGCCCCCGCCCCGCCGGCTGAGCGCACCGGCGCGGGCACTCAGCGCAGCGTCGTGACGTGCCGGGCCTCGGCGTCCCACACACGCAAGCCGGTCGCCTCCCCGCGGATGTGGGGCGCCCGGATGGTGCGCATCGCCGTCGCCAAGCGCACCGCGGTGAGCCCGCGCGCCAGGGTGACGTGCGGAGTCCAGCGGTCGACGCCCGTGTTGGAGTAGTGCGGCTCGGGTTTGCCGGCGAGCCCGGCGACCGCCCGATGAACGGCGAGCAGGTCGGCACTCATCACGACGAGCCGCGCGAGGATGTAGCGATCCCGGTGCCCGAAGATCACGAGCGCCCCCAGCTCGATCGGGATCGGCAGCAGGTCGGCGATGCCCGCGAACGCATCTGCCTCGAGCCGATCCCGCACCGCCAGGGTGATGTGGGGCCGGTTGCTGGGCGCGGGGTTGCGTCCCGAGCTCGGCAGGTCCGCACCGAGGAGCCGGTCCCAGTCCTCCCGCACGGACTGCTCGATCTCGGCATCCGGAATCAACTCGACGCTGAACACGCCTCCATCCTCACCCCCGCCGGCGACCCGCGGACGCGATCCGTCGCCACGGCACGCCAAGCAGCCAGTCACCCCGCCGGCCACCCGCGAATCCGACCCGTCGCCACGGCACGCCAACCACCTCGCCGGCGCCCGCCAACCCGACCCGCCTCCCGGCACGCCAGCAACCCAAAGCCACCGATAGTTGACACACATCAACCATCGGCGTATCGTTGACTTGAATCAACTGTTGACCTACGTCAACCTTCTTACGCGCCATCGTCGCCGCGAATCATCCTCACCTCTCCATTCGAAGGACTTCTATGGCCATGTCCACCCCCGCGACCGGGTCGGTCGCCACCGCCGAGAGCACCGCCGCCGACAAGCGCCGGCACCGCCAGGTGCTTCAGGCGCTCACCGGTCTGCTGCTCGGCATGTTCGTGTCGATGCTGGCGTCGACCGTCGTGTCGACCTCGCTCCCCGTGATCGTCCACGATCTCGGCGGCAACCAGGCCGCCTTCACCTGGGTCGTCACCGCGACGCTGCTCACCACTGCGATCTCGACCCCGATCTGGGGCAAGCTCGCCGACCTCTTCAACCGCAAGCTGCTCATCCAGATCGCCATCGTGATCTTCGTGCTGGCCACCGCGGCCGCCGGCTTCTCGCAGGACACGGGCACGCTCATCGCCTTCCGCGCGGTGCAGGGCATCGGCGCCGGCGGCCTCGCCGCGCTCAGTCAGGTGATCATGGCCGACATCATCAGCCCGCGCGAGCGCGGCCGCTACATGGGCCTCTTCGGCGCCGTCATGGCCGTCGCCACCGTCGGCGGCCCGCTCCTCGGCGGCTTCATCACCGACACCATCGACTGGCGCTGGAACTTCTTCATCGCCCTGCCGTTCGCGGTCGCCGCGCTCATCATGATGCAGCGGACGCTGCACCTGCCGACGCGCCCGAAGGGCAAGGCGCGCATCGACTACTTCGGCATCGTGCTGCTGTCGACCGCCGTCTCGCTCCTGCTGATCTGGGTCACCAACGCCGGCAAGGACTACGACTGGTGGAGCACCGAGACGATCCTCATGGTGGGCGGCGCGCTCCTGGCCGCCGTGCTGTTCGTCATCGTCGAGCTGCGCTCGAAGGAGCCGCTCGTCCCGCTCACGATGTTCCGCAACCGCACGTTCACGCTCGCGGTGGTCGCGTCGATCTCGATCGGCATCGCGATGTTCGGCACCTCGGTGTTCCTCAGCCAGTACATGCAGCTGGCCCGCGGTGCGACGCCGACCGAGGCCGGCCTCCTCACCATCCCGATGATCGCCGGCCTGCTGCTGGCCTCGATCGTGATCGGCGGTCTCGTGACCCGTCACGGGCACTGGAAGCCCTACCTCATCGTGGGCGGCGTGCTGCTGATCGCCGGGTCGTACCTGCTGTCGACGATCCACTACGACACGAACTTCGTGCTGGTCTCGGTGTACATGTTCCTCCTCGGCGCCGGCGTCGGCATGACCATGCAGAACCTCGTCCTCATCGTGCAGAACACGGCGAACCCGAGCGAGATCGGCGTCGCGAGCTCCGGCGTCACCTTCTTCCGCAGCCTCGGCGGCACGATCGGCGTCTCGGTGATGGGCGCGGCGCTCGCGACGTCGGCGACGAACCTGTTCACCGACCGCAAGGACGAGATCGGCACGGCGCTCATGGCGCTCGGCGAGAAGGGCGCCGCCATCGGCGAGCAGCTCGCATCGGGCACCATCCCGCAGGTCTCGGCGCTGCCCGAGTCGATCCGCGTGATCGTCGAGGACATCTACGCCCAGGCCATCGCCCACTCGTTCCTCATCGCGGTGCCCCTCGCCGTGATCAGCCTGATCGCGATCGTCTTCCTGCCCAACAAGCCGCTCACCCGCATGACCACGAGCGAGCGCGTGCAGGCGAGCGAGGCCGACCTCGCGACCGTCTCGGTCGCCGAGGGCATGGAGACCCTGACGGCCACGGCGACGGTCGAGACGGATGCCGCGGCCCGCGGCACCGCGCCCGCGACCGGCGCGTCTGCGGCTGACGCGGCGGATGAGGCATCCGCCACCCGACGCTAATGTCGAACACGATGACCTCCGACGACACTCGAGCGGCGCGCACCGAGGCGGTGCGCGCCCTCGAGGCGGAGTTCGGGGAGCTGATCAACCGCTTCCGGCGGATCATCACCGAGAACGCCAACCGCGTGAGCCCCGGCATGCTGCCGGGCGCCTACAAGGTGTTCACCACCATCGTGCGCCGCGAGGGCATCACCCTCTCGGGCCTGGCCGAGTCGCTGATGTCGGACAAGGGCCAGATCAGCCGCACCGTGCGCGAGCTCGAGCAGCTCGGGCTCGTGCAGCGCACGCCCGATCCCGACGACGGCCGGTCGAGCCTGCTCTCCCCCACCCCGTTCGGCCTGGAGCGGCTCGCCGAGGCGCGGGCGCCGCAGGAGAGCCTGCTGGTCGACGCGCTGGACGAGTGGCCGGTCGACGACATCGTCAACCTGACCCGCCTGCTGCACGCGCTCACCCTCGGCGAGCGCCCGGCCACCTGACGGCCTGGTCGCACGAGCGGCCAGCCTCGCGGCACCGCCCGGCTCACACCCGCGGGGGATCAGGCCTCGACGAAGTCGTACTCCTGGAACTCCGCCACCTCGGGAACCCACCGCTCCGCCACGAACGACACGTGCGTCGGGTGGTCGTTGTAGGCCTGGTACGCGGCGTCGTCGGCGAAGAGCATCGTGAACTGATGCGCCAGGTCGCTCTTCGGGCTCACCTGCCGGGTGATCCGGAAGTCCTCCACGCCGGGGATCGAGGTGAGGGCGGCGCGCGCATCCGCGAGGAACGCGGCCTCCTCCGACGAGCCCGGCGCGTGGGCGAGACGGAAGACGACGGTGTGCTGAATCGACATGCTCCGAGTCTTCCGCATCACTGGTTGCTGAAGGCGGCGTCGAACGAGGCCGCGGGCGGCGGCCACAGCAGCGACCGGACGAACCCGACCGCCTCGGCTGCGCCATGGAGGCGGTCCATGCCGGCGTCCTCCCACTCGATCGAGATCGGGCCGGTGTACCCGATCGCGTCGAGCGCACGGAACGCGTCCTCCCACGGCACATCGCCGTGCCCCGTCGAGACGAAGTCCCAGCCGCGGCGCGGGTCGCCCCACGCCAGGTGCGAGCCGAGCACCCCCGCCCGGCCGTTGCGCGGCCGCATCCGGGTGTCCTTGCAGTCCACGTGGTAGATCCGGTCCTGGAAGTCCCAGATGAAACCGACCGGGTCGATGTTCTGCCACATCATGTGCGACGGGTCCCAGTTGAACCCGAACGCCTCGCGGTGACCGATCGCCTCCAGCGCGCGCACGCTCGACCAGTAGTCGTAGGCGATCTCGCCGGGGTGCACCTCGTGTGCGAACCGCACGCCCTCGCCGTCGAACACGTCGAGGATCGGATTCCAGCGGGCGGCGAAGTCCTCGAAGCCGCCCTCGATCACCTCACCGGGCACGGGCGGGAACATCGCCACGTACGGCCAGATCGACGAGCCCGTGAACCCGACCACCACGTCGATGCCGAGCTTGCGCGCCACCCGGGCGGACCGCTTCATGTCGTCCGCGGCGCGCTGCCGCACGCCTTCGGCATCGCCGTCGCCCCACACGTATTCGCGCAGGATCGCCCGGTGCCGGAAGTCGATCGGCGAATCGCACACCGCCTGCCCCGCCAGATGATTGGAGATCGCGAAGGCCTTCAGCCCGTGCCGCTCCAGCACCTCGAGCCGCGACGCGACATAGGCGTCGTCCTCGTCGGCGCGCTTCAGATCGAGATGATCGCCGGATGCCGCGATCTCCAGTCCGTCGTAGCCCCACGACGCCGCCAGCCGCGCCACCTCCTCGAACGGCAGATCCGCCCACTGTCCGGTGAACAGGGTGACGGGGTGCTCGGCCATGGTGTCTGCTCCTCGGGTGTCGCAGCTGTCAGTGCGGTGGCGTCTGCAGCGCCGTGAGGTACCGGAGCGACCGCGCGGCCAGGTCGTCCTGGCTCGCCGCCAGGGGTCGCCAGACCGATGCCGCGACCGCGATCGTGGCGTTCTCGCCCGTGAAGCTCTCCAGCCCCAGGATGCCTTCATACCCCGCATCGTCGAGCGCCGCCAGGGTGCCCGGCCAGTCGGTGTGATCGTCGCCGACCGGCCCGCGATCGCTGCCGCACACCTGGACATGCGCGATGCGCCCGGTGGCGGCCCGGATCGCGGCATCCGGTCGCTTCTCCTCGATGTTGAGGTGATAGGTGTCCAGCGCGAGGCCGAGGCCGGAGCCGAACAGCGGCGCGAGCGCCTCCAGACCCTGCTCGACGGTGTTGATCACACTGGTCTCGTACCGGTTGAGGGGCTCGACGGCGAGCGAGAGCCCGGCTGCCCCGGCCTCGTCGACGAGCGGTTCGAGGTTGCGGCGCAGTTGCGCGACGACGTCGGTGCGCTCGTCGGGGGTCATGCGCCAGGTCACTCCGGTGGGCGCGTAGAACGGCCCGGCGACGACGGATGCCCCGACCTCGCGCGCGGCGGTCAGGCACGTCCGCAGGTACGCCTGGGTGGCGGGGACGTTCCCCGCCCGGTCGACCAGCGACCGGCCGGGTCCCATCGCGCCGATCACCACGGGCCTCAGCTCCAGCGAGGTGAGCAGATCGCCCGCGCGCGCGGCATCCCAGTCCCCCGCGTTCTCGAGCGGAAGCTCGATGGCGCCGAAGCCCATGCCGGCGATCTTGGGCGCGAGCGCGGCCAGCGACTCGTCGGTCAGCGGCGAGGTCCACACCCAGGTGTTGACGCCGATCGTGCGCTGCATGCGTGCTCCTTGCTGCCTGCACCGGCGGTTGGTGCGACCGTGTCCCACTTCCTGCCACTCCCGAGACCCGGAAAGCGATGTCATCGGGACATGCCTCGAAGGAAGTGGGACACGGTGCGCTGCGGGTTACGGGATCTGGCGCTCCTGCCAGACCTCGGGATAGCCCGGCAGGTTCTCGCCGCCGAACTTGGCGTAGTGGCCGTCGGGCATGCCGTCGTTGGCCTCGAGGTACTGGTCGACCTCTTCCGCCGTGATCGGGCTCTGCGGGAGCACCCACTCCTTCGGGATCTGCTCGCCGGCGAAGATCTTCTGCGCCGCCAGCAGCGGGGTGCGCCACTGGAAGTTCGAGTAGACCGGAGCGAGCCCCGTCAGACCCGTCTCCTTCCACTTGCGCAGGAAGCTCATCTCGTCCTCACCCGTCATGACGGGGTAGTCCACGCCGGCGTCCTCGAACGCCTCGATGGCGGCGACGGCGCCGTCACCGGCATCCATCCAGATGCCTGCCACGTCGCCCTTCGCAAGCTCGTCGCTGATGATGCTCTTGATCTCGGCCGGGTCGGCGCCGGTGAAGTAGTCGACGGCCTCGATGCCCGCATCGGCGAACATCTTCTCGGCCGCGGCCCAGCGCTGCTCGAGCACGTCGACGCCCGGGAGGATGCGCAGGCCCACGACCTTGTCGCCCTCTTCGAGGTTGTCGATGAGGAACTGCGCGGTGTCGATGCCCCACGCGAATCCGCCGATGGGGTGGATGAACGTGACGGGGCAGTCGGTCTCGACGCCGCGGTCGAACACGATCACCGGCTTGCCGGTGTCGCACGCACGCTCCACCGCCGGGGTCATCGCCGCCGTGCTGTTCGGCGAGATGATGAAGACGTCGCAGTTGCCCTCGGCGATGAAGTAGTCGATGTCGGCGATCTGCGTGTCGTCGGAGTCCTGAGCGTCACGCGTCTCCATCTCGCTGATGACGCCCTGCTCCTGCAGCACCTCCAGCTGCTGGTTCATCGTGATCCAGCCGGTCTGGCGCCACGGGTTCGAGATCGACGCGTTCGCGAAGCAGGCCTTCTTGGCCCCGGCGCTCGCGTACTGCGCCGTGTCGATCATCTCGGCGTCGATGTACTGGAGGTACGGCTCGTCCTCGGGACCCTCGGGCACGACCTCGCGCTGGGCCATCTGGGTGTCGAACAGCTCCTGGTCGAACCACTCGTTGGGGCCGGCGTCCTCCGTCGGCTCGGCGGTCGAGTCCGGTGGGGCCACGCCCGGGTCGGTCGTGCACCCGGCGAGGGCGAAGAGACCGACGAGCGCCACCGCGGTGGTGGCGATCTTCACTGATCGTCGCATTGCTAGCTCCTGTCGTTCTGTGCGGCGCCCTCGCCTGCGAGGGCCGGTGTTGCGGACGACTCCTCGGCGCCGTCGGGCGCGTCGGGTTCCTTCCCCAGGGAGGGAGAGGTCGGTGGCGCCCCGCCGCGACGACGGGACCGGAAGACCAGACCCGAGTACGCGACGGCGGCGATGATGATGACGCCCTGCACCGCGTCGCGCAGCGACGACGGAACTCCGGCGATGTTCAGCAGCAGGAAGAGGGCCTCGAGGACGAACGCTCCGGCGACGGCGGCGACGATCCAGCCCCGGCCGCCGCCGAGCACGACCCCGCCGAGCACGACGGCGGTGATCGCCACGAACTCGTAGCCGCGTCCGACCGAGGGGTGCACGCCGGCGTAGCCGACGAGCAGCACCGCCGAGACGGTGGCCGACAGCGACGAGATCATGAACGCCTGCGTCGTCACCCACCAGTCCCGGGCGCCCGAGTACCGTGTGGCCCGCGCGTTGTCGCCGATGGCGATGAGGAGCTTTCCGAGCGGCCGCTTGGTGACCCAGATGCCGAGGGCGAGCCAGACGGCGAGGATGAGGACCGACCACGGCAGGAACTCGATCACGGGGATGTCGCGGATGCCGCCGCGCCCGATCTGGCGGAAGCTGTCGGCGGGGTTGCCCGTGGCCGCGCCTCCCGTCCACCAGAGCACCAGGCCGAGCAGGGCGAGCATCATGCCCAGGGTGACGATGAACGACGGCACCTTCAACAGCGTGGTGAGCAGGCCGTTCACCAGGCCGATGAACAGGCCGAGCACGATCATGAGGCACAGCACCGGCACGGTGCGGGAGTCGTCCTGACCGACGAGGTTGCCGGCGACGATCACCTGCGCGGTGATGAGGGATCCCTGAGACAGGTCGAACTCTCCCGCGATGATCACGAAGTACTGCCCGATCGCGACGATCGCGACGGGGGCCACGCGCTGGATGTAGCGCATGATCTGCCCGGGGTCGGCGAAGTTCGGGTTCAGCACCATGATGGCGATCAGCAGGATCACCAGCAGCAGGAACACCGCGCCCCGCGGGCTTACGAGGGTCTTGAGGAACCTCATCGCGCACCTCCCTGCGTCGCGGCGCCGCCTTCGGCCGCATCGGCCTCCGCCTCGAGGGCGTGGGATGCCGCGGCCATCGCGGGTGCGGCGGCCTCGGCTTCGGCATCCCCGCCTGTCCTGGTGCCGCCGGGACCGAACCGTGTGCGGCGGCGGACGATCGCGCGGCGGCTGTACACGGCGACCGCGGCGACGATCACGACGCCGCGCACGACGTCCTTGAGGAACGGGTTGACCTGCATGACGCTCATCACGTTGTCGACGACGGCGAAGATCGCGACACCGCCGATCGTGCCCCACACCGAGCCGCGGCCACCCAGCAGCAGCGTGCCGCCGAGCACGACGGCCGCGATCGAAAGCAGCGCGTAGCCTCCCTGCTGACCCACCGTGGGACTGCCGACACCGAGACGGCTCGCGAGCAGCAGACCGGCGAGGCCCGCGAACACCGAGCACAGCACGTGCGCGGCGATCAGCGGGGGCCGCGTCCGGACGCCCGAGAGCCGGGCGACCTCGGGATCGCCGCCGACGGCGAAGAGGTGCGCGCCGGTGCGCGTGCGGTCGAGCAGGAACCACACCAGCACCGCCAGGGCGATCATGATGATCGTCGAGACGGGGATGGGTCCGACGCCGGTCGCCCCGATGAGCTGGAACGCCCACGGCACCGACCCGGCGCTGCCCTGGAAGTTGGTGTTCAGCACGCCCTGCAGGATGAGGCCCACGCCGAGCGTCGCGATGAACCCGTTGACTTTGAGCACCGTCACGATGAGGCCGTTCGCGAGTCCGATCGCGGCGCACACGAGCAGGGTCAGGGTGACCGCCCACGGGATGTTCGCGGCGTTGCCGTTCATGGTGGTGGCGGCGATGAGGCTCGCGAGGCTCATCACGTACGTCACCGAGAGGTCGAGCGACGCCCCGAGGATCACGAGGGTCTGACCGATGGCGACGAGACCGAGCACGCTCATGCCCGTGAGGATGTCGCGGATGTTGCCCGGGCTGAAGAAGTTCCGCCCCACTGTCGCGACGAGGATGGCTCCCACCGCGATGACGAGGATCAGGATGCCGAGCACGATCACCGTGGAGTCGATGCGGAGGCGCTTCACGGCCTGCTCCCGTCGTCGTAGAGGCGCGGATCGGGGATGTCGGCGGCGCCGGCGTCGCCGGGGACGGCTGGGCCGACGGCGCCCGAGCCGTTGGCGGCGGCGCCCGAACCGGGGGCGTCGGCGCCCGAGCCGGTGGCGGCGGCGAGCACCTCGTGCTCGGCCGACCCGGCCGGAAGCTCCGCGGCGAGTTCGCCGTCGCGCATGACGAGGATGCGGTCGCTCATGCCGATGACCTCCGGCAGTTCGCTGGAGACCATGAGCACGGCCTTGCCGTCGGCGGCCAGCTGCCGCATGAGCTGGTACACCGCGACCTTCGCGCCGACGTCGATGCCTCGGGTCGGCTCGTCGAACAGCACGATCTGCGGATCGGTCACGAGCCACTTCGCCAGCACGACCTTCTGCTGGTTGCCTCCCGAGAGGAAGCGCACCTCCTGGTCGACGCCCCGCGACGACACCTCGAGCGAGCTCAGGATGCCGGGCACGTTCCGGCGCGAGGCCCCGGTGCGGCCGGCGAACACGCTGCGGACCACCAGCAGCGCGTTGTCGAGCACCGACTGGCCGAGCGCCAGCCCCTGCGCCTTGCGGTCCTCGGTCACCAGGGCGAGCCCTGCCTTCACCGCCGCCCGCGGACTGGAGAAGGCGACCGAGCGGCCGTCGATGATCATCGTCCCGCGTGAGAAGCCGTGGACGCCGAAGATCCCCTCGACGAGCTCCGTGCGGCCCGAGCCCTGAAGGCCCGCCAGCCCGACGATCTCGCCCGCGCGGAGCGTCAGCGAGATCCCGTCCACGAATTCGTTGCCGCAGCCGTCGAGCTGCAGGCGCGGTTCGCCCAGCGCCGTGCCCTCGACCGGGCCCGGGAAGTACGACTGCAGGGGCCGGCCCACCATGCGACGGACCAGCTCGGCATCGGTGAGGGCGGTCGCGGCATCCGTCGACACCAGCGCGCCGTCCTTCAGGATCGTGATGCGGTCGCAGAGGTCGAAGATCTCCTTCAGCCGGTGCGAGACGTAGATGACGGCGACGCCGCGGGCGGTGAGCTTGCGGATGATCGCGTAGAGCAGCTCGACCTCGTGGTCGCTGAGGGCGGCGGTGGGCTCGTCCATGGAGATGACGCGGGCGTCGAACGAGAGCGCCTTGACGATCTCGACGATCTGCTGCTCGGCGACGGTGAGCGAGCCGACGCGGGCGCCGGGATCGATGAACGCGACGCCGAGCCCTTCGAGCAGGTCGCGGGTGCGTCGCTCCATGCCCTTCTTGTCGATGAACCCGGCCTTGCGCGGCTCGCGACCGAGGAACACGTTCTGCGCGACCGTGCGCTCGGGCAGCAGGTTGAACTCCTGGAAGACGGTCACGAGTCCGGCGTCCATCGCCTGACGAGGATGACCCCACGCCACGGTCTGCCCCTCGAACTCGACGGAGCCGCTGTCGGCGTGGTGGACGCCGGCGAGGATCTTCATCAGCGTGGATTTTCCCGCGCCGTTCTCGCCGACCAGGCCGTGCACCTCGCCGCGGCGCACGTCGAGGTCGATGTCGGAGAGCACGCGCACGCCGAAGAACGACTTCGATATGCCGCGTGCACGCAGCACGACGTCGGAGCCGGTGGGAGGCACCGGGGTGTCGGCGAGCATCGTGTCGGTCATGCCGGCACCTCGATCCAGTTCCGGGTGAGTGAGGACTCGAGCACGGCCTCGGTGAGGACCGCCGCACGCAGGCCGTCGGCGAAGGTGGGTAGCCCGTCGGGCTCTGCGCCGCCGATGGCGGCGTAGACGTCGGCCACGAAGTTGTCGAACGCGTCCTGGTATCCCATGGGATGCCCCGCGGGGACGCTCTGGAGTCGTGCCGAATCGGCGCCGGCCGTGGCCGGGTCGCGCAGCACCAGGCGCGAGCCCTTGCGGGCTCCGATCCACAGCTCCTCGGGGCGCTCCTGGTCGAAGCGGATGCTGCGACGCGTGCCGTGCAGCTCGAGGACGAGCGCGTTCTTGCGACCCGGGGCCATCTGCGACACGAGCAGCGTGCCCAGCGCTCCCGACTCCGTCTCGACGAGGAGCGCGGCCAGGTCCTCGTTCGAGACCGCCCTGCCCGCGCGCTCGTCGAACACGCGCCGCGTGCGGGCCGTCAGGCGCACGATCCGCTCGCCGCTGACGAACTCGATCAGGTCGCACAGGTGCGAGCCGATGTCGGCGAACGCGCGCGACGGACCGCCGGCTGCGGCATCCGCCCGCCAGTCGTCGTCCTGCCGTCGCAGCATCCAGTCCTGCAGGTACGCGGCGTCGAGGGTGAGCAGCGCGCCCAGGCGCCCGTCGGCGATGCGAGCGCGGGCCTCGCGCACCATCGGGTGGTAGCGGTAGACGAACGGGACGGCCGCGACCGCGCCGGTCTCTTCTGCTGCGCGGACCAGCTCCCGCGCGTCGGCGGCAGAGGTGGCCAGCGGCTTCTCGCACACGACGTGCTTGCCGGCCGCGAGCGCGGCCGCCGCCAAGGATGCGTGGGTCGCGTTGGGCGTGCAGATGTGCACGACATCGATATCGGATGCCGCGAACACGCCGTCGGCGTCGTCCTCGGCGCGTGCCGCCCCGAGGTCGCGCGCCACAGCCTCGGCGCGATCGCGGCTCGAAGAGGCCACGGCGGTGAGACGTGCTCCCGTGCGGCGGGCCGCAGCGGCGTGGACGCGGCCCATGAAGCCGCCCCCCACAAGGCCCGTGCGAACAGTCCCGACGACGATGTCGATGACTTCCGTAGTCATGCGGCGATCATGGCACGCGGCCGACGACTTTTGCTAGTGCATCGTCAAAAGTGATCGTGTCGTGATCTTAAGTAGCCCTGCCGAGCTGCAGAAGGCCTGTGCTTTACTGTCGCCATGGTCGACGCAGTGCGCGGCAGCGGAGCAGCGGGCAGCAACGGAGCGGGCGAGATCTTCCAGATCCTCCGCGACGGCCGCGCGCGCACCAAGGCCGAGCTCGCGACCCTCACCGGCCTCGCCCGCTCGACGGTGTCGAGCCGCGTCGACGCCCTCCTCGCCGCCGGCCTGGTGCGCCCGGCCGGCGAGGCGGTATCGACCGGCGGGAGGCCCCCTGCCCGTGTCGCCTTCAACCCGCTGGCGGGCGTGATCATCGCCGTCGACCTCGGCGCGACCCACGCGACGGTGGCGGTCGCCGACCTCGCCGCCAACATCCTCACTTCCAACACCCACCCGCTCGACATCGCCGACGGCCCCGAGCCCGTACTCGACTCGGTGATCGCCGAGGGTGCGAGCCTGCTCGAGCGTCAGGGGATCACGCCGTCGCAGGTGGTGGGCATCGGGATCGGCGTCCCCGGTCCCGTCGAGCATTCGACCGGTCGCCCCACCAACCCGCCGATCATGCCCGGGTGGGACCGCTTCGACGTCCCGCACTACGTCCAGCGCACCTTCGACGTGCCGGTGCTGGTCGACAACGACGTGAACATCCTCGCCCTGGGCGAGCAGGCGCTCAGCTGGCCGGGCGTCGCCGACCTCATCTTCGTCAAGGTGTCCACCGGTATCGGCGCGGGCATCATCTCCGGCGGCGCGCTGCAGCGCGGCGCACAGGGCTCTGCGGGTGACATGGGCCACGTCCAGGTGCCGTACAGCCGTGACTCCCCCCGGCCGCCCGGCGATCAGCGCGACCTCGAGGCCATCGCGAGCGGCACGGCCATCGCCGCCGACCTGCGGGCGCAGGGCATCGAGGCCGCCGGGAGCTCCGACCTGGTCGCGCTCGTGCGGGCAGGACACCCGGCCGCCATCGCCGCGACACGCCAGGCTGGCCGCGAGGTGGGCGAGGTGCTCGCGACCGTCGTCAACATGCTGAACCCGTCGGTGATCGTGATCGGCGGCAGCGTCGCCCGCGCCGGCGAGCACCTGCTGGCGGGCGTCCGCGAAGTCGTCTACCGGCGCTCGATCCCGCTGGCCACCCAGCACCTCGGCATCGTGCAGTCCCAGGCTGACGAGACCGCCGGCGTGCTGGGCGCCGCCATCATGGTGACGCAGCAGGTGCTGTCGCCCGCCGCGGTCGAGCAGCGCGCCGCGCGCGCCTGACCCCCTCGCCGTTGGCCCGCGCGGTCAGCCGAGCGGGCGCGGATGCCTCACCCTGAGCGTCGACGTCGCCGAGACGGCCGCGGCGCAGAGGTCGGCGACGGTAGCACCGGCGTAACACGGTCGAGACGAATGCACGGTTGACTGTCTTCACGGGGTTCAGTCCTGTGCCGAGGACGGCACGCCCGCGGAAGGAGAGTGCGATGAGGATCCGACCGCTGCGATCGACCGCCGAATCGGCCCTGGTGCCCGTCGAAGAGCCGCCCGCCGAGATGCGGGCGATGGTCGTCGATGCACCGGGCGATCCGGACGCGCTGCGCGCGGCATCCGTCTCCGTTCCCTCCCCCGTGCTCAGCGAGGTGCTGGTGCGCGTCGTCGCCGCCGGCGTCAACCCGATCGACGCGAAGACACGCAGCGGCGCCGGCGTCTCGGGTGCGATCGAGACCTACCCCGCGACGCTGGGCTTCGACTTCAGCGGCGTCGTCGTGAAGACCCCGTACGAGGCCCACCCGTTCCCGGCGGGCACCGAGGTGTTCGGCATGGCGTCGTTCCCGCGCACCTCCGGCTCGTACGCCGAATACGTCGTGGCGCCGTCGCTGTCGGTCGCCCGCAAGCCCGCTTCGCTCTCGCACGTCGAGGCGGCGGGTGTGCCGCTGGCGGCCCTGACGGCGTGGGGCCTCGTCGTCGAGACCGCGCACGCGCACGAGGGTCAGCGCATCCTCATCCACGCCGGCAGCGGCGGGGTGGGCCACTTCGCGGTGCAGTTCGCCGCGTACTTCGGCGCGCACGTCACGGTCACGGCGTCGGGGCGCAACTCGTCGTGGCTGCGCGAGCTCGGGGCGTCGGTCGTGATCGACTACACGACCACGCGGTTCGAAGAGGTCGTGGGCGAGATGGATGCCGTGATCGACCTGGTCGGCAACGTCCGGGCCGACACCGGCACGCGGTCGCTCGAGGTGCTGCGCCCGGGCGGCCTCTACGTCATCGTGCCGACCGGATCGTGGCCGGGCTACGCCGAGGCCGCAGCGGATGCCGGAGTCCGGGCGACCTCGTACAAGGTGATCCCCGACGGCGGAGCGCTCGCCACCATCGCCCGGCTGCTCGACTCGGGATCCGTGCAGGTGTACATCGAGCAGGTGTTCGACCTGGCCGAGGCAGCCGATGCCCATCGCGCGATCGAGACCGGCCACACGCGCGGAAAGGTCGTGCTGCGCGTCAGCGACGGCTGACCCGGCTCACGGCATCCGGGCGCGGCGGGGCGGGGGTTTCGCGGTGCGCGGCCCCACTCACGCGGTTCGCGGGGGCGGCGCGTCTGTGATCGCGCGGGCGTCAGCGCACGGGCGCGAGCACGCGGCGCCCCTCCGCCACGATGGCGTCGGCGATGGCGTCGAGCAGCGGCGACCGCAGGTTCCACTGCTGCCAGTGCAGCACGACATCGACCGGCCGCCCGCCGAGGAGCACCAGCTCGCCGCGCTCGAGCGCCTGCTCGGACTGGAAACGCGGCAGCATCGCCCAGCCGAGGCCGAGGCGCACGGAGGTGGCGAAGTCGTTCGACGCCGGCACGTAGTGCCGAGGCGGGCGCGCCGGGTCGACCCCCTGCTGCGCGAGCCACTCGTTCTGCAGGTCGTCGCGGCGGTCGAAGTCCACCAGCGGTGCCTGAGCGAGCGCGGCCTCGCGCTCCCCCGCGAGCCAGCGCTCGGCGAAGGCCGGTGTCGCCACGGCCTCGTAGCGCATGGCGCCCAGCACCGACGAACGGCAGCCGGCGACCGGCGCCGCGCGCGAGGTCACCGCGCCCATCACGGTGCCGGACTCCAGGAGTCCGGCGGTGAAGTCCTGATCGTCGCGGTGGAGGTCGAAGACGACCGGATGCCGCTCGGCCAGCCGCGCGAGGGGCTCGAGGAACCAGGTGGCCAGGGAGTCGGCGTTCACGGCGAGGGGAACGCTCGTGAGCGCCGTGTCGTCGCTGTCGGCGCCGAGCTCGGCGAGCGCATCGTGCTCGAGGAGCGCGGTCTGGCGGGCGAGGCGGATCACCGACATCCCGGCCTCGGTCGCGCGCACCGGCTTCGAACGAACGAGCACGAGCCTTCCGAGCTGCTCCTCGAGCGCTTTGATGCGCTGGCTGACCGCCGACGGCGTGACGTGGAGCCGTCGAGCAGCAGCATCCAGCGTGCCTTCGTCGACGACGACGGCGAGAGTCTCGGCCAACTCGAACGGAATACGCATCTTCAGTGGAGCTAATGGTACTGAAGATCCATGAGCTGGACTACCGAGGTGACCGCACCTACCGTCGAAGGGTGCTCACCCCCGTCCTTGCCGGTCTCGGCCTCGGCTTCTCGCTCATCATCGCCATCGGCGCGCAGAACCTCTTCGTCCTCCGTCAGGGCCTGCGGCGGGAGCACGTGTTCGCGGTCGCGACCATCTGCGCGCTCTCCGACGCGGCGCTCATCGCGCTCGGCGTCTCGGGCGTCGGATTCGTGCTGCAGGCCGTGCCGTGGCTGGTCGACGTCGTCCGATGGGCGGGCGCCCTTTTCCTCGTGACCTACGGTGCGCTCGCCGCGCGGCGGGCACTGAAGCCCTCCGGCCAGGTGCTGGGCGGCGGCGCCGAGAGCAGCGCCACGACCCGCGAGACAGCCGACGCGGACGGCGATCACGCCGTCGGCCCCTTCGAATCGCCCGTCGTTGCGGCCGCCGGGGTGCGCAGCGACGTCCGCACCGCCACGGTGCCCGCGACGCGCACGCGCCTCCTGCCCGTCATCCTGACGTGCCTCGCCCTCACCTGGCTCAATCCCCACGTCTACCTCGACACCGTGTTCCTCCTCGGCACGGTCGCCAACACCCACGGCGCGCAGCGCTGGCTGTTCGGCGCCGGCGCGATGGCGGCCAGCGTGATCTGGTTCTTCGGGCTGGCTTTCGGCGCCCGCTTCCTCAGCCGCTGGCTGTCGACTCCGCGCGCGTGGCGCATCCTCGACGGCGTGATCGCGGTCGTCATGGTCGCTCTCGGCGTCTCGCTGGTGCTCCCTCATTGAATCCGGGCGAGCCGCGAGGTGTGAGAGCCTCGGGCCGGATCGGGCTGCGGCAGCGTTCTACCGCCGCGCGGAGGCGATTCTGCCCGGGACCTTCACGCCGACACCGAGCGACCGCGGCGCGACCTGGACGATTCAGCCCTCGATCTGCTCCTTGCGGGCCACCACGAGCGCGCGCACGACGTCGTCGGGCAGCGGGTTCTCCGGCTGATACCGGATCGTGCCCTTGTCGAGGCCGATGCCCGGGTGCCCGTCGAGGGCGCCCGCCACCGCCGACACCGCCGCCGGACTGAAGGGGTAGACGCCGATGTGCTTCTTCGCCCGCATCACCGACACCAGAGGCTTGCCGCGGTACACGAGCGCCGGCATCCCGTATCCGAGCCCCTGCTCGGCGTCGGGGGCCTCCTCCCGGGCGATCGCGTAGATGCGCTCGACCGAGGGACGGTCGGCGTCATCGAGTCCGGCCAGGAGTTCGTCGACGGTTCCCATGCAGGCATCCTGGCATCCGGCGCTCGCCCTCGACAGTCCCGCCGGTGCACGATGGAGGCATGAGACGCGTGCACGTGACCGTCCGGGGCGAGGTGCAGGGCGTCGGGTACCGCTACACGATGCGCATGGTGGCGCGCGAGGCCGGCGTCGCCGGCTGGGTCCGCAACCGCCGTGACGGCTCGGTGGAAGCAGAGGTCGAGGGCACCGACGCCCAGGTCGACGAGATGCTCGCCTGGATGGCCGACGGACCGCCGGGCTCGCAGGTGGCGGATGCGACGGTGACGGATGCCGAACCCACCGGCGAGCGAGGGTTCGAGGTGCTGCCCAGCCAGTGATGCGGGCGCCCGTGGCCTCCGTCAGGCCTCCCACGCCCGACGGATCCGAGCACGGTCGGACGGAGAGGTCGGGTCAGGCGGGCACACCTGCCACGAGCTCTGCGAAGACCTCGGCCGCGTCGTCGCTCGTGGCGAGCCCTGCCGCCTGACCCGCCCACAGCGACACGAGATCGCCGTCGCCGCGGCGGCCGGCCTCTGCGCGGAACTGCCCGGTCAGCCAGTTCTGGGCGGGGAACGGCGCGATGATCCCCGTCGTCTCGATCTCGCGCATGGCGCGATTCGGGATGCCGCGCGCCAGCCGCCCGCTCATCGCCCGGGTGAGCACGGTGGCGGTGTCGGAGGCGTCTGCGATCGCCGAGCGGTGCGCGGCTGTCGCGGCGGACTGACGCGTGCGGAGGAACGCGGAGCCCACCTGCACACCCGAGGCGCCCAGCGCGAAGGCGGCCGCGACGCCGCGCCGGTCGGCGATGCCGCCGGCCGCGATCACCGGCACGTCCACCGCGTCGACGACCTGAGGAACCAGTGCGAAGGTGCCGACGAGCGACTGCTCCGCAGGCCGGAGGAACGACACCCGATGGCCGCCCGCCTCCGCGCCGGTGGCCACGATCGCGTCCACGCCCGCGCGGTCCAGCGCGACGGCCTCGGCGACGGTGGTCGCAGTGCCGATGACCCGGATGCCGCGACTCTGCGCCGCAGCGATCACGTGCTCCGACGGCACGCCGAAGACGACGCTCAACGCCGCGGGCGCGGCATCCATCACCGCCGTCAGCTGGGAGTCCAAATCGGGGAGGAACTCGATCGGAGGCGTGGGGTGCGCGAGCCCGAGCTCGTCGAAGAGCGGCGCCACCGCCTCGATCGCCGGTGCGAGGTCGACGTCGCCCGGAGCGACCTCGTCGCCCGTCGGCAGCCACAGGTTGACGGCGAACGGGCGCCGCGTAGCGGAGTGCAGGGCCGCGATCGTGTCGCTGATGCGGTCGGCCGAGTAGCCGTACAGCCCGTACGAGCCGAGGCCGCCGGCTTCGCTCACCGCGGCGGTGAGCTCGACCGACGAGAGTCCGCCGAAGGGGCCGAGCACGATCGGCGCGTCGATTCCGAACAGTTCCTGGAGCGTGGCGGCCATGCGTCCGACGCTACTCCCCGCGATGCGTCCGCGCCGGGCGCCGCCCACCCGGCACGCCACGCCCGTCGGTGCACAGAATCGGATGCGAACCGCGACACGCCGCTCCGCGGCATCCCTCACCCGGCGTGTCGCCCGGAAGTTCCGACGTCGTGCTCGGCACCCGCCGTACCCCGGACTGCCGCCGAGACGACGAGGGCCCCACCCGGACAGGTGGGGCCCTCGTGCGACCGGTGATGGTCGCTGAGCTTGTCGAAGCGCGTCAGACGAGCGTGTTGACGTCCAGTGGGATGCCGGGGCCGAACGTGGTCGACACGGCGCCCTTCTGGATGTAACGGCCCTTCGAGCTCGACGGCTTCAGGCGCACGATCTCCTCGAGCGCGGCCTTGAGGTTCTCGTCGAGCTGCTCGGCCGAGAACGAGGCCTTGCCGACGACGAAGTGCACGTTGGCGTGCTTGTCGACGCGGAACTCGATCTTGCCGCCCTTGATCTCCTCCACGGCCTTGGCCGGGTTGGGGGTCACGGTGCCGGTCTTCGGGTTGGGCATGAGGCCGCGGGGGCCGAGCACCTTGCCCAGGCGACCGACCTGGCCCATGAGCTCGGGCGTGGCGACGGCCGCGTCGAACGCGGTCCAGCCGCCGGCGACCTTCTCGATGAGCTCGGCGCCGCCGACCTCGTCCGCACCAGCGGCGATCGCGGCCTCAGCGGCCGGACCCGTCGCGAACACGATGACGCGGGCGGTCTTGCCGGTGCCGTGCGGGAGGATGACGGTGCCACGCACCATCTGGTCCGCCTTGCGCGGGTCGACCGAGAGCTTGAGCGCGACCTCGACGGTCGAGTCGAACTTGGCCGAACCGGTCTCCTTCGCCAGGGCGACGGCCTCGGTGGGAGTGTAGAACTTGTCCGCCTCGATCTTGGCGGCAGCGGCCTGGAAGGCCTTGGACTTGGTAGCCATGGTTACTCTCCCCCTCAGTCCTCGACCGTGATGCCCATGGAACGGGCGGTGCCGGCGATGATCTTCGAGGCGGCCTCGATGTCGTTCGCGTTCAGGTCGGCCTGCTTGGTCTCGGCGATCTGGCGCACCTGGTCCTTGGTGAGCTTGCCCACCTTGGTCGTGTGCGGCGTCGCGGAGCCCTTCTGCAGTCCGGCGGCCTTCTTGATGAGCTCGGCGGCCGGCGGGGTCTTCAGGATGAACGTGAAGCTGCGGTCCTCGTAGACGGTGATCTCCACGGGGATGACGTTGCCGCGCTGCGACTCGGTCGCGGCGTTGTACGCCTTGCAGAACTCCATGATGTTGACGCCATGCTGACCGAGCGCGGGGCCGATCGGCGGCGCCGGGTTGGCTGCACCGGCGTTGATCTGAAGCTTGATCAGGCCGGTCACCTTCTTCTTCGGTGCCATTCTTCTTCCTTTCAACGAACGGACCCGTGCCCTCTACAAGGCGTAGAGGGATCTGATCCTGTTCTCCCGCGAATCCGGCCGTTCCGGATCGCGGTGTCGATCGCGCGCGCTCAGCGCGCGCGCAAACCTGCAGAGTCTACCAGGAGGTGACTCAGAGCTTGGTGACCTGGTCGAACGACAGCTCGACCGGGGTCTCGCGCTCGAAGAGCGAGACGAGGACCGTGAGCTTGCCGCTCTCGGGCTTGATCTCGCTGATCGTGCCCGGGAGGCCCGCGAACGAGCCCTCCTTGATCGTGATGGTCTCGCCCACCTCGAAGTCGACCTCGGCCGGGATGACGCGCGCCGCGGCAGCCGCGCCCTTCTTGGCCGCGCCGCCCTTCGCGCCGGCGACCTCCTTGACCTCGACGAGGCTCTTCAGCATGTTGAAGGCCTCTTCGAAGCGCAGCGGCGTCGGGTTGTGGGCGTTGCCGACGAAGCCGGTCACGCCGGGCGTGTGACGCACGACCGACCAGGTGTCCTCGTTGAGCTCCATGCGCACGAGCACGTAGCCCGGGATGCGCACGCGGTTGACCATCTTGCGCTGGCCGTTCTTGATCTCGACGACGTCCTCCATCGGGACCTCGATCTGGTAGATGTCGTCCTCGACCTCGAGCGTCGACTTGCGCTGCTCGATGTTGGCCTTCACCTTGCGCTCGAAACCGGCGTAGGAGTGGATGACGTACCACTTGCCCGGGAGGGTGCGCAGTTCGGCGCGGTACGCCTCGTACGGGTCCTCGTCCTCGTCGGCGGCGTCGTCCTCGTCGTCGTCGGCGGCGTCGATCTCAGGCGCCCCGGCGGCGTCGTCGCTCTCGGGCGCCTCGGCGGCGTCGGCAGGCGAGACGGATGCCTCGACCTCGTCGACGACGCCGGCTGCGGCATCCACCTCCGCGACGAAGTCCTCGTCGAGGACCGGCTCGTCCTCGTCGCCGTTCACGTCGGGACCGTCGTAGGGGGTCACCTCGTCGGCGGCCTCGGCCTCGCGCTCGGCGACCTCCTCCGCGATGGAGTCGTTGATCACTTCTGCCGCGGCCTCGGTCTCGGCCGTTTCGTCAAGATTCAGAGCGTCGTTCACGATCGCGTCCGCCTCCGGGTCGTCGATGTCGATGTCGTCGAGGTCGGCGTCGTCTTCGTCAGCCTCGTCGACGATGTGGATGGCGAGGTGCTCGGCAGCCTCTACCGAGCGCGCCTCGGCTGCCAGGACGTTGCCCTCCTGCGCCTCGTCGTCCTCCGACGACTGCTCGGCTGCCGTCGCCCAATCGGCGTCGTCGACATATCTTTCAGTCACGTGAGTTCTCTTCCGTTCCGTCCGCTGCCGGACCTGCGGTCCGCCCGTGTCGTGCCCCCGTTGCGAGCCGGGGGCGCTCGGGATCAGGCGCCGGGCACTCCGAAGACGTACGACGTGATCCACACGAACAGCACGTCCAGGCCATAGACGAGCGCCATCATCACGACGACGAAGCCCAGCACCACCGCCGTGTACTTCAGCAGCTCCTGGCGCGTCGGGGTGACGACCTTGCGAAGCTCGGCGAAGACCTGGCGGACGAACAGGGCGATACGAGCGAAGACGTTGGGCTTCTTCTCGCGAGGCGCGGCCGTTCCCTCAGCGGGGACGACTTCGCCCTTCGGCTCGTCCTGAACCATCGATGCCACCTGATTACCTTCCGTGAGCCGACACGGGTCGGCACACTGTGTTGTCAACCACCGGCATGTCACCGGTGTTGCGCTGACGCGCAGGGCGGACAGGAATCGAACCTGCAACCTGCGGTTTTGGAGACCGCTGCTCTGCCAATTGAGCTACCGCCCTAGAGACCCGGAGGTCTCTGAAACCCGCACTCTTCCCCTCTCACCACGGCTTGAGGATCCGCTCCCGGACACCGGGCACGGCGAAAGAATGCAGACTTCAACTGCATGATCCAGTGTACGGCATGCCCGCAGGCCCCGCGAACCGGGGCCGACCTGGCGGGCGTGTCGACGCATGGAGTGCAGCCTCGATCAGTACTGCTGGACCCCGTAGCGATCGGGCTCCGGCGCGCGCTCGAAGGCCCGTCCGGACAGCGACGTCGGCTCCACCCTCACGTAGGTGTACTTGAGCGTCGGGATCCACGGACGCAGCCCCAGCCCGTCGGCCCGCTCGACGTCGGCAGAGCGGTCGAGCGGGTGCGCGCGGCCGCGGAGGATCACGCTCCAGGCGTCGGTGTCGGTATGGTCGTCGACCTCGAAGAGCACTTCGTCGTTGACCGTGAGCTCGAACAGCTTGCTCCCCTGTGCGGTGCGGAACAGCACGCTCTCGCCGTCGACGACATAGTTCACGGGGAAGATGTCGAGAACGTCGCCCACGTGCGTGACGAGCCGGCCGAGCTCCTGCGTGCGCAGGCGCTCCCAGCACGCTTCATCCGACAGGGCGACGACGGGATCCGGTGTGTCTGCCATGACTCCATCCTGTCTCGCGGACCCGTCCGGCGACACCCCCGGATGTCGGCATTAGCATTCCGCCATGACCCTTGCGCAGGCCCGCCTCGACGAACTCTGGGACTTCGCCGATCCGTCGGGATCGGAGGCCCGGCTGCGCGAGGCAGCGGAGTCGGAGACGGATGCCGCCACCCGCGCGGAGCTGCAGACCCAGGTCGCTCGCGCGTTGGGCCTGCAGGAGCGTTTCGACGAGGCGGATGCCGTGCTCGATGAGGTGTCGATCGAGGACGCCGCCGTCGCGGCGCGGGCGGCCCTGGAGCGCGGCAGAGTGCGCAACACGGCGGGAGACCCCCAGGCTGCGGTGCCGTACTTCCTCGCGGCGGTGGATGCGGCATCCGGGATCGCGTTCTTGAAGGTCGACGCGCTGCACATGCTCGCGATCGCCGAACCCGACCAGGCCGAGGAGTGGACCGCCGCCGCGCTGGCGGTGCTCGAGGGCGTCGACGACCCGCGCACGCTCCGCTGGCGCGTGTCGCTGCACAACAACGCCGGCTGGCGGCTCTTCGACGCGGGGCGGTTCACCGAGGCGGTCGCGGAGTTCGAGACCGCGCGGGATGCCGCGACCCGCTGGGGCACGCCGCAGCAGGTGCAGTGGGCCGACGAGGCGATCGCCGAGGCCCGCGGCGCCAGGTAGGCGTTTCGTCTCGCTTCGCTCGCTCAACGACCGAGACCACCCTGCCGCCCGCCCGACGACCGAGAGTCCGGTCGTTGAGCGAGCGAGGCACGAGCGAGACGAAACGCGCCTGACAGCGGCCGCGACCCGGACGCGTTCCCTCTCCGGGCGCCGGAGCGCCCCCGCTCGCAGACAGCTCAGCCGGCGATGCGGATCAGCTTCTTGTTGACGAACTCGTCGGCGGCCAGCAGACCCATCTCACGGGAGGTGCCGGACCGCTTGACGCCGCCGAACGGAAGCTCGGGCGAGTCGGCGAGCACGATGTTGACGTAGACCATGCCGGCGTCGATCTTGTCCGCGATGCGCTCGGCCTGCTCGGGGTCGGTCGTGTACACGTACGAGCCGAGCCCGAAGCTCGTGTCGTTCGCGACCTTGACCGCCTCGTCCTCGTCGGCCACCTTGTAGACGACGCCGGCCGGGCCGAACAGCTCTTCGCGGTACACGTCCATGTCGGCCGTCACGTCGGTGAGCACGGTCGGCTCGTAGAACGCGCCGTCGCGCGTGCCGCCGGCGACGAGTCGCGCGCCCTGCGACACGGCGCGGTCGACCTGCTCCTGCAGCCGCTCCGCGGCCGCGAGCGACGACAGCGGGCCGAGCACCGTGTCGTCGGCGAAGGGGTCGCCCATCTTTGACGCGGTCATGGCCTCGGTGAATTTCTCGAGGAACTGGTCGTACAGGCCCTCCTGCACGATGAAGCGCTTGGGCGCGTTGCAGGACTGGCCGTTGTTGTCCATGCGGGCCTCCACCGCGGCGGCGACCGTCGAGTCGAGGTCGTCGGTCGACAGGACGATGAACGGGTCCGAGCCGCCGAGCTCGAGGGCGACCTTCTTGAGGTTCTGCCCGGCGAGAGCGGCGACCGCCGATCCGGCCCGCTCGGAGCCGGTGACCGAGACGCCCTGCACGCGCCGGTCGGCGATGATCCTGGCCGCCTGCTCGTTGGACGCGTAGACGTTGGTGTACACGCCCTCGAGTCCGGCATCCGTGTACATCTGCTCGATGGCGGCAGCGGACTCGGGGCACTGCGGAGCGTGCTTGAGCAGGATGGTGTTGCCCACGACGATGTTGGGCGCAGCGAAGCGGGCGACCTGGTAGTACGGGAAGTTCCACGGCATGATGCCCAGGAGCACGCCCAGCGGCGTGCGGCGGATCACCGCGGTGCCCTCGCCGAGGATGTCGATCGGCTGGTCGGCCGTCACCTTCTCGGCGTTGTCGGCGTAGTACTCGGTGATGTCGGCCGCGAAGTCCACTTCGGCCACCGCCGCCGACAGCGGCTTGCCCATCTCGCGCACGATGATCGTGGCGAGATCGTCGCGACGCTCGCGGTGCAGCTCCGCCACCCGGCGCAGGCGCGCCGCGCGCTCGGCGACCGGCTGTTCGCGCCACGCGCGGTAGGCGGCGTCCGCCCCCGCGATCGCGCTCTCGAGAGCCTCGTCGGTGATGGTCGGGTACGTGGCCAGGGTCTCTCCCGTGGCCGGGTTGACGACGGCGTAGTCGGTCATGCTTCCTCTCCGATCGGATGGATTGGGGACAGTCTGCCGGTCAGCGGCGGACGCGTCGAAGGCTTTCGGGTGCGTCGATACCGAGTGTCTCACCGCGGAAGAACGCCGGACGCTTGATCGCCTGCCAGATCATGATCACCACGCCGGCGAGGATGATCGTCACGCCCAGGACGAACACCAGGCCGAGGCCGAAGATGCTCGAGCCGCTGCCGTACGCGGGGTCCATCGAGTCGATGAGCGTCGTGACGAAGAGCACCGCGAGAATCGCGCCGCCGACCAGCGGGAAGAGGAACGTGAAGAAGAAGCTCCGCGCCGAGTCGAACCACTGCTTGCGGAAGTACCACACGCACGCGAACGCCGTAAGCCCGTAGTAGAAGCAGATCATCATGCCGAGCGAGAGGATCGTGTCGGTGAGCACGTTCTCGCTCACCACACGCATGACGGCGTAGAAGACCGACGCGACGACGGCCGAGACGACCGTGGCGTAGCCGGGCGTGAAGAACCGCGGGCTGACGCGGGCGAACTTCGACGGCAGGGCGCCGTAGTGCCCCATCGCCAGCAGCGTCCGCGCCGGGCCGACGGCCGTCGACTGGAGCGAGGCGGCCGAGCTCGAGAGCACCGCGAGCGACACCAGGAAGGCGAGCGGCCCGAGCACAGGGTCGGACAGCGCGAAGAACACGTTGGCCGAGATCTCCTCGTTCGCAAGGCCCAGCGGTCCGTCGCCGACGCCGGCGAACATCATCAGGCCGATCGAGATCAGCAGGTACAGGGCCACGACGATGACGACCGTGAGCATCGCTGCGCGACCGGGCGTCTTCTCGGGGTTCTTGGTCTCCTCGTTCATCGTGAGGACGACGTCCCAGCCCCAGAAGATGAAGATCGACAGCGACAGGCCGGCGGCGAACGCGCTGAAGGTCGGCACCTCGAACGGGTTGAACCACGACCATGAGAACGCCGTCGGGTCGGGCGCCTCGCCGTCGACCGCCTTGACGATCGCGACGACCGCGAAGAGCACGAGCACGATCACCTGGAAGCCGACCAGCACGTACTGGAACTTCTGCGTGGTCTGCATGTCGCGGTACGAGACGAGCGTCGCGCCGAGCATGAACAGGAGGCACACCGCGACGTTGATGAACGGGTTGAAGGCGAGCTCGGCGATGTCGGGGTTGCCGCTCAGCTGCGAGATCAGCAGGAACAGGAACTCCACCGCGATGCCCGCGAGGTTCGAGAGCACGATGACGGTGGCGGCGACGAGGCCCCACCCCGTCATCCAGCCGATCCACGGGCCGAAGGCCCGCACGCCCCACGTGAACGACGTGCCGGAGTCCGGCATCGCACGGTTGAGCTCGCGGTACCCGAACGCCGTCAGCAGCATCGGGATGAAGCCCACCAGGATGATCGCCGGCACCTGGGTGCCGACGACCGCGACGGTCGGGCCGAGCGAGGCGGTCAGCGTGTACGCCGGCGCGATGGTGGAGATGCCGATGACGACCGCGCCGATGACGCCGACCGCGCCGGCGCTCAGGCCCTTCTTGGACAGCTCGCCGGCGTGGGAGCCGGAGGCCGGCGCCAGCGGAGTGCCGGCACCGGTGTTCTGGGAAGCGCTCATGCGCGTCCTCCTTCTGCGCCGTGCGTGCGGGGCACCACGACCATGGGAACGGGAAGCTCGTGCAGCATCTTCGCCGCGGTCGAGCCGAGGAACAGGCGCCGGGGCTGGGCCAGCCGGCTGGAGCCGACGACGGCGAGCTCGCCAGGCTCCCAGGCGAGGTGCGCGACGGCGTCTTCGATGCTGTCGCCGCGCGCGACGACGACCTCGGCGTCGATGCCCTCGGGGAGGGCGTCGAGCGCCTTGCCGAGCACGTCGTCGGCGTGGGCGGCACCCGCGATGCGGATGACGCCGGTGTCGACCGTCGCGGGCAGATCGACCGACACGAGCGACAGCAGCCGCAGCTCGGCGCCTGCACCCGTCGCAAGGGCGATGCTCTCGTCGAGCAGCGCGCTCGCACCCGGACGGGTGCCGATGGCCGCGGTCACCCGCGTCACCGCGGTCGCCTCCAGGCGTCGCGACCCTTCCGGGGCGAGGACGACGGGGACGTCCGACGAGTGCAGGAGCTCGTTGGCGACGGTGCCCAGACGGTGGCGTCCACGCAGTCCGCCGTTGGCGGCGCCGACGACGATGTGCGACGCGCCCAGCTCGTGCGCGGCGACGATCAGGCCCTCAGCGAACGAATCGCCGAAGCGCACGTGCGTGGTGTGGGCCACGGCATCCGGAATCGTCTTCGACGCCTCGGCGAGCCACGCCTCGGCCTGCCCGACGAGGTAGCGGTCGTACCCGGCGTCGGGCGGGGTGATGACGCTGCGGTCCTCACCGGGGAGCACGAGCACCAGGTCGAGCGGGGCGCGGAGGGCTGCCGCGAGCCGCGAGCCGACCGCGACAGCGTCGGCTCCGGCATCCGTCGCGGTGTAGCCGACGACGATGCGCGCGGTCACCGGCGGGCCGCCTCGACGATGTTCGCCGCGACCAGACGGCCCATGCGGATCGCGCCGTCGACGTGCTGGTAGCCGGCGCCGGCCATGTCGCTGCAGGCGAAGTGGATGGGTCCGACGGGGGTGCGGAGGTCCGCGCCGTAGCGGGCGAGACCGCCGAGGTCGAAGCTCGCGGCGTACGCGCCGCGCGTCCACTCCTCGGCGCCCCAGTCGCTCTCGAAGTACACGAGCGGGTTCTTCGCCTCGGGGCCGTAGTAGTGCGACAGCGACTCGAGGATGCGCTCCTTGCGCTCCTCGGCCGACACGCGGAACAGGTCGTCGGCGTTGCGGTCCGACACGAAGCCGACCAGAGTGCCGCGCTCGTCGCCGTGGTTGGTGTTGTCGTAGGCCTCGTGCGAGATCTCGTACGGGCTGAAGGCCGTGCCCGACAGGCCCTGCTCGCGCCAGAACGGGCGGTCGTAGACGGCGTGCACCTTGATGACGAAGCCCATCGAGATGTGCTGGTGCATCTGCTGCTTCAGACGCGGCAGCGCCGGCTGGAACTCGATCCACGGGTAGAGGATCGGCGCGTGCGCGAGGATCACGAAGCGCGCGCGCACTACGAGGCCGTTGTCGGTGACGACCCGCACGCCGTCCTCGGACCAGTGCACCTCGGTCACGGGCTCGTCGAGGATGACGTCGTCGCCCAGGCGCTCCGCCAGGAGCAGCGGCACCTGCTGCAGGCCGCCGACCACGCGCTCGTCGAGGATGAAGTCCGCGTCGACGAGGTGCGAGAAGCTGCCGGCGCTGGCGGCCATGAGGAGTGCCTGGAGGGCCGAGAAGGCGTAGGCGGGCTTGGTGAGCATCGCGCCGGCGATGAAGAGCGCGATGTTGTCGCGCGCCTCCTGGTCGTCGGTCTGCTCCTCGAGCCACGCCTCGAACGAGATGCGGTCGAGCGCCTCGGCGTCGGGGTGCTCCCACGGCTTGTCGGGATCGACCTGCGCGACGAGGCCGTCGAGCACCTCGATGAGCCGGACGATCTCCTTCTCGGTCTCGGGCGCGACCGGGAAGATCTCGCCCGTGAAGCGGGTGAGCTCGCCGTCCTTGCCGATGTAGATCGACTCGCCCTCGCGGTAGCGGCTGTAGGTCTCGAGCCCGAGCTCGGCCAGGGTCTCCTTGAGCGCGTCCTGGTCGGGCGACACCCACTGCCCGCCGATCTCGAGCATCGCGCCGTCGACCACGTCGGTCCACAGGCGCCCGCCCACGCGGTCGCGGGCCTCCAGCACGACGACCGACAGCCCCGCCTTCTTCAGCTCGTTGGCGGCGGTCGTGCCGGCGGCACCGGCGCCGACGATGACGACGTCGCGGGTCAGCTCGGTCATTCGGACTCCTTCGTCAGGCGCGCCGGCCGGGCGCGCGTCGTGCGGGTTCGTGCGTTTCGTTCTGCGTTTCGCCTCGCTCGTTCCTCTCTCGCTTATCGACCGGGGTTCGGTCGTCGAGCGAGCGGAGCAAGGCGGAACGTCGCGGGGACGGATGCGGCGACCGCCGTGATGGGCAGGTCGCGGCATCCGCGATCAGTTGTCGGTAAGTGCCGCCGCCACGACGTCCAGGCCCTCGTGGAGCAGGTCGTCGGTGATCGACAGCGGCGGCAGGAAACGGATCACGTTCCCGTACGTGCCGCACGTGAGCACGATGACGCCCTGCGCGATGGACGCCTTCGCGACCGCGGCGGTGAGCGCGGCATCCGGCTCCCCCGTCGCGGGGTCGATGAACTCGGCGGCGATCATCGCGCCGTGGCCGCGCACATCGCCCACGCGCGGGTCGGCCTCCTGCAGCTCCTGCAGGCGGCCCTTCAGGATCGTCTCGATCTCGCGGGCGCGCTCGAGCATCCCGTCGTTCTCGAACACGTCGATCGCGGCGAGCGCAGCGGCGCACGCGATGGGGTTGCCGCCGTACGTGCCGCCCAGGCCGCCGGCGTGCGAGGCGTCCATGATCTCGGCCCGGCCCGTGACGGCCGCGAGGGGCAGGCCGCCCGCGATGCCCTTGGCGGTCGTGATCAGGTCCGGCACGATGCCGAACACGTCGCTCGCGAACATCTGCCCGGTGCGGGCGAACCCGGTCTGGATCTCGTCGGCGATGAACACCACGTCGTTTGCGCGGCACCACTCCACGAGCGCCGGGAGGTAGCCGTCCGCCGGGACGATGAAGCCGCCCTCCCCCTGGATCGGCTCAATGATGACCGCGGCGAGGTTGTCGGCGCCGACCTGCTTCTCGATCATCGAGATGGCCTTCTTCGCCGCTTCGGCGCCCGAGAGTCCGTCGCGGTACGGGTACGACAGCGGCGCCCGGTAGATCTCCGATGCGAACGGGCCGAAGCCGCTCTTGTAGGGCATCGACTTCGCGGTGAGCGCCATCGTCAGGTTGGTGCGGCCGTGGTAGCCGTGGTCGAACGCCACGACGGCCTGCTTGCCGGTGTACTTGCGGGCGATCTTGACCGCGTTCTCCACCGCCTCGGCGCCCGAGTTGAACAGCGCGCTCTTCTTCGCGTGGTCACCGGGGGTGATCCGGTTGAGCGCCTCCGCCACCGACACGTAGGAGTCGTAGGGCGCGATCATGAAGCAGGTGTGGGTGAACTGCGCGACCTGCTCCTGCACCGCCTTGACCACCTTGGGGTGCGCGTTGCCGACCGTCGTGACAGCGATGCCGGAGCCGAGGTCGATGAGCGAGTTGCCGTCGGCGTCGACGATCACGCCGCCGCCTGCCGCCACGGCATGAACGGGTGCGGTGTGGCCCACGCCGGCAGCGACGGCCTCGGCCTTGCGGTCGATCAGCTCCTGCGAGCGAGGACCGGGGATGCTGGTGACCAGGCGGCGCTCCTGCGGGAGCGTCGGTCCGCCGAGGGGCGTACTCGTGAGGGTGTCGGCTGCGCTGCTCATGGAGGGGAGCGTATGCCGCCGTCGGGAAGCCTCGCACCCTCCGTCACGTACATTGTGCCGGCGGCGCTGTACGGCCCGTACACTCGAGCCTCATGGACGCCGACGCCCCGACCCTGCGCGCGCTGCTCGCCCGCCGCGACCTGAAGCTGTCGCTCGCAGGCGACGACCTCGACCCCGGCGCGCTGGACCGGGCGATCCGGTGGGTGCACAGCTCCGACCTGGCCGACCCGACGCCGTTCCTCTCCGAGGGCCTCGTGCTGCTCACCACGGGCACGCAGTTCCCCTCCCCCGGCGACGCCGACGTCGATGCCCCGGAGCCTTACCGCGCGTACGTCCAGCGTCTCGCGGCGCGGGGCGTGGTCGGCCTCGGCTTCGGCACGGAGGTGGCGCGTACCGGCATCCCTCCCGCTCTCGTCGACGCGTGCCGCGACGCGCGGATGCCGCTGTTCGAGGTGCCGTACCGCACGCCCTTCATCGCGGTGGCCCGGGCGAACGCCGAGGCGATCGCCGCCGAGGCGTACGCGCGCCGCAGCTGGGCGCTGGCCGCGCAGCGCGCGATCGCCCTCGCCGCGCTCCGGCCCGACGGGCTCGGCGCGACGGTCGCCGAGCTCGCCAAGCAGCTCGACACGTGGGTGGGCATGTACGACGCGGCCGGCGAGCTGGCGCGCGAGCACCCCGTCGGAGGAATCGACGCCGCGACCGCGGACGCCCTGCAGCGGGAGGTGACCGGCGTGCTCCACCGGGGCGCGCGCGCCGGCTCGTCGCTGCACATCGGCGGCACTCCGTTCTCGCTGCAGACGCTGGGCCGCGGCGGTCACCTGCGCGGCGTCATCGCGATCGCGGCCGGTGACCTCGACCAGGAGGGCCGCGTCGTCGTCACGGCCGTGATCGCCATGGCCGGTCTCGCGCTCGAGCAGCAGCAGGGACTGGGGCGCGCGCGCAGTGCCCTGCGGGCGGGGCTCGTGCAGTCGCTCCTGACCGGCGACCCGGCCCTCGCCCGGCGCACCTCCCGCGAGCTGTGGGGACCGCTCCCCTCGGCACCGGTGGTCGTGGGAGTGACGGATGCCGCGGCCGCGCGCGTGGACGGCATCGCCGAGCTCCTCGAGCTGTGGGCCGATGAGAAACGGGGGGCGCTGTTCTTCGGGCGCGGTGAGGACGGGCTCGTGCTCGTCGTGCCGGCGGGCGACCGCTCGAGCGTCGACGAGCTCGTGGATCGCTTCGACGTGCGGATCGGGCTGTCAGACCCGGCGGGCTACGACGGCTTCGCCGCGGCGCTCGGGCAGGCTCGCGTGGCCCGCGACCGCGGCGTGCGGAAGGTGACCGAGTTCGGCGAGGTCGCGCGCTCCGGCGTCCTGTCCGCCCTGACCGACGAGGCCCGCTCCCTGGCGCGCGCCGAGCTCGCCCCGCTGTTCGATCACGACGCGGCGCAGGGCACGCGCCTCGTCGAGACGCTGCAGGTGTGGCTCGACGAGGACTGCTCGCACGAGGCATCCGCCCAGTCGCTAGGCGTCCACCGTCACACGGTGCGCACGCGGCTCGCCCTCATCGAGCGGGTGCTGGGCCGCGACCTCTCGTCGTTCGCGACCCGCGCCGAGCTGTGGGCGGCGCTGCGCGCCCTCGACTCCTGACCCCTCCGCGTTCGCGTCCCACACTGCGCCGTTTTCGCCCGTCGTGGCTGCAGGTTTCGCGGTAAGGAAACGGAGGGCGCCGGGAGCGGGCGGACCGTATCCGCACAGGTGTCGCGGCCAGGGCCATCTTCGCGACAGATTGCACCGCCTCCCCGCGCCGGCTCCACGCGAGGATGGTCGCATGACGGAGACCGCGGTGCCGAACGGCGAGGTGTCGTGGTGGTGGCACAGCACGGGCGGCGCCCCCGCACCCCGTGCTCCCCTGCCCGGCGACCTCGAGGCCGATGTCGCGATCGTGGGCGCCGGCTACACCGGGCTGTGGACCGCGTACTACCTCAAGCGCGCGCAGCCCGACCTTCGGGTGGTCGTGCTCGAGCAGCGGTTCGCGGGATTCGGGGCATCCGGCCGCAACGGCGGATGGCTCACCAACACGGTCACCGGCGGCCGCGACCGGTACGTCGAGACCCACGGCCGCGACGCGGCGATCGCGCAGCAACGGGCGCTCAACGACACCGTCGACGAGGTCATCGCCGTCGCCGCGCGTGAGGGCATCGACGCCGACATCGTCAAAGGCGGCGAGCTCGGCGTCGCCCGCACGCCGGCGCAGCGCGCACGGCTGAAGACCGTCGTCGCCGCTGAGCAGTCGTGGCCCCACACGGATGTGGAGGTGATGGATGCCGCGGCCGCAGCATCCCGTGTCCGCATCTCCGGTGCGCTCGGCGCCGTATGGCACCCGCACTGCGCGCGGATCCATCCGGTCAAGCTCGTGCGCGGTCTCGCCGCGGCCGTGGAACGGCTGGACGTGCCGATCTACGAGCAGACGCACGTGCGCGAGATCTCTCCCGGTCGCGCCGTCACCGATCGCGGCACGGTGCGCGCGACGCACGTGCTGCGCGCGACGGAGGGGTTCACCCCCGACCTTCGCGGCGAGCACCGCACGTGGCTGCCGATGAACTCGTCGATGATCGTGACGGATCCGCTGCCGACGTCGTTCTGGGACGCGGTCGGCTGGGACGGCCGCGACACCCTCGGCGACTTCGCGCACGTCTACATGTACGCGCAGCGCACCGCGGACGACCGCATCGCCTTCGGCGGGCGCGGCGTCCCCTACCGCTACGGGTCGAGGGTCGACACCGACGGCCGCACGCAGGCGCGCACGATCGCCTCGCTCACGCGGCTGCTGCACGAGTTCTTCCCGGATGCCGCCACCACCCCGATCGCGCACGCGTGGGCGGGTGTGCTCGGCGTCTCGCGCGACTGGGCTGCGACCGTGGCGCACGACCGCGCCACCGGTCTCGGCTGGGCGGGCGGCTACGTCGGCACCGGCGTCACCGCGACGAACCTCGCCGGACGCACGCTCGCCGACCTCGTGCTGGAGCGCGACACCGACCTCGTCCGGCTGCCGTGGGTCGGCCACCGCACGAAGCGCTGGGAGATCGAACCCCTGCGGTGGACGGCCGTGAATGCCATCTACACCGCGTATCGCCTCGCCGACCGGGCCGAGGCATCCGCATCCTCCACCCGCACCGCGTGGCCGGCGCACGTCGCCGACTGGGTGGCCGGCCGCCATTGACCGGACCCGGCGCCCGCCCGGCCACCCGTCACCACCGCAGGAGATCTGGCCTGCGCAGGACGATCCGGGCGGAATCCTCCTGCGCTCGCCAGATCACCTGACCCGGTCACACGCCCGCCCGCCCGGCCACCCGTCACCACCACAGGAGATCTGGCCTGCGCAGGACGATCCGGGCGGAATCCTCCTACGCTCGCCAGATCACCTGACCCCGTAACACCCCGGGGCCCAACGCACCCGCCCGGCCATCCGTCACCACCACAGGAGACCTGGCCTGCGCAGAACGATCCGCGAGGAAACCTCCTGGCCTCGCCAGATCACCTGATCCCGTAACGCCCCGACACCGCGCACCCGCCCGGCCACCCGTCACCACCACAGGAGATCTGGCCTGCGCAGGACGATCCGGGCGGAATCCTCCTGCGCTCGCGAGATCACCTGACGCGGTCACACACCCCCGACGCCGCAGACCCGCCCGGCCATCCGTCACCACCACAGGAGACCTCACCGGCGCAGGACGATCCGCGACGAAACCTCCTACGCTCGCCAGATCACCTGATCCCGTGACGCCCCGGTCCGCCCGAGGGGTGAGACGCGCCGCGCGTCAGCGCGGCGCGTGCGCCTCGAGGAACTCGTAGAGGTCTGTCGTGTCGACCCCCGGGAAGGAGCCCGTGGGCAGAGTCGCGAGCAGCGTGCGCGGGGTGCGCACGTTCGGCCAGGCCTGTTCGCGCCACGAGGCCTCGAGCTCGGACGGCGCACGGCGGCAGCACACCTCGACCGAGTGCTTCGACACCCCGCGGTTGGTCGTGTCGCGCCCCAGGAACCACTTGGTGTCGTCGAAGCGCACGCCCACGCTGATCGAGTGAGCGCCCTCGCTCGAGAGCTCGACGCGGGCCGTGCACCAGTACGTGCCGTTGCCGGTGTCGGTGTACTGGTAGTACGGGTTGAAATGGTCGTCGACGTCGAAGACGACGCGCGAGGTCCACTTGCGGCAGCACATCTGCCCCTCGATCGAACCGAGGCGATCGGTCGGGAAGTTGACGTCGTCGTTCTCGTAGACCTTCGTGATGACGCCCGACTCGTGCACCTTGAGGAAGTGCACCGGCAGGCCGAGGTGCACGGTCGCGAGGTTCGTGAAGCGGTGCGCCGCCGTCTCGTACGACACGGAGTAGGCGTCGCGCAGATCCTCGATCGAGATCGAGCGGTCCTTCTTCGCCTCCTGCAGGAACGGCACCGCGTGCGCCTCGGGGATGAGGAGCGCGCCGGTCAGGTAGTTCGTCTCGACGCGCTGGCGCAGGAAGTCCGCGTACGACGTCGGCTCGCGGTGCCCGAGGATGCGGCTGGACAGCGCCTGCAGCACTGCCGTGCGCGGGTCGCCCTTCGTCGTGAGGCGGCTCGACAGGTACAGCCGGCCGTTCTTCATGTCGGCGACCGACCGCGTCGTCTGCGGCAGATCCGGCACGTAGTGGAGGGTGAAGCCCAGATGAGCGGCGATATCGGATGCCGTCCGCTGGGTGAGCGGACCTCCCGGGTGGTCGACGGCGTCCAGGATGCGGCGCGCCTCGAGCTCGAGCTCGGCGAAGTAGTTGTTCTGCGTGCGCATGAGCTTGCGCAGCGCGACGTTCGCGCGCCGCGCCTCCTCCGGGGTGGCGGCCCGCTCGTCGCGCAGGCGCTCGATCTCGCCCTGCAGCGCGAGCATCGCCTTGAGCGCCTCGGTGGGAACGGTCTTGCCGATGCGGAACGGCGGGATGCCGAGCGCCTGGAACGTCTGCCCCCGCATCGCCCGCTCGAGCGAGATCTCGAGGGTCGCACGCTCGTCGAGCGGCTCGGACTCGAGGATCGCGTCGATCGACGACCCGAGCGCCCGCGCGATCGCCTGCAGCAGCGAGAGCCTCGGCTCGCGCCGCCCGTTCTCGATCATCGACAGCTGACTCGGTGCGCGCTCGACGGCCGCGGCGAGCTCTTCGAGCGTCATGCCACGGTCGGTGCGCAACTGGCGGATGCGGCGGCCGATGGTGAGCGGATCCACCTCATCATCGTCGGGGACTTCTGCGGCGGCATCCCGCGTCAGCGTCGTCGTCATGCGTCGATTCTGTCACGAAAGCAGAAATACTCGAAAACTTCACACCCGAATTCGTCGGTTCGAGGGTGGAACTTCACAGCAAAGTGGTTCCACGACCTACCGACGATCCAGGCAGAACGCGGATCACGGATGCCGCGGCCCGGCCGACACCGCCGGGACGAGGCATCCCCACCACATCTCCACACCGGTTCGGGCGCACCACGCCCACTCGAGGCGCACCTCACACGCCCCGAACGCGCGCACCGCGCCCCGAACCGGAAGTCACAGGAAGACAGGAACATGACACCTGCAACCGCCACCCCGATGCGCACGCGCACCGGCCCCATTCCCACCCAGACCCACGACCCCTCGATCGAGGTCGCCGGACGCATCGGTCCCCGGTACGGCGAGATCCTCACGCCCGACGCCCTCGCGTTCCTCACCGAGCTGCACGCCCGCTTCGGCGCCCGCCGCCACGACCGGCTCGCCGACCGCATGCGCCGCCGGTTCGAGGTCGGCAACGGGCACGACCCGCAGTTCCGCGACGACACCCGCCACATCCGCGAGGACGCCGAGTGGAAGGTCGCCGGCGCCGGACCCGGCCTCGAGGACCGCCGCGTCGAGATCACGGGTCCGACCGACCCCAAGATGACCATCAACGCGCTGAACTCCGGCGCGAAGGTGTGGCTCGCCGACCAGGAGGACGCGACCAGCCCGACGTGGAAGAACGTCATCGAGGGCCAGCTGAGCCTGCGCGACGCCATCCGCGGCGAGCTCTCGTTCACCAGCCCCGAGGGCAAGCGCTACGAGGTCACCGCGACCGAGACGCCGACGATCGTGATGCGGCCCCGCGGCTGGCACCTGCCCGAGCAGCACATCCGCTTCACCGACCGCACCGGCCGCACGATGGCCGCGTCGGGCTCGCTCGTGGACTTCGGCCTGTACTTCTTCCACAACGCGCAGCAGCTGATCGCGAACGGACGCGGCCCGTACTTCTACATCGCCAAGCTCGAGTCCAGCGACGAGGCGAAGCTGTGGGACGACGTGTTCAGCTTCAGCGAGCGGCACCTCGGCATCCCGCACGGCACCATCCGCGCGACCGTGCTGATCGAGACGCTGCCCGCGGCGTTCGAGATGGAGGAGATCCTCTTCGAGCTGCGCGACCACTGCGCGGGCCTGAACGCCGGCCGCTGGGACTACATCTTCTCGATCATCAAGAACTACCGCGGCCGCGGGGCGCGGTTCGTGCTGCCCGACCGCAGCGAGGTCACGATGACCGTGCCGTTCATGCGCTCGTACACCGAGCTGCTCGTGAAGACGTGCCACAAGCGCGGCGCCTTCGCGATCGGCGGCATGAGCGCCTTCATCCCGAACCGCCGCGACCCCGAGGTGACCGAGCGCGCGTTCGAGAAGGTGGCCGCCGACAAGAAGCGCGAGGCCGGCGACGGCTTCGACGGCACCTGGGTCGCCCACCCCGACCTGATCCCCGTGGCCCGCGCGGAGTTCGACGCGGTGCTGGGCGACCGGCCCAACCAGCTCGACCGCCAGCGTCCCGAGGTCGACGTGAAGGCCTCGGACCTCATCGACGTGCACATCGGCCGGCCGATCACGACGGCGGGCGTCTACGGCAACGTGTCGGTGGCGATCCGCTACATCGAGGCGTGGCTGCGGGGCCTGGGCGCCGTGGCGATCGACAACCTCATGGAGGATGCCGCAACCGCCGAGATCTCGCGCTCGCAGGTGTGGCAGTGGATCCACCAAGACCAGACGACGCAGGACGGCACCCCGATCACCCGCGACTACGTCGAGGGCCTCATCGCGCAGGTGCTGACCGAGGCCGACCGCCCTTCGACCGGGGCAGGCCACGACGGCGACCGGTTCGACGACGCGGCGGAGATCTTCCGCGAGGTCGCCCTGGGCCAGGAGTTCCCGGCCTTCCTGACGCTGCCCGCCTACACGAAGTACCTCACCGAGACCGAGTAGCCCGGCCTGCGCTTCGTCTCGTCGCGAAGACCTGTGCTGAGCGAGCGCAGCGAGCCGAAGCATCCTCGCTCGACGACCGGACCACACCCCCGGTCGTCGAGCGGGCGAGGCGAGACGAAACGCGCCGGCACCCCATCCACGACACCTCCAGAAGGAACAGACATGACCGCCTACCAAGACGACATCGACGCCATCCGCGCGCTCAAGGAGCAGCACGGCTCCGCCTGGGATGCCATCGACCCCGAGTCCGTCGCCCGCATGCGCGCGCAGAACCGGTTCCGCACCGGGCTCGAGATCGCCCAGTACACCGCCGACATCATGCGCCGCGACATGGCCGAGTACGACGCCGACTCGTCGGTCTACACCCAGTCGCTCGGCGTCTGGCACGGCTTCATCGGGCAGCAGAAGCTCATCTCGATCAAGAAGCACCTGAAGTCCACGAACAAGCGCTACCTCTACCTGTCGGGGTGGATGGTCGCCGCGCTCCGCTCGGAGTTCGGCCCCCTCCCCGACCAGTCGATGCACGAGAAGACCTCGGTGCCGGCGCTCATCGAGGAGCTCTACACCTTCCTGCGTCAGGCGGATGCGCGTGAGCTCGACCTCCTGTTCACGCAGCTCGACGACGCGCGGGCGGCGGGAGATGAGACCGCGGTCGAGTTCATCCAGTCGCAGATCGACAATCACGAGACCCACGTGGTGCCGATCATCGCCGACATCGACGCGGGCTTCGGCAACCCCGAGGCGACGTACCTCCTCGCCAAGAAGATGATCGAGGCCGGGGCCTGCGCGATCCAGATCGAGAACCAGGTCTCTGACGAGAAGCAGTGCGGCCACCAGGACGGCAAGGTCACCGTCCCGCACGAGGACTTCATCGCCAAGCTCAACGCGGTCCGCTACGCATTCCTCGAGCTCGGCATCGACAACGGCATCATCGTCGCCCGCACCGACTCGCTCGGGGCCGGCCTCACGCAGAAGCTCGCGGTGACGCATCAGCCGGGCGATCTCGGTGACCGGTACAACGCGTTCCTCGACGCGGAGGAGATCTCGGACGCCGACCTCGGCAACGGCGACGTCGTCATCAAACGCGACGGCAAGCTGCTGCGCCCCAAGCGGCTGCCCAGCAACCTGTACCAGTTCCGCCCCGGAACCGGCGAGGAGCGCGTCGTGCTGGATTGCATCACGTCGCTGCGTCACGGCGCCGACCTGCTGTGGATCGAGACCGAGAAGCCGCACGTCGAGCAGATCGCCGGCATGGTCGACGCCATCCGCGAGGAGATCCCGGACGCGAAGCTGGTGTACAACAACAGCCCGTCGTTCAACTGGACGCTCAACTTCCGTCAGCAGGCGTACGACCTGCTCGCGGAGCGGGGCGAGGACGTCTCGGCCTACGACCGCGGAGACCTCATGAGCGTCGACTACGACGACACCGAGCTGGCGCGCCTGGCCGACGAGAAGATCCGCACGTTCCAGCGCGACGGATCCGCCCGGGCGGGGATCTTCCACCACCTCATCACGCTGCCGACGTACCACACGGCCGCGCTGTCGACCGACACGCTCGCCAAGGGCTACTTCGGCGACGAGGGCATGCTCGCCTACGTCAAGGGCGTGCAGCGCCGCGAGATCCGCGAAGGCATCGCTACGGTGAAGCACCAGAACATGGCCGGCAGCGACATCGGCGACAACCACAAGGAGTACTTCGCCGGCGACGCCGCCCTCAAGGCGGGCGGCCAGCACAACACGATGAACCAGTTCGGCTGACCCCGGAACATGACGGATGCCGCAACCCGCCGGGTTGCGGCATCCGTCGTCTTCGTCCTCACGCGAGCAGGCCGCGCTCCATCGCGAGGGTCACGGCGCGGGTGCGGTCGGCGACCCCGAGCTTGTCGAACACCTTCAGCAGGTGCGTCTTGACCGTCGACTCCCCGATCCCGAGCGTGACGGCGATCTGCTTGTTGCTGTGGCCCGTCGCCACGAGCCGCAGCACGTCGAGCTCGCGCGCGGTGAGGACGGTCTCGGGCTCGGGCCGCCGCATCCGTTCGACGAGGCGCACCGCCACCTGCGGCGACAGCGCCGACTGCCCGGCGGCGACCGAGCGGATGCCCGCGACGATCTCCGCCTGCGGAGCCGCCTTGAGGAGGTACCCCGAGGCCCCCGCCTCGATCGCCGCGAGGATCTGGTCGTCGGACTCGTAGGTGGTGAGGATCAGCACCCGCGGCGGCGGGGTGCCGGCCTCGCCGGCGACGAGCCGCACGGTCGCGGTCACGCCGTCGACGTCCGGCATGCGGAGGTCCATCAGGACGACGTCCGGGCGCGTGGCGGCTGCCAGCCGCACGGCTTCGTCGCCGTCGGATGCCTCGGCCACGACCTCGAAGCCGGGCTCGTCCGACAGCAGCCCGGCCAGGCCGGCACGCACGACGGGGTGGTCGTCGGCGATCAGCAGGCGGATCACGCGGGGGCTCCCTTCGGCACGGTGACGTCGGTGGACGCGGCGGGTCCGAGAGCGACCGCGCCGGCTGAGGCATCGGCGCCGTGCCGGTCGGTGCCGGGGAGCCGTACGGTCACCGTCGTGCCACGGCCCACCACGGATGAGACGTCGAGCGTCCCGCCGGCGAGCGCCACGCGACCGCTCATGCCTTCCAGCCCGAAGCCGGTGCTCGGCTGCGACGGGTCGAAGCCGCGGCCGTCGTCGCTCACCACGAGAGCAGCCGAGCCGTCGCCGCCCACCTCCACGCGCACCGCGACGTTCGCGGCGGCCGCGTGCTTGGCCACGTTCGACAGCGCCTCCTGCAGGCAGCGCAGCAGCACGACCTGCGCCTCGCGGTCGAGGTCGCCCTTCACCCCCTCGGCATCCAGCGCGATCCGCGTCGTGCCGTGCTCGCGGAACCGCGCGACCAGGCGCTCCACGGCCGCGCCGAAGGCAGGCTCGCTGGGCACCGCCGCCGTGCGGGCCACGAGAGCCCGCGACTCGGCGAGCGCATCGCGTGCGACCTGCTCGACCGTCGCGATCGTTGCGGCGGCGGCATCCGCCTGTCCGTCTCGCGACTGCCGTCCGGCCCGCTCGGCGAAGATCACGAGCCCGGCCAGCGTCTGGGCGAGCGTGTCGTGGATGTCACGCGCCAGGCGCTCGCGCTCGGCGGACGCGCCGCGCTCGCGGCTGAGCGCCTCGACCTCGCTCTGCGCCGCCGTCAGCTCGGCCAGGAGACGCTCGCGCTCCTCGCCGTACTCGGCGATCCGGGCGATCCACAGGCCGATGGCGATCGCGAACGAAAGGGAGAAGACCGCCGTCGTGCCGCCGGCGAGCAGGGAGTCCAGGCTCGCTCCGTAGCCGAAGCTCGCGCCCACGAACACGCTCGCCGCGATGACCGCCGACCCGCCGATCCCCCGCCGCCGCGAGTCGCCGATGACCCACACGAGCGGATACGCGAGCGTCTGCAGCATCGCCATGAAGGGCGCCGCCCCCGCGCCGATGCCCGTCGCGATCGCCGCCACGGAAAGGAAGGCCGGATACCGCCAGGCCGCGCGCGGCGGCTCGATCGCGTCACGGCCGATGAGGGCGTAGCCGAGCACGAACAGCCCGATCGCCCCGAGTGCGATCACCGTGCGGGCCGTGTTGGCCGGCGGGAAGAGGCAGACGAGTGCGATCGCGATGACGGCCGACACGATCGACACGATCGCATCCCAGCCGCGTCTGGTCAGCATCTCTCCCTCGTCTCTTCACTCGCCCCGGCCTGCGGGGAGGCGGGCGGAAGCCGGCGGGCGCGAGGCGCCCACCGGCAGGCTACGCGTCGCGCCGGATCCACCGGAAGGTGAGCCGCGACAGCACCAGTCCCACGACGAGCCAGACGCCGAGCGCGATCGCCACGCCCGCGAGGTTCCATTCGCCGTTCTGCTCGAGCGCCGCGTACTCGTCGGGGAGGAAGACCGCGCGCATGCCCTGCGCCATCCATTTGAGCGGGAAGAGCCCCGCGAGGTTCTGCAGCCACTCCGGCAGCTGCGAGAACGTGAGGTACACGCCCGAGACGAACTGCAGCGCGAGGGCGATCGGCACCACGACGGCCGTGGCGCTCTTCGCCGTGCGCGGCACGGACGACAGCGCCACCCCGAGCAGCGCCGACGTCGTGATGCCGAGCACGAACACCCACGCGAAGGTCGCCCAGCTCTGCGGGGAGGTCGGCAGGTCGACGTCGAGCACGGTCACGGCGAACAGCAGCAGCAGCGCCGCCTGCAGCACGCCCGTCACCAGCACCTGCCCGATCTTTCCGATGAAGTAGCTCACCGGCGACAGCGGTGTGCCGCCCAGTCGCTTCAGCATCCCCTCGCCCCGCTCCACCGCGATGTCCATCGCGAGGTTCTGGAACCCCGACAGCAGCAGGCCGGCCGCCAGCATGCCCGGCAGGTACAGCTCGGCCATCGAGATCGCGGGCACGCCGGGGGCGACCTGCACGTCGCCGTCGGAGCCGAACGCCACGCTGAACAGCCCGAGCATGAAGATCGGGAAGAGGAAGGTGAAGAACAGCGTGTCGCCCGAGCGGAAGTACTGCACGAGCTCGAATCGCGTCCGCCAGAGCCCGACGGCGAACAGGTTCCGCCGGCGGGCGGACGGACGGATGCCGCGACTCCGGGCCTCGACCCGCTCGCGCCCGGTGCGGTTCGTGGTGACGCTCATCGCTCGGCCCCCTTCGCTGCTGCGGGCTCGCCGGCCCGCTCGTCGGCCTCCGCTACGAGGCCGAGGTACACGTCCTCCAGGCTCGGTCTCACGATCTCGAGTTCGGGAGGTGTGCCGCCCAGCCGCGCGGCCAGCACTGTCGCGAAGGCGAAGGGGTCGTCGGAGCGCTCCTGCCGCGGCATCCCGTCCTCCGTCCACTTCACGATCGGGACGCGAGCCGCCTCGCCGCCGAACCCGGCTACGGGGCCGATGGCCTGCAGCCGCCCCGCCGCGATGACGGCCACGCGGTCCGCGAGCTGTGCGGCCTCGTCGAGGTAGTGCGTGGTGAGCACGATCGTCGTGCCCTCAGACTGCAGGCGACGGATCAGCTCCCAGAACTCGCGCCGGGCGTGGGGGTCGAAGCCCGTGGTGGGCTCGTCGAGGAACAGCAGCTCGGGGCGTCCGATGATGCCGAGGGCCACATCGACGCGGCGCTGCTGGCCGCCCGAGAGCTTCGAGATGCGGGTCCTCGCCTGCGCTTCGAGCCCCACGGCCGCGATCACCTCGTCGACATCGCGGGGGTCGGGATAGAACCCGGCGAACTGCCGCAGCTGCTCGCGGACCGTCACGAGCCCCGACTGCCCGGTGGACTGCAGGACGATGCCCAGGCGCGCCTTCCAGTCGAGGCCGCCCGAGCCGGGGTCCACTCCGAGCACCTCGACGTCGCCACCGGTTCTGCGCCGGTATCCCTCGAGGATCTCCACCGTCGTCGACTTGCCGGCACCGTTCGGCCCGAGGAGCGCGAAGGTCTCTCCCCGCTCGATCTCGAACGACACCCCGTCCACGACCGCCCGGTCGCCGTACGTCTTGCGCAGGTTCTCCACCCGCACCGCCTGAGTCTGCATGATCACAGCCTGGCGGGAGACGGATGCCGCGCCCAGCGGTCATCCGCAGGAGCAGGCATCCTCCATTCGGTGGATGCCGCCGTCCGCCGGACGCACCGGCGGAGTGCGAATCAGAGGGTGGGGATCCGGCCGGAGGCGATCGAGCCCGGCACGGCCACGGGGGCGGACCCGGCAGCCGCCTGCTCCGCCCGCAGCAGCCGTTGTCCGCGGATGCCGCCGGCCAGCGCCCAGGCGAGCAGCCACACGCCGGAGGCCACGATGACGATGAAGGCGACGCGCAGACCGGCGTCGATGTCGAGCACGACCGCGAGGCCGATGAGGGCCACGACGCCGCCGACGACGGCGCCCGTCGCGCCGATCATGGTGAGCATGCAGCCGCGCGCCAGCCACCAGGCGATGCCGCCCGCGATGACCAGCACGATCGCCAGCACGATGGCACCCCAGGTCCATTCGTCCACGAGCGCCAGGGTAGCGTCACAGGTGCGCCGCCGGAAGAGCGGGCCCGCTGGACGGTTCGTTCTCCCGGCCCGCGAATCCCGGACGGGCGCGGGCCACGCGCGCGCGATCGGCGGGTGAAGCGTCGTGCCGGGCCGACTACGCTCGAAGCGTGACCGAACGCGCACCGCTCTCCCGCAAGCTCTCCGCCATCGCCGAGTCCGCGACCCTGAAGGTCGACGCCAAGGCGAAGGCGCTGCAGGCCGCAGGCCGGCCCGTCATCTCGTACGCGGCGGGCGAGCCCGATTTCGCCACCCCGCAGTTCATCGTCGACGCGGCGGATGTGGCACTGAGCGACCCGGCGAACTTCCGCTACACGCCGGCCGCCGGCCTTCCCGTGCTGCGCGAGGCGATCGCCGCCAAGACGCTCCGCGACTCCGGTCTCGAGGTCGACCCGTCGCAGATCATCGTCACCAACGGCGGCAAGCAGGCCGTGTACCAGGCCTTCCAGACCGTGGTGAACCCCGGCGACGAGGTGCTCCTCCCGGCCCCGTACTGGACCACGTACCCCGAGGCCATCGCCCTGGCCGACGGCGTTCCGGTCGAGGTGTTCGCCGGCGCCGATCAGGACTACAAGGTGACCGTCGAGCAGCTCGAGGCCGCGCGCACCGACCGCACGACGGCCCTGGTCTTCGTATCGCCGTCGAACCCCACCGGGGCGGTCTACACCCTCGAAGAGACCACGGCCATCGGCGAGTGGGCCCTCGAGCACGGCATCTGGATCATCTCCGACGAGATCTACCAGAACCTCGTCTACGAGGGCGTGCGTGCCGTCTCGATCGTGGAGGCGGTTCCGGATGCCGCAGCCCAGACGATCCTCGTCAACGGCGTGGCGAAGACCTACGCGATGACCGGCTGGCGCCTGGGCTGGATGGTGGGCCCGAAGGATGCCATCAAGATCGCGGGCAACCTGCAGTCGCACCTCTGCTCCAACGTCAACAACATCGCCCAGCGCGCGGCGCTCGCAGCCCTCACCGGCCCGCAGGACGAGGTCGAGCAGATGCGCCTCGCGTTCGACCGCCGCCGGCGCACCATCGTCGCCGAGCTGTCGAAGATCGACGGCGTCGAGGTGCCCAACCCGCTCGGCGCGTTCTACGCGTACCCCGACGTGCGCGGCCTCCTCGGCCGCGAGTGGGCCGGCAAGACGCCGACCACCTCGCTCGAGCTCGCCGACCTCATCCTCGAAGAGGCCGAGGTCGCCGTGGTGCCTGGCGAGGCCTTCGGACCCTCCGGCTACCTGCGCCTGTCGTACGCGCTGGGCGACGAGGCCCTGCTCGAGGGCGTCCAGCGCCTGCAGCGCCTCTTCGCGTAGCCCGCGCCTTCGAGAACGCGGATGCCCCGGCCCGGGGCATCCGCGTTCTCCGTTCTTCCGGTTGATCCGCTCGTCAGCCCCCCGTTCGCCCCTGCCTCTGCCCCGTGCCGAAAACCTGGCCCGTGACGGGACACGCCGCGGCGCGGCATCCGTCGACGGCGTGCCGGCGCGACCGACCAGGTTTTCGGCACCATGCCGACAGGTGAGCGCGCGGGATTTCGGGGTTTCGTCGACTCGCACGCCTCCCGTTCGTCGTCCCGCACTTTGGTTCCGAAAACCTGGTCGGTGACGGGACACGCCGCGGCGCGGCATCCGTCGGCGGCGTGTCGGCGCGACCGACCAGGTTTTCGGCGTGGTGCCGGCGGGAGAGCGCCACGGATTCTCGGGGTTTCGTCGACTCGCGCGCCCCCCGTTCGTCGTCCCTGGTGAGGACGAACGGAAGGGGAACCCCGATGGGACGACGACTGAGGCTGGCGATGGAACTGGCGGCAGCACTGGCGAACCTCACGCCCGCGCACCGCGCGCTCTTCGTGGAAGAGCTCGACGAGAGGGCCTGCGAAGACGACGCGGGGTGAGCGGCTAGAGCTCGACGTTCACGAGCACCGGCTCGGGCTGGAGGATCAGGCCGAACTCGGATTGCACGCGGCCCTGGATGAACCGGGCGAGCTCCGCCAGTTCGGCCGCCGTCGCGTTGCCGCGGTTGGTCAGCGCCAGCGCGTGCTTGGTCGACAGCCCGGCGCGCGAGCGGGGCAGCTTGAAGCCCTTGCGCACGCCGGCGTGCTCGATGAGCCAGCCGGCGCTGACCTTGACCTCGGACTCCACGGTCGTCGGCCGCGGGACGTTCCCGTCGAAGTTCGCCAGCGGGATGACGAGCACGGGGTCGAGGTCGGGGTGCACGGGCCAGCGCGGGCAGGCCTCGGGAAGCGTGCGGGCGAAGGATGCCGAGACCACCGCGTTCTGGAAGAACGATCCGGCGCTGTAGGTGTCGGGGTCGTCGCCGTCGAGCACCATGCCCTTGCCACGGCGGGTCTCGAGGATGCGATCGCGGACCCACGCGAGCGTGGCCACGTCGTCGGGCGCGAGCCGCAGCGCAGTGCGGAGCTGGTCGCCGGCGATCCGGCGGGCGCCGTGGCCGATCTCGGGGAGGTCGAGGGTCACCGTGAGGATCACTGCGCGACGCGCGGGGACGGAGCCGTAGTGGTGCTTGAGCACCGAGGTGCGGAACCCGAGCCCGAGCTCGGCAGCCGGCACCGTGGAGACGTCGCCGGTGGACTCGTCGAGGAGCTCGACCTCGCTGAGGGTCTGCACGATCTCCTGGCCGTAGGCGCCGATGTTCTGCACGGGGGCGGCACCGACCGTGCCGGGGATGCCGGACATCGCCTCGAGCCCGCCCAGTCCCTCCGCCACGGCGAAGGCGACCAGGTCGTCCCAGTCGTGCCCGGCCTGCACGCGCAGGCGCACGCGTCCGGGCATGGGCGACGGCATCCGTTCGATGCCCTTCGTGAGCACGCGCACGACGGTGCCGTCGAACGGCTCGTCGCCGACGAAGAGATTGGATCCGCCGCCGAGGACCAGCCACTCGTCACCGGAGGCCCACACCTCGCGCAGGGCGGCGACGAGCTCGTCGGCCGTGGGCGCATCGATCATGCGCGTGGGCACGCCGCCGGTGCGCAGCGTGGTGAGCCGCGAGAGCGGTACGGGAGTCACTTCGGGCATGCGTCAGACGGTCCGCACGCGCACCTGCGCCTTGACGAGCACCGTCGCGCCCTCGTACGACACGGTGAGATCGATGCGGGCTGAGTTCTCTTCGACGGCTCCGACCTTCGCGACGACCGTGACGTCGGCGCCCTTCTCGGGGTCGACGACGACGGGCTTGGTGAATCGCACGCCGTAGTCGAGGATGCGGCCGATGTCGCCCAGCCACGGCGTGATCGTGCCGACGGCCAGGCCCATCGTGAGCATGCCGTGCGCGAGCACGCCCGGCAGTCCCACGGCGGCGGCGACGTCGTCGCGGTAGTGGATCGGGTTGAAGTCGCCCGACGCCCCGGCGTACCGCACCAGCGACTCGCGGGTGAGGTGGACCGTGCGCTCGGCGACGACGTCGCCGACCGTGAGCGAATCGGCCGCTGAGCCCGCGCCGGTCGCTGAGCCCCCGCCGGTCGCTGAGCCTGTCGAAGCGTCGCTCATGCGTCGCCCTCCCCCACCAGCAGGACGGACGTCGCGGTGACGACGTGCTCGCCCGCGGCATCCGTGATCTCGGACTCGCTCGTGACCATCGCGGCCGCTCCCATCGCACGGATGCCGGTGACCGCCAGCTTCGCGGTGAGCTCGTCGCCCGCGACGATCGGCCGGGTGTAGCGGAACTTCTGCTCGGCGTGCAGCACGTTCTGCAGCACGATGCCCGAGTCGGGCTCGGCGAGCAGCTGCTGGAGCGTCGCGTCGGTGACGACGATCGCGAAGGTCGGCGGCGCCACGACGTCGGCGTAGCCGAGCGTCCGGGCCGCTGCGGGGTCGGTGTGCTGCGGGTCGTCGGCGAAGACGGCGCGCGCGAACTCACGCACCTTCTCGCGACCCACGAGGTAGGGGGCCGTCGGCGGGAAGTCTCGGCCGACGAGCTCGGGGTTCACTGGCACCAGGCCATCCTACCGAGCGGGCTCCGTCGAGCCGGCCGGGCCCGATGCCGGGCGGGGACGGCCGCGCCAGGCCCGCAGCCCCATCTGCACCGCGATCACGACCAGGTACGCGGCGAACAGCACGTTGCCGACGAACGGGTCGATCAGGGTGGCGGCCCACGCGCCGAGCGCCGTCGTGGTGCATGCGGCGATGCCCACGATCGCGGCTGCGACGAGGTCGACGTTCCGACGGCGAAGATTGCCGATCGTGCCCGAGACCGCCGTCGGGATCATCATGAGCAGCGACGTGCCCTTGGCCACCAGATCGCTGGTGCCGAAGAGCACCATGAGCGCCGGGACGACGATGATCCCGCCGCCGACGCCGATCAGTCCTGACAGGATGCCGGTGATAACGCCGAGCGCGACGAGGCCGATGCCGTTGATCCAGGTGAGCACGAGCTCCGCGTCGCGCGACGGGATCACGATGAAGAGGCTCACGATGACGGCGACGAGGAATCCGACGAACGACCACCGCAGCACGGTGAGCGAGAGGCGGGGCAGGAGCCAGGTGCCGATCTGCGCTCCCACGACGGCGCCCGCCGCGAGCAGCAGCGCGGGGATCCAGGCCACCGAGCCGTGGACCGCGTAGGAGATGACCCCCACTGTCGCGATGGGCACGATCGCCGCCAGCGACGTGCCCGCGGCCAGACGCTGGTCGAAGCGGAGGAACAGCACGAGGAAGGGCACGATGACCGTGCCGCCTCCCACGCCGAACAGGCCCGAGAGGACCCCGGCCAGCAAGCCGATCCCCACGCACGTGAGGTAGAACCGTGTGCTGCGCGGCGGGCGTGCCGCCGTGTCGGCCCCGCTCATTCGGCGGCGATGTCGTCGATCAGCCAGTCTCCGCCGGAGTCGACGACGGTGTACTCGTAGACGGCGGACCCCGGTGCGGGCTCGATGGTCTGACCGTCGGAGTCGAGGACCTGCATGAACGTCTCGTTGGTCCTCACCACGATCACGTCGCCGATCGTCTCGATGTCGGCGACCTGGACCGTGTAGTCCTCGACGCCCGCGCTGAACGCCGCCGCCTGATCCTCGAAGGCGCTGCACTCGGTGAGGCCCTGGTCGGTCCGGAACTCCTCGGTCGTCGCCGCCCCCAGCGCGTCGCAGTCCCCGTTCTGCCAGGCGTCGTCGTAGCCCTCGACGGCCGCGACGGCCGCGCGCTCGTCGTCGGTCTGCGCCGCGCTGCCCCCGGTGGTCGCCGACAGGAACAGCAGCGGGATGACGACCGCCGCCGCGATCACGATGCCCAGCAGCACCACGCCGAGGACGACCCACAGGATCCACAGCTTCGACCTGCGCGGCTCGGTCGCCGCCGTGAAGCCGCCGCCGGCCGGCGCCCCGGCGCCCTGCTGCGCAGAGGCGTACTGCTGCGCGGCCAGGTGGGCCGGCTGAGACGGGACCTCGGGCTGCGCGCCGTACGCGCCGGCGGGCTGCGCGCCGTACGCGCCGGCGGGCTGCGCGCCGTACGCGCCGGCCGGGGAGGCGGAGGCGCCGTGCACGGCGTCGTCCGGGTGGCCGGTCTCCTCCGGGGCGTTCTGCTCGAAACCGAACCCGGCGACGATCTCAGCCTCGGTCGGTGCCGGCGAGGGCTCCGGGTCGGGCTGGGCGACGTGCTCCGTCCACTGCGTCCCGTCCCACCAGCGCAGCGCGCCGTGACCGTCGTCGTACCAGCCGGGAGGAGTCGTCATCCTCAAACCCTATCTCCGCACCGGGTCGCGGACGGGAGGACGGATGCCGCGACCCGGCGCGCGATCAGCGCTCGAGCACCGCTTGCGCGCTGCGCTCGGGCGTGAGATCGAGCCGACGCAGCAGCTGCGCGTTGAGGGCCACGACGACGGTGGACAGCGACATCAGGATCGCACCGACCGACATCGGCAGGACGAACCCGATCGGCGCGAGCACGCCCGCCGCGAGCGGCACCGACACGAGGTTGTAGCCGGCCGCCCACCACAGGTTCTGCGTCATCTTGCGGTAGCTCGCCCGCGACAGCTCGATCACCGAGAGCACGGAGCGCGGGTCGCTCGAGGCGAGGATCACTCCCGCCGAGCCGATCGCGACGTCGGTTCCGGCGCCGATGGCGATCCCGACGTCCGCTCTGGCGAGGGCGGGTGCGTCGTTCACGCCGTCCCCCACCATCGCCACCTTCAGGCCCTCGGCCTGGAGCTCGGCGACCTTGCGCTCCTTGTCCTCCGGGCGAACGCCGGCGAAGACGCGACGGATGCCGAGCGCCTGCGCGACCGAGCGGGCGACGGGCTCGGCATCCCCCGTGATCATCACGACCTCGACGCCCAGCCGGTGCAGCGCCTCGACCGCCTCGCGCGACTCGGGGCGGATCTCGTCGGCGAGCGCCAGCCCGCCGACGACCTCGCCGTCGCGCACGACGTGCAGCACGATCGAGCCCTGCTCGCGCCACCGCTCCGCGGCCTCCACGTCACTCGCGCCGATCTCGTCGAGAAGACGTGGACCGCCCACCCGGATCACCCTGCCCGCGACGCTCGCCGTCACGCCGACCGCCGGCGAGGACTGGAAGTTCGACGCTGCGCCGACGACGAGCTCGCGCTCCTGCGCGGCCCGGACGATCGCGCGAGCGAGCGGGTGCTCGCTGTCGGCCTCCGCCGCCGCGGCGAGCGCCAGCACCTCGTCGGCGTCGAGTCCGCCCGCTGCCGACACGTCGACGACCGTCGGCTCGCCCTTGGTGAGGGTGCCGGTCTTGTCGAACAGCACCGCGTCGATGGTGCGCATGCTCTCCAGCGCTAGCCGGTCCTTGACGAGGACGCCCCCTCGGGCAGCCCGCTCCGTGGCGATCGACACGACGAGCGGGATCGCGAGTCCCAGGGCGTGGGGGCACGCGATCACGAGCACCGTGATCGTGCGCACGACGGCTTCATCCGGCATCCCGAACGCGCTCCACACAACTGCCGTGACGACCGCGGCACCCAGCGCGAACCAGAACAGCCACCCGGCGGCGCGGTCGGCGAGACGCTGCGCGCGCGACGTCGAGTTCTGCGCCTCGGCCACGAGTCGCTGGATGCCGGCGAGCGTGGTGTCGTCGCCGATCGCGGTGACCTCCACCCGCAGACCGGAGTCGGTCGCGACAGTCCCCGCCGTCACATGGTCGCCGACGCCCCGTGCGACAGGCCTGGACTCCCCCGTGACCATCGACTCGTCCATGTCGGCTGCACCGTCGGCGATGCGGCCGTCAGCCGGCACGCTCCCGCCCGGGCGTACGACCACGATGTCGCCGACGCGCAACGCGGACGGCGCGACGGTGACGACGCGGTCGCCCTCGACCCGCTCCGCTTCATCCGGCAGGAGCGCGGCCAGCGAGTCGAGCGCCGACGTGGTCTGCGCCAGCGAGCGCATCTCGATTCAGTGGCCGAGCAGCATGATCACGATGAGGAGTGCCAGCTCCCACCAGAACTCGAGCTCGTGGTGCAGAAGGCCCAGACTCGCGCCCCATGACGCGAAGAAGGCCACCGTGATGGCCAGGCCGATGAGGAGCATCATGCCGGGCTTGCGCGCGCGCAGCTCCGATACGGCGCCCACGAGGAACGGCCGCCCGCCCCAGAAGTACATGACGGTGCCGAGCACCGGAGACACCCACGGCACCCATGCCGCGTCGGGAAGCGAGTAGCCGAGGACCATCGCGAACATCCCGGAGAAGGCGACGACCGGCACCGCGAGCACGAGATTGATCCAGAAGAGCCGACGGAAGACGGCGACGTGGCCGGCGCCGTGGCCGGCGTGGGCATCGTGACCGGCGTGACCCGTGTGGCGACCGGCGTGGTCCGCCCCCGGAGCCTGGTGATCGGCGTGGGCGGCATGGTCGTGCGCGGCGACCCCGGCCGGGTGTTCGCGATGCGGATCGGTCACGGCACTCTCCTCGTGGAACGGTGTCTTCTTTATACCCCCAAGGGGTATCAACCTCAACGGCGTCGCGCGCGACGGCATTCCCGATCCCGCGAGCGGTGGCGGATGTCGGCGCCCGGCGCCACACTGGCACCACCCCGGATCAGCGAGGAGCCGAGAATGGACATCATCCTTGTCGCAGGACTGTGGATGGGCGGGTGGGCCTGGTACGAGGTGGCGCCGGCGCTCGAACAGGCGGGTCACCGACCGATTCCCCTGACGCTGCCCGGCATGGAGTCCGCCGACTCCGACCGCTCCCGCATCGCACTGTCCGATCACGTGGAAGCGGTGGTGGCGGCCATCGACGCCGCACCCGGCGAGCAGGTGATCCTGGTGGGACATTCCGCCGGCGCGGGCATCGTCTACGCGGCGGCCGACGCGCGGCCCGACCGGGTCGCCCGGCTGATCCTCATCGGCGGGTTCCCCACCGCCGACGGCGATCCGCTGCTGCGCGGCTACGAGCCACGCGGCGCCGACCTGCCCCTGCCGGACTGGGCCGACTTCGACGAGGCCGATCTCCGCGATCTCGGCGAGGGCGGCATGACCGCGTTCCGCGCGTACGCTGTCCCCTCGCCCGCCGGCGTGGTCACCGGCATCCAGCACCTCCATGACGACCGCAGACACGACATCCCCGTCACCGCCGTCGCCACCGAGTACTCCGTCGCCGACCTGCAGAGCTGGATCGCCGCCGGCGCCGAGCCGGTGCAGGAGTTCACGCGACTGCGCGACGTCACCTACGTGGACCTGCCGACAGGTCACTGGCCGCAGCTGACCAAGCCGCAGCAGCTGGCGCGCGTGATCCTCGCCCAGCCGCCGCTGGGCGACGGCACGATCGAGCCCGAGGTCGAGACCATCAGCGCCGCCGCGTTCCATGCGTCGGAAGGAGTCGAGGACTGGCGAGTGCTGTACTGGGGCGCCCACGCCTTCTTCCGCGCCGACTCGCTGTCGCACGGCGCGCGGCTCGTGGCCGCGATCGTCCCGGTCGCCGAGTCGCTCGGCCACTTCCCCGACATCGATCTGCGGCCTGAGGGCGTCTTCGTGAAGACCTTCAGCCGCCGGGACGGCGGGCTGAGCCGAGCGGATGCCGAGCTCGCGGCATCCGTCTCCCGCGCGGCACGCGAGCTCGGCCTCGAAGCCGACCCGTCGGCGCTGACGGTGGTCGGCATCGCTGTCGCGCAGGGCCCCGACGCGCACGTGCGTCCGTTCTGGACTGCGGCGCTGGGCTACGACCCGCTCGGCGCCGAGGACGCCGTCGACCCGTTGCGGCGCAACCCGCACGTGTGGTTCCACCCGCTGGAGCCGCCGAAGTCAGGGCGCGGACGCACCCACATCGACATCTCCGTGCCGCGAGACCAGGTCGAGGCGAGGGTGGCGGCCGCGCTCGCGGCGGGCGGGCGGCTCGCCGACGACTCGCATGCGCCGGAATGGTGGACGCTCACCTCGCCCGACAACCACGGCGTCGACATCGCCGCGTGGACCGACGACTCCGACTTCGCCGGCTGACGAGACACGCGCGCTGCGGGGAGTCAGACGCTGCCGGCGGGGCCGGCCGGCGCCTCCGGAGTGGTTCCCATGACCCGCTTCATCGACAGGAGTTCGGTGAACCCGGCGCGGCGCGCGAAGCGCACCTTCCGGCGCTCGTACACCGTGAACCCGAGCTTCGAGTAGACGGCGAGCGCCGGCGCGTTCGTGTCTTTGATGTCTTCGAGCACGAACTCGCGGTAGCCCGGCAGCGCGAGGAGGTGTCGCAGCAGGGCGGTCGCGACGCCGCGGCCCTGATACTCCGGTTCGGTCGCGACGAAGCCGATCTCGCCGCGTCCGGGCGCCGCCGCGTCGGAGGGCTTCATGAACCAGCTGCGGATCACGACGTAGCACAGGAGCCCCCGGACGGGTCCGAGATGGCGGCGGATCTCGCGCCGATCGGGGCGGAAGAGCATCTGGTCGCCCTCGGTGAGCGACGCGAGGCCGGCGGGCTCACCGCCGACGAGGGCGACGTGGAACCGCTCCAGAATCAGCATGTGCTCGAAGGCGTCGGCCAGTCTGACGGTGTCCTTCGAGAACGCGACGAAGTCCGGCGCGAAGCTGCGCACGTACACCTCGGTGACGCGGCGCCGGAAGCCCTCGCCCAGCACGTCACCGCGCTCGACGACGACCTCGGTCTGTGCCATCCCGTCTTCCGCGGCCACTGATCACCGGACCATCCGCGCGTCCACGAGCGTGGGTGCGCCGGGGTACGTCTGCTCGGGACCGTCGAACTCGAATCCGTTCCGGCGGTAGAACGCGATCGCGCGGGGGTTCTCCTTCGCGACCCACAGCACCGCGGGCTCGTCGCCGAGCACCTCGTCGAGCAGCGCCTGCCCGACGCCGCGACCGTGCGCCGCCGCGAGCACGTAGAGCATGTAGAGCTGTCTCTCGCGGGGCGGCTGCTCCTCTCCCTGCGGGGTGCTCGCGGCCGACAGCGCCAGTCCGATGATCCGTCCGTCCTCTTCGGCGATGCGCATGCGCCGGTCGCGGGGGCTCTCGAGCAGTCGCGCCCACATGCGGTGACGATCCTCGACCCATGCGGCGTCGAAGTAGTCCTCGGGCAGGAGGTTCGTGTACGTCTCCTGCCAGGTGATGACGTGGAGGTCTGCGATGTCGGCCGCATCCTCCGGCTCGGGCACGCGCACGGTGAACGTCATGTCGTCATCCTGCCAGCCCGGACTCATCCCGACGTTCTGAACGCCTCGAAGAAGCGGTCGCGGAAGGCGTCCATCCGCCAGACCGGAGCGGTCTCGCGCGGGCGGAGGCCGGCATCCCACCGCCAACCCTCGATCTCGGCGAACACGGCATGGTCCTTCGCGATGATGCTTACCGGAACATCGCGGCCGGCATCCTCCCCGCTCACGATGGCGCCGGGCTGATGGTCGCCCAGCGCGATGACCACGAGGTCGGAATCGTCGACGTGGTCGAGGAACGCCAGCAGCGAGCCGAGCGCGTACTCGACCGAGAGGCCGTAGAAGCGCCGGACCTCGGCCGGTTCTCCCCAGATGTCGGCGGTCGTCGGGCTGAGAGCCTGCTGGCGGTCGTACACGGAGCCATCGCCGATCTGATCCCACGGCACGAGCTGCGGCAGCGGTACCCACGGCGTGTGGGACGACACCAGATCGATCTCCGCCATCACCGGGCGGTCGGCCTCGGCGAGGACGCGGTCGGCGAAGTGCTTGAGCGTGTACTGGTCGGGGATGCGGGCGTAGCCGAACGACGGGCCGCGGTAGCCGACGTTGGTCGAATCCAGCATCACGTCGTAGCCGTAGAACGCCGCGCCGGCGTCCCACGGGCGCGTGTTGGAGGGCACATCGCTGACGGTGTGCCAGCCGGCGCGGCCGAACGCGGAGCTGAGAGTCAGGCGGTCACTGCGCACCAGCTGGTCGTACACAGTCTGCGAGTCGGCCCAGATACCCGACTGCAGCGTCGCGTGGGCGAGCCAGCTGGCGCCGCCGAAGCTGGGCGACGTGAGCCACGCACTCTCGACCCGGTAGCCGTCCGCCGCGAGCTCCTCCTCGCCGCGTCGCAGCACCTCGCGTACGCCGTCGGCGAACGGCCCGCCCTCGATCGCCACCCGCCCGTAGCTCTCGACGAACACGACGACGACATGCTTGCCCCGGAGCGCTGTCAGCAGCGTGGCCGGGTGGTCGTCCGCGAATGGATCGGCGGCGATCTGACGCGCCACGGCCGCGCGTGTCTCCAGCGCCGACACGGTTCGCGAGACGGCCGATCCGATGGATCGAGCGGATGCCGCGGCCGCCGCCGGATCGGTCACGCCGAGCGGCGCCGCGACCGCGGCGATCGCCACCCAGCCCGCTGTCACCGCCGCGAGCGCGGCGCGGCCGCGGCGCGGATCGCCGCGCACGAGCGCGTCCACGCGCAGCGCCGACCAGGCGAGGGCCGCGGAACCCGCCACGATGAGCGCCGCCCCTGCGGTGAAGAGGAGGCTCGCGAGCGCGGGTCCGATCGCCGCCGCGACGACGCCGTACGCGTCGCCGAGCTGCGGCCAGTCGAGCAGGACGAAGTGGAGGCCGAGCGCGGCCTCGTACCCGTAGTCGATCCCGGCGAGCAGCACTGCGATGCCCACGAACGCCCCGAAGGCGGTCGCGAGCGCGATGCGCGACATCCGCCATGGCACGAGCACCAGGATCAGGAGGATGAGGATCGACTCGACCGGTATGCGGGCCAGATCCCAGAGCGATCCGCTCGCGAAGACTCCGGGAACCAGCGGCAGCGTGATCAGCACGACGATCGCGCACGCGCTCGCGAGGCGGCGGCGCCAGGTCGGCCCTTCGCGGCGCGCGGCGATCACGGCCGTTCGGCGGCGACGGTCTCCCAGCCGGCGTCGGAGTTCCGGCCGTCGCCGTTCCGGCTGCCGAAGCGCTCCGAGAGGGCGTAGCGCAGCAGCACGACGTCGCCGATCTGCAGCGTCTCGGCCAGGCGCGCTCGGCGATGCGCCGTCCACGGGAACTCCCCCGGCCGGACGACGCGCGGGGCACCGGCTTCGCCGACGAAGAACGGCGCGATCACGAGGTGCAGCTCGTCCACGAGGTCGGCGCCGAGGAACTGCGTGAGCACGGAGCCGCCACCCTCGACCATGAGGCTGCGCACGCCGTGGTTCGCGGCGAGGTCGTCGAGGAGCGCGCTCATCGTCACGCAGTCCTCGCCGAGGCCGACCACGACGGCGCGGTCGCCCAGGCGCTCCTGGAGCGACGGCGCGCGCTCGACCGGGCAGTACACGATGCGCGGCCCGTCGCCCGCTGTGAAGAACGCGGCCTCCGGCGCGAGTTCCCCGCTCGCGGTCACCGTCACCTTGGCCGGCGATTCGCGGCGGCCCGAGGCCAGCCGGTGCTCGCGCCTCGCGGCATCGCGCACCAGCAGGCGCGGATTGTCGCGCCGCACGGTGGAGGCGCCGACCATGATCGCGTCATGGTCGGCGCGCACGGCGTCGACCCTGTCGAGGTCGTCGGCGTTCGACATCGCGAGCCGGTGCGGTTCGGCGCTGTCGAGGTAGCCGTCGATCGACATCGCGCAGCTCAGCGTGACGTACGGTCGCTCGCTCATGCGGTTCTCCTCTTCCCGATGATGCCCTTCGGCGTGAGCGAACGGAAGCGGCCCGCCAGCAGCGCCAGCACGCCGGGCGCGACGGCGAGCGCGGTGAGGACGCCGAAGGAGGCGGAGACGGCGAGCCCGGCGCCTGCACCGAGCCCTGCGAGCGCGAACGCGGAGGCTGCCACCGCCTCGCGGGGGCCCCATCCGCCCGCGTTCAGCGGGATTGCGGCGGCGGCGAGCACGACGAGCGCCACGATCGCGAGCTCGTGCGGCGCTGCGGAGACCCCGACGGCGAGCCCGGCGACGACGAAGGTTCCGGTGTGCGCGGCGAGCACCACGATCGAAGCCACGACGATCGCGGTCAGCTCGACCGGCCGCGCGAGAAGGGGTCGCAGCATCCGGTACTCCCGCCGCAGGAGCGCGCGTCCGGGGCGGCTGGCGGCGACCGCGGCCACGATCGCCACCAGCAGCGCGATCAGCGCGACGGTGGCCGTCACCAGCGGCGCCAGCGGCGACGCGAGCCCGAGCGACAGCAGCACGGCGAGGGTCACCACGAGCTGCACGAGCTGCCCGGCGACGCGCTCGGCGACGACCGCGCGCGCCGCGCGGCCGGCATCGTCGTGCCGCCGCCCGTGATCATAGGCGCGGTGGATGTCGCCTGCCACGCCGCCCGGGAGGACGGTATTGAGGAACTGGGACCGGTAGTACGCCGTGAAGGCCTCTCCCCACCCAAGCCGCAGGCCGAAGCGCGCGGAGACGATGCGCCAGCGCCACGCCGCCGCCGTCGTCGCGACGGCGGTGAGCACGGCCGCCGCGAGGATCGTCGTGGGCGAGATCGCCGCCAGGCCCACGGCGAAGGGCTCGGCGCCCACGACCGCGATCGTTCCGGCCACGACGCCCAATGCCGCGGCGATCCGCATCCCGGACCGCACGCGCAACGGGATCCGGCTCACCCCGGCCACGCCAGCAGGTCCTCGTGCGAGACGGTCACCCGCAGCCGGCCGGCGGCGGACTGGGCGAGACGGCCGCGCAGGTACTCCCCCGCCGGCTCCGCCAAGTCGGGGCGGTGCGCCACCGCTGCGCCCACCCAGCCGTCGAGCCACTGCGCAGCCAGCGCGCGCTCCGACGGCCGGAGGCGCCAGGGCGTGGCCGCTCGGCGGACGCGCCAGCCGGCGTCGGCGAAGAGCGCCGCGACCACCGCGACGGCATCGGGTCCCAGCATCCGTCGTCCCTCGGTGTCGCGTCGCTGATGGTCGTTGAACGCGGCGGCGATGGCGCCTTCCAGTTCCTGGTGCCGGGCCGACGGCCGTACGCGCACGCTGCCCGTGACCGTGAGGCTGAAGAGCACGGGGGCTCCGGCTGCGATGCACGCCGCCAGGACGTGAGCGGCTTCGGCTTCGGTGACGACGTCGAGGAGAGCGGATGCCGCGACCGCCGCGGCGCCCTCGAACGCGTCGCGGGGCAGGTGCTCGAGGTCTTCCACCACGACCTCGGAGTCGATGTGCTCGACGTCCCCGTCGACCACGGCGCGGAGGTCGAGGTGCTCGAGGATGTCGGCATCGCCGTCGCGCAGCACCCATCGCTGCGGGCCGGGGAGGCGCGGGGCGAGCCACCGGGTCATCGACCCGGTGCCGGCGCCGAGGTCGTGCAGCAGCAGGGGCGCGGAGGACGCGTGGCGGTTCACAAGGCCGGCGAGCTCGTCCGCGAGGTCCGCGGAGCGCGCGGCGTCGTCGGCGGGCGCGCGCAGGGCGAGCCAGCCGGGGGTGGCCGTGGAGATCGAGGTCATGCCGCCTCCAGCACCTCGGCGACAGCTGCCACCGTCCGCGCCCAGGTCGGCAGCGTCGGACGCACGGCGAGGGCTTCGCGGCGGAGCCGGTCGCGCAGCGCGGCATCCGTCATCCACGAGCGCAGCGCCCCAGCGAGCGCGGGGGCGTCGCCCGGCGCGACGAGCAGTCCGCCGCCGCCGGCGAGCGTGTCGGGAATGCCGCCGGCCTCGGCGGCCACGACGGGGAGTCCCCACGCTCGCGCGTCGGCGATCGCCATGCCCGACGCCTCGACGCGCGACGGCGCCACGAGCAGCGCGCTGCGGCGGTACTCGTCCGCGAGGGCGTCGTCACCCAGCGCCCCCCGCAGCCGCACTCGCCCGCCGAAGCCTCGGGCGGCGCGGGCGATCGCCGCGGCGTACTCGGGATACGTCTCCTCCGAGCCGACCATCGCGCAGGTCCAGTCCCGCCGGTCGAGCTGTCCGAGGGCCGCGAGCAGTGTGTCCTGGCCCTTGTGCGGCGCGATGACGCCGACGCACAGCAGGTCGCCGTCCGAGCGCGGCTGCGCGACATCGCGCGGCTCGGCTCCCGGCCTCGCGACCGCGATCCGATCGGGCTCGGCCAGTCCGCGGCGGGCGAGCTCATCGGCGGTCCATCTGCTCGTGGTGATCACGCCGAGCGCCGCCGCGCACGCCCGGCGCTCGGCCTCGACCGCGGCGTCCGTCGCATCGGGGAACGCCGCCACCAGCATGTGCGCGAGCACGACCAGCCTCACCCGCGTCGCCGCCTCTTCGACCGCGTCGGGCGCCCACCCCGCCACGAGTCCGTCGACGAGCACGAGTCCGCCGTCGGATGCGTCGCGGAGAGCGGATGCCGCAGCCCCCGCATCCGCCGCCTCGATGGTGGTCACGGCCCAGCCTCCGTCGCGGAGACCGTCGCGGATCTTCCGGTCGTAGACGTTGCCGCCGCTCACACGACGGGGATCGTCGACCCCGGCGGGGACCACGAAGCGGACAGACGGGCCACCGGTCATAAGGACACCTCGTAGGACGCCCATGCGACATGCGACTCGTGCAGGGTCACGACGATGCCGCTGAGGCTGTCCCGGCCGAGCGCGCCGGTCCGGGCCCGCTCGGCGAGGCGGTCGCCGATGATCTGGCAGAGCCGCTCGGTGGTGGTGTTCACCCCCTGCAGCTCGGGCTCGTCGTCGAGGTTGCGGTAGGTGAGCGCGCCGACGATCTCGCGGAGCGCGTCGCCGGCGCGGCCGATGTCGACGACGATCCCGTCGTCGTCGAGCGCCTCAGCGCGGAACGTCGCGTCCACAAGGTAGGTAGCGCCGTGCAGCTGCTGCGCCGGTCCGAACACGTCACCCTTGAGGCTGTGCGCGATCATCAGGTGGTCCCGGACGGTCAGGCTGAAGCTCATGCGGCACTCCAATCGATCGTGTGGCAGAGCCCGCCGGCCGTTCCCGCAGCGAGGGCGGCAGTGACCTCCGGCAGCTGTCTCCATGATGAGCCGCCGCCCATCAGCGCGTCGAGGGCTGGATCTTCCAGCAGGCGAAGCGCTAGGGTCAGCCGGTCGCGCGTCGTGCGGCGAGCACGCCGTGGGGTCGCGACAGCACCGACTTGACTCGCGCGGATCGTGATCCTGCGCGAGTGGAAGTCCGCGCCGAGCTCCAGGGGGACGGCGCCGCTGCCGAACCAGCTGGCGACCACCACCTCCCCGTCGTCCGGCGCCAACCGCAGCGCCAGCTGCAGACCGGCGCCGCTGCCACTGGCCTCGATGACCACGTCCGCGTCCGGGGGCGCGGCCTCGGGGGCTGCGAACGCGACGCCCAGCCGCTCAGCCATGGCGGCTTTTCCCGCGTCGACGTCGACGAGCGTGACCTCGGTGCCCGCAATGCCGCGCGCCAGGCGCGCGATCGCGCCGCCGATCATCCCCGCCCCCACGACGGTCACCCGGTCGCCGACCATCGCGCCGGCATCCCACAGCACGTTGACCGCAGTCTCGACCGCGCCGGCAAGTACGGCCCGCCGGGGCGGCACGGACTCGGGGACGGCGACGAGCGCATCGGCGGGGACCACGAAGCGGGATTGATGCGGGAACAGGGCGAAGACTGTGCGTCCCTGCAGCGATCGCGGGCCGCTCTCCACGGTGCCGACGTTGAGATAGCCGTACTTGACCGGGAACGGGAAGTCACCGGCCTGGAAGGGCGCCCGCATGCGCGCATGCTCCGAGGGGGGAACCTCGCCGCGGGCCACCAGCCCCTCGGTCCCTCGGCTCACGCCGGTCCACAGCGTCCGCACGGCGGCCTCGTCGGCAGCCGGCTCACGGATGTTCTCAGACCGGAATTCGCCCTGACCGGGACCGACGGTCCACCACGCGATCGCGGCATCCGGATCCTCGGTGTGAACTCCGGCGGGTACCTTCGTCGTGTTCCCGGTGACCGCCATAGGGACTAAACGGAGCGCACATGAGAAAAGTTCAGTGGATGCCGTGGTGGTGGGTGGCGGCCGGGTGCGCGGGCCTGCTCGTCGTCGGGCGCTTCGTGGCGCTGTCGCCGGTGGCGTGGGCGGCGGGCGTCGGATACCTCGTCGTCTCGACGGTGCTCCTGGCTCTCGGCCTGCGTCGCCGGCGAGCGGAGCGATTCGGAGCCGCCAACGCCGTCACCGCGACGCGGTCGGCGCTCGTGGGGATCATCACCGCGCTGGTCGTCGCATCGTTCGACGGCGCGACGGCCACGGTCCTGCTGGTGACCCTCGCCGCCGTCGCGCTCGCGCTCGACGGAGTCGATGGCTTCGTCGCGCGGCGCACGTCGAGCCAGAGCGAGCTGGGCGCCCGCTTCGACATGGAGGTGGACGCGTATCTCCTCCTGGTGCTCTGCGTATACGACGTGCGCCTGGTCGGGTGGTGGGTGCTCGTCATCGGCCTGCTGCGCTACGCCTTCGTGGTCGCCGGCTGGCTGCTGCCGTGGATGCAGCACCCGCTCCCGCCGCGCTACTGGCGCAAGGTGGTGACCGCCCTGTGCGGCGTCGCCCTCACGATCGTCGCGGCCCAGGTCCTGCCCGAGGCGGGCAACATCGCCGTCGCCGCGGTCGCGCTCATCGTGGTGCTCGAATCGTTCGGCCGCGACGTGCTGTGGCTGGTGCGGTTGAACCGCCGCGGCCCGGCGCTCGTTTCCCTGAAGAAGGCGTCGACCACCTCACCGCACCAAGAGAGCAGGTAGACCCATGACCGAAACGAGCCGCGCTCTGTGGATCATGCGCATCCTCAGCGCCGTCGCCCTTGTCGCCGCCGGCGGCATCCATCTGTTCCTCGTCTTCAACGGCGTCGGCGGGATCCTCGGCGTCTTCTTCGTCCTCAACGCCATCGCGGCGCTCGTCCTCGCGATCGGGATGCTCGTGCTGCACGGCCGGCTGCTCCAGGCCACGACCGTGCTCAGCCTGCTGTTCCTGATCGCGACGCTCGGGGCCCTCGTCCTGGCGTTGACGGTGGGGCTCTTCGGCATCCACCAGGACTGGAACTTCACCCTCGTGCCCGAGACGGTCATCATCGAATCTCTCGGCATCGTCATCCTCGCCGTCACCACCGTGATGGTGATGCGGCTGCAGCCGGAGACGCGCGGCGCAGTGCGGCGGGGCGTCTGAGCTGAGCCCGCGCACCGCCCCGCCACGGAATGCCGTGGCGGGGCGGTGCTCCGTTCGGGATCTCAGGCGCGCGTGGAGACCCGGTCTGCGGCGAGCTTCTCCTCGTCGAGGCGGTCGAGCTCGTGCAGCGACGAACCCTTCGTCTCGCGCATCGAGATGACTGCGATCAGCGTGACGCCCGCGGCGATCGCGAGGTAGACCGCGACCGGGATGTACGAGCCGTACTCCCGCAGCAGCGCCGTCGCGATGATCGGCGCGAGCGAGCCCGCGACGATCGAGGTCACCTGGTAGCCCAGCGAGACGCCCGAGTAGCGCATGCGCGTGGGGAACATCTCCGACATGATCGCCGGCTGCGGCGCATACATGAAGGCGTGGATGAACAGGCCGAGGCAGATCGCCGCGACGATGATCGCCGGGTTGCGCGTGTCGAACATCGGGAACGCGACGAAGCCCCACGCGGCTGCCCCGAGCGTGCCGATCAGGTACACCGGCTTGCGGCCGAGCCGATCGGTGAGCCCGCCGATGAGCGGGATCACGGTCATGTGGACGATGTGGGCGATGACCAGCAGCCCGAGGATCTCGGCCGTGTCGACCTCGAGCGCCACCGCGAGATACGTGATCGAGAAGGTCACGACGAGGTAGTACATGATGTTCTCGGCGAACCGGAGCCCCATCGCCGTGAGCACGCCGCGCGGGTAGCGCTTGAGGACCTCGAGCACGCCGTACCGGGCCGCCTTGGAGCTCTCGATCTGCTTCTGCACCTCGACGAAGATCGGCGCGTCGGTGACGCGCGTGCGCACGTAGTAGCCGATCGCGACGATCACCACCGACAGCCAGAACCCGATACGCCAGCCCCAGGCGAGGAACTGCTCCTCGCTGAGCGTGCGGCTGAGGACGAGGAGAACCACCGTTGCGAGCAGGTTGCCGATGGGCACCGCGGCCTGCGGCCACGACGCCCAGAAGCCGCGCGTCTTGTCGGGCGAGTGCTCGGAGACGAGCAGCACCGCTCCGCCCCACTCTCCGCCGACCGCGAAACCCTGCGCGAAGCGCAGCGCCACCAGGAGCGCGGGCGCCCAGTAGCCGATCGCGTCGAACGTCGGCAGGCAGCCCATGACGAACGTGGCCACGCCCACGAGGATGATCGCGAACTGGAGCAGCTTCTTGCGACCGTACTTGTCGCCGAAGTGCCCGAACACGATGCCGCCGAGCGGGCGCGCGACGAACCCGACGGCGTATGTCACGAACGCCGCGATGATCGGCGCATACGGGTCGTCCGACGGCGGGAACATGATCTTGTTGAACACGAGCGTCGCCGCCGTGGCGTAGAGGAAGAACTCGTACCACTCGACGACCGTGCCGGCCATCGACGCGGTGACGACGCGTCGCAGACTCGACTGCCTCATCGGCGCGTCGGATGCGGGTGCTGTTGATGCCATGCGCTGGACCTCCTTGTAGAGCGCGTGAGCGGCCGAAAAGCCGCACTGCGCGACCATACCTGACGCACGATTCAGGTCTCAAGGGCCTGGACGACAACGAAGGCGAGAAGATCGGCGGATCTTCACGCCGGCGAGCGCCGGCACCCACCGACGCCCACTCCGGCCGGCGACGACCGCGGCCGCCTCAGTCCCAGGCGGCCACCAGGGTCCAGTGACCCTCCACCTCCTCGACGTCCATGACGCGCGTGCGGTGATCGACATCGCTGCGGGCCGTGAAGCGCCAGCTCTGGAACAGCCGGCCGCCGTCGGACCGCGTCGGGGTGTCGATGATGCGCCAGCGCTCGCCCTCGACCACGAGCCTCGCCGGGCGGCCGTGCTCGCACCACACCTGGACATCTCCGCGTGTCTTCATCTTCACGTTGGCCTCCTCATTCGAATCTATGTTCGATAGTAGGCATTCGCCGAGGCGTTGTGCAAGGGCGGGATCCGCGACCAGGCTCAGCGCAGGTACGCGTCGACGAGCAGCGGCCCGCGGATCTCGCGGAACGCGTCGAGCAGCCGCTCCCGGCCGCGCTTCGTCCACGACGCCAGCTGCAGGTCGTACGGCCCGAGAGGCTCCAGCTTGCCCGTGCGCAGCCGCACGACCTCCCACCCCGACGCCCGCACCGCACGGTCCTTCCGCCGGTCGACGTCTTCGCGCCTGCCCACGTGCTCCAAGCCGTGCTTGCCCACGGTGTCGTACTCGACCGCGATGCGCAGCTCAGGCAGAAGGATGTCGGGCCACACCTCGAGATGATCGAAGAACGGTCGCGCCGTCCTGATCGCGTTGCATCCCGTCGTGACAGCGAGGCTCTCGAAGATGTCGGATCGCAGGCGAGCCTCGGCGGCGGAGGCGGGCTTGGGCGCACAGACGCTCGAGAACGCCTCACCCACAGGCAGGTCGGGCGTCTTGGAACACAGTCTGCGCGACGGCTTGCCCCGCCGGGGCGCCTCAGCGGCGGGCGCGCCCGCACTCACCCTCGGAGGTCGCGCCAGAGTGGAGCACTCGGGGCACCACGCCGACCGTCGACGCTCGCGGCCGGGGCGGGCACGCTGCTCCGAGGGCGTCGCGGCGAAGCGGTGGCCGGCCTCGCACTCCCACAGCAGCAGCACGTCGGCCGCCGGGGGGATCTGCGTCAGGGTGATCCCGGCGTTGAGCTCCGGGTGATACTGACGGACCAGAGCGGGGTAGGACGCCCACGCCGACCGGTAAGCCCCGATCTGGTAGGGCACCTCGGCGCCCTTGGAGAACTGGCGTCGCGCCCACCACAACTCCACCCGCTCCGCCATGCGCGCACTCTATGCGGGACCGACGACATCGACCCGGGCGCACGTTCGTCCGTACGCGGGCGCACGTGCGCGCGCCCTCGGCGCCCGGGACCACGCGCCCGAGCGCGTAACCACACGCCCGGGCCGACGACCTCAGCCCTCTGTGCGCCCCACGGCCGCGGCGACCTCACGGTGCAGCGCGTCGTGATCCTCGGTCGTCAGGGCCTCGTCGCCGGCGAACGTGTAGGGCGCCCCGACTCCGGTGTCGATGAACGACTTGAGGCTGCCGTTCACGAACATGCTCCAGGCGTTCGAGCACACTTCGTAGCACTCGTCCTCGGGCGCCAGCCCGTCGTGGGTGAACGTGATCCGCGCGCCGGCGCCCTGCTCCTCGATCTCGAACCGGACGCTCGTGCCGGTCCACTCCAGATGGTCCGCGACGAAGTCCAGATAGCTCCCGGTCACCCGCCACACGATCCGGCGGCCCGGCTCGAGCTCCATCACCTGGAAGCCGCTGTAGTGCAGTCCGGGGACGACGTACACGAACTCGTCGCCGACGGTCGTCGTCGTCCCGGTGATCCGGCCCCACCAGCCGGCGACGTCGTTGATCGCGTCGAACGCCTGCTGTCCCGTGGCGTCCACGGTGATCGTGGTCGTGAAGTCCGCCATGTCAGTGCTCCTTTGCTCGCCCTCGGAGAGGGCATAACTTGCGTGATGCAAGCGACCTTAGACCCGTGGACTTGCATCACGCAAGTGTTAGGCTCGATCCATGCTGGGCAAGACGTACGACTCGCAGGTGTGCTCGATCGCCCGATCGCTCGAGCTCGTGGGAGAGCGATGGAGCCTGCTCATCATCCGCGACGCGCTGTTCGCGGGCGTGACGCGGTTCGGCGACTTCCAGCACAACCTCGGGATCGCGACCAACGTGCTCTCCTCCCGGCTGGAGGCCTTCGTCGCCACGGGGATCATGGCCCGCGAAGGCGCAGCGGACTACGTGCTCACGGGTAAAGGCCATGCCCTGGCGGTGGCGCTCATCGCCCTCACCGAGTGGGGCGACGACTGGGCGTCGCCGATCGATCCGCCGATCCTGTACCGTCACTCCGCGTGCGACAGCGCCGTGCACGCCCAGGCGGTGTGCGACCGGTGCGGCACCGTCACCGCCGACGAGGTCGCGATCCGCATCGGACCCGGCATGCCGGCGGAGTACCTGGCGAACCGCCGAGGCGGCGATCGCGCGCGCTCCTGACGGGTGCCCCCGCGCGAGTCGTACGCTGGCACTGTGCCGACGGAAGGATTCGCGGTGTCCACTGACGACCACCACTCGTGGCAGCCCCACGTCCCAGCCCCCGGCGAGCCGAGCATCCCCGAGCTCGAGGAGGACGAGACGATCGCCCCGCGCCCCGAGGAGGAGATCGCCGATGTGCTCCGCGCGGAGCCCGACGTCCGAGACCACACCGCCGACACCCGGGAGGAATCGGCGTCTTAGCGCGGCACCGGGCGCCGCAGCTGAGGCGGCGGGGCGCCCTCCTCCCCCGCGGGAGTCAGCCTGCAGCGCCTCCGGCATCCCCGGCCCACGAGTCGACCAGCCCGTGCCGGTGGGCCAGGATCACGGCCTGGACGCGATCGCGGGCGCCGACCTTGGCGAGCACGCGGCCGACGTGGGTCTTCACAGTGGACTCGCTGAGGAAGAGGTGCTGCGCGATCTCCGCATTGGTGAGCCCCTCGGCGATCGCGTGGAGCACCTCGCGCTCCCGCTCGGTGAGCTCGCCCAGCGGGTCCGGGCCCGCGGGCACGGGCGCCGCATCCCGTCCGGTGCGCGCACGCTCGATCACCCGTCTGGTGACCGCCGGCGCCAGCACCGCGTCGCCGCGGTGCACGGCGCGGATCGCCGTGATCAGCTCGGTGCGCTGAGCGTCTTTGAGCAGGAAGCCGCTGGCTCCGGCATCCAACGCCCCGAACGCGTACTCGTCGAGGTCGAACGTCGTGAGGACGAGCACCCGGGTCGCCGGGTGGGTCTGCACGATGGCGCGGGTGGCGGCGATGCCGTCGGTGCGCGGCATCCGTATGTCCATCAGCACCACGTCGGGGCTGTGACCGGCGACGGCGCTCACCGCTTCGTCACCGTCGGCGGCCTCGCCGACCACCTCGATGTCGGGCTCGGCCTCGAGCACCAGGCGGAAGCCCAGCCGGATCAGCTCCTGATCGTCGACGAGCAGGACGCGGATGCGCTCTGTCACGGTTCACGCTCCTCGGGTGCCGTTGCGGGAAGGGGAAGGGGAAGCTGCGCGCTGACGGTCCAGCGCCTGCCGTCGGCCGGGCCGGCCTCGAGCGTGCCGCCGACGTGAGCGGCTCGCTCCCGGAGTCCTGGGATGCCGTAGCCGCCGCGCGAGCCGGGCTCGGCGCCGGCGACGCCCGACGCGACCCCGTCGTTGGTGACGGAGATGTCCACGGCGGTGCGGCCGACCACCACACGCGCGTCGATGAGGGTGGCGAGCGCCGCGTGGCGCATCGCGTTCGTGAGCGACTCCTGCACGATGCGGGTCGTCGCCAGCCGGATGTCGGCGGGCACGTCGTCGAGGGCGCCCTCGGTGTGGAGCACCACCGGGAAGCCGGCACGCTGGGCCGCCTCGACGGCATCTACGACGGTCGCCGACTCCAAGGGCGCGAGCAGTGCACCGGGACGTGCGTCGGGGTCGCGGAGCACGCCCAGCATGGCGCGCATCTCGGCGAGCGCACCGCGAGCCGTGTCGGCGATCTGCTGCGTCGCCGCCCGCGCGCGCTCGGGATCCGGCGTCGCCGTCGCACCCTCGGCCAGCGCGACGACCACGGTGAGGTTGTGCGAGACGATGTCGTGCATCTCTCGCGCGATGCGGGTGCGCTCGGCCGCGGCGGCGAGCTGCGCCTGCTGGTCGCGCTCGACCAGCAGCTGACGCGAGCGGTCGATGAGGGCCTGCAGATACCGGCGACGGTTGCCCACGTTGGTGCCGAGCAGCCCGCCCACGAGCATCGCCACCACACCCGAGACGAGGGTGGTCACCAGCAGGCTGACCTCCGCGGGAGCGGTGATCACCGCCGCGCCGGTCGAGAGCGCGAACGCGGCGCTCGCGACGCCGAAGGCGATCCAGCATGCGCGGGCGGAGCGATAGGCGGCGACGGCGTAGAGCGCGAAGGCCGGCAGGAGGTGGGTGACCGGCACGAGACTCGGCGGCAGCACCACGGCGGGGAGCACGCACGCCGCGAACACGAGGAGCGGCCGCGTGCGACGCAGCAGCAGCGCCACGCACGCGAGCACGACGAGCACGACCGCGAACCACACCTGCGCGGGTGTGGGCTGCGTCGGGAAGCCCGAGCGGAACGTGGCCGCCGGCAGCGAGAGGAGCAGCGCGATGCCGGCGACGAGAGCGTCGGTGAATCGCGGATGCCGCGCCCAGAAGCGCCGGAGAACGCCGGGCGGCCGGGGCAGCAGCAGCCCGTCGTCGGCGCCGGGAGCGGCACCGACGACGGGCTGGTCGCCTCTGCGGGACATCCGGTCGACTCTACGCGTCACGCATCCCGTGTGCGCAGGACGCCCCACCCGAGGACGAGCGGCACGATCGCCCAGCCCGCGAGCGCGAGGAGCGACGGCAGGACCTCTTCGTTGCCGGGCGAGGTCAGGGTGGCGGCCGCGTTCATCGGCAGGTACTGCCCGAGGTCGACGATCCACTGCCAGCCCTCGCCGGCCATGGAGAAGAGGCTGAACACGATGGGCAGCACGAACAGCACGCCGACCGTGGCGGCGATGGCGCCTGCGCCGTTGCGCACGATGAATCCGAAGCCGAGGCCCAGGAGCGTGAACACGACCATGGAGAGCACGCCGTACGCCAGCGGCACCACGGACTGCGCCGGCTCGGACCAGTCGATGCCCTCGCTGAGGATCGGCGCCGTCGCGGCGATCGCGATCGCGTAGCTGACGACGGTCGTGACCGCCATGAGCGCGGCGACGACCACGGCCTTCGCCAGCACGACCGTGCCGCGCCGCGGCTCCGCCGTGAGGGTCGAGCGGATCATGCCGGTCGAGTACTCGCCCGTGATGACGATCGCTCCGAGGATGCCGGCGACGAGCATGGTGAACTGCGTCGGCGAGAGGATCGCGTTCACCGCGGGGAAGCCCCCGCCGAAGCTCTCGGAGGCTGCCGCGATCATCATCGAGATGCCGATCGACAGCGCCGCGGCGACACCGAGCGACCACCAGGTGGAGCGCAGCGTGACGATCTTGATCGCCTCGCTGCGCAGCACGCGGCCGAAGCTCAGACGGTGGGGGGACGACGAGCCGGCGTGCGAGCGCAGCGCGGGTTCGGTGGCGAGGGTGGTCATGCGATCTCCTTGGACTTGTACTCGACGGCTTCGCCGGTGAGGGCGAGGTAGGCCTCTTCGAGGGAGCCGGTGCGCGGGGTGAGCTCGTGCACGGGGATGCCGAGCGAGGCGGCGAGGTCGCCGAGCGACGCGGCCGTCACGCCGTTGATGTCGGCGAGGCCCGGCTCGGTCGCCGTCACGGTGATGTCGGGGCCGGCGACCGCGGCGACCAGCTCGGTCAGGCGCGGCGAGCGCACGCGGACCGTGTTGCTCGTCCAGGCGCTCACGAGCTCGGACAGCTCCGCGTCGGCGAGCACCTTGCCGCGACCGAGCACGATGACGTGATCGGCCGTCAGCGACATCTCGCTCATGAGGTGGCTCGACAGCAGCACCGTGCGCCCTTCGGCGGCCAGGTGCCGCACGAACTGCCGCACCCAGCGCACCCCCTCCGGGTCCAGGCCGTTCACCGGCTCATCAAGGATCACGGTGTGCGGGTCGCCGAGAAGCGCCGCCGCGATCCCCAGCCGCTGCCCCATGCCGAGCGAGAACTTGCCCGCGCGCTTGTTCGCCACCGGCCCGAGGCCCGTGAGCTCGATGACCTCGTCGACGCGCGCACGGCCGATGCCGTGGGTCGCGGCCATCGCCCGCAGGTGGTTGCGCGCCGAGCGGCCGGTGTGCACCGCCTTGGCGTCCAGCAGGACGCCGACCTCGGTGAGCGGCGCGCGCAACCGGGCGTAAGGCTTGCCGTTCACCGTGACGGTGCCGGCCGTCGGCCGGTCGAGGCCGACGATCATGCGCATCGTCGTGGACTTGCCGGCGCCATTGGGCCCGAGGAACCCCGTGACCTTCCCCGGCTGCACCGTGAAGGAGACCTGCGAGACCGCGGTCTTGTCCCCGAAGCGCTTCGTGAGCTGTTCTGCAACGATCATGCCCTCACGCTAGGGGCGCACTCCTATCCGGCGCGTCCGCCCGCGGGATGACTTCGACGTGACGGGGTGGTACCGCGGTGCCGAGATGACGGATGCCGGAGCCCGCCGCGCGCGCCGGGACGCGGCATCCGTCTCCCTCAGGACAACGCAATCGATCGTTTTGATTGCGTAATCAATCGTAAAACGATACATTTCGGTTGTTCCGCGAGAAGGGTCGTCACATGGCGAAGGCAACAATCTGGGCACTGCGCGTCGTGATCGCGCTGGCGCTGGCGGGGTCTGTGGTCGTGCAGACGTTCATCGTCCCGGCGATCTGGCGCGACCTCGAGGGCGAGCTCCTGTGGGCGCGCATCGTCTTCGTGACGCTGATCGTGCTGGGGGTGGTGACGATGCAGGTTTTCGCCGTCTGCGTGTGGCAGCTGCTCACCAAGGTCCGCAAGGGATCGGTCTTCTCTGAGTCGTCGTTCCGGTACGTCGACGTGATCATCTGGGCCATCCTGGCGGCCGCTGTGCTGGCGTTCGCGATGGCGGTGCTCCTCGCACTGGGCACGACCGCACCGGGCATCGTCGGACTGGTCTGCGGGGCGTCGCTGGTGCTCGGGGGCATGGCGCTACTGGTCGTCGTGATGAAGAACCTGCTCAGGCAGGCGATCGACCGCGAAGCCGAAGCCAGCGCGCTGCGCACCGAGCTGGATGAGATGATCTGATGCCCATCGTCGTCGATATCGATGTGATGCTCGCCCGTCGCAAGATGGCCGTCGGCACCCTCGCCGATCGCGTCGGGATCACCCCGGCGAACCTGGCGTCCCTCAAGAACGGCCGCGCCAGGGGTGTGCGCTTCGCCACGCTCGACGCGCTCTGCGAGGCTCTGGAGTGCCAGCCCGGCGACCTGCTCCGCTGGGAGCCGGCGCCGGCGTCCGCGGAGGGCGATGGCGCGGATCCTGACGGGACGAGCGCGTGATCGCCGTCCGCGGGCTCTCGAAGAGCTACCACGGGGTGCGCGCCGTGGACGACCTCACCTTCGAGGTGACGCCCGGACGGGTCACAGGCTTCCTCGGCCCGAACGGCGCAGGCAAGTCGACCACGATGCGTCTCATCATGGGGCTGGACCGCGCCACCGCGGGATCCGCCACGGTCGGCGGCAGGAACTATGCCGACTTCGAAGAGCCGCTGCGCGAGGCCGGGGCGCTCCTGGACGCTCAGGCCATGCACCCGGGTCGCACGGGCGTCAGCCACCTGCGCATCGGAGCCCGCACGAACGGGCTGCCGATGAGCCGGGTCGATGCCGTGATCGAACAGGTCGGGCTCGGTGACGCCGCACGTCGCCGGATCAAGGGGTACTCGCTCGGCATGCGGCAACGTCTCGGCATCGCTGCGGCGATGCTGGGCGACCCGCCGGTGCTGATCTTCGACGAACCGGTCAACGGCCTCGACGTCGACGGCGTCCGCTGGATCCGCTCGCTGCTGCGCCGGCTCGCGGACGAGGACCGGACCGTGTTCGTGTCGACCCACCTGATGAGCGAGCTGCAGCTGATCGCCGACCACGTCGTGATCATCGGCCGCGGCCGGCTGCTCGCCGACGCCCCCGTGGAGGATCTGGTCGCGCATGACGAGACGCTGGAAGAGGCCTACCTGCGCCTCACCGGCGAATCCGTCGAATACCGCGGTTCCGACGCGGAGGAGACGACATCGTGACCGCGACGGCGACACTGACGCGAAACTCGCGCGCGGAATGGAGCCGGCTCTGGTCGGTCCGCTCGAGCCGGCTGTTCGCTGCCGCTACCGCCGCAGGGGTGCTCGGCATCAGCGCCCTCGCTGCGTCGCAGTCGGCCGCCTCCGCTCCGGCCGGCGGATCCCCCTGGCAGCTGGCCGGCATGATCGGGCTGCCCGGCCTCTTCGGCGTGCTGGTGCTCGTCACCGTCGCGGCCACCGCAGACCACGCGACGGGCAACATCATCCCCACCCTGCAGTGGACGCCGCGGCGAACGGTCCTGTTCGCCGTCCGCACCGCGGTGCTCACGACCACCGCCACGCTGCTCGGGATCGGGCTTCTGGTGGCATCGAGCACCACCATCTGGCTGTTCGCGCCTCAGCTGACGTACTTCTCCCGATCCGCGGCGGAGAAGGTCGGCTCGGTCGCCCTGGTCTTCGCCGCGACAGCGCTGCTCGCGATCGGCCTCGGGCTCGCCGTCCGGAACACCGCCGCCGCGCTCGTGTGCGTGTTCGCCCTGGTGCTGATCCTCCCGCTGTTCCTGCAGATCCTTCCGTTCGAGTGGGTCACCCGGCTGATCGAAGTGCTCCCCGGGTCGGCCGCGCTGTTCTTCTTCCTCGGCGAGGGCCCGGGCGAAGCCACGATGACCGCGGCGGGCTCGACGATGATCCTGCTGTCCTGGGCCATCGCCGCCCTCATCGCGGGCGGGTGGCGGCTTCTGCGCAGTGATGCCGACCGGTGAGGACCGCGTGCAGCGGGAACCCGTCCTCCGTCACGTCTGAGGAAGCAGGGCTCGCGATTCGGTGTCGTTCGGACGGATCTGCAGCTTTCGGCCCTCCCCGGCTCGGAACATGCGCAGCGCTGTCGCGTAGTCATCCAATGTGAACGAGTGGCTGATCATCGCACGCGCGTTGAGCGCGCCGCTCTCGAAGAGCTCGACGGCGCGGCCGAAGGAGTTGTGGACAGCCATGGTGCCGACGATCGTGATCTCATCGCGATAGACGCGGAACGGCGAGAACTGCGCGGTGCGGTCGGCGGGAGCCACCCCGAAGTCCTGGAAGAACCCGGCCGGCTTCACGCGCGTGAGAGCATCTTCGATCGCGCCGATGTTCCCTGTGCAGTCGATGACCACGTCCCACTTGTCTCGCTCGGCGTCGTCCGCGGAGGTGTGCCGGTAGGGGATACCGCATTCCTCGGCCGTGCGCAGCCTTTCCTCGTTCACGTCCACGATGGTGACTGAAGCGGCCCCGGCGCGAGGCGCGAGCTGCGCCATCATGAGCCCCATGGTCCCCGCCCCGTAGACGAGGACGTGGTCACCCAGGCGACGCGGGAGCACATCCCAGCCGCGAATGGCGCATGCCAGCGGCTCGATCAGAGCAGCCTCGAAGAGGTTCGTGGTGGGCCTCAACCGGAACACGTTCTTCGCCGGCGCGGTGAAGAACTGCTGGGTCGCACCGTCCGTCGCCACGACTCCGAGTCCGTCCCAGTTGCGGCACAGATTCTGGTGGCCGTTCTGGCAGAACTCGCACTCTCCGCAGGTGTTGCTCGGATTCACCGCGACGTGGTCGCCCACACGGAAGTCGAACGCCCCCGCATTGACGTCCTCGCCGAGCGCTCGGATGACTCCAGTGACCTCATGACCGGGCACCAGGGGGAACACCGTTCCTTCGAACTCGCCGTCGAGGACGTGCGTGTCGGTTCCGCAGATCCCGGCAGCCGCTGTCTCGATCAGGATCTCTTTGGGCCCCGGCTCGGGCACCGGGCGCTCCTCGATCGAGAAGTCTCCGACATGGGTGAACACGATGGATCGCATGGACCGTCCTTCGATTGGTTGCAGGCTCGGAGCTCAGCGCGTGCGAGAGGGCGAAGGCGTCATCTCGGTCGCCTCCGCTGAACTCGGTGATTCGGTCGGCGTCGTCCCCTCACGCTCCCGGTCGCGGAGTTCACCGGTGATCTCCGCGAACCGCGCATCGGTGAGCGGGTAGAAGCAGACGAGGACGATCGCGAGCAGGACGAGGACTGCCGGAACGCCGGCGAAGGAGGCGCGGATGCCCGCCAGCGCCGACTCCGGCTGAACCGCCTGTCCGGCGACGTATCCTCCGCCCGCGAGGACGAAGGCACCGAGGGCGACGCCGAGCGACGCCGCCCACTTCGTCACGAAGGCGAATACGGCGAAGGCTGTGCCCTCAGCCCGGACGCCGGTGCGCCACTGCCCGTACTCCACCGTGTCGGCCTGCATCGAGAAGCACATCACCACGATCAGGCCGAGTCCCCCGTTGAACAATCCGATCCCTGCGAAGCCCACCACCGCGGTGTTCACGAACAGAAGGATGATGGTGCCGGAGAGCGAGGTGAGCGCGGCGATGAACAGGGTCCGTCGCTTGCCTATGCGGCGCACGAGCCACGGGGCGAGCAGTGCAGCGGTCACCGTCAGCGCGAACGAGATGACCGACACCACGGGCGCGAGCGCCAGCGCGTCCAGGACGTCGCGCATGTAGTAGACCATCGCGCCGTTGAACACGGCCGCCGCCGAGAAGCACAGGAACGCGGTGACGGAGATGACGAAGAGCGGGCGATTGGTCCGCAGCATCCGCAATCCATCACGCATGGAGACCGACTCGGTGGGACGGGAGACCCGCTCGCGAGTACCCAGAGCGGCCGTGAACACGAGAATCGTGCCGACCACTCCGAGCACCAGCACCGTCACAGTGAAGAGGGTGCGAAGGTCGCGATCGGGGGTGAGCATCGGAAGCACGAGAGCAACGATGAGGGTCTGTACACCCAGCAGGGTGACCGAGCGTGCGCTGGCGAGTTTGGTGCGGTCGGCGGGCCGCTGAGTCATCGACGCGCCGATCGATCCGAGCGGGATGTCGAGGCAGCTGTAGAGGACGCCGAACATGGAGTAGGCGACGACCGCCCACGCCACCGTCGCGACCGGTCCCAGCTGCGGGATGGAGAACAGGGCGACTGTCGTGATGAGGATCGGGATCGGGATCAGGAGCAGCCACCTGCGGAACTTCCCGAATCGCCCCGGCTTCCAGCGGTCGATGAGAAGACCGAGCGGGATGTCGACGACCGCGTCGAGCCCTCGCATCAGCAGCAGGATCACGCCCGCGGTGGCGGCGGGGATGCCCGCGACATCCGTGAAGTAGAACAGGAGGATCGACGCGGTCGGGATCATGAAGAAGGCCACGCCGGCCGTACCCGCTCCGAACGCGGCGAGCGAGCGCAGCCGCAGCGGTGGAAGCGTCGTCACGGCTTCGGTTGCCGCCCGTTGGGTCATGTTCTCTCCTTCGAGGCCCACGAAGGAGAGCGCAGCACGCTCGGCCTTCTCGGGTCCGTCAATTATCTACACGTGTTGATGAAATGGCAAGACATCTGTCGAGCCGAAGATCGGCGCCCCGCGACGCCGATGATCTCAGCCCTGCCCAGGCGCCCATCGTGAGCCGTACAGAGCCGACTGGGCCAGCCGAAGTGCGCGTATCGAGTCATGCTCGGCCTGAGCCGTCGCGAGCGCCTCGACGTCGAGCCGTCCGAGAGCCGTGTCGACGAGCTTCAGGAAGTCGATGGCCGCATCGGCGGCCGCCACGCTGTCCTCGCGGAACGGGAACTGATCGAGCTGCCAGACCCCGTCCCAGGCGTTCCGCTCCAGGGTGTGGAAGAACTCGAAGATCTCGATGGGATGGATGCTTCCCGCGATCATGTCGTCGTCCCAGCCGCGAAGGTTGTCGTTCACATCGATTCCGAACAGCCTCCCGTGATCGATGGCGAGCTGCGCGGCATCCGCTGGAGACTCGCCGCCGAACAGCGAATGCCCGAAGTCCAGCAGGATGCCGACGTTGGGCAGCCCGATGCGCTCGATCCCGAGCAGCGTGCGCGCGACCGAGTCGAAGCTCATGTGCACGCGCGGTTCACGAGGCTTGTACTCGATGACGAACCTGAGGTCGGGGTTCTCGGCCGCCAGCGCCCCGACGCCGTCCAGGGACGCCTTCCACAGCGCCCGGTGGTCGACCTGGAAGGGGTAGTCCCAGCCGTCCTGACCCGGCCACAGCTTGACGTACTCGGCACCGAACCGGCGGGCCACGCCGGCGGCCTCGGTGACCAGTTCATGGGCCCGTCTCCGGACTCCCGGATCGGGGTTGGTGAACGCCCCCTTCGCGAAGGTGCGCGTGTAGATCTCCGGCGTTATGCCGATGACGTCGAGCGCATTGCGCCGGAGCGCGTCTTCGATCTGCGCATCGGTGAACGATCCGCCGAAGAACGGGTAGTTGAGGTCCACGACGGAGAGATCGCGCACTCGTCCGGCGAGCTCGATGGCATCCAGGATCGAGCGGGGCTCGCCGTATCCGTCGGTGGCGTATCGGTCGACGTAGGTGGCGAAGTGCCATATCCCTGCGCCGAATCGTCTATCGGTGGCCATCGGTCTCCTTCGTGTCGTCGCGTCGGTGAGGGGTCGTCACCAGATCACGTGCCCGCCGTCGACCAGGAGGTCGACGCCCGTGATGTACCCCGCGGCGCTGCTCAGAAGGAATGCCACCGGTCCGGCGATGTCCTCCGGGTGCGCATTGCGCCCCATCGGCGTGTCCGCCGCGTAGCCGGCCATCGCGGATGCCTGCTCGGGGCGCTGCGTCATGGGCGTGTACGTGTACCCGGGGCTCACGCTGTTGACCCGCACGCCGTGAGGCGCCCACTCCCACGCGAGGCTGCGTCCGAGATGGACGACTCCGGCCTTGGCGGTGTTGTAGTGCGCCTGGTGGAGTCCCCTGTTGGCGATGGTCGCCGACATCGACGCGATGTTCACGATGGCGCCCCCGCCGTTGCGGATGATCGCGCGGGCTTCGGCCTGCGCCGAGAAGAAGACGCCCGTGAGATCGATGTCGATGACTCTGCGCCACTGCTCGGCCGACATCTCCTCTGCCGGCGCGGCACCGGCGATCCCGGCCGCATTCACCGCGAGCGAGAGTGGACCCAGGGCGCGTTCGACGGCCTCTACGGCACGCTCGAGCTGGACCGGATCAGTGACATCCGCGGTCACCGGCGTCGCCCTGCCGCCCGCCTCACGGATCAGCTCGGCGGTGGCGGCGGCCCCCTCCGCCGTCACGTCGATGCAGCCCACCGCGGCATGCGAGCGCGCCAGCTCGAGCGCGATGGCGCGCCCGATGCCGCTGCCGGCGCCGGTGACGATCGCGACCTGCCCGTGGAAGGCGAAGTCGATCGCCGTGCGGGCGTTTCGTTCGTCGTTCATGTGCTCTGCTCCTCACATCCGCAGCTGCGTCGCAGGACGAGCGCGTTCTCGAGCGCTCGGTGGATGACCTCACTCGGGTTGTCGATGAGGTGGTTGACCGCTTGCTCCCCCATGGCGGAGATCGGCTGGGCGACCGTGCTCAAGGGTGGGACGGCGAACTCGCCAGCGGTGGTGCCGTCGATCGCGACCACCGCGATGTCGTCCGGCACGCGGAGGCCGGCCCGATCGAGCCCGCGCAGAAGCCCCAGGGCCTGGATGTCGGACGACACGAGGACCGCGGTCGGTCGTTGCGGCCGTGCGACGATGGATCGGGCGGCGGCGTAGCCGCCCTCGAAGCTGAACGACGCCCGGTCCGCACCGGAGTCGTCGAGATCCGCCTCACACAGCGCCCGCCGCCAGCCGTCTTCGCGAGCATCCGAAACGCCCGTGTCAGGACCGCCGACGAAGGCGATCGCCCGGTGCCCGTGTGCGATCAGATGAGCGGTCCCCGCGTGAGCGCCGCGTTCGTTGTCGGCACGGATCGTCGACACGGGCGCCTCGTCGGGAGAGCGGTCCAGTGCGACGACCGGGATGGCGAGGTCGGTCAGGTCGGAAAGATCATGTTCCTTCGTCGCCGACACCAGGATGAGCCCGTCGATCCGGCGCTCCGCCAGCGATGCGATGTACGTCCGCTCCCGTTCGACGTCGTCTGCGCTGTTGCAGACCATCACCGCGTATCCACGCGCGTACGCCGCGTCTTCGATGGAGCGGGCGAGTTCGGCGAAGAACGGGTTCGAAGCATCGGGGACGACGAGTCCGACGGTCTTCGTCCGCCCCATCCGGAGCGAGCGGGCCAATCCGTCCGGCCGATAACCCAGCAGCTTGACGGCCTCCAGGACCCGTCGCCGCGCGGCATCCGAGACGGGACGGGGACCATCGTTCAACACGTACGAGACGACGGCGGGTGAGACGCCCGCCGAGCGGGCGACATCGTTGCGCGTGACGGCCACGGTGTTCCTTCCGCTGAGGGACGGGGCGATCGCCGCCCCGTCCCTCATGCTGGGCCGGCTCAGACGCGACGCAGCGTCTTGGCCAGCGTCTCGGCAGTGGGCGCGAAGGGGTGCTTCTCGACCTCGAACTTCGACTCGGTGGACTCGTTGCGCGGAATGCCGAGAGCGTCGAACAGGTAACCGCGGGCGATCTTGTCCTGCTCGGACTCCTGGATGGCGTACTTCAGGACACCGTCGATGATGTCCTCGGGGACCACGATCGCACCGTCACCGTCGGCGACGATGAGGTCGCCGGGGTTGATCAGCTGCCCGCCGATCTCGACCGGCATGCTGTGGCCGCCCCACTCGACCCGGCCCTGGTACATCGGCTGGACGATCCACCGCGACCAGACCGGCAGGTGCTTGGACTCGAGCGTCTCGTCGGTGTCGCGAGCGCCACCGTTGGTGAGGCAGCCCTTCGCCCCGAGCGCGGCCCAGATCATCGAGTCCATCGAGCCGACGGCCGGCGTCTGGGTGTTGCACGTGTCGACCACCAGGAACGTGGTGTCGTCGATGAGGTCGGCCATGTCGTTGGCGAAGACCTTGCCGTACCAGTACTCGTAGGCGTACTCGGTGTACTGCTCGGGGGTCATCGTCGGCACGACCTGCTGCGTCGGGATATGGCGCATGGTGTGCGCGAACCCTGCCGCCTTCGTGCGCCACAGCGGGCGGATCTCGGGCGAGACCGTTCCGAAGTGGTGGCGCCCCATCCAGTCCATCCCGTCGCGGATGTCGGTCACCCGCAGGTTCTTGACGATCTCGAGGACTTCCTTCTTCCGCTCAGCGGAGAGAGCCATGATGTGTAACCTTTCGTTGTTGATGGTGTCCGCGTCGGCGACGCGGGCGGGTGCGCAGGAGCTAGCGGGCTCCGTCGTGCCGGCCGCCCACGAGGCTCTGCGCCTCGCGGGTGGCCGCTTCCATGTCGGCGAGCTGCGCGACGCGCCGCCGGAAGTCTGGGTCGGTGCTGAACCGGGCGTCGAGGTAGGCCGTGATGACGTCCTCGGCGATCTTGCGTCCGACGATCCAGGCGCCCAGGCACGCGACGTTGACGTCGTCGTGCTCGACCCCCTGACGGGCGACGTACGTGTCGTGGATGACGGCCGCCCGGATTCCGGGCACCTTGTTGGCGGCGATCGCCGCCCCCACGCCGGTGCCGCAGACGAGGATGCCGCGGTCGGCCTCACCAGATGCGACGAGGGACGTGACCCGCTGCGTCATCACCGGGAAGTCCACCGGCTCGTCGTTCTGGGTGCCGACGTCGATCACCTCGTGACCGGACGCCTCGAGGAAGTCCTTCACGAATGGCTTCAGCACGAAGCCGGCGTGGTCATTGGAGAGTGCGATGCGCATGTCAGCCTTTCAGTCCGGAGGTGGCGATGCCCTCGACGAGCAGCCGCTGGAAGGCGATGAAGATGCCCAGCACCGGGAGGAGCGAGACGATGCTCATCGCGAACAGCGCGCCGAAGGCGGAGTACGAGGTGGCGTCGATGAACGACCGCAGCGCCAGCGGGACCGTGTAGAGCTCCGTGTCGGTGAGGTAGATCAGCGGGGTGAAGAAGTCGTTCCAGCTGTAGATGAAGGTGAAGATCGCCGTCGTCGCCAGTGCCGGCTTCGACAGGGGCAGGATGACCCTGAAGAAGATGCCGACGTGCCCGCAGCCGTCGATCCGCGCCGCTTCGTCGAGCTCCCGGGGAATGGCCCGGAAGAACTGCACGAGCAGGAAGATGAAGAACGCGTCGGTGGCGAGGATCTTCGGCACCACGAACGGCAGGTACGTGTTGATCCAGTCGAACTCGCGGAACAGGATGTACTGCGGGATCAGGATCACGTGATGGGGCAGCATCAGGGTGGCCAGCATGACCGCGAACCAGATCTTCTTGAACTTGAAATCGATCCGGGCGAAGGCGTAGGCGGTGAGCGAGCAGGCGATGAGGTTCGCGAGCACGCAGAGCCCCGACACCAGCAGGGAGTTCAGGATGAAGCGCCAGAACGGTGTTCCTGCGACCCCGGCGAAGCCCTGCTCGTAGCCTTCGAGCGTGAAGTATTCGCCCGGCCAGAACCCGGGATCGTTGATCTGCGAGTCGTCGCGGAACGACGCGCCGAGCATCCACAGCAGCGGGTAGAACATGACCGACGCCATGGCGATGAGCATCAGGTGACGGTAGAACTGCCGCTTGCCGATCGGGCGTGGCCGGTCGCCCCGGCGTCCGCGCTTGTGCAGCGGCGGGACGACGACCGCCTCGGTCTCGGTGATGGTGGTCATCTCACTCGTCTCCGTAATAGACGACGCGGCGGCTGAGGACGAACAGCAGCGCGGCGACGGCCCCGCTGATGATCAGCAGCACCCATCCGAGCGCCGATGCGTAGCCCATGTCGAAGTCGACGAAGCCTCGCTGGTAGAGGTACAGCGTGTAGAAGAGGGTCGAGTCGGCCGGTCCTCCGGTGCCGTTCGAGACGACGTAGGCCGAGTTGAACGCCTGGAATGCCGCGACGACGTTCATCAGTACGTTGAAGAAGATCACCGGGCTGAGCATCGGCAGCGTGATCGACACGAACTGCCGCCACGTGGTGGCGCCGTCGACCCGTGCGGCCTCGTAGAGCTCCGTGGGGATGTTCTTCAGCCCCGCGAGATAGATGATCATCGCGGCGCCGAACTGCCAGATGTTGAGGATGATCAGCGTGCTGAGGGCGGTCGAGGGCGTGCCGATCCACGAGTAGCTCGTCTCGATCCCGATGACGGCGAGCACGTTGTTCAGCAGCCCGTCGCTCTCGAAGATGAACCGCCAGAGGATCGCGATCGCGACACTTCCGCCGATGAGCGAGGGGACGTAGAAGACGGCGCGATAGATCGGAAGCCCGCGGATGCCGCGATTCAGCATCGTCGCGAGGAACAACGCGAAGATCTGCACCAGCGGGACCGACACCAGCAGGTAGATGAGCGTGACGCGCAGCGCCGCCCAGAACCTCGGGTCGGAGGTGAACATCCGCACGTAGTTCTCGATGCCGATCCACTCCGCGTCTCCGATCACCGCGTAGTCGGTGAAGGAGAGGTAGAGCGAGACGACGACGGGACCGCCGATGATGAAGACGAAGCCCAGCAGCCACGGCGTCATGAAGGCGTAGCCGGCGATGTTCTCGCGCCGGCGGCGCGCCCGGCCGCTGCGCGATGCAGTCGGCGCGGCAGCGACCGGGCGCTCGAGGGTGGTGGTCATGATCGGGTCCGTCAGTTCAGCGCGTCTTCGGCCGACGTGAAGAAGGCGTCGACAGCTGCATCGACCGTCATCTCGCCGAACGCCACCGACTGGTACAGGCGCAGCAGTTCATTGCTGATGGTGTTGAGTCCCGCCGGGTAACGAGACGTGGTGAGGTCGCCTGATTCCGTGAGCTCCCGCAGGATGGTGACGTTCTGCTTGACACCCTCAGGCGTCTCGGCGTCGTCGAGCAGGGCGTCCTGTGCGTCGGTGTTGGTGAGGATGCCGTTGTCGGACTGGAAAGCCAGAGCCGCGTCGACGTCGTTGGCGAAGAAGTCGATCCATGCGGCTGCGGTCGGCACGTTGTCACAGGCCTCCGGGATGGAGATGCCGTTCGAACCGAGGATGTTGGCCGACTGATCCGCATCCTCGCTGGGGATGGAGACCTGCTCGATGCTCGCGGGCTTGCCCGCACCCGCGAGCGCCTGCTCGGTGATGTAGATGTGCGGGATGTCGCGGGTCCCCGCCACGGCCGTGCCGACGGCCATGGGCGTGAGCTCGAGCGCGCCGTTCTGCTCGGGGATGGATGACGGAGGCAGGATCACACCCGCGTCGTTGAGATCGAGCCAGTACTGGAAGTAGTCCGCCAGCATCTCCTTGTCGAAGCCGAGTTCGTTGTCTTCGGTGAAGACCTCGCCTCCGTGGCCGATGACCCAAGACGAGAAGGTGAACATCAGTCCGCCCTCGTTCTCAGCGGCGTAGACGCCCGCGGGCAGGGTCGCCTGCACATCGGCCAGCCAGTCGGCGTACTCCTCCCACGTCATGTCGTTCGTCGGCGCGTCCACACCGGCGGTCGCGACCATGTCGGCGTTGTAGGCGAGGAGTCGTACGAAGGTGCCGGTGGGGATCATGAACTGCTCGCCATCGATCTGGCCCGCCGCGAGCACATCGTCGGGGATCCCGCTGACGTCGATCTGTCCGGACTCGATGAGGTCGTCGAGGGACCGCAGGACGCCGTTGTCGGCGTACTGCGCGAAGAACGTGCTCTGCGATCCGGTGGCGCAGGGCAGGTCGCCTCCCGCAGCCCGCACGGTGAGCCGCTCGATGTAGGCGTAGTAGTCGGCCACCTCACCCTCCACCGAGGCATCGGGGTACTCGGACTGGAACAGCTCGATCACGGCGTCGGCCTTCTCGGCGCGGGCAGGTGTGCCCCAGAATCCGTAGCCGATGCCGCCTTCGACCTCGCCCGATGCCTCGGACGAGGGACCTCCTCCACCGCACGCGGTCAGCGCGACGGCGCCGGCGGCCACAGCCGCGACGGCGGCGATGCGGGTGTACTTCTTCGTCATGTTGTGCTCCTCTTCGTTGAGATGCGATCTCGGGTCATGCGTTCGAGGGGATCGCGGGGGTTGTGATGCTTCAGGCGACCGCCTGGGCGGCCTCCGGGTCGCGCGGAGATTGCGCGCCCCGGCTTGAGACGGACAGCGCCGCGGCGGCCGTGGCGAGCTCCATCGCCGCGACGATGTCGTCGCGGCGGGCCAGTGCCGCCGCGAGCGTGCCCACGTAGACGTCGCCGGCACCTGTGGTGTCCACGACGTCCTCGACCGCGACCGCAGGGACATGCGCGGCGCGGCTGTGCGGCGAGGCGTACACGGAGCCGTGCTCACCGAGGGTGACCACGCAGCCGCATCCGACAGCCGCGACGACCTCTTCTGCAAGCTGGTGCTCGGGTACCTGCGAGCCCAGGAGCGCGCGTGCCTCCGACTCGTTGACGATGAGCAGGTCCACCTCGTCGAAGCTGGATCGCTGGAGCTCTGCGTACGGTGCGAGGTTGACCACGACAGTGGCTCCTTGACGAGCGCCTCCGCGGATGATCTGCTCGACGCGCGGGATCGGGATCTCGCACTGGACGACGACGACGTCCTGAGTGCCGATGCCGGCGAGCGCCTCTTCGACGGTGGACGCGGCGAGGTCGGCATTGGCGCCGGCCGCGACGACGATCTCGTTGCTTCCGTGAGAGTTCACCAGCACGATCGCGACGCCTGTCGCCTCCTGCCGACTGCGTGCAGTGCCCCGAGCGTCGATCCCGTGTTCGGCGAAGTTGGCGAGGATCGCCTCGCCCGCCTGGTCGGACCCGACTGAACCGACGAAGGCGACGGAGCCGCCTGCGCGGGCCGCAGCCACCGCCTGGTTGGCTCCCTTTCCGCCGAGTCCGACGGAGTACGAACGTGAGAGCACCGTCTCACCGGCCTGCGGGAACTCTTCGACCGCCAGGACGTGGTCGTTGTTCGCAGAGCCGAAAACGAACACCCGACCGGTGTTCTCAGCGCCGTTGCTCATGTCGTCTACTCCATTGTCAACTCGTGTAGACCAAGTATCTACACGAGTAGATAAGAATGCAAGCCCTGCGCGCGATTTCTTCTGAGGATGGGGCGGCTGGGTGCCGCCGTAGGATCACGTCATGGTCACCCGCAACGATGTCGCCCGCGCCGCAGGGGTGTCGAGTGCCGTCGTCTCCTACGTGCTCAACGACGGCCCGCGCCCCGTTTCGGCCGCAGCCCGGGCGCGTGTCCTGGCCGCGATCGACGAGTTGGGCTACCGGCGGAACAACATCGCGCGGTTCATGCGCACCCGCACCACGAACTCGATCGGGTTCGTGCTGCCCGAGATCGCCCTGGCGTATTTCTCCGTGATGACGCAGCGGATCACGGAGATCGCCTACGCGCGCGGTCTCAGCGTGATCGTCGCGACTTCCAACGGCGATGTCGACGTCGAGCGCGAGCACCTGACCGACCTCGCGAGCCGACAGGTGGACGGGGTTGTTCTCATGAGCGTCAACCCCGCGCAGGATCTCGCCTGGGCCGGCGATCTCGGGATGCCCGTGCTCGTGGTCGACCGCCCCGTCGTCGCGATCGAGAGCACCGTCGCCGCCGTGGAGCATCTCCTCGCCGTCGGCTGCCGCCGGCTGGCCAGACTGAGCGCCGACGAGGAAGCGCTGACGACGCGCCGCCGAGACAAGGGGTGGAACCAGGCGCTCGCCGCGCACGACACGGATCCCGCGCAGGCGCCCGTGGTCCGCGTTGCCGGGGCGGAGTCGGCGGCCTACGACGCCGCCCGCGAACTCCTGTCGACTCCGGATCGTCCCGACGGGGTCGTCGTGGACTCCCCCGTGCACGCCGCGCCCATCCTGCGCGCGGCCGCAGACCTCGGTCTCAGCATCCCCGATGATGTCGCTGTCGTGGCGCTCGAGTTCGGGCGCGCCGCCGAGTACACCGTTCCGCGCCTGACGTCGGTCGACTCTCCGCTCGAGGACATCGCGCTGCGGGCGGTGGAGATCATCACCGCCGCTTCACCCGACGAGCGTCTGCTGACCCTGGACGGGACCGACTTCACCCTCGTCGCGCGAGAGTCCACAGCCAGGAGTCGGTGAGCGTGGACGCGGTGGGGCGGATGTCTCCGTCCGTGCTTCTTCTCTCGCGGTCACCACAATCCCGGCTCACTCCCCTTCCGCGCCCTCGATAGAGTCCGTTGCATGGCATCGGATGTGACGCTGTACATCGGCCCGGAGACGGCCTACCGGAAGTTCCGCTTCGCGAGCGCGAGCGAGTGGGAACCCGTCCACTCTCAGATCATGGCGGCGATGGACGCCGGCAAGGGACTGATCGAGATCCCGTGGAAGGGTGACAACGTCGTCTTCGTCTACAGCCCGTACCTCATGGTCTCGTGGGTGGAGAAGCCCGCCGAATAGCCGGGCTGAACCGGTATTCGCCGCCGGCAAAGTCGAGACCCTGATCCAGCGGCCGGAGCTCGTGCGCCTCCCGAGGATCCGCCGCCGGATCAGGCGCGCGCTGGCCGGGTCACCACTCCTGGTCGGCGTCCGACCACTCCGCCGGGACGCCGGGCTTGTGGGTGCCGAACGTCCACTCGTATCCCTCCGGATCGCGCACCCGGCAGCGGTGGTTTCCCCACTCGGTGTCGGTCGGCTCGATGACCGCGACCGCACCGGCCGCGATCGCGGAGTCGAAGATCCGGTCGACCTCATCGGCTGAGGCGAGAGTGAAGGCCACGCCGAATCCGACGGAATCGCCCCGCGGCTCGGGGCGGACGTACCCGGCGCGATCGGAGAAGACTGTGAACGCCGCGTCGCCGAGGCGCATCTCGGCATGCTGGATGCCACCGTCGTCGTCGGGCCATTCCATCGTCGTGGTGAGACCGAACGCCTGCTCCAGCCAGCGAAGCGCGGCGGGCGCGTCGCGGTACGGAATCTGCACGTACAGCGAGGCGGGCTGCGCCTGTTCGTTCATGAAAGCTCCTCGTCCAGTGGGCTGAGCGACCACGCACATCTTCTCGCGCGAGCACCGATGGCAGAAGGGACGCGCGGAACGGGCGTCCTCCGCTCGAGAAGCGCGGACTCAGCCGATCCCGTCGGAGCCGTCCGAGGAAGCGGGGGCGATCTCGAGATCGAGGCACCCGTTGCCGGCCGCCGAAAAGGTCGTCGCGACCGCGGTGCACCCGCCGCTACGGTCGATGACATGACCGAGGCGACCGCGGAGCTGGACGAGTCGGGATGGCGCACGCTCGCCCGTGATTTCATTCCGGCATCCCACCGCGATCTTCCGATGCTGCGGGTGTATCTGCCTTTCATCGACCGCACCGACAAGGTCGTGCGGTGGTCTCGGCATGTCGACGTCGAGGAGCATTCGGCCTCGCTCAACTGGTTCGAGGCGACACAGCGGATCGTCGCGGAGCACTCCGAGCTCCGGGATCTCGTCTCGTGCATGGGCCGGCTGGACGGAGCGACCGCCGAAGCACTGCGCGATGCGATCGGCGATCTGGCGCTGCGATGCCTGCGCTGGGTGGGGTACGGCGAGGTGCCCACCGACTCATCCGTCCGTGTCCACGGGGAGGATTACTTCGCCGCCGATCTCACCCCCGCTGACGTGCAGGCGGGACGCCGCGTGCCCGAGTTCGCCTGGGATGCCGGGAACCGGTTGGCGTGGGGCGGGCGGCTGTACCCGGATTCGCTCATCGTGGCCGCCGAACTGCCGATCTTTCGTCAGCTGCGCAACGATCCGCGGCTGGACTCGGTGTCGGTGCGGGCGGAGGATGTGCTCCCGGGGAGCGTCGGAGACTGACGCGGCGCACGAGCGGAGACGCGCAGGGCGCGATCACCGGGCGAACAGAAAAAACCCCGGCGGGGCCGGGGTTTCGATCTGTAGCAGGAGCGGGGCTTGAACCCGCGACCTCACGATTATGAGGACTGACCCTGGGTCTGCCGTCGACCCGATATGGTCCGATAACCGCGGAAATTCGCGGATCTGGCCATGTCTCCAGACGCGCCGATCGGCGCCGTTCTGCGCGGTTCGTGGGCAAACTGTGGGCACGCGCAGCCCCCGCCGAGCCACCTCGTTCGACACTGAGCGCCCATGGCAAGGTGCCCCTTGAGTCACTGAGATCGACGGCCGGGGTCACCCTGACTGCGCTGGCTCGTGTCCTTGCCATCAGGGGACTCCGTGTTCGAGTGCGGCGGCATGCGCGGCCGCAGTCGCGCCATAGACCCTGTTCAGGGTTCAGGTGAGATCGACGACCGGGGAGCTGGCGTTCGATTTAACCGACTCGATCCCGCTCTGCGCACCAGACTTGGAAACATAGGACTCGGAAGTCGCGACGACTTCTCCATTCGCGGCCTTCAGACGAAATCGGAAGCCATCCGCCGAGTCCTTGTACAGCTCGTACTTGCCGGCCATGATCTCTCCTTCTTCGCAGGTCAGTGCCGGTTTTATCGTGTCCGAGCGTGGGCGTGGATGCAACGGCTTTTGCATGCCTGAGTTTTCGACAGTGGACGCGTGGCGGTCAGCGGCTGAAATGAGCGCCTTCTGAACCGTCTGATCCGTAGTCAAGCGGGAACCGTCGTCGATCCCTTGTGAACACTGGGAACGAAGCAGCTGGTTCACACACTGGTGCACACATTCTCGTCATCGACTCGGTGGTTGCATCGGGCCCGGAACGGAATGCACGTATGACACGTCGGGTGCGCCCTCGCACGCCATCGTCCCTGGGCGGAACGCTACAGTCTGCGGCTGGATTGCGCCCAGCGTCCGACTGACCACGCGGGGACGGTCACCGGCCGAGACGGAGGGATTTGAACTCCGCCGATTGGTGTCCGCCTCGATCCGACTCGATCTCCCTCATGCGAGATTCCGCGGCATCTCGTGGAACGGGGTCTGCCTGACTCACTCGTTCTCAGGCCCCGTTCCGCACGGATCCGAGTCATTCGTGGGCACCAGGTGGGCCCGAAGGATCCGAGCAGCTTCACGCCCACCACACTCCCGGTAGACCCTCACGTCAACTCCTCGACGCGCCGTGAGCCCAGCAATGGTTGCGCGCCGCCGCTGGGAGCGTGGAGTCGTACGCGTCGCATCGCAGGGGACGGCTAGATCGCTGCAGCTGCCATTCCGAATGCGGCGGCCACTCCGGAGTTCGTCACTCGTCCTGCGTGCGTGTTGACTCCCCGAGCAAGAGCCAGGTTGTCATTTGCGGCGTCTTGCCATCCCTTGTCGGCGAGCGCGGTCAGGTAGGGCAGCGTTGCGTTGGTGAGCGCACGCGTGGAGGTCTCTGGCACTGCGCCCGGCATGTTCGCGACGCAGTAATACACCGATTCGTGGACGGGAAATGTGGGGTTGTCGTGGGTGGTCGGTCGTGATCCCTCGAAGCAGCCGCCCTGGTCGATGGCGATGTCCACGAGCACGGAGCCGGGCTTCATGTGCGCGACCATCTCGTCGGTGACGAGCTTTGGTGCGGCCGCTCCCGGGATGAGAACGGAGCCGACGACCAGGTCGGCGTCTGCGATCTGGTCTGCGATCTCCCACCGGCTGGATGCGCGGGTCTGCAGGGCACCGGTGTAGCGGTGCTGAAGCTCGCGCAGTCGTGGCAGGGACAGGTCGATGACGGTCACTTCGGCGCCGAGGCCGAGAGCGTTCGCGGCGGCGTGTTCGCCGGCGACACCTCCACCGATGACGACGACCTTGGCTCGGCGGGTCCCTGCCACCCCGCCGAGGAGTGTGCCGCGGCCGCCGGTAGCGCGCATGAGGAAGTAGGAGCCGACGGAGATCGACAGGCGTCCGGCCACCTCGCTCATCGGCGACAGCAGCGGCAGGGAACGGTCCTCGAGCTGGACCGTCTCATAGGCGATCGCAGTCGCGCCGGCATCGAGGAGCGCATCGGTGAGGGGGCGATCGGCGGCCAGGTGCAGGTAGGTGAAGACCAGCTGGTCCTCTCGGAGGTAGCCGTACTCGGCAGCGATCGGTTCCTTCACCTTAGTGATCAGGTCGGACTCCGCCCACACCTGGTCCTGGGTCTCAGCAATGATCGCGCCGGCAGCCTGGTAGGCCTCGTCGCTGATACGTGACCCAAGGCCGGCCCCTTGCTGCACGCGCACCTCGTGGCCGCGAGAGACTAGCGCATCCACCCCGGCAGGAGTGATCGCAACCCTGTTCTCGTTGTTCTTGATCTCAGTGGGAACGCCAACGCGCATCTGTGTGCCCTTCTCAGCAGTCGGAAGACGAGGTAAGACTCGCACTTTCTTCGGCAGTACCTCAAACTTTTGGAAGATCATTCTGTGCGAAAGGAGTTCTGATGGACGGTTTGACACGAAAAGGTGATTCTGGGCGCCCTTCCTCGAATGATCTTCGGAACAGCGGCTTAGACGAGGTCGATGCCGAGCTGTTGCGCCGTCTGTCCGCCGACGCGCGCATCACGAATCAGGAACTCGCCGCGGCGGCGGGAGTGGCCCCATCGACGGCGCACACCCGCGTGCGCGCGCTCATCGAGCGCGGTGTCCTCGCAGGGTTCCACGCCGCGGTGAGCCAATCATCAATCGGCAACGGCCTGCAGGCGATGATCGGCGTCACCCTCCGCCCGGGCTTCCGCCAGGAAAGCATCACCCAGTTCGCCGACGTCGTGCGAGCACTCCCGCAGGTCTTGCAACTGTTCTTCGTCGGCGGCGCGGATGACTACCTCGTGCACATCGCCGTCGCGGACTCCTCCGAACTGCGCCGCTTCGTCGTCGAGCACCTCTCGGCCCATCAAGCCGTTGCGTCAACACGCACGAGCATCATCTTCGAGTACCACCGCAATGGGGTCGCCGCCGAATTCGCGTAAGCATGGTCGACCCTTGAGCAGGTCGTGCACTGCACCTCGCCCCAGGGCCACCGTAAAACGGAATCGGAGAGATCTCGGAGTTGGGCCGCCTGCCGACAACGACCAACGCCATCCAGCCATGACGAGGGGGCTCAACTACCCGCTCCAATCATGTGATCCATGCCGCGTAGCGGGTCAGGAGGGGCGGCATGGAGCAAGTCGCCGTCACCGGGGCCTACCGAATCTGCGTGTCCCTCACCGACAGTGGAATACGTCGGGGAGGTCGCCGCAGATGGCGGAGCGCGACCACATTTTGGCGCCGCCAGCCGCCTGGCACCGAGTCGCGGCATGTACCGCGGGGCGTCTGCGTGCGACGACTTCGCCGTGAGACGCCGACCCGAAGACCATGTCATGGGCAGGGCGGTGTTCTGCGACCATGCCCGACTCGGAGATGCCGCAGCCGATCGGCGTTGACTGCGGCATCCCTGAGAAGGCGCGTTGTGTACGCATGACCATAATATGCACAATCGATATTACCAGTCAAGTCGGCCAAGCGACGCGATTCGGTAACCCATGGGCGGTTCAGCCGAAACCTGACCGATGGTCGGACAGGTCTCACAGCGACAGTCCTGCCTTGCCTGTGCCTCGTCGCGACCCGGACACCCGTGGCGATCGTAACGACCCCGGCGGTGTTGCCGCCGATTCAGAACTCCGCGGCGCCGGCCTCCGCGACGGTCTGGTCCTGCTCGCCCGACCCCCCGCTAACGCCCACCGCGCCGACGACCTTGCCGTCGCGGCTGAGCGGCACGCCGCCGGCGAAGGTCGCGACGCCGCGGCCGTGCGCGTTGGTGGTGTGGATGCCGAAGAACTGCTGCGTCGGCTGCGAATTGTCGCCGAGGTCCTTCGTCGAGATGTCGAACGCCTTCGACGTCCACGCCTTGCTCATCGAGATCTCGATGCTGCCGATCCAGGCGCCGTCCTGGCGCACGTGCGCGACGAGGTTGCCGCCCGCATCGACCACAGCGATGTTCATGGGCTGGCCGATCTCGTCGGCGCGCTTCTCAGCGGCTTCGATCACACGACGTGGCGAGCTAAGTGATCCGGCAGGCGAACGATGACTCGAGGGGATACGAAGCCGAGGAGGTCCAGGGGCTGATGACCGTCCCGGAGCACCGCACCACCAGCCAACCAAACCGTCCCGGGACGTGGCCGAGAAGATGCTGCGGCTGCGGCACAAGTGCTTCTTCGGACCGTTGAGGTTATTGACCTACCTGATCCGCCGTCACGACCTCGCCATCAGCGCGTCCGTGCGGAGCCACCAAGTCGCGCCCCTGAGGTGGACCGGTCAGAATGCGCCCGTTGGCGGCCTCGATAAGGTAGTCCAGGAGCCAGTCGTCGATGTCGTCGAAGCGTGACTGAGCAAGCCGATGGAGGAACTTGTGCCCGCTCCGCCGACCATCGACCAACCCGGCCTGCCGAAGAATCCTCAGGTGTCGTGACGTCGCGAAGCGCGACATTTCGATGGAATCCGCGATTCGCTCGATCGAGCATTCTGTGTCGCGACTCTCTCGCAGGACGTCCAATATGGCGAGACGGTCGTCGTTCGCGAGTGCTGCGAACACCTGACTCAGGTGACCGTCGAGCTGGGCCTGGGCATTGTCGTGCCAAGCAAGAACGTCAGGCTGAAGTTGCGAGCGCATCGTTTCCTCGTCGTGGTTACCTAGTAGCGTGTCGTTCGGCGGACTGGTAGTCGAGTTGAGCGGCGCCGCTCATCTCTCCGGCGAACCTTTGTGGGACTTGGACCGCCAGTGGTACCGGAGATTGCACGCGAACACGAGCGGTCCCCCGCCGGTACTTCCCAAGTCGGTGGACCTCTCCGCCATAGCGAGGTTGGTGATGAACGGGCTGGCCATGCGATGCGGTTAGGTCCGCACGAGGCGATGCTCGAAGATGTCGATTCCGGTGATCTTCACCTAATGACTCAGGCCCCACGTCGGTGTGATGAAGCGCGACGCGGGGGCCACGTCACAGGGCCCCCGCGCCTGCTTCCGCGACGGTCTGGTCCTGCTCGCCCGAGCCGCCGCTGACGCCCACCGCACCGACGACCTTGCCGTCGCGGCTGAGCGGCACGCCGCCGGCGAAGATGGCGACGCCGCGGCCGTGCGCGTTGGTGGTGTGGATGCCGAAGAACTGCTGCGTCGGCTGCGAATTGTCGCCGAGGTCCTTCGTCGAGATGTCGAACGCCTTCGACGTCCACGCCTTGCTGATCGAGATCTCGATGCTGCCGATCCAGGCGCCGTCCTGGCGTACGTGCGCGACGAGGTTGCCGCCCGCATCGACCACGGCGATGTTCATGGGCTGGCCGATCTCGTCGGCGCGCTTCTCAGCGGCTTCGATCACACGGCGGGCATCTGCGAGGTTGACTGACATAGTGTTCCTTTCGTTAGGCAAACTTCGTTGGGGCGTGACCAGGTTCTGAACCCGTCCGCACGACCGCGTTGGCCCTGGATGCCTAGACCGTCAGCACTCGACCACGTTCACGGCGAGGCCGCCCAGTGACGTTTCTTTGTACTTGGACAGCATGTCGGCGCCGGTGTCTCGCATGGTGCGGATCGCTTGATCCAGCGAGACTCGATGTGTTCCGTTCCCGTGGAGCGCCATTCGCGCGGCATTGATGGCCTTCACGCTGGCGATCGCGTTTCGTTCGATGCACGGGATTTGCACGAGTCCGCCGATGGGGTCGCACGTGAGCCCGAGATTGTGCTCGATCCCGATCTCGGCCGCGTTCTCGACCTGCGCCGGCGTGCCCCCGAGGACCTCAGCCAAGCCTGCAGCCGCCATCGAGCACGCGGAGCCCACCTCTCCTTGGCATCCAACCTCAGCGCCCGAGATCGACGCATTCGTCTTGAAGAGGACCCCGACGGCCGACGCGGCGAGCAGGAAGCGGATGACGCCGGCATCATCCGCTCCGGGCACGAAGTTGACGTAGTAGCTGAGCACCGCCGGAATGATGCCGGCTGCGCCATTGGTCGGGGCCGTGACGACGCGACCACCGGACGCGTTCTCTTCGTTGACGGCGAGTGCGTACAGGTTCACCCATTCCATCGCGTGAAGCGGGTCGCCCGCAGCCGCCTCGGACAGCCGCCGGTGGAGCCCGGGGGCTCGTCGCCAGACGTTGAGCCCTCCTGGGAGCACTTCGTCATTTCGCCCGATGCCGTTCGCGATGCACTCCTGCATGGCCGACCAGATTCGCAGCAGCTGCTCGTCGAGGTCGGTTTCGCTGACCCGAGCAAGTTCGTTGCGACGCATGACCTCGCTCACGCTCATGCCGTGCTGTGCGCAGTGCGCGAGCAGCTCCGCGGCCGTGGAGAACGGCAACGGCACGTCGCCTTCCGTTCCCGGGGTCGGCGCGTGGATCTCCTCGTCCGTGACGATGAACCCGCCACCGATGGAGTAGAACGTCGATTCGCTGAGCACGTCACCAGCGTGGTCGTATGCCGCGAGCGTCATCGCATTGGGATGGGCGGGTAGCGACCTTCCCAAATGCATGGTGATGTCCGACTTCGCGGCGAAAGGAATGACCGATTCGCCCCCTAGCGCCAGCTCTCCCGCTCGCAGCACGTTGTCGACCTTCGCGTCAGCGCTTCGCGGATCGACTTCGTCGGGGCGCTCACCGAGCAGCCCGAGCACGACCGCCTTGTCCGTGCCGTGCCCTTTGCCTGTCGCGCCCAGCGACCCGAAGAGGTCGACCTGGATGCGTCCGACCTGGCCGACCTGCCCCGTCGCCCTCAGTTCATCGACGAAGGCCAGGGCGGCGCGCATCGGTCCCACGGTGTGGGAGGACGAGGGGCCGATCCCGATGCTGTAGAGCTCCAGCGCACTGATCATCCGTGTTCTCCATCGATGCGACCTCATCGCTCAGCCGGCGAGCGGGGCTGAATGATGTCGCGACTGTGCTGCGGGCTCGCCCGATCGAGAATCGAATGCCCCTGCTTAGAGCGGCGCGGACAGCTTTGCCATCCGGGCGCCATCGACGGCGATCACCTGGCCGGACACAAAGGTGGAGCGATCGCTGGCAAGGTAGACGGCGAGACCGCCGATATCGATGGGGTCGCCGATGCGGCCCACGGGATGGATCCGATTGATGTTGAGCCACGCCGCATCCGGGTCCGGCAGAGACGCCACGTACGCCTCGGTGAGCGCAGTCAGGATGTAGCCAGGCGCGATGGCGTTGCAGCGGATGCCGAACTCGCCGAGATCGACGGCAAGGGCCTTGGTGAGACCGTGGATTCCCGCCTTCGAGGAGCTGTAGACGGCGTGGAAGGGGTTCGACGCCAGGCCCTCCACCGAGCCGGTGTTGATGATGCTGCCGCCTCCCCGTCGCTTGAGGTGAGGCAGCGCGGCCTGGGTCAGGAACAGCGGCGCCTTCAAGTTCACCGCCATCATGAAGTCCCACTGCTCGGGCTGCACCTCCGCAACAGTCCACTCGGCACTCACACCGGCGTTGTTCACGAGGATGTCGATCCCGCCCAGGGTGGCCGCGACCTGGTCAATGGCGGCGGCCGCGTCGGCCACGTTCGTCAGGTCGACATCGATTCCGAGGACCCGATCGTCGCCCGCCAGGTCGTCTTCGAGCGGCTTGTTCTGGAGAATGGCCACAGTGGCGCCCTCCTCCAGAAACCGCTGAACGATCCCCCGCCCGATCCCCTGGCCACCGCCTGTGACGACCGCGATCTTGCCTTCCAGTTCCATTGCTGCTCTCTCTCTTGTCTTTGCGGATGTCTAGTGGAGACGCTGTGGGGCATCTGTGCCCCTCGCGCTCAACTGCTTGTGATGAGCTCGCCTGCCAGAATATGCACAATCGATATTCTCGTCAATGATGATTACCGAATGGCGGCTTCGACCTTCCCTGCTTCGATCTGCTGGGACAGCCGCAGCCATGTTTCGACCACGGTGTCAGGGTTGAGCGAGATGGAGTCGATGCCGTGATCGAGGAGCCAGCCCGCCAGTTCCGGATAGTCGGACGGGCCCTGTCCGCAGATCCCGACGTACTTGCCCTGACGCCGGCACGCGTCGATCGCGAGCTCGAGCATCGCCAGCACGGCAGGGTCACGCTCGTCGAACGCCGACGCGACGAGGGCGGAGTCCCGGTCCACGCCGAGCGTCAACTGCGTCATGTCGTTTGAGCCGATCGAGAAGCCGTCGAAGTACTCAAGGAAGCGATCGGCAAGCACCGCGTTCGATGGCAGCTCGCACATCATGATCAGCTGCAGCCCGTTCTCGCCGCGTCGCAGTCCGTTGTCGGCGAGCAGCTCTACGACGGATTCCGCTTCGCCGAGCGTCCGCACGAAGGGAACCATCAGCCTCACATTCGTCAACCCCATGTCGTCGCGGACACGACGCATCGCTTCGCACTCCATGTCGAAGCACTCCCGGAAGTCCGGCGAGACGTAGCGTGATGCGCCGCGGTAGCCGAGCATGGGGTTCTCCTCCACGGGCTCGTAGAGCGTGCCGCCGAGAAGATTGGCGTACTCGTTCGACTTGAAGTCGCTGAGACGGACGATGACGGGTTCGGGCCAGAACGCCGCGGCGATGGTGGACACACCCTCGGCAACGCGCTGCACGAAGTACTCACGCGGCGACGGATAGGCGGCCACGCGGGTGCGAATCTCGTCGGCCACGGCTGCGGGCACGCTCTCGTGGTCGAGCAACGCGCGGGGGTGGATGCCGATCTGCCGGTTGATGATGAACTCGAGGCGGGCCAATCCCACCCCCCGGTGCGGGAGCTTCGCGAAGGAGAAGGCTTGCTCCGGGGTGCCGACATTCATCATGATCTTCACCGGCAGCTCCGGCATCCGATCCAGCTCCGTCTCCTCTTCATCGAAGGTGAGCAGCCCGTCGTAGACGTAGCCGTCGTCGCCTTCTGCGCAAGAGACCGTCACCGGCTGCCCGTTCACGAGCGTGCGTGTGGCAGAGGCGGTGCCGACTACCGCGGGGATGCCGAGCTCGCGCGCGATGATCGCCGCGTGACAGGTGCGTCCCCCTCGGTTGGTGACGATCGCCGACGCCTTCTTCATGATCGGCTCCCAGTCCGGGTCCGTCATGTCGGCAACAAGCACGCTCCCTGGTACGAACTCGCTCATCTGCTCGACCGAACTGAGGATGCTGACCGGGCCGGCACCGATCCGCTGCCCGATCGCCCGCCCAGTCGCGAGAACAGCGCCCGCACTCTCACGCAGCACGAACCGGCGCATGACGTTTCCGGACTCGCGTGAGACAACGGTCTCGGGCCGGGCCTGCAGCACGTAAAGCCGTCCGTCCACGCCGTCTTTCGCCCACTCGATGTCCATCGGACGGCCGTAGTGGTCTTCGATAACGAGGGCGATGCGGCCGAGTTCCTCGACCTCACCGTCGTTCAGGGAGAAGCGGACACGATCGGCGGACGCAACGTCGGCGAACACGGTGCTGCCTCCCGCATGCCGGCCGTCGGCATACCGCATCGCGACGGCCTTCTCCCCCACCGTCCGGCGGAGGACCGAGGGACGTCCGGCGCGCAACGCGGGCTTGTGGGCGTAGAACTCGTCAGGGTTCACCGCGCCTTGCACGACCGCCTCGCCGAGCCCGTAAGAGCTCGTGATGAACACCACGTCATCGAAACCAGACTCGGTGTCGACGGTGAACATCACGCCCGACGCGCCGACATCGGAGCGGACCATCCGTTGCACCCCGGCCGAGAGGGACACCTCGTGGTGATCGAACCCGTGGTGGACCCGGTACGCGATCGCGCGGTCGTTGTACAGCGACGCGTAGACGTGCTTGATCGCGGCGAGCACGTTGTCGATTCCGCCGATGTTGAGGAAGGTCTCCTGCTGTCCCGCAAACGACGCGTCCGGAAGGTCCTCCGCGGTGGCGCTGGAGCGCACGGCCCAGGAGACCTGCTCCGGGTCGGGATCCTCCGAAACGAGCCGCGCATACGCATCGCGGATGTCACGTTCCAGGCCGTCCGGGAACGGCTGCGCTTCCACCCACCCGCGCACCGCGGAACCCACCTGTGCGAGTTCGGTGACGTCGTCGGTGTCCAGCTGCGAGACGGCTTCGCGGATGCGGGTGCCGAGTTCGCCGGCGGCGAGGAACGACGCATACGCAGCGGCGGTGGTGGCGAATCCCATGGGCACACGCACACCGGCCGCTGAGAGGTGCGAAACCATCTCGCCCAGTGAGGCGTTCTTGCCGCCGACGCGGTCGAGATCGTTCATGCCGATCTCGTCGAACCAGAGAATGTTGGTCATCGGATCTTCTCCTCGTTGAAGGGGTTAGTCGCGCAGTCGCATGGACCGCAGAATCACGGCGGACATTTCCTCGACGCTCTTGGTCGAGGAGTTGACGAAGGGCACCCGGTTGCGCCGGTACAGGTCTTCGGCCCGCCGCACCTCGAGGGTGCATTGCGCGAGGCTGGCGTACTGGGAGTGCGGAAGCCGCTCGTGGCGCACCTGGCTCAAGCGCAGCGGCGTGGTGGTCAGCCCGAAGCAGCGGCTGGCGTACTTCGCCACGGTTCGCGGCAGACCGTCGGTCGTGAAGTCATCGTCGGTGAGCGGGTAGTTCGCGACGAGCAGTCCGTATTGCAGGGCGAGGTACATCGTCGTGGGGGTCTTGCCGCAGCGTGACGGGGCGATGATGACGACGTCCGCCTCCTCGAGCGCCCGTGAGCTCTGCCCGTCATCGTGCTCGATCGCGTACTCGACGGCCCGCATGCGAGCGTGATACCGCTGGATGTCGCCCACGCCGTGGTACCCGCTCAGTTTCGGACTCGCTGTCGCGCCGAGCGCCTCCTCCAGCTCGACGAGGTGGCCTGCGAGCAGGTCGATCGCCACCGCGCGGGCGCCGAACAATGCGCCGCGGACATTCGGAGCTTTGACGGTCGTGAACATCAGGGGCAGCGGCCCGCCGTCGGCCGCGCGGTCGATCTCGGCTACGACCGCGTGCGCACCCTCGAGGGTGTCAACGAACGGGACGGTGTGGCGATGGAAATGCAGCCCGGGAAAGTTCGCGAGCAGCGCGTTGCCGAGCGTCTCGGCGGTGATCCCGGTGCTGTCCGAGACGAAGAACGCCTCTCGAACTTCTGCTGGGCCCGCGTGCAGCGGAGCAGATTCCTGCGTCATTCCGACCCGCGGTGTGTGTCGTCGCCTCCATTGATGATGCTGAGCCACCGACCGAACGCGGGCGCTACCCGGGCATCTTCGTCGCGATCGTCGCGATCGCCACGCCGATCGAGGGGAACCACCCACCCCGCGTTCTCTTCACTCATGCGTTCCGACTCCGTCTCCCGGGCGTCCGGCCACGCCGAACGCCGCTGACAACGACACTGTTCCGTGGATCGTAGCCTGTTTCCCGAAGAATATCGATTGTGCATATTGCATCAGACTGGATAGATTCAGGATTGGAACAGTTCCTGGGCTCCCGCAGCCACACGCGCGCGGCCAGAAGTCGCCCTGCGCTGAGGCGCCCGGATCGCCACCGCACCCAGCTCGACGGAGAAGCACTGTGAACGTGATGATCGAGATCATCGGATGGATAGGCACGACGATCGTGCTTGCCGCCTACTTCGCACTCTCGCTGGGGTGGATGCAGCCGGGGATCGGGTTTCAGCTCGCGAACGTGGCCGGCTCGTGCGCACTACTGATCAATGGCGCGCACCATGGGGCGATGCCCTCGGTGGCGGTCAACGGAGCATGGCTCGCGATTTCGACGTTCGCGATCTTCCGCTTGATCCGCATTCGCTCGCGGACCGCTCTCAGCTACCACAGCGCCCCGAAGCGCTACACGGTGCGGCAGTTTCCGTTCGATCTTCGCCGGAGGGCACGGCGGCGCGGCACCACGGACGGCACGCTGCGCTAGCAGTTGGCCGTCGCCGGAGTTACAGGATCGCACGCGCCGACGCGAGGCCGCGCGTGGCGTCAGCGTGGTCGAGCTGAGCGACGGCGTTGGCGACGGTCAGACCCAGGTGATCGCGTGTAGCCGCAGCCGCACGGGCGGGATCGTTCGCTTCGCACGCATCGAGGATGTCGTCATGCTCGTTCTCGGCGTCACCGAGGATTACCGCGCGATCCGATGTGATCTGCAGGTAGGCCTGGGATGCCATTCGCAGCTGCTCGATCATCTCCACGAGACGCTCGCGCTGCGCGAGCCGGTAGATGCCCATGTGGAAGTGATGATTGAGTTCGACATACTGGTCGGCGTCGCGGCACACCCGCATCTGCGCGATGAGTTCGCGCAGCGCGGGCGCGTCGGCGGGCGTGAAGTTCCGTGCCGCATGCTGCACCGCGAGGCATTCGAGCTCGACGCGGATCTCGTAGAGCTCTTCGAGGTCCTTCGTGTTCGGGACGATCGCACTGGCGCCACGCTGCGGGTGCAGGCGGACCAGACCCTGGCGCTGCAGGATTGCGAACGCCTCACGCACCGGGGTGGTGCTCACTTCGTACTGCTTTGCCAGCTCCACCTGCCGAAGCCGCTCACCGGCGTCGTAGCGGCCACCGATGATGTCCGCGCGGATCGACTGCGCAATCGCCTCCGCGGTGGTGCGTGCGGGCGGACGCAACGCTGAGCGTTCGTCTCGAACGATACCCAAGGGTACTGTCGGACCAGCCATCGACCCCTCCTTGCTCTCAGATCGGACGTGTCGTGAGTATACGACCGGATCCGCCGGCACCTTTTCAGCGGCGCGTGAGAATCCCCGACCTAACCTCGGCCCGGAGTATGTCACTCCGTGCGTCAGAATCGTACACCACTAACCCCCTTAATATCGATTGTGCATATTTTTTGGTAGACTCCGAGCGCGGCCTGTAACGGCTCGCACCGTCCCGCCGGGGCGGTCCCCCTACGGTAAGGAGAGCCACGATGGCTGAGATGTTCACCGACGCCGACGCGGATCTGTCGCTCATTCAAGGACGCCGTGTCGCCGTCATCGGATACGGAAGCCAGGGGCACGCGCACGCGCTTTCGCTGCGCGACTCGGGCGTTGATGTCGTTATCGGCCTGCCGCTGACGTCGAAGAGCCGCACGAAGGCGGCCGAGGAGGGACTGCGAGTCCTGACGCCGGGCGAAGCCACCGCCGAAGCCGACGTGGTGGTGCTCCTCGCACCCGACCATGTGCAGCGCATCGTGTACGCCGAGGAGATTGCGCCTGCGCTCACCTCGTCGCACACCCTGCTGTTCGGGCACGGATTCAGCATTCGCTTCGGATACATCACCCCGCCGGCCGACGTCGATGTCGTGATGGTCGCCCCCAAGGGTCCCGGCCACTTGGTGCGCCGCGAGTATGTGGACGGGCGCGGTGTTCCGGTGCTGGTCGCCGTCGAGAACGACGCGAGCGGCCACGCCTGGGACCTCGCACTGTCGTACGCCAAGGCGATCGGCGGACTCCGCGCCGGCGGCATCAAGACGACGTTCACCGAGGAGACGGAGACCGACCTGTTCGGCGAGCAGGTTGTGCTGTGCGGCGGGATGAGTCACCTCGTCCAGGCAGGCTTCGAGATTCTCACCGAGGCGGGGTACCAGCCGGAGGTCGCATACTTCGAGGTGCTGCACGAGCTGAAGCTGATCGTTGACCTGATGTACGAGGGTGGAATCGCTAAGCAGCGCTGGTCGGTCTCCGACACCGCCGAGTACGGCGACTACGTCACCGGCCCTCGCATCGTCGACGACCACGTGAAGAACAACATGCGTGCAGCCTTGGACGATGTGCGCAGCGGAGCGTTCGCCGCACGCTTCATCGAGGATCAGGACGCCGGCGCACCCGAATTCTCGCGGCTGCGGTACGCCGGAGAGCAGCACCCGATCGAGGCGACCGGGCGCGACCTGCGCAAGCTCATGTCGTGGGTCAAGTCCCACGAGGACGACTACGCCGAGGGCTCCGCGGCGCGTTGACTCCGGCGCCTCCTGCGCACCAGCCTCGAGGGGGGGGCTCAGGGCTGGAATGCGTAGGAGGCGGCGGGCGGCATCGTGCCGCGCAGCGCCACCGTGACCGCCCGCGAGGCGGCCGCGGTCGGCGCCCTGGAGGCGACGCACGCGTGCCTCGCCTCCAGTCGCACGACCACTCCTCGCGGCTTGAGGATCGACATGATCGCCCCCGCGATCTGCTCCCCCAACCGCTCCTGCAGCTGTGGACGGAGGGACGCCGCTTCGACCAGTGCCGCAATCCGGCTGAACCCGACGATGCTGCGCTGCGGTGCGTAGTACACGTGTGCCAGCCCGTCGAAGGGCAGCAGGTGGTGTTCACAGGTCGATCGGAACGGGATCCCGGTGAGCGCGACGAGTTCGCCGCTCTCGCCGTCGGAGATCGCGATCGGCTCGCCGATCACGGCGGTAAGACTGCGCCCCTGCCCGGCGAACGACGCGATGAAGTGCTCCGCGACGCGCTCTGGCGTGGCCCGGAACTCGGGGCGGTCGGGGTCCTCGCCGAGCGCGAGCAGGAGTTCCCGGACGGCCGCGGCGGCACGCTCAGGCCTCGACACCGACATCTCCGCGCACTCCGGCTCGGGGTCAGAACACGATGGTGTGGTTTCCGTGGCGGATCACCCGATCTTCCGCGTGCCACTGCACCGCCCGGGACAGCACGGCACGCTCTACCAAAGCTCCCCGCGCCTGCAGTTCCGCCGCGGAATGCGAGTGGTCGACCCGGGTCACGTCCTGCTCGATGATCGGGCCCTCGTCCAGATCCGCGGTCACGTAGTGCGACGTGGCCCCGATCAGCTTGACGCCGCGCTCTTTGGCTTTGCGGTACGGCGCCGCTCCGATGAACGCCGGCAGGAAGGAGTGGTGAATGTTGATCACGGGCACCTCGATCTGCGTGAGGAAGTCCTCAGAGATGATCTGCATGTAGCGCGCCAGCACGACGAAGTCGACGTTCCCCTTCAACAGCTCGAGGATCTTCGCTTCCGCCGCGGACTTGTCAGCCCCTTGCGAGTGCACGTGGAAGAAGGGCACGCCGAAGGAGCGCACGTCTTCCGCGGTGTTCGTGTGGTTCGAGATCACCATCGGGATCGTCACGTTCAACTCGCCGCGACGGTGCCGCCACAGCAGTTCAAGCAAGCAGTGATCGCTGGTCGACGCGAGGATCGCCATCCGCTTGGGGATGGACTGATCGGTGAGCTTCCAGGACATGCCGTACGACGCGAGCGACTTCTCGAGGTCGGCTTCGATCTCGGGGAACGCGGCGGCCAGGTCGCGTCGATGGAACACGACGCGCTGGAAGAAGTTGCCTCCGTTGGCATCGTCGGAGTATTGGTCCAACGTGACGATGTTTCCCTTGTTGCGGGAGATGACGTCGGTGACCGCCGCGACAAGGCCGGGCTGATCCGGCCCGTGGACGATCAGGCAGGCGTGATCGCGCAGCGATTCTGCGTGCAGGGACATGTGGTCCTCCTTCGAAGTGTGTGTGCCCGATGGGCGCGTGTCGGTCGGCGGCGTCAGGAGCGCAGGCGGGACATGGTCGGGTCGAACAGCGGATCCTCCGTCACGGTGGCGGGGATACGGCGCCCGAAGTACTCGATCTCGACTGTGTCGCCGATGCCGATGCCTGAAGGGAGGTAGGCGTACGCGATCGGCGTCCGCACGGTGTAGCCGTACGCGGCGCTCGTGACGTAACCGACGACCTCGGCGTCGCGATACACCGGCTCTTTGCCGAGCACGATGCTCCGGCCGTCATCGATCGTGAGGCAACGCAGCCGCCGACGCGAGTTCTCCTCGGTCCGCCCCTCGAGAGCAGCTTTGCCGACGAAGTCCTCCTTGGACATCTTGACCGCGAATCCGACGCCCGCCTCGTAGGGGTCGTACTCGGTGTTCATGTCGGTGCCCCAGAGCCGGTATCCCTTCTCGAGGCGCAGGGAGTTGAAAGCGGCGCGTCCGGCCGCGATGACACCGAACGGCTGCCCGGCCTTCCACAGCACGTCCCAGAGACGCTGGGCGGTCTCCGCGGTGGTGTAGAGCTCCCATCCCAGTTCGCCGACATACGACACGCGCAACGCGGTGGCGGACACCCCGCCGATGACGACGGTCTTCTCGCGGAAGTAGCGGAGCCCGTCGTTCGTGAAGTCGTCGCTGCTCACGGTGGAGATGAGGTCGCGGGCCAGAGGACCCCACAGTCCGATGCACGCGGTGCCGCCGGTGATGTCACGCACCTGCACCCAGTCCCGTGGGTCGTTCGCGGTCTGGTGGCGTGCTTCACGGGTGAAGTACACGGTGTCGACGTTGTTGTTCACACCGAGCTGGAAGAGGTTCTCCTCGAGGCGGGCGACGGTGATGTCGCTTCGGATACCACCCGAGTCGTTCAGCACGAGCGTGTAGGTGACTGCGCCCGGCTTCTTGTCGAGATCACCGGTCGTCAGGTTCTGCAGCAGCTTGAGGGCACCGGGGCCCGAGACTTCCAGGCGCTTGAGCGGTGTCATGTCGTACATCGCGACAGCCGTGCGGGTCTTCCACGCCTCGGCCGCGGCGATCGGAGAGCTGAACATCGCCGACCACGGGTCGCGGGTCGGTGGACGCCAGTCGAACGGCATCTCCTTCACCAGCTCCGCGTTCGCGTCAAACCAGTGCGGACGCTCCCAGCCGCCCGACTCCAGGAAGAAGCCGCCGAGCTCTTTCTGGCGTGCGTGAAATGGCGTGACCCGCAGGTTCCGCGGCGACAGCTTGGGCTGCAGCGGGTGCAGCACGTCGTAGACCTCGACGTAGTTCTGCGCCGACGTCTCGCGGATGTACTCCGGCGTCAGCTGCACTTTCTCGAACCGGTTGATGTCGCAGTCGGCGAGGTCCAGCGCCGACTTGCCGTCCGTCAGCACTTCGGCGAGGGCACGCGCGACTCCAGCAGAGTGCGTCACCCAGACCGCCTCGGCGACCCAGAAGCCGTCCACGTCGGCCGACTGGCCGAGCAGGGATCCACCGTCGGGGGTGAAGGAGAAGATGCCATTGAAGCCTTCGGCGATCTCGGTCTCGCGCACGGCAGGCATGAGGGCCTTCGTCGCCTCCCACGCCGGGGCGAAGTCTTCGGGGGTGAGCTCCAGCCGTGAGGGCATGGTGTGCTCATCCATGTCGTCCGGGGCGTAGGTGACAAGGTCGTCGAGGTCGACCGGGAGCGGGCGGTGTCCGTAGTACCCGGCGCCGATCTGGTCGCCGTGCTCGCGGAAGTACATGTCCTGGTCCTGATGGCGCAGCATCGGCAGACGCGCACCGTTGGGGCCGTCGTTGACGCCCTTCTGCGCGGGGATCGGCGTGGACTTGACGTACTGGTGGGCCATCGGGAGCAGCGGAATCGGGGTCCCGGCCATCTCCCCCACCTTCGGACCCCAGAATCCGGCGCACGATACGACGATGTCTGCGGGGATCACGGTGTCGGCGGTGCGCACACCGGTGACTCGGCCGTCCTCCTGCTCGATGCCCACGACCTCGGTGTTGCCGATGTAGGTGACGCCGGCAGCCTGCGTGCGCTTCATGAGCAGCTGCACCGCGCGCGGCGAGTTGGCGATGCCGTCGCTCGGCACGAAGTAGCCACCCAGGAGCACGTCCTTGTCGAGGAGCGGGTAGACCTCCACACACTCCTCGGGCGTCAGGAGCCTGGCCTCCAGGCCCCACGACGCTGCCCAGCCGGCTCGGCGGTGCAGATCGGCGAGACGGTCCGCGGTGGTCGCGACCTCCAGCCCACCGTTCTGCTTGAAGCAGCTCTCCCCGTCTTCGACGAGGGAGAGCAGCTTCTCCACCGTGTAGCTCGCGAAGTGCGTCATCGTGCGGGAGGGGTTCGTCTGGAACACACCCCCGGGCGCGTGGGAACTGGATCCGCCCGGCAGATTCAGCGGCCCCTGGTCAAGGACAGTGATGTCCTCCCAGCCGCGGGCGACGAGCTCATCGGCGAGGTTCGTACCTACGATGCCCGCTCCGATGATGACGATTCTCCGCCCTGAAGCCATGTGAGTCTCCTACTGCTCTGTTCGAAGTGAGTTGCCTAGCAGCGTGCACGATGTCGATGCACGGCCACGGGCCTCTACGAAGAATATGCACAATCGATATTCTCCGCAAGCCTCTTGCCGATTCGTCTTGCGGCGGAATATCGATTGTGCATATTCTTGCTCTGGCGGACAGTTCCCGTCCGCCCGCCACCTTGACGAAGGAGTATGTGATGGCCCTGCGTGAATCGGCCCGCACCCTGAAGTTCGCGTTCGTGAACGGACCCAACATGGGTCAGCTCGGCAAGCGCAACCCCGGCCTGTTCGGCCCGGTCACCTCCCTGGACGCCCTCAACGCGATGGTCGACGAGTTCGCCGCCAGCATCAACGTCGAAATCGTGCACTTCCAGTCCGACTTCGAAGGCGAGATCCTGCACTTCATCCACGACACCCAGGGCACCGTCGACGGCTTCCTCATCAACCCCGCCGGCCTCACCTACTACGGCCAGGCCACCCGCGACGCCCTCACCGACACCGGCGCCCCCTACATGGAAGTCCACTTCGCGAACCTGTCGACCTGGAAGCACAGCGTCGACCCCGGCCGCGACGTCGGCTCCATCTTCAGCCACACCGCCGTCGGCATCTACGAAGGCATGCGCCACTACGGGTACTTCGCCGCCATCCTCTCCCTCGCCCTCGCCATCGACGACAACAGCTTCCTCGGAGGAGGCAACTAGCATTCCCCGCCCTCGGCGTCGCCGGGGGTACGAGGCGGGAGCGTCGCATGCGCGGCGCTCCCGTGTAGGCAATCTTCCCGTGACGAAACGTGAGGCTGCGAATGAGCACCCATGCGCTCCCCGAGCACCCCGACTTCCTGTGGCGTAACCCTGAACCGAAGTCCTCATACGATGCTGTGATCGTGGGAGGCGGAGGGCACGGGCTCGCCACCGCATACTATCTGGCACGCGAGTACGGGATGACGAACATCGCCGTGCTGGAGAAGGGCTGGCTGGCAGGCGGGAACATGGCCCGCAACACCGCCATCATCCGGTCGAACTACCTGCGCGACGAGACGGCCGCTATCTTCGAACATGCGTTGAAGCTGTGGGAGACGCTCCCCGACGAGCTCGAGTACGACTTCCTCTTCAGCCAGCGCGGCGTCGTGAGCCTTGCTCACACCCTCGGGGAAGTCCGCGAAGGCACCCGGCGTGTCGGCGCCAACAATCTCAACGGCGTCGACGCCGAATGGCTGGACCCGGCGCAGGTCAAAGAAGTCTGCCCAATCGTCAACGTCAGTGACAACATCCGGTACCCCGTCATGGGGGCGACCTTCCAGCCGCGCGCGGGCATCGCCAAGCACGACCATGTGGCCTGGGCGTTCGCGCGCAAGTGCGACGAGATGGGAGTCGACATCATCCAGAACTGCGAAGTCACCGGCTTCCTCAAAGACGGCGACCGGGTGACCGGCGTCGAGACGACCCGGGGCAGAATCCACACGGGCAAGGTCGGTCTCGCGTCCGCGGGCCACAGCTCCGTCGTCGCGGAACTCGCCGGCTTCCGACTGCCGATCCAGTCACGCCCCCTGCAGGCCCTCGTCTCCGAACTCCACGAGCCGGTGCATCCCACCGTCGTCATGTCGAACTACATACACGTGTACGTGTCGCAGGCCCACAAGGGCGAACTGGTCATGGGGGCGGGGTTGGACGCGTACAACGGCTACGGCCAGCGCGGCTCGTTCCACGTGATCGAGCATCAGATGGCGGCGGTCGTGGAGCTCTTCCCGATCTTCGCCCGCGCTCACGTGCTTCGCACCTGGGCGGGCATCGTCGACGTCACGATGGACGCCTCCCCCATCATCGGCACCACTCCGATCGAGAACCTGTACGTGAACTGCGGGTGGGGCACTGGCGGTTTCAAGGCCACCCCGTCTGCCGGGCTCACCTTCGCGCACACCATCGCGACCGGGACTCCGCATCCGCTCAACGCACCGTTCTCGCTGGCCCGCTTCGAGACCGGCGACCTCATCGACGAGCACGGCGCCGCCGGTGTGGCGCACTAGCCGCCTGGACACGAAAGAGAGACGCTCATGCTGCTGATTCCCTGCGTGTACTGCGGTCCGCGCGATGAGACCGAATTCCACTACGGCGGGCAGGCGCACGTGCCCTACCCGGAAAATCCAAACGACCTCACCGACGCGCAGTGGGCGCAGTTCCTCTTCTACCGTGACAACCCCAAGGGTCTGTTCGCAGAGCGTTGGCTGCACCGCACCGGCTGCCGTCAATGGTTCAACGTCGTCCGCGACACGGTGACCTACGAGATCCATGCCGCCTACCCCGCGGGCGAACGCCAGCCCGATCTGTCCGGCTTCACCCCCGCACCGGGGGCCGCGACAACCACGCCTGCCGGTGCCGACGAGTATCCGCCAACAACCAATCCCGTCCAGGGCTCGACCCCGAAGGAGCCGGCCAGATGACATCCCAGAAGAATCGGCTCCCGGTCGGCGGGCGCATCGATCGTGGCACCACCCTGACCTTCCAACTGGACGGGGAACAGTTCACCGGGCATCCCGGTGACACGCTGGCATCGGCGCTGATCGCCAACGGACGGATCGCAGCCGGCGACTCCCTCTACCGAGGCCGGCGGCGCGGCATCATGTCGGCAGGGGTCGAAGAGGCGAACGCCCTGGTCCGGGTCGCGCCGCGCGTGCGGCGGGATGTCGCCGAGTCGATGCTCCCGGCGACGACGGTGTCGCTGGTCGAGGGCTTGGATGCGGAGTTTCTCGAGGGTCTCGGCAGACTCGACCCGTCGGACGACCGCGCCGAATACGACAAGAGCTATCTCCACGCGGAAGTGCTCGTCATCGGCGGTGGCCCCGCCGGCCTCGCTGCGGCACGCGAAGCACTCAAGGGTGGCGGACGCGTCGTCCTCGTCGACGATCAGCCCGAGCTCGGCGGATCACTCCTGTCCGGCACAACGACCACCGGTCGCCAAGACATCATCGACGACGCGACGGCGATCGACTGGGTGTCTCGCGTGGCCACGGAACTTCAGGACGCCCCGGAGTGCACGGTCCTTCACCGGACGACCGCGTTCGGTTCATTCGACGGCAACTACGTCCTGGCCCTGCAGAACCGCACCGACCATCTGAACGCGACGCCGAGCACGGGTGTTTCACGGCAGCGGGTCTGGCACATTCGCGCCCGCCAAGTGGTGCTCGCCACCGGCGCCCACGAACGGCCGTTGGTCTTCGAGAACAACGACCGCCCCGGGATCATGCTCGCCTCCGCTGTACGCACCTATCTGAACCGGTATGCGGTTGCCGCGGGCGAACGATTCGTGATCGACACCACGAACGACAGCGCGTACGCCCTCGCGGCCGACCTCCACGCCGCGGGCCTCCCGGTCGTGGTGGTCGACGCCCGCGCTCAGCTGAGCGCAGTCGCGTCGGCAACCGCCGACCTGGGGATCACGGTGCTGCCCGGCAGCACCGTGTCGAACACCACCGCGGACACTTCAGGACGCCTCCATAGCGTCACCGTCCGACGCGTCGACGGTGACGGCGCCCTCGTGGGCGACGCCGAGGAACTGGCCTGCGATGTGCTGGCCGTCTCCGGCGGGTGGAGCCCGGTGATCCACCTCCACAGCCAGCGCCAGGGCAAGATCCGGTGGCACGACGAACTCGCCGCGTTCGTCCCGGTCGACACCGTCCGCGGACAGCACACGGTCGGTGCGGCCCGCGGCAGCTTCTCGCTCGCCGCCTGCATCGTCGAGGGAATCGCCGCGGGCGCAGCCGCAGGTACCGCGGACACCGACGCTACGCTCACGTTGCCGCCACCGCGCGCAGCAGCGCCCACTCGCCAACTGTGGCTGGTGCCGGGTGACGGCGACGCGTCCGACTGGCACGAGCACTTCGTCGATCTGCAGCGCGACCAATCGGTCGCGGACGTACTGCGCGCCACCGGCGCCGGAATGCGCTCCGTGGAGCACATCAAGCGCTACACGTCGATCAGCACCGCCAACGATCAGGGCCGGACGTCCGGCGTCAACGTGATCGGCGTGATCGCCGAGGCGTTGCGCGACCTCGACGGGCAGACCCGCGGAATAGGGGACATCGGCACGACCACTTACCGTGCTCCGTACATCCCCGTCACGTTCGCGGCGCTCGCAGGGCGTCAGCGTGGCCCGCTGTTCGATGCCGCACGGGTCACGTCGATCCATTCGTGGCACACCGCCCACGGGGCCGTCTTCGAGGATGTCGGTCAGTGGAAGCGTCCCTGGTACTTCCCCCAGGACGGGGAGAGCATGCACGACGCGGTGCAACGCGAGTGCATCGCGGTACGCACCGCGGTCGGCTTCCAGGATGCGAGCACGCTCGGCAAGATCGAGATCCGTGGGAGAGATGCCGGCGAGTTCCTGAACCGGATCTACACCAATGCGTTCAAGAAGCTTGCACCGGGGGCCGCGCGCTACGGCCTGATGTGCCGCGCCGATGGAATGATCTTCGACGATGGTGTGACCCTGCGCCTGGATGAAGACCGCTACCTCATGACGACGACGACCGGTGGCGCTGCCGCCGTGATGGAGTGGCTCGAGGAGTGGCTGCAGACCGAATGGCCGGAGCTTGACGTCCACTGCACGTCGGTGACCGAACAGTGGAGCACGATCGCCGTCGCCGGACCGCGATCGCGTGATGTGATCTCCGCGATCGCGCCCGACCTCGCAGCCGACGACGGGATGACAGCCGAGGCGTTCCCGTTCATGACGTTCCGCGAAACCACCCTCTCAACAGGGGTACACGCGCGGATCTGCCGCATCTCGTTCTCGGGCGAACTCGCCTACGAGGTGAACGTGCCCACCTGGCACGGTCTGCGCACGTGGGAAGCGATCGCCGCTGCCGGCGAACGTTTCGGCATCACGCCCTACGGCACCGAAGCTCTGCACGTGTTGCGGGCCGAGAAGGGCTACCCGATCGTCGGTCAGGACACCGATGGGACGGTGACCCCGCAGGACGCCGGCATGGAGTGGATCGTCTCGAAGACGAAAGACTTCATCGGCAAACGCTCCTTCTCGCGCCCCGACACTGCCCGCCCCGACCGTCACCAACTGATCAGCGTACTGCCAGTCGATCCCACGTTCGTGATCCCGGAAGGCTCGCAGCTCATCGCCCATGGCGCGAGTGTGGAATCGTCCGATGCCCCGGTGCCGATGGACGGTTTCGTGACCTCCAGTTACCTGTCCGCCGCGCTCGGCCGCTCGTTCGGGCTCGCCTTGGTCAAACGCGGTCGTGATCGCATCGGAGAGACGTTGACGGCGGTCGTCGGCGACCGTCTCGTCGACGTCGTAGTCGGCGAGACCGTGCTGTTCGATCCGGAAGGAGCACGCAAAGATGGCTGAACCAACCGCAACCGCTGAGCACCCCGCGGACCTTCGAGTGAGCCCCGCCGCCCACCTCGCCGCCGGCCTTCACGCGGGATCTGCGCCGGGCGTGGTGACACTCCGGGAGGAACCGTTCCTCACCATGATCGGCGTCCGAGTCGCTCCCGGAACGGACGCCGCGCGCCGCCTCGAAGACGTGGTCGCGCCACTGCCGTTGCGGTGTGGAGCCACCGCTCGCGTCGGCGACACCACCATCCTGTGGTTGGGTCCAGAAGAGTTCCTCGTTGTCGCGCCCGCATCAGTGCACGCCGAACTTGGCGGGAAGCTCCAGTCGAACCTCACAACAGCGCTGGGCGACGATGCCGGTCAGGTCGTGGACCTTTCCGCGAATCGGACGGCCTTCGAGCTCAGCGGTCCGCGGGCACTCGCCGTGCTGCAGAAGGGCTGCGCCCTCGACCTGCACCCACGGGTTCTCCCGGTCGGCGCGGCGGTGTCCACCGAGGTGGGTGGCGTGGCGCTGATCCTCTGGCGCACCGACGAAACGACGTACCGGCTGATGCCGCGTGCGTCGTTCTCCGACTTCGCCGCCGCGTGGCTGCTGGACGCAATGCGTGAGTACACCGGCGAATCGGCGGCATAGAACCGAGACACGGATGTAAGCCGTGCCCACACTGAGAGAGAACGGGAGTTCACCCATGTCCACCCTCGGAGTAATCGGCGCCGGACAGATCGGCAGCGCCGTAGCGCGTCTCGCTGTCGCGGCGGGAATCCCGGTCGTGCTGGCCAACACGCGCGGCCCGGAAAGCCTCGACGCCCTGATCGCGGAGCTCGGCGACGGCGCGACGGCGGGAACAGTCGCCGACGCGTCCGCGCAGGAGATTGTGGTGCTGGCCGTCCCGTTCACCGCGCACGACCAGGTTCCGTCGGGACCGCTGCGTGGCAAGACGGTGCTGGACCCGACGAACTACTACCCGTATCGAGACGGCCGGATCGCCGAGCTGGACGACAACGGCATCACCGCGAGCGAGACGGTGCAGCGTGCGCACCCGGGAGTCCACATCGTGAAGGCGTTCAGCAACATCAACGCGCCGCACATCCCGCAGCTGGCGCGCCCCACCGGGTCGCCGGATCGCTCGACGTTGCCGGTGGCAAGTGACAGCACCCACGCGGCGATGGAGGCGATCGACCTGCTCGACCGTCTGGGGTTCGACGCCATCCACACCGGTCCACTGTCGGCGAGCTGGCGTTTCGAGCCGGAGGCAGCCGCGTACACACGGATCTACCTTGCCGACCCGACGGTCACGGATGAGATGACCGCCCCGGCAGCGCCGGCCGACGAAAGCAAGGTTCGTGCCGCGCTGCAGCGAGCGACACGAGTCGACGTCGCACAGCGCACCGTGTGATCCCGCGGCGGTCTGCAAGTCGCAAGATTCGCCACGACCCGGCATCCACTCGAGATCTTGCCGGTCCGTCCCGGGAGCTGCTGTGGACGCGTGACTACGTTCTCGCCGTCGTCACGAATCTGTTCATCGCTGTCGTCTTCTACGAGATGATGACAGCCACCGCACTGTATGCGGTGGAACGCTATCGGGCCTCCGATAGCGGGGCGGGGCTCGCTGCTGGCGCATTCATGATCGGTGCCGTGGCGAGCCGGGTCGTCGGTGGCAAGTATCTCGACATCATCGGCCGCCGACGCACCCTTGTGGTCAGTCTCGCAGCGTGCGTGGCACTGCCGCTGCTATACGGGGTGGTAGATCCGCTCTGGATGTTCGTTCTGATCCGCGCTCTGCATGGAGCCGCTTTCGGCCTGGGCAGCATCGCGCTCTCGACCGGCGCGCTGGCTATGGTTCCCGTGCACCGCCGTGGCGAAGCCGCCGGCTACTACGGCCTCGCCCCGGTGGTGGCATCGGCCGCCGGCGCCATACTCGGCGGTGTGCTCATCCATGCCTTCGGGTATCCGGCCCTCTTTGTCTCGAACGCGGCGTGCGCCGCCGCCGGCCTCGCATTCGCCCTGCTGCTCCGGCTGCCGGAGCGACAGCTCACCGACGAGGATCGCCGTGCGGCGAGGCGCTGGACGCCGTCCGCACTTGTCGACGGTCCGGCGGCCGCACTGTCGAGCATCGTCTTCATCGCTGGTGTCGGCTTCTCGAGCCTGTTGGCGTTCCTCAACGCCTATTCAGCGTCCGATGGCGCCGGTGAAGCCGCTGGCGTCTACTTTCTCGTCTACGCAGCCACGGCTCTCGTCGGCCGTATGGTCGTGGGTCGTGCGCAGGATCGGTTTGGTGAGCGTAGGGTCATCCCGCCGCTGCTGGTAGCGCTCGCGGCGGGACTCGCGGTCGTGGCGATAGCACCGGCGGGGGTCAGCCTGGTGGCCTCGGGCGTTCTGGTCGGCTTCGGGTTCGGCGCCCTCTTCCCCGTGGTCCATGCCGCCGTGTTCTCTGCCGCTTCCCCGCGTCGCGTGGGGCTGGCGACCTCCACGTTCTACCTGGTTGGGGACGGCGGGATCGCGATCGGCCCGCCACTCGTGGGCCTGTTCATCCCGGTCATCGGCTTTCACGGCGTCTTCGTCGCGCTCGCCATCCTGATCGCAGTGACGGCGGCCGTGTACCTGCTGATTTCGGGGCGCCGCACTACTCGCACCTGAGAACGGTCCAGCGATGGGCGCCAGGAATCTGGGCACGTCCTGCGACGTACTGCGGACGATGGTCGCGTCGAGGCTAGGTGCGCCCATCGGTGAGGTGGTCGACATTCTCGTCACGGGACGACGAGTACGACCTTTCCGGTCGATACCTTGGAGAGGAAGTACTCCTGGCCCTCCACGATGTCCTTGAGGGGGAAGGTCCGTGACACCAGGGGACGGATCTCGTTCTTCTCAACGTAACTGATCAGATTCCTGAACACGATGTCGTCCTGGAAGGTGCAGCCGAAGATCGTCAGATCCTTCAGATACAGGGTTCGCACGTCAAGTTCGACGATCGGGCCCGCGATGGCGCCGGCGACTGCGTAACGACCGCCCTTGCGCAGCACCTCGAGAAGTTCGGTGAAGGTGGCGCCCGCGGTGACGTCGATCACCACGTCCACGCTGTGGGAGCCGAGCCGGTCGACGAGGCTCTCGCCGCGGACAACCACCCCGTCGGCTCCGAACTCTCGCACTTGATCGGCCTTGCCCGGACCCACGACGGCAGTGACGATAGCGCCCCGGCGCTTCGCCAGTTGGACGGCGGCCGACCCGACGCCACCCGACGCCCCGGTGATAACCACGTGCTCGCCCGAGACGACGCCGGCCCGGTGAAGCATGTTCTCCGCGGTCGAGTACGCGATGGGGATCGATGCGAGTTCGACGTCGGTCCAGTCCGAGTCAACAGCGTGGGTCTCTATCGACGGTGCCTTTGTGTACTGTGCGAACGCGCCGTCGCATTCCGACCCGAAACCCCATGCCTCCATGGGCTCGAAGTTGGCGTAATAGCGAAGCGTGTTCTGTACGACCACGCGTTCCCCGATACGCGCGGGGTCGATCGCCGATCCGACTGCGACGATCCGACCGCAGCAGTCGGCGCCCTGGATGCGCGGAAAGCTCATGGGGGTGCCTGTCCAGGTCGCGTCGTCATCTCGCGATGACGCGAATCCGTCGGTACCGCCGTCGTTCGTTGCTCCGTTCACGCCTTTCGAGTACCACCCGGCGCGGGTGTTGATGTCCGTGTTGTTGATGCCGGCGGCCGCGACGCGGATCAGGACTTCGTCGGGCCCGATCACCGGGAGTGGCACGTCATCGTGGTATTCGAGCTTGTCGAGGCCCCCGTGACCGACAAGGAGCACTGCCGACATCGTGCGGGGAAGTTCCGGTTGTTCGTCCGGATGGTGCGTCATTTCGGGCCTTTCGTCGAAATGCAGAAGACTCGACATCACCGCTGACGTGGCGGTGTGTCCCGGCTTCGGTGGGCAGATCGGGCGTATGCGAGATGGGGGCGGTGATCGCCTGGACGATCACCGCCCCCACAGGCGGTCGGATGATGTCGCGCTTCGACGCCGTCGGCAGCGCGAGACAACCCTTTGGTGGTGCTCAGCCGTTCAGGGCGGCCTCCATCTGCTCGAGAATGTCGGGGTTCTGCTCGAGCCACGAGGCGACTGCTTCCTGCTCCTGGCCCGCCTCGAACTCCTGGTAGACGGCGTTGTCGAGGGTGTTGAACTGGTCTTCCGTCAGCACGAGGTTCTGAATCATGTTCGCGACGTCAGGGTGCGCGTCGGAGAAGCCCGCGGTCGCAACCATGTCGAGCGTGTAGGGGTCCCCGTACGCCTTCTTCGGGTCCTCGAGCTTGCGCAGGTCAAAGGTGGAGTTTGCCCACCACGGCGACCAGCCCGTCACCACGATCGGCTTCTGGTTGTCGACAGCCTCCTGCAGGCTCGCGAGCATCGCCGCCGTCGACGAGGTCTGGAGCGTGAAGATGCCGTCCAGGCCGTATGCCGGGAACACGACGTCCTTCGCGGTCGATACGACGCCGGCGCCGGGTTCGATGCTGACGATGGTGCTGTTCAGCTCCTCGGCGTGATCCGGCAGGTCTTCGATCGACTGCAGGTCCGACGCGTAGTCGGGAACGGCCAGGAAGATCGAGGCGTCCTCGTAGTAGGAGCCCACGATCTCCAGGTCGTCCTGGTACTTGTCCCAGTACTGCTTGTGGATGGTGGAGGGCGAGGTCGAGAACGTGTCGACGTCGCCCTCGCTGGCCGCGACATACATGGTCGCGATCTCGCTGAGCTCCTTGATGTCGACGGTGTAGCCGTTCTTCTCCAGGACGTACTTGTACAGATTCGCGATGTCGGTCATGTCGTTCCACCCCGAAACGACACCCAGGGTCACCGCCTTGTCGGATCCGCTGTCACCTCCGTCGCCCGTGTCGGCACCGGAAGACCCGGCGCAGCCGACCAGGGCGAGCGCTGCCGCGCCGACGATGGCAACGGCGGAAAGCGTACGCGTAGTGCTGCTCATTTCGTTCCTCTTTCTTGAAGTCGGAGAGGCGCGGGTTGCCTATCCACCAACTTTTTCGTGCGCGATTTCGGCAGTGATGGTCGCGTCGAGCGGGGCAGGCTCCTCGACAGCGGGGCGGGTCTTGCGGTGCCAGAATTTCGCGCGAGAGATGCTGGTCCCCGCGCCGAACGACGCTGTCACTCGGTCCAGGTAGATCGCGAGGATGACCACGGAGAGCCCTGCCTCGAATCCCAGCCCAACGTTCAGCGTCGCGATGGCAGAGGTAACCTGACCGCCAAGACCGCCCGCTCCGACGAGGCCCGCAATGACCGCCATGGACAACGCCATCATGATCACCTGGTTGACGCCGGCCATGATCGCGGGCGTGGCGAGCGGAAGCTGCACGCCGAGCAGGGTCTGCCGCGGCGTCGCGCCGAAGGCTTCGGCGGCCTCGACCACCTCACCGTCCACGGATCGGAGGCCGAGTTCGGTCAGCCGGACGCCCGGCGGCAGCGCGAAGATGATCGTCGCGATCACGCCGGGGACGATGCCGATCCCGAACAGCGTGACGACAGGGACGAGCCACACGAACCCGGGCATCGTCTGCATGAAGTCAAGGATGGGTCGGAGGATCGAGCTCGCCGTCTTGCTGCGGGCCGCAAGGATTCCTAGCGGAACGGAGATGAGCACGGCTACGGCGGCGGCGACGAGGACGAGAGCGAGTGTCTGCATCGCTGCGTACCACTGCCCCATCGCAATGATCAGGACCAAGCCGAGGAACCCGAGCACCGCGAACTTCCAGCCGCGGGTGACCAGCGCAATCAGACCGAAGATCAGGGCGAGGATGACGGGATCGGGCGCCGACAAGACGGCGATGAAGCCGTCGAGAATCGCTCCCATGAAGTCGCTGAACGCATCGAATGCTGGCCCGAAGGTGACGTTCAGCCAATCGAAGAAGGCCTCGAACGCGTCCCCGACGGGCACCTGAGGGACGGGGATGAGATCTGTCCGGAACATGGCTCAGGCACCACCTTGACGAAGGGGCTCGGCGGTACGAGCGGTCGTGTCTGGCTGCTTGGTCTTCTTGCCGAACATCCTGTTCCTTCCCATCACAACGGGGACGGCACCGGTCTGACTGAGCGCGGCGATGACACTCGTGTGCGTGAGTTCACCGATCGCGTGGCCGCCGTCATCGACGACGGTGAGCGCGTCGGTTGTGCTCGCGCTGAGATCGAAGAGTTCGCTGAGATGAGTGGTCGCGGAAACCGTCCTCTTGTCGTCATGCGCGACATCCGCCTCGTCCACTGGTGTCATCACCTGGCCGGCCGTCAGAACCCGCGCCCGATCGACGTCGCGCACGAACTGACGGACGTAGTCGCTGGCCGGCGCATTGAGGATCTGCTCAGCGGTTCCGATCTGGTCGATCCTGCCGTCGCGCATCATCGCGATCCGGTCACCGAGCCGCATGGCCTCGTTGAGATCGTGCGTGATGAAGAGGATCGTCTTGTCGAGCTTCTGCTGAAGCTCGATGAGCTGATCCTGCATTTCCCGTTTGATGAGCGGGTCCAGCGCACTGAACGACTCGTCCATCAGCATGATCTTCGTGCCGGTGGCGAGCGCTCGTGCGAGGCCGACTCGCTGACGCATGCCACCGGAGAGCTGACCGGGCTTCGAGTCTTCCCAGCCGCCGAGTCCGACCATCTTCAGCGCGTCGTTGGCGCGGCGCTGGCACTCATCCTTCGAGATGCCTTGCACGCGCAGTCCATACGCTGCGTTCTCGCCGACGGTGCGGTGAGGGAAGAGCGCGAAGTGCTGAAACACCATGCTGACCTTCTCTCGTCGCATCTGGCGCAGCGCGCTGCCTTTCATCCCGACGACGTCCTCGCCGTAGACGCGGAGCGAACCCGCGGTCGGCTCGACCAGCCCGTTGACCATGCGGATGAGGGTGGATTTCCCTGATCCGGAGAGGCCCATCACGACGAAGACCTCGCCCTCGTTCACGGTGAACGAGGCGTCGATGACGGCGGCGGTGAGGCCTTCGTGGCGCAGCTGCTCGCGCGTTGCCCCGCGCTTGAGGCGTTCGACGGCGTCATCCGCCTTCTTGCCGAAGACTTTGAAGGTGTCGGAGGCTTCGATGGCGTACATCAGCACCCACCTGCCCACGGCATTCGTCGCGGCCCGCCACGGCGGTGCCCGCTCGGCGCGGAAGATGGTCTGGCGCTGCGCGCCGGAGCATCACTTGAAGTCCGAGTACGTCGTTGCATCAGGGCTCCTACTAATAGTGGGGTCGGGCTGGCGACACGGACCGTGAGGTCCGGTCTTACCATCTCCACCCGTAGTACCGATGTGTCTTGGCGCCAAGAATATGCACAATCGATATTCCCGTCAACACCTTCGGCGAGCGGTAATCATTCCGTAACACCGCATCGCGTTCAGTGTGGCCATGGCGCACCGGCTGACCCTTAGAGGAACGTGCTGTCGAGGAGAGCTTCGAGGCTCGACATCCGCCACTGGCCATCGCTCTCTTTCACCATCTCAGCGCGGTACCAGCCGGCGCTCGAGATCACCATGCCGCCCGGCTGCGCCGAGCTGATGAGGACGTAGCAGTGCATCACGGCAGACGTGGACGTCTGGTTCTCGAAGCGGAATGTGTGGAGGGTGTGTCGCCCCTGGGCGTTCTTCGCCGCACGCGAGGCGCGCAGTTCCGTGACGATCGCATCGCGGCCGGTGGAGGGGCCCCAGCTCTGATCGGAGCCAGTCACCCGCCCGCCCGAGGTTGCCTCCTCCGTGAAGGTGTCGGCGAGCATGTCGAAGTCGTCTTCGTCGAAGCCCCAGCCGTAGCGCGCGAGCGTCTCCTGCATGGCGAGCTGGTCGTACGCCCGCGCAGCAAGGTCAAGGTGTTCATGGGTATCCGACGACATGGCGTCCCTTCCGAGGATGATGAGTCGCGTGCGCAGTCGCGCCGACGGGGCAGACGCTACTCACATAGAGTGTTGCGCGCAATATCGATTGTGCATATTCTCACTGTGTCCACGCCGCCCATTTATGAAGGAGATCCCTGTGGCCGCAACACTCGAAGGTAAGACGGCGATCGTCACGGGCGCCGCATCAGGCATGGGCCGGGCTGCGGCCGTTGCGTTGCTGGAGGCGGGCGCCGCCGTCGTCGCCGCCGACGTCACGGAGGCTGGGCTGGCAACGCTGCCGAGCAGCCCGCAGCTCGCCACGATTCGCTGCGACGTCACCAATCCTGCCGACGTCAAAGCCGTCGTCGAACTTGCCGAGAAGCAGTTCGGTGCCCTGGACGTCGTCTGCAACGCTGCCGGCATCTGCACGGAGGAGCCATTCGGTGAGGTCGACGACGTGTGGCAGCGCACGATGAACATCAACCTCAACGGGACGGTGAATATGTGCCGTGCGGCGATCCCGGCGCTCAAGCGCGCAGGTGGTGGGTCGATCGTCAACTGGGGTTCGATCAACTCCTTCGTCGCCACGCCCGAGCTCTCTGCGTACTCGATCAGCAAGGCCGCTGTGCACATGCTCAGCATGTCCCTCGCGGTCGAGTTCGCCGCCGACGGCATCCGCGCGAACACAGTCTGCCCTGGGCACACCGCCACCCCGATGATGGACCGCGTCGCGCGCACCTACCCCAGCGAGGCCGCATGGCAGCAGGTCGTCGCGGCCATCCAGCCACTCGGACTCGGTACGCCGGATGCAGTGGCGGATGTCGTCGTGTTCCTCGCATCGGACGCCTCGCGGATCATGACCGGCTCGGCAGTGATGACGGACGGCGGCCAAGCGGCCCGTTCCGCCTCGGTCGCTCCCCCGCCCGCTCGCTAGCGGACATCGCCTGATCCGGGTCGCACCACCCCGGATCAGGTGATCGACACCTTGCACAGAATATCGATTGTGCATATTCTGTGCTTACCGTTTGATCATCTTGACGAAGGAGTATGTGATGGCCCTGCGTGAATCGGCCCGCACCCTGAAGTTCGCGTTCGTGAACGGACCCAACATGGGTCAGCTCGGCAAGCGCAACCCCGGCCTGTTCGGCCCGGTCACCTCCCTGGACGCCCTCAACGCGATGGTCGACGAGTTCGCCGCCAGCATCAACGTCGAAATCGTGCACTTCCAGTCCGACTTCGAAGGCGAGATCCTGCACTTCATCCACGACACCCAGGGCACCGTCGACGGCTTCCTCATCAACCCCGCCGGCCTCACCTACTACGGCCAGGCCACCCGCGACGCCCTCACCGACACCGGCGCCCCCTACATGGAAGTCCACTTCGCGAACCTGTCGACCTGGAAGCACAGCGTCGACCCCGGCCGCGACGTCGGCTCCATCTTCAGCCACACCGCCGTCGGCATCTACGAAGGCATGCGCCACTACGGGTACTTCGCCGCCATCCTCTCCCTCGCCCTCGCCATCGACGACAACAGCTTCCTCGGAGCCGACAAGTGAGTGCCGACACGCGCACCGTCACCGTCATCGGTGCCGGCATCGTCGGCGTGATGATCGCCGAACGTCTTGCAAACGCCGGAGCGACGGTGACCGTGGTCGACTCGGGTGAGATCGCGGGCGGCACGACGGGCGCCACATTCTCGCAGGCGAACGCCAGCTACTCGGGCTATTGGAGATACTTCGACCTGCGGTGGGCGGGCATGCGCGCTTACGCGCGCATGGCCGCAGAAGGAAACGCCCCCTGGTGGCACAATGTCGGGACGCTCAACGTCGCCCGAACGGGAGACGACTTCGCCTCCCAGGACGCGCACGTCAACAGCCTGATCGAACTGGGCTACCCGGCCGAACGGCTGCACGGTGACGCGACGGCGGTCGAGCCAGCATTCGCCACATTCGAGTCCAAGCGCATCTACCGCTATCCGGGCGAAGGATGGGTGGATGCTCCGGCGATGACCCGCGACTTCGCCGAGCGCGCCTCGCTACTGGGCGCAACCTTCCGGACCGGCGACGCCGTCACCGACATCCTCCGCGACGGCGACACCGTGACCGGCGTCCGCCTGGCGTCGGGCGACACCCTCGACAGCGACGAGGTCATCGTGTGCGCCGGGCGCTGGACCGACGAGCTCCTCTCCCTCACCGGAGAGGAGTCGCGCTTCGTCGCCGAGCGCGAAGCGGCCGGCACCCCTGTCCCGGGTCTGCTGGTGATCACGGAGCCCGTCGAAGGCTCCGTTCAGCAGGTGGCTTCGGTCGACGACATCAGCTACCGCCCCCACGACGGCGGGCGCACGATGGTGTGGTCTCCGACGGAGGACTACCAGCTCGGCGACATTGGCGGGCTCGACGCGGACCAGGAGGCGGCGGATCGGATCGGTCAGGCGCTCCTGGAACGCTCTGCGGAATTCGTCCCCGCGCTCAGGAACGCCCGCATGGAGCAGGCGCTCATCACCGCGCGCGCCCTACCCGTCGACGGGTCGCCGATCATCGGACGCCCGTTCGGCCTGAACGGTCTCTACATGGTGTTTGCGCACGCCGCCGTCACCATCGCGCCGGCCGTGGCCGACCTCGTCACCGCCGAGACACTGCACGGTCGCGACGAGGACGCCCTCGCGCAGTTCCGCCCGGATCGCATCCGGGCAGACGTCTCATCTATCCTCACGACCGAATAGGAAGAGCATCATGAGATCCGACTACACCACGGAGGTTCCCGAGCACTCGCTCGTGACCTGGCGCACCCGCACGGACGACGCTTTCGCGCCGGGCTTCGTGCACGAAGGCGCCGTCTGGCCGCTGGACGGCATCGACGGCATCGACGGTGACGTCGTCGCCGCGGCGGTGCTGGCCAACGACTCCGGCATCGACGAGCTCGTCTCGCGCGTGACCGGGAACGGAGCGAGCACGGTGGCACTGACCGACATCGAACTCGGCCCCCCTGTACTGCGACCGAGCAAGATCCTCTGCCTCGGCCTCAACTACCAGGCGCACGCCGACGGCGCCGGCTTCGAGGTTCCGGCGGTGCCGGTGTTCTTCGCCAAGTTCCAGAACGGCCTCGTCGGCGCCGACGCGAACGTGGTGCTGCCGCGCGCGGACGACAAAGTCGACTACGAGGGCGAGCTCGCTGTGGTCATCGGCAAGCGCGCGAAGCAGGTGTCACGCGAGGACGCACTCGACTACGTCGCCGGCTACGCCGTCTTCAACGACGTCTCGGCCCGCGATCTTCAGCTCGCGACGAGCCAGTGGACCCACGGCAAGGGTGTCGACACGTTCGCACCGATGGGCCCGGGCCTCGTGCCGGCGGCACTCATCCCCGACCCGCAGAACCTGCAGCTCACGACCAAGCTCAACGACGATGTCAAGCAGCACGACACCACCGGCAGCATGGTGTTCGGCGTCGCACAGACGATCGAGTTCATCAGTGAGGTGATGACGCTGGAACCCGGTGACATCATCGCCACCGGCACGCCCGCGGGTGTCGTCTTCGAGCAGCAGGAGCAGCGCTGGCTCGTCGACGGCGACGTCATGGCGGTCACCATCGAGGGCCTGGGCACGCTCCGCAACCCGACCGTGCGCGAGGCGGCGCCGGCGGCGGCGGCTCGCGAGAGCGCAGCATCCTCGGCGGTCTGACACCTCACCGCAGAAGGGCCCCGGGATCTCGATCCCGGGGCCCTTCTGTCTGAGAACGTCTCGGACCTACAGCAGCCGCTCGTCAGCGGGCGCGAACGAGATGAGCTCGGGAGCGCCGTCGGTGATGATGATCTGGTCCTCGTACTTCACGCCGAACGGGCCGCCCACCCGTCCCATGTAGCCCTCGACGCTCAGCACCATGCCAGGCTCCAGAACGCCTGCGTGGTTGTCGCCGAGCACGACGACCGGGTACTCGTCCACCGCCCCGCAGCCGTGCGCGATGAACGGATAGCGCTGCGACTGGTACTCCTTCGGCATGCGCGCGCCGAGCAGTTCCCCGAGCTCCTGGAAGCTGCGCCCGGCGGTGAACTCGGGGATGCTCTCGTGCACGTAGTAATAGGCGGCCTGATAAACGTCCCGCTGCTCCGTGGTGGGAGCCTTCTCGCCCACGAGGTAGGACCGGGAAATGTCGGTGAGGTACCCGTACGGCCCGACGAGGTCGGTGTCGAACCCGACGATCTCCCCGTCCAGCACGACCCTGTCGGACGCCTCCTGCATCCACGGGTTGGTGCGCGGCCCCGACGACAGCAGGCGCGCCTCGGCGTAGAGCGCGCCGTGAGCAAAGGTCTGGTGCGCGAGCTCCGCCCACATCTCATTCTCGGTGCGGCCCGGCACGAGCGCCGGGAGGAACGCGTTGACCGCGATGTCGACGAGGCGCGCGTTGTCCCGATGGATGTCGAGTTCAAGCGGCGTCTTGACCGCCCGTGCGACCTCCAGCGCCGGCGAGGCGTTGACCAGCTTGATGCCGCGCCGCTGCAGCTCGAGGAACACCACAGCGTTGGCGCGGTCGATCCCGAGAGGCTCACCCAGCAGCCCCCGCGACGACAGTTCGGCGTACACCTCGTCCATCGCGATCCGCGCATCTTCGGTGCTGTCCGGTCCCGAACCGAAGTAGCCGAAACCGTGCGCTTCCCGCATGTCGCCGGTCCAGCGGCTGCGGGTGATGCGCATCTCGTCGTAGCTCTCCCACAAGATCGGCTCGTCCTCGGCGAAGACGAGTGCCCAGCGGAACGGGTCGTGCAGGTTGAACACGATGGATTGGCCATCGCAGGTGGCATACCGCACGTTGGCGGGGTCGAACAAGAGGGCCGCCGCGATCCCTGCCGTGCGCAGTCCCGCCTTGGCCCGCTCCAGCCGCTCCGCATTGAGCGCATCGAGATCGACTGCCGTGGCCAGGTGTCGTTCGCGACCGGTCGGGTTGGTTGATGCATACGTTGCCGTCATGGTTCTCCTTCGACTGAGGTCGGACGGCATCGGCCGATGCACCAACGCGGTCCCACCTGATGTATAGCTACTAGCAGAATATGCACAATCGATATTATGATCAATGGGTGTGTCGCCCGGCTGAGAAGCAACCCGCCGCCGCCTTGGAGGGATGGCTATGAGAAACACCACAATCTCGACTTACGTGACGGACCCTACGTCGCGACGCGACTGAACGGACGTCGATCGGTGTCACAGAAGACGCTAACTCCACCAATCGAAGGGACGAACGGATGACCGCACAGAAGCTCGACGGGCGCGCGGCTGCGGCCCAGATCAAGGACGAGCTGCGCGAGCGCGTGGCGGCGCTCAAGGACCGCGGCGTCACGCCCGGCATCGCGACCGTGCTCGTCGGCGCCGACCCGGCGTCGCAGCTATACGTCGGGATGAAGCACCGCGAGTCCGAGGCCATCGGCATGAACTCGATCCAGCGCGAACTTGCGGCCGACGCCACGCAGGCCGAGGTCGAGGCGCTCATCGACGAGCTCAACGCCGACCCGGAGTGCCACGGCTACATCGTGCAGCTGCCGCTGCCCAAGCACCTCGACACCGACGCGATCCTCGAGCGCATCGACCCCGCGAAGGACGCCGACGGCCTGCATCCGACCAACCTCGGGCGCCTTGTGCTCAACGTCAACTCCCCGATCACGACGCCGCTGCCGTGCACGCCGCGAGGCGTCATCGAGCTGCTGCTGCGCAACGACTACGACCTCAAAGGCAAGGACGTGGTCGTCGTGGGCCGCGGCGTGACCATCGGCCGCTCGATCGGCCTGCTGCTCACGCGTCGCGAGATCAACGCGACCGTGACCCTGACGCACACCGGCACGGCCGACCTGTCGCATCACCTCCGCCAGGCTGATGTGATCGTGGCCGCCGCGGGCGTCAAGCACATCGTGCAGGCTGCCGACGTGAAGCCCGGTGCGGCCGTCCTCGACGTGGGCGTCACCCGTGAGGACGACCCCGAGACCGGCAAGTCCCGCGTCTACGGCGACGTCGCCCCGGACGTCGCCGAGGTCGCCGGCTACCTCTCGCCCAACCCCGGCGGCGTCGGACCCATGACGGTGGCGCTGCTCATGACCAACGTCGTCGAAGCCGCCGAACGCGCATCATCCTGAACGAAGGAACGAACATGACGTACTCGCTGAACGGTAAGACCGCCATCGTCACCGGCGCAACCTCCGGCATGGGGCACGCTGCGGCCATCGCACTGCGCGACGCCGGTGCCAACGTGGTCGCCGGGGGCCGGAATCGCGAGGCGCTTGCGGCGCTGCCCACGGACGAGCGGTTCGTGACGATGCGCGCAGACGTTACCGACGAGAACGACGCCAGCGCCCTCGTCGACCGCGCCATCTCGGAGTTCGGCGCGCTCGACATCGTCTTCAACGTCGCCGGGGTGGCCAAGGAAGGGTCGTTCCTCGAGGATCGCGACATCTGGGATCAGACGCTCAACACCAACTTTCACGGCGTGGTGAACGTCTGCCGTGCCGCCATCCCCGCCTTGCAGCGCGCCGGCGGAGGGTCGATCGTCAACTGGGCGTCGACCAACTCTTTCGAGTCGGCGCCCCAGTTCTCGGCGTACGCCGTAAGTAAGGCCGCGGTGCTCATGCTCAGCAAGGCTCTCGCCATCGACTACGCGCCCGACAACATCCGGGTGCACGCACTGTGCCCGGGGTACGTGGACACGCCGCTCCTCGAACGGCACGCGCAGCACTACCGCACCCGCGAATCATGGCTGGACAGCGTCGCCGCCGCGCAGCCGCTTGGCATGGCCTCCCCGGAGTCGGTTGCCGACGTCGCGGTCTTTCTGGCCTCCGACGCGTCGCGCATCATGACCGGTTCGGCCGTGCTCGCCGACGGGGGCTGGCTCGCACGCGCCGCCTCGGTAGCGCCGCCGACGCCTTGACGAACTCTGCACGCGGGCGGGATGCGAAACTCCATGCGCTTGATATCGATAGTCCATAGCATCCGTATGCCCACGCGATCACGCACCAAACGCGCGCAGTACCCGACGAGGGACCTGCCGCCTTCGCTTCCTGAACACGAAGTGGATGCCGTCGCCGCACAACTGTGCGGCATCGGCATCCGCATGACAGACGCTCTACCCCGGAGAGTCCATGGGAGACACGATGACCTCGCTCACTTTTGAGCCCACCGACGACTTCGAGTCGCACCGCCAAGGATGGATCGCGCGCGAGGAGAGGGCCGAGCAGCTTATCCCGCTGATCGGACGGCTGTATCGCGACTTCGGCGTCATCACGTCGGTGCACGGCCACCGACTGGTGAATCTCTCTGCCACCGGCGTGCTCGCCGTGATCGACCACGCACGGCAGATCGGCCACGAGGAGATATCGCTCGACGCCCTCGGCGTCGTGCTCGGCACGCTCCTGGACATCTCACCGGAACCCGCATCCGTGGACGTCGCGCGACTTACCACTCTGGTCGTGGGAGACGGCAGTTGCGGAGAGGGCCTGCGCAACGAGTGCGCCAGGCTCCTTCGGCCTTTCGAACGGGCGACGTCGACGGATGTCGTGCTCTACGGCTTCGGGCGGATCGGACGCCTCCTCGCACGCATCCTCATCGGTCAGGCCGGCAGCGGGCACGGCCCGCGCCTGCGCGCCATCGTCGTGCGTCGTGGATCAGACAACGACCTCGTGAAGCGAGCGAGCCTGCTCGCGCGCGACTCCGTGCACGGGCCTTTCGTCGGTGCGGTCACCGTCGATGCCGACAACGACGTGCTCATCGCCAACGGCACCCGTATCCAGGTGATCTACTCCGACGACCCGGCATCCATCGACTACACCGCATACGGCATCCACGACGCGATCATCGTTGACAATACGGGCCGCTGGCGCGACGCGGCGGGCCTCTCCCGACACCTCGAGAGCAGTGGCGCCGCACGCGTACTGCTCACCGCACCGGGCAAGACGCCGCTGAAAAACATCGTGCACGGCATCAACGACCTCACGATCGAGCCCGACGACCGCATCCTCTCCGCGGCCTCGTGCACGACGAATGCCATCACGCCCGTACTCAAGGTCATCGACGACGCCTACGGGGTCGTCCGCGGTCACGTGGAGACCGTGCACTCGTTCACGAACGACCAGAACCTCATCGACAATTTCCACAAGGGCGACCGTCGCGGCCGGTCGGCCGTGATGAACATGGTCATCACGGAGACCGGAGCGGCAACCGCCGTGGCCAAGGCCCTCCCCCAGCTCGCGGGCAAGCTCACCGGTTCCAGCATCCGCGTTCCCACGCCCGATGTGTCTCTGGCGATCCTCAATCTGACGCTCGAGCGGCCGACGACGAAAGACGAGGTCAACGAGTACCTCCGTCGCGTGTCCCTGCACTCAGAGCTGCGTCAGCAGATCGACTACGTCGAGTCGCCCGAGGTGGTGTCCACCGACTTCGTCGGCTCGCACCGAGCGGGGATCGTGGACGGCCTTGCAACGATCGCCGACGAGTCGTCCCTGATTCTCTACGTCTGGTACGACAACGAGTACGGGTACTCCTGCCAGGTGGTGCGCGTCATCGAGCGGATGACCGGCACCCACCCTGACGTCGTACCGGCACGCGCGGAGGTCCATGCCGCCACCACAACGGGCGCCGTCGCGGTTCGCTGACCGAACCGCGACGGCGGGGCGCCTCAGACGGTCAGGTAGCCGCCGTCGACTGGGAGCGTCACCCCGCTGATGAAGCTCGCCACATCCGACGACAGGAAGACCACCGGGCCGGCGATCTCTGCGGGAGCGCCGAAGCGGTTGAACGGCACGTGCCACTGCACGAACTGGTCGTGGTCGGCGTCGGCCTGATCCACCGCCTCTGTCTTGACCCACCCGGGGGCGACGGCGTTAACGCGAACGCCGAGCGACGCGAACTCGCGGCACATCGCTCGCGTGAGCGCCGACACGCCGCCCTTTGCGGCGGTGTAGCTGACGTGGCTGAACCCAGAGGTGAAGGCACACACCGAAGAGATATTCACTACGGCGCCATGCGTGCGTGACAGCGCGGGGAGGAAGGCGCGGGTCACGTTGAAGACACCGGTTAGATCAACGTCGATCGTGCGGTCCCAGATAGCGGGGGACGCGTCGTCGCCCACGTCGGCATAGCCGGCGATCCCGGCGTTGTTCACCAGCGCGTCGAGGTCGCCGAAATCGGTGGCGATGCTGTCGGCGAGCGCCGACAGCCCCTCGCGGTCCGTGACGCCGAGGTGGCGGCTGTGCGCGTCCAGGCCACGGGCGCGGAGCTCAGCGGCGGTATCGTCCACGGAGCTCGTGGCGAGGTCGGTGAGGATGACGCGCGCCCCTCGCTCGGCGAATGCCGTCGAGATCGCGCGCCCGATGCCTTTGGCGGCTCCCGTGACGAGAACCAGCTTGCCTGCGACGTTCATATATTCCTTCTCTGGGATGGGGTCGTCATCGACGGCGGATGGGAATCAAGAGGACGGGGGACGGATGCCGGGGGCACGGGCGATCGCGCCGCCGTCGACCGTGACGACTGAGCCGGTCATGTGCCGCGATGCGTCGGAGGCGAGGAACACCGCCACGTCGGCGACGGATTCGGCAGAACCGATCCCGAGAGGCTGAAGTACGGCGACGCTCTGGTGCCATTCGTCGACGCTGGGGTATGAGGCGGCCTGGGCCCGGATCATGGGCGTGTCGACGTAGCCGGGGCTGATGACGTTTGCCCGGATGCCGTCGGCTGCGTGCTCCACGGCGATGCACTTGGTGAGCATGACAACCGCGGCTTTGCTCACGCAGTACGCGGAGAGCGCGGGCGACGCGCGCAGCGCGCTGTTGGACGCCCAGTTCACGATCACCCCGCCACCCGCTGCTTTCAGCGCCGGGATCGCCGCCCTCACGACGTTCAGTACCCCGGTGACATTGACGTCCATGGTGGCAGTCCACATGTCTCCCGCGTCGAGCAGCAACTCCTCGCGGCAGATCCCGGCGGCGTTGAAGACCGCATGAAGCTCACCAAACTCCGACGTGGCGCGCTCGACGAATCGCGCGGTATCCGCCGGATCGCGCACGTCACAGGTGTGCCGCACCAACCGATCTCCGCTCGGCAGGGACGCGAGTGCGGACGGATCCCGGTCCGCCACGACCACGGCTGCGCCGGCATCCAGCAATGCGAGCGCGGTGGCGCGCCCCATTCCGGAGCCCGCCCCGGTGACGACCGCAACCTTGCCGGCGAGCGGGCTCATCGCACCACGAGCTCGGAGAAGTCGGGTTCGTGCAAGTATCGGTAGACCTCACGGCCGAGGAACGGGCACATCACCGACGAACGGCCGTGCTCGGTCCAGTAGTAGTTCTGCGCGCGTGGGTCGCTCCACATGCGTGTGGCGTTGGCCTCATCCACCTCACGACTGAATTGGCGGTAAGCCTCGACGTCGGGCTCAATCGAGTTCCGCTCCTCAAGGACGAGCCGCTCGATGCACTGCAGGGCGTAGCGCGTGACCAGCTCGTCGAAGGCGGCTGGTTGCAGTCCGCCGTTGGTGTTGGGTCCGTACAACATCCAGAAGTTGGGGAAGCCCGGAATCATCGAGAACCTGTGCGAACGCGCGCCGCCCTCACGCCAGAGTTCCTCAACGGTGGTGCCGTCACGCCCGGTGATTCGCATCGGGAAGAGGTACTCGGTCGCACGGAACCCCGTCGCGTAGACGATCGCATCGACGTCGTGCTGCGTGCCGTCCGCAGCCACGATGCCGTCGGCGTTCAGGCGCGCGATCCCCTCACTCACCAGGCTCACGTCGTCGCGGACGAGTGCGTCGAGCACGCTGTACTCGGCATCCACAAGGACAGCGCGGGCGGAGCGGGGAGGATGCGGCGGCGTCATCTTTCGCACGAGCTCCGGGTCCTGCAGCTTGCGCTCGAGGAAGTCGATGCACAGATCCCGAATGCGCTTGTTGCTCTCGCTGCGCGTGTGCGGGTCGTCGAAGGCGGGATCGATCGCGGTCAGCCCCGCGCTCGCCTCGAAGACGTGGAGCTCACGGAAGCGGAGGAAGTTGGTGTAGTAAGGGAAGTTGCGCTCCAGCCATATCGCTTCCTCGGACAGCGGCGTCAGGTAGCCCTCGGTCTCGAAGAGCCACTGCGGCGTGCGCTGGAAGACGACAAGGTGCTCCACCTGCTTCACCAGCTCGGGGATGAGCTGGTAGCCGGTACAGCCGGTGCCCACCACCGCGACGCGCTTGCCAGCAAGGTCGGCGCCCTCCGGCCACTGCGCGGTGTGCCACGTGGGCCCGGCGAACTCCTCCTGCCCGGCGATCTGGGGGATGTTCGGCCGGTTGAGGAAGCCGACGGCGCTCATCACGCCACGGGCACGCAGGCTCTGGCGCCCGTCGGGACCATCGGTCTCGACGAGCCACACGGAGTCGGCATCGTTCCACGTCAGGGAGACCACCTCGGTGCTGAAGACGATGCTGTCCTCAAGGTCGAAGTGCGACGCGAACCAGTCCGTGTACTTTTTGGTCTCCGCGGCCGGGGAATACGCATAGGGGTAGGGAAAGTCGACGCCCACAGTGTGCGTGTAGGCACGGCTGGGAGTGTCGAGGCGGCAGCCGGGGTAGCGGTTCTCGTACCAGGTGCCGCCGACGCCGGGGTTTTTCTCGATCACGGTGAACGGCAGTCCCGCATGCTTCAGCTGAAGCGCGGCGTTGAGTCCGGCCATTCCCGCGCCGATCACGATAACGGGGAAAGCCGCGAGCTGGTCCTCTGTGGGCTGTTCGGTCCAGGTCAGACCCCGCACGGTCGGGTCGAGCGCGAGCTCCTCCACCCACAGGGCCAGCCCCTCCTCGGGGATGTCCTCTCCAGACGCCAGCCGCATGCTCGCCGGAAGCGTGCCAACGTCGCCGACGGGCACCTCGAGTGTCCGGGTATCGCGCAGGTTCTTGAGGTACGCGGCCGCCTTGCCGCGCAGCATCCGGACGTCCTCGTCGCTCTCCGGACGCGGCACCGAGAGCGGGTGGGTGTCGTCGCGACCCACCGGCACGTCCGCGACCTCGACATCATCGGTCAGCTGGAAGAGCAGGCCACGAAGAATCATCGGATCGGCGCCGCGGCGGCGGCGTCGATCATCGCGTCCGATGCCGCGTGCAGCTCGTCGGTAACCAAGACGGGACGGGCATTGGCCACAACGGCGTCTTCCTCGACCATGCTCATGTGCGCTCCTCCGTGTCGTTCAGCGCTAGTCCTTTTGCCCATTCGAATGCCGCCGAAGATAAAGGTCAAGTGAAACTGACGTCAGTGGGGATGTAGGTTCTCTTAAATGGACCCTCGTCGCCTCCGCATCCTTCTCGCCGTGGCCCGCACCGGCAGTGTCGTCGCCGCCGCGGAGGAGCTCTTCATCACTCCCTCTGCGGTGTCCCAGCAGCTCAAGCGCCTGGAACGAGAGGCCGGTCGACCGCTCGTCATGCGCACACCAAGGGGTACCGTGCTGACACCGGCAGGAGTGATCGCCGCCGAAGCAGCGGAGGAGATCGAGCGCGCCGTGGGCACGGCGAACGCCCGGATGCGGGAGGGCGCCGGGCCCAGCGGCGAGGTCCGTCTCGGCGCGATCGCCAGCGCGCTGAGATCGATCATCGTGCCGCGCGTCGCTGAATGGGGCGAGCGGTACCCACGGCTGGCCATCCACCTCGTGGAGGGCGATACTCAGTCGCTGACGCGTGACCTCCGGCGCCGCGAGCTCGACTTGGCGGTCATCGAGCTCGACACCGAGGTCACCGAGGAGCAGCTGCCCTCGGGGATGATCGAGCAGCCCCTGGTGGACGACCCGTGGCGCCTCGTGACGCCGGCGGCGTGGATGATCGACCGGGCGTCGATCACCACCCGCCGTCCACCGTTGCCATGGCTCGGCGTGGATGCCCCGATCATGGAGCTCGCGATTCAGCGCCTCGGGCGCATCACGGCACTCGAGAGCGCGCCCATCCACCTGTACTACGACCCGGCGACCGCGGTCTCGATGGTCGCCGCCGGTCAAGGCGTCGCGGTGCTCCCGGCCCTCACTCTTCCCGGCACGGATCTGAGCAACGTGCGGGTCATCGATCTCCCCGGGCTCGGCACCCGCAGTCTCGTCCTCCGCGGGTTCTCTAGCGACGCGGCGCCGAACAGCCCGGTCGGCGCGGTGGTCGGCGCCATCCGCCAAGCCGTCGCCTCGCTCGATCTGCGGCCGGAGTGACGGCACGCCCAGGCATGCACGAGGACCGGCCTCGTCGGTGCGAGTGCCGGCCCTCGGTCAGAACGTCAGCCCTTGACGTAGGACTCCAACTCCTCGAGAAGTTCCGGGTACTGCTCGAACCAGGATGCAACGGCATCCTGTTCCTGCCCGGGCTCGAACTGGTTGTAGATGGCGTCATCCAGGCTGTTGAACTGCTCATCGGTGAGGGTGAAGTTGGACATCATCTCCGCCGCTGCGGGCGACTCTTCGGAGAACGCCTTGCTGGCGACGATGTTGAAGGTGTAGTCCGGCCCGTAGGCCTCCTTGGGGTCTTCCAGCTTCTTGATTGGGAAGGTCGTGTTGACCCACCACGGCGTCCAGACGGTTACCGCCACGGGCTCCTTCGCATTGGTGGCCTTGTCGAGTTCGGCGAGCATGGCGGCCGTGGAGGATGCCTTGAGCTCGAAACCCTGGTCCAGCCCGTAAGCCGGAAACACCGCCTCCTGCGTAGTCTTGACCAGCCCCGATCCGGGCTCGATGCCGTAAATCGTGCCGTCGAAGTCGTCCGCATGTGCAGCGAGATCCTCGAGCGAGTTCACATCCGTCATGTAGTCGGGCACGGCGATGTAGATGGCACCGTTCTCGTAGTAGGCGCCGAGGTCGTCAAGGTTGGCCTGGTACTCATCCCAGTACACTTTGTGCACCGACGTCGGTGCGGCCGAGAATGCATCGACGTTGCCTTCCGCGGCGGCCGTGAAGATCGTGGCGATCTCCGTCAACTCGGTCGTCTCGAACGTGTAGCCGTTGCGCTCTAGGACGTACTTGAACACGCTCGAGACGTCGAGCGCGTCATTCCAGCCGGGGACGATGGCGAACGTGATGTCCTTATCCTCCCCTCCGGTGGCGGCGGCATCGCCCGCGGACGGGCTCGATCCGCATCCCGCGACGAGGAGCGCCAGGGTCGCCGTGGCGAGTGCGGCACCGATCTTCTTCAGACTGCTGTTCATTACATGCCTTCCTCCCTCCTCCAAGAGATGCCCGTCGCGTCATCGCGCCGATTGTGTGGAGGAGCGTTCCGGCCATTGGATCGCTCGCGGCGATGAAGATCAAGCGACTATGAACTCAGGTGGGATGTAGATCTTCTTCATCAGACCGAAAGCCTACGGCGCACTCGCCCAAAATATCGATTGTGCACACAATGTGCGTGGGCAGAGCAGCCCACACCGAGAAGGGATCCCTTGCAAAACCTCACCTGGCTCCGAGGCGCCGTGTCCTCTCATCTCTCGCCGCGTGCAGCGACTCGGCATCCAACCACGAGAGCGACAAGAGGATTGACCGGCACCCGCGCACTGCGGGTGCCGGTCGGTTCGTGCGCAATCAGTTCTTGAGGTAGGACTCGAGCTCCTCGAGCAGGTCGGGGTGATCCTCGAACCACGCGGCGACAGCCTCTTGCTCCTCGCCCGGTTCGAACTGGTTGTAGATGGCGTCGTCGAGAGTGTTGAACTCGTCATCGTCGAGCTTGAGGCTCGACATCATCTCCGCTGCCTTCGGCGACTTCTTCGAGAACTCGGCGTTCGCGACCGTGTTGATCGTGTAGTCCTCCCCGTACGCCTTCTTCGGGTCTTCCAACCGGCGCATCGGGAACACGGAGTTTACCCACCACGGATTCCAGATGGTCACGGCCACCGGCTTCTCCTCGTCGACCGCCTTCTGCAGCTCTGCCAGCATCGCCGCGGTGGAGGAGGTCTTCTGCTCGAATGTGTCGCCTAGTCCGTACGCCGGAAACACGACGTCCTGGGTCGTCGTGGCAAGACCCGACCCCGGCTCGATGCCGAAGATCGTTCCGTCGAACTCGGCAGCATGAGCCGGGAGGTCCTCGATCGACGTCACGTCGCTGACGTAGTCGGGTACCGCGATGAAGATGGCGCCGTTCTGGTAGTACGCGCCGAGATCCTCGAGGTCGTCTTTGAACTCGTCCCAGTAGACCTTGTGGATCGAAGTGGGTGCACTCGAGAAGACATCGACGTCTCCTCTGGCAGCCGCGGTGTACACGGTCGCTATCTCACTGAGCTCGGTGATGTCGAACGTGTAGCCGTTGCGCTCCAGTACGTACTTGTACAGATGGGCAAGGTCGAGATTGTCGTTCCATCCCGGGATGATCGCGAAGTTGACCTCCTTGTCCTCACCGCTCGTCTGCTCACCGCCCGAGCCGCCCGACGCGCAGCCGGCGATGCCCACGCTCAGAAGGGCCGTCGCCGCTACGGCGACAATCCTGATCAGTTGTCGGTTCATCAGTTGCCTCTCTTGTTCGACGCGATGCGACGGGTTGTCGCGTCACGGGTATTGCCGCAGACCGAGATGACCGCCTGGGTCATCGCGAGCCCGCGATCTTTCCTCCGTCTACGACGAGGGAGGAGCCTGTGCAGAACGAACTGTCGTCGGACGCGAAGAAGAGGATCGCTCCGGCGATCTCCTCCGGGCGCGCGAATCGGGGAATGGGCTGTGAGCTCGCCGCTTTCTCGAGCGCCCGTCGCAGGGTCGCGTCGCGCCCAGCGAGCAGCGGGGTCTCGACGAATCCTGGGTGCACGGCGTTCACACGGATCCCCGCGGCTCCCAACTCGAGCGCCGCGGCCTTCGTCACCCCGGTCACCGCGAACTTCGCCGCCACGTAGGACGCGGCTCCCGAGGCGCCGACCAGACCATCGATCGACGAGACGTTCACGATCGACCCCCCGGACGGCGCCATCAACGGATGCACGGCGCGTATGCCATGCCACACCGATTCGAGATTCAGATCGATGATGCGGCGGTGGACCAAGGCATCCTCATCGACGAGCCGGCCGCCTCCCCGCCCGCCGCCGGCACAGTTGACGAGCACGTCAAGTGCTCCGAACGTGCGGTGAACCTCCCCGACGGCGTCCTGCCACGCACGCTCGCTGGTGACATCGACGCTCACGGCGATAGCTTCTCCGCTGATCTCCGCGGCCAGAACCGACGCCGCCTCGTGATCAAGATCGAAAATAGCCAGCCGTGCACACTCGGCGGCGAGACGTCGTACAGTGGCAGCGCCGATGCCGCTCGCGCCGCCCGTGACGACGACGACCTTGTCCTTCAGCCTTTTCGACGTGCCCATCTCATCCACTCGGATCGTCATGCGATCGGGAGAGGCGGCGGTGAAACCGAGGCACTCTTGGCCGTGAGCCCACCGTCCACCATGACGGCCGATCCGGTGGTCAGCGCGGAGGCGTCCGAGGCGAGGAACACGGCGGTCTCGGCGATCGCCTCGGGCGAGGCCATCCCGAGCGGCTGCGTCTTCAGAATCGCTTCGTGCCACGCTTCTGGACTGCCATACGCCGCGCCGAGGTCGCCCGCCATCGGCGTGCGCACCCATCCTGGGCAGATCGCGTTGGCGCGGATGCCGTCTTCGGCGTGATCGACTGCGATGGACTTCGTGAGCATCAGCACCGCCGCCTTGCTGACGTTGTACGCGGCGAGGTTCGGAGTCGCCTGGAACGCGTTCGTCGAAGCCCATGTCACGATCGCCCCGCCCCCACGCGCCTTTATCTCTGGGATGGCTGCGCTGCAGACGTTCAGAGTTCCGTCGACGTTAATTGCCATCGTGCGCGCCCACACGATCCCGGCGCCGACGATGGACTCCGGCTGGCAGATTCCCGCGGCCGTGCAAGCGATGTCGAGTCCACCGAACACGGCGACCGCGGTGGCGACGACCGCCGCCACGTCGCGCTTATTCGTCACGTCGCACTGCACGGTACGCAGCTGCGGGTGCGGCGCCAGGCTGAGCAGACCGGCCTCCGAAACGTCGGCGGCGACCACGCTCGCGCCCGCGGCGAGCATGGCCTCAGCAGTCGCGCGCCCCATCCCGGACGCTGCGCCGGTGACGATCGCCACCTTTCCCTTCAGGACCTCTGACACGGTCAAAACTCCTTTTCCGTCGTGCCGGCAATGTGGGCGAGCGCTGCCGGATCCTGCAGCAGCACAGCGAGATCGTTCAAGAACCGGCCGCCTGGAACGCCATCGACGGCCCGGTGGTCGATGGTGAGCGACAACGTCGACCGGTCGCCCCGCATCCGACCGACGCCCAGGATCGCCACCTGAGGCCGCTGGACGACGGGCGTGAAGAAATCCACACCGAAGCTGCCGAGGTTTGTCACCGTGAAGGTTCCGCCGCTGATCTCCGCCATCGTCAGACGGCCCTGCTTGGCCGAGGCGGCAGAGGCAGATGCCGCCGCCGTGATCTCCGGCAGTGTCATACGGTCTGCGTTGCGAATTACCGGAACCACCAATCCGCCTCGATCGGGGGCGACGGCCATACCGAGGTGTACCGCGGTATGCCGGTGAATTTGCCTGGCGTCCTCATCGATCGTCGCGTTCAGCTCGGCGTGGTCGCGCAGCACGCGTGCCGTCGCCATGAGAACCAGGTCGTTGAGAGTGGGGCGGGCATCATCCGGGAACGTGCGACGCCACGCGATCACTCCGTCCGCGTCGTACTCCCGATGCAGCGTGAGCTGCGCGGTGTTCTGAAGGCTGTCGAGCATGGCGTGCGCGATGGCCCCCCGCATGCCCTTGAGCGGTACGGTCTCGACGCGGGAGTCCTCATGCGAGAGCTTCTCGTCCATCAGCCCTCGGCCGGCCGAATGCGGGCGATGACCTCACCGACGGGCACCTCGTCGCCCGGCTCGTACAGCAGTTCCTCGACGATCCCTGCCGCCGTGGACTCCACGACGTCGTTGGCCTTCGCCGTCTCGACCTCGACGAGCGCGTCGCCCTCGGCGATAGTGTCCCCAACCGCCTTGAGCCACTCGACAATGTAGGCCTCGCTAGTGCCCATGCCCCATTGGGGAAGTGTGACGTCCATAGTTCGTGTTCCTCTCAGCTAGATGCCGGATCAGGCGACGACGCGGCGCACTGCCGCGACAACGCGGTCGACGTTGGGAAGTGTGCTGTGCTCCAGCGGTGAGCTGAAGGGCGTCGGCACGTCGGCGCCGGTGACGCGCTCGGGGGCCGCCTTCAGCGACCCGAACGCCTCCTGGGCGATCGTCGCGACCAATTCACTCGCAAAGCTGCAGGTGAGTGGCGAGGGGTCGACGACCACGACGCGCCCAGTCTTCTGCACCGATCGGAGGATCGAGTCCACATCGAGAGGAACAAGCGATCGCGGGTCGACCACCTCGACCGAGACTCCCTCGGTCTCAAGCTGCGTCGCGGCGCGCATTCCGAGCCGCACGCCGTTGGCGATGCCGACGATCGTGACGTCCGTGCCCTCGCGCTTCACATCGGCGAGGCCGAACGGGATCGTGCGCGCCTCGGCGGAAATCTCCTCGCGGACGCCCTGAACGTTCGAGTCTCGGAAGATGATGACGGGGTCGTCCTCGCGGATCGCGGTGAGGGTGAGGCCGCGCACGTCATCGGGTGTCGTCGGCGCCACGATCTTGAGCCCGGGGCTGTTGGTGAAAAGGGAGATCGGGCGATCGGCGTGATGCGCCGCCTGATTGCCGCCGTAGTACAGGCTGGCGAGGATGACGAGCGGAACGCGCGCCTGCCCATTCGACATGTAGCGCAGCTTCGCCGCCTGGTTGACGATCTGGTCCATCGCCGAATACAGGAGATTGGAGAATGTCATGTCGACGATCGGCCGCATCCCGGTCATCGCTGCGCCGATCGCGGCCCCCAGGAAGCCCGTCTCCGAGATGGGGAGACTGCGGACCCGGTCAGCGTGGAACTCATCCACGGGGAAGTTGCCGAATACGCCCGCACGGAGATCCTGGCCCATGAAGAACACGGAGGGATCGCGGTGCATCTCGGACGCGATCGCACCCAGATTGGCGTCAAGATAGGACGTACGGACAGTGCTCAACGGGTGACTCCTCGAACCGGGATGGGCGACGCGTAGATGTTCTCGAAAGCCTCCGAGGGATCGGGGAACGGGCTGTCGAGGGCGAACTGCACAGCGACCTCGACCTCTGCCGCCACCTCGTCCTCGAGGTCCTGAAGCTCCTTCTCCGTCACCGAGCCCTCCTGTAGGAGGCGGTCCGCGAGCAGCACGATCGGATCGCGCTGCTCCCATTCCTGCACCTCTTCGACGGGTCGGTACTGGTAGCCGACAGCCATCCGCATGAGTTCTGAGTGCTCGCGGAAACGGTAGGTCTTCGCTTCGACGAGCGTGGGCCCCAGGCCCGATCGACCGCGATCGACCGCTTCGGTCACAACTGAATGCACGGCCAGGATGTCCTGTCCGTCGACGATCACTCCCGGCATGCCGTATCCGGCGGCACGGTCGGCGATGTCTTCGATGGCCATCGCCTCCTTTGCCGAGAACGACACGGCAAAGCCGTTGTTCTCGCAGAAGAAGATCGTCGGTGTCTTCCAGATCGCGGCGAGGTTCAGTGATTCGTGGAACGGACCGGCGTTGGCCGCGCCGTCGCCGAAGAAGCAGAGTGCGACGCGACCGTTCTTCTGCATCTTCGCGCTGAGGCCGGCGCCGACGGCGACCGGGATGGACCCTGCGACGATGCCGGACTCGCCCAGGCTCCCAACCGAGAAGTCAGCGAGATGCATGGAGCCGCCCTTACCACCGCAGACACCGTCGGCTCGGCCCAGCAACTCCGCGAACAGCGGCCCCAGCTTGGACCCCTTCCCGATCGGATGACCGTGTGAACGGTGGTAGCCGGTCATGTAGTCGTCGGTGTTCACCGCCATGCAGGCGCCCACGATGGCGGCCTCGTGCCCGATCGATGTGTGGACCGAGCCGGGCATCAGGCCGCGGGCTTGCACCTCGATCGCTCGAAGGTCGAAATGGCGGATGCGCAGCATCCGTCGCTGCATTTCAATCTTGACTTCGGTCGTCACGTCGGCGACGTCTTCGATGGTCGTCATATCCGCCTTTCGCGTCATTGCTCCGCCCGTGGCATCGGCGCCGGACGAACGATGTAGCCATTGCACGCCTCTGGCGTATGAAGGTCAAACGAAAAGACGAGGACTGGGCATGTAAATTTGCTTAAATGGACCCACGGCGCCTCCGCACACTCCTCGCCGTCGCTCGGGCGGGCAGCGTCATCGCCGCCGCCGAAGAGCTCTTCATCACACCGTCAGCGGTGTCGCAACAGATCAAGCAGCTCGAGCGGGAGGCCGGTCGAGTGCTCGTCATGCGCACGTCCCGCGGAACGGTGCTGACGCCGGCCGGGCAGATCGCCGCGCAGGCGGCGGAGGAGATCGAGCGCGTCGTCGGCGATGCCCGCGACCGTTTGCACGAAGACAGCGGCCCGAGCGGAACGGTGCGCATCGGCGGGCTGGCGAGCGTGCACCGGGCGCTCCTCGCGCCGCATCTGAACGAGTGGCGAGACCGGTTTCCTCGCCTGCAACTGCAGCTCGTGGAGGGCAACACAGGATCCCTCACCCGCAGCCTCCGCCGTCGGGACCTCCACGCTGCCCTCGTCGAACTCGACAAGGACGCCGACGACGACCCCCTGCCGCCGAGCATCGTCGAGGAACCGCTCCTCGACGAGCCGTGGAAGTTTGTCGCCCCGGCAGCGTGGCTCCTCGACGACGATCAGGTCGACCCGAGCCGCTGCCCGGTGCCATGGCTCGGTGTCGAGGCGGCGACGACCGAGTCGGCCATCGAGCGACTTCGCCGGCTCGTCCCGCTGGAGCCGACACCGACCCACTTGTACTACGAATCCTCCAGCGGTGTGACCCTCGTCGCGCAGGAGCAAGGGGTCACCGTCATGCCGGCGCTCACCCTGCGCGGCATCGTCCCCGACGACGTGCGCGTGATCGATCTTCCGCGACTGGGCACTCGAAGCATCGTGCTCCGCCGGTTCGGAGGCAGTCACACCGTCGGCGGACCAATCCACACCGCACTCGCGCTGATCCACGAGGCGGTCGAGCAGTTCGACCCGTCTGTCAATTACTAACGCGGCTCGGAGCCTCGCCGCGTGTCAAAGGTTGGCGACCACCGGGAGCACAGCGGTCACGACCGGAACCGATGCTGTCACCGCGGGAACGGATACCACGACCGGGGCCGTAACTGTAGTGGCCGGCTCGGTAGCTTCGGCCTCCGCGAGGCGACGGTGCGCGGCCTCACGACGCATGTCGTTGATGGCGGGATAGAGGCTCATGATCACCCACACGAAGTTTGAGGCTGCGGACGGCCACGCCCCGTACATAACGCTCGCCGTGCCAGCAAACGTAGCGGCGATAGCATTTGTGCCGAGATAGATCCTGGATCGCGCGCCCAAGTGGCCGCGAACGAGCAGCACGTACGCCACAAGGGAGCCGGCGGTGCCGACCCACCCCAGGATTGCTTCCAGCATGATCTCCGCCTCCGAGGTTGACTGTCGAGATCAATTCCACTATCAAGGGGTGCGAAGATCAAATGAACATATGAGCAGTCCGTATACAGTCTTCGTTAACATGGAACTGGACCCCCGAAAGCTCCGCATCCTCCTTGCGGTCGCGCGTGCAGGAAGCGTGCTCGCCGCCGCCGACGACCTCTTCATCACTCCGTCGGCGGTATCGCAGCAGCTGACCCGACTGGAGCGCGAGGCGGGGCGGGAACTCGTGCGACGCACGCCGCGTGGCACGTCGCTCACGGCGGCCGGAATGATCGTCGTTGAGGCTGCGGAAGAGATCGAGAGAGCCCTCGGAACGGCAGGTGATCGGTTGCGCGCCGGCACCGGGCCAAGCGGGGTGGTGCGGCTCGGCGGAGTCGCCAGCTTCCTCCGAACGCTCGTCATCCCCCGGCTCTTCGCGTGGCGGGAGCGGTACCCGCAACTCGAGATCCACATCACTGAGGGTGACATCAGCTCGATGACCCGCGCGATGCGCCGACGGGAACTCGATGTGACGGTCGTGGAGTTCGATGCGGACGTCGCTAACGAGCCGCCGCCTGCGGGAGTGATCGAGCAACCGCTGATCGATGAGCCCTGGAAGCTCGTCGCTCCGGCCGGGTGGCTCGTCGATCGAGACATCATCGATCTCACTCGACTATCAGTCCCCTGGCTCGGAGTCGAGGGCGGCGCCGGGGCGTCCGCAATCGAGCGCCTCCGCGCGGCCGCCGGAATCGAAGCCGCCCCCGTGCACAACTACTACGAGACCCTGACGGGCCTCGCTCTTGTGGCTGCCGGCCAGGGCGTCACCATCATGCCCGCGCTCGCGCTTCGCAGTGTCGCGCCCGATAACGTCGAAATCGTCGACCTGCCCGGCCTCGGCACTCGGCGGATCGTGCTCCGACGCTTCGCTGACAAGTCGTCCCCGGTCGGCGCCATCGACACTGCCGTCACCCTCATCCGGGAGGCCGTGAACGAGCTTGACCTCAACGCGGAGTAGCATCTGAGCGCCCTCCCTATAGCAGTCCGGCCGACCCGATCGGCAGTCGCAGCAGAATCGGGCCGAAGAGTGCGAGTGAGCCAGTAGCGACTGGTCTCTCAGGTGACGGCATTCCGGTATACCGGCTACATGCTGGCGCCCGTGATCATCAGCACAGCCGCCGATGCGCTCCGCGCCGTACCCGCCATCTCGTTCGCTGTGGATCGATTCGTCATCAAGATCCTTCTCAGAAGGTCCATGCAGCGAACGTCGGTGCTACCTGAGTGTGTCGCCGCCACGTCCTCAACCCGACTTCGGGAAGCCATTGCGTTCCGAGATTTGTAGCGCTCCCGACATCAACTTCGGGGTGATGTCGGCCATCCGCGCGGGGGTGAGTCGGAACGCCGGACCCGAGACAACGACAGTTGCCTCAACGTTGCCGTCGAAGCCCCTGATCGGCGCGGCGACCGCGACCAATCCGATCTCCATCTCCTCGAAACTTGTGGCGTATCCACGCTCGCGGGCAGCGTGAAGCCCCGCCAGATACGCCTCGACGTCCACGATCGTATGCGGGGTATACCTGACCGGGGGGTGGTCCCCGAGCAGAGCACGCTGCTCGGGGACCGTGAGATCCGCCAGGAACACCTTGCCGGCCGCGGTGGGATACAACGGGTCTCGATGCCCGATGACTTTCACAACGCTGATTGATGACGATCCGACCGATTGGTCGACGGTGACGATCTCCATCCCCGCACGGCCGACGATGTGGACGGTCTCGCCAACCTCGCCTGCAAGACCATTGATGATCGACCTGCCGATCTCCGCTAGGTCCCGGTTCGCATTGGCGCCACGCGCCAGCTGAACCACGCCGTAGCCGAGTCGGTATCGACCGCGGCTCGTGTCCTGCTCCACAAGCCCGCGCGCCTCCAGCGTGAGGAGCAGACGCGACACAGTGGACTTGTGAATGGCGAGGTCTTTTGAGATCTCCGTCACACCACCATTTCCTCGACGCGCGAGCACCTGGAGGATGGAGACCGCCCGGTCGACCGACTGCACCGACCCATCCCGCGCCGACCCCGTGTTATCGCCCATTCGAATATCGAATCACACCTCGGCCCGGCGACCGGTCGTCGGCCGCGCCACGGTCACCTCCCGACGTAACGCATGAGGTGCTTCGTGCGGGAGTAGTCGTCCAGACCATACATCGACATGTCACGTCCGTAACCCGAACTCTTGACACCTCCCCATGGCATCTCGCTCGGTATCACCCCATGGCAGTTCACCCAGACGGTGCCGGCATCCAACTGCGCAGCCGCAGCATCCCCACGCGAACCGTCACGTGTCCACACCGATGCGGACAGCCCCAACTCCACGCTGTTCGCCCGCTCGATCGCTTCCTCATCGGAAGAGAACGTCTCCACCGTCAGGACGGGGCCGAAGATCTCCTCACGCGTGCAAGCGGCGCCCGCTGGCACGTCGACCAACACCGTCGGCTGAATGAAGAAGCCGGCGCCGGGGTATGCGCTCCCTCCGACGGCCGCGCGAGCCCCCTCGGCGTATGCCCGATCCAGATGGTCAAGCACCCTGCGGAAGTGGGCCTCCGACACCACCGGGCCCAGCTGAATGTCCTCCCCCGCACCGGGTTCGCCAACGGAGATGTCGTTCACCCGGTCAACCAGCGCTCTCACCAACTGGTCGGCAACCGATTCATGGACCAACACGCGGCAGGCTGCGCTGCAGTCCTGACCGGAGTTGTAGAAGCTGGCGACGCTCAGCGTGTCTGCAACGCGCTCGATGTCGGCATCCGCGAAGACGATGACCGGCGCTTTCCCGCCCAGTTCGAGGTGAACCCGCTTTACGCTGTCCGCGGCGATTCGTGCGACGGCGCGACCGCTTGCAGTCGATCCGGTGACGGAGACAAGTGCGATGTCTGGATGCGCTGCGATCGCAGCGCCGACAACATTTCCGAGCCCCGTGACGACATTCAGCAGCCCCGGCGGAAGCAGATCGGCAACCAGTTCGGCGAACTTTATGGTCGTCAACGGAGTGATCTCCGATGGCTTCAGGACGATCGAGTTGCCCGCTGCGAGAATCGTGGCGATCTTCTGGGCAGCCATCACGAGAGGGAAATTCCATGGAGTGATGGCACCGACCACGCCCAGCGGTTCACGCACGATCACGGAGAAATGATCCGCCTCGTACTCCCCCGCCGCGACCGAGCTCGTGGCCCGGAGCGCACCGGCCATGAAGCGAAACGCGTCGACCGAGACATCGATATCGTTCAGCGCGACGGACATCGGCTTGCCGGTGTCGGCAGCCTCGAGGCGAGCCAGAAGCTGTCGCTGTTCGACGAGGCGATCCGCGACTGCATGCAACACGTGGGAGCGCTGTCTGGGCACGAGCTTCTGCCAGGCGCGCTGAGCCACAACTGCGGCCGCCACAGCGACGTCGACGTCGTGTTCGGTACCCAGAGCGACCGACGAAATGATCTCCCCGGTTGACGGATCGATCACATCCAGAAGTGGTGGCTGATCCGCCGGCTCCTGTCCGACCAGAGCGCTCCGCGCCGTGGGCAGATCGCCAGGCTGAAGCAATTGCGCCTCGGCTCGCCGGACGTCTTGAATAGTCGAGCTTGCAATGTTCACGTTGTCTCCATTAACTGGGCAATGACCGGGGGATGTGCAGGCCGAGGCAGCAGCTCGGCCTGCACTGACGGTGAAGCTAGCGATCCAGGCCCGCGAATCGCGCCTCGCCGTCGTCGATGGCCGCCCGGAGGCCCCGCTCGGAGGTGACGTCGATGAACTTCGCGTACTCCGGAGTCGGCAGCACGCTCATGAACATCTCCACCTCGAGGTAGTCGGCGACCGCCGACTGCAGACCCTGGGCGTCGTACACCCGGTTCAGGTACTGCTTGTGGATTCGCTGCATTCCGCTCGGAATGCGGGCCATGATGGTGGCTACGCGCTTGGTTTCTGCGGCCAGCTCGTCGGGTTCGACGACCTGCGTGACCAAGCCGAGCTCCTTGCATTCGGCCGCGCTGACCTTCCGTCCGGTGAGCAGCAGATCCTTCGCGGCCTTCATGCCCACCAGCCAGGGCAGGAACATCAGGAAGCCGGCGATGCCGTGCCGCACCTCGGCGTAGCCGAGCTCGGTGTCAGAGGTGACGATGCTGATGTCGGCCATCATTGTCAGCTCGAACCCCTTACCGATTGCCGCGCCGTGCACGGAGGCGACAACAGGCTTGCTGATCTCCCAGGGCGTGAGGTAGTCCTTGTACTCCGTGAAGTAGTGCTGCCTGTACGCGTACGGGTCAAGCCGGAGCTCGTCGTCGCCGGCGTCCTCGGTGAGGTCGTGTCCGCCGCAGAATCCGCGCCCGTTGCCCTTGATCACGATCACGTTGACATCGGGGTCGGCGTCTGCGCGGAGCAGGCCGGCGCGAAGTTCCGCGATGAGCGCCCGGTTCATCGCGTTGTACTTCGCCGGGCGGTCCAGCGTCACCCAAGCGATGTGTTCCTCGTCCACCTCGTAGATCAGGTGCTGGTAGTCCTCCGGTGCTGAGACGGCGGTGTCTACGTTGATGGTCATCTGGTTTCTCCTTCTTCGTGATGGTCGGAATGATGGAAGCTGACGACGGCGTCCACGGCGGTGACGTTGTGGCGTCCGACGAGTAGTGGGTTGATCTCGATGTCGACCGAACCGGTGCTCAATGCGCAGTCACCGATTCGTTCGATCGTGTCGATGAGTCGGTCCATGTCGGCGGCGGGACGCCCTCGCCAGCCACGCAGCCGGGCGGCGACTTTGAGGCGATCAAGCGCTCGGACGATCTCGCCGCGAGTGAACGGCGGCGCCAGCAGGAAGCTGTCGTTCCACAGTTCCGCTTCCACGCCACCACCGGCCAGCATCATGACGATCCCGACGGACGGGTCCTGGGTCACGGAGACCATGACCTCTCCAACTACGTCCTGGGCCATGACCTCGACAAGCACTTCCCGTAGGGCCACCTCGGGAGCGAGCCGGGCCATGTCGCGCCGCATGTCTTCGATCGCGTCGCGCACCTCGGTCGCCGAGCGCAGCCCCACTCGCACCGCTCCGACTTCTGTCTTGTGCAGCAGGCGGGCATCGAGCGCCTTGATGACGACCGGATATCCGAGCTCGTCGGCAGCGGCGACGACCGACTCGGTCGTGACGACTCGCGAGTCCGGCACGCAGACTCCGGCAGCGGCCAACATGGCCTTTGCCTCAGCTTCGTTGAGTGCGTGGTCTCGACGGATCGTGGCGGATGGTGAGCTGACCGGGACCGAAAGATCCACCTCGAGCAGGTCCGTGTGCCGTCGATGCCACCACAGACCATGACGAAGCGCAGCCATGCATTCTTCCAGTCCTTGCATCGGGGCGAGCCCTGCATGCGTGGCACGATCCCGGGCATCGGCCGGGAACGAGTCGGCCAGGGGGGCTAGTTCAACGGCTGCGATCTCGCGACCGGCCACGGCCGCGCCAAGAGCATCGATGGGCTGAAAATATGCAGCCGGATCGCCGACGCCCTGCGGCGGGAAGTTCTGCACGCCGAGGACGACATCGATCTCGTCATCCAGCAGAGCGGCGAAGAGGTCGCGCTGGACCCGCTCATCGCCCCACACGGCGGCCGTGACGTCCTGCGGATTGCCTGGCGTCGCGATTGCCGGCAGCAGGCTGAGCACTCGCTCGCGGTGCTCGCCTGCCGGTTGCGGCAGTTCGAAACCCGCCGCGCTGAGATGATCCGCGAGCAGAATGCTGTAGACACCTGATGCCGAAATCACCATGGCGCGCGGACCGCGAGGGATCTGACCCGAGGAGCAGAGCTTCAGTGTTTCGAGGAACTCGGCTTCGGAGCGGGTCGCGATGATGCCGAGACGGTCAAAGAGCGCGTCCCATGCTGCACCCAGGCCCGTCATCGATGCGGTGTGGGAAGCTGCCGCTCTCGCGCCGGCATCGGTGTTTCCCAGTTTCAGGGCGACGATTGGCTTGCCGAGCCGCAGCGCTTTGACGGCGACACGGCGAAGGAGTTCAATATCGTCAAGCGTCTCGAAGGACAAGCCGATGGCCTTCACCCGAGGGTCGTCAAGGAGGAAGTCCACGCACTCGGCGGTTTGGATCTGAGCCTGGTTGCCGACTGCCACTAGATGCGTGAACGGGATGCTTCGCCCCGACCAGGCGGCATCGCACAGCAGGGTTCCCCCCTGGCTCACGATGGCGACACCTTCGGAAGCCTCCAGAACCCCGTAATGTTCCATCGCGACGGCGGTCTTGTCGACCACGTTGATGATCCCCAGCACGTTGGGGCCGAGCAGCGGCATATCACCGGCAGCTTCGAGGAGTTTCGTGTTCAACTCCTCGCCGATGCCGCCAGACTCGGCGAAACCCGCGGCATGGCAGATCACGGCTCGGCACCCGATCTCACGCAGCTCAGCGATCGCCTGCACGGCCAGTTCTCGACGGATGGCCACGTAGGCGAGATCCGGAGGTGCGGGCAGCTCACGCACGCTCGGCACGCAATCGTAAACGTCCAACCGCTCGTGGCGCGGGTTGACCACCCAGACGTCCCCAGCGAACCCCATCTCGCGCTGATACCGGAGCGTGTCGAGGATGTTGCTGCCTCCGATGAACGCGATTGAGCGCGGTGTGAAGAGGGGCTCGAGCCGGTGCGCTGCGATGCCTGTCGGCGCCGGCGAGGGTGCAGAGAGGGTGAAGGTCAAGTTCGGATCCTGTCTCGTATAGCGGGACGATCTCGCTAGGTGGGACTAGCATCCAACGCAGCGACGGTCTTGTCAAGCAGAAGATTCGAGACAGATTGCCGTTCGCATCGGGACCGAACGGGAACTCGCTCGGGCGGCGGCGAGATTCAAAACTGCTGCTTGCCAAAAAATATCGATTGTGCATATGCTCGGCCCCACATCGCAGGCGGCCTGCTGAACACCACCCGATCGCACGCTGTGACCGAGGAACCGATCTGGACGGAACTCACCTAGTTTCGGCGCGCCGTTTGTGCCCACCATCCAACTCAGGAGGACAGATGAATACGTCGAAGAAGACAACTGCCTACCGATACGCCGCCCTGGTCGCGGCCGCTCTCATGACCTCAGGCCTTGCCGCTTGCGGGAGCACTTCGGCGGAGGCCGGGGGCGCGGGCGCCGACGGGGAACCGTTCAAGATCGCCGTGATCCCCGGCTGGAACGACTACACAGGCGCGGGCTACATCTTCAAGAACGTGCTCGAATCAGCCGGCTACGAGGCCGACATCCAGGAGTTCAGCGAGATCGGAATCGTGTACCTCGCCGCAGCCAACGGCGACATCGACTTCTTCTCCGCCAGCCCGGAGAATCTCCAGAAGGACTACTGGGACAAGCACAAGGACGATCTCGAAGACCTCGCCTCGTGGTACGACAACAACGCTCTGTTCCTGGCTGTGCCGGACTACGTGACTGATGTCAACTCGATCGAAGATCTGGCAGCCCACGCTTCCGACGTCGGCGGCAGGATTGTCGGAATCGAACCGGGCACCGGCTACATGAAGAACATCGAAGAAAAGGTGATTCCCGAGTACGGGTTGAGCGGCGCTATCGAGCTCGCAACATCATCCAGTGTCGGAATGTTGACGACTCTCAAGGACGCGGTGGAGAACCAGGAGCCTGTGGTGGTCACGTCGTGGTCACCGTTCTGGGCCAATACCGCGTACGGCCTCAAGCCCCTCGCAGACCCCAAGAACACACTTGGCAAGCCGGAGGCCGAGCACATCCTCGCTCGCGGAGGGTTCGCGGATGACTACCCCGACGTTGCCGCCATGATTGCCGCATTCAAACTGGACGACGCGCAGGTCAACGACCTGGACGACCTGATCGGCAACAAATTCGGCCCTGGCAAGGAAGACGAGGCCGCCGCTGCCTGGCTCGAGAAGTACCCCGACGTCGCGGACACGCTGAAGAAGGCACTCACCGGAGACTGACCTCGCAGGTCAACGATCTCGACTGCAGACCGTATCCTCCTGCTTCGGCCCGCCGAGCGCGTCGAAGCAGGAGGACACGGTACTTCGCAACCCCTATGCGACCAGGCAAGTTGCTGCGGTTGGTGAATGACACAGAACGTCTACCGCAGGAGGACTGAGTGGACCGCACAGCGACGATCAGCCCAAAGATGAGCGCAGGGACGTACGGCACCTTTGTAGCTCTCGCCGCTGTCGTGTTTAGCGCGTCCACAGCTCCAGTCGTGAAGCCCATCCTCGAGGGCGGATCGTCACTAGGAGCCGTCATGGTGATCAGGATGACGGGCGCTGCCCTCATACTGTCACCCTGGCTCGTTCGAGCACTCATTCGGAACTCCCGCTTCTTTGCGGACCATTGGCTGCTCATCGTGACTTTCGGCATCGCTGGCGTGTTGGGCACTCAGTTGTTCTATCTGTCTGCGATACAACGATTGCCAGTCGGCGTTGCGTTGCTCATCATGAATCTCGCTCCCGTGATTCTGGTGGCGCGGGCTTGGATCGCAACGCGACACCGGCCCCGCTGGCTTGTTCTGTCAGGAACTGTCATCTCGGTAATGGGTCTGGTGGTGGCAGCAAACGTGGCCGGTTCCGGGTTTGATCTGTTGGGCGTGCTTCTGGCTATCGCATCGGCAGCTTGCTTGGCAACGTACTTCGTCGCGGCCGAGAAGGCTGGACACGCAGTGCCGCCGCTTGCGCTGACCTCCGGTGGACTCGCCGTGGGAGCTCTGGCAACAGCAGCATTGTGCGGTATCGGTGTGATGCCATTCATCATCGAGCCGACAACGGTCGAGTATGGCGGCATATCGGTTCTCTGGCTCGTAGCAGTCGGTTGGATTGCATTCATCACCACGTCAGCCGGATTTGGTCTGGGCGTCGTCGCGGTTCCGCTGATCGGTTCGAGGCTCGCGTCATTTATCGGACTGACTGAGATCCTCGTGGCCAGCGGCTTCGCTTGGCTGTTGCTCAATGAGGCACCCGACAGTGCGCAAGTGATCGGCGGAGGACTGATCCTGATCGGTGTGGCGCTGATCCGCGCCGAGCCTTCATCCCCCGAAATCCCACGCGGCGAAACTTCTGCGGCCCCCAGCCCCTGAACGACCTCTCCCGGGCCTGCCCGGCGACCGATCCGCAGCCGAAAAGAAGAACATGTCATTGATTCAGCATTCTGAGCGCGCTGTGATCCTGAAGCCCATCCTGCTTTCGCTTGTTGAGGCCCCGCTAGTGAATAGGTCCGATACATGAAAAGAGGAACGCATGAACCTGCCCGTTCTTACCAAGGTGCGGCGTCATATTGGAAATAGGCTTCCTCGCCGTATCGCGGGAGAGCGACGAGCCGCCGTTTCAATCATCTTGTTCGGGGACAAGGACGACACGCAGTTCGTAATCATTGAGAGAGCCAATCGTGGGCGCAACGCCGGGCAATGGGCGCTGCCGGGCGGCAAGCTTGAGGAAGGCGAGAGCGCGTTGGACGCTGCCATCCGCGAAGCTCAGGAAGAGGTGGATCTTCCGGTTAGCGGCGTCGAGGTACTCGGCGAATTGGACGACTTTGTCACTGTTACGGGTTTCACCATCACCCCGTTCGTATTCGTTGCACCGCCTGCATGGAAACCACGCGCGATCGCGGATGAGGTGCAATCCGTGCATTGCTTGGAGGTGGCGACGCTGAGTTCAGAGGATGTGGTTCACTGGTTCACGCAACCAAATGGCAGCTCTTTGCTGCAAATGTGGCTTCGCGAGGACATGCATATGCATGCCCCGACAGGAGCCATCTTGCTTCAGTTCCGCGAGTTGGCGCTCTTTGGTCGCGATATAGACGTTTCAGCCCTCACACAGCCGGTGTGGACACATCAATGACCCTTCAATGTGAAAGCTCGGTAACCGAACGCGGTGGCGGCCAGCGCGCGCCCTTTCGGGATGCCGCGATGATGCCGCGTTCAACCTGGACGACGCGCAGGTCAACGACCTGGACGACCTGATCGGCAACAAATTCGGCGCTGGTAAGGAAGGCGGGGCCGCCGCTGCCTGGCTCGAGAGGTACCCCGACGTCGCTGACACGCTGAAGAAGGTGCTCACGGGAGAGTGATCTGAAGCGGCGGTACCGCTCACCGCGCGCGAGCTGGATCTCCCTGGGGGTGGGGCACATCGGTGCCCCACCCCCAGGGATTTGATTGCGTTGTGCCACTGGAAGAACCAACACGCACGCGGTCCGGCCGCGCGTAGACGTTCAGCGAGGTGCCCCGTGAGAACCCGACGAGGGTGAGTCCGGAGGCCGCGGCGAGTTCGACGGCCAGTGACGACGGCGCCGAGACCGCGGACAGCGCGGGAATGCCCGCCATGATCGCCTTCTGGACGAGCTCGAAGCTCGCGCGGCCCGACACCTGCAGCACGGTTCCGGTCAGCGGCAGGCGATCCTCGAGCACCGCCCAGCCGATCACCTTGTCGACGGCGTTGTGCCGGCCGACATCCTCCCGCAGCACGAGCAGCTCACCCGACACGGCGTCGAACAGCGCCGCCGCGTGCAGACCCCCGGTCTTGTCGAACACCGCCTGACCCGCCCGCAGCGCGTCGGGAAGCCCCGCGAGCCAGCTCGCGGGGAAGGTGACGCCGTCGCCTGCGACGTCGTGCGGCGACTGCTTCTGGATCGCCTCGATGGACGCGGTGCCGCACACGCCGCACGAACTCGTCGTGTAGAAGTTGCGGGCGATGTCGACGACCGCGGGCGCAACCTCGGGAGCCAGGGTGACGTCGAGCACGTTGTACGTGTTCGACGCGTTCCCGTCGGCCAGGGACGCTCCTGTGCCCGGCCCGCCGCAGTGGATCGCGGAGCGGAAATCGCGCCCTGAACGGATGACGCCCTCACCGGTCAGGAACCCCGCCGCGAGCTCGATGTCGTTGCCCGGCGTGCGCATCGTCACGGTGATCGGCTCGCCCGACACACGGATCTCGAGCGGCTCCTCCACCGCGAGCGTGTCGGGCCGCCGGCGGCTCGCAGGACCGGACTCCTCGAAGACGATCCTCGTCACGGGGCTGCGGGAGGTGAGGCGTCCCATGTCAGCCGCCGATCGCGTTCATCCCGCGCGCGGGCTGCAGGAACGACGGGTCGTTGATCGCATGCCCCGGCAGCTTGCCGTGCACGCAGGACCGCAGCATCCCATCGATCCTGGTTTCGACAGGCTCAACCACCGGGGAAGTCTCGGCGCGGAGGATCGGCAGCAGGTCGTACTCCGTGGTCGAGAACAGGCAGTTGCGCAACTGCCCGTCCGCGGTGAGCCGCAACCGGTCGCAGTCGCCGCAGAACGGCGCCGTCACCGACGCGATCACGCCCACGGTGTGCGGACCGCCGTCCAGGGTCCACCGCGCCGCGGGCGCCCCACCCCGACCCGGCACCGGCGTCAACGTCCACCGCGCCGACAAGGCGGTGAGGATCTCGTCCTGCGTCACCATCCGCGACCGATCCCACGTATGCCCGGCATCCAACGGCATCTGCTCGATGAACCGCATCTGCGCATCATGCGCGATCGCGAACTCGACGAGGTCGACGAGCTCGTCATCGTTCACATCCCGCATCGCCACCGCGTTCAGCTTCAACGGACGCAGACCGGATGCTCCGGCCGCCGCGATCCCGTCCCGCACATCGTCCAACCGGTCCCGGCGGGTCAGCGCATGGAACCGATCACGGCGCAGCGTGTCGATCGAGATGTTCAACCGGGTCAGCCCGGCCTCCACCAGCGCGGGCAGCAGCTCCGGCAGCCGGATCCCGTTCGTGGTCATCGCGATCTCCACCGGCCGGCCGTCCGGACCCGTGATCGCCGACAGCCGGCGCACCACCTCGACGATGTCGGAGCGCAGCAATGGTTCGCCACCGGTGAGCCGGAACGTCGTGATCTCGTCCGCCGCAGCCACCCGCGCGATCCGCACGATCTCGTCCAACGTCAGGATGCTCGTCTTCGCCAGCCACTCATTGCCCTGCTCGGGCATGCAGTACGTGCACCGCAGCGAACACCGATCCGTCAACGAGATCCGCAGATCCCGATGCACCCGCCCATGCGTGTCCACCAGCGGAGCGCCGACCGCAGCCACCGGAGCGGTACTCGCGGCGGCGAACACGCCGGAAGGAGCGGACACCGCGGGCTGCAGCATCCGTCGCCCGATCGTCACCGGGATCGCCGTCATCCGCCGAGACCCAGCCAGGTGGCGGTGCCGTCGATCTCGACCTGCCGCTTCCACACCGGGAGGTCGGTCTTGATGGTCTCGATGAGCGTGCGGCAGACGGCGAACGCGTCTGCGCGATGCGCGGAGGCGACGGCGATCACGACCGCGACGTCGCCGACGCTCAGGCATCCGACCCGGTGCGAGACGGCGACGAGCGCATCGCTGTGGGCCACCGCGGATTCGGCGATGCGCTGCAGCGCGCTCTCGGCGTCGGGATGCGCGGAGTACTCCAGAGCCTCGACGGTGGATGCGGCATCCGGATCGTGATCGCGCACGCGACCCACGAACGTCGTCACCGCCCCCGCCGAGGGGTCGTCGACCGCCCGGAGGTGCGCGTCGAGGTCGAGTGGCGCCGAGCTGATCGCGGCAAGGCGCACGGCCTCTCCGCTCCCGAGCGCTGCGCGGACGATCGTGCTCACGCGCGCCGCTCGAGACGGACGATGACGGCCTTCGAAGTGGGCGTGCCCGACACGTCGGCGACGGAGTCGAGCGGCACGAGCACGTTGGTCTCCGGGTAGTAGGCGGCGGCGTTGCCCTTCGGCGTGTTGTAGGCGACGATGCGGAACTCGTCGGCGCGACGCTCCTCGAGGGAGCCGTCCGGGCGCGCCCACTCCGACACCAGGTCGACGATCTCGTCCTCGGCGAAGCCCAGATTCTGGATGTCCTTGGTGTTCACGAGCACGACGCGGCGGCCGTCGTGGATGCCGCGGTACCGGTCGTCCTTGCCGTAGATGGTGGTGTTGTACTGGTCGTGCGAGCGGAGGGTCTGCAGCAGCAGCCGGCCTCGCGGAATGTGCGGGTACTCGAGCGGGTTCGCGGTGAACCGGGCCTTGCCGTCGACGGTCGCGAAGCGCCGGGCGTCGCGGGGCCCGTTGGGCAGGAAGAACGTACGGCCCTTCTGGATGCGCGTCTCGAAGTCCTCGAACCCGGGGATCGTGCGCTCGATGTGCGAGCGGATGAGCGCGTAGTCGGCCTCGAGCGCCGCCCAGTCCGCCTGAGGGACGTTGGACGGATGCCGCAGCCGGGCAGGATCCGGACGCTCAGGCTCCGTGGCGCCGTGCTCGGGAAGCCCGCGGTCAGACGGCGAGCCGCCCCTCGCCCGCTCGCTGGTCGCCGCGGCATCCGCGCCACCGAAGACGAGCGCGCACAGCCGCGCCACGATCGCGACTTCGCTGAGCAGTTCCTCCGACGGCGGGGCGAGCCGCCCGCGCGAGGCGTGCACGGCTCCCATCGAGTCTTCGACGGTGACCCGCTGCTCCGCGCCTCCGCGGCGGTCGCGGTCGGTGCGGCCGAGGGTCGGCAGGATGAGCGCCCGCCGCCCCGTCACGGCGTGCGACCGGTTGAGCTTGGTCGAGACCTGCACCGTCAGATCGATGCGCGCCATGCCGGCCTCGACGACGGCGGTGTCGGGCGTCGCGGAGACGAAGTTGCCGCCCATTCCCATGAAGAACCGCACCCGGCCGTCGCGCATCGCCCGGATCGCCTCGACCGTGTCGAAGCCGTGCTCGCGCGGGGCGCGGAACGAGAATTCACGGTCGAGAGCCGCGAGGAACTCCTCGGCGGGCTTCTCGTAGATGCCGACGGTGCGGTCACCTTGCACGTTGGAGTGCCCGCGGACGGGGCAGACGCCGGCGCCCGGGCGTCCGATGTTGCCCTGCAGCAGCAGCACGTTGACCACGTCGCGCAGCGTCGGCACCGAGTGCTTGTGCTGCGTCAGTCCCATCGCCCAGCACACGATCGTCGAGGTGGAGGTGCGTACCTCTTCGCCGATCTTGCGCAGCGTCTTCTCGGGCAGCCCGGTCGCCTTCACAAGCTCGGGCCACGAGGCATCCGTCATCGCCTGACGATAGGCGTCGAAGCCGCTGGTGTGCTCCGCGATGAAGTCGTGGTCGAGCACTCCCCCGTCGGCGGCCTCCACCTCGAGCAGGTGCTTGCCGATGGCCTGGAACAGCGCCTGATCGCCTCCCGCGCGAACCTGCACGAACCGGTCGGCGATCTTGGTGCCGCCGAACGCGACGCCCCGCACCGTCTGCGGGTTCTCGAACCGCATGAGCCCCGCCTCGGGCAGCGGGTTCACGGCGATCACCCGGGCGCCGCGCTGCTTGGCCTTCTCGAGGGCCGACAGCATGCGGGGATGGTTGGTGCCCGGGTTCTGGCCGGCGACGATCAGCAGGTCGGCCTCGTGGATGTCCTCGATAGACACCGTGCCCTTGCCGATGCCGATGGTCTCGGTGAGGGCGGACCCGGATGACTCGTGGCACATGTTCGAGCAGTCCGGCAGGTTGTTCGTGCCGACGCCCCGCACCAGCAGCTGGTACAGGAATGCGGCCTCATTGGAGGTGCGTCCGGAGGTGTAGAACACGGTCTCGTCGGGGTCCTCGACGGCCCGCAGTCCGTCGGCGACGATCCGCAGCGCGTCGTCCCACGAGACGGGGCGGTAGTGCGAATCGCCCTCCTCGAGCAGCATCGGGTGGGTCAGCCGCCCCTGCTGTCCGAGCCACCAGTCGTCGTGGGTGCGCAGTTCCTCGACGGAGTGCGCGGCGAAGAACGCCGGACCGACCCGGCGAAGGGTGGCCTCCTCGGCGACCGCCTTGGCGCCGTTCTCGCAGAACTCCGCCATATGGCGCTTGTCCTCTTCGGGCCACGCACAGCCGGGACAGTCGAAGCCGTCCTTCTGGTTCACGCGCATGAGCGTCTGCAGGGAGCGTTTGACGCCCATCTGCTCGTTCGCGATCTGCAGCGCGTGCAGCACCGCGGGCACGCCCACCGCGACCTTCTTGGGTCGCGACACGTGCATGCGCGTCTCGTCGATATCTGTGATCGGGGGCTTCATCGCCATGGCGGCAGAGTATCCGCGCGCGCCGAGGCCGCCCCGCCAAGATCGACGCAAGCCCGCCGGGGAGCCGGAGTCGGGCTCGCAGCACTCCGACGTGATGTATGATCCCGGCTGACCAGACGCCGCGGGGCTCTATTCGGTCCGGTCGACCAGACGCCGTGCGGCCGCGTCGACTGCGATCGCCATCGGCGGGCGGGGCTCATCGCCGAGGGTCGCGAGGACCAGAGGAATACTTACCTGCGGGCCGGTGATGTCGGCGACTCTGAGCCCGATGCTGGCGGCGGCCTTCGGGATTGCGGAGCGCGGGACGATGCTCACCCACGCTCCGGTCCGTGCGAGAGCTAGCAGCGCCTCCACGGAGTCGGCCTCGACCCGCGGACGCAACCGCACACCTCGCTGGGCGAATGCGGCATCCAGGATCTGACGGGCACGCATGCCCGGCGACAGCGTGCATACGGGCATCTGATCGAGCGACATTGCGTCGATGGTTTCACTGAGGTCCGTGCGGGCGGCTGCGCCGACGACCACGAGCCGGTCTGTTTCCACCAGGATGTGGCGAACATCGTCCGCGGCGGCAACTGACGGATGGATGAGTCCGGCATCGAGCTCGAAGGAGCGCAGCCCGTCCACCACTTGCTCAGACGTAAGCCCGGTGATCAGTCTCGCTTCGAGGTGGGGATGTGAAGCGCAGAGCTCGGCGAGCACCCGTGCCGCCAACGCAACCCCCGATGGAATGGCCCCAACGCGCACGACACCGTTCAGCCGGCCAGCGGCGTTGCTGACTTCGTCTTTGAGTGCGCGATGGTCCGCGATCATGCGTTGCGCCCAGACGAGGACTGCCTCGCCCTCCGTGGTCAGTCCTTCGAACGCGCGCCCTCGTCGCACGAGTGGGACGCCGAGTTCGGATTCCAGCTTTCGAATGGCTTCCGAGAGCGCTGACGCCGAAACGAAGGACGCGGCAGCGGCACGGCCGAAGTGCTGCTCGCGAGCGACCGCAACGAAATACTCAAGCTGGCTGAGCAGCATCTCCACCTCCTCGTGCTGGTCAGTAGACGGCGGACCGCGCGACCATACTGCTCCCAGATTACGAGCAGCTGTTGACCGGTAAGTTCGGTTAGGCCGTCAGCGGCGTGCCGGGCCGCTGTCGCCCCGGACTGCCCGCGCGTGCGCCGGAAGCCGATTGGACGTGGTGTTCCCCGCAGCCTGGTTGGAGATCTCCTACTGCGGCGTGGACTCTGCCGCGCCGCCCGTCGTCGACCGGTTGTCGACAATGCGGTTCGGGGTTGGGTCAGCAGGAGTCGTTGCCAGGTTCACGACGAGCGGTTCGTGCTCGCGGAGCTCGTCTCTGCCGTAGCCCGCGTATGAGATGACGATGTCGCCGGTGTGGACCGGCCGAGCTGCCGCCCCGTTGGCCTGGACGGTGTCCGTGCCCCGCTCGACTGCGATCGTGTAGGTCTCGAAGCGCGCCCCGTTGTTCACATTGACCACATGCACCTGCTCATGCGGGAGGATGTCGGCCGCGCCGAGGAGGTCGGAGTCGATGGTGATCGACCCGACATAGTTCAGATCGCTTCCCGTCACGGTCGCGCGATGCAGCTTCGACTTCAACATGGTTCGGTTCACGGCGCTCACCTTATGCGACTCGGTCCAACAATCTCGGAGTCCTGGCTTCGGTGTGAGGTACGCAGGCCAGAAGGGCTGCGAGATCACGATGTCAGCGTCGACGAGCTCCCGTTCGAAGACCGAGTCCGGTCCGTCTTTGTCGCTGGTGACGACGAGTGTGTGGCCCGCGTCCTCGAGGTAGCGACGAAGTCCCAGCCCACCCGACACCGAACCGAGCAGCTCTCCCGGGACGAAGTCGATCGCCTGCGGCGAGGGCAACGTCTGACCATTCGGGTAACTCTCGATCACCGGAATCGAATCGCGCGCGTACACGGGCGGGTAGCCCGTTTCGGGATCCGGGTACAGAACCAACAGCACCTTAGCCACGTGGCCTCCTCATCAGGGACACCGGGTCGGCGCCTGGTGCCAGAGCCTCGCAGACGCACGGCTTCACCGCCATCCGGCTCATCCGCACTCGCGTGCGGCAAATCGAAGCTCGAGGCAGGGACGAGCAGCGAGAGTCATCTCGCTCGGTTTCGCGCACCGCGGCTAACGACGGCCGCCAATACCGTCCCGCCGACGCGGGTCACATCGCGGTCGGTGGCGGTGAAGGAGCCGGGGGCTGCGGTGAGAACGATTCCCGCGCCATCGCTGACGGGACCTCACGTACACGGCAGGCTGAGACTCCCTGAACGGTGTGGCCGACACACCGCGCCCACGCCGTCTAATCGATTTGGGGAGCGAGCCGTTCCAGCACGGCGGCAGGCAACGGACTCACCGACTGTCCGGCTCGGCGTAGTGCTCTCGGGTCGTGGCTGTCGAAGAGTGGCCGAGAACCCCGGCGGCGGTCTCGATGTCAATCTTGTTGGTCAGCAACGTCGCGGCCGTTCGTCTGAACGCATGCGGTGTGATCTCCACGCCGTCGAGTCCGACGGACTCGAGCATCTCCCGGAAGGTGCGCCGAACGTTGTGCGGAGCGAGCGCCGTCCCCTTCCGCGTGAAGAACAGCAGATGCTCTGAATTCGCTTTTCCGATGAGCACGAGTCACGGCGTTGTTTGTAGGACGGGTTGGGTGCTGCAGCTCGCGTCACTCGCCGCGCTCATCTCTCTGGCCGCCGAGACGGTGCCGGTCGCCGCTCCGGAAGCGCGCCCCGTCGTCGCTGCCAATGAAGCGTGATCTCATGTCGGTCACCGGGAGTGACGCCACCACCTCGTCGGCAATCTACGAACAGTCCCGCGGATTGATCGCAAGCGGATATCTCGGCAACGGGGAACGTCTCCCGACGGTCCGGCAGACCGCTGCCGACCTCGGGGTCTCACCGGGCACAGCGGCACGCGCCTTCAAGCAGCTCGGATCATCGTGGACAGGGGGGACCAATCCTGCCGAGCCCGGCAGGCTGCCACCGCCCAGCATGGACGCTGAACGGGTCACGAAGAAGGTAATGGGGGAGAGAACCAACCCGCATCAGACGCGAAGATGTCATCTTCGACCTGACATAAGTACTATTATCGGGTGTGCAAGAGAGCCGGCGGGCGTCTGTGAAGAAGCCGCTTCAACAGCGCCGAATGGGCCTCGGTCCACGGTGTTATGCGTTTTGCCGCGAACTAGACGCTGCCTCGGTGCCGTTGTTGATCAGATGCAGCCACCGACCGAACGCCGCATCGCCATCGTCGCATGTTGCGGACCCTTCTCGTGAGAGCTCGCCGTCACTCATCGTCGCGCCTCCTCTCGCTCAGTCGCCCGTGGGCCAGCTCCATCGAATGAGAGAAGTACCCGGGGCAGGTCGTACATCGAATCAAAAGTTGCGTGCGCACCTGCGTCGATGAGCTGGCGACTGTCTATGTAGGGCCGCTCAGGTGGGGTATACCCGAAGACTGTCGCGCCAGCTGCGACACCAGCTGTGACACCGGCGATCGAGTCTTCCACCACTGCGACGGTCCTTGGATCGGAGCCCAGACGCGCTGCCGCGGCTAGATAGACGTCCGGAGCAGGCTTCGTACGCGCCAGGTCCATGCCACTGAAGATTCGGTCCTGGAAGAGGTGGCTCAGGCCCATCATCTTTAGCTGCATCATCGCCTTCGCGCGATCGGCGCCCGTCGCGACTGCGACGTTCTCCCCCACACGATGACGGATCTCTTCGACCGCCTCGAGCGCACCGGGAACTCGTGTCAGGTGAACCTGAAGCGCCTCGTTTCGGCGCCTGCGAAACTCCGCCAACCACTGATCGTGGACGCGGAAGCCAGTGTGGGCATACACGATCTCCCACTCATCGCGGATCGACCGGCCGACAAACAGGCGCTGGCATTCCTCCGCAGGCAGATCCCACCCGAGTTCCCGCAGCATTTGATGCAGAACTCCGTTGGTGATGAGTTCAGACTCGACAAGGACTCCGTCGCAGTCGAACAGTACTGCGGCGAATGGGTACGAGGTGGTCATAGCGCTTCCTCAAACGACTGCGTCGACCTCGATCTCGACGACCAGGTTCGGTGACGCGAGAGCGCTCACGCCAATGGTCGACGTGACGGGACGGATGTCTCCGAAGAGCTCGCCGTGAACGGCTCCGACCGCATCGAAGTCGGCGATGTCGGTGAGAAACACGCGCGTACGCACCACATTTGCGAACGAAGCTCCGGCCTGGCCGAGTGCCTTTTCGATTCGGCGGAAAATCTCACGCGTCTGCTCCTCGGCGGTAACTCCCACTCCCCCGGACGTCGTGCCGGCAACGAAGATGAGGTCGCCCACTTTGACGGCGCGGGAGTAGCCGAGGATCGGCTCGTAGGGAGAGCCGGAGGAGATCTTGACGCGGGTTTCGAGGGTGCTCATGAAATGCCTTTCACCAGTGGTTGGTACAGAGTTCTCTTCGGGATTGACGAGGTAGGGTCAGGCAGGCCGCTACGGACGGAGCAAGATCAGACCCGGTCGAGTCAGGGGCTGGAGCTGCGCGTCGTCCGTGACTGAATCGGTGATGATGCCGTCGATGTCGCCCAAGCCGCAGACTGAACGCGGTGCTGTCCGCCCGATCTTCTCGTAGCCGGCAAGCACGAATGACCGGGCGCTCTGGGCGATCATGGCCCGCTTGATAGCGGCATCTTCACCGGAGTAGTCGGAGACACCAGCCGCCCCGATGCCTCCCGCGCCGATCAGGGCGATCGAGGCGTTGAAGCTGCCGATCTGCGCCAGAGTATCTGCACCGAAAGTCGTGAGTTCTCGAGGCCGGACGCGACCGCCGAGCAGGTGCAACTCTATGTCGTCTCGGAGCCCGACGATCTGTCCGACCGGCAGGCTAGGAGTGACTACGACTCCATGGAAACTCGCAGGTAGCGCCTTGGCGACCGCTTCGGCCGTCGTGCCAACGTCGAGGAACAGCGTGTCGTCGGGATCCAGTAGCCCTGCGGCTATGACGGCAATCTCAGCCTTTTGAGCGGCCGCAGCAGAGGACCGCTCTTCTCGGGCCGGCTCAACGCGAACGGTAGCGCTGGATACCACGGCGCCCCCATGAATTCGCGTCAGCTCTCCCGCTTCCTGCAGTGCGGCGAGGTCGCGGCGGACGGTCTCCGTTGACACGTCAAGCTCAGCGGCAATCTCCGCCTGACGAACGAATCCCTCGCGCGAGGCAATCCCGAGGATCTTGCGCCGACGAACTTCTACTGGATCACGGAACTGGTTTGCCGTAGCCGAAGTCACCAATCCTCCTAAGCGATCTCGTGTTGACAGCTTATCCTCGAAATCCCATAATAGTCCACAACATCGCACAGGTTTGCACATCATCTGGCGTTGCCGGCCGCTGCAGGCCGATATCTAGACCCACCGGGGGTGTGGGAAGCCGATCCCCATGCCCCCGGTGCACTTCCAAACCTGAGAGGCTTATCGTGCTCATCCAACTCCAAGTCGCGGTGGGCGAGCGATGACCACTGTCCTTGCGATCGATCAGGGCACGTCCGGAACCAAGGCCGTCGTCGTCGGGGCGGACGGCGCCATCCTCGGGCTTGCGGAAGTTCCCCTTCGCCCCCGCTACCTGCCGGGGGGTGGGGTCGAACAAGATCCGGAAGAACTGTGGACCTCGGTCCTCGCTGCCGGCAGCAGCGCGATCAAGCAGTCACGTGCACTCATTGACGTGGTCACCCTCGCCAACCAGGGCGAGTCGGTGCTGGCCTGGGACCCCGCGTCCGGCAAGCCGCTCTCCAACGTGGTTGTCTGGCAGGACCGCCGTTCTCAGGACATATGCGAGCGACTTCGCCCGCACGCAGAGCTCATCTCCAGCCGTACAGGTCTCGTGCTCGACCCGTACTTCTCCGCTCCCAAGCAGGCCTGGCTCAGGGAGAACGTGACGCACGACGGAGTGGTCACCACCACAGATTCTTGGTTGATCTACCGACTCACGGGCGAGTTCGTCACCGACGTGACGACAGCGAGCAGATCCCTCCTGACAGATCTGGACGACATCGACTGGGACCTCGAGTTGATCGAGCTGTTCGGGTTGACCGACGAGAAGCGGCCCGCGCTGCTTACATCCGGTGCGATCGCCGGTACCACTGCCGCGTTCGGCGGCGTGATGGGGGTTGGTGGACTGATCGTCGACCAGCAGGCGGCCCTTATTGCCGAGTCCTGTCTCGACGTGGGTGAGGCGAAGTGCACCTTCGGGACGGGTGCATTCCTGTTGGCCAACACTGGTCACGTTGCTCACCGCTCCTCTGCCGGACTAGCGTCGTCGGTTGCATGGCATCTCGACGGGCGGCCGACTTACTGTTTCGACGGTCAGGTGTACACCGTGGCGTCTGCGGTGCGGTGGATGCAGAACCTCGGATTCATCAAGCACGCCGCCGAACTGGACTCGGTGGCCGCCGATGACGCGGACGGTGTGCTGAGCGTCCCTGCGTTGGCCGGTCTGGCGGCCCCGTGGTGGGAGCCGCAGACCAAGGCGTCGTTCACTGGCATGACACTGTCCACCGGTCCCGAGCATCTTGTTCTCGCCGTGCTGCAGGGAATTGCGGCCCAGGTCGCTCGACTCGGTCAAGCCGTGCGCGATGACCTGGGAAGTCCGCTACGCCGACTGCGTGTGGATGGCGGCCTCACTCGTAGCGCTGTCTTGATGCAGTCAGTCGCGGACCTGATGCAGATTCCGGTGGATGTCTACCCCTCGCCGCACGCCACGCCGCTCGGTGCAGCGGCTCTTGCCCGGGTCGCCATCGAGCCCACCGTGGCACTGGCGGACGCCGTGATCCCCTGGCAGCCGTCGATGACTTACGAACCCCTCTGGTCGTCGGACGAGGCTGCAGAGTTCCAGACCCGCTGGAATCGCGTCGCCGACGCCGCTCTTCAAGGAGAAGCAGTATGAGTGCAAATGCTCGCGTGCACGATGTCGTCGTCATCGGAGCTGGCATCGTCGGTTCCGCGATTGCCCGGCGGCTCGCCGGATTCGAGCTCTCTGTAGCTCTCTTGGACGAGAAGCCAGATGTGGGCGACGGGACGAGCAAGGCCAACACGGCGATTCTGCACACCGGCTTTGACGCGAAGCCCGGAACGCTGGAATCGAAAATGGTCCATCAGGGATACACCTTGCTGGCCGAGTATGCGACCCAGACCGGCATTCCGGTCGAGCGCACCGGCGCCGTCCTGGTGGCTTGGGATGAGGAGCAGCGCGATGCGCTGCCCGGGTTGCAGAAGAAGGCGGCCGACAACGGCTACGACCGCACCGAGATCATCACCGCCGAGGAAGTGTATGCGGTGCTTCCGAATCTGGGTGAGGGGGTGGTGGCGGGTCTGACGGTTCCCGACGAATCGATCATCTGCACATGGACGACCAACCTGGCCCTCGCGACGGATGCGGTGCAGCGTGGAGTGACACTGCTGCTGGCACGCCGGGTTGAAGGCGTCGCTCGGCGCGCCGACGTCACCGAACTCGTCACCTCGCAAGGCCCGGTACTCGCCCGCTGGGTGATCAATGCGGCCGGGCTGGGCGGAGACATCATCGACCGGATGTTCGGATACGACCGCCTCACCATCACCCCCCGCCGGGGAGAACTGCTGGTGTACGACAAGCAAGCGCGGCCGCTGGTCAACAAGATCGTGTTGCCGGTCCCGACTGCGCGTGGCAAGGGCGTGCTGGTGAGCCCGACCATCTACGGCAACGTAATGCTTGGGCCTACTGCGGAGGACCTGGACGACCGGACTCAAACCGGCACTTCGGAGGACGGCTTCAACTTCTTGCTCGGCAAAGGCAAGCAGTTGATGCCCCGGCTGCTTGATGAAGAAGTCACCGCCACCTACGCCGGGCTTCGAGCCGCCAGCGATCAGCCTGACTACCTCGTCGACGCAGACTCCACCGAGCGGTATGTCATCGCTGGCGGCATCCGGTCCACGGGCCTGACGTCCGGGATGGCCGTCGCCGAGCACATCGTCACCCTGCTCCGGCAGAGCCCGCTTGAACTCACCGAGCGGACCGACCTGCCCGCGCCCCCCAGGATGCCAAACATCGGCGAAGCATTCCTGCGCCCCTATCAGGACACCAGGCGAATCGCGGAGGATCCCGCATACGGACGCGTGGTGTGCTTCTGCGAACGCGTCACCGCCGGGGAGATCCGCGACACGTTCTCATCCCCGATTCCCCCGTGCAATCTCGAGGGTCTACGCCGGCGTACCCGTGCCCACAACGGCCGTTGCCAAGGCTTCTTCTGTGGCGCAGAAGTGACCGAGTTGCTCAACACACGAGGCGCCCGCGTCGAGGCCTCCAGCATCAGCGACCAGGAGAGAGTTCGATGAGCCTTCCGAACGCCATCACGGAGCAGGACGAGACCCCGGGGGCGGTGCGCAAAGCGACCGTGGCCATCATCGGCGGTGGGCCTGCTGGCCTGACCGCCGCGCGCTACCTCGCTCCCCGAGTCGAAGGGTCGGTGGTCGTTGTTGAGCGTGAAGCCGTCGCTGGCGGCATCCCCCGCCACAGCGATCACCCCGGCTACGGCATTCGGGACATGCGAACATTCATCAGCGGCCCGCGTTACGCGCAGATCCTCCGCGACCGCGCCCAAAAATCCGGCGCGACGATCCTCACGGAATCGACGGTCACGGACTGGGCCGGCGAACACTCCTTCAACGTCACCTCGCCTACGGGGCGCTTCAGGGTGGACGCGGACGTGGTCGTCCTCGCCACTGGCGCCCGTGAACGACCACGACCGGCGCGTCTGATCCCCGGTGACCGCGGGCAAGGCGTCTACACGACCGGTCACCTGCAGAACATCGTGCACCTGAAGCACGGCCGCGTTGGAAAGCGCGCCGTCATCGTCGGCGCCGAGCTCGTCAGCTGGTCTGCCGCACTCACGCTCCAGCATGTGGGATGCCGCACCGTGCTGATGACCACCGAGTACGCCAACCCGGACTCCTACTTTTTCTTCACGTGGCCAGGACGAATCTTCTTCCGAACCAAAGTGGCAACGCGGACCCGGGTGGTACGCATTGTGGGGCGTCCGAAGGTGGAGGCCGTGGAGGTGGAGGATCTGGACACCGGAAACCGTCGTCTCGTGCCGTGCGACACGGTGATCCTCACCGGCGATTGGATTCCAGACAACGAGCTCGCTCGCGCTGCCGGCATTTCCTTGAACGCAGGGACCAAGGGTCCAACAGTCGACGGTGCGATGCGCACGAGTGTTCCCGGGGTCTTCGCGATCGGTAACAGCCTGCACCCCGTCGACACTGCCGATATCGCTGCACTGGACGGAAAGGCCGTTGCCGACCACGTCATCGACTATCTGTCCGGCACGCAGGCCACGACCACCGCCCCGGTGGAGTTGCGCGTCGAACAGCCGTTGCGCTGGGTCTCACCGGCGCTCATCCGTCCGAACGATCCCGCCCCGCCCCGCGGTCGGTTGGAGCTGTGGACGGACGAGTACATCCCCTTTCCCCGCATCGTCGTGCGTCAGGGAGGAAAGACTCTGGTCCGCCGACGCTTGCTGTGGCCGGCCGCGCCCGGTCGAGTGTTTCGAGTGCCTTCGTCGGTGCTTCGGAAGGTTGGGGCGGCCGGGGGGCCGGTCACTCTCTCCATCCAGAAGTGACGGCCGACGAGTGATGATCGCCCGAGCCGGCGATCAGGGTGTGCCCGGCACGCAACCGGAAGTGGCGCTATTCGATATGGACGGCGTGCTGACGCGTCACGATTCGATGGCGGCGCTCATCATTCGCCGGCTGCGCGCAGCGCCATGGCGATTTGCGGCCGCAGTGCCTCTCGTGCTGACGGCGTTGGCCGCATCACCGTGGGGTGAGGTGCGGCCGAGGGTGAACCGCGCTTTGGTCCGCTTGGCTCTTAGAAATGTGAGCCCGCTCCAGTACGTCAGGCTCGCCGGGGAGACCGCTGAAGCGTTGGCAGCCGATCCCGACATCGGACGGCACACCATCGTCGCCGTGTTGCGGCAGTCGCACGCCCGCACACGGGCGATAGTGGTGACGGCTTCCGAGAAGACACTGGCTCGCAGCTATCTTGATGCGTTGGGGCTAAATGACGTCGAGGTCCTCGCGTCGACGTTGACTGTCGAGCGCAGAGGCTTGCTGATGGGTTCCCATAACGTCGGCGCTCGGAAGGTGCAAAGCCTGCGCGCGGCGGGCGTGGCGCTTGACCAGGCCGTCCTCTATACAGATTCCGCCTCGGATCTCCCGCTCGCTCGAGCAGTGAGGCACACCGTGCTCGTCAATGCGGGAACCAGGTCGACCCGGGCCTTCCGTCGCGCTCCCGAGGTGAGCGCGGAGTCGCTTCGGACGCGCTGATCCCGGGTGCTTCGGTGCTGATCGGGATCTATGCGCCACACACGCCGGGTGAGAACCATCGAACGATGGCCTGGCGGTCTGCAGTAGCGTCCGCCAGGCCATCTGTCGATCCGTCAGGCTCCCGCCAGTACGCCGCCATCGACGACGAACGCCGTTCCCGTGATCGCGGTCGAGCGATCGGAGAGCAGGAACGACACTGACTGTGCGATCTCGAGCGTTGTGATCGGGCGCCCGATCGGCTGGAAGTCGGGAAGCCCTTCTTCCAGCGCCTCGCGCCCGCCAAGCGCTTCGTAGTGCGGGATGTTGAGAGGGGTGTCGACGAAGCCGGGGCAGACCGTGTTGGCGCGGATCCCCTGCGCACCGTAGTCCAACGCGATGGCGCGAGTCAGCTGCAGGACGGCGCCCTTGCTGGCCGTGTAGGTAGTCAGAAGCTTTTCCGCTCCGATGGAGTTGATCGAGCCGAAGTTGACGATCGAACCACCGCCGGCCTTAAGCAGCTCCGGGAGGGCGTACTTGGAGCCGAGGAAGACACCACGTACGTTCACGGCGAAGGTGCGCTCGAAGTCTTCCAGGCTCGCGTCCAGAATGGTCCCCGGGATGAGGATCCCGGCGTTATTCACGATGCCGTTGAGTTCGCCGAAGGTGTCGACCGCAAACTGGATGAGCTCCTTGACCTGCTCCTCGTCCGCGACGTCCACCGTGCGCACGACCAGACGGTCGCTGTCGATGTCGAGTTCGGGCACACGCCTATCGGAATGCACGGTGGCGATGACGTTCGCGCCCTCGTCGTGCAGGTGCAAAGCGGTGGCGAGGCCGATGCCGCGCCCCGCGCCGGTGATGATGATCGTTTTACCGTCAAGCAGTCCCATTGGTTCTCCTATTTTTGACTGACAATAGCCTATTGATTTGTCCGACAATTAAACGAGTCCGATCCTCCCGAGCGAGGAGAACGGACTCAGATGTTGCGCGAAACCGTGCGGTCGGCAGGGCCCGAATCGTTCAGAGCGGCCAGTGCTCCGAGCGTGACGGGGGCCGCGACAGGCCGCTTCGCGAACGCATCCGTTCCGCCCGCGATTGTCGGGGTGCTGAGGCAGGAAGCGGCGTAGCCGCACATCCGGCCTTGGCACCAACCCATTCCCGTCCGGGTTAGCAGCTTGGTGGATCGGGGCTCGTTCGAGAGGGCGTCTGTTGCTGCGCTCAACACCCGGTCGTAGGTAACTTCCTCGCACCGGCAGATGACGGTGTCGTCCGTAAGCTGGTTCTGCCAGTGGTCCGTAACCGGGTGCGCGTTGTGCATTGCTGTGGCGAAGCCCTGCTTCCGGCGCCTGCGGCTTGTCAGTGCTCTGGCCGCCCTGCTGTCGAGGACTGCGGTCTTGCCCGCGATCTCGCCCTCCACGAGGGCGAGCTCGAGGCCTCCGATGCCGCTCGTCTCGCCTGCCGCAAATAGCCCATCCACTGATGTGCATTGCAGCTCGTCGGTGGCAACGACTTCCGTTCCGTCGACGTCCACACGTGTCGTCGCACCCAGCGAGAGTGCGAGTTCGATCTGGGCGGTGAATCCCCACCCGACGGCAATGGCGTCGACGTCGACGGTCTTGGCGGTGCTGCCGATTACCTTGCCATCGCTGTCGAGCTTTGCGACGACGGCTTGACGGACGCGGCCCGAACCTCGCGCTTCGATGATCGCAGAGCGGGGATGGATGGGGATTCGGTGTTTGGCGATCTGCAGCGCCAACTCGGCGCCCTCGGCGAGTTTGGACGGGTTGCTCGCGAGATGGCCAGCATGAGGCGCCCATTTGAGGTACGAGTTCGCTTCATGGACACCCGCGATAGTCGCGCCGGCCTCTGCGAGGCCGGCCGCAACGGCGACGAGAAAGGGGCCGGTTCCGCCGACGGCCACCCGTTTGCCGACGAGGACGTCGTTGGACTTCAGCAGGGCCTGCGCGCCGCCGGCGGTGACAACCCCCGGGAGATCCCACCCGGGAAACGGGAGCTGTCGGTCATATGCGCCGGCCGCCAGGATGATGCTTCGGCCGCTGATGCCTTCAGCCGTATGGCCGTGAGTGGTGTGAGCTGTAAACACGCCCGAGTCCGGGTCCCGTGTGACAGTCCATACCCACCGCCCCAGAAGCAGGTCGAGCGCACCGGCGGCTTCGCCTTCTTCCAATCGCCGGCGCAGGTTATGGTACGTGTTGAGATGGTGATGGTGGCGGCTAGTGACCTCTGCCAGACGCGGATCGAACGGCTGCCGCCAGTATTGGCCGCCCAGGTTGCGGTTGCCGTCGATGAGCACGATGCGAGCGCTGGGCTGAGACTGTATTGCCGCCGCGGCGGCAGCCATCCCGGCGGGACCACCACCGATGACGATGAGGTCTACGGGCGGCGATTCAGATCGCGAGGTCGTCACGTCCGGTACCTTCCTGTGCGCAGACGACCATGCCGTCTTCGGCGGGAGTCATGCAGGTTCGCTGATCGGGTTCTCCGTCGACTTTGGCCAGGCAATCGAAGCAGACGCCGATCCCGCAGAACATGCCCCGCGGAGCACCGGCGAGCCGGGTCGTTCGAGTGGCCAGCACCCCGTGCGCCACCAGGGCTCCCTGCACGCTCTGGCCCGGGCGAAAGCTGACTTCTTCGCCGTCAAACTGGAACGTCATGTCGGCTCTCTTCGCTGAAACGGGAAGGCGCGAATGCCTTCATGTCTACGCTCAGGGGAAGGTCCAGAATCATCTCTGTGATGATCCGACCCGTTGCGGGGGCCAACCCGATTCCGACCCCCTCGTGACCGACGGCGTGGAAGAGCCCCCCTAGCTCGGGGTCCGGACCGATGATCGGAAGGTGGCCGGTCGCGTAAGGGCGGAAGCCTTGGTAGTACCGGATCAGGCGGACGTCGGCGAGGAACGGGTAAACGGCGATCGCCTGGCTGGCGAGGCGTTGCACGATCTCCGCCCGGGGCCGATCGTCGAAGCCGATGCGTTCACGACTGGCGCCGATCAGGACAGTGCCACTCTTGGTTCCCTCGACGACGAGCGAGGCTTGGAGTCCCGCATCGCTGGACGACACGTTGTCCATGTACTCGGCTGAGTAGACCTTATGCCGGACGACGTGGGGCAGCGCTGAAGTGACAAGGACGTAGCCGCGACGCGGTTCCACGGGCAACGGCGTCGCCCAGGATGAGGTGAGCGGTCCAGCCCAAGCGCCGGAGCAGTTCACGACTACGCGCGCGGGCACCGTGCCGTTGTCGGTCTCAACTCCCGCGACCACGCCCTTATCCACCTTGACACCACGGACTTCGGTGTACGGGCTGATTGTCGCCCCGTTCCGACGCGCAATGCGAAGCATCTCGAACGCGGCGACCACCGGCATCACCTGGAGGTCTCCCGGGTAGAAGAGCCCACCCGGGTAGCCGGGAGCGAGGTTGGGTTCTCTCTCGTACAGAGCCGCCGCGTCCATCCGCTCCGCGTGCACTCCGGCTGCTTCGTGCGCTTCGGCGTAGCCGTGCAATGCGGTCATCGCGTTGCCCGCGACGCCCAGCAGCACCCCGCCCTTTTCTTCCAGCTCGATGTCCAATTCGTGGTCGGACTCGTCGAACTCGGCCCAGAGTCGGCTGGAGAACTTCTGTAGCTCCAGCTCTGGCCCTGGCGGCTTATCGGAGACCAGGATGTTGCCCTCACCGCGGCTGGATGTCCCGCTGACAGGAGCTCCCCGCTCGAGGACATGCACACGCAGACCAGCAAGACTGAGCTGATATGCCGTGGCGGCTCCGATGATTCCGCCGCCGATGATGACGACGTCAGTCATCGCTCAGCGCTCCCGAGGAGGGGGCCGCGATCAGCGTCCCCCTCCTCCTGCATGAGGGCGCGCAGTTGAACCACAACGTCCTTCTCTCTATTCATCTCGGGCGTCTGTCAGAAGCGGACGGCGTCGACGAACTTCTTTAGCCCGGGCGTCTGCGGGTTCCCGAAGATCGCGGACGGCGGGCCTTCCTCGGCGACGACGCCCTCTTCGAAGAAGAGCACTTTGTCAGCAGCCTTCGAGGCGAACGCCATGTCGTGCGTGACCAGCACGGCACCGATTCCTTCCTCTTCCTTCAGCTTCGTAATCACGCCGAGGACTTCCGCCGCTACGGGCGGGTCGAGGGCCGAAGTGATCTCATCACAGAGGAGCACCTTTGGACGCATCATCAGCGCTCGTGCGATGGCCACGCGCTGCCGCTCGCCACCCGAAAGCTGCGGGCTCCGGCTGTTGAGATGATGTTCCATCCCGACCTCGGCAAGCGCCTGCTTCGCGCGCTCCATAATGCTCTTCTTGGACTCGCGCAGCACGTGTCGAGGCGCCAATGCGAGGTTCTCGAACACCGTCATGTGAGGCCACAGGGTGTAGTGCTGGAAGATCATCCCTACGTCGGAGATGGCTCCGTCCCACTCGTCGGTGTACTCGCCGTCCTCGACCACTTGCTTGCCGCGGACGAAGATGTTTCCATCGTCGGGCTCTTCCAGGCCAGCGAAGATGCGCAGCAGGGTGCTCTTGCCCGACCCGCTCTTCCCGATGAGCACACCGATCTCGCCGGGGGCGATGTCGAAGCTCACGCTCTTGAGAACCTGGCGATCGCCGAACGACTTCGTGACTTGGTCTGCTACCAGCAACGAGCTCATAGCGGTCTCCTCCTGGCGAGGCGTCATGGAAAGGGTGGTCCCGCTCATTAGCTGCTCCCTCCCGTACGAATGTTCGCCGTGGCATCCGGTCGAACGTCGCTGTTGGCGTCCTCCGTGGTCTCCGCAACCACCGGACCCGGCCGCTGCCCGGGAAGGAGACCAGCCAGCAGCGACTTGCTGCCCTTTGTCGGCCGGTTCCCTTGCCGGATCATGCGTCGCTCGATGTAACTGGTGATGAGCGTGGCCGGGAACGCGAAGGCGAAGTACACCAGCGCCACCAATGTGAACACTTCCATGGGGCGGTAAGTCTGGCTAGCCATCACGTTGCCCTGGAACGTGATCTCCGCGACCCCGAGCACCGATACCAGCGAGGTGTCCTTGAACAGCTGGATGTTCAGCGACAGGACTGCGGGGATCTGCTGCTTGAAGGCCTGCGGGATCACGATCAGTCGCATGATGCTGAAGCGCGACAGCTGCAGCACTTCGGCCGCCTCGATCTGCTCCTTCGGGACCGACTGCAGGCCTGCGCGGTACACCTCTGCCATGAAGGCGGTGAGGTTTAGGGTCAGGGCCACGATCACCGTGAACAGGCTGGGGAAGGCGACCCCGGTCAAAGCGGGAAGCGCGTAGAACACCCAGATGAGCTGCACCAGCATCGGGGTGCACCGGAAGATCTCGATGTAGATCTGCGCGATCCAACGGATGATGCCGATCTCCGACATGCGTGCGAACGCAACGGGGAAGGCCAGCACGGAACTGATCAGGATCGTGATCACCGCGATCAGCAGCGTTGTGGTGAGGCCCTGCATGAGGGCCGGCCACACCTGGTCGATGATCGACCAGTCAAATTGATAGCCCATGCGTCACTCCTTTTCGGACGTGGGTTTTGCGGTGCCGCGTTACTTGATCTCGAGGTCGCCCAGGAACTCGACGTCGATGTAGCCGGCCTCGGCAAAGCCTCGCTCCATGTCGCCGGACAGCACTGCCTGGTCGATCGCGATGTTCAGCACCTGGAGGGATTGTGCGTCCACATCCTGCGGAACGCCATAGCTCACCCACACCTCGAGGATGCGGGGATCCGGGACGATGATTCCCCAGGTCGGGTCTTCCTGCGCGTTCTGCACCGCCACACCAAGGTCCGTGAACACGGCGGTCGCACGTCCGGCGTTCACGGCGCTGGCGGCGTTCTGGTAGTTGTCAACGCGCAGCGGCTCCGTCGTCACGACCTCGCTGATCGCTCGATCCTGCGAGGTGCCCTGTGCCACCGCGACGGGGGTGGTGGAGGTGAGGATCTGGTCGGCGGTGGTGATGCCGCTGTCTCGCTTGACCAGGAAGACCGCGGGGTAGGACCACGAAGGGTTGGTGTACTGGATGGACAGCGTGCGCTCGATGGTCTGGTCGAGGTCGGCTGCGATGTCGTATTGGCCGGCCTGCAATCCAGCGATGATGTTCTGCCAGGTCGTGGCGACCGTGACGAACTTGACGTCCAGCGCTTCCGCGACGTCCTGCAGCGGCAGCAGGTCGGGACCGGTGCAGGTGCCGTCGCTCTGGACCGTGATCGCAGGCGAGGCCTCAGCGCATCCGACGCGGAGCTCGCCTCGCTGCTTGATCTCGTTGATCCAGGTGGGGCCATCAGCGGTGGCGGCATTCGCTGCGCTGTTGTTGCCTGCCCAGGTGCCGGCGATCACGCCGGCACCGACAGCCAGGATCACAACGCCGATCGCGGCCATCACATACGTGGCGGTCTTCGGCGAGTTCTTCTTGCGGACCATGACTTACATCTCCTTCGATGGTGCTTCTTGGCTCGGGTTACTGCGATGCGGAAGTGCTGCTGACGGGAGTGGGCAGGGCGCTGACGAGCTGTGCGAGCTCGGCGCGCTCTTCCTCGGTGAGGGGAAGCAGGGGGCGTCGAACGGGGCCGACGCTTTGGCCGAGGATCTCGAGGGCGGCCTTGACCTTGACAACGTAGGCGCTGCTCTCGAGGAACTGCATGAGCGGCTCGATCGGCGCCCACAGTTCGCGGGCTTCCTCGAGGTCGCCGTTCTTGACGGCGTTGTAGATCCGGACGGCGAGTTCAGGGATGATGTTCGCGGAGCCGAGCACGACCGAGTCGGAGCCTTCCGCGAGGGTCGAGAAGAGCTCGCCGTCCATGCCGTTGATGAACTGGATCCGTCCCGCGAGTTGCTCCCGAGCCGTGTTGAAGACGTCGAGCTCGTCGGAGCTGAACTTGACGTAAGAGATGCCGGGCAGGTCAGCGAGTTCGGCCAGTTCCTCAACTGACAACGAGATGCGAGTTGCGTCGGGGAAGTAGTAGATCATCACGGGGATGTCGACGGCAGACGTGATGTCGGTGTAGTACTGCTTGACCTCGGCGAACGTCAGCCCCTCGTAGTACGGGGCGATCACCATGACCGCCGAGGCGCCGATGGACTTCGCGTGCTCGGTGAGCTCGATCGCCTCCAGGGTCGTGAGTGCACCGGTCTGGACGAAAACGGGGACGCGACCGGCTGCAGCCTTCACGGCAGCGGCGTGCAGAGCCTTGCGCTCATCCTTGCTCAGAGTCGTGAACTCACCAGTCGTTCCGCCGACGATGAGGCCGGACACGCCAGCCGTAATGAGGCGCTCCACATGCCGCTCAAGCGCTGCGAAGTCAATAGTGGAGCCGTCCGCGATCAGCGGCGTGACTACGGCGGGGTAGATACCGGAGATGGGCGTGGAAGTCGACATCGGCTCGGTCCTTACATTTTTGTCCGACAAGATGGGGTGTTCTCGTTGGACAATATGCGACCGCTTGAGCAGCGTCAACCCCCGAAGAGCAATCGGGATGAAGTGCCGCGGGAGGTTTACGGCGCTGTCACACGATCGTTACAGAAGAAAGTCCGCCCGGCGTTGGGACGCCAGCGCATCGAATCCCGGACGCAGCCGGTAGAGCAGGACGTTGTCGAGCACGTGATCCTCGACCATCGCCGCGATGGCGTCATCGTCGCCGGCGAGGATGCATTCGACATATTCGGTGTGCCGCCTATGCTGGCGCGCGACATCGCCGTGGTGCGCGGCGAGGTTGGTCGCGGTGCTGAGGTTCACGAAGCTTTCGATGCTGGTCCATACGCGCTGGAGGACCTCATTGCCCGGGGCGAACCACACCGTTCTATGGAGCGCAAGATGGGTGGCCTGCTCCGCCACCGGATCCTCGAGGTCTCCCGATGCTAGATATTCCTCTAAAGCTTCCCTGAGCATCTTCTGGCTCTTGCCGGTGGGATCCTTCGCGATCTTCTGTGCCGCCATCGTTTCGAGCTTGACGCGGACCTCTCCCAGGTCCTCGACACTCTTGCGGTTCAGGCGAGCGACGCGGACGCCCTTGTACTTCTCCTGAACGAGCAAGCCCTCGTGAACCAGAGTTTGCACTGCCTCTCGGAGAGTCGAACGACTGACATCGAGTGCCTCAGCCATCTGAACCTCGCGAACCGGGTCCCCGGGGCCGATCTCGCCGGTCAGGATCGCCTTGCGCAAAGAAGCAAGCGCTGCTTCCTTCCGGGTCTGCCCTGGCGTCAGGAGCGGCGACTGTTGGCTGCTCTCACTTGTCATCAGCGGTCCACTCTGCCTCGGCGGCGTCGTTCCGGTTACCTTAGCGGCCGAGTCCAGTCGATGCCAGGGAGCACAACTGACGCGGCGGGGAGGTTCTACTCGGTCTCCGGTCCCCAGATGTCCCCGACGGTGTAACCGTCCGGGAAGGGGTCGGTTGGGTCGAGGGTCCACCGCGCGGTTCCGGTCACCCATCCGCGTCCGCGAATGGTGGGGAGCACTGCGGGCCGGCCGCCGATCTCGGTTGTCCCGACGAGCTTTCCTACGAATTCTGTGTCGAGAATGCCCTTGTGGCGGAACTCCTCGTCGAGTCGAAGCTCGCCGCGGGCGTGCAAGGCTGCCATGCGTCCGCTTGTCCCGGTTCCGCATGGCGAGCGATCTAGGGCCCCAGTCCAGGACCGGGGGTCATCGATGCGAATCCCTTCAGCAGGCGAAACAACGGTGTTGCGCGCCTGCTTCCCTGGCAGGTGCGCGCCCGAGTGCAACATCACCAGGTTGACGTGATTTATCTCGGGGTTAAGGGGATGTTCGACCGGAGCCTGTTCCAAGGCTGCCAGTTTGATGAGGGCGCCGGCCCGTACGAGCTCCTTGCCATTGGAGGGGTGTAACTCCAGGCCTAGAGACGCGGCATCGACCTGGGCGTAGAACTGGCCGCCGAATACGATGTCGGCTGGCACCGTTCCGAACCCTTCGACTTCCAGCGGCACGTCCAGGCCCACGACGAACGCTGGCACGTTTCGGATGGTGACTGACAGGACCTTTCCATTCCGCACCTCGGCGTCCACTCGAACGAGCCCAACCGCCGTCTCGAGGGTGACCTGAGTGACGGGTTCTACAGCCGGAAGCAGCCCAGCTTCGATTACGGCAGTCACGGTGCAGATCGTGTTGGAGCCCGACATGGGCGTGAAGCCGGCCTGCTCCAGGACCACGATGCCGAAGTCGGCTTCGTCACTTATCGGCGGCAGCAAGAACACGGCGCACATCCCGGGATAACCCCGCGGCTCTCGGATCAGCAGGCGACGGATGTGATCTAGGTGCGTCCTGCAGTATTCGAAGCGTTCCGCCATCGTCGAGCCCTGTACGAAGTCGGCTCCGTTAGTGATGACTCGACCGGCTTCGCCTTCGGCGTGAACTTCAACGGCATCCATAATCAGGGATGCGGCAGCCATGAGACTCCTCTTTGATACGTGTCGCGGGCACCCGCTCGTTGTATTGTCCGACAAGTGGAGCCTGTTAGTCCAGTTATTGTCGGACAGACCGGTTCTCGCTGGTGTAGCGGGGGGCCGTGCTGGCGCCATACGAGACTTACATACTCAGACTCGAAGCTAAGGCGATAGATAGCCCACGAGATCTTGCCCTCGCTCGACAGTCCGAGCGGCGAAACGGCAGCGATCGTCGTGGTGTCCCGGGTCCGGATCAACTCCATCAGCTCGCCGTGTTCGCGTCGCGTGTATGACCGAATCCGGTATCGGTCAGTCCGGCCTCGGTGAGCCTTTTTCCTGACTCAAGGCGACCAAGGAGGATGGCCCGGCGGATCTCGATCGCGACTCCGTCTTTACGACTGACCGCTCTAACGGGCGTGATGACGGCAACGTACGTGGTCGCGAGCACGGCACCGCGCGTGGCCGCACATTCACGCGCCAATCCCGAACTCGAACTCGCCTAGCTGCGTGCCGGCTTGGACCCGAACTGGGAACGCGTGAAACGCAACGGTGAGGACATCACCGACCGACCCGCACGGTGGACGCCGTACGAGCGTGCGTGGCGCCGGCGTTCGCGGAACGCGTCGCCAGTATCGTCGCCGGATCACTTCGGCCGCGAAGGACGGGACCGCGACCACCCGGTTCGACTCGTCGGTCTTCGGCTTGGGTTGACGGATCACTCCGACCCTCTTACGCACGACGAGGGTGCCGTTGATGGCCACCGTCGGAGGGCTCGCGGTCATTTCGAGATCGCGCTTTCGGATGGCAAGCACCTCCCCGATCCGGGTGGCTGTACCGAGCATCACTTCGATCACATCACGCACCTGACCGTCGGGCCGAGGACTGAGCACTCCCTCTCCGGTGCGCCACTCGCGGGCCGCACATCGAATCAACGCGAGCTGCTGGTCGGTCAGCGCCCTGGGAACCTTCTTCGGCTTCTTCATCCGCGATGTGCCCTTCGTCGGGTCCGCGCGATGATCTCGCGGCGCACGGCGAAGCCCATCACCATGCTCAGGATCGTCCTAGAGTGCTTGGCTCGCGGGTAGGGCTTCGCGCGCTGCACCTGAAGGAAGCGCTCGACGCGACTCACCGTGACCTCGCGCACCGTGAAGTGCTCGAAGGTCGGCAGCACCAGCGTGCGCAGTTCGCGCTCGTAAGTCCCTTTGGTGCCATCTGACAAGTCTGCGCTCATGAGCATGTCCTGCCGCCAGGCGTCCGCAAGCTCACGGAAGGAGGATTCGGCGGATAGGGCGCCATCCGCCGCCTGCTGCTGGCGCTCTACGAGTCGCAACTTCAGCTCGGATCGCGCGCCGGCTCGGCTGCCGGCCGTCGCGCTGACCTGGCGAGCCTGCCCGTCCCAGTCGCGAAACCGGGTCGTGGCAATGAACTTCCCGGGCAGCACTTCCCGGACGGCAATGTCACCGAGGGTTCCGATCGGCGTTCGCGGTCGCCCGGCCATTAGAGTTCACCAGCCACGATCACCGACTGCGGATCGGGCTCACGCATCGCATCGAGCCAGGACTTCACGTCCGACACGCGGAACCGCAACTCACGCCCCACACGCACGCCTTTCGGCCCGCGATCATGACAACGCAGGTCGTAAATCGCCTGCACGTCCACGCGGAGGTAGTCCGCGAGCTCGCTGGTTGTCACCATCGGCTCTAGGCCAAGCCCCGAAAGCTGCTCGCTGTTCATGGCAACACGGTGCACCAGCCCGACCGAGACTGGCCGAGACGCATCGAGCACCTTGTCGCCAGGAATGCGTAGATCGCCGCTTCGAGCGCAAAAGCGGGCGGATAGATGTTGAATACATCCAATCCCTGTCCCTTCAGATGGGACAAGAAACCCCGGTCAAACGAGATTCTCCTGTAGCAAGAGCGGGGCTTGAACCCGCGACCTCACGCCGTGGGATCAGAATTCGCCGATCGCGAATCCAAGGCGGAGATACAGGTCAGTGACGGCTTCATTGTTGACGCGGTACCTGACCCAGATCCCGCGTCGCGGGTGGGCCTCGTCGTACGGCGGGTCGGAGATGACGAGACCAGCGGCTTCGAGTTCATTGAGGCGGGGTTGGATGGTGCTCGCGCCGAGCTCGAGGGCGTCGCAGATCGGACGGATGGGCACGCCCGGATTGGTGCGGAGGTAGCGGAGGATGGCGGTTTTGACGAGGCTGCCGAGGAGGGCGATAGGCTCTTCGGCGTCTTCGGATCCGGCCGGCTGCGCGAGTCGAGGCATACAGCAAGAATATGATTTAACCGTTTACTTGCCAAGAATATTGCTATACGGTGTTCTCCATGTGGAGGATATCGCTTCTGTACGACCTGGCCACTCGGCCAGTTCGATGGAGCATGTCCCCCAAAGTGGGGACAGACTATTCCCTGATCGCGGGTCTAAAATCCCGCGCCACGGGTTTCCGCTGCCTCCGCCCCTCCCCAGGCTGGGCCCCGATCGAGTTCTCCACAAGCTATGTGAACATTTTCATGGCCAGAACCCTTTTCGTGCGTATGATGCCGTCACGGCGACCGTCCCCCAGCGCGTCCCGTATGCGCACGGTTGCCGTCCTGAATGATCAGGAGGGCTGACCGGTGACGACGAACCAGACTTCAGGGCGCCGCGGACTCGTGTGGGCCATCGTCGGCGGACTCGTCCTCATCGCGGGGATCGTGGCGATCGTTGTCAGTTCGCTGCTTGGACAGCCCGCACCCGTTCCGACCGGGACATCGCAGCCGACTGCCCCGACGTCGACGGCGGAGCAACTGCCGGGTGACGTCGTGGACGCGTCGGTCGTAAATCAGGGCTGGCTACCGGAGCCGATCACGACGGACCGTGAGGTGTACATCGGCGCCGCCCTCGAAGCTGCGGCGACATTCGACACGACGGAGAGCGCCCGTGAGGAGTGGCTCGACTACCTCGACAGCTGGTTCACCCCTGACACCCGCTACCTCTCTGAAGCAGACCAGCAGGCCGCAATGGAGGCGTCCCAAGTCGAGTTCCGCACCGGCGTGGTTCTCCCCGAGGAGGAGTGGGACTCCCTCGCGAACGAACAGGGTCGCGTCACCGCGACGAAAACCAGTGACCTCGCGTACGTACCCGTGACGGATGACACGTCGGGTGACATGTCGATCGGCACGTCGGATTTGACGTTGACATTCACCAGGTCGGATGGGAGCGGCGGGGAGACGGCGTACGAGGAGCAGGTGCGGGTGAGCGTGCAGGTGCTGTGCGGTCCCGGTTCGGTGCCGACACCGGATTCGCCGCAGCGGGCGGGCGATTGCAAGGTGGTCCGCTACTTCACGGAGCCGTTGGAGCCCTGACATGGGAGCCCCGGTGATCACCGCCGCAGCCCTCAACTCGAGGACTGGGCGGAAGATCCTGACAGGGGCACTCCTCATCGTCGCCCTCGTGGGCGCCCTGCTGCTGACCCCATTGGTTGCGATCCCCTTCGCCCTCGCCGGCAGTGTCACCGCCAGCGTTCCCACGAAGGGCGAAGCCGCACCCGCGGCAAGCGGCGAGTGGGGACTCCCCTTGGCAGGCGGGTATTCGAAGGGGCGTGGGTTCGGATACAACCCGGTCCAGGGTTGCGGCTACTGCTCCACGAACCACCAGGGGTACGACATGGCTCAAGGCTGCGGCGCCACCATCTACGCCGCCGGTCCGGGCCGAGTTATCACCGCCGGATCGTGGCAGGGATACGGCAACGCGGTCCGCATCGATCACGGTGATGAGCTCGTCACGCTCTACGGGCACATGCAATGGGGGTCATTACGCGTCTCCGCCGGCGAGCAGGTCGCTGCGGGGACACCGCTGGGGGCGGAGGGCAACACCGGCAAGTCGTTCGGGTGCCATCTGCATTTCGAAGTTCAGAAGTCCGGAACTCCGGTAGATCCGGAGCCGTTCATGGCCGGCTTCGGCGTCCCACTGAAGTAGCAACCAGCAAGGAGCAGCCCCATGCGCACACTCATCGTTCCGGGTGATGTCGATGTTCCCGACATCCAACCGGACTTCTCCGCCCCGTTCTTCCAAGGCTTCCAAGTCGTCGCGTCCTACATCCTGGCCGGCGCGATGCTCGTGGTGCTGATCATGCTGATCATCGCCGGGGCCGCGCTCGCCTTCCGCGGGCTCGCGAACGATCGGGTGCGGACGTGGGCGGGCGAGAACATCCTGTGGATCTTCATCGCTGCCGCCGTGCTCGGCGCCGCATCCGGACTGTTCGCCTGGTTCGTGAACTTCGACTTCGGCTTCTGATGAACCTCCGCTGGGTGCTTCGCCTCGGCCTCGCCACGGGCCTCGCGATCGTGCTCGGATCGGGTACCGCCGCGCAAGCGACCGTGGTGGAGACTGCGGCGCCCGTGTCGATGGCCGCCGTGACGGGCGAACCGTGGTCGGCCCCGGCGGCGCCGGTCGACTGCCAGAGCGCCACCGGGCAAGTCAGCTGCACTCCCACAGATTCGAACAAGGTAACGCCCCAACAGTGCTTCATGGGCGTGTCGCTGAGCGGGACGAGCGCCACCGTGTGCACGACCTATGAGGGACACGTCCAAGCAATCCAAGCAGACGGCGGCCGAGCACTCACAGTCAAGTACGGATGCAGTCTCGGCGATGCGGTGTGCCTCACGTTTGAGAACGCGGGGCGGGGGATGGCGCTGACCGCGACTGGGGTGATGTTCCTAGTGGCGGACAACATGAGGTTCGACACGTCGACGTTGTTGTGGTCGGCGGCCGTGGATCAGTGGTCGTTCTGGCAGTGGGCGATCCTGATCATCACGTTCGGGGCGATGGTGTGGGCGATCGCCGCCGCCGTCGTCTCCGGTGACCGGGAGGCGCTGGTCGGCGCGCTGGTGCGGACGTTCATCGCGATCCCTGCCGTCCCGCTGACGTTGTGGTTGACCGGGCATCTGTTGAACGCGGTCGATGACATGACCTGGTACATCCTCAACGGCGACGGGCCGGCGTCGTTGTATTCGACGTTGCAGTCGGTGATGTGGGCGGGTGGGCAGGCGAACTACTTCTTCGCGTTCCTGATCCACGGGCTGCTGATGCTGGGGATGTTCTTGCTGATGTTGGTGTTCGCGTTCCGCAACATCGCCCTGGCCGCGCTGATCATGGTCGGCCCGGTGGCGTGGATGCTGTTCCCCGTGCGCCGCATCGGTCCGCAGTGGGTCGTCGGATACCTCTCCGCGGTGATGGTGCTGCTGCTGACCGCGCCGCTCACGATCGGGTTCGTCACCCTCATCGTGCAGGGACTGGCGTCGGTGAAGACGATCTGGAATCCGCAGTCGTGGCCGCTGTTGATCGGTCTAGTGCTGGTGGCGTTCGCGCCGTTCGCGATCTTCGGGTTGTTCAGCTTCACGGGCGCGGTCGCCGCCGACAGCATCGGCTCCCGGCTCGGCTCCCACGGCGGGCGAATGGCCGCGAACGGAGCCCGCGGCGTCGCCGCCATCCCCACCCGCCTCGGCGGCCTCCCCTCCGGAATCCGCCCCTCCGGCGCCGGACCGGCCTCCAGCGGACCTGCGGCGAAGCCCATGTCCGCACGATCCGGCCAAGGGAACGCGCCCCGCGGTGCCGCCGCACCCGCCCAGGCCGCCCGCACCCCCGCCCCGGGCGGTAACCGCCTGTCCGCCTCATCGACCCCGGGGTCTCAGTCCACACGACCGCCGTCGTCACCGCCGCCGCAACCGCCGCGATCTGAGGGGAGCACGTCATGAGCACCACACCCGAGTACCTGCGCCCGGTGCGGTTGCCGCGTCGGTCCCGGCAAGGCGTCGTCATGGGCATGGACGGGTGGCAGATCGCGTTCCTCACCGCCGCAGCCCTGGTCGTGCTCATCTTCGTGAACCGGTTCGGCCCGCTCGGCCTGCTCTACGGTGCGCCGCTGTACTTGCTGTTCGGGATTACCGCGCTCACCAGCATCCACGGCGTCTCCACCCCGCGGATGGCGGGAATGTGGTTGATGAAGCAGGTCCGTCACACCGCAGGCGCGACCACCCAGACGTTCCGCCCCGAACAACCCCGCCTCACCGGCACACTGAACCTGCCGGGCACCCGCGCATCGATCCAGCTGTGGGACAGCAACGGGACGGCCGCCGCCTACAACCCGCACGACAGGTCGGTGAGCGTGATTGCGGAGCTCGAGGTGCAGGGGTTCCTGATGCATGATCTGCCGGAGCGGTTCGACCTGGCCGAGCAGTTCGACCGGGTGCTCGGCCCGTTCACGCAGCGGCCGGGGGTGAAGCGGGTGACGCTGCAGGAACGCACCCTGCCCACCACGATCCGCGCCGCCCGGGAGCACTACGAGACGGTGCGGCGGGTGCGGGACCTGAATCCGGAGTCGCCGGTGGCCCGCAACTACCAGGACGTGATGGACCACGCCGAACGGTTCGAGGTCGCGCACCGCAACTACCTCGTCCTCACCCTCGACCTGGTCACCCTCGGCTCCCAACTCAAGGCGCTCGGCGGCGGAAAAGACGCGATCGTCGCCCTGGCGCACATCGAAGCCGGGAACCTCGCCGACGCACTGTCGGCAGCGAAGATCAAGGTGCGCCGCTGGCTCTCCCCCCGGGAAGTGGCGGCGCTGGGCCGGTTGGCGTTCGATCCGGAGTTCGCCGCGACCGTGCAGAACCGCCCCGACACCCTCACCGGGGTGGACCCGGTCGCGATCGGACCGATGTACCTGGATGAACCGAAGGGCCGCAACGGGATCGTGGTCACCGACTCGGCGGTGCACACCACGATGTGGGTGCACGAATGGCCCCGCTCCGACTCCCCGGTGGGGTTCCTGGCGCCGGTGGTCTTCGCCCGGCACCCGCATACCGGGGAGGCGATCACCCACATCTTCTCCATCGTCCTTACCCCCGTCCCCGTCTCCAAAGCGTTGAAGCGGATCCGGGATGAGAAGAAGGTGTGGCGCGGCAACGAGAAGCTGCGTGCCAAGCGCGGTGCGGACGGGTCGGCGGCGGACGCGGCGGACTGGAAGGCGCTGGAGCAGCAGGAGCAGGAGATCGCCAACGGGCACGGCGAGTTCCAGTACGGCGCCTACCTCACCGTCACCGCCCCCGACGAGGAACGCCTCGACCAGGCCATCGCCGGGATGCGCAACGCGCTGTCACGGGCGGGAATGGAGGCGCAGATCCTGTACTGCCAGCAGGCCGAAGCGCTGATGGTGAACGCGATCCCGATCGGGTTGGGGATGAAGTGATGACCCGCCACGCCGCCACCTTCACCCCCACCGGCCTCACCCGCCGCGAGAGGCGCGACCTACGGCGCCGGATCACCGACGCGCAGCGAGAGGAGCGACCGGAGCATTCTTCGCGGCGGGATCGGAACTTGCCGGAGCCGGCGGTGCGGGGGCCGTTCGGGCCGGGCATCACACTGGGCGGGTACTGGAACCTCGCGAAGGCATGGATCCCCGCCCATCAGGCGACCTCGCAGCACATCGCCGGGATCTACCCGTTCGTCGCCGACAGCGGTCTCGGACATCGTGGTCCGATACTCGGGGTGGATCTGAACGCGGACGCGCTGTGGCATTTCTCGCCGTGGGAGGCGTACGTCGACGCCACTGAACGCGGCACCTTCTCCACCAACATCCTCGTCCTGGGTGCGTATCGGGGTGGGAAGTCCGCCACGGTGAAGACCCTCGTCACCCGGTCCATCGCGTTCGGCCACCAAGTCGTGGTCCCATCCGACCCGAAGGGCGAATGGGTGACCGTCGCGGAGGCGATCCCGGGCGGGCGGGTGATCCGGCTCGGCGGCGGCACCGGCACCCGCCTCAACCCCCTCGACCAGGGCCCGCGCCGCACCGGGGCGTCGGATGAGCAGCACGAGCAGATGGTGAAGCAGCGCCGCATCGGCACCCTCATCGCCCTCATCGAGATTACCCTCGGCAACCGGCTCACCGCGGTCGAGCACGCCGCCATCCTCGACGCCCTGGAACGCTGCATCGCCCGCACCGGCGACCGGCCCACGCTCCGCGGCGTGTACGAGGAGCTCGGCCGATTGGCTGGGGAGACCGATGCCGCATTCCGTGCCGCGGACGGGGCGATCCAGCCCCGGTTCGTGCTGCGCCGGTTCGTGGAAGGCGACCTGTCCGGGTTGTTCGAGGACGAGTCCACGGTGGAGTTCGACCAGGACGCGCCCATCGTCGTCACCGACACCAGCGAGCTCTTCGCCCGCGGTGACCTGGCGGCGCAACTGACGCAGGTGTGTTCGACGGCGTGGATTCAGGCGGTGATCTCTGATCGGGCGGCGCGACGGACCCGGTATGTGGTGCGGGAGGAGGGGTGGCGGGACATGACGTCGCTGGCGTCGCTGCAGATGTTCCAGCAGTGGCTGAAACTGTCCCGGCACTACGGGATCAGCAACATCGTCATCCTGCACAAGATGGGCGACCTCGACGCGGTCGGCGAAGAGGGCTCTCTGGAACGGTCGCTGGCCTACTCGATTGTCGGGGACATCGAGAACAAGTTCATCTTTCGCGTCAACCACCAAGAACAAACCGCGCTGCGCACCCGGCTCAACCTGCCCGCCCCGCATGTCGAGATGGCGCGGCAGCTGCGCAAGGGCGAGTTCCTCGCGTATGTCGGGCAGTACTCCTACCTGGTGGACTGCTTCGCCACCTCCACCGAGTGGGAATACAAGCTGTTCGCCACCGACGACGCCGTGAACCCCGCCGACCAGGACGACGCCACCGTCCGGGTCATCGACACCGGCGCGCTCGACGACTACTGGCCCCAACCCGCAGACCCCGCCGACAGCACCGTGGACGGCTGGCTGACCCCCGAGGCCCGCGACCTGACCGAGGAGCTGTGACCATGACCACCGTCGCCCACCCCCGCACCTACGCGACCGTCACTGGTCCGAATGCGACCTTCATCACCACCGACGGGCACACCGAACCGGTCACCGCGGCCGGTGATGAGGACATCCGCCGCGCCGTGATCCGCCGCGCCAGCGACGAGGCCCGCCGCACCGGCACCCCGGTCGAGCTGGTCACCTCCGGGGACCGCGGCAGGCATCACCTGCTCGTCGACCCCACCGGCGACCTCACCCTCCTCCCCACCGCCCCCGCCTCCGAGAACGACGACGAGGAGGGGTCGGATGGGCGGGATCTGGATCTGGGGCCGTACCAGGACATCGACGACACCGTCACGACGGAACGTGGAGAGGAGGTGAGGGAACAGGCTTCGCAGCCGGACGCACTCCTCGCAGGTTCCGCGCCGGCTGCGGAGTCCCCCCGCCCCACCTTCCTCACCCCCACCACCGACACCCCACCCCCGGTCACCGGGTGGCGCGGCATGCTCGTCGGCCTCGGCATCACCGTCCGCCCCTCCGCCGCCGAGGTGCGACGGGCCGAGGAGCGGGCGCTGGTGGCACGGCAGTGGGCGGGATGCCGCACCCTGGCCGTCGTCAACGGCAAGGGCGGGGTCGGGAAGACGATGACCACGGCGATGCTCGCCGCGGTCTACGCCCGGGAAGGTGGCGGGAACGTGTTGGCGTGGGACAACAACGACACCCGCGGCACCCTCGGCTGGCGCACCGAGCAAGGGCTGTACGACACCACCCTCCGCGACCTCCTCCCCGCCGCCCCCACACTCCTCACACCCGGGGCGGGGGTGTCGGACATCAGCCGGTTCGTACACCACCAGACGGCGGACCGGTACGACGTGCTCCGCTCCAACCCGGAACTGCTCGCCACCGACCAGCGCATCCGCGCCACCGATCTCGATCTGTTGATGCAGGTCGCGGCCCGGTTCTACCGCCTCGTCATCTTCGACTCCGGCAACGACGAATCCGCCGAACGCTGGCTGCGGATGATCGACTCCTCCTACCAGCTCGTGATCCCCACCCTCGCCAACCCGGAATCCGCCGAATCCGCCGCCCTCCTCCTCGACGCGCTGCGAGGTCGGGACGAACGCTCCGCCGCTCTCGCCGACCGCGCCGTGGTCCTCGTCACCCAGTCCGAACCCACCGGCACCGCCACGGCGCGCCGCATCGCGGACGGGTTCGCCGGGCACGTCCGCGCCGTCCACACCATCCCGTTCGACCCCGCCCTCAAAGCCGGACCGCTCCGGTTCGACACCCTCCGCCCCCGCACCCGGGACGCGTGGCTCAGTGCCGCCGCGTCCGCCGCCGAAGGCCTCTGAACCGGGGTGTGACCTGTGAATCAAAGCATCCTCGGGAAGGCGGCCGCGATCCTCATCGCGGCGGCGATGCTGCTCACGCTCGCGTTCGGGTTCATCGCCGAAGCCACCACCACGCTCAGCTGCGGCCCCCGTCCCATCCCGGCGAACCTGTTCTCCGGTCTGGTGCTCGCTGTCACCGGTAACCCCGACACCTACACCGCCCCCGCCGAGTGCACGCTGCCGGTCGCGATCATCCGCGTCGCTGATGTGGTCGCGGTGCTGCTGATCGGCGGGCTGGCGGTGTGGGTCCTGGTGGCGGTGCGCCGGTACCGGGAGTCGGATCGGGCGTTCATCACCGACCTGCGCACCCGGCCCGGGTTTGCCACCGGCTCCGAGATCCGCGACTACCTCTCCGCCAAGGCCGTCCTGCGCCGCGCCCACCAGCTCCGCCCCGATATTCCGAAGCCGACCGCGACGGATGTGGGGTGGCGCGTCGGGCGGTCGCGAGGGCAGGACGTGTACGTGTCGATCGAGGACTCCGTCGCCCTCGAGGGCCCGCCCCGGTCCGGGAAGGGGTACCGGGTACTGATCTCCGCGATCCTGGACTGGTCCGGACCGCTGATCACCACGTCGACCACGAACGACAACCTGACCGCGACGATGCGGATGCGGCAGACCCGCGGCCAGGTGCATGTGTTCGACCCGCAAGGACTGTCCGGCATCCGCCACCCTCTCCGCATCTCCCCGATCGCCGGGTGCGAAGACCCGCTCGTCGCGATGCAACGCGGCGCCGCGATCATCACCGGCACCGCCCTCGGCGCCTCCCGGACCAACGAGGAATGGGCGCAAGCGTCGGGCGTCGTCCTCGGCCGGCTGCTGCACGCCGCCGCGGTCGGAGGCAAGACGATCGCTGAACTGTATGACTGGGGCACGTCGCCGGCGCAGACCCGTGCCGCCGTCGACATCCTCAAGACCGACGGCACACCCGGGTGGGGCGACAGCCTTGACGCGACCATCTCCGCGGACGAGAAGCTGGTCTCCTCCATCTGGTTCGGCGTGCAGGGCGCGGTCGCACCTTTGGCGGTGCCGCCGATCCGCGACGCGCTCCTCCCCCGCCGCGGCGATGAACTGTTTGATCCGCGGGAGTTTCTGGATGCCGCGAACACGCTCTATCTGATCGGGTCGTCGTCGGGGGCGTCGGCGATGGGCGGGTGGCTGGGCGCGGTGCTGGATGACATCGTCGAGGTTGCCCGCACCACGGCTCTCGCTTCCCCAGGCTCCCGGCTGCCGCACCCGCTCGGCCTGATTCTGGATGAGATCGCGAACATGTTCCGGTGGGGGAACCTGCCCAGGATCATGGCGGACGGCGGCGGGAGGGGGATCTGCACGTTCATCGTGCTGCAGGCTCTCTCGCAAGCGGAGACGTCCTGGTCCCGCGCTGAGGCGGACACCATTTGGGCTGCCGCCACCGCCAAAGTTCTGCTCGGCGGGGCCAGCCACGTCGATCACCTCCGCGACATCGAATCTCTCCTCGGCACCCGCGACACCCGCCGCGAGCAGCGGTCTTGGTCGACCCGGGAGGTCGGGCACTCCACCAGTGAGCATCTTGAGCGTCGCGCGCTGATGTCGGTCGATGAGATCCGCCGGCTGCCACCCACCGTCGGGCTGCTCGCCTACCGGAACCGCCGCAGCGTGCTGCTCGACCTCGCCGGTTGGGACGAACGCCGCGACGCGCACATCATCCAGACCGGCAAGCGGGAGACCGAGCAGGAGCAGCGGGCCGTGTTCGACACACACTCCCGGGTCCCGAACTCCCGCACCTCTGAAGTTCCGGAGTCCGAGAGTGCGGAGCCGGTGGAGGGGGTGACAGAGGTATGAGTAACCGTCGACGCCCGGCATTGTTCAACCTGTATCGGAACGAGTTTCTCCGCTCGAAGGCGTGGTTCGCGCGCCGCGACCGCTGGTTCACAGAGCACGCCACCGCCGGGCAGCCCCTTACCTGCGCCGGCTGCGGCCGGGTCGCCGCGCGGTCCCAGTTGGAGCTGCACCACCTCGACTACCGCGGCGTGAAGATGAACGGTGGGCAGTTCCGGGCGCTCGAGCCCGATGAAGACCTGGTGGCGATGCATCCGTACTGCCACGACCTGCTGCACCGGCTCATCGACCGCGACGCCGTCCTCTCCCGCAACCGCACGCGGCGCGCCGCCTCCCATCTCGCCCTCGCCCGGTTGCGGCAGAAACTGCAGCCCGACCACGGGGACGCCGCATGAGCGACCTGCCCCCGCCGCCGGACTACGACGACGACATCGCCAATGAAGTCTCCGGGTATGACCCGAACCAGCGGTACGGACCGTCCGACCCGCTCGGCGCGCACATCATCAACTGGCGCACCCTCCCCGACCACAAAGCCCCCGCCGCCTGGACGGCACTTAGGGAATGGGTGGAATGGTTCACCGTCCGCTACCGGATCTCCGAATCCGTCGTGCCGGCCTGCTGGTACAAGCACGGGCAGCTCGTCGAAGAGCTCTCCGCGCTGCACACCGCGCACACCGTCGCGTTCGACGCCACCGACGCCGGCTTCGGACCGATCGGTTGGCACGAACGACTCGGCCTCGCCCTACCCCGGATGGCGAAGGCATACTCGGGCGGCTGCGCCCGCGGCCACGACCCCCTCAAACCCCGCTCATGGGACGGGATCACCGATGAGCAGGAATGGGACGCGTGGACCACAACGGCCCACGCCCGCAGAGACACCGCACCCGGTGTCTCCTGACAGGAAGGAAAAAGATGACCACCAGGATCCCCGTCACCATCGAGGGCAACCTCACCAGTGACCCGGAACACGGCAACGCCGAATCGGGGAACGAGTACGCCCGGTTCACCGTCGCCGTCAACGACCGCCGCCTGAACGAGACCACCAACCGGTGGGAAGACGTCGGCACCGTGTTCCACCGGGTCGTCGTGTTCAACCAGCACGCCCGGCACGTCGCCGACTCGCTCCGCAAAGGCGACAGCGTGATCGTCGCCGGCGACCTCCGGTTCGGCAGCTACGTCGACAAGGAGACCGGACAATCCCGGGAGACCCGCGACATCGTCGCGGACAACGTCGGCGCCTCACTGAAGTTCGCCGACGTCATCGTCGACCGTTCCCCAAAAGCTAACGGCCCCGCAGCAGACGCTTCGGGGCCGATAGCGACACCGGCCTCGTACGCCGGCGCCGAACTGTCACGCTGACCTGAACCAACAGACAAGCGGGGCGAGAGTCACTGTACTCCCGCCCCGCCGCCCTGCCCACCCAACGAAAATGGAGGCCCAGCTGGCTGGCGTCATAGTTCCACGGGATCCGGACAGCCGCTGCCTGCCCGGCGTAGGGTCGGCGCCATGAGCGATCCCCTCGACGACGCGCAACAGCCGCGCTGTCCGGAGTGCTCGGCCGTGCTGCGCGACGCCGGCCACGGAGTCGCCTGTCACTCCTGCCGGATCGTCGTGATCGGCAGCATCCCCTCCGCCTGACCCGGGTTCCGCGCAGGCGGTGCGGGCTAGACGTAGCAGTGGTGCACATGCCAGTCGGTCTCGGCCCGGTAGACGTCGAACACCACCGCCTCACCCGCCCCATCCGTCGCCTGGAACCGCCACCCATACAACCCACGCGACGGTTCGCCTGGGGTAGCCCAGATCGAATCCCGCAACCAGGTCGGGATGTCGGTGACGCGCCAGCGCCTACCGGCGTAGAACATCCGCACCGGGATGTCGTCGACCATCCTGTGAGTCTTGGAGCGGCTGGTCTGGGACTGGCTGACAGGGTGAGTGTTGGTCGCTCCGCCGTGATCATGGCTCACGATCATCCTGGCCCCGCATGGTGCCTTACTTATGAATTGTCCGGCCGCGGCGGGCCGGCTGGCGCTCTCCCTGTCCACCTCAGTGGCTTGATCAGAAGCATGCCCGACCCGCGGGTCGTGGCCCATCTACAGGAATGCCCCGAAGTGATTCCCCAGGCCGGCGCCGGTCGCAAGCGGCTGGTCATTGTTCAGCGCAAGGAAGGAACCACGTATGACAGACATCGTTGCCCAAACTCATCCGTTCGTCATCGGCGTCGACACGCATGCGAGAACCCACACCTACGCCGTTCTCACTGCAGCTGGCGAGCATCTCGGAACGGAGACTTTCCCGAATACGACCGTGGGCCGCACCCGCGCGATCGCGTGGGCGGGCCGCCGCTCCGGCGGCGTCTCAGACGCCCTGTGGGTCATCGAAGGCGCTGGCAGCTACGGAGCGCTGTTGGCGCGGGATGTGACCCGCACCGGCTACCGGGTGGTCGAAGCCGCCCATCCCAGTCGCAGCCGGCCCGGAGGCGGCAAGTCCGATCCGGTAGACGCACGTCGCATCGCGTCCGACGTGCTGCCCCTGCCACTTCACGAGTTGCGCAACCCGCGGCAGGACGACGGGTTGCGCGCCGCAACACAGATCTTGCTTACGGCGCGCGAAGAGCTCACCGGTGAGCGCACCCGGGCAATCAACTCGCTCACCGCCTTGCTGCGCATCTTCGACCTTGGCGTCGACGCTCGTCGCGCCCTCAGCACTCGTCAGATCGCTGAGGTTGCGCGCTGGCGAACGCGAGCCGAGAACATCGCGACCGCGACCGCTCGGATCGAAGCAGTCCGACGCGCCAAACGCATCCTCGAGCTCAACGAAGAAATCGACGCGAATCTGAGCCGCCTCACCGAGTTCGTGAACGCGAGCCCGGCCGCAGAGTTGCCCCTTCGGACTGGGATCGGAACGGTCTCCGCAGCGCATGCCTTCGTCGCATGGTCACATCCCGGGCGGGTCGCAAACGAGGCCGCATATGCCGCCCTCGCAGGGGTGAACCCCATCCCGGCCTCGTCGGGCAACACCACTCGGCATCGGTTGAACCGTGGCGGAGACAGACGCCTGAACCGAGCGCTGAACATCATCGCCATGGTCCGCATGATTCACGACCCCGAGACCCGCGCCTATGTCGCGCGCCGCCGCGCCGACGGCAAGACGGACCGAGAGATCCGTCGCATCCTCAAGCGCTACCTTGCTCGGAGCATCTATCGAAGCCTCAACGCCGTCGCAACCAGCCCTACGGGCGAAGCATCTTCGCCACTGCTCACCGACCGAGCAGGTCGGCCGCCGCGTCTAGTGAAGACGAGCTGACCTCGACCAGACTCATGGCCGGCGCTCCACTGGTCAGACACCCTCAACCGTGATGATCAGTCGTCCTGGGGTGGGCGCCAGTCAGCCGGACCCGGCAGATCGATCAGGTCGCGAACGGCGTCGTTCTTCCGCTTGCTCCCCAAACCGGCGGTCAGACTGGTGAGCGAAGGATGCCCGACCAGCGGGGCGAAGGCGTCCGGCTGGAGATGAGCCATGTCGACCACAGCCAGCTGACGCAGCGCGGGCGCCTCTCGAATGGGCGAGAGGTCATGCAAGCCCTTCATGGTTTGGATCCAAAGTCGCCGCAGGCCGGTGAGCCCCGACATCTCCGGAAGCTCTGTGACCTGCCGCAGGGACTGCAGGACGAGGTACTCGAGATTGGGCAGGCCTGATATCGGAGACAGATCCGTCAATCCCTTGACCATCCAGAGTTCGAGAAAGTCGAGGCTTTGAAGCTGCGGGAGCATGGAGAGATCCCGCGTTCCGCCGAGCTTCAGGTCGAGCGCCCTCAGCTTCGTGAGCGGCGTCAACAGCGACAAGTCTGGCAACGTGATCGATCTCAGCGTGATGTCGCGAAGCTCCGTCAATTCGCTCACGACGTCGATGTCCTTGGTCTGACCCTCGAGATACAGTCGCGTCATTCCGGTGAACCGCGCAAGCGGCGCCAGCGAAAGCCGCTTCTTCGTCTGCCCGAGTCCAATGAACCGCACATCGTCCGGAAGGTACGCCAGTCCCTCGATGCTGTTCAGGTGATACAGCGCATCCGCCTGGAACGAGCGAAGGAACGGGAAATAGCGAAGAAAGTCAACGTCCGCGATCGATCCGTCATACGACCCGTACGCGCGCAGGGTGACATTCGGGAACGAACGCATCCGGTCCGCCAGCCGTTGATAATCCTGATCGGTCAACGCGCTCACGAACTGCACATGCGATAGGTCCCCGTCGATCGATTCGAGGGTCTCCTCGGTGATCGGCGACTTGACGTCAATGAAGTGCACAGCCAACATTCCCACATCGCCCGCGCTGTCCGACCTGCACTGCCTGTCGCGCGAACGGACGCCTAATCATCGGCGGGCCACGGAGCACCTACGTCGACCGTGGCGACGGTCGCGATTCGGCGTCGGCGCAAAAGGCCCCAGCGAACGAGATCCGGACTTGACTAGATATAGAAGCTTCATAGAGTCACTTCGTGTTCTACCGCCACCTCGACCATGACACACAAGAATAGAACATAGCTTCGAGTCCTGCTAGAGTCGGGGATGCGGCCGGATGAGGGGAAGTCCGGGATGGGGACCAGCAAAAGGTACGCCGAGTATTACGACCAGCAGATGGACAACCGCATCCTGCAGCGCATCGCTGAAGAGAACCCGCTGCAGTCACTCACGGCGGAGGAACGCCGCGAAGACACACCTCCGATCACGCGGGACCCGAAGCCGAAGGCGTGCAAGGCGTGGGTGCGGTTCGGGCCGCACGCGATGCTCGTCGACGCCGTCGTGGTGGTCTGGAACGACCTTGCCTGCGGCATCCAGTTCAGCGTCGCCGACAAGGACCTCCGATGCTGGGTGGGCGAATGCGGTGGCGCCGTCGCCTGATGACGACGCGATCGAGCCTCGCCCGCGTTCAGCGGCGCAGAGACGGCGCCGTGGGAATGCTCGCCGAGGCTGGAAATGCTGCGTGCGATTGGCGCGCGACGTCCTCGGCGCGGTGCTGAGCGGGGTCCAGCGTGGCCCGGATGCGGCGTTCGGTCTCCGCAGCGTCGAGCTGCTGCGCGTACTCGCGGTGCGTGCGGACGAGGTTCGCGTGGTCGCGGGTGCGGGATTGGTACTCGTCGGCGAGCCGGTCTCGAGCGGCAAGAGGCTCTCCATCGCTTCCGGCAGGTCGGCCGTGTCCGGTCGCGGTGTCGCCGGCGATCCGGGCGTCGAGGTCGAGGAGGGTGCGCCAGGTGTCGTGCAGCCATTGGGTGGCCGTGTCGATCTCAGTGCGGGTCGCCGCTTCTCGCCGCTGGTACTCGGCATGCACCCGGCTGATGTCTAGAACGTGGCCGAGGGGTCGTCGGGCACGGTCGGTCCACGGGACGGGTACCGGTGGGCGGGCGGCGCGGCCAAGTTCGGTGCGGGCGGCGCGGAGCGAGTCGTCGATGCTCACCTCGGGGATGCCGCGGAGCATGCTGTCGGCGACCCGGTCCCGCGCCGCCGCGTCGGTGCCGGCGATCGCGATCGCCTCGTTGTGGCTGCGGCCGCGGGTCATCCCGACGTAGAGCCCGGACGCGTCCACGCCAGGCCCGACGACTGCGGCGTCGGTGGTCTCCCCCTGGATGCCGTGCACCGTGGACGCGTAGCCGAGGTGAACGTGGCGGGCCGCATAGTCGAGGGTGACGGTGCGGATGTCAGCGCTGTCGGCGGTACTGAGCAGTTCCAGGCCGGTGGGGGTGATGTGGCGGATGGTCCAGACGGCCCGGTTCTCGACGCCGGCGTCGCGGTCGTTGCGGCGGGTCTGCACCACGTCACCCTCCAGCAGTCGCTGCTCACCCTGACCGACCGCGATCCGCTGCAGGGGGAGCTCACCGGCATCGACCCGGCGCTGCTGGATGGCCTCGTTGATCGCGTCGGCTTCGTCGTTGGTGCCGGTGACCAGGGCGACGCGGTGGTGGTCACGGGTCCACCGGAAGTACGCGTCGACCATGATGTCGCGCGCCTGAACCTGGTCGGATACTCGATGGATCAGGCCGCGCTCATCCAACTCAGCGGCGACCGCTAGGGCGGCTTCCTTGGACGCGGGTTCCCGCATCCGCAGCGTGAGAGCGGCGTAGTCCGGGTCGCGGAACCGGTGCACGGCGGTGAGTTCGACGACGGCAGTGGCGCGTCGGGTGAGGGCGGCCATCGCGCCGGAGTGGCCGACCGGGCGGGCCTGCAGGTGATCGCCGACCATCGCGATCCCGGCGCCGATATCAGCGGCGACAGTGGCGAGTGCGTTCGCGGTGTGCAGGTCGATCATGCCCGCCTCGTCCACCACGACCCGGTCCCCCGCAGCCAGGGGGAACCGTAGCGGTCCCTGGTACTCGTATCCGGTGGCGGGGTCGAGGTCGCCCGGAGTCAGCCGGGTCCACACCTCGGCGCGGGCATCGTCGCGTCCCCACCGGTAGCCGTGATCGGCGAGCAGAGCGTGCAGGCTCGACGCCGTGGTGCCGAGCTCGCGGCCGGCGACCGAGGCCGCCTTCTTCGTTGGCGCCACTACGACCATCGCCCTCCCGCGACGGGCCAGCGCGGTCTTCGCGACCCGCAGCATGGTGGTCTTCCCCGCACCGGCGGGACCGGTGACGGACACCAGCCGATCGGTACCCGCGATCGCAGCGGCCGCCTGCACCTGCTCCCGGTCCAGCGCCATCCCATCGCGCAGCACCTCACCCGCGGTCGCGATCACTTCACCCTCGGGTGCCGGGGTTCCGGCGTGGGCGAGGGCGTCCAGTCGTGCGGCGAGTTCGACCTTGAGCGCCGCGGTAGTACTTGCCATGCACCCCTTCACATGGGCGGGCCGGTCGCCCTCCTCTGGCAGGAGGTCGACGGTGAGCTCGACGGCGCGGCGTAGGACCTCATCGATCACCGGTTGCAGCTCCTCGCGCGCGCCGACGACGCCCGACGAGGCAAGCGCGCGGGTCGCGCCGGCGCGCAGGTCGAACTGGCTGAATCGTCCCCCGCAGGCGGCGGAGCGGGCATCCGCGTCCACGCACGCGCGCGCAGCGAGCAGAGCGAAGTCGAGTTCCTCCAATGCGACCGCACGCTCCGTCACCGCGGCTCGAGGCTCCAGGAGGGTGGGGTCGAGGGTGGCGAGTTCGTCGGTGATGAGTTGTTCCCAGGCGGTCTCGTCAATGCTGGCGGGCTTGTTGGGGCGGGCCTTCGCCCATGCGAGTCGGTCGATCTGATGCAGCTGATCCGGGCTCGGATCTTGCCCCGGATGCTCGGCCCGCCACGCGGCGAGCAGCGTTGCACGGTTCGCTTCGATCTGTGTCGACCGCCGAGAGAGTGGCCGCGCCACGTGGGCCAGTTCGGCGATCTCGCCGTCGGTGTTCAGGGTGTATCCGTGGCGGGCGAGCGCGTGCAGCCAGTCCGGGTCGGTGCGGGCGGCGAGCTCCCCCTCCGCGTTGATGACGGTGTGCAGCTTCATCGCGACCCGAGAGTCCACGTTGGACCATTGCCCGTCCTGCCCCAGCACTTTGACGCTCAGCCACAGGTGCCGGTGGATGTGCGGGTCCAGCGCTCGGGAGCGCCGGTGCTGAAGCTCGACGACCTCGACTCGGTGCAGGGCTTCGCGGATGCGGCCGCCGGCGCCGCGGCGGGCATTCAGTTCCGCCTGCCAGGTCGTGATGATCCGATCCCGGAGCCGGTCCTGCAGCGCCTCGAACGCCGCCGCCAATTCTGGGTGGAGGATCGCGGCGATGCTGTACGACTTCGGCGCATTGATCGTGCCGTCGAGGATCAGATCCGCGTCCGCGGATCGCAGGTCTCGACCCCGTCGCTCTCCCGTCGCCGGGTCGCAGCCGTCCATCCACCGCCGCAGCGCGGTCTCGTCCAGCATGTCGGTGCGGATCACGCCGCCGTCGACAGTGAACCGGGTCACGCCCGCCGAGGCATCACCCGCGTAGCCGGCGAGCGCGTCCACCCCCGCCGACCGCAGATGTGAGTCGCACGTCCCCTTCAGCGCGTACGAGATCGCCTGCCGAACCCCGTGCGATCCGACACCTCGCTTCCACCGCTCGAGCCCACCCCGCATTCCACCAGACTAGACCCAAACTGCTTAACTCGAAACGACTTCCACAGAAAGTGCCTGCGTGCATTCCGATTTTCTTGGTCGCGCGCTTCCTCGTCCTTGGTCGCTCGTCGCTCGTCACTCGTCGCTCGCGCGATCTTCGTCAGCGCGGTCTTCTTCCGGGGGCAGCGTCGGCGGGTTCGGACCTTGCGTTCGCAAGCGAAGCCCCTATCGCGCACCCCATCGACCCGGCTATCCGCAACCGCAGTCGCCACAGCTCCGATCGTGCTGCCGCCATCCCGTGGGGCCTCGATCAACGACCCTCTTCCGCACCATCGCGGCAGACGACGCGCGCTTAGGCTTGCCGGATGCCCGAGGAGTTTCGCGTCGTCACGCATCGCGCATTGACCGGCCCACTGCGTGCCGCGCTGCATAGGTTGTTCGACAGCGAGTACCTAGCGGAGTACGGCGCGTGGGATCCGGATCGGCCCTACGGCTACTCGCCCGCCGATGTGCACACCCTCGCCTTCGTGGACTCTGCGTTGGTCGGCCACATCGGGTTCCAGGTCCGGACGATCAGCGTCGGCGAAGCGGAAGTCAGCGTAGCCGGCACCGGGGGCGTCTTGGTAGACGAGGTCGCTCGGGGCAGAGGTCTGGGTCGGCGCCTCATGATGTGCGCGCAACAGGAGATGGGTAAGGACGCGCGCATCGAGTTCGGTTACCTCGGCTGCCGGGAGGAAGTCGTCCCGTTCTATGAGCGCGCAGGCTGGCTGCGGATTCGGGCCGTCGAGCGCCATATGTCGATGCAGGATCCGCAGGCGACGGTGGTGTCCCCCGACAGTCCGCTCCTGATCTTCCCGACTAGGACGGTCGACTGGCCAGTTGGCGACATCGACCTACGCGGCACGCCCTGGTGAGTTCGGGCTGACAGGCAACCGTCGTCGTCCGAGACTGGCGCGCTGAGCGACCGCCTGGCGGGCGATAGAGGGCCGAGTTTGTGTCGTGCTCGTCTGTGGTGGCGCGGATCGGTGGCACGCGGTTGCGCCTCTCCGACGTGGCTCGTTAGAGGTCGCGCGGTGCGAGTGCTCCTTCAGTCGACGTTCGCGTGCCGTTCAAGGAGGGCTTTCGCCCGATCGAGTCCGGTGGCCAGGTTGGTGCGCACCATCTCGCCGATCATCGGTTCGACGAACCGCATCAGCCCCTCGGGCGTGACTTCGATGGTCGCACGCACGTCGCAGTCGTTGCCAGAAGCGGTGAAATCCAGCACCAGCGTTGTGGGCACCGGCCCGGAGGTGCTCACCGTCGCCATCCGCGCAGGGGGATTGAACTGCATCACCCGCCAGTGGAAGTCGCTCTCGCGACCCATCGCGCGAAGGCGCGAATGGATGGTGGTCCCGACCCCCACGGGCGGCGGCGAAGTGAGTTCCTCGAAGACCACCGACTCGTCCCATCTCGAACGCGAACGGGCGTCAGTGAGGAAGTCGAAGACCTCCTGAACAGGTCGTTCGATCCTGATCGTCTCAGTGATGGTGAACATCGGGCTCCCAGCGCGAACGAATGAGCTCTCAGCCTCACACGAAGTGAACGGCAACGAACAGCGCCGGACGCACGCCGGCGTTCCTTCACCGCAAAGTGCACGCTGACCGACCGGCATCCGCGCGGCCGTTCGGCGGGCATTCAGTAAGCGTCCTAGTCGCCAAGGACCAACGACTCTGTCGGCGCGGCGTCGTCCGCTCCTGCTGGCCCTCCCCGATTCGTTGGACGGGGCCAAATCAGGCAGGCGACTAGAGGCCTCTCAGAATCTGCTCCGTGAACTCCTCGAAATCGAGCCCGTCCAGCCTGCTTGCGGCCGCGGCGACCGCCCAGGCGACGTGCGCCGATGCCGGGGATAGTTCATGGTGGGTGCAGACCTGGTCGCCCACCTGGAAGCCTTCTAGGACGTCAGAGACGGTTATGTCCTCCAAGGTCCCCAGCACCGCCAAGGCGGCAACGAGGCGCGGGGCAGCTTCAGCCGGCGCCGCACTCAGGATCCCGCTCATCGCGCGCGCCTGCCAGACGCGGAGGTAGTCCGGCGCGTGGAGCCGCACCGCCTGGAGGATCCGGGTCCAGCTTTCCGCGGGCGCGTCTGCTCGCCACCACGCGGCTCGAGCGATGACGTCGGACGCTGGCGCGAGGTCGGAGGGATGTTGAGCGATGTTGTCGATGAGGTCCTCCACGGTCACGGGCTGGTCAGCTACTCGCAATTCCAGAAGACGTCGAACGAACGCCTGCTGCTCCTCGTATACTTGGGCCGCCGTGTCGGCGGTGGCTGCCTCGTCAAGGCGAGAGAGGCGGAGGCCTTCGAGTAGGTTGACGGTACCGAAGGTCGGGATGCCGAGATCCTTCGCGAGGCGTCGCTGGGCCAGGTCGTCCGACCATAGCGCCGCCCGTTGTCTGCCGGCTGCTTCGAGCGACGTCACCCAGGCTCCCAGTTCGAGACCGTTCAACGGGCTCGCGAAGCTAAGCTCATCTCCGACGTCGATGGCGAGCAGACCGCGGGTGGCCTGTTCGACGTCTTCGCATCGACGAAGCGTCTCCATCTGCGCGGCGGGGTCGAACTCGGTCATGTATGGGTTTCCGTCGGCGTCGACTCCGAGCGTTCCGCCTGAGCCAGTCGCACTTCGAGCCGTGGCCACCGACATCTGAGCGTCGCTGCGCTGCGCGGTGGAGATTGCGACGACGTTGAACTGCCCCTCGCACTCGCTCCACACGTCCAGGTGGATGGCAAGTTCCACTGCCGACAGATCGACGACGACGCGCCCGTTGAGAGCGGCGAGCGCGACCTCGGTCTCTCTCGCGTGATCGGCGGAGTCGGGTGAGGACGCAATCCGAGCCTGACGGTATCTGTCCGCCAGCAGAAGCCCATACGGGTCGTTTCGAATCTCGCTGACGAAGCCGATTGGGATCGTGCCGGCGGCGACCTGACGAGCGAGAGCGCGCAGCGGTCTTACCCTCTCGGGCGGAAACATCCGCTTCAACTCGTCGACAAGGGTGCCCACGTCCGCGTTGATGCTGCGGATCGCGAGGTGGTCCCCATGTTCGTCGATAAGGCCCTGCATCACCTCGAACGCCCGGCGATGAATGTCTCCGTCCACGAGGGGGCGAGCATCGCTAGCCCGCGCACCATCAGCGTCGCCCGACGGAGGCGTCCCTCGAGTATCGAGAATGACCGTTCCCACTAAGGACGTGGCGAGCTGCGGAGTGATCCCTTCCGACAGGGAGAGCGTCACCGCGAAGCTCGCGGTGGATTCCGTCCAGCCCGTCGCAGTCACGACTCGCAGCCAGATCATGATTTCGGGTTCTGTCTCCGGATCGATGCGAAGTTCGTCGAGAAGCGCGCGGGCACCCAGGGGGTCTCCCATTGCGACCAGGCTCTGCAGCAGGTTCCAGAATCCGTCGCGAGGGAGAACGGGCGACTGTGCGATGAGCTGCCGGAAGTGATGGACTGCTAGATCCCACTGCTGGAGGTCGCCGTAGTGCTGGCCCAGCAGCCTGTGCGCCTCGTACCGGGGCTGGCCCGCGAGCAAACTCTTGGCGAGCGCATCGTCGAGCAGCGCCAGCGCGCCATGCTCGTCATCATCGAGGAAAAGCGCCTTCACTTTGCTGGAGATGAACGAGGCGTTCGCGTAGATCGCAAAATACAGGTCGCAGGCTTCGGCGGCGTCGTGATACCGGTCGAGGTCGATGAGGACCTGGATGACTACCTCGGCGGCGGTGATCTCGGTCTTGGCGAGCACACGGAGCTTGGGGAGGGTGCCAACGGGATCGTCGCGGGTCGCCGCAATGACCCTGACCAGCTCGGCGTACGGCTTCAGGGGCTCCAGCTCGGTCATCCGGACGCTCTCGTCTACCCCATACAGCGCGAGGTCCAGCGCGGCTCGAAAAACCAGTTGCGCGTCGCGAGCGTCTAGAGTGCGGCTGAGCATCATTCGTTCGTGAGCGATGAGCTCCTCACGCGTGGCGCCCCGTGCGAGTCGCGCCTCCTCAGCGGCGAGCTCACGATCCGTCGGGTCGGCGATGATCTCGACGATGCCCGGAAGTAGATCGAACCTCTCAAGGTGGCGCGCTACGTCAAGGGCGATGAGCGCGACCTCCGTCGACTCGGCCTCCGTCCTAGACGCGGTTCCGGTCGGTGGGCGCGTGACCGTCTGCAGCGCTTCGTCGTATCTCGAGTCGAGAGCCAGTGTGCGCGCGTACGCGGCGAGTGCGCCGTCGGTCTCGTTCGTCCACCGCCGTCGGGCCGTCAGCGCCTCGAAAGCGAAGTCGCGGGCTGCCTTCAGGTCTCCCGACTCCGAGTGGGCGGAAAGATGGCGTCGGCAATGGAGCCTGGACAGCTCGAGGCGGACAGCGCTCTGCTCGTTGGATCCGTCCAAGACCGACGTGAACAAGTGGATGGCCTCGGAGTCGTCTCCTCGCCGGGAGGCCATGTTGGCGAAGTAGGCGGTCGAACGCAGATCGATCCTCCCTTCGAGCTCCTCGGCATAGTACGGATCGGCGGGTCGAAGGAAAGCCATCGCGACGAGCGCGGCAGAGTCGGACGGGTCATGAGCGTACGCGGATTCGGCGAGCCTGAGCGCCTCAGCGTCGTCGATGTTGAGCAGCATGAGAGCTGCATCGCCGAGATCGGTCGCGCGCATCTCCGGACGAAGATCAGCGAGACGGACGAAGGCGTCCGCCGCCTCACGGAACCGGGCATGGTCGCGAGCGTAGAGCGCGACCGCAGCCCATGCGACTGCACCATGCCGGTCTAGCCACGTGCGTCGGGATCGCACGAGCTCTGCGATGGCCTCTTGGGGGTTCCCCCGCCCGGCTGCAAGGTCCGCGGCGAGGGAGGCCGCGGCGAGCGAGGCCGTCTTCCGAAGCTCGTCAAGTCGAACGACCGAGGCGGGCGGCAGCCGCTGGCTGTTCATCTCGTAGAGCAAATCGGTGTTCTCGAGGTACCTACTGGTGAGCCCTTGCCATTCGTCGGACGCCGCGGAAACGTCATTCGCCCGCGGGACGAGGACTTTGAAGTTCTTGCCCGTTGACATCAAAGTGTTGGAGTCGATGACCTGCCAGAAGCATCGATGCGACTCAGGGTCCGCGAGCACCAGCAGCACAGGCAGCGAGTGATTGAGCCAGTAGTCGGCGTGCTTCGCGGTGACCGGAAAGTACCAGCCGTCCTCGGTCGGAGTCTTGAAAGCGCTGGGCCCACCCTTGATCTGCAGGGCTATGAGCTCCCCAGTTGCCTGTTCGTCTCTGGTGATCTCGACGTGTGCGTCGATGCCGAAGTCACTGGTCTCCTGACTGCGGAACAACCACCCGAGGCCGTCAAGTACGACCGTCTCGGTGAGCGAGACGGATCGCCGGTTCGTCAGCTCGGTCGCAATCTGGGAGGCCACAGCCGTATTTCATCACGAGCCGCCGTCATCGCAGGCGAAAAGACGCTGCGAGCGAGATAGAGGCGTGCTCGAGAGCAAGCCGACCTGGGCACGCCGAACGCGCGCTGCCCGTTTGAGGATCAGAGTCCACGGCGCCACGTTCGAAGACATCACGAACCACTTCGGCACTGCGCTTCGAGCCGAACTCGACTGGACCCCGCGAAATCGAACAGTCCGCCACGATGTAACGTTTGCACTCACGGGCGTTACGTGATGCGCGCTGGGCGTGTACGCCCATACCGGCATACTTCGAGGGTGGGGCTTCTCGACGACATTATCGACGGCGCTTCTTCGGACGGCATGAGCACGACGAACCTGCTGCGGAAAGTGCAGACTCTCGCGCATCGTGTCGGCGCGGCGGAGTTGCGGGCATGGGCGCGCGCGGAACTCGACGGGTATGCGCTCGAAGCGCCGCTCCCGCCTTACCGAGGACCGTTTCCAGCGACGGTGCGCGCCACCTGGACGGGCCCCTTCGGCTCGGGTGCCACGACGACAATGTCTTCGGCTGGCACGCCGCCCGAATTCGCGCCGTGGTTCGAGTACCGATTCCAGCAGGGAATCCCCGAACTCGAGGATATGGCGGGCAAGAACGAAGAACTCGGGCAGGCGTGGGACTCGCTCGCCATCGGCAGATACAACAAGCTCGTGGAGCAGGGTCGGGTCCCCCGCATCGAGATGATGGGTCTTTTCGCCGCGCACCGGATTGTGACGCCGGCGCTTCTCAGGTCGATCGTGGAGAGCGCGCGGACGAAGGCGTTGGATCTGGCGCTCGATCTGCAGGCCGCGAACCCTCAGGCTGGCGAGGTGGGCGGGCCGACCCGCGAGGACCCCGCGATCGACCGCGCCGTGAGCATCAATGTCATGCACATCTACGGCGACGGTGCGAACATCGCGCAGGGCTCCGGAATCACTCAGACGTCTACGGTGACGAAGGGAGACATCCCCGGGCTCGCGAAGGCTCTCGCGGAGCTACTCGCGGACCCGAAAGCAATTGGTGAAGCCATCGCCATCATCACCGGCGACGATTCCGAGCCAGAGAAGAAGTCGAAGCTCCAGAAACTCGGGAAAGCGATCGGCGCCGGTGCCGTGAACCTCGCGACAGGGGTGGCCAGCGACGTGGCGGCACGCGGCATCCTCGAGCTCGCTGGGCAGTTCCTCGGTTGGTGATTCAGGGAAGTTGATAGGCGGCCAGCGTCCGGGAGGCACTCGACGACCGCCACCGCGCGACACCCCAAACGCGCACGGCCGAGTGACGATCGATCGCGTTCTCGCGGCACGCTATCGTGAGTTGGTTGTGGTCGTTGCTTGCTAGCTGGCAACAGCGGTCCATGGCTCGAGGCGGTCCTCGCGGCACTAATCGTGTTCTTCACCCTCACCGAAATCATCTGTTCAATCAGCTCGGTTGTGAATGAAGCAACAGGAAAGGTGGTGGCCATGGTCACATCGTCACTTCACGGAGTTCTCGTATCCGTGACCGTTCTCGGGCCCTGGCTCGGAGGCAACGAACGCGCTGCGCAGCACTGACGAGCAGATCGAGTGCGCGTTGACAGTCCCGGGTCCGAGCGCCGCCCGATTGGGGATCACGCAAGGAATCCCTCGGTCAGGCAATCGGCTTTATGGGCGCGCCGATACCGCAGTGCATTTGCTGAGTCCATTACGTATGTAGCATGCCCACTCGTGAGCTCACGGTAGAGCACCTCGAGCCCACCGCGGTGCAACTGGAAGACTGGCGTCAGATACTCCGCCTTGCGAAGGCGCACAGCGCAACCTTGGGGTTTCTTCCCGATTCCGCGTTCGCCGATCGCCTTCGCAAACGCACGCTGATCGCGGCCAGGATCGACGGGGAGGTTGTCGGCTATTGCCTATATGACCTACCGCGCGCGGGTCACATCAAGCTAGTTCACGTTTGCATCGCTGACGACGCACGGGGACTCGGAGCTGGAAAGTCGTTGATTGATGAAGCCATCGGACGCAACCCGGCGGCGATCGGAGTTCTCGCGTATTGCAGGCGAGACTACGAGGGCCTAGACCGTTTCTGGGAATCCGCTGGTCTTGCGCCGCGCGGCGAGAAGGCGGGGCGCGCAGTCTCGGGCTCAATCCTGTGCGCCTGGTGGAGACCACTTGGCGCCCTCGACTTGCTTGAAGAAGCGGCCATGGGTGCAGGGCTCCCGCTCGTCGCCTACGACACAAACGTCGTATCGGATCTCTACGCATCCACGAGCGTGATCCGTCCCGATCGAGAGTCATCGCTCGGCCTACTCGCAGGCTGGCTCCAGGCTGCGATCGTGCCAGTTGTGTCACCCCGCGTGGACGTAGAACTCAATGCAATCTCGGATCGCAGCGAGCGCGAGCTGCAGCGGGAGCGGTCGCAAGAGCTGATGAGGCTTCGCTCGACCCGAGCTGACGATGACACCTTGCTGAAGCAGCTGCTCGAGGAAGTCGGCGACGCCACCCTTGCCGTCGATGAGTCACTACGCAACGACTTTTGCCATCTCGTAGACGCGATCACTGCTGGAGCTTCGTTCCTCGTGACCAACGACGAGAAGTTCATCCACGTCGCAACTCGCGCCCTGCCAGAAGACACTGGCGTGCGAGTCGTCCGCCCACATGAACTCGTGGCCGAGATGCTCGACCGATTGGATCTGCCTACGTTCCGGTCTCGCCTTATCGAGTCACTCGATCTGGAGTGGTGCCCCGCATCCGCCTGGCCCATAGAGGAACTGGCGTCCAAGTTCGTCACGCACGAGACGCAGGAGCGGGCATCAACGCTCGCTCGGCGGCTCCGCGCCGCGATCTCGCAGCACCCAACGACAACGAGAGTGCTGTCGGACCCATCGGGCCGTCCGCTAGCACTAGTCGCGGAAGATCGAAGTGGACCGGCGCTGCAGGTCTCCATCCTTCGAATCGGTCGTGGCGAATCGTCAACGACAATCGCAATACAACTCGCGAGGCACCTGCGGTCCGTTGCCCGACAGAACAGCCTCACCACGGTCGACGTCACCGACGCTCAAAGAGGCCCGGTTATTCAGGCGGCGCTTGCCCAGGACGGTTACGTCGGAAGTGACCCAGCACGCGCAATGCTTATAGATGATCGGGCCAGCGCAACGGAGTACGACGTACCGATGGTTGATGGTGAACCTGATCTGCAGGCCGTACGCGAACTCGAACGCCGGCTATGGCCATTGGTGCTTATCGATCTCGCCGTTCCCACCTATGTGATTCCCGTCCAACCTGGGTTCGCCGAGCTCTTGTTCGGCATCGACCGAGGCGCGCTATGGAGCGACCGCAAGCGTGGCCTCGGTCTCTCGAGAGAGCATGTCTACTACAGCGGGTCCGCCCGGCCAGTGCCCGAGCAAGGCTCGCGCATTCTCTGGTATGTCACAAGCGACCGCAGCGGGGCCGTTCGGAAAGTGATGGCCCATTCACGAACGTTGGACGTAACCCGCATGCCGCCCGCGGCAGCCCATCGAGCAAACGCGCACGTCGGTGTGTTCACGCTCCGGCACATCGAGGGCGCGGCGTCCCGCGACGGGATGGTGACTGTCGTACGGTTCGAGGACACTGAGATCTTGGAGCACCCGGTGGGCGGGCAAGAGTTGGAGGAGCTGATGAGGAACCACAACGTGAGGCACCCGCTGATGTCGATACGTCGCGTAGACCCGCAGTTCTTTGACAGCATCCTCCGACGACAGCCGTTTGGAGCTTGATGACCGCCGTTCTACTGTCGGTGCGACCCCGATATGCCCACGCGATCTTGGCTGGCACCAAGACCGCGGAAGTCCGCCGCAGATTTCCGCGCCAGCCTCCCGGGACGACGCTCTATCTCTATTCGAGCACGCCTGATCGGGCGGTTCTTGGCACCGCGCAGCTAGAAGCGATCGACCGCCCCAGTGCGGACCGCGTGTGGAATCTGTACCGAGATCAAATCGAAATCGAGAAGGCGGCGCTCGGCGACTACCTCTCAGACCTCGAAGCGGCTGCGATCCTGCGCATCAACAACGTCCGCCGATGGATGCACCCGGTGCCTCTGCGCGACCTACGTCTACGCCTTGGTATCGAACCACCCCAAAGCTTCCGCTACTTGACAGACGAACACATTGGGATCCTGGAGGTACTACGCAGGCGGGAAGCAAACGCTTTGTCGTGGTCAGTGGCTGGCGCATAGCAGGGATATACGCCAGCACGAGCTCTCGCACGTGTTCCATTCGATCCGGAGTGCGCGGGAGCCCCCGCCAGCGCGCACTGCCCGCAAGAGGATCCACGTGCACGGCGGGGTGCCGCTACCGCGCGATGCCCGGATACGGATCGACTTCGCTCAGGACCCTGATCCGGTGAAGACTCGGTGACGACTGGGTCTGGCCGGATTAGCTACACACGAGTTCGACTGGTGTCCCGGCCAAAGCGGGCGTGGGCCCCTCCGATGCTGAGGAGGAAGTGGGGGTGGCCGTGTTCTACGGCCGCCTCCCTTCGCCGGTTACTGACGCTGCATCTCGACAGTCATGGTCACGCCCATGGCAGTGAGCTCGTAGCTGAGTACACCGTTGGCATATGCGAACGTCTTGGTCGGATCCTGCGAAGCCAAGAGTGCGTTCTCCAGGGCGGTGGCGTCCGCCTGCGATTCCCACGAGTATGTCTCGGTGTCCTCGGTCGGCGCTGCGTAGGTACCCACCCAGTAGATGGCCTTTGTGGAGTCTGCGTCGTTGACCCAGTTGACGTCGATGCGGTCGGCGCTGATTGTGGCCGCCTGGTAGGAGTCGGCGGACTTCGAGTTGGTCTGCTTCCATTCGCCGGTCAGGTCGAGAGGCTCAGCTGGGGGAGCTTGCGTTTCCTCGGGTGTGGCCGACGACGAGGCGGGCCCGCCGGCGCTCGTCGAGTCCGGGTCAGCGGCGGAGCAACCCGTGAGGAGGAGGGCGGCGATGGCGAGCGGTGCTAGGAAGCGGTGATTCACGGACTGAATCCTATGGACCGGCAATGACACACAAGAAGCGACGCTGCATGCCGTGATCGAACCGTGAGACGCGACTCGCGCCCGGAGTTGATCGAGGTCGGCGCTGAGGCATGGTCGTGCGAATTGCCGGCGCTGTCGACCGATAGCGTGGCGGATATGAGAACCATTGGGGGAATGGCGACGATTCTCGCCGCGTCGCTTCTGCTTACGGCATGTGGAGCCACGGACGAGGAGGCATCGACGAAGCCGCCGGCCGCCGCTTCGACGCCATCTGCAGAGCCGGCCGCCCAGGTCGAGCCGCTGCCGTTCAACGCCAGCGGCTACCTGGGTGGAACAGCGCAGCCGAACTTGGGGGACGGCGACCCAGGGGAGGTATCGGTCGTGCAGGTAGGACCGCTCGACGCCGTCAGCGGAACTCTGATCTTCGCGTTTCGAAACAACACAAGCGACGGAATCTCGCACGTCGACTGGACGGCAACCGCGCGCAGCGGAGGATCCATCGTCGCCACCGGCAGCAGTCAGGGGACGACACCAGCGCAGCTCCAGCCTGGTGAGGTAGGGCTCGCGTACATCTTCTTCGAGAACGCGGACGCCATTCCCGCCGACTCCGAGTACGAGTTTGAGGTGAGCACGAGTCCGGTCGACACCAGCCCGTACAACACGGCGCCGCTGACCGTCAGCGAGGCGAATGTGTCGGGAGACGCCATCGTCGGAAGCGCCACGAACGCGACGGGGGCGGAAACAGTCGGCCCCTACGCTGTTTCGGTGTACTGCTTCGAGGGGGACTCGCTCGTGTCGAGCCTGATCACCTTTGCCGAGCAAACCGAGGAGGTTGCCGACGGCGGCACCGTCACGTTCTCCGCAAGCCTGTTTGGGGAGTCGTGTCCCGCCTTGTCCGTCGGAGTGAGCGGATACTTCTCGTAAGTACGCCGACAGAAGGGCTTCGCTGGTACGGCAGCGGAGCCCTTCACTGTCTCCAACATCGCGCTGGGAGCGCTAAGTCGAGAAGTTGAACCAGCCCTACCCACTGAGGGTCCCCCGCCTGCAAGAGGATGCCCTCGCACGCGTCTGGACCCGCACGCGAGCCGCCTCCTTCGCGCAATGCCCGAACAAGGATGGTAGGAGAGGCTGGGCCACGACTTCAAGCTCAGCGGGCGTCAGATGGCGGACGACTGACGACCTTCTGCCAGTATTTGGCCGTGGGGAAGAACGACCTGAACAAGCGCGTCCTGGACATCGCTGCAGCCACGGAGGCCGAGGCTCAGCGTGCTGCAGACGTGGGCGACTTGGCTGAGGCCAAGCGTGTCATCTCGAACGGCATCCGCGATCTTCGTGACTACAAACGGGAGCTCACCGAGGCCGAGCGGTTAATCCGCGAGCAGTTCCAGGATGCCAAGTTGAAGAACCGCGCAACGGGTCAGACAGTCGGCATGTTCGTCGGCAGTAAGACGCGTGCAGCCATGGCTCGAGGCCGTGCGGCGGAAGGTCGTCGGTTGGCGTCGAGCCAGGCTGCAGCATTGCAGCCATACGCGGCCGCGAAGGCCACCGTAGACCGAGCGATCGCCGCCATGGACCGCGCCAAGGCAGATGTGACGAACGAAGCTGCGAGGATACGCGAGGGAAAGCCATCATCGGGCACGAGCACGACGAGCGTGCAGGCGCCGGCGACGCAACCAGAGGCCCCTCCCACCGCCCCACCGCCTCCGCCGCCCGTCCCCGCTCAGTGGGCCGCTGATCCGCACGGCCGTCACCAGCATCGGTGGTGGGATGGAGCACGCTGGACCGAGCACGTGTCTAACGACGGAGTTGTGACCGTCGATCCGGTCTAGCGGCCCGCGAAGCGCAGCGCCAGGCTCTCCCCGGATCGCGCTGCCCGCGACGGGCTGGCTCCTGGCAGTGCCCGCTTAGGGATGTCAAACGAACTCGTTAGGCGGCGTACTCTCGGTGCCTTGATCGGACGATGCCCGATTGGGCATCGGGACGCGAACGTTCACCTAACCCGTCTAGGAAGCGATCGGGTCGCGATGATTCTCGGCCTCAGCCTCTGAGGTGGTCTGGGGATGGAGAGCCCAGATCGGCCAGCCTTCAAGGTCGGCGCGCTCCTTGTCAGTGAGCGTGCTGACGCAATAGCGTATGTCCGCCTCGTCGCCGAGAAGAATGGCACAGCATGCGTCGACGACGTTCGCTTGGTCCACGTTCGCGCGCATCACGCTCTTGCGGAAATTGCGTACGGCGTCCCGCTCGGCGTTCGTGAACTCGCTCCGACGTGACTGGATTTGCCACCGATTGATGAGATTGGGGGACGAGTCACCCTCCTTGCGAATCAGCCAGTCGTTGAGGTTCTGCGCCGCGGCGAGGAGATCCTCGCTCTGAAGCGTCTGCGGATCGTCCGACGCGCTGATTAGGTGGAGCACCTTCCGATTCGCAAGCGCGTGAGCGATCCGTTTATCTTTTACCGCTTCGTATGCGCCCACGATCCCCTCGAGACGCAGATTGAGCGTCGTTGCCAGATCCACGGGTTCCAAGCCTTCGTAGGCCGTTCCTTCAATTTCTTTGACCTCGCCTTCTTCGCCAACGGAGTAGATCCTGAACTGAGATCGGTTGGCGGGGTCGAACAGATCGAAGAAGCGCCAATAATGGTCCTCGCCTCCAGGGACCGCCATCAATGTCGCCCGTGAACCGCCAAGGTTGAGGTCAAACCGTCCGGCGCCACCATCTTCGGCGTGGAGTGCGTCACCAAGAATCAAGGCCCTGCGAATCGCGAGCAATGTCTTCAGCTCCTGAGCGTCAAGGGCCGAGGGCTGCACCAGCGCGGCATCGACCTGCAGCTTTTCGAGCAGTTCAGTGACCTCTCGGAGCCTGCGACGTTGGGTGAGGAGCGCCTCGGGAGCTGGGTTCGGGGCGGTCGCTGGAGTGTATGTGTTTCCATCAATGACGACCGGCTGCCCATCGCTAACGTTGACGAAGAAGTCGAGTGCGTTCAGCTCATCCAGCACGCTCCCCGCGCTCGTTACCTCGATGCTGAGATCCGCGGACTGATCGGAGGTATCGAGTACGAGTCGTAGCGAGGGAGAGAGATCAAGCGCCACGCGGTGTTCGTCGAGTTGCGTGACCAGCGCCTTCGCGTAGGACGTGCCGCCGGCGACTACGGTGATGTCTCGCTCGTGCTGAATGTAGCTGCTCGGCAAGATCTCGAGGTCGACATCGACGGGGATGTTCAGACCGCCCTCGGTGTGGACGACGACGGCGAAGTCGGTCTTTGCGAGGTCGAAGACTGCAGGGCGTGAGAGATCAATGCCACCCGTCGAGTAGAGCGTGAACCGATGACGTTGATCGAGCAAAGCTGGGTCGGATCCGAGGGACATGTTCTGGTTCTTGGTGTTGAGTGCGAACAGCACAATCTGTTCGATCTCGGCTGGCCCGCCAGGTAGCACCCTGAACGGGATACTCTTCGTGTTCTGATCTGCTTTCATTTCTCCGATCAGGCGATTCAGCTTGAACGGGTTGAGGACGGCGTAGAAGATTCGTCGTTGGCGCGTGTCAGGGTGGAGTGCGACGTAGAAGTAGACCCCTCCGCCGTCATCGCGTAGGAACGTCAGCACTTCGCGCTCGACTGCGTAGGAGGTCGTCTCCTTCTTGAAGATCTTCCTGTTGTGATGTGAGCGACCCTTGACCTGAACAGCAACGCGGCCTACAAGGTCGGCGTTCTTGCGGTCGATACCCGCGTACACGTCGATGTGACCATCAGTGATGGGGGTCTTATCGTTGTGAGCAATCTGCGGACTCAACCGCGGACAGTACGCAATTGCCTCATTGATCGCGCCCACGGCCACGATCTCTGCATCGAACATTCACTCAGTCTGGTCTAGAGAAGTCGCTACTTCTTACACGCATCGATGCGTGTTGGCGGCTCGCGGCCTCCCTCAGGCGGGTCGTGACCTGCATTCACCAACGCGGGCATGTGGACGAGGTAAACAGCACCCGGGACCCCTCAGGGGTCACTGTTACGAGTCGGTCCCGATGCGCAGGCCACTAGCGCGTGTGACCTCTTGCCTCGTTCTAATCGTCGTGCATGCCGGCGGTCCGACAAGTGGCGCTAGCAGGCCCAGAAACGCAAGGTGGCCGGACAGGGGGTCGCACGCGCACACCCGCCCGCGTCCTTCGTCCTTCGGGCATCGCTCGCATAGGGATCGGGGTCCAGGAGCGTCGAACGCGTTCGCTTCCATAGCAGGGCGGGATCAACCACGGGGCGTTGCCGACCTCCGCCCTCTATGCCCGGTGGAGGTTTCTGGATACTGTGACGGCGTGCCAATTGATGAGTCATTGCTGGTGGATCTGTCCATCGTGACCGCAACGGCTAAACTGCCGGACGACACGACTCTCGCGGAGTTCAACGATTTGACGCGTGAACTCAGAGATGTCATCTACTTCGCGACACCGGAATACGCTGAGGCCGACTGGCGCGCTGGTCGACGGGCGTCGGACGCCCTCTTGGTCCGAGTTCAGTACGGCAGCGACTTCGTAGTCGCAGTCGGCGTCGCTACGGCGGTGGCAACTGTAATCAGCATCCTCGCGGGGTCGCTCGAGAAGATCGCCGCCGCATACGAGAAGTTTCAACTCGGACGGCTCCATGGGCAAGAGTTGCGCGAGCGAAGGGAAAGGCGAGGGTCGGCACCGACCGCCGAGGAACAGGCGGCCGATCAGGACCTCGAGCGCATCGCCAGCCAAGTACTCGTGGAGGACCTCGCACCGCTGCAGAACGCCCCCGCTCGTCCGCCCATCGACGTGGACCGTCTGAACGAGCTGTCGACGCACGCCGAAGGCTCGGGCTACGGGACGCCACACATATCGCGCAGCCTTGCCAATCTGGTCAAGAGCGGCGTATCGATAGGCGTGGTGACGTCGACATATCGGCGAGCCTGACCGCGCGGGCTGGGGTCCCTAATCGCGCTCACGCTCTCAGGGGCAACCGCGCCCGCGATCGCTCAGCGCCAGACTGAACAGAGCCGGCGAGATCCCTCATCCCCACCCAATGTCCCTCTTACGGTCATAGCTCGCATGAGGATCGGATGGGGTGAGGCGGAGTTCCGATCGCGTACGCTCACGACATGGAGCCGTACACCCCCGTCGAATTCGCACGTTTCCTCGGGTATCGCAACGAGGCTCGGCCAGGATTCGTGGTCCGCAACTATCTCCGCGCTACGTATCCCGATCACGTGAAGAACTCGCGGTGGGAGTTGACCGAAGCAGAAGCCGCCGACGTGCTGGCGAACGTGCCGAGAGCTCAGCTCGAAAGCGACGCGTAGTCTCTCTCGCGTCACGCCAGTTTGGCGAGCGCTGTGGCGGTCCATCGGTTGCGGGCTGCCGCCTGGGCGGACGTCAGGTGCCAGGCGTGGCAGGTCTGGCACGGGTGGATCCCAACCTCGCCCCGCGCAGGATGCTCGCTGCGGATGCGGCGGAGCACGCGCGCGGCGATGGCCGGTGTCGGATAAGGGCGTTTCTGGCAGGCGGGCATCGCCGCTCCCTTCGAGTAAGGAAACGACGCGCTCCGGCCTAGTCTGCCGACCAACGTCCGAGCCTGCGGCGGTGTCAAACCCAGGCCCTGCGGGATGCCAGTCAGGACTTACACCGAGATCAGCATGCCCGAAGCAGTTATCGCCTCGCAATCACCACCCGATTGCAAGGTTTCATCGCCAGTCGAAACCGCGCGCCTCCAGGTATGGCCTGGCCATCAGGGCGTCGAGCGAGTAGCGCTCGACGTCGCCCCGCGCGTTGGTGACAGTGATGAATCGTCCATGCGGGTCTTCGTGAGCGACGATCTCTTCGAGTTCGTTCTCGAATGTAGCCTCCTGCAACGGCCAACAGCCGCGGCACTCGTGTCCGTCACCAGACTCGACTCCGTGGGCCATGTGCTCCTCTCTGAGCGGCTGGGTGTGTCCAGGCCGCTATGCGTGTCGGGGGAAGGTTTCGGCGAGTCGGCGGTGCACGTCATCAACGTCGATCGGAGCCGCGATGGCGGAGGTAATCCGTTCGACGAGCAATCGCGGCCACACCACCTGGATTCCGTCGACCTTGAAGTCGCCGCCGATGAGCGGCCAGTCCGCCTCGAGGAAGCACAGCACCCCGGTCACCTTGACAGCGGGATCGACGATCGCCGATCCCACACGTTCGACCTGAGTCGCGACGCCGTCAACGAGGTGCGTGCCATCGCGCCCGCCGATCCGCAGCGATTCACGGCGTGGACGAATCAGGCCACCCTCAACCTGCAAAGTCGGGCGCTTACCCTTGTAGCGCTTAGCGTCGATGACCCAGACCCCGGCCGGGGCAATCACGATGTGGTCAATGTTCGCGCGCGAGCCGGCGATCCGACGGTCGTGAAGGACGCGCCGCCTCGGGCAGTTCCTGGAGACGCGCGGCAAGGAGTTCCTCCCCAACTGCGCCACGCTCCCACGCCCTGGTGCTCTGCGGCTCGTCCGTCAGAGCGAGGATCAACCCTCCGAGCTTGGGATGATTGCTGCGGATTCGTTCGTCACGGGCGCTCTTGCGTCTCTCGTACTCGCGGCGTGCGGATCCACCCGCGACGTCGGGGACCGGCTCGAGCGCCGACGGGCACGCGACGCATCGGACCGTCTTTGTGGCGCGCTCGTAAACGGCCTCCCGCCCGGCAGGCAGAGTATCGCCGCACAACCGGCAGGAGCCGGCATAGCGCAGCCGCATCTGCTTTTCCCCACCCGCCGGCTCCCCAAGTCACGCGCCGAACCTAGCAGTCGGCGGCGACCTCGCACCGCAGCGGTTCGATTCAATCGCTGCACGGCCAACCGCGACACAGCAGCCACAGTCGACTACATCGACCGCACCGGCATCACCGGCACCACCTGGTGCAACGTGCACGAATAGGGATGCAACAGCAGCAGTACCCCGGCTGACGACCGTGGTGCGAGTCGCCATCCGCGAGCGTGCGGCGCGCACGACGGCGGGACTGTCCGCGCGCGTCAGGCCGCTGTCGGAGGCTCCGCGAGCGAGTCACCCTAATGAAGTCCGGGGTTGCGTCACCGACGGTTCACGAGGTGGAAGACTCGGCGGCTTTCGGGGCGAAGATCGTCTCGACCGGCTCGGGCAGAATCGCCGCGTGGGGCAAGGCCATGCCGACCTGTTCGAGAGCAGCTGTCGGGTCAATTTCGAGAAAGCGAGACGGCCGTAGTCCGGTGCCGATGGCCCTCAAGAAGAGGGCAACGCCGTCGAAGGTGAGCTCGACGAACATCGAATCCAAACCGACAAAATCGCCGATCAACTGTTCTCTGGTGAGGCCATCTAGGGATTCGGCCAACATATCCTCGAAACCGGGTCGTTTGTGTTCAGAGTCGGTCACGAAGGAGTGAGCGTCGAGCTTTACGGTGAATCCCCTACCTTTGTGCGGCCCAATCCCACCCCAGAGAGGGTATGGATCGCCGATCTGGTCGTCGGCACGAGCGGCCCCGAGTGCTGCCACGTAAATTGCAAAGTGTGCTCGCAGCTGGAGGGATGACAGACGCGAGATCATCGCAGTCCATTGCAGGCCGCTGTCATCTGCGCCACCTTCGGCCGCCCCGCTCGCGAGAACGCCGCTGAGGTACTCGGCAACGATCTCATTGTCCGCGAACTCGGATGCAGCCAAGGTGGAGGCGACGAGGCGAAGACTCGCGTTGTCGTGGTGCCCATGTGCCTCGACTTTCTTGACGGCTTTCTCGAGCACGCGCGCGGTGTTTCTGCGTCGTATGCTGTCCGCCCAGCCGTTACCGATCACGTCGGCGCTGGGGCCGAGTAGCCGTGTGAGCAGACCACCGGCAGTTTTCGCTGCCTCGGCAGAGGTGGAGTCTGCCGCCTTAGCCAGTGCCCCAATTGCCACGCCCGAAATCGGATCGCTCATGCAAGCCCCCAAGTTTGCCAGCGCCAGTTTGCCCGTCGTGCGCCGATGACGGGGGACCGACCTTTTGGATCCTTGTCCCTCGCCCGCCCCACATGATCACGCACGGTGTCGTTGCTCTATATTCGCAGACGACATCGATCCTCCGGCCGCAGCAACGCGGGGTCAAATGGTCCGCATGCGCGCACGTACGGGGCACACCTGCGCCGAACGCAGCCCCCGCGTCTGGCACGTCACGCCGGCGATCCTTGCAGCTCTGTTCGCCGCGCTGTCGTGGGCGCTGCGGTCGACAGCTTCAGCCAGTCCTCGAGCGTGCGCTCGGGCACCTCGATGATGCCCGCGATCTCCGCTTGCGTCTTGAAGTCCGGCGGTGCGATGCCGGATGTGCCGATGTCCATGCACATGAGGTGCGCCGACATCCTCCGTGGACATCCGTATGGGATGCCGCGAGAGCGTGGCGATCGGGACATCGACCGGGTGCGCAGATGTGCCGACGGGTTTTGGTCCCGTTTCTGGTCCCAGACCCGATCAGACGGGTGGAAGGGCCTCTAAACGAGGAAGGGTTCTGATGCGGAATCCTGGGAAAAACAGTGCTGGGGTACCTGGACTCGCACCAAGAACATCTGAACCTCTTGACCGATCTTCGTGGATGACGTTCGGTTGACTCCCAGCAATCCGGCGCACCTCGGCTACGGCACCTGCCTCTGTCACCGCGTCGGGGTTGTTGTACTTAGCCTGACGCTTCCGGGAGATTGCGATTGCAGGCCTGGAAGTACCAGAAGTCCGCGTCGGCTTCGGCGCGGAGCCAGGCTTCCTCGAGGTGGGCCAGTTGCGCCCGGAGCGCATACGCCTCGTGTGCGGCTTCAAGCCAAAGGTCGACGAGCGTGGTCATGATCGGGCGATCCGGTCGATGTGGTCGGGGCGGAATCCGCTCCAGTGGTCGTGTTCGTCGACGACGACCACGGGAGCCTCGGTGTAGCCGAGTTCGTCGACCACGTACTCGCGTGCGGCCGACTGTTCACGGATGTCGACCTCGATGAAGGGCACGCCCTTGCTGGTCAGAACGTCTTTGGTGAGCTTGCAGCGTTGGCAACTGGGGCCGGTGGTGTACACGGTGACGGCGTTCATGGCTGCTCCTTCCGTGAAGGTGGGTCGTCGCCGGACGGGTGGGCATCCGTTCCCGAATGCCCACCCGCTGACGGCTACTCGGTGGGCTCGTTGTCGGTGAGCATCGCGGCGATGCGTTCAACGGGGCAGAGGGTGTAGCCCCAGTCGGCGAGGGCGCGCAGGTACCAGGCGGTGTCCGGGCCGGGTGTGCGCCAGGTGTTGCGGTTGGTGTTCTGCTCGATCCCGCCGAGCACGACCGCGAGGGTGACGTGCACGGCCCGGTGCGGGTGAGCGGTCAGGTACTCGGCGATCTGGTCGCCGTAGTCCGCCCCGTCGATCCCGAGGAGCGTCTTCGCGGTGGTGGAGCCGCGGGTGAGGCCGTCCGCGATCTTCCACCGGGCACCGGTGAGGGCTTCGGCGATCACCGTCTGCGCGTCCTTCGGCGCGGTCTTTCGGGCCAGGAACTGGGTGAGCCATTCGCGGCGCACGGTTTCGGCGGCGTCCCATTCCTTGTTGTGGGCGATGAGTTCCTTCCGCTCCGCCTTCTGTTCGTCGGTTATCGGCCCTGACTGCGCACCCCCGGTCCCGTAGCCCGACTCTTCGCGGACCGTGTACCCGAGCGCTGTGGGGTCGTCGAGGTAGTACTCGGCTCGCGCCTCTCCCCCGTGGTAGGTGGCGACGTAGACGGCGACGCCGGGCTGGCCTTGGATGGTGTCGGGGTCGACGGGTTCGTCGTCGGCGGTGCGGAGCATCCGCACCCGGTACGGGGCGGTGTTGTAGTCGCTGGGACGTTCGTCGAGGATCCGGTGCCCCTTGCCGGCTTCCTCCTGCTCGACCTGCCGCTTCGCGTCCCGCGCAACCCGGTCCTGCCGTGCCCGCTCCACCGCGACCGGGAAGTACCCGGGATCCGTGGTGGCGACCTCGGTCAGTTCCGCGACGGTGTCGGCGTCGCCGTCGAACTCCAACAGGATCGCCGCCTGATCCAACGTCAACCCGCCCTCACTGACCGCGTCCGTCGCGGTGGAGCTCTGGGCGACGGCCAGGCCGGTCTTGACCCGGTCGCGCTTGGTGCCGGTGCGCTTGGCGATCGCCGTCGCGGTGAGGCCTTCCAGTTCGAGGGCACGCCATGCCTGGATGCGGTCGGCATCGGTGAGCGCTTCACGTTGGTCGTTCTCGATCAACTGCTCCACGATCCGCCGCGCCGTGTCGTCATCGTTTGCGTCGACGAGATAGACGGGGACGGTTGCGATACCGGCCTCGCGGGCGGCGAGAGTGCGGCGTTGCCCGGCACGCACGTGCACTCCCCCGTCCTGATCCCGCCACGCCAGCAACGGCGTGAGCACCCCGACCTGCCTGACGCTGTCCACGAACCCAGGATCGAGTGGCGCGATGGTGCGCACGTTGGTCTCCACGATGAGCGTGCGGGGATCGATGTGCTCGACCGTCCCGGTGGGGGTGGTGTCGATGGTCATGTCCTTCTCCTTTTCCCTGTCGTTGTTTGCCGGTGAAGGCACGAAGTGCCTGTCAGGGAGCGCGACGCGGAGTGCAACCCGGAGGGCGGAGGGGGAGAGAGTTTCGGCGCGAAACAAGGGAGCTTGCGACCGCGTGGCGAAAGTCTCGGAGGAGCCGGCAGCGAAGCTGCTTGCGCGCAGCGGCGCCGACCGTAGACTGCCGCAGGCTTCACGGCAAACAACGCCCGCGGACGCGGGCGGAAAACACAGCCAGCCGCCCGCGGCTGACCACTGACATTCGTGGATTCACCAAAAGAGGTGCCATACCCTTTTTGGGTACTCGGTACGATGGGCCGCGAGGAGGGTCGATGCCCGGAGCGACCTCGCCATGGCGAGTCAACGATGTTGTCACCTACGACCGGATGCGCCACAACGCCACCACACTCACCTCGCTACTGATCGGCATCGCACGCACAGGTGGCGACGAGGCGGAGCAGGCGCGCATCGAGTTGGCCCGGTGGCGTCGCGAGGTGGAGACGATGGACGGGTTCGACCGGGCCGCGGTGACCGCTCTCGCAGAGCGCATCGCCCTTCGGATCCGTGAGCTCGAGGGGCCGCAGTGAGTACTCCGATCGTCGACGACACGGGACGTGACGAGATCCTGCGGCGCGACATCTTGCCGCTGTACTTCCCCGGGAACGCGTCCAGCCCGGCTCCGACATTCACCCTTCTCGCGGGACAGCCCGGCGCCGGACGAGGCCGCGCCGCACTCCGTGCAGGAGGGGACGCCGACGCCACGGTCGTCAACGGCGAGGACCTGCGCGCCTTCCACCCCGGCATCCTCACCCCGGGGAGCGCGCCGTCGGCCGAGGTCGCACAAGCGGTGGCAGGGTGGGTAGCCGCGTGCATCCGATACGCCCGTGAGCATCACCGGTCGCTGGTCCTGGAAGGGTCGTTCGGCAACGTGCCGGCCGCGGCCGGCACGGCACAACGGTTCGCCGGTGAGGGGTTCACCACCCGACTGGTCGTGGTGGGCTCGACGCGGGCGGAGAGCCTCTTGTCGGTGACGTCCGGGTACCTGCAGGACGTGCAGGGGCGGCGCCCGGCGGCGCTGACCGGCCGCGCTGCGCATAATGAGGCGTTCGACGCCACCCGGCGGCTGGTGGGCTCGGTGGAGGAGTCCGGGTGGGTGGACCGGGTGACCGTGGTCGCCCGCGATGGCCGCACGGTGTTCGACGGGACCCGGACCGAGTCCGGGTTCGCGGGGGCGCAGGCGGCGCTGGTTGCGGCGCAGTCGGCCCGCATGGTCCGGTTCGATGCGACGCAGTGGTTGAGTGAGCTGCACCACGTCACCGACTACGCCACCACGCTGCGGGCGATGCCGGACGGGGTGGCTGAAATGCTGGTGGACCTGCATGAGACGGCCCTGCGGGACGTGATCCCGCAGCTGCACATCCCCGCGGGCGGGAAGTTCGCGACCGCGATCGAACAGAAGACCGTCGCCGCCCTCGTCGCCCTCCGCCCGACCCTCACTCCCACGGCCGGACCCATCGACATCGCCGCCCCGGTGGTCGCCCCGCCGGGTCCGGAGCGTGGAGGCGTGTCGCGGTGACCCGCCTCGTCGGATACACCCGCCAGCTCTCCCCCGACCTGGACCCCGCCCCCGACATCTCGGCGTTGACCGCGGCCGGCGTGGTGCGGGTGTTCGTGGACGACCAGACCACGGACCCCCGCAAACGCCCCGCACTGACCGAATGCCTGGGATTCCTCGAGGCCGGCGATGTGCTCGTGGTGCCCAGCGCGGCGCACCTGTCGCACACTGTCACCCATTTCGTCAGCACGGTGGCCGCGCTGACGGCCCGCGGTGTCGAGTTCCGATCGCTGACGGAGCCGGCGCTGTGCACGGCTGTGGACAACGCGGTGAATCCCGCGGAGGTGGTCGCGGCGGAGGAGGGGTTGCGGCGGCGGTTGGTGAGTCTGCGCACCCGGGCGGGGATGGCGTCCGCGGCCGCCGCCGGCAAGCGACCTGGCCGGCCGACGGTGATGACGCCGGAGAAGGTGGCGATGGCGGTCGAGCTGCGCAACCTGGATCGGCCGATCACCCACATCGCGAGGGTGCTCGGCGTGAGCGCCAACTCGGTGCAGCGCGCCCTCGCCCCACTCCCCCGGCACCCCGACCCCGCGGGTTAGCGGCCCACGCCCGGCCGCTGCGGTTGGTGGTCGAGCTCGAGCCAGCTGCGCAGGATCTCCTCGTGGGCGCGGTCGTCGTCCCAGTCGGGTTCGGTCAGCGCCCACCGGTGCATCAGCCTCGCCGCGGTGTGGGTGTGCCTGCCCGCGTCGAGCACCTCCGCGAGTGCTTCCGCTTCGGGGAACTGCAGGCTGCAGACCAGCTGGTCGTCGTGGCCCGCGAGTCGCTCATCGAGGATGTCGGCGAGCCGGTCGATGGTCGCTTCCACCCGGTCCCAGGCGACGATGCTGTCCGGGTGCCGTCCCGCAGCGGCGCGGGGGGAAGTCGTTGTGGTGTTCATGATGGTTCCCTCGTTTCGCGACGTCGGTGGGTCAGTTCAGCGAGGCAGGAAAGGTGGATGCGGCCAAGCCGGCCGCGAGCACGGCGACGACCGCGACACAGAGCACGGCGGCGCCGATCGTGCGCGCAGCGTGGAACGGATGCCCGCGGATCAGTTGACCCGCGGCGACCGGGAGCAGCAGCACGGCCAGGGTGGATGCGATTGCGGTGGCCGCGAGCAGCGGGATGAGGTGGGTGGGGATATTCATGGCGGTTCCTTCCGTCGATGCATTGGATGCCGGTGGTTAGAGGTTGTCGAAGGAGGTGTCGCCGCTGAGGGCGGCGAGGTGTTGGATGAAGGCTTGCCGGTCCGCGGTCGGGGTGGTGATCAGCGTCCGCACCGTGACGCGCAGGTCGGCGAGCTCATCGACGGGGAGCCCGGCGAGGGGGGCGAGGCACCAGTCGAGGTCCTCGGTGATCGTCCAGCCAGGCTCAATGACCTCTTTGGCGGGGTACCAGGTGAAGGCGCAGATCGCGACCTTGTACAAGGCGTCCTCGGCGGCGGCAGGGTCGAGCATGAGCGGTTCTCCGCTTGGTGTGGGGGTAGTCATCGGTTCATTCCCATCGTGGTGTTCGGGTTCAGCATCGGGTGCGGCGCAGCCGGGTCGGGGTCGAGGTGGTGTCGGCGTCGCGGGGGGTCGCGGTGACGGAGCCGGTCATTGACCTGCTTGCCGATCGCGTCCAACCGGGCATTCTCCACGGCGTCGCGTTGCTCGCGATGTGTCGCGCGTTCCTGTGCGGCGAGCTGCCGGCGGGCCTCCGCGAGCAGTTGTCGGCTCGCGTAGCTGCCGTCGGTGGCGAGGGCGTGTTCGATCCGGATCCGTTTGCTGTCGCGTTCGAACGCGGCCACCAGTTCCGGCGGCGTCGCCCGCAGCATCTCCACTGGAGCGCGCGGCTTGCGTCGCAGCGCGGCGATCTCCTCGGGCGTCCGCTGCCGGGTGAAGAACGCGTCAGCGGCGGCCGTGTTCGCGTGGCGCTCCGCGGCAGGGGTGGTGTGGAGCCGGCGGGGTGGAAGCCCGGCGGCGAGGCGGCGTTTCTCGCGTTCCTTCCAGGCCCGGTTGCCGGCGAGTACCTTCGCCCGGTTGGCGGCGTAGTAGGCACGCTTCTTCGCCTTCAGCTCTTCGGCGTGTGCGGCGTAGTACGCGCGGGCTTGGGCGCGTTTGGGTTCCGGGTTCTCGCGGTGCTGGGCGCGGAGCTTCGCGTTGTACTCGTCCTTATGGGTCTCCCACCAGCGGCGCTGCGCCGTCGCGCGCATCGCCTGGTACCCCTCCGGATCCTCGGCGCGCTTGCGGGCCCGCCACTGCCGGGTGTACTCGCGGTGCTCGGCCTTGTGCGCCTCGTAGTACTTCTTCGACGAGGCCTTCTTCGACTCCTTCCGGCGCCGTTCGGCCGCCTTTTGGGCACTGTCTCGCCTGCTGTATTCCCGCTTCTGCGCGAGCACTTCCTCGCGATGCTCCGCGTCATACGCGGCCCGGTACGCGCGGATGTGGTCCTGGTTGCGTTCGCGCCACGCCCGCTTGCCCTCACGGATCCGGTCCGCGTTGCGCTCCCGGTATCGGCGCCGCACCTCGTTCTTCCGTTCCGCCTCGGCGCGCTCCTCACCGCTTTCAGCCGGGGCATTCATGCGGGAGCCGCCGATCCGGTGAGCGCGGGAAGTCCGGGACTGCCGAAGTCACGAACACCCGGCGTTCCGAATTGCGTAGGTGCCGGAGTCGGCGGGTGCGTCCGAGAGTCCGGAACACCCGGCGCCTGATCGACCGCAAGCTCGCGAGCGGTGACACCGTAAGTTCCGGATTCCGTGGGTGCCGGACTTCCGGACTTCGGGAGTCCGGAAGTCAGGGAGTACCGGAGTTCGTCCTCGGTGGAGCCGTGCAGCTGGTCGGCGTGGGCGAGGAGCAGATCGATCGCGACACGGATCAGCGTGTTCTCCGTGATCCGTTCCGCCTTGAACCGCCGCCGCCGCATCACCGCATCCGCTAGCGCCGTCAGCGCAGTGACCTGATCGTCGCGGATGCGGGCATCCTTCCGGGACAGCTGGGCGAACATCGGCGCCAGCGGCCCCGCGGACGGTGTCTCTGCGGCGACGCGGGCGCGGGCGTCACTGAGCTTCCCCGCGAGGTCGACCCGGGCCATCATCACCACGCCCCCGTCAACGCCGGCGACAGCAACCGCTCGAGCTCCCGGGCGATGGCCGCGATGTCCGCGATCGCACCCTCGGTGCGCCGGTTACGGCGCATGCTCGTGACCAGCTGACCCAGCACCGGGGCGTCCGCTTGCACCTTGTACTGCCGCAGATATGACTCCAGCCGTGGAACCCCCAGCTCGGAGTCCAGTAGCCCCTGCCAGGTCTGCAGCTGGTGCGGCACGCGCGGGTCGATCCGGTTCAGCAGCACCCCGTGACGCAGCTGGCGTGGTTCGATCAGCCGGCTCAGCGTGCGGAGGGTGGGGTCGACCGCGAGCGGCTCCGGGGTGACCGGTACGAGGGCGTAGTCGGCGGCATCCAGCACGGTCTCCAGCACGGCGGTGTCCTCGAGGCTGCCGGGGGTGTCCACCAGCACGAACTCGTAGTCCGCTCGCAGATCCCTCAGTCGGCTCAGCATGTTCGGGTGCTGACTGCCGGCGAAATCGAACGGCAGCAGGTCACGGGCGTTCTCCGCCCACCACACCGTGGATTCCTGCCGGTCCACGTCCACCACCAGCACCCGATGCCGACGCGACAACTCCGCCGCCACCTGCATCGCAACGGTCGTCTTCCCGACCCCGCCCTTCTGGTTCGCGACCGCAATGAGCGCCATCGATGGCGCACGGGTGCCCGACGGTGGCGGGTCGATCTCAGTCATCGGGATCGCCCCCGCGCTCGAGGCCTTCGAACCACACCTCGAGGTCGTCGAAGGGATACAGGATGATCCGCCCCACCTTGTAGTAGCGCGGCCCCGTCTTCTTGTATCGCCACTCCGCCAGCAGCTTCAGCTTCAACCCCGGAATCAGCGCGACCACCCGGTCTGGGGTCAGAAGATCCTTGTTCAGCACCGGTTCCCCCGGTTTCGCTTCCGTCATCACACTCCAGCCTTCCTGCCGAATAACTTTTGTGTTTGACATGAGTACACACTTAAAGAGTATTCTTCGCAAGAGGGAAGTGCAGAATTCAGTTGAAGTAAGGCAAGATGAGGAGGTGCAGGTCGACGTGAAGACCCCTGATGGAGCTCGCATGACTGCGAGCGACGCAACACAGTCGCTGGGTGCCGCATTGCGCATCGCGCCCGCGTTCGTGGCTACGGCTGTGGACTACGAGTCGGGAGTGGAAACCACGATCGAAGCGCAGTACCGCACCGACCGCGGACGCTACGTCCTCACGATGATCCTGAATCGAGCGATTGCAGCAGAATTCAGCGAGTACCGACTGAAGCACACGGCACCGCAGGCGATCCTTCGGGCCGCAATCCCGCAGTGCATCGCTCTGCAGCTCGACGACAGCGCGGATGCGAAGCGTACGACGGTCGCGGATCTCACAACAGGCGAGGGACGGATCATCCCCCCATGGCTCGCGCAGGCAGTCGTGAAACGCGGCGTGAAAGACGAACGGTGGGAGGTCGTCGAGATCCTCTACGGGACCGCCGCGCTCTCAGAACTGCCTCCCGTGAAGTTGATCGCGCTCGAGCTCGGCGTACCAGAACGCACGGCCAGCGATTGGATCAAGAGCGCGCGCGCCGCGGGGTGGCTGGTCGGCCTGACGTCGAACGTCGGCCGGCCCGCGGACATATAGCGCGCAGCGCGCGGATTCGAGTCAGTCATGGGCAGCGTCGAGTCGTACGACACCGCGAAGGGCCGCCGCTACCGCGTCCGGTACCGCACGCCGAACAACCGCCAGACCGATAAGCGCGGGTTCCGTACGAAGCGGGACGCCGAGGAGTTCTTGGCTGGCGTCGAGACCCTGAAAGCGACTGGCGAGTTCGTGTCATCCACGCACTCCAGGATCCTGGTGCGCGATTGGGCGCAGGTGTGGCTGAGCTCGTTGGTCAACCTGAAGCCCACCACGCGATCCGGGTATGAGTACACGCTGGGAAAGCACATCCTCCCCCGGTGGGGCAGCCATCGGCTCGGTGACATCTCTCATGCGCAGGTGCAGCACTGGGTCAGCGAGCTCTCTCAGCAGCTTGCCGCGTCGACCGTACGCCAGGTTTATCACGTCCTGGCGAGCATGCTGAGGTTCGCAGTTCGAGATCGGAAGCTGACACGGAATCCCGCTGAAGATATCAAACTGCCCCGGATCACGAAGCGGCGACGCGGCTACCTCACGCACGAGCAGGTCGCGGTCCTTGTGGAGGCGGCTGCCGACTGGGGCGACCTTCTGGCGACGCTCGCGTACACCGGACTGCGCTGGGGCGAGCTTGCCGCGCTTCGCGTCAAGAACGTAGACCTTGCGCACAGGCGACTGTCGATCGTCGAGAGCGTCAGCGAGATCGGCGGAACCCTGGCATGGGGCACGCCTAAGAGCGACGAGTCTCGCGTGGTGGTCGCGCCTTCTTTCCTTGTTGCGCCACTGGAGCGCCGCATGACGGGCAAGCGCGGAGACGATCTTGTGTTCACGACGCTGACGGGCACGCCGATGCGGAACAACAACTTCCGGCATCGTGTGTTCAATCCTGCTCTCGCGAAGGTGCGAGAGCAGGATCCGTTGTTTCCGGTCGTCACGCCCCATGATCTTCGCCACACGGCGGCCAGCCTCGCGGTCTCAGCCGGCGCGAATGTGAAGGCCGTCCAGCGAATGCTGGGGCATGCGTCGGCGGCGATGACCCTCGACGTATATGCGGATCTCTTCGATGAGGACCTCAATGCCGTGTCAGACGCGCTCGACCGGGAGGCGGCCGCACACTTCGCCGGCAAGGTCTGGCCCGAGCCCGACCTCGGTCCCCTGCATTAGGAGGTCGGCACGCACGCCTCGCGCAACGGTGGGCAAAATGTGGGCAAGCCGCAGATTGACGACTCCGAGCACATGAGCCAGGAACGACAAAACCCCCGATTTACCGGGGGTTTTGATCTGTAGCAGGAGCGGGGCTTGAACCCGCGACCTCACGATTATGAGTCGTGCGCTCTCACCAACTGAGCTACCCTGCCAAACACATCCAGCGGTCACGAAGTGGATGCTGCGAGCCCCGAGTCAGGATTGAACTGACGACCCCTTCCTTACCATGGAAGTGCTCTGCCACTGAGCTATCGGGGCGTGCTGCCTGCGAACAGGCAACTAGAAGAGGATACCAGAGCCTCGGCCCCCTTCCGAACCGCGGTCACCCCACGGTGTGGGTGCCATCGGTGTGCTCCTGCAGCCACGGCCACGGGTCGATCGCCGTGGTGCCGTTCTTCAGGAGCTCGAAGTGCGTGTGGGCGCCGTACGAGCGTCCGGTGTTGCCGGTGTGGCCGATCACGGTGCCCACCGTGACGTGCTGACCCGGCACGACCTGCATCGAGCCGTACTGCATGTGCGCGTAGTGGCTCGAGATCAGCTCGCCGTCAACGATGTGATCGATGATCACGTGCACGCCGTACGCGCCGCCGGCTTCGGAGGCGACGCGGACCGTTCCGTCGGCGATCGCCTGGATCGGCGCGCCGGCACCGGGGGTGAAGTCGATGCCCTCGTGCATGCGCCCGGAGCGCATGCCGAACCCGTACGACATCGTGACGCCTACCGAGAAGGGCCACTGGATGTTCGAGTTCGTGTTGTTGTGGAACAGGTTCGAGAAGTTCTTGATGCCGGCTTCGGACGCGAGCTGGGCGGTCGTCGTGGTCGCGTAGTTCTCGGTGCGCTGCAGCGTGTCGCTCAGCGCGTCACCGGGAGCGACGTACGCCTGGATCTCGTCCTCGTCGACGACGGATGACGCATCCGCCGCCGCGATGACCGACAGGGGCGCCTCGACACCGCTGACAGCGGCGACCGCCTCTGCGGGCGTCGTCATGCCGACGGCCATGAGTCCGACGATGCCGAAGACGCCGACGGAGAACGACGCGGTCGCGGCACGCTTGAAGGATGCACCGCGGCGAGCCTGCGAGCGGCGCGGGGCGGTGTGCGCCGCGGGCTGAGGCTCGGGCTCCGGCTCGGTCGCATCCGCGGCCTGGGCGGGCGCGACCTGCTGGATCGGGGTCTCGCCGGTGAAGGCGAAGAGCCGCGCCGCGGCTTCGAATTCATCGACGCCGGATGCCGCGGGCGCCGGAATCGGGCCCGTCAGGGGCTCGACGCGCTCGGTGCGGGGACGCTCGCCGTGCTCCCGCTTCGTGCGGTCTTCGGCGAACCGCGGCGTCGCGCTCGTGGCGGCGGCCTCGCGCGCGTTCGTCGGGGAAGGAGCAGCCGGGGCTTCCGCGGTCACCGAGGGAGCGGCATCCTGCTGCTCGACGGCGCGGGGCACGACGGGCTGGGGACCGGGCGTCTCGACGAGCGGCGCGGTCGTCGCGGCGACGGCGGCCGCCTCGGCGGCGAGGATCTTGGCGAACGTCTCGGCCATCCACGTCGAGGCGGTGGGCGACGCGGTCGGCGCAGCCGAGGGTGCGACCGTGCTCGAGGCGCCGGAGGCGGCGTCATCGTCGGCGACGACAGGCTCGAGAAGCTCGAACGGCTCGGCGGGAGCGAGCACGGCGTCGAGCAGCGGCGCCGGTTCCTGGCGCGTCGGCAGGTCGGCCTCGAAGGCGGCCGCGGGCCGCTCCGGCTCGGCCGGCGCCACCGGTGCGATGGCGGGAACGACGACGACGGGCTGCTCGGCGGTCTGCGTCCGGCGGGCGCGGCGGCTCACCGGCTCGGCGGAAGGCGTGGGAGCGGCGGCGGATGCCGCAACCGCCGCCCGCGCGAGAACGCCGGGCACGACGGGCTCGACGACCGGCACAGCTGTGACGACGGGAGCGTCGACCGACGACGGGGCCGGCGCAACGGGCTCCGACGGCGCAGAGGCGGTCGGCTCCGTCAGGGACGAGGTCGCGGGGGCGGTCGCCGCGTCGACGGCCGGCGAGACCGGCCGGGTCGACGACGCCGTCGGGGTGATGTACGACGACGCCTCGGGCTTCGCGGCGGGGGCGGATGCGGCATCCGTCCGCTTCAGCTCGGCAGGGCGACCCCACACGACCGCGGGACGCTCGGGAGCGGTGCTCGCCGCCTGCCGCCGCGCCGTGGCACGGCCGGCCCCCGGGGTCTCCGGCGTCGCCTGGACAGGCGTGGCGGAGGTGCGACTGGACCGGCGCGTGGGCGCAGAGTCAGCCTGGGGGGCGTCGAAAGGCAAAGCGGGGGAAGGCTCTCGGGTCGTGCCGCGAGGGGGGTGCGCGGCAAGGCGGTCGTTCGGGCTAGGACTACTTCCGCCGTTCGGGTGGCGAAGGTAACGATCGGGTAAACACTACCCCGGGCGCCCTGGGAATGCCATGTGCGGCTCGGATTTCGCGGGGCGCGTTTCGTGAGGATTCGATGAGAGCCCGCCTCAGACCAGGCCGGCAGCAGCCGCGAGGCGGTCGAAGATCGCCGGGGTCGCGGCGACGATGAGCGGCGCCCGCGGCGAACCGTCCGGCTCGGCGCGGCCGAAGCGACCGCCGGCCTCCGTGACCAGGAGCGAGCCTGCGGCGAGATCCCACGGCGCGAGGCCGCGCTCGAAGTAGCCGTCGAGCCGACCGGCCGCCACGTAGCAGAGGTCGAGCGCGGCCGAGCCGCCTCGGCGCAGGTCACGGGCGAGGCCCGGCATGACCCGGCCGATCATCTCGAGGTCGCCGGGCCGGGTCGCCGGGTCGTAGCCGAATCCGGTCGCCAGCAGCGCGCCCGCGGGCCCGACGTCGGCGTTGACGGCCAGCCGGTTCACACCGAGCCACGCTCCCTCGCCGCGGGCGGCGTGGAACAGCTCGCCGACGACGGGCGTGTACACGACGCCCGCCAGCGCCTCCCACTCGCCGGGCGTCGGCTCGCCTCGGACGGCCGCGATGCTCACGGCGTAGGTGGGAAGGCCGTAGGCGTAGTTGACGGTGCCGTCGATCGGATCCACGACCCAGGTGACGTCCGATTCGCCGCCCCCGCCGCCCGTCTCCTCTCCGAGGAAGCCGTCGCCGGGGCGCGCCTCCTGCAGGCGCGTGCGGATCAGCGCCTCGACCTCGCGGTCGGCTTCCGTGACGATGTCGGCGAGGGCGGTCTTCGTCGCCGCGATCGCGACGCCCGCGTCGCGGCGTGCGCGCGCGAGTTCGCCCGCTTCGCGGGCGATGTCGATGGCCAGGGTTTCGAGGTCGTGCTCGAGGCTCATGGCTCCACGCTAGCCGCCGGCGCACGTCGCCCGATCCGCCGGCCGCCGATCGGCACCGCGATGACGGCCGTCGTGCTCGGCATCGGTAGCGTGAAGGCATGGCCGCCGCAGTCCACTCCCCCGCGTACGACGTCGCCATCGTGGGCGGAGGCCACAATGCCCTCGTCGCCGCCGCGTACCTCGCGAAGGCGGGTCGCTCGGTCGTCGTCCTCGAACGCCTCGACCATGTGGGCGGGGCGGCCGTGTCGGAGCGGCCGTGGGCCGAGGTCGACGCGCGGCTCTCGCGCTACTCCTACCTCGTGAGCCTGCTGCCGCAGCGCATCGTCGACGACCTCGGGCTCGGCATCCGCCTCGTCCGTCGTCGCTACTCGTCCTACACCCCCGATCCCGCGGATCCGTCGCGCGGGATCCTGATCGACACGGCGGATGCCGCGGCCACCGCGGACTCGTTCGCCCGCGTGACCGGGTCCGGCGCCGAGGCCGCGCGCTTCGCGGACTTCTACGAGCGGATCGCCCCCGTCGCCCGGCTGCTGTTCCCCTCGATGACCGCCCCGCTGCGGCGCAGCGCGGAGGTGCGAGCCGGGCTGGGCGACGACCTGCTCTGGACGGACCTCGTCGAGCGACCCCTGGGGCAGCTGCTGCGATCCTCCCTCGACACCGACATCGCGCGCGGCATCGCCCTGACCGACGGGCTCATCGGCACGTTCGCCTCGGCCGACGACGAGAGCCTGCGGCAGAACCGCTGCTTCCTGTACCACGTGATCGGCGGCGGAACCGGGGACTGGGACGTCCCGGTCGGCGGCATGGGACGGGTGACGGCCGAGCTCGCACGGGCCGCCACCGACGCAGGCGCCGAGTTGCGCACCGACGCCGAGGCGATCGCCGTGTCGCCCGACGGCGAGGTCGCGCTGGCGGACGGCCGCGTCGTCCACGCACATCTGGTGCTGAGCGGCGTCGGTCCGGCCGTGCTGGCGAGGCTGCTGGATGCCGGCGGGGCGCGGGCGGAGGCGACCGGTGTCTCGTCGGAGGCGCCGGAGGGTGCGCAGCTCAAGGTCAACATGCTGCTGCGCCGGCTCCCCCGCCTGCGCGACGACCGCGTGGCACCCGAGGCCGCGTTCGGCGGCACGTTCCACGTGAACGAGACGATGAAGCAGCTGGACCGGGCCTTCGCGACCGCCGGCGGTGGCGGCATCCCCGCTCCGCTCCCTGCCGAGATCTACTGCCACTCGCTCAGCGATCCGTCGATCCTCGGCCCCGAGCTCCGCTCGTCGGGGGCGCAGACTCTGACGCTGTTCGGCCTGCAGGTGCCGCACCGGCTCGTCGAGGGGCAGGACACGGATGCCGCACGCGCGACTCTCCTCGACGCGGCCCAGCGCTCGCTCGACGCGGTGCTCGCGGAGCCCCTCGCCGACTGCCTGTACCTCGCGCCCGATGGGAGCCCGTGCGTCGAGGCGCGGACGACCGCCGACCTCGAGCAGTCGCTCGGCATGGCCGGCGGGGACATCTTCCACGGTGCGCTGTCGTGGCCGTGGGCGGCTGACGACGAGCCGCTCGACACACCCGCGCAGCGCTGGGGAGTCGCGACCGGTCACCCGAATGTGCTGATGTGCGGCTCGGGCGCACGCCGGGGCGGCGCGGTCAGCGGCCTCGGCGGACACAACGCGGCGATGGCAGCGCTCGAGCTGCTGACCCGCTGACTCAGGGGCGCGGCGGCAGCGGGGGAGGCGGCGGGTAGCCCTCGTAGCCGGGAGCCGACGACGGCGGTCGCGGTGCGGCAGGCGGAGCGGGAGCGGGCGCGCTCGGCGCCGGCGAAGGCGCGTCGTGCGAGGCGGGAGCCGGCTGGGCGGCCGGCGTGGGAGCCGGCGAAGCGGACTCCGTGTGCGGGGCCGGCGTGAAGACATGGGCGCCCGGCGACGGGTAGCCGGTGTAGTAGGCGTTCCAGTCCGGCGACCCGTCCGGCAGCATCGGCAGCGGGGTGGACCCGTCGATGAACGTCGGCCAGGGCAGGAGCTCCTGCGTCGCCGACGCGGGCAGGGCCGTCGCCGACGCGGGCAGGGCCGCCGCCGGCGCGGGTGCGCCCGCCGCGACGTAGGGAGCCTGCGGGCGCGGCTTCTTGGGCGCGAACAGCACGTTCACGAGGGGCAGGAGTGCCGTGCCGACCGCCGCGAGGATGGCGACCGCGACGACGACGCGCCAGTAGAGGTCGGCGAAGTACAGCCACTCCCAGAACGCCAGCGGGATGATGAGGAGCGTGGCGAGGCCGAGCACCAGCACGATCGTGACGACCGCGACGGTGCGGGTGAAGGGCGTGTCGTAACGCTGGAGCGCCTTCAGGTAGAAGCGCACGTGCAGCAGCACCAGCTGGAGGATCAGCACGATCAACAGGAACTGGATGAACCGCGAGACGCCGAGCCAGTGGTACCGCTCGGGCATCCAGATCATGATGGCGCCGAGCAGCAGCGCGATGATCCACGACGCCATGCTCGCCAGGGCGAACCAGCCCGGGCGGCGCGGCGCGAGGTGAGCGTCGAGCATGGCCACGCCGGCGAAGGCGACCAGGAGCAGGATCGTGAGGAACGCGCGGCCGATGAGACCGTTCTGCCCGCCGATCAGCACCCACACCACGCAGACGATGGCGGCGGCGATCAGGGCGCCGATCGCGACCCAGATCGCGGCGCGCAGCAGCGGCGAGGCAGCCGCATCCATCCGTCTCGACTCGGGGGCCGCGTGCGGAGCCGTCTTCGCGTACGGATCAGGCGTCGCATAGGGGTCGGGCGCGGTCATGGCGATCCTCTCGTGACGCGGTGCGTGCACGCCCATCCTGACACGCGCACCGGCGGCGTGTGGGGGTCGCCGCGTGCCCGCATGCCCTCCAGACAGACGGGGGACGGATGCCTCAGCCCGCGGCGCGTGCGAGTCCCTCGACCAGCTCGGCCCCGGGAAGAGCGAGCAGCGCGCTCCCGGGAAGGAACAGCTTGCTGCCCCGCACTCCCCCGCCGATCACCACCTCGGGTGCGGCCGCGACCGCCGCGTCCACCAGTATGGGCCAGTCCGCCGGCAGCCCGATGGGCGTGATGCCGCCGTACTCCATCCCGGTCAACGCCACCGCTTCGTCCATCGGCGCGAACGACGCGCTGCGCACGTCCAGGCGCCGGCGCACGATGCCGTTGACGTCCGCTCGCGTGGTTGCGAGCACCAGGCACGCGGCGCAGCGCACGTCCCCGCCGCGCTTGCCCTTCACCACCACGCAGTTGGCCGATGCCTCGGGCGCCACTGCGTGGCGCTCGCAGAACGCGGCGGTGTCGGCGAGGTCGGGGTCGATCTCTGCCACGCCCACGGTCGCGGCGACCTCGGCGTCGAGGAGGCCGAGCCCGCGGACGACGGCGGGGGCGACGAGTTCGGGATGCCGCGCCGCGGCCTCCGCGTTCAGCGTTCCGGTCGCGGTCCACGTCATGGCGACCAGGCTAGCCGTCCCGGAAACCACGAAGCGCCCCGCGGGGGGGCGCTTTCGGATGGTGGCGAGTGAGGGATTCGAACCCCCGAAGTCTAAGACGGCTGATTTACAGTCAGATCCCTTTGGCCGCTTGGGTAACTCGCCAGTGCGCGCCCGTCCGACTTTTCCAGACGACCGGAGGCGCGATCCACAATCTTACGCGTAGATCGCCGAGGTCAGAAATCGGCGCGAGCGGGCGGGTTCCGGCAAGCTTCCGCGGCGCACGCGAGCGCACCCCGGAGCGTCTGCGCGGGCGGTGTCAGGTGCCGATGTGGTCGAGGTCGAGCCCGCCGAGTGCGTCGGGTGTGCGCAGCAGGGCGCCCTCGAAACGGCACGTCGCCGCGGCGGTGTCCATCGCCGTGCGCAGGACCTCTTCCCATTCGTCCTCGTTCAGCGGGAGGCCGGTCACGACCGCGGCGACGGTGGCGGCGAACGCGGCGTCGCCGGCGCCCATGGTGTCGACGATGCGGCCCGGCAGGTTCGAGATCGGACGTGTCACGACGACCTCGCCCGACTCGATCGTCGCCCCCGCGGCGCCTTCGGTCGCCAGCACCGCACGGGCGCCGAGACCGACCAGGCGCGCGCGCAGCGCGTCGAGGCGGTCGTCGTACAGGAGCGCAGCGTCGTCCTCGCCGACCTTGACGAGCACGGCCTCCCGGGCGAGCCGTTCGAAGCCGCGCACGAACTCGCCCTTGTCGCGCATCATGCCCGTGCGCGGGTTGGGGTCGATCGCGACGGGCGCGCCGGATGCCTCGATCGCCTCGGCGAGCTCCGCCGTCTGCTCGGGGTCGTCGAACGCGAAGCAGCTGACGACCACGAGGTCGGCGTCGGCCATCGCCTGTCGCTCGGCGTCTCCGAACCTGATCCGCCGCTGCTGCGACGCCTCGTTGAACTCGTAGACGGGCTCGCCCGCGCCCGACCTCGTGCTCACCGCGCGAGCGGTGCCGAGCAGCGACGGGGTGGCGATGAGGTCGACGCCGAAGTCCTCGAGGTAGTGGCGCACCCGCGAAGCGGGCTCGTCGTCGCCGAGCATCGCGATGAGGGTCGTCGGCACGCCGAGTCTGGCGAGCCCCACGGCGACGTTCAGCGCCGCGCCGCCGACGAACTCGCGCACGCCGTGGTCGTCGCGCAGCTCGTCGATGAGGGCGTCGCCGACCACGACGGCGGTCATCGCCTGACCCCCGCGGTCTCGAGCACGCGCCCCACGAAGGCCTCGGTGCGCCGGCGGGTGCCGTCGATCTTGAGGTCCACACTCGCGCGCACCTCGTTCGGCGCGAGCGGCGCCGCCAGGCGCACGTTCTCATGGCACGACAGATCGGCGCAGATGTAGGTGCCCACGCTGTCGCCGTGTGCGCCCGCGTCGCCGGCCTTGCGCGCCGTGTACATCACCACCTGGTCGGCGGGCTGCATCGTGTGGCACAGGTTGCACAAGGCCGCGCGGGCGTACGACGAGCCCTCGGCTCCGCGCATCACGATCCCGGCCGGCTCGCCCTCGATCTCGGCGACCAGATAGCCGCGCCCTCGCGTACGCGGGTCGCGCCAAGCCAGGAAATCGAGGTGATCCCAGTCGGTGAGCATGAAATCGGCAGGAAGGGTGACGAGCCGCAGCTCGTCGGGGGAAGCGTTGACGAACGACGAACGCACGTCTTCTTCGGTCAGCGGGCGCATGGCACCTCCTCGCCCGCCCAGTCTACGAACGACGGATGCCTCCGCCACCCGCTTGCGCGGATCCGCCGAGCTGTGCCCGCCGCCCCAGCCGCTGCGCCGCCCGGGCAGCGCCGCGTCCCTGTCCCTCGACCATGACCGTGAGACGACAGTCGGCGGACGAGACGGCGGGATCCACCCTGGGTCTCGTCCGCCGGCCGTCGTCTCAGCGATTCACCGGTGGGTCAGGCGGAGGCGGCGGGGGCTGAGGAGTCCTCGGCGGGATCGGCTGCCGCGGGCTCCGCCGTCGCGGAGCGGTCACGGATCAGGAACCCGAAGCCGAAGGCGATGAAGAACATCAGCACGCCGTAGACCGCCGCGGGCAGCGACAGCTCGACCGAGCCGAGCACGGTCTGCGCGATCACGATCGCGAGGGTGGCGTTGTGGATGCCGATCTCGAACGACGACGCGATGGACTGCCGCTTGCCGACCCGCGCCAGGCGGGGCGCGAAGTAGCCGACCGTGAGGCTGATGAGGCAGAACACGATCGTGATGAGCGAGAGCCGGCCGAAGTTCTCGAGCAGCAGGGCCCAGTTCTGCGCCACCGCGCCGGCGATCACGACGACGAGGATGATGACCGAGGCGATGCGGACGGGCTTGTCCATGGCCTTGGCGAATCGCGGCCAGAAGCGCCGCACGATCATTCCGAGCGCGACCGGCAGCAGCACGATCGCGAAGACCTCGAGCGTCTTGGCCCACTGCAGCCCGAGCTGATCGTCGAAGGGGTTGAAGTAGAGGATCGCGAGGTTGGTGATGAGCGGAAGCGTGAACACGGCGATCACCGAGTTCACGGCCGTGAGCGAGATGTTCAGGGCCACGTCGCCCCGGAACAGATGGCTGTAGAGGTTGGCGGTGGTGCCGCCCGGCGACGCCGCGAGCATCATCATGCCGACCGCGAGGATCGGCGGCAGCTGGAAAGCGAGCACAAGTCCGAAGCAGATCAGGGGCAGCAGCACGAGCTGGCACAGCAGCGCGACGATCACCGCCTTGGGCTGCTTGAGGACGCGGGCGAAGTCGCCGAGGGTGAGGCTCAGTCCGAGCCCGAACATGATGATTCCGAGGGCCACGGGCAGGCCGATGGTGGTCAACGCTGACATGGCACTCAGTGTGCAGGATGATGCGACTGCGTGTCACCGGTTGTCCACAGCCCGGCGCGGGCGGGAGGGCGCGCGCGGCACCACGGCGCCGGCAGCAGGTCGGCCTCGGCCGCGGCCGCAGGATTCCGGTTGCTCCGGCAGGACGGCGGCTGCGGCATCCGTCCTGCCGGAACTGCGCGGCTCAGCCCTTCGTGGCGCCGGCGGTGAGCCCGCCGACGATGTACTTCTGCAGGAGGAGGAACAGCACGACGACGGGGATGGCGGCCATGACCGCGCCCGCCGAGAACGCCGCCCAGTCCGCGTAGCGCGGGTTGGAGACGAGCTTGGTGAGCCCGACGACCAGGGTCTGCTTCTCGGGATCGATGAGCATCACGCTCGCGATCACGAACTCGTTCACGATGCCGATGAAGGACAGCAGGCCGACGACGGCGAGGATGGGCGCGACCAGACGCAGGATGATCGTGAAGAAGATGCGCGCGTGCCCGGCGCCGTCGATCTTGGCGGCCTCGTCGAGCTCCTTCGGGATCGTGTTGAAGAAGCCGTACATGAGGTAGGTGTTCACACCGAGCGCGCCGCCGAGGTAGATCAGGATGAGCCCGCTCAGCGTGTTGAGGCCGATCGCGGGGAACCAGTCGCCGATCGCGCTCATCATGAGGAAGATGGCGACGACCGCGAGGAGCTGCGGGAACATCTGCACCACGACGATCGTGACGAGGCCGACGCGTCGTCCCGTGAAGCGCATGCGCGAGAACGCGTAGGCGGCCAGCGCGCCGATGAAGACCATCACGAATCCCGTGACGGTCGCCACGATCAGCGTGTTGAGGAACCACAGCGGGTAGGGCACCTTCGGATCGGTCAGGATGCGCACGTATGCGTCGAAGCCGATCTGCGAGAACAGCTGGTTGCTGCCGGTGAGCGTGCCGCGCGGGTTCAGCGACGCCGACAGCACGTACAGCAGCGGGAAGATCGCGAAGATCGACACCACGATCGCGACCACATGGCGCCAGCCGGTGTCGCCGAACCAGCGTCCGAAGGAGCGGCGCCGCGCGGGCTTCTCGGGGCGCGGCGACGCGCCGAGGCCGGAGGCGGCGGACTCGAACTGTTCCGCGGTGCCGCCGGCGAAGACGGCGAGCGTCGTGTTCTGCGCGACGCTCTTCTCGAGGTGAGGGAGTCGGTCCTGGGGCTCGGCCATGTCAGTTCAGCTCCTCGAGGGCCTTGGTCTTGCGGAAACTGATGATCGCGATGGTGGCGACCACGATGAAGATCAGGATTGTGAACGCCGACGCGAGTCCGTAGTCGCGGTTCTGTCCGGTGAACGCCACCTTGTAGACCATCGAGATGAGGATGTCGGTGTGCCCGACCGGCAGCGCGACATCACTGAACCTCGGCCCGCCGTCGGTGAGCATGTAGATCAGGTTGAAGTTGTTGAAGTTGAACGCGAACGACGCGATCAGCAGCGGTGTCACGGTGACCAGCAGCAGCGGCAGCTTGATGCGCCGGAAGATCTGCCACGGGTTGGCGCCGTCCATGACGCCGGCCTCGTTGACCTCCTCCGGGATGCCCTGGAGGGCGCCCATGCACACGAGGAACATGTAGGGGAAGCCGAGCCACAGGTTCACGATCAGCACCGACACCTTGGCGAGCCACGGATCGGTGAGCCACGGGATCGACGCGCCGTTGAAGAGCACCTGGTTGATGAAGCCGAAGCTCTCGTTCATCATGCCGGCCCAGATCAGCGCCGAGAGGAAGGCGGGGAACGCGTACGGGAGGATCAGCATGATCCGGTAGCCGTTCTTGAACCGCATCCGCTTGTTCTGGAAGACCAGCGCGAGCAGCAGGCCGAGGAAGAACGTCGATGCCACCGAGACCGCGGCGAACACGAAGGTCCACGCCGTCACCGCGAGCAACGGGCCCCGGATCGTGGGATCGGTCAGTGCCCGTACGAAGTTGTCGAACCCGACGAACACCTGCCAGCCGGGCATCAGCTGCTCGCCCGACTCGGCCGTGAACGCGCCGTCTCCGGTGTCGGCGTAGACGGTGCCCGTCGTGGTGTCGGTCATGGTGTCGGCGGCCGGGTCGTACTCCAGCGTTGAGACGTACAGGTAGCCCTTCTGACCGTCCTGGGTGCGGATCGCCCCGTCGTTGGGGTCGTCGCTGTAGGCGACGGCGAGCTGCTCGACCTCGTTGCTGCGCGAGAGGACATCGGCGAACGTGAGGCTGGTCCACCCGTCCACCGCGACGGCCTTGCCGCCTTCCATCGTCGCGTCGACGGGCTGCAGCGGCTGCGTGTTGGTGCCGAGCGACGCCTCTCCGTCGGTGGGATCGGTGACGAGCAGGCCGAGCTCGTTGAACCGCTCGACCACCGTGACGTCGTACGTCGGCGAGTCATCGACCCGCACGAGCGACGAGCGCATCAGCGATGCGATCGCCTGGTCCTTGCTGCCGTTGTGGCCGGTGCCGTAGTTCGTGAAGCCAATGTAGGCGGTGTAGACGAGGGTGAAGATCTGGAAAGCGACCAGCAGGATGATGCCGGGCGTCAGGTACTTGGCGGGGATGTGCTTGCGCGAGAAGTAGATCCAGTTGACGAGGATCGTCACCCCGGCGACGAGGGCCAGCACGAGCCACTCACTGTTGAGGAAGAGGACGAAGACGGCGTAGAGCGCGATCGCGTCGACGATCGCGAGCAGGGCGATCTTCAGCAGGAGCCAGCGCGTGCGTCCGGACGCGGCGTCAGCGATGCGGGCCGCGCTGCGCTGGCGCGGGGTCTGCGGCGGCGCCTCAGCGGTGTCGGCGTGGACAGTGTCTGTCATGGGTCGTCCTCATCATCGGGACCGGGACGGATGCCTCGGCATCCGTCCCGGTCGCGTCGCGGTCGTTCGACCGCAAGGTGTTACTGGATGGCGGCGGTCACGTCGTCGACGAGCTTCTGCCACGTCGCCGTCGGGTCCTCGCCGTTGATGATGGCGGCCTCGGCGACGCCCCAGAACTGCCACACCGAGCCCATGGCGGGGATGGCGGGCATCGGCACCGCGTCGGCACCGACGGCCTGGAAGCCGGCGATGATCGGGTCGGACGCGGCGGTGTCAGCGGCGGCGGTCAGCGCGGGGAGGATGTTGCCCGCCTCGAACAGCTCGAGCTGGACGTCTTCGGTGCCGAGGTAGTTCACCAGGAAGTCGTTCGCGGCGACCTTGTTGTCGGACTCCGAGCTGACGAAGAAGCCCTTGACGCCGGCGAACGGCGACGCGACGGCGTCGGTCGGGCTGGGGATCTGGTCGATGACGACGTTGATGCCCGCGTCGGTGGCCACGCCGACGTTCCACGGGCCGGTCAGCCAGAAAGCCGCCTCGCCGTCGAGGAACATCGTCTTGGCGATGTCGCCGTCGATGTCGGTGTTGAAGTTGCCGGCCGCGCCCTGCGCGCCGAGCCAGCTGGCGAACTGGAAGCCGCCCTCGCTGCCGAGCTGCAGGTCGGACGGGTCGTAGTTGCCCTCGGCGTCGGTGCCGAACACCGGGGCGCCGAACGCCGTCTGGAACGGGTAGAGGTGGTACGGGTTGCCCTCCGCGCCCTGCTCCACGACGAACGGCGTGCTGAGGCCGGCGGCCTGGCCCTTGGCGATCATGTCGTCGAAGCTGGCGGCCGGGTCGGCGACGATGTCGGCGTTGCGGAGGATCGCGATGTTCTCGACCGCGTACGGGAGCATGTAGGTCGTGCCCTCGTAGGTCGAGGCCTGGAGGGCGACGGGGAGGTAGTCGCCGGCGGTGTCGCCGAGCTCGATGGGAGCGACGACGCCGTTGGTCGACAGCTCGCCGAGCCAGTCGTGCGCGCCCATGACCACGTCCGGGCCCTTGCCGGTCGGCGCCTGCTGGATGAAGTCGTCCTTGATGTCGGCGACGTCCTTGCCGACGAGGTCGACCTCGACACCGGTCTTCTCGCTGTACGCGTCGGCGGCGCCCTGCAGGGCGTCGACGCGCTCGGTGTCGACCCAGACGGTCAGGGTGGTGCTGGCGTCGCCGCTGTCGTCGCTCCCGGCGGAGTCGTTGCCGCTGCCTGCGCAGCCGGCGAGGACGATCGACGCCACGGCGAGACCGCCGAGGGCGATCCAGCTCTTCTTGTTCACCTTCATCGGTGCAGTGCCTCTCTGGAGTGCGTAGTGAGTCCGGCCGCACGTGCCGGTCGCGACGGTGCGGGTCGACTCTCGCCTGCGATTGCAAGCGCTTACATTCTGCATCGGCAGATTTCGTATGGCAACACGGCGGACTGATCGATATCTCGCCGTGATTTTCTCTGTCGACGTGAAACCGCTTGCACGGCATCGGCTGCGGCGGCGGCATCCGCTTCTCGTCCTCCGGCGACAGCCGCCGATAGACTGCCTGGCATGGCGGACTCGAGTTTTGACATTGTTTCGAAGGTTGACCACCAGGAGGCCGACAACGCGCTCAACCAGGCCCGCAAGGAGGTCGAGCAGCGCTACGACTTCAAGGGCACCGGTGCCTCCATCGAATGGAGCGGCGAGGCCGTGCTCATCAAGGCGAACTCCGAGGAGCGGGCGAAGGCGGTGCTCGACGTCTTCCAGTCGAAGCTCATCAAGCGCGGCATCTCGCTGAAGAGCCTGGAGTCGGGCGACCCCGTCGCCAGCGGCAAGGAGTACCGCATCACCTCGACCATCAAGGACGGCATCTCGTCCGAGAACGCGAAGAAGATCTCTAAGATCATCCGCGACGAGGGCCCGAAGTCGGTCAAGTCGCAGATCCAGGGCGACGAGCTGCGCGTGCAGTCGAAGTCGCGCGACGACCTGCAAGAGGTCCAGCGGCTGCTGAAGGCCGCCGACCTCGACGTCGACCTGCAGTTCGTCAACTATCGCTGACCCGAGCCCCTGACCGCTTCGCCACCGCCGAACGCAGTGGCCAGGCGGCTCCACCGTCGCGTGCTCGCGGTGACAGGCGCCGATGAAGCAGCGTCAGCGGCGAATCGTCCGAGCGAGGACCGGCGACCGCTCCTGGCCGACGTCGACGTCCTCCTCGCCCCCGGCGAGGACCGGATCTCCGACCGGCCGATGATCGTCGGGGACCGCCTGTAAAGGTGGCGGACCGCCCGCCCCGCGGTCCAGCGATCCGGCGGCTTCCCCATCCCGCCGGTCGCGGTGATAGGCGAGTGCCGGTCCGCTGCGCGCGCGGGTCACCAGCAGCGCCGCGATTCCGCCGGCCATCAACCCGAGGAAGAGTCCACCCGCAACGAACAGCGCAAGGCCCGGGCGATTGGAGTCCGTCGGCGCGCTGCCGGGAGTCACGAGGCTCCCCGGGAAGAACGGCGTCGCCTCCAGGCGGGCCTGCTGCTCACGGAGGGCGTCCAGCTGCTGCTGAGTGGCGGCGCGCGCATCACTGCCCGGCGCCTGCGAGTCATACAGCGCTTGCAGCTGTGCCGTCGATCGCGAGAGTTCGGCCGTGGTCTGCTCGACGACATCGCGCGCATTCTCCGACCGCATCGCGCCGTATGCCGAGGCGACCGCGGTGGCCCACTGCGCCGAGCGTTGCGCGGAAGGCGTGGTCATCTCGAAGGACAGCACCTGCGACCCTCGCGGCACCTGCACCGCGGTGGCCTCGCGCAGGGCATCGACCGAGGCGTCGCCGAGCTCTCGAGCGGCGCGCTCCAGCACGGCCGCGGAGGTGGCGACCAGACGCTCGGTCTCCATGTTCACGGTGCTGAACGACGAGCCGGACGACAGGATGCTGATCGGCTCGACGGTGTGCTGCGCGGTCGCCGTATAGGTCTGGGGCACCACGACCCAGACGCCCGCGCCGACAGCGATGAACGCGGCGACGCTGACAGCGAGCACCCACCACGACCTCGCTACCCCCGTGTAGAGGTCTTCGAGCGTCCAATGATCCGGCACGAGCGTCCCCCGATCCCCCCATCGGCACCGCCCGGCACCCTCGCCGAGTCGGGCGAGGTTCTCACGGCGCCGCGCGGTGGGTGCCGCCTATGCAGAGAGACGACGCCGACCGGGGTTTATTACGCCGCAGACGAATTCGGAACCAGGCGGGCTCAGTGCACATCGAGCGTCGCGCGGTCCTTGCCGGCGCGCTTCGCGTCGTACATGGCTGCATCGGCGCGCACCAGCAGCTGCTGCGCCGAGGGGTGCGGATCGACATCCGGACGGTAGAGCGAGCTGCCCACGCTCACCGACGCGGCGACGATGCCGTCAGGCACCGCGATCGGGGTGCGGCACAGTTCGAGCAGACGCTCCGCGATGGCCTCTACGGCGAGCGCGTCCGCGCCGGGGCAGATGGCGACGAACTCGTCGCCACCGATACGCCCCACGATGTCTCCGGCGCGCACGCCGGCGTGGAGGCGCGACGCGAGCTCCACCAGCACGGCGTCGCCGGCGGCGTGCCCGAACGCGTCGTTGATGCCCTTGAACTCGTCGACGTCGAGGAACAGCACCGAGAGGGGCTCTCCCGCGGTCGCGGCGACCGTGATGGCGTCGTCGAGCGTCATCTGCAGGAGCTGCCGATTCGCGACACCGGTGAGCTGGTCGTGCAGCGCGAGGACCGCCAGCCTGCGTTGCAGCCGCACGCGCACCAGCGTCTGCGTCGCCTGCCGGCCGAGCGCCTGCTGGAGGTCGAAGAAGTGGTAGTCCACGTCGACATGACCGGAGAAGAAGCACACCAGGACACCCATCCGCTCCCCGTCTGCGACGAGGGGGGTCACACTCAAGGCGGCGAGGCCGTGCGCGCGCATCGCGGCGCTCAGCTCCGGGTACTTCGTGTCGTCGTCGCGCACCACCGTGACCTCGGGAGTCTCACGCAGCTCGGGCACCGGAGCGACCTGGCCCTCCAGAGGGTTGCTGCCACCCATCATCAGCAGCTCACCGTCGTCCTGGGTCAGGAACACGGCGGTGTCTCGCGCCGAGAAGGCGTCGCGGGCGACCGCCGCGAACGACTGCGCCACCTCCGCGTCGGATGCGCTCACGCCGAACATCGTGGAAACCTCTTGGAGGACCCGCACCCGCTGCTCCGACTGCTCTGCTGCGCGCCGCGCGGCCAGCAGCTCACGCTCGTATCGGACGCGTTCGGTGGCGTTGAAGATCGCGAACCGGACGACGCGGGCGTCGTCGTCCTGCGAGGCGTTCAGCAGGACGGGAAGTTCGGATTCATCCTGGGTGCGGAGCGTGAGGGCGACCTCGTGAACGGCCCCCTCCAGGTGGAGGACCTCCCTGTCGCGGGTCTCGAAGAACAGCCTGCTCCCGCCGTCGAGCAGCCCGGCGAACGATCGTCCGAGCACCTCCTCGGAGGCAAAGCCGGTCCAGGCGAGGAACACGTCGTTCGCGTCGAGGATCGTGCCGTCCAGCGACGTGGCGACGAGCCCGCACGGCGCCAGCTGGAACCAGGCGCTGTCCGCGGAGGTGCTCATGACGGGGTCGTCCCGTCAGGGCGATCGGTGTCGATGGAGCCGTGCACCAGGCGCCCTCGCGCGGGGTCGCCTGATACCGTCGCATTGTTGCGACGGAGCACATCGACGACCTTTGCCGTGCCGACGGATTCGGAGGTCGTCGTCACGAGTCGCGGATCTGAGGAGCGGGCATGGTGGGGGGGCCTTTCGGGCAGGCGATGCAGAAGGGCTGGACCGCGACAACCGCTTACAGCGTAAGCCTCGGGCGAGCATACCCCGCCGCACCCCCTGCACCACAATCCCCTCGAATCCCGGTCTCCTCGAGGGGAGGATGGCGGGCATGGCAGGACGCGTGAGCAAGGGCGAAGCGGCCGGATCGGGGGGCAAGCAGACGCCGCGAAGGCTCAGCCGCGAACTGATCCTCGAGACGGCGCTCGCCCACATCGACGAGTCCGGCGTGCAGAGCCTGTCGATGCGGTCGCTGGCCCAGGATCTCGGCGTCGAGGCGATGTCGCTCTACCGATACGTGCAGGGCAAGGAGGACCTTCTCGAGGGTGTCGTCACCCGGCTGATGGGTGATCTGATGTCGAACCTCGACATCGAGCTCGGTGAGCATTGGCAGGGCTACCTGCAGACCACGGCGCACGAGATCCGCCGCGTCGCGATCGAGCACCCGCGCGTCTTCCCCCTCGTCGCCACACGCCACCCGGCGGCTCCGTGGCTGCGCCCGCCGCTTCGGAGCGTGGAAGTCGTCAACGCCTTCCTCACCGCGCTGCTGGGCTACGGCTTCACGGATCAGCAGGCCGTCGACACCTATCGCTCCTTCACCAGCTTCCTGCTGGGGCAGCTGCTGCTCGAGTCGGCGACCCGCGGTGCGCCGACCGGCCCCGTCGACCAGCCCATCGAGGAGGGTGACTCGTCCGCGCACAAGCGCGGGGGCGGCTCGGCAGCGGAGGGCTCTCCCCCGCTGGATGATGCGCCCGAAGTCCTTCGCCTTCGCGACCTGCTGAGCGAGGACCGCAGCGACGAGGAGTTCGAAGTCTCGCTCGAGGCACTGCTCGACCGGCTGGACCGCGAGATCACGCCGTAGCGGCGAGACGGCCCATCTCACGCACCGGCACCGGGCGACTGAGCAGGTAGCCCTGGGCGCGATCGCAGCCCAGCCGCGTGACCTTCTGGAGCTGCTCCGTGGTCTCGATGCCTTCTGCGACCACACGCAGGTGGGCGTCGTGAGCCAGCGTGACGGCCTCGGCCACCACCTGGGTGGCCTCCGGCGAATCATCGCTGATGAGCGCCCGGTCGATCTTCAGCTCGGTCGCGTGAAGGCGCCGCGCCTGCAGGAGCGACGCCTGGCCCGAGCCGAAGTCGTCGATCGCGATGCCCACGCCGAGTCCGCGCAGTCGATCCAAGCGGGCGACCAGGGCGGGCACGTCGCCGAGGTGCCGCCCCTCCGTGATCTCGAGCGTGAGCCGTCGCGCGGGACGGCGGACGCGACGGATCATCCGTTCGAGCCACCGCGTGAAGTCGGAGTCCTCCAGCTGCGCGGGCGAGACGTTCACCGAGATGTCGATGCCCCACCGGGTCATCGCTGCCATCGCCTCCGTCGCCATGAAGACGCCGATCTCGCCGATCGTCCCGTCTTCTTCGGCGACCGGGATGAACTCGTTCGGCGGGACGATGCCCCAGCGAGGGTGATGCCAGCGGCACAGTGCCTCGGCAGCGACGAGCCGGTTGGTCTGCAGATCGATCTGGGGCTGGAACCACGCAGACAGCTCTCCACGGCTCGCGGCGCCGCGCAACGCGCGCGCCATCTCCGCGAACTCGACCATCGCCTGATTCAACCTCACCCGGGCATGACCTGCGAACGCCCGCTGGACCCATTTTGGCAAAGGACATGCGCAGAGCCCGGCATCTTGACGCGACGCGGCGGTCGCAGTAAGCCCCCTACACTCGGGCCATGCGCTTTCTCCGGGCTGTGCTGTCGGCCGTCGTCGCCACGCTGCCGGTGCTCGTGGTCCTGCTGATCCCGGCTTTCGTGCGAGGCGACTCCAGCCCGGTGTCGTTCATCGGCATCGGGGGCACGCTGCTCAATGCCGCGTTCATCGCCGCGATCATCCTCATCCCCCGGGTCAACGGCTGGCTAGACCCCGAGGTGCCGGATTGGACGTCCACCACCGCGATGGCGACCACGGCGCGCGTGTGGCGGAAGCGTCTGTGGCCGGCCCTGCTCGCCGTGCTGGCGCTGCTGGCCGTCTTCGCGGCTGGACAGACGGCGGCTTACTTCGTCGCACGCGCCGTGCCGGCCGTCGTCGACGGGGCATTCGTCTACGCGCGGTTCCTCGCGCCGGAGCTCGTCGTCTACGCGGTCGGCTACGTGCTGTCGGCCGCGACATACGTCCTCCTCATCCGGGTGCTCGCCCGCAAGGCAGGCGACTGAGCCCGCCCGCCGCAGACGCGGACGAACGTAAAAGGCCCCGGGTGCTGGGGACACCCGGGGCCTGTCGTCGTCTGCTCTCGCGACCAACCCCCCGGTCAGCGCGGCCCGACGACGGATGGGAAGGCTTCTTGGGGAGGACCTTCCCGGAGATGCTGGGGACATCTCCCTTAAAGGCTAACCCGACTCGCAAGGTATGCGCTGTCCCCTCTTCGGGGGACAGTCTCGGGGGCCTCAGCGACCGGCGATGTAGCCGGCGGCCCAGCGATCGAGAGCATCATATGCGATCGCGCGCGGTGCCGGGCGCGATAGGAACACGTCGTGCACGGCGCCGGGGATGCGGGCGATCGTGACCAGCCGGCCGATCTTCGTCGCGGCCCGTGCGATGTCGTCCACGACCAGCACCGAGTCCGACGACGTCATCGACTCCCTCCACGACAGCGGCACCGTCGAGGTGGCCGAGAGCAGCACCACGGCGGGGCAGCCGACGTCGATCCCGGCGGCGATGCGCCGGTGACCCTCCATGACGGCCGCGAGCCAGCCGGGCGCCGTCGGGAACCCGCGGTCGGGGCGCCAGAGCGCGCGCTGCTCACCTGATGGAAGGCTTCCGATCTCCTGCTGAGCGCGGGTGTAGAAGCCGAAGTCGACGGCGGGCTGCGTGCCGCGCGGATCCAGACGCGCCCGCATGTCGACGAGCGGGGCCAGCGCCTGTCGTCCGAGGGTTCCCAACTGCAGCTCGAGCCACGGACTGTTGAGCACCACCGCGTGCGCGGCGCCCGGGTGCCGGGCGGCCCAGAGCGTGAGCGTGAGTCCGCCGGTGGAATGCCCGACGAGCACGAGGCGCCGCCGGGACGACGTGGTCGGCTCGGTCGACACGGTGCCGTGGCCCATCGCGCTCAGCGCGGCCTCGATGTCGACGTCGTAGTCGTCGAGCGAGTCGATGTACCCGGGCATCTGACCATCGCGCAGGCTCCGGCCGTACCGCCGCAGATCGAGCGCGTAGAACCGTGCTCCCCGCTTCGTCCAGAACCGTGCCTCGTCGCGCTGGAAGAAGTAGTCCGACCAGCCGTGCACATACAGCACATCGACGTCGCGCATCGGCGCGGTCAGTGCGGCGAACGGATTCGGGATGCTGCGCACCAGCGTGGCCACGAGCGGTCCGCTGTGCCCGTCGATTCCGAGCGGCAGGGTGAGCTGCTCGAACGGCTTCCCGAGGATGTCGGGGACCCAGGTGAGGGATGGCCCGGCCATGGGCTCAGCCTATGTGCGGGAGCCGCGACGACAGGCTCAGCGACCGCGCGTCGCCGCTTCGACAGGCTCAGCGACCGAGAGACGCCTCAGCGACCGCGCGACGCCTGAGCGACCGCGCGACGCCTGAGCGACCGCGCGATGATCACTCGCCGCGCGAGATTGTCACCATCTCGTCGCGGGGAACCACCTTGATGCGGGCGCGCTCGTGCGGGGCGCCGAGCCCGACCTCGTGCTCGTCGAGGCGGTGCCAGCCCTCCAGGTCGGTCCATCGGACGCCGCGGGACGCGAGCAGCTCGGGGATCGCCGCCTCGGACGGGTCGGCCGGCTGCCACCACGTGCCCTGGTCGTTGATGAGGTGACGGACGGTCTCCATCGCGTCGGACTTGGTGTGCCCGATGAGGCCCACCGGACCGCGCTTGATCCAGCCGGTGGCATAGACGCCGTTCACGCGCTGGTTGGAGTCCTTGCTGAGCACCTGTCCCTCGCGGTTGGGGATCACGCCGTGCCGCTTGTCGAACGGCACGCCCGGCAGCGGCGAGCCGAAGTAGCCGACGGCGCGGTACAGCGCCTGGATCGGAACCTCGCGCAGCTCGCCGGTTCCGACGACGCCGCCCTCGCCATCGGGACGGGTGCGCTCGTAGACGAGCGCGCACACGCGGCCGTCGGCATCCGTCTTCACTTCCACGGGCTTGGCGTAGAAGTGCAGGTGCAGGCGCCTGGAGGCCGTGCCGCCGGCGTTGTTCACCGAGTCGCGCTTGCGCCAGGACTGCAGCACGCGGTCGATGACCATCACCTGCTTGTTGCTGGAGATGGCGGCACGGGCGGCGTCGTCGTAGTCGAAGTCCTCGTCGTAGACGACCATGTCGACGTCGCGCAGCTCGCCGAGCTCGCGCAGCTCCAGCGGCGTGAACTTGACGTTCGCGGGTCCGCGGCGGCCGAACACGTGCACGTCGGTGACGTTCGAGGCCGCGAGGCCCTGGTGCACGTTGTCGGGGATCTCGGTCGGCAGCAGGTCCTCGGCGTGCTTGGCCAGCATGCGCGACACGTCGAGGGCGACGTTCCCGTTGCCGATGACGGCGACGGATGCCGCATCCAGCGGCCACTCGCGCGGCACATCGGGATGGCCGTCGAACCAGCTCACGAAGTCGGCCGCGCCGTACGAACCGGCGGCGTCGATGCCGGGGATGTCGAGGTCGGTGTCGCGGATCGCGCCGGTGGCGAAGATCACCGCGTTGTAGTGGCGCTTGAGGTCTTCGAGCGTGATGTCCTCGCCGAAGCGCACGTTGCCGAAGATGCGGATGTCGCCGCGGTCGAGCACTTCGCGCAGGGCCGTGATGATGCCCTTGATGCGGGGGTGATCGGGTGCGACGCCGTAGCGGACGAGGCCGTAGGGCGCCGGCAGCTGCTCGAACAGGTCGATCGACACGTCGAACTTGCGCTCGGCCTTCAGCAGGATGTCGGCGGCGTAGATGCCCGCCGGTCCTGCGCCGACGATCGCCAGCCGGAGCTTGGTCATAGTGGTCCTTTCGGGCGTTTCGTCTCGCCGCGGCCCCCCGGTCGTCGAGCGAGCGAAGCGGGACGAGACGCGGGAACGTCTAACTGGAACGGTCGGCGACAGCCTGCGCGAAGCGGGTCAGCGCCTCGCGCACGGGTCCGTCGGGAAGCGGCGCGAGCGCGTCGATCGCCTCGGTCGACCACGCGTGGGCGAGGTCGAGCGTCGCCTGGGTGGCTTCGTGGTCGCGCAGCTGCGCGAGCGGCTCGTCGAGGATCGCCGGATCGGCGCCGTCGGCGATGCGTTCCACGCCCTCGTCGATGCGAGCGCGGAGTGCTCGGGACGCGGCATCCGTGCGCTGTCCGAGCACGAGATACGGCATCGTCGGCACACCGGCACGCAGGTCGGTGCCGGGCACCTTGCCGGTCTCGTCCGGGTCGGCGGAGAGATCGATGACGTCGTCGAGCAGCTGGAAGGCCACTCCGGCCTTCTCGCCGAACGTCACCATCGGGGCCTCGAACTCCTTCGGGCCGTTCGAGAAGATGACGCCGGACTGCGCAGCGGCAGCGATGAGCGAGCCGGTCTTGTCGGAGAGCACCTGCAGGTAGAACTCGACGCGGTCGTCGGAGTCGGACGGGCCGACCGTCTCGTGCATCTGTCCGAGCACCAGTCGCTCGAAGGTGTCGGCCTGGAGCTGGATCGCCTGGTCGCCGTGGCGGGCCATGATCTGGCTCGCGCGCGAGAACAGCAGGTCTCCGGTGAGGATCGCGATGCTGTTGCCCCAGACCGCGTGCGCGCTGGGCACCCCGCGACGCTTGTCTGCGGCATCCATGACATCGTCGTGGTACAGCGATCCGAGGTGGGTCATCTCGAGGGCCGTCGCGGCGTCGATCACCTCGTCGGTCGCGCCGTCGCCGAGCTGCGCGGTCAGCAGGGCGAGCATGGGACGCACGCGCTTGCCGCCGGCGTCGTAGAGGTAGCGGCTGGTCGTGTCGGCGAGCTGGTCCGACACCCGCAGTTCGCGCTCGAGGGCGCTGTCGACGCGCTTCAGGCCCGCCTCGACGGTCTTGAGCAGGCTGCGCGATCGCGCGCCCGCGAAGATGCGGTCGGTGAGGCCCAGCTTGCCCGCGATATGCGAGCCCGGCGCTGTCGGTGTCACACGCCCAGCCTACCGGGGGCGCGTTTCGTCTCGGCCCGGCCGGGTCCCGATGCGCACTAGGCCTGGGGTTTCGTGGCGCGGTGCAGCGCGACGATGCCCATCGAGAGGTTGCGGTAGGCGACGTCGGCCCAGCCCGCCTGGCGGATCCACGACGACAGCGTGCGCTGGTCGGGCCAGTCGCGGATCGACTCGTTGAGGTAGTCGTAGGCGTCGGCGTTGGAGCTCACGGTCTTGGCGACCACCGGCAGGATGCGGTCGTTGTAGAAGCGGTACAGGCCGTTGAACGCCTTCGACGGCGGGTGCGAGAACTCGCAGATCACGAGCCGGCCGCCCGGCTTGGTGACCCGCAGCAGCTCGCTGAGGGCCTTCTTCGGCTCGTTGACGTTGCGCAGCCCGAACGACATCGTGACGGCGTCGAACTCGTCGTCGCCGAACGGCAGGGCGGTGGCGTCGGCCTGCACGAAGGACAGATTCCGGATGCCGCCGTGCCGGCGCCTGCCCTCGGCGATCATGCCGGGCGAGAAGTCGGCGGCCACCACCTCCGCGCCGCGGCCGGCCAGCGCGACGCTCGAGGCTCCGGTGCCCGCGGCCAGGTCGAGGATCCGCTGACCGGCGCGCGGGGCGACGGCGCGCGTGGTCGCGGCGCGCCAGAGCCGGTCGTTGCCCATGCTCAGCACGGTGTTGGTGCGGTCGTATCCCGCCGCGACCTGGTCGAACATGCCGCTCACGCTCGAAGGGTCCTTGTGCAGGTCGGCGCGGTTGGGCTCGTGATCGGAGGGGTGGGATGCCACGGCTTCGAGTCTAGGCGGCGGTTCCGGGTCCGCCGAGGCCCGCCGCGGCGGTGGGGTCGGCGAAGAAGACCGGCGCGGGCGGCGCGACCGCCTCGTACTCTGCGAGCCGCGCGAGCCACGCGTCGGGCGTGGCATCGTCGAACGGGGCCGTCCCCGCACCGACGCGCTGCTCGAGGTCGAGGGCGAGCGCTTCGAGCTTCTCGACGATGTCGGCGGGGTACCCGTACGCGACGCGGTGGTCGTCCCACTCGTCGCGGTCGTCGATGAAGAGGCCGCGCCCGTCGACCGCCTTCACTACGTCGAGGTCCATGTCGATGCCCTGCGGCTCGCGGTTCTCCCAGTGGACGTCCCACGCGATGTCGATGTAGATGCGCACGCGACGGGCCGACCCGTGAACGGTCAGGGTGTAGTCGCCGCTCGGCGGCAGCAGCGTGACGTTGGGCCGGTCGGCCACGAACTCCAGCCCCGGACGCACGTTGCGCCACCCGGCGGGCTGCCCCACCCAGTCGCCCCAGCGGTCGCGGCCGAGGTAGATGCAGTCGTTCACCCAGTGCGGGCCGCCGTCCCACTTGCGCCAGCGGAACTGCAGCGGCGCGCCCGGCTCGGGGCGTTCGGCGGGCGCGGAGGCGTATCGCTGTGCGGCGTCGTCGGTCACCTCGCGAGTCTAGGCTGGAGGCGTGACATCTCCGCACCGCCCGCCTGAGCTGGTGGTCGAGACCCGCGAGATCGAGCACATCGACGACCTCCTCGCGTACGCCTCCCCCGACGAGCCGCTCGCGTGGCTGCGTCGCGGCGACGGCATCGTCGGCATCGGCCACCTCGGCGGCTACCAACGAGGACCCCGCAGCCCTGCGGGCACCGACCCGGCGACGCCGCCCTCTCCGGCTGAGACCTGGCGCCGGATCGCGGCGACCGCGGACGTGGACGACCCGATGCGCCTGCCCGGCACGGGCCTGGTCGCCTTCGGCACGCTCGCGTTCGACGAGCACTCGACGGCGACGAGCCGCCTCATGATCCCGCAGGCGGTCGTGGGTCGCCACCGCGGGCGGTCCTGGGTCACCCGGATCCGCCGGATGCATGCCGAGGTGCCGGACCCAGAGGTCGTACCGCGGGCGTACGGTCCGTACTGGTCGGCAACGCTGGGCCCGGGCACGCTGAACCCTGCCGGATACCAGGCCGCGGTGCGACAGGCCGTCGACGCGATCCGGGCCGGCGAGCTCGAGAAGGTCGTCCTCGCGCGAGATCTCGTCGGCACGATCCCGGCCGGCGCCGACCTGCGGCGGCTGGTGCGCGCGCTGGCCGATGACTACCCCGACACGTGGACCTTCGCCGTCGACGGGCTCATCGGCGCGAGCCCCGAGACCCTCGTCACCGCGTCGCGCGGTGTCGTCACGGCTCGTGTGCTCGCCGGCACCATCCCGCGGGGCACCGATGCGCACGGCGACACCGAGGCTTCCACCTCGCTCTCGCACAGCACGAAGGATCTCGACGAGCACCGCTACGCCGTGCAGAGCGTGCTGGCGACGCTCGGCCCCCACGTGCGCCATCTGCGCGCCGACCCCGAGCCCTTCACGCTGAAGCTGCCCAACCTCTGGCACCTGGCCACCGACGTCGCCGGCGACCTCGCCGACAGCGCGTCGGCTCTCGACCTCGTCGCCGCGCTCCACCCGACCGCGGCCGTGGCGGGGACGCCGACGGATGCCGCGCTCGACCTCATCCGCCGGCTCGAGCCGTTCGACCGCGGCCGGTACGCCGGCCCCGTCGGCTGGGTGGACGGCGAAGGGAACGGCGAGTGGGCCATCGCGCTGCGCTGCGCCCAGATCGGGTCGGCCGAGCCGCCGCGGAACGTCGCGGAGTACTTGGCGACGATCCCCGTCGTGGCGCACGCGGGCGCGGGAATCGTCGCCCAGAGCAACCCCGAGAAGGAGCTCCTCGAGACCCGGGTGAAGTTCCGGCCGATCGTCGACGCGCTCGCCTGAGCGAACGCGGATCGAGCGCGGGTCAGCTCGCGGCGAGCCGCTTCTTCTCGGCCTCGACGTCGAAGGTGGCGGCCGGCCACTGCGGATCGATGTCTTCGAGGGCCTCGAGCAGCAGGTGCTGCACGGCCAGTCGTGCGTACCACTTGCGATCGGCCGGGATGACGTACCAGGGGGCATGCTCGGTCGACGTGCGCTCGAACACCGTCTGATACGCCTTCATGTACGCCGGCCAGAGCTCGCGCTCGTCGACGTCGCCGGGGTTGTACTTCCAGTGCTTGTCGGGCCGATCCAGCCGCGCCATCAGGCGCTTCTTCTGCTCGTCCGGCGAGATGTGGAGCATCACCTTGACGACCCGCGTTCCGGAGTCGGTGAGGCGCTTCTCGAAGTCGTTGATCGCGCCGTAGCGGCGCTCGATCTCCTCCGCCGGCGCGAGCTCGCGCACGCGGCCGATCAGCACGTCCTCGTAGTGCGAGCGGTCGAAGACCCCGATGAGTCCCGGCACCGGCAGGCGCTGCTCCACGCGCCAGAGGAAGTCGTGCTCGAGCTCCTCGGGCGTGGGCTTCTTGAAGGCCGACAGCACGACGCCCTGGGGGTCGACCGAGCCGACGACGTGGCGGATGATGCCGCCCTTGCCCGCGGAGTCCATCGCCTGCAGCACGAGCAGCACCGCATCTTCGGTCGCATCCACGCGGCTGCGTGCGAACAGGCGCTCCTGGTACTCGTCGAGCTGCGCGGCCCCGGACTTGAGGTCGTCGGCGGCGTGGAGCTTGTCCCGCTCGTACCCCGGGGTCGAACGGGTGTCGACGTCGGACAGGACGAAGCCGTCGTCGACTCGGAGGAGCTCGGCGACGTCGCCGCTCCAGTGCTTCTGACTCGAGGCGATCATGGAGCAATCATGGCGGAAGATCGGCGCGGGAAGCTCAGCCCGCAGGCGCCGATTTCGCGGGGCGGATGCCGCGGGTCACCGCTCGAGCGGCACCTCGATGAGCTGCCGCCCACCGGCCGGCGACGTGAGCGCCTGATCGAGTGCGGAGCGGGTCGTGACGCGCCGGTACTCCCAGCCGTACGCGAGCGCCAGCTGCTCGAGCCGCACGGTATGGGGCGTGTACAGCACGCGGTCCATCACGTCGGCGCCCGCCACCCCGGCCACCTCGAGTCCGTCGAAGATCGTGCCACCGCCGTCGTTGCCGACGATGAGCTGCAGTCGCGGCTCGTCCTCGCCGGGCGGCAGCAGGAGTGCGCCCACGTCGTGCAGCAGCGCGAGATCCCCCAGCACCACCCTCGTCACGCCGGGGCCGCCGGCCGCCTGGCTCGCCAGGGCGATCCCGGTGGCGGTGGCGATCGTGCCGTCAATGCCGGCGAGACCGCGGTTCGAATGCACGGGCACCTTCTTGCCCGGGAGCACCAGGTCGGCCACGCGCACCAGCCGCGACGAGCCGAACACGAGCCGGTCGTGCGGCCAGGTCGCGCGCCATGCGGCATCGACGAGGCCGGCGCGGTCGATCGGCGCGCGGATCACGCCGAGTTCGGCCGCGATCGCGCCGAGCCGCTCCCCCGGCACGGTCGAGGAGAGGCCGTCGGCGTCGGGCGCGGGCGGCGTGAGATCGACGGATGCCGCGCGCGAGGCCTGCATCCATTCCCCGAGCCAGACCCGGTCATGGTCGCCGGTGGCCACCGCGACGCGGTCTGCCGCGATGGTGACCCCGTTGAGGTTGAGCGGCTCCCCGGGCCCGCGGACGGCGATCACCTCGATGTCGGGATCCGACAGCAGGGCCGCCCCCTCGCGGCTCAGGGTGGGATGGCCTAGCACGACGACGCGCTCGATGCGCCCGCCGAGCGACGGGTCGCGCAGGAGCTCACGGTAGCCGTGCACGAGCTGGCGCCCGAAGCGGGCGCCGCTGACGATCTCGGCGATGAGCGGCCAGCCTCCGGCATGGGCCAGCTCCTCCGCCTGAGGTCCGGCGTCGGCACCGGCGAGCACGACGGTGAGCGGTCCGCGCTCGAGCACGTGCGGCGCGTCCTCGGGTTCGGTGGGGACGTCGGACTCGCCGATCCCTCCTCCGCCTTGATAGAGGGCGCCGGATGCCTCGTCCTCCGCCTCCGGCTCGACCGGCGGCCCGTCCGGGTCGTCGTCGACCGCCGTGTCGAGCTCGGCGGCGGGCACGCCCATCCAGGCGGGGAGCGCCCCCGACAGCGGCTCGCGATACGGGAGGTTGAGGTGGACCGGGCCGGGCGACCTCGTGCCCGCGCCGAGCGCGGCGGCCACGGCATCCTCCGCGAGCGTCCGCAGCATCGCGCTCTGCTCGTGCGTGCCGTCCGGGTCGACGCCCTCCGGCACGGGGGCGTCGGCCTCCATGCGCACGGTGGGGGCGAACATCCCCGGCTGCCGCGTGGTCTGATTGGCACCCACGCCGCGCAGCTCGGGCGGCCGGTCGGCGGTGAGCAGCAGGAGCGGGACGCCGGCGTGGTGCGCCTCGAGCGCGGCCGGCAGGAGGTTCGCGACCGCCGTGCCCGACGTGCAGACCAGGGCCGCCGGCATCCGTGTCTCGCGTCCGATGCCGAGCGCGGTGAAGCCCGCGACCCGCTCGTCGATCCGCACGTGCAGGCGCAGAGCACCGCGGCGCTCGAGTTCGGCCGCGACGAGCGCCAGCGCCTGGGAGCGCGACCCGGGGCTCAGCACGACATGGCGGACGCCCAGCTCGACGAGCCGGCACAGCAGCGCCGCGGCGGCGTCGGTCGCGGGCGCGGCGTCGGACTCGGCCGCGCCGCCGGCGCGAGGGGCGTCGCTCACGTCAGCCGATGGCTCCGCGCTGGCCGCGGGCGTCGTCGTCGCCCTCGGCGGGACGGATCGGCGGCTTGGCGGGCGGCGGCGTTCCGGGCGCAGCGGTGCCCCCGGCCGTCGCGGAGCCGGGGGTGGTCGCGCCGGGCGCGGTGGTGTCGTCGGATGCCGCGGGCCCCGCCTGCGGGTGCCAGCGCGGGTCGTCGTCCTCGGAGTCGAGCTGGGCCAGCTCCTCCTCCAGGCGGCGGATGCGCTCGTCCTGGTCGCTGAGCGTGCCGATGCGGCCGAGGAACTCGGGGTCGTCGTCCGGTGCGCGGCGAGCGGCGACGGCCGAGGCGCGGACGCGTCCGACGATGAGCCAGAGGAGGCCTCCGAGCACGGGCAGCAGCACCACGATGAGGAGCCAGACCGGCTTGCTCACGCCGCGGTGACGGGTCGGGGGCTGGACGGCGCAATCGACGATGGTGAAGACCCAGAACGCGGTCGCCACCAGGGCCAGAATCAACAGCACCCGAGGCATCTTCCCATCCTAGGCGGGCCGGGCCCGGCGTGGGCGGTCCGCAGTCGCTCCGTGACGCAACCGACGCCGAAGCGGTCCCGGCGGCGGAACGTAGGATGGACGGGTGAAAGCGCGCTCTGCCATCGTCTACTCGGTGCTGCGGCTGCTGGCCTTCCTCGTGCCGTTCGGCATCATGATGCTGTTCCCGATCCTGCGCGAGTACTACTGGCTCGCCGCGATCTTCGCCGCCCTCATCGGGCTGAGCCTCTCGGTGCTCTTCCTGCGCAAGCCTCTCGCGGACGCCACCGCAGGTCTCGGCGAGCGCCGAGCTCAGCCGCGCGCCTCGGTCACCGACGAGGAGGCGGAGGATGCCGCGGCCGCCGCCGCAGCTCCCGCTTCGCCCGAGACCGACAAGCCCGACCCCCGCCCCTGACCCCTTCGCGCCCGCCTACTCCCGGTCGTCGAGCGAGCGAGGACCGACGAGACGCTCCCTCACCCCCGGTCGTTGAGCGAGCGAGGAACGAGCGAGACGAAACGCCCGCAGCGCGGCGCTGGACGCCGGGGCGCGGCATCCGTCCCCGCTCGTCCGCCGGACGAAGACGCCGTGGGTGTCGGGATCAGCCGATGAAGGCCCACATGAGGAACGCGCCGTAGGCGACCGAGGTGAGCGACGTGAGACCGAGGGCCACGACGAGCTCGCGCGGGTCGCGGTACGTCCAGACGATGAGGATCGCGGGAAGGCCTGCCAGCAGCGCCAGCAGGGTGAGCCAGGCGATCGGGTAGCCGATCCACGCCAGGAAGAGGGCGATCGCGAACGCGACGAGCAGGAAGACCGTGAACAGCCAGCGGGTCGCGGTGCGCCCGATCAGCACCGTCAGGGTCTTCTTGCCGGCGACGCGGTCCTGGTCGATGTCGCGGAGGTTGTTCGCCAGCAGCACCGCGCACGCGATGAGACCGACCCCGACCGCGCCGAACCAGGCCTCCTGCGGCAGGGCGAGCGCCTGCACCCAGGTGGTGCCGAGCGTGGCGACCAGGCCGAAGAAGACGAAGACGAAGAGCTCGCCCAGACCGTAGTAGCCGTACGGGCGTTTGCCGCCGGTGTAGAACCACGCGGCGATGATGCAGACGGCGCCGACGGCGACGAGCCACCACTGCTGCGTGCGGATGGTGATGGCAAGGCCCGCGATCGCCGCGATCGCGAAGAACGCCAGTGCCACCAGCAGCACGGTGCGCGGCTTCGCCTTGCGGCCGGCGGTCAGGCGCGCGGGGCCGACGCGGTGGTCGTCGGTGCCGCGGATGCCGTCGCTGTAGTCGTTGGCGTAGTTCACGCCGATCTGCAGCGAGACCGAGACGATGAGGCAGAACAGCGCGATCACCCAGTGGAAGACATCGGCGACGAGGATCGCCGCTCCCGTTCCCACGAGCACCGGCGTGATCGCCAGCGGGAGGGTGCGCAGGCGGGCCGCGCCGATCCAGTCGCGGGCAGTCGCCTTCTCGACGTGCTGCGGTGCGCGCGAGACGTGCGCCTTCTGAGGGTTTCCGCGCGGCGCCTGCTTCTTCGGGCCTGCGGTCCTGCGCTTCTTGCTCGGGGTTCCTGCCACGAATGCACATTTTAGGGGGCGGGTCGATGTGCCATGCGCAAGCCGTCAACCCCCTGACCGATGTCGGCGACCGGGCGCAGGATGGGACCCATGCTGAGCATCGGATCCACCGTCCTCACCGTCGAAGACATCGAGCGCGCCGGGGATTTCTGGCGCGCCGCCCTCGGTTACGTGAACCGCAGCGAGCCGAGCGACGACTGGGTGATCCTCGACCCGCCCGAAAAGACGCATTGGAGTCAGCCGGGTGCCAGCCTCGCGCTCTCGGTCACGGGCTACCCACAGCACTACCCGCCCCGCATCCACCTCGACATCTACGCCGACGACCAGCAGGCCGAGATCGCCCGGCTGCTCGAGCTCGGCGCGCGGGAGGTCGACTGGGACGACTACCCCGACGATGCCGACTGGGTGGTGCTGGAAGACACCGAGGGCAACCGGTTCTGCGTCGTCGACACGGGGCCTGCTCGCTCCGACGACCCTGACCGCGGCTGACGCGGTCAGTGCAGGGCGAGCACGGCTCGGCGGATCGCCTCCCGATCGGGCTTGCCCGAGGGCAGCGTCGCCAGCTCGTCGACGAGCACGAGTCGCGACGGGCGCGCGTGCGCGCCGATCTCGGCCTGCACCGCAGCGCGGGCCTCTTCGAGCTGGACGGCTTCGCTGCGGCGCAGCGCCTCTCCGCGTGAGGCGACGACCACGGATGCCTCGCCCCAGCGTTCGTCGGGAACCCCGACGACGACGGCGAGCGCGAGTCCCGGAATCCCGCGCACGATCCGCTCGACCCGGTCGAGCGAGACGTTGATGCCGCCCGACACGATGACGTTGTCGAGCCGGCCCCGCACGCGCAGCACCCCGTCTTCGAACAGCCCGGCATCGCCGGTGCGGTACCACCGGGAGCCGTCGGGCGCGCGGAGGAACGCGGCATCCGTCCTCTCCTGGTCGCCGAGGTAGCCGTCGGCGAGGGTCGGACCCGACACCTGCACCTCGCCGCGCTCGATCCGCACGCGCACGCCCCGCAGCGGCACCCCGTCGTACACGCAGCCGCCGCTCGTCTCGGTCGAGCCGTACGTGCGGACGATGCGCGCGCCGGCGGCCTCGGCGCGCTCGAGCGTCGCCGCCGGGAGCGCCTGCCCGCCGACGAGGATCGTCTCGAAAGAGCGCAGCGCGGCGAGCACGCCGGAGTCGTGGTCGGCGGCGTCGAGCAGCCGCGACAGCTGCGCGGGCACGAGCGAGGTGAAGGTGGGCACGCGCTCGCCGCCCTCGGTCGACACCATGGTGAGCGCGGCCGCCGCGAACGCCTGCGGCGTGAACGCCCCCGCGAGGATCGCCGGCTCGCGGTCGGCGACGAGCGAGCGCACGAGCACCTGGAGTCCGGCGACATAGCTCGCCGGCAGTGCGAGCAGCCATGCGCCGTCGCCGATGCGGTCGGTGGTCGCCAGGGCGCTCGCGGTGAGCGCATCGCGGCTGAGCGCCACGCTCTTGGGCACCCCGGTGGACCCGGACGTGGTCACGACCACGGCCGTGCCCGCGCGCACGTCACCCGGCAGGCCGCTTACGAGCCCGAGCCCCAGCGCCGGACCGGCGCCGTGCAGGGCCCCGCGGAGCCCTCGCAGGATCTCGCGGGGGTCGTCGCCGACGACGGGTACGAGCTTCATCGGGCGTCAGAACTCCACGGATCGGCCGGCCTCACGCGCCGCAGCCGGCCCACGCGGGCTTCGCCACGGCGGACCCGTGGAGTTGTGCAGACGCGATCGGTCATCAGAAGTGCCAGGGGTAGGGCGACCAGTCCGGGTCGCGCTTCTGGAGGAAGGAGTCGCGGCCCTCGACGGCCTCGTCGGTGCCGTATGCGAGCCGCGTCGCCTCGCCGGCGAAGACCTGCTGGCCGACGAGCCCGTCGTCGACGGCATTGAATGCGAACTTCAGCATGCGGATCGCGGTGGGCGACTTCGTGAGGATGGTGCGGGCCATGGCGACGGCCTCGCGCTCGAGGTCGGCGTGCGGCACCACGCGGTTGACCGCGCCCATCTCGTAGGCGCGCTGAGCCGAGTACTCCTCGGCGAGGAAGAACACCTCGCGCGCGAACTTCTGCCCGATCTGCCGGGCGAAGTACGCCGACCCGTAGCCGGCGTCGAACGATCCCACGTCGGCGTCGGTCTGCTTGAAACGCCCGTGCTCGGCCGACGCGACGGACAGGTCGCACACCACGTGCAGCGAGTGCCCCCCGCCTGCGGCCCAGCCGGGGATCACCGCGATGACCACCTTGGGCATGAACCGGATGAGCCGCTGCACCTCGAGGATGTGGAGGCGCCCCGCGCGGGCCTGGTCGATGGTGCCCGCCCCTGAGCCCGTCGGAGGGCTGTCGGACGCCTCGCCAGGGTCGCCGACCGACTGCTCGTACTTGTAGCCGTCGCGCCCGCGGATGCGCTGGTCGCCGCCCGAGCAGAACGCCCAGCCGCCGTCCTTCGGGCTCGGACCGTTGCCGGTGAGCAGCACGACGCCGACGCGAGGGTCCTGGCGGGCGATGTCGAGCGCGCGGTACAGCTCGTCGACGGTGTGCGGCCGGAACGCGTTGCGCACCTCCGGGCGATCGAACGCGATGCGCGCGATGCGGCCGTCGTGCGAGACGTGGGCGGTGATGTCGGTGTAGCCGCCGTCCGGCTGACCGGGCGCCGGGCGCCACTCGTCTTCGTCGAACAGTTCCGAAACACTCACCCGGCCAGCCTATGGCCGGGTGCCGCCGCGCGTCACACGGCCGGTGCCGGCGCGCCCGCGGCTCTAGCCTGGTCAGGTGACTTCGAAGCTTCGCGTCCTGACCGCGGCGAGCGCCGCCGCCCTGCTCCTGTCCCTCGCCGCGTGCGCGAGCGGACCCGCGACGACCACGACGCCGTCGCCGAGCGAGGACGCGGCCACGTCCGAGATCACGACCGGCCCCTGCGAGGGTGACACCGGCGTGACGGTCATCGTCGACGGCTCCGCCCTCGAGGACGGCAGCCTCGACCAGTGGTGCGTCACCACCGATGAGCCGATCGTCGCCGCGGACGCCTTCTCGATCGCCGCGGTGCAGACCGAGGGCACCGACGAGTACGGCGACCAGGTCGTCTGCCGCGTCAACGGTCTGCCCGCCGAGGACCAGGCGATCCCCGCCGAGGACGGCTCGGACTACTTCGAGACCTGCGAGGCGATGCCGGCGGCCTTCGCCTACTGGTCGCTGTGGGTGAAGCCCGCCGGCGGCGAGTGGGGTTACGCGCAGGAGGGCGCGTCGACGCAGGAGCTCGAGCCGGGCGACGCGGTCGAGCTGCTCTTCACGCTGAACGGAGAGCCGGCGGCGCCGACCACGTGACATGACGTTCCGACCCGGTCCCCTGCGCGCCGCGGCGATCCTCGCCGCAGGCTTCGTGGCGGCCCGGATCGTCTACCGCATCGTCTTCCACGGCGCGGACGGCGACGGCCTCGTGCTGCTGGACCTTCCGGCGGTGCGCCTGCCGGCGCCGTTCGCGCATGTCGTGCTGCTGGGCCCGGTCACGATCGATGGACTGTGGGATGCCGCAGCCGGCGCGCTGCCGATCGCGCTCACGATCCTCGCCTTCGGCGCCCTGAACGCGGTCATCGATCTGCACCGGGTGTTCGCGCGCGCCTCGCGGCGGGGGCCGCTGCGCGGCATCGCGCGGGCCCTCGCCATCGCGTGGGCCACCCTCCCGTCGCTCGCCGACGGAGCGCGCGCGGTGCGGTTCGCGCAGCGGCTGCGCGGCGAACGCGGCGGGGCACGGATGCTGCTCCCTCTGCTCGAGCGCACGCTCGAGCGCGCCGGCAACGTGGCGGCGGCGCTCGAGCTCCGCGGCTTCGCCGGTCGCGGGCTCGCCGGCGACTGCCTCGCGCCCGTCGAGGCGCAGGACCTGGAGATCGGCTTCGGCGATGCACCACGGGCCGGCGACCGGGAGGAGTCGGCCGCGGCGGCGGGTCGCGGCATCCGTCTCCCCTCCCCGCTCACGCTGGATGCGGGCACCCTCACGCTCGTCACCGGGCCGACGGGCTCGGGCAAGTCCACGGTGCTGCGCGCAGTGGCGGGGCCCCACACGCACACCGACGGCGGCTGGATCGCCGGGTCGCTGCGCGTCGTCGGGCACGAGCGGGCAGCGGTTCCCCCGCGAGACCTGGCGCAGCGGGTGGGCGTCGTGCTGCAGCACCCGCGCGAGGCGTTCGCCACGGAGCGGGTGCGCGACGAGATCGGTCTCTCGCTCGAGCTGCGCGGCGTCGCACCCGTGATCGCAGGGGCGCGCGTGGCCGAGGTCGCCGATCGCGTGGGAGTGACCGCGTTGCTGGATCGTCCGACACGGGGGCTCTCGGCGGGCGAGGCCACGCTCGTCGCGATCGCCGCCGCGATCGTGGAGCACCCCATCCTGCTCCTCGTCGACGAGCCGCTCGCCGACCTCGACGCCGACGCGCGGATGCGCATCGCGGGGCTGCTCGACGCGCTCGCCCACGAGGCGGGCATGTGCGTGGTCGTGGCCGAGCATCGCGTGGACGCGCTGACCGGGATCGCCGACACCGTGCTGCGGATCGACGGCGGCGCGGTGGATCACGCGGAGCCCGAGGCGATCGCGACGCCGACCTCGGGTTGGGGGCTCGCGCCGGTCGATCGGGGCGCGACGGGCACGCCCCGAACGTACTCCGTTCGCCCCGAAACGGCGGCGTCGGCGGACGAGCACGTCGTGCTGCGCGCCCGCGGCATCGCCGTCCGGCACGGCGACACCGTGGCGGTCGCCGGCGCCGACGTCGAGCTTCGCGCGGGCGAGATCGCCGCGCTCGTCGGACCCAACGGCGCCGGAAAGTCCAGCCTGCTCGGGGCGCTGGCGCTCCCTTCCACCGCCATGGACATCGAGGCCGCGGGACGCGTGGCGCTGGTGCCCGATGCGTCCGACGACCTCTTCGTCTGCGACTCCGTCGCCGCCGAGTGCCGGCGGGCCGACCGCCGCGCGGCCCGGGTCGACCGCGGCGTCCGGCCGCATTCCGGCGGATCCTCGAGTCCGGGGGCTGCCACGGCCGAGCCGCCCACCCCGACCGCGGCGAGGTTCGCGCACTTCCTCGGCCTCGATCCCGACGGCCCCGCATTCGCCGCGCGGCTGGCGCGGCATCCCCGCGACCTCTCGGTCGGAGAGCGGCGCTGCCTGGCGCTGGCGATCCAGCTCGCCGCCTCCCCGCGCGTGCTCATGGTCGACGAGCCGACCCGCGGCCTCGACCCCGCCGCCCGCGACCTGGTCTGGTCGGCGCTCGCCTTGCTCGCCGTGACGGGCACCGCGGTGCTCGTGGCCACGCACGAGCCGGACCTCACCGCGCGCGCCGACCGCGAGCTGTCGATGCGCTCCGGCGTCCTCGCGCCCATCGCGGCTGGAGAACCGTCGCCCCGCGCCGTCCAGACGATCGGGATTCCGTCCGCACCGCGAGTGACCGCGGTGCGACCGCGGGAAGCGGCGGCACCGATCGCGCCCGTGCCTGGCCCGAAAGGATCGCGGCCCCGGCGACTCGGGCTCGCCGCCCTTGCCGCGGCGAACCTCGTCGCGCTCGGCGCGTTCTGCTGGCCGCTCGTCGCGATCGCCGTCCCCCAGCAGGCCGCTGCGGCCGTGCCGGTCGCCGCGCTCGCGCTGCTCCCGCTCGCAGTCCTCGTCGTCGTGGCGACCCTCGACGGCACGGTGCGGTCGGCCCACCTCCTGGCGCTGCTCGGCACGCTGGCCGCCATCGGCGCCGCGGTGCGCATCGCCGGCACCGGCGTGGGCGGCGTCGAGGCCGTGTTCATCCTGCTGATCCTCGCGGGCCGGGCCTACGGGGCGCGGTTCGGCATGCTGCTGGGCATGGCGACGATCGCGCTGTCGACCGTCGTCACCGGGACGTTCGGCCCCTGGACACCCTTCCAGATGTTCGCGTGCGCGTGGGTCGGCGCGGTCGCGGGCCTCCTCCCCCGGCGCGTGCCCCGCCTCGCCGAGATCGCGATGCTCTGCGTCTACGGCGTCGCGGCTTCGTACCTGTTCGGACTCCTCATGAATCTGTGGTTCTGGCCGTTCGCCGTCGGCTACGGCACGGGCATCTCGTACGACGGCGGCGCACCCCTCGGGGTGAACCTCGCGAGCTTCCTGGTCTACTCGCTCGTGACATCGACGCTCAGCTGGGACACGTTGCGCGCGATCACCACCGTGATCGGGCTCGTCGTGGTCGGCCGGCCGATCCTCGCCGCGCTGCGGCGCACCAAGCCGCTCACGCCGCCGGCACCTGCCGCCGCGGTGGCGCGCGAGCCCGCGCACGCCGTACAGTGACGAACGACCCGACGCGGGAAGGCGCCATGAGATCCACGACCGTGCTGCCTGCGCCCGCCGTCCCCCTCATCGGGCAGTACGTCCCCGAGATCCTCTCGCTCGCACGGCGCGCGCTGCTGTGGGCCGTCCTGTACGGCCTCTTCACCCACGCCTCGCGAGGCGGCTGCACGACACCCGGCGACGCGGCGACGATCTGCTACAACGCGACGCTGAATCCGTCGCCGGTCGTGTGGCTGGTGATGGCGGCGATCTTCGTCGCCGCGCTCGGCCGCGCAGCCAAGGCGACCACGACGGCCGCGATCACCCGCACCCTCTCGCGGGCGGCCACCGCGATGTGGGTGGTGCCGCTCCTGGCGGCCGTGCTCGGCATCGCGATGATCATGGCGTCATCGCCCGACGCGTGGCTCCACGGCACTCCTCCCCCGAACGTCACGGTGCAGATCACGACGCGATGACGGATGCCACGGCCGCCGTCGCCCACTCCGCTCAGTTCGAGATGTGGAACGTGCCGATCCGCGTGACTCCGTCGGATTCGTAGACCGGGATGTCCCAGCCGTCGGGGTAGGCGTCGTCGCGCTCGGCCTGGAGCTCGACCGCCTCGTCGGGATCGGTCGGCTGTGCCGGGTGATCAGGGCTGAAGGCCTCGAGGTCGCTCGCGCGCGCGAACCCCTCGACCGAACCGCCGGCCGGGCTCGTGGCGACGACGGCGATGAGGTCGGGGCGCCCGTCGGGCCCGCCCTCGGCGCCGAAGGTCTCACCGCGCGCGTTCACGCCGAGGTGCGTGGGCACGTGCGTCACGTACTGAAGGGTGACGGTCGCGGTGAAGCCGTCCGAGGGCGTGACATGGAGGGCGTCGGTGGCCGCATCGAGCGGGTAGTCGTACCATGACACCGCGCTGGGCCCACCGAGGTCGGACGCGCCCACCTGCCACCGAGGGTTGTCGCCCGCGGCATCCGTCCCCATGTTCAGTTCGCCGGCGGTCAGCGCCGTGACCGTCACCCGGACGTGGGTCGCCGCATCCGGGCGGTCCGTGAGCGGGATGCTCTCCGCGGACGACACCTCGCGCGCCCGAGGCGCCCCGAGGCTCGAGATGACCGGCGCGCCCGGAACCGTTCCGGGCGGAGCGGCGATCGGCTCGCCGAGGTCGGGCGCGGGCTGACCCGAGGGCGCCGCGGGCGCCTCCGGGGTGAACGCGCCGGTCGCCGCGAACGCCGCCGTCGAGATGCCCACGCCGGCGACCGCGCCGGCGAGGACGAGGGCGATGAGGGCCGGCATCCGTCGCCGCCGGACCGGGCGCGGTGTCGCGCGCTCGATCAGCAGTTCGCGGACGGCGTCGGAGCGCTCGGGTGTGAAGGACGCGGTCATGGCGTGCCTCCTTCGGTGAGGGTGGCCGCGCGGGCGGCCTGATCGAGTCGGGTGCGCAGCCGCGAGAGCCGCATCTTCGCGGCGGACTCGCTGATGCCGACGGCCTCGGCGGCTTCGCGGATCGTGAAGCCCTCGACGGCGGTGAGCATCGCGAGGTCGCGGTCGGCGGGGCGGGTGACAGCCATCACGTCGCGCACGAGCCGCGTGCGCGAGGAATCGCGCTCGGCGATGAGGTCGGCGGGGTCGGCCGCCGCATCGGGCAGAGGAAGGCGGTCGAGGAGCGCGCGGTAGCGACGCCGCGCGCGGACGGCGTTGCGCTGGACGTTCTGCGCGGTGACGAGCAGCCACGGCAGCGCCGAACCGTCGACGAACCGCACGCGGTCACGTCTGCGCCACAGCTCGAGGAACACCACCGCCGTGAGGTCCTCCGCTTCGGCAGAGGCCGCCCCTGCCCCCACGAGATGGCGGAAGACGCGGTCGCGGTGACGATCCCACACCGAGCCGAACGCGCGTGCTTCGCCGGCGAGCACCCGGGCCCAGATCTCCCGGTCGGTCACGTCCTCCACACTTCATAGTGTCCGCAGCGGCGAGAAAGGTCACACTCCCGCCGACGCAGGCGCCGGGCCGCGGCATCCGTCCCCCCGGCGTCGCGGGTCAGACGGAGAAGTACTTCGCTTCGGGGTGGTGGAAGACGAACGCGTCGGTGGACTGCTCGGGGTGCAGCTGCAGCTCCTCGCTGAGCTCGACACCCATGCGCTCGGGGCGCAGGAGCTCGACCACCTTGCGGCGGTCCTCCATGTCGGGGCACGCGGGGTACCCGAGTGAGAAGCGGGCGCCGCGGTACTCGAGCTTGAAGAGTCCCGCGGTGTCGGTGGGGTCCTCGTGCGAGAATCCGAGCTCCGACCGGATGCGCGCGTGCCAGAACTCGGCGAGCGCCTCGGTCAGCTGCATCACGAGACCGTTGAGCTCGTAGTAGTCGCGGTACCTGTCCTCGGCGAAGAGCTTCGCCGTGACCGCGTCGATGTTCGCCCCGGCGGTCACGAGCTGCACCGGCAGCACGTCGATCTGACCGGACTCGCGCGAGCGTACGAAGTCGGCGAGGCACAGGTGGCGGTCGCGACGCTGGCGCGGGAAGTGGAAGCGCAGGCGGTCGGTGCCGAGCCCGCCTCCCGAGCCGCCGTCCGGCGCCAGGAGACCAGGCACCCCCAGGACACCGGTGGGGTCGTCGCCGTGGTGCAGCACCACGACGTCGTTGCCCTCGGAGACCACCGGGAAGAAGCCGTACGCGACCGACGCGTCGAGCATCCCTTCCGCGAGGATGCGGTCGAGCCAGTACCGCAGCCGCGGGCGGCCTTCGGTGTCGACGAGCTGCTCGTACGTCGCGCCGTCCTCGCCGCGGCCCGGCTTCAGCCCCCACTGGCCCATGAAGGTCGCGCGCTCGTCGAGGAACGCGGCGTAGTCGTGCAGCGCGAGACCGCGGACGATGCGGGTGCCCCAGAACGGCGGGGCGGGGACGGGATTGTCGGATGCCACGTCCGAGCGTGACGGCATGGCCTCGGGCTCGGTCAGCGTGAGCTTGGAGCCCGCCGCGTGGCGGCGCTTCTTCAGGGCGGGCAGGCCGACGGAGGCCGGGTCGGCGCCGCGGGCGATCTTCACCAGCGGGTCCATCAGCGCCAGTCCCTCGAACGCATCGCGGGCGTAGCGCACCTCGCCGTCGAACAGGGAGGCGAGGTCGTCCTCGACGTACGCTCGGGTGAGCGCTGCGCCGCCGAGGATCACCGGCCACTTCTTGCCCAGGCCTCGGGAGGTGAGCTCCTCGAGGTTCTCCTTCATCACGACCGTCGACTTCACGAGCAGGCCCGACATGCCGATGACGTCGGCGCCGTGCTCCTCGGCCGCCGCGATGATGTCGGCGATCGGCTGCTTGATGCCGAGGTTGATGACGTCGTAGCCGTTGTTGGTGAGGATGATGTCGACGAGGTTCTTGCCGATGTCGTGCACGTCGCCGCGAACCGTCGCCAGGACGATGCGCCCCTTGCCCGAGGCATCCGACTTCTCCATGTGGGGTTCGAGGAGGGCGACCGCGTTCTTCATGACCTCGGCCGACTGCAGCACGAACGGCAGCTGCATCTCGCCGGCGCCGAACCGCTCGCCGACGACCTTCATGCCCTCGAGCAGGTGGTCGTTGATGATCTGCAGCGGCGCGAGCCCGCCCTCGCGGGCGAGGTCGAGGTCGGCCTCCAGCCCCTTGCCCTCTCCGTCGATGATGCGGCGCTCGAGGCGCTCCCCGACAGGAAGCGCGGCGAGCTCGGCGGCGCGCTGGTTGCGCAGAGCCGCCGTGTCGACACCGGCGAAGAGGTCGAGCATGCGAGCGAGCGGGTCGTAGGTGACGTTGCCGTCGGCGTCGTACTCGCGGCGGTCCCACACGAGGTCGAGGGCGACTTTGCGCTGCTCCTCGGAGATCGACGCCAGCGGCACGATCTTCGCGGCGTCGATGATGCCCGAGGTGAGGCCGGCCTCGACCGCCTCGTGCATGAAGGCGGAGTTGAGCACGCTGCGGGCGGCCGGGTTGAGGCCGAACGACACGTTCGAGACGCCGAGGGTCGTGTTGATGCCCGGGTACTTGGCGGTGATCTGCCGGATCGCCTCGATGGTCTCGATGGCGTCGCGGCGGGTCTCCTCCTGGCCAGTGGCGATCGGGAAGGTCAGGCAGTCCACGATGATGTCGCTGACGCGCAGGCCCCACTCGCCGACGAGCTCGTCGATGAGGCGCGAGGCGATCGCCACTTTGCCCTCGGTCGTGCGCGCCTGGCCGTGCTCGTCGATCGTGAGGGCCACGACCGCGGTGCCGTGCTCCTTGACGAGCGGCATGATGCGGCCGAAGCGAGAGGTGGGGCCGTCGCCGTCCTCGTAGTTCACCGAGTTGACGACCGGGCGCCCGCCGATCAGCTCAAGGCCCGCGGCGATCACCGCGGGCTCGGTCGAGTCGACCACGAGCGGCAGCGTCGAGGCGGAGGCGAAGCGCGAGACGACCTCGCGGATGTCGGCGACCCCGTCGCGCCCGACGTAGTCGATGCACACGTCGAGCAGGTGCGCGCCGACGCGGATCTGCTCCCGCGCGATCTCGACGCAGTCGTCCCACCGCTCCTCGAGCATCGCCTCGCGGAAGGCCTTCGAGCCGTTCGCGTTGGTGCGCTCGCCGATCGCCAGGTACGAGGCGTCCTGCTGGAACGACACGTGCTGGTACAGCGACGCGACACCCGGGTCCTCGGTCGTTGAGCGAGGGAGCGCCAGCGACCGAGACGAAACGCCCTGGACGTCCGACGGTGCTTGGGGGCGTTTCGTCTCGCTTCGCTCGCTCGACGAACGGGAGGGGACCGCTCGGAACTCAGCCAGGCGCTCGACGACCGCGGCGAGGTGCTCGGGCGTCGTGCCGCAGCATCCGCCGATCAGTCCCAGTCCGAACTCGCGCACGAACTGCTCGTGCGCGGTCGCGAGCTCGACGGGCGTGAGCGGATAGTGCGCGCCGTTCGCGCCCAGCACCGGCAGCCCCGCGTTCGGCATGCACGCGACCGGCACCGTGGCGTGCTTGGAGAGATGCCGCAGGTGCTCGCTCATCTCGGTCGGCCCCGTCGCGCAGTTGAGGCCGATCGCATCGACCCCGAGCGGCTCGATCGCGGTGAGCGCCGCGCCGATCTCGGACCCCATGAGCATGGTGCCGGTCGTCTCGACGGTCACCTCGACGAAGATCGGAAGACGGATGCCGCGGCTCACGATCGCCTGCCGGCACCCGTTGATGGCGGCCTTGGTCTGAAGAAGGTCCTGGCTCGTCTCCACCAGGAACGCGTCGGCGCCGCCGTCGATGAGGCCCTCGGCCTGCAGCGCGAACGTCTGCTTGAGGTTGTCGTAGGTCGTGTGACCGAGGCTCGGGAGCTTGGTGCCGGGACCCATCGAGCCGAGCACCCAGCGCACGCGCCCGTCGGCGGCCTCGGCCGCCTCGACCCGCTCGCGGGCGATGCGGGCGCCCACTTCGGCGAGCTCTGCGATGCGATCGACGATGCCGTAGTCGTCGAGGTTCGACCAGTTCGCCCCGAACGTGTTGGTCTCGACCGCGTCGACGCCCACCTCGAGGTAGGCGTCGTGGATGGCCGCGACGACGTCAGGGCGGGTGACATTGAGGATCTCGTTGCAGCCCTCGAGGCCCTGGAAGTCACCGTCGACGGTGAGGTCGTACCGCTGGAGCATCGTGCCCATCGCGCCGTCGGCGATGACCACCCGCTCGCGCACGCCGTCGAGCAGCTGCTGCGAGCGCTCAGGACGCGGCACGCCGTCGATGTCGAGGGCGAACCGGGGTGCGGGCGGTGCTGCGGTCACCCCGCGATTTTAGTCGCGGGCTGCCGCGGTGTTCCGGTTCGTGACGGATGCCGCCACCCGGCGTCCGCCCCGGCCTGCGGCATCCGTCCTCCGCCCGACCGTGAGACGACAGTCGACAGACGAGACCCTCGGGGAACCCCCACGGTCTCGTCCGCCCCGTGTCGTCTCACGGGACGGGCTGTGGATCGAAAGGGACCGAACGACCGCGCGGGCGACGTCGCCGGCGACCGCGCGGGCGACGGATGCTGCAGCCCGGGCGCAGCGCGCCGGGTGGCAGCATCCGTCAGCGAAGCGTCAGGCGTTCTTGGCGTCGCGCCAGCGCAGCCACGACCGGATGAGGTCGTAGTCCCAATCGGGGCCCTGGAAGCCGATGGTGAACAGGCGCACGCCGGCGTCGTAGAGCGTGTCGGCGTGGGCCTCGTCGCGCTGGTGCAGCTCGTTCGAGATGACGAGGTTCGAGGTGTCGCGCTGCTCGCGCTCCGCCCAGCGCTCGATGACCTCCAGCTTGTGGGGCATATCGGTCGCGCGCACGTAGCTGTGCCAGATGTCGGCATGCCGCGCGACCAGACGCAGGGTCTTCTGCTCGCCTGCGCCGCCGATCATGACAGGGATGTCGCGGGTCGGGGCAGGGTTGAGCTTCTGCCAGCGCGCCTCGATGCGCTCGAGTCCGGCGGCGAGGTCGTCCAGGCGGGACCCTGCGGTGCCGAACTCGTAGCCGTACTCCTCGTAGTCACGTGCGAACCAGCCGGAGCCGGTGGCGAAGACGAAGCGGCCGACGCCGTCCTTCGCAGAGATGTGGTCGACCGTGCGGGCCATGTCGGCCTGCAGGTCGGGATTGCGGTAGCTGTTGCAGTTGACCAGAGCGCCGAACTCCACGCGCTCGGTCTGCTCCGCCCAGGCGGCGAGCATGGTCCACGACTCGAAGTGGAGGCCGTCGGGCTCGCCCGTCAGCGGGAAGAAGTGGTCCCAGTTGAAGAGGATGTCGACGCCCATCTCCTCCAGTCGGAGAACCGCGTCGCGGAACGCGGAGTAGGGAGCGTGCTGGGGCTGCAGCTGCACGCCGAGGCGCACAGGAGTGTCGAGGAGGGGCATGGCGTTCAGCCTAGGGGCGCACGAGGGACCTGGACGCGGGAGGACGCGATCGCCCGCGCCCTCCCGCGCCGCTCAACGGCGTCGGAGCCGGCGGAACGCGTCGTACACGCTCCACCCGGTCAGGCCGATCGTCGCCGCGACGATGCAGACCGCGATGACGAGCTGCGCGTCGCGGTCGAGGTCGAGGAACTGGACGAACGCGGGATCGAAGAGCTGCCCCGCCATGAGGAGGCCGACGATCAGCGCGGCCCACACCACGGCGATGACGGCGGTGGCCACCGTCACGCCGATCCCCCACCGACCAGCCGCGCGCGCACGCACGTTCACGATCGTGCCGGCGAGGATCAGGATGAGACCGACGATCAGGCTCCACGGCCACAACTGAGGGTTCACCACCGACATCGTTCCCGCCCCCGGCCAGAACCACGGGACGGTGACGATGACGAGGCCGAGAACCGCGGCCGCGACCGCGACGACGCCGATGATCTTCTCGGCCCGGCTGACCGGCGCCCCATCGTCTGAGGTCAGCACCGGCAGGTGGTCGACGGTCCACGGTTCGGCGGCCGCCCCGCCGCGATCGATCGCGGCGAAGACGAGCGTCATGACCGTGAAGATCGCCGAGCCGACACCGAAAGTGACCGCGACGGTCGGTCCGACGACCCCCCAGAACGGCCGGCCTTCGAGCACCATACCGATCGCGACGCCGAGGGCGACGAACGGAAGGGTGCTCCACAGCACGATCCGCATCACGCGCCGCCAGGTGCCGAACCAGCGGGGACCGATGAGCTGCAGCGGCCGGTCGGCGTATCCGGCGGCGAGGCCCTCGGGATCCCCCATGCCGTTCAGCACGGCGACCTCGGCCGCCGCACGCGGCTCGCCGCGGTCCACGCGGTCCTCGATCAGCTCCTCGATCGCGCCACGCAGCTCGGCGGCGTAGTCGCTGCGCTGATCGGACCGCAGCGATCGGGTCGCGACGTCGACGTAACGTTCCGTGTAGTCGCTCGGAGTCAGGGAGTGCATGTCTCGTCTCCTCTCGTGTGTGATGCTGTCGATCCCGCTCAGCGCGCCCGGCGCGCCTTGAGGAACGCGTCGACCGTGTCCCACACCGCGATCGCGACGATGCCGAACCCGAACAGCGCCTGGACGATGCCGGTGACGGTCTCCGACGAGTCGGCGGGCGTGACGGCGGGGAAGAACGCCGGGTTGATCAGCTGCTGCTGCGAAAGCAGCCACAGCGCTCCGCCGGCGACGATGAGGTTGAGGAACAGGTTGATGGTGGCCGAGCGCATGTCCCACCGTCCCTTGGCATAGACGAAGATCGCCAGCAGGGCCTCGAGCACCATGAGGACGAAGAGGGCGCCGACCCACCAGGGCCAGAGTGCCGGGGCGAGGAACGGCATCCACCCGGTCTCGGGCGTGTAGACGAACCCGATGAAGTGGTCCCACAGGATTGCTCCGGCCGCGATCGCGAGGAAGACGAGCGAGGCGACGAGGTCGCTGAGGCCCGCACCCTTCTCGCGGGGTTCGGGAAGGTCGTCGGGCGTCCACCTGCCGACGAGCCCGACGTCGGTGTTCCGCGTCGACCGCTCGACGATGAAGAAGACCAGGGTCGTCCAGAAGCCGATGTGCACGATCACGCTGAGCGCGACGCTGACGACCGAGCCGATGACCTCGCCGACATCGGCGCCGGACAGGGCCTGCCCGATCGCCACGCCGGCGGCCGCGCAGACCGGGACGATGGCCCACAGCAGCTTCGTCAGTCGCCACCAGGTGAGGTAGTAGCGCGGACCGACGAGCCACAGCGGGCGATCGGTGTACTGCGCCGCGAGGATGTCGGGGTCGCCGAGGTCGGAGAGCACCGCGCGCTCGGCGTCATCGGGCGACTCGCCCTGCTCGACGCGAGCCTCGACCTGATCGTCGATGGACGCGCGCAGCTCAGCGGCGAGGTCGTCGCGCTGCATCTCGGGGACGGTCCGCATGGCGGCGTCGACGTAGCGGTCGGTCAGGGAGGCGGAGGTGGTGGCGTGCATGTCAGTTCTCCTCGGGGAGGGCATCGATCGCCGTGGCGATCGCGTGGAATTCGTCGGTGAGGGAGGCCGCGAGGCGCGCGCCTGCGGCACTGGTGCGGTAGAACTTGCGCGGACGCGATTCGTCGGTGTTCCACTCGCTGGCGAGATACCCCTGCTTCTCGAGGCGGCGCAGGAGGGGGTACAGCGTGTTCGCATCGGTCGGGAAGCCCCGACCGCTGAGCTCCTCCAGGAGTCCATAGCCGTATCCCGGCGTCTCGAGCAGCCGGAGACAGGCGAGCACGACGGTGCCGCGTCGCAGCTCCTGCAGGTGCGTCTCGAGGATCTCGGTTTCGCTCATGTCTCACACCATACTGTGTGTCACACAGTATCGTCAATGACACTTTGTAGTTCTGGTCAGACCTGCGATGCTGAGGCCAAGCGCGAGAGGGGTCGATGATGTCCGAGCAGCCGAGCCGCTGGATCCGCCTCAAGTGGGCGCTCTTCGGCAAGCCCGTGAGCCACGAGGAGTACCGGAACGCACAGTCCTCCGTCTATCGCGACGCCCGCGTCGTCGGCCACTACGAGACGCGCGACGCCCGATTCCACGCCGGTGGGTTCTGAGCCGAAGCGGGCGGGCAGACTGAGTACGTGACGACTCCTGCCCCACTCCCCGCGCTCGACGAGATCGTCGCGTCTGCCCACGTCGTGGCGCTGCCGCTTGTGACCCGCTTCCGCGGTGTCGACGTGCGCGAGGCGCTCCTGTTCGAAGGCCCCGAGGGATGGGCGGAGTTCTCCCCCTTCGCCGAGTACGCCGACGGTGAAGCATCGACGTGGCTGGCTGCCGCCATCGAGGATTCGCGGATGCCGCGGCCCGCTGCGCTGCGCGAGCACGTGGGCGTCAACGCCACCGTGCCGGCGGTGGCCGCGGCATCCGTCTCGGCCGTCCTCGAACGCTTCGACGGCTGCCGCACCGCGAAGGTCAAGGTGGCCGAGCCCGGGCAGGTGCTCGCCGACGACGTCGCACGGGTGCGCGCAGCGCGCGAGGCCTTGGGGCCCGAGGGGCGTGTGCGCATCGACGCGAACGGCGCCTGGAACGTCGACGAGGCCGAGCGAGCGCTCCACGCCCTCGCCGAGTTCGACCTCGAGTACGCCGAGCAGCCCTGCGCGAGCGTCGACGAGCTCGCCGAGCTGCGGCGGCGCGTGAAGTACATGGGCATCCCGATCGCGGCGGACGAGAGCGTGCGCAAGGCGACCGACCCGCTCGCGGTGGCCCGGGCGGGCGCGGCCGACCTGCTCGTGATCAAGGCGCAGCCGCTCGGCGGCGTGCGTCGAGCCCTGGAGATCGTCGCCGAGGCCGGGCTCCCGGCGGTCGTGTCGAGCGCTCTGGACACCTCGGTGGGGCTCTCGATGGGCGTCGCGCTGGCAGCCGCACTCCCCGAGCTCGACTACGACTGCGGACTGGGCACGGCCTCGCTGTTCGCAGCCGACGTCGCCGATCCCCCGCTCGTCGCCCGGGCCGGCGCCCTGCCCACCGGTCGCGTGACCCCCGACCCGGAACTGCTCGCCGCGCACGCCGCCCCCGCCGCGCGGCGGGAGTGGTGGCTCGACCGACTCGGACGCTGCCACGCGGCGCTCGCGTCACGGCGCTGAGCACCCACGCATCAGAAGAGCGGACGCCCCGCGGCCAGGCGCCGTCGCACGTCGCGCAGCTGACGTCGCAGCGGCGCCTCGCGCACGGCGGCGGGCGCGACGCGCATGAGGCGCGCCAGACGGCGGTCGAAGCGCTCGAAGAGGCGGGCGTCGGCATCCGTCCAGGGCAGCTGCATCAGCGCGCGGAACTCCGGTCCGAGATAGCCGGCTACCAATCGCTGCCGCAGCCGCAGCACGCGCACCGGGATCCGGCGGCCGAGGTACTCGAGCCGCACGATGCGCGAGAGGTAGTCGCGCGTGCGCTCGTCCATCGTCAGCCCGGCGACCTCGGTGCGCCAGTAGGCCTCGAAATCGTCGCGCGTCGGCGGCCACGACTCGGGCGGCAGCTGGAGCGTCGTGCCGAACACGCGGCCCTGGCGGTAGAAACGCTCCCGGAACTCGCCCTCGAGCGGACCGTTCACGCGCTCGTAGGCGTGCTCGGCGCCGAGGTACAGGCACGCCGTGACCCAGCGCTGCACCGCGGGGTCGAACGCGTCGTAGCCGACCGGATGCCCCGGCTCGGAGCGGACGCGCGCGTGCGAGGCGTTCGTCGCCCGGCGCATCGCCGCACGCTCCTCGGCCCCGCCCAGCATGGTCACCGCGATGTAGGCCATCGTGGTGCGCGCCCGCCGCTTCGGGTTCTTGAAGAGATTGCCCTCGTCGACCTTGCTCTCCATGACGCCGTAGGCGACGGCGGGCCGTGAGAGCTGCATGATCACGTTCGACGTGCCGGCGGCGAGGATGAACCAGTTCGCCGCCTGTCGCAGCGCGTCGTTCTCCATGGCGTCCAGCTGCTGTCGCCGCTGCGCCTTCGTGGTCGAGCCTCCGGCTTCGTCGCCCGTGGTCATGGACGCACCCTAGCGCACCTTGTGAACCATCGTTCACAAATTCGTCGAGGCTCCGCGGCGGTCAGTCGGCGATCGGGTCCACCAGCGCCGTCGCCAGACGCGCGGTGCGCTCGTTGACGAGCCGGTGCATCTCGGTCGTTCCCAGGCCCGTCATGATGGCGAACGCCGACGTGTCCTCCCAGGTCTGCAGGATGAGACCGGCGAACTCCGTCGCCGGCACCCGCAGCCGGAACCGGTAGGTGAGGGCGAGCTCCTCGATGAACGAGCCCACCCGCTCCACCATGCCGGTCTGCCACGCGACGTAGGTCTCGGCGAGCCGCGGATCGCGCATCGCGCGCGTGCGGATCTCGCTGGTCAGGAGGATGCCCTGCTTCTTCTCGAACGCGACGTCGAGCAGCTGACGAACGAGCGCACCGGGTTCGAGGTCCTCGCCGCGCGCCTGCAGCACCGCGACGCGCTCGGCGACCTCGTCGATCTTCTCCCCCGCGACGCGCTCGGCGAGGGCGAGCATGAGCTCGTCCTTGGTCTCGAAGTTCGAGTAGAAGGCGCCGCGCGTGAACCCCGCGCGCTCGCAGATCGCCTCGACGGATGCCGCATCCACGCCCACCTCGGCGAACACCAGAGCGGCGGCATCCAGCAGCTTCTGCCGGGTCGCCTCGCGCCGGGGCGATGTCACGGTCGTGTCGGTCAACGCATCCTCCTTCGTCAGTCTCACACGCACTACTCAGTTTCGGGGCCGTACCGGGCCATACGATACACTCATGTATCCGATACAGCGCTGTATCGACAGATCCCGAACCACTCACCCGTAACCGGAGGCGCTGTGTCGACCCTTCTATATGCGCTCGGCCGCTGGACCTACCGCCATCCCTGGCGAGTGCTGGTCTCGTGGCTGCTGCTGCTCGCGCTCGCCGGCGGCGGCGCCGCGCTGTTCATGAAGGGCACCGACAACTCCTTCTCGATTCCCGGCACGGAGGCGCAGGAGGGCATCCAGCTCCTCGACCGGAGCTTTCCGCAGGCCAGCGGCACCAGTGCCCAGCTGGTGATCGTCGCCGCCGACGGCGACCGGATCGACGAGGACCCCTACGCCGGCGCGATCGACGACACCGTCGCGCACCTCGAGGACCTCGACGGCGTCATCGCCGTGACCGACCCGTTCAACGAGATGGTCACCGGCATGGTCTCCGAAGACGAGTCCGCCGCGATCGTGCGCCTGCAGTTCGACGGGCAGGCGACCGACGTCTCCGACGAGACGAAGTCAGGCCTCGAAGACGTCGCGCACGACTTGCGCGAGACGCTTCCGGAGGGCTCGCAGGTCGCCATGGGCGGCGACCTCTTCTCGACGTCGGTGCCGGCGCTGTCGCTGATCGAAGCGGTGGGCGTGCTCATCGCCCTGTTCGTGCTCATCGTCACCTTCCGCTCCTTCGCGGTGGCGTGGTTCCCGCTGGTGTCGGCGCTCATCGGCGTCGGCCTCGCGATCGCGCTCATCTACGTGTCCACGGCGTTCGCGTCGATCTCGTCGACCACCCCCATGCTCGCGATCATGCTGGGGCTCGCGGTCGGCATCGACTATGCCCTCTTCATCGTCGCCCGGCATCAGGACCAGGTGCGCGCCGGCGTGGAGCCCGAGGAGTCCGCCGCACGCGCGACCGGCACCGCCGGCTCGGCCGTCGTGTTCGCCGGCGTCACCGTGCTCATCGCCCTCATCGGCCTGGGCTTCGCCGGCATCCCGTTCCTCACCACCATGGGCATCGCGGCGGCCGTCGCCGTGGCGATCGCCGTCGTCGTGGCCGTCACCCTCACGCCCGCCCTCCTCGGCTTCGCGAAGGACCGCGTCGCCGGCTGGGGCCACGGCCGCAAGCGCCGCGGCATCGCGCTCCCCTCCCCCCGCCGCGCCGCCGACGCAGCCTCCGACGCGTCTGAGGACCAGACCGTCTCGTCCTCCGTGGACGGACCCGGCGCAGAGCACACCCCCGGGCGCGCGGGAGCGCCCACCGAGGCCGCGGAAACGCGCGGACGGAGAAGCAACGAGGAAAGTCTCGGAACCGCAGCCGGCAACCGGGGCGAGTCCGCGCAGACGACGAGCACCAAGAAGACGAACCGCTGGGTGATGCTGGTCACCCGCCACCCGTGGATCACCACCATCGCGGTCGTGCTGACCCTCGGGGTCATGGCGATCCCCGCCGCGAGCCTCGCTCTCGCGCTGCCGAACGCCGGCCAGCAGCCGGAGTCGAGCCAGGCCCGCCAGGCCTACGACCTCACCGCCGAGCACTTCGGCCCCGGCGCGAACGGCCCGCTCATCATGACGGGCACCATCGTCACCTCGACGGATCCGCTCGGCCTCATGGCCGACCTCGCGGACGAGATCGAGCAGGTGCCGGGTGTCAAGGAGGTCGCGCTCGCGACCCCCAACGAGACCGCCGACACCGGCCTCATCCAGATCGTGCCCGAGACAGCCCCCGACGACCCGGCGACCGCCGAGCTGGTGCGCGACCTGCGCGCGCTCGCGCCGGAGCTCGAGGACGAGTACGGCGTCGACCTGCTGGTGACCGGGTTCACCGCCGTCGGCATCGACATCTCCGACCGGCTCGGCGCCGCACTGCTGCCCTTCGGCGTGTTCGTCGTGGGCCTGTCGCTCGTCCTGCTCATGATCGTGTTCCGCTCGGTGTGGGTGCCCATCAAGGCGGCGCTCGGCTACCTGCTCTCGGTGCTCGCGGCGTTCGGCGTCGTGGCCGCGGTGTTCGAGTGGGGCTGGGGCGCCGACCTGCTGCACGTCGACAAGACCGGCCCCGTCATCAGCTTCATGCCGATCATCCTCATGGGCGTGCTCTTCGGCCTCGCGATGGACTACGAGGTGTTCCTGGTCAGCCGCATGCGCGAGGACTACGTGCACGCGCGTCGCGCCGCTGCGGGGCACGCGACCCGGAGCCGCCGCGACATCGCCGTCGGTGCGGTCCGCTCGGGCTTCACCGCCTCGGCGCGCGTGGTCACCGCCGCCGCGATCATCATGTTCGCGGTCTTCGCGGCGTTCGTGCCCGAGGGCGATTCGTCGATCAAGCCGATCGCGCTCGGACTGGCCGTCGGCATCGCCGTGGACGCGTTCCTGGTGCGCATGACGCTGGTGCCGGCGGTGATGGCCATCCTCGGCGACAAGGCGTGGTGGATGCCGCGCTGGCTCGAGCGGATCCTCCCCCACTTCGACATCGAGGGCGAGGCGGTCGAGCGCGAGCTGTCGCTCGCCGAGTGGCCCGAGCCGAACACGACCGCCGCGGTCGTCGGGCAGGGCGTCGGCGTGCGCGCCGATGCCGGCGGGTCGATGGGCGACGTCGTGCTCTTCGAAGACGCCACCTTCCGGGTCGAGCCCGGGGGCACCCTCATCGCGACCGGCGACCCGCGCGCCGCACGCGCGTTCGCGCTGACCGCTGCCGCACGCATCGCGCCGACCGAGGGCCGGCTGCGCGTCGCCGGGCACCTGCTGCCCGAGCGTGCCGCCTGGGTGCGCGCGCACGTCGGCCTCGCCCTGCTCGGCGATGGAGACGACCCCGTGGCGGCGCTGCGCCGGGCGCTCGCGGGCAAGGCGACGCTCGTGATCATCGAGGGCGTCGACGCACTCGACGCCGCCGAGCGGGATCAGGCGGCCGCGCTGCTGCGCGACGCGGCGAGCGCGCTGCGCACGGGCGACGACAGCGCCCGCCTCACGCTCGTCGTGACCTCCCGCACCGAGAGCGCGGCGCTGGCGCTCCTCGCCGACGCCCACCGCCCCGACGTGACGTCGATCGCGCTGCGCTCCGCGACCACTCCGACCACCACCACCGCAGAGGTGAACGCATGACCGCCCACTGGACCACCGCCCTCGAGCGCTCGCGCTCGCGCCGGCCCATCACCTGGCTCACGCTCATCGGCGTGCTGCTGCTGCCCGTCGTGATCGGCGGCATCCTCGTCGCCGCGCTCTACAACCCGGTCGAGCGGCTCGACAACCTCACCGCCGCGATCGTGAACGACGACGAGCCCGTGACGATCGACGGCCAGATGGTGCCGCTGGGCCGTCAGCTCACCGCCGGACTGGTCGAAGGCTCCGACGACCTCGACAGCAACCTCACCTGGACGCTCTCCAACGCCGAGGATGCGGCATCCGGTCTCGCCGACGGCACATACGCCGCCGTCATCACGATTCCCGAGAACTTCTCGGCCGCCGCGACCTCGACCCAGCCGGGCGAGGTGCCGGAGCAGGCGACGATCGAGGTCACCACTCCCCCCGACAGCCTGATCGTCGACGACGCCATCACGGCGCAGGTGGCCACCGCCGCGGCCTCGACCATGGGCACCCAGCTCTCGACCGTGTACCTCGAGAACGTCTTCCTCGGCTTCACGACGCTCGGCGACCAGCTCGGCACCGCCGCGGACGGCGCGTCGCAGCTCGCCGACGGCGCGACCCAGGCGGCCGACGGCGCCGCGCAGCTGCCCGGCGGCATCTCGCAGCTGGCCGACGGCAGCTCGCAGCTCTCCAGCGGCGCGTCGCAGCTGGCCAGCGGCGCGCGTCAGGTCGCGGGCGGCGTCACGTCGCTGCAGTCGGGGCTCACCACGATCGCCGGCAAGACCCGCGAGGCGGCGGCCGGCGCCCAGCAGATCGCCGACGGGGCGAACGCCGGCGCGGCGGCGCTCGAGCAGAGCGCGCTCGTGCCCTCGCAGATCACCGGACTCGCCGATGCCGCTCAGACCAGCGCGACGACGTCCGCGACGGCGATCGGCACGCAGGCGGCCAAACTGGCACAACTCGCCGCCCAGTGCACGCCCCTCGATTCTGACTTCTGCAAGACTCTGGCGACCGTGTCGCAGGACACCCTGGCGGCGGCGAGCCAGGCGGGCACCGCGGCGAGAGACGCGGGCACCGCGGCCTACGCACTCGACGCGTACAACACCGAGGCGACCGCGGAGCTCGCCGGCCAGTTCCGCCAGCTCGGCGCCGGCGTGGGCGCCCTCGCCGGCGGCATCGGCCAGCTCGCGGGCGGCATCGACCAGTCCGCAGCCGGAGCCGGCCAGCTGGCCACCGGTGTGACCGGTCTGCAGAGCGGTGCCAGCGGCCTCGCCGACGGCGCCTCGCAGCTCGCCTCCGGCGCCACGCAGGCGGCGGACGGCGCCACGAGCCTCGCCGACGGCGTCGCCCAGCTGGCGGACGGCACCGGCGAGCTCGCGAGCGGGCTGGCGACGGCATCCGACTCCATCCCGTCGTACACCGACGACGAGGCGACCGATCTCGCCTCGGTGGTCTCCGACCCCGTCGCCGCCGAAGGCGTCGGAACGTCGCTCTTCGGCGCGTCGGCCGTGCCGCTGCTGGCCACGCTCGCGCTGTGGTTCGGCGCGCTGGGCACGTTCATCGCGCTGCAGGCGGTCTCGCGCCGCGCGCTCACCTCGCGCCAGCCCTCCGCCTTGCTCGCCCTGCGCTCGTACGCGCCGGCCGCGGCACTGGGGGCGCTCCAGGGTCTCCTCGTCGCGGGGGTGGTCCAGCTGGCCGCGTCGTACTCGTGGAGCGAGTGGTCGGTGTTCGCCGTGGTCTGCGTGGTCGCGGGCATCGCGTTCGCGGCCGTCAACCAGGCGCTGGTGGCGGTCTTCAGCGGCGCGGGCCGCTGGATCGCCGCCCTGATCGGTGTGTTCGCGGTCGCCACCGGGATCGTCTCGACGGTTCCGGGCGTGCTGTCGGGCCTGGCCGGACTCATGCCCACCACACCCGCCTACAACGGCATGGTGGCAGCGCTCACCTCGGCGTCGGGGCTCGGCGCCGCGATCGCGGGGCTCGTGATCTGGACGCTGCTGGCGCTGGCCGCCACCATGCTCGCCGTCGCGCGGCGGCGCACCACCACCGCGCGTGCGCTGCTGAAGGCGACGCCGGTCACCGCCTGACCGCTCACGACAGAGCCCCGGACGCCCTCGGCGCCCGGGGCTCCGTCGTGCGGCGGGCGCCTCGTCCGATCGGCCGACCGACTCGGGCCGATCGGCCGATTGCCGCGCGCGGCCTGGACGGTCAGGATCGGAGTCGTGAACGCCACCGAGCCCTCCTCGCGTCCGTCTCCGGCGCCGAGCGCCCCGGCGCGGATCCCCCCGCGCTGGTTCATCCGCACCGCGTGGGTCGTCCATCGTGCGCTGTACCGCGTGACCGGCGGACGCGTCGGGCTGCGGCATCCGTCGCCCACCGTCTACGGCATGATGCGCCTGCACACGATCGGCCGCCGCACGGGAAGCCCGCGGGTCGCGATCCTCGGCTACTTCGAGGACGGGCCCGATCTGGTGACCCTCGCGATGAACGGGTGGGGCGACCCGCCGCCGGCGTGGTGGCTCAACCTCCAGGCCCGGCCCGCAGCATCGGTCGATCTGCCCGACGGCACGCGCGCGGTGGTCGCCCACGAGGCGACCGGCGCGGAGCGCGAACGGCTGTGGGCGGTGTGGCGCACCCTCGAAGGCGACGCGGACCTCGATGCTTTCGCGGCGCTCCGCAGCCGCGAGACCCCCGTCGTGGTGCTCTCTCCGGCGCCGTAGGCGCCATGTCCGGCGGGGCGGGTCGTCACCGAGGGGCGGGTCAGCTCAGTCCGGAGTAGGCGTGCAGGCCCTTGAAGAACATGTTCACGATGGTGAAGTTGAAGATCACGGCGGTGAAGCCGATGATCGACAGCCACGCCGAACGCGCACCCCGCCAGCCGCGCGTGGCGCGGGCGTGGATGTAGCCGGCGTACAGCACCCAGATCACGAAGGTCCACACTTCCTTCGTGTCGAAACCCCAGTAGCGGCCCCACGCGTCGTTCGCCCAGATTGAGCCGGCGATGAGGGTGAAGGTCCAGAAGATGAACCCGAGGATCGCGAACCGGTACGCGAGCGACTCGAGAGCGTCGGCGCTCGGAAGGGTCTGCAGGAAGGCCGGACCGGTCTTCGCGGGCGCGGCGGCGCGGGCCCCGGCATCCGTCTCCGCGTTCCCCGCGTCATCGTGCGCACGCGCCGCGATCGCGACCCGGCGCTCGCGTCGCGCCTGCATGAGCTGCAGCACTGAGAGGCCGAAGGCGAGGGCGAACAGGGCGGTCGCGAGCGACGCGACGAAGACGTGGATGACGAGCCAGACCGACTTCAGGGGGTCCATCAGCGGCACGATGTCGGTGTAGAACCAGATGGCCGTGCCGCCCAGCAGCACCACCACGAGCCCCGTGATGAAGGTGCCGAGGAATCGCAGGTCGTAGCGGAAAAGCACGCCGAGGTACACGGCGACGATGAGGAGCGTGCCGGTGAGGGCGAACTCGTACATGTTCGACCAGGGAACGCGGCCGGCGGCGATGCCGCGCGTCACGTCGGCACCGAGGTGGAAGAGGAAGCCGAGCACTGTGAGCGAGGTGCCGATGCGAGCCCAGACCAGGCGGGCGCGACGACCCACGGGAGCCTTGAGCGCCTCTTCGGAGGCTGCCTCCTGAGCGCGCAGCTGCTCGACGATGCCGGCGCGCGACGACGCCCCTCCGGCGTTGACCAGCTCCCGCTGGCGCACCCCGGCGCCCTTGGCCGCGGCGTCCTTCTCGTCCACGGCCACGGCGCCGCGCCGGGCCAGGTCGACCGCGTACGCGACGAACGCGAGCGCGTAGATCGCGATGGCCGTCCAGACCAGCAGCACCGAGACGTCGTCGAGGGTGAGGGGGGTGGCGTCGGGCATGGCTCTCAGTCTACGTCGGGGGTCGATTCGGGATTCGAGTCGCGCACGCGGCCGTTGTCCGCCACGGGATCCTGCGCCGTGCGCGAGTCGAGGCGGGAGGGGTCGGCGAGCGAAGCCAGGTGCCGCTGCGCGAACTGCTCGACGGCGGCGTCCAGCGAGGGGTCCTCGCCGCGCGCGAGACCGGCGTACTCGAGGTGCACGGTGTGCCCCTGCGTCGTCGCCTTGACCCACATGCGCCGGCGCGGCACGAACAGCGCGGCGAGCAGGCCTGCCAGAGCGAGCACCGCGAACACCAGCACCCACGTGGCCGAGGCGTCGCGGTGGATCGACAGCGAGACATAGCGCTTGACCGAGTCCTGGAACCCGGCCGCGCCGTCGGGCGCCTCGTTCTCGAACGTGATCGTGCCGAGCCCGTCGGGGAGGTCGACGGTCTCGCCGGGCTTCAGCTCCAGCGAGTCGACGCCGGAGTCGCCGCCTGCCAGCTGCGTCATCTCGCTCGGGTCGAGCGTGTAGACCGACCGCGGGACGCCGTCGTTGATCCCGAGGTCGCCGGAGTAGACCCAGAACGTCAGCATCGGGTACTCGAGGTCGCCGTACACCGAGGTGAAGGCACCGTTGGTGAGCTCCTGCGCGGTCGGATAGAAGAAGCCCACCAGGCCGACCTGGTCGCGGAGGCCGTCGGGCACCTTGACGACGCCCTGCGAGGTCATGTTGTTGTCCTGAGGGAGGAACGGCACGGGCTCGGAGAAGACGACCTCGCCGTCGGCATCGCGGATCGTGATGCTCGGGGCGTAGCCGTTGCCCATCAGGTAGACGCGGTCGCCCGCGATCTCGAGCGGGTGGTTCACCCGCACCTCGCCCTGCGAGGCGTCGGCGTCGGGGAACTGCGTCGTGAGGTGCGCGACGAAGTCGCCCGCCTGGCCCGCGCCCTGCTGTCCGGGCGTGACATACGACAGCGAGAAGTCGTCGAGCGTCAGCGCGTACGGCTGCAGCGCCTCCTCATCGACGAACCGGCCTGGATTGAAGGAGGTGTAGTCGAGCATCGTGTTGACCCACGTGCGGCCCTCGATGATGACGGTCTGCCCTGTGTAGGTGAAGCCGCCGCCGATGCCGACCGCGAGCAGCACGCCGACGAGCGAGGCGTGGAAGACCAGGTTGCCCGTCTCGCGAAGGTAGCCGCGCTCGGCCGAGACCGAGAGCGCCTTCGCGGTGTCGTACCGCGCCACGCGGTACCCGGCCTTGCGCAGCTGCTGCTGCGCGGCCTCGATCGCAGCCGCCGCGGTGGCTGCGGCATCCGTGTCGTCCTGGGATTCCAGGATCTCGGACCGGTGCGCCTCCAGCCGCGACAGGCGGGCGGGCGTGCGCGGCGGCTGGGCGCGCATCGCCTTGTAGTGGTGCTTGGTGCGCGGGATGACGCAGCCGACCAGCGAGATGAACAGCAGGATGTAGATCGCCGAGAACCACGGCGACGTGTACACGTCGAACAGGCTCAGGTTGTCGAGCACCGGCGCGAGGTCGGGGTTGTCGACGAAGTACTGGCGCACCCCGTTGGGGTCGGCGCTGCGCTGCGGCACGAGCGATCCGGGCACCGCGGCGATGGCGAGCAGCAGCAGGAGAACCAGCGCCGTGCGCATCGAGGTGAGCTGACGCCAGCCCCAGCGCAGCCACCCGACGACGCCGAGTGCGGGCTGCGTGATGCCGGCCTCGTCGGCGTCGGCGTGATCTGCGGGGCGGAGCGGGTCGGTCATGTCGGCGGTCGACGGTCCTTCCGGGGCGTCAGAGCGGGGCCGGGACACTGGCGAACACCCCCTGCAGCTGCGCCATGACGGCGGTCCAGACGCCGGTCACCATGAGCAGGCCGAGCACGATGAGCAGGCTGCCGCCGACGAGGTTGACCACGCGGATGTGCCGGCGCACGAACGAGACGGAGCGGGTGGCCCAGCCGAACCCGAGGGTGAGGAGGAGGAATGGGATGCCGAGACCGAGCGAGTAGGCGACGCCCAGCAGTGCCGCACGCGCGGCCGAACCCGAGTCGAAGGCCATCGTGAGGATCACCGCGAGGGTCGGGCCGATGCACGGCGCCCAGCCGATGCCGAGCGCGATGCCCAGCAGCGGTGCCCCGATGAGCCCGAGGTTGCCGCGCACCTGCGGGCGCGCGATGCGCTGCGCGAGCCCGAACCAGCCGATGAAGACGAGCCCCATCGCGATGATCACGACGCCGAGGATGCGGGTGATGAGGTCGGCGTACTCGAGCAGGAATCGGCCGAGGGTCCCCCCGAGCATCGCCATGCTCACGAAGACGACCGTGAACCCGGCGATGAACAGGAGCACCCCGAGCACGAGGCGCCCGCGCCCAGGCCCTTCGACAGGCTCAGGGATCGCGGTGCGGTCCGCGACCGCTCCGGTCGCCGAGCTCGTCGAAGCTCCGGTCGCTGAGCTCGTCGAAGCGCCGGTCGCCGCTGCGCCCGCTGTCCGGGCAGAAGCGCCGGCCGGCACCGCGGCCGGCCGCGGGCTCACGGCCCCGCCGATGAAGCCGAGGTAGCCGGGGACCAGCGGCAGCACGCACGGCGAGAGGAACGAGATGGCGCCGGCCAGGATCGCGATGGGGATCGCGATCAGGAGGGATCCGTCGGCGACGAGCGCGCCGAGGTTCACGACTCCTCCAGCGTCTCGCGGACGATCGTCTCGAGGATGGAGGCGTCCTCGATCTGCCCGACCAGGCGCGCGGCGACACGCCCCTCCTTGTCGAGCACGAGCGTCACGGGCACGGCGTTCAGCGGCGTCTCGCCCGCGAAGGCCAGCTTGATCGAGCCGTCCTCGGTCGCCAGCGCGCTCGGATATGTGACGCCGTAGGTGTCGGCGAACGCGCGCGAGGCCTCGGCGCCGTCGTACAGGTTCACGCCGAGGAACGAGACGTCCTGGCCCTCGAACGAGGCGTCCGCGGCGGCGAGCTCGGGAGCCTCCACCCTGCAGGGGGCGCAGCCGGCGTACCAGAAGTTGACGACCAGCACGTCTCCGGCGTAGTCGGCGCTCGACGTGGAGCCCCCGGTGTCGAGCACGCCTTCGAAGTCGACCGGATCGGTGCGCTCGGCGGCGGGGATCGGGTCGACGCGGAAGCCGTCGGCGGCCACGAAGCCCTTGTTGTCACCGGAGCGGTACTGCTCTGCCAGCGGATCGTTCGTGCATGCCGCGAGGCCGCCGATCAGCCCGACGATGAGCAGAGCGGATGCCGCGGCCCGCGCCCTCCGCATGCCCCGTACCCGTGCTTCGACAGGCTCAGCAACCGACTTCCGGGTCATACCGCTCCCACATCCACCGCGCCGGCCGTCGATGCCGGTTCGGCGTACGCCGTCTCGGTCCACTTGCCGTCGACCATCTCGAAGCTCGTCACGCTCGACAGCGCGCAGCGTCGCGCGCGGGGGTCGTGCCGGAGCGGGAGCCCGGCGACCGCGAGGTGGGTGATCCAGATCGGGAGCTGATGCGAGACGATCACGACATCGCCCGAGTCCGCGGCATCCCACGCCTCCGTCATGGCCTTGTTCATGCGGCCCACGACGTCCGCGTACGGCTCGCCCCAGCTCGGAAGCGCCGGCTTGCGCAGGTGCCGCCAGTTCCACGGGTTGACCAGGGCGACCGCCATGCGCTTGCCCTCGAACACGTTGGTCGGCTCGATGACCCGGTCGTCGATGACGGGCTCGAGGCCGAAGATCTCGGTGAACGGCTTCGCCGACTCCTGCGTGCGCTGCAGCGGCGAGCAGATCAGGGAGGTGACGGGACGCTCCAGCGACTCCACGTACTCGGCGGCCTGCCATGCCATGTGGTTCCCGTCGGTGCTGAGGCCGTATCCCGGGAGTCGCCCGTAGAGCACGCGGGCGGGGTTGTGGACCTCCCCGTGGCGCACGAGATGAAGGCGAGCGGCGGGCACCCGCCCAGTCTACGTGGGCGAGTTCTGTGGACCGGCTGAGCGTTCTCCCAGCCGCGGCCCGACCGCGATCAGTCGAGCTCGGGCTCGGGGCCGCCGGACCCGCGGGACTCGAGGAGCGCACGCACCCTCACGTAGAGGAACCAGGCCACACCGAGCACGGCCGCCGCGATGACGACGTACTGGAGGATGTCGGCGTAGCGCTCGACGACGTGCCACGACTCCCCCAGGAAGAACCCCGAGAAGACGAAGATCGAGTTCCAGATGAGGCTTCCTGCGGCCGTCAGCAGCGTGAACCGCCACACCGGCATCCGGGTGATGCCCGCGGGGATCGAGATGAGGCTGCGGAAGATCGGGATCATCCGCCCGAAGAACACGGCCTTCCCGCCGTGCCGTGCGAACCACGCGACGGTGCGATCGATGTCCTCGGGGTGCAGCAGCGGCACCTTCGTCGCGATGGCCCGCAGCCTCGCGACGCCGAGCCAGGCGCCCAGACCGTACAGCAGCAGCGCACCGACGATGGAGCCGGCGGTCGTCCAGAAGAGAGCCTCGACGAGCGAGAACGAGCCTCGGCTTGCCGCGAGTCCCGCCATGGGCAGGATCACCTCGCTCGGCAGGGGCGGAAACAGGTTCTCCATCGCGATGGCGATGCCGGCGCCCGCGGGGCCGATCACGTCCATCAGGGAGACTGCCCAGTCCGCGAGGGTGCTCAGCCACGAACCGTCGGTCGTCGTCGCAGCGGTCATTCGTCGGGGTCCCGTCCGTCGTCGTCACCTGGCGGCGGCCGCGACCGTCCGGCGCGACGTGTCCACGTTACGGGCCGAGGATGAACGAATCCCGGGTGCAGACCCCCCGAAGCCGGTGGGGCTTGCACGACGGAGGCCGTCGCGGCTCGACGTAGACTTGTCGCTCGTGAGTGAACGCGTCCTCGTCAAGCAGCTTCAGGACCTCGCCGACGGTCCCGTCTCCGTCTCCGGATGGGTCGAGACGGTCCGCGATCAGAAGAAGGTGCAGTTCGTCATCCTTCGCGACGAGACGGGTGCCGTGCAGCTGGTGAACCCGGCGACGCGTCCGGCAGACCCTTCGGCAGCCTCAGGGACCGAGTCCTCGCAGGATGCCGCCGCGCTGGCTCTCACGGACCTGATCTCGAACCTCGCCACCGGCACGTTCCTCACGGTCACGGGCGAGCTCAAGCACGACGAGCGCGTGAAGCTCGGCGGCGTCGAGGTCAAGATCGGGGCTCTCGACATCGCGGCGGCCGCTCTCCCCGAGACGCCGATCGCCGCCGACTCCGGTCTGGACAAGCGCATGGACTGGCGCTTCCTCGACCTGCGCCAGCGCCGCAACAATCTCATCTTCCGCGTGCAGACCACGCTCGAGCATGCGTTCCGCTCCTACTGGATCGAGCGCGACTACATCGAGGTGCACTCGCCGAAGCTCATGGCCTCGGCATCCGAGTCCAACGCAGAGCTCTTCTCGCTGGAGTACTTCGAGGACAAGACCGCCTACCTCGCGCAGTCGCCGCAGTTCTTCAAGCAGATGGCGCAGGTCGCCGGCTTCGGCAAGATCTTCGAGATCGCGCCCGCCTTCCGCGCCGACCCGTCGTTCACCTCGCGCCACGCGACGGAGTTCACGTCGGTCGACGCCGAGATCAGCTGGATCGACTCCCACGAGGATGTCGCGCGCATGCAGGAAGAGCTCCTGCAGACCGCGTTCCAGGCCGTCAAGGACAAGCACGGCGCCGAGATCGAAGAGCTCTTCGGCCTCGAGGTGCAGGTTCCCGCCATCCCGTTCCCGCGCATCCCTCTGGCGGAGGCGCGCGAGATCGTGAAGAGCCGCGGCTACGAGGTCCCCCGCACCGACGGCGACCTCGACCCCGAGGGCGAGCGCCAGATCTCGGCGTACGTCGAGGAGACGTACGGGCACCAGTTCGTCTTCATCACCGACTACCACCCCGAGATCCGCGCGTTCTACCACATGCGCGACGAGAAGACCGGGCTCACCAAGTCGTACGACCTCCTGTTCAAGGGCGTCGAGATCACGACCGGCGCACAGCGCGAGCACCGCGTCGACGTGCTGATCGAGCAGGCCCGGGAGAAGGGTCTGGGTGCCGAGCACCTCGACTTCTACTTCGACTTCTTCCGCTACGGCGCCCCGCCCCACGGCGGATTCGGCATGGGCCTCGCGCGCGTGCTGATGCTCCTGCTCGGCGAGTCGTCGATCCGCGAGGTGACGTACCTCTTCCGCGGGCCGACGCGCCTGGCGCCGTGATCACCTCGATCGACGGGCTGCAGAACTTCCGCGACACCGGCGGCACGCCGCTGGTCGCGGGCGGCGAGACGCGCTCGGGCGTGCTCTACCGGTCGGAGGCCCTGAGCACGCTGACGCCGACGGGTGTGGCCGAGCTGGCAGCCACGGGCATCGGCGTGATCGCCGACTTCCGCACCGACATGGAACGGCGCATGGCGCCCGACGTGCTGCCCGACTCCCGGCCGTTCCACGTCGTCCAGCTCCCCCTCCTCGAGGGCGCGATGACCGGTTTCGCGCAGTCGGCGATGCAGGCGAAGGATCCGGATGCCGCGAAGGCTGCGATCGGCGCCGCACTGGCGCAGCTTCCCAGCCTGGGCGACCTGTACGTGTCGATGCTCGAGCACGGTGCGGGATCGTTCGCCGAACTCGCGCGACTGGTCGCGAACGGCGCAGCCGTCCCCGTGGGGACGACCGCGGGCGACGACCACTCCGCTGTACTCGTGCACTGCACCGCCGGCAAGGACCGCACGGGCGTCGCCGTGGCGCTGCTGCTGGACGCGGTCGGCGCCGAGCGCGCCGCGGTGGTGTCGGACTACGCCTCGTCGGCGGCTCACCTGGAGGGTCCGTGGGCGGACCGCATGCGCGGAATGATCACGGCGATGGGCGTTCCGCTCACGCCCGAGCTGGACGCGCTCATCACCGACACCCCGGCGTCGGCGATCGAGCTGGCGCTCGCGTGGACCGATGCGCACGGCGGCGCGGCGGCCTATCTGCAGTCGGGCGGACTCGCTGACACCGAGCTCGAAGCCCTCCGCGCACGCCTCGCCGGCTGAGCGCGACGTCAGCCCGCCGCGCCGAGCGACGTCAGCGCGCGGCCCCGACCGGCGTCAACCCGCGGCGCCGAGCGCCGCGCGCAGGCGGTCGGGCGAGACGCGCCAGTGGCCGTGCAGCTCGCCGTCGATGAGCACGACGGGGATCTTCTCCCACCACTGCGCGTAGAGCGCGGGGTCGTCGGCGATCGATAGCTCCTCGACCTCGACGGCGTCCTCGGGGAGGTCGGCGACGACGGTCTCGACCACCTCACGCGCCACGTCGCAGAGGTGGCAGTCGGGCTTGCCGATCAGCGTGAGGGTCGTCACGGCCATCGCGGGCTCAGGCCTCGACGGGGTAGCCGGCGGCGACCCACTCGTTCGTGCCGCCGTCGACGTTGGTGACGTCGTACCCGCGTGCCTGGAGAGCCTCCACCACGCGGCCCGACCGGCCGCCGACCGCGCAGATGACGTCGAACGCGCCGTCGGGGAGCTCGTCGAGCCGGCCGCCGATCGACGACATCGGGATGTTGATCGCACCGGGCACGTGACCCGCGGCGAACTCGTCGACCTCGCGGACGTCGATGAGCGGCGTCTCGACGCGCTCGCGCAGCTGCTGGACGGTGATGGACTTCATGCCATGCCTCTCGGGATGGGGGCTCGGGGTCGCGGCATCGGCATACACGAAGCGCCCCCTGCGAAGGGCTGCGCTCGATGAAGCGCAGAACCCTGGGGGCGCTTGGTGCGGATGCCGCTTACTTCTTGTTGCGGCGCTGGTGGCGAGTCTTGCGAAGCAGCTTGCGGTGCTTCTTCTTCGCCATGCGCTTGCGGCGCTTCTTGATGACAGAACCCACGGAAAACCTCACTATGTCGGGGTCTGGGCGCGGCGTGTGCGGCGCCCGGGAACGGGCAGATACGGAAAATGCCTCGGAACAGTCTAGCCGACGTCGGCGATCGGCCGTTGCAGGGCCTCGGTGACGGCCGACTCGGGCACGCGGTAGCTGCGACCGAAGCGCACTGCGGGCAGTTCGCCGGAGTGCACCAGGCGATACACCGTCATCTTCGAGACGCGCATGAGCTCGGCGACCTCGGCGACGGTGAGGAAGCGCACGTCCGGCAGTTCCGCCATGTCGATCCCCTTTCCCCAGTGGTGCTGAAGTCACTTTAGAACGCCGCGGGTGCGCGTGTAAACCGGTGTGACCCGTGAGACCGATGGGAATATCGTGCTCAGCCGCTCGCCGCCTGCCGAGCGCGCCGGTCGTGCGCCTCCCGGGCTGCCTGGCGCTCGAGCTTGCGCGCGTCGCGCAGCGCCTTCTCCGCCGCGCGGACGGCCTTCTGCGCCTCGCGGAACCTCTTGTCGTCGGTGATCTCGGCATCATCCAGCCCGAGCCACGGGCGGGCGGACGGCCGATCCGCGTCGCCGACGGCGGCGATGTACGCGGCCACACCGTCGAGTCCCCGCTCGAGGGCGAACGTGAACGGGTCCGAGTCCTCCAGGAAGACCCCTTCCTCGATGGCCGCGCGCAGATCCGGGTAGGCGTCCTCGGTGATGAGCGCGCGGAAGAGGGCGTCTTCATTTCGGGCGATGGCATCTCCGTCGAGCCCCTGCTCCCGCTCGGAACGCGAGTAGCCGGCGAGGATCGTGCCCGCCCAATGCGCGGTTCCGGTGACAAGGAGCATCACAGCCAGCCGCTCCCCGTAGCTGAGCGGCGTCTCCGCCAGAGCGCTCAGGCCGGCATCCATCCACGCCGCGCTGTTCGGCGTCGCCGGCACGCCGGTGATCGGGATGTCGAGGACCCACGGGTGGCGCAGGTAGTGCTGCAGCTGCTCCCGGAAGAGCGCCTCGAGCCGCTCGCGCCAGTCGCCCGCGGTGCGGGTCGCATCCGACGGCGCACCGGTGGCCTCCTCCTGCATCAGCAGGATCAGGTCGTCCTTGGCGCTGACGTAGCGGTACAGCGACATCGGCGTGAACCCCAGCCGCGACGCCACCGCTGCCATCGACACGGCGCCCAGGCCCTCGGCATCCGCGATCTCGACCGCCGCCTCGACGATGCGCTCGACGCTCATCTCGCGTTTCGGCCCGCGCTGTGGATTGGCGGCGACGCCCCATGCGAGCGCGATGCCGCGCGGAAGTTCGGGCTCCGGTGCATCGGTCATGGCGTCAGTCTAGGTCTGTTTATTACGTAAACAGTGTGTTACCGTCATAAACAGTTAGTGCTGTAAACAGTTTCCCACCTACACGATTGCACGAAAGGATGCCCCATGTCAGATCGCACTGCTCCCCCGGTCATCGTGGTCGACGGCCTGCGCAAGGCCTTCGGCCGCCAGCAGGTGCTCGATGGCCTCGACTTCACCGTCGCCCGCGGCGAGGTCTTCGCCCTGCTCGGCCCGAACGGCGCCGGCAAGACGACCACGATCAATGTGCTCACCACGCTCGTCCGCCCCGACTCGGGCACCGCCACGGTCGCGGGCATCGACGTCGTGCGCGACCCTCAGCAGGTCAAGCGGCGCATCAGCCTGACGGGCCAGTCCGCCGCCGTCGACGACGCGCTCACCGGCACCGAGAATCTCGTGATGCTCGGCCGCCTCTCGGGTCTCACGCGGCGCGGGGCGCGCGCCCGCGCGGCCGAGCTGCTCGACCGGTTCGGATTGACGGATGCCGCGACCCGCCGCGTCGGCGCCTACTCGGGCGGCATGCGCCGCCGCCTCGACCTCGCGCTGAGCTTCGTCGTCGCCCCCGAGATCCTCTTCCTCGACGAGCCGACCACGGGCCTGGACACCCGCAGCCGCCGCGAGCTGTGGGACGTGATCCGCTCACTCGCCGATGCCGGCACGACCGTGTTCCTGACCACGCAGTATCTCGAAGAGGCGGACCAGCTCGCCGACCGGATCGCGGTGCTCGACGGCGGGCGCGTGGTCGCCAGCGGCACCGCTGCTCAGCTGAAAGCGCGCATCGGCGGCGACGCGGTCGAGCTCCACGACGCGCACGGCACCCTCCTGCGCGAGGTCCCGACCGACGGCTCGGTGTCGGGCGTCCGCCGCGCGCTCGACGTCCTCGACGAAGCCGGGGCCGAGGGCGTCGTCACACTCCGTCGCCCGAGCCTGGACGACGTGTTCCTCGCGCTCACCTCGCCCGACGGCCAGGGCGGCGCACATGCGGACGCCCGCCGACGCGAGTCGGCCGACACCCTGAAGGAGCTCGCATGACCACCCTCGCCCCCGCGGCCCCCGCCGGCGCCCCTGCGCTGCGACCGCGCATCACGGGCCTCACCGCCGAGAGCGTCTTCGTCGGGCGGAGCCTCCTGCACTCCCTGCGCGACGGGGAATCGCTGCTCATGGCGATCATGCTGCCGGTGCTGCTGATGGTCCTCTTCACCTACGTCTTCGGCGGGGCCATCGACCCCACGGGCGGCTACGTGAACTACGTCGTCCCCGGCATCATCCTGCTCTGCGCCGGCTTCGGCGCGGCGTCCACCGCCGTCTACGTCGCCAACGACATGCGAGCGGGCATCATCGACCGGTTCCGCACGATGCCGCTGCGAGCCAGCGCGGTGCTGACCGGCCATGTCGTGGCGAGCCTGCTGCGCAACCTCCTGGCGACCGGAGTCGTCATCGGCGTGGCGCTGCTCGTCGGATTCCGGCCGACCGCAGACCTGTGGGGCTGGCTCGGCGCCGTGGCGCTCATCGCGCTGTACATCCTCGCGATCACCTATCTGTTCGCCGCGATCGGGCTTGCCGCCGGCAGCCCCGAGGCGGCCAACGGCTACGGCTTCATCATTCTTTTCCTGCCGTACCTGTCGAGCGCCTTCGTGCCGGTCTCGACGATGCCCGAGTGGCTGCAGTGGGTCGCCGAGAACCAGCCGGTGACCCCCATCATCGAGGCGCTGCGGAGCCTGCTGATGGGCACGCCCATGGGCGACGCGGCGTGGTGGGCCGTCGGCTGGTGCGTCGCGATCCTCGTGATCTCGTTCGTGTGGGGCGCATGGTTGTTCCGGCGCAAGGCGGGGCGACGTTAATTCGGGGCCACCGCTGCGCGGGTCGTCCTCCGGCGTGCTTACCCGCGGCGTCGGCTTCGCCGGCGGCGCCCGCCAGTCCCGAGCCCGCACGCTCTCCGGACGACCCGCTCCGCTCTGTCGGCGGAAACGTCGGCTGCGCTGTTGCTGGGTGGGTTGAGAGAAGGGAGGGGTCAGCGGCCGGGGAGGCGCTTGAGCGCGTTCTCGAGGGCGTGCTTGGCCGATGCGGCGGCCCGGCCGACGACCTCGGCGGCGTGAGCGGCGGAGTCCGGGAGCGCCGCCGCGGCGAGGTCGGGCTCGACATCGCCGTCGTCGAGGAACGGCACGAGCCAGTCGTCGACCTCGTCCAGCGGCGCGGCGGAGAGGCTGTAGTAGCGGTGCTGCCCCTCCTCGCGCACCGACACGAGGTGGGCGTCGCGCAGCACCTTGAGGTGCTTCGACACGGTCGGCTGGCTGGCGCCGAGCTCGGTCACGATGTGCGACACGCTGGTGCCGCGGTCTCCGGCGGATGATCGATCGAGCAGCAGTCGCAGGATGTCGCGACGCGTTCCGTCTGCGATCACGTCGAAGATGTCCGCCATGTGCTCAGATTAGTCGGGAGCCCTGCGGAGTACCATGAGCACGACCGCCGGGCCGCCCGCACGAGGACCGTTTCGCATCAGGAGGAACCCCGTATGACGGATGGCAGGCGCGCCGCCCCCGTCTCAGTCTCGGGACGCCTGCGCGCGCTGGGCCACGCCTTCATGGAGTTCTTCCGCGACCTGACGCAGCGCTCCCCCGCCCGGTTCGCGATCCTCATCTTCCTGTCGCTGATCCTGGTCTTCACGGGCCTCTTCTCCCTGCCCGTCGCCTCGGCGACCGGGCAGGTGACCCCCTTCGCCGACGCCTTCTTCACGGCGGTGTCGACGATCTGCGTCACCGGCCTCGCCACCGTCGACATGGCGACGCACTGGTCGGCGTTCGGCCACGTGCTGGTCTTCGTCGGCGTCCAGATCGGCGCGCTCGGCGTGCTGACCCTGGCGTCGATCCTGGGCCTGGTGATCTCACGACGTCTCGGCCTCCGTGCGAAGCTCATCGCGGCGAGCGACTCGAACCCGCTCCGCACGCACGGCGGGCCGGTCAACGAGGGCCAGACCGTGCAGCTGGGCCAGATCGGCAGCCTGCTCGCGACTGTCGCGCTGTCGACACTCGCCATCGAGACGATCATCGCGATCCTCCTCTACCCCGGGCTGATCGTCGCGGGCGTCCCGTGGAACGTCGCGCTGTGGGAGGCGCCGTTCTACGCGGCGATGTCCTTCACGAACACCGGCTTCACACCGAACGCCGAGGGGCTGGAGCCCTTCCGCCACGACTACTTCTTCCTGACCGTCCTGATGGCGGGCGTCTTCCTCGGCTCGATCGGATTCCCGGTCATCTACACGCTGCTGCGGCAGCGGTGGCGCGTGCGGCGCTGGTCGCTGCACGCGAAGCTCACGATCATCACCACGGTCGCGCTGTTCTTCCTGGGCGGTGTCGTCTTCCTCGTCCTCGAGTACGACAACCTCCTGACCCTCGGCACCGAGGACGCGTGGGACACCACCTTCCAGGCCTTCTTCCTGTCGGCCATGACGAGATCCGGCGGCTTCGCGATCCTCGACATCGGCGAGCTGAACCAGTCGAGTCTGCTCGTGGCATGCATGCTGATGTTCGTCGGCGGCGGCTCGGCGTCCACGGCCGGCGGCATCAAGGTGACGACGCTCGCCGTGATCGCGCTCGCCGTGGTGTCGGAGGCGAAGGGCCGCGCGTCCAACCAGGTGTTCGGACGGCGCATCCCGAGCGACGTCCTGCGGGTCGCACTCTCGGTCGTGGCCTGGGGCGCGACCATCGTGGCGATCTCGACGATCATCATCACGCAGATCACGAAGGCCGACCTCGGCGACGTCCTTTTCGACGTGATCTCGGGCTTCGCGACGGTCGGGCTGTCGACGGGACTGACGGCGAACCTCCCCGATCCGGCTGTGTATGTGCTGGCGATCACGATCGTCATGGGTCGCGTTGGTACAGTGACTCTCGCCGCGGCTGTGGCCGCGTCGTCACGATCGCAGCTGTACTCGCTGCCGGTGGAAAGGCCGATCGTTGGTTGAGCGGATGAGGGGCGATGCGCCCGTTCTCGTGATCGGACTCGGGCGCTTCGGCGCCGCGTGCGCGGGCGAGCTCGACCGGCTCGACCGCGAGGTGCTCGCGATCGACGACAACCTCGATCTCGTGCAGAAGTGGTCGGAGCGGGTCACCCACACAGTGCAGGCCGATGCGCGCAACATCGACGCGCTGAAGCAGATCGGCGCCCAGGACTTCTCGGTCGCCGTCGTGGCGGTCGGCTCATCGATCGAGGCATCCGTTCTCATCACGGCCAACCTCGTCGACCTCAAGGTGCCGCAGATCTGGGCGAAGGCGGTGTCGCAGTCGCACGGCAAGATCCTCGCCCGCGTCGGCGCCAATCACGTCATCTATCCCGAGCGCGAGGCCGGCGAGCGCGTCGCGCACCTGGTGAGCGGCCGCATGCTCGACTTCATCCGGTTCGACGACGACTTCGCCCTCGCCAAGCTCTACCCGCCGAAGTTCATCCGCGGCGTGGGCCTCAACGAATCCGGCGTGCGCACCAAGTACAACGTCACGGTCGTCGGCGTGAAGAGCCCGGGCAAGCCCTTCCGCTACGCGGAGGCCAACACGGTCGTGACCAACCACGACCTCATCATCGTGTCGGGGACCAACTCCGACATCGAGCGCTTCGCGTCGCTCGAGCGCTGAGCCGGCCGCAACCGCCCTACGCCCCCGCCGCCAGTTCCCTGGCGCGCGCCAGCGCCGCGTCCGTCGCCTGTCCGAAGACATCGTCCAGGCGCGCGTCCTGCAGCACCGCGATGGCGCGCTCGGTCGTCCCCTTGGGGCTCGTGACACGGCGGCGCAGCTCTGCCGGCTCGTCGGCGGATGCCTCGAGCAGCGCCGCAGCGCCGATGAAGGTCTGCTCGGCCATGACCCGGGACTCCGCCTCGGAGAAGCCCTTGCCGACGGCCGCCTTCGTGAACTCCTCCACCAGCAGGAAGAAGTAGGCGGGGCCCGAACCCGAGATCGTCGAGAGGGCGTCGATCTGCTCCTCCGGAACCTCGACGACGGTGCCGACCGTCTCGAACAGCCGTCGCGCGGTCGCCACGGCGGACTCGTCGGCCCGCGTGCCGGCTGCCAGGCCCGTGACGCCGCGGCCGACGAGCGCCGGCGTGTTCGGCATCGAGCGCAGCACCGCCACGTCGGCGCCGAGGATCTCCTCAAAAGTCGCGACCGTCACGCCGGCCGCGAGGCTCACGACGACGGTGCCCGGCCGCAGCACCGGTGCGATCTCACGGAGGAGATCCGGCACCATGGCCGGCTTGACGCCGACGAGGACGACGTCGGCCGCGGCCGCGGCATCCGTGTTCCCGGTCGGCTCAGCCTCCAGCGCGACGCTCGTGACCCCTTCGAGGCCGTCCAGCTCGGCGGCTTTCGCGCGCGAGCGGTTCGTCGTCGTCACGCCGCCCGCCGCGAGGCCCGACCGCGAGAGGCCGCGGGCGATGGCGCCGCCCATCGATCCGGCGCCGAGGATCGCGATGGGCGGGAGTGCGGGGATGTATGCAGGCATGGCGTCATCCTACGAGCGGCGCCGGAGGCTTACGATTCAGCATTGACTTATATAAGTCAATACGCAATCATTGGTCACGTGCACGCACTCGACATCCTCGGAGACCCGGTCCGCCGGCGCATCCTCGAACTCCTCGCGGGGGGCGAGCGCAGCGCGGGTGAGATCGGCGAGGAGGTGCAGCGCGAGTTCGGCATCTCACAGCCGGCCGTATCGCAGCACCTTCGTGTGCTCCGCGAATCGGGGTTCACTACAGTGCGCCCTGACGGCGTCCGCCGGCTGTACGCCATCGCACCGGAGCCCCTCGAGAACGCGGCGGCCTGGTTCGACCCGTTCCGGCGGTTCTGGCAGCCGCACCTCGACGCACTCGGCACCGAGCTCGCACGAGGCCGCCGCGAGCGCCGACTCGCGGCCGAGCGCGAGAAGGACGCCGAGGAAGGCGAATCCGATCCGACCGAACCCCAGGAGGACTGACATGGTCGATGTACAGACGCAGCTCGGCGCCGTGCGCCGCGAGGTCGCGAGCGAGGAGGTCGACGGTCACCCGTCGCGGGTCCAGACCCTCGCGCAGACCTACCCCTCCCCCATCGACGACGTGTGGGATGCCGTCACGAGCGCCTCGCGCATCGCGCGGTGGTTCCAGCCGATCTCGGGCGAGCTGGCCCTCGGCGGCCGCTATCAGATCGAGGGGAACGCCGGCGGCGAGATCCTGGAGTGCGCGCCGCCTGCCGATGGTTCCGCGCACTACCGGGCGACGTGGGAGTACGGCGGCGGGGTGACCTGGCTGACCGTGCGCCTCGTGGCCGAGGGCGAGGACGCGACGCGGTTCGAACTGGAGCACGTCGCGCGCGTGGACGACGTGCCGGCGGAGTTCTGGGACATCTACGGTCCGGGCGCCACGGGCGTGGGCTGGGACGGCGGACTGCTAGGGCTTGCGCTCCACCTCGCGGGCGGCGGCGACGGCCCCTCGCCGGCAGAGGCGGAGGCTTGGGCGAACACCTCCGAAGGGCGGGCGTTCTATCGCGGAGCCGCGGACGCGTGGGGCGCCGCACACGCCGCCGACGGCGCAGACGCCGAGGCCGCCGCACGCGGCGCCGACAACACCTACGCCTTCTACACGGGGCAGACCCCCTCGGCCTGACGGCGGCGATGCCGGCGCGTGCCGGACGAACGGGAGGGTGACGGATGCCGGGTCCACCGGCATCCGTCACCCTCTCGTCCTCCGCACGGACACGAGCCGGTCTATCGTGGGGAGTGCGGGGGCGCAGGTGCTCCCGGAGGATGTGGGAGGCATTCGAATGACGCTCTTCGACGGCATCACCGCGCGCAGCGTGGAGATCCCCCGCCTGACCGTGAACGTGCTCGAGCGCGCGGGCGACGACCCCGCGACGCCGACCGACCGCACGGTCGTGCTGATCCACGGCAATGTCTCGTCGGCCGTGTTCTGGCAGGAGACGATGCAGGATCTGCCGACCGACATCCGCGTCATCGCGATCGACCTTCGCGGCTACGGCGGCACCGAGCACGCGCCGATCGACGCGACGCGCGGGGTGCGGGACTTCAGCGACGACGTCCACGCGACGCTCGAGGCCCTCGGCATTCCGACCGCGCACCTCGTCGGCTGGTCGATGGGGGCAGGTGTCGCGATGCAGTACGCCCTGGACCACCCCGTGCTGAGCCTGACGCTCGAGGCGCCGATCTCGCCGTACGGCTTCGGAGGCACCCGACGCGACGGCTCGCGGATCACCGACGACGATGCCGGCTGCGGCGGCGGCGCCGCCAATCCGGATTTCGTGCAGCGGATGATCGATCACGACACCACCGCCGACGCCGCGACGTCGCCCCGCACGGTGTTCCGCTCGCAGTACGTGAACGCGGACTACCGGACCGAGCACGAGGACGTGTGGGTCGAGTCGATGCTCACGACCTCCACGGCGACCGGCAACTACCCCGGCGACTCGGTGTCGAGCGAGAACTGGCCCGGATTCGCTGCCGGCACGATCGGCGTGCTCAACACCATGGCGCCCGGCAACTTCGACGTGTCGGGCATCGTCGACCTGGCCGAGAAGCCGCCGATCCTGTGGATCCGCGGCGTGCTCGACCCCATCGTGTCGGACGCCTCGCTGTACGACTACAACAACCTCGGCAAGCTCGGCTTCGTGCCGGACTGGCCCGGCGAGGACGCCGCCCCGCCGCAGGAGATGGTGTCCCAGACGCGCGACGTGCTGGCGCGCTACGCGGCTGCCGGCGGAGAGGTGAAGGAGATCGCCCTCGAGGGCACCGGTCACACCCCTCACCTCGAGCGGCCGGCCGAGTTCCGCCACGCGCTCCTGGAGGCGATCGGGTACGTGGGGCACCCGCACGACCCCGCCCCGCCGACCGAGGCGATCATCCTGCGCTCGTCCGACTGACACCCGCGGCGTCGTCGCGCAAGAGGCGCGGAGGACGGCCCACCGCATCCGTAGACTCGTCCGCATGAGTGCTTCCGGCGTCGGCAAGGCCAGCATCGCGGCGTTCCTCGGGAACATGGGCATCGCGGCGGCGATGGGGCCCACACCGCAGTCCGTCATCACGCCGGCGGGCTGAGCACCCCATGACGATCGAGTACTGCATCTTCACCGAGCCGCAGCAGGGTGCGAGCTACGACGACCAGCTCGCGTTCGCGCAGGCGGCCGAACGCCTCGGCTTCGACGGGTTCTTCCGCTCGGACCACTACCTCCATATGGGCGACGGCGACGGGCTGCCCGGACCCACCGACGCGTGGACGACGCTCGCCGGGCTCGCGCGGGAGACCTCGCGCATTCGGCTGGGAACGCTCGTCTCGTCGGTGACCTATCGCGTACCGGGGCTGCTGGCGATCCAGGTCGCGCAGGTCGACGCGATGTCGGGCGGGCGCGCCGAGCTCGGCCTCGGCACCGGCTGGTTCGGTCGCGAGCACGAGGCGTACGGCATCCCGTTCCCGGCCAAGCGGTTCGACCTGCTCCAGGAGCAGCTCGAGCTGGTGACCGGCCTGTGGTCGACGCCGGTCGGTGACACCTACAGCTTCCACGGCGCGCACTACCGCCTGACGGATGCCCCGGCCCTGCCCAAGCCGGTGCAGGAGCGTGTTCCCGTGATCGTGGGCGGCGGCGGGCCGAAGCGCACGCCCGCGCTCGCGGCGCGCTTCGCGACGGAGTTCAACATCGGATTCCGGTCGGAAGAGGAGTCGGCGGAGAAGTTCGCCGTCGTGCGTGAGGCGTGCGTGCGCATCGGCCGCGACCCCGAGTCGCTCAAGCTCTCGGTCGCGCTGCCGACGCTGGCTGCGGCATCCGTTCCCGAACTCGACCGACGAGCGGCGAACATCGGCCGCACCGTCGACGAGCTGCGCGGCGACGTGAACATCGTCGGCGACCGCGACGAGATCGTCGCCAAGGTCGAGCGGCTCGTCGCGCTCGGCGCCCAGCGGGTCTACTTCCAGCTGATGGACCTGCAGGACGTCTCGCACGTCGAGTACCTGGGCGCCGACGTGCTCCCCCACCTCCCGCGCTGACGCCGCCGGGGTGCCGGGCTCACACCGGGAGGCGGTACGACGGCAGGCCGCGGCGGCGGATCAGCCACTCCGCGAACACGAGGTTGGGCAGCCAGCACAGGAACGGCACGGCCGCATAGGCGTTCGCGAACGCGGTGTCGAACTCCCAGGGCTGCCCCATCACGAGCGGCGCCAACAGCAGCAGCGGCAGCCAGATGCGCAGCGTCACGCCGGAGTATGTGAGTGCGTAGTTGCGGATCATCCAGGCCCGGTGGCCCGGCACGTCGCCGCGCCGGATCGCCCGGTACGCCCGCCAGCCCGTCACGAGCCACAGCACCGCGAGGGCGCCGAAGCCGAAGAACCCGACGTAGCCGGCCGGGCTCGAGGGCGCGATGATGAGGCCGCCCACCCCGCCGATCGCCACGGCCCCGAGGTAGACGCGCCCGATCCAACGGTGGGCGCGCGGCGCGCGGGTGCGCAGTCCGCGCCAGAACTGCAGCGGTCCCGCGACGAGGGCGATCGCGCCGCCGACGATGTGGACGTAGAGGGCGCCCTGCACGAACGGCGGCGCGGCCGCGTACGTCGGAGCAAGGCCCACGTCGTCGCCCGCGAGGTCGGCGAGCGTGGCCGTGAAGTACGGCACCGCCGAGTAGGCGACGATGGCGATCGCCGTGAGCACGACGAACGTCCAGCCGATGCGGGAGCGGATCCCGCCCGGACGCGCGAGGGCGGGAGCGGTGCGGACGGGTTCGATGAGGCGGGTCACGAGCGTCACGCTAGGCCCGTCGGCAGCGCGTGAGCAGGGTGCTGTCCCCCCGGCCGGCGCGGGCTGTCCCCCGAATCGCGAAGGGCCCGTTTCGCGCGCCGCCGGCGCCGAGATCTCGTCCGCGTCTCCGGGATCAGCGGCGGGCGTCGAAGAAGGCGCGCAGGAGAGCGGATGCCTCGTCCTCGCGCACGCCGGCGACCACTTCGGCGCGGTAGGGCAGACGCCGGTCGCGCACGACGTCGTACATCGATCCGGCCGCGCCGGCCTTGTCGTCCCACGCGCCGAAGACGAGCCGGCTGATGCGCGACTGCAGCACCGCCCCGGCGCACATGAGGCAGGGCTCGAGTGTCACGAGGAGGGTGCACCCCTCGAGGTTCCATGAGCCGATCGCGCCGGCGGCGGCACGCAGCGCCACGACCTCCGCATGGGCCGTCGGGTCGTGGTCGCGCTCGCGCAGGTTACGGCCTTCGCCGATCACCGCGCCCGCGGCATCGGTCACCACCGCGCCCACCGGCACGTCCCCCGCGTCGCCTGCGGCCGCGGCCAGCGCCAGTGCGCGGTCCATCGCGACGAGATCGGCGGTGACGAGGTTCACAGCACGAGGCTACCCCCGGTGCCGGAAGCCGAGTCGGTCGCCGGACACGCCGCGCCGAGGCATCCGTCAGCGGCGTGTCGGCGCGACCGACCAGGTTTTCGGCCACGGCGAAGACGGGAGGCGGCACTAACCTGTCTCTATGCGCCTGCACGTCGCCGACCACCCCCTCATCACGCACAAGCTCACGGTGCTGCGCGACCAGCGCACCCCGTCGCCGGTGTTCCGTCAGCTGACCGAAGAGCTCGTCACGCTGCTCGCCTACGAGGCGACTCGCAACGTCCGCGTGGCTCCGATCGAGATCCAGACGCCCGTGACGACCACGACCGGCGTGCGGATCGACGACCCGCGTCCGCTCGTCGTTCCGATCCTCCGCGCCGGGCTCGGCATGCTCGAGGGCATGGTCAAGCTCATCCCCACCGCCGAGGTGGGCTTCCTCGGCATGGTGCGCGACCACGAGACGCTGGCGCCCTCGACCTATGCCGAGCGCCTTCCCGACGACCTGAGCGACCGGCAGTGCTTCGTGCTCGACCCGATGCTCGCGACCGGCGGTTCGCTCGGCGCGGCGATCGACTTCCTGTTCGCCCGCGGGGCGCAGGACGTCACGGCGATCTGCATCCTCGGCGCGCCCGAGGGCGTCGCCGCCATCGAGAAGCAGGTGGCCGGTCGCGACGTCACCCTGGTGCTCGGGGCGCTGGACGAGCGGCTCAACGAACACGGCTACATCGTGCCGGGTCTCGGCGACGCCGGCGACCGCCTCTACGGCACGGTCTGACCAGGGCACGGGCTGAGCGGCGCGGCGGCATGAGCCCGCGCGGCGGCGTGAGCCGTCGCGTCAGACGATCGGCACGCGGCGCACGTCGGACGGCACCGCGACCTGGCCGGCCGTCGGCCCCCTGCCGACGATGGCGACCGGCGTGAACGGCCGTCCGTTGAACCGCGTCGCGGTGACCGTGGTGTACGCGCCCATCGTGGGGCTCACCAGGAGGTCCCCGACGTGGAGGTCGGGCAGCAGCACCTCGCGCGCGACCACATCCGACGAGTCGCACGTCGGGCCGGCGAGGGTGGCCCAGCGGTGCTCCGCCGTGCGCGCGCCTGCCGAGACGCGCCCCGTCCATGGATCTGTCGCGGCGAGGTCGCGCGCGGCGAAGATCAGCGGGTGGACGTCTTCGGTGAGGACGTTCGAGTACGAGCCGTACAGGCCGTCGTCGAGGTAGTACCACCGGCCGTCGGCGCGCTCGGCGATGCCCACCACGCTCGTCACGAGCGTCATCGCGTCGGCCACCATCACCCGACCGGGCTCGGCGATGATGTCCAGGCGCCGGGCGTGCGGCTCGAGCACGGGTCGCAGCACCGCCGCCAGGTCGTCGATCGCGGCCGACTCGGCGTCGTATGAGGCCGGGAATCCGCCGCCGATGTCGAGCGTGTCGAACTGGACGTTGAGCCGCCGCTCGAGGATGCCCATCAGCTCCAGCGTGTCGGCGGCGGCCGCGGCGAACCGGCCGGGATCGTCGAGCTGGCTGCCGACGTGGTAGCTGAAGCCGGCCACCGTCACGCCGGCGGCGAGCGCGCGCTCCACGAGGTGGGCGGCCTCGAACGGGCCGACGCCGAACTTGCTCGACAGGTCGCTCTTCGCGTGCGGGCTGCGATACGCCAGCCGCACCAGCAGTCGCGTGTCCGCCGGCGCGCCGCGGAACTTCTCGATCTCGACGTCGTTGTCGACCACGAAGGTGCGCGCGCCCGCGGCGAGCGCCTCGGCGATCTCGGCGGGCTTCTTGATCGGGTGCGTGTGGATGATGCGCGACGCGTCGACGCCTCGCCGCGTCAGCAGCGCGAGCTCCTCGCTGCCGGCGACATCGAAGCCGCAGCCGGCCTCGTCGAGCACGTCGAGCACCGTGTCGTGGGCGAGCGCCTTGACCGCGTAGTGGAATCCGACGAACGGCAGCGCGTCTCGCAGATGCCGGTACTGCCGGCGCACCCGGTCGGGATCCAGGAGCAGCAGCGGAGTGCCGTGGAGCGCGATGGCCGCACGCGCGGCGACGGACGAGAGGAGAGCGGATGCCTCTGCCCGGCGCCGATCCTCGTACGACCGCGTGGTGCGGGGCTCACGGCGGAGGGCTGCGAGGTTCACGGCGTCACCTCGCGCTGCCGGGCGCGACGTCCGTCGCGCAGACCGGTCTTCGCGGTGACCGTGAAGGATCCGGCGGCGATCGCGTAGAACACGATGTCGGCGGCGATCTTGCCCACGAGCATGCCGAGGAGGGCGTCGGGGATCAGCCAGACGCCCAGCATGAGAGTCGCGGGACGGATGAGGAACGTGTCGAGAAGCTCGGCGGCTCCGAACTCGGCGACGAGCAGCCCGAGCGTGCGCGCGGCCGCTCGGCGGCGCGAGCGGGTCACCCGCGACTGCTCGAGGTAGACGGTGACCGCGAGCACCGCATAGAAGCCGACGATCTCGCCCACGAGCGCGGCCAGCGCGATCAGCGGCGGCGCGTCGGTCCAGAGGGCCGCGAGCAGCCCGGCGATCAGCATGGCGGCGGTGCCGGCGACCTCGGCGGGGAGGTAGCGGATGATCCAGAAGACGACGCCGCGTCGGCGGGTCGCGGGCGCCTCGTCTCCGGAGGCCGGGTCCGCCGGCGCCGTCGGCGGCTGGGTCGGCGCCGCTGCGGTGAGCGACTGCTCGATCGTGGCCATCTCGACCTCCTCCGTGTGACAGAGGAGATCGCGCCCGCGGTGATACCGGATGGCGTGCGGCCGCGGCCTTGGGGGCCGGGAAAGGAAACGGCGCGACATCCGCCCCTCGCCGAACGGATGTCGCGCCTACGCGCCTCTGGGGGCGCTGATTCAGGGTACGTGGCCCGAAAATCTCTCCCAACGGGGTTGACATCCCAGAGGCGGGAGTTTATCTGCGGGCGCCTCGCATATCCGGGTCCGGGCTCAGTCGCCGAGCGGAGGCTCCTGCGGGTTGCGGCGGCCCGTCTCGCGCTCCCAGAACTCCAGCTGCTGCGTCAGCGCCTTCGCCAGCTCGAACACCTGGTCGGGCGGAATGCGGATCCGGCTGACCACGCGCGCCGGCACGACAGTGTGGCGCTGGCCGGTCTCGGCGTCCACCTGCTCGCGCGGCGGCTGCGCCAGAGTGAGGAAGTCCATCACGAACACCGTCGGGGTGTGCCAGACGTTCGCGAAGTCGGCGTAGGCGCCACCGATGAGCTCGGGCGGAAGGTCGATCTCGAACTGCTGCGATGCGTCGTCGGCCATGCGGGCTCCTGTTCGGGCGGGCGTCTCGCTCGGATGACCCGGGCGCGACGCCCGGGGCTGTCGTGTACGACGTGAGCGCGAGTCTACGCGGCGCTCAGGCGTGACCGGCCAGCCGGGCGAAACCGCTCAGCCGCGCGACTCCCTCCGGCGTGTACGGGAGGTCATCGAGCAGCCCGGGCGAGTACACCAGGAAAGCCGTGTGCATCGCGCGCGAGATCGCGACGTTGAGCCGGTTGCGCAGCAGCAGGAACTCCAGTCCCCGTGGCGCGTCGCGCCCGCTCGACGCCGCGAGCGACACGATGGCGACGGCGGCCTCCTTGCCCTGGAACTTGTCGACCGTCCCGACGGGGACGTCGGGGAACCCCGCCGCGGCGAGCGCGGCTTCGACCGCGACCTGCTGCGCGTTGTAGGGCGTCACGACGATGAGGTCGCGGGGCTCGAGCGGTCGCGGCGGCAGCGCCCTCGACGACCCGTCGCCGTCGTCGGTCACGACGTCGGTCCACTCGCGGCCGATGAGGTCGGTCACCAGCCGTGCGACCTCGGCCGCCTCGGGAAGCGACTGCGTCGCGTTGCCGTGGTGGCGCAGCGGAATCGGGATGAGGCCCGGACGGATGCCCTCGATGCGGCGCAGCGCCGTGGAGGGGTGCGCCTCCAGCGCGCCGCGGTACGACAGCGTCGAGACGGGGGCAGCGACCTCGGGCCGCATGCGCCGCGTCTGCGCGAGGAAGTAGCCGTACTCGGGCGGGATGACGTCGGCGCCGTCCATGACCCAGCCGAGCGCCGCGGTGTCGACGGGCGCCGGATGGGTTCCCTGACTCACCTGCGGCAGCTGCTGCGGATCGCCCAGGAGCAGGAGCCTCGGCGCGGCGAGCGACACCGCGATCGTCGACGCGAGCGAGAACTGCCCGGCCTCGTCGACGACGAGGAGGTCCAGGCTGCCGCGGGGCACACGCCCCTCGTGGCTGAAGTCCCACGCGGTGCCGCCGATGACGTAGCCGGATGCCTCGTGCTCGGCGGTGAACGCCGCCACGCCGTTCTTCGTCAGCACGGTGAACCCGTGTGCGGCAGCGGCATCCTTGGGCGCCTTGCCGACCTGCGCGGCCGGGACCCCTGCCGCGATGACGCGTTCCAGCAGTTGCTCGATCGTGGCGTGCCCCTGAGCGACGACACCGACCTTGTAGCCGTGCTCGCGCACCAGCCGCGCGATCACGTGGGAGCCGACGTAGGTCTTGCCCGTGCCGGGCGGCCCCTGCACGGCGAGATAGCTGCGATCGAGGTCGCGCACTGCGCGCGCGATGGCATCCACCACGTCGTCGGCCGCGACGGGCAGGGCGCCCGCCATGGTGCGCGGCGGGCGGCGGCACAGGATGTCGGTGGCCGGGTCGGCGGGAACCGCGGGCGCTGCGTCGATGACGGCATCGGCCCATGCGTCGATCGCCGCCTGCTGGTTGCCCGCCGGCGGCGGGGCGGCCGGCGTCAGGGCGATCGGCAGCCCGCTCCACGTGACGCCGTCGACCGCCGTCTCCTCGATGACGGCACCGTCGTCGAGGACCTCGAGCACGGTGACCGAGCGGTAGGAGTGGATCCAGCGGGGCGAGGCCTCGAAGGGGTACGGCGCCGGCAGCTCGTACAGCACGAACGGATTGGTGCCCTCGCTCAGGCGGGTGCCCGGTGCCAGGTCGCCGCGCAGCTCGACGATGCGCCGCTCGCCGCCCCTTCCGCTCTCGGAGAAGTGCCAGTCCTCGCGGACGCGGCTGCGGGCGGGGTCGATCGTGACGACGTCGCGGGTCTCGTCCCACAGCGACACCGGCTCGCGCAGGCGCAGGAAGTGCGTCGCCCAGAACGACTTCGCCTCGCGCGGGTAGTAGTCGATCGCGGCGGCGCCGAGCCGCAGCATCCGCCCCGCGACGGACTCCTCGGGGTGATGCAGGGCAAGCGCGTCGAGCATCGTCGCCCGCCGCGACGGCTCGTACGCGCGCTCGTCGGGTTCGGGGTTCGGCGACGGCACCAGCTGCGCCTCGCGCGCGCGGTCGACCAGCCAGTCCCGCAGGCGACGCGTCGAGACGCAGTCGTAGCGGTTGTAGTCGGCGAGGTCTTCCAGCACCAGCGCGGCCTCGGCCGCGGCGCCGTCGGCCTGGAGCGCACGCGCCTCGACGTAGCGGACGATGGAGTCGTCGCCCTTCTGCACGTCGCTGGTGCGCACCTCGTCGCCCATGTAGAGCGGCTCGAGCTTCTTGATCGAGTACGAGCGCGACCCGACGCGCAAGGCGCGACGCACGATCGGGTACAGGTCGACGAACACGCCGTCGCGCAGCAGCCGGTCGACATCGGCCTCGCGCACGCCGTGCCGCGCGGCCATCGCGAGCAGGTGCGTCGGCTCGTACGGCGCGTAGTGGTAGATGTGCATGCCCGGGAACTGCTGCCGGCGCAGGTTGACGATGTCGAGGAAGGTCTCGAGTGCCCGCTTCTCTTCGGCGAACGAGTGCGCCCACAGCGCGGTGTACTGCTCGCGCGTGTCGACCCAGCCGAAGAGGTAGTCGATGCCCCACTGCGTGGGCTCGCCGGGCACGGGGGGCTCGGTGTGCAGCGGGTCGCCCTCGAAGTCGAAGAACAGGTCGCCGTGGTCGGGACGCGGCAGCGCGCCCAGCGCCTTCGGCGCGACGACCTCGAACACCGGGACGGGCGGCGCTTCGGCGGCCGCGTCGCCGTCCAGGGCGGCCGGCGTCTCGAGCACCGCAGCGACCGTCGCCTGGGCGGCCGTGGCGCCGTCGGCGACGATGACGCTCTCGGTCACGACGACCTCGAGCGCCGCGGTCGGCTGCTTCTTCGGCGCGATCAGCGGCGGCGTTCCCGCCGGGCTCTCGAGCTGCAGCCGCGCCTGCGTGCGCAGCGACGAGAAGACGTCGGGATTCATGCCGGCCGGGCCTCTCGGAGCCGCGGCGAGCTGCTCGATCGTCTCAATGCCGGCCGCGCGCAGCCGCTCGCGCTGCACGGGTCGCATGCCCGCCACCAGCAGCAGGTCGCGCGACGCCACGACCTCGGCGTCGCAGGTGGCGCAGCGCCCGCACGCGACCACTCCGAGCTCGCCCCGCGGGTCGCCCCACGCGATCGGCGCTCCCTCCGCGCCGAGATCGAGGCGGCGGTCGGCGATGAGGGCGGCGAGCCGCTCGCGGCGCAGCGAGAAGACCGGAAGCAGGTCGTCGACCTCGTGCTCGCTGACGCTGCCGTCGCCGAGAAGGAGCTGCACGCGGTGCGAGCGCGGCACCCCGAGCCGGTCGAGCTGGTCGACATAGGCGGCGAGCTGCATGAGCGCGGTCACCCGCGCGTGGCGCGCGAGCTTCGTGTCCTGCACGATCCACGGCCGGTCCGCACCGGTCGCCCCGAACGAGGCCGCGGTCCCGGCCCCTGAGCCTGTCGAAGGGTCGCCGAGTCCCGACTCCCCGGCCCCGAACGAGGCCGTGGTCCCGGTCCCGGAGCCTGTCGAAGGGTCGCGCACCAGGAAGTCCGCGAAGCCGACGAAGTCCGCCGTGGCGAAAGCCGCCTGGTAGACGACCTCGGCGCCCGAGGCGAGTGCGGCGTTCGTGCGGGCGACCGCGTCGGCGAGGGCGGCGGCATCGGACGACCGCGTCTCGGGGATCTCGACCACCTTGTCGCCGAATCGCGCGACGTAGTCGGCGAGCACCTGGCGCTCGTGCACCGTGCCCAGCCGGCCGGCTCGTTCGAGGGTGAGGTCTTCCGGCTCCTCGACCGCCGCGATGCGCCCGAGCCGGGCATCGATCGCGCGCAACCACGCGAACTCGCACTCCGCAGCCGTCTTGAGATCGCTCGCGCTCCAGACGATCCGGCCTTCGTCCTCGATGTATCGCATGCCCTGCCTTTCCTGAACGACGATAGCCGCGGCATCCGACACCTTCCCCCACCGCGCGAACCCACCCTTTCCCCGCGAACCCACCCGTTTCGTCGCGCCATCGGGTGTGGGTTCGGCGAGAAAGGGTGGATTCGGCGAAATGTGGTGGGTTCGGCAAGAAGGTGTGGGTTCGGCAGGAAGGTGTGGGTTCGGCGAGAAAGGGTGGGTTCGGCGAGAAAGGGTGGGTTCGGCGAAATGTGGTGGGTTCGGCAAGAAGGTGCGGGGTCGGCGGAAGTGGTGGGGTCGGCGAGAGAGTGTGGGTTCGGTGAGAAGGGGTGGGCTCGGCGAGAAAGGGGTGGGTCGGGCGGGAGACGGCAGGTCCGCGCAACCCCTCGACAGCGCCGGCGGGGCACCTGACAGACTGGAGCCCATGAGCCTCCCCTTCGAGAGCGCGTACCGGCACGGGTTCGCCCGCGTCGCGGCCTGCACGATCCCGGTCTCGATCGCCGACCCGGCCGCCAACGCCGACGCGGTCCTCGAGGCTGCCCGCGAGTGCGACGCCGACGCGGTCGCCGTCGCGGTCTTCCCGGAGCTGTGCCTCACCGGCTACGCGATCGACGACCTCTTCCTGCAGGACCCGGTGCTCGACGCCGTCGTCGCCGCGGTCGAGCGGCTGGTCGAGGCATCCGTCGATCTCGTCCCGGTCCTCGTCGTCGGCGCCCCGCTGCGCCACCGCAACCGGCTCTACAACTGCGCCGTGGTCATTCACCGCGGCGAGCTGCTCGGCGTCGCGCCGAAGGCGTATCTGCCCAACTACCGCGAGTTCTACGAGCGCCGCTGGTTCGCGCCCGGCGACGACCAGGGCGACCAGGACATCCGCGTCGGCGAGCTCGAGGCGCCCTTCGGCCCCGACCTGCTCTTCGAGTCGCTCGACGTCCCCGGCCTCGTCGTGCACGCGGAGATCTGCGAGGACGTCTGGGTGCCGATCCCGCCGTCCTCCAGCGCCGCCCTCGCCGGGGCGACGGTGCTCCTCAACCTGAGCGGCAGCCCGATCACGATCGCGCGCGCCGAAGACCGCAAGGACCTCTGCCAGTCGCAGTCGCTGCGGTGCCTCGCCGCCTACGTCTACGCGGCGGCGGGCCAGGGCGAGTCCACGAACGACCTGTCGTGGGACGGCCAGACGATGGTGTACGAGGGCGGCAACCTGCTCGCCGAGACCGAGCGGTTCCCCGACGGGCCGCGCCGCTCCGTCGCCGATGTCGACCTCGACCGCCTGCGCCAGGACCGGCTCCGGCAGGGCACGTTCGACGACAACCGCCGGGCGACGGGGGCGGATGCCGCCTTCCGCACCGTGCACTTCCGGCTCGACCCGCCGCAGACCGACGTGGGGCTGCGCCGCACGCTCGACCGGTTCCCGTTCGTGCCGGACGACCCCGAGCGGCTCGCGCAGGACTGCTACGAGGCGTTCAACATCCAGGTGTCGGGACTCGTCCAGCGCATGCGCTCGATCGGCGGCCCGAAGCCCGTCATCGGCGTCAGCGGCGGCCTCGACTCGACTCACGCGCTGCTGGTCGTGGCGCGGGCCATGGACCTGATGGGCCGGCCGCGCAGCGACATCCTCGCGTACACGATGCCGGGGTTCGCGACCAGCGACCACACGAAGTCGAACGCCATCGCCCTTGCGGAGTCCATCGGCGCCTCGATCGAGACGATCGACATCCGGCCGCTCGCGATCGAGATGCTCGAGCGCCTCGGTCACCCGTTCGCCGACGGCGAGCCGGTGCACGACATCACCTTCGAGAACGTGCAGGCGGGTCTGCGCACCGACTACCTCTTCCGCCTCGCGAATCACCACGGCGGCATGGTCATCGGCACGTCCGATCTTTCGGAGCTCGCACTCGGCTGGGCGACCTACGGCGTCGGCGACCACATGAGCCACTACGCCGTGAATGCCGGCGTGCCGAAGACCCTCATCCAGCACGTCATCCGCTGGGTGATCTCGCACCGCGGCCACGAGGGCGGGTCCACCGATCTCAGCGACGACGCCCGCGCGGTGCTGCAGTCCGTGCTCGACACCGAGATCTCGCCCGAGCTGGTCCCCGCAGGCCAGGACGGCAAGATGCAGTCGACCGAGGACCGCATCGGCCCGTACGCCCTCCACGACTTCGCGCTGTACCACGTGCTGCGGTTCGGCTTCCGGCCGTCGAAGATCGCCTACCTCGCCGCGGAGGCGTGGAAGGACGCGGATGCCGGAGCCTGGCCTCCCGGCTTCCCCGCCGAGGACCGCTACGCCTACGACCTGCCGACGGTCGCGAAGTGGCTGCAGGTGTTCCTCAAGCGCTATTTCGCGTTCGCGCAGTTCAAGCGCTCCGCGATCCCCAACGGCCCGAAGGTGTCGCCGGCCGGCTCCCTGTCGCCGCGCGGCGACTGGCGCGCACCGTCCGACGGCAACGCACGGGCGTGGCTGGCCGAGCTCAAGGCCGCCCTGCCGGAGCTGGTCGAGGAGTAGGAAGACGGATGCCGCGGCCCGCGGCATCCGTCCCCGCCGTCCGCGTCAGGCGGGCGGCTGCGTGTAGGCCAGCGTGATGATCCAGCTGTCGCGCGACAGGTCGGCCAGCTGGTAGTACACCTTGCGGTCGGGGATCCAGCCACGGGTCAGCGGGCTGTCGAGCCGCACGTGGTCGGCGGCGACGCGCGCGCCGCGGCCGTCGGCGTCGCGCACGGCCTGCACGCGGGTCCAGTGCGCGAGGAGCTTGCCGAGGTCGTTCTCGTCGAAGAGGTGCGAGTGCCGCTTCATGAGGTGCAGCTCGGCGTCGTCGGGGTGCGAGTCGCGCAGATCGAGACCGAGCGAGACGTCGGGATCGGTGACTGCGACCACGGTGGCTGCCCGGAAGTTGACGTTCCGGATCTTCAGGGGCACCTCCTGACCGGCGACCTCGGCGATGAGCTGGGTGTGGAATCCGAACGTTCGCGGGGCCTCGCGCTCGACACGGACGTCTTTGACGTCGACGCCGAGCTTGGAGGCGACGATCTCCTTCGCGAGCACGCGCTTGCGGTCGTGGTCCGAGAGCTTCGGCTCCCACCCGAGCCGCGCCGTGATCCCCGCCGGAGTCTCGAGAAGCACCGATTGCATGATCCACCTCATCTCCGCGGGCCGTCCGCCCCTCCATCCTGTCCCGGGCCCGGCCGGTGAGAAAGCCCACACGCGGCCGCAGCTGAAGCTCGGACACGACCGGGGCGGCACGCGAGAGAGGGCGGAGCCCGCAGGCTCCGCCCTCTCCCTTCTGTCGGGCTCAGTCCGACCAGGCCGAGGCGACCGAACCCGCCGACGCGGGCGAGTCGGCTGCCGGGGCCGGGGCCGGGGCAGGCGCAGGCGCGGCGGGTGCCGGCGCCGGGGGCGGCGGCGAGACGGGCGTGGCGGCGCTCACCGCGGTGACCGGCGAGACCGGCGAGGCCGCGGTCGCGGGCGACGGCACGGCAGGCGACGGCGCGGGCGAGACCGCGGTGACCACCGACGCCGACGTGTCGGTGACACGGAGCGTGACGCCCGCCGGGTCGATCGTCTTGCCCTGCGGCCCGACGAGCGCACCGCCCGGGATCACCGTGCCGTCGGAGGTCTGCAGGTTCATCGTCGCGGCCGTCGCCGCAGCCGCGCCGCCCACGAGCGTCAGCCCGACGGCGCCGGCGACTCCGAACCCGATCCACTTCTTCTTGCTCATCATGTCTTTCTCCTCTCGAAACCGCCGGGGCTCCGGGGGGACGAGGGCCCCGGCGGTGATTCCATCGTGGCGACGGCGGCTAAGCCGCTTCGAAGTCGCGGATGAGACGGCTCTTAGGGGCCGAGGGTGTCGGCGGGCTGGTCGATGACGGATGCCGCCGCCCGCAGCAGTGCGGCGGCCCGCTCGTCGTCCCGCATCTCGGCGGCACCGAGCGCGTGGCCGAGGAGGTGCGTCGCGGCGCGCGCGCGGAACCCCTGTGCCCGGCCCGCCTCGTCGTCCCACCGGCGCAAGGCGGCGCGCGCGAGCGCCCAGACCTCTCCGTCGCGCGGCGCCGGCGTGAGCACCGCGCTGGCGACGGCGTGCGCGAGGAAGGCCGCGGTGTCGTCGGCCGGGACGCCGACGCCGGCGGTGTCGACGTCGATGACGCCGGTGAGCCGGCCGTCGTCGTCCTGGAACAGCTGCCCGAAGTGCAGGTCGCCGTGGATCACCGTCGTCGGGGCCGCCTCCCGCCAGGCCGCCCTGACGCGGCGCTCGAGCGCGCCGAACGCCGCGTCGTACTCCCCCAGCCGGCTGGCGTACCAGTCGAGGCGGCGCTTCAGGCCGGTCCGCGCCTCGTGGGTCACGGCGACGGCGGCAACGCGGCCACGCAGGGCGTCGACCTCGTCCAGGAGCGCCTCCGCATCGTCGAGAGCCTCGGCGACCGGCGCGCCTGCGGCCGGTGCGAGCACGAGGAGGCCATCCCGCGACCAGCCGTGGATCGCAGGCAGCGGGATGCCGGCATGCAGGAACGCGGAGTGGACGCCCACGATCTGCGCGGTCCTCGAGGGCGGCAGCACCTTGATCCACGCGTCGCCGGTGGCGGTCGGCACGCGGACGACGCCCCGGCGCCCCGGTCGATAGGCGACGAAGACCGGCCGGCCGGACGGGGCGAGGCCGAGGCGGGCCAGCAGCACACTCGCGGCGTCGGCGAACGCCACGGGCGCCAGCGCGGGGAGATGAGGATCGGCCGGGTGCAGCCACACGCGCGCGTCCGGCGCATCGGACGGTCCCGTCGCGAACCCGGTCTCGCGCTCGACCGCCCGCCGCGACGTGTCGACGAAGTACGTCACGCCGGTCGCGGGGCTGCCCGGCTCCGCGGTCGCGCGGGGGTCCGTCACCTCGAATCCGGTGACGGACCCCGAGCCCAGCGGCTCGCGACTGACAAGACGCACCCCGGCGTCGGGGGCGAGCTCGAGAGCGTCCCGGAGCATGTCGGCCTCGGGTGGGGCGGGGGGCGCGTGCATCCTTCGATCCCAGCACGGCCGCGGGCCGCAGGGCATGAGACCTCTCTTATGGTGTGGGGCGCGGCATCCCCTCGCGGGAATACTGGAAGAGTGGACGATCCCGCGCACGCCCCGAAACGCCGACTTCCGGCGCTCTCGGTGCGGACGCGGCTGATCGCCGTCATCACGATCGTCTCGGCGATCGGCATGCTCGCGGTGGGCTTCGTCGTGTATCTCGAGGAACGCGGACGCATCCTGCAGCAGGTGGATCAGCTTCTCGAGGCCAACCTCGAATCGGCCGGCTACCTCGTCGAGCGGGGCGACGACGACACCGGAACCTGGGACTCGACCGCGCAGGCGCTCGCGGTCGTCGTCCAGCGCGCAGCGCCGGACGACAACACGGGCACGATCGGGGTCATCGACGGCGCTCCCGCCCTCGTGCCCGGTGTCCCGCTCGACGTCGACCTGCTCGCGGTCGACGGCTTCGTGCCGCACGTGGTGGCGGGGACGCAGGAGGGCGAGCCGGTGATCGGCACGTACGCCGAGCAAGGCGTCACGTGGCGCTACCTCGGCGCCCCCATCACCGTCGGCGATGCACCTGAGGACGCGGGCCTGTTCGTCATCGCGTACGACATCGAGGCCGAGCTCGCCGAGATCAACGAGGCCGCCCGGGTGTGGGCGATCGCCTCGGCGCTCACGCTTCTGGTCATCGCGGCGGTCGCGGCGCTCGTCACCACACGACTTCTGCGCCCGCTCCGCCAGATGCGCGAGACGGCCGAGCGCGTGTCTGCGCAGTCGCTGTCGGAGCGCCTCCCGATCGTCGGCCGCGACGACGTCTCGGAGCTCGCGGCCACCATGAACGACATGCTCGACCGGCTCGACGAGGCGCTCGACTCGCAGCGCCGGCTCCTGAGCGACGTCGGGCACGAGCTGAAGACCCCCATCACCATCGTGAGCGGCTACCTCGACGTCGTCGACCCCGACGACCCGCGAGATGTGCGCGAGACCCGCGACCTGGCGGTCGACGAGCTCGCGCGTATGGCACAGCTGGTGCAGGATCTCGCGTCGGCCGCGGCCCTGCACGGCCCGGCACCGGTGAAGCCGGTCGCCGTCGACGCCGCCGACCTCGTGCAGCAGATCGTGCGCAAGGCGCAGGGCATCGAGGGCGCGGGGATCGAGCCCGGCCCGATCGCCGAAGTCGTGACGGCACTCGACCCTGGCCGCGTCACCCAGGCGGTGCTGCAGCTCGCGCAGAACGCGGTGACGCACGGCGGCGGGCGCATGGTGATCTCCAGCGCCGTCGCCGCGGACGCGCTCGAGATCTCGGTGCGCGACTTCGGCCCGGGGGTCCCGCCCGACGCCCGGGCGCACGTGTTCGACCGGTTCGTGCGGGGCGCGGACGCCGACGGCCGCTCCGGCAGCGGCCTGGGCCTGAACATCGTCCAGGTGATCGCCCGCGCGCACGGCGGCGGGGCGCGCGTCGAGGATGCTCCCGGCGGCGGCGCGGTCTTCACGCTCTGGCTGCCGCTCACCGCGGCGCGCCAGTCCGTGCCGGCGGGTCTCGTCGTTCCGCCTCGGCCGCCGCTGCCCACCACCGACCTGGCAGCCGATTGAGGGGTACCCGTGGCATCCATCCTGATCGCCGATGACGAGGCGCGCATCTCTGGGTTCATCGACAAGGGCCTGCGGTCGGCGGGCTTCGCCACGCGCGTCGCCACGACCGGACCGGACGCGCTCGACCTCGCGCTCAGCGGCGAGTTCGACCTGCTCGTGCTCGACGTCAACCTTCCCGGGATGGACGGGTTCGCGGTGCTCGAGAACCTGCGCGGGTCGGGATCGCGGATGCCGGTGATCATGCTCACCGCCCGCGTCGAGCTGCACGACACCGTCGCGGGCCTCGAGGGCGGCGCCGACGACTACCTGGGCAAGCCGTTCCGGTTCGACGAGCTGCTCGCCCGGATCCGCCTGCGCATGCGGCGCGACGAGACCGTCGGCGGCGCACAGCTCACCCACCGCGACCTCACCCTCGACATCCGCACGCGGCGCGCACACCTCGGGACGACCGCCGTCGAGTTGTCGGCACGAGAATTCGCGCTCGCGGAGGAGCTCGTGCGCAACGCGGGCCAGGTACTCAGCCGTGAGCAGCTGCTGAGCCGCGTGTGGGGCTACGACTTCGACCCCGGCTCCAACGTCGCCGACGTCTACGTCGGCTACCTCCGCCAGAAGCTCGGACCCGGCCGCATCGAGACGGTGCGCGGCGTGGGATACCGGCTGGTCTGACGCCCGCCGGGGGGCCGTCCCGCGCTCGAGCGGATCTGCGGCTTCCGGCGGCCCGTCAACCCCCTGCCGCGACCGGGGCGCGCCGGAAAGGATGAGGCATGGCCAGGCGCGCGACGGTGATCGGCAGCGGGCCGAACGGGCTGTCCGCGGCGGTCGCGCTCGCGCGCGCGGGCTTCGAGGTGCGGGTGCTCGAAGCCGCCTCGGTCGCCGGTGGCGGCGTCCGCACCGCGAACCTCACGCTTCCGGGCTTCCGGCACGACGTGTGCTCCGCGGTGCACCCCGCGGCGCTGTCGTCGCCGTTCCTCCGCGCGTTCGGCATCCACGAGCGGGTGGGCTGGATCCACCCGCTCGCATCGTACGCACAGCCGCTCGACGGCGGCCGGGCCGCGATCGCGTGGCGTGACCTGGAGCGCACCGCCGACGGCCTCGGCGCCGACGGGCCCGCGTGGCGTGCGCTGCTGCGGCCCCTCAGCAGTCGCCTGGGCGGGGTGGTCGACTTCACCGGATCGCAGCTGCTGCGGTGGCCGCGGCATCCGATCACCGCCGCACGATTCGGGCTGCGCACGCTGCGGCTCGGGACGCGTCTGGGGCGCGACACGTTCGCCACCGAGGAGGCGAACGCGCTGCTGGCAGGCGTGCTGGCGCATGCGAACACGCCGCTGCCCTCGGTCGGCGCCGCCGCCTCGGGGCTCTTCCTCGCCGCGCACGCGCACTCGGCCGACGGCTGGGCCTTTCCGCGCGGCGGTTCCCAGGCCATCGCCGACGCCCTCGTCGCCGACCTCCACGCCCACGGCGGGGTCGTCGAGACGGGGGTCCGCGTAGACACGCTGGACGGGCTGGACTGGGGGGACCCGGATGCCGGCGACCTCCTGCTGCTGAACACCACGCCGCGGCTGCTGCTCACGCACCCGCGGCTGCCGGCGCGCTACGCGCATGCCGTGCGGCACTACCGGTACGGGCAGGCGGCCGCCAAGGTCGACTTCGCGCTGGACGGCCCGGTGCCGTGGGCGCACCCGGAGGTGGCGCTGGCCCCGACCGTCCACCTCGGCGGGACGCGTGAGGAGATCGAGGCGAGCGAGAACGCGGTGGCGCGCGGCGGCACGACCGAGCGGCCGTACGTGCTGGTCGTGCAGCCGAGCGTGCTCGACGGCACGCGCGCGCCCGAGGGCAAGCACGTGCTGTGGACGTACATCCACGTCCCGGCCGGCTCGACGTCCGATCCGACGCAGGCGATCGTGCGGCAGATCGAGCGCTTCGCGCCGGGCTTCCGTCGTCACATCCTCGCGAGCCACGCCACGACCGCGGCCCAGCGCGCCGCGGAGAATCCGGCCGACATCGGCGGCGACATCCTCGGGGGCGCTTTCACGCTCGCGCAGGCGTTCCGCCGGCCTGTCCTCTCGCGCACTCCATGGCGCACGCCGCTGCGCGGCGTCTATCTCGCCTCGGCCGCGACACCGCCCGGGCCGGGCGTCAGCGGCATGCCGGGCTGGCTCGCCGCGCGGCAGGCGCTCCGCGACCGCCGTCGCGGCGAGCGCCTCGAGCTCGAGGACCTCTTCGGGAGCTGACATGCGCCCCGGGCTGCGACTCCAGAGCGTTGCCGGGCGTCGGCCTGGCGGCGCGAATCCGCCGGGCCGGCGTCTGTTCGGAGGAGTTGCCTCTCACCCCGTCGGGGAGACAGGCTGATGGACGGGTTCGCGGCTGTCGATTTCGAGTTCGCCCGGCAGGTGCTGCAACGGGGCATCGCGGCGCTGTTCGTGGTCGCCTTCATCTCGACGCTGAACCAGTTCCGTCCACTGCTCGGCGAGCACGGCCTGCTGCCCGCACCGGAGCTGCTGGAGTGGGCGCACACGTCGAAGCGAGGTCGCCGGCTCCTCCGCCCGACGCTGTTCCGGTACGTGCGCTACACGGATCGCCGGCTCGTCGTGCTGTGCGGGGTGGGCATCACGGTCGGCGCGGCGCTGGTGGCCGGCATCCCGCAGCTGGCTCCCCCGTGGGTGCCGATGGTGTGCTTCCTCGTACTGTGGCTCGGATACATGTCGGTCACGAGCATCGGGCAGACCTTCTACGGCTTCGGATGGGAGATGCTGCTCCTCGAGGCGGGATTCCTCGCGGCATTCCTCGGGTCGGACGACCAGCCGCCGTCCACCGTCGTCGTCGTGCTGTTCTGGTGGCTCGTGTTCAGGCTCGAGTTCGGCGCGGGCATGATCAAGATCCGCGGCGGTCGGGAATGGCGCGACCTCACCGCGCTGACGTACCACCACGAGACGCAGCCCATGCCGGGGCCGCTGAGCCGACAGGCGCACCTCCTCCCCCGCTGGTTCCACCGGGGCGAGGTGCTCGGCAACCACTTCGCGCAGCTCGTGGTGCCGTGGTTCCTCTTCGTCCCGCTGCTCGGCCTCGTCGTGCCCGGTCCCGTGCCCGCGATCATCGGGGCCGTCGCCGCGGCGGTCGTCATCGCGACGCAGGTCTGGCTCGTCATGACCGGCAACTTCGCGTGGCTCAACTGGATGACGATCGTCCTGGCGTTCTCGGCGATCGGCCTGCCCCTTCGTCAGGCTGAGGGATCGGTCCCCGCGTCTGTCGAGGGGGCGCCGTCGATCGTCGACGGGATCCCGCTGTACTGGGTCGTCGTCACGTCCGCGGTCGGCGCGCTCTACCTCGTGCTGAGCTGGTGGCCGCTGCAGAACCTGTTCGCAAGGCGCCAGCTCATGAACGCGGCGTTCAACCGGTGGCAGCTCGCCAACGCGTACGGCGCGTTCGGCACGGTGACGAAGGAGCGGATCGAGATCGTCGTCGAGGGCACGATGGACGAGGATCCGGATGCCGCGACCTGGCGCGAGTACTCGTTCAAAGGAAAGCCCGGCGACGTGCGGCGCGTGCCGCGCCAGTTCGCGCCGTACCACCTGCGGCTCGACTGGCTGATGTGGTTCCTGCCGCTCGGACGGTCGCTCGAGGACTGGTTCACGGCGTTCCTGGTGCGCCTCCTGGAGGCGGATGCCCCCACCCTGCGACTGCTCGCGCGCGATCCTTTCGAGGGGCAGCGGCCGCGGTGGGTGCGCGCGGTGTCGTACCGCTATCGCTTCAGCACGCGCGCGGAGTTCCGCACGTCCCGCGCGCGGTGGGTGCGCGACCGCCGTCGCGCGGTCATGGGACCCGTGGCTCTTCGCCGCTGACGTCGCGGCCGCGTGCGCGCCGCGCCGTGAGGTCGACGATGGCGACGATGAACGCGAGGCTGAGGAAGATCCCGACCGACAGCATCCCGAACGCATATGCGTCTTGGTAGACGACCAGGCTGTCGTGCGTGCCGGACTCGCGGTAGATCGTGGCGTAGAACAGCGACAGGGCGACCGCGGTGCCCACGGCGGCGCCGACGCGCTGGCCGAGCTGCCCCACGGAGCCCGCCAGGCCGCCCTGCTTGACCGGGATGTCGCCGAGGGTGAGCGCCTGGTTCGGGGCGATCACGAGCCCGCCGCCCGCGCCGCCCAGCGTCATGACGGCTGCGGCGATGTACGGCGTCCACGCGGGATCGGTGTACAGCGCCGCGAGCACGAGGCCGATCACGCTGACGAGCACGCCCGCGAGTCCCCACACCACGACGACGCGCCCGTGCGTGCTCACGAGGTTGCCGCCGACCCACGAGGTGACGGCGCTGGCCAGCGCGAACCCGATCGAGACCATGCCGGCGTACACGGGCTCCAGGCCCAGGCCGATCTGCAGGAACAGCGTCGTGGTGAGGAACATCGCGGGCGCGGCCGTGAAGTACGCCGTCTGCAGCAGCGTGCCGTTGCGGTACGACGAGATGCGGAAGAGGCCGAGCGGAATGAGCGGGTTGCGCCCGCGCCTGGCATACCGGCGCTCCCAGGCGATGAACGCCGACACGAACAGGGCGAATGCGACGAGCAGCCACCAGCGAGCGGGGTTGTCGGTGGGCGCCCCGGTGGTGAAGAGGAAGGGCCACATCAGCGAGACGATGCTGGCGCCGAACAGCAGCACGCCGATCGGGTCGAGCTGCACGGGCCGTTGCGAGCGGGTGCGGGTGTCGGGCAGCAGCCACAGCGCGAGGCCGATGGCGGCCAGGCAGAGTGGCACGTTCATCCAGAAGATGAGCCGCCATCCGTCCGTCGGCCCGCCGAGTGCGATGAGGAGCCCGCCGATCGTGGGGCCGAAGGCGGTCGCGATGCCGATCGTCGCGCCGAACAGCCCGAACGCCCGGGCGCGCTCCTTGCCCTGGAAGAGCTCCTGTGCCATGCCCAGCACCTGCGGCATCTGGATGCCCGCGGCCACGCCCTGCAGCAGCCGCCCCACCAGCAGCACGGCGGCGGTGGGCGCCAGCGCGCAGACGACGCTCGTGACGGTGTAGAGCGAGAGACCGACCACGAACAGGGTGCGTCGCGAGCGCTGGTCGCCGAGACGGCCCATCGGCACCAGCACGAGCCCGAACGTGAGCACGAAGCCCGACACGATCAGCTGCAGCTCGGTCGATCCCGCGTCCAGCACTTCGCCGATCGACGGCAGGGCCACGTTGACCTTCGTCATGTCGAGGATCGTGATCGCTGCGACCGACACGCACACCCAGAAGGCGCGCCACCGCGCAGCCGGCGAGATCGGGATGACGGCTGTCGTGGCCGGCACGACCCGGGCCGTGCTCGAGGTCTTCATCGGTCTCGGCTCGGACTCAGGCATCCAGCCCAGGCTACTGCGGTCCCGCGGGGGCACGGCCCGTCCGGGGCGGGAACATGTCGCGGCTGCGGCGGTTCTGGAGGCCTCGGAATCCGCGCGGGAGGAACCGGGGGATGATGGAGAGGTGAGACTCCTCGTCGCCGCCCTCGCCTCCGAGCTTGTCGCCTTCCCCGAGCCGCTGCCCGGCTTCGACCGCCTCGTCACCGGTCCCGGCAAGCTCCAGGCCACGTATGCACTGACCCGGGCGCTGGATGCCGCCTCCTACGACGAGATCGTGGTGGTCGGCACGGCAGGCGCCATCGACGCGCGGCTCGACGCATCCGTCTATGAGATCTCGGGTGCGCTCCAGCACGACGTCACCGACATCGACGGCATCGTCGGCCAGCACGTGTCGCTGCCGCCCCTGGTGGAGCTTCAGGCCGACGGCGTCGTCATCGCGACCGGTGACCACTTCGTCGACGACGCGGAGGCGGTGGCCGTGATCCGTCCGCTCGGCGCCGGTCTCGTCGACATGGAGACCTACGCGTACATCTGGGTGGCGCAGCAGTTCGGCGTGCCGATCCGCGTGCTGAAGGCCGTGTCGGACCGCGCCCAGGACGGCGCCATCACCGACTGGCACGCGGCGGTGACCGCCTGCAGCCATCAGCTGCGCGACCGCGTCCGCGCCGACTACGGCGTCTGACTCAGTCCCGGTCCCGGGCGAACAGGCTGCGCAGCACGACGAAGACGATGACGGCGACGATGGCGACGATCACGAGCTTGCCGATGAACCACAGCAGTGAGAACAGCACGTCCACCAGGAACCACGCGATCACAACCGCCGCAATGACGCCGAGGATGGTCCAGAGAGTGCCCTTCTTCACCGTTCCAGCCTAGGCGGCGCCGGCGGAGACGCCCGCGCCCTGCCGGACCACGCTCGGGCCCTCCGGCGTAGACTCCACCGCGAGCTGCGCGGGCAGCTGTTCCTTCATGGCCGCGACGTGGCTGATCACGCCGACAGTGCGTCCGCCCTGGCGGAGCTCGTCAAGTGTGCGCATGGCGAGATCGAGCGTCTCGTCGTCGAGCGAGCCGAATCCCTCGTCGACGAAGAGCGTGTCGAGCCGTACGCCGCCGGCGCGGGAGGTGACGACCTCGGCCAGTCCTAGAGCCAGCGCGAGCGAGGCGAGGAACGTCTCGCCGCCGGACAGCGAGTGCGCCGGCCGGGCCTGCCCGGTGAAGGCGTCCATGATCTCCAGGCCCAGGCCAGAGGCGGCGCCCCGGGCCGCGCGCGCGTCGGTGTGCTGCAGGCGGTAGCGCCCGGACGACATGTCGCCCAGCCGCAGGTTCGCCGCGGCCACGATCTCTTCGAGCTCGGCGGCCAGCACGAACGTCTCGAGGTCCATCTTCATCGTGTTGGGGGCGCGACCGGCCACGGTATCGGCGAGGCGCGTGATGACGGCGGCGTCGGCGGCGCGCGCCGCCACACCCGCATACGCGTCGTCGATCTGCATCGAGAGGTCGCGCAGCGACGCGACCAGCGTGTGCGCGTCGCGCTCGGCGCGGAGGGCGACCGTGCGCGCCGTGTCGGCGGCCTCGAGGACCGCCTGCGACGCCGCCGCGTCGGCGGGCTCGTCCGGTGCTCCCGCCAGCTGCAGCTCGAGCTCGAGCATGCGCGCCCGCGTGGCAGCGAGCTGGGCGTCGTGCGTCGACACCCGCTGCGCGACCACCTCGACACGGTCTGCCGGCATGAGGGCGGCTGTCGCCTCCTCGGCACTGTCGAAGACGGATGCCGCGATCCGCGCGTCCGCCTCCGTGCGCGCCTGTGCGGCCTGCTCCTCGGCGCGGCGGGCCTCGGCCCGGGCTTCCAGCGCGGCACGCGCGGCGTCGCGGACGCCGGTGACGGCGGCGACGCGGTCGGCCACGCTGGCGTGATCGCCGCGCGCGGCCTCGACCGCCTGCCGCGCCGCGTCGACGGTGGCAGCGAGCGACGCGATCCGCGATCGTGCGGCGCCTGCCTGTTCGGCCAGTTCGGCCCGCGACGCCTCCGCCTCGGCGTCGAGCGCCACGAGCCCCGCGCGCCGCTCCGCGAGGGCGCCGCCGTCAAGGACCCGAAGGCCGCGACCACCGAAGAGACCACCGCCACCGAGGAGGAGGACGGCGCGGGGGCGCGCGCCAAGGCCGCCCGCCCCCAGCCGCGCCCCCCCCGC
>NZ_JADIJE010000035.1 GCF_015278315.1 Microbacterium ureisolvens | reverse complement strand
GGGACTGCTGCACGAGTAGGTGACATCTGATCTGGCTTGCCCGAGGGGTAGGCCTGGAAGGATGTTGCTGTGCCCAAGCCGTACCCGAGCGAGTTCCGTGACGACGTGGTCCGCGTCGCGAGGAACCGCGAGCCCGGAGTGACGATCGAGCAGATCGCGAAGGACTTCGGTGTTCACCCGATGACGCTTCAGAAGTGGATGCGGCGCGCCGATATCGACGAGGGCGCCAAGCCCGGTCAGACCCGCACCGAGTCCGCCGAGCTCCGCGAGGCGCGTAAGCGGATCCGACTGCTCGAGCAGGAGAACGAGGTGCTGCGGCGGGCGGCGGCGTATCTGTCGCAGGCGAACCTGCCGGGAAAAGGCTTTACCCGCTCGTGACAGAGCTCGCCGCCGACGGGATCCCCGTCGCGGTGACGTGCCGGGTGCTCAAGCTCTCCCGCCAGCCCTACTACCGGTGGCTGGCCGACCCCATCACCTCGAGCGAGGTGGTGGAGGCGTATCGCGCGAACGCGCTGTTCGACGCCCACCAGGACGACCCGGAGTTCGGGCATCGGCTGCTCGCCGACGAGGCCCGCGACAACGGTGAGGCGATGGCGGACCGCACCGCCTGGCGGATCGCATCGGCCAACGGCTGGTTCAGCGCGTTCGGCAAGCCCAAGCGCGGCAAGGGCCGCCGACCCGGCCCGCCCGTCCACGACGACCTCTGCGCCGTCGTCGACGAGCACGGCCGGACCCGGCACGTGTTCGCAGCCGACGCGCCGAACGAACTCTGGCTGACCGACATCACCGAGCACAAGACCGCCGAGGGCAAGCTCTACCTCTGCGCGATCAAGGACGTGTTCTCCGGTCGAATCGTCGGTTACTCGATCAGCGACCGGATGAAGTCGCGGCTGGCTGTCCAGGCGCTCGAGAACGCCGTCGCGATGCGCGGCGACGTCGCCGGCTGCGTGGTGCACAGCGACAGGGGCAGTCAATTCCGCAGCCGGAAGTTCCTGCGCGCGGTGACCCGTCACCGCATGGTCGGATCCATGGGCCGCGTCGGCTCCAGCGGGGACAACGCGGCCATGGAATCGTTCTTCGCCCTGCTGCAGAAGAACGTCCTGAACCGCCGCTCCTGGACCACCCGCGAGCAGTTGCGCATTGCGATGGTCACCTGGATCGAGCGGACCTATCATCGACGGCGGCGTCAGCGCCGCCTGGGCCGTTTGACCCCCATCGAGTTCGAGACCATCATGAACACGACCGTCGCACTGGCGGCGTGACTACAACCTGTCACCGATCCGTGCAGCAGTCCC
>NZ_JADIJE010000034.1 GCF_015278315.1 Microbacterium ureisolvens | reverse complement strand
CTGAACTGGTCCCCGTTTGTTGGACTGGTTTAGTCGAAGCCTAGGCCGCGAGGGTCTGGGTCCGGTATTGCACCGGGCTCAGGCCCTCGAGTCGTTCTGAGATGCGGTCGTGGTTGTACCAGCGGATGTAGTCGTGCAGCGCGGTCTCGAGCGCGTCGATGCTGAGGTAGTTGACGTGGTGGAAGCACTCTTCTTTGAGGTGGCCGAAGAAGTTCTCCATGATGGCGTTGTCGTAGCAGTTGCCCTTGCGGGACATGGACTGGGTCGCGTCGACGTCAGCGAGCAGGGCTCGCCAGGAGGCGTGCTGGTACTGGAATCCCTGATCGGAGTGCACGAGTGGATGCTGTCCGCGGTCGAGGGTGGTGATCGCGGCTCGCAGCGCGCTGTTGGTGAGGTCCAGGTTCGGTGATCGGCTGGTCGAGAACGCGATGATCTCCCGGTTGAAAAGGTCAAGCACCGGGGACAGGTAGAGCTTGTCATCGCCGACGCGGAACTCGGTCACATCGGTGACCCATTTCTGGTTCGGGGCGTCGGCGGTGAAGTTGCGATCGAGGATGTTCTCGGCGGTCTGCCCGACGTTGCCGTGATACGACACGTATCGCCGCTTCCGGCGGGAGCGGGAGACCAGCCCGAGCTGGCGCATCAGCTTGAGCACGGTCTTCTTCGCGAGCTGCCACCCAGACCTGATCAGTTCTCGGTGCACACGGCGATACCCGTAGCGCTGATGATTGCGTGCGAAGATCTCGCTGATTGCGGCTTTCACCTCGGCCCAGGGGTCCGGGGCGTCCATCCGCGCTTGGTGATAGAAGAACGTCGACCGGGCCACCCCGGCCGCGGCCAGCAGGTCGGTAAGTCGATGCTCGGCCTTGAGGGTCACGACGGCATTCACCTTGACCGTCGTTGCTGCTCCATCAAGGCCCGCAATTTTCCCAGGTACGCGTTCTCCGCCCGCAACCGCTCGTTCTCGCGTCGCAGACGCTCCAGCTCGGTCACCGCGGCGGGCGCCGCGGTTTGCGCTGCGGGACGGCCCTTCGGCTTCGGACGCAACGCATCCTCGCCCTCGGCGCGATACTTCCTCACCCAGTTCTCGACGAGTTTCGGGGACGACAGATCGAACTCGCGAGCAAGATCGACTTTCGACTCCCCGGCGAGGAATCGGGTGACCACGTCCCGCTTGAACTCGAACGAGAACGAGGGCTTGATCGGTTTGCTCACCAGCGCTCCTCTGCCTCGCACCTTCCACCGGTCATGCAATCGCTTGACCGCCGGCCGGCTCACAGCCAGCTCGCGCGCCGCGGCCCGCTCACTCCAGCCGGATTCGAACAACGCTATCGCCGCCACACGCTGCGGCTCAGACAATGAACTACGCGGATGCACAGAACTGCCCCCTGAAAATCGGAACTGGATTCTCCAGTCCAATTTCCAGGGAGCAGTTCA
>NZ_JADIJE010000033.1 GCF_015278315.1 Microbacterium ureisolvens | reverse complement strand
GGGTGAGTCCCATAGCGTGGTGTCACTTCCCGCGGGGTCCTCGGCGTCGTAGACGTTGATGGGCCATCGTGGGAACCCAGCTGTTTCCGCCAAGAAGCAAGAAGAGTGATCCCACGATGACCCAGCACCAGTCTGCCTTGTCGACCCTGATCGGCGAAGTCCTCGCCGACCCCGACCTGGCCCATTCGGACGTGTTCCGTCGGATGCTGCAGGCCGGCCTGCAGGACCTGATCAACGCGGAAGCGACGGTGAAGATCGGCGCCGACCGGTACGAACGCACCACGGAGCGCACCACCCGCCGCAACGGCACCCGCCCGAAGACGCTCGCGACCCCCGCTGGGGAGGTCGACCTTGCGATCCCGAAGCTGCGGGAAGGGTCGTTCTTCCCCAGCCTGTTGCACCCGCGGCGTCGGGTCGACAAAGCCCTCTACGCGGTGATCTGCCAGGCCTGGATCGACGGCGTCTCCACCCGGAAGGTCGACCAGCTGATCCGGGCGTTGGGCAACGACACCGGCATCTCGAGGTCGACGGTGTCGCGGATCTGCGCGGAGATCGACGAGTCCGTGCACGAGTTCCTGCACCGCCGCCTCGATCACACCTGGTTCCCGTACCTGTTCCTCGACGCCACCTACCTCGACGTCCGCCACCGCGGCCGCGTCGTCTCCCAAGCCCTCGTCGTCGCCACCGGCGTCTCCGGCGAAGGACGCCGGGAGATCCTCGGGATGGCGCTCGGAGACGCGGAAACCACCGACTTCTGGACCGAGTTCCTCCGCTCCCTCCGCGACCGGGGACTGAAGGTCGCGACCGACGCCGACCCGCTCGGGGTGACCCTCGTCACCAGTGACGCGCACGCCGGGCTGAAGGCCGCGGTGAAGGCGATCCTGCCCGGGAGTGGGTGGCAGAGATGCCGAGTCCACTTCGCGAGGAACGTCACCCAGAAGCTCGGGTCGGCGCGGTCGAAGCCGGTCAACGCGCTGATCTCCACAATCTTCGCGCAGACCACAACCGAGGCCGTCACCGCCCAATACGCAGCTGTCACCGACAGCCTCCGAGGCTCGTTCCCCGAGATCGCCAGCATGCTCGAGGCCGCCGAGGCGGACCTCACCGGATTCGCCCCGCTGCCCCGCGAACATTGGCAGAAGGTCTGGTCGAACAACCCGATCGAACGCCTGAACCGGGAGATCAAACGCCGCGCGGACGTCGTCCAGATCTTCCCCGACCAGGGCAGCGTGACCCGCCTGATCGGCGCCGTCCTCCAAGAACAGCACGAGGAATGGGGCTACGGCGAACGCCGCTACTTCTCCGACATCTCGATGCGCAAACTGGTCCACACCCTGCACGAGACAGCCGAACCCGCCCGCCCCGAGCTCTACCTCACCGCCTGACCCTCAACCACCCCAGGCAACAGCAGGAATGACACCACACGACGGGACTTGACC
>NZ_JADIJE010000032.1 GCF_015278315.1 Microbacterium ureisolvens | reverse complement strand
GTGACGAGGCCGAGGTCCTGTTCTCGTCGCACCACTGGCCGACCTGGGGCAACGCGGAGATCCGGAAGTTCCTGGGCATTCAGCGCGACCTGTACGGCTACCTGCACGACCAGACCCTGCGCCTGTTGAACAAGGGGTACAACGGCGCTGAGATCGCGGAGATGATCCAGATGCCGCCAGCGCTTGAGGCATCTTGGAGCACCCACGGCTACTACGGGTCGGTGAGCCATAACGTCAAGGCGATCTACCAGCGGTATATGGGTTGGTTCGACGGCAACCCCGCCCGGCTGTGGCCGCACCCGCCCAAGCCGCTCGCCGACCGGTACGTCGCAGCGATCGGCGGCGTCGACCGTGTCGTGGAGCTCGCGCAGGAGGCGTTCGACGCCGGGGACTACCGCTGGGCGGCGACACTGCTGGATCACGCGGTGTTCGCCGACGAGGGTCACACGGGTGCGCGCACGCTGTACGCCGACACACTGGAGCAGTTGGCGTACGGCTCCGAGAACGGCACGTGGCGCAACTTCTTCCTCTCGGGCGTCACGGAGCTGCGGGAGGGCAACTTCGGCACACCCACGGTGACCAATGCGCCGCTCATCGTGGCGCAATTGACGCCGGAGCAGCTGTTCGACGCTGTGGCCATCCAGGTCGACGGCCCGAAGGCGTGGGATCTGTCGCTCAACATCGATGTCACACTCACCGACCTCGGCCGCACTTTCCACCTGACCCTCGGCAACGGTGTGCTCACCTACGTGGAGCGCGAGGCCTCGGACGAGACGCCACTGCGCCTCACCCTGACCAAGGCACGCCTGATCCAACTGGCCGGCGGCGACACGCAGTCAGAAGGGATCGAGACCCGCGGCGACGCTGCAGTGCTCACACAACTGCTGTCGGTGCTCGATCCGGGAGACCCGAACTTCAACATCGTCACACCCTGAGCCGAGCGGCGCGCCAGCAACCCCTGTCGACCGATCCCTAGGCCGGACAGGTGGACGCGTCCACCGGCAGGGCGACGAAGGTTCGAACGTCGGTCAACTCGGTGAGACTGCGATGCACACGGACGTGGCAGCCGTGGCAAGCACTACGGCACCCAGCGCGACAATCATCCAGCGGCGAAGATCGGCGCCGTCTTCCTCGGATTTGACCCGCAAGCGCTCGAAGATCCGCCGTGAGCGGATGATCAGACTGATCCCGAATACCGCCAGCGCAATATCGCAATACCCATGGCGTAGGTCGGCCAGGCGATCCATGAGGACGCTCGGCGGTGATTTCGTTGATGCCCCGCTCGACAACGTTCCGGCGTGACGGCGGTGCCGACGCCTATCAAGATGCCGAGGTCAGCCATACGCGTGAAGCGCGCCCTCCCCTGCGTGGAGTCGGATGCGGCCTGCTCCGGCATGTCTGGTCAAGTCCCGTCGTGTGGTGTCATTCCTGCTGTTGCCTGGGGTGGTTGAGGGTCAGGCGGTGAGGTAGAGCTCGGGGCGGGCGGGTTCGGCTGTCTCGTGCAGGGTGTGGACCAGTTTG
>NZ_JADIJE010000031.1 GCF_015278315.1 Microbacterium ureisolvens | reverse complement strand
AAGATTAGCTTGACCCTGGAACCCTTGGTCTTTCGGAGGACGTGTTTCTCACACGTCTTTCGCTACTCATGCCTGCATTCTCACTCGTGTGGCGTCCACGGCTGGGTCACCCCGCCGCTTCGCTCGCCACACGACGCTCTCCTACCCATCAACACGGCTGGACCACGAAGGCCTACCAATAATGTCAATGCCACAACTTCGGTGGCGTGCTTGAGCCCCGTTACATTGTCGGCGCGGAATCACTTGACCAGTGAGCTATTACGCACTCTTTCAAGGGTGGCTGCTTCTAAGCCAACCTCCTGGTTGTCTAAGCAACTCCACATCCTTTCCCACTTAGCACGCGCTTAGGGACCTTAGATGGTGGTCTGGGTTGTTTCCCTCTCGACTATGAAGCTTATCCCCCACAGTCTCACTGCTGCGCTCTCACTTACCGGCATTCGGAGTTTGGCTGACGTCAGTAACCTGGTGGGGCCCATCGGCCATCCAGTAGCTCTACCTCCGGCAAGAAACACGCAACGCTGCACCTAAATGCATTTCGGAGAGAACCAGCTATCACGAAGTTTGATTGGCCTTTCACCCCTATCCACAGCTCATCCCCTCAGTTTTCAACCTAAGTGGGTTCGGCCCTCCACGACGTCTTACCGTCGCTTCAGCCTGGCCATGGATAGATCACTTCGCTTCGGGTCTAGGACATGCGACTGAATCGCCCTATTCAGACTCGCTTTCGCTACGGCTACCCCACCCGGGTTAACCTCGCCACATATCGCTAACTCGCAGGCTCATTCTTCAAAAGGCACGCTGTCACACCTACCAGGGGTGCTCCAACGGTTTGTAAGCAAACGGTTTCAGGTACTATTTCACTCCCCTCCCGGGGTACTTTTCACCTTTCCCTCACGGTACTTGTCCGCTATCGGTCATCTGGGAGTATTTAGGCTTATCAGGTGGTCCTGACAGATTCACACGGGATTTCTCGGGCCCCGTGCTACTTGGGATACTCTCCACGCCAGAACACGCATTTCGACTACGGGGCTGGCACCCACTCTGGCCCGCCTTTCAAGACGGTTCGTCTATACGCTTCTGTCACGTCGACCACTCGGCAGAATGGTCAGGAAAGTCCCGCAACCCCCCACATGCAACGCCTGCCGGCTCTCACACACATGAGGTTTAGCCTGATCCGATTTCGCTCGCCACTACTCACGGAATCACGGTTGTTTTCTCTTCCTGTGGGTACTGAGATGTTTCACTTCCCCACGTTCCCTCTACCCGCCCTATATATTCAGGCGGGAGTCACTGGGTCGGCACGCCGCCCAGCGGGGTTTCCCCATTCGGACACCCTCGGATCAAAACTTGCTTATCAGTTCCCCGAGGCTTATCGCAGATTGCTACGTCCTTCTTCGGCTCCAGATGCCAAGGCATCCACCGTTTGCTCTTAAAGACTTGAAAACATGAGAATCAAAACTCGGACACACTCCCAAAGGAGCATGACCAGAAATTGACTAATGATCTTTAAGATCATCAACACAAGA
>NZ_JADIJE010000030.1 GCF_015278315.1 Microbacterium ureisolvens | reverse complement strand
GGCCGTGCTGACCGGCGGCGCACTGTGGCCGGCGGCCGGCGGCGTGGCCACCGAAGATCCGAGCGGTTCCCCGGACGGCTCATGGACCGGGACCCCGGCACCGAGCGGCACGCCGACCGCGAGTGAGACGCCGCCGGCCGAGGCGGAGGCCCAGGCACCTGCGGACGCCGGTGAGCAGGAGCACGGCGCGGGCGCGGCGCCCGCCGACCTGGCGCACGTCACCGCGGCGCTGCTGGACGCCCGTCTGGCGTGCGGAGCGGACGCGACGTGTCTGAGCGGCGTCGCCGTCGATGCTGCGGCCCTCTCGCCGGGTGGCGTCGACCTGCCCGCCTCGCAGCGCACGGTCGCCCTGCTCGACGACTTCGGGGACCTCGCGGTGCTGCGACTGGATCCGCACGACGCCGTGTCGCCGGCTCAGATGATCGTGATCCTCCGCCAGGACGGAAAATGGCTGCTGCGCGATGCCTATGACGTCGCGCAGCAGCCGTGAGAGCGGGTGAGGCTCGAGATCAGATGCCGAGCTGACCCTCGAACGCCGCAGCCTCCAGGCGCTTCTTCACGGCGCCGAGGAAGCGCGCGGCGTCCGCACCGTCGATCACGCGGTGGTCGTACGACAGCGCGAGGTAGACGTACGAGCGCACCGAGATCGCATCCTTGCCGTCGACCGTCACGACGCCGGGGCGCTTGACGACGACACCCGTGCCGAGGATCGCGGTCTGCGGGAGGAAGACGACCGGAGTGTCGAACAGCGCACCGCGCGAGCCGGTGTTGGTCAGCGTGAAGGTGCCGCCCGCCAGCTCGTCCGGCTTCAGCTTGTTGTCGCGCGTGCGGGCCGCGAGGTCCGCGATCTCGTGGGCGATCTGAGCCAGGTTCTTGCTCGCGGCGTCGCGCAGGACCGGGGTCAGCAGGCCCCGCTCGGTGTCGACGGCGATCGAGAGGTTCTCGGTCGGCGGGTAGACGATCTGGTCGCCGTCCACGGTCGAGTTGACCACGGGGTAGGCCTGCAGCGCCTCGGCGGCGGCCAGGGCGAAGAACGGCAGGAACGACAGCTTGTCGCCGGTCTTGGCCTGGAAGTCGCCCTTCACCTGGTCGCGGAAGGTCGCGAGCTTCGTCACGTCGACCTCGACGACCGAGGTCAGCTGGGCCGTCGACTGCATCGACTCGACCGCGCGCTGTGCGAGCACCTTGCGCAGGCGCGACATCGGCTGGGTGGTGCCGCGCAGCGGCGAGACCTCCAGCGGCGCCGGAGCGGCGGCGGACTCGGCCGGTGCGGCGGGAGCCGATGCGGCCTCGGCGGCCTTCAGCACGTCCTCCTTGCGGATGCGACCACCGACGCCGGTGCCCTTCACCGAGGCGAGGTCGACGCCCTGCTGCTGGGCGAGGCGGCGGACGAGCGGCGTGACATAGGTGATGCTGTCGTCGTCCCCGGTCACCGCGGGAGCCGGAGCGGCATCGGCGGCGGGAGCCTCGGCGGCAGGCGCCGGAGCGGGAGCCTCGGCGGCAGGCGCCGGAGCGGGAGCCTCGGCGGCAGGCGCCGGAGCGGGAGCCTCGGCGGCAGGCGCCGGAGCGGGAGCCTCGGCGG